>NZ_CP184373.1:0-196999 GCF_049913315.1 Exiguobacterium sp. R-17 | reverse complement strand
TGCCAGATTGCTTCTAGACGATTCCGTTCGACCGGACCGTCACTCGAATAGTGCGATGATTTCCTCATAGTCGACCGTCGGATCCGGACGGAGCTCGCCGTTCTCGATTGCGTCGAGCATGCGTTGCTCCTTCATCTTGAGGCGGTCATAGATTTTCTCGTCGACCATCCCATGTTCCTCCGGTTGTCCTTGCATCATCATGTAGTGATAACGTGTGTATTGTCCCTGAGGTAGACCCAGTCGATGGATGCGGTCGCGCGATTGCAGCATGTGCGTCAGGTTGAACGAATATTCTAGGTAGACCGCATCATGACAGACGTGATGTAGCGATACCGACTCGGCGAGGGTATGCGGGTTCGTGACGATGACGTCGAGCTCGCCCGCCTGGAACGACTTGATGATGCGTTCGCGCTCCTCGAGCGGCGTACTCCCATAGATTGCCTCCGCCTTGATGCCCCGGGCGAGAAGCTCCGCCCGGAACTTGTCGATCGTATGGACGAACATGCACCAGACGACGGCCGTCTTGCCCTCATCATGCAGGTCGGAGACGAGCTCCACCCCGGCACGGAACTTCCGGGTCGTCGGCACGCGGCGCAACAGTTCGACCTCCGAGCGGTCGAGCGTGACGGGAGGCGTGTCCTCCTGTCCGGCGAAGGTGAGTCCGGATGCCTCCTCCTCTCCATACATCTCCTGGAAGTCGAGTGCCCGCAACAGGAGCTCCGGGCAGGTCGAGGCCTGCAGGAGGCGGATGTACATGCTGAACGGGTTCCCCAGGTACTTGCGATGGACGAGGTCGATGATCGCCTGCTCGGCGTCGTTCGCCTCCACGTGGTACTGGATGTCCGGCTCCGCCTGCGGCACCTGGAGCTCGTGCTTCGTCGTCCGCCAGAAGAACGGCAGCAGCTTCGCGTTGATTTCCTCGATGCGGGTCGAGGAAGGATTCTTCAGCTCGCTCGGCTTGAAGTTGAAGAAGCTCTTGTAGTCCTCCCCGTACAGGATGTTCAGGAAGTTATAGACGTCCTCGTAGGTGTTCGGTATCGGCGTACCGGTCAGGACGTACTTATAGGAAGTCAGCGTCGAGAGACGCTTCGCAATCTGGGCCCGTTTGCTCTTCATCCCCTTGATCTTATGGACCTCGTCGAAGACGAGCATCGTGCGTCCGTCGATGACGTCGCTGAGCACGCCCTCGAATCGTCCGAGCGACTCATAGTTGACGAGGACGAGGTCGAACGAGTCTCCACCGAGACGAAGCTGACGGATTGGCTCGACCGAGTCATGGACGTTGAGAAGGCTTAGGCTCCGCTTCGTCCCGAAGTTCTCGACGTACTCGTCCTTCCAGGCGAGGAACGTGTTCTTCGGCCCAATCATGATGATCTTGTTCACGCGGTCGACCTCCGGGGAGGACAGATAGGCGAAGGCGCCGTATACCATCGAGGTCTTCCCTGCACCCGGTACGGAGAAGTTCGCCGCCCGGTGCATCTCCGCCATGTAGAAGGCGGACTGCATCTGCTTGTCGCGGAGTTCCCGGTGCAGCTCACGGTCGACGATCGATGCGAAGTTCGCATACTTATCCTCGATTCGGTCGTCCTGCGTCTTCAGCAACATCGCGTAATTCGATCGTTCCTCGATGAGATAGGTCTGTCGCTCGAGATGTTCAATCAACGCACGAGTCTCCACGACGTCGAAGTCCCGTCGTCGCCCAAGTTTTTTAAAAAGCTTTACGATTTCTCGAATCTCAACATACGTTAAATCTTCTCGAAAAAAAGGATATCCCTTGTCCGAGTAATATGGATCCAGCTTATCCACGATAGTGAGCTCACCTTCTTTTATCTTGCCTGGTGTCACGTTATCGTGGATTACGAACCGTCCATCATCGTCCACCGTGAGGATCATCGCGTCCTCCTGTAGCATCTCCTTGTCCAATATGATCGTCCCCTTGTCGTATGTCAGTATCTTCTTGATGATGAGTTCCTCGATGTGCTTGACGTAGATGTTTTCCTCCCGCATCCGGTCCGCCCAGAGCAAGTCGAACTCGCGACGTGCGCGAGGGATTTTCTCGACGTCGAACGGGGAGGAGAGCCATGTCGTCGTGATGTCGAAGGACTCGAAGTTGTTCTGAATGGCTGCGCTCGTCTCGTTGTTCGAGCCCGTGAAGTAGATGACGTTCCCGTATCCGTCCTCGACGAGCCCGAACTTCGAATGGAACAATCCGGACGACTTGAAGCCGATCCGGATGTCGACGACGCCGGTCGCGATCAGATGCGCAAGGTTGCAGTAGTCCATCATTTCCTGGTTGTCGAGCTTTTCGTCGAGTCGTCCGAGCAGGTCGTCGACGGTCTGCTCGCGCAAGGCATAGCCCTGTCGTATCAGCCGTACGTCCTCCTCGCACAGCTCCTCCGAGACGATGAGCCGCATCCGTCCGCCGTTTCGGACCAGTCCCTTGACGCCCTGGCCATAGGAGGCCAATGCTTTCGAGCTGAAGTAGCCGCTGACCCGGTCATAGGCGACCGCCCGTCCGAGGACGGGCGTATAGAAGTCCTTGCCGATCTGATGCTCCGTCGTATAGTAGGACGGGCGCAGCACCAGGTCGCGGAAGTCAGAGTCGTGACTCATAGGCCCCGAGTTCCTTCCGGATCTGTTCGACGAGACGGGCGAACTCCTTCTTCGAGCCGGCATCCATCCGGGCGATCTGGTCCGCGTCGACGTTGTCGAGCGTCCGGATGACCGTGTTGAGCGAGTCGATCGGCTTCATCTTGACGCGCGTCAACACCGTCTCGTCCACACGCTTGCTGACGATCGAGCTCGCCTCCTCGCGTACGTTCTTGAGGTTCTCGTTCACCTTCTTGACCGTGTTCACGGTCACGCTCGCCTCTTCCCGATAGGCATCACGGACATCCTCGACGATGTCGTCGTATTCGTCGAGGAACTGGTCACGGTTACTTGCCTGGATGATTTCCTTTCCGATGCGACGGATATAGCGCGTCAGGTCGCCATCCTTCGAGAGCGTCATCGCCGCGAACAATGTTCTTTTGACTTTCTTGTACTCCACTTCATCTTTTTCCTTGTTCAAAATGAGCATGACCTCCTGGAGCGGTCCGTCGAGCTCCATGTCGCGTGCCACGTAGTACTTGCCCTCGGCGTTGATGAACGAGAGGAACTCGACCATGAGGTTCGCCTTCTTGAGCATCTTCTTGACGTCCCCTTCGGTCTTGTTCGTGTTCGTCGCATATTCCTTCACCGTGAAGTACTTGTTCTTCTCGATGTCGTTGTAGACCTCGACCAGGTTGTCGATGGCGTTATAGTCGACCGGCCGCTCCTCGCCGTGCTGCAGGTTGAGCTCGAGTCGCTTGATGTCGATCGCGGAGAGCCCCTCCGACGGATCAAGGATGACCGCCTCGAAGAACGACGTCTTCCCTTCCCGCTTCAACTGACGGAGGCATGTATAACGTCGGTTCCCGTCGACGACCGTCCCGTCGTTGAGGACGACGCCCGGAAGGCGCTGTCCGAAGAGATCGATGTTCTGCTTCGTCTTGTTGAGCGCGGCGCTGTTCGACTCGACGATGAACTGCTCGACAAGGTCGTTGTACTCGTCCTTCGAGAGGCTCTGGATGTCCTTGCCTTCCGATTCATAGCGGTTCATCGAGCTGATGATGCGTCCGTTCTGGCGGTTATATAAGAGGTGCTCGAGCGGGATGCGGTGTACCGGGTAGCTGCGTGTCTGGCCCTTGATCGTCAGCTTACGCGTTCCGTCCGTCAACGAGATGGTCTTACCGATTTCTTTTTGTAGGTCGATCTTATTATCGAAGTTCATAGCTTGTGATTCCTCCCAAATTTCATGTGCGTCAACCAGCTGGTGACGCGACTCCATAACTAAATTTTACGCATTTATAGAAAATAAAGACAGTATGTTTTCGGAAATAGTTGTCAGAATTTCTAAACTGACCCCCATGACAGACGGGCACGCCCATCCGAGGAGATGAGCGTGCCCGATTCATGGCTTCAACGACGTAGATATTGCTCGAGTGCGAGCCGGATGATGTCCTCCGGGCTGCTTCCGTCCTCTTCCGCCCGTTCCTGCAGGTTCTTCAACAACGGATCATCATCCCCGAAGTCAATCCGCAGCTTGACCGGACGGCTGACGGACGGTTGTTCGATGACGCGTCGTTCCTTGCGGTCGCCTAGCATCCGCTTGACCTCGCGGAGTTCCTCCCGCGTCATCTCGTAGACGGTCTTCTCGCCGTCCCCGACCTGGTATGTACGTCCCTCGAGCATGACAGCCCTCGGGTCCTCCGGCCAGGAGAGCAGCTCCGCGAGCTTCGACGCCGTCAGCTCCTCCTCGACCGCACGGACGAGCAGCTCCTCGCCGAACACGTTCCAGAACGAGACGAAGCGGCTCACCTGCGACTGCGACAGGCCGATGCGCCCGACGAACTCGAGCCATCCGCCCTCCTCCTGCCGGAAGCCGTCACGCGTCCCCTCATAGCGGAAGATGGCGTTGGCGTGCGCGAGCACGCGGCACTTCTCGACGAAGCTCGTCGCATGGATGGCATCGATGTGGTTGTAGTACTGGACCAGTCCGTCCATGTTCTCGGGTAGCTTCTTCGTCACGACACGGGACAACGAGGTCGCGGACAACGATTGATACGGGTTCGCGACGCTCGTCGTCGAGGAGAACTTCTTGACGGCGTCGACCTTCTCCCCTCGTGCGTCCGTGTTCGGGTTCGTCGCCTCAGGGAGCGCGCCGTTCGCCTGGAAACTCGAGAACTTCGGTGCGTTCTTCTTACGACTCATAATGCGAGCACCTCCTCCGCGAGCTTCAGGTACGCGTCCGTCGCCGGACCCTTGTGGTCGATGACCGGACGGGACTCACGCTGGAGTGATTGTACCTTCACCATGTACGGGATCGTCGTCAACACGGGGATGCCGACCTCCCGTCCGAGGTCGACGAGTTCCTCGACCGTCGTCAGGTCCCCGCGCGAGCGCGTACCGACCATCGTCGGCACGAATGCCGCGATGTGGATGTCCTCCTTGTAGCGTCTGATCTCCTCGAGCTCCTCGGGTGCCGTGTAGACGGCGTCCATCGAGAACTTCTGCATCTGCACCGGCATCACGATGATGTCCTGTGCGACCAATGCGCAGCGAGCATAGGGGTTCAACGCGGACGTCGATCCCGGGCAGTCGATGAGGCAGACGTCGAACAGTTCCTCGACGCGTGCGAGCTCCTCCCTCAGGCGGAACTCGTAGCCCATCTGGCTCGTCAGGCCGGTCGGCGAGGCGGAGCGACGCGTCGGTACGAGATGGACCGTCCCCGTCTCGTACTCGCAGTTGACGATGACCTGCTCGATCGGTGCGTAGTACGGGTCGTCCTCGTTGATCAGACAGTCGAGCAGCACCTTCCCTGGATAGTCCTCGGTCAGCCCGAGACCGTTCGAGGTCGACGCCTGGTCGTCCGCGTCGATCACGAGTACACGGAGCCCCTCCCTGGCGTAGGCGTGCGCGAGGTTGATCGTCGTCGTCGACTTCCCGACCCCGCCCTTACGGTTGTATAACGCGATTTTCTTCATCGTCTCTCTTCCCCTTCCGTCTCATCTGAGCCCTCCACGATGCCGTGGTCGAGCGATTCCTCTATCAATCGTGACAAATATTCGCTGATGCTGAGCCCTTGTGCGCTCGCGAGCGCATGGAGGCGTTCCGATGTGTCCGTCGGCACGCGTGCCGACAGGACCGTCGACGTCGTCTTCTTCTGACGGAAGGCGCTGACCTTCACGCCTGACGTGGCGGAACGGCTAGCCCGGAGTTCACGTACGGTCGCCTCCTCTATCGGTTTCCGCCCGCCTTCCACGGGTAGGCCGTTGAGCACGACGTCCTCCGGGTCCTCGACGTACATGAGCTCGAAGATTTTCGAGGCCGGCAGCTTCCCGAGCGACTCCTCGAACGGTTGGAGCGTGTCATAGGCCTTGACGTACCGCGAGGCGAGCGAGTTCGACATCTGGACCGTCTCGAGGAACCCTTGCCATTCCTTGCCATCGTGCATCTCCGACTTCGCTATCGAGAGACGCTTGCCGATCTCGAAGACCGATATCGTCTGGACGCGCGCGAGCTCCTTGATCTCGACCGCCAGGTTCTCGAGGTCCTTCGACACGGGGAGCTTCTGGACGACGGAGCCGATGTCCGTCAACCCGCTCCGATACGGATGTTGCTCCTGAGGCTTGATCTTATGGATTTGCTTGTTCCGGGCCTTCATGCGTCCTTCCCTCCTTCGACCATACGACGAGCGAGCTCCCTGAATGGTGCGGCGAGCTCTTGTCCTTCCTTCGACTTGTACTGCAGCACGCTCTTCCCGTTGTCGGCGGCCTTCTCGATGAAGGCTGCACGCCTGACGGACGGGAGCACGGCGAGCCCCTCCTCCTCCGCGAGCCGTCCCATGGCCTCCGCATATTCACGGTCACCCTTCAGTCCGACGTCGAGCGCGACCGGCATGATGCCCGTCAGTTCGAGCGAGCCGTTATAGAACTTCTTCACCTGTCGGATCGTCCGGATGGTACTGCCGAGTTGATCGAAGACCAGCTTCTTCGGCATGAAGGGGACGATGACATGGTCCGCACAGGAGAGGACGACCTTCGAGAGCTCATTGATCGACGGGACGGAGTCGAGGATGATCCAGTCGAACTCCTCCGCGAGCGGTGCGAGCAGGTCCTTCAATAGGAAGAGCT
Source organism: Exiguobacterium sp. R-17 (assembly GCF_049913315.1). NCBI lineage: Bacteria > Bacillati > Bacillota > Bacilli > Caryophanales > Exiguobacterium > Exiguobacterium sp. R-17. Next base: position 190,286 of record NZ_CP184373.1, on the reverse strand, counting down.
TGTCCTGTTCCGATATCAGGTTGATGAGTCGGGCGTTCCGTTCGTTCGAGGGGAGAAGGCTGATGTTGTGTTTCTCGTCGTCGAACAAAATCTCCTCGATGGCGAGTCCGCGCGCCTGGACGTCGAAGAGCGTCATGTACTTGATCGTATCGGACTCCTTCAGCATCAACTTGCTGAGGGAACCTTGTGGATCGAGGTCTACGAGTAAAGTGCGTTGACCGAGTTCACCGAGTGCATGCCCCATGTTGAGGGAACAGGTCGTCTTCCCGGAACCTCCCTTTGATATGTAGAACGTCAGAATGTTCATCATCTCTCCCCTTTCTGTCTCCATCATCACATACGAGAGGATTGAAGACAATCATTTTTATCGTTCGATATCGATTTTTTATGATTTTCATAAGTATACATCAAAATTAAGTTGTATACGTTTCGATGTCGAAATGTATACAAGATGTTTTGTCAGTCTTCCCGAACTTCAATCACCAGAGAGGGTTCTCCTCTCCAATATGATGACATACGGGCTAACCAGATTATCTTCATTACAGATATTTTAGGAGATTGAAGGGATTAAAAAAGAATTAAAAAGAATTGGAAAACGTGAATCGATCATGGAGCCCGTGATACCAACGTTCCTTGCCGAAATCAAAGTCCGATAAAGAGACATGATGATTTGGAGAAGTTCGCCTTCATCTGGATTATGCGCTCTGATTACTCGTTTTCGTTCGATGCGAGTCGTTTCTCTGCATCCATTAGCTTTTTTTATGTCCTGTATATTTGTTTTTTTTCCTGAATGGTATGACACATTCGAAAAATCGCCTGGACGGACATCCTGGATGCGGAGACCCCCCTTTTTCGAGGCCGATGACGTCGATATCAGAGGTGATTTGCCTCGTTTTCATCATTTTTTTCAGAAAAGGGCATGACAAATAGACCATCATGCGATGGCCAATTTTTCCGAGAGTCGTCTTAGACGCTCATTGAGATAGAGGAGCGGGGACTGGAAGAAGAGACTATAGACGTCCGTCTCCTGCAGGCGTTCCCCGTAGCGGAGGAAGTCGTTCCGAATCGAACGTAAGACCTCGTCACAGGCCTCGAACCCATACGTGTCGCTGAGCGATTTGAGGGAGGACTGAGGCACCTCGAGCAGGTCGAAGTCGACGAAGTCACGAGCCACCTCACGAAGGTCGAACCAACCGATGAGCGTGCTCGCGCGTTCCGCCTCGCGGATGCGTCTGCTGTCGACCTTCTCCCCGATCTTCATCTGGAACATGAGCGGACGTGTGACGGTATGTATGCGTCGCTTGAGCGAGATGTTGTCCTTGACGGCCGACAGGAAGTCCTTCGTGTCCTCGACGAGTTGCACGTCGAAGAGGCGTGAGAGCTGGTCGAGCATGCCCTTCACCGCGAGACGATGGCCACAATAGCGAGGGAGGAAGCCTTTCACCTCATCATAGGTGAGGATGGCCTTCTCCTGGGACTGGACATGGATGTCCCGTTCCACCTGTACGAGGGCACGCAATGCCACACGCAGGATGTTGACGTGGTCGATTTCCATGAGATGACGGATCATCCCGCACCAGATGGAGGTATATCCCGTCTTCGAACCGAAGCTGCCGGATTCTTCCGTGAGGTCACGATAGTTGGAGAGGTAGTCGACGAGCTCGATCGATAGGACGCCGGTGAAATGGAAGACATACCGGATGAGTCCTACCTCCTCGAACAGACGGAGGTTGTCATGCAACGAACGGACGGAGGTCCGGGCATGGTCCGCGAGCGTCTCGCTCTCGACGAGGGACAACACGCCCTTGTCGTCACAATGCGAGAGAAGCGTGAGAAGATGACGGATCCGCGACTTCGTCCATTTCAGGGCGAGGAACGGTCCCGGGATGTTATAGTGATGCTGTTCATACATGAAGCCTTCTTCTCGTTTCGTCCAACGCGTCAGACCGCTCATGGCGATCAACACCTTGTTCGCGACCAATACGTGTCTGTTCTGCTGATTCATCGACATTGCCTACACCTCCCCTACTCTGGACTATTAAGCCTAGTATCCTGTCCGGGAGGAGAACTGTCAAAACGCGTCTCCGGTACGGTAAAAGACGACCAACACGCCAGGAACGTTGATATGAAGCCGTTTCCATGAGTCAAAAAGATGTCATTTCGGTACGGTCGATTACGACCAAAACCGAAGGAATCCCCACATGAAGCCATCCACGGCCTCTCTTCGCCAGTATTTTCAAGGCTTTCTGACTGATGGATGTCGCTCCGGTACGGTGAAGGGCGACCAGAACAAGAAAAGTGTCGTTCCGGTACGGCGCTGGGCGACCAGAACAAGAAAAAGTGTCGTTCCGGTACGGTGAAAGACGACAATTCTTGATGTTGGAGGATCTAAAAAAAATTTGAAAAATCTCAGAAAATCTTTGGAATGTCGTTCTGGTACGGGGATTCGCGACCATTCTCTCAAAAGTGTCGTTCCGGTACGGTGACAAGCGACCAAAACATGAAAGATGTCGTTCCGGTACGGTGAAAGACGACAAAAGGCATCCGAAATCGTTGAATATGTGTCGTTCTGGTACGGTAATGGACGACCATAATCAAAAATTGGTCGTTTTACGACATAATTCGACATATGCATTGATTTCATTCTGATGGACCTTTTACGAGGACTACGATGCGTAATCAGACTGAAACTCCACCTAATGAGAACGTATGTTCTTATTTTTTTATCTTGATGATCATCTTAAAACTAACGACCAAGATCGTCTGTCGGAACCGGTAAGTAGAGTACGGTACGTGACGACCAAAATGTCTATTTCCCTCCTATGGATTCTTTTCGTCTGTGAATACGACCGATATAAGCCTTATGTCGACGAGTCCTTCAGTCTGACGAATCACCATCAAAACTGACGGAGGTTCTTCATGAAGGAAATCATCAGTTCGAATGCCATACGGATGGGAATCAGTCAATAACACGACATCTAAGTTGGAGAAGATGTTCAATCTAAGCTTAGGTGGTGCGTTCTTATTGGTATCAACATTGTTCTTACTCTCCTGCGTCACCTTTTACCTCGCCTTGGTGATTGAATCGGGAAAACTATCATTGGGTCTAGAAGAAATGAGGAAATCAGAAAAGAAGCATGCGGAACGTCCAGCCACATGGACAACCTTATCAGACTGTAATGGTTGAGTACTGAGATGGATGAGTACTGAGATGGATGAGGACAAGAAGTATGGAGTGAGGATGGAGTACGAGACGAAATTCAATCAGGTAGTGATCGACGAAGAGCGTGGACATGAGGAACGGATGAATGAAGAGATTGAAGACATATTCGAAAGTTCGAGGAAAACAGATATCTAGGCAGTACATAAGATTCAAGTAGTGATGCGGACATAAAACGATAAGATGTTTGGAGATGGAAGAAGAGCGTACGGATGAAGAAATCCGTACGCTCTCCTATTAGAAAATAAGACATTACCCTAATTATAGAGACGATTAAAGAGAGAACTAAAGAGGGAAGACGTCATCCTTTTGTGGAGAAAGAATGACGACAAGGATACATCATGTAGACGCTCGTCCCCTCGTGGACGGGTCCATGATTAGCGTTTCTACGAATGAACGATCATCTCAGAGCGAGGAGAAGTCGAAGAGAAGAGTATACCCGAATGTATTGAGAGGGTCTTCTTCTCCTGTACGGGGAACGCGCGTGACGGAAATCCCCTTCAAGCGGAAGTATCGGATGAGTGATTCACCGAAGCTCTCATGTAATAGAGGGAACTCTTCATCGAAATCTACTGTCTCGGAGTAGATATCTCTTTCCTTGAGTCGTCTGAAGCGGAAGGTGAGTCGATTGATGACTTGTAGTGCTGCACGGTTTTCCTGCAGTCCTTCGATCATCTGGACATCTTCTTCCGAGAGTCTCTCCTTGTACGGAAGAGGAGTCAGGTGTTCTGGATTAATCATGTGGGTATGCCTCCTTGAAAGATGACAGTTTTTGTTGCCCCAGAGGAGCAAACATCGTTAGCAGTCGAGCTAGGAAGAGTCACTCAAAGCAAGAGCACGTTGCTCCGGTCATCGAGTTCCCATCTCTCGAGCGGATGGAAGTAGAGGAAGTAGTAATCCCCTGAACGATGCCAGTCCTGGATGATGAAGTCGAGCTCCTTTATCCGATCGAGGTTCGTCTCGAGCTCCTTCAGGTTCTCGGCCTTCCGACTCTTGTTGAAGCGGATGGAATGGGTGAACTGTCGCCAGTGCCGCTTCGCCGGCATCTCCTCCTTGAGCTGGAAGGAGGAGAGACGTTCCTTCTGCAGGACGAACGACAGATGATAGGCGAACGTCCCCTTCAGTCGTTCGATTTGTTCCCCGTAGATGCTGATGATCTGTTGTTTGAGCAGGTCGTCATAGACCTCCTCCGAGACGGTCACGGTGATTTGTGTGTCCCGCTGGATGGCGGACGCCCCACTTATCTTGACGGAGGAGAACAGACCGAAGATGGAGAGGTCGCCCTCTTCGTTACGGACCGCAACCCGATAGTATCCCAGCTTGACGAGACGCTGCGTCGTAAGGGCATAGCTCTTCCCGCTGTCGTTGCCATAAATCTTCTTGACGAGCTTCGAGATCGGGAACACGATCTTCCGGTTCGTCTGGAACGAGATATCGCGATAGGATAGTATCTCGTTGAATGCCTCGAAATCGCGCGAATCAAGGTCAGGTACCTTCCCGTCGAGTTCTGCCAGGAATTCATTGCTGACGAGGACGGATAGATTGTTCGGTACGCCCTGCTTGTATTTAGGTACGACGGCAGAATAGTCGTGTAGGTCGAGAGAGAGGTCCATCAATGTCCCCTCCCCTTGGTTGAACTTCTCCGTCGTGTTCTTCATGCGATCGGCCAGACCGAAGAACGGGACGGTGATTGAGGTGGATGTCGCGACGTGCGCCTTCGGTTGTACTCGCTTCAGTCCCTTCGCGACCTCACCGATGACCATCAGGACGTCGGTCCGCATGGTGCTCGTCCGTTGGTTCTTCGTCTTCTGCCCCCAATGTGGATACGTATGGATGAGGAGGTTGTTGTTCTCGGCCCATTCCTCGAGTTCGCGAATATGTTCTTTCATGAGGTCCTCGACACTGTCGGCAGAGAACTTTCGTTGGAAGCCTTCCTTGCCTGAGATGTCCCAGAACTCGAGATACATCTTATGCAATCCCCTAAGCTCTTTCATCGGCCCCTTATTCTCGACATAGTTTCGGATGGCGGATCTGACCCATCTTCTCTTCAGTTTCTTGAACGAGTAGTAGCGGAGCTTCGTATAGACGTCCTCCTCGTTCTGGAACTCATAACATTCCTCATAGAGCTGGTTGACGTAAGCCTCGACGTCGACGATGTCGATCGAGGCGAGTTGTTCGGTGACGTCGTTCTCAAGCAACGTCTTGGCCGCCTGAGAAACGACGAGCTGTCGGTGTTGGACGGATGAAGAACTGTCCATGGTACATCGCCCCCTTTTTTCGATACATCTAGCATATCATGTCATGCGATGTACGGGGAAACCTGACAAAAAGTATGCACCGGCGCATACTTTTTGGTAATAGAACTCGTCGAGGGATCAGGACTACCGCCGTCTTGTAGTCGACATTTCATTTTAGGAACGCCGGAATCGTTGATAAGACATGACCATAGGAATTGAGAATCGTGGATCCGGACGCACGTTCATCATCCATAGATGCAAACAGCATGTGACGTGTATCGATGATTACTATATCAGGATTGCGCTCTGTTGGATTGTGGTTCGTATTTAGAACACTAGAATACGCAGGTGTCCATCAATCATCTTGAGTCGATGAGTGGTGATGATACGATTACTGATTACTATAGAAATGATTGTTTGTCTGCTCTTCCGAAAAAAGTATGCGCCGGCGCATACTTTTTTCGCAATCCATCCGTCCAAGAGGCATAGTGCTTCTGCCAATCGGATGACACCTTCGCGGGAGGATATCATTCGTCTTGAGGGAAACGAACACAGACTAGGAAGGTGTAGTTAAAGAATTTGGAGCTGCCTCGTGAAGTGGCAACCCCTAAAATAAAAGTGTGAGCGATGCATCAGTCATGGAAACAAAGTATTCAAGTTAAAGAAAAGTATGCGCCGGCGCATACTTTTTTGTTATCAGAACGACGAAACAGATGGAAGAAATCATCAGTAATGTACAGGCATCGAAATACATAAGTCGATGGGTTTAATAAGCAAGAAAATAGACAGCTTGATCGACGCCATGAATGAATATCGGGAAGAATTAAGACTGAAGACCGACTTCATCAAAATGGACGGTCTCCCGCATGACGAGGACGGGAAAAAGTATGCGCCGGCGCATACTTTTTTACAAGGTCTTTCCGTACTTCTTCATATAAGACAAATAGACATGTATCATACCTGACCTAGATGATCATCCATCTACGAATGATGTTTGCGTCCACCCGGAGAATCAGAGGAGGGGCTAGTCCGGCCTCCGATGGTCATGTCGTAGAGCGAAAAAACTCCGAATAGGAATCATGAATTGGCTCAGACGGAAATGGATGCATGGATGAGTAGATTTAGCGACTAGTAGAAAAAGTATGCGCCGGCGCATACTTTTTCTTATTTCACGTACCATATTCATAATAAATATCCAACATAGTCACGGGGGATTTCTCATACCTATACTAAAGACAGAAATATGTCTTTGAACCTCTAAATGGATAGGAGGAGATGGTGGGATGACAATCATCTTTAACACTGCGTCAGATTGACAGAAGCAAAAAATGTTACAGGAACGATGACATTGAATCGAAGGATAAGGATGAGTGATCACGCCGAACGATGTTTCACGTGAAACAAGATGATGCACATCTTCGAGAGTCCTCGATTCGTCAGAAGCCAGGATGATGTGAGGATGGATCTGGTAGATGGATGGACTCGTGGATCAAAGTGGACGATGGTATGGCGTCAGAGGGGGGGACGTGAGAAGTACTGTTACATATGGGTTTCATATGAGACATTCTATGCTGAGTAAAAAGTATGCGCCGGCGCATACTTTTCGTCCATTCGCTCTGCTGAAAAGAATACTATCTTCATGACCTCGACATATCTATATGTCGCTTCATTCTTATGGTCTAGAATGGAACGGGAGAGAGCATTCAGGAACGTACATGTGAAAGTAAAAAAGATGAGGATGAAAAAAAGTATGCGCCGGCGCATACTTTTTTACGTTCAATCCCCGTATACATGTCGGAGGAAGGAATCCTTGTCTGAGAATAGTCGTGCCAGTTCGTCCGAGACGTAAATCTCGGTGTCCTTGAGGATTCGAAGCGCTTGCTCCTCTACAGGTAGAAAACCATAGCGCTCCTCCAGGCGATGGAGGTAGTCATCGATTGGTTCTCCATCCTCGACATGAAAGGACAAAAAGCTCTCGGCCGAATGACGGATTCGTCTTCGGTTCCGATAGTAGACGGTGCCTCCGGGAATGTACGACGTACGCAGCAAGGGACTCCTGCGCAACACGCTCTCGAAGAAGATGGAATCAAAACCTAGTCCGTAGACCGCATGACCTCGCCCCAGGCCTGCTGCCATAGAGGAGCTGATGAACTCCTCATGAGGTAACCTCTCGAGAAGCCAGGAGACGTATCCCTCAAGTTCGGAAGGGGACAGACCGGAACCGAACAATCTGGACACACGGAGAAAGACGTCAGGCTCCACCTCTACGTACGAGACATCATCGAGGAGTAGGGAACGGAGATGGTGTTCCCAGTGCGCCCGTCGATGACCGCTCGTCGTGGCCGCCTCATCGGCCAAAACGCGGACGGAGATGAACTCGGGATGAAGTCCGATCAATCCCTCGATGAACTCACGTCTCGTCCTCATCCGTACGGCGATCTCTTCCCGAGAAAGGACGTGAAGTTCGTCGAAGGAGAGCTTCCGTCCGAGCATGTGCCTCAGCTCCATCAGTGAATGGATGTCGAGTGTACGTATCTCAGGGGACAATAGATTGTAGATGACCCGGGGCGTGAAGACACCACGTAATCCATCCAACTTGTCTGATAGTAGGATGGATAGAACGTCTTCATCATAGGGAATCCTCAGACGCCGGACGTATCCCTCGGCACGAAGAAGGTGAGGAGAGACCCGTACGGCATCCTTCACCCGTTCCTTCGTGATCCCCAGGGTGTCCATGTGTCCATGTGGGTTGACGACGGTCGACATCCGCTTTGCGTCCCTCGCGATGACCGCTTCATCGATGGGGGAGTGACTATCCTCTGTCAAGGAGAGCAGGATGTTCTCGACATCGTAGTGTCGGACCGTTCCCGTGGCGGGGCAGACATAGACATCCCGCATGCGAAGGAAACGGGACAGTTGCCCGGCATCGAGGCCGGCGACGAAATCCTTGGAGAGCGACTCCTGCACCCCACGTCCATGGAGGAGCTCGAGGTAACGGTCGATGCGATCAGGGACCTCGAAGACGGTCTGGAACATGACAGGGTCCAGCGCATATGTCGCGAACACCTCTCCGAAGAGGTGGTTCTCTAAAATCTTCTCGTTCGGCCATTCCCGTACAAGTGCGCGTAAGACATCGAGGGAGATTGTACCCGATTGTCCTCCTCCGACCAAATATCGACTCAGGGCGTCGTCGCCATCGTGCCGTTGGATGACGTAATCGAGAGGATATAGCTCGTCATCTTTTCCATCACCCGGGAAGGGGATGACGTTGAGCCCGTCCCGTCCATCATCCATCGAGGACGCCCGATTCTCATCGAACAGACCGAACTCCTCGATGGCACCGATGATGTTCCGGTAGAGGGTGGACGTCCCCTCGCCACGTGTCCGTTCACGGAACTCGAGGAACGACATCGAGGAGAAGTCGACGAGCATGAATCCTCGTCTCCGGAGCAACGATTCGATCACGGCATACGGGATGGGATGCATCTGGGATATCGTCAGGTGATATAGGTTCGCCCTGCGGCATAGCTCGCGGCACGTCTCCGCGCCGAGGTCGTCGACCATCCGGAAGAGGACCTTGGATTTCTCGGGGGACACGGGGATGTGGCTCCGGATGACCGGGTCCAATATGTCATCGAGCCTGACGCCGATCTCGCTCAGGGAACGGAGTACCGTATAGCCGCTGATGCCCATCGATTCCATCTCACGATGCATCAATCCGAGTAGTTCGTACTCGCTCCATCTCTCATGGTGTCCTATGGTGTTCATGTGCAACCTCCTACTCATAAAGAAGTACCTAAAGACGAATCATCCTATACTTCGATTATAGAATGTGGACGAAAGGACGACCATATGAATTCGAATATGATGACAGGATTTTCTAGACACCAACGTTACTTTTCTCATATAAAGTCATATAATGGATGTATGAGAAAGAGTAGGGAGGGGGGATTCCCTCCATCGATGAAAGGATGTAATCAGGAATGAACCAGAACAAGAACGACCTGTTGTTCCACGAACTCGTAGGGATGGACCTAGAGGAGATATCGAGAGCATACGGACTGAACCCGGATCTCAACAAGAGCAAGGCACGCCTGACGAACGTGGCGAGCCGTATGGTGGAGTCGGTGAAGGACGAGGTGGAACGTCTCCGGATGGAATCCGGAAAACCAGAGCTCTCCATCCGTACGATCAACCTGACCGAGAAGGGACGACCGAAGGAGCTGATGTCCCTGGACACCATCGACTTCCTGGAATGGGTCGAGAAGCCTTGGGAGGAGAGTCAGGTATATCGTCGATTCAAGGAGACGGTGTTCGTCCTGTTGACGTTCCGGACGGACAAGCAAGGACGTACGATCTTCATCGGGGATAAGTTGTGGTCGATGTCGGAGAAGGAGCTGGAAGGTTCCGTCAAGCGGTTCTGGAGACAGGTGAAGGAGACGACCGAGGAGGGCATCGTCATCACGCCGATCCAGCAGAAGAGCAAGGTGGTCATGAAGAACAACCTTCCGAAGCAGGATGAGAACCGGATCCTCCATGCGAAGACGAAGGCATCGAACGCCGCGGACCTATGCTCGCTACCGGACGGACGCGCCATCACGAAGCAAGGATACTGGTTCAACGCCAGCTACATCTCCGACTTGGTGAAGGACCTCCATGGGCGGAAGACGACAATCCAGACGAAGAAAGAGGGGAGTCGGACGAGCCTGGAAGCGGGGCAGGTGGCAGCAATCCAGTCCGACCTGACCGAGGACGGCTATGCCATCGCGGATTTCGTGGACATCATCCGTCAGACAGTACCGTCGTATGACAAGCAACAACTGACCGCAGCTGACGCGGAACTGCTCGGTTATCGGGTCGATGATCAACTCGCGGTCCGCCTACGCTACCCGAACTCGACGGCGTACCTCGAGCAGCTCATCTTCGCGAACGACTATGTCCGCACCGAGCAACATCGGGTCCTCCGCACGGACATTGCCGGACGACTGTTGAAGAACCTGGAGCGACATGCGCGGTTGATTCTCCTCGACAAAGGGTTCTATATCACGGACCGCTGTCTCTCCCGCGCTGGCGTCTCGGAGAAGAACATCTCGGATTACCGAGAGACGATTGAATCGTATGTAGCCAAAGATGAGTTCTTCACGCTCGCATCGTTGCGTAAGGACGGCTTCACTCATCCACTCGAAGAAATCGGTTTCGAGGACCTGTTCTATGAGAGCATCCTTCTACGTGTCGGCGTACTCAAGAGTCTACGCATCGGGAAGTCGACCGTGTTCATCAAGTCACTCAAGAAGCCGGATCCGGATTCGTTCATGGAATGGCTGATGGGGGAGGACGGCATCTTGTCGATAGAAGAACTTCAGTCGAGAGCATCAGTGCTACTAGCGACCGAAATGGCAGAGGATGACTTGATCACCATGGTGAATCGTAGCAAGCAGCACTATTCTAGAGAGTTCGAAAAAGTATATAGCAGTCACGATACGTATCTGGATAGCATCTATGCGTAAGGAGGTTTGACGATGAAACAAATGATGAATTATGTCTTGTCGAGTGACGGGAATGAATTCGAGCGTGGAGAGATTGAAGCAATCGGAGAGTCTGTTTATGAGATGACGGAATATGTAGTCGAGAGACTTACTCCGCACTTCGGATATCGATTGGAATTTGATTTTGTCGATGTCTCCAATGAATGGACATTCTCAGCTGATGACGAAGAAGAAGGCTCCCATACCATCCGATTCGCTCCCGAAGGAATCCATGCAGACAAGTTTGGCATCGAAGAATGAGATTGTAAGATTATAAGAAAAATGTATAAAGGAAAGCCCCGTTGACCATTACTGGTTATCGGGGCTTCTTTTTTTGTTAAGGAGTTTTAGAAGCAGTCGTAAATATAAAGATAAATTCCATAGGCTATCAATTCGTTCTTTTTTTTCAAGAATGTCAGCCTTGAAAAGAATGATCTTAAACTTTATGTCTTTAGTTATCTCTGGTTCTTGTTCTCTGCTTTCTTCATATTCTCTCAGTAACTTTAAAAACTCAATATAGTATTCATTATTAGAAAGACTAATATCATCATATTTTGAATATCTTTCGTAAGAAGAAGAACTTTCTACTTTATACATCACTGAATGTATACTTTTGTTTTCATCTAAATATGGCTGAATACGTTCAATTTGATGAAGTAATGATAGGTATACTTCTTTATCTAACGAATCATATAGATTCAACACAATGAAAATAAAAATTTGATAAACTGTAAAAAAATCAATGAATCGCTTTAAAAAGCTTCTTTCATCGTAAGCAGATAAATTTTTAATAGGTGTTTCCATGATTATAAGTTGAAAAAGCGAAAACATAATCAAAATTTCCACCAAATAAACAATTAATTTATATATAAAGTTAATTTTAAATCGGGTTTTAAATGAGAGTTTTTTTGAATCTTTCGATAGCATCAAAAAAATATTGATAACCACAAGCAGGACTGCAGTATAAAATGTAAAGTATGTTCCGAACAAATCAATATCACCTCTTTTTCTGTTATTAAGTTATTTGAATAAGCGTAATAGTAAAGATACCTTCCAGTGTGAATCTCTTTTTCCTTTTTCACGAACAGCATCGGTCTTCAAGTCACGAACAGCAAATTTGATTCTTTCCATTTCTTCATTATTTGAATCAGTTTCGAACTTTAATTGATTTAAGGACACTTGAAGAGATTTTCTTTTCTCTGAAGGTAGCCGCTTATTTAATAAATTGCTTTCCAGTTTTTTCACTTCTTCTGATTCAATCCGTATTTTCGCTAGTAATTCAGTGTACTCTGTTAGTAAATCGTATAACTTGTTATACATAGATTTTACGTTTCCTGGAAGAAAATTTCCGTCTTTATAATATTTTACTGTCTCCATAAAGAATCTATCGTCAGAAGAATTTTCGATTACAGCATTTTCATCTATTCTAGGTTGGGCTATTTCCATTTGATGAATCAAGGGACCATAATGATCTTGTTCCAGAGAGTCATAAAGTTTTATAAGTGCAAATACCAATATTTGATAAGCAGTGTAAAAATTAAAAAATTGTTTTAACATGCTGTCTCCGCTACTGCTTAAAGTTGTTCCGGAGTTTATTAAAATTTGTTGGAATATCCCGAAAAAGAGAAAAATCTCAATAGCGTATATACAAAAATTCAAGATAGTGTTAATAAGGAAAGTGGGCTTTTTCTTTACTTTCCTAAATATGAACACCTTAAGAGTAATTACTAATATCAATGCAGGAAGTGATATCTGCAAATTAAGATTTAAGTTGTCAAGATCATTCATTGTGTCCTCACCTTTTAAGTTTTCTATTCTTTGGTATTTGAATAAAGATATTGCTTACTGGAATTAATCCAAGATGACATCGACGTAACGCCCGTAAACTGTCCCGTACGTGTATCGATCTCAATAGCCTTCTATGTATCATTATCTTTAATAAACATACGTACATCAGTTCTTTTAGTTCCCTAACATCGTTGTTATTTGGCATATATTTGTGGCACTAAATCATCATAGTTAACCTAGCCGTTCCCTAAGAAATTCTACAAAATAAGGGTTAGTTAATTAAATCGGTTAACCTACACGCTATAAACGTTGGTGTTAAGCCATCGTATTATTAAAAATCCATCGGTTAAAAAGTATACAAAATTATATAGCAAAGATACGAGGGGGGACTTATCCTCTTCCTACCGAGGTGACAAAGCAATAAGACGTGGAATGTGTGATGTAGTTAGCAATTATTTATTATTGATTAAGATGTAATTGATAGCGGTATGATAAACCACGTCATTTGTAAGTACACTCCCTTAAATTAGTTCTGTAAGTTTATTTGTTGATTGAAAGACTGCTATGAGAAAATACAATAAACTATATAATTGTATTACCTTTATATAGATTTTTTTGTAAACTCCCCCTAGACATTACCATTAAACTAGATAATAGAATGTTTAAATTATGTATAATTAAATGGTAAACAAGTTAAGACGCTTCAGACTGCGCTACTTACCTGATTGAAAAAGGACAATCAAAGAATTTGATGTCACTGGACATAATTAACAAGTAAAAACGAACGATCTTCATCGGGGATAAATTGTGGTCGAAATTGGAGAAGGAGTTGGGAGGCTCCGTCAAACGATTCTGGAGACAAGTGAAACAGACGACCGAGGGAGGCGTCGTCATCACGCCGGTCCAGCAGAAGAGCAAGGTGGTCATGTAGAACAACCTTCCGAAGCAGGATGAGAACCCAATCCTCCATGCAAAGACGAAGACGTCGAACGTTGCGGAGCTGTGCTCCGGACGTACCTGGAAGTAGGGCAGGCGGCAGCAATCCAATCCATCCTGATGGAAAATGGCTATACCATAGAGACTTCTTCACGTTCGTCTTCAATCATCCACTCGAAGAGAGTGGTTTCGAGGATTTATTCTCTTTTCTATGAGAGGAACCTTCTACGTATTTGCGTACTCATGAGTCTACATCGGAAAGTCGAACATGATGAAATCGAGTTAGTTTACGAAAGGACAGAAAATGTAGTTGAAAGACCGGCTCCACTATTTGAACAAAAGCTAAAGTTTGGTTTCATCGATATATTGAATGAGTGGACATTTGTTGCGGATGATGATTATGAGAATGAAGATATAATACTAATTCAATTTTTATCTAAGGAATCAATAAGGAGTAAACTTTATTGTGAAGAGATTAATATAAAATATAGATAAGTGAGGAAAAAAAATGAAAATCGAAAAAATTGAAATAAAAAATTTTAGAAACTTTGAATCGCTAGAAGTAGAAGTGGGAGAACAGATTGTGATAATTGGTGAGAATAAAGTCGGGAAAAGTAATTTTTTATATGCTTTAAGATTGTTACTTGATCCTTCATTACCTGAAGCAGCTAGATATTTATCTGACGTCGACTTTTGGGATGGGATTAAAAGACCAATAACAAATCAAGAAATTGTTATTTCTGTGGAGTTCACGGGTTTTGATGATAATAAGGATTTGCTATGTATATTTGCTAATTGCCTAGTCAATGCAAAGCCATTAACTGCACGTATTACATATATCTATTATCCGAAAAAAACTAAACAAGAGAAGGCTGAATATGAATATGCTATTTATGGAGGAAAAGACGTTAAAAATAGATTGAGTTATGAAATAAGAAAAGCTATTCCTTTTGAAATTTTACCAGCTCTAAGGGATGCAGAATCAGATTTATCTAACTGGGGAAAATCGCCTCTTAAACCCTTAATAGAAAGAATCACAAAAAAAATAGACCGCTTACAACTAGAGAAAATTTCAGATGATATGTCTAAAGTTACAGATAAATTAAGAGAGAATCAACAAATAATTAATTTATCTAAGGATATCAATAACCAATTAGAAGAACTGGTCGGGGCGAATCATATGATTGATACAAGCCTTGGTTTTAATCCTACAGATCCTGACAGAATATTTAGGAGTATAAAAATGCTGATTGACGATGGAAAAAGAGGAATAAGTGAAGCGAGTCAAGGATCAGCAAATCTGCTTTATCTAGTGTTAAAAACATTAGAATTAAAATTTTTAGTACATGATGGCTCTAGAGACCATACTTTTTTAGCCATTGAGGAGCCTGAGGCACACCTGCATCCTCATGTTCAAAGATTAGTATATAAGTATCTATTAAAAAAGACACGAAATAGTGAAATTAAAGATAAATTAAACGAAGAGTTTACAAGTATTTTAACTACTCACTCCCCGCATATAGCGAGTGTGTCACCATTAAAATCATTTGTTGTTTTAAAGAAGGTAGAAAGTTTGAAAAAAACAGAAGGTATATCTACAAAAAATTTAGATATAACTGAAAAAGAAGTCAAAGACTTAGAAAGGTATATTAATGTGACAAGAGGTGAAATTTTATTCGCTAAAGGCGTGATTTTAGTAGAAGGAGACGCTGAGGAAACTTTAGTTCCTGTATTAGCTAGTCAAAATAACTATTTTTTAGATGAGTTAGGTATTACTATATGTTCTGTCTCAGGGACTAATTTTGCTCCTTATGTAAAGTTACTAGGAAAAAAAGGTCTAGATATTCCTTTCTCAATAATTACAGACTTTGATCCTCAGGGTGGAGGTAAAGAACCTCTTAGCAATAATAGAATAAAAAAATTACTTCAAGAAGTCATGCCCAAAGTTGAATTAGAAAAATATAAAGACAAAGATGAAGAACTGATTTCAAAATCTTCGGAATACGGTATTTTTAGAAATACTCATACTTTTGAAATAGATTTATTTAAAAATGGCGGTGCTTTAGCGATGACTGAGTCAATAAAAGAGTTAACGGAAGTTAAAATAGCAGAAGCTCGAGCAGAAAAATGGTATGCAAACAAAAGTATTGATAAAGAAGAAAAACGATTTCTTGATGATATAGAAAAAATAGGTAAAGGAAGATTTGCACAGAGAGTAGCAACTAATATTGTATTAAAAAATCAAAAGGCTTTACCTGTATATATAAAGGAGGCAATTGAATATGTCTCAAGTAGAATATAAATATGAAATTGAAGCTGCTAATCTATACAATAATCCTGAACAAGTCCAAATATATAATTCCAATAAAAGCTGTGTAGTATTAGCTGGACCTGGTAGTGGCAAAACGAAAGTATTGACCTTAAAATTAGCTCGTATTATGACAGAAGATATTAAAAGACCTAGAGGGATAGCTTGTATTACTTATAGTAATGAATGCGTACAAGAAATAGAAAAAAGACTATACGCTCTAGATATAAAAAAAGAGAATAATCTTTTCGTAGGAACAGTCCATAGCTTTTGTTTACAATACATCATTAAAAATTTTATACACTTAACAGATATAGTTTTTCCTGCAGAATTTAAAATTGCAAATAAAAAAGAGATAGATGACGCATGGGAAAAATCCTATGAAATAATCAAAAAAAATGGAAAAGGATTTAAGCGATCTTTATTAACAAAAGTTCAAAAATATCGTAGAACATATCTACCTACAACTAAACTTTATGGTTCGAAAAATCCGAACTTTGCAAAGTGGATTGAAAAATACAAATCGATTTTGCGAGAAAATAATAAAATTGACTACGATGATATTGTTTTAACAAGCTTAGAAATAATAGAAAATTATGATTGGGTGAAAAAGATACTTATTGCCAAATTTCCTCATCTAATAATTGATGAGTATCAAGACTTAGGTTTGGCACTACATAAAATAGTATTGAAGCTATGTGAAGATACTGATTCTAGACTTATCGCATTCGGAGATCCTGATCAATCGATATATGGCTTTACCGGTGCTAACCCTTCTTTAATTAAAGAACTGAGTATGATAGATAACGTTGATACGATTCAATTGAAATTAAACTACAGATCTAGCACTGATATTGTAAGTGTAGCGAACAAATTTTTAGGAATAAAAAGAAGCTATAAAGCTGTTAAAAACATTGAAGGTAAAATAAAATTTTATAAGATTTTAGAAGGTGTAGAAAGTCAAGCCATAAAAATATTTTCTGAAATAATTCCTGATATATTAAAACGTAATAGGGGTACTGATTTAAAAGACATAGCTATACTTTATCAGAGTAAGAATGAAGGAGATATATTAGAGAAAGTCATAACTGAGAAAAAAATTAACTTCCAGTACTTTAGAATTGATAATGATACTGCTTATTTGAGAAGTAAGTTTAATCGATGGTTAGAAGATTGTGCGAACTTGTTAACCAACTGGGAGGATAAAAGTTCGATTTTATTTAACAAAGTGATAATTCAGTGGGAAAGTTTTATCAAAAGCGGCGAATTAGAATTTGAGGAAATACTTGAACTAAGGAAAAAGCTTATTTTATTTTTATTGGACAATAGGAATAAAAATCCTTTATTGAAGGTTTGGCTTAATGATTTTTATGAAGAAATTTTAAAGGTTACTATAAAAAACAGCATGAATTTAAGAGATGAAATTGAATCTTTCGAGAAATTAAAACAAGAAAGCGAAATTGGAGAAATGAAAGACTTCGAATTAAAATCATTTTCAGGAAGACGAGAGTCGACTGAACATCTTAATTTAATTACTTTACATAGTGCGAAAGGTCTTGAGTTCGAACATGTAATATTATTTCGTATGGAAGAGGGTAAAATTCCTTTCATAAATGCTAATAAATATGAGGTTGAGGAATCAAAAAGGCTTTTCTATGTAGGAATAACCAGAGCTAAAAAAGAAATTCATATCACATACTCTGGATGGTATGAAAATAACAAAAAAGAAATAATTGAAGAGGGTCCGTCTCGCTTTGTACTGGATTTAAAAAAAGAACTAGACATACCTACATTGAAAGCCCAAGATTTTTCGATGACTAATCTCAAAGAATATTTTGAGAAAAATAGTGATGTCAGTATGAATGATCTAAATGAACTGATTGAAAATAAGCATGTTAAAAGAAGTGAATACCATGAGTTTATAAATCCTTTATTGGATTATTTTTCTAATCACGATTATTTTGAAAACTACATTAACTTTCTAGACGATCACTTAATTGATTTTATAAAAATCCTTGAAGAGAGTTTTGATATATGTATAAGAAGTGTTGGTTGGCCGTTTAAAGAAAAATATAGATTTGGAGATTTTACTTTAAAACTTTATAAAGCTTCAGACAATGTTGAAACGAGAATAGAAACTTTAAAAATCTTATGGAATTTAGCTTGGAAATTTGATATTCGACCAACAAAGAAAATAATTTTAAATGAGTTAAGTTCATTAAATCCTCAAGACGAAATATTACCATATTTATTAATTTTTATAAACGAGAATAAAAGTGATTTAGATAGAATGTCGCAATTCGATTTAATTGATTTTCAGAGTCAGGAAATAAGAGCATTTTTCCTGTAATTTATTTAAAATTCTTAACTTCTTATTGAAAAAAGTGCAATTCACTCCTTTTTAAATTAGGAAGAATTGCACTTTATTTATATAAAATGAATTTTACGATTTAAAGCTTGATTGGTTCAGTTTTTTTCAATAATAGTTCATAAATCTAGACTGAAATTCTCATAGTTTGTATAACTGCTAGAAATTCTTCTCAAAGCTCTCATTGTTAATTGTGAATCAAAATCTAAGTTATTAGCGTTAAACCAAGTTTCGACTATCTGATAACAATATTCTATCTTATTTTCTTCAAATGAAGCAGTGAATCTATCTACCATAATCCAGTGACATACGGATAACATCATTAAAGATGATTCGTCTTCAAAATCTTTAAGTAGGGAAATGACTTCCTTCATTTCTTTTGAATTAAAAATTTCTTTCTGGTCAGAAATAGTAGGGAGTTGAACTGCAATCATTTGATTATCATTTTTTTTACGATTTATTGGGACCAAGTAATGATTATTTAGTCGTAATAGAATTTTGGTAATTTCCTCAGAGTAAGGACCTAGCTTAAAGAGTTTGAAATTTATTTTTTCGTTATTAAAATTAAGTAAATAGCTTAATTGATGAATTTGAACGTAGGTAGCTAAAGAGCTCTCCGATTTTGAATTGTAGTAATCGACGAGCAATAATAATTTTTTTCTATCGGATGTTAAGGTAGGACGCTTTTCAATCTTTTTCTCTTTTGATTCTAATTTTTTTGATTTTTGAGGTTCATACACATAAATTTCTACATCTTCTAAAAATTCCAATTTATTAGAGATTAGAGCCTTCACTTCGTTCCAATTTAATCCCCCTAATCCTGCACCCAAAGCAGGGAGTGCTATGGACTTTATTTCGTACTGTTTAATAATTTTTATCAAGTCCTCTAATCCAGCATCTACATATTCGATTTTCGAAGGGTTTCGCCAATGTTTCTTTGTGGGGAAATTGACAATGAACTTAGTAAGGCTTTCGTTTCCTAACTCAAACACAAAACTATTTCCTATAGTTATAGATCCTTCCTTGCATCTAGTAACATATTCTTTTGTGTTATCTGGAAATCTTTTTTTGAATTCCAATGCAATCCCTTTACCCATAACACCGACAGTATTGACCGTATTTACTATGGCATCGACTTCATTTAATTTATCAAATAAATTTCCTTTTAAAAAAAATATCATAAGAACGCTCCTTTTTTACCATTATTTTGATGATATAATTGAAATGTCCAAATATAGGAGGGTCAATTATGGGGTATAAAGAAATCTTAAGGAGTCAACTAGTACGAAATCATATAGCTACTAGGAGACACTGGTGGTCTGAATATATATATCATTTTAGCCATGTCACGAATATAGCAAGCATTCTGAATGAAGGAAAAATAAAGAGTAGAGCTGAAATAATGAGAAAGCTACCAATAGGATACAATGATAATGCAAGTTCTGAAGTAATTGATGGTACATCTTTCGACGTACATGAGTATGTACGTTTTTACTTTCGTCCTTTGACGCCGACGCAGTATCGTAATGAAGGAGTTAAATCGAATTTTGAAGTAGATCAATTCAATGCACATTGTCCAGTTCCGGTATTCCTTTTATTTGATACGGATATACTTGAAGATGAAAGAACTATGTTCTCATATGAGAGTTTAGCCTCCAGACATCACGTTGAACGATATAACAATATTTATGATTTTATTAGAGCGCCGTTTAGAGACATTTATCATACGGGACCCATTTCTCGAGAAGATAATAGCAGTATTATTAAAAAACGTAGACATGCGGAGGTTTTAATAAAAGACTCGTACGACTTAAGTCTATTGAGATTGATAATTTGTAGAACTGAAGCGGAACAAGAAACTTTATTCAACTTAATAGACGAAAACGCTAAAAGATTGTACCGAGATAAAATAGTACTATTAAAAAATGATTATTGCAGAGATATGTTTTATTACGACAAGTTAATGATAAACAAAGTGACAAAAATAGATGACCAAATAATAATCTATTTCAATAAGTGTGATACGTTACTTAGAAACATTTCGATTAAATGGACAAATTTACAAGGAATTATATTAACGTACTGGACAAGTCTGGATACTAACCTCAGTGAGTTTATGCAAGAAGGTAATAAGATAGTATTCAACATTCCTGAACTCTCTTCAGAAACGTTCTTTAAACTCACTGTGACTATTGATGAAAATCTAGTCTATCAAAAAGATTATTACAAATAAATTTTATCATACAAATCCAAGTGGATATTTTTCATATGATGTTATAGACATAGTTTATTTATAAGGTATAGATAATATCGTTCTATTTTTTATATCTTGTAAATATTGATTGGTAGTAGAGATAGACTCATGACCTGAAGTATTCATTACATCATACAGAGGAAAGCCCTCTGACAAGAGTTTCGTGATATAAGATCTTCGGAACCAGTGTGGAGAGATTCCCGAAGACAGTAACGTGCTCGCCGCATTTTTAGATATTATTCTTAGAGCTTCATAGGTAATAGGAGAGTCTAAAGAATTAGGGTTGAAACATATATAGGTTGTAACTTTTTCTTCGGTATTTAACAATGATTCAAGTCTAATTAACAAGCGAAATGCCTTATCCGATAAAGGAATGCGGCGCTGTCGATTACGTTTCCCAATCACCTCTATATAGTGGTGTTCCGAGTTTTGCCTAATATCTTTGAATTTTAAAGAAAGTAGTTCCGAGGCACGCATCCCAGTCGTCAATAATAGATAGCCCATCGTCTCGTTCCGCAGCTGCAACAGCTCGCGGTTCTTTTTCTGCTTCACTGTGTGGCGGAAGGCGAGGGCAATCGCCTCCATCTCGTCGAAATCAATCTCGCGGCGGAGCGGCTCCGGCTTCATCTGGTCCTTCACCTGCACTGACAGGTCGCGCGCATGATAGTCGTTGAAGTGTAGGAAGCGCAGGAAGCGCCGCAGCATGGCGTTGCGCCGCTTGACGGTCCGCGGGGCGTACTGGTCGTGGACGTCCTTCAGATACTCGTGCAGATTGAGGATCGTCAGCTGCTTGACGCCCTGGGTCTTCGTCACGAAGAAGCGCAGGATGTAGTCGAGGTCCTGCTTATAGGCCCGCTTCGTGTGCGGGCTCTTCTGGCTGTAGATCGGGAACAGCTCCGTCGCCCAGAAAAGCTCGAAGATCTCGAGGTCGCTCAGCGCCTCCATGTTCAGGTGGTCGTCCTCGAGCACCGCGAGCAGCCTCTCCCGGCTGTCGGCGAACGCGAGCGCCGCCGCCTCCCTGATCTCGACCTCGTTCCTCACTTCTTTTTCCATCATCCCATCCTCCTCCATGTCTTCGCCGTCCGACGCTTCCTCTTTCGGCCACCTTTTTTCATGATTTCCGCATAATCGGGTGTATGTAAGTGTATTACATCAAATTATGTTTATTGTATGTACGTAATTAACGATTACGAATCGGATATATTATGTATTACAGATAACTCACGAATCCATTATAACATCCAATTACTTGTGATAACAGCTAATTATCACAAGTAAATTTTTAGAGTACATGATGGTTGACATAACGTTTTTATCCGTCGATTGACGAAAAGGGCGAGGAGCGATGGGGGAGGAGGGATGCCGATTCCTCCTCTATCATTCTTGGAACGATTCGATGTCTCAAAAACAGTAGTATTCTATTTTCAATGAGACGAATTGAAAATCAATAGTACGGTCAGGTCGGACGAAAGAAGATGATGATCATGGAGTGGGGGATGTCAGTGTCACGAAGTGACCGTAAGGAAGAACGGCGTTCTTCGGACGACCACTAGTGAAGCTGGCTGTAGACGCCCCGCTTCCTCGATAAGTCCCCTGCCGCTCATGATAGGGCTGGGCGACTACATCCTCATCGTCCATCATCGATTGATGCTATCATTCATACTTCCTGTCATGTCGCCTGCTGTTCGCTCCTTCCCCGTCCATCTCATTCTATCGTTACTGATCCCTGGGCATGATATCGAGTACGTCTGCCTCTTGGACCGACCAATGGATTCAACCGAGAGAGCCAGAATTGACGCCTAAGTGAAGGTCCTAAAAAATTAACGTTATATAAATATATAAAGTATTGACTTGGTGTTGAAACTTCGGGATATATAGCGACATATTTATGGTTAAAATATCCATATCATGATTCGAGGGAGGGGAAACGAATGAACAGGAAGGTATCAGGTGATGGTTTGATCATGAATGGGTCTAAAATCGGGAGTCATACGCTCGAGTTCTATGGAGAGTACATGAGGATGCAGGACACGGGTGGATTATTTGTCGATGCTTCATCGAAAAAGTTGGATTATAAGACGGAATTGCTTCAAGTGGCCGTGGCAGGAGTCGGTGGCGGCCCATCCGTGATGGCGAGCGGAATATCAGTGGGCGGCAATCGATTATTCTCCTTCAGCGTCAATATCGAAAAGATGTTCCATATACTAGGCGGATGTGAATACTACGAGGACTTCATTACCATTCACGATTATAAAGATTACGCGGACGTGTTAATAAAGAAGGCGAGATTGAGTAGAGGAGATGAGCCGGCATCCTCGTATACGATTGTCAAACATGGCCAGAAACATACTTTTGCAAAACTGGATTTCGTGAATGGATACGTCACCATCGATTCAGGCGTCGAGACGATAGAGAAGATTCAACTCTCGCACATCAAGCAAATCCAGAACGACGTGATGACCGGATCAGACTCCATCGGTTCAATAATGACGTCCGAGGGCGCTTATGAAATCATACAAACGGCGGCTGTCAGAAGACTGCTCGACCAGGTCAAGATTGATTTGGCGGTCCTACACAGGATTGGTGACGTGGAGGAC
Organism: Exiguobacterium sp. R-17; assembly: GCF_049913315.1. Lineage (NCBI taxonomy): Bacteria > Bacillati > Bacillota > Bacilli > Caryophanales > Exiguobacterium > Exiguobacterium sp. R-17. The sequence goes on along the minus strand of NZ_CP184373.1, from coordinate 167,053 downwards.
CAGGTCGTCCTCAAAGGAATGGACGGAGATTTGATTGCCTACATCAAAGAGTCACAGCTGAAAATCTATGAGGCATCTACACTGGATTTGAGGTATGAGTTCGATGCCAGAAGTCTCAATCTATATCTAGGCTCGCGGTACCTCCTCCTGCAGCATGGGGACGACGTCATATGCTGCTCCAACGAGAGCGCACGTCTCTTGTGCGCGAAGACCGGCATCAGACCGGTGGCGTTGCATGCACTGGAGGATGCTCGTCTAGTCTCCCATGGCGGGCAATGGAGCTTCGATGAACTCCTTGTCTGGCAGGACGTGCATTCATGGTACATGTACGTGCGGCAGGACGGACGCATGATAAGAAGGCCACACCATGCGGAGCTCCGGAGAAGTAACGAGGATCCTAGACTCGTGATCTTCGGAGATGGATTGGTCTACTCAGAGACCCCTGCTGATTTTCTCGAGACCGTGGACGCTCCTCGGTCCGTCAGGACGAAGGAAGGATTCCCGGTGTTCATCGAGCGTGTCGACATCAGCACGATGCGTGTGGCAATCCCGGGTAAGGTGCTGTGGGAGGACCGGTTGAAGGTCTTCTATGACGCTGAGACGAGACAGGCGGACGGAGACGTGGTAGTGACCCTCCGTCCACTGGAGCTGAGGATCCCTCTCGCACTGTACAAGTCGCACTATACACAAAGCCTGCTCGAGTCGAAGACGACATCCTTACCGGACGTTCCGATCACGATGCTGTTGACGTCGCGGGCGCGGAACCTGAGCGACATGCTAATCTACGAGTTCTTCGGACAATGGCAGATACTGATGGATTACATGTCCTCCTCGGTGGATGGAGAGGAATTCTCGGAGGAAGAAATCAAGAACCATGGGTTGTTCATGTATCATGCCATCTATCAGCAACGGAAACGGATGGAAGAGATATCAAGTAAGTTCCCCCACTTCATGTCGACGTTAGCCGATGAGGTCGGCATCGGAAGAGGTGGCGATCGAATCCATCGGATGCAGCAGAGACAGATGTTCCAACTGTCCGCACAGCTGAAGTCGCAGTTCACAGAGATTGAGAACCTGTTATCGCAGATCACCTATGTCCATTTCCACAACGATGAATACCAAAGAAAGATAGACAAGGCATACAAGGATAGTGGCATGAAGCGAGTCGGAGGGGCGATTGTCGTCGGAGTGGGCATCGGCGTGTTGACTGGGGGATTCGGATTGGTCCTCCCTGCGATGGCAGCGATATCGGAATGGACGACCTCGAAGCAGAGGAAGGAACTCAGTGACATCCAGGCAGAGAAGGAGTACAAGAAGAACGCGTTCTTGTTCAAGAAGGCAATCGATCTCGTCAGGCATATGGATGCCTTCACCATCAATCATCATGTCGACGTCCTGAACCAGTTCACGTTCGAGACGCTCCAGCTCGAGGCGAAGGAGATCATGAAACTCGAGCTAGGCCACAGACGGAGGGGCAAACTCTTGGAACAATCCGTCCATCTATATTCTAAGAACACGTTGCCGGTCGACTTCGACCAGGGACTCGTACCACAACGGGTCGTCACGTCGATACTCGACAAGCCATCGAAGAAGGATGAGGGAATAGCATCCCTTTTCCTAGATTAAGGAGGAAACCAACATGTATAGAGACCCACTGAGACCTTTAGGTTCGTCAGTCAAGGACCCGTTCCTGGATTTGGACCATGACGGCATACCTGACGTCAATGATTTAATGCTCGACACGAACCACAATGGAATAGATGACCACTCAGACGCATTCCTAGATTTAGACCATGATGGCATACCTGACGTGAACGATTCTTTCATTGACGTGAACCACAACGGACTCGTCGACTCGTCGGACCTCTCCATCGATGTGGACCATGACGGCATATCTGACATGAACGATTCTTTCATCGACACGAACCATAACGGTCTACAGGACCTCTGAGTGACGTCCTTCTTAAGGCTTAAGGATGTTCAAGACGAGGTATGACTGAATCTAAATGACGAAAGGGGAGAGGACATGATGTCGCTCCCCTTTCGTACGTGATGAATTGATTAAATGTAGGAGTCTCTCCACCCGCAATGCTCGGAAGGGGTTGGTTAAGCCTGATGGAAGAACCGTGAACTCTTAATGGGGTTAGACGTACGATTCATCGTTCAACAAGCGACAGAGTATTGTCCCTTTAATCCACAGGTCCTGCCGATAGAGTGAAATACCATCGATGGACAATACCTTGTCCTTGGCATCACGTCCGCTTCCGCGTAGGAAGAACGTATAGTGGCGGGACTTCGGTAGGTTCGTCCGGGTGCGTGGGACGTTCGTTCGTTTCGTGTATCTCACCATCCCGTTTTTGTCGAGTTCGGTCGTCACGCTTAGGCGTCCCCCTGCAATGAGATCATGCACCTCCTGCCATGTCCGCCGCAGCTCGACCTCGAACAGGTCGTCCGACAGCATCAGGTGCTTGAAACCGACGAAGACGTCGTCGAGCCGGTCTCCTCCCGCTTGCGTCTCGAAGATGGCGAACAGGAAGTGTATCTCGCTCATCTCAGCATGGATTGCGGACTCCTCGAAACATGTCTCCTCGCCCGTTTGGACTAAATCGACCGGGAATAGTTTCGTGTCCTCTACGTTCGCTCCTTCCTCTGTCAGACGGGTCGACTTCACGACGACGTTGAGCTTCGAGAACAGGTCGACTTTACCGACGCGTCGCCCTTTCGCTCCGAACATGCGGACGACGATTGATTCCGTCAGGGACTTTGAGCCGCTACCTCCCGTCAAGCCGAGGTCGGTCATCAGCTGGCGGACGGTCCTTCCCTTACAAGCACGTGTGAGGCGTCTGAGCTCGTCGTTGAACTCAGCCATGGTCGTGATGCGTCTTGGAATCGACTCGTACCGTCGTCCCATCGACTTGTTGACGATGTTCGTGAGTACCGCTCGCTTTATCCGGAAGCGCGGCTTATGCGGCCACTTCGGGGAAGTGTCGAGGAACATCAGTCTTTTTCTGAGCGCGGAGGACAGAGAGGGATAGTACTCCTCTGGATTGTCGTGTGTGTCCTTCAATTGCCGGATATAATCGCGGATGATCTCCCAGTCGGCCTGTAGCGTCTCGACCTCCTCTTCGTCGAAGTGATGAAAATCATATCCGATCAGTGGGAAATCCCGATAGGCGGAGGCTGGCACCGTGGTCGGTGATACATACTCATAATAGACGAGGAGCAGATGCTCCACCTTCCTCCAAAAATGAGAATACCAGAAAGTCTCATCCGTAATGGTGGCTGGACTGACAGCCGTGATCGTCAGCGGTTCCTTCGCTTCATAATGTACATCCGTACGTCGCTTTGGCCGACGAAGACCCGTCGTCTTGAGTTCGACCTCCACCCCGTCGACGATGATGTCGGGGTCGCGACTTGGGTTCGAGGGGAACCCGAGCAATGACTGCTCGATGACGTCCCCTGCAATCCCCGTGATTTTTTTCGCGATCTCCGTCCGGCGAAAAACGTCTGCGGTGTCAATCTCACCAAGCGTCTTGCCTCTCGCGTTGTTCAGAAGTTCTTCGAGCGTCGTTCTCTCGAATTCGATACGTTGCATCTTCCCGACCTCTTTCTTTGTCTAAAATGATTTTTTGGCATACCTGAAGGATTCACCCGTCGGTGCTCGAGAGCGTATGGGTATCTGGATTCAGATTCCCTCATCCTAATCGTGTTTCCTTGAATCGAGCGTAAAAATCGAGTCGATTCGAGCGAGAATGATAGTGCTTAGGATGACACCCCTTTGGCGTCACTCTCGAGTCACGGATGGATGCACTGCTTAAGACCAATCGGAAAGTTCCATCCATCATCCTCTACTTCATGATGGTAGAGAACGATGATAGTCAGAAAGGAATAATCGGAAGCAGGATTTTTTTGTTAATAAGTCGTATATAAGTAAATTATATAAAATAATACTAGTTATAAGTAATCATTTTTGGAACCATATGTATTTTCATGAAAATATCTGTTTTCTAGGGAGGATGAATTCATGACGGAACATAACATGTTCATAAATCTCATCGAGCTGTCTCCCGGCGATAGACGGTGTGCTCTGGATTCAATCAGGTACATCATCGAGGAAGGCTCGGGAGGAAGACATCTGGATACCATCCAAAAGAAAAGCTTCAGGATGTCGGTGGATGAATACTTCAATCGTCTAGTCAACCTCATCGAAGAAACACCCTCTCTCTGGTCACTCGTCTACGATGCGCTCGAAGAATGGTACGGGACGTTCGTCGAAGATTATCGTGCATCCTCGACCATCGAGAAGCTTCGAGCTCGCGATGCTGAGCGACCGATACACACATGGGTGCACTGCCTGGTGACGGGCGAACTGCACGTCCTCAGGAAAATCAGGAGCGACGAGAGGATACTGATAGAGGAGAAGGAATGGGAGGAACTCCAAAAACGAACCAAAGGAACGCATCATCCGAACGACGATGCAGAGAATCTCCCTGAAGAGAACCGACTCTCGGATAACCTCTTGCGATTGCTAGAGTTGGATGAAGAGACTCGTCTGAAGGCATGGTTCCTCGGAAAAAGAATAGCAGTATTCATTGCGGATGAATTCGAGGACAAAGATCTCGAGAGATACATGGATAAATATCATCTCGATAGGATCACGCAGTACTCCACTCTCTCGGCAAGCTCGTTCAGCACGAACCATGACCTCTTCATCTACATGGGGAAGCAAGCGAAACATGAGTCCTTCCACAAGTTGAAAAGCAAGGTCCCAAGGGAAAAAATCGTACAGGTAAGCGGTCTGAACATCGATATCGTATTTGATGAAGTCATAAACCAAATGAAGGGACGGATCAACCATGAACAACATCGATGAACAGTCAGAACTCGTAGGACGAGTCGGCGGTAAGGTGATGGATATGTCAGACAGACTGGAAGGTAAGGAGAAGAAACGTTTCCTGTACCGTAAAATCAATGAGATGCCCCTTGGAGGACCGGAGTTCGTCGACGACCTCATAACGTTGAGATACATCTCGAGAAACCGGATGAGCGATCAGGAGGAGACACTGCAGCGTAAGCTGGCAGAACACGAGAGAAATCTCTTGAGGTTGATCCGGGAGAATCTTGACGAACGTATTACTTATAACAAACGACTAATGGATAGTATCCAGGATACGCTTGTTCCTTACTACCATGGACGATTTAGCATTGAGCTGTCTCGAGAGATTAGTTTCCTTCCGTTAGGTGTGAGACTACTCGCCTATAGTCAACTTCTCGAGAGAGAGGCCCATCTTGTCGCGAAGTATCACATCCTCAATCGTATTTCTATGACACTATATAAGAGTGGCGAAGAACAACTTGGCGAGTATTCGGTGTTCCTGCAATGTATGCTCGGTGAAAAAATCTCCCCACTTCTATTCGGGAAAAAGAGTTTCGAGGAGTTATATTCTTATCAAATCAAGGCGAACCAGGAAATCAGGGTATTGCGCGAGGACATTCTTGAGGCTGCGGAGCTCTCGCCCGAAATCGCGGGTCGGGAGTTCTGGTACGGTTTCAAAGGATTCAGTGATCTTAAGAACATAAATGATATCGGTGCAGCGAAAATCTGTTTGCGGTTATTCACGCTATACTTCGAGAAAAACTTTGCCATCGCTGAAAATCTCGAGACGCAACTCTTGAATTACTACAGAACCGAAAATTCTAACGTAATAGAGACTCTCCTGGAGGACGAGGGACTCGACGAAGTGACCATCATTTCGAGATATAAAGAAGGTAGAATCGGCGCGGTAGAAGGACCGGCAGAGTTGGATGAATCAAGTGTACAAAGATATGAAGAAAACGTGAGAAGAAGAGCGGGAATTCAAGCTACACTTTATCAAGAGAGAATGCAAATAAATAGTCGGAAAAAACGACTGGATGAGTCACGTCTTATGCTACCTGAAGTAATAAGTTCTTCTGGGGTTAGCTCTTCTCTTCAAGTCATGACGGACATGATGACGAAGAACTCCTATACCCTTGATCAAATTGATACTTTTATCGGGAATTTCTTGAAGGGTGCTTTGAAATCTGAAGAATGGGAACCTGCTAAATTGAATATCTTTCTGGGCACGATGAAGGAAGTACGGTCGATGTTATGGATGGGGAATGAGAAAGATGCGGTAAAAATTCTTCATGTACTTAAAGAAATCATGGAGAAGCCAGAAGTCAAGTGCTCAGGGTGGCCAGTCTGTCTCGTTATAAACGATACAATGAAGTGCGCCTCTGATTATATGCTCGTCCCTGATGTAAAGTCTGACCGGAACCTGTTCAGTGGGGCTGCATTCATATCTATGCCTAAACCACTTCGAATTGCACTGAAAGGTCAAACAAGGATGATCGAACAGAATATCGTCCTTCCTTTACGCATGATGGCGTCTGACTGGGATAAGATTGCTGAGAATATAGGAATGTCTGACAAAGAAATGAAATCACTGAACACAGTATTACGAAAACTTCAACAAAACGCATGATTTAAAAAACAATATCGTGTCCCTATTCGAATCGTTGATTTCATTCGATGAGGAGCATCGCTTGGTGTTCATGGTCAGTCATAAACGTCCATCGTATCGATGTTCTTCATTTTTTTAATACGTCATCTTTTATTTTTGACGATTTGAATGAGCCGTGGAAGTTTTCTATGAGGATGAATGAAGAACACCCAGGTGTCGGGAGGGATATCAGTGAGAAGACAATCAGTCAGGGCACCAATCATTCGGTACACCGAGTTAGAAGCGAGAGGTCTCGTCGAGGCGCTGTATGAAGGAGACGACCTGCTCCGTTTGTTGCAAGAGCGAGGATTCATCTGCGTCGAAGGGAATGTAAGATCTGCCCCGTTTCGACTCATGTTGGAGTTGGAGCAGAAAGGAATCGAGTATCAAATGAAGTCGTTCGAGCATGATGATTTTCATCCAAATCCACACAGCGAGTTCAGCTTACCCTATTTCATAGACGACCGTAGCACGAACGAGGAAGGATTTCGCGTCGCGCGCGAGATCAAGCCGCCTCGACTCATTCCGCGCAACCCGTTTGAAATCACTTTCAGCGAAGCGTCGGAGATGGCCCCGTTTCTGACGAAGGATAACCGAAATGGTGTCTTGCAGATGATTCGGACGTATGGTTTCGTCGGTACAGATGAATTGTCCTATCGTTTGATCCACCACTTGAATCTCCAGAAGGTGGAGTTCATGATGCGAAGCTACGTCGATGGAAAGAACGTCAGCTATGAGTTCCAACTACAAAGCTTTTCGGATGACCGCGAAGATGCAGATTAAAGAAAAAAGATAGAATACCGTTAAAAGCGACTGGCTGCTTGAAGGTCTGTTAACGGCTGACGTCAAACGTATTAACCGGGAGTACTATGAGAGTACATGATTTGCCGCTTGCATGTAGCGAGCTTCCGTTGGACCTCGGCAATCAAGAGCTTGCTTACGACCTGTTCCGTCGCATATCGGAAATCGATTTCGGACCGAACATGAAGACGTCAGATGCAGGAAATCCATGCGGCTTCGCCGGTGGCATTTGGTAGGCTTTCGCCAATGGATTTAGTGGCTTCCGGATGACCGTGCGAGACGTACAAGCCCTACAATGAATCAAGCTATGGTAGTAATAGTTTGAAAAAGCAATCCATACGCTATGTCTAAAGACATCAAAACATCGAACGAACGTTTAATTTTTTATTTAAACGTTCGTTCGATGTTTTTGCTTAGATGTATTAGAATTTCTTAGTGACGAGTTTTGTACCTTTCACGAAGACGATTTCACGTTTGACTATGTCGACGCGGAGAAACCTGATGATGTAAGGGAAATCTATATTCTCCGTCTCCTTGAGTGTGAGGACGGTTTTCAATGTCCGTCCCCCTGGTGAGAAGAGCTCGATTTTGCCAATAGCACCATCTTCAATGAATTCTGAATTAACTGGGTTTAAATCGTAAAGCTGAGATAATATATTACTCTTTTCCTTGTTGTATAGAGTAGTGCTAGATGCAATTACATGTTGAGTGATTTTCTTGGTCTTAAAAGAGTAGAAATCAAAAACGTAGTTATCCTTTTTTGTTTTCCTCACGATGTACATGATTCCATTGTTCGATATTCGATAATTATTAAACGTTCTTGATGGTAGTTTACAGTAATTAGGTGGATATAGTTTTCTGCTGCCTAAATCCAGTGATACTTTTTTCAAGGAATTGGGATGGAACGAATAAGCATGACGATTCTTAACGTAATACATCTGGCTGTTCGCATACCAAAAATCTTCAACATCGCTCTCGATGACCTTTCTCTGTTTTCCATCGGATGATAAACGAATCAAATCACCTTTTTTCATATCGTTTGCAGAAATGAAGTAAAGGTATTTACCATCAGTGGCAATCCGCGACATGTTGATATTTATTGTATCTTTAAAGCTGATCACTTTATTTTTACCTATCTTCATTTTTAAGATATAGGTAGGTGTACTGAACCCACACTGTGTATCTGACCTGAAATCTTTATATTCTGTAAAAAAAAGTGTGTCCTTGACTTTCTTGACATCAAGTATCAGCTCTTGATCTTCACCATTGTTTATCTTTCTATTAACTGCAGATACGATTAGTTTACCATCCTTATATACACCCGCTTTGATTCCTTTTGAAGGTTCCACTTTATAATATTCTGATGCTTGAGCAGTGGAAGCTGAGGCTACTAGAAAAACAGCCAAGACGATGCCGGTAATTGTTTTCATCATAGTTACAATCCTCTCTTTGATAAGTGAAGGAACAAAAAGCATCTAGTGAGTCCATGAATTTCGGCAAATCAACAAGTGATACCACTATGAAAATTATCGATATGATTTTTTATCCGGACTTATGACGAAAGAGATTAATCCCTTTTGACATTAGGTGGTTACAAAAGTAATAAAAAATTACGCAGTTCTTCATACGGTGTCCATGTGCGAGTCGTCGTCTTTTTGAGACAAAAACTAAAATGAAATATCAAAATTCAGATGACTTCGAGCATCATGGAAGCCTCTAGGCAAACAGTCATTTTCAATCAATCTGATGATGATTAGAATAAGTGCATATAACGAGCATGCCCTTTATCGTCATAGGTCACTTGAAGGGTATGGTTCTTCTTTATGGTATAAAGATTGATCCGTTTCACTTTATTTTGATCCAACGTCTTTGTTCCTCGAATAACCTTAGCGGTCAACCCATCCTCATACTTGTACACCTTTTTCGGCTTGCCAAAAACGCTCGTGACCTCTTTCTCGGTTACATCGGTTCGTTTCTCCAAACTCAATGGCAATATAATCTCATCGATTGTCTTCTTCTTTCGATAAGTACCGTAGAGCCAGCTATCCTTGAAGATACCGTTCACATACAATTCGCTATTATAATACAGCTTACCGTTCGTCCCTTTTACTTTGGAGTACGCGTCATAGATTTTAAAGGGCGCGTTCAAGAAGCTTCCCTTCTGGTCAAGTACCTTCTTTTGACTCTTCAGCCATTGTGTGTTGGACGGGCGCGGGTCCTTTTTAACGGTCACACTCATGGTCGCGGTGAAATCTTCGAAGGTAGCCTTGATTGTTGCTTTTCCCGGGGACTTTGCAATGAGCTTCTCTTTTGAGAAGTAGACGACCTGTGAGTTATCTGTTCTCCAAGTGACATTAGAAGTAATCGTGGAAGACGTTTTATCCTTTGACGTCGTGATTACGGACGGGGTCACCTCGTTTCTTTCGATGAATGAGAAGAGCTTAGGATTAATTTTCATACTAATTATTCGCTTACTAAGATTCTTCGTGTTATATACGCGGACAGCACCGTCGATGACTAGGATTTTGGACGTATCTTGGTTGAAAGCGATGCGCGCTTGGGGAAGATTGGTAAAAATCCTTTTAGAGGTTTCCATATCGTATAAACTTCCATCGCGAGTTCCTACAAACGTTCCGCTCTCATCCATGTCTATTACTTCGCTAGTCTTGAAAGGAACTAAAGATGATTCTTCGAGGTTCGTTTTATAGCGATATATGCGACCGCTATAGGTGTTGTAAATCAGTTCGTTCGAGCTTGTTAAATCATAAGAAATCATACGCTCAGTAGGTAAGATTTCGGTGACTGACTGTCCTTTGTGGTCCATCACGCGAATGGAGGAGTCGTTTCCGATTGTTATGTACTGACTAGAAACCTTCAGAGTACCGTCCGTGTCAATCCCACGGACAAAAGTAACCTTTTCCTTTACTACATCATAGAAGATAAGATTATCTTCTGAAGCAATAACTAGTGTGGATGTATTAGGAAGAAATTTTGCATCTAAATAGTATTCAAATTCATATTCAACATCGTTATAGCTCAAACGATACAGGTCAACTACCTTATCTCCAAAACGATCGTGGATGGATAACACCTGACCGTATAAATCCTTTTGAACCGACCAATTCTCATCTGTACTTACATCCAGTAAGTAATTCTCTGTATCATCCGTTCTCAATAATGTTCCAGTATTTAAATCGTATAGTTTGGTTCCGTCATCATCAGCATAATAAAAAGTATTACCTCGAACGATATAGTTGTAATAAACTCTATCATTGATTTGGCTTATTATCGGAAAACTGACACTTGCTGAGACGGGATGAGTGAAGTTTAGAGTGAAGAGTAGAGCAAGCCCAGCTACAACTTTTTTCATGGTCCTCATTCCTTTCGTTTTATGATATTCAGGATAAATATCCCAATCCATCCATTTTAGTCGATTAATACCATGAAGATGGTGGTTTTTAGGTTATATGGGGAACGGTTTTTCGAGAATTCGTAGTCTTTAGTTAATAAAATGACGACTTCAGCTGAACGAGAGCGAGGTCACGAGTTTGGAGTAGTCCTAAAAAACAAAGGGGCAAGTCCACCACCCTTCGTCAGAGAAAGTGGTAGGCTGGCATCTTATCAAAAACAGTTAGATTCTGAGGAATTCAATGATGAGGGATTGTCAGACTTCGTCTTCAATATGGAGTTCATTTACAAGCTCTCTATTGAAATCACCTTTTGTCCCTTCGGCGTCACGCTCATCTCGACGGCAACAAGGCTTTCGCCTTCTACAATCGTAATCTCTGAGACGGGGCTAGGCGGATTGAACTTGTCATTGTAGTCGATCATCACCTCTAGCATGCTCTTGAGTACTTCTTCAGCATGTTTGAAAGATCCTAATAGTGTCTCTCCTTCGGTATAAACATCCTCTAAATCAGGAAATCGGACTAAATAACCTCCATCCTCCAAGTCAGGAGTGATGACCGCGTAATATTTAAATTTTTGCATTGAAGAACTCGAACAAAAAAGGTGTCGTCGTTCCAGCCACAGAAGATGGCATGGAAGCGCAACCTCACGCCTATGAGTTTTGGGATTGCTCAGAAGGCACAGCATCCAAAGGAGGACATCGGGCACAAGGAACAGCACAGGATAAAAACAGGTGAATTCGTCCACCTTGAAAATCCAGATCAACAAGGACAAGTTCCTAATCCTACAGTTCCGCTATTTAATATTCATCATGATCATTTGAAAATGCAGATAAACCAAAATCTTAACAACCTCTAGGAATAGAATGAGAAAGGTCGTAAACGCCTTCGTATATTTGACCATAAAAAACACCCCATAAAAGTTGGATTTTTATTTCCGACTTTTATGGGGCAGTTCACCACTCGGTAGAGGGTTCTTGTATGGAAAACTTCTTGTGTCACGTCTTTTAAGATGTAGATCCGATCAATGAGCGGAAGGATGAAGTCGCGCAGCTTGAAAGACCTGATTTCGTCCGCGACGCTTCGCCTCGTAGAGAGCGGCATCAGCACTTTTCGTCACTTCCATGAAGCTAACGGATGTCCGTGATTCGCACGAAGAGATACCGATTGATAGCGTCACATGGATATACTCTTCATGATGGATAAGAAAGCGAGTCGTCGCACAAGATAAGCGGATGTCTTCTGCGAGTCGTTCAACGTAGGATACATTTGTTTCCGGAATGAGGAGCATGAATTCCTCTCCTCCATATCGACCGATGACAGCATTGTGTGGGGTATGTTCTCCAAGTAAATTACTAATCTGCGATAGAATAACATCTCCTTGATCGTGTCCATACTTATCGTTGACGAACTTAAAGTAATCAACGTCAATCATCATGACCGTGAACGAAGGATGAGCAATCATGAAGTAGTCTACTTGATCCTCAAGGGCACGACGATTATGAAGCCCAGTCAAGGAGTCTGTCAGTGCGAGTTCTTGATGAAGTCTGACTTGCCCGTAATGTTGTTTGACGTAATAGAGGAACGAATGAATAAGGACCGCTACTGAAGCAATATAAAAACTGAATAGAATCGCATTTTCCATGAAAGACTTCATGTCATTTTCACTAACATAGACGAGTGGCAGATGGGTGAGTAAACAGCAGGTGGTGATGAGGGGAAGTGTCTTGAACTCGTCTCTCAATAAGTGCTTCAGCAGTAAGACGATACTTAAAATGAACGTATAAGTGATTAAGATCCAGGGGAACAGGAAAAACTCATCGCTAGTCAATGTAATGGCTTGCCACATCAATAGGATGAACCAAGTGATGATGCCATAACTCGTACCACCATAGTAAAGAGCAATGATCAATAGGACGATCGAGAAATCGAATGTGAAACCACGAAACGATATGTCGTTAATGGTCACCCAGTAACAGGCAATCAAGGCTAGGATGGTCACGAATAAGTATTTCTTTATGATACTCGTAGAAGGAGACTCGATCGTAAGACGTTTGTAGCTAAAAAGAGAGATAAGTACAAACAATGTAATAAGGGCTAAATTAACCACTAAATCGTTTAGCAGATGGATCATAATGAAGTCTCTCCTCTCCCTAAAACCTCCCTGTTCCTGTCATCGATTTTCGAAAATGATTTATATTAAGTAATAAATACCCATCTATTTCATTTTTATGCCTAGTTCTAAAGTACTTCTAAGCTAAATCATGAAAACCTTCTTTAGGGCAAAAATAGTCGAGGTAAATCGATTGAAGTAGGATCTAATAAAAAGGGATGTGATTCAAGATTACATGTTTACGGGATCGATAAAAAACATAACCTACCCTACGTAATGAAATACAAATGTAGGCAAAGATAACACAACAGAAAAGAGGCGAGGATTTTGGCGAAAAGTGATAATTTACTAGCCATCTTATGGTTACTACGAGAAGGGAATAAAATCACGGCGAAGCAAATCGCTGAACAGCTTGAAATGAATGTACGGACCGTCTATCGCTACATGGAAACGCTCTCCATGAGTGGAGTGCCTCTCGTGGCTGAAACCGGTGTGAATGGCGGATACACCCTCTTGAACTATTTCGTTGACGCTCCCCTATACTTTGATCAGCAGGAACAGAGTGCGCTATACCATGCAGCGGTCTTTGCTGAAAAAGCAGGATATTATGGAAGTACAAGCTTACAGAATGCCATTTTAAAAATCAATCGGCATTCAAAAGTAGAGGTGACGGATGTATTACAGCTTCCGATTGACGCACTTGAAGTGGCGCATGAAAACGTGCCGCTAACTGCTTTGGCAGCGCGTAACCTCTCCCGCATCGAGAGTGCGATTTTAGAGCATCTCATTATCGAGATTATCTATAGACGCCCTAACGCTGAAAAAGCTGAGAAGCGCAGGGTAAATCCCTACAAGATTGTGTATTGGAAAAGTGCCTGGTATGTGACAGGACATTGTCATCTAAGAAACGCCAGACGTAACTTTCGAGTAAACCGGATTGAACAACTAACTGTGACTGATGATTTCTTCCTCCCACCCGAATCTTCCAGAGAATCAGACCTCTTCCTGACCGAGCTCTTACCTAGAAGTGAAACGAAGGAATCGAAGAAATTGGATCTCGTCATCAGAGGTAGCGAGACGGCCATCGAAGAGCTGAGCCGTCACTGGTACTTGAAGAACTGCATTAAGCAACAAGAATGGCGAGAGATCGTCTTTCTCATTGAACCCTCCGTCTTAGAGACATACATACCTGGTCTACTCATTACGTATGGAACTGCAGTACAAGTTATCTCTCCTCCGGATGCTAAACAACTGATTGTCGAGCGACTTTTAGAACTAGCAGCATTTCATTCTCAAACTTGATCTTTACTGACAGTAGTTGTCAGGGAGACCACTCTAAAATAAGCCTATAACATATTTAGGAGAGTGACAAAATGACAAGGCAAGTATATCTTTATGTATTCGATTCGGTTTCGGATTGGGAATATGGTTACTTAATGGCTGAATTGAAGACCGGTCGATATTTTAAAACGAATGAGTCCTCGCTATCCGTCATCACTGTCGGTGTAAGTCGAGCAACGATAACGACGATGGGCGGGCTTCGCGTCGAGCCTGATATTACTGTTGCGGAAATGAATGTGGGTGGACGGGACCTCTTAGTACTTCCCGGTGGAGAAAGCTGGGGACAACCAATACACGAGCCTATACTTGAAAAAGTTGGAGATGCGTTCGAACGAGGAGCATTCATCGCAGCGATTTGTGGCGCAGTCCAGGGTCTTGCGAATAGTGGCTATTTAGATCACCTTCGGCATACGAGTAATGATCAGTCCTACCTTGAAATGATCTGCTCAGCGTATAAGGGAAGTCCTTTCCATAAAAATGGTCCTGTCGTCAGGGACGGTCGATTGATCACAGCTTCCGGTATGGCTCCGCTCGAGTTTGCGAAAGAAACAATCGGCGCAATGGATGTCTTCCACTCGGATACGCTTGAAGCTTGGTACCAGTTGAATAAAACATGCGATGCTACCTATTTTTTTCAACTGATGTCATCGCTCGAAACAAATGAAGGTTCTCCATTTTAAGATTGAACTCCGTCAACGCCATTGAGCTCTCATCGATAAATTTGTTACTAACAGTATATAGGTCATTCATTAATTAAAAGGGATAAAGGATGGTAAGAGAATGAATGATTTCTGGACAGCCTTCGCATACATCAATGAACAACTCTATATGCCGTGTCGATTGACGCCACATGCTATTTGCGAAGAAGTTCAAAATGCAGCATAAGGAAGTCTTAAAAAAACATAAAATTCTTAGGACGGATACAACGAAAGGAAAGATGGCGATTCGTGTCTACCCGAGCTGGGATAATCCAACGAGTAAACAAGCTATAGCAATGCGAATATGGCAATTAAATTATTTTGTTGAATTTAATAAGTTCAGGAAACTGCCAGTAGATGACTTAAAACGACTATATTTGAAAGAAGATTGAATGATTTTTAATACTAGAACCACATAGAGTGAATAAATTTAAGTTATGAAGATATATTGATGAATTAGAATAGATTTAAATAATCTATTCTAATTCATCAACTTTAATGGCATGAAAAGGGAGGTCATTTCCTCCCTTTTTTCTATTTATACGTACATTAATGGCAAGCAAACTAACTTAAAAAATAATAAAGAATTTCGAACAGAAATAGCATGCTCGGTAGAAAAATAAATTAGAGCCAAGTTACGTTTTTAGTTGAAATCGTGTAACATATTGTCCTTACATCGAGTTTTAATCAATTTTAATTCTAAGTGTAAGACTGTTTACGTATATAACTGAAGCGACTATTAACAAAATAAACATATGCATACTTCCCTCGCTTGAAAGTCAATGAAAGTTAACAAGTCAAAATGAAGAAAACCATATTGTCCATAAAAATCAAATTATTTCAACACTATTTTTATATTACCAATAGTATTACTATTGAAATGTTGTTCAAATAATAACAGGTATTGAACTATTATCAATTTTTAGAAAACATTGGTTTTAAAAATGAGAACGGGCTATAGTTTCAACATTATAGAGCACACATTGAAAGGGAGAAAACTGTGAATAATCCGAAAGTGAAGATTCTCATCATTGATGATCATCCATTGTTCAGAGAAGGTGTTAAACGTATACTTGCATTTGAAGAAGAGTTTGTTGTCGTAGCAGAGGGACGAACTAAATCAGAAATTTCTTATCTTGTGGAAAAATATCGACCAGATATCGTTTTGATGGACATTGATTTAACCGATGAAGATAGCATGGTGGCGATAAAAAATATAAGTGAAGCGTATCCGGGTGTTCAAATGGTCATTCTATCGTTTTACGAAGATGAAAGGCGTGTAATGCGTGCATTTGAAATCGGAGCAGTTGGCTATCTTCTTAAAGAAATGGCAACGGACGAGCTCGTGAATGCCATTCGATCCGTTTACCAAGAAGGTGGATATATTCACCCGAAAGTTACTTTGAATTTAATACAAAAATATCGAAGTTTAATGAAACAAAAGCAAGCGTTAGAAACTCAAGTGAAAGAAGCAGAAAGATTAAAAAATTCTAAACAAACGTTAACATCTAGGGAATACGAAGTTTTGCAACTAATAGCCTCAGGCTGTTCAAATAAAACGCTCGGAAATGAATTATGCATTAGTGAGAAAACAGTGAAAAACCATGTCTCAGCCATTCTGCGTAAGATGAGCGTTTCTGATCGGACCGCAGCAGTTGTAGAATCTATACGCCTCGGATGGATTAGTGTCTAATATAGTCTACTTCAGCTAAACAAGAGCGGTGCTACGAGTTTGAAGTACCTAAAATACAAGACGCCAGTCTACCATCTTCTAAGAACGAGAATGGCAGACTGGCGTCTTATCAGACCTGATGAGATTCTAGGAAATTCAATGGTAGAAAGACCGTCATGATTCATCTTCAGTATAGATTTCATCTACTCATCCTTTTCTGATATCTTCTTTTCCCTTCAGCATTACAATCACCTTAACAGCAATAAGACTCTTGCTTTCTTCGACCATGATTTATGAAACAAGGTTAGACGGATTAAACTTGTCATTGTAGTCGAACATCACCTCCAGCATGCTCTCGAGTACTTCTTCGGCATGATTGATTGTTTCTAGAAGTGTCTCTCCATTAGTGTAAACATTCTCCAAATCATGAATGATGTCCGCATATTATTTGAACATTGCTTATATTTTACTCGTCGATGAAAAGTAACAGTCGCCCCTTATTTTAAAAACATGTAGACAAACTTAAGTTGAAAATAATTATTTTATTTGCAAATTGCAAAATATAGAATCACTAGTATACAAAAAATCAATTATATGGCTAAAATTTAAACTACTTTCCTTCAAATTCTTCTTAATATATACGATAAAAGGACTGACGAAATGATTGCTGCCATCCCAAAATCTGACCGGATCGTCCGCGTGACGAATACCGGAACGATTCTCAAACGTGCCGATTTAAAACTTTAAAGTGGGACGGTCATCAAAAATGTTCCTTTCGTTTACAATAAAAGGATTGCTGCGGGCGAGTTACCAACTCAAAAACCGGGTACGTTTTATATTGTATCCGCTTTAATCCTTGAGGTATTTCCGCATCGCGAGGTCTTGATTTGTGTCAACACGTCGAACGAGAAGCTCGGTGTCTTACGACTGGAAGGGACGATCATCGGTAGCCAATCATTACGTCCTTCCCCGCGTGGACTATACGCGCTGTTGGCGGTGTAGCATGGGACTTTACCTGTTTTCCTCACAACTCGTCGTCACCAATCCGTTTCGTCCGCCTGATTGGCAGCATTAAGGAATTATCAATCAAGTGAAGACGGGGGAATGGTCATTCTTTACGAAACGAGAGCCCGGACCGTTCAGGAACATCGTCGTGAGTCTCGTCCTCATGCATACTGAGGCGGCCGTCACCATGAAACGATTCGACGGCAATCTCCTTGCCTTGAACGAGATTTATGGAGTCGGCTTCAATCCAGAAGGGTTCGACGTGACGATAGACCGCCGTCTTGTCGGGCTCTTCGACTTCGTTTCCTATGTCGTCGAACAGGAACAACGCCTGACGAACGACTATCTCATTAAGGTCCTCCGTACCTGTGAGGAAGCCGTCGTATTCAAGGGTGCCAATGGCACCGATACGAAGCCCCACTTCCCAGCAGGACGCTTGGTCAACACCATGCACGACCCTAGCGCCTCCAGCGTCTCGACACTTCGGGATGAGGATGGAAAAGCCGTCGCGGTCTTCATGCCGAAGTGTCGCGAACTCGAATAAAAAGATTTTAAAGGAGATTCACAAATGGCTAAAAAGATTTTAATTCCTCTGTTCATACTCGCCATCCTCTTGATTGGTGGCGGGGCGTATCTAATCTACACTGCAAATCAAAGCAATTCTAAAAAAGAAACAAAATCTGGCTATATCCGTGATCCTGAACTCGGAGAACAGACAGATTTCGAAAAAGAAAACTTTGATAAGCAAACGCCTGAAGTCCAAGAAAAAATGACCTTCATTAAGGCAGCTTATAAAAGTTACATTCCGAATGATGAATCTTTCAATAGCCGTATCGACGTCCTTAAACAATGTACCGTCAATTATCTCGATTTAAGCAAAGAATCGCGTAGCATGATGATGGAGAGCCTTGGTGAAGATAACATCATGGTTCCTGATTGCGACGTTGACGGTATGCTGCAAGGCGTCGAGTTAAATTCTAGCCAAAAAGAATATGTCGACATGCTTCGTGATCACTTCGCATCATATTCTGAGCAACAAACCGTATACGAAGAGCAAGCAAAAGAATGGGGTGCTGCTGACATGGCAGCTCGTCCTGACATTCAAGATGAACTGGATAATGTCGAATATCGTCTGTCATACATCGAAGACGGTATGGCCGAATTATTCAATAAATTCTTCCCTATGCTTTAACTGAACTTTTGACATTTTGACAACTTCATAGTCCGCCGCTCCCCTCGACAAAAAAGGAGACTATCATCATGAGCAAACCACTGAAATGGATTTTAGGTATCATCAGTGTTGGTCTGGTCACCAATCTCGCTGTCGTCACTGTTTTGTTGTTGAACAACTCGTCGCAAAAGGCCAAACAAGAAGTCGCACCAACTAAGGTCGAGGCAGGAGCGGAGAAGGACGTGAAGAAAGAAGAAATCCCTCAAGAAGACCCTCCAATCTCCGAAGATTCCTATACGGACGAAGAAGTCGTCCCGACCGATGAAACGGCCACCGATGAAGACACCGAGACGACTGACGAGAGCACTACCGACGAAGGACTCGCCGTCATTCCGGATCCTGAAGACTACTCAGACATCGACCGCGTACGCCAAGAAGCGGCCGATTACTTGAACGAAGGCGCTCTTGAAGAGGCGGGCGCTGCCGGTACCGATTACTATCTGCTTGTTGAAGTCCTCAAGCAAGCGGTCGATTCGTATCTGTATTTTAACGAGGAGAACGTCGACGTCCGCATCCAGTCAGAAAGTACAATTGAAATCAACATCCCAGACATCTATATCTACGCAATCATGGAATATGCGGACGCAAACGACGACCGCATGTACTACCTCAACGAACTCGACGAATCCCTTGAGAACTATGCTGCCAACCAACAATTCTATCTCAAGAACATCGATGCCTATTTTACCGCTAAACAAAATAACGGTGACCTCGAAGAAGCGAAGTTGAACGTCAAGGACGGGGAATATGCCGTCGACGCCGCAAAACAGTTCGTTGTCGAGGCGATGGGCACCTTGCTTACACTTTAATCAATTTGGCAATCGTTCTCATAACTCAAAGGAGAAAAGAACATGAACTCAAAACAAAAGTGGTTTCTCGCAATCGCTTCGCTAGTTCTCGTCTTTTTCGTGACGTTTCTAATCGTTTATAAACAACCTATCATCCAAGCAAAACCACCACTCCAATTGAAACTACAAATAACTCCAATTGATAAGGTTGATGCGGATAGGGCAATAGAATATCAAACAAAAGGCTTTAAGGAAGAAATGATCGGCGAAGTTGATCCAAATGTCCGTATCGATTTATTCAGAGAATATTTAATCGCTGTCGTGAAAGCGAACGAATTTAATGCGCAGGAAATCTATGAAGGGCGCCAACCTATTGATAACGTCGGCATAAATATCACAAATCTTATGGGCGCTTTAATGATTGCAAATATCGAACACGACACAACTGCCGTATTCGAACGCCATGACGATTATGAAGGCATAAGCTATAAGTACTTTAATCTCTTTGAGGCGTTACACGACGACTTCACGATAGAACAACAACGAGAAGCCGAAAAAACTCAATTAAAATTCGAGGCTAAAGGTCAGGAATTAATCGATGTCGTTGAGCAATTGTATCCTTAATTACAAGTTCTTCATCAGCAAACGGACTTCCCTCGTACAATTAAGAAAAGGATCGAGAGCAAGTATGTGCGATGCAGAAGCAAAGTCAGAACGAATGGTATCTCGATAAATATTTTCCAGATCTTATCTCATTCGACAAGTAAACTATTGCTAGACCTGAAGTTCATCTTCTGTTCAATCATACTAGCGACGATTTATCTCATCTTCCGAAGTCACCTTTAGTCCCCTTCGGCGTTACGTTCACCTCGACGGCAACAAGGCTTTCGCCTTCTGCGATCGTGATTTCTGAGACGGGGCTAGGCGGATTGAACTCGTCATTGTAGTCGATCATCACCTCCAGCATGCACTCGAGTACTTCCTCAGCATGTTTGACGGATTCTAATAGTGTCTCTCCATCGGTATAAACATTCTCTAAATCAGGAAATCGGACTAAAAAGCCTCCATCCTCCAAGTCAGGAGTGATGACCGCATAATATTTAAACTTTTGCATGGATGTTCCTCCTCGATGAATAAGTTTGGGTCGTCAGTTAGTCATGTGGGACGCATACAGACTTATGACGGAAATTAATTATGTTAATATACAAAATGTAACATATGAATTTCGTGACACGCAAAGAATCAATTTTATGGCTCATCTTAAACCTAAATCCTTTCAAGACCTGCCGAATGAGATAGTTTACAGTTTGAAGACACAATCCCTCTTCGTCGATGTACTAAACGCACGAAGCTATTGCTATCACCTGTATCGTCAAAATTCGACACTCGTAACATGTTTGACACATCAAAATAGCGATTGAATTGACAGAATAATCTGCTATATTCTAACTATCACCAGGAAGACATTGTCATAAAGCAGTTCTCGAAGGAAAGGAGCATGTGTATGTACCGATTCGGAGAGTGGCTACGGCGCGAGCGTCTGGAACATGGTTGGAGTCAGGTAGAGTTGGCGGAGAGAACGTACGGCGAAATCTCACAGGCGACCATCAGCGCCTATGAAAGAAGTCGTTCTATCCCTTCGATTCTCGACGTCAAAATACTCGCGACAGCCTGCGAACAGACACTGGGATCCATCCCTTGGGATGAGTTCGACCTGAGGATGGAGAAGAAACGGAACTGGTCGCATCTGAAGCAGGAACGTTTCAATCTAGCAGAACTCCCGTTAGCGGATTCCATCCGTACGTTCGATGGCAAGACATACCAACTGCACGGGCGAATCGCAATCGAACAAGAAAGCAATGAGACTCAAGAAATCGCACAACTCTATTATCGGATCCGGACCGTCGTCGGGGAGAATCGAGTCATCGCAAAACGGAAACATCCGGATGACGAACTGATTCACGTCTCACGTCGCAGACTGGTCCATCACTGAGACATCCATGTGCATCTATCTACTTATGAAACCTACCAACAATTAAGAAGAGGAATTGATGACCGTAGCAGCATATCGCTAAGGACAGTCCTTCCAATCATATATCGGCGTGTCCCTCACGTGTGATCGGGTGAGCGGGATATACGCAGAAATGGTTCGGCGAGAGTCGCCTAAAACTCGCCCACAGGTCACATGTTCGTTGAGGGTCAGCGAAAAACCCTAGACAGATGCCCGGTACCGGACATCAGAGTTCGTGGGAGAACGTGCTCCAAACCCACCGCCCTGCTCGACTCCGACTGTCCTTAAGGATGTGCTGCTGCGCATCGACCTCAAGGAAGGAGTGTATGTTATGCCGACACGTGAACAGAAGCAGAACAAGACCTTTGCTGAGAAATTGCTCCGAATCCAAGGGAAAGACTATGAGGAGTGGCTCGACGCCCAACATCAAGTCGTCATCCAGGAGAACCAGGAACTGATTTTAGAAGCGCTCGACTCGAAACTGAACTTTATATCACCTGCAGCCACTTCACGGGATTGAGAGGAGGAAAACAGATGGGATTGAATGAGACAGGACTCAGCTTACTCCAGTTCTTTCAAGGACTCGCCGTCATCGCGGCAGCAATCGCCTTCGCAGTTGGTGGCTTCTACTTCATCTTCGGGGGAGATCGTGGACGCTCGAAAGCGGTCGGTTGGCTCGTCGGTGGTGCCGTCGGTCTGATCATCGTCATGGGTGCCTTCACACTGGCGGAGATGGTCAACGACAACATCAAATTCTAACTGAACAAGTGATCTCACAGACCGTCATTCCAAAATGGATGGTTTTTTTATTGTCTTCGTTAAGATGTCTTGCTTCAAAGGAGGAGAATACATGCTCTTTGTTCGTTTCACGGATGTACCAAAAGAAGTAGTATTGCCGAACTACGAGCGTCTCCCGTATGAGGAGGCGCTTTTATTATCGACACGAATCCATCAAGAGGCACAACAAACGAACGAACGATTCGCGAGTGAGTTCCGGATTTTCGATGATGACGACCAGCTCGTCTATAAGGGAACATTCCAGTTCGGTGACACGACCTATCAGAATCTCTATTTGCAGCTGAAAGACCGGATTCCACGCATACGGATACGGAAGGAGGATGCGACGAAGAAAATCCTGTTACACGAGAACTTAGAACGGTTGACGCCAGAGACTTACAAGACGATGGTGACCGAAGCAGCGACTCGAAATAACACGGATGCGACACACATATCCCGCTTACGTCGTGGACAACGTCGCATCGTCTATGGTGCCAGTGGTGTGAGCCTGCTGCTCCTCGGCGCGCTGATCGTGGTCCGGCTCGTGCAGCCGGACCCTCCGAGCGGCGTCCGAGCTGAAGCGTCAGGTTGGCGACCTCTTTATGAAGCAGCACTGACCGGTGAGACGGGTCCACTCGTCGAGAATCTTGAAAAACGACAGTCGTTGAACGATGAACAACAGCAATTCCTGATCACGCACTATGTCGAAGAACAGGACTACGACCAAGCGGTCTCCGTGACGAAGGATCCGATCGATGTGGAGACGATCATCATGCAGTCGAAGCGATTCGCGACCAATCGTCAGGATACGTTGCATGCCTTCCAAGCCGTCCATCCGACGGACGAAGGGACGTTCGACCTTGCCATCCTACAGAAAGACTATAGACGTGCCGTCTCGCTCACGGACGTCGAGATGACGACCGTACGTCAGGAATCCAGAACACGTGCCTACATCGCACTGAAGGATGTGACGAAGGCGAAGGAGAGCGTCCGGACGGTCCAGGACGAGAAGCTGAAGGAACAAGTGGCGACATTCGTCCGATTGGATGAAGAAATCAAAGCGCTCGAGGATCAAAAGCGACAGTTATCGGAGAAGGAGGACAAAGAAGCACTCGAAAAGCTGAACGAGTCGCTCGAAGCGAAGCAAAGACAAGCCTCTTCTCTTCTTTAACGAAAGTGTGGTGACTGAAATAATGATGAATTTCTCACTTCGTTCTCTTGTTACCTCCGCTTGGCTGTGGCGATGTCTTGCCTTTTTGATTGCTTTACCCATTGTATTGTTCTTAGTACTCAATGTGGCGTTTCAGTTCCTGCAACAGACAGTCCAAAATCTCTTTCAGGATGGGAAGTTAACGACCGGATCCCCGCTACAGTACGATCCGAATTGGTGGACGACGCTTGCCTGGTCGACCTCCATCGCTTTCGCTTTGTTCGGTGTCTGCTTCCTCTTAGGAGGATTTCTCTTATTAAAGTATTGGCTCAACTTCCGCGATCTCAAAGCAGCACAAAAAGGAAGTGCCCGCTTCACGACGTTCCAAGAGCTGAAACAGCAGTATCGCGATGTTCCGGACCGTAAAGAGACCTATAGCGGATCTGGTGGTGTCCCGGTCGGTCGCCATCGTGACCGTCTCTACATCGATGATAGTGCTGTCAACAATCTCGTTATCGGGACGACACGATCCGGGAAGGGTGAGACGTTCGTCTTCTCGACGATCGATCTCTACAGTCGTGCGGAGCGTCAAGCAAGTTTGATCATCAATGATCCAAAAGGTGAACTATTCGCTGCCTCTAAAGAGACACTCGAAACACGCGGCTATCAGGTCGAGGTCCTGAATCTGATGAACCCGTCGCAATCAATGTCCTACAACCTGTTACAGCTGACGATCGACGCTTATTTGGACGAGAACTACTCTCTCGCCCAACAGTATGCCCGTTCGGTCGCCTATATGCTTTACCATGACCCGAAGGCAAAGGATCCGTTCT
Source organism: Exiguobacterium sp. R-17 (assembly GCF_049913315.1). NCBI lineage: Bacteria > Bacillati > Bacillota > Bacilli > Caryophanales > Exiguobacterium > Exiguobacterium sp. R-17. Next base: position 142,702 of record NZ_CP184373.1, on the reverse strand, counting down.
GGAGCAACTCATCGACGGACCTTTGCACCGCTTTGATTCTCGGATTATGCGAACAAGCAAAACATGAACCGGAGAAGATCACGATGTATAACGTCGCTTTGATGTTATCCGATCTCGGCTCACGCACAGTCATCGATGGAATGGGACGGGAACAATCGGCACTCGATGCTTTCTTCGCATCGTTTCCGGAGAATCATCCGGCACGTATGCAATACGCGACACTGCACTTCTCCGGTGGGCAGACGCGCGCGAGCATCCTCGCCAATACCAACGCCAAGCTCGGGATCTTTACGCTTGATGCGACGGCACGTTTGACGGCACAGAACTCCCTTGATATGAAATTGATTGGTTTCAATCGTTGGATTCGTGGACGTGCCCTTCCCTTGTCACGGTTGACGTTCTACTTTCCAAGCGGAAAACAACTCGCCTTGACGACGGATGACGACGGAAGTTTTGTACTCCATCACGAAGAAAACCTCGAAGTGGATACTGATATCACCGTAGAAAGTGAAGGACAGCAGTACATCGTGTCACTCTCAGGTCAGAGAGACGAGACGGACGGTCTCTTCGACTGGACGACGGATGCACCGATTGACATCCGGGAGATTCGACAGCATCCGCGCCCCGTCGCCGTGTTCCTGATTGTTCCGGATTACGATCCGACGCTGAACGTCATCGCCTCGCTGTACGTTAAGCAAGTCTATACCTCCCTCGCTCGCGTCGCCTCGCAAGCGACGAGCGGACGTTGTGAACGCCAGGTCATCTTCCTACTCGACGAATTTGGGAACATGCCAGCGATTGAAGGGATGGCGAACATCATCACCGTCTGTCTCGGTCGGAACATTCGTTTCAACCTCGTCATCCAGTCCTACGCACAACTCGAGAACCTCTACGGAGAGGATTGGAAAACAATTGACGGAAACTGCGGAAACACGCACTACCTACTGACAGCAGATGAGTCGACGGCAGAATTGATTTCGAAGAAGCTCGGGGAGCAGACGATTGTCACGAAATCACGTTCCGGACAGACGTTCTCGCTCTCAAAGTCGAAGACAGAGAGTGTCGATGGTCGACGCTTGCTGACGGCAACCGAGGTGATGGGACTGAAGGAAGGCGAGATGTTGATTATCCGTGTCATCAAGCGACAAGACAAACAACAGAATCGGATCCAGTCTTATCCCCTGTTCCTGACCGGACGGACGGCGATGAAATACCGCTATGAATACTTGGCGGATGACTTCAACACGGACCGTTCCATCAACGACCTCGTCATTCCCTGTGCACATGCGCATCTCGACCTGAATACGCTTCGTGTCTCCTTTCATCTCGGCGCCTCAGTTGCCTCCAAGATTAATGAGACAGATGAGGAGAGAACAAATGAAACAGAATGGCGCGTTTGCGATGTCCTGCAGCCGAAAATCCTGCGCTCGATCTTCGAGACGACAGAATACGATACGTTACCGATTGATCTGTTCGAACAAGGCATCCTAGATAAGACAATTCCTGTGACCGACAACCAGCGCCATTTCTTGAAGACGATCATCAGCAAACGACTCGAGAAACTTCGTCATGGCGTCTAAGGAGGGCATCAAATGACAGAACTGACACGCACCGAACGCGTCCAGCGTGAACTCCGCGTCATCGCAACCATCATCAAGGAGAATAAAAAGCGTCTCCGCCGCGGTGAAGTCTTGAATATCCAGACCCGGGACGGCTTTCTCGTTGTATTTGAGGAAGAAGACCCAGACTCAGGCGACCGAAAAACTGTTACGCTTATAGACACATTCGATTTCCGGGTTCACGTCAGTAATGGTGATTTAACGGATCCGGAACAGGTGTCATCATAGGAAAAGGGGTGGAGGCATGCAAGCGAAACGAGTACTCTCCGGACTATTGATTTCCTCTGCGTTACTTTTGGTCGGTTGTAGTGAAGAAACGTCGAAGAATACATTAACTCAGATAAAAGATTCTGAAGTTGATAAGATGATGAATGGTAAAAAAGACGGTATTTTATTAGTCGTAAAAGAAACTGATGGAGAATTCGAGAGTTACGTCAATAAGATTAAAAATATCTCTGAAGAAAAGAACACATCAGTAAAGATGTACAATACATTCCAACCTGATGGAAAAGAATTAGTTAATAGAGATACTTTCGAATACACATCCGAATTAAAAGGAGAGCGTCTGTACTTCATTAAGGATGGTAAAGTACAAGACGAATTAAATATTAATGTTCTTACTGGAACTCAACTGAACGATGAAGTCGAAAAATTTATTGATCAGAACAGTTAATAAGGAGTGAATCTTATGACAGATTCCGAGCTAATTTCAAAGTTCAAAGACCTTGAGGATGTTTTTAATCTCAGTAATCTTGTAAATGATGCGCTAAGGACTGTTGGATGGATATTAGTTCGGGGACTTGCTGTCATAATTGATGGATTGGAAGAAGTAACGAACACTATCCTGTTAACAAAGACATTCTTTAATAATCCAGAAGTGGTTGAATTCGTTCAGACGATTCAACCTTTTTTGTACGTTCTTTTAGCTGGTAGCTTTTTATTTACAGGCTATCTGATCATTTTCCAAAAGAAATTTGACCGTGAAGGATTCTTGATCAATTTATTTATCACACTATTAATTCTTGGGTTACTTTCCCCGACCATGATAAAAGTGAATGATTTTTCTGATGAAGCGATTGCTCAAACTAAGTCCAGCGATCTGTATAGCGAAAATGACTCTACGATTTCAAATAAAATTTTGCTTCAGAACATTCATGACTTAGTACTCTACGACAAAAAAGAATTCAAAGTAGCTGATCAGAAAGAAAAAATGAACAACATTCCTGAATCGTTAGTAAAAAACCTGAGAGTCAATGAGGTATTTAATCAAAATGATTTTTCACTATCTGACACAGGAGTTAAACTTTCTGAGAGTTTTGTAATATGGGATGGACAAAAGGCTGTGTTAGGCGAACTTGATCAAAGCGGTGTTGAATGGAACAACCAGTACTACTATCGCTATCATCCGAACTGGCTGACGATCCTTGTCACGCTTGGCGTGATGGGCTTCACTCTTTTCTCGATTGCCTACAAGCTGGCTCGACTTTCGTTCGAGTTGGCTTTTAATTATGTTTTAGCGATTTTAGTCGCCCCTGCTGACTTACACAGCGGACAAAAGACGAAGAAGGTCATTCAAAGCATCCTGAATACATTCCTCGTCATTATCTTGATTTTCGTCTCGATCAAGCTCTACACGATTGGGACGGCTTATCTTGCTGATACACTCGATGGTCTTGCCTATTTGATCGCATTGATTGCTTTCTCTGCTGCCTTGATTGATGGACCGAACATGGTCGAACGCCTCTTCGGGATCGATGCGGGTCTGAAACGCGGGTGGGGTGTCGCACTTGGTGCGTATGCTGTTGGGAAAGGTACGGCAAAAGTCGGAGCTCGTGTCGCTGGACAGACGATAAAGAGGACATCACGCCCTACTCCATCCGCCTCAGAAGCTGCTAGCACAAAGTTACCACCGAATCCTCCATCAGGTGGTGGCACACCGACGGGGCGTCCGGATCGTTCGTCCGATAGTGTGCCAATACGTTCGCAAGCACCAGAGCGCACTTCACAATTAACCGGACAAGAGAACCAACGCATTGAATCAATTGATTTATCGACGCACGACACGAGTTCGGAGAGTCCGACTGCAACAACATCAAAAGAGTCCATGCCACGTCGTTTGGACGATGTCTCACCACAATCACTTGCGACTACTCCGCCATCATCGCAAACACCTGTTGCACAATCGAAGGTGCCCGATGGATCGATGAAGGAACAACCAGCTACATCACCTAATGCGTTCACTATCTCTGAAACAACTGTCGCATCACAGCCTACTTCATCGTCGAAACAACCCATTGGATCTCGTGCACCTAGTCCGACTTCTGTTCACTCAGGATCAACATCTGACATGAAACCTAATGTACTTGCACATTCTTCTAACACACCTGAAGACGAAACACCTACTATCTCCTCTTCAGGAGCGAGCAATTCTTCACCTTCTATCAATGAGTCGCAAGAGACATCATCCGGAACACAGCGGCAACGAAAGTCGATCTATCAGACACTCGAGACCACGACACAAAAAGAACTCAAGCATGTCGAACAAACACAGACACGCGTGACGTCAGAATCTTCCCGTATGTACTCGACCGATGTCCCGCGTCTAGACCCGAAAAAGGAGTGAGACCATGCAACAGCGCCAGTACCGGATTCCGAACGAAGTCACGACCGAGCTGAAGATCAATAAGATGCTCTATCTCTATGATTTACTGTTTCTCGTCGCTTTGATCATCGTCCGGTTGATTGCCCTGCCGTTCATCCCGGACGCCTTACATCTTCCATTCACATTCTTCCTGGTCGCGTTCGGACTCTTCCTCGTCATCCGCCCAACGACGAATCCAGAGAAACGGATGATTCACGTGCTCTATTACGCGCTGATGAAGAAGAAAGACACGTATATCGCATTGACAGACGGTAAGGACGGATCGAAAGGAGCGTGATGGCATGAGTTTATCGGAAGAGAAACGATCTAAAACAATTCCGACGACAGACATTACTTGGCTCGATGAGATGCAATTGACGACACCTCCAACACGGAAGGAAAAACGCATCCGGATCCCGCCTTCTGTCGCCTCTCTGCTACCAATCATTGATGCCACGGCGCTCGATGGGTTCGAGATGCAGGACGGGACATTCTGCGACATCATTCAGCTGACTTCAAAGGATATCTACGGGTTGTCCGAGACGGAGAAGGACCATGATATCTTCTCCCTCGCCTATCTGTTGCAGGCATATATTCATCCGTTGAAGGTGATTCCGCTCAATACACCGCTTAATTTGGAGAAACAGAAACAGCGCATCGAACGACAGCTACGGCAAAATCAAAACGTCGCCTATCGTCCGTTTTTGCAAAAGAAGAAGCAAGAATTGATCTACCTCGAGGAGCATCGCACCAATCGCGATTATCTCCTCTTTTTTTATGCCCCGGATGAGGCAATGCTACAGGAACGAAAGCATCAATTGACGAAACTGCTTCGACGCAGCAACCCGATGGTCGAACTGACACTCGAACAGAAAATCCATGTGTTGTTCCAGCTACACAACCCGAATACCAAACCGACTCAGGACGGAAAGGAGTGATGGCGTCATGTGGCGCACGCGTTTTCTACGGAAGCAGGACCCGGAAACGATCAAACGACAGAACGGATACAATCCAACGTTCATCCAAACCATCCAACCGCAAGGCGGACTCCGCTTCGAACCGAACTATGTCCGAACCGGTGACGGGTATCTCACCTGCCTTCACGTCTATAAGTATCAATCGACCGTCTATGACTTTTGGCTCGAACCCATCCTCAACCTCCCAGGTGTCCTGACGACGCTGGACATCGGGACGGCGGACAAACGGGAGATGATCCGGACGATCAATAAGTCGATGGCCGAGCAGAATACACGCTTCGAGAATGCGAAAGATAATGTCGACCGGATCGATGCGCGCGAGACGTATAAGGAACTGAACGAACTCTACGAACAGATTACGCAAGGCGAGACGATGAAATATCTGCACCTCCGGCTCTATGTCAAAGCAAAGACACTCGACACACTCGAACGCCAAGTCCAGGACGTGATGGAGGAACTGGAGGCACGGAACTTCCGCGCAACCGTCTTCTTGAACGAACAGGAATGGGAATGGCAGAGCCTGTTCCTCAGCTACGCGCAACAACAAAAACTACCCAATCGGCGTCGCGGCAAAGAGATTCCGTCGCTTTCGATTGCGGGAGGTTATCCATTCCACTTCACGTCGCTGCAGGATCCGACGGGGACCTACTACGGGACGACCGATACGAACGGGAGTGTCATCTTCGACTTGTTCCATAAAGACAAACAACGGAAGTTCTACAACGCCTTGATGATCGGCAAGATGGGCTCCGGGAAGTCGACGTTGCTCAAGAAGACGGTCCTCGATCAAGCGATCAAAGGGAATCACGTCCGCATCTTGGACGTGACAGGTGAGTTCTCTGACCTCGTCCGACAACTGGGTGGGAAGGAGATCGCGCTTGACGGTTCCGCCGGACGGATCAATCCACTCCATGTCTATAAGACGGTGACGCACACCGACGGTTCGGCGGATGAGGCGCTCTCGTTCATGCAACATTTATCGAAGATTGCGGTCTTCTATCACTACATCAATCCAGCAGCTACGCAAGAAGAAGCGAACGAGTTCGAAATTCTGCTCCGGCAACTCTATCTTGAGAAAGGGCTCTGGAACGTGGACGGTGACGCCCCAATCACGACGCACCCAGCAAACACCTATCCCGTCTTCTCCGACTTCTTAGCGCTCGTCCGCTCTGAATTGTATGCGGACGCCGCTCGGACGACAATCCGCGAGACGATTAGTACGAACCGTGTCCGCCGTCTTGAGAACATCGAGCTCGCCATCACGAATCTTGTCCACAACTACGGCAACATCTTCGACGGACACTCCTCGATTGAACGGTTCGATGAGGAAGCGATCGTCTCATTCCCACTACGTAACCTGACCAATCTGAAAGACGAAATCTTTCAGGCACAGGTCTTCAACCTGATGAACATGCTGTGGGACGGGATGATTCTTAATGGTGCCGGACAACTCCGCAGCTACAACCAGGGCGAGTTATTGATCGAGGATGCCTTCAAGTATCTGATTGTCATCGATGAGGCGCATCACCTGATCAATACGCGCGATATCGCGCAACCGGCAATCCTGTACCTACAACAATTCATGCGCGAAGCGCGGAAATACTTTGGCGGCATCTTCTTCGCCTCGCACTTGATCACGGACTTCGTTCCGACCGGCTCGAAGTCGGAGAACGCGGAAAACGTCAAGACGTTGTTCCAGTTGACGCAGTATAAATTCATCGGCGAGCAGGATGCCGAGAGCATCCCTACGATCCAGACCGTCTTCGACGGACAGTTGACGGAGAGTGAGACGCGGTTGATTCCGTCGCTCGAGACAGGACGGATCGTCCTCAGTATCTCCGGTGTGAAGACGTTGATTTTCGATGTCGATGTCTCACCCGAGGAGCTGACGTTGTTCGGAGGTGGTGCCTGATGTGGAGTACGGTCCGGCAGTCGGCACGTGTCGCCGTCCGGACGAAATGGCGACTCCTGACCTTAAAGTATCGTCTGATTGCTCTAGGAATCGCGCTTCTGCTTCTCCTACTAACCATCATCGTCGCAGGGATTCTCGATACGTTGACCGGGCTCGAGAATGAACAGGCGACGGAGACACCGATCGCTTACTCGGACGCGAGTCTACAAGTCAGTGATGATGTCCTGCAATACCGCGAAGCGATCGCGCGCGAACTGAAGAAAGAACAGCTCGAGGGACAGACGAACGTCGTCCTTGCATTGATGATGCAGGAAAGTGGTGGACGCGGGAACGATCCGATGCAAGCGAGTGAATCGAAGTGCGGACGGATTGGTTGTATCACCTCGCCCGACGAGAGCATTCGTTACGGCGTGAAGCACTTCGTTTCCGTCTTCCGGCAAGCGAACAAGGACGTCAAGTTGACGCTCCAGAGTTACAACTTCGGGGGTGGCTTCATTGATTACGTCCAAGAAAACGGGGGACGCTATACGAAACAACTCGCGATTTCCTTTTCCCAGATGATGTACCAACGCGTCAAGAAGAGCGGCATCTATCAATGCCATCGTCCGAGCGCGATTGAGCATCAAGCCTGTTATGGTGACATCGAATATGTCGATGCTGTCCTCCGTTATCTGACACCGACCGTACTAGCGGAAGGCAAGACAGGACCGATTAAAGGGAAACTTCATGCTCCGCTCGACATCCCACTGCAGATGACATCGGGTTTCGGGTCACGGATCGTTTTCGGAAAGACGGATATCCATACGGGCATCGATTTCAGTTGCCACGATACGGATACCGTCCACGCCGTCCGCTCCGGTACCGTCACCTATAGCGGTTTACGCGGACCGTATGGGCAACTGATTCAGATCAAACAAGGCGACTGGATCACCGCTTACGCCCACCTTTCTGCACGCCAGGTTAAGACGGGGCAAAAGATCGAAGCTGGACAAGCGATCGGGATGTGTGGGTCGACCGGACGTTCGACCGGGAATCATCTGCACATCGAATTTAAGACGAGTGATTGGTCCGGTCACATTGATCCGGCACCACTGTTTTCGCTATAGGGAGGGATGAACTATGGCATTGACGAGTCGTCATCTCCTATGGCTCGTGTTGTTCTGTCTGCTGCTGTCAATCAGTGCCAATGTCTATCAATATCGTTCGATGGCAGCAGATGAATCGCATCGAATCGTCGAGAAAGACGAGAAGAATGTGTTACCAAAAACGACGGTGTCAGATCCGTCCATCTCAACTAATGAACAAGAGCAAGAACAAAATTCAATCATTTCGAAGAGCGCGGAACGCTTTATCACGTTCGCCTTCACATGGGAGGATGGGACCTATCCAACACGCAAACGACAAGCCGATCAGTATATGTCGGAGTCCCTCAAACGGACGTTGTTCGCGAGTAGCGGAAGCGATGATAAGTTTTCCGCTTCCGTCTCTGGGATTGAAGTCTTTCCGCGTCACGACGATTCAGAACATTGTCTCGTCCGCTTCCAACGGACGTTGACGATTGATGCCAATGGTTACAAAGAGACATCTGAAGAATTAGTTGAACTGACGTTTATCTATCAAGGTGGACGTTACATCGTTGATCAGATGAAGAGTCTTCAAACGTCAGGAGGTGTCTAAATGCATCCAGGAAAACGAAAGACGTTGACCCGTGACTGGTCGCGCTTGTATCTCGGAACAGGACTGTTCTTCTTGATTGGTTTTCTGTTTTTCGGTTTCTCTTCCCTCTTCTTTGCTGAGGAACAACCAATCAATGCGACACCCATCGGCGAAGAAAAACGATTGACGAATGGACAGACCGTCACGCTTCTCGATTGGTCCCATGATGTGCAGCGGAAACAGATGCGCATCCGTCTTCAGTTCGACCAACCTCAAGACTACGCGTCGAAACTTGTGGCGCGAATCGCTTATAAGGAACGACCGACAGATGAGCAACACGTCCGTGTCGTCTATCAGCAGGACGAGCACTACGTCTTCGAAATCGAAGATGTACCGCGTGACTTCGACCAACTAGCACTCCGCTTGTATGTCGTTAAGCCTGAACAGTCACTTGAGAAACTGCTTGCTACGAAGCGAGAAGACGCGCTCGTCGAATCACTCTATATGGATCAGCGACGCGTCTTAAAGACATCACTTTCTGTTCAACAAGCGGACGATTATGCACAACTTTTTCTCGCTGACGAGCACCTGCAAAGTCAAAAACGAATCAAGAGAATGAAGCGTGAACAGACGGAACAAGCTTCCCTCATCCAACAGATCGAACAGGACATCGAGACGAAACAAGCCACTTTGCCCGACCTGACACTCGATGAACAAGTCGAACGTGAGGATGAAATCTTCAATCTGAAGCAGGACAAAGAAGACGCACTGTTAAGACAAACGGAATTGAAAAAACAACTTACGAAAGAAGAAAGAAGACAGGATCAGCTACTTGTTAAAGCACGTGAACTGAAATGGTAAGGTGGCAAACACCGTGCCAAAATGCCGTTTTTAGTGGCACGCGGTGTGACCTTTTGGCGATTTTGATGATATCAGGGAAACACTAGGCTCCGCCTAGGCTAGCACGCTGAGTGATAGCAGTTTCCCCTTATGCTCTTTTCACGATTTTAGGTCCATTTTGCTTTTTACGGTTTCTGATTTTTGGCTGGAGAACTTGATCGTTCTTCTATCTAGTCCAATAAAAAAACGAGCGTCGCGGCTCGTTGAATGTGTTCACGGATTATCTTTTTAACGACTCAAATACTTTCAACATGACATAAAACGAACCAAAACTGAAAGCTAATCCAAACAACGCGAGCACCCAAACCGACATCTTCCATCCCTCCTCTCATCCTTATACAGCATTCGGAAGAGTGAGGTTTCACCAAATGGAAAAATTTATTAATTCATACCGATTGATTCTTTTCTGCACTAGAAGCGTCACTCATATCAACTGAGACAGATTCACGTGTGCGTGTCTTCGCATACATGGCTTTTAATAGTTCGACGATCAAGGAGACGCTCACGGCTTCTCCAAGTGCGTAACTCTGTTCAATCATTGACTTCATGTTGTTCCCTCCTTTTCTTGTCTGATTGATATCACCTTTCTCACTTCTAATGACAGGAGGAACAAAAGAATTGTTCGGAAATTTTTTTATTTTTTTAGAACATTGAGACTCACTTTCGTGATGGAAGGAGGAAGACAGATGGATCTCTTGATTCGTGATATCGATCCTGTCCTCGCTAAACAACTCGACGAACAAGCGGAGAAACAGTCGTGTTCCCGACAAGAATTGTTGAAAGGATTGTTGACCACCTGGTGTGCAGACGGCGTCCAGTCGACACAGGTCGAACGCCTCGAACGACAGCTCGAAGCGAATACCTTACACCTGAAGCGGAGCGCAACCGAACTCGAACTATTGACTACACTCTTCCGTGAGGTGATGCAGGATGAGTAACATTCCCGGCGTCATCATCAAGTCGAAGTTCAAGTTGCCGCAAACAACTCGACGGGCGCGTCGTTATACGACCTACCTCAGCTACATCGATCGACCAGAGACAAAAGCGCGGTCGCATCAATTCGAGAACTATCACGACTATATGGAAGATGAACTGAAATCAAGCGGTCTGTTCACAGCGACGCAAGACCGATTGAATGCGAATGAACGAGAGCAGTTACGCGATATCTTCCGACGGGCACAAGAGAACGGCAGCATCCTCTGGCAAGATGTCATCTCGTTCGATGAAGCGTGGTTACAGGAAGTCGGTGTCAAAGAAAATCGTTACATCGATGAACAACGGTTAATGCAGGCGACACGGAATGCGACCGCGCTGATGATTGAAAGGGAACAGATGTTGCACGCAACATGGGCCGCCGCCATCCACTACAACACGGACAATATCCATGTCCATGTCGCGACGGTCGAGACGATGCATCCACGCGAACGCGGCAAACGTAAACCGAAAACGATCGAGCAGATGAAGGCACAAGTCGTCCATACACTTGCCGACCGGACACGTGAACAAGAGAAACTGAATGCCTTCATCCGTGATGAAGTCCTTGCGCACAAACGAAATCATGCAACACTATCTGTTTCAAACCGCGTGCTACATCCGGAACTCGTACGCCAGTACAAAGCGATTCAGAAACGACTACCGGACGATAAACGGCAATGGTACTACAACATGAACAGCATGCAAGAAGTACGTCCTTCACTTAATCAATTCACTGACGCGCATCTAGCGACGCACTTCGAGAAAGAACACGCCGCGTTCAAGCAACGACTCGATACGGAGGTCGCATTCTACGAGCGAAGTTACGGATCGGCATCTCAAGCATCGGCTTATCGGAAGACGAAAGAACAGGATCTCTATACACGAATGGGAAACGCCATCCTGTCCGAAATGCGTGAGTCGTCTACGTCATCCCAGAAGCTAACAAAGACGAAGACGTCCTCACCTAAACAAAAAATCCGGTCAGCATTTCGACGTGAACGGATCATGCAAGAGACGCTCTATCGAATCGGACGACACATGAATGATGAGTGGGAACACATACAAAATCAAAAAGCGTTCGAACTTCTTCAGCAAGAAATCGATCACAATCGGTAAAAGAAAAAGTCACCCTTACGACAAAAGGATGACAACCAGCAATTTTTTTATCGACGATTTATTTGGATCGCATAGTCACTCAAACGCTGGAATTCTTCATTGTACATTCGACTCAATCTTGATCTGGAGAGTTTGTAAAGAATAGCATAAGCCCATTTCGATGTATCCACTATCAAATCGATTTGTAGCTCTGTTTGATTCTGTTTCGATTGCAAATGGTATTGACCAATCATCGTTCCCACCTCATTCGAAGTTCTGAGATCAATAAAGGACGGTGCCTCGATATTCTCGACCCAAGCATCAGCGCAATACCTTTTTCCACGATGTTCTTGAATGACTTGAAGTTTCTGACCCGCGTACGAATATTGCAATGGCTCTCCTTCTGCATAGACATGATCCTTAGTCATATTGCTCCAACTCAGAATGTGTTCATTCTTCGTCAAGTAATCGTATACCTCTTCTATAGAGGCATCAATCAATTGAACAGAATTGTAAAAATGAATTTTTGACATGTTTGTACCTCGCCTTAACTAATTTATCTGTTCATCATACCATTCGAACTGAGCCTTGTTTCTTTGGCAGTTGTTTTTACAGTTCATAATTATAGAAAGGAGCATACGGATGGAAGAAACCAAGCAAATTCGGATTAAGATGAGTGCTGTGACTGCTGAATTTTTAGAGGAATACCGGGAGAGAGAACGGTTGTCCGGGATTGGTCCGGCAATCGATCACATCATCCGCGACTATCAAGAGATGATCAAAAAGCAATGGGACTTGAACTATGTCAGTCGTTCCGTCTCAAGACAGATCGAACAAGAGTTGACGACGTTCTGGGATGAACAGATCACGAGAAGTCTTTCTCCATTACGAAAGAGCGTCCAACAAACAGACCTTCAAACACAGGTATTGATCGAACTGGTACAAGCCTTGATGCAGACGGAGAGCATCGAGGACATCATCCCGACGACCGAATACCGTCCTTCGTTCCTTGAGACGGCAGAGACGGCTGTCAAAAAACGAATCGACCAGCGCAAGCAACTTAAACATTCGGATGAAGAAAGGATGACTCACAAATGAGACGACTCGAAGCCTTCACACTCGCGACATTTCTCGAATTGCATCCGACCCAAGTCACCGTCATGATTCATCAAGCGCATTATGATATTCCGGTTTCTCAGGATGAACGAGCGTTTCTTCAGCTCTTGCAGGAAGAACCTTTGGTATTACTCCCGGTATCACGTGATCGCCGTCATCTACTACTCGATCGACTGGCTAACGACCCGATAGTATCAGAAGAGTTGAACGATTTTGAAGGTGCTGCTGATTCATCCGTTTCGTCGGAAGGAGCGTGAGTGGCATGGCATACAAGAAGAAAACGCGTGAGGATTACCAGAAGGAGGTCCAAGCGTTGACCGATAAAATGGAGACGCAGCTCGCCTCCCACTTCGTCAGTCAGGAGAGCATCAAGGAACACCTCGACTTCATGAGCCGGTTCCATCGTTACTCGACACGGAACATGCTGTTGATTGAGGAGCAGTTCCAAGGTGCTCGTGCCGTTGGTTCCTATGCGTACTGGGAGAAGCAAGGTGTCCAGGTCCAAAAGGGTGAGAAAGGGATTAAAATCTTCGTTCCCTCCCCCGTTACGTTCATCAAACGAGAGACGGAGTGGGTGGCGTGGAAGGACGCCACGAAGACGGAGCAAAAACGTGCCAAGGAAGGTTCTCTTCCGACGCGGAAAGCGATGTACTACAAGATTGGTCATGTCTTCGAGTACACACAGACCGATGCACGGGAAAAGGGACTCGAAGTCTCTGAGTTATTCGCTTCCTATCATCGAAATGGTTCGATTCGTGAGGCGGAATCGTTTCGCCGCGCGTTGAACGGGATTGCTGAGACACAAGACGTAAAAATACTCGATCAGCCACTGAACGAGCTTGGTACGGCAAAAGGCTGCTTTTATCCAGAACTGAACGCGATCGCCCTCAATCCGCGGAACTCGGATATTGAGAACGTGACTATCCTGATTCATGAACTCGCGCATGCCAATCTGCACAACATGGAACGGAATGAAGAACGCGGAATCGAGTTAAAACCACATGAGAAAGAGTTCCAAGCGGAGATGGTCGCCTATACGATTGCGGCACACTTTGGTTTTCCGACGGACGAGTTTTCATTGTCGTATCTCGCTAACTGGACGCAAGGGAGAGACTTGCGTGATAAGGAAGACCTGTTGCATGAAGTCCATCAGACATCCGGTCACTTCATCCGCGAGATTCATGCTTCACTCGAGCAGGAGCAAATCTTGGAACGCGAAGCATCACCCATTAAAATGATTGAGTACATCGAACAGAGTGCACAAATCACAGAACACGGATTACCGTTAGCTGAACGTCTAGAGCAAATCATGCAGCATTCACCGGAGGACGTCGGTGCTTATCTGACGAGCATCGCTAAGCAGGACACGCAACAAGACCTGTCAACGTTCGAAGAACCAATGATGCTGGTCCATGGTGCGACAGATTTCTTCGAACCGTTCGCAAGAGCCAATGACCGTGACTTCGACGAACATGAGACTGTCGCCTACACGCTCGTCGTCCCAGGCGAAGAACCGATTAGCCAACACTTCCGCATCCTCGATGATGCGATGGGACCATACCATCATATCTTGAACACAGAAGTCGTCAATAAGGAGACCGAACAAGTACTCGAAAAAGCATGGTACGACGAGATGATTTCGACGGAAGACCGTGATTTAGAAAAAGTCCGACAAATCGTGACACGTCACTTCAATGTACCGAAACAAGATTTCCGTAGCCGCTAATGTTTTAAATTCGAATAAACATAATAGAAATCAAACAGAAACACGGAAGTCATAAATATTGTGACCATGTTCATATAAATATAGATCAATATAATTCTTTATCAATATCTGATTCAATTAGTAAAAAGTATATAATATCACGCGAAGACAGATTTCCAATTGACGAATTGTAATATTAAGTGCAACACCTAGCTGAAAACACAAAAAAACCCATAACGACCTCGTGTAGAATAGAGTTACCACACAAAATTCAACGGAGGATTCGTTATGAGTTATGTTCATCTTACCAAATCAGAAAGAGTCAAAATAGAGACATATCTCGAGCTAGGTTTTTCTATCCGAAAGATTGCTGGACGCCTAGGGCGTCAACCTTCTACGATTTCACGAGAATTGAAACGAAATCCTCACTATGATTCTTCCCATGCCGACAAGCGTTATGTGGAGCGGAAGAAGAAGTGCGGTGCACGGACGAAGTTTACGATCGAAAAAGGAGTCCGCATCCTCGAAAAGTTACGAGAGACCTGGTCCCCTGAACAGATTGCCGGACGATTATTCCAAGACGAAGGACTCTCGTTCAAGACCATTTATCGTTGGATTTATATGGGCCTCGTCGAGGCCGATTCTGGACTCCTCCGACAAAAAGGAAAGCGTCAGAAACCACGTGAGACGCGTCGACGCTTCAACGTCGGACTGCCGATAAGTAAACGTCCGGCTGACGTCAAAGCGCGCCAAACGTTCGGACATTGGAAGCTTGATACTGTTGTCTCGGGTAGAGGGAAATCTAAAGCCTGTGTCGCAACGTTCGTCGAGCGAAAGAGCCGCTTCTATCTCGCTGTACAGATGGAAGATCGGTCCGCTCAATCGATGGAGTCTGCGATTCAATCATTGAATCTTTTCTTCCCGTTGGGAACGTTCCAAACTGCGACGACAGATCGTGGAAAAGAGTTTAGTTGTCATGAACGAATTCGTGACACGTTAGGCGTACCGATGTATTTTGCGGATCCGTATTCTTCTTGGCAGCGTGGGAGTAACGAGAACGCCAATGGTCTTCTCCGTGAATTTTTTCCCGAAGGGGACAGATTTCGGAAAGGTCAGTCGTACTGAACTCGCTCAAGCGCTCGCCTGGATCAATGGGAGACCGCGAAAATGTCTCAACTGGAAAACTGCATACGAGGTCTTCACAGAAGAAGTGTTGCACTTAATTTGACAAACCGTCTTTTTTATTTATGATATGATTGCTCATATCGTTAATTTTTATTATTAATAATAAAAAAGGAGGAAACTAGCCGTGAAAAATAAACTGGCATTCATTTTAATCTTTCTTACTTTCGGCTTAATGTTTTTAAGTAGAACAGATATTTCGTATACGCTTTTTCAGACGTTTGGTATTTTTTACGCGATTTCTTGGGTAGTGATTATGTACTTCTATTTTAAGTCGAATAAAAAAAACGAACAAAGAACTTGAGTTTGACGAACCCTTGATGCTAACCAATGGTGCGACAAAATTTTTAAGCCATTCTTAAAAGCAAATGACTGTGATAGCTTCAACAAATGTGAGACAATTTTTCATTCGATGGTTACCTTATGAGAAGAACAAGATATAAAAATACATTTAGATCAAGAAAAAAGCAAGAAGTAGGATGATTTCTATCCGTACTTCTCGCTTTTTTTTTGAAAAATTAACTTTTTTAATAAAAATTTAATTCCGAGTTCATACTATGACAATTAAGTGTCGTAGAACCGGCTTCACTAAACCATCTATTTCGTGATTTAACTTGAGCTTCAAGAGAATGACAAATTAACGATTATAAAGACTATGGATAGTAGTTACGTCTAATATTTGTTTGCAATCAATTTTATAAGCTAGTTTGCCTAAAGTAGGATTGAAATTGAGCAAAAATTTTATTCTTTTCTGCTTAGATATTTCTTTAGTCCTCCCATAGTTCTTCCATCAGCTCATCGATTTCGTCTGACAGTCGCTGCCGTTCGCGGTCATCCTTCTCGATATGACCGTATTCATCCATCCAAATGACATCGCCGGATTCTACCGTCATCGGGAAGCGGGAAATCAGGATGTCGCGCATCCCATCGTCGAACTCGACGACGACCCACTTCCCCTCAATCCGGTCGATGATTCCTTTTCGTTTCGTCATTTCGACTTCTTGATCGTGTAGGACGATCCGTTCCCTTCGAAGACGATTGTGCCACTCTTATCCGTCCGTAGCATCGTCGCCTTCGCACGCTTCAAGTTCGTCACGACTTCCTTCGTCGGGTGTCCATAGGCATTCTTCCCAACACTGATGACAGCATACTTCGGTTTGACGTACTTGAGGAACGTCGCACTCGTCGATGTCTTCGCCCCATGATGCCCGACCTTAAGGACGTCTGCACGCAGCGTCTTCTTCTTTGCAATCATGTCTTGCTCCGACTTCAATTCCGCGTCTCCCGTGAATAGGAACGTGTTCTTCTTGTAGGCGACGTGTAAGACCGCACTCCAATTGTTCAAATCACTCTTCGCATATTCTTTGATTGGTCCGACGAATTGTGCTTTTACGCCTCCTTTGACCGGAAGCGAGACGCCTGCCTTCGCAGTCTTGATCGTCAGCTTCTCGCGTTTGACCGCCAACAAGAAGTCCTTGTAGGCTTGCGTCGTGTGCTTGACCTTTGGTGCATAGACACTCTTGACCTTGAACGAGTCGAGGACCTCATCGAGTCCCCCGATGTGATCGGCATCCGGATGCGTCGAGATCAACACTTCGATGTCGCCAACCTTCTGTTTCTTCAGATAGGCAACGAGTTCATCGCCCTTCCCTTTGTTACCACCGTCGATGACGATATCCTCACCACTTGGCATCTTGATATAGATGGCGTCGCCTTGACCGACATCGATATAGTGGACCTTGATTTTCGGTGTCGCCGCTTCGGCGCCTTGTAGTGGTCCAACGAATAACCCAACACTTGCGAATGCCAAGCTCGCACCCATCCATTTTCGTTTCATGTTCCATCGCTCCATTCCTGATTTGTAAGTTAACTTCAGTATACAGTGAATACCAGGAGAAAGTTGGGCATATACCCCACTCATTCATTTTTTTGATAGGTTAGCCGATATGTAGATCGATATACAAAAAAACAGACCTCAACGGGTCTGCTCTAATGGTATTGGAATTTTAACTTTGATTAAAACTCGTTTTTTTGTGCGTAGAAAAAATAGAGTGTAATAATAAGGGCAAAAAAGTAATGATTTGAAAGAATTGCTTATTCATTATTAAAAGAAAACATTACCTTTTTTCGTCCATTTAATTATTTAAATTAAATTTAATTGTTAAAAGAAAAATTTAAATAGTTTAATTTTTGTCTTGTGAAAAGTGATGATCTGAAACATTATTTAAAGGTTTTTTTATAAAGTTTTCTACTAAGTTAATACAATGCTGTTTAACATTTTGTTCTTCATACTCTTCAATTTGCTCTTCTTTAGATCCATATAAATCTTCATCTTTATGAATCTTTATATCGTTTTCATCAATTTTATAATTCGAATGAAAATGAAAAAATACAAATGCGTTATGAAGCATGCTCTCAACTAAAGCAGAAACAGACTCTATAAACTCATCATATTCTTCTTCGTTCAAAGAGTTTTGCAAATTCATATTACTATGAACATCTATAGAAATATAATTATCTCTGGAATCTAATTCTTCAGTAGTTGCTAAAGGATTATCTTCTACAGTAGCTTTTCTACCCATATCAGTTATTGAAAAATAGCAATAGATATTATAATAATTTTGAAATCTAACTTCCCATACTTCTGTATCTTGTAATCTATATAATCGAATAAAGTGATACATATTACTAATCCTCCTACAGCTTGTTGTTTTTAATTGTACTTAATCTTAACTTTTTAATTGTATACCAACCTACAAAGTAATATACTAAACTATTTAAAAAAATGTAAAACAAATTTGTGATTAGTTTAATTAAATCTAATTGATAGTGATTTAATATGTTATAAATTAAAATTTTACTTAGAGAAAAAGGTACAAACATACTACCTGATGAATATGAAAAAATAAAGAAAAATAATACTATTTGAGCAATTGCAATGACTGTCATTTTTAATCCAGTCGCTATTTGGATTGCTCCAACAATTAATCCTACACCTGCAACAGACATCATTCCAATAAATGAAGAAACATAAATAATTAAGTAACTTTTATATCCTAAGTTGTATAAATCGCCCAATGATAAATCGATTAAAAGCAAAAATAAAATAGAAAATGTTGCATTTAAAAAAACATTAATCAAGATTCTGATAGTTAAAATATATTCAAATGAGTATTTTAAATAACTTAACATATACATTCTACGATTATTTTTTTCCTGAGATATTTGATTAATAGGAAATGTTAAGCTACTAACTAAAATTCTAAGGAAGAAAATAATGGATATAAGGATCACAATAATTTCATGATATTTTTCTAGTTTATTAGTAATATTATTAAGCGTAATAAATAATATTAGTGTCATTATGAGTATAGATATAAGAGTAAACTTAATACTTTTTACATAATGATTATAGGATCTTTTAATTTCAGCTATTAAAATATTCATGTTAATATCTCCTCCATGTATATTTCGTTTATGGACGAGATCATCTCATAATTTGATTCATGAGTTGTTATGATAAAGGTTTTCTCTAAATTTTTTAATAGTTCAAAAAATTTTAAAACACTACTTTTGTCAAATCCTAATGTAGGTTCGTCAAATAGTATTATTTTACGATTAAGCAACAGTTGAAAAATTACTAAAAGCTTTTGTTGTGTTCCCTTAGATAAAGAACTTATATTTTTATAAAGTTTCTCTTCAATTTCAAAATAATTCATTAAATTTATGAAAGAATCCAATTTTTCAGACGTATACTTTTGTCCATTTATTCTTAAAAAATATTCAAGATTTTGTTTAATAGAAGAATCATTATAAAAAATTGAAGTTGATTCGATAAAAGATACGTTATTTTTAATAAATTTATTATATTTTTTTTGTTCTTTCATATTAAAATCATCAAAATTAACTTTAATATGAGGATCGGAAACATGTAAACTACCTGTTTTTGGTATACTGTAACCAGCTATTACTTTTAATATTGTTGTCTTTCCAGAAGCATTTTTACCCTTTAAAATATTTAGTTTATCTTCATGAAAAGCAACCGATTTTATTTTAAGGATATTTTCAAAACTAAATTCAATGTTGTTTAACTCTAATTTAATCAACGTTACTTATCTCTCCTTATGAAAGAATGTATGGCAAATTTTAATTTAGCCATACATTCTTTATGCTTATCAAGATAATATTTTAAATTGCAATAGCTCTCAAGAAAAATGCCCAAGCAACTGCATCATCTCCAGGGAAGAAAAAGGTTGCTGTTCCTAGAAAAACAGCTAAAGTCGCAACAGAAACTAGCGCCCACTTTGGAATTTTTTTTACCCATGAATCTGTTTTAGGATTTTCTTTTTTTACTGCCTTTTGCACAAATCCATTTTCAGTTACATGTGATTTTACCTTACTAGGCAATTTGTCAAAGCTACTATAATCGTTTGTTCTTTTATCACAAGGCTTCATATTATCAAGTCTTAAACAAAATACACTTTTACCTCTTTTAAAAAAATGAATATGATGATAAGGCTTAGCATTATCTGGAGTGTCGACTCGATAAGTCCAACCACCTCCGGCATTATATACTTTACCTGCTGCTGAAACACTATTTATTTGTGAGGTACTCACAAATAATAGAATAACAAATGTTAATAATAAGATTTTTTTCATTTTACTCTCCCCTTCCATAAAAAGCATATATTAGTATATTTAATTTGTAAATACACCTTTTTTTAAAAAATAAAAGTTAAATTTTTAGAATTAAAGGTTAAATTGTACTATCTTTTGATTTAAATAGTGTAATGCTGATGGATATTCTTGTTAAAAAGTATTTGAGAAACACTTAACGTAATCGACTCACAATGATTTCTTTCTCGCCTCAAAAATTTTAATTCATATAAGAGAAAGTTATAAGTAACTTTATGAGAAATATAGTAAGAATAAATGTTCTTACTATGTAAAATAATTCTACTTATCTCAATGAATGAAATACAGAGTATAGCATCATTAAACAAGCTTTATTCGAACGGAGTGAAAATTATGCGCATCACACAGTACACAGATTATGGACTCCGTACCTTGATTTATCTCGGCGCTCATCCTGGTGACATCATCCCAATGCCCCAAATCGCAGCACACTATGCAATCTCTCCGAATCACTTGATGAAGGTTACCCAGCAGTTGACGAAGCTTGGTTATGTCGAATCTGTCAGAGGGCGAAACGGAGGACTCCGACTGACGCGTGCTCCAAAAGAGATTAACATCGGAACCGTCGTCCGTCAGATGGAACCGCTCGATATCGTCGAATGCTTCAGTCCGAACGGGCAATGCCTCATCGCCCCTGTCTGTCGTCTCAAAGAGGTTCTCGGACGGGCAATGCGTGCTTTTCATCAAGAACTTGCGAAACATTCTCTGGAGGACTTACTCGATAATCGGGAACAACTTGTCGAACTTCTTCACCCTTCCACTCCAAGTGTCGAAACCGCTTCTATCTGATCAGGTGTGCTTCATATCATCGACTGACTCATCTAGTATGTCCCGACAAAGACTACTATGAGAAACAGATCTAATCACATGTGTGGTGGACGTTATATATTGTTAGCCATACCAACAGCCAATGGGAACGCCATCAAAAAAATCACCTTATTTTACTTACTACTTCTTTACCGCCTATAGCGAAAATGATGGAAAGGAGAACATTTTATGCATTCGTCTGATTTTCAAGATCGCTGTCGAAAAGTTGCTTTAGAAGCGTTTCTCGAGATGTATTCACGACTTTTACATGCAACAGACTCACCTTTGAAGCGACAGCAAGTCGAAAGCGTTCTTGAAGAGATGCGCAAAGAGTTCTCTCTTGAAGTCTTGACTGCTTCATCTTCAAACCGAACCATCGACAATGTTCAAAAACTCTATCAAAAGCTTCATCTTTTTTTGAACTGAAAGATTCATTTTAAATGAACATTTTATTCTATTTCGCTCCGTGCCTTCCGTCGCAAGGAACAGGAACGTAGAGATGCCTCGCGCAGGCGAGTTGCAGCTCTCGTTATCGGTCCGGCAGGAGGACAGCGGTGCGATGAGGATGTCGCTGCGTGCAGCCTACAGCCTCACGCATGAGCCCGAAAATTCTTCTTGTGTTGTACATCCAGTAGAAAGAGCATCACTACCTATCTACAGGAGGAATGATTCACTTCAATCAGCTATCTCTTCTTGAACCTTCGTACACTCCACTACTGTCTCACTACTGCATCCTCCATAACACCCTTCTATCTATATAGAAAAGACCAGATGTACTTTCTCACCCGCAGTGGATCCGTCCACTGCGGGTCTCTCATTGCCCTTGGATTCGGGACGAATCCATTCCCTACTCGCTTGCGCTCTCTCAAAAGAAAAACGTCGTCGTTTTTCGTCCATGCTCTTGCGCGCGGACAGGACGGGGTTGTCCCGTCCGTCTACGCTCTATCATCTCTTTACAGCACACCTTGTGCCTTCAAGCTGACGTATTCGTCTCCGGCACCGACGACGATATGGTCGAGTAGCTGGATGCCGACGATGCGTCCGACCTCGACGAGCCGTTCCGTCACCTCGATGTCTTCCCGTGATGGATGCGGGTCACCGCTCGGATGCTGATGACTGACGATGAGTGACGTCGCATTGTTGAGGATGGCGGACTTGAAGATTTCTCTGGGGTGGACGACGCTCGAGTTGATGCTTCCGACGTGTGCCCGGTGGACGGCAATGACCCGGTTCTTCGTATTAAGCAGGATGACGAGGAATACCTCACGGTCATCGTCCTGGATGAAACGTTTGGCGACACAGAACGCGTCCTCGGGGGACGTGATGTGCGTCGTCTCGAGCGCAACGTCTGGGTCTCGGACCTCTTGGCGGATACGAGTGATTTCAACGAGTGTAGTCAGTTTCATGGAAAAGCTCCTTTCGCGAGTGGGATGCAGTCCGACACGGTGCCGTCCTGTTGACGGGAACGCAGCGAGCGTCGCGAGGCGGCGCAAGGGTGACCGCAGGGAAAGATCAAAAAAAGCGGACAGCGCACCGGGACGAAGGCTTCCGGAGCCCGCGAGCGAAAAGCTTTGCTTTGAGCCAAAACGCGGAGGAAGACGAGGAACGGCAGTGGCTTTTTTTGATGGCCCTTGCGCCGACGAGGAGCGAGCTAGAGTACGGAAACAGGACGGCTTGCGGTCCCTATCCATCAGACAGAGCGGGACCGCTCTGTTCCGTGCTTTTAAAATGATCATTTATCGCATTAGCTATTCCAAATAGGATGACTAAAATGAATTCTTCCTTACTCGTCGATCCCGAGTAGTCTGTGAGCGGACCGTTCCAGCATTTGAAATATCTGATCTTGCTACTGACAAAAAGTAATGTATAAAAAAGAGACAAATCCCAAATTTTTAGGATTAGTCTCTTTTGGTTTCGAAGACATGTTGCTAAAAAGCTATTGATCCATTACATATCTGATTCAAGCTGTAAAACGACATGGCTCAAATCTGATACATCTTCCTTTTCATTAAATAGTGCAATCGCCTGCTCATGTGTCATATAGTCTTCGACCGATCTGTCCATCAATACTTGAGCTAATAGTTCCGCGTATGAATCTAGTTCGTCTTCATCGTTCGAATCTTGAACACGTCCACGCAATTCACCGACCAATCCTTTAACTTCTTCACCTCTTGTCGACCACATGCGATAAGCCATAAGTCGTTCGTCCTCATCATTCCCTGCGATAGCTTCTCGAATTTCATCCATCGAAGGATAGTCGGCAAATACATCTTCATGTGTTAATTCAACTCCGCCTTCAACTTGATCATTTCGACGAACGAGATGATCGAGTAGTTGGTCGAAGCTCTCTGCTACGAAGTGTGTTGTCTCATCCGAAATGTCCAAACACCAAATATGTGGTTCGTCAGGGGTGTCATCGAAATCGAAGTACCAAAGGTAACTGCCTTGACCCTCGCCGAACAGTATCAACTTTCCAGTTAATCCCCACTCAGCCAACATGTGCATGCCATCCTCAAATTCCTCCACCGTCAAGGGTTTAAAACGATTCAAAGGTAGATGAAGACCATCTTCTTCGTCAGACCATGTGTTTTCGAAATCAACATTCACTGAATCGAATACAAGATCCCCACCGTTTTGGTCTGCTAACTTTTCGATATATTTTTTAGGAAGGCGTGCGCCTAATTCTTTTTCGATTTGTTTCACGTTTTCTTTATTTAGTGATAATGCAATCTCATCTTCTAACAACTCATCCCAAAAATTCATCAAAGCACCTCTTTCACTACATTTGTATATTTATATACTCATTCATACTATACGCTATATTTTTTAAAATTTGGCATGATTTAGAATCGAATGCCAACGAGACATCACTGTAAAGACAAAAACAGAACGGTATATGGTCCCTTTCCATCAAACAGAGTGGTTCACGATCTGTCCCCCTGCTCTTGAGGTAATCAATTACATCAGCCTTCAGAAATAAGACAGCAGAAATGAAGGACTAGCGTTATAATGAAGGACACAATGACAGATTAATCAAAAAGGAGTACACCTATGAAGATTTTTTACATAGCGATTCCCCTTGCCGTCCTACTGATGGCAGGATGTACAGATACGGAGACAACCTCACCTCCACCTAATGAGACAGAGCAAGTAGCACAACAGGACGACGCGACTACACAAAAGACTGATGCGAAGAAGGCTTCCGATCAACCTCCTGAAAAAGAGGCTGAAACGAGTACAACCAAGCAACCAAAGGAGACGAAGGCATCAACGGAATCAAAAACGACGAGTCCGCAGGATTCTTTCACAGGATATAAGAAAATTGCGGTCGATGGCGGAGACCTGTCCGGTAGTCGTCAAACGAACGTCGTCGTCGACATCGGGTTCGGTGACCGGAAATACTGGGCGTTCACGAACGAATATGGTCAGCTGGTCCGCGTCATCGCGAAGAAGATTGTCCTCCAGAATGATGCGACAGAAGACGTCACACGTGACGGACGCTACTATGCTGATGAAGCGAAGGTACCAGGCGTCGAACGCGCGGATCTCGATGAAGGACATATCATCGCGGATTCGCTCGGTGGCGTCTCAAACGCCTACAATATCACTCCACAGGATAGTACTTTGAACCGTCATGGTGATCAGGCGTACATGGAGGACGTCATCCGCAAGGCGGGTGGCGCGACAAACTTCGAAGCGCAGATTACCTATCCGGATACATCGACGATGATCCCATCCGCATATCAGTATACCTATACGGTCCGTGGAAACACTGTCGTCGATCGGTTCCAGAACGGTAACCCGGATGAGACGAATGCGGCACTCGGTCTGACGAAGAAAAAGGAGACAAAACAAGAACCGACAACGAAGTCGACTCCCGATACTGCAGCGACCGAGGATGTCTCGCTCGTCGATACCGACGGCAATGGTCAAGTGACGATCCAGGAAGCGAAGGACGCAGGCTATGCGATGCCAATCACGGAGAAGCACTGGTTGTACCAATATATGCGGGACAATGATCATGACGGCATGGTCGGAGAATGAATCCTCCATCCAATCGAATGGGCGAAACATATTAGGGCAGTGACGAGATACTTGTCGCTGCCTTTTTTCGTTCCCAGAAACGGAGGCATTGATGAGACGTCGAAAAAGCGGATTGAAAACAAGAGAAACGAGGAACATAATAAGAACAAATGTTCTTATTATGAAAAGGAGTGGTTTTAATGAGTTATGAAGACCGAGGCAATAAGAAGTGGATCCCGTTCCTCATGCCCGAACACAAAGGATTGCTGAAACGCTATTATCAAGAAGTGCATCATTTCAAGTTCGAGGATACGGAGGGACCGATCGATGGGACGATCGAGAACATCTTGAACGATGCCATCTTTAGCGGAGACATTGTCACGGTGACAGCAATGAATGGTCCGTTGATGCATCGTTTTGACGCCTTTGTCGAGAAGCTCGACTATATGCAGGAGCAGGTCCACCTCGTCAAACGAAATCTCGACGTCGAAATCGTCCCGTTCAAGCAAATATTAAGTGTCACTCTAACGGAGTGAAGAAAAAATCAGGATCATCGATTGCTTAAACATGATCAAAATAAGGACGAATGACTATGTTTAGTTCAATTTGAACATAATATAACCCACTTTTGGCATCATATCGTACTTGTTCATGATATTCAGCAGCGGATTTTCATCTCGCAGAGAATGTTCATTCTGAATCATCCTCGATTCTATGTACTAAATGACCAATTTGTATTACAATGTATTACAAAGGAGCTGATAATCATGAGTACCATTTCCGTCCGTCTAGATGATCAAGATACACGACTCATCAAGGAATATGCGAAAGCGAAAAATATCACGATTTCTACACTCGTTCGCGATGCCGTCCTCGATCGTATCGAAGATGAAATTGATTTACAACTCTATCATGATTCCATGGCAGCACACCGTCAAAAATCAGAAGCGATTTCTTTCGACGATATGATGAAAGAACTTGATTTAAAATGACAGCATATACGGTAGAGTTTGAGCGCGGAGCTCAAAAGTCTCTCAAGAAGATGGATCTCCAACAGACAAGGATCATCGTGTCCTGGATCAAGAAAAATCTGGTCGGGACGGCTGATCCGCGTCGTCATGGTAAAGGGCTCGTCTCGAACAGATCGGGTGAATGGCGTTATCGCATCGGTGATTATCGTCTGATTGCTGACATTCAAGATGAAAAAGTCGTGATTTTGATTCTTGAGATTGGTCATCGTCGGGACATTTATAAGTGATGACCTAGATAAAAAATTCTTTCTTTATTACATAACCCCTTAGAAAAATTTTACAAAGATAATATCAGTAATTTGATGTAAAATATTTGTATAAATACCTATATACCTAAGGAGGAATACAAAAATGAAGTCTAAAGGTGCTATGACGGAAGAAGACATTAAAAATAAATATATTACGCCTGCTGTTGTTGGAGCTGGTTGGGATATGCAAACTCAAATCTATTTTGAACATTATTTTACGGATGGACGCGTAATCGTTCGTGGAAACTTGACGGCAAGAGCGGAAGGTAAACGTGCTGATTATTTATTGATGCATAAAAGTAATTATCCCTTAGCGATTATCGAAGCTAAAGATAATAACCATCCTGTAGGTGGGGGTATGCAACAAGCAATCGACTACGCAGAAATTCTAGATATCCCTTATGCCTATAGTTCGAATGGTGATGCCTTTGTTGAACATAATCGTTTAACTGGCGAAGAACGAACGATTGCCTTGTCTGAATTTCCTTCTCATGATGCACTTTGGTCGCGTTACCAACAGGATGCAGGTTTGAGTACTGAACAAAAAGAGCTTATCGACGAGCCTTACTACTTTCAACTTGGTGACAAAACACCTAGGTACTATCAACGGGTTGCAATCAATCGTACGTTAGACGCAGTCGCTCAAGGAAAAAATCGTATCATGCTAGTTATGGCAACAGGAACTGGTAAAACGTACACTGCTTTTCAAATTATTTATCGCCTTTGGAAAGCTGGTATCAAGAAACGTATTCTATTTTTAGCCGATCGGAACATTTTAGTCGATCAGACAATGATCAATGATTTTAAACCTTTTGAAAAGGTGATGACGAAGGTAGAAAACAGAGTTCTTGACAGTTCTTATGAAGTCTACACAGCACTTTATCAACAATTAGCTGGGGAGGACGGAACTGAACCCTTCCGACAATTCCAGCCTGACTTTTTTGATTTAGTGATCATTGATGAGGCTCATCGCGGATCTGCAAAGGAAGAGAGTCGCTGGCGTAAAGTTCTAGACTACTTTAATGGTCCAGATACGACACATATCGGCTTGACTGCCACACCAAAAGAAACAAAAGATACGTCAAATACAACGTACTTTGGCGAACCACTCTATACCTATAGTTTAAAACAAGGAATTGATGATGGATTCCTTGCCCCTTATAAAGTTATTCGAGTTGGATTAGACCGAGATTTAGAGGGTTATCGTCCTGAAAAAGGAAAAGTCGATATGTTTGGGAATGAAATTGAGGATCGCGAATACAACAGTACTGATTTTGATCGTAATTTGATTATTGATGGTCGAACCGAAGAAGTCGCTAAACGTATTACAGAATTTCTAAAAAAGCATGACCGCTATATGAAAACAATTGTGTTCTGTGCAAACATTGATCACGCAGAACGGATGCGCAGCGCGTTAGTCAATCTTAACGCTGATTTAGTACGAGAGAACTCAAAGTACATCATGCGTATCACAGGTGATACACCAGAAGGAAAGGCACAGCTCGACAACTTCATTGATCGTTCGAGCCAATATCCGACTATTGTCACGACATCGAAATTGCTGACTACAGGAGTCGATGCGAAAACATGCCGCCTTATCGTACTCGATTCAAATATCAACTCGATGACTGAATTTAAGCAAATTATTGGTCGAGGGACCCGTCTGGATCCTGAGTTTGGAAAAGAATACTTTACTATCATGGACTTCCGCAATGTCAGTCGCTTATTTGCTGATCCAGCGTTCGATGGCGATCCTGTTGTCGTTTACGAGGTACCTACAGATAGTGAGCTACCAGATGAAACCAATGAACCGGAAAGAACATCAGTAACGGACACGACTACCTTTAAGCTCCCCGGCGAACAAAGTGATGAAAACGATTATCATACAGCACCTAAAAAATACCGAGTCAACGATGTCGATGTCCGAATTGCTAATGAACGTGTCTATTATTATGATGTTGGTGGAAAACTGATCACCGAGAATTTAATTGATTATACGAAACGCAATATTCGTAATGAATATGCTACATTGGAAGAGTTTTTACGGAAATGGAAAAGTGCCGATCAAAAGCAATCTTTGCTTGATGAATTGAAAAAACATGGTGTTCTATTGGAAGCTTTGTTTGATCACAAACCGCACTTGAAGGGACTCGACGAGTTTGACTTAATTTGTCACCTTGCATATGATCAAAAACCACTGACAAAAGCTGAACGTGCTAACAACGTTAAAAAACGTGGCTATATCTATCAGTATCAAGATGTCGCACGCGAAGTTCTCGAATTATTATTAGAAAAGTATAAAAAAGAGGGCGTCCAAGAGATTGATGGTACGAACGTGTTAGAGCTTCCTGAGTTTCAGCGCTTCGGTAGTTCACTCAAGATCGTCAAAGCCTTTGGTGGAAAGAAAGAGTATTTAAGTGCATTGAAACAATTAAAAGATGAAATTTATATTTCCTAGGAGTTGTAATTCATGTCAATCACATCGTTTGTAAAGAATATGCAAAACATTATGCGTAACGACGCCGGAATCTCTGGTGACGCACAGCGACTCGAACAAATCGTCTGGATTTTGTTCCTTAAAGTCTATGCAGCGAAGGAAGAACAATGGGAGCTGCACGACGATCACTATATATCTATCATTCCAGAAGAATGCCGTTGGGAAAACTGGGCAGTCGATAAAAAGGATGGAAAATCATTAACAGGAGAAGGGTTTCTTGAGTTCGTAAATGCTAAGCTATTCCCAACTTTAAAGTCACTTCCAGTAGACGAACTGACACCCGTGAGTAAGTCGATCGTTAAATTCGCTTTTGAAGATGCCAATAACTATATGAAAAATGGCGTGCTTTTACGCCAAGTTGTAAATGTCATTGATGAGATTGACTTTACTGACTACAAAGAACGCCATGCTTTTAATGAGATTTATGAGCAAATCTTAAAAGATCTTCAAGCACAGCGTGCATCAGGAGAATTCTATTCTCCTCGTGCGACGACTGACTTTATGGTACAAGTTACTAATCCTCAACTTGGAGAACGTGTCGCTGACTTCGCTTGTGGGACAGGTGGGTTCTTAACTTCATCATTGAATCATTTGATTCAACAAGTCACGACAACAGAAGAACGTGCACTCTATAATTCTTCTGTCTTCGGGATTGAAAAGAAGGCTTTCCCTTATTTACTCGCAATTACGAACTTATTGCTCCATGACATTGATAATCCAATGATTGTACACGGGAATTCTTTAGAGAAAAATGTACGTGAATACTCAGAACGTGAAAAATTTGAAGTCATTCTAATGAATCCGCCTTACGGGGGATCAGAGATTGATGGGATTAAAATGAATTTCCCACTCGAATTGCGTAGTAGTGAAACCGCTGATTTGTTTATGTCCGTTATTATGTATCGGTTGAAAAAAGATGGTCGTGCTGGCGTCATCTTACCAGATGGTTTCTTATTTGGTGAAGATGGATCAAAACTTGCGATTAAAGAAAAACTGATTAAAGAATTCAATTTGCATACGATTATTCGGTTACCACATAGCGTATTCGCACCGTATACATCGATCCACACAAATATGTTGTTCTTCGATAAAACAAAACCGACAGAAAATGTTTGGTTTTACCGATTAGACATGCCCGAAGGGTATAAAAACTTCTCGAAAACACGTCCAATCAAGTTAGAACATTTCGAACCTACCTTAGAGTGGTGGAATAATCGTGTAGAAATCATTGATGGGAAAAATGAAAAAGCACGTAAGTTTACAGCGGAAGAAATTATCGCCCGGAATTACAACCTTGATTTATGCAAGTTTCCTCAAGATGAAGAAGTTATTTTGGAGCCTCGAGAACTGATAGAAAATTATATAGCAGAGCGCTCACATCTAAATCATGAAATTGATAGTGTCTTAAATGAAATTCAATCTATGTTAGGTGAAGTGAAATGAATGCATATCAATTAAAAAACTCTATTTTACAATATGCTATTGAAGGTAAGTTGGTGAATCAAGATGTTTTAGATAAACCCGCTTCAGAATTATTGAAACAAATTTCTGAACAGAAGGAACAAATGGTTAAAGAAAAAGTCATTAAGAAAGAAAAACCGCTGCCTTCTATAACTGAAGAAGAAATCCCTTTTGATATACCAGAAATGTGGCAATGGGTGAGATTAAAAAATATCAGTACTTTTGGAAATTTTAATCAAGCTAGTCCTGAAAAAATCAACCCTGACGATTGGGTTCTTGACCTTGAAGAAATCGAAAAGAATACAGGACGAATTTTGAAACAAAAAGCAGCAAGTGAAAAAACGATTAAAAGTAACAAATATAAGTTTAATAAGAATGATGTATTGTATGGTAAGCTTCGTCCTTATTTAAACAAGGTTACAATAGCTCCTCATGAGGGTTACTGTACTACTGAAATTTTCCCAATCACACTTATTGAAGGAGTTTATCCAAAATATATTCAGTCTGTATTAATGTCTCCGTATTTTTTAAATTATGCACATAGTCTGTCTTATGGTGTGAAAATGCCAAGATTAGGAACCGCACAGATAGCTAATGCTTTAATTCCGTTACCTCCAACCAGAGAACAGATAAAAATCGTAGATAAAATTGAAGAACTTTTTTTAAAAATTGATTCTTACGATAATCATTACTTAGCCCTAGAAACTCTAAACAAACGTTTCCCTAAAGATTTAGAAAAATCAATTCTTCAATATGCAGTTGAAGGCAAGTTAGTAGAACAAGATACTGCAGATGAACCCGCTTCAGAATTATTGAAACGAATTTCAGAACAGAAGGAACAAATGGTTAAAGAAAAAGTCATTAAGAAAGAAAAACCGCTGCCTCCTATAACTGAAGAAGAAATTCCTTTTGATATTCCTGATTCATGGATGTGGGTGCGCTTAAATAATATTGGAATTATCACATCTGGTGGTACTCCTAAAACAGCAGTTCCTGAATATTGGAATGGTAATATCACTTGGATTACTCCAAGTGATATGGGAAAAAATAAGAATTCAAAATATCTATCAACTTCAGATAGGGTGATTACTTCACAGGGATTATCTAATTCTTCAGCTCAGCTAATCCTTAAAAATTCAATAGTGTATTCTAGTAGAGCGCCAATTGGACATATTAATATTATGACAACTGACTATGCTACGAATCAGGGATGTAAATCATTCACTCCAATTTTAGTAAACATTGAGTATATCTACTATGCTTTAAAAGTCATGACTCCTCATATACAAAAAAAAGCTAGTGGAACAACTTTTAAAGAGATATCGGGTACAATCTTTGGATCTTCAACAGTTCCTTTACCCCCTTTATCAGAACAGTCAAGAATAGTTGAAGCTATCGAAAAGAATATGATCGCCTTGAACAAATTAAAATCGAAAAATTATCTTTAAAACGACCGTTATGTATACAAAAATGATTACTCTTTCACAATAAATGAATCGAATGGATCGATTTCAATATCAAAGTCTATAAACGCATCTTTTTATCAACGTATTTTTAATAGTCCTTTTATGCATAAAAAAGATAAATAACTTCAGTCATACTTTACAACAAGCGCGACAAAAAGGATCAACGTATAGATACCATCGAGTATCTGAACGTTGATCCTTTTTCAATTATCCATCTAATCGTTGTTCAGCCATTTTATAAATTTCATCTTTATCCCGTTTACCGATCGCTACAATTTGAATGATCTGGAGTTTACCCTCTACTTCTCTAAAAACAACGCGTAACCCCATCTTTCTGTTTTTTAATTTATTGCAATGTGCCAAGTTCCCGCTTAGCGGCTGTCCTGCTGCCATCCCTAGAGAAATGATACGGTTCAATGCTTTGTCTACGAATATCTTTTGACTACCATCGAGGTTATCGTAATCTTCTTTCGAATACTGCGTCCACTCAAGTTGATACAATGATCACTCCCACCCATCCATTTCATCAATAGTCGTAGGGTGAGTTCCTTGTTCTCCACGGACTTCTGAATCGGTATAGGTGCGGACATTTTTATTAGATAGTCGCATTTCAACAGTCAAATCATCTAATCGACTGTACAATTCTTCAATTTCTTTGTTGAGTGATTCGTATTGCTGTTGTGTCAACATGACGCCCGCAACTTTTTCACGGTTAAAGACATATACGCCGGCTGCTTCACGATCTGCTTTTTGGAAAGCTTCCATAGGAGACCGTTTCACGTCAGATATAGAAGTGGTTGGAATATCAAGTATTCGCATTCCCATCATCGTGCCCTCCTCTTATTTTTCTTTAGTATACACCGTTTAAAAGACTTTTAAAAGACTTTTAAACACTCCTTTATCATAGACTGATTAAAAAGTCTTTTAAACGATTCTTTCCATTCTCATAATGTCTCTATTTCAGTTTATTTTAGATAAAACAAAAAAACAGGGATTTACATTTGCTGAGTTACCTATTGTTTTTAGATACTACCAATTTGAATTTACCGATCATGTATATAACTCTTTTCTATAGCAATAGATATTGTCATAACTTTATATTTTTTAAACGCATCTCAAATACTTAAAAAATTTATATACATTCTATTTAGTGCTCTAAGCCCTCCGTAGTAAAGAACAAAAACATAGAAATGCCTCGTGAAAAAGAATCGTCGCTCTTAATAACGTTTTTGCAGGAGAGCAGGTTCAATTAGGAAGTCGCTACATGAAGTCTACAGTCTCATACATGAGCCCCAAAGCTCATTTGCAGTATACATAACTATAAAAAATTAAAAGAAAACATTTAATTCAAACGAATACTCATAAATCTTTATTCATCTAATACAGAAGCTTCGTTACCTTTAAATTTGTAATAAATTTATTCCTTATTCGCCCGTACTATTAAAATAGAAAATACCATGGCTTTCTGGCCATTTACGTAATAAAGTTAATTCCGAATATAAAAAATAAACTTTAAATAGGATTTTTCTTTTGTTTTTTCAGTTCAAAAAAGAAGTTTTATGATAATGTTAAAGATAATAAAAGTAAATTACATTCATTTTTTACAAAAAACATTGCTTTGAAGAAAAGTGAAATCCAATTTTAATATTTTATAACCATTTAAATACATATATGGGGGAATTTAAATGAAAATTAAAAGAAAATATCTAATTTTATTATCCAGCACATTTTTAATTGCCGGATGTACTGACAACGCGGTAGAGAATAAATCTAAAGTAGAAGTTTCAAAAGTCAACCATTCTAGTCAGAAATCAAATCAGACTCAGGCAAATATTATGAGCTATCAAAAATTTGAAAATCTATTTAAGCATATGAACGATAAACTAAAAATAAAGAATTTCCAGTTAAAAGAGAGTACTTTAGGTCCAGATGTAACAATAATCGATAAAGAACTGAGCTTTAATAAAAGAAATTGGCTAACTATTAATGGAACAAAAGATGATCTTGCACCAAAATCAACACAAGAAACACTATATTTCGAAGATAAGGATCAAACTACTCTTCTATCAATAAGTTTTGCGTATACAAAAAATTACGTAGGTGAAGATATGCTTCAATATCAAGTTCCTTCTGGCTATGACAAAATTAATCAAAAACTTGCAAATAAATCTGATTTAATTCTCTTAAGTTATAAAAATATAGTTATTTCGATTCAACAGAATAACTCCGATAAAGTAAATTATGACACAACAAAATTCGCTACAAAAATGGTAATTGACGAGCTTAAAACTATTAATTAATAAAAAAAATAATTAAATTACTAAAAAACCATTTTTATGTGTTATAGTTATTTTGTTCCATAATAAAGGATAATTTAGGAGGTAATTATGAATAAACGTGGTTTAGTATCCGGAGTTTTAACATTATCTTTAATAGGTCCATTGCTGTCTTTTCCAGAAACAAGCTTTGCAGCAGAAAATGAAACAGACAATATTCCTGTTGAAGTATTAAACGAGGTAGAAAAAACAGTAGAAGAAAATCAATTTGATATTCCTGAAACCGAGGCTTGGGAAGTTGATTTAGATGGCCAAGTTAAAGAAGTTACACCTCTAAGTGAACGTGCTGATAATTCTCGTGCAGGAATATCTGTAATGTCTGTTCCATCTGATGGCTACACGTATGATTTTCAATACTATTCGGTTGGAAGCCCTAAGAAAAATTGGAAATTTAAGAGCGCCGGAACAGTCCGAGTAAAAAATACTAGTAAAGCTTCTGCTAAATTTACATATACTCAACAATCTTCCACAACTACACAGTGGGATGTTTCAGTAGCTATTAGCGGATCTGCTGAAATTAAGAATAGCTTTTTAGGAAAAATCCAAGCTTCTCTTGGCGTTACAGTTGATAGAAAAAAATCATGGTCTAAAGGTACTTCCTATGGTATTAGTACTACAGTTCCTAAAAACTCGACTGCATATTTGACTGCTTATGCAGTGGGCGTTCGTGATAAAGGTCGACTAGTCTATAAAAAATATACTAGAAGCGGAACTTTAGTTGGTTATTATTACGAAAGTACTGGCGGTACAGCAGTAAGTAAAAATGATGCAAATATTGAATTAACTCGTGTTTCTCCACTATAAAATATTAAAACTTTATCCTTTTTTAAAGTTTTAATATCCAAGTAATACAGCAGCTCCTCATTTCAGAATTGAAATGGGGAGCTGTTGTATTATTTAAAGAGAAAAACCTGAATTATTTTTCACTTATTTTTTTTAAGCAATAAGATCTTAATATAAAAATTTTGTATACATTTCACTTTCAGTGAGTACCCGATTGATGATCTCTTTTTTACAATTCAAAGTCTAACTCTTAATCAGTATAATTCTTCAAAACACTGACTTTTTACGATCTCCGAATCCAAATGAATCAGATAATTCATATCGTCGTGAAGTGAATTATTCTAATAAAAATCTTAACAAGCGCAATCGCCTTCGCTCCATCAGTAGTACCAAGTATATAATCCGCATTGATTTATTCGCGTTCATTTGCCCTCCCTACTCAACAAAACTCAATATATAGTTATCATTTTATAAGCAATCCATCTCGCGTAAGAATATTTTTCCACATTTTATCCGGAATGGAGAGCATTTGTTGATCATCGCGTGACAAGGTCGTACGAATTTCTTCCTCTCTTCCTGCTTTTAGTTTTGAAACCCAATCTGGTTCCATTAATAACTCTCTTCCTAATCCGAACAAAGGGATTCCTTGTTCTAATACATCCAAAGCATCATCTGGTGTGTGGATAGAACCGAGTGACAGAAAACTTGTTCTATCTGCAATCACATCCCGAAAAATCTCTGATCTTGTTTTTGTTTGATTTGAACCACTTCGAGGCATGGACCAAATGTTTTTGACTGAAAGATGTAGGTACGATAATCCTTGATTAGACAATTGATCTACAAAGGCGATCGTTTCCTCCATATTCAAACCATTTTTTTCTGGTTCTTCTGGTGAGAAGCGATAACCAATAATAAAATTATTGTTCGCATATTGATCACGGGCTCGTTTCACTTCTTCAATAACAGCTAATGGAAAGGACATCCGTTTTTCTAATGTTCCTCCCCACATATCTGTTCGAAGATTGGAATATCCCGAAAAAAATTGTTGAATTAGATATCCGTTGGCTCCATGAATTTCCACACCATCAAACCCTGCACGTATAGCTATCTCCGTTGCTCGTCCAAAATCCTGAATAGTAGTTAAAATTTCTTCGTGTTCTAACGCACGAGGAACGTAATCATTGCTTGAATCCTTGTAAAGGCTTGCCACGATACCACTTGGGCTAACCATTCGCCTTTCACTTATGTATCCGATGAGACTTTCGCTTCCTCCGTGATGAAGCTGAAGGATTGCTTTTGCTCCCTTTTCTTTTATTTTATTTGCCAACTGCGTAAGACCTGGTACATTGTGTTCTCCATATGCTTTCATTTGACGAGGAAAACTAGTTCCAAGTGATGATATGGTTGCAGCCGCGGTAATAAACATAGCTGGTCCTTGCGCTCTTCTGCTATAGTAGTCCAATTCTTCGGAAGAGACACTTCCATCTATATTTCCTGAATAAGTGGTCATCGGTGCAACAACGACTCGATTCGCCAAAGTTACTCCATTTGAAAGCGTATAAGGTGAAAGGATCTTTTCATACTTCTGATTCATCAATACATCCACTCTCCAATTCTTTTATTTTTTTGATTCAATCTATCTGTTTTTAGTGTATTTGTAAAAATAAAATAAGTAAAATGAATGTTTTTCATTCTAATCATTTGTATCTCTCATGTATAATATAGAAAAGGATGTGAAGTACATTGAATTTATTTCAACTAGAAGTGCTTTTAAACGTAGTAGAAAGTAGTAGTTTTACGAAAGCAGGTCAAAAGATTGGACTGACACAATCTGGAGTAAGTCATAACATTACAACACTGGAATCTGAACTAGGAGTAACACTTTTGAATCGAGGACGAGGTGGTACATCGTTAACCACTGCAGGGGAATATATTATTCCACACGTACGTAATATTGTGACAAATATGGCTCATATAGAGCAAAAAGTTTCTTCTTTACAAGGATTAGAATTAGGAAAGATTGCTGTTGGGAGTTTTCCAAGCTTTACTGCTGCATTTATACCGATCCTGTTTTCTATATTCAAAGAACGGTTCCAGAATGTTGAATTGGTGTTATATGAGGGTGGCTACGATGATATTGAAAAGTGGGTGGAGGAAGGTACTGTAGATTTCGGTTTCACAGCATTACCAGTTAAAGGTTTCGAGAGTATAGCACTAACACAAGATCCTTTGTCTGCTGTCGTATATGATGGACACCCTTTTATAAAAAAAGATACTGTTACGATAGCTGATTTTAAAAAGGAATCATTCATCATGTTACGTTCTGGATGTGAAGTCCTTATCGAGGATGAATGTCGTAAAGCTGGTCTTTCATTACATACCTCTTATAGTAGCAAGGAGAATGAAACCGTACTGTCTATGGTGAAAGGAAAATTAGGTATTAGTATTATGCCAAACCTTGCAGTTTCTAAACGAGAGACTCATGTTCATTTGTTACCCTTACATCCTCCTGTAGTGAGACATCTCGGATTAATTGTCAAGTCATCAGACAAAATGACGCCACTTGCTAAAGAATTCGTCAAGATCGTGAAAGAACATTTTAGTAATAGTTAAAGCTGTCATTTAGTCATGTTTTTATATGACGAATTTTAATAGAAGAAGATCCATTAAAAAGAGACTGTATACATTTCGGCGTCGAAATGTATACAGTCTCTTTTTAATCCATTCGTTTCAGCCACAATAATACCCAGTTTACAAGTAATATTCAAATGTCTGAGAGTTTTAAGCAAAGGATTTTACTTATACTATTCCCATTGCTTAAAGCTTAGGTTGTCAAAAGAGAATAGTCTTTTTTCTCATGACGACAGTCTTTATAACAGTAAAGAAATCTTAGGAGCTGAACGTCCCATCAGAAATCGGTTGATCTAACGTACGGATCGTTTTATAAATTTCCTCAAAAATATTTTCTTTTTCTTGTTGATTCGGTTTTGGGTTATGTACGCCATACTCCCAATTCTTTTCTTCTTTACCTTTACTGTAGTAAATGCCAGTGATGTAACTATTGCTACCGGTCTCAATTTCATCGTTATATGAAATATTTGGGTTAATAAATGGTTCATATGATTTTTTGCTACCTATGAAGAAAAAAGGTACTCCAGATTTTTTATAAACTGCAGCATATTCCTTTTTTGAAGCAGCTTGTAAATACTTCTTCGCTATAAAAACCGCATCGTACTGTTTTAAGTCACCTTTTATATCACTTAATTTTATTTTTTTGATTTCAGGTCTGGCACTTACTTTAGGAAACTCTCCCACTACAGCAACAGTTAGATCAATTATTTCATGTTCGGGTTTAGTCTGATATTTATCTTGATCACTACAAGCTGAAAGAAGAGCGCATCCCATTAAAACAGAAATTATTAATTTCTTATGCATCACTATTTGTACCTCCTAAATTTTTAAAAAGACTAGTATGTTATTCACATAAATATTTATAGCATATATACATTTAAAAGTTTATTTTTTTAATAAAGGGAAATAAGTAGAAATTAAATTCCATATATTTACTTTTAAAAGAAAGTATTTTATGATAGTTTAGTAATCCAATAAATCTCGGGGGAGAAAATTAAATTGATTAAAAACATTTTTGTAGTTGGAGTCATTGCCCTGTCATTAGTCTTTTCAGGAACAACAAGCTTTGCAGAGGAAAGTTCAGAACCAACTGAGTTTAAAACAGATGAAGAACTAGATTTACTTCGTGAATCAGGAAAAGATTTCACAGTGGTTCTTACAGATGAACAAGCAGTAGAGCGAGCTGCTGAACTTGCAGAAGATGATTCTATTGAAATTTTGGATCAACCTACTAATGCTGTAATGCAAAGAAACACTGTAAAATCAAAAAATCATTTCTCTCGTTCATCTGTCTCGACGAATGATATGAGTGAAGAAAGTGCAACAACAAAGTGTAATTGGATCGAGACGTTAACAACTGTTACAGTCTCTTCATCTTATAAACCGAAACTTTCAGTTATTGTTAAGGGATGCCGAAGTGGTTCGTTTAGCTACTTAAACAAAAAAGTAAAACCAATGTTCATTGGTTTTGTAGCTGACAACAAAGAATTCGCAGGTACGATTCGTGTTGAGATTGATAATGATGGGTTCCTCTATTTAGCGAATGGAAAGTTTGCGAATCATGCAGAAGTAACACATGAAGGAACTTCAGGAATCACTACTATATTTACAGCCACATATAGTTTTTCAAATTCTTCTAATTTTTATAAAAGTCTATATACGGGATTAAAATACAGACAGGTTTTATAAATTAGCATTTTTTAAGATGACCATAAAATGATTCCTTTATCATTTTATGGTCATCTTTTTAAATTTCTTTCGAATAAGCTAACAGGTATGTAATGAAAATTATGTCATCTATTTACGATATTAATGGACCAATTTATTCAGAGATATATTCTTTTTAATTATTTAAGCATATCTTTTTTTGAATTTCTCATTGAATTATAACGAATATTAGAAACACGAAACTATAGTTATATCTTCGTTCACTTTTGTAAGTTTTATTTATTGATTATTCACAGATGAAAAAAATTTAATTCATTCTTAGTCAAAACTAAAATCAGAAACACTCTGATTTAGAAGACTGTATCAAAAAGCAAATGAGTAAATAAAATCATCGTAATCTTTCTAAACCCACCGCGTAAGTTGAAGTCCTAAGTTAAATCGTTTCGTTAAAGTGAGGCATGAAGTATAGAACGATTAACATAATGAAAAATTAGTTATTTTTATTTAATGCATACTAACTTCATGTTCCGCGTCTTCATTTACGCACATAACTTACTTATCAGGTTGAAGTTGCTGATTAATCTTTAAGGAATATACCCTGATTAACTCTAGATGGAAAGATAGCAAAATCCGCATCACTTTTTTGTAGATGAGGATTCTTTACTATTCACTCTTCATTTACTTATTCACTATTTGTTTTCGACTCATTTTTCTATCATTAGTAATTGCTTGACCCTAAATATCTATATTTGGTAAGACATGATCAAGTCATTTAGGTAGATACTAAGCTTTGTCTCCTAAAAGAGACGTTATGGGCCGGCACAATTGTCATCCGGACACTGAAGGCATCAAAAAAGACGCCAAACATTAAGGCAAATCCCATGAACTTGATGATAGGATCAGGTGCCATCATAATGAGTCCTGCAGCTGTTACTACACCACCACTTTCTTTTATTCCCTTTAAATAGCCTGTTTCTCATTAGCGGTACGCGTAAATTCTTCTCGCATTCGAACTTCATAATCCATAGCAAGTCCAAAAAGGATACCAATAATGAAGATCCGTAGGAAATTCAATACAGGACTAGCGGTAGGAAAACCAAATAAATCGATAAAATGGCCATCCTGTATAACAAATATCACAAATCCTAATGTTGCGTAAGGATTTTTGTCGTACTTTTAATTGGCCTCGGTCGAAAGGTCATTTAGTTGCTAGAAGACCTTTCCCGCCTTTAGTCTGCAACGTATTTATTCTTTCTACGTTTTTAAGAATAGGCTTTGCCTTTTGAATCAGAGTTTGAGTAACTTCTAGATTTAAAGACGCTTTATGGGATATTTCATTCAGCCATACCTCATATATATTAGCCGTATCTTCTTCCTCATCAGAAACACTTACAACATACATTTCACATTTCTCTAATTTCCCCATTGATCGAGAGGCATTTAGTTAGGATATCAACCATCTCTTCTCTTTTATTTTCTGATACAAAGAACTTAGTAAATAAACAGTACTTGGACATATATATCCTCCTTTCGGACTCGAGATATTATTTTACTTTTAGAACCTTACATACTTGTTTAGTCTTCATCTCTCTCCACATCATGGTTTATCATTTGTAAAAAAATAATTGATCAAATCAAGATTTTAGTTAAACTCCTTATTCCCAATTAGCAGAGTACGTGCCGAGAGTTGATCAATATAGGTAGTATCAATATTGTATAGTTTAATTGCATTTTTCACAGAAATTTGATTTTAGGTAATCTGCTTCGTTGTCTTACTCTCTTCGACATTTCTACGTCGAAATGTATACAGGTTGGAATCGCGGAAGAGATCATGCCATTCGAACGACTCATCCCCGTCTATCACTCGAAAAAAAACAATACTCTATTTCCTTTACCGTCCGATAATTCGTCCTTCACCGATGTATAATCATTACATAGATTGACTAGGAATCAGGACATCCTAATGTATACAGACACCCTCATACATGATGGCTTACGTCAAGATGGGTCAACATGCAAGGGGTATACAATCCGATGATATGAATTCCTAATAATAAAAAGACTAACCTTCAGGAGCGAGACCAATGAACAACTTTACAGAATTCAACCCATCACTAGAATCTTATTTCCGATCCATCATTCTCTTTGGCCGAAATGTCGCCTCTTACAAATTCGCTATGGCTAAATCTCTCCTAGAGTTGAATCAGCATCAGAAGGACACGTTCATTTCACTGGAGGATGTGTCCGTATCATTCGCGCACCACGTCTGCGAACACCTGAAAATCAGTGACAGACAAGCCACCTCTTCTTCGAGTAAGTTCTTAGACGTCTGTCGTAATTATAATGCTGGCAATGTATCTCACGAACAATTGATCGATGCTACGAGAAGACTTGGATTTGTAAACGTATTGGACGCATTTCATAATGTGAACAACGAAAAGTTACCCGTCTCCTTTTTCGAAGTACAAAAACATGGGAATACGAAGGGTATCGTCTTGACCGACGATATGTACAATATCTTACAATCTGTTCAAATGGAGAACTTCTCACTCGAAGTGGAGGCCAGATGGCGCCTAGTTGAGACAGC
Organism: Exiguobacterium sp. R-17; assembly: GCF_049913315.1. Classification (NCBI taxonomy): domain Bacteria; kingdom Bacillati; phylum Bacillota; class Bacilli; order Caryophanales; genus Exiguobacterium; species Exiguobacterium sp. R-17. The sequence goes on along the minus strand of NZ_CP184373.1, from coordinate 100,691 downwards.
TTGGGGTCTGAACATCGCCCCTTCCCTACTAAACGTGAAACACGATGCCATCAAAGAACAATTCTTCATCCAAGAGACGGATCGAAATCGACGAATCGACATCACTTCTTCCAGAGACGCCCTGAATGGTTACCAAAAAGGCAAATGTTTTTACTGTTTCCGTGACATCAGCATTCAATCAGGCGACCTGAACTTAGCTGATGTCGATCATTTCATTCCTCATATCTTGGGCACCGAGTTCGAGGAGGATTTGAATGGCGTCTGGAACTTAGTATTGGCATGCCACAGTTGTAATCGAGGATCGAATGGTAAGTTCGCACGTATTCCATCACTGGAATATTTGGAGCGCCTTCATCGAAGAAACGAATTTTTCATCGAGAGTCATCATCCCTTGCGCGAGACTCTGCTCAATCAGACTGGTGTCTCTACTGATTCACGTATCAAGTATCTACAACTAATGTATAACTTGAGTATTTCTTTGACGGGTGGATTTCGTTGGAAACCTACTATCGAATTCGCCGCTTCTTTTTGAGCAAGCCGATGATAATTCTCGGTTCAACTTTAGTACATGCATTCTATATATATAAATAAGATGTATCTCTGACTGACAGATATAATCTGATACGAGTTACATCAACGATAATTGCTTTTCCAGTAGATCAATATCAAAGACGCTTCCCATATATCACACGCGTTGGTTCATATACAACGTGATGCTATGTCGATTCGACATCTTCAGAAGATATCTCGTCCACGACCGATGCATCAAGATCCATGGAGTCGATCTCTTTCCGTACCTGATTCATCATTTGATTATATTTGATTTGATTCCCTTCTTGCTCTCCGAAGACATGGACCTAGTCTCTTTGATCCCAAAGATAGAATTGGCCGAGCAGTAACGAAGTAGCACATAACATTTTTCCCGATAAATACTTCTTTGAATTTTAATGTGTATACAAGATATAATGGCTTTAGTTTCATGAATATCGGTTTAGAAGACTATACAATTTTTAAGGGGATGAAACGGGATGAAAAAGCTCGTCGCGATTGCATTGGTGACCATTTTAGCCGGGTGTGGTAGTCAGCAGGATACCGAGGAAATGATCAAGTGGGGCGAATATAACAAATCAAACGTCGAGAGACTGAAAGAGAATGATATTGAGGTACAAGTCAAGGACGATGTCATGTACATACCGAAATCAGATCAAAAGAAAGCTGTTAAATGCTGTACGTGATGTTGCATTGATCATCATGTCCATCGTCCTAATCGGATGATGGACATTTTTTTGTTCTCCCCTGTCCCGAATCCCTCGTCTCCCGTACCTTACTCACCCACACTCTATTATAGGAATTCCCTCATCGACTGCTACTTACAGTATAGAAAGGTAGGAGAATCATTTGCGACCGATTCATGTTTTTCGCGTCATGTCGCTCTCATTCATCGAAATAATAGTTCTTGTTCTCTCGATAATTCGAATTCGGCAGACGACTAGATAACCAAACTAGAAAATGATAATTTTTCTTCGTGATTCAACCTTACAATTTTGTAATCCGAACTCTCTGATGACACTCGGACGGATTTCGACGTCGAAACGTATACAATTTCCATCCATCATCCGTCCTAGTCTCTGGGGTAGGCATGATTCCTGCCGACCAGAAGTACGACATCGGAGACGTATCCATCTAAATGCCACTGCGGCTCCTCGAATCCATGATGCTCCGGTCCCTCCTCATGCCAGAACGACATGGTCCTATCACATGTCTCATAGAGGACATGAACCCTCTTCCAAAAATCTAGAGCGTATCAGGTGGACGTTTTTTGATGATGGATTGTATTTACAGAAGACTTTACATTTATTTACTTTCTGAAAATTTATACTTCTGATCAAAACCTAAACAACCGGCAGCAGGTACCGATACTACTGTCTGTATGGAAAAAAGTCAGGAGGACTCTTATGCACAGCAAACGTAAGCATTCATTAAGGAACAGACTCTCCCTCATCATCGGTATCATTCTACTTCTATTTTTCTTGTTCAGTAACATTGCACTTTATCTCAACACTACGCAAACCGCTCTCTCCACACTCAAGAAGACAGCCATCCAAGATACACAACGTATCGCAAGACAGATTGACCCCACAGCATATGAGCGTTTCCTCGCTCGACCCGAAAAAGGGAAGGAATATAACAATCTACGCTCTCAATTGGACAAGCTCCGCCAGCAAAACGGTCTTCTCTACACGTACACAGCACTCGTAGAGGACGGTCAGGTCAAGCTCATGGTCGACGGGAATTCTTCCGAGAGCGCGAGCACCATTGGTGAGGTGGCGACTGGTGCCTCACTCAAAGACGTGAAAGACGTTCTATCCGGGAAGACACATGCGACCGATATTATCGAAGATAAGAAATATGGGAAGTACATCAGCGTCTTCGTCCCGATCAAGGCTGCTGACGGTGATGTCATCGGTATTCTCGGCAGCGACATCTCGGCGGACGAGGTGCATGCGTTAACGATGGCACTTGCCAAACAAAACTTCCCACTCTTTTTCTTAGGTCTCGTCATCTTCTTTGGGATTACGCTCATCTTCCTACGCTTCATCCTTATGCGTAAGCTCGACCCGATCCGTATGCTGCAGGAGGTCGCTCAATTCATCACGGAAGGTGACCTGAACAATGCCGCTCATCGCCTACGCGACCTGAAGGTGGGGGCGAACGATGAGATCCATTCCCTCGCCGTATCGATGCAAGACATGAACGAGATGCTAAGTACGATAATCGGCGAGATCAAGAAGACTTCTACGTTGATCACTCGTACCAGCGAGACCATCGACTCGAGCTCTCAAGAGGTCCTCGATGGATCGCGTCAGATCGCGCACACGATGACGGAAATCGCCGTCGGTACCGAGAGCCAGACCCACGTCACCCACTCCCTCAACGAGGAGATGAACGCGTTCGCAGGTTTGATTCAGAGTACGGATGAAGTCAGCACGAATATTAATAACGCTACGATCGAGATGAATGAATTGACACAAGAGGGCCGCGCTCACATGCATCAGTCTGTCGAGCGAATGAACGTCATCCATTCTCACGTCCAACGTTCAACGAATCAAGTGCAAGAGCTCAATCGACAATCAGAAGAAATCCAAGGTCTCATTTCTATCATTCGTGATATCTCTGAACAAACCAATCTCCTGGCACTGAATGCTGCGATCGAAGCAGCTCGTGCCGGCGAGCAAGGGAAAGGATTTGCCGTCGTCGCTTCTGAAGTGAAGAATCTCTCCATGCACGTTGCAGAAAACGTCAGTCAAATCTCCTCTATTGTAAACAATGTCCTCATCAGTACTCGATCGATGGAAAAAAGTTTTACTGAGACAGTCAGTGAGACAGAGGCCGGTAAGCAATCCATCCTTGATACGGATCAATCTTTTAGTCGATTGACAGAACACGTCGATGTCGTGTCCCAGTCTTCACAACATATGGCGCGTCAAATGCAGAACGTCCTTCAATCAGAAAATCGCATTCGTCACGCGTTAAGCGAGATTGCATCCGTCGCCGAGGAACATACTGCAGGAAACGAAGAAGTCGCTGCAGCATCAGAACAGATGATTGGTACGGTCACCGCTTTGCATGACTTAGTTGTCACTTTAAACGAAACGACAGATGTTTTAGAAAAAGGGACAAATCGCTTTAAGATTTAAGGGTAATATCTTTCACCAAAAAACATCCCCTTTGTAGAATTGCTCTACTGGACTAACCTAAAATTTTGAGACAATATAAAACACCTTCGGAGTGGTACACTTTTAAAAAGTACTAACATCGGAGGTGTTTTTGCATGGGCAAAAACGTATATTCAAGTGAAGTAAAATGGGCAGTAGTCAAAGAAAAACTGAGTGGTGAGTTAACGACGAAACAGATCATGGAGAAGTACAGAATCAAAAACAAATCGCAAGTCGAAACATGGATGAGATGGTATCGGTCTAATGAACTCTATCGATTCGATCAGCCGATTGGAAAACAATATACCTATGGACATGGACCAGATTCTGCGAGTGAGGATGACAAGAGAGAAAGACAAATGTCTCATCTGAAAATGGAAAACGAGATCTTAAAAAAGTACATGGAGATCGAAAGAGAGTTGAGAAAGAAGCAGTCATAAAAATTGTAGCGTCTCTGCGAAGAAAGTATACGATCACCGCTATTCTGAGTGCCTTGAATGTACCAAGAGCAAGCTATTACCGGTGGACGAAAAAATCTGTGGAAGCACCTTCGGTGCTAGAAAGAGCCATCATCGAATTAAGTAAACAGACAAAGTATCGGAATGGGCATCGAAAAATAAAGGCATTATTACAGCAAATCTATCAGTTGAAAGCCAAGCGGAATACTGTACAGAAAATCATGTAAAAACACCATCTTCAATGTCGGATCAAGCCAAAACGAAGATGGAAGTCTCAAGGTGAGCGCATCATAACGGCACCGGATCTCATAAAGCGTGATTTCACAGCAAGTAAACCGAATCAGAAGTGGGTGACGGACATCACCTATATCCAATACGGCAACACGACAAAATATCTTTCCACCATTATGGATCTTTTTAATAACGAAATCGTTGCCTATAAGTTATACGATCACCAACAGACACCTCTCGTCATTGATACATTGAAGTTGGCATTAGAGAATCGAAATCATCCGTGTCGATGATTGTCTCTACTGAAGTGTCTACATCACATAGTCGAGACAAAATTTCCAGTTCTTCAATCAAGGCAGCTTGCCTGACGATTATTTCGTTCATCTCCTCGAACTGATGGTAACCGACGACGACCGTATCAATTTCTCCTTGAATATTTGTGACGAAGAGCGGTACCTCTTGAGCTTTTTCCCGTGTCTTCTTAAAAGAACGCGCAACAGCAATCATCGAGGTGATTTGATCTGAAGTAAGCGTGACACCAAATCGCTCTTTAGATTCAGACGCCATATAAAATTCCTCCTTGCACCCATTCTTTGTCTTTCAAGACCCCTTATTTTTTCGTACAAATGGACGTCACGGCACGTGACACGCTCATATAATGAAATACCACATCGTAAGAAAAAAGTTAGCTGGCTATCTGTTAAAGAGAATAATAGATGAATTAGTGATAGTTAAAATGCATTAGACCATTCGTTTGATATGATTATATTCATCAAAATACTCGTCTCAAAAAATACAACAGAAGACGTTTAATAAAGCGTTTCATATTACTCTTTTTTAATCATTATTAAAAACCATTTATACTTCAGGAAATGCTCATGATACGCATATTTAAAAATTCTATCGGAGTAGAGTTTTTGAAGATATGTATTCTGATTGACCAATCGTGCACATTTGAATGATGTAACATGCATAATTGAGATAAACATGAATATTGTATACATTTCGATCTCGAAATCGAAAGAGCGTCTTCGTTCATCTTCTTCCGAAAAGACATTTGAAAGAGTCCATTGCATTTATATTCTCGACATTACTAAAAATGTCAGGGTCGCTCGAGGCGGATATCTCGTCAGGTGCCATAACCAACTTCTGCCGTTCAATGTGACCCATAGCAAGTCTTCCGATGTAGCCCGTCAATGCAGATTCAAATCTGCGATCGACATCCGGTCGTCTGCTACTAGCTTGTGCTCGTTCATGTAGAAACAGCTGTGAGCAAGCGATCAGTATAGTATCGTTTTCTGGTTGCCATAGTCCCAACGTCTTGACTTGATTGAATCAGAAGCAAATCGATTCCACGAGCTTGACCTCCAAATACAGTCAGACATCAATCCGATCATGTTGGTGATCTCGTCACGCTTTCTCCATAGTTCCAGTTCCTCTTTGCTAAGACTCTGCAATGGTGTAAGAAAGAGAGTCACGAACCTCCTCCGCGAACGTTTCAAGATTACGAATTGGATTCCCAGCATCATCCTTCACTTCACCTAAAGCATCACGTAGGTTTTCTGGAATTGTGATGATTTTGAAATCATATCCATCGATATCATCAACGGATGAAATACTCTATATTTTTTATCATACTTCAACTACTCTAGCCCCTCTAACATACATTTATTTAATATGTGATTAGTTTATCAGTTAACATTAGGAGATTAATTCTCGTTTTACAAAGAGAGAAAAGGATTATAAATAGTGTTCCGTTAAGTCTAAAATGTGAACGTTCGAAAAAAAATTTAAAGATAAGTATACAAAACAGTAATATTGTTTTAGTATTATAAACATGTTAAAAATTTAAAAAGGAGGTAAATATGAACAAATTGTCCATCTTTTTTTTGATAATCTTTTTTACAAGTTTTTTAAGTAGTTGTAATTTAGATAACTCAAGAAATGATGTTAACTGTTTTGAGAATTGGTCGATTTGTAAGACTCTCTCGCAAAAAAAGTATAAAATCGACCTGAAAAGAAAAACAAAGATAGCTATTTTAGATAGTGGAATTACTAAAAACGATACATCGTTGAAAATCACTAAAACGTTTGATACTTTATCTAGTACTCCAAATAAAAAAACTTTACTTCATCATGGTAATGCTGTGCATAATATTTTATCTAATCAATTATCGGCTTTTAATAATAAAAAATTATTTGATTATATTGAAGTTTATGATGTAAGAGTTTTGAATCCTAACGGAAAAGGCACTCTAGAGGATGTCGTACAAGGAATAGAGTGGAGTATTGAAAACAAAGTTGATGTGATAAATATTAGTTTTGGTTTTCAACGCAATTATCCAGAACTAAAAAAAGTTATCGCTAAAGCTAATTCTTTAAACATCGTTGTAGTTGCTGCAGCTGGAAACAATTTCGGTTTATCTACTGATTATCCTGCTAAATATTCGAACGTCTTATCAATATCTTCAATCAATCAGAAGAACCAAATTGACCCTTTTGCTAGTACTGGAAAAGTAGATTTTGTAGCTCCAGGAGTCAATCTACCATTAGAGATTGATAAGTCTAAGAATCAAAATCAATTAGTATCCGGAACTTCTTTTGCTACTGCAATCGCAACCGGAATCATTTCAATAATCAATAGTACCTCAAAACAGAAGATGAATAAAAAAGAAATGGTTAATGATTTACAACGACGTTCATTTAAATTTGATAAGTATAGTGATCGTTCAATTTACGGTAACGGTCTCTTAAAATATTGATACGGAAGGGTGTCTACAGCATGAAAAAAATGTTTATACTACTAATTACGGTAACGTATATGCTTTCTTACATACTCCCAGCTAACGTTATTGCTGAAGAAAGTAATGTTATTGCCAGTAATGAATTGTCCGACTTGACGACTACTGAAACAATCGAACCTCTCAACAATAATTCGAATACCAATAATATTGTTGTTGAAGATTATACGAAAAATCAAACTGGATATATTGATACTTCAATCGATAATCAAGGATTGACTGTAGAGAGCCAACTTGAGCTTGATTTCGAAACGAATCATATGACAGTAGACGCTGTAATTGCCGACGCTGAAGGAAATCTAGTAAACAAGTCATTTGATGTTGCTATCGAAAAAGTTAATAATGAAGAAGATTTTTCGGCAATCTTAACTGATTCTGAAACTTTATCTACTTATAAAATAGACTCATCAGAAGCGAGCGCTTCATGGTATCCCCTTGTCGTGATAGCGATAAATGTAGCTAGATTTGGAGTACAACAAGCAATAAAAAAGTATGGAAAGACTGCTGTAAAGAAAGCAACTGGTAAATACGGAAAAAAGGCTACAGCTAAAACCTTAAAAAAAGTAAAATTTCAAAATAAATCATTGTTTAATGGACATTGGAATAAACATAAACATGAATTTCCTGGCTATACTCAATCAAAGTATTTAGCTAGAGCACAAACATTAGTTAATGCAAAAGGAAAACATATTTTGACTAAGAAAAGATCTAATGGTGATATTTTACGATACAATAAAGATACAAATGAATTACTTATACTCAATAAAAATGATGTAATCAAAACACTATTTAAGCCTAGACATCCTAATAAAAAAAGCGGATACGAATATTTTAAAGATCAATAAATATATATTATGAGGTGATAGAATGACGTATGTTTGCCCTGTTTGTGGATATGATAAAATGCATGAAGCTCCTTATTATTCTAATGGAGATGCTTCATTTGATCTTTGTTTATGCTGTGGATTTCAATTCGGAGTAGACGATGATGTAGAAATCGAAGATGGTAAGTTTCTTACTAGAAAAGAATCCCATGTTCTTTATCGAGATAATTGGATTAAAGACGGTGCAAAGGTATTCAGTTCCGATGCATTCGATACTAATCTGGATAGAGGCGAGTCTCTTGGAAGAGAGTTGCTGGAGAAACAACTCCATACGATTCATATTCAATTAGAAAAACGCATGGAGTCATAAATTTACTAATTTATGATTTCAGAGAACATCTAAACAAAAAGTGAGTCATTTTCACAAGTCAACGACTCTAATATAGTTATTATCCTCAAACACTAAAGGTGACTTCCTATCAACTCTGGAGTCACCTTTAGTGTTTCAAATTAACTTCGTTTACTATTAAAATGATCAACTCAAGATCGAACATAAAAATACTCCTATCAAGTTCAAGTTCTGATTGATAGCTGATGAAGCCTTCTCATATTATAATCCATTGTTTAATTAGCAGAATGCATATAATGGAGTACTTGAATGAGACTCAACAAGACTTCCAGATGTATGTTCCGATAGAGTGTAAGAAAACTTATTCCGCTCGCGATCTCGTCTCGAAAAATTTTTAATCTTGTTTTTAACACCTCAACCTAATCAAAAATGAGACCAATCGATTTTATGAGCGATTACCATACTACAGTAAAGCATCGATCCGATCGTATGGAGAATCTCATCCCGCTTTTGAGTATGGCACTAAAATATATTTTGGAAAGTTCATTTTTTTATTTTTCTTCGTATCCATTCTAGCAATAACTACTTTGACATCTCGTATTAATATATTTGACGAATTGTAATATTAAGTGCAACACCTAGCTGAAAACACAAAAAAACCCATAACGACCTCGTGTAGAATAGAGTTACCACACCAAATTCAACGGAGGATTCGTTATGAGCTATGTTCATCTTACCACATCAGAAAGAGTCAAAATAGAGACATATCTCGAGCTAGGTTTTTCTATCCGAAAGATTGCTGGACGCCTAGGGCGTCAACCTTCTACGATTTCACGAGAATTGAAACGAAATCCTCACTATGATTCTTCCCATGCCGACAAGCGTTATGTGGAGCGGAAAAAGAAGTGCGGTGCACGAACGTCGTTGTCGACATCGGGTTTGGTGAGCGGAAATACTGGGCGTTCACGAATGAGCACGGTCAGCTGGTCCGCGTCATCGCGAAGAAGATCGTTCTCCAAAATGATGCGACAGAAGGCGTTACGAGTGACGGACGCTACTACTCCGATGAGGCGAAGGTGCCTGGCGTCGAACGCACGGATCTCGATGAAGGACATGTCATCGCCGACTCGCTTGGTGGCGTCTCGAACGCCTACAACATCACTCCGCAGGACAGTACACTGAATCGTCATGGTGACCAGGCTTACATGGAGGACGTCATCCGCAAGGCGGGTGGCGCGACGAACTTTGAAGCGCAAATCACCTATCCGGATACATCTACGATGATCCCATCCGCGTATCAGTATACCTACACGGTTCGTGGGAACACCGTCGTCGACCGATTCAAGAATGGTAATCCAGACGAGACGAATGCTGCACTTGGTCTGACGAAGAAGAAGAAGAAAGCAGAACCGTCAGCGAAGTCCTCTACCGATACTACAGCGACCGAGGATGTCTCGCGCGTCGATACCGATGGCAATGGTCAAGTGACAATCCAGGAAGCGAAGGACGCAGGCTTTGCGATGCCGATCACGGAGAAGCACTGGCTGTACCAATATATGCGGGACAATGACCATGACGGCATGGTCGGAGAATGAATCCTTGATCCAATCGAATAGGCGAAACATATTAGGGCAGTGACGAGATATTCGTCGCTGCCTTTTTCATCCCCAGAAACGGAAGTATTGATGAGTCGTCGAAAAACACATCTGAAATTGAATTGTTATACAGTAAAGCGGCGAGATTGTTGATCTCAAACTCTGAACACACTATATTCATCCTGATTTCATCCGAATCGTTCTATGTATTTTGAGTCAATTATAATTTTAGAAGTTTAAAAGCAAAGTATTTAAATTTAATAAGATAATAAATAAAATTAAATGTAATAAATGTAAAGAAATAAAAGTAATAAAATTGGCTAAAAAAGTAAAAAAATAAGTATGTTATCATAAGTGTAAAATATTTCAACAAAATCAGATTGGAGATGATATGAAATGTCAAATGAAACAATTTTTCTTGTGATTGCAATCCTTATAGGTTTATATTTTGGTTTTTTTGCAACACCTTCAAAAAAAAATAAAAAATAATGTATTTTGCAATTAAGAAAAATTATTATAGTTTCTTGATTTAGACTTCATTAATATATGAAAAACGACCGTTATGTATACAATAATGATTATTCTTTCACAAAACTGAATTTAGTGAAGTAATTACAGTGTTAACGTCTTTAAACTCACATTTTTATCAATGTATTTTTAATAGTCCTTTTTATGCATAAGAACTTCGGTTACACTTTTCAAAAGGCATTACAAAAAGGTCAACGTATAGGTACTTTAAATTATCTGCACGTTGATCCCTTTCTTAATCATCAATCTACTAATCGTTGTTCAGCCATCTTATAAAATCTCATTTTTTTCACGTTTACCAATCGCTACACGCTGAAAGATTTGGAGTTTATCCTCTACTCCTCTAAAAACCCCTCTTTCCATTTTTCAACTTATTGCAATGCGACAAGTTGCCACTAAGTGGTTGTCCTGCTGCCATTTCTTCAAAAATGATACGGTTCAATGATTTGTCTACGAATATCTTTTGACTACCATCGAAATGATAATAGTCTTCTTTCGAATACTGTGTCCACTCAAGTTGATATAATGATCACTCCCACCCATCCGATTCATCGATAGTCGTAAGGTGATTTTTTTGTTCTCCACGGACTACTGAATCATTATAAGTGCGGACATTTTTATTATATAGTCGCATTTCAACAGTCGAATCATCTAATCGGCTGTATAACTCTTCAATTTCTTTATTAAGTGATTCGTATTGCCGTTGCGCCAACATGATATCCGCAACTTTTTCACGGTTAAAGACATACACGCCGGCTGCTTAGCGGATGCGAGTCGCAGCTCTCGTTATCGATTTGGCAGGAAGGCAACGATGCGATGAAGATGTTGCGTGCAACTTACAGCATCACGCATGAAAACTTTGCGCTCTACAGCCTCATCACATTCGGACTACCCCTTATCCTTCTCGATTATTAGGCGAAGAACAATGTAATTTTTCTCATTAGTATCTTCGTGGCACTGCTTGGGAGTAGGTTTCTCTCCTACGATCAAATGGTCTATACGCAATAAAGTAAGCGCTCCTGATATCGATCAGGAACACTTATTTTATCGTACTGGCTTTCGGAAGACCCAGTAAGACTGTCCGAGATAATTGAGAGTCGTGTAAAGAATCATCCCGATCAAGATTGCCCCTGTCTCCTCGAGATGCGGCAAAAATTGATGAACGCCCCAAAGACTGAGACGATATGCAATGAGATAACTCAGTGAGACGACAATTAAGAATCGAATCCAGTAGACCCATCCACCAGCTTGCTGACGAAACGTGAATCGACGATTGAGTAGATAGCTGATCCAAATCCCACAGGCGTTCCCGATTGCTGTCGCAGTCCAGTATCCTGTATGCATCAGACGGGAGCAGATTAAGGTGATCGTCAATCCTACAATCGTGTTCAACACACCAACGAGCAAAAAACGAAACAATGTCGTCATCCGCATCTCTCCTCAACAATGTAGCGAGGACGTCGCTTGACTTCCTGATAGATTTTTCCGACATACTCTCCAACTAGTCCAATGCCGAACAGTTGCAGTCCTCCAATGAACCAAATCGACATCATAAGTGAGGTCCATCCGTCCATCGCTTTCCCTTCGTATTGACGATATAACGCATATCCTACAAATCCAAATGAAACAATCAACATAAATAGAGACAAGAGAAAAAGCAGTTTAATCGGACGGACACTAAAGGAAGTCACGCCATCCCAAGCAAGAGACAGCATCTTCCGTAGCGGATATTTGGATTCACCAGCTAGACGTGGTTGACGTGTATAGCTGACTTCCGTCGTTTGAAAGCCAAGTGCCGGAACCATACCACGCAGAAACAGGTTCCGCTCTGGATGCGCATAGAGCGCCTCGACAGCTCGCTTACTCATCAAGCGATAGTCGGCATGATTGAATACCGTTTCGACTCCAAGCTGATCGATGAAGCGATAAAATCCTTGAGCAGTCGAACGTTTGAACCAACTGTCACTCTGTCGATCCTCCCGTACACCGTAGACGATATCGTTCCCTTTGGCATACTCTGCTAAGAACTGCTCGATCACCTCGACGTCATCTTGAAGATCTGCATCCATCGAGACGACACAATCCGCAGACAGATGTCCTTCTGCGAGCCCCGCAAACAAAGCATTCTGATGCCCGACATTATGTGCGAGCTTTAATCCACGAAACTGTGTATCCATTGCGTGTATGTGCTCAATTTGAGACCATGTATCATCTTGACTACCGTCATCAACGAATAACACAAATGATTCTTCGGTAATTAATCGTCTTCCCTTCCAGTCTTCGAAAAAACGCTGCATTGCGCTGATCGTCAAAGGTAGTACCTCTTTTTCGTTGTAACACGGAACAATGATTCCTAACGTCGGGATGGTTGTCATGGGATGAACTCCTTACCTTTAGGATTAACTACTATTCTTTCACTAGTGCATCGACACGATATAGTCGAATGGTCCATGCGGAATGTTCCTCCTGAAACGTCTTCTCGTATCGTAATCCGATTGATTTCGCATTTTTGATCGGTACCGCTGACAGTACATATGTCGCACCAATACGTCGTAACTGCGCAACATCAATAGATAAGTGACGAATCGGGACTTGGTGGTCTTTCGTGAACTCATACTCCTTTCCAAGTTCTGACGAGAAGAGATAGACTCGGTTCCCCCACATATCAAAGTAGTGCTGCAGTTTCTTACTTTTATCTAACTCCCCTTCAATCACCTTCCGGAAGGACGCTTTGTAGTTCAGCGGATAAAAATTGACATACCCATCAATGGTCCGCATCCCATTGTACTGTGCAATGGCAGGATGCATCCCAATCGAGGCAACCTGGTAGTCTGTTGTCGGTTGATTGATATAGTGCTTGATATCATCAAACTGGGCTGTCGCATAAAAGGCTTTGTATGATGGATGATGTCTATATCTGAATTCCGGGTTCCAGATCAACAATACGATGGTTTGCATCGTCAGTAAACAAATGATCCATTTTTTCTTGGATCCCCTCCAAAGCCAATCCAGCATCAAGAAAAATAAGCCATACCAGACCATCGGTTGCAAGAAATGGAAGCGCGAGAAGTTAAATGTCCGCATGAGCGATACGTGTTGCTTTAATGGATTCCAACCATCATAGAACCAAAATGCATACCACAGTGATAAGGCAAGCAATAATAAGATCAACGAACGGATTGGTCTCGTCAATTCTTCTCGTTTTTGGAACACGATGACTCCAACGATAAGCATCGTTAGCAGAATGACTGGCGACTGGACTGCCCGGTCGTGTGTATGACCTAGTACCAAGTGTTTGAAGAATAATCGGATGCTTCTCCAAAATCCGTTTATTCCAACTTCAAAATCATTCCGACTGGTCGGCTCCTCCTCCCATAACATCGAATAGACCAAGCGATATTCAATCAATAAGTATAGGATGATTTGAGCACCATATGCGAGCCAAAAACGACCATGGAACTGACGTCCGCGTATTTCTTTGATGAAGTGATAGATACCAAGCGCCGCTAGGAAGAAGACGATGCCGAGAACAAAACTGGAATAGAACGGGATGAGCAGGAGAACGAGAACGTTCTTCTTTTTTCGTACTCCTTTCCAGATGTTCCAATATGCCCATAATAAAAGTGGCATCCCAAGTGTACTCAGCATGCCCGATGGCCAAAACGGGGTCCACGAAAACAGGATAGCGATCCAGAGTGCATACGGTCGCGGGATAATCGTCTTCCCATGGTCGCGCAATAATAGGTACATGCCTAGGAAAGCAAAAATCCGCACTAATACTTGACTGATGACATATGCCGAATACGGCGGGAACCATTGGTATAACCAAACGATACCTGTAAAACTGCTAACGAAGGCATTCCTTGAGACGACTCCGTTCAATAAATCAGGAACGGTCGCATGAAGACCCGTAAAAAGTGTGTTCGTATCAATCAATGTTTTATACCAGACGATGTTCGAATCTAAGTTGTCGTGAATCCGGACATGTGCCTGTTCTCCTAAAAGAATCATAGGTAGGACATACAGACATGCCGCTAAAATTCCGAATAGGATCCGTGTCCTTTCCTTCATCCTCTCACTCCCTACATGTAGCTTTTAATTGGTTTGATATGAATCGAGAGACAAGGAACATCCTCATTGTTATTCGATAGTTCGCCCCATCCGGATAACTTTTGAATCAGATTGAATAAAATGTCGTAGTTCCTTCACCGCGGTGTACCACGATGTCATTCATGAATATGGTACCGTAGGTCATGTAATGTACGCGTGTCAGTGATCGCTTTTTTCAACTGATCATGAAGTACATTCGTCGTATCGGCATATAAAGCGAAACTAGCATCGACTAAGTAGTGGACGTTCTCCTTTTCTTGACCCGGCAACACATGCTGGATCAAAAGAGGAAGTTTATCGTCAAGGCTTCTGTCGTCATAAAGCCTCCTGTCTTACTAGTCATTACATTTGCGCTTGCCATCAAGTGTTAAATGTCCTCTACAAATTCACAGATGTAAATATCGTGTTTCGAGTCTCTTAATTCTTTTTCTAAGTGAACTTCCAATTTTTGATTTTCTACGCAATGATGACTTGAATTAGTACTTCAACTTCATAAGATACAAAATAACGTTGCTTCATTTCCGAATAATTCTTTTCAAATCCCCATAATCAAGAGAATTAAGCGATCTGTACAAATAGGTATGTTTGTAGGAGATTCAAGCGATCATAATGATGAAATTGATTGCGCACAGGGATACCTGTGAAACGAATCTTGTCAGCAGAAATCCCTAAATCAATCAATGCTTTAACAGATTTAATCCTACAAAATACATATCTGTCGTCTCATGAATCCGGTACGAGTGGATTGCGCAATCCGTTAGGACAGTGATGGACGGAAGATGAATGCGGTGATCTTTCTTCAATTTATCAATCAATCCTGCTGCAAACGGATATGTGCTCATGATGATTGTCGGTTATACCGTCTCAATCACATCTGCAAGTCTGTAGGCACCTTTTAATAGGAGTGTAATTGTATCCTGTAAAAACCATCCTTTTGTATACATTTTTAGATAAAGATAGCTGTACATGGAAAGAATTATAGTGATGATTTATCGATACATCGTATGTATGAAAGAGGATGTATCTGGATGAATAATTTTTATGATATTTAAGGAGAGTGAGATGTTAGAAACGAACGTGGCATTGATTTCTTTCTCCAACTCCAAGGTGATTCTAACTTGTTTATGTCCTTCTCCGAACGAAACATACAGGATTAATATCTTTTCACCTTTACGTTTCATCCTATCCCTCTTCTTCTGTATTTTCGAACTGCCTCTCGATCATTGAATCCATCATCACTACAAAACTAAAACCGGTGTGATATATAGTAGTATTTCTACACAAGCGCACTTAAAAACATCTTTCGGTTTTGTACCGACTGCCAAAAGCTAGTATTATCATAATATAAGAATGGAAACAAATGGAGGGATATCATGAGAATCACACAATTTACTATACATGCCCTTCGCTTGTAAATTTACTTATCTCATCACCTAACTGTCTTTCAAAATGTCCCTATGATTGCGATGCAACTTGACATTTCTTTGAATCATTCGATGAAAGTCGCACAATGACTGACGAAACTCAAATACATAGGGGTAAAACCGGTAAAAAACGGTGTGCTTCGTTAAAGCGAAATCCACAAAATATTATCATCGATAAAATATTTTTTGAGATAGAGTCACTTGAGTTCATCGAGGAGTTTACTTGTTCTAGTGATAATACCTCTAAAGGTGATCAACAGTTAGTCCTCATTTTCGATGAAGCGTTACACGCATTTCTAAATTCGATATATCGTTATACACTCCATTCATTTCTCGGCCAAACTAAAGACCCTTTCCCACTCTATAGTACATCCCATATAGCTCCAAAAAAGCAGTTCAATATGTTAGCTTTTATAACATTTGAATTTATAAGACTGATACGCAAAGGCACGAATATATCCACCAATTCGGTGAATTTAACGTTACCATGAAAGGTTAAAAAGCACCTTCTTTTGCTAAGAAATGCCCTCTTCCATTTTTTATTTTGCAAATGCTTGATCTTTTTTTATTCGCTGTTAAATACACGACGAGTTCAAGTCCTTCGTTCTTATGCGCTTGTGACAAGAAATCTCCTAAAGAAGCACTTAGTAGACGTGTAAGAATATAGACCCACCAGAAAGCGATAACATTGTTTAACTTGAATACGTAATAACCAATCGTAATGGAGATGATCATTAACGCAAAGGTAATACCGGATAGAGCGTAACCTAAACCCAGCCCTTCAGAGAGTAAATCTTCCGCGACGCTACTTGAATCGAATGTAAAGTGAATCGCTGATAAATCAAAATTCTCTCATTTTATCGTGAAGAATGAATAGATTCTTTGATAATGAATCAGAAAATAAAAAAAGATTGTATACATTTCAACATCGAAACGTATACAATCTTTACCTTTTAGTAGACTACACATATAATAAACACCCATTTCAATCACAAAATTAGGGGTTATCTACAATCTGAGAAGAGGCTATCTAGGTATTCGCTCTTTTGCTTCAAAGGCAGCTATTAATCTTTTATTCCGAGATCTTCTAATTCAGAATCGTAAGCTGGTCGTCTAAAATTTCTTCAGCCGTTTCTTTAGCTTCTTTTATGATACTTGTTCTTTCCTTTAACGATAACTGACCTAAAAATTGACTTTCAGTCATTCCGTTTGGGAATGCAGACTCTTCTGATGTCCCACTATTTTCTTCAATATTATTAAGGGATATAAGTTTCATCGAATTAGAGTCATTTCTTTTAGCCATGAATGCTTGAACTTGCATACTTGAACTAGAGGATTTTGTAGGTAAATTTTTATTATTATAGTAATTGATTCCTCTAATTATACTTATCTGATCATTAGGATCATCAAAATATGATTTGTACCATTTAACTTTGGCAGTTTCATTATAGATTTGTACAACACCTGCAGCAGTTTTCAATTGAGTAGTAGTGAATCCTGCAAATTTCCCTACATAACCATAATGCATATTCCCTAAATCTTCGCCTTTCATTGTACGACCACCGAAACATATCTTTCGGTCGTTCCATAAGCATGCTTGTAATCCCATGGTCCTCTACTCTTTACTTTGCTAGCAAAAAAACGACCCGTTCCTACAGGAAAAGTTATATCTGCAATCTTATATTGATAAGCTCTTGCGGCATTTTTTAACATGATTGATGAGAATGAAGAAGTCACGTTCCCTCCCGGATTTACTACACCGTAAGCATTTACCGTTCCCTCAGCAGATTCTGCTTCTTCAGCTTTAACACTTGAATACGGACTTACTGTAATAGCTAATAAAGCTAAAGACGATATTAAAATACTTTTTTTCAATTTAAGCTCCCCTTTCATTGGTATATGCTATAGGATAAAATTATTAATAGAAATACCGTTTTTTACAAAAGGATTATATCTATTTTTAAATATTTGTAAGAGGAGGACAGAAATGAAAAAAAGTATTTTTACTTTATATCTAGCAACAATCTTGGTATTTTTCTTTATCTACAACTCATTTTTCAACAAAGATTTTCATTCATTCTTTTTAGACAATTTTTCAATAAACCCTGTTATGTTTTCAATTTTTCTAAGCGCATTTTTTGTTTTGCTTTCTTTAGTAGCAATGTTTAAAACAACTATAAAACAAAAAATTGGGCTTACAATTAATCTCTTAATTAATCTTACTTTTATGATTATTACTTTAATCATTACATTAATTGCATTACCATTCTCATAAAACATACTAATCTTTAATGAAAAAGCACAGTTAAGTTGGTCCGTTTCATCGCGCAGAAGACCTCTTCCAAGATGATGCGACGGAAGGCATAACAAGTGATGGACGTTACTGCTCTAATGAAAGATAATGGAACTGATGAATATGATTGCTATTCAGCTAAATGATAAGGAGATAAACCTCACTAAAGAATATGCGCAAGCAAAAAACATGACAATTTTCGCTCTTGTGCGAGACGCCGTCATCGAACGCATCGAGGACGAAATGATGATTAAACTTGACTTAGAATGACTGTATACATGGTGAAGTTTAAAATTATGATTCAATCATCTCTCAAAAAAATAAATTTCTCCAAATGCTTTATGATGTCTAGATGAATTAGTGTCTACTCGTGCTACTGTTCCATTGTTGATTACCATCATCTTATGAGGAACATTTTAATTTTCACTCTGGAAATTCGATATCAACCTGCTACTTTTATGAATAAAGCAACATGGGACGATGGGACGCTCTTACACGAGTAAGCGTATGAGCATTTCATGCTGCTTTTAAAAAAACGTTAGGTATACATTTCTGATATCTATTTATGTATTCAACTTTTTTATTGCTGTAGATATCATTTTAACTGTATGTCTTGAAACGTATCTCTTTATCCATGTACACTTCTTCGCAGTATTCATATAAAAACCAAAGGAGAAGATGTACCCATTTCGACATCGAAACGTATACATCTTCTCCTTTGATTGCCTCTCGCTTTATATTCTATCCATGTGTTCATCAAATCGATTTAGATCTCGAGGACGAATAAACTTGAAAAACTTTCGAATCGCACTCCGTTTCACGATATCGTGTCTCTTTAAATTCATACAAAAATCAATCAGTGTATGCTGACGGATGAATACTTCTTTGTTGCTGCAGTTAATGACACGAAGATCAGCATCTGTGATTACCTCACGTATATCCGCATCATCACTACAAATCAAATCAGCACTAAGTAGGCGAGCTGCTGCAAGACTATGAATCTCTCCTAGATCGCTGGTATGTTTAAGAGGACGTCCTTCTCGTATCTTCTTCACGTCGAGTTGTTCAAATGCCACTCGCACTTCTTCTAAGTATACAAGGTAGAGCTCATACAGTGCATCATTCTCAATCGATACTTCAGATTCCGGATCAAATAGAGTCCATCTACCTTCCGCTATCAGTACATCCACTTTTTCTCTCACTGAAGAAATTTTTAGTTCCTCTAATACTTCAACATGAATAAGGATACGTCCATACAAACGATTCAACCAATCAAAAACATCAGCTTGCCGAAAACTTGCTGCATGGATGATGATATTTGCATCAATGAATACGGGTTCCTTAATCATTCGATGAATCCTCTTGTAACGCCTGCATCATCTCTTCTTGCAACTCTTTTGCTAGCATAGGTTGATAGACAGAAAGTTTGTTCGCTGCACTTAGGCGCGTCACACGTTTTTCTTCCACCGCTCTGACAACCTCGTTCTCATAAGCGGAAAACGATTCGAACCGCTGTCGTTGATCGAGCGGACTTGGGGAAACACCTAATCGGCTCCGTTCTTTTACCCATTCTTCCTCTCGTTCACTTAAGTCAGAGAAACGATATCCGAGCTCTCGTAGGCGCCGAACGACTGAAACATAAGGTACTTGAGCGATGTCAGCGAGATGAATGATCGAAAGCTTTGTCTCATACGATGCTTTGAGTTTTTCCCATACCTCTTTCGTTGTACCTTTAGGGAGCATGAGCGCTGCTGCAAATCGATCAGCAGCCCGCTCATGATCAAAACCGTTAACTTGATACTTGCTCATTTCAGACAAGTGCCAAAGTTCATGAGCTGCAGTGAAATAGCGCATACGCAATGATTGATAGGAGTTTAAAGCAATAAACTCCTCCCCTGACATGTGTCTGATTGCAACACCGAAATACGCATCGTCTTCGACGTATTGGAAAATGAGATTCGCCTCCTGAGCCAACACCTGCTCAATGTAGGCACCAATAAAGATGGGGCTATCAACCACCTTTTCTAAAAAACTAGCCGCAAACGATTCAGCAATTTCTTCGATGATCTTGATCGATGGCTTCATAACCGACTTCCTTTAAGTCCGATATAATCCTCTACAGCAAATTTCAGACGCTCTAATTCCATTTTAGAGTGTCGATTCGATAGCGTACCGCGTAACTCGATTGTCATACGCTCTTCTTTCATAGAAGTATCTGACGTTAAATCCTTTACAGTTACTCCGAGTGCATTGGCGATATCGACAATACGTTGTGGTTGGATGACACGACTTTCGTTCAACATGTGTCCAATCATTGCCTTACTGACACCAATCTCTTGTGCTAACCATTGATGCGACTTTTGATGATCTTCTAACCAAGATTTAATGTTCTGAATGAGGATTTGATTTGAACTCATACTAGCACCTTCCTTCATCAATAAATATAACATTTTTTGTAGTCGACTACAAAGATAACAGTTAATGAATAATTATTTCCATCGTGTGATTGAAATATTGTAAATGGCACAATATCAGTTAAGTTAAATATAGAGGGTGCTTTTATTCATTTTTTGAATACAGATTTTCTAATATTGCTTTTATTGTTTTTCCTACGCTCAAACATAAAATCCCGATAAAAGTTGAATTTTAAATTCCAACTCCTATCAGGACTTTTTAGTAAACATCATTCAAAATTTAAAGACTTCTAATGTTTACACACTAGTTATTTAGAGGTGTTAAAGTCATTAAATGTAGCAATCATATCCTGCTGAGTCCCATCGCTACGGTTAGTATTGAAATACATTATTCCATTATCAAAATCAACAGCTTCTATTTCAAAAAGACTGTACGCACTGCTCGTGACTCGAAAAGACAAGTCATTATTTGTATACAGTATTTTTGAAAATGGTTCTGATGTTGTATTTTTTTGCTCGTCTATTGTTTCAGAAATATTTAATGGATAAGTAGTGACGACACTTACATTTGAGGCATTCCCATTTGCATCAGGCTTTGCCATAGGAACATACAAATTGCCTTCATAATATGAAATCCCTTGCTGGATGTAGTCTGTAGTATCTAATGTACTACCATCCACTACAGCACGAGTATGATTTAATTTAAATGTTGCTTCATAATCAAACTTTCCTGTAGCATCATTGAACGTTCCAATAAAGAAGCGCTTCCCAGACTTAACAATAAACTTTTTATAGCCGACTGAATACGTAATACCGCTAATCGATAAATTCTCACCAGCATAGTTCAAAACATAACTTTTATTTACATTATATGTTCCAGTTGATGTATTCACCGCAAGTTTAATGATTTTGTTTGCATACTTAATACCATCTTCCATTGGCGCTACGTACAGATCTACTGTAATGTCTCCCGCATTTGCTACAACTGCTAAGTCATTCGCGTGCCCTAAGTCAAAACTCGTCGATCCGGTTGTTGAATTTTTCAGCAACTTCGTCGTTCGATTACTTTCCGTACTACTCAATTTAGTCAATAAAAGTTGCGTCGTTTCGCTTGTAGCATTGAACTTGGCTGTAAAAATGTTATTGTTGTAACGGTCTACTGTCATTCCTTGCATGGAGGTATTATAATTTGAACTGTTCATTGGTTCGTACACTGTATATGTATTAAAATAACCAGACTGCGCAAATACAGGAATTGCACTTAGTGAAAGACTTGCTACTAATGCAGCGGAAATGATTTTTTTGTTCTTTAACATTTTAATCCACCTTTTATTATATGTTGATTTAGACACTGTTTTACTTTACAAAAAGAATAATCTAAATTCCATAATTATTTTATGCGAAAAGTTTAATTAAGTTATTTTTATTAAAAAAACATAACTCTTGGATTGGCTTGATGCTTCAGCAAGTATTTTATAAATAAACTTTGTTATTAGTAATTAAGTGTGAACACTAATCAACTGCCATATGTTGATAAGAAAGCTCATCCAAAATGAATTGGATGAGCTTTTGCTTTGCATTTGCCAGTTTATATCTTGAAATTAGGAAATGATGCTTTATCAGGATTAAGTAGTAAGAATAAAATACAGAATCGTTAATATCGCGATTATAATTGAAAATTTTATTAATTCCCCATTTAAGATTCGCATCATAATATTACTATTTTTGCCTTGCTTATGAGTATGAGGCATAAAACAAACCCTCTTTCTCAAATAGAGTGTAGACATTTTCACTGTATCTTTTATTTAGGTTTCCGGTCAGCTAATAAACAAATTACAAGTAAAAAAACCGGAATAAGAAAGGTCATAAACATACTAAATCCATAAAACATTTTTACACTTCCTCATCCTTCGGTAACAGTAGTCATTAGCTTAAAAAATTACAATTACATTGATTGAATATAAGTCAATTATACACCTAACAAGTTTAATTTTTTCCATCTTCAGATAATTTTTAAAATAAAATAGATATATCTGCTTTTTTAAGCGATTAAAAATTGATAGAATTGTAATCAACCGTTTTTTATTTCCATATTAACAAAAAAGCTCGTCAAACATCAGGAGTTGATTTTTTGAATCGTCACCCAAAATCGTCTAATGCAATCATTGAAAATAAAAAGCAAGTCATCAACCTAGTAAAAGGGTTACACCTTATACACAATGGAATAATGAAAGCTTCTCACTACGATAAGCTTGCTAGTACGCTACCTTATCCTCCTCTGTCTCAAATTAATTCTTTATTCGGATCTTGGAGTAACCTGTTACTAGAAGCTGAAATTGTGACACCAAGCAGTTTGATGTCACTGCCAAATCTAGATAATGTTACTATCAAAAAACAAAAGCTTAAAAATTTAAGCGTAGAGGACAGCTTAAAGCTCTGTTCAAATACGTGTGGAAATCGCTTCACTATCAAAGACTACACTGCAGTACGAAAACATAATCCTAAGATGCTAAGTGTAAATTCGATACTTTATCACTATGGTACTTGGAAGAATGCTTTGCAATTGCATGGCTATACGTCAGCTCGTTCTTTTACAGATGATGATTGTTTGCTAGCAGTCGAAAGAGCTATTCTCGATATGAACACTACGGTTTTTTATATTAGTAGTACCATGTACGTGAAATGGCTCAAAGAGCACCCTGACCACCCTTCACTCACAACTTTGATTACACGGTTTGGATCATGGAACAGTGCTTTAAATCTGTTAAAGAATCGCTAAAAATTTTGAACCTTTATTTATTATTTAAATTCTGAGCATTTATTTTTGTAAGCGTTACCATTATACTATATTTATTCTCTTTTTAGGAGTTGATTATAGTGGAGAACGTGATTAGCCATTATACGAAATTTAAATGTCCTCGTTGTCGAGAAAAGTTTAAAGAAGAAATTCTTATTTATGATTTACATAGCACTTCTTATGAAGAACGGCGATTGGGGCTTGAGACACATTACGATTTTTCATCTGAGGTAGCCTGTCCAAACTGTCATCACCAATGGATGCTTGAAGGAGAATTATGTGAGTACCCTGAAGGTATCGTAGACACTATTGAAGTGTAATGAAGAATTACCTTATATGAATTTATCATTATGATACTGAAGACTCTTGTTTCATTCGAGAGTCTTTTTAATTGGTCTTTTGCCTTTCTAATACACAAACTTTATAAGAAACACGAGTAGCTTCGCGTTTAATTGCTTATTTTACCTATTAAGCGTTTCTTGAGGTACGGTTTAATAATCTCAAATTACCCGTCCTGGACGTGTCGTAAGGAAGTCAATCTATTCTCATACTCTCATTCTGTTTCTAAAAACGGTCAAATTGATTAAATGATATCCAATCAATCCACTTTATTAAATGAACAAGCTATAGAAATTTAAAAGATGTTCGTTTTTTCGTCTAACCCAAAAAGCATGCGGAAATTCCGCATGCTTTTTGTCTTTACGTCATCTCTCCATATTTGAATATGATATATTAAATATTGTGTCATTTCCTAAACGTGGTACTTCTCTTTTATACATAGCTGAGTGAGAGGTAGTACTAATATCCGAACAGAAACAGTCCACGATTGCTATTACTTGAAGCAATTTTTTATTCAATCAACTAAAAAAATGGAAGCGTTACAAAGGAGAAACATCATGAAACGTGATCTTTTTTTCACCCTCAATACTTTAGCGCCTCAGCGAGGTGGTTTATCAAAAGCAGTTATTAAGAGAGCCAACGCTATTATTCAAGCAGAACCGGAGCGAAATATTACTTTCGTCACACTTGGA
The DNA here is from genome assembly GCF_049913315.1 of Exiguobacterium sp. R-17. Classification (NCBI taxonomy): domain Bacteria; kingdom Bacillati; phylum Bacillota; class Bacilli; order Caryophanales; genus Exiguobacterium; species Exiguobacterium sp. R-17. The sequence continues at coordinate 76,120 of NZ_CP184373.1, read as the reverse complement.
ATTCAACCTACTTTGGACACCATTCATCAAGAGATGGTAGAAGCCAAACTCCTCGATCCACGAATTAAAGTCGTCAACGTGATCAATTTTCTGGCGAATCGAAGTTCGGAAAAAGTATCAATGGTCTCCTCAAAAACAGCTTTACTTTCAAGATGGGAGAAACGTTATACGTTGTTTCTAGATAGCAGTCGTGTCGAAAAGGATTCTTATCGCATCTTTGATAACGGATCCTACATTCGATATGCACGATTTGATAAAAATGACCAGTTGTCATTTATCGACTACTTTTCGGATAATCGACATCGTTTACGACGGGAGGAATATTTGGAAAATGGACAACTAGCACAAACTATTCATTTTTCAATTACATCGAATAAGCCCATATCTCGATCGTTTTTCCATAGCGACGGGACTTGTTATCTAGCGATTTGGCATAAAATGAATTCAGCGGACTGGAGCCATCTATTCTATTTTGAAGCGGGTCAACAGAAACAATTTAATGACCCTGCACAATTCAATACTTTTGTATTGAACAAAATCTTATCCGCTCACGAGTCCGTTTTAATTTCTTCAGAATATCGGGATCGTTTATCCAACTTGCCAAAGAAAAATTTAGATGCTACTATCCTTGATATTAAGCATCCAAACATTAAAAAAATCGCTTTCGGACATAGTAATCATTTCGTTCCACCATTCAATGAAACGGCTGCTGTGAGTGGTGTTTGGGATACGCTTTTCGGAAGAATTGATGAATGGGATAAAGTCATCACTGCAACGATTCGCCAGCAACAACATATGACCGATGCATTTGATCATGCAGACACATTCCATGCCATTGCTCACGGAGTTGGAATGATACCAGAAACCAATTACTCTGTTCTACCTGAACCAAATCCGAATCGCTTTATCGTCGTCTCTCGCATTCAAGTGAAGAAAGACGTTGCCGAAAGTATTCGAGTGTTGCGTCACATCGTTGATCATAATCCGAATGCTTATCTTGATTTTTATGGTTTTGGTTACAGCGATCAACTTGAAAAAGAGTTGCATGCCTTAATCAAGGAGCTCTCTTTAACAAAACATGTTCATTTCAAAGGATTCATTACAAATATTCAAGAAGCTTATCGAGGCGCAGTCGCGACGATCTTTACGTCTCGGTCAGAAGGCTTTGGTATGGCAATCCTTGAGAGTATGGGATACGGTGTTCCTGTCATTTCATATGATATTTGTTATGGACCAAGTGAAATTATTGAGAACGGAAAGACCGGATATATTATTCCTCCTGGCGATACAAAAGCGTTCGCAACAGCTGCAATCCAGTTAATGAACTATCCAGATTTACGGAGACGTATGGGCGAACTAGCCCTTCAATCTGTTCCTCGTTTCTCGGATGAAGTTTTCACAGAAAAATGGATTAAATTATTAAATGAATTAGATTGAGAACTAAAAGCCTCCTCGTGTTGAGGAGGCTTTTAGTATCACATCATGTACTTTAAAGAAAATAGTATCAGCCTTAGGGGAAGGAGCGATTCATTATGTCGGACGATTTTGGTGATCAGCGACAACGTTTAATTGAGCTCATTCAAGGAATATATCAACTACGTCAACAACCCATGGATGCCAATCGATATAAGGAGATTGCAGCACAACTCTCATTTCCTTCATTAACGCAAATTGAACAAGTATTTGGCTCTTGGGATGCTTTATTACAGGCGGCGAATCTTCCAGTGAAAGATAATTTAACGAATCAGACAAGACGTCCTTATACCAACCGAACTCGCTCTATTTGGTCCGCCGAACAAAGTTTTTCTTTTTATGAAGAACAAAGGGGAAAGTATATTTCGATTCGAGAGTATAAAGAACTTCGTCAACATCATCCTGAGATGATCAGTCCTAGCACAATCAATTATCAATACGGTAGTTGGAAACAAGCCGTTCAACATCATGGATTGATATCAACAAAACAATTTACCCACGAAGAGTATCTAACAGCCTTAAATACGGTATACGAAAAATCGCCTGAGACGTTTAATAGCAATACCTATACTTTGTGGTCAAAAGGAAAACGTGCTCCCTCCCTCACCTCCATCTTTGTCCACTTTAAAAGCTGGGAAGCCGCTTCTATTGCGCTAATGGAGTGGCGCACTAATAGAGAGTAATAAATAAATTCTGACGTTCTAGTAAGACTATATTAAAACGAATACTTGTTTAGAAATGGAGGTCACATTCTATGCCACGATCTCATGAAGAACTGTTATTGACAGAGATTGAGTTTTTCCACTCTCGATTGAGGCGCTATTTTGAGCCAGAAGATATTATCGCTTATACCTTGTCATTATTCAGTATTCAATACCACACGTTGCAACACCCTCAATCAAAAGTAAATTTATCTAGAGTATTAAACGTTGTAGCGCTCGATCAAGCTGATACGTTAACGCAAGTCTTTAAGCAAATGAGATTAGAAACATCTTTACCGGAAGAGCTCTATACAGCGTTAGAGATTGACTGGCACCTTCTCAATCCAGAAACACTGAACGAACTCGTAGAACGTACCTCACAAATGTCTCTATCGTATTTTCCGACAATCGTTGAATCCTTATTTCAATATGAAGTGCATCAACCCGGTAATAGCTTATTAGATCATAGTACGCCACTTTTTTTGCGTCGCTTAATGACACGGTTACTTCAAGTCCTTCCAGGCGCCTCAGTATATGACGGGACAGCAGGTTTTGCCGGAAATTTACGATCCGTTTTAGATCAAGGACTTTCTACTGTTTCGATTTATGGTGAAGAAATACATCCGAAAATCTGGGCCATCGGAAAGCTTAGTCTCTTTTTTTATACTTCACATACATCTGCCATATCATTCAAGCAAAGTGACGTCCTGTTACATCCGGCTTATCAAGAACGAAACCAACTACAGCAATTTGATCGTATTCTTACAACCCCACCAGCTAACTTGCGCATGATGGAGTATACAGCTAGTATCTTAGCACAAGATGAGTGGGACCGATTTCCTTACGGAGAATTGCCTCGGAAACACTTGGACTTCGCCTTTATCCAGCATTCCATCGCTACGCTCAAGTCAACTGGGCGGGCTGTCTTATTAGTACCGAACGGTGCTTTATATCGGGATGGGAAAGAACGGTTGATCCGGGAGCAGTTAATCGAAATGGATCTCGTTGACACAGTTATCACGTTTCCTGCTTATATCATGCATGGCTTTAGTGATCCCGTTAGTATTGTAGTGATTGACAAACAGAAGGACACGTCACGAAAAGATAAAATTCAGTTTATAGACGCGACGAACTGGATTCAACTTACGTATGCAAAGACAGAGGATTTAGAACGGGATTTAAATAAAATGATGGAGATTACGATTCATCCAGAAAAACACACCTCCTTTGCACGACTGGTTCCAAAATCTGATATTCAATCAGGAAATCTGATTCCTAGTACTTACCTAAAAAACGAGTCTATTCAAATTGATAAGGATGAATATCAACTTAATTTTACAAAACTAGAGAGCAAGGATTTCATAACACTGAATCAATTAGGAAAAGTTTTCTCTGGACTGAATACAACTTCTAAAAATGCAGTCGAAACCTCCCCAGACATGACCTCTTACCGCTTGATTCAATTGAAGGATGTATATGATGATCGCTTGCACCTAGACGAGTTAAAATCGATTGAAATCCATCAGCGTAGCATCGAACGCTATATCCTTCAAGAAGGCGATGTGATTATTAATGCACGTGGACTACCGACACGAATTGCAGTTGTTCCTCCACACGATCAGACACTGATTCTCTCTCAGAATTTCATTGGTTTCAGACCAAATCAAAACAGTCTATCCCCATATTTTTTGAAGTTCTACTTAGAGAGTCCTATCGGTCAGTATTATTTGTATCGGGCACTGTCCACTAACACGACGACTATTTTATTACCTAAGTTGTTGCAGAACGTTATTTGTCCTGTTCTCCCTCTTTCCTTACAGCATGTGTACAGTAAAAACTATTACGGAGCATTAGAAATGTACTACAGGCAAATGGAATCAGCTAAACAAACGCTACGACAAGCACGGCAACAATTTTATGATGATATTCATATTAGTACAGCTTTTTCAAAAAGGTAGTAAGTATTAGAGATAATATAAAGCTAGAGATAGTAAATGAATAGTAAAGCTTTTCATGGAACATATGACAAAAAGATAAAAACAAACTACAAATTCATGAAAGCGCCGTCTTCAATCTGTGAGTATGATAAAATATAATGTAAGGATAACGTTTTCATTAGTACTTATTTTGTAGGAGGTTCCTTGATTCCATGCTGTTTAAATCTGCTCTCCGGGTGCTCCAATTTGGACATTCCGTACTTCCGAAAAAACAAAAGACACTTAAACGATCGGCATTAAAAGAGTCGTTACAGATTCAATCTTCGCCGACAGACTATACGCTATCCGGTCAATTGAACGATCCATTGCTGACGATCACGTCCTTACGCGTTCGCGATCGATTGCAGGAGATGGTCCTAGAAGTGCCGAACCAACTGGACGATCATCGCTTCACCTTTCAGCTGTCGCATTCAATCGTGTCTCAATTGAGTCAGCATGTTGCTCAGATGCAAGAAGAGGCGGACGTTCCGACGGTCGAAGAGGACGGTCTTGCTGAAATCGAGTCCGTCGAAGCCGATCAAGACACGCTCTATCCGGTCGGTCGTTTTTCGCTTTGGCTTACATTCACAAAAAAAGTCGAACATCTCACACCGGAGCAATTACAGAAATGGGAATCCGACGGGTTGCCGAGCCATGCTACGCTCGACGCGACCGTCTTCACCCGCGAAATTCTGTTGGGGCGCTTTCTTGATACACAGATTCCTGCGCCTCTCGCGCCGTTGATGGATGAGACGTTCAACGAATTCGTCCAGTTGTATACGGATTTAAAAGGCAATCTGCGTCTATTGCTGAATAAAGAACCGCAGATGAAGCCGAAGATTCAAATCGATGCGGTCCATAATGAGACGAAGGCGACGACGGTCATCAGCGGAAAAGCCTTTATGCGTCATGCGTTCATCAAGACGGGACGGTTGCTCCTTGTTCACCGAGAGAGTGGCGATCAAGTCCCTGTCCCAATCGATTGGTTGTACCAAAACGAGGCAAGTGCGAAAAAATTCGGATTGTATCGCTATCATTACACGGCGAAGATTCACTGGTCGCACCTCCATCAAGCAGCCCAATTGCAAGAAGGGGTTTATGATGCTTTCATCACGCTCGATTTCTATCACCGATCGAAACCGAAATTACACCGTCTCGGTCGTGCCCGTTATATCACGCGTCAGCTGACACCGGAAGCGTTAGGGAAAGATGAGACGTCGACGATGCATATCATTCCGTACTACACGGTCGGTCACCGGAATCTATCATTTGAGATGACCGAGTTCACGAATGAAAATTACGCCTATCTGAATCATCTGATGACGTTTGCCCCGCTCTACCGGCTGTTTGCCGAGAAGAACACGTGGCTCGTCGGAGAACGTCCATATAAAGCGCAGGACAATGGTTACCACTTCTTCAAATACATGCGCGAGACCTATCCGGAGCGACCGGTCTATTACGTCATCGATCCGGCGTCGAACGAATATGCGCAAGTCGCTCCGCTCGGAAACGTCTTGCCGATCAAATCGAAGGAACACATCTATCACTCTTTGATGGCAAAGAAGGTCATCGGGACACACCACGCGGAATACTTGTATCCGCTTCGCTCGGAGCCGTTCAAACGCAAGATGCGGGCAGATCGTGTCTTCATCCAACACGGAGTTCTCGGAACGAAGAACATGAACAATCAATACGGGAAATTTGCTGCTGCCTTCGACACGGATTTGTTCCTTGTCAGCTCGGAGCGGGAAAAGCGACTCGTCACACAAGATATGGGATACGCTGAGCGCGAGGTCAAAATTACTGGCTTGTCTCGCTTTGATGCACTCTTGAAAAATGACGTCCCGGTCAAACGTCAGATGCTCGTCATTCCGACGTGGCGGTCGTGGTTACAGACGCCACTCCAGTTCTTCGAATCAGAATACTATCAGCAGTACCAAGCGTTCCTATCGAGTGATCGTTTGCATGCGTATGCGAAACAACATCGTCTCGAGATCGTTCTTTGCCTGCATCCAAACATGCAGCAATACTCGAGTCATTTCGAGAACTTACCGATCACGGTCATCCACCAAGGCGAACGTGACGTCCAAGGGTTGTTAAAAGAGAGCCTCTTGCTCGTCACTGACTACTCGAGTGTTGCCTTTGACTTCAGTTTCTTGAAACGACCGGTTCACTATCTCCAATTCGACCCGAAACGCTTCATCGGTCCACTCGGTTCATATCTCGATCTCGAGAACGAATTACCGGGTCGAATCTCAAAAACGATTGATGACCTGTTCGACGATCTTGACGCGACGGCACGCCGTAATTTTGAGATGGCGGACGAATACAAACGACGCGCTGACGTCTTCTTGACGAAAACGGATACGACTTACTCTGATCAGGTCTATCAAACGATCATGAACTATACGAAACAGACGAGCCTCTTTGAAAAGATTCAGACGAACGAGGCAGCGAACATCCTCTTTAAGGTCTATCGCCGAAGCCGGTTCTACTTCCCGACGATGAAGGCTGGATACCGACTCATGCAACGCGTCTTGCCGGTCGACCCGAAACTCGTTGTCTTCGAGAGTGGGCTCGGTAAACATTACGCGGACAGTCCGCGTTACATTTATGAGGAACTGAAGAAACAAGCACTCGGCTATAAAGTCGTCTGGATCTATAACAAGAAGCTTTATCTCGGTGATCCGAACGCAAAAGTCGTCAAACGCTTATCTCCTGCCTACTTCTATTACATGGCGACGGCGAAGTTTTGGGTCAACAATCAGAACTTCCCGCACTACATGACGCGGCGGAAAGAGACGACCTACATCCAGACGTGGCACGGCACACCTTTGAAGAAGATGTTGTTCGACTTAGACGAGATCCATGGACGGGACGAAGGCTATGTCGAGCGTGTAACGAACGCGATCAAGCAATGGAGCGTCCTCTTGTCTCCGAGTCCCTATGCGACGAACATCTTTAGAAGTGCGTTCCAGTACGGGGGACCGGTCGTCGAGTCTGGTTATCCGCGAAACGATCTCTTCTTTACGGCGAATAATGCGGCGACAATCGAACGGATCCGGACGCAGCTTCAACTGCCGGAAGACAAGAAAGTCATCTTGTATGCACCGACTTTCCGTGACCATCAGTCGCTCGGTAAAGGGAAGTTCTACTTCGACTATCCGTTTGATTTCGACCGGGTCGCAGAAGCGTTAGGCGATGAGTATGTCTTCTTGATTCGGACGCACGTGCTCGTCACGAAAAAGCCGAAGATTCCAGCACAGCACCGGGAACAATTCCTCGACGTGACGGCCTATCCGGATATTCAAGAACTGTATTTGATCACCGATCTGCTGATCACGGACTATTCTTCCGTCTTCTTCGATTTCGCGAACATGAATCGTCCGATGATGTTCTATGCGTATGACCTTGATCTCTACCGCGATACGCTGCGCGGGTTCTACCTCGACTACTACAACGATCTTCCAGGACCGATCTTAGAGACGGAAGAGGCTTTGCTTCACGCCTTATCAGACATTTCGCGTCTGACGAAAATGTATCAAGCGCAACTTGATGCATTCCGTGCGACATATGGTCCGATGGAGGATGGTTTCGCCGCTTCCCGTGTCGTCGACGCGTACTTCAAAACGGATCAAACGATGCGTGCTCAGGCAATTGAGTTAATCGAACAACCAGATGGAAGTTATTCAAAGTAGGCTTTAGCGGAAGTGTACGATCATTTGAATCAACGACTATTTCTGCTGTGGAGAATATACTTGGTGCTTTAAAATTATAATTACGTACTAAAATTAAAGCTCTCATTTCAAAATTGAAATGAGAGCTTTAATTTTAGTCTTAAAAGATTGTTGCTGCACTACTGATAAGTTATTAATTTATATTAATCAGATAGGCAAGTAATATGTATGCTCCGATCGTGAAGAAGCTTGAGATTATGTTTTATTTCCTCGTTCGAATCTCCAAAAACTTCGACCGTTGCAACGATAAGTTCTTCTTCCGGAACTAGCATTTGAATCATTTCGTTCAAGGATGCTTTATTGTTCTCTTTTCCTTCGCAACGAAGAATCATAAGTTGATAATGCTTATTAATGAGTGTGACTTGTTTTTGACAGTCGGTATCGTGACTTAAAGGGCGTACCAAACCAATCATATACCCACCTCTTTCTCACAAATTCATATACTAACGATTATACATAGTAATGTCGAATGATACGCTCCACTGCATGTCCCGGCTTCTCCTCATACCATATATTTTGAAAGACATGCATTGCTTCTTTGCTTTCCGTCAAACGTTCGTCAGACTTTATCCAGTCTAATACATCTTCAAACGATGAAGAATACGTAATCGGCAAAAGAACAGGATAATTTGGAATGACACCTTGAGTTTCATCATATCGTTCATAGTCCGGCGTATACAAAAAAGTAGGAATCGCGAGCAAGCAACTCTCATATGGAATGGACGAGTAATCTGTAATCAAAACATCCGTGATCAATAGGTAATCGTTAATTGTATAGGTATCATCTACAATCGTTATACCTGAAACTTCATCTAAGGATAAATTTTGCTGAACAGTAGGATGTAATTTAATCAGTACCTTCCAGCCTAACCCATCGAGCTGCTGCATTTGCTTTAGTGTATCAGTGACATCCCACTCATACTCTCGATATGTCGGCGCATATAGCACGACACGCTCTTCCTTAACATCGAGCGTTCGTTTCAATTGCTCTTTTAATCCCTCATTGTTTTGGAACCAGTAATCCGTTCGAGGCATACCTAACGCGATAAACCTTTCTCTTGGCAATGACATAGCACGTCCAAACGATTCCGCACTACCTTCTCCTGGAACAATAAAATCACCATAATTTAAATAGGTATTTTTAAAACGCTTAATCGTTGATCGAGTTGATGCATACGTTTGAGGAGTCATTAGTGCAAACTCTTTTAAGGTACCTGCAGCATGCCACAATTGTACTCGCTTTGCTCCTCTTCTAACTTTAGAAACACCCAGTTCAGATACATAATTGTCTAGGAAGACATATTTTGATGTGGCTAAGTAATACGCAAGTATGATGCATTGAGTAACGCTATACTGTACGGATCGTTCCACCTGCCAAGCTTCGACATCCTTTACGTATTTCTGATCATAAATCAGGACATGCTTGTGTTCACGACGCGTTCTCTTCAATTGATCACTTATAGGCTTTACATTATCGCCATACGTGACCCAAAAGACGGTTGTGTCTTGTAGCGGTAATGTAGAAAACAAAACATAGAAACATCGAAATACAAAAAGATAACTAGTAATTAACAGCTCACGCATGTAGTAAATCGGATAGGATTAATCCTGTATACTTCATTCCTGACCACTCCGTTCAGTTCTCACTTAATTCATTCTTTATCTGACTAGTCGAGATTCCTTCTGTTCTCCTTAAGTATACGACCTCACAATAATCTTTTAGGAAATCAAACTCTCCTTCCCAGTCATCGCCCATAACGAATAGATCAATACCATGGTTTTGAACGTCTTGAATTTTTTGTTCCCACTCATTTTCTGGAATGACTTCATCTACATATCGGATTGCTTCCAAAATCATCTTTCGGTTTTCATAGTTATGATATGCTTCTTTATGTTTTAATCGATTGAATTCATCCGTAGAAATCGCAACTACCAAATAATCGCCCATTTCTTTTGCTCTTCTTAAAATATTAATGTGTCCCCAGTGCAATAAATCAAACGTACCATAAGTAATGACTTTTTTCATATTCATTCTCTCCTTTGGTTGACTCGTCTTCTTTTATCTGTGAGTCTCTCTATGTCTTACTATAAATCAATAATATTGTATGAAATATACAATCTGTTTACGAATCTCATATTTCATTTACAATTACTATTAATTTCTATACCCAGCTCTCACTCATTTTAAGTATTCCTTTGAAAGAAAAAGAGCTCTAGCGCCTCCCGAAGGATTTACTACAGCTCCTAATCATTTATCCACTTCTTACTTCTTACCTAATTTTTCACTTAAGACTTCATTAATCTTTTCTTTAAATAGAGGTCCGAAACTTTTCGCATACGTGTTTGTCATATGACTATTATCGCGATAAATGACTACATTCCCGATAACTGGACGATATTCACCCTCCACGTGGAAATAGCGTGTTAAATCCATTTTATAGAGTGATTTATTCGTTTTTTCGAAGTTTTTCCAAAACGCTTCATCCGTTTGATTATCTTGATCATTCATTTTTTTCGTTGTGTCCTCAATGCTGGAAGTTTCAAGAGCTTCGAGAACGTTAAAGTCATACCGTGGATTATCACGTAATGCCAAGCCGTCGATTCCGTACTCATCTTTCACAAATTGCATTTGATCAATCATTTGTTGATGAATCCGATTTTTTGAAGCATCCGCTGCCGTGACGTGAGAAATAATCAAATCAACATCAGCATCTTTTAAATAGTCGAGGACATTCTGATTCCAAGTTCCTTTTAGTGAGTCTGGTTCATATCCCGTCGAAAAGCGTGTTCCCGATCGTGTTAAGTTGATGAGTCGGATATCTGTTCCTTTGACGGCTTCATGCAAGGCACCAAACCATTGCTCCGAATGTGAGCTACCGACAAGCGCGATGGTTGCTTTATAGTCTTTCTTTTTCCCGTATTCACCAACTTTGACATCGGTCTCTTTCAGACCTTGGTTACTGCCATCTGTATGAACAAGCGGTAAATCGTTGAAGACATTCGCGTATGAAGGAAACGGGTCTTCTTTCGGAACATTTAATACGTTCTCGATCGCCATAGCCCCTGGATAGCGATCACTACTCACTTGCTTCTTCAATTCTTGCTCCTGCATGTATGACATGCCCAGTAATGAACCAATCAAGAGAATATTTATTCCCATCATCGCCCCTAGTTTTTTAAAGGCAATTCGATTTATCGTAGCTGTTCGAATCGGTTTTTCAATCCACTCCGTCATTAAATAGGATAAGCCAATAGAAGATAGGATAATAAGCGTACCCATCAAAAGACCTGGTGTTTGTTGTACATTATAGCGATAAAATTCAAGCAGCACCCAATGCCATAAATAAATACCGAAAGCGATGCCTCCTAGCTTAACCATCGGTTTGGAGCCAAGAAAACGCTTCAGACTGAAACGCGTATCCTGCGTTCCTGAAAGAACGATAAATAAAGCACACGTCATCGGCCACAGTGCGATGTATCCTGGAAACATTTGTGACACGTTGAAGAGAATACCCGTTGCAATTAAACCAACAAGTCCTAGCCAACCAATGATCACTGCAATCCATTTCGGAACACGGATTGCTGAGAGATTGATACACAGTAAACTACCTAACGCAAATTCCCACACACGCGTCATCGTAATGAAATACGCCCATGGTTGATTTACCTCAGTCAGATAAATCGAATACGACAATGACGTAACAAATAAAACGCCCAAGATCATATTGATCACGGTTTTAATTGACTTGATCTGATATTTGTTCATCATCCATAAGATGAAGGAAAACAATACGAACCAAATCAAATAGAATTGTCCTTGAATCGATAAAGCCCAAAAATGCTCGACTGGAGACTTCATTTGAGTAGCATCCAAATAATCGGTACTCGAGATTGCTAATTGCCAGTTCTGATAGAAGAACATCGACGCGACGACTTCTCGTATCGTTTTTCCAAGAATGGACTCTGGTAAAAGGAAGATGCTTAAGATTAATACGACCGCCAGTATAAATAATACGGAAGGTAACAAACGCTTAAGCAATTTCGTCACATACGGAAGAAACTTAAATTCACCCGTTCGATTGATTGTCGAAATGATTGATGTTGTAATTAAGAATCCGGAGATGACGAAGAAAACATCAACGCCTCCTGAGACGCGGTTAAACCAAATATGGTAAATCGCAACGAGAAGTGCTGCTACGACACGTAACCCTTCAATCTCTGGTCTAAATTTACTTTCAATATCAATGCGCTTCTGCAGCCCCGACTCTTTTAAGTTACGTTCGTTCATGTAGTGTTCCCCCTGAAATGAATGAAGAGTTCCCCTATGACCCTTCACTTACAAATTCATTTTTATAGATTTAATCCTTTAATGAACGCTTTGAGTTCTGTTTGCATTTCTGCATCTTTCAACGCATATTCAATCGTCGTTTTAACAAACCCTAGTTTTTCACCAACATCATAACGATTACCTTCAAAGTCGTAAGCATATACTTGATTATCAGCATTCAATCGTTCAATCGCATCTGTCAGTTGAATTTCTCCTCCTGCACCTTCTTCTTGGTTTTGCAAATAAGCAAAAATATCTGGTGTGAGCACATATCTACCCATAATGGCAAGATTTGAAGGTGCCGTTCCTGGAGCAGGTTTCTCGACGAATTTGTTCACATCGTAAAGTCTACCTTCTTGTTTTTTCGGATCAATAATGCCGTAGCGCGATGTATCTTCTGCTTTTACCTCTTGAACACCAATAACCGATTTTTCCGTCTGCTCATAGACTTTCATCAGTTGCTGAATCGCCGGGACTTCCGAATCAACAATATCATCACCAAGTAGCACAGCAAATGGTTCGTCACCGATAAACTGCTTAGCGGTTAAGATAGCGTGTCCTAATCCTTTTTGCTCTTTTTGTCGCACATAAAAGATATTTGCTAAGTTTGTCGAAAAGCGAACCTTCTCCAGTAGTTCAAGCTTATTCGTTTTTTCTAGAGTAGCCTCTAATTCACCTTGATTGTCAAAATGATCTTCAATTGCGCGTTTGTGCTTTCCAGTGACAATGATGATATCTTCAATTCCCGCTCGTGCTGCTTCCTCGACAATGTATTGAATCGTTGGTTTGTCGATGATGGGTAACATTTCTTTTGGCATGGCTTTCGTAGCTGGAAGAAAGCGTGTACCGAGTCCTGCTGCTGGGATGATTGCTTTAGTAATCTTTTTCATGGTAATCTCCTCGAAATACTCTGTCTCTCACTCTAAACTAGTCTGAATGATGATCGATTATTTTTTTAATTCTTTGATTAACTGGTCATAATTTTGAACCGCTGTCGACTTGAACAACGTTTCTTGTGTCTGGACATCTTGAAGTGGATGTTCTACACAGTGAACCATCGCTTGAGCAAACGCCTCAATATCATTTGCTGGGACGAGATAGCCATTTTCACCATGGCGAATGACCTCACGTGGACCATACTTTACATCATATGAAATGACCGGACACCCGACGTTGATACTCTCCATAACAGTCAGACCAAATCCTTCAAACTCACTCGTTAAAAGCGAAGCTTTGGATTCACGGAATACTTGACTTGGGTTTTCTGTATAGCTATGAATTTCGACACTCTCTCGGATGCCTAATTCATCAATTAACTTTACCATCATCGCCAACTGTCCTTGTTCGTCCATGCCATATAAAACTAACTTTGTTTCATGCCCTGACTCTTTGAATAGGGCATAGCTTTTGAGTAAGTGATCCATTTGTTTTTGTAATCCAAAACGTCCAATGAAGCAAAACTGATCTTTGATAGAAACAGATGCTGGATTTGATTCTGGCTGTATGAAATGAGGAACGACTGCCATCTTTTCTTCAGGGATATCGAATTGTGCTAAAATATCTTCTTTCTGATGTTGCGTAAGCACAAGGTATCGTGTAATTTTTTCAGATTCTAGCAATGCACTTTTATAAGAAGGTTTTAACTCTTCACCATCTAAGTGTGAATTGTGAAGAACAAATACTCGCTTGATATCTGCAGTAACATCTAAAATTGGACGATCCAACAATCGCGCATCGACGAACACAATGTCCTCATCTTTAAATAAATGATTGAAGTAATATGCAAAGAGTTCTTTCTCTTTTTTAAATGATTTCATCATACGACCATCTCGATACAAATTGATCAAGATAAGATTTGGTTTAACCTCATCGCTGTAGAATTTTCTACAGTAAATTGAACCAGCAGTATCATAAAATTCTTCAACGAGTTTTCCGTGATGAGTTGGCGAGTAAATAATTTTCCGATGTAATTCTCCATAAGCATTGTATTCCCAGCGTTCTGTTTTCTTACGAGAAACCTCACTCATGAAGTCTTCCATCTCTAAAATATTTGTATTTGGCTGATATTTTCGATATAAAACATAGCTGTCTTGATCGTAATAGCGAACGATATCACCTTTTTCAAGACTTTTTAATCCTGGCATTGAACGATCCGTTGTCACCTTAATCGCTTTATTTAGAAATCGACTAGTCGGAATCTTAAATAGTTGATATCCAGATAACCAATCATACAAATTTTCGAACTTCAATTGTGAACCAGCCTTACCGTCTTTACGAAACTGGTCGTAAACGGTCGGATAATTGGCATTGTAGTTGGTCGTGACAATAGTAGAGTATTCATTTAATTCATTTTCAATTAAGGCAATCCGACTTAAAAGAGCTTTCGTTCTTCCCCCATGTTTTGGAGGTAACGTTGATGTGATGGTGTATAGCATTCTCTTTTCTCCTTACTCTCTGTATCTACGTATCTATATTCGTTTCTGCACTCGACCTATCACTTTATACAAAAACGATAACTGTTAATTATGTGTGCATTTTTATAATCAAGTCAATTACTTTACCGACTTTTTGTCCTATTCTTTTATTCATTCTTTTTTTAATGTATAAGAGCAAGCCAAAAACACTCATTTATACTTTTGCTTGAATAGTGTAAGGATGAAATTATAATTGTTTTACATGTCTTAACTGAATCATATAAAAGACCTTATACGAGTTGCACAATCTCCACTCGAATAAGGTCTTAAAGAATAAAATAAACTTCAAATATGAACTAAAAATAGCTTTTTTTCTGCTTTCTTAACGCATTCAAATAGTAAGACATTTAAATGCTAGAATATCCAACTAAAAGATGCTGATTCAAAGTTAAATACAAAAGTCTTCTTAGCCTCACTGAGTAGAAGTTTCGATTTAATTTAATGGATTTGATTTTGTAGCACGTGTTTCTGGATTATCAACTATAACATGATCAATCTCAACTGAAACGGGAAGTTCTTTAGGTTCATTTTCAGCGAAATTTTCAATTGCTTCGTATTGATCGTTTTTTGAGAGTGCTTCGACCGGACGATCGTCTAACCATTCTATTTGAATTTGCTTTAGAAAATTAATAAGAGTTGATACATTGTCTGCATACAAATTAAAGAAGGGCTCACACACTTTCAGAACAATATGAATAAAGAAGACTACAACTAAATAATCGATAAAATATAGAATGAAGTCTTTATTAGATATCTGAACTTTATTTAAAATGATAGTGCTTAAGGTCACGCCAGCAAGTATATAAGGCAAAGTAATTCCCAGTTGTTTACGACTACCCTCCCGCTCTTCTACTATATTTTTGATTACTATATCAAGCTGAGCACTGTTGACAATGTTGATACCGAATAAAAATTTTTTTAACTTTTCTTTGTACACACTATCATCATTTACAAAAAATTCTGTATCTCTTTCTAAATGAGTGAAATAGATGTACGTTCCTAAAAACGATACGATAGGTATAATCCAAAGATATTTTACAGAAATGCTATCAGCTAACAAGGGCAAACTTAAGAAGCTCGCAACAAAAGCTAAAATCCAAAAAACACTAATACCAAATTCTTTTGTCAGCATTCTTTTTTTTGCTAGTTTCGGTTTATAGTTTTTTTTATGAAAAATAATCAATTTTCTCATTTAATGCATTCTCCTTTAACACATACTTTATTTTCATATTTAAGTAGATTGCCTGATGATTAATCGAAGACTCAACGTGTTTTGTTCAACTTTATGTCGATGATTAATTAAACTATCCATCATTTTAACTGCTTCTATTCCTAGTTGATGAATCGGCTGATCGATAGTGGTAATATGCAGGGCTTCAGCAATCGATTGATTGTCAAATCCAGTTACAGCAAGATCTTCAGGAACTCTTATCTTTAACAGTCTTGCTTGATGAATAATTCCTGCTGCCACATAGTCATTCCCAACTACGATAGCTCTCGGAAGAGCAGATAGTTTATATAGTTCATTCATGACAGTCTTTCCGTCCTCAAAACTATATCTTTTTTCGAAGTACCATTCGTGCGAATGCGTACAATTACTATTATCGATAAATTTATCAAAGGCGCTTTTTCGACTTTTACCGACACCACTATCTGGATTTCCTAAACATAGCGCTATACTTTGATAACCTTTTTCCTTTAGGTGGTTCATTACTAGTTCGATCCCATTCGAGTGATCAATGTATACCTGAGCATGATCGCCTTCCGACCACTCACAAGATACTATCGGACCGTATTTATTAATTTCGGACAGTTCTGTTGCTGAACTTACGGTCGAAGCAATAACTAGTCCATCAATTTGTTTATATCGCAGTTGATCAAACGATATTTTTTCTCTTTCTGGATCACTGTTTGTTTGATTGACAAGTAATGAAAGGTTCAAATCCGCACAAATCTCGCCCATTCCGCTGATTAAATGATTAAAAAAAGGATGATTGATTTGCGGAACCATGATACCGATAATATTCGTTTTTCCTTTCGATAGATTGATTGCATTCCGATTCGGAACGTAATCTAGCAAACGAATGGCTTCTAAAACAGCTTCTTTTTTTTGCGAAGTTACATAGGGCTGATTATTTAAAACACGTGATACCGTTGATCGTGATACCTTTGCCAAGCGAGCAATTTCTGTTATGTTAGCCATTATATTCCCTTCTTGTGTCAATATTTAGGTATTTTAATCATATCAAAAATGCGAGATGCTACATCAATCAAAACACCTAAAAGACAAAGGACAACCAATGTTCCAACACCTACCGGTCCATTCAATAAAAAAGCAATACAAAAGGCTAAACCTTCTCCACATGTCTTTGTTATTGCCAAACTCCAGCCCGTTCGCTTACTGAGTTCAATCATAAATTCATCATTAGGAACAGCTGGTAAGGACGAACGAATATATAAAGCAATTCCACAACTCAGTATCAATAGACCGGCAACAAATAAAAACCAACCAGAAAATTGACTATCTATATCTATCCGACCTGTAAGAAGAGCATTTAATCCATCAATCAACAGACCAATAATGATAACTGGTATAAAACCTAGCAGATTGGGCATTCCTTGTTTAATGAGACCATTGATAACAATCAGTACACTACCCACAGCGAATACCCAAAAGCCGATGCTCATGCCAATATGTTTTTCCAATGCGACATTCAGTGCATCCCAAGGTGCTATTCCCATGCTCGCTTTGATCATAAGCACAACGCCAAATGAGAGTGTTAATAACCCGCCTAAATACATCATCCACTTTCGTCGTCGATTCATACACTAGCTCGCTTTAATTGGTTGAGTAAATTAGTTGGATAATCATTTAGAGCATGGGCGACACCACTATGCTCATTATCTAATGTTTCATAAGTTGCAATGCTTTTGATAGACTCTTCAGCGTTCTTCATCGCTACACTGCTTCCTGCTATCTGGAACATCGATAAGTCGTTTTGATTATCACCGATTGCGATTGTGTTACTTAATTCAATGTTACAGTCAGTTGCTACTTTAATAAGTGCCGATCCTTTATTAATTCCTACTGACATTACTTCTAAATTGTATGCGCCCGAACTAGAAATCGAACACGTATTGATTAGAGAAAGCCTTCGCTCTATTTTTTTTAAGAGACCTTGATTTGGCGAAACAATCATAAACTTGATAACACACGATAAGTCATTGGGGGTAATAGAGTCGACATATTCTACGCCATATTGTGTTAGCTGTGCCTGAATAGAGTGGAGGAATAAATCTGCGCTGAAAGATTGATTTAGTACCCGCTCTTTTTCTATTTTAGCAAGCAAGATATCAGTGGCTTCTGATTCCAATAAGATTTTGTCTTCTAAGTAAATTTGAACATAGACCTCTTCTTCGCTTAAATATCGTAAGATTCTTTCGCTCGTCTGCCTATCCATTGAGGTGTTATTTCGAAGTACTCTGTCATCTATTTTGTACTGTAACTCTGCTCCATTCGAAGCAATAATCGGACACCCAAATATGTGATGTTTGCGCAAGATATTTTGTGCGTCAAAAGAGGCTCGTCCTGTCGCAATAAGTACTAAGTCTCCCTGCTCTTGTCTTTTCTTAATCGCTAAAGCATTCTCCTTAGAAATTGTATGATTTGAATGCAAAAGTGTTCCATCTAAGTCAATCGCAAATAACTTCATATCTATCCTCCATTTCAATTGTTTTTTCTGTTCAAAATTATCTTAATCTCTGAAACGCGTTTCAAAGCAATAGATAAAAAAAGGATTGACCTAGGACGCGTTTCATATCTTATTCTTCGATAGTACTCTTTAAAATAATTTAGAAAGTATAAAAAAGAAACGATTTAATAGGAGGAGCCCTTATGTCAAAGTCAGCCGCCCCTGCCCCCTGCTGATTGTTTAGAGGCAGAGATTGCCGGTTACCGCGACGTCCACCTGATTCATGCTTCAGCCGAGGACATCCCAGTCAATGCGAATGTTCTGTTGCAACTACACAGGGAACTCTATAAGTTCGCCCCCGTCGAAGGTGGGCGGTGGAAGAACGTCGACAGCGAGATTAGTGAAACGTTCCCGGATGGCACGCGCCGGACTCGCTTCACCCCCGTCCTTACGTTCGAAAAACCGGCAGCGATGCAGGCGTTATGCGACAGCCTACGAGAGGGACGGCAACAAGAGGACATCGATCCGCTCATCCTGACGAGCTTGTTCGTCCTCGATTTCCTATCCATTCAGCCGTTCAATAACGGGAATGGTCGCATGGCACGATTATTGACCTTCTTGTTGCTCTATCAGTACGGCTTCGAGGTCGGACGCTATACCAGTCTCGAGAAGATTGTCGAATCACGGAAGGAAGATTACTATGAGTCACTCCGTCTCTCCTCCATGCGTTGGCACCAGAACCAACAAGATTCGTTCCCTTGAATCAACTACTTGCTGAGCACGATTCTTGCTGCCTATAAAGAACTCGAGGATCGCGTCGGATTGGACACGACCGGTAGTCAGAACAAGAACAATCGGATCCGTCGTTTCATTGAAGGACGTCACACCGTTCAAGAAAGGAGACGTAAGGAAGGATTGCCTTGACATCAGTGAGGCGACGATCAATCGCGTATTGCGAGACTAACGTGACGAGGGAATCATTTCCCCATCCAGTATTGGTCGGAGTGCGACATGGACGAAACAATAACACTACATGGTATCAAGAACATCCGCGAAGAATAAAGTACTTACCATACTAGAAGATTCCAATACCGATTTACTTACATATATAAGAAAGTCTCGAACATCGCACTTGTTGGCTAATCAATCATAAACGATGTTCAAGATTGCTTAGATTTGTTGATAACAAATCAGAGAACAAAAAAAGGTTGTATACGTTTCGACGTCGAAACGTATACAACCTTTTTTTGTTGAGGTAAAAATCGGCTTGCTGTTCATATATAAGGTATTCAGGCACTAAATATGAGTAAACAATTAGATCTTTAAAAAAAAATATGATGTATACAAATTCCAATTAATCGATTGAATGGATAGAAAGTCATAGAACTAGAATCATTACGCAAAACGCTCGACTGAACTTCTTCAGAAGATCAACTCGTGTACGGCTCGTCATCATCTATGATGTTCAATGCCTTCTTGCACTTCTTCCGACGAGACGTCTAGCTTCACGACTTTCTCTAGCCTCTGCAAATCCTGACTCTATTTCAAAAGTTCAATCGTAATCCTGAAATCTTGGTCATCGTCTCTTAAAATGGTAATGACTTCAGCTGTACCCTTGCCTTTAAGTCATCAGGATACTTTCTAAACTCTATATACCTGTTATTTGGTCTGAGTCTCGGTAGTTCACGATTGGTATCATTGGTCATTTCGAGCTTCACTTCATTACTCCATCCTAGCAGACTCCCTGTCCACTTTAAAACATGTTTTTTGTAACAGAATTCACGTTCTCCTCCATCACCATACCTCTGGAACATGTTCCATATTCCTCTCTGCTAATCAATTTTACATCGTATCGATGGAAGAGATAACTACTTTCGATTTCTGTCACGTTGAATCACAAGTCCAGCACATTCCTGTATCTCATACCTTCATTTATAAACTACTATGAGAAATGAATAACATATATAAAAAAACAGCCGATGACTCGTCTTTTAACGGTGTTATCGGCTGTTTTTTTATATAGGAATGACTTATGAGCCAAGCCTTGAATATAGTTAAATCTTTTTTAGTTTCTTTTCTATTTTATTTTTAATCCAATTCTTTTCATCTAGTTTCAAATAACTTAATATTTCTTTTGAAAGTATATCAAATTCTGCTTCATTTTGAAAATCTTCGAAGAAAAAGATAATTCCTCCTACAAATTCAGGCTTATCTTCCCCGATGTTGTATCTTTTATCAGGATCCATATAATCCACTTTTACTTTGTTCGGTGGTATTTTTTCTCCCCAATGTGTAGTGTACCCATCCAAGGAACAAATTGACGTTTCCACTCTTACTCCATCGCCCGATTTCAATAAATATATAAACAAAAGTTCAATGTGATCATCTTGAGGACGTCTGAAGTGTGGAAAGGAGCCTTTAAATCCACTTTTTCTAAGTTCAGGAACTACAACCTTTTTTAAAGATTCCCTCATCATACTTACTTTAGTCATCTTTTGCACCTCTCTCCACCTTAAAATAAATTTTAAAGGTCATGTCTATGAACCTTGATGCCATATTTCTTAAGATATTTTAATAAATTCTTCGTAGGACCGCCTTTTCCAGTAACATCACTTAGCATAAAGTGCCATTCTGCTCTTTTCAGCGTACCATTTTTCACTAGTTCAGCATCTTTTCTTACTTGTTTTTTCACAAAAGATTTTTTACTTACTCTTCCCACTTTAGATTCATGACCAATCTTAGTCACATCATCATACACATCAACTATCCGTTTACCTTTACTTGTTTCAAAGGCTCTAGAGGACCCTCTCCCGACAACGGAATTTCGAACGAACAGCTCTCCTGCAGGACCGTTTTTAAATCTTGGGATATATCTAAAGCCCAGGCCACCACCACCAACTGGAGCATCCGGTAAATCATTCTTATTCCCGGACGGATCGATGTACATGGTCGGTTGATTAGAGACATACGAATACCGATTGACTGAAGAGATACTGAAATCTTCAGGACTATCATAACTATCTGGTGACAAAAATACGGCTTGAGAAGGATTATAGTATCTATTGTGAAGATAATACATTTTGCTTTCGCGATCAAAATAATAAGAAGAGTATAGGAAAGGTTGTTCTTTAAGATTAGCATCCTTAACTTCCTCTTTAGTTAGAACTCCCCAGGCATTGTATTGGTACTGTGCCACAACATTCCCGAGGTCATCAATCAGTGCGGTAATATTACCTTTATAATCCCGCTGATAATTGTACCAACGTGCATTTATTTTTATAGCCAATAAAACATCGTCAGCATTATAAAGATATCGTCGCAGTTCTTTACCATTTTCATCTGTTTCAGCTAATAATCGATTCGAGTCCCCATCATAGAGATAACGAATAATGTTGGATTGATATTTTTTTTGAATTCTTCGTGATTGTTCATCGTACTGATATTCAGCAATGGCCACTCCATTTTTACTCAATTTAAGAAGTGTATTGAAAGGACTCCAGCTATAGTTAAACAATCCATCTTTGATTCGATTTCCATTTTCATCATAAATCATTGATTCAGAATCTCGAGTTACTAGCTGATTGTCTTTATTGAAAGTCGACTTGATTCCATTATTTTTTGTAAGGTTACCAGACTTATCGTATTCGTAGATACTTTTTATACCGTTTGTATCTTCTTCAACTAATTGGTCATTTTTATCGTATTTGTACTTAGTTAATAAGTCTTTAGAATGCTTTTCTAATAACAATCCATGATCATTATAAGTGTAACTTTCTTTAATTGCGATTTTGTTTGCAGTGCGATAGGCAATTGATTTAACAAGACCATTATCATTGAATTCTTTAATCATTTCGCCAGTCTCACGCGTAGGAAACGTCATTTGAGAAATTTTACCGTTTTCACTATGTCTGAACTTCCAACTAAGGTTGTCAGTTTTGACCTCATGATTACGTTTCGCTTTATCGTAGTAAAAATTAACCTTCTCTCCATTAATCATATATGAATTGATTATTGAAGTTTGAACATTCTCATTCGTCATATAATTCCAAGTTTGGATGTTTCCGAAATAATCTTTCAATAACGAGATATTTCCCGAGATTAAATCATTCTTCTGTTCTGAGGGAGCATATTCATAATTTTTTTTACTATTAGTTAATGAAGAAGTAATTTCTGAGACATTATCCTCGTTTATATACTTATAACTAAAACTATTATTGTTAATGGTTTTAGCATCTAAGCCTTCAACTTTTTCAATCATACCAGCTTTATTGTAAGTGTTTTTTATCATGTTTCCATTTGGAAACTTTTGATTTATCAGTTCTTGATTAGAATTGTAGTCATAATACACATAGTTATCAGAGAAAATAGCTTTCTTTTCTAAATCACCATATTTGTTATAAAAATATTTAGGATAAAAATCTTCACTAGTTGTTCCTGAATTCGCAGCTCGAATTTGTTTCGAGCTTATGTTACCGGCTTCATCGTACTCTACTATGACTCTAGTAGAATCAGGGAATTGTCTTTCCTTTATTCTTCCGAATTCATCGTATACGTTATTTAAAACTGAACCTGATTGATTTTGCTTAATCACATTGCCGAATTGATCATATTCATATGAAGTTAGAGTACCATCAAGCGCCTTCGTCTCTACAACGTGATTATCAGAATCATATTTATAAGCTTGAACGACTCTTCCGGAAGAAATTCGTACAGAATCTATCAGTACTTTATTTGAAGAAGAGTTTGATAATTTTACCGAAATCGCTTCGATTTTTTTAGGTTCATCGATTTGTATGATTTTTCTTTGCCAAAAATCGACATTTGAATTTATAGTGTCAAACTGTTTCGAATAAACTTTTTCAGTTCCATCCGAAAATTTAACTTTAGCAGCTATATTGACATTTTTGTCCCCATTCTTAGAAGCTGCAGTTATAAATATCGGTTCTTCTTTCGATTGATTGATTGTGACATCTTGAGAAAGCTCTCCATCTTTCGAAAGCTCTACACTGTCATTACTAGAAAAACCGTCATTGACTAAAGACGTATCTTTTGTCGTCCAAAAATCAAGAGTTTGAAAATCTCCATTCTCTACATAATTAAACTTACTTACAGAGACAGATGTACCTTTGAGGCTTGATGTTAATTGAACTTCATCAAATAAGACTTCACCTTTTCCCTTAGCCTCTAATTTCAAAATTAATTTAACAGCATTTTCGGGCGCAGTGAATTCTTCAATACCTTTATACCATTCATCATCTGTTCCGACTTCATAAATTTTATATTCTACATCTGGTATTATTTTCGAGTCCTTATCCATAAATGTAATTTTTGCATTGGCCGATGATTCTGAATCTGTTTTTACATTTATACTTAGATTGTAAGCATTCGCTCCAATGACAGGAATATTCTGCGTAACAGAGTTCCTTGATAGCTTCAAAGATTTACCGTTCAATCCCTCTGAAGACAGTTCTCCACCGCTCCAAAACTTTAAGCTATTAAATGAGCCGTTTTTCACAAAATTAGAACCATTTACAAGACGTACGCTTTCCTCGACGACATTCCCATTTTGATCATACTCCACAGCATTTAATGTAGAATCGTTATTTAAAATTGTACCTACTTCAAGATTTTTTTCGTTGTACCCATATAAGGTAAGCAAATCGAATTCATCCAATGATCTTAACAGGTTCATTGTTTTTTGATCATATTGATTCGATAAGGATTCTGATAAACCTTCTTTAGAGATAATATTATCACTAGATTCTTTACCTACTATGGATGGGCGCTCCTCGAAAGAGAATATCTCAGTTTCACCATCCGGATACGTTATGCTAGTAATTCTGTTATCTTTCCATTTATATCTGGTTGATAGTACACCACTTGATGTTTCTTCCCTCTCTTCTTCAAGTAGTCCAACATTTGAATAATATTTCAAACTTGTTTCACTATCGTCTTTTTTCTCAGATGAGATTGTATCTAAAGAAGTGATGATTTTCTTTAATTGATTGTTTTCTTCTTCCTTATTAATCAAAAATCTAGCACTATCAGTCGACTTAGAATTTTTTATTAAGTATTCTGTTTGGAAATCAGAGTCTTCTAAATCTCTTGAAATAAAACTAGTCTCATCTATTTGGTTATCTTTTAAAGTTGATTGTTCATTCGGGGCATATGTTCTTTTTAAAAGCTTGAGCTCCTTGTTATAAACTTCACTACTGTCATCTGCTGATTTATCAACATAGCTATATTCTTCGTTTTCTTCTATCGAAGATTTATTATTCTTTATAGTTTTAACTAATGATTCATCTTCATATTCATAATTGAATATTAAAGCTTCTGAGAGAGTACTTTCATTTACACCGTAAGAAACTTTATCAATCAAAGAATCCTCATCTCGATAATGAATATCAATACTGTACTTACTCATTGATTTCGATGATATTTTTACTGGCTTTTTATTCCCATCTTCACCTTTATAACTGACAAAAAGAATCTTCCCTTCAGCACTTTCAAGATCCTCAGGATACCCATCCTTATCAAACCAAATAATATCATCGTTTGGTTTTTTCACTCCATAAATGGTTGCATTATTCTTCTTTTTTGAGATGAGTGATAAATCAATTCCGGTTGGCGGAACAAAGTCACCATTATTATTTTTTATGAAAAGATGATTCGTCCCAGATTCATCATGAAAATTTATGATGTTAGGGTTTGATGAAGACGTTTTATCAAAGTCTATTTTTTCGTCCAAAAAGCTACTCCAGCCTTTACCGAACAAACCAACTTTGTTAGATAAAGAATTATAAAATCTTTTCAAGAGTATGCCATACCCACTAAAATTAATATCCATATCTTCATCGGTTACTATCTGGTTATTATTTCTGACGTTGACATAAAAATCATTAAATCGTTCTATTGGATAATAATCTTGAATACCTAATTCGTTAGTGTCATCATCTAACAAATATGTTGGCCTTATCGATCCTTCTTTTATAATACTCTTTCCGAAATATCTATCTGGGTTCAATATGTCGTCTGAGGATATCGCAGAATTGATGGCTCTGTATGGTATTACACTAAGGTAGTAAGCACTATCATTCGTTTGAGTCGAAACAGCTTTTTCATATGTTAATCCTGGATTTAACGGAAGCTCCATCCCGTCTCCGTTACTTCTTAAATTATACCCTTGATTTTCTTTTGGCCATATCTTCTGATCTCGGCTAGTCCATGTACTTTCATCTTTTGATCTATGGGCAATTAACTGGTTATCTTTTCCGTTGAATAAATAGACAAGATAACCTGCAGCTTCAGGTTGTTTTTCCCATTCAGAAAATAAAAATCCGCTATCTTGATTTCGTTCATCTTCATATCCACTCACCTTAGTGTTTACATTCTTTACCGGAAAGTAGATTTTCGTATATGGAGAAGCGGCACTTTCTCCCTTGCTTGATTTTGCGACTACCTTTGCATAGTAATTCGTTGAGTTCACGTAACTAGTACCCGTCTTACGATATAGGCTACGTGGGTCCGTCAAGAAGTCACGCCCGTCTCCTGATTTTCGGAATGCATCCGTTTGACCTAACGTGATGGTTGCAGCCTGTGCTTCAGTCGGGAAGATGCGTTTTCCCTTGCTCGACCAACTCGTCACATCGCCAGCAGGGAAGCGTTCATAGCTATTTCCGTTAAAGAGTAAGATATCGTATGACGTTGCTCCCTCAACGCTTTCCCATTCTAAGTTGAAATATCCTTTACTATCCGCTTCGTTTGCGAAGGCAGAGTAGGTCGGGGGTGCAGGCTTATCAGGGATGATGCCTTCGAGTGTTGGTTTCACGACCGTCGAAGGTGTACTTGTTCCTAATGGATAATCTGCTACGATCCGGAACTGATATGCTTTTGAAGTGGATGTACTTCCAATACTTGCTGTGTACATAGGCGACGGATCCATAGGTAATTCCATCCCGTCTCCATCACGAAAGGCTACACCACCTGTCAGCGAGTCCTTATCTTTGTACTGAGCAGGCGTCGGCCAGAAGCGTTTTCCTTTCGTGCTATAACTTAGGTCCGTCCCTTTATAAATCGTCCGCCATCCCTTACCGTTATAGAGTTGTAAGCGATAGTTGGAAGCGTTCTTAGCTGCAGGCCAAGAGATTTCGAAATAACCTGTCGTAGCTCCGGCTCCACTCGGGAATGCGTTCGTTTTTAACGCTCCCATTTGCGGATAGCTGTAAGTGACGTTCAGATTCGTTCTGTTCTTTGTATTCTCACTGGCGGTCAATTGCTTCCAATAGGTTTGACCGTTACCATTCGTGTGGAATTTAAATCCGTAATCCGTTCTTGAACCATCTGCGATGGTTTTGATCGCAGATAACACATTGAACGTCGCCCATTGATCGCGGGCAACGGTTGTCGAAGTGATGTTCGTCGATGAGGGCTTCGTATCCCACGTCACACCCGTCTCCGACCAGTTCGCATTGACACGGTCCACCCATAGACCAGTCTTTGTTCCCGCATAGTAATTCCATTTGACGTATGTCTTAAGGGACGCAGCTGAAATTTCAGCTCCTTTCAGGTCTGATAGAGCAGGCATTTTAACAAATGCATAGTTAGTCCCTGTTGCCGAATCATACTTCCCGACCCGTAAAACATACTCGCCTAATGACGAGTTCCAGTACTTATTGTAATTACTTGTCGGGCTCGCACTGGATACGAATGTATCGAGCGATGCATCTTTCGCCACCGATGGATCAATGTAGATTGGGTAGACACGATCTTCACTCGAAAGCCATTTGGCGTCAGGGGTCAACTTCAGTTGATAGCCCGTTTTTGTTGATTCCAGCTCATAGTCAATATCGTAACTTTCACTAGATAGTCCTGATTTTGAGTCCTGTTTCCCATCACTCATCATCGGGACGGGCATAGAATATAGGATATCCCCTTTTTTATCCTTAAAATCGATGTGCCCTTTTTTATCAAGTGTTGCCTCTAACGGGGTCTTAATCTCGTAAACGAAGGATTCCAACCCTGGAACAGCTTGCTTGAGAATGATGTCTTCTTTGACTTCTTTATTCAGCACGACATGCCGTAAATCTACATTCGGTAAGATGTTCGGATGAAGGATTTCGTTTCCGTTTACTGTCGCTAATGCAGGTTGAACCGGTTGGATACCTTCTGCTGTTTCGACTCCTTTGAAAACATAAGAGACCTTATCATTTTTAGTCTCCCCCACTTCAAGCAGCGTTGAGTTGCTATCGATGGTCGAGTCGAACTCTACTTTCAAGTCAGTAGCAGTCGCCGTTAAATCATTGTCTGCATTACGCTTTAAAGTAGGGTCGACCTTCTCCCATTTCTTTTGTCCGTTCTTCACCTGAATCTCATCATCGAACATCGTGAGATTATATGTACCTGGTTTTGTCCCGGGTTGGACCACCGTATCTTCCGTACTTAATTCGGATGCTGGTAACAAAGCGTCCGATAACGTATTCGGTGCTGTCGTTCCCACCTCTTTTTGTGTAGACTTCTTATTTTCTGCTCCAACACCAGAGTTCTTTGTTGGCAAAATCGAAAATACCAGTGTCAAGGCAAGTGCCGCGTTTAAACTTTTTTTAAAATTCTTATGCAATCTGATCTTCCTTTCGTATAATTATTTTCCTAAAAAAACAAAATATTTCTTTTACATTTATATTACAAAGAAGGACATAAAGAAAGCGTTTCTCCACATTTATTTACTCATTTTCCAAAAAAAATAACCTCCTTTTTCTTACAAAAAAGTGGTTATTTTATCATTCTATGCTAGTGATATATTCATCTAATATCTTGATTTTATTTTGTTATGCACACATTTTTTCTTATTTGATTATGAATAGACCTCTGATTGATAATTTCTCACTTACGGATCATACTCGTATCATAATCCAGTTAGAAATCATCTAGTCATATACAAATCCGAACTACGAGTGATTCTAAATTTTTACATCGAATTTCTATTAAGTGAATTTTTTTACAGCTGTTAGGTAGTAACATTTAATAAATTTATCTTTACAGAAAACCTTATTTCATACGACATTTTAATAAACCACGGTTAGTTCATCAATAATTGTATTTCGAAATCTGCATTCTTCTTCTCTCATGTTGAATCTATTCTTTCTCCGTTTTTTTAAGTTCATCTATTCGTCGATGTGTCCGAAAAACGCCGTTGTTGTGAATCGAGATTCTCAAGGAAGCCAACAACGTCTTTATCCTCATTCACATAATCGAACAGGTAGATATTCATAATAATGTCGCCGTCCGCGTGCTGGATATTTCTTACATCATCTAGGAGGCTTTCGACGAGCGAATAAATCATCACAATCTCTCCATAGGAATTCTTCTACGCATACCTGGACATCTGATAAGCTTCCAACATCTCTCGAAAACGATGTGGACGCAGCGGCGCACGGAGAAGTGTTGTTCGGAGCCGGACGGACAACCTTTTCTGTCTACTATATGACGGTCAGCATGGGAATTGGTGGTGATTTTATCCATAAGAAGAAGCTTATTCATATGGCCAGTGGACGACAACACTATCATCGATTCATCCAGGCCGTCTATCCGGTGCCAGACGTGGATTTCTCGAAGGATTAGCGAACGGGATGACACTTCTTCAATTACGCGCCTCAGAGAAGTAAGCCTAATCCATCGAAGCGCTATAAACCGTACTTTCATTATGAATTCAGTTCATCAACTACTTGGTGACAGGGCTCGCGAACATCCCCCACACGATTTACTCCGAGGTCATCATCATAGGAAGTGACGTCACGGAATCTGCCGATGTTTTCTAGGAGGAGTTGATATGTCGAATCCACGAACTTGTTTATTCTGATCTTCGTTCGATGATAGACACCTTGAAGGGGCATGCGGGGGTCATCGGTGCTGCTTATCTCGATTGGTTGTAAACACGGGAACTTAGAATGTCGAAATCACCAGGTAATCAATCGTAAGCGATGTTCATATCGAATGGACTAATCGATAGTGAACCAGAGCACAAAAAAGATTGTACTCATCTCAACATTGAGATGAGTACAATCTTTTTCTATCGAATTCGACAGATTTAATTTAGAGATTCGTTAGAATCAATTATGAAATATATTTTCCCGATGCCATCTCATATAGTTTTTTTGAAACATATTCATTTTTAGATGCATGGTTTCGTTTACATTCATAAATATTTTTGACTCTTCACTTAGCGTGGACGTAATCAAAATCGTTGAATCGTCCTCAAAACTGATTAAACCCTTATCAAACAGAGCATCGTGATTCGGACAAAACAATAGGCCATTATTAACGTCTAAACGCTCTTCGCGATGTCCTCATCACTCTTTCCATGTGGTGCCCCTATGCCATGTGTATCGATGATTCTTAGACCCTCCCACGTGTAGACACGGTTGTTCCTTGTAGTCCTTTGTTTACCCACGCCGATGGCATCCTTCCCTTTCCCAGAAAGAACGGCATGAAGAGTGCTTTTTCCCGCCTTCGTCTTTCCTAAGAAGGAGATGGTGAAATAGTCGCGGCGTTCTCGATGTTCTCCAGGAAAAGCTCCGTATCACTCTCCCTCTCCTGAATAATTTCATGGATTTGGGACTGAAGGTTCTTCGATGCATCAATCAACGACCTCGTTGTGTCTGAGTCCTTCTTACTAACCTTCTTCAGATTCGAGTTGAGTTGATCGATGGCAGTACGCAGGTTATGTAGCTCTCCGATGTGCGCGTGAAGGATTGGTCTAGCGAATGCCATGTCACCAATCCCGATATTCCTACTGTGCGAGATGGCCGAGGCATATTCCTCGTTCTTCATCATCGCGTCGGATTGCTTCGTCAATCGTTCTTTTACGTCATATTTATCGATTAAACTTTTTAGTGGGAGGACATATCCCTGTTGTATCAATTCATGGTGTTTTCGTTCCAAGATCAGACTTGAAATCGCAGTCTCGTCGAACCCTCGCTCGACCTCAGATTTAATTTGATTGAATTTTCGTTCCGTGATGCCGAAAACTCTCCGAGAAATCTTGAAGAAATCGACTTCGGTCGCAGACAAAAAACCTTTATGAAGGGCTAGTGCTAGTCCGACCGACATAGCAATTTCCTTGTCTTCTGAGCTACTTTTCTCTTTAAGTCGTCAAAGTGTTTGTTCTAGCGGTTGTGCATCATCATTGTTTTCGATTACATCATTGATTCGTTGAAATTCTTCTGCAGTTATGTCACCCTCATCTTTTAGATAATCCATCAAGATTTGATTTGTCTTGATGTCAATCTTGTTATCAGTGACAATTAAATGTGCTAAAAATAATCCGATATCTATGCTAATCAAACATAATCCTCCTCAATTTCAATTAGTCTTCCAGTCAAAGGAATCGTTCTGGTGATTCACTTCTCATGTCGTCGGGACGGCGATTTGATGCTGATAATCATTAGGACGATGCCATTGATTCCTTATTCTATCTCTTCGATATCCTTTCCTCCTCATTTCTAACCTTTATTATACAGGTTAAATAAGTATAAAAATGAATTTTTTACCATTTTTTAGGTATAACTTATCCAGCATCTCTTGTTTGACCTTCCATCTAACCCCTTAAAATTTTTAACCACAATAAAAAAATGACACACCAATGAGTCGTTCCATCTATAAAATTGACTCAATACCTATATTTTCTAACATGGCAGTGTCGATTGATCGATATGAAGTTGAAAATTACAGATTAAAAATGAAGGGATGCGAAATCATGAAGGATGTTAAGCAAATCTTGGAATGGACTTATTGGAAGGCAGTCGTACGATATGGACATGTGGGAATGAGAAACGAGGTGAGCGTCGCTAGATATCCAGTGATGCCAGCTGATGCTACGACAATTGATGTAATGTCCCTCATCGAGGAAATGCCTGGGACGAAGAACAGGGCAATGGTGTCTATCCGAAAAATTGAACATCTAGAATATCTGACAGGAATCCGCTCAGAAAAAGAAGATTTTTCCTACAAAGTCTGTTCGATGGACAGAAGGCACTTTGATGGATTAATCAAAGAAGAGCCATGTATACATTTCGACGTCGAAGTGTATACATGGCTCTTCTCGTTATTCCATACTTAAAATCTTTGAAAGAAAGTAGCGTTCTGGATGATTACAATATGAGATATCCAATCCATCTCATACGAAGACATGAAAATCTAGAGAACATCTTAATGATTATTTTGCGTGTGACGAAAGATGCCAGCCCTTATGATTAATTTACTTTTAATCAACTGAAGACTTGGAAGTGAGAAGTTTATGAGGACAGACAATTTTCAAGATTCTATAATGAATCTTAGTCTTTTGATGGATTCATCGTGACTCGAATATGCTGTCCAAGAACATTTCCTTGTTCTTATAGAGCATCTCCGTCTCTGGAGAGAAGTAACCGCCTCTTCCTCGAATATTCTTAATAACGGTAGTCCGATCTAAGTTCAGTCGGAACTTTTTCAAAATGTCCTCGCGCATCATGTCGATATCAATCCCACCTCTGTCTGGTAGCAGGTCAAGAAGCAATCTTCCAATCGTCCGCTTGTCACGACCGATGTAGAATATGTCTCCACGAGCTGTCCGGATGAAACCTACACGTTTCTGCGTACGGATTAACTCCTCGAAGAAAATGTCTTCCATCCCGAGCTCGAGGATAGGCGAATCGATGTCTGCCCGGATTGACGAGAAGGTGAAATAGTCCTCTCCTGAACGAATGACGATTTCGAGCATTTGCTTGATGAGCGTCTTGATCAACCCCTTGTTCACGCCTACCTTTTTCAATCGCGCAATCGAGATGTAGGTGGATGCATCGAAGCGGAAAAGATTTTGTTTGTCCTCCATCCGCTTGACGATTCGTCTGAATGACGATGACTTGTATACGTGGGAATCCGGGACTGTGAAGAGCTCCTCCTGAGACAGAATGGACTCGAAGTAGGACTCTGCATTGCCGTGGACCGCACGTAGGATGAGGCCTCCCTGATTGATGAAGCCGACCTTTTCGAGGGCACCTCCGTTCAGATAACGGGAGCTGAACTGCTCGATGTGGGGGAATGTCTCCTCCAACTCCTCATAGGTATAGATTTCCTTCGTGAGACGTCTCGAGAACCAGGCCGCTTCTTTTTTCGTGAGGAGGGACATGCTTTCTCCCAGCGTACCGTCAGGAGAAAGGTAATCCGGAAGTTCCCGGCGGATGGACTGCCTCACCGACGCAGGCGATAGTCCGAATCGCTCCTCGATGAGCGACTGAAAGTCGCCCATCCCGATCGGGGCATGCTGTCGGATTAACTTCTTCAACCATTCGGCCTTCTCCATCGATCCGATGACAATCTCCGACTGCTTCACGACGGCGATGTTTGCCGCCTCGACATATCGACGGATGATGTATTGCAGCTCATCGGAATCATGACAATCAAGCTCCTCCATCAGCGAGGGTTCGAGCCTGAAGAGATGATTCGTCCCGTAGAACCCAGGCTCGATACGCAGCATGCCACGTAATCTTTGTAGACGTCGTTGCGTCAATCTTGAACGATCATAGTAACGGAAACGTTTTCCCGAAGACGGGATGATGGACTCCGACTGAGAGGCGATCGATGTAAGCTTCCTAGGTTCGGATTTCAGTCGCATAGCCACTCCTATCTTGTAGGTCTCTTCGACGTAATCGTCATAGACAATCTTCCATTCTTCCATCGTTCGCGCTGCTTCACCAGCATGCAGCCACAGGACGTGCTCGAAGACGTTCGCTCTCGTCACCTGCATGACCTCACCGTCACGTGTGGCGATGAGTGATAAATATTTCAAGAATGCTTGACGCTGTCGCTCGTTCAGTCTCCCGTATAGACCCTTGATGTCCTCCGTACCCGGTTGCACCCGGACGGAGAGGAAACGATGGATGGAGGCGGGTTCATCGAACACCTTCATGAAGACGTACTCGGGAATGTCGAAGCGCTCGAAACGTTGAAGATATCGTCTCGCCTCCTTCACGTGGGTGACAGGGATCCTGTTAAAAGATTGTCTCAGCCGTATTTGTATCTCCCTCGCCTCGATGCCATGTTTCTTCGAGATTTCTTGCAAGGTGAGTCCTTCCTCCAGTCTGTCACGGAGAAGCTCCGTTTCTGGTCCCATCGACGATAGTATCGTGCGTAGTGTACGTATCCGCTTCTTGTACTGACCGTCATCCGTCCGGACGATCAAATCCTCGTGACACATCTCCTCGAGTAGTTCCAAGAGCTCGGCAGCCCCTTCACCCGTCTCCTTCATCACTCCCTCCAGAGAGAACGTATCCTCGAGACGATCGTAGACCACCTCACGGAACGTACGCTCGAGTCCCTTTCTCGTGATTTTGCGTCTGACTTCCGTGATAGGCAGGGAATCCTCTTCCTCCACCTCGACGGTCGTCGCTACCATCGAGATCGCGTCCATCTTTTCTCCACCCTCGAGTTCACGATATGCATCCATGATGCGATGATAGGCATCGGGTCTTCTATCACCATCAAGAACCTTTTCGAACATCGGCAAGGTCATCCCCTCGAGGTCTGAATACTTCACCTTTGCATTCTTCAATAGATTGAGGTCGGAGAGAGTCATCCCCGTTTCGGGTAGTAGCAAGTGGTACAGCGTCTTCATCCTGCAATGATTCAGGATCTCTTCATCACTCATCACAGATTGAAGAATCAGCACTGCCCGTCGGACGGATGCTGGTACGCCAGGAAGGGATTTCCCTTCCTTGGTGAGCAGTTCTTGTATGGATATTCCTTTCATGAGAAGAGTGATTGCACTCGAGTGACTAATCTCTATGTCATATTGCTCCAAGGTGTCGAGAATACCTAAGATACTCTCTCCACTATCACTCCTCTTCAAAATCATGTTTCTTTCATCTTCATTCATGCGTCAAATCTCCCCCAATTCATTCATGCGCACGCTATAGAACGTATATATTGCAATCCTTTGAAGTATCCCCTTAACTTGTATGTATATTTCCACTCCCTATATTTTACTGTTTTTCCCACGATATTTGTAGTCAAACTCTATAGTTTGTAGAATGGAACATTTACTTTTGAGTGATTGCCATTACAGGCGTTTTAATATACAGATGAGGGATTTCATGCATAGATTTCAGTTCTGAAAATCCTCATCCGAGAAGTCTGTAGTTAACATTGATTATTGATTACGATAAGATTTCAAGAAAAATAATCAAGAGGAAAATAGACTGCTCTTTGGAATATATATTTAGTTGATTATAAAAAGAGTAGGGACTACATTGTTGATTTCAGATTGAAACATGGGATAAAATAGGAAAGTGATGTATTAAAAATAGTACATCATTTTACGGTCTTTGATAGAATTCTTTAATATCGATCCTAGGGTTAGTTCCTATTTTTTGTGGAGTAGATCTGAGAAAAAATTAACATCAAACAAAATATGATCTTCAAAAAATTGAATACGATTTAAAAAAACAAAACAATAGAACTGGAGACAATCTTCAGTCAATTCATCTTTTGCTAATGGCAAAGTAGCGACTCGAATTTTTAAGCAAAAAACTATGTGGACAACCTAGGTTTAATCAATCGGATTAAAGCGAATATCAAAGACTAAGCTAGCGGGTTAGTAATGGTGACCTGCTCCGGCGCAGCGGCTTCAAGTTGAAGGAAAATAATACTGCGACTGCTATCGCCCTAAGGCGTAGACGGGCCACCATTACATTTAAACTATTAGTTCTGGCTGAGTGCCCTCAAGGTACCAGCCAGATTTTTTTATGAAAGGGTGCTTTCTTTGTATACGATAGATTCATTCAAAACCCCGACTCATTTTTTTAAAAGTGAAAGTCTTGATTTACATCGTTTCGCTCTTTTCTTTGAAGAAAAAATTGCTAATAGAAGATATACTTATGTGAACTCAAAAGGAAAAGTCAAAAAAATTAATATAGAGCTGAGAGGAGAAAACCTACCTCATCTAATCGGATTACAATACTGGAGTAATTTACCTTCAAAACAAGCTAGCAAGCAATATAAAATGCTGCTAGACGGAACTATCGACTTTGAGTTTTTAAAAGCTTCCGACATAACAGCATTCAAAAAACATAAAGACAGATTTAAAATGCTTCCCTTTTTCTATCGTTCATTTTATAACTACGAATGCGAAATAAAACTCGTCGAAAGAAATAGTAATGTGGGCTTCGAGAGACGTAAAGTCGACATGATTTTTAGACAGAATGATTCTCCAGATGTATATTTATTAGAACTAAGATGTAAAGGAGTAGATAAATTCACTTTCGTCCCTAGTAGTATAACTGTACATAAATTCAACTCCGCGACATTGAAGGCTAAATATTTACCATTATATATTCAGGAAATGAGGGTAGATTTTCTCTAAGTCGATTTGAATTAGGCTGTACTAAAATGAAACAATCGAATACATTTTCATCATCAAAGGTTTTATTGATTTTTATTTAGAAACAGATTTGAAGGGAACTGAAAAAACAATATAAAAAAAGAAGCTGGATCTATAATGAATGAATAGAATCCGCTTCTTTTTTCGATTGATAAACAGTCTGACGAAGTTCATCTTGAGTCCTTTTAAATAAATTATCAAGGAAAGACCTTTTAGTTCATCGCCAGAGACGTCATGATAAAAGTTTCTCAGTACACTTTAATCGTCAAAGACCTCGTTTGATAATCTTTCTTCTTCACATCGATTCTCAGTGTCGTCTCCTTCTTCAGTTTTGGCAATTTGATTGAGAAGTTTTCCTTCTTATCGATGAGCGTCTTACCCAACAACTTCTTCCCGACGAATACACTGACTTCGGCCCCTGCGCTGCCCTTACCTTTCAATCCTGTACTTTTCGTCGTCACACCGGAGACGCTGAAGTAGGGGAATACTTTCAAGACTTTCGAGATGGTGACCGGTGTTTTTTGATTCAGTCGGTCGGTAGCTACGACTTGAATTTCCTTCTCCGCTACAGGAGAGGCGACCTTGAACTTGAACTGGCCCTTCGAAGAGCTCTGTCCGGTATAGGTCTTACCGTTCATCTTCACTTGGACGGTCATGCCAGGGAGCGTACTACCTTCGATATGGTCGGAAAAGTCGGTGACTTCCTTCACTATCGGAGCTTTCAACTTCTTCGTCTGCTTGATTTTGATACTTTGCGCATAATATACGCCACCCCCGCCTGCATTTGTGTAGATGAAGACCGTATCGCCGACCTTGACGAGTTCCTTTTTGTCACTCAGAGATAGGATCACTTGCTTTTCGTATGCATAGGCCGATGATGACCAACGAGTCTTCTCGTCCCATATTGACGTATGATAGAAAAGATTCGACTCCCCATAAAGAACTTGTTTATCTAGATCGTACCTGACATTCTCCAAGCCCTTCGTCGCCTTCTCCTGACTCACGACCTGTTCGAATGAATACTTGGTAGTCCCATCGGCGTTCAGTGCGCTATATTTGATCGTAAAAGGTAGCTTAGGAAAATTAGTCCATTCCCTTCCATTATAAAAATAGACTTGTTTCCCAGAAATGACGAGAGATGTTTTTTTGCCATTCAGTTCGATGACATGGTTCCCGAAGTTGGGTATCGATGGAGCAGCAAGGACATAGATGGAATTACGGCTCTTCGTAGCCATGAAGCGATCAATTTTGTCCAATGCGGAGATTTCGACAATGCTCTCCTTGTTCGATTCATCGTAGAACTTCAGCTTAGGCGGGTTCTTCGTGACTTCTTTCGGAAGATTTATCTTATACCTGCCATCAATCCCGACCCTTGACGTCCCGATTGACTTGTCTTGTGACCAGATGATCCGGGAACCCGGTTCGCTCAGTCCCGAGACGTACATATCACCTTCAAGTGACGGGTCCATCCGGACGACCGGTCCAGTGACATAATTGAGACTCAATACTTTCCATTCCGAATCACAGTCGTTAGTGTTGGTGCCCTTTAGTCTGATATATCTGATACCATCCTCCTTGAACGTGTGACCCTCTGTGTTACGGATATAGTACGGACTCGTGTTCATTCCTTCGACACCGCTGTATTCGATTACGGAGTCCTTGACCACTTTTTTGTCTTTGTCGAGGTATTCCACTTGAACCTTACGAACGGAATCGTCTATCTCGACCTGTATCTCCCTTGCCTCGTCGTCCACGTCCTGCTGTCCTGATCGAACGATCACGGGAGGACTTGCATCTATCTTATGATGACTTACCGATACCTGCTGATGCTTCTGCCATTCACCGACGGTCTTGTCGATGGAGAAGTTACCATTCCCTCTCCTGCTGAACTCTCCACGGAAGTCACCCGTCTCATCGGTTGTCAGCGACCGTCTCGAGTTCCAACCTTCGCCGTCGTAAGAGTACTCTATAGACGCATTCGGTTCGGTGTTGACGGAGATGGTCGTATCTCCACCTTCCATCGCCTTGATCCGGGTCACGATGGGTGACATTTCTTGGGTCCATTCCTTCAATACTCGTCCGTCCCTCGACAGAAGCTGGAATTGGAATCTTGTCTGTTTAGTGATATCGAATCGATACGGGTATGTCGGATTGCTCAGGGTCGTCTTTGTCCGTTCACCATCAGCACGTTCATACTCCACGATTAGATAGGATCCGGTAGGCGCATCGGATAGATATGATTTAATGTCTAATCTGATTTCGGTATCACTTTTCATGAACGACGGGCTGCATGCGCCTTCGGAAGCGTAAATCGTCTGGGAAGCGGCTAACCCGAATCCAAGCGAGAGTGCCGCCGTCAGAAACATCTTATACACCTTACTGCTTTTCACGTCATCATATCCTTTAAGTTAATTTATGTTCTCGTTGTTTGGTCAGATAATCCTTGGCTTACATGCCCGTACTTCGTCAAGGTGGTTAGTCCAATCAAAGGACTCTGATCGTCTTGTCCTTACTCTTGTTACCAGACTTGTCTTGAGCTCGGATGATCAGTAATGAACCACCTTTTTGTTTTTTTATTTTCACCTTGAAGATACCTTTTGCATCGACCTTTCCTTCGCCGATTTTTTGTGACCCGTGGAAGACGGTTATCTTGGCGTCGGATTCTGCCTTCCCATTGACGAATCCGTCAGTGCGCTTCAGCTTGCTCACACTCGTTATCATCGGAGGAGTACGATCAATCACGGTCACTTGTCGCTTAGCGCTTTGATTCCCTGAGCGGTCGACGGCGTGGACGGTCAGCTTGGTACCCGCCTTCAAGCCAATGATTTTGATGCTGTAAGCTCCTTTATTAGCAATCACGCTCCCGATGACGTTGTTTCCAACCTTGATGAAAACCTTCGCATCGACTTCGGCACGACCGCTGATTGTCGTCGATTGGTCGGATACAGGATTCATAGTCGGTACAGGTGGCGGTGTTTCATCTAGGACAAGGATTCTGTGAGGTTTCCCGACATTTCCAGACTTATCGGTAGAATGAACGAGCAGCTCAGTGCCCGACTTCTGTTTCGCTATAGCTATTCCGTATCTTCCATCCTTACCTGCTGATTTTTTTCCAATCACTTTCTTACCGACCTTGACCATGACCAACGCTCCAGGTTCAGTCACTCCGCTGACCATGGTGGAATGGTCCGAGACATCATTCACGGTCGGAGGGGATGGAGGGGTCGTATCCTTTACGATGATTTCCTTTACCTGACTGACGTTATCGGAACGATCGACAGCCATGATTTTTAGTATCGTTCCACCTTGTTGCGGGGGGATGACCACTTCGTATCCAGACTCCGATTCCACAGAAGAATAGCCGATTTCTTTATCGTCTACTTTTACATAAACAACCGACCCTGAGGAACCCCTTCCTTTAATGAGCCTGGTCCGATCCGTCACCTCGTAAAACACGCTCGGAGTCGAGGGAGGACTAGCGTCTTTGACAGTTATTGTCGTCTCCTTACTTCTATTGTTCGATTTATCCGTTGCAGTGACCGTCAACGTCGTGTCCGCATCATTTCCGTATATGGGTACTTTGAAACGTCCATCTTTCCCAACTTCCGATTCCCCCCTGATGCTCGTTTGATATTTGACAGTGATTTTAGTCCCAGGTTCTGCCTTACCGGTCACGTAAGAATACATATCCGTCACGTCATCGACCTGAGGAGCGTCGGGCGGAGTGACATCCTTCACCGTCATCCTTGTCTCCCCACTCACATTACCCTCGGCATCCATCGCCATCACGATGGCCGTCAATCCGGCTTGCTGCCTATCGACGATGAACTCGAATTCCCCAGTCCCACTCGCCGTGATCGGTCCGAAGCTTTTCGTCCCTATCTTGAGGATGACCGTCGCGTGAGGTGCTACCTTCCCGCTCACGAGAGTCGTCTGATCCGTTATGTCGTTCACCACCGGGGGAGACGATGGTGGCGTGTCCTTTTCGCCGACTCCTGATTCGTCGCTCGTATCTCTCACCTGTGTCGTTTTAGGTGTAAGATCTCTAGAATAAACACCCAGAGTGCCAACTTCTTCATTATGTGTGAAGGCGTTCGCTGGTACGGGCACGCCCGTTTGCGTCGCGCCAATCAATAGACTCGTACTGATGAATAATCGCTTGAACCTTTCCATGAATACCTCCAAGATAAATTTTCTATACGTACCGCCATTACAATAGGAAAACATCTCATGAGATGACGGTGTATTTTGGCGCAGTATCGCTAAAAACATTATCCTTCTTCGTAGACGTAATTGCACCTTAAAAATGTATTTTTTTACTTCAAATTACTTTATCTTCTATATTTTTCTTTTATCAAGAAAGAATCATATATGAAAAACTTCATTGCTTTATTCATTCGAACAATACGTTCTTATGAATACAAAAAATAACTAAAACGTATACATTTCGGCGTCGAAATGTATACGTTTTAGTTATTTTTAACAATCATTCATCCTGATTCGTCTTCGCTTTGTTGTTCAATCAAGGATGTAGGATTGAACAGGGACATCACTCATGATCCATTCCATCTCCCCCTCGATCTGATACGAGGTTCCAGCTGGAATCATGAGATGGTCTCCCTTACTCACCTCGTATCGTCCGATTTCCCCCTTCCCGGACAGTATCGTGATGGCTCGGAAACGATTTATCGCTTTTAACTCGAAGCCTAGCGATGCTCGGACATGATATACGTCGGACTCCGGGACCGCCGCCAGTCTTCTGATACACCCGCCATCCACTTAACGTATGTCTACGGGGCTCGTGAGTAACGGTCGCGACAGCGATCGCCTTTTCGAGGTGAAGTTCACGTTGTTTTCCTGTCGCGTCCTCTCGTTCGAAGTCATACAACCGATAGGTCGTGTCAGAGGACTATTGCGTCCACTTGGCCCACATCTCTTCCTTCGCGCGAGCAGTATGATCAATGAGCTCTGACCCTTCATCTGCCTCTAATCCGTACCATCACTCCGTCTTGCCGTATGCTACCCCCTTTAGTTCCCGAGCCTGCAAATCGTCAGGATGGACCTGGACGGAGAGGTCATCGGCCGCATCAGTTCGTCCACAGGGATGGCGACGCTCCCTCCGAACACCTTGTGCGTTTCCGATACTAGTGATGCCCATCGGTAGTTTCCTTTCAAAGTCTGTAAGTCAATCTTTCCTTCGCCGAAGAAAATCAACGAGAAGGATACATCTTTCTTCCGCACGCCGTTCGCATCTAGTACGAGATTTGCTCCGGACACGAAAGTCCTGTCGAGGAATGTCGCGAAGGCTCCACCTAATCCGCCCGCAGCACCACTACCTGGTACGCATTGAAGATTGAGTGCTTTATCTGCAAGGATGACTGTCGCCATGCGACGCAACCCATCATCAAGGAAGCGGACCTCCTCGATGCGCCCCCCTTTCTGTGGACCGTATGCATGGGCTGCCCCCTCCTCACCGAAGAACAGGTTCTCCACATCACAGATGATGGTGAACGAACAGCCATCGAGCGAATTATGCTTCCTTGTAGATTCGATGGATTGAATCCGTACATCGCCGTCTTCGGAGACCTAGGGAATCAAGGATCGTATGCTCGTATAGTTCTAGATTGAAGACATGTCGCAGGGCCACAATCGTCCCATCATAACACTTATGATTGAAACATCATTTATTATTTAGTATATCTTTGAGCATCTTCTCTATGACGTAAAATTTTTGTTCTCTAGCAACAGAAAGCTCATTCTCGATTATCTCTTCTACTCCTGTTACAGTATCGTTCATCTCTCTCAGAAAGTCCCTGTTCTGAGTTTTCCAAATCGCATCTTGAATATCGTCTTGAGATACGCCTCCGAATTCTGAAATGCCCAAGGCATTAAAATAAAAATCTATCGTTCCTATACAACCGATTTCATAAAAATGATAGAGTAACGGTCTTCCTTGAAATTGCTGTTCGAATGTCCCTTTGAATTTCTTCTCGATAATCCTCATGGTTTTATACCGATTATTGATACCAAGTGACACTATAGGGTTAATGTCATTTTCTTCATTAATTTTTAAAACTAGTGGATCAAACGTAGGACTTAGTGTCATCGCAACTAAATTCAGCTCATCGGATGATGTACACGCCATGTCATATTCTTTTCTTTTAAAAGCAATAGGAATAGATGAGAGTAAACGGCTATAGGTAGTAGCGAGGTTTCCATTACCTGTTGCAAAAATATAATAATATGGACTAACAAAACCGTCTTTTAGAAGTAAGGATGATAACTGTCGATCATAAGTTTTGATGTTCTGCAAACACCAATCTAAAAATGAAGTTATCATTTGTGGAGATCCATACATCAAAACGTAATAAAAAAGGTATTTGGAATCATCGATTTCATGGAAGATACCTACTCCAAAATCGAGCAATGAGAACAACAGCTTAGTGTCACCAGCATAGACGATTTTTTTTAAGACCTTATTATCGATATCTAGATAAGGACCACCCCAAAAATTCGAAGCTTTAAAATGATTATAAAGTGAGTAGAATATTTTATCGCCTGGATGAACAAAAATCGATTCATCAATCTTCAACATTCCCATATCAGTCTTTCGACTAGACAAAATACTATTAACTTCAAACAAGGTATTCTCGCTGATGATTGGATTGATTGGACTACGCACTAAATTTAGTTTCTCGAGAATCCTCATTTTTGGTGAATTATACTTTTTGTCAAACTCTTTCTTCAAATGGTTCATTTTTATTTTGTCAGCACTTGATTCTATAGAGGACCAATCCTCTATCATGAATTCATTTTTCCCACACCAATAATGGATTTCGATGAACCTATCGTTAAGTACGTTCTTCTGAAGCACCATTATTTTAGTGTCTAACAAGTACCCCTTATGTAATGCATTCACCTTTATGAATTCTGAGTACATATCATTCCATTTGGACTTTTCTTCATTCATCAATTCACTGATGATTGTATTTACATGTAACATTTCTTTATGATCTAAATGAAAAGAAAAAGCATCCCAGCATCCGTTTTGATAGAAAGATTTATTTAAGTCATTTAATACATCTGACATTTCACCATATTCTTTTAGAAAGCACGTTTGTAATTCTAAATACTTTAAGAGTACTTTTTGTTTAATCTCAATCGCTTGCATTTCGTCTAAGTCATCGAAAACGGGCACATGATTCATCACTGAAATAAAATTCCTAAAAAGATTTATATCATGACTTAAATCATGATTCCCAGGTACAGTTAAAAAACTAGTTAATTTTTTAAAAAATTCCATGGATTTCTTCTCTGTCAGGCCAAGAGATACTCCAAAGTCATTTTTCACTTCTGTTATTTGATAACCAATTTGCCGTAATTCTTTTTGGACGGAAAGCAAAAGTCCCGTAATCGTCGAAAGGTACAGATGATGGACCCTTGGTCGGTAGTTCTCACTGTGCATTGTAAACAAGTCAGAATTTTGAAGTATGTACCATGAATGATACAGATTAAGAAGTTCTTTCTCAAAGAGTGCGGTTTCTTTACTAATCATATATTCATATGCACCACTAACCGCTAGAGATGCTGGTATTCCCCCTAAAAATGTAGCGGTTAGTCTCATGACCATCCGCG
Source organism: Exiguobacterium sp. R-17 (assembly GCF_049913315.1). NCBI lineage: Bacteria > Bacillati > Bacillota > Bacilli > Caryophanales > Exiguobacterium > Exiguobacterium sp. R-17. The sequence continues at coordinate 32,695 of NZ_CP184373.1, read as the reverse complement.
CAGACTTTAGGTCCTTTATTTGCTTAGCATGATTGTTGTATTCGATTATCGCTCTTCTTAAAACGTTTTGATGAAAAGAAAAATCTTCTACTAGATTCAAAAAACTCTTCTTAAGGAATAGTCTAAAATATTTTTTTACGTCATTGGACAGGCTGTATCGTCTTTTAATATAAAGTCCAGGAATTTTTCCATCCAGTTCCTCAAGCAATTTATCGTAGGTCTTAAATAATTCGTCTATTTCTTTTTCAATACCTTCAAATACTCCTCTTACCGATTCTGAAACATCGAATGCTTCGAAAAATGATCTAAAGGAAATATCATCCCCTTCTTCATATATGTCCCCCATAAAATACCGTTCGGTCGTGTCAGTGATTTTTTCCAAATATATATCTGTTGGTTTATATGAAAACGATTCTACGGAGATGGCGTGAAGAAGTCTTTTGCCCGACTCGCCAAATTCTTCATCGAACTCCTCCATCAATGTTATGTTCTCTTCGATTATTTCTGCATTCGTTTTGTTCAATATTACTGTCAAGTCTTGATTCATATCTTTGTGTAATCCAGCCATGTTCTCCCTACCTTCAAAGAATATCAATAATATCTGCTAATGGATTCATTACGACTTCACTATCAATCAAGGAGTCTGATAATGAGGAAAGATCGTATGAACTAAAATCTAAATCGTAAGATACATCACCTAAGTCATTTAAAAATACAGTATTACTAATCGAACCGCTAGAATCATAGAATTGAAATTGATTATCAGATACACTATTAATTTGTTTAGTCTCTTTAAAGTTTACATCATATATATTCAGCGAACCGTTTTGATCAAATTGCATATAGTTCAATATCTGAGCGTCTTTACCAATAACAGCAAATTGTCCACCCATTGGTATGATTGACTCAACGTTGTCCATTCCGGCAATACGTCGCAACTTTTCATCACCTTCGCTCTTGAAAAGAGAGTCTCTTAAAGTAGTCATGGTTTCACTCCAATCAATAGTCGCACTTTTATAAAAATGTTAGGAAAACACCTACATTTTTCATTCGAAAATTCTCATGGTTGATATGCTTACTACTATTTTATGGTCAAAAGAAAAGGACGTTGTTTGTAAATCCAAAACAACATCCCGTCCTTCGTAGCACCTTTTCCTTAAAATAAGTAGTAATTCTAATCCCCTATATATTTTTACGTTATGTCTTGAATGCTGGCCGGCTTGATATCGAACTTCTCCAAGCTCATCTTGATTTGATTGACTTTGTCCTTCAACGAATCCGATATTCCTTTCGTCTCCTTGACCACGTCGAGTAAGTCTTCCGTCCGGAGTTCGTCACGTCCTTCCAGGTATAGATTTTCTATCGCATCCTTAACGACGGACTCGAGATCCGCTCCATTGAAACCCTCGGTCGCCTTGACGACTTTAATCGTATCCAGTTCTAAATTGTTTTTCCGACGCTTAGTCAAATGGATGTCAAGAATCCGTCTTCGCTCCTCCTTGTTCGGAAGATTGACAGAGAAGAGTTCGTCGAAACGTCCTTTCCGCAACAATTCAGGAGGAAGGGACGAAATGTCGTTCGCCGTCGCGACGACGAATACCGTCGATTCCTTCTCCTGCATCCATGTCAGGAACGTCCCGAACAAGCGTGTCGTGACACTGTTGCCACCTCCAGAATCCCCTATACCGGAGAACGCCTTTTCAATCTCGTCCACCCAAAGGATGCAAGGACTGACCGCCTCGGCAGTCTTAAGCGCACGCCTCATGTTATCCTCGCTCTCGCCGACATATTTCCCGAAAAGCTTACCGATGTCGAGACGTAATAGCGGTACGTCGAATAGCTTAGCGGTCGCCTTTGCCGCAAGGCTCTTCCCGCATCCCGGCATCCCTACCATCATCAGACCCTTCGGAACGTCGACGCCTGCCTTCATCGCATGATCAAGATGATTAAAGATGCGGGCCTTCCTCCTAAGCCAGGACTTCAGGTTCTCGAGTCCACCGATATCATCGATGTCCTCCTGAAAATTGATGATTTCGAGCATGCCGGATTTCTTAACGAACTGCTCCTTCTCCCGAAGAATCAACGACTTGTCCTCCGCCGTTATCTCGCCGTTCGACTGATAAGCGAGGTTCAGGATTTGATAAATCTCGAACTCACTCAAGCCCTTGAAGGATAGGGTCATCTCGTCGATGATTGATTGTTCGATACTGATGTCCTGCACTCTCGAAAAATCCTTGATGAGCTCCTCGATGTCCGAGGCGTCGGGTGCACCGACCTCCAATATGGTAATCAGTGACTCGAGTTCCGCCGGTACCACGAGGCTCGTGCTAAGGATGAATACCGTGCAGTAGAAGTCCTCTTTGTAGAGATTCTTCATCGCGATGCTCTTCAGCAATGCTTGTACTTCTGGTTCGCCAAGTTCTCTATGTACATCCTTCAAAACCAGAAATCTCGGCTCATTACCAACATCGTCGGCATACCGTAAGAACTCACTGAGTGAACATTTGGTCTTCGGAAGTTTCGTCCGGAAGTCCACATATCCATAACCATGATTGAACTCGACAATGTCGAATCCTTCTCGTGCGACGTTCTCGACGACTCTCTCGATGCTCGTGAAATCGTTATGAGGGATGTAGATGATGGGTCTTAGGGCGTCCACATACGCCCCTATCTCTAAAATCATGTTCTTCATCGCCTCATACCTCCAAGTAGTGGATGGCCTGTGTAGCAGAGGCACTCTTGAAAGTAAGTCCACTCAAAACAAGATAGTTCCCGTTGACCTCACGATGACCGAAGTCTTTCTTGAGGTCTGATTGTTCCCCCACCCTAGACTTACCGAGGGTGATGTTCAGGACGAGATATTTCTTGTCTGTGCTACCTAGATACTTCCACATCCCCTCCGTGTCCCCCTCATAGAATTGCAGATAAGGTTCGAGCTTATGAATCATCGCATGGTAATCGCACGACTTCCGCAATAATGATCGGATGCGCTCATTCGCCAACATCATTTCTCGGATTTCGACGTTCATCAGGCAAGACATGATGACGATAGGATTCTCATCTATGAATTCATCGAAGAAGTTCGAGATGTCGAGCTTCAAAAGCTCGAGATGATGTGCCCCGATTTCATCGATGGTCGCCTTGATGGCTCCGTATGAATGGTCATTCGTACTAAGCTTTCCTTGCTCAGGAAGGAGCCTTGATGACTGTTCGTTTCCGAACTCTCCTCGTGATTTCTTAGCATCGCTGATTTTCGATAAGACGCTCACGATTTCACGTACACCCTCCAAATATTCGAAAGTCTTTTCTTCGTCGTCGAATCTAAAACCTTTCGTATCCTGATCTTTTATGAGTCCGAAGTTGTGTAGCGCTTCCTTCAAGTAAAGATAATTCTTGTGATAGTCCTCGATCATTTCAGCATGAGACTTGTTCTCAGAAATAGCGACCGCGACCTCCTCGCGATAGGTCCGACCGTATAGATGTGCGTAAATTTCTGTTTGCATTTTACCTGGATCGTATCCGAATGCCGCGAGAATCCTCTCGATGGCGATCTTGGGATCGACCGTCGTTATGAGCTCGAGCTCTTCAGCGATGGAGACCTCGTTCTGAAGTCTCAACCATTTCTGGAGGATTCGCTTATTGAACAAGTCATAGATATCATCGATGTTGAAGTTATCCTTCATTTCGTCTAGCGAACGGACAATCTTTCCGTCGAGTAGCAGATTAAATTTTATAGGTTTCATACGTCGTAACTCCTTGTAAAGATGGTCATCGCCAGAAAATGTTCGACAATACCCCTTTGACTTTTTCTTTTACTTTATTTTTCGCTTTTTCTGCATAATGTTTAAGTCCACTCTTCACGATTGGTACGATTTTTTTCATGCCAGTGACGATGACATCACCGACCTTTTTTCCGGCCATCTTTCCGATGGTGTTTCCTACGATGCCGCCAAGTGCACTTCCGGCAGGTCCGAATACTCCGCCAATCACTCGCCCTACTTGGGTACCGACCTTTCCGCCTATGTTCGTGCATGTCACGTGGACGAGTGATTCGAGACGAGCGACCCCGCGGTCCACTAGGAAATCGACCGCTTCTTCACTCGTAAGCGATTTGTCTGCTACCTTATACGCGACCTTGACCGAGGTGTAAGCTGCATCGACGACGAACGAGGTCTGTACATGATCAAGTTTCTTGAGGATTGAGTCTTCATCAGCTTTTTGGATGAACTTCAGAGCACTCACCGTCAATAATTGCTTCATCTCCCGGTCTTCTTCGGAGTTCAAGTCGGATTTAAGTGCATTCGTCAGCCGCGGGTATCCTTCGTGTGATGATTCTTCTGACGTACTGACTTCATCCATCGTAGTGTCGATGGTCAGCACTTCTGAGAACGCTTCGATTTCTATATCCTGTTGGATATTACTTGTCATGATGTCGAAGTCGAACGAGTTTTTCACATCGAGTACTTCGTGTTCATCTTCTCCTCCATCCGGTCCTTCTAGTCCGTCGATGATCCCTTCGGTCAGACCAGGGAATGTCTTCTCCCCTGTCTTAAGCCGTCCTTTGAGCCAAGACTGACTTGAACGCCCTTCCAGCTTCCCTTCCGCTATCTCACGATGATTGGCGTCCGTACGTTCCAGGAACAACTTGATTTGCTCATACTTTTCGGCAGCACCTTCTCCATAGATGTCACGCATCTCATCGAGAAGTACGTCCTTCAGGGTAGTCGTCCCCTCCGTGCTCTGATCAAACTTTTTGGTGATGTCCTGCGATATCGTCAACAAAATATTGAACATCTCTTCCCCTCCGTTTCTTAAGGTTCATTTTTCGTCGGTATAATCGGTGTATTCCAAACGCTTGGTTGTTGTGAATCGAGAGACTCGAGGAAGTCAACGAGCTCTTCCTCCCCGTCCACGCAATCGAATAGATGGATATGCACGGTGATGTCACCATCGGTATATCGGATGTTCCTCTTTCCATTAGCAATGCCCTCGACGAGTGGATAGACCATCACGACCTGCTCACAAGAATATTTCTTCGCATAGGCGAACATCTGATACATGTCGCTCGAGGAGATTCCGAAGTTGGCATTTCCATGATCAAGGACCTTCCATTTCGTATCGATGATGCGCGTTCTCTTTCTTCCGTCCCTCTTCTGTTGATACTTTATCACCATGTCAGGGATGAGTCTGAACGAGCCACTATCGAATAGATGTTCGACGGGTCCTTTCAGGGATATCTCCCACTTCTCATTAAAATGATGTTTAATCGTTTTTGCGATGTAACTCTCGAACAGTTGATTCATCGAGAATAGTAGGGATTGTGCATTCAAACTACCGGTGGTATTTGATACGTTGGAGTCGTTCAAGAGCAGTCTCGCCCACCCTAACGGAATCTGATAATGTCCATTTTTCCGGCTATCGAAGATGCTAGAGAAGTCTTTCGCCACCTCGTGGCTCTCGGTCGTTCCCTCGAAGTACTCCAATAACCTTCTCGCCTCTTTACGATTCTTCGCATCTGTCGTAACCCCGATGACTTTCATTATGGCCTTCTTCAAAATTCGATTCTCGGCGCAGTCGATTCCGTACTCGTCGTACGTGACGAAGAACCTTTCTTTATGCACGTGATTGATCGTGAGTTGCCGCGCGAAGTTCATCTTCCCCTTGTAGAAACGCACGTTCTCCTCGAGTTGACGATAGTCTGATTTCAATCCTCTCCTGATCAGGAGGGACACCTCTTTCAGAAAGAGCTTGATATAGATTTCGAACATAGACATGTTCGAGCTTCCGAGATTCGTCGCATCGAACGACTTACTCGGGAAATCGCGCATCGTCTTCAACATCTTGAGCATGGCAGCCCTTGCGTCGACCTTCGCCCCATGGATTTTCGGAAGGATTTGGAGCTGTCGACCACTCGGCATCTGCAGGACGCCGACGTAATTCCTTGCACGTATGACCTTGCCTATACCCTTGCGTGATGACAGGGACAAAAAATCTAGTCCGTCCCTTCCTTCCGAAGATAGTTCGAGCATGAGCTCCTCGAGCTCCTCGAACGTCTCCTTGTCGACTTTCTGTCCCGGCCCTCTGCGTACGATGGCTTCATACTCCATCACCTCGATGACATCAGACTTCCGCATGATGACCTGCATAAATCGCTTCATAGACCTCTCGACGGCCGAGCGCCTCAGAGTTGATCTGATATGTCTTCTCATGGTCCATACTATAGATGGACGAACCGAACAGCTTGGATGAATCGGGACGTTCCGTCAAGATGTGTGGTCCGTTCTTCCTTTGATTGTCTCCGAGCACGGCCCGGATTTTCTCCTGGTCATCAAAGAAATATTCCTGTAGGAGCGGGATGATCGACTTGAGGAAGATTTCCTTGAGCGCATCCACATCGTCCACGGACGACAGTCCAGTGAGATAAGCATGACCAATCATATGGTCCCGGTCATACAACGCCTCGATTCTACGGTTCATGACGTCGAGCAAGCGCTCTAGGTCGACCCCTCCGACGGAGACACCCTGGAGTATCGAAGGATCAGGAGACATCTCAATGAATCGGAATCTTCTACGCAACGCCGTGTCCATCAACGCGATGGAACGATCCGCCGTGTTCATCGTCCCGATGATATAGATGTTGTTCGGTACGCCGAACTCCTTCTTCGAATAAGGAAGCTTGACGAGCGTCTCCTCGACCTCACCCAGGCGTTTCGAGGGCTCGATCAATGTGATGAGCTCACCAAGAATCTTCGAGATGTTCCCGCGGTTGATTTCATCGACGATGAACACATATGGTCTCTCGCCCCTGTCGTCCACTTCCCGGATTCCGGATTTCTCTTCGAGCATGCGCTCGATCTGGGATACGGATAGACGATTTAAGGGATAGACGGTCTTCTGTGTCAATTTCTTGCGCAGGTTCATTTCGTAGATGTCGAGCGATATGTTCTTTGCTAGCCAGTTCACCTTACGGCCACGCTTATATCGCTCTTCATTCTCTAACCACTCAACATCCCCATCGATGATGCCGATGCCATCGATGCGATGCTCGTCCTTCAACGAGAGGACGATATCGCCGACTTCCATCGTCTCATAGAAATAATTCAGGATGCTGCGCTCGGCTGGATTCATGGAAGATGAATCCTTGAACGGATCCTCACCGAATCCATCCCAACCAATTCGCATCATCCCATCTTCGAAGCACGATTTCTTGAGGAGGTTTTCGCCTGACCCACCCAAGGAGACCTTCCAGATACGTGCATCGGCGTCAATCGAGACATCATGTCCTCCGAAGCGATGGTCGGCAGCAGCAAGGTCACAGAACTCCTTGAAGATGCCCGACTCGATGTTGAACCCGATTTCGTTCGAACCTGCCATCACCACAGGCTTGATACCTTCGATGAACTCCTCGTAGCCATAGGACTGGTGGAAGGTCGTGAAGGCGATGCGATTCTCGTCCCGATATGTCGCATATCTTCTTTTCACTTCTGCATAGCCCTCCGTCTTGATTTCATCCATCGTCTTTCCTTCGATGATTGCGACGGCATATAGGACCGTATGATATGTCTTTCCGGTACCCGGCGGCCCCTGTAGGATCATGTTCTTCGGATGCACTGCTTTTCCCCCTTCAAAATCTTTCACTTCAGCTGTCACTCGCTCCTCGAGAAGAGTCGGTGCTACTCCGAGTATCGCCTCGTAACTCGGCATGATTTTTTCAATCGCATCACGTAATACGTCCGAAAGTTCTCGATCAGTCGTCCTTTCGGTGGCGTTCGAGACATGCGTATAGACGAGTTCCACCTTCTTACTCTTCGCTTCGCTCATTCGATCTCTCAATAGTTCAGGATTTTCAATTCCCGAGTCCGAGACATAACTGAACTCGTCCCCTATCAGGAATGGGGCGTCCAATAGATGAGCATGTCTTGCCAAGTCGTCCTTCGAAGGACGACGTCCTCGCTTCCTCGTCGCGTATCGACACTGGAGCACCACGCGTGTGATTATGTTTTCCCCTTCTCTACGGAAATCGACTTGGATGCCGTGGGGTAGCTCTTCGTATCCTATTTTCTTGAGGACGCCCCAGAGCTTCATCCCACTCCATCTCACTGGTCTGTTCATGTCATCTAAAATCGTTTCCCCATCGATAATCAGGCCCTCATAGAATTGTTTTTCCGCCTCTTGTAAAATGAGTGCCTCCTCACCACTGATTTCATCCTCTCTCATGAGATGTTCCAAGAGGATCGTCTCGATTGTGTCGTTCATCCAATGCTCCTTCCTATTCATTCCACTTCGTATGTGAATTGACCCAAAATCCACATCGAATACAATGGAACGAATGTTGATTTCAATCCTTATAATTGAAAATATCCACTCAAATTATGCTTACAAAAGGATTATATAGATTTATTTTCCATATAGCTATCAAAAAAAAGTACGTGGTTTATATTTGATTGATTAGAAAAGAGATTTTCAAGTCGACATCTCTCAGTAGAGACGATTACGATTAGCTCGTTTTCCGAATGATCATAGAACACCAATTCACTTATGAAAAATCGTAAGACTATGGACTTTTGAAAGTTGTTCATTCAACTGGCAATCATTGTTCAATGTTTTGGATTATTTTTCATCCATGTACATTCTTTCATTAAGGAACTGACTGACCTAAATATTAAAAAGAAAAAGTAAAGCTTTCAGGATGCCATGTATAATTCAACTTACGCGATATGTATGAAATACAAGAAAGGAAGATGATCACTTGCCATTCACCGAGAACGCGAATTTAATGAGAAATCTTTATGAATCGATGGATGATACCGCCCCTCACTCGAATTCCCATGACTTAACTGAAATCGTTCCAGGTCTAGTTTTGGAATACCCGGGCAACCTACAAGGACAGGTAAGAGGTGACTATCGTCTCAGCTTGGATGGATATCATCCTTCACATGCCGAGATGGTCCAAGCCATCCATGATTATTGTCAACAAGATGAACGATACGCTGATTGCATGCATCGAGCATTACGAGGTCTGAGTACGGAAGGTCTCGATAACATCAACCTCCTCGATTTCCCTTTCCTCATCAATCACCGTTTACTCGACGGATCACAATTCAACACCTTACTTTACTGGCTCATCCTTCAGGAGGACATCAACTATCCACGAAATCGCTACATGGGTGTCCGCATGCCTTTGATCCGCTATGTAGAGGCAGTCATTTCCGCACGCCATCCTGGACTACTCCCACTAAATGTAGTCGTCGCAAACGCTACTAGGAGATATGGTCGTCCCACGCCGCGATTCACGCATCCAGAATTGCCACAGGCATATGATGAGACGTTAACATCCATTCAGAACATGCCCCTACTATGAAAAGATGGACGACGACATGATTTCATGACGTCGTCCATTTTCTAGGTATCGAGTATTCTCGGCTACGATTATGAACCCTAAATCATTCAGAAAAATTACCTAGTTACTTAGATATAAATTTTACTATCTGGTTGAACATACGAAAAAACTTTTGAGATTTTTAGAAGTATGACTTAGAACTTCTTCTAAAAACGTAAGATTTTACTCTTACAATTGCGGACTCATGACGAATCATCATTTATGGAGAATGTATAATCAATAAAAGACATTATTAATAAATTTACCTATTTAAACATAAAAATATCCAATGTTTTTTCATTTGCTGTATTATTTTTACTGTATAACTTGATGGCATTTATGTAGCAACGTGATTCTCAAGTTATCAGCAAGTATTTTTCACCATATTAAAGTCGTCAGGAAAGGAATCATTTCTTTGAAAAAAACGAGAGACATTTCATTTATCCTATTAGTTCTATTATTTATCATTTCGATTCGGTCAGAGGTCGTTTCTGCTGAGACGACTGTCTCATCACTCAAATCGAACGATATCGAAGTCACAGGTTTCGCTGAGAAAAATCAAGAATTGAGCTTACTTCATAAAGGGATTTGGTTGAAGACACAAGCGAGGAACGACGGATCGTTCACCTTCCGTTTACCATCTAGAGCTGGTGACGAGGCGTTATTTCTTGAGAACGAAGAAGAAGATGGTATTTATCGACAGCGTAAAGCTATCGTTCCTCAAGGAATCGCTCAAGAAAGTCCGCGGTTCATCGGAGAAATTGATTCAAGCTGGGTCTTCACGTCTAATCTTCCTGGAACAAAAATCATGGCGCTAGTCGATGGTAAGTATTATTCATCCACCGACGAGTTGAAAATACCTATATACGAAGTGGATTCTGCCACGCCAATCATCACCGTGCACTCTGATTATTATGGGAGCAGGAGCAAAACCATTGATGTCAATCCGATGCAAGATGTTCCCGTCACGTTCGAGATAGAGGAAAGTAAGATTTCTGAAAATCGTCTGACTGGTAGTACTCTGCCTCATACTCGAGTCGATATCCAGTATTCTGACGGAATCTCTCTTCCTCATGTTCAGACTATCGTCTCGGACTATGCTGGCCATTTCGATGTACAATCCGACTATCCTTTTTATTCGCGAGGTGGCACTTCTAAGATCAAATTTTCCTTGCCGCTCCTCAACACACGCCGTAAACTTCCGAACTCCCTACTTAAGACGTACGATTTCGCATTGCCTTCAATCACTGAATCACATCCAGTTTATCTATCCAATCAATTCATCGTTGAAGGGACGCGTATCGAAGGACGAACATTCAATAACGCAGACATCAAAATTCAATGGGATGGAAAGACGAGAACATGTAAGGCGAATTCCGAAAACGGTCTTTTCTCATGTGAAGGAATCGATTCGGGCAAACAAGGAAATTTACAAATAAGTCTCGGTGGTAAGGTGATTCACGGCACGGATTTCAAGGTCCATCAGAGAGAAGAGGACTACTTAGCTCCTGCAATCGACTGGACTCCGTTGACAAGTAATTCTGACTGGATAGAAGGTCGAATCGTCGTACGATTCGCGAAATTACGCATCACTTACTCCAACAAGGATGGGATTTTCACCATGATGACAGATTCTGACGAGGACGGTCATTTTAAAATCCCCTTCTCTCGCAAGGCGAATGGTTCGATTTCTGTTGAAGCCGCAGCAAAAGACGGAAACGATGTCTATATGTCTTATGGCGTACTCAAACTAAAGGATGAACGGAAGCTTCCAAGACCAAGCTTCGTATTCTCTGAGGAGAAGCCTTCAAGATTCTTCCTCAGATATGAACGTGTCAAGGATTCTCAACTCCAAGCACAAGTTACAGTCACCCATGAGAACGGTACCTTTGATTACTATGAGAAGATGCTCCATGAGTATGATGACTATTCGTATGAACTAAACGACGTAATCAACGCAGGTGACCGACTTTCTATAAGGGTAATCGGCGACGCTGGTTCTTCTTCCGAAATGATTAAAACCATAATCCCGTCAATCAAACTTGATGAATTGCGTGACGACGTCACTAGAATCGACGGAAGTGCACAGGATGCTGATCGTATCGAAATGAGAGTGGTTCATACAACTGATGACTCGAACCGGAAATTTGTTGAGGCTGACATGGAGGAAGATGGCACTTTCTCACTAGATTTTTCACAACTTTTAATTGAGGGGTTTAGTTATCCTGATTTATTGAAAGTATATGTGAATGGAGGTACCGTAGAAAAAGCAATAAAATACGAGGACAGAACTCCTCCAAAGTTAAAAATATTTTCAGTAGCTTTCAGCTCTAAAAATATAAGCTATTATGCATATCCACATGTTCTTAGTAAATTTGATATCAACAAAATACTCTATACAATCCATTATCTTGATGGCAGAATCGAAAAACAAGAATTCGGTATTAAAATAAATCCATACTATTATCCTCATCCATATTATGGATCTAATCAACTGAATGTCGACTTTTCGAAGGTTGCTCTAATCGAGGCTTCGGCGACAGATCAAACCGGCAATCTATCAGAAACGATAAATATAATCCCGATAGATGATAGACTACCTTCTTCCGCTTGGGTAAATCCTATCCTGGCAGGAGATACACAGATTACTGGTACTGCACTTCCACATATGAAAGTATCGATTGATATCGGTAGCTCTCACTATGAAGGGACTTCTAATGACAAGGGCGAGTTTAACATTCCCTGTCATGTGCTACAAGCTAATGAAAGAGCCGAAATCAATGTGGTTAACATCGAAACTGGGGTGAAAAATCCTTCATCAGTAACCCGAGTCGTGAGCGGTATCATTGATTTCAGTCTCTCGCAAGATAGAAGAAGTATTAAAATCATTAGCAATGCCAGCACAGATAGAAGCTTCATAATTCAATATCATCAAGGAAACATTTCAAAGCGATTGACCCTTACGGATAAAAACTATATCCTAGCGCTCAATCAACAACTCGAAAATCATGGAATCATAAGGCTATCCTTAGTGAAAGATGAAAAATCACAGGGCGAATTCATGAAGACCTTTTCGGATACGACCGCTCCATCAACGCCGAGAAAACTGAATTTCACTAACAAAAGTGGATTATATGTACTCGAGGGCGTGTCTGAGCCTTATGCGACAATCACATTGTCCAATGGAAACAAGAAGATAATGTCACAAAAGCTGAATAGTTCATCCTCATTCAAGATGCAGCTTCCTAGTGATGTCGTAGAAGACTCAAAATGGCGATTGACGATATCAGACTTGGTCGGCAATTCCTTTGAGACATCCATCGTACCGAAAGATGTTCAACCCCCAAGCCTAAAGATTTTGAAAGAATTCAGTACTTTATCGAAAGAAGTTACAGGATTGACTAATGAAGCTGCGACGATATATGTTTCTGTCAAAGGGAAGACGTATAAAAAGTTAACGAATCCTAATATTACGTTCCACCTACCTATCGCACCTCTGCAAAAAGGAGCATCGATTTCAGTCTATGCTGTCGACAAGTCTGGAAACAAATCTAAACCTGTGCTATTCAAAGTATTGGGAATACAAAAGCTGACCTCTATGACTGTGACTAGCCAATCGAATTTAATCAGAGGAACAGGAACGATCGGAGCAGCTATAACGATAAAAAAAGGGAATGTCATAATAGGAAGAAGTACCGTTGATAAAAAAGGGAACTACTCTGTGAAAATTGCTAAACAAAAAAAAGGAATCACATTATCAATAGGTTCCAAGAAAAATGGATATGTGGAGAAAGTCATAAAAGTAACCATAAGGAAATAAAGTTAAGAAGCGAGTAGTTCGGTATTGATATGCTCCCAAAAAGTAGATAGTTGAAATAACAAAAACTATCTATTTTTTGAAGGGAGCTTTTTCTACGTCTAAATCTAAGTTTTCGCCAGATGAAAAACTACGGATTATTAAGATGTGTGAAGACGGAATCAACGTACTGATGGACCGTCGCCTGATGCAGATCGCCGGAATTTACTGTGTCATACGCCGGAAACGTCCTTTGTATATTCGTAATCTTCCTCAACAGACCGCAGAGACCATTCTGAACCGTGATTTCAACGCGGCAGGACCGAATCAAAAACGGGTGACGGATATCACGAAATTGAAGTACGGTGCCTCTCAGAAAACGTATTTGAGCGCTATTCTGGACCTATTCTACATTACACAGATATTTCAATTTGATGATCAACGACGCTGATGTGTACTAAAAATAAAGCCACTTCAGTGTTCATATAGATTGATTTTCTTACCTCAAAATAGTACTTTTAACGCTTAAATTTTCACTTTCCATTAATTTTGTAACTTGGCATTCGCCATGAAATGTTCAAGTTGTTAGGTTCTATTTCATCAACTACAATTGAATATCCTTTTATAGCAAAATAATTGAAAATCTTATTTAAATCCTCCTCGCTAAACTTTTGTAAATATTCATCTAGTTTTAAAATAAGCGCTTGTCCTCCTAAAAAAAGATGAATCACGTTTATTTTCCCATGAATACTTTCGATTTCTTCTAATAAATGAGATGTAGCCAGAGTTTCCTCCACTACTCCTACCTCTTTTTTTAAGTTTAATTCACTAGCTGTAAAAAATGATGAACGTTCCATTTTCAGATCTCCTTCATAGTCAAGTTAGATAAAAAATAATTGTAGAATCATTCAACTATTTATCTAGAAAGTGCAGAATCTCGACAAATCGTTTGATAGGGACAATATTTACAGTGATTTCCTGGACTCGATTCGATGTTCATGTTTTCGAAATTTTCTGCATTTCCATTTCTTTTCCCGAATATAGCCAGTCCTTGTAGAGCGTCCGTATACTCGATTCCTTCCAGATATAGATAGGCTGGTTGGTATTTATTGTCTCCCCAATGTGCATCATGATGAAGTCTGAGCATGTTTTTCTCGACTATCGTCAAATGAGGAAAGGCTTTCGATATCAAATTAAATCGTCCATCCCTCGCTTTTGATTTACCCGCGATATCGTGATGTAGAAGGTTCTCGAAAGTGAAGCTACCGTGGAACTTCGACTCGAAGATCGGTCTGTCGTTTAAAAAGAAGCTGTAGAGTGCCCGTTTCTTGCATATCAAAGCAGTATCACGTTGCAAGTAGTGATAGATACGTTCAGGATATTCGAGTTCTTTGTCTATATACTCATCTCTCTGGTCTCGAGAGTCATTCTCTTTTTCCTCGTGTTCCGGAGGTCGGCTTACTTTAAGTCCCATCAATTCCAGATAGTATGAAGGCGACAATCCTTGCTCCTGTTCTAATTCTTGTACGAAGGAGAACTTGATGTGTACTGCTTGACACATCAGAATGTAGAAGAGATAACAAGCAATCTCAAACTCCAGGTCTTTCTTCATCTTCAACTGTCGGAGGTTGACATTTTCATCAAACAGCTTGTCGGTGCTCACCTTCTTCAACGGCCACAGATTGAGTGATTGTACATATGGAAACGACTTCTGATCCATCAGACAAAAATGAATGTTTCGATTCATGTCGAACTGCAAACCGTCGCTATTTAACATCGGACTGACGAGAGGGCTTCCGGAGGTCCTATGTCCATCGCGCATCTCTGCAGCATATTCATCCTCATGTGAACTCCCCCCGAGGAAAAAGTTCAATCCCCTGATTAAATCTTCTCGTTGAACAATCTCCAAGGGACTATCCTCAAGGTCGCTCAAGGCCTCACGGACGGACTCGACGATTTGCTTGTCCGCCTCCTTCTTGATGTGTGGTAAGACCTCGGATTGGACATGCTCATCGAGTATTTTGACATATGATTTAATGTCCACCTTCTCCTCTTTGAATAGCTTTTGGTACAAGGTCTTTATAGCCTTCATCCCTTCGATGATGCCATCGATCTCCTCATCCTGTACGGAAAGGTGCCCCACGACCTCAAATGGGTTATTGTACATCAGGTGGTCAGTCAGGTTACTCCCCTTGTATGAATCTTTATTGAATTCCGATTTGCTGAATTCTCTTTTCAAAGAAACCCTTAATTCTTTGATTTGTTGAAGCGCCTCAAACCATCCTTCGAAAGTTTTTTTCTCCTCTAACACTGGCGACAGCATTTTGAGGCTCTTCATGTATCTGTTGGTGGACTCACCCTTCACCATGAGGAAGCCGGAATTAAAGATTCTTTGCAGAAGATCTGTGGTCATCGCATCATCATTTCTGTACCTCCCTTCGACGACATCGTATCTCCCGACGTTAAGACGGTGGACATCGAGAAGAAAACGACCAAACGGATACTGGGACAGCTGCAAATCCTGTGGATTGTCCGGATCTTCCATATACCCTTTCAATTTTCCTGCTCTTGGTGATACCAGCACGTGATCTTCCTTAATAGCTTGTTTTCGGAACTGATAGAGGTTGGTATATCGATGAATGGACCCTTCTATCTCTTCTCCGAACGTACCGTTCAATACATCCAAAAACCTCTTCGCGTGGACATTTATTGGATAGCTGTGGTGCAGCGCCTTTATACATGTCACGTTCTCCATGTCTAAGAACTTCTCGACGGGCTCGAACCCGCGAGCATATCCTTCTGCATGATTCACGACATGTACGACCTCGATATCCTTACTCAACCGATCGAATATCATTTTCTGTATCGGCATCAAGAAATAGAATCCATGAAGTACGAGCATACCTTTTCTTCTAAAGAAACGTTCGACGAAGTCCTCGGATTCTTTCTCATCTGATTCTGACCATTGAGCAATCTCTTCCTTTTTCTGCTTATGGATGAGCTTTACTAACGCTTTCTCAAACACATCGATTGCTCGTTCGGAGAAAGCGAGATACCAATCATCAAATTCTTTGAACATCTTCATCCGTTCCATCCCACGGATGGCATGGTATAACGTAACCTCCTCGTCCGTCCCTCCCATGAGTTCGTTCAAATTTTCCGAAGTGATTCCGCTCTCGCGTAGGAAACGCATCGTCGATAGCACGGTCTCCTGATTCTTATCGATGGCTCCATGAATCGCATGATGCTTCACTTTCTGACTATCCGAATACTGACGGAGCACTTCCGAGAGTGTTGTGTATTGAAGAAGCTCTGTAGATGCAGAGAACCAACCATTTCCTATCACCTGCGATAACTCTGAGAAAGAATAGACCTCTCTCCCTATCCAGTTACAAAAGTCATCGTTGTTGTTCATGATGCCTTGCTTCAAGGAATTCGTAGCCGTGATGTGGATGGCATCCCGATATGGAGTAAACGTCGAATCCGGATGCATCAATTGTTCCGTCGTCTCATAGGTGATTATCTTATAAGGCATGTCATGACCTCCTTGCCATCTTCAATAAATCTTTCCATGTGTTCGGTTCGTTGCCCGTTTGTCTTTTATCATCCATTTCATAAATGAACAGTCGTTCTTCCGCTCTCGTCATTGCGACGTAAAGAAGTCTTGTCTCTTCACGGAGTTGTTCCTCATTCTCGCCTGTTCTCAAACTTTCGTACTGCGATGTCTTAAAATCGATGACCTTCTTGTTCTTTACATGCTTCACCCGTCTCCATGCAAACTCGATTTTTCCAGTGGATGATACATGTACGATCGTATCATTCACATCCCCATCACCTCTCCTTACAATCGCGTTGGTCGTATAAGGAATCAAGACGGTATCGAATTGGAGCCCTTTCGCCCTGTGTACGGTAAGGACGCGTACAGGGTTGCCATCAAAACTGGCATCATCCAACTCTGCCTCGTCTGCCTCCCTGTTCGTCGCGACTTGCATCTCCAACCATTCATGTAGAGTCAAGATATCAATCGGTTCGTCAGCGAACGTCTCGTGGATGGACATCATGATTTTATGGAGGTTCAGTTCATATTGAGTGATGTCTACTTCTGATACCTCTTTCTCTCGAAGATGTGCTTTATAGTTCGACTTCTCGATGAACGAATCGATGACAGGGAGCAGTGGGCTGAACTTCAATCGTTCTCGTGACTCTCTCCATGACTCATGTAAGGAAAGGCTCGTGTTGGTCGCGGACAAACGCTTCTCGTTGACGAGCTCGAACATCTGGGGATGAGAATTGTCAGTTTTCGCATATGCCGTCTCCGACAGAGCATGAAGGGCATCTCGCCGCTCTGGGTACACCCATGAATTGATAAGGATCAGTAGGTCACGGGCGGCAGCGGATTCGAACAGAGTCCCGTTCATTCGCACTTCAAAGTTTTTGATACGTCCGTCTCCTCTAATCATATCTCCGATTTTTTTGGCTTCTCCATTCCTCCTTACGAGTATCGCCAGTACTTTATTCCCCT
The DNA here is from genome assembly GCF_049913315.1 of Exiguobacterium sp. R-17. Classification (NCBI taxonomy): domain Bacteria; kingdom Bacillati; phylum Bacillota; class Bacilli; order Caryophanales; genus Exiguobacterium; species Exiguobacterium sp. R-17. Next base: position 14,998 of record NZ_CP184373.1, on the reverse strand, counting down.
TGCTCTCGTCTCCTCGGCTGACCTCATCTAATCTCATCTTGATCTCATCCATGTCGATTTGGTCGTTCTTAAGGAACAGGCATTCTCCTGATTGGTCGGTCTTCTTTCTCGAAATCATGCGACCCTCTCCTTCAGGGAGTAGTTTCAAAGGACTTCTCCTCCAGGCCGAGAAATGGTCTTCCATTCGTACTACGAGTCGCTCGCTCGATCTGAAGTTCTCATCGAGCCGATAAGTGACGGGCTGATCAAGCCCATGATGGTTCATCATTTTATCTAACACATTGAATGCAGATGAATCTGCTCCCCTGAAACGATAAATCCCTTGCTTCACGTCACCTACTGCTATAAGTCGGATATTCGTTGCTGCGATGATGCTTACGATGGACTGAATTTGCGAGATGTCCGTGTCCTGGAACTCATCGACGAACAGATAGCGATACCTATCTGATAGTTCTTCGATAGGCGCGCCGTTCTCTCGGATTAACTTCATGAATCTGGTAAGGTCCGAAATCCCGATCGTGTCATTCTCGATTTTAAAACGAAATAGTTCTTCGTCTGACTTCTTCAGTATTTCGATAACCGATTTCGTGAAATCGGATTCCGATTCGCACATCTTCATTTTGGAGAGATCATCAGAGATGACACCCTTTTGTTCGAACTTGTCCCACACGCTCTCCAAGAATTCCCGAGCCTCGAAATACCACATTCCATCGAACGGATTTTCCACCGCTTTTTCGTGAAGAACTTCCTCGAACATCCGTTCAATCATTCGTCGTCGCTCCATCGTCATCTTGGAGACGCGAAAGCCCGATCCAAAACCAAGGTACTGGCCGAATCGAGTCAGAATGCTCTTTCCGAATGAGGGGATGGTCAATATATCCATCCGTCGTAGGTCATTGATGTGCTTCATGTATATTGGATCACCCGTCAATTTGAATCTTTGGATGAGTCGTTTCGCGAGAGACTCTTCCATGTTATTGGCCGCCTCGTTCGTGAATGTAATCATAGCAATCTGATCGAGCCCGTCCACCAATCCCATGTCGAGAAGGTACATGATGCGTGCGATGAGTGTCGTCGTCTTACCACTTCCCGCACTGGCGTTGATCGCGATATGTTGTTCAGGATCTGCATGTTCTACGACATATTGGTTGTAGTTGAATCGACTCGACAGATGACCATGCCTCTTCAGGTACTCTTCCTTCCCACGTAGACTTAGGGCATCTCCATCTATAACACGAAAGGGGGTGATTCCTGGTACATCGACTGGTATATGATGAACCTCGACACCATCTCTCCGAAGCGACTCGAACTCAGCGGAATCCATCTTCCCACCGAAGATCACGGAATGTGACGCGAGAACCTTTCTTGGCTTGCCTGCCTCTTCTATGGCCGTAATGGCCTCTTGTCTTCTCGGAAGCATGACGAAACGATCAACGTCCGACTCTGGCTTCAACTTTTCTTCAACGATGTCCACCTCTCGACTGAACAGGCCTAAAACCTCCTGCACGTCTTCCTTTTCATATAGGGACATCGGATTATCAGAAGCATCAAGATGATTTTCACGTAACTTTAACGGCATGGCGTAGAGTCGATAGGATAGTCGATGCTTGATGCGTTCGAGCGATATCGACTTCGTCTTCACATAAGCTTCGTCTCCAGAGAACAGTTGGAGACCTATCGGGACGCCATTCTTCACTACGAGCACGTCACTCTTCGCAAAGATGTCGTGCGAAAAGCTCATCTCCACCTTATCGAACAACTTTGACTCTAAAAGTTGAAAATAGAAATGGATGTCCGTCAACAATGCCTTGTAGGCGTATTTCGCTTGCATCTTCGCAGAATCCCTGTCTCCTCTAGGAAAAAAGGATGTGACGAAGTCTTCACTAAACTCCTCAGCAGACGGGATTCTTTTCTCTTTAAGAATCATGAGATATAACTCACTCGTGTAGAGCGGTGCTCCACGATTGACAGTCCGTCGTAATCTATAGGAATGAGAGGGTTTTTCGTAGGAACTTCTTAATGCGTAGTAAACATTATCAGAGCTACCGATTACATCCAGCACTTCTTTCATATCAATCATATCGATACCTCCTATTAAAGTAGTTGTGACCGCTAATGCAAACATCATCGTCCAATCTTCGTTTCACTCGAGGACGTTCACCGAGACTGCCTTCTAAATGAATTGAATCGACTTCATCTCTAAATACAATTTTATCCTATTATTTTCAATAAAACGATTCTAATTTGAATTTCATGGAATGAAATGAATGGTGTGGATGGATGTCCATACGGACTACTTATCGTTCCGTCAGTATGTCTTATCCATTCATTCCTAAAGAGACGAAAAGGCGACTCTGTCACAGACGGAGCCGCTCCTCAAATATCAATCATGCGCTTCATTCTTTTAGTTCACTCCGTGATGACCTACCAAATTATCAACTCTGACACATCGAGATAAGACGTTCTTGTTGACAGACATCTTCCAAGCCCCCATCCGGGAGTGCCAACTCTTCAGCTCCAGGAAGGTGCTCCAATCCATTTCGTATACTCCGGCCAACGTATAATCCTTGTTCAGCCTCACGAGTATCAAATGGTCGAAGAGCTGTTCCTCCTCCTTCTCCTCCCCAGGTGCATTGAGTCCATAGAACACACCGGTCGACGTACTCGTGACCGTCTTCACGCTATATCTCCGACCATCCTGGCTCGTCGCATCGAAGTGCTTCATGCTGATGCGAGAGATTTCGAGGTCCGGGAACGAAGAATTGTCACGATACGTCTCTACTGCATAATATTCTCCGACCTCACCGACGATGTTCCGCGTGCGGACGATTCCCCTCGTCTTCATCTCTTCATACCATGCACCGTACAATCTCACTAAATCGCCATCTTCCATCCTTTTCAGACAATCAATCATGTCCTCCATGAAGTCCCGTCCTTTCCATTTCGAATACCTACCTCATCTATATGCTCGATAACGTCAACCCATTCCATGCTCCATCTTGAAGTAGGTCTTTCCTCTAGCATGTGGATATTTCCCGAAGTACCATTCCTCTGGACGGTCCATCATGACCTTATATAGTATCTGCCCGTAAAACTTCGCAGCCTCAACGTTGTTCTTGCGGCAGGCGATCCAGATTGGTTCATACAATGTCCCTCTCCAATCGCTACCCGGAATCCAACTCGAGGTGTGGACGTCACCACGGTCGATGACACGGTTCAATTCTTCGATGATGATTTGATAATCCTTCTGGTCGATGCTCTCCATCCGCTTCTTGAACTTTGTTTCGTAGGCCACGTGCGTTATCAATTCTCCATCGATTGTCTTCAGCATGTTCGCTCCTCCGCTTCCTAATTCATTAGTGTCGTGTCGAGTCTTGTCACCGATTGCTTCATTCAGTCCTTCGAGAGCCGCAGCACCTCGACCGCGGCCTTCATGCGTAAATCGAGGTCATCGGAATTCAACGCTTCGATCAGAACGTTTTTCGCCGCACTTACTACATCCTCGTCGAACAGCCCTTTGGACTTGTAAGTCTCGATGCTTCCCTCGATGACGGTGAAAGGGTTGTTCCCCTCCTCCTCGACCAACTCCAGTAGCCCTGTATCCTCCAACGTGCCGGAGAACTTCGTCATCGTTCCACGATTCTTGACGAAGTCTACGATTTTCTGCTGCATGCTAGCCTTCGCGACCGTCGCTTTCCATTCGACGGGACGACGGTGACACATCCCAATCTTCTGGTCGTCATACTCTTCAAGATACTGATAAGGTCCGGCGATCCCGACATGAACGATGGAGCCATCCGGGACGAGGATGATGTCGCCCGGCTCTACGACGTTGACGAACATGTTGACCACCCCCGTATAGGCCCCGAGTCTCTGTCCTTCGTACCGGTATTCCCGTTCGAGTTCTCGTCGTATGTCCTTCTTGTCAGCATTCTCGAGATTCCCGATTCCCGGCCATCCGATACAAACGAATCCTTCGTCGAGGAATTGCTTACCTCGATCAAATCCATGCGGCTTATCTTTCAGCTGAAACACTTGTCTCATCGATACCACTCCTTTTCCTCCAGATCTGATTCCCACTTCATGAACCTAATATACCGGAACGAAAACGAAATTGCAATACCCTAAAACCCTAAGGTTTTAATTAGGGTTTTAGGGTTCCAGGAAGGCTCAATTTCCAATTTTTCGACAGTTCGGGTCCTGAATGATTTATAGTATTGAGGTAGATCATCAGAAAGGGACCGGATTAATCGTCCGGCCCTACTTCATATACATCATAACGTGGCGTATCATCCGTCACGGAGGAGTCGATTCAAATGGAAGTCAAATATTCACAAAAGGAACTCATCGAGCTGGTCCTTCACCTTCAACAGGATAGGAAAAGGACCATCAACGCCGCGATGTATGACAAGTTGGCTCGTCGCGATTCATATCCGCCACTTAAGGATGTCATCGACGTCTTCGGTTCGTGGACGCAACTCCTTGCCCATGCAGGAATCATCTCTCTCGATGAGCTTGATTCACATGCCATATGGCGCCTCAATCATCTTCGGATGCCGAGGGAGAAATGGACGATACAGGAGAGTCTCACCATCTGCCGTCATCTCCATGGGAAGTATCTCTCGACTTCCGACTATAACCGGATACGTAAGGAACATCCCGAGATGCCGAGCCGATCGACCATCGTGAACAAGCATGGCAGTTGGGCGGAAGCCTTGAGGCACCATGGCCTGACCCCACATAGCCGTTTCACGGATGACGAATGCCTTGATTTCTTGAGGACTGCCCTCTCTGCGCGCGAAGGTGCGCTGAACTCCGTCGAATACGACCGCTGGGCGATTGAGAATGGCGCACCGCGGCTTCTCGCATTGACGAAGCGATTCGGCTCATGGCCTTCCGCTTTGCGAACAGCTAACGGTATCGAAGAACAGGAATAACGGACCATGAGTACACGTGACCAAAGCAGAAAAGGAGTGGACATATTCGTCCACTCCTTTCCCTTCTCAATAAATACTATCTAGGAAGCTTCTCTTGTCGAGGTAGATACGTTCCATTTCGTGCATATAATACATGCCTAAGGAGTTCATCTTCTCGATGACCCTCCATTTCTCGAATCGGATTCCATGTTCCTGTTCGATGGATGCCAAGAGTTCATCGATATGAATGCCGTCCGTGACCGAATGACCGATGAAATTTGCCTGATTCCGTCTTTCGTCAGCCTGATAGAGCACATCTCCGGAAGGGGTTGGGATGAAGCGAGCCTTGACATCACTTCGACAAATCCGCTCATAGAACACATCCTCGAACCCTAAATCAAGAATGGGGTGCTCGATTTCCTCATGTATGTTTTTCATCGTATAGTACCGTCCGTCAGAGAAATGGTTGCCGACCTCCTCACGGAATTCTGCAACCATCTCCTTCGCAATACCAGCTCGCTCTAAAACAGAGATGTTCATGTAGACATCCTCCTCAATCCGGAACAAATCAAGGCTTTCTTGGAGGTCAAGGAGCGTCTTCCAGAAGGACGGGGTGTTCTGTAATGGAGAACGATCCCATCGGAAATAATCTTCGGATAGCAACAATCGTCGGAAATAACCCTCACCACTATCAATCCCCTTCCTTAGGACGAATCCTCGTCTCAAGTCATATCCCACTAAGGAGAGATTTCGCTTATTCAGATAACGATGTTGGAAATCCGTAATTTTTATCGCATACCTCTCAATCAGCTCCTGGGCAGTGTAAACGTCCCGAACGAGCACCGAACGGATGAATTCCTCCTCCATCTCGGATAACTCAGGTATATCATTGGCTAGCTCATTCTTTGCGGTGATGTAGTCTGACAGCTCCATCTGTATCAGGCTTCTCGTAGAAGAGATTGACAGTCCATAAACTTCTTCAACACGCAGCAGGAACGTCTCGAGCGGTATGGGACCCATCTCGTCGATGAGGCTTATCAGCCATTCCAACTTATCCGTGACCATCACGCTGAACTCTGGCATCCGACGCATCTGAATCGTTTCAATCTTAAGGTTGTCCTTCAAGATGTTATGTAGTTCATGATAAGTTCTGATGTCCAGCATTCGGAAATAGTCAGAATGAGCATCATAGACGAGACGAGCATTGTAGATGCCCGGATCAAGGACAAAGAACGTCTCGATGGCTTCCCTTTCCTCTAGAATGGGCTTGATGTCGAGATACCGAACATGGTGTCCAGCGGACTGAATACATCCTTCGATTCTGTCAGAGAGACCTTCGAAAGCACGTTCGGATATACGGAATGCTTCTAAGTCTCCTTCTCTATCTCGTAATATTTCCTCGATGAACGAGAGATACCGGCGATGATGAATCGATACGTGTTCCATTTCACGCCCCTCGAGAGCATAGTATTTCTCTACTAGTCCTGACTTCGTCAGCGGTGCCGCCTGCCCTTCAAGATTCTCATATAGCCCTTCTCTCAAAAGCATCCGTTTTCGTTCATCCAGACGAAGCAGAGGGTAAACTAGTCTTTTTTCAACTGTACCCTTTTCACGCTTTTCAAATAAGTAATGGAATATCTGGCGCGATTCGAGTAATACGCTCTCGAAAAACTCGGCATCCAGGTCGTAGTTCTCGTAGAGGTATCTCACCCTCCTTGCTTCTATGACGTGAGTGAGTGGTATGCCCGTGAGCGCCTTCTGCACGATTTGGCGCACCCTTTCTCGCGTTATGCCGTGCGTCCGCCCGACTTCCTGTAATGTCATCCCGCTCAATCTCTGCCCGAGGATCGTCCTATGTACTTCAGAGACCGCTTCCAGCGCGTCCCGAAGGTTTCTCGTCCGCTTTACGACACGCTCATCCTCTAACTCAAGCAATCCTTTCCGTATGAGGCCTTCAAGCCCCGCCCTTGTCTCATCCTCTTCAATACCGGCACTCGCCGCCCATCCATGAAGGGTGGAGTAGTCTGCCATCTCGTCATAGAGAATCGTCAGGTTTTCCTCGATTTGTTTGAGCTGGCGCGAACCGATTTTATGCGGACGAGTTGCTTTCTTGGAACTCGTCACCTTCCATGCACCATAATCTGTTTGGAAAGACCGGGTCAGTTTCGCGAACGTTGAGTGGCGTTCGCCTCCACCCGTCAATCGTTTGAATGTTTCATAGTCGATTTCTTCCAACTGCTCGTAGCTCAATCCCGTTGGACGCAAGAGATTCTTTACGGTTTTTTCACTGATTCCACCGTCAGTCAAAGCGAGTCGATAAAGGGACTTCAGTTCTTTCAACCTATCGATATCGTCCGAAACTATACTGTCTAGCAGTTTGAGGATAGAACTTCTCGTATTAGCACGCACTGTACTCAACTGTTCCTCGTCACCTGCCAAGAAGTCCTCAATCGTATATCCTTCATCCATTACCTTCACCATCGATTGTAGGCTCAACTTGAACCCTTTCTCATCCGCGAGGTCCAACAGGCCCAGCATACGCATGTCGACATCCCTTCCATCTTCTTCGTGTGACATCTCTCAAAGCTCCCCTTCCGTTGTCTTTGTTCCTCCATTATATACCAATCGTCAATCGCACGGGTCTTCCACGTCCACTTCTTCTTCGAGGTACGTCTCGAGTCTTGCCTCCTGAACACCCGCCCCCGAACCGAGGAGTGCATGATACGTCTTATCGATTTCGTCGATCACCCGGTCGAAATCGTCGTTCACCTCATGTTCCCAGTAACGCAGTACGGTCCATCCTTGACAGAGATAGTGCTCCGTCTGCTCCTTGTCCCGCTCTCGATTCCGCTTGATCTTGTTGCGCCAGAACTCGACGTTGCTCTTCGGCTCCTTATAATGTGCCGGACAGCCGTGCCAGAAGCACGAATCCAGGAACACGACGAGACGCTGTGCCGGGAAGGCGATGTCTGGCGTTCCGAGCAGTCGTCGATAGTTCTTACGGTATCTGAGACCACGATGCCATAGTGCGTGCCGCACCTTGACCTCCATCTTCGTGTCCGTCCCCTTGACCTTGCTGAGGTTCTTGTTCTTGGTTGCCATCATTTTTGCCTCCTCTAGTCATCCTCATACTCCGCTTTTCCCGTTCTGGGGTCCTCCGGAAACCCAAAAAGGCACCTCCATAGCGTATGGAGATGCCTCGGTATGTCCGTCCGGGTCACGCACGGCGCTTTAGTTGTTATTGATGTAGAAGGATTCCTGCGCAGGCACCGGTACCGGGTGTCGGTCCTCGATCTGCTCGATGCGCCGACCCATCCGTTCGATGAGGCCGACGACCAATGCGTTCCCCATGCAGAAATAGCGCATCCGGTCACTCATCGTGCTCGTCCAGTTGTCCGGGAATCCGTTCAGGCGCTCGCACTCGAGCGGTGTCAGGAATCGCCGGCGGCCATCGACCTCGACCACGTGCGAGCTACGGTTCGTCGTCCCCTCGCTCGTCAGCATCGTACGACCCGGCTTGTCGAGATCATCGATCTCCGACATGCCACCCTCGGCGTAGATGTACTTGTGGCCGTCCGCCGACGTCCGCTCGATTTTCTTCGCGCCACGCAAGAAGTTGAACTTCTCGATCGCGGAGTCCTTGAGATAGAACTTCTCAGGCACCGTCTCCTCCGGCTGCAGGATGTCCCGCAGAGGGGTCGGCTTCTCGAAGACCGGCTCCGTATGGATGGAGTGGAAGCGACCATCATGCATGTAGCCCGAGTTGTGGAAGTTCGCAGAGAACGTATCGGAGATCTCGACGATGTCGTCCGGGAGCATCCCTTCGAGTCGGCGGTTCTTGATGACCTCCGGCTTGACCGGGAAGACCGGTGCGAAGAAGCCCTTCTCGAACAGGATGTCGTCCGCCGTATAGGACTCGAGTTCCTTGGAGAACCCAGAGTCGTCACGCGTCGCGAAGATGAACACGCGTCTACGACGTTGCGCCATTCCATATTCCGCGGCGTTGAGGACACGCCATTCGACCTTATATCCGAGGTCACGGAACGTCGCCAGCATGACCGCGAAGTCACGACCACGTTGCTTCGCCGGTGACTTCAGAAGACGATCGACGTTCTCGAGAAGGACATAGCGTGGGGCCGTCGCCTCGATGATGCGCTTGATTTCCCAGAAGAGGACCCCCTTCTTGCCTTGTATCCCCTTCTCGCCCGACAGGCTGCGTGCGACCGAGTAGTCCTGACACGGGAACCCACCGACCACAATCTGTGCGTCCAAGTTACGGAACGCCTCGTCCGTCACGGTCGTGATGTCCTCGTTGGAGTGAATCCCTTCATCGAAGTTCGACGCATAGCACTCGAAGGCATCCTGCGCCTTGCGTGAGGGCTCCCACTGGTTCCCCCATACGACCTTGAAGAGGTCCTCGTTCGCCTTCTCGAGCCCGACGCGGAAGCCGCCGACCCCTGCGAATAGCTCGATTGTGTTGAGCCTTTTTCTTGTTTCCATAAATACGAACATCCTTTCGCTCTGTTTCAGTTTCTCAATTATATCAGATATCTTTAGGTTTGAACAGATCGAAATTTCCTCGATGCCAACTTCGTCCCCGCTGCCTCCCTCCCGGCTCGGCAGTCGCTTGGCAGCATGCTATAATCTAGGCATGAGCGTCAAAAATATCTATACATACGGAGAGATGTCCATGGAACCGCAGAACAATGATACGAACGAGATGAAGAACAAATCCTTCCGCCTGTCGGAGGAGGTGACGCGTCGGATCGGCGAGCTGGTCCGGGAGCGTCAGGTGACGACGAACCAACTGTTCGAGGAGTTCGTCACGTTGAGCGAGAACCGCTCGCACGATCCCTTGCTGACGGAGGAGGACGAACAGCTCTCCCTGTTGCTACGCCAAATCGGCAACCTGTTCGAGGAACGCTCCCTACGACTGAAGCGTCAGGCGATGGATCTCGCGGGCGTCAAGACACGGCACGAGGAGACCATCTCCCGGCTCGAGGACGAGGTAATCAAGGAACGAGCTCGAATCGAGGAGGAGGGACGTCTCGCCGGCGAACGGCTCGCTGAACGGGAACGGGAACTCGTCGCTTCCGCACAAGAGGCGGAGGCGGGACGGAAGAAGGCGGAGGATGCCCTCGCACGTCTCGAGAAGGAGCATGCCGACACGGTGAAGGCGTTGCGTAAGGAACTCTTCTCGCTCGAGGAGCGGCTCCGTCGCGGCGATGAGGAGAAGGAACGACTACAGCATCAGCTCCATAGCCTGACCGCCGTCGCGGACGACTACAAGGACCGTTCCCGTAACGCCGAACGCCTGGAGGAGGAGAATCGCGAGCTGATGATGAAGGTCCGGCTGCTCGAAAACGAGAAGGAGCGACAGGATGCCGCGATCGCCGAACGCATCGAGCTTGCCGTCCTGCGCGACCGCGAACGACGCGCCGATGATTCAGGGGACGGTCGATGAATCGTATCGTCCCGCAGGACCTCATACCAGGTAAGGTCTTTCCGGCAGGAACGGATTCATCCTCCCACTTCGCGAACGAGCCCTTGAGCCGTCTGTTCCGTTTCGGGGACGGACTCCGCGGACTCGGCAACCAAGGGGGCATCCGTCGTTCGATGGTCGAAGGACGGGATGGCGCCCCACGGGAAGAGGCGTTCACGGTCATCCTCGACACCGGTAAACAATCCGAATGGAGGAACGAATACGATCCCAACAGCGGCATCCTCGTCTATTATGGCGATAACCAGACCCCTGGCAAGGACTTCCGTGACACGAAGCAACGTGGGAACGAGACCTTCCTGAAGTATTTCGACCGTGCGTATTCCGTTGAGGAGAGCCATCATGCTCCGTTCTTCTACTTCGAGCGCGTCGGTAACAACGATGTACGCTATGTCGGGATCGCCCTGCCTTATGTGGAGGGAATGACGCGTGACGAGGCGCTCCGTCGTCAGCAATTCCATCATCAGGGTGCAGGTGCGTCATATGAGAACCTCGTCGCACGTTTCACTGTCCTCCCGCTCGTCGTCTCGGGCGAGTGGATCGTCGACTTGAAGACGGGAATCATCGACGGTCCGAACGAGCCTGAATCCTGGCGCGCGTTCCGCGACGATCGTTCCCTCATATCGTCGGACGATGAGGCCATGGACGACCCGGCAGGTGAAGATTTCTCTCGACCGCCTCGTCTCCATGAAGGTGCGAGGATGACGATGTATCGCCTCTCCCAGTCGCGTTTCCGGGAGTCGCTCCTCAGACGCAGCCCTCGTTGTGAGCTATGCGGACTCGCGGTACGAGAGCTCCTCGTCGCGAGCCACATCCTTCCCTGGGCGCATTCGGATGACCGACAGAAGGATGATCCCGACAACGGACTCATCCTCTGTGACATGCATGACGGCCTGTTCGATAAGGGGTTCATCTCGTTCGATGAGGAGGGGAGAATCCTCTTGACCTCACGGCTCGACGCGAACAGTCTCCGCCTCGTCGGCATCCGGGAGGACATGACCATCCGGATGTGGCCTGGACGCGAGGTCTACATGCGACATCATCGCGCACGCTTCGAGGACCCACTCGGGTGATGTATGACGATCATCCCGCCACCATGAACGGATGCTGAGCGACATGCCATCATCTTCGACATCAATACGAAAAAACAAGAGAAGGACACTGCCCCATAACGGTGGCGATGTCCTTCTCTTGCTCATTTACCTACGATCAACGTCTTCTCGAGCGACTTGAAGTTGTTGCGTTCGACCTTCACGACGAGTTTCGTCTTCGCCGTCTGTCTCGGGATGGATAGCTTGAACTTCCCATCCTTCGCTACTAGGACCTTCTTCGAGATGCTCTTGCCATTCTTGAAGACTTGCACGTAGGAATCCCGTTCCGTCTTCCCCTCGACGAAGCGTGAGGAAGATGTCACGTTCTTGACCTCTAGATACTTTATCGTGCCTTTCACGGTACGCCGTTCATAGGGAGAATCGATGCCATCCTTCCCCTTCGCCTTGACGACTATCCGAGAGCCTACCGGCCAGCCCTTGCCACTTAGGCGGTAGTTACCGCGACTATCCGCTTTCACGAGATACTTCGTGGTATTGATTTTGATTTCCACGGTGAGCCCGGGCTCCGTTTTCCCGGTGATCGTCTTCGAGTTATCGAAGACCGGATTCACGATCGGCTTTCTCGGTACGTGTTTCAAGACCACTTTCTTCTCTGAACGGTTCCCTACTATATCCGTCACGCGTAGGAGCAGTTGCTCTCGTGTACCGAACGCTCTGTTCACGACGTACTCGAACTTACCGTCTGATGCCGTCCTCACATAGAAGATTCGCTTCGACTTCTGATAGATTTCGACGGTCGCACCAGGTTCGCTCGTACCGTAGAGTCTCGTACCGACGTTCCAGTCATCTCGCCAATCGATTCCGACGTTCGTGCTCGGTGCGATGGTGTCCGATTGCTTCGCCTGGTACACCACTTTTGAGAGAGCATTCCTACGTGAGAGGTGTATCTTGAGCTCCGAATGATTCTTGAGAGGCTTGTCGAGATTGAACACGACCTTCTCGGCGAATCCTTGGGAGATTTTTTTACCTTCGTATTCGAGTGTGAGATATGGATCAACCCTCGAACCTTTGATGTTCGTTTTTAGGACGACCGACCTCCTATCCTTCATCAACTCCACCGAGTTGATTCCTAATACGGAAGATGCATCCTTTAGCGTGACCAGGTTATCGCCCTTGTCGAGTATCTCCATATCAACCTTTTCGGATGCCTTCAAGACATGAGTCTTGATGGAGAACCGTCCTGTTCCGTCAGCCTTCGCCGTGTATTCCCGACCTGAGATGCTCACCGTCACATTCGCATGCGGTTCGGTCTTCCCTTCGATCGAATCTTCTCCTGCGTAAGGTGTGACTAACATATCGAGACTAGGTCTTACGGTATCGATGGGAATGATTTTCTTACGACTCTCGTTCCCGTTCGGGTCCGTGCTGACGAACTCGAAATATGCTACCCTACCGAAACTGGAATGGTGACTGTATACCACGTTATCCCAATATCGTCTCATGGCATCGACCGTCTCGGTCCCGCCGTCGTCGTAGACGATCGTGATTCTCATCGTATCACCCGGCATGAGACTTGCTCTGATTTGGTCATCTCGATCCTGGATTGGCTCCACGTTGATTGCTGGAGGTGTCGTATCCCGATAGGTCAGTTCCACGGTCCGACGCACTTTATTCTTCTCATCATCAATCACTAGCTTATATGGACGATGCGCTGGACTGACGTCCGGAAGCTTCACGGTGAAGTTACCTATCGCGTCACTATAAGCGGTCTCGACGTGTCCATCGTAATATATGGCAGAGACCTTGAGGTTCGGAGCCGTTCGTCCAACGATGCTATTGCTATCATCGTCCAAATCATCGATTCGCGGAGCATTAAGCTCCACATATTCTCCGGACACGGCATCGGATTTCACGTCATTATCATCCACTACTCGTAGAGTGAAACGGTCCCCGTCCAACCAATCTCCGACTCCAATCACATACTCGCCGGATTGATTACGATCGCGAAGCAGTGACTTACTGACATCGAAGGTTCCGTCGGCATGGACCTTTGATATCTCTACCCATTTGTCGATTAACTTGTCGTTACGGACCGAGATTTTCATCGTACCGTTTTCGAAGTAGTATGATGGCTTTTCGTTCGGGCGTAGATCGATGACCTCCGTCTTCCTGCTCCTACTAACTCCTCCATCATAACGAGCCGTCACGGTGACCGTACCGTCGAACTCGTTCGGCATCAAGACAGAATAGTGACCGTTCTCGTCGGAGGTGGTGTTCATCTGATAACTTCCCATCGCTCCAGTGAAGTCGATTCGGATGTCCATGAACCTCGGAGCAGTGCCCGTCACTCTCGTGGAATCTGAGGTCACCTTATCCAGGAATAAATCATGACTATCAAAGTTCTTTTCGTATAATCGATGTGTTTCTTCACCGAAGTATGTCTCATCCTTTTTTTGCACCACGAACGTTATACTTGGCTCGTTCATGTTCCGGGGGATGGAGATTGAAAATCTACCTCGATTGTCGACTTCACCTAATCTTTGCAAGCTCCCTTTGTTCTTAACGTATATGGTATGTCCCGGCGTCCCGCTCCCATTGATATATTCACCCTCCCGGATGATTTCGCTGTTGATGATGAGCGGATTATCGGAACGGATTATCGGTCCGGTGACCGTCTGGGTGCTCTTGAATATTTCGGGCATCACATCTTCACCGACGCCATCCATTTTTATCCAATAAGTAGCCACGCCATTATCGAAGTACGTCCAGCGGCTTAATGCTTTAGAGAAATAACCCTCTTCGTCGCTACGGAACCATGTACCATCATCCCAAACACCATCCTCCATCTGGTTACCTACGAAAAACTGCATCGAGGGTAACGTCTTACCCGTCATGATGACCTGATCATCTTCCACCTTACTCGAAATCGTGAACGGAATTTTCTCTGGATTCGCTATGTCAAGGTTGACCACTTCGCTTTTCCGTTCGGCGTTACGTACATAGGCTCTTACACTACTGCTGTCCAGATTTTTTATCCTGAGCAGTGAGCCGTCACTGTAAACAACATCGCCGACGAGCACTACGACCTCGAAGCCTTGCGGACTATAGAAGAGGGATTCGCCGCTCTTGTTCTTCCCTAAATACTTGGGAGGTTGGATTGATTCCGTCATTTGTTCTGCGGAGTAGCGGGCGATTCTTCCATAGGTGCCGTCCATCTGTTTTTCACGTATCCCGATGGTCTCTCGACCGATTTTCTGGTCGAATTTCATCTTGAACTTCCCGTCGGCATCCGACTCCGTCGCATACCACTTGTTGGCGAACAGAATCATCACTTCGGTGTTCGCCTCCGCAGTCCCTTCGATGTCCGAATCGATAGAAGTGAATGGCGTCAGCCCCACTTCCGCATGGACCGGGTTTTGGAGAATGAGGAACATCAGAGGAAGCACGAACATGAATGCATTGAATCGTAAAAGGTCTTTCACCCTTTTCAAGCTCACTTGAATCATCACCTCTTTGGTTTGATTGGGCAC
>NZ_CP184372.1:2770000-3000203 GCF_049913315.1 Exiguobacterium sp. R-17 | reverse complement strand
AAATACCCCCCTTTTTTTATCAAGATAGAAAAAATTTGTACACAGGCTTATACACAGACAAAGTTAATGAAGAAACTCGACTTATCCCCATAACGTAAAAACTGTGGATAACGTTATCCACAGGCAGTTGAATCTGTGTATAAAGTTATCCACAGGGTGTGTATAACTTGTTTTGTCCTAAGCGATCAGGATCATGTTATGCACAATTAGTGTATCAAAAGAAATAAGCTCTGGCAATGGTTGGAATGATTTATCCACAAGTAAATTCAATCGTCCACAGGTAGTTACCCACAAGCTGTGGATAGTGTGGATAAATTGTGGATAAGAGGTGGATAACTTTTTGAAAGAGGAAGCGTTAAAAAAGAGTTATTCACAAAATACAAAAGAAGTGGAAAAAGGAAATCCAAAATCGATGATTGACGTCGATTTTAAAAAATACTATCGTAGACAAAGTGAAGAGTTATCCACGGAAAGTGTGGATAATGTGGATAAGTCTGTGGATAGGTGGATAAGTCTATCAATCTGTTCTTTGTGATCCAGTCGCATTCTATTGTGTAATAGAGTTTGCATGCTGGAATCCTATCGCCTGTTTTTAAGAAACAAACCTTTATGCAAGGCGAGAAATCTTCCGAACTTTCATTGACAATGCCACAATCAGTTTATATAATGTACAAGACTGCCTTAAAGTAGAAAATAACAATTGGTTATAAAGATCTTTTAAAGGAGGTGCAGACGAATGAAACCAACTTTCAACCCAAACAACCGTAAGCGTAAAAAAGTTCACGGATTCCGTGCGCGTATGGCTACGAAGAGTGGCCGCCGTATCTTGGCTGCTCGCCGTCTTAAGGGCCGCAAAGCCTTGACTGTCTAATGCATTGATGCATCCATCACTTCGGGCATGATCCGAGGTGATTTTTTTTTATGTTTTTTAGTGTGTTCGTGCTTTTGTCACATGCGCCCTATCGCGTCGCATGTTTATTCTATGATATGATGAGAGACGACGAATTTTCGTAGTGTCAGGATGGAGTGTGAATAAGGTGAAGAAGGAATACCGCGTCAAGAAAGACAAGGAGTTCCAAGCGGTGTTTACTAAAGGAGCCTCTGTCGCAAATCGGCAATTTGTCGTGTATGCCTTGAAAAAGGAGCAACAGACTCACTTTCGGGTTGGTTTATCCGTCAGCAAGAAAATCGGGAATGCCGTCGTCCGGAATCAGGTGAAACGGTATCTTCGGGAAGCATGCCAGCAGCATGAAGCCTCGATTGCCCCGAATTATGATTTGGTGATCATCGCGCGCAATCCGGCCGCTAAGATGACCGCGCAAGAAGTGGCTGACAGTCTCCGTCACGTCCTCAAACGTTCCGGTGTCTGGATGCGATCAAAAAAATGAATCGTAGCAATGCATCCTGTTGATTTGTACGGCGCTCCCTTTCCTTGCCTTACTATAGAAGAAGATGGCGTTCGACAAAGCGTAAACAATTTCTAGGAGGAATTATGAACAAGAGAACTAAGATTTGGTTAACTCTCGGGCTCATGTCTGTGCTCGCGATCGTGTTATCAGGTTGTGCACCGACGAACTATGGCGCACACGAAGAGATCACAGCAAATACTGATGGTTTTTGGAAACATTATTTTGTTTGGCCGATGGCGTGGTTGATTCGCGAAATTTCGCATCTTGTCGGAAATGATTTCGGAATCGGAATCATCATCACGACACTTCTCGTTCGTCTTGTCATCCTTCCGTTGATGATCAAACAAACGAAGAGTATGGGTGGAATGCAAGTCATTCAGCCTGAAATGGTGAAACTTCGTGAGAAATACAGCTCAAAAGACCAAGAGACGCAACAGAAATTGCAACAGGAAATGATGAAGCTTTACCAAGAGCATAACGTCAATCCGCTTGCTGGCTGTTTACCGATCTTGATCCAAATGCCGATCTTGATTGCGTTCTATAACGCCATTATTTATACGCCGGCTATTTTCCAACACACATTCCTTTGGTTTAACCTCGGAAAACCGGATCCATTCTTCATCTTGCCGATCATGTCTGCGGTACTAACGTATCTACAGCAAAAAATCTCGATGGCAGGTCAAGAAGACAATCCACAAATGAAAATCATGCTCTACGTCTTCCCGATCATGATCTTCATCATGGGGGTCACACTCCCATCTGCCCTTTCTCTTTACTGGGTCGTCGGTTACATCTTCTCGATCATCGTCACGGTCGTCATCATGAAGCCAATGCGTGAAAAGATCAAAGTGCAGACAGAGGCAACACTTGCAGCAAAACGCGATAAGGAAGCGGCGCAAGCAGCTCCGGCTCCTAAAAAATCGAAAAAGAAACGCTAATACGTGAAGAGCGACGCTTTGTTTTGACAGAGTGTCGCTCTTTTTCTTTTGCGTCATTTCGTGTATAGTTGTTTCGTTATACCCATTGCAACGATTAAGGATTGAACACGTATAAAAAGACAGAAGAAAAACGAGGTGGAAGAACGGATGATGGAATTTGATACGATTGCCGCGATTTCGACGCCGATGGGAGAAGGGGCGATTGCGATCGTGCGCTTATCGGGTCCTGATGCAGTCGCTGTAGCCGACCGCGTCTATAAAGGAACCAACCGCTTGACGGAAGTACCAACCCATACGATTCATTACGGGAAATTGGTCGATCACGAGGCGGATCGTGTTGTTGATGAAGTGATGGTGAGTGTCATGCGCGCACCAAAGACGTTCACACGTGAAGATGTCATCGAATTGAATTGTCATGGAGGAGTCGTCGCGGTCAATCGTGTCCTCGAACTCATCCTCGCACAACCGGAAGTCCGATTAGCGGAACCGGGTGAATTCACGAAACGCGCGTTCTTGAACGGACGAATCGATTTGTCGCAGGCGGAAGCTGTCATGGATCTCATCCGCGCGAAGACGGATCGAGCGATGCATGTCGCCGTCAGTCAAATTGAAGGGCGTCTCTCAAAACTCGTCCAAGACTTACGTCAACAACTGTTGCAGACGATTGCTGCGATCGAAGTCAACATCGATTACCCGGAATATGACGCAGAAGAGATGACACAACAGATCGTCGAACGTGACGCTGGAGCTGTCCGCGCGATTCTGGCAGAGTTATTAACAACGGCACGCCAAGGAAAAATCCTTCGTGAAGGGTTATCCACAGCGATCATCGGTCGTCCGAACGTCGGTAAATCGTCTTTGCTCAACACATTGGTGCAAGAAGCGAAGGCCATCGTCACGGATATCGCGGGAACGACACGCGATACGATCGAGGAGTACGTCAATGTTCGTGGTGTACCACTAAAGTTGATTGATACGGCAGGGATTCGAGAGACGGAAGATATTGTCGAACGGATGGGTGTCGAAAAGTCGCGTCAGGCTTTAAAGACGGCCGATTTGATCTTACTCGTCCTAAACGGGAACGATGTCCTAACGGATGAGGACGTTTTGCTGTTTGAAGCGATTAAAGGGATGAACGCAATCATCATCGTCAACAAGAGTGACTTGGCGCAACAGATTGATTTGGTACGTGTCACGGAACTTGCCGATGGTCGACCAATCGTTACGACGTCCTTGCTCGAAGAAGCAGGGGTCAACGATCTTGAAGCGGCGATTGCGAGTCTGTTCTTTGAACAGGGTGTCGAGAGCCAAGATATGACGTACGTCTCGAATGCACGACATATCCAACTGATCAAACGCGCGAGTCAAATGATTGAAGATGCCCTCGGCGCAGCAGAAGCAGCGATGCCGATCGACATGGTACAGATTGATTTACGACGGGCATGGGACACGCTCGGCGAAATCAATGGAGATACAGCACAGGATAGTTTATTGGATCAGTTGTTTTCGCAGTTCTGTCTTGGGAAATAATTCGGGACGACTGCGTGTGGAATAAGAAGGAGGAACCAGTACTATGGCTTATCAAGCAGGTGAATTCGACGTCATCGTCGTCGGAGCCGGACATGCCGGCATCGAAGCCTCTCTTGCTGCGGCACGAATGGGCTCGAAAACGGTCATGTTGACAATGAATCCCGATATGGTCGGATTCATGTATTGCAACCCGTCGATCGGTGGTCCGGCAAAAGGGATCGTCGTCCGGGAAATCGATGCGCTCGGTGGCGAAATGGCACGCGCGATCGATGCAACGTATATTCAAATGAAAATGTTAAACACGTCAAAAGGTCCTGCCGTGCGAGCATTACGGGCGCAGGCGGATAAATTCGAATACCAAAACCGGATGAAAAAAGCGCTCGAGGATGAGCCGAATTTGCTCTTACGTCAAGCGCTCGTCGAACGGTTGTTGATCGATGAAGAAGGACGTTGCGTCGGTGTCGTCACGAATACAGGGGCGGAGTACCGGGCAAAAGCGGTCATCATCACGACCGGAACGTTCATGCGCGGGAAAATCATCATCGGTGAATTGTCGTACGAGAGTGGTCCGAACAATCAGATGCCATCGATCAATCTATCGAAACATCTTGAAGAACTTGGATTTGAGCTCGCACGTTTCAAGACAGGTACACCACCACGAATCGACGGGAAAACGATCGATTACTCGAAGACAGAGATCCAACCAGGTGACGAAGTAGCGCTTCCGTTTAGTCATGAAACGACTCAGATGATCACGGAACAGATTCCATGCTGGTTGACGTATACGACGGAGTATACGCACCAGTTAATCGATGCGAACCTGCACCGTTCACCGATGTTCTCCGGGATGATTAAAGGGACAGGTCCCCGTTATTGCCCATCGATCGAAGATAAGGTCGTCCGGTTCAACGATAAACCGCGTCACCAAATCTTTCTTGAGCCAGAAGGTCGCGATACGGAAGAAGTCTACGTGCAAGGGTTATCGACAAGTTTACCGGAAGACGTTCAACACGATATTCTCCGCTCGATTCCTGGGCTTGAAAATTCAGAAATGATGCGTCCTGGTTATGCGATTGAATACGATGCCGTCGTTCCGACACAACTCTGGCCAACGCTCGAAACAAAACGTGTTCCTGGTTTGTTCACAGCGGGTCAAATCAACGGAACAAGTGGTTATGAGGAAGCAGCGGGACAAGGGATCATGGCAGGAATCAATGCTGGACTACAAGTTCAAGGCAAAGAACCACTCATCTTGTCACGTTCACAAGGCTATATCGGTGTCATGATCGATGATCTCGTCACGAAAGGTACGAACGAACCGTACCGCCTCTTGACGTCACGTGCCGAGTACCGCTTGTTGCTCCGTCATGATAATGCGGATCTTCGTCTGTCGGAAATCGGACATGAACTCGGTTTGATCTCGGAAGAACGCCAAGCGAAGTTGCTCGACAAACAAGAGCAAATCCGTCTTGAGATGAAACGTCTTGAGAAGGTCGTCATCAAAGCGACACCGGACGTGAATGCACAGCTAGAAGCGATTGGTGCATCGCCACTTAAGGAAGCCTTGCATGCGATCACGTTGCTGAAACGCCCGGAAATCACATATGCGATGATTGCGCAGATGACACCACCGGAAACACCATTGTCTGCAGAAGCAGCAGAACAAGTCGAAATCCAAGTTAAATATGCCGGCTACATCGATAAACAACTCGATCAAGTCGAAAAAATGATGCGGATGGAGCAAAAACGGATTCCGGATCGTCTCGATTACGATGCGATCAGTGGATTAGCGATTGAAGCGAAACAAAAACTAAACCAAGTGCGTCCGCTCTCGATCGGACAAGCATCCCGGATTTCAGGGGTTAATCCGTCTGATATCTCGATCTTGCTTGTCTATATCGAACAAGGCCAATACGCATTGACTGCGGAGTGAACGAGATGAACCAACAGCAATTCGTAACAGCATTGGCAGCACAGGGACTTGAGGTCTCAGAACATCAGTTGCATCAATTCAAGCGGTATTATGAACTGCTCGTCGAGTGGAATGAAAAGATGAACCTGACGGCGATTACCGATGAAGAAGATGTCTATTTAAAGCACTTCTATGACTCGATCACAGCAGCGTTCTATTTTGATTTCACGGCAGTCACGACGGTTTGTGATGTCGGAGCAGGTGCTGGGTTCCCGAGTCTGCCGATCAAAATCATGTTCCCGCACCTTCAAGTGACGATCGTCGATTCACTGAACAAACGAATCGGCTTCCTGAATCATTTAGCGACGGAACTTGGACTCGAAGGTGTCGCGTTCCATCATGGACGCGCAGAAGAGTTCGGTAAAAATAAACAATTCCGCGAACGATTTGACGTCGTGACCGCACGTGCGGTTGCCCGGATGTCCGTTCTCGCGGAATATTGCCTACCACTTGCGAAAGTCGGAGGACAATTCGTTGCCTTGAAGGCGGCGAAAGTCAGTGAAGAGCTTGAGGATGGTGCGATTGCCTTGAAAGTACTCGGTGGGAATTTACGGGAAAGTTTCCAGTTCCAATTGCCAGGCGAGGAAAGTGAGCGTAATATCGTTATTGTAGATAAAAAACGAACAACACCCGGGAAATATCCGCGTAAAGCGGGAACGCCTGCGAAAGATCCATTAAGCTAAACACCGTTTCACGTGAAACGGTGACTGATAAAGGTGAGGTGCGCCAACGTGAGAAATGCAATTGCCAAACTGCTCGGTAAACCTGCTACGATCGAGCTTGACCCCCAAGAGACGGTTCAGGAATTACCATTGACAGAACTTGTCGCGAATCAGTTCCAACCACGGACTGTGTTTGACGGGGACCGAATTGAAGAACTAGCGGTTACGATCGAAGAGCACGGGTTACTCCAGCCGATCGTCGTTCGAAAACAAGGAACAGGGTACGAAATCATTGCCGGAGAACGACGGTACCGAGCAGTGCGCTCGCTTGGCTGGGAAACGATTCCTGCCATCGTCAAAGAGATGACGGACGAGACGACTGCTTCCCTGGCATTGATTGAAAATCTGCAACGCGAAGACTTGACACCAATCGAAGAAGCGGAAGCTTATGAGCGTTTGCTTGCATTACAAGACATCACGCAAGAAGTGTTAGCCCGTAAGCTCGGACGTAGTCAGTCGACGATTGCCAACAAATTACGTTTGCTCCGATTGCCAATGGATGTCCGGGAAGCATTGAAGCAACGGACAATCACGGAACGTCACGCCCGAGCGTTATTGCCGCTTAAGGATGAAGCGTTACAAGTAACGGTACTCGCTGAAATTCTGGAACGGGAATGGAACGTCAAGGAGACGGAGCGCCGGGTGGAACGATTGATGACACCACAGCCACCGAAGAAAAAACGTCATAAAAGCTTTGCACGAGATACACGAATCGCGTTAAACACCTTGCGGGATTCCGTCGATATGATCGAGCAGACTGGATTGACGATCGAAAAAGAAGAAGTCGATTGCGAAGAATATGTAGAGGTGCGAATTCGCATCGTGAAGGCACGTCCGGAATAAGCGGTCGTGCCTTCCGCTACGTTTAGGAGAGAAAGCACGTGAATGAATTACCTGTTCGGGCGATTCGCCCGAATCCGACTCAACCTCGGAAACGATTCAATGAAAAAGCATTAGAAGAGTTAGCCCAATCGCTCGTTCGTCACGGGATGATCCAACCGATCGTCGTCCGACCACGAGATGGCTATTACGAAATCATCGCCGGTGAACGGCGCTATCAGGCGGCGAGTCGCGCAGGATTCGAACGTGTACCGGTCCTTGTGATTGAAGCAGACGAGACACGCGTCATGGAGCTCGCCTTGATCGAAAACATCCAACGAGCAGACTTATCTGCAATTGAAGAAGCGATGGCATATGCGGAGATGATCGAGGAATTCGGCATTACGCAAGCAGAGCTTGCACAGCGTGTCGGGAAAAGTCGTTCGCACATTACGAACAGCCTTCGACTGTTACAGTTGCCATTGCTCGTTCAACAAGCGGTCATGGACGAACGGTTGTCAATGGGACATGCCCGCGCGCTCCTGTCGCTGAAACATCCAAAGAAGATCGAACAGATGGCAGAACGGGTCATGGCGGAGAACTGGAACGTCCGTCGGTTAGAGCAGGCGCTTCGGGAACGTAAGGAAGCCGCCCGTCCGCAACAAGCGACCGCTGTTCAATTCGTCGAGGAATCACTTCGCGAAAAATACGGGGCGACCGTTCGGATTAAACAAGGAAAACAAGTAGGGAAACTCGAGATCGATTTTATAGACGAAGACGACCTCAATCGGTTGCTCGACTTGTTGTTACCTGAATCGGATCACTAAAAAGAAGCGATCCGGGCGACGGTTCGCTTCTTTTTGCTTACATTGAACGCGGCGTGAAAGAAATCGTCGTCCGTGTGGATTCAGCGGAGAGTTTCGCATCAAGTAAGTGGAAGCTGTTCGCGACGAGTTCCGCTAGTTCATAAACAAGGTGTAACCGTGTGTTCTGGAGAATCATCATCTCCATGAATCCACTGACGTTGACGACAGCCTTAATGTTGAAGTCACCGACCGCAGGCAATTCTTTTTGGACGCCGGCGCCGGGTGCGAGTGGACCTTCCGAGAAAAAGACATGTCCGACACTTGAAAGGCGACCGAGACACGCATCGATCGCGATGACGAGTGGACGGTAATGGGTCGTTTGGATCGAGTGAATGGTTTCTGCGAGATTCAGTGCATGGACGGGTTTAGCGAGTGTACCGTAGACGTGAAGATGAGCAGGCGCTTGTTTCTCGAGGAATGTCCCAACGAGTGGACCGAGTGAGTCACCTGTCGAACGATCAGAACCAATGCAGACGAGTACGATCGGACGTTTTTCTTGGACGGCAGAGACTTGTTCGAATAATTGTTCAGCTAAGCGTTCTTTCGCGAACGGTTCCGTATATTCTAAAAAGAAAGAATAGGGCTTGGGCTCGTGCGAATGAAAGCGGAAGTTCATCGAAATCATCCTTTCTTCTCTTGATGTCGGTGTCGTGGTGGATTGGCAAGAGTGAAGGGTTCTTAGATGATTTTCCTTTCCCGGTTTTTCCAGAAATCTAACGTCAAAATCGGCTCTTTGGTTGAAACTCGATTAAAATCACGTATACTGTCGTAATAGAGAGAATAAGAAAGGATGAGAGAATGGCTACCAATCAAGATGTACAAGAATCCGTCGCCCAAGTCGATAAATTGATCAATCAAGTAATGGATGCGGATATGTGGATTCGTTTTGGGATGAAACTACTGATTGCGCTCATCATCATCGCGGCGTTCTATGTGTTGACGCGCGTTTTGACTGGGGCAGTCTCACGTCTCTTTACGATCAGGAAAATCAATGAACATGACTACTTGGCACAACGACAGAACGAGACGCTGTTGAAGTTGCTCCAAAATGCGATTCGTTACGTACTTGGAATCATCATGTTGTTGACAGTGCTTAGTCAGTTCGGAATCAACATCACCGGTCTCGTCGCCAGTGCCGGAATCGCTGGTCTCGCGATTTCGTTTGGTGCGAAGAACTTGGTGCAAGATATCATTACCGGAGCGTTCATCATCTTTGAACGTCAGTTTAAAGTCGGAGATTATGTACGCGTCGGTGTAATCGAAGGCGTCGTGACGGAACTTGGTATCCGGACGACAAAACTCAAAGGACTCAACGGAGAAATCCACATCATCCCGAACGGTCAGATTTTGCAAGTCACGAACTATTCGGTCGACAACAGTTTCGCACTCGTCGATGTCCAAGTCTCCTATGATGAGGATCTTGAACGCGTCGAACGAGTTCTGCATGAGATTGCAGACCGGACGACGAAGAAGTATGTCGATATGTTCGTCGAGCCGATTCAGATGCTCGGTGTTCAGACACTTGGTCCTTCAGAAGTCGTCTATCGTTTGATGGCAGAAGTACCACCGATGCAACATTTCCAAGCTGGTCGTCTGATCCGGAAGGAATTGAAGCAAGGACTCGAAGAAGAAAACATCAAGATCCCGTATCCACGGATGGTCATGATGAATCCAGAACAAAAGAATGGTGGACAGACGGATGATTCCAAAAACGTATCAACTCCATGATTATGTTGAGATGAAGAAGCAGCATCCATGTGGAACGAACCGATGGCAGATCATTCGGGTCGGCATGGATATCCGAATCAAATGCCAAGGTTGCGGGGCGAGCATTTTAATGCCACGTCGTGATTTTGATAAACGATTGAAAAAAGTCTTACCAGAGTGACGAAAAAGCGGATGTGATTCTCGTGATCACATCCGCTTTTTCGTTGTCTTTCATAAGCGAAGTGATTGTGTTCGATTAGAGCGTGATTAAAAAAGACGGTCGAGCTCCTTGCTTAAAAAAAATGAACTATCTATAATTGTGAAAGATGTGCTGACGTGGTGTAATCATTCTACCCACTGCGGCCGCTAGCACGGATTTCCTAGGAAATACCGAAAAGGAGGAATTCCAAGTGGGATTAACAGCAGGAATCGTTGGCTTACCAAACGTAGGAAAATCAACACTTTTTAACGCCATCACACAAGCAGGTGTCGAGGCAGCGAACTATCCGTTCGCAACGATCGACCCGAACGTCGGTGTCGTTGAAGTACCAGATGCACGTCTTCGGAAATTGACAGAACTCGTCAACCCGAAAAAGACGATCCCGACAGCATTCGAATTCACGGATATCGCCGGTATCGTAAAAGGTGCGTCTAAAGGGGAAGGGCTCGGAAATAAATTCCTCGCGAACATTCGTGAAGTAGATGCGATCTGTCAGGTCGTGCGTTGTTTCGTAGATGAAAACATCACACACGTGGCCGGAAAAGTCTCACCGATCGATGATATCGAGACGATCAACCTCGAATTGATCCTCGCAGATCTTGAGCAGGTCGAAAAACGGATTCAGCGTGTCCAAAAACAAGTCAAGTCGCGCGATAAAAACGCAGCGGCTGAGCTTGAAGCACTTGAAATCGTGCAAGCGTTGCTCGAAGATGAGAAACCAGCACGTCTCGCTGAATTGAACGAAGATCAAGCAGC
Organism: Exiguobacterium sp. R-17; assembly: GCF_049913315.1. Classification (NCBI taxonomy): domain Bacteria; kingdom Bacillati; phylum Bacillota; class Bacilli; order Caryophanales; genus Exiguobacterium; species Exiguobacterium sp. R-17. The sequence goes on along the minus strand of NZ_CP184372.1, from coordinate 2,989,264 downwards.
ACTCGTCAAACACTTCCAATTGTTGACGATGAAACCGATGCTTTACGTCGCGAATGTCGGCGAAGATGAAGTCGCAGATGCAGACAGCAATGAGAACGTGCGTCTCGTCCGTGAATTCGCAGCAAAAGAAGGCGCAGAAGTCATCGTCATCTGTGCTCGGATCGAAGAAGAAATTGCAGAGCTTGAGCCGGAAGAGCGTCAAGAGTTCCTCGTCGATCTCGGAATCGAAGAGTCGGGTCTTGATCAATTGATCCATGCGGCGTACAGCACGCTTGGTCTTGCGACATACTTCACAGCAGGTGAAAAAGAAGTACGCGCTTGGACGTTTAAAAAAGGCATGAAAGCTCCACAATGTGCGGGTGTCATCCACTCGGACTTCGAACGCGGATTCATCCGTGCAGAAGTCGTTTCGTACGAAGATCTAGCAGCTGCAGGTAACATGGCGACAGTCAAGGAACAAGGTCGTTACCGTTCAGAAGGTAAGGAATATGTCTTCCAAGACGGCGATGTCGTCACATTCCGCTTCAACGTCTAATCGAAAACGAATCGTTATTGCATAAAGCAAAATACTTTGGTAGTATTAACGAATGTGAGTAATGAATTATTGCTCCTTGCTCGAACATTCGAGCCGCCAGTCCAAGAGGAGGTGACAGATATGCGTAAATACGAAGTACTTTACATCATCCGTCCGGAACTTGATGAGGAAACACGCAAAGCAACAGTGGAGCGTTTTAACAAAGTCCTCACTGATAACGGTGGTACAGTTGATAAAACAACTGAAATGGGTAAACGTCGTTTCGCTTACGAAATCAATGATATGCGTGAAGGGTTCTACGTTCTTCTTAACGTGACTGCTGAACCAGCAGCTACAAAAGAACTTGACCGTCTCATGAAGATCAGTGACGATATCGTTCGCTTAATGATCACAAAAGACGAGAAATAAGCTGAAACAGGAGAGTGATTCTGATGATTAACCGCGTCGTTTTAGTCGGTCGGTTAACTCGTGACCCGGAAATGCGTTATACGCAGAGCGGGATTGCGGTAACGCGATTCACACTCGCATGTGACCGTCCTTTCACAGGGCAAGATGGGAAGCGAGAAGCTGATTTCATCGATTGCGTCGTTTGGCGCAAGCAAGCAGAGAACGTTGCTCAGTATTTGAAGAAAGGTAGTCTTGCTGGTGTAGAGGGTCGCCTCCAGATTAGCAGCTACGACGATAAAGAAGGGCAACGCCGTTACCGTGCGGAAGTCGTCGCTGATAGCGTCCGCTTCCTTGAGTCACGTAACGCGAGCCGTTCTTCGGATGGTAGCGAAGGCTACGCTTCATCAACTGGTGGAAACGGGAATGCTGCAGGATGGGGTTCACAGCAACAGCAGAACAACTCTTCCTCGCCAGCACCCGCTTCATCGAATTCGGGCTTCGGCGCTGATCCGTTCAGCGGCGGTAGTTCGATCGACCTTTCAGACGACGATCTCCCGTTCTAAGGAAATCGTCCTGAAAAATCCAAGTTAAAAAGGAGGTTAATCACATGGCACGTCGTCCAGGTGGAAAACGTCGTCGTAAAGTATGTTACTTCACGTCGAACCACATCACTCATATCGATTATAAAGACGTAGAACTTCTCAAACGTTTCATTTCGGAACGCGGTAAGATTCTTCCACGTCGTGTGACTGGTACTTCAGCGAAATACCAACGTCCACTTACAATCGCAATCAAACGCGCACGTCAAATGGCTTTAATTCCATACGTGGCTGACTGATTTCGTAGCACCATCCTCAAGCGTGAGGGTGGTGCTTTTTTTCGCTTCTCTTTCATCCCCTCCTGCTTTTCGGTTATAATAAACAAGTTACTAAAAATTTTAATTAACCCTATAGAGCATATAAGGAGGACACGATGGAGTCAGGTCAACAAGTATCACCGGAACGCGAACGACGTATCGTTCGCTTCATTCCGTATCTATTAATCGTCGGTCTGCTTCTCGTCGTCGCTGTCCGCGAACCGGTCATCTCTGCCATCGGAGCCGTCGTGACTGCCCTCCTCTTCGGATTGCACCTATTCGAAGAACGTCGTGCACGCAGGGCATGGGAGACGTACGTCGCGGGAATCTCGATGCAAGTCGAGGAGACGGGACAAGATGCGTTGACGAACATGCCAATCGGGATTTTGTTATACGATGAGGAAACGCTTGTCACCTGGTTCAATGATCCGATGCGGGATATCTTTGATGATGTAGCAATGGGACAGACGCTCAATGAGCTCGATCCCTTATTCATCGAAATGGTCGCGACGAATGAGGATCAAGCGACGCTTGAAATCGGCGATGCCGTGTATCGTGTCTTTTCGAATCATGAGAACCGGACCTTTTACCTGTTCGATATGACGGAAGAAGCACAAGTTGAACAACAACTCGTCGATAATCAGACGGTCATCGGTGTCATCTATCTCGATAACTACGATGAGATGACACAAGGCATCGAGGATCAGTTACGCAGTGAACTGAACAGCCGGGTCACGCAGTTGTTGAATCACTGGGCAGCGGAACACGGGACGTATATCAAGCGGACCGCGTCCGATCGGTATTTCATCGTTACGACAGAAGAGAATCTACGGATTCTCGAACGATCGAAGTTTACGATTCTGGATACGGTTCGGGAAGAGACGAGTCAACGCGGCGTCCAGTTGACGTTATCCATCGGAATTGGTTGCGGAAGTGACCCGATTCCGGCGCTTGGTCAGATGGCTCAGTCGAGTCTCGATCTTGCGCTGGGACGAGGAGGCGACCAAGTCGTCATCAAGCGGGACGGGAAGGTCCGCTTTTACGGCGGCAAGACGAATCCGACGGAAAAACGGACGCGCGTCCGGGCCCGGGTCATCGCTAACTCGCTTCGTGACTTAATGCAGGAATCGAGCCGTGTCCTGATCATGGGTCACAAAAATCCAGACATGGATGCACTCGGATCAGCAATTGGCATTTTGAAGCTTGCGGAAATGAACGATAAGGAAGCACATATCGTCTTACCACCGGAAGAAATCGGACGCGGGATTCGCCGGATGATGGATGAGATTGCCGAAGTACCACAACTCGAGACACGATTCGTCAATGCGTTTCAAGCTGATCAATTGATCGACGATCAGACGTTACTCGTCGTCGTCGATACACACAAACCATCGCTTGTTGTCGTACCGGCCTTGCTCGATCGATTCGAGCATATGGTCGTGATTGATCATCATCGTCGGGGCGAAGATTTCATCGAAGATGCGGTTCTCGTGTATCTTGAGCCGTATGCTTCTTCGACATCAGAGCTCGTCACCGAGCTGATCGAGTACCAACCGACGAATCAGAAACTGGCGATGCTTGAAGCGACGGCGTTACTCGCTGGGATCATCGTCGATACGAAAGGCTTTGCCCTGCGGACCGGTTCTCGGACGTTCGATGCCGCATCCTATTTACGCTCACAAGGTGCTGACACAGTACTCGTACAAGAGTTTCTCAGTCAGGATCTTGAGACGTACGTCGAGCAGTCACATATCCTCGAGCGATCCGAAGTCTATACGGAAGGGATGGCGATTGCGACAGCAGAGCCAGGCGTCATTCACGATCAAGTCTTGATCGCGCAAGCAGCCGATCAATTGTTATCGCTTCGAGGCATTCGCGCCGCTTTCGTCATCGCGGAACTTCAAGACGGACGAACGGCGATTAGCGCCCGTTCGCTTGGGGATGTCAACGTTCAGTTGATCATGGAGACGCTCGGTGGCGGCGGTCACTTGACGAACGCGGCGACACAGATGTCAGAATCAGTCGTCACCGTGGCGGATGCGTTGCGTAAAGCAATCGATCAATATTTAGAAGATGAGACAAAAGGAGAGGAATCAGAATGAAGGTTATTTTCTTACAGGATGTAAAAGGACAAGGGAAAGCAGGAGACGTCAAAGACGTGGCCGATGCTTATGCAAATAACGTACTCTTCAAGAAAAAGTTGGCGCGCCCTGCGACGACTGGCAACTTGAAGCAACATGAAGCACACGAACGTAAAGCAGCAGAAGAAGCGAAACAAAACTTGCTTGACGCGCAAGCGTTAAAAGAAAAAATCGAAAAAGAGACGATCGTCGTCTCGACGAAAGCCGGTGAAGGCGGTCGTGTCTTCGGATCAGTCACAAGTAAACAGATTGCAGAAGCACTTAAAAGCATGGGTTACAAGATCGATAAACGCAAAATCGAGCTCGAGCACCCGATCAAGGCACTTGGCTTTACGAAGGTACCATTGAAGTTACACAACGAAGTGACAGCGACACTGAACGTTCAGGTCAAAGAGGCGTGAGTAGAAAAGGGGACCGGTGATGAGTGAAGTCATGCAAAATATGCCTCCCCAAAGCATCGAGGCAGAACAAGCCGTCCTAGGGGCGATCATGATTGATGCGGATCGTTTGATCAGTGCATCGGAACGTCTGTTACCGCAGGACTTTTACCGTGCCTCTCACCAACGGATCTTTGAAGCGATGCTCGTGCTGTCCGACCGAGGCGAAGCGATCGACCTCGTTACGGTGACAGCCGAGCTCAGTACGCTCGGGATTCTAGATGAGATTGGTGGTCTACCCTATCTAGCGGAACTGGCAGAAGGGGTACCAACTGCAGCCAACATCAATTATTACGTCAACGTCGTTGACCAGAAGTCGACGCTCCGGCGTCTCATTCGGACGGCAGGCGAGATCGTCACTGATGGATACGAACGGCAAAATGAGGTCGATGTCCTGCTGAACGAGGCAGAACGGAAGATTCTCGAAGTATCACAAGGAAAAGGAAGCGCGAGCTTCATCCCGATCTCGGACGTCTTGACGAGTGCCTATGCAACGATTGATAAATTGCATAAGCAAAGCGGCGAGACGACGGGGATTCCGACCGGTTTCCAGGATCTCGATAAGATGACGGCCGGCTTCCAGCGCAACGATTTAATCATCGTCGCAGCACGTCCGTCGGTCGGGAAGACCGCGTTCGCCTTGAACATCTCGCAAAACGTCGCGACACGCGCTGACGAGAACGTCGCCATCTTCAGTCTTGAGATGGGTGCCGAACAGCTCGTCATGCGGATGCTCTGTGCCGAAGGAAACGTCGACGCGCAGCGTCTGCGGACGGGTCAACTCGAAGAAGAGGACTGGGGGAAGTTATCGCTTGCGATGAGTAACTTGTCTCAAGCCGGTATCTACATCGACGATACACCGGGTATTCGGGTCAATGATATTCGGGCGAAATGCCGTCGTTTGAAGCAGGAGCATGGTCTTGGGATGATCATGATCGATTACTTGCAGTTGATTCAAGGGAATGGTCGCTCTAGCGACAACCGTCAACAAGAGGTTTCGGAAATTTCCCGTTCCTTGAAATCACTCGCGCGTGAACTTGAAGTCCCCGTCATCGCCTTATCGCAGCTCTCGCGTGGGGTGGAGAGTCGTCAAGATAAGCGACCGATGATGTCGGATATCCGGGAATCGGGAGCGATCGAGCAAGATGCCGATATCGTCGCCTTCTTGTACCGTGATGATTACTACAATAAAGAAACGGAAGATGCGAATACGATTGAGATCATCATCGCGAAACAGCGGAATGGTCCAACCGGTACCGTCAAGCTCGCCTTCCGAAAAGAATTCAACAAGTTCGTGGATCTCGAGCCAAGCAACTCGTACGCGCCACCTGCTTAATCCAAGCTGCGTCTTGCCCTCGATGAATCGGAGGCAAAACGTAGCTTTTTTTATTTTCACCTAAAGATTCTCAGTTTATTCACTAAAAACGATAATTAAACGAACGAAAGAGAATTGTAACAATTAATTGTTCGGTATTTGGTTGACTTCTTTTTTTTATCGCGTTACACTTAGTCGTGGTTTTGAATCGTACGTGGAGGTGGATGATAAGATGTCATCAGTAGTAGTAGTCGGAACACAGTGGGGCGACGAAGGAAAAGGGAAAATCACCGATTTTCTTTCAAAACAAGCTGACGTCGTAGCACGTTATCAAGGTGGAGACAATGCAGGACATACGATCGTATTCAATAACGAGACGTACAAATTGCACTTGATCCCATCAGGTATTTTTTACTCGGATAAGAAATGTGTCATCGGGAACGGTCTTGTCGTCAACCCGAAATCACTCGTCAAGGAATTGAAGTATCTGCACGATCGTGGTGTTTCAACGGATAACTTGTTAATTTCGAATCGGGCGCATGTCATCTTGCCGTATCATCAGTTGCAGGATCAGTTAGAAGAAGAAGCGAAGGGCGACGCAAAAGTCGGAACGACGCTAAAAGGAATCGGACCGTGCTACATGGATAAAGCCGCACGAATCGGAATCCGGATGGCAGACTTACTCGACAAAGAAACGTTTGCTGAGAAGTTAAAGATCGTTCTCGACCAAAAGAACCGCATGTTCACGAAGATGTATGACGCTGAACCAATCGCGTTCGACGATATCTTCGAAGAGTACTATGCATATGGACAAGAGTTCGCGAAATATGTCTGTGATACATCCGTCGTCGTCAACGATAGCCTTGATCACGGTGAAAAAGTGTTGTTTGAAGGCGCACAAGGTGTCTTACTCGACCTTGACCACGGAACGTATCCGTTCGTTACATCATCGAACGCATCAGCTGGCGGTGTTGCATCAGGTGTTGGTGTCGGTCCAGCCCGAATTGACCATGTCGTCGGTGTTTGTAAAGCGTACACGTCACGTGTCGGTGACGGTCCGTTCCCAACGGAATTGTTTGATGATATCGGTCATCAAATCCGTGAAGTCGGTCGTGAATACGGGACGACGACAGGACGTCCGCGTCGTGTTGGTTGGTTCGACTCTGTCGTCGTTCGCCACTCGCGCCGTACAAGTGGGTTGACGGATCTTTCGCTCAACTCGATCGACGTTCTGACAGGACTCGAAACGTTGAAGATCTGTACATCGTACGAATTCAATGGTAAACAGATCGATGAGTACCCAGCAAGCTTCCGTGATCTTGAAGCATGTGTCCCAGTTTACGAAGAGCTTCCAGGCTGGAAAGAGGACATCACAGGTGTCCGTCGCTTTGAAGATCTACCGTTGAACGCACAGAACTACGTCAAGCGGATCGCGGATCTGACAGGTATCTCGCTCGTCACGTTCTCGGTCGGACCGGGTCGTGAACAGACCGTCGTCTTGCGTGATCTCTACGAAGAAGCATAAGTCTCAATAGCCTCTTGCCTCCTGCAAGAGGCTGTTTTTTGTGCGAAATGGTTCACAAACGGAAGCAAAAACAGGTATACTGAATACAGTGTTTCACGTGGAACCTCTCCCGTGAGACGACGAACAGTAGAGCGAGTGGCGCCGGGAGTTTCCGTCGCCACCTTTCTATATGCCGAAAAAACAGGTAAAATAGATTGAATAGAAATTTTTAAGGGGGCACACCCAGTGACGGAACGTAAAATTCTAGTCGTCGATGACGAGTTACCGATTGCAGATATACTCAAGTTTAAATTAGAAAAAGAAGGCTACCAGGTCGCGATCGCAAACGACGGCGTGGAGGCATTAGAAAAATTCGAGGAGTTCAAACCGGATTTGATGTTACTTGATATCATGCTTCCACTAATGGACGGGATGGAGGTCTGCCGGGAGGTCCGGAAGACGTCGAAGATTCCAATCATCATGCTGACAGCAAAGGATTCTGAAATTGATACGGTACTTGGTCTTGAGCTTGGTGCGAACGATTACGTGACGAAGCCATTCAGCTCACGTGAGTTACTCGCCCGCGTGAAAGTCCACTTGCGCAATACGAGTCCGGAAGCTACACCACAACCGGTTGGACCAGGTCCACTCAAAGTCGGAGAACTGTATATCGATACGAATTCACATACAGTGACGCGTAAGGATCAAAAGATCGAGCTGACGCAACGTGAGTTCGAATTGTTACATTACCTCGCGAAAAACATTGGTCAAGTCATGACGCGTGAGCATTTGTTGCAGACGGTCTGGGGCTATGACTACTTTGGTGACGTCCGGACAGTCGACGTGACAGTGCGCCGTCTTCGTGAAAAAGTCGAAGATAACCCAAGTACGCCGGTCTATATCATGACGCGTCGTGGGGTCGGCTACTATCTCCAAGACGGGGAGAATGAATAACGATGTTAAAAGGAACGAACTTCTTTAAATCCATCCAATGGAAGCTTGTCGTCATCTATGCCTTATTGATTTTAGTGGCGATGCAGGTCATTGGTGTCTACTTCGTTCGTTCCCTTGAAAAGCAGTACATTACGAACTTCTCGAAGTCGGTCGAGGACCGGGCAGGTCTTGTCGCCTATAACGTCGGGAAGGAATTCGATAAAACAGGCGATGATGAAGCCTCCAAACGGCAGTTGTCCCAATCATTAGGGCAACTGCTGTCTGAGTTTAGTAATGGCTCCACCTCAAGGAACGACATCCTCGAAGTCCAGATTATCGATCAGGACTCGATCATCCAAGCGACATCGGATGACGAGAACCAGTCGGCGGTCGGTCAACGGGCGACGAATTCACTGATTAAAAAAGCGCAGGCAACGAGCTCGACCCGGACGGACACCGTACTCGATCCGGAATCAGAAGATAAGATCCGGATCTTTGCCGTACCCGTCACCTCGGAACGAGACGGTGTGACGACCGGGATGATTTATGTCCGTGCCTCGATGGAGTCGATCTATTCGCAGATGCAACAAGTCACGCGGATTTTGGCGACCGGAACAGTCATCGCCCTCGTCATCACGTCGATTCTCGGAGTCTTGCTGTCGCGGACGATCACGCGTCCGATTTCGGATATGCGGCGTCAAGCGATCGAGATGCGACGCGGGAACTTCTCGCGGAAGGTTAAGGTCTATTCGGATGATGAGATCGGGCAACTTGCTCGTTCGTTCAATGAATTGACGGATGAGCTGCTCGAAGCGAACGCGACGACGGAAGCCGAACGGCGGAAGTTGACGAGTGTCCTCGAGAACATGACCGACGGCGTGATTGCGACGGACCGGACGCTGCGCGTCATTTTGATGAATGATCAAGCGAAGGATATCGTCGGCGCTGACGATGCGAGCGTCGTCGGAACGAACTTGAAGGACCTACTGGCACTCGGTGACGATTTCATGATTCCGGAAGACGGCACGATGCCACCGCGTCTGCTCGATTTCAGTAGTGAGGACGAACTGTTCCTCGTCCGGGCATTCTTCTCGCCCGTCAAGAAACACAGTGGACCGATTACCGGGATGATCGTCGTCCTACATGACGTCACGGAACAGGAGCAGGTCGAACAGGATCGACGTGAATTCGTCGCGAACGTCAGTCACGAGCTCCGGACACCACTGACGACGATGCGCAGCTACCTCGAAGCCTTGGCAGAAGGCGCCTATCAGGATGAGGAACTCGCACCGCGTTTCCTTGAGACGACACAAAATGAGACGGAGCGGATGATCCGCCTCGTCACCGATCTTTTACAGCTGTCGAAGATGGACAGTAAGGAATACAAGATGAACAAGGTCCGCTTCGATTACATTCAGTTCTTGAATGAGATTCTCGATCGCCATGACATGACGAAGCCGGAACGGATTCGTTTCCGTCGTAAGATCATGAAGCGGAAAGTCTATATCCGTGGAGATCAGGATAAATTGATTCAGGTCGCAGATAACATCCTGACGAACGCGATCAAATACTCACCGGAAGGCGGAACAATCACCGTCCGGACGATGCTCCGGGCAAAACGGATCGTCATCAGCATCAAGGATGAAGGTGTCGGAATCCCGAAAGCGAATCTCCAAAAAATCTTCGAACGCTTCTATCGTGTCGATAAAGCCCGTGCCCGTAAAATCGGCGGAACTGGTCTTGGTCTGTCGATTGCGAAAGACGTCGTTTCGGCTCACGGTGGCGACATCTGGGCAGAAAGCGAATGGGGACGCGGTACGACGATTTACTTCACGCTTCCGTATGAGGTGATCGAAGAGGTGGATGCCGGATGAAGAAACAACACTGGAGTTCGCTGTTACTCGTCCTGCTCGTCGCCGGTTCGATCGCTCAGACAGCGATGCTCTGGACCTATCATCCAAGCAGTGAATCGATCGAGCGGGAACAAGTCTCGTTCAACGAGATCGATGCCTCAAAGACGATTGAAAGCAACCAGCTGATTAATCCGGAACTACTTGTCTATTCGGATCAGGAAGGGACGTACCAAACACAAATCATCGGGCGGACCTTCCTCAACCGGATCGGTGCATCGTTCAATATTGGGGTCCTTGTCCTGACGGATAAAGCAAAGAACATCCCGGTCGGCGAGCGGAGCGTCGAGATGATTTTTCCGACACCGATCAGCGCAACGATGCTTGAGGAGTTACTCGGAGAAAAACAGATCGCGTTCTCAGAACCGATCAAACGGCTCTATCTCCTCGATTACGATGGTCCGATTCTCCGTCTTGAGTCGGCGACGGGGCGCCTAAAGGACTTTAAACTCGTCGGCGATGAGACGGTTCTGAAACGACTGTTCGCGTACGATAAGAAAAAACCGATGACGCGCGTCGAACTCAAAGGGGGCGATTATACGTATGTCGCGAGTGGTACGACACGGCTGGAACAAGTCTTCGTCTATGACGAGGTCGGGCAATCGCCGCAACCACTCGATCGCATCCGGAGTGCCTTCTTTGCCGAAAATTCGAACGTCCAGCAAATCAAGAGTCGCGATGATCTCGACGTCTTGACGGATGGCGTCAGCGTCTCAACGTACGACCGAAACTACAATGTCTATCGCTTTAACACGTTATCGCCGAACACCCAAAGCTCGACCGTCGATTACAGCACGCTCGTCAGCTACGTCAACATTCATGGAGGCTGGCTTGATCAAGAGACGCAACGGAGTGGTTTCCGCTATTACTTCGATCAGATGAGTAAGAAGGGCGAGGAACAGACGGCGACGTTCCGGTTGTACTTGAACCGGTATCCGGTGTTCGGGGAGAGCGGTCCGTTGCTCGAACAGACGAAGTTCGATCTCGCGACACTGAAAATCATGTATGAAGAAAATCAAGTCCGGTCGCTCAGCCGCAGCATGCTTCGAGCAAAGCGGAAGTTGATCCTTCGGGAAGAGACGGTGCCGGCTGTCGAAACGGTTCTTGAACGTCTAAGACGCGCCGATCTCTTAAAAGAAATCAGTGGGATCCGGGTCGGATATGAGATGACGTATAAAATTTCAACGAGCCGCTACGCTGTCTTTGAGCCGACGTGGTTCATCAAGGTCGATGGGGTTTGGCAATCGATCAATCAAGCTGTCGGGAATGAGGGGTGAGGACGAATGGACTGGAGTAAAGCGAAGACCTTATTGATGCTGACCTTTTTGATCCTGAACGTCTACCTTGCCATTCAATTGATGGACCGGATGGTCGAGCCGCGGATCGTCGCGACGAGTGCGACCGGGAAGTCGATCTTGAAGGATCGTCACATCGATGAGAAGAAACTGCAACCGGTCACGCGAGACATTGGTTATTTGACGGCTGAAGTCGATGCGCGGACGCTGGCACCACTTGCGAGTTCACCGATTCAAGATGCAGTCGCCTCCGTCAAGAATGATGTCGAGTGGTCGGTCCGGTTGACGAAACCGTATCGACTCGAAACGAAGACGATGCGGGATTCCGCTTCATCGTTCGTTCAAGCGTCCGTTCGGTATGGTGCCGAATATACATTTTGGAAGTATGATAGTAAGTATCAGGAGATGACATTCGTTCAGACGTATAAGGGACAGCCGCTCTATTCGACACCACAGCAGTCGCGTGAGGACGATGCGATGATCGGACCGTCCCTGCTCGTCTTGCAACTCAACGATGCGAAGGAAATCGTCAGCTACAAACAACGCCACTTGAACAAGGTCGTCCGGCAAGCACAGGACGTGACGTTGTTATCGGCAAGTGAAGCGATCGTCCAGTTGTCGGAGCAAGGTTTGTTCCCGGCATCGAAACGGTTGACGAGTCATAAGCTCGGATATTTCTGTCTCGTCACGGAAGGCACGGAATCCGTTCAAATCCTGCCGCCGACGTGGCAAATCGAGCTCGACAACGAGGAAGTCTACTTCGTCAATGCGATTGACGGCGGTGTCCAGACCGTCGAACGATTGGATACAGTCTCAGAGAAATGAGGAATGCACGATGAGCCTACACTACAGCGTCATGGCCAGTGGCTCGACGGGGAACGCCCTCTATATCGAAAGTGAACAGACTCGTTTGCTCGTCGACGCGGGACTGACCGGCAAGGCGATGCTCGCCTTGTTCGACCAGATCGACCGGTCGCCGCAGGGTATCGACGGTCTGTTCGTCACCCATGAGCACTCCGACCATATCAAAGGCGTCGGCATCATGGCACGCAAGTACAACATCCCGCTCTATGCCAATGAAAAGACATGGGCGGCGATGGAAGCGAAGATTGGTAAGATCGATCCGGCGCTGAAGTTCCTCTGGGAAGTCGGAGAGGTCAAGCAGTTCGGTGACATCGAGGTCGAATCGTTCAACGTCAGTCACGATGCAGCGGATCCGATGTTCTTCCAGTTCGCGCATGAAGGAAAACGATTGGCACACATCACCGATACCGGATACGTCTCGGACCGGATGAAAGGTGTCATTCGGGGCGCCGATGCCTATATCTTCGAAGCGAACCACGATATCGGTATGCTCCAGATGGGACATTATCCGTGGAGCGTCAAGCGGCGGATCCTCGGCGACTACGGACACGTCTCGAATGAGGACGCTGCGATCGCGATGAGCGAGGTCCTTGACGACCGGACGAAACGGATCCACATGGCCCATTTGAGCAAGGATAACAACATGAAAGAACTCGCCCGGATGAGTGTCTCCCAGACGCTCGCGAGCCGTGACGTCGATCTGAGTAAGATTCAGCTTCTCGACACGGATCCGGTCATTCCGACGCCGCTCCTGAAGCTTTGATTATGGGAAATTACTGAATATGCTCAAAAGACCCCCACATTTGGCTCACTTGCCACGTGATGGGGGTATACTTGTGTAAAGAGAGTCATAAAGGAGGCGTATGTCGATGGATCGACCGGAAGAACCACGGAACGAATTCGAACGATACGAACAGTCATCCGATGAGAGCGGCTTCCCGCCCCGTCAGCCGGCAACGAGCGAACCGGTCAGCCCTTATCGTGAACCATATGAAGAACAACCAGAACCGCCGCGTCGTCGCGGTGCCGGAAAAGCCTTTTTCGTCGGTCTGATCGGTGGAATCGTCGGAGCCTTGTTGATTGCCCTCATCGCGTGGCCGTTCGTCCGTGATGAGATGACGAGTCCGACTCCGGTCTCGTCGACGGCAACGGAACAGACCGCGACACAGACGACAGAGGATGAAGCCGACATCGTCGGTGCGGTCGGTAAGACGAAGGAAGCCGTCGTGAGCGTAACGAACCTTCAGAGCTCGTTTCAAGGAACCGATCAGGAAACGGGTGCAGGGTCCGGCGTCATCTATAAAAAAGACGGCAATAAAGCCTACGTCGTCACGAACTACCATGTCGTTGAAGGGGCAAGTCGCTTGTCTGTCACGTTATCCGACGGAACAGCACTCGAGGCAAAAGTCCTCGGCGAAGATCCGACGTACGATTTAGCGGTCCTGTCGATTGATTCATCGAAAGTGACACAAGTCGCAAAACTGGGGGATTCGGATACGTTACGTGCCGGTGAAACGGTGCTTGCGATCGGAAACCCACTCGGAATCTTCGCGAACTCCGTCACACGCGGTGTCATCAGTGCGCAGGAACGGACGGTTCCAGTTGATACGAACAAGGATGGACAGCAAGACTTCAATACGGAAGTCATCCAAACCGATGCAGCGATCAACCCGGGGAACTCGGGTGGAGCGCTCATCAATACAGCCGGTCAATTGATCGGGATCAACTCGATGAAGATTGCGGAAGCAAGTGTCGAAGGAGTCGGATTTGCGATTCCAATCAACGAAGCGTTACCAATCATGCGTGATCTCGAGCAAAACGGTGAAGTCGTTCGTCCACAGCTCGGTATTCAGATCCGTGACGTGCAGGAATTCCCAAGCGGATACCGCGAAGATCGGTTGAAATTGCCGAATGATGTCACGAAAGGAATCGTCGTCGTCGGTCTGACTCGTAATAGCGGAGCCGAAAAAGCGGGAATGAAGGCGAACGATGTCATCGTTGAGATTAACGGAAAAGCAATCGCATCGTTCGCTGATCTGAAAAGTGTTCTCTACCGGGATGCAAAAGTTGGCGAAACGGTCAAAGTCACGTTCTATCGTGGCGGTGAAAAACAGACAGCAGATGTGAAGTTGTCGGCTCAGTCACCAACTGTTCAATAAGGTATAACTTGAAAAACCATCCGCAGGTCCGACCTGTGGATGGTTTTTTTGAGTGAGGAAACCTGCGGCTTTTCCGGTCAGGAAGGTTGATATTTGTTATACTGGAAGCGGATAAATGTGGATAAGTGAAAGGAGGAGACCACCTGTGGATAAGTACGTTTGTTTAGAACATGTCGAGCTCGCACTCGACGAAATCGTAGATGAAACAGAACAATACCCGATTCTCGATCAGCTAAATCCAGAAAAAAACATCACCTGTGAATACTGTGATGCACGGGCAACATATCTTGTGTCAAGCAAAAAATAAATATCAACATGTGGATTTGTGGATAACTCTGTGGATAACTCCTGAATTTTCTGTCAGAAAGCGAGAAATAAGATGCAAATTACCATCATTACGGTCGGAAAGCTAAAAGAGAAGTATTTGAAGCAAGGCATCGCCGAATATACGAAGCGTCTCGGCGCCTACTGTTCGATCCAAGAAATCGAGGTCGCGGACGAAAAGGCACCGGAGCAGTTGAGTGAAGCGGAGATGGCGCAAGTAAAGAAAAAAGAGGGCGAACGGATTTTAGCGAAGATTGGACCGGACGTTCATGTCCTTGCACTTGCTATTGAAGGAAAACAACGGACGAGTGAACAGTTCGCAAAAGAACTCGATCAACTCGCGACATACGGCAAGAGCAAGATTGCTTTCGTCATTGGTGGATCACTCGGTCTTGCACCAGAAGTGATGCAGCGTGCGAACGATACAATCTCCTTCTCAAAGATGACATTTCCGCATCAATTGATGAAGATGATCCTTTGTGAACAGATTTATCGGGCGTACCGGATTAATCGGAATGAGCCGTATCATAAATAAAAGTTATTTGACCATTACTGCTTCAATTTATTAAAAATGATAATTGGAGATGATTTTTTTGAAAGAAATTATTTATTTAGATACAGACAAAATTAATTCTATGCTTGCTCAATTAGACGAAGGACTTATTAGTAATTTTTCAATGGAAATGAGCGGTCAAGAAACTAAAACTAACTCGAACCAAATCTCCAAAGGAAAGAATTCAGGAATGTCTGCAAATATTAAAGTAGATACTGGTTTATTTCCGGGAGGTAGCTTAGGAGCAGGAGCTTCATTTGGAAATAATGGAAGTGAAAATGAAATTTTCACTAAAACAATCTTAGAAGGACAAAAAGATATTTTAAATAAAGCTTTTCATGATTATGCATTAGAATTATTAATTGAAAAGTTAGAAACTAAAAAATTATTCTCTGATGGTGAAAAATTTGAAGAGGGTGATTTGTATATCGAGAAATCAACATTTCGTTTTTATGATTTCAATTTATTAAGAGATTCTATGGACTTAGAATCAATGAATAAATTCATGCGCTCAGAAATTGAAGACTTAGATATGAGTTATAATCAAGCGAAAAATTTATTAAAAAAAATTAATTTAAATGCTAAAGAAAGAGAAAAAATAGATGCAGCAAAATTAATTGTAAGTACTACTGAAAATACGCAACCAATTTTGGGCATTTTTAAGCAAATTAATACTTTGGGCACTTTAGCATCTAAGTTATTAAAAGATTTAACAATTATAAAATCAAATAATATGATTGGGTTATTGAAAAAAGAATATTTAAGAGAATCGACTGAATCGCTCTCATTTCGTACTGATCACAGTAGAGAAGTCAAAATGCTGATTCAAGTTATTGGAAAAAAGGATACAATATTTAATGGTTATAATATGGGAACTTTATCAGTAAATAGCTTAGATTTGATACCAAATATGATGTTAGATATCTTATTAGGTTCATTTGAAATACTTGAAGTAGGTGATTTATTGGTTACTCCTATAGCAGTATATTATGAGTAAATATCAAAAATTTTTAGTATAGTCAAAAAAGTGATAAATTAAAAATGATAAAATTGTAAAAGGAGAAATTAAATATGGAAAAAATGGATTGGAATAATTTACTTAACGAAAAAAGACGTAGAGATAGCGAGAGAAACACAGAACAGAATGAATTTGAAAAAGATGAATTACCTTCTGATCATAGAAATGAGTTTGAGCGAGATTACGACCGAATTATGAGTTCATCTTCGTTAAGACGTCTACAGGATAAAGCCCAAGTATTCCCTCTACAAACGAGTGATTTTATTCGAACACGATTAACTCACTCAATGGAAGTTTCAGCTATTGCAAGATCATTTGGCGTATGGCTTGATGATTGGTTATTAGAAATTGAAGAAATTGAGGAAAAAGATTTAGGTAAAATACCCTCTATTTTAGCTACAGCAGGATTAGTTCACGATATAGGTAACCCGCCATATGGACATTATGGAGAAGACGTAATAAAAAAGTGGTTTAAAAAATACTTTGAAGATGAAGAAAAAAAATTAGATTTAGATGAAAATCAGAAGAATGATTTTATTCATTTTGATGGTAATGCTCAAGGACTTAGAATATTGACTCAGTTACAAGTATTAAATGATAAATATGGAATTAATTTTACATATGCTACTTTATCGGTTTTATTAAAATATCCATTTGATTCTTCAAATAAATATTCTAAAGAAAAAAAGAAATTCGGTTATTTTCAACATGATAAAAATATAGGGTTGGATATTATTAATCAAACCACAAAAATGCAAGGAAAAAGAAATCCGTTAACTTATTTTTTAGAAGCGGCTGATGATATTGCATATCTTGGAGCTGATATTGAAGATGGAGTAAAAAAGAAATTAATACCTTGGGAATCAGTATTTAATAAACTTATTAGCAGTGAACAAGAAGATGATAAAACTATAGATTTATACAAAGATATTAATGAAAAGAATTTGTATAAAACAGTCTATACAGCTTACAAAATGGATATTGATAAACTTCATCAAAAGCATAATCAAGCAAAAAAAGACGGATTCCCAGATTACTTACTAACAAGTGTTCAAAATTTCAAAGCATGGGCTCAGGGTCAAATGATAAAAGAGGTTAAAAATGTTTTTATAAAAGATTATAATGTAATAATACAGGGAAACTTTAATATTAAAGACCCAAATGCTGAAGATTCTAATATTGAATATCTTGATAAGGATTTTATCTCCGAAACTGAAAATGCAAAAAATCTAGATGTTTTATTACGAAGCTTATTAAAAGATTATGTTTTTTGTAGTAGAGAAGTGCTTTCTTTAGAATTAGTAGGTGATTCTGTATTATCAGATTTATTGAATATGTTTATTAAAGAATGTATAACTGAAATAGACTGTAATTTTGAAACAGACTCAAGATCAAAAGCAGGTAAACTATTCAAAATGATTTCTGAAAACTTTGTATTTATTCACTTAATGAATGATAAATTCCCAAAAAAGAAGACTAAAAAGAAATTAAATGACTTATCTTTGTATGAGAAATTGTTATTGATTACAGACTTTATTTCAGGAATGACAGATTCGTACGCTCTAGATTTGCATCAAAAATTAAAAGGTGTTAAGATGCCCTGAACAATAGATGGATTGGTCCTATGACAAAAATGAAAGGGGAAACATCATGAAAAAAAAATTAGATTCAAAAGAATATAATATAAAAAAAGATTTTTATGATGTTTTGTCAAAGTACCCTCAAGTCGAGGACTTATTCAATTATTTAGAAGCAAAAAGTAATATTCTACTTTTTGGTGGAAGTGTTAGAGATTATGATGAAAATAGATTTAGTATAATACCTCGTGATTTTGATGTGGTAATTGATAATTTAGATGAGAATTTAGAAGAAATTATTTTAAAGTTTGATTTAGTTCCTCAAAAAAATAAATTTGATGGCTACAAAATTAGAATGAATAACTTGAAAATTGATATTTGGAAAATTCAAGATACATGGGCATTTAAACACAATAAAGTAGTGTATAATTCAAAAAAAGATTTAAATAAGACGGTTTTTTTGAATATAGATAGTATTTTTTATGATTTAAATGAAGATAAATTAATTGATGAAAGATTTATTGATAAAGAAGAATTTAATACGATTGATATTGTACTACCCTCTAATCCGTATCCAGAACTAAATTTAATGAGAGCTTTTAGATTTAAATATAAATATAAGTTAACCTTTTCGAATAGACTCAATGAGTATTTGATGAATTGGATGAAAAATTTTGATAATGAGTATGAAGCAATAAATAATTTAAGAAAAACAGAACTAAATCGTTATAATAAGTCAATTATTGATTGGGATAAAGAACTACAAAAGTTTATAAATTAATCAATATTAATACTATATTTTCAACATAATGAAAACAGACGCCGCCCACTAACTTGGACAGCGTCTGTTTTTCATTATGTTCGCTCTAGTACATTGACGAGCATCTGATGGATGACGTCATGATCCCGAACGTCATGGACACGATAACTTCCGGGTAACGTATAGACGTCTATCGCTCCGACATAAGCAATCTTCAGTTCCAACGTTCCATCCTCCTGACAGGTCGTCCGGAGTTCGAGTTCACCGCTGATGACACCGACTTCTTGCGTCATCACGCCATGCATGGCGGTAAAGGTAGAGGTTTTCGTTTCCATCGAATCGACTCCTTTTTAGTATGTACATGTGTTCAACATCGTTTGTAAGGCTGTTTTTTCACTCGACTGTAAGCTGAGGTTCCAGCGGCTCTTCGTATTGATCCACATTTTTGAGTAAGCACAGCTCGCACCTGCCCGTGTCGGCTTCCATGTCGACGGATCCTGGTCCCCTTTTGAACGGTTCGAGCTTGCGGAGACAGCGATCAATTGCGGACCTGTCAAATCGTTTGCGAATGCTTGACGTGTCGTCGTCGTCCAGCTGCTTGCTCCTGAGCGCCATGCTTCGGCAAGCGGTACGACGTGATCGATGTCGAGGTCAGATGGATTCGTGAATGTCAGTCCGTCATAGTAACTATACCAAGAACCGGATGTGACGGGGCACGATCCGACATATGAATCAGCGTCACGTTTTAAGACGACTTGTCGTGTATCACAGCCGCCTCCTTGACTGCTCCAGTGCGGGAACAAATCACGCGAATAACCAGTCATGTTGCCTTCTGTTTTAACAGTCAAGGCATCGAGTTGAGACTGGGCCGTCGCTTTCGACGAGATACCCGACGGTAATGCGGAAACAGACGTCGTATCGAATTGGAAAGCGGTCAGGCAGACGAGCGTAGTGATGACGATGGACTTGATGGCTTTGAACACGTGTCATTCCTCCTATGTATGAGACGAGATGATGTGAAGACACCCTTCACAATTTTTAGTATGGCATCACTTATTTAGGAAAAAATAAATATCGTGTAAATGTTATTAAAATTAAACTTTTGTCATTATATACAAGAGTCTGATGTTAGGATTTAGGTGGAGAAGAAAGGAGACTACATCATGAACGAACGAATCAGAGGATGGTTGATCGTGTTCGGCGTATTTTTAGTCGTAAGTGGCGCGTTGACGGAAGCGCAACGTTATTTCAACACAAAAGAACTAGATAATTGCATCGCGCAAGCTCGCGCTGCCCACCAGGAATATGAATATGAGATCGTTAATCCTGTCACACGCGCGTATTCGTTCCGTGCACATTGATTTTCTAAAAGATGTCGGGTCATCTCGCATATGGTACGCTTTTCAGGAAGCAGGATTTTAATGATTCGAGGAGCTGGTATGCATGAATAAAAAAGACATCGCCGACATCCGTCGTCACTTCAAGATGGATGCCGATTTACTAAAAATCCATGAAATCTACAACGTCTATATCCGAAAAGAGACGAGCGAAATCTATCATGAGGAAGCCCGACCATTTCCATTGCTTGATCCGGAACATCAGGAGCTGTTCCTTGCGAACTTCAAGAAAGTATTAGGTGGAAAACTCGACGTCAAGCTGTTCGAGGTCAAGTTCACGCATCCAGAAGAAGGAGAGACGGGCCATACACAACAGCTCCTTTATGAAGGACTGTATGCGGAAGAGCCGGAGGACTGGGTTGAACAGATGCAGACGATGGCGTTGAAGATGGTCCAAGACGTTCAGTACGAGAATGACCTCGTCGTCACGTTCATTCGCGGTCAATACTATAAAACGACGAAGCGCCAAGCGGACGAGACAGAGATCGATCCGAATGACGACGTCTATACGACGCCGTTCATCCTCGGTAGCCTTAACTTGACGGAGCTACCAAAACAATCACTCGTCTTTGATTTCGTTGAACGGGAATTCAAGTCGAACTTGTTCATCAATCCGGTCATCAAACTGGCGTCGCCGATCGGTGGATTCCTCTTCCCGACCTTCACCGACAATGCGGCAGACGTCAATCATGTCTTGTATGCGGCGGGCAAGCCGAATAAACCGGATTTCGGCTTCCTTGAAAATGTCTTGAACGGTCAACCGATCGTCACGGCAGATGAGGATAAAGCTATCTTCGAGGAAATCGTCAAATCGGTCGTTGGTGAATCGATGGATACGAAGACGTTAGCCGGTGTCTATGAAAACATCAATCAGTTGATTGTCGTCGAAGAGGATCAAGATGAGGAAGAAGTGCCAATGCTCGACGTTCAGGAAGTCGAACGTGTCCTCAAGGCAAGCGGTGTCGAAGACGTCAGCACGGAACAGGTCGAACGGGCGTTCAAGACGGTCGTTGACGATCCGACATACGAGATGAAAGCGAGTAACATCGTCCCGAACTATGAAGCGAAATCGATTAAAATCAATACGAAGGTCGCAAACATCGCGATCAGTCCGCAAGACTTGAAGTACGTCAAACAAGTCAACTATCAAGGGAAACGCTGCCTGTTGATCGAGGTCGAGGAAGACACGGTCATCGATGGATTTACAATCGTTTCACAAGAACAATTACGATGAGGACCAGCGCAGGCGACTGCGCTGATTTTTTTAGGTGAAACATTTGCTTCTCCTGTCAAAGACAGGTATATTGTGATGTAAGCGGTCTCTTTTTTGGAAAAGAGGCATTCGAAATTTTTTTAGCGGTTATCGAAAGCGCTTTCGATAACGGTTTAACCAGAAAGGAAGCGATCCATTTGTCTACCGCCTCGATGCAAGATTTACTGCGGACGTTACGAAATCGTTCATCTATCCATCAAGACGGACTCGAAATCGTCGATAAGCCGATTCCTGACGTCTCGACTCCGGGAACACTCGATCCGCGTGTCCGTGAGGTCGTCCTCACGCAGCGTCCATCGGTCTCGATTCCAGAAGGGGCGTCGCCAGTCGAACTGGCACGTGCCGGCATGGGGTGGGACAACGAAGACGTGACGACTCGGCAAATCTCAACGGATGTCCTCGCGATCCCAAGACCCGATACCACGATTGAAGCACGGCTGTATCGTCCGGAAGCGGCGCGTCCGCTCCCGCTCGTCGTCTATTTCCATGGCGGTGGTTTTTTCGGTGGCACGCTCGAGACGGTCGAGAACCCCTGTAAGGCATTAGCCGATAAAGGGAACGTCGCCGTCTTGTCGGTCGGTTATCGATTGGCGCCAGAGCATCCGTTTCCGACAGGGCTTGAAGATTGTCATGCAGCGATCGATTGGGCAGTCGAACACGCTGATCGACTTGGGATTGATCCAGGCGCAATCGCGGTTGCAGGTGATAGTGCCGGTGGGAACTTAGCGACGGTCTGTTGTTTGCTCGACCGCGAGCGTCCGACGCCGTATATCCGCTATCAAGTCTTGTATTATCCAGTCGTCAATGTCGGGGAACATCCGAATCCGGAATATGACTGGACGCTTGAAGCGTATGATCGACAAACGGAATCGCAGTTACTCGAAAGGATCATTCTCTCACTTCAAGATGAAGAAGGTATCCTCGAGCAATGGTACGTTCAAGCAAGTGATTCGACGGATCGACGAATCTCACCGTTGTTCGCGACGCTCGACGATCTACCAGAGGCACTCGTCATTACGGGAGAGTTTGATTACTTACGTCTTGAAGGGGAAGCGTATGCGAAAAAGCTGGCGCGCGCCGGCGTCAAAACCCGCTATCTCCAGTACCGGGGGATGGAACATGCTTTTCTTGATAAACTCGGTCTGTATCCGCAAGCCGAAGACAGCTTAGACGAAATCGCGAAGGACTTAAAACGACTCTTTTCTTAAACTAACTAACAAAGGTGGATGACGCATGACATACACACTCGATTGGCAAGCCTATACAAAACTCGCACGACAAACCGTCGCGGAAGGGGCGGTCCTCTTACACAATGATGGTGTGCTCCCGTTGCAACCTGCATCGACGGTCGCTGTCTTCGGACGTAATCAGTTCAACTACTATAAAAGTGGTACAGGATCAGGCGGAATGGTCAACGTTACGAACGTCGTCAGTCCGCTCGATATGCTACGCGAAGACGTGACGCTGAATGCAGACGTCCTCAAGGCGTACGAGACATGGCTTGAAGACCATCCGTTTGACCAAGGTGAAGGCTGGGCAGCCGAACCGTGGTCGCAAGAAGAGATGCCGCTTGACGCGACACTCGTTCAGCAAGCAGCGCTTGACTCCGATGTTGCCTTGATCATGATTGGTCGTACGGCTGGGGAAGACCGCGACAATACAGCGGATCCAGGGAGTTATTTTTTAACGGAGACGGAACAGGAGATGCTCCGACTCGTGACGACACACTTCAAACAGACCGTCGTCGTCTTGAACGTCGGGAATATCATCGATATGCGCTGGGTCGAAGAGACGACGCCAAGTGCTGCCCTCTACGCGTGGCAAGGAGGAATGGAAGGCGGAACTGGACTGAGTGATCTTTTGCTCGGCCGCGTCTCGCCGTCTGGAAAACTACCGGATACGATCGTTCGTTCACTCGATGATTATCCGTCGACACCATACTTCGGTCATGCTGATCGCGCGTTGTATCAAGAAGACATCTATGTCGGGTACCGTTACTTCGAGACGTTCGCACCGGAAGCGGTCTTGTATCCGTTCGGGTACGGATTATCGTACACGTCGTTCGACCTGACGACAGACGTGACGACGTCAGCTGATGCTTGGACGGTGACGGCGACGGTGACGAATACCGGTCAGACGAGCGGGAAGGAAGTCGTACAAGGTTATCTCGAGAAACCACAAGGACAACTTGGAAACCCGACGCGTCAACTCGTTACGTTCGGCAAGACAAAAGAACTCGCACCAGGCGAGCAAGAATCTCTCACACTCGTCGTACCGTTCGCCTCGTTCGCGAGTTATGACGATAGTGGCGTTACCGGGCATAAGTCGTCTTATGTCGTCGAACCTGGCACGTATCAGCTCTATCTCGGAACGGACGTCCGGTCGGCGGTTCCAGTCGCAAGCCATTCTGTCGAGACGCTTGACGTCACGGACGTCTTAACGGAGAACATGGCACCGGTGACGGCGTTTGAACGCATCAAACCGCAAGCGACCGAAACGGGATATACGGTGACGTATGAAGCAACACCACTGCGGACGATCGATCCGGAACAGCGCCGTCAACAAGAGCGTCCTGTTGAACGAACGCAGACGGAAGATGCCGGTTGGAAGTTACGCGACGTCAAAGAAGAGCGTGTCACGCTTGAGACGTTCCTCGATCAATTGACGGATGCGGATCTCGCGGCAATCGTCCGGGGCGAAGGGATGAACTCACCGCGCGTCACACCGGGAACGGCGGGAGCTTTTGGTGGCGTGACGGCAGAACTCGAAGCACTCGGCATTCCAGCAGGCTGCTGCGCGGATGGTCCGTCCGGAATCCGGATGGACATCGGGACGAAAGCCTTCTCGTTACCGAACGGAACATTGCTTGCCTCGACGTTCAACACAACATTGATTGCCGATCTATTTGAGATGACAGGTCTTGAGTTACGGAAGAACGAGATTGATACGTTGCTTGGACCCGGGATGAACCTCCACCGTCATCCACTCAACGGACGGAACTTCGAGTATTTCTCGGAAGATTCGTATCTGACTGGAAAAATGGCCGTGGCACAGCTCGACGGGATGCACCGGGTTGGTGTGACGGGAACGTTGAAGCACTTCAGTGCCAACAACCAAGAGTTCCACCGGCATGATCTGGATTCGATCGTGTCTGAACGGGCGTTACGTGAGTTGTACTTGAAAGGGTTCGAGATGGCAGTTAAGGAAGGGAAAGCATACTCGATCATGACGACGTACGGTGCCGTCAATGGCATCTGGACTGCCGGCTTATACGATCAGAACACACGCATCTTGCGCGATGAGTGGGGCTTTGACGGAATCGTCATGACCGACTGGTGGGCGAAAATCAACGCCGAAGGAACGGAAGCAAACCGGCAGCAAACGGCGACGATGGTCCGTTCGCAAAACGATCTCTATATGGTCGTCGGCGAACCGGGAACGAATCCGTTCGAGGATGATACATTGACGGCTCTCGCAGACGGAACACTTCGACGCTCCGAGTTATTGCGGAGTGCGGCGAACATCTGTCAGTTTCTACTGCGGTCACCGGTCATGGATCGTGTGATCGGAACGGCGTCACCCGTCGAGGTCCTCGGGGCACCGGTTGAAGAAGAGGCACTCGAAGATCAAGCTGTCTCGCACCAGCGTCTCGTCAGTGGTAATGCGTTCTCGTTAACGGATGTTGCGACGACGACGGGCAGTAGTCACGTCTTCGCTGTCACAGCAGAAGAGACAGGGATGTATCAGGTCACGTTGACGGCATGTTCGAATGCCGGCGAACTGGCGCAAATGCCGGTGACATTGTTTGCGAATAACATGCCGGTCGCGACGTTCACCTTCAACGGAACGAACGGCGAGTGGGTCAGCCAGACGAAGGACGTCTTCGTCTTCAACCCGCACAATTATTTAAAACTCTACTTTGCACTCGGTGGTCTGGAGTTAAAAGAGTTGACGTTCACGCTTGCGGAATCGTTTCATATGAAGAACGGCTAATCACATTAGCCGGACGGAAAGGACGGATCGCTTGCAGTTTTCCATCATCAAAAAGCGGGTCGAGCAACTGCTCGCCCCGTCGTTACAAGGACGAATCGCTTTTCGCGCAACTGTCTACCGGATTCAAGATAACCCCAGTCGTGTCTGGATGACGTTTGACGGAGAAGAGATTCTTGGAGCAGACGATTTTCGCTTCGAACGGGAAGTCGATCGGCGTTACGCGTTACGGGCTGCACAGTTACCGGAAAAACCAGACGGAGCGCTATGGCAGTCCGACTGGTTGGAACAGTCGCATGCGTTATCGGCTGAGATCGAACGACAAGTCAAACAAGACGGGTATCTAGAGAACTATGAGATGCAACAAGATTTGTTAGAGTATCCGAATCTTGCGTTTGAACAAGCACTCGTTCATCCACATCCTTTCATCCGTGGTATCGCACGGCTCGATCGGCGACTCGGCAAACGACGTTTCCTATCGCTGACGCATCAGTCTGACTTTGAACAATGGTGTGCAGATACGCGGCAAACCGTCGAACGCTGGTGACACGAAAAAGCACGCTTCCTCAAGCCGAGGAGGCGTGCTTTGCTGTTAGATTGAAAACGAGTTGACCTCGTGAATGCCTTCTTCTTCAACGAAGGCGTCGAGTAAAGCACGGACTTCGTCCGTTGAGTTCGTCTCCATCAATTTGACCCGAAGTTCACTCGCGCCGCGGAATCCGCGGACGTAAATCTTGAAGAACCGACGTAATGGCTTGAAGAGACGTGGCTCGAATTGAGCCGAGTAATGATCGTGTAGATCGAGTTGTAGACGTAACAAATCGAGTAATTCTTGGCTAGAATGTTCTTTTTTCTCGACTTCGAACGCAAACGGGTTGTGGAAGATCCCGCGACCGATCATGACGCCGTCGACACCGTATTTCTCAACGAGTTCCAGACCGTGTTGGCGATCGTTGATATCCCCATTGATCGTCAGTAACGTCTGTGGTGCGATCTCATCACGTAACTTCTTGATTTCCGGAATCAATTCGAAGTGTGCTGGAACGGCACTCATCTCTTTACGTGTCCGGAGGTGAATCGAGAGGTTCGCGATATCTTGCTCGAGGATGTGGCGCAACCAATCGTGCCACTCTTCGACCTTCGTATAGCCGAGACGCGTTTTGACGCTGACTGGGAGACCGCCCGCTTTTGCCGCTTGGATCAGTTCAGCCGCCACTTCCGGACGATTGATCAAGCCAGAGCCTTTTCCATTAACGGCAACGTTATGGACGGGACAGCCCATGTTGATGTCGATCCCGCTAAAGCCCATCTCTGCCATACCGATACTCATTTCGCGGAAATATTCCGGTTTGTCGCCCCAAATGTGAGCGACCATGGGTTGTTCATCTTCCGTGAACTCGAGACGTCCGCGGACGCTCTGCTTGCCTTTCGGATGACAATAGCTTTCTGTATTCGTGAATTCCGTGAAGAAGACGTCCGGACGCGCCGCTTTTGCGACGACGTGGCGGAAGACAACATCAGTGACGTCTTCCATCGGTGCTAAGACGAAAAATGGTCGTGGTAAGTCCTGCCAAAAGTTCTTTTTCATAGTATATTAAACCCTTTCCTTAAGGTAATGCACATGTGTGGTTAAAGAATTTCATCAACTATACACTTTAAGCGCTCTCGTTAAAAAGTGCAAGTGAGTGCTATTCGTTACCGTGAGGAAAGAGATTGGTGTACCATATGCTGCTTCATCCAGTTCGGACCCGGAATCAGGTGTCCGGCTTCGTCCTTATAGATGACGTGTTCTGGGCGAAGTTCCGTCGGTGAGACGAGTCCTGCTGCCGCTGTCAGGTTATAAAGTCCTTCTCGTAACGAGATGATGTAGTTCGTCACGCGGAAACTTTTTTCGTCGACGATCAGCGCCTTCTGCAGTTTCGGATCAGTCGTCGCGACGCCGACTGGACAGTGATTCGTATGACAGACTTGGGCTTGAATACAGCCGACATTAAACATTAAACCACGCGCGATGTTGACGAAGTCAGCGCCGAGGGCGAGAGCGATCGCAATCTTATCAGCACTGATCAGCTTACCAGATGCGAACACTTTGACCTTGTCGCGTAAACCGGCTTCTGTCAAAAGTTGATGGACGAACGGTAATGCGGAAAAGAGTGGTAGGCCGGCAGCATCCGCAAGTTCTTGGAACGTCGCGCCTGTCCCTCCTTCGCCACCGTCGACCGTCATGAAGTCTGGATGACGACCGGATTCTTTCATATGAGCAATCAACTGACGCATGTCTTCAAGATTACCGACGACGACTTTGATCCCGACTGGTTTTCCGCCAATCTCACGTAGACGTTCGACCCAGTCGAGCATCGTCTCTGGTGTCGTGAATTCGTTAAACCGGTTCGGACTATCGATGCCGACACCGACTTTGACCTTCCGGACAGCGGCAATCTCTTCCGTGACCTTTGCGCCTTCTAAATGTCCACCACGCGTTTTAGCCCCTTGGGCAAGTTTGAGTTCGAAGGCTTTGACTTGCGTTAACTCACTTTTTTTCTGAAACTCGTCGAACGAAAAGTCGCCGTCCTCCGTCCGGACACCGAACAGACCGGGACCAATCTGACAGATGATGTCGACGTCACCTTTGAGATGAAAGTCGGATAGCCCGCCTTCACCAGTATTCATCCAGCTTCCTTTAGCGCGACCGAGTCCAATCGATAGAGCGGTGATGGCCCGGTCACCGAGTGCACCAAAACTCATCGCTGATTGACCGATCAGCCCTTGGATTTGATAAGGGTGCCGACACGTCGTCGCCCCGATGACTGGTGCATCCTCCACTTTCAAGAGATACGGTGAGATTTGCTTCGCAACAAGATGTTCTTTCCGCGTAAACAGTTCATCGCGATCAATTTGATAAATGTGCGTATCGACACGTTCTGATTGATCGATCCGTAATTCCTGTCGATTCGTTGGAAAGAGGGCATTTTGTACATAAAAACCAGCTTCTTCAAAATTACGTTCCGAGCCAAAACCAAGAATCCGACTTTGGTATTTGCCAGAAAGGACGGCTGTCTTGTATTCATTGCGGGAGAAGGGTTTGCCTTCGTTATTGTTGAGAAATAAGTATTGGCGGAGTTCCGGTCCCATGTTTTCGAGGATATAGCGCATCTTTCCGAGGACGGGGAAGTTGCGCAGGACCGCATGTTCTTGCTGGCGACGATCGGCGCGCCAGACGTGCCAAAGGAGGAGGGGTGGGACAAGGATGATCAACAGGGCGATGGCGAGTAAAATGAAGAGCACAATCGTATCGATAGACATCAAAATTCCTTCTTTCCCGTAGATTCGTGTTATGTAACTTGATACCACTGAAGCTTCTGTTACAAACTGCACCAACTGACTATTTCCAGATTTTGAATCTTTTCTGTCAGTAATGTCGTAAATAAGACTATACATTAAAGGAGGAGACCGGTATGCATACACTTTATATGAAACAAAAAGCCTTCAGTTTGCGTGGACGATTTGCGATTCAGGACGAAGAAGGACACGATGCGTATAACATTGAGGGTAGTTTTATGAAATTACCGAAGACCTTCACCGTAACGAACCGAAATGGAGAAGTCGTCGCTGAAATCGAGAAAAAAACGTTTAGTTTCCGTCCAGTCTTTTATGTCGAAGCAGTAGGACAATCGTTTGAAATCATCAAAGAGTTCACGTTCTTCAAAAACCGTTATACAATCAACTCGGATCAGTTCGAAGTCACAGGCGACTGGTGGGATGTCGATTTTGAAGTCCTGCAACAGGGACAACGGATTGGTCGCGTGCAGAAAAAGTGGATTTCTTGGACCGATCAGTACATGATCGAAGTCGAAGATGAAGCGATGGAAGAATTATTGATCGCCCTCGTCGTCGCGATTGATTGCGTCAAAGCGGAGGAAAGCTCGAATAACTCGTCTTTCATCAATTAAAAAGGGGAATGGTGCAAGATGGAACAGTGGGATGTATACACAGAAGATCGCAAGAAAACAGGACGGCTCTGGACACGGGGAACGCCACATACAGCCGGCGATTATCATATGACGATTCACGTCTGTGTCTTTAACGCCAAGGGAGAGATGCTCGTCCAACAACGGCAACCGTTCAAATCCGGTTGGCCGAACATGTGGGATCTGACGGTCGGGGGCAGTGCGATCAGCGGGGATACGAGTCAGATGGCAGCGCAACGGGAACTGTCGGAAGAGCTTGGACTCGATATTGATTTCACGGGTGTCCGCCCCCATCTGACGATTCCGTTTGAAATCGGTTTTGATGATTATTATCTCGTCGAACAAGAAGTGGATCTGACGACTTTGACACTGCAGGAAGAAGAAGTTCAGCGTGTCGCTTGGATGACAGAAGAAGCGATCGTCAATGGGATCGAAGAAGGCTGGTTCATCGGTTATCATGAATCATTGATTCGACTGTTATTTGCCCTTCGTCATAGCTATGGCGCACATAATGAAGTATAAAAACAAGCCCTTCCGATGATCCGGAAGGGCTTGTTGATTGATTGAGCAGATTTTTCGAAGTTTCGCTTCATACATAAATCAAAAACTACTTAATGTTTGTTATCAATTCGTTTAATATAAAGCCGTTTCGAAGGGAAGTAAATAGATAGTTCTTATGAAATCTATAAGTAAATTGAATGAGTAAAGTTAATTATTATTCTTCAATTAAATAATGATAGGAATTTAAATGGTTATATTGTATAAAAAGGAGGTATTCGTTTGAAACCTAATATTTTTGATTATGCTACCAGTGAGTTATCGCAAGATGCCTTTCTATGTTGGTTATTGAAATGGGCGGAAGAAGAAGCACGAAGTCAAGATCCACAACTCCATGCGATTGCGAATGTATTTGTTAAAGAAATTTTTGACCTTCATAACTGTCAATTAAACGAATTGATTCAAAGTGTATATATTAAAAGACAATTTAACAGTCTAGATATATTAGCGATCATCAATGAGACATATGCCATTATGATTGAGGACAAAGTATTTACAAGTCATCATTCAGATCAACTAAGTCGATATCTTAAAATGGTCCAAACTCACCCAGAAACCAAACATTTAAAGCCTATACCGATTTATTACAAAATCGTAGAACAAGGCGACTACTCCGGCGTTACAGGAGCAGGATATCAAGTATTTACGCGAGCGAAGATGATCGAAGTACTGAGCGGCTCTCATACTTCGACGACCAATGATATTTTGAATGATTATCTTCATTATCTCAAGCAGATCGACACCTCGATCGAATCGTATAAATCACTACCAATTACCGAATGGAATACCTTCTCTTGGCAAGGATTCTATAGAGATTTACAAAAAGAATTGAAGAACGGAAAATGGGGACGCGTTGTAAATGCACGTGGAGGATTTTGGGCATTCTGGTGGAAAGGAGACGATAGTCAACCGCACTATTGGCAGTTAGAAGAATCAATGTTAAAAGCAAAGGTAGAAGCTGCTGATAGTCAAAATATAAGAGAGTATCGGGATCAGTGCATGCAAGCATTGTTGAAGTATTCTCAAAAAAATGAGTTGAATTTAAGTCGACCAAAAAGTGTTCGTAGTGGAAAAACGATGACGATTGCACAACGCCCCGATTACATACAAGTCTTTGATGATCAAAAAATTAATTTTGAACAAACCGTATTAGAATTGAAGCGTTATGCATATTTTAGTCAGGCTCCGTTAATGTAGATCGATTGGTTGAAAGGATATTACATCATCTACTTGCGTCACCTTAAAAATATCCGGATTTTTAAGCTGTAAGCTTTCTTGGAATCCAAATGTTGGATCTATCGAATGCAAATATAAAGACAACAAATTCCCGTGTGTCACGAGAATGGATCCATCATGCTGTTGCAACGCTTCATCGACGACACGCGTGATACGCTCAGTTGCTATTCGGCTAGATTCACCACCAGGACACGTATAATCTGGATCGACGAACGTTTGTCGGAGATGATCCTGCCAATCGTCAAGTGGAACAGCACTTAACTGTCGTTCTTTCAAAGCATCCTCCCGTGTAATGGGAAGTTTCAGGGCAGTCGTAAGTGGTTGAATCGAATCGAGCGCACGACGATACGGACTCGAAATAAGGTGTGTAATCGGAAGCTCAAGTAACTGCGTGCACAGTCGTTGCGCCTGTTCTTCTCCACGAGGTGTTAATGGGGCATCAGGTGCCTGACCGGTCGTTTCACAGTGGCGAATCAAGTAAATCGTCGACATGAATGTTTCATCCTTTCGTGATCAAGTGGTGCTGTATGATTTCTGGAAAAGATGGTAAAGTCCTTTTCATAGATTGAAAAATGATTTTGAAAAAGGCGTTGACAAATGCTTTTAAGATTACTAGAATTAGAAACAATTCATCGATGCAGCGACGCATCGGATAATCAAATAAAGAGAAAGCTATGATTGTCATGGGTCACACTATGGCAGGAGCAGCTTCTGGAGAGACCGTGTCGACACGGCGCCGAAGGGTTCACAATCTCAGGCAAACGGACAGAAGAGTAATCACATGCAGCGACGGGCATTCATGGAATGTCATAGTGGTGTGTATGGGTTATTCCTTTGATTTTGTTGAGATTGGACATTCGTCCAGTCTCTTTTTTCTTTTTTCAGGACCGACAGAACGGTCTGAAGCGTAGAGAAACCATCATAAGGAGGAGTTCAGGTTTGGAACAGCAAGGATTAAAACGAGATTTATCGAATCGTCATGTACAGTTGATTGCCATTGGTGGAACGATCGGAACGGGTTTGTTTTTAGGATCAGGTAAAGCGATCCAACTCGCCGGACCATCGATCATTTTTGCCTACTTACTCGTCGGGATAGCGATCTTCTTCGTCATGCGGGCACTTGGGGAATTGTTATTGTCAAAAGCAGGTTATCAGTCACTTACGGATATCGCAGAAGATTATCTCGGACCACGTGCCGCATTCGTGACCGGTTGGACGTACTGGTTCTGTTGGATTATGACAGCGATGGCGGACATCATCGCCGTCGGTGTGTACGTCAAGTATTGGTTTGATATCCCGCAATGGATTCCAGCCGTTCTCGCGCTCTTGATTTTACTTGGCTTTAACTTATTGACCGTTAAATTGTTCGGTGAACTTGAGTTTTGGTTCGCCTTGATCAAGGTCGTGACGATCCTTGCCTTGATTGGTGTCGGGATCGTCCTGCTCGCAATCGGTTTTAAAACGGACGCAGGTCCCGTGACGGTCTCGAATCTCTGGTCGCATGGCGGATGGATGCCAAACGGGATTTCTGGATTCCTGCTATCGTTCCAAATGGTCGTCTTTGCCTATGTCGGCGTCGAGCTCGTTGGGGTATCCGCAGCGGAGACAGCGGATCCGAAGAAGAACATCCCGTCCGCGATCAATAAGATTCCGCTCCGGATTCTGTTCTTCTATGTCGGTGCCTTGCTGATTCTCTTGATGATCAACCCATGGACAGGATTAAGTGCAACAGAAAGTCCGTTCGTGAAGACGTTCAGTTTGATCGGGATTCCGCTCGCAGCAGGAATCATCAACTTCGTCGTACTGACATCCGCTGCTTCTGCATGTAACAGCGGAATGTTCTCGACTAGCCGGATTCTGTATAACCTGGGAAATCAACAGCAAGCGTCGAACAAGTTCTCGAAGTTGAACAAAAATCATGTTCCAGCAAACGCCTTGTTCGTCTCGACGATCGTCGTCTCAGTCGGTGCTTTGCTCAGTAAGCTGTTACCGGGACAAGCGTTCAGTATCGTCACGACGATCAGTGCAATCTGCTTCATCTGGGTCTGGGGTGTCATCCTCGTCTGTCATCTCCGGTACAAGAAACAAAATCCGGAATTACATGCAGCATCGACATTCAAAGCACCATTGACACCACTCGTCAATTACCTCGTGCTCGGATTGTTTGCCGTCATTCTCGTCGTTATGTTATTTGCTGACGATACACGTCCAGCCTTGTTGCTGACACCGGTCTGGTTCCTCGGACTATTTGGACTATATCACCTCCGGAAAAAGAAACAACAAGCAGCTAATCAAAAAAGTGCGTAAGCCAAAACAAGCCGGTCGGACCTAATCCGACCGGCTTGTTTCATGGTGTATCGAAAGCACCATCCTGTAGTTGTTTCCGAAGTGCTTTAGCTTTCTTTCGAATATCGCGTTTGCTGTCCGCATCGCGCTTTCCCCATTGCCGATACATCATCGACATCCGCTGATTATCAGCGAAGCGTTTTTCATGCCGATCGATGAAGTCCCAGTACAAGGCGTTGAACGGACAGGCATCCTCTCCAAGCATGTCCTTTTGATGAAACGGACATCCCTTGCAATAATCACTCATCTTATGGATGTAATTCGCCGAAGCGATGTACGGTTTAGTCGATAACGTTCCCCCGTCGGCATATAGCGCCATTCCGAGGACGTTCGGTAAAACGACCCAGTCGTAGGCATCGATGTACATCTCGTTAAACCAGTCTGCTGTCTGTTGCGGCGAGATCGCAAACAGATTGGCGAAGTTCCCGAGCACCATCAAGCGCTGGATGTGGTGATTATGGGCATGCTCGACGACAGGACGTAACGATTCAGCGACACAGTTCATGTTCGTCTTCCCGGTCCAGAAAAAGTCAGGTAAATCCGCTTCATGCCGTAGCACATTGACGGAAGCGTAGTCTGGCATCTCGGCCAGATAGACGGCACGCATGTATTCGCGCCAGCCGAGGATTTGGCGTATGAAACCTTCGACCGCATTGAGCGGAGCATCCTGTTCTTCAAGTGCTGCCTCGACTTGACGAATGACCTCTTCCGGTGTCAGTAAGCCGAGATTGATTACTGCTGACAGGAGCGAATGCGATAACGTATCTTCCCCGGTCAGCATGGCGTCTTGATACGTCCCGAACGTCTCAAGCCGCTCTTCGATGAAACGATGGAGAGCCTGCATCGCTTCCTTTCGCGTAACCGGCCAATGAAAGGAATCAAGTGCTCCTGGATGATCGGAAAAATCACGCTCGACCTTATCGATGACATCCCTTGTGATGTGGTCGGGACGAAACTGAACGGGATCCGGAAACGTCGTCCCGGACTTCGCCGGTTTCCGGTTATCGGCGTCAAACGACCACTTTCCACCGATCGGTTTAGAGCCGTTCATGAGAACGTTTCGTTCCTTGCGCAGTTTGCGATAAAACCGATCCATCTTGTATGGCTTGTCGCCGATTGCTTCGACCGCTTCTTCCTGTGTCAGTAAAAACAACGGCACGTCGGAACAAACCTCGACCGTGATTTTCTTCGGTAAAGCGTCTTGCCACTTATGCATCGCCTTGCGCATTGGTTCGTCCGTGATCGCTGTATAAAATACATGATCCGGATCATGATCTTTCCGGTGCGCCTGGAATGCCTGATCGAACGAATCGGCTTCCCGGTAATCGACAGTGAAGCCCTTCTCGCGCAGTTCTTCCGCAAAATGTCGCATCGCTGAGAAGACGAGGACGAGCTTTTGTTTATGGTACGTCTTCCACTTGGAGCGCGAGGTCGCTTCGACCATCAGGATGACGTCGTCTTGTTTGTTTGCTTCCTGTAATAAAGGGAGATCGTGATTCAATTGATTGCCGAATATCCAGCGTGTCGCCATGAGTG
This sequence comes from Exiguobacterium sp. R-17, assembly GCF_049913315.1. Lineage (NCBI taxonomy): Bacteria > Bacillati > Bacillota > Bacilli > Caryophanales > Exiguobacterium > Exiguobacterium sp. R-17. Next base: position 2,954,392 of record NZ_CP184372.1, on the reverse strand, counting down.
TTCCTCCTTTTACTTTCGTTATATGATTACCGTTTTTCGTCAAAGTCATGCCTGATTGTGTGCCGGCTGACGAACATCTTCTTATTCTGAATCATCGCTTTTACACATTTCTGAATGTAAAAGAAGTTCCTTTCTGTGCAAGCTATGATAGGGTTATAATGGAAAGGTAAGTTGTCGTCATGAGGGGGAAGTTTTTCATGACAGGTAGTCCATAATATCAACGGGGATAGGAAGGATATCATGAGCAGTATGCCTAAAAAAACAGACGTTATTTTAATTGGTGCCGGAGTCATGAGCGCGACGTTAGGGGTCTTGTTAAAAGAACTCGCGCCTGAGATGAACATCAAGGTATTCGAGAAACTCGCGAGTGCCGGGGAAGAGAGCTCGAATGAGTGGAACAATGCAGGAACAGGTCACGCCGCACTATGCGAACTGAACTATACGACGGAAAATGCTGATGGTTCGATCGACATCAGTAAAGCGATCAAAGTAAACGAACAGTTCCAACTGTCGCGTCAATTCTGGTCGCATCTCGTCAAGGAAGGTGTCTTGCCGAATCCGAAAGAATTCATCATGCCGATTCCACATATGAGCATGGTCGAAGGAACGGAAAACGTCGAATTCCTGAAAAAACGATTGGAAGCGCTATCAGTGAATCCGTTGTTCGCAGGGATGGAATATTCAGAGGATCCAGCGAAATTAGCGGAGTGGATTCCACTCATCATGAACGGTCGGACGTCACCAGAGCCGATCGCTGCGACAAAAATCGATTCAGGAACGGACGTCAACTTCGGTGCGTTGACACGAATCCTGTTTGAATATCTCGCACAGCACGATGTAGAGATCAACTACCAGCATGGTGTCGAGGACTTGAAGCGTGTTGACGGGGGTTGGGAAGTCAAAGTAAAGAATGAACGCGATCATCGGATTGAGCATCATACGGCGCAGTTCGTCTTCATCGGGGGTGGCGGTGGTAGTCTACCGTTGCTTCAAAAAACAGGCATCGAGGAATCGAAGCAAATCGGTGGTTTCCCGGTCAGTGGTTTATTCCTCGTCTGTAAAAATCCTGAAATCATCGAACAGCATCATGCGAAAGTCTACGGAAAAGCGAAAGTCGGAGCACCACCGATGTCGGTGCCGCACTTGGATACACGGTATATCGATGGAAAGAAATCGCTCCTCTTCGGACCGTTCGCTGGCTTTTCACCGAAGTTCCTCAAGACAGGATCGAATCTTGATTTGATCGCATCCGTCAAACCAAACAACGTCTTGACGATGCTTGCTGCGGGAGCGAAAGAGATGGGATTGACGAAGTATCTGATCGAACAAGTCCTCTTGTCGACGGAGCAACGGATGAACGAATTACGAGAGTTCATCCCGAATGCGAAGACGGAAGACTGGGATGTCGTCGTCGCTGGTCAACGTGTCCAGGTCATCAAGGATACACCGCAAGGAAAAGGGACACTCCAATTCGGAACAGAGGTCGTCAGTGCAGCCGACGGATCTGTTGCGGCCTTACTTGGGGCGTCGCCAGGTGCCTCAACAGCGGTTCCGGTCATGCTCGAAGTGCTCGGAAAATGTTTTCCGTCCGAACTACCGGCGTGGGAAGCAAAAATCAAGGAGATGATTCCGTCTTACGGAATTTCGCTCGTCGAACATCCAGAACTATTCGAGCAGATTCATGCAGAAACAGCAAAAACGCTTGAACTTGAACAAGGTCAACCGATTCGCTAAACGAAAAACCGTCCGACTCTACGAGAGCCGGACGGTTTTTCGTTTAGCGGAAGCTACGGAAGAAACGTGTTTTCTTTAGAGCAATCCCGACTGGAATCGCAACGAGGATTCCGACGACATTTTGTGTGATGTTTCCTGGAATTGAAGCGGCTGGTGCGACCCAGTTGCTGTAGAGAATACCTTCACAAACATAGTAAACAGCAAGCATGACGGGAGCAGAAACAATCATTGCAAAAATATTTAAGCCTGGATTGTCTCCTTTGTATCGCGAAGACCAGGTGATACGCCCAACAATATATCCTTGTAGTCCTCGAGCTACGATTGTAAATGGAGCCCAGAGTGTCCATCCACTGATAAGATCAAATAATCCCATACCGATTGCTCCGGCAATCAGTGCTGTTCGTGGACCGAATAAAATCGCGATAAGAAAGAGCATCGCTGTTCCCATATGAACGAGACCACCGCTTGAAGCGATTGGCAGTTTGATATTGATGAATAGTGTCGCAACAAGAACAAGTGCGATCGACATCGCAGTGATGACGAGCTGGCGAGTACGAGTGCTAGAATACGGTGCTGCTTTTTGCATGTGGCTAACCTTCTTTATGATAGATTTTAAGATATCTTCAATCTATCAGATGACTGGACTAGTCAAAAGTGTCAACTTTGAATTATTTATAGGGGTCAGATTTGAATACAAATCCTCATCTGTTTTTAATTCCAGAAGAATACGATCTATTGATACAGTTCAGAATGAAAAAATCTATAAAACAGTCGCTCTTTTCGAATGTACCCGTCATTTTTTTCATACAATGAATAGAGAAGGGAAGGGGAAGTCAATGAAATATCAGATCGCAACAGCCATTGTCATACTTGCTTCATTGTCATCAGTCAAAACGGAGGCAAAGGATCAGACGACACAACATCAGCGTTATTACGTAGCATACGAGAAAATCGTACAGAAAATAAATCGGACGAATGAAAATGCGGACATTACGTTGCTTGCAGCAGATCAATTCGCAGACGAGGACTGGGTTTCACCGAAACGTTTTCAGGAACGGGTAGTCAAACGGTTAAAGCCGTTGCATGTTCAACTGAGTATTTATGGAGATGGTCAACGAGCACTTGAACGAACACAAGGTGGAAAAGAAGTTCGGATCACTGGAAATTTCGAAACGGAACTTTTGGAGCGAAGTGAGCGACAATGGTTCTCTGATGTCTTTTCGATGACGTCTCAAGGCATCAATGATGGCATTTGGACACAGAAAGGATTCGATGGTACCCGAATCGATGCAGGACAAACGATGGTCGTAACGGTCAGTGGTACATACGCGAAGCAAGGCATCTTAACAAAGCACCACATCACGAAAGAGTTTCATTGTTCATCCGTTGGTGAAATCTACTATTGAAATACAAAAGAGCGAAACTCGTCTGAGTTCCGCTCTTTTGCATTAATTCCGGATCAAGTGATCGAAAGCACCCAGTGCAGCTGTTGCACCAGAGCCCATCGAGATGATGATCTGTTTATACGCGCTATCCGTGCAGTCTCCTGCTGCAAAAACGCCTGGTACGTTCGTTGCGCCGTGGCGATCGACTTGAACTTCACCGAACTTGTTACGGCTCACCGTTTCACCGAGCCAGTCCGTATTCGGTACGAGACCGATCTGGACGAAGACACCTTCGAGCTCGACGTGACGTTCGACGTTCGTTTCGCGCTCGATGTACGTGATCCCGTTCACTTTGTCCGTTCCTGTGATTTCCTTCGTCTGTGCGTTGACGACGACCGTGACGTTCGGAAGAGAAGCGAGGCGTTCTTGAAGAACAGCATCCGCTTTTAATTCCGGTGCGAATTCAAGGACCGTGACATGCTTGACGATTCCTGCGAGGTCGATTGCTGCTTCGATCCCTGAGTTTCCGCCACCGATGACTGCGACACGTTTTCCTTCGAACAATGGACCATCACAGTGTGGGCAGTAGGCGACGCCTTTGTTCTTGAATTCGAGTTCGCCTGGAACACCAACGTTCCGCCAGCGTGCGCCTGTTGAAAGGATCAAACTCTTCGTTTTCAAGACAGCACCATTCTCAAGCTCGAGCTCGAGGAGGTCCTTCTTCTCAAGACGAGTTGCCCGTTGTAGGTTCATGACGTCGATGCCATATTCCTTGACGTGCTCCTCAAGACTTGCGACGAGTTTTGGTCCTTCCGTGTACTTCATGCTGATGAAGTTTTCGATGCTCATCGTATCCATGACTTGTCCACCGAAGCGCTCTGCGACGATACCTGTCCGGATGCCTTTACGGGCTGCATAGATGGCAGCACTCGATCCAGCTGGACCACCACCGACGACGAGGACATCGTATGGATCTTTATCAGCGAAATCAGAAGCATCGGCACCTGTGCCAAGCTTCGCAAGGATTTCTTCAAGTGACATCCGTCCGTTACCAAACGCTTCGCCGTTGACGAAGACCGTCGGAACAGCCATGATCTCTTTTTGTTCGACTTCTGCTTTAAATGCCGCGCCATCAATCATCGTGTGACTGATGTTCGGGTTGAGGACGCTCATGACGTTCAATGCTTGTACGACATCTGGGCAGTTGTGGCAGCTCAAGCTGATGTACGACTCGAAGTGGTACGTTTCTTGAATGCCTTGAATCTGCTTGATGACGTCCGCATCGACCTTCGGTGCTCGACCGCTGACTTGAAGCAGTGCGAGGACGAGGGACGTGAACTCATGACCGAGTGGGATTCCCGCGAACGTGATGCCGCTTGTCTCACCGACACGGTTGACTGTGAAACTTGGTGTCCGGGGAAGGCTTGCCTGCTCGACGGAGATGCGTGGTGTCATGCTTGCGATCTCTTCGACGAGTGCGCTCATCTCAAGCGAGACGGCGTCTGTCCCAGCACTAACGGCTAGGACGAGATCGCCTTCGAGAAGCTCGAGGTATTGCGCGAGTTGTGCTTTAATGTCTGGTGCTAAAGCCATCGCGAATCCGCTCCTTAAATTTTTCCGACGAGGTCAAGGCTTGGTGTGAGTGTTGCAGAGCCTTCTTCCCATTTCGCTGGGCAGACTTCGCCTGGATTGTTACGTACGTATTGTGCTGCTTTGATTTTGTTGACGAGTGTGCTCGCATCACGACCGATGCCGCCTGCGTTGATTTCAACTGTTTGGATGACGCCGTCTGGATCAATGATGAACGTACCGCGGTCAGCAAGACCATCTTGTTCGTTCAAGACTTCGAAGTTACGTGAGATGACGTGTGATGGGTCACCGATCATAACGTACTCGATTTTACCGATTGTTTCTGACGTTTCGTGCCATGCTTTATGTGTGAAATGCGTATCTGTTGAAACAGAGTAAACTTCAACGTCAAGCGCTTTGAGTGTTGCGTATTGGTTTTGGAGATCTTCGAGTTCTGTCGGGCAAACGAATGTAAAGTCTGCAGGGTAGAAACATACGACACTCCATTTACCGCGAAGGTTGGCATCCGTTAGGTCAACGAATTCTCCGTTGTGGAATGCTGATGCACTGAATGGTTTTACTTCACTTCCGATTAAAGACATGATAAAAATCCTCCTCAAGGGTTCTATATTTAGAATCTGTTCTAGTGCATACAGGTAATCTGTATTTATCACACTAGAATAATTCTAATCTAATACTAATTTCATATAGACCAACACTTTTGTCAAGGTATAATCGGTAATTTCTTATTTCAGGAAAGATTGTGTGAACAAAAAAAGAAATCCCGACTCCTAAATGAAACAGGAGTCGGGAGCTGTATTCCTTATTGCCAGTCCGTATGGAAAATGCCTTCGCGGTCTGTCCGGGCATACGTGTGAGCGCCGAAATAATCACGTTGCGCTTGCAACATGTTGGCATTCGAATTCGCTGTCCGGTAGCTATCGTAATACGTCAACGACGTCGATAGAGATGGGAGTGCAAAACCAGATAACGCTCCCTCGGCAACGACGTGACGTAACGATTCTTGATACGCCTGTACTTTCTCAGCGAAGAATGGGGCGAGCATCAAGTTCGAGAGGTTCGCGTCGTTTTTAAACGCTTCACTGATGACGTTCAAGAAGTCGGCCCGGATGATACATCCACCACGGAAGATCAAGGCGATCTCCTCAAGGCGTAAGTTCCAGTCATACAACTCAGACGACGTCCGGTACTGGGTGAAGCCTTGCGCGTATGCGGCAACTTTCCCCATATAAAGCGCTTGACGAATCCGTTCGACCCACGCGTCTCGCTCAAGCGTTGACAAGTCTTCTGGTCCCTTTAGGACAGCAGACGCTGCGACGCGTTCTTCTTTAATAGCTGAAAGGTAACGCGCGAACAGGGCTTCCGTGATGATCGAAGAGGCGATCCCATTATCAATGGCTTGCAGGCTCGTCCATTTTCCAGTTCCTTTTTGACCGGCTTGATCGAGAATGACATCAATCAACGGTTGCCCTGTCTCATCATCCGTTTTTCGGAGGATGTCCGCTGTAATCTCAATCAGGTAACTTTTCAGTTCACCTTCGTTCCACTCAGCGAAGATGTCCGCGACTTCCGTGACGTCGAGTCCGAGACGGAAACGGAGGAAGCTATACGCTTCAGCAATCAGTTGCATGTCCGCATACTCGATTCCGTTATGAACCATCTTGACGAAGTGACCAGCGCCTTTCGGACCAATATAGACACAACATGGATCGCCTTCAACGTGAGCGGCAATCTTCGTCAAGATCGGTGCGACATGTTCGTAGGCTTCTTTCGATCCACCCGGCATGATCGCAGGACCGGTCCGTGCACCGACTTCACCACCCGATACGCCGACGCCGATGTATTCGATGCCGTGTCGTTGGAGTTCGTCGAAGCGACGTTCCGTATCAAGGAAGTGGGAATTCCCACCATCCATGATGATGTCGCCTGTTTCGAGATGTGGAAGTAACGATTCGATGACTGAATCAATCGCGCTGCCGGCCGTGACCATCATGAAGATTTTACGCGGACGGGCGAGTGACTGTACGAATGCTTCGATATCGTAGTACGGATGAAGTGATAATCCCTCATCGTGTGCGACGAGATCGTCCGTTAAATCACGTGTGTAGTTATAGATGGCGACTTCTTCTTGATGACTCGCCATATTCAGTGCTAGGTTGCGTCCCATGACGCCAAGCCCGATGACTCCGATAGAATGTTGCATAAGTAGAACGACTCCTTTTCTTAGACGACGAGGCTGAGGAGAAGAACGAACCCAAGTCCACAAACGGAAATGATCGTCTCAAGCACAGTCCATGTCGCAAACGTTTCTTTTAATGATAAACCGAAATATTCTTTAAACATCCAGAAGCCCGCATCATTGACGTGTGAAGCGATTAGACTACCCGCACCAGTCGCAAGGACGACGAGCGCTAAGTTGACGTCGGATTGCTCCAGTAACGGAATGACGAGACCTGCTGTCGAAAGGGCAGCGACTGTCGCAGAACCAAGTGAGATTCGCAGAATCGCAGCGATCAACCAAGCGAGCAGAATCGGAGATAACGCCGATCCTTCAAATAATTGTGCGACGAATGTACCGACGCCGCCGTCAATCAAGACTTGTTTGAAGGCACCGCCACCACCGATGATCAATAGCATCATCCCGATTTGGGCGATGGCCGTCGTACAAGATTCCATGACCGTTTGCATCGGAATCTTACGGGCGATCCCCATCGTGTAGACCGCGACGAGTAACGAAATCAACATCGCCGTCGAGGCGTTCCCGATGAACTCGATCGCCGAGATGACGCTACTCTCACCCAAGCCGAGTGTTTCTTGTAAAAGCGTGAAGATCGTTGCGACCGACATCAAGAGGACCGGTAGCATCGCAGTGAAGACACTAATACCGAAACCTGGCGTCTCGTCTAAATCAAATTCTTTTTGTTCCCCGAGTGACGCAATGTTTCCTGTGCGTGTAAACGATTCAGGTACGAGTCGTTTCGCGATCTTCGTAAAAACAGGACCAGCAATGATGACTGTCGGAACAGCAACGATGAAACCATACAATAAGACTTCCCCGATATTGGCTTTATACTCCCCTGCGATGACGGTCGGACCTGGGTGAGGTGGTAAGAAGCCGTGCGTGACAGACAGTGCTGCGACCATTGGGATCCCAAGATATAAGATCGAGACGCGGAGCTGGCGTGAAATCGCAAAGACGATTGGAATCAACAGAACGAGTCCGACTTCGAAGAAGAGTGCGATTCCGATGATGAACGAAGCAACGACGACCGCCCATTGGATGTTCTTTTCCCCGAATCGTGCGACAAGCGTCATCGCGATTCGCTGCGCCCCCCCGGCGTCAGCGATTAGCTTTCCAAGCATCGCACCAAGACCAAAGATCAGAGCTAGGTGACCGAGTGTTCCTCCGATACCGGCTTCGATCGTCTTGACGATCTGATCGAGCGGCATACCGAGTAATAGTGCAACGCCAAAGGAAACGATGATGAGTGAAACGAACGTATTTAATTTTAACCCCATGATGAGAACGAGCAATGCGATGATCCCAATTCCTACGATGACTAAAGGCATGATGACTTCCCCCAAAAGATTAAGTTAGTTTTCCTCTTGAATCAAGCTCCGTTGATACATAGCAATTCGTTTGTGGTCTTCGGATAATGTCCGCGCTAGACTAATGAAAATCGGTAAAAGCTGACGATATTCATGCATCGCTTCTTCATTTGGTACATGGCGATGTGTTTCCCCAATCATCTTGGATACGACTTCGAACGAATCGATTTCCCCTGTCGCATACAGTCCGAGAATACAAGCGCCAAGACATGAACTTTCGAAACTTTCCGGAATGACGACTTCCGACTCAAAGATGTCCGCCATCATTTGGCGCCAGACTTCAGACCGGGCAAATCCACCGGTTGCCTGAATCCGCGTCACAGGACCATCCATGCATTCGACGAGTGCGAGGAAGACGGTATACAGATTGTAGATGACGCCTTCTAGTGCTGCCCGGATCATGTGCTCTTTTTTGTGTGAGAGCGTCAAACCGAAGAATGAACCGCTGACGTCCGGATTCCATAGCGGTGCTCGTTCACCGGACAAGTAAGGATGGAACAACAGACCGTCGGACCCCGGGCGGACGCGTTCGGCAATCTTCGTCAGGACAGCATACGGATCGATGCCGAGGCGTTTTGCTGTCTCGACTTCTGCTGAAGCAAGTTCGTCACGAATCCACCGTAAGACCATTCCTCCGTTATTGACGGGGCCGCCGATGACCCAGTGGTCCTCGGTCAGTGCGTAACAGAACGTTCGTCCTTTTTCATCCGTCTGTGGACGATCAATGATCGTTCGGATGGCACCGCTCGTTCCGATCGTGATCGCGATTTCCCCTTTGCGAATCGCGTTGACACCTAAATTGGAGAGGACACCATCACTGGCACCAACTAAGAACGGCGTATCGACGGATAGTCCCATTTGTCGTGCGTAATCAGTATTAAGTCCGGTACATGACGTCGTTGTCGGTACGGGTTCCGATAAATAGCTTGCATCGATACCTGCGACATGCAGTGCGCCCGTATCCCAACCTAATTCATGAATATTAAAGAGACCAGTTGCTGAAGCGAGAGAGTGGTCGATGACATATGTTCCGAACAGTCTTTGGAACACGAACTCCTTGATCCCGACATACTTTTTCGTTTGAGCGTGGAGCTCCGGACGATCTTCGACGAGCCAACTGATTTTGCTAAGCGGTGACATCGGATGAATCGGTGTCCCGGTCCGGTGATAGATCGAGAGACCATATTGTTCCTTAATCTTGTTCGACCATGCTTCACTCCGACTGTCCGCCCATGTGATGCAGGCAGTCAACGGTTGATGTTGTGCGTCCATCGCAATCAAACTGTGCATGGCACTACTGAACGCGACGAACTTCGGTGGCATGCTCGGATGACGTTTTGTGATCAATCGGATGGATTCGAGTACGGCATCAAAAATTTCTTCCGGATCCTGTTCCGCCGTCGAACGGTTCGGTGTGTGGAGTGGGTAACCGACGTTCGTTTGTCCGATGACCTCTCCTTTTGTCGTAAATAAGACTGCTTTCGTACTCGTCGTTCCGATATCGACGCCTAACATGTATTCAGTCATGTGAATCGACTCCTTTCGACATCATTTGTTGCGTTTTCCAGAGATCTTCGACTTCCTGAACATCATCAAAGTTCTGATGTAAGGAAGCAACCATCCGTTCACGATCTCCTGTCTCGATCGCTTCGATATACAAGGCATGGTTCGCGAGGATGCGTTCAAAGTCTTCGATGTCTTCCTCGAATCGTACCCGCATTGATAGGAGGATGAAACTTTCCATGACTGGTTTGAGATTTTGCCAAATCATGCTGACATACCCATGATCGATCGAGCGGATGATCGTTTCATGAAACAGTACGTCTTGGAAAGAGAATTCATCAGCATCCTTATATTTGATGGCAACCTTCATCATTTCGAGAATTTTGCTGAGTTCACGGACGAGTTCTGCACGTTCGACCTTAACAAGTCGCTCGAAGACGAACGTTTCGATGAGTAACCGGACATCATAGATTTCTTGAATGTCGCGCTCGGATAAACCGACGACGACCGCTCCCATTCGTTCGAGACGAATCAACTGTTCGGCTGCAAGCACCTTTAACGCGTCACGGACAGGTGAGCGACTGACTGAAAAATCAGAGGCTATTTTGTTTTCGGATAAGATGGTACCGCTTTCAATTTTTCCTGAAATGATCCGCATTCGTAGTTCGTGCGCGACACGATCTCCGGCAGAAGCTTTTGACAACCACTTCAAGGGGTATAACAGTTCTGACATAAAATCACCTGATTTCTAGAGTGAGTATACTTGTATACAAGTTAGTATATACGTTTTTCTCTAAAATGCAAACGCTTCACTTAAATCTTAGAGATTCAACTGGCAATCAGGAAATCGGTTCCAAATATGTTAGGGTGAAGGAGTAATCAATAACCAGAACGGGTAAGGAGGAGATAGTACATATGAACATTTTAGTTGTAGGTGCAGGAGCAGTCGGAGGTTATTTCGGGGGCCGTCTTGCTGAGCAAGGTGAACAGGTGACCTTTCTCGTCCGTCCGAAGCGATATGAACAATTACAAAAAACAGGTCTACAGATCACTAGTCCTCATGGCGATATCACGATCACTCCTCAGTTAGTGACACGAGACATGCGACCGGATCACGTATTTGATGTCGTTTTGCTTTCGACGAAAGCCTATCACTTAGATGATGTCTTAAAGGATCTTACGCCATTCGTTTCGAACGAGACGTATATCATTCCTTTATTGAATGGCATGCAACATATTCGTCGGTTAACAGAAGTCTTCGGAGAAGAGCGTGTACTGGGCGGTCTTTGCTTCATTGAATCGACGCTTGATGCAGAAGGACGCATTTTACAGACGAGTCCGTCACATCGACTGTTGTTTGGCTCACGAACCGGCAAACCAACAGCTCGTTTGCAGGAGATCGCAACACGTTTTGCGAAAGCGAAGGCACCGATGGCGTACTCGATGCATATCATGGATGACATGTGGCAAAAGTATCTTTTCATTTCGACATTTGCGGGTGTGACGACGCTATTTCGTTCAGCGATCGGTTCGATTCGGGAAGAAGCTGTCGGGCGTCAGATGATTGTAGACGTCATGAACGAAGCGAAACAGGCGATGGAAGAACAGGGCGCGGTCTTCAATGACGATACAGAAACGGTGCTATTGAAGCAGATGCATGCGATGGAAGATACGATGAAATCGTCGATGTTGCGCGATATGGAAAAAGGTCAGCCAGTCGAAGTGGAACATTTTTTCAGCGCCTTGTTAAAACCTACTTCGACAGAACGGTTCAGAGCTTTAAAATTAGTCGAAGCAAACTTACGCATGTATCTTAGAACGATTAAATAGTTACATTTTTCTATTTTAGAAAAATAATGGAGTAGTGCAAATGTTTCGTTTTGATGACGAAAGACCTGTTTCCCCTAGGAATCGTTGACTTCCGAAATAAAGTTCATCTATTGTTAATGAGATTGAAAAAAAGTGATAATATATTTTTCCGCATTTTTTCTTGCAAGGACGAATGAAGCAGACGAGAGGGGAAGTTTATCCATTATGAAACGTATTATTATTCGTGCAGGTATGACACCATTCGAACAGTTCGATGCTCCTTATTTGATGAAACATAATTCCATTGGAGGAAACGTTGGAAATCTCATTTATCAATACAGTATCTTTCGGACGTTGATGACAGAAGGTACGACGATTACACCGGACTATTACTATTACGATGAAGAACGGGCGGACGAAATCAATGCCAACTTTGATCTTTATGTCATTCCGTTAGCGGATGCATTCCGAAAAGAATTCGTACCGACGTTGCGGAAGTACACCCGCCTTATCAAGAAATTAAAAATTCCAGTCGTCGTCATCGGTGTAGGCTTACGTGCACCGTTTGAACCAGATCTAGACGGCGGATTCCCGTTCGATGAAGATGTCAAAGCATTCGTCAGCGCTGTACTTGAGCGCTCAAGCATGCTTGGTCTTCGTGGGGAAATCACGTCGAAATACTTGACGCGTCTTGGTTTTCGCGAAGGCATTGATCATCGTGTCATCGGATGTCCTTCGATGTACGCGTTTGGTCGCGACTTACATATTCGTGAAACGAACATTACGCCCGAGTCGATGATTACGGTCAACTCGTCACGTTTAGCACCACAAAATGTTCTTGATTTCATTACACGCGGAATGGAAGAGTATCCGAATCATTACTTCATTCCCCAATGGATGAAGGAACTGAAATTGACGTATACAGGAACGCATCCGATCGCAGATTTGTCCGTGACGAACTATCCGGTGAAGATGTCGGATCCTGCTTACATGAACGATCGTGTTCGTTTCTTCTTGAACGCACAAACATGGTTCGATTTCATCGGGCAGGCAGACCTCAGTTTTGGTGCGCGCTTGCATGGAAATATCACAGCAACGCTTGCGGGTACGCCGAGTATCCTCATTCCAAAGGATGCACGGATGCGCGAACTAACGGATTATCATCAGTTGACGCATATTTGGGCGAACGACATCAAAGCGGATACACAATTATCCGACGTCGTAGCCAATGCTGATTTCCAAAGTCCAGTACGTGTTCAAGCACGTAACTTCGACAACTTCGTTGACTTCTTGAACGTGAATGATCTTGAACACATTTACCAAGAGACGAATTATCCTGAGAATGTGCCGTTTGACCGTCAAATGGCGCAAGCGGAACTACTTCCACCGGTTCAACCGATTTCTGGCGTGAGTCTCGAAGAAGCAGTCGCCCGTTTCGAACGGTTCTTCCCAGAACAAGAGAAAAAAATCGCAGATACACAAATAAAGGCAAAAGAGAAATTAGCCGAAAAAGATAAAAAAATCGCAGATGCGCAAAAACAGGCAAAAGCGCAATTAGCTGAAAAAGATAAGAAAATCAAAGCATTGCAGAAACAAACAACGACGACTCAAAAAGATCAGGAAATTGCGGCGCTCAAAGCACAACTGGCTGCCCAAACGAAGAAAATGAAGCACCAGCAAGGGACATTGAACCGAAAAGCGGTTCGTGCAGCCTTAAAGACAGCGGATCTATTCGCAAAAAAATAAAGTGTTCTAACATTCCGGATCATTACGATGCGGAATGTTTTTTGGTAGGAGTATTCTGAATTGTGTTGACAATTCGGAAAAGGCTTGATAGGGTTAGGAACAATTACATACTTATCCAGAGAGGTGGAGGGACTGGCCCTATGAAACCTCAGCAACAGGTCGAAAGATACTGTGCTAATTCCTGCGGGTGCTGCACCCGATCGATAAGATTTCCGAATTGTCGACCGACGCATCCGTGAGGATGCGTTTTTTGTTTGAAATAGGTGGAACGAGGAGGAAATGGATTCATGAAAACGAGCGGAGCTTTTCGACGCAAGATGGAATCACGTCATCTGATCATGCTGTCGTTAGGAGGCGTCATTGGAACAGGATTATTTTTAAGTACAGGTTATACGTTGGAACAAGCGGGACGTGTCGGAACGATTTTGTCGTATTTGATCGGAGCCGTCGTCGTCTACTTAGTCATGTTAAGTCTCGGTGAACTCGCTGTGCACATGCCGGAAACCGGATCATTCCATAAGTACGCAACGAAGTATATCGGACCCGGTACCGGTTATACGGTGGCCTGGCTCTACTGGCTGACGTGGACGGTCGCCCTTGGTTCAGAATTCACGGCAGCAGGCATTTTAATGCAACGTTGGTTCCCGTCGATTCCAGTCTGGGTGTTCAGTGCATTATTCGCTGCGATGATCCTTGGTATCAACGTCTTGAAGGTCCGCATATTTGCTGAAGTCGAGTTTTGGTTCTCCGCCATTAAGGTCGTAACGATCATTGCTTTCATTTTACTTGGTGCGGGAGCCATCGTTGGCTTCATCCCATTACAAGATGGTAGCCCAGCACCATTCTTTTCTTCCTTAACGGAAGGAGGATTGTTTCCAAATGGGGCATTTGCGATCTTCATGACGATGCTTGCTGTGAACTTTGCTTACTCAGGAACGGAATTGATCGGCGTCGCAGCGGGTGAAGCGGTCGATCCGAAGCGGACGATTCCGCTTGCGATCCGAACAACGATTTTGCGACTCGTCCTCTTTTTCGTCGGTACGATCATCGTATTAGCCGTCTTATTGCCAACGGAAGGGAAGGGCGTGCTCGAAAGTCCGTTCGTTGCGGTGTTCGAACGAATCGGAATTCCGTATGCGGCAGACGTGATGAACTTCGTCATTCTGACAGCGATCTTGTCGGCAGCGAACTCTGGGCTTTACGCTGCCTCCCGGATGCTTTGGTCGCTTGCGAACGAACGCATGATTCCGCGCTTCTTCGCCCAGGTGACGCCAAGTGGGGTTCCACTTCGAGCTGTATTGTTCAGCATGCTTGGCGGAGGACTTGCTTTGCTGTCTAGCATCTATGCAGCAGGAAGTGTCTATATTGCGCTCGTCTCGATTTCCGGCCTTGCTGTCGTCGTCGTCTGGATGAGTATCAGCGTTGCGCAGTATCGCTTCCGGAAACAATTCCTCCGCGAAGGGCATACGGTCGACGAATTGGTCTATCGTACACCACTCTTTCCATTGGTACCGATCGCCGCTTTCGTCGTCTGTTTGATTTCCCTGATTGGTATCGGATTTGATCCGACGCAACGAGTCGCCTTGTATTGCGGTATCCCATTCATCGTGATCTGTTATGTCGTTCATGCGTTCACGAATTCTTCTCAGAAACGGAGTGTTGAAGATGTCCCGAATCAAAAATCCAGTTGACCAACGATTACAGGAAGTTCCTTTTCTTATTTTAGATGGTGCCCTTGCGACCGAACTCGAACAAAAGGGATTCGACCTGAACGATCCACTCTGGTCGGCACGCCTCTTAATTGAAGCACCGGAACAGATTGAGCGTGTCCATCACGATTACTTTGAAGTGGGCGCCGATGTTGCGATCACCTCAAGCTATCAAGCAAGTATCGAAGGATTCAAGCAACGTCACATCACGACCGAGGAAGCACAAGCGTTAATTCGACAAACGGTTACCTTAGCGCAAGATGCACGGACGCGTAGCGGAAAGAGTGCCGCATTGATCGCGGGATCAGTTGGTCCTTATGGTGCCTACTTAGCAGATGGTTCTGAGTATCGCGGTCATTATGGTGTGTCAGCAGATGTGCTAGAAGCCTTCCACAGACCGCGCATCGAAGCATTGATTGAAGCGGGGGCTGATCTGCTGGCATTCGAGACGATTCCGTCGCTTGAGGAAGCTGTCGTGTTGTTCGGGATTCTCGAAGCGTTCCCGGAAGTATCTGCTTGGCTGACGTTCTCGCTTCAAGATGCGACGCACATCAGTGAGGGAACACCGCTTGCGATATGCATCGAGACAATCGGACAGCATCCGCAACTTGCAGCAATCGGTGCAAATTGTTTTCCGGCATCCTACGCGACCGACTTCATCCGTCACGTTAAGACGTTGACGAGTGTTCCAATCATCGTCTATCCGAACTCCGGTGAAGTCTATGATCCGGTCGCAAAGACGTGGTCGGGTACGAATCAGTGCACGTCGTTCCAAGCCATCGCAAAGACATGGTATGAAGCTGGAGCACGATTGATTGGCGGTTGTTGTAGAACTTCACCGGAACATATCGCGCAAATTCGTTCGGTTTGCCAGGTTTCTCATACGTGATGAATGATGACGAAAAAACGGACACGAAATCAATCGATTTCGCGTCTGTTTTTTTAATGGTGTGATTCCATTACCGTTCGCGCAAGGCGCGATTGAATTGTTGCAATAGGCGTCCGAAATCTTCTGCATCATCCGCTGGCCAGTCTGTCAGTAGACGTTCGATGCTCGCGAGACGTGCGGTTCGGTAGATGGTGAGTTCTTGTTGTCCTTTATCTGTAATATGATAGAAGAAGGCTCGCCCATCTGTCGGATCTTTTACTTTTTCAACGAGTTGCTTTTGATCGAGTGCCGCTGCTTGGCGACTGACGGTCGAGACATCGAGCTGAAGTTCACGGGCAAGTGTTTTAACACCGACGTTGCCGGAATCCGCTAATTGTCGCAGTAAGAGATAAGAAGCACGGTCCAAATTACGATTGTCTGCCGTCGCCGTCGTTAAGCGCCGGATCAGGATCGCTAACTCGAGTTCAATGGTTTCGAGTGATTGTTGAGACATCGGGTATCTCCCCTTTCAAAAAAGTCTCTCTGTCCCTCATGATTACCCAATGTGGATAAGCTGTCAATGCGAAAAGCAGGAGGCTTGACAGAGTTGTAGTTGTATTATACAATCATTTTTGTTCTTTTAATTGTATCATACAACTTTCGTAGATGAGAAACGAACGACAAAGGAGAATTCAGATGAAAGCTTATGAATCGATGAAACAAGAGGTCATTACGGTAAACGATACAGATCTGATTCGTACGGTCATCGAACGATTCATTCAATCTGGTATTAGCGGCGTACCCGTCATCAATGCCGAGCAAGAGGTCGTCGGTTATATCAGTGACGGAGATATCATGCGCGCGATCGGAAAACACAAGGACATCATCGTCGATACATTCTTATATGTAGATGTCATCAAAGGAGACGAAGAAGATTATGAAGATCGAATTCGTCATATCTTGAATCGACCTGTCATGGAACTTGCACGCCGGAAGGTTGTAACAGCAGACGCTGATACAGAAATGGAAGAGATTGCAGCAACGCTCGGTTCAAAACGGATCAAAAAGCTTCCAATCCTTAAGGCAGGACGTCTTGTTGGGATCATTAGTCGAGGCGACGTCATCCGCCATTCGTTTAAACAGTTCATATAATACATTCAATAGAAAGAAGGGACACTATGGCACTTGCTGAAAAAACAACGACGCTTGAGCCGGAAACGGTATTAGCGGAAAGCAAACATGGATTATTCCATCAACCGGTTGCTGTTTGGGCAGTCTTTTTCGCCAGTATTACAGCATTCATGGGAATGGGACTCGTCAATCCGGTCTTACCGACGATTGCCGAGAATTTAGAAGCGTCCAAAAGTGAAGTAACGCTCTTATTTACAAGTTATAACGCCGTCATGGCATTCGCGATGTTAATTACAGGCGCGATCTCATCACGGATTGGTCAAAAAGGAACATTAATGCTCGGGATTGCCGTCATCGCAACTGTTGCTGGTTTTGCTTCACAAGCAGACAGCATTTGGACGCTCGTCGCGTTACGCGGTGGATGGGGACTTGGGAACGCTTTGTTCGTTGCAACCGCACTGGCTGCGATCGTTTCGCTGTCGTCAGGCGGAACAGCAAAAGCCATCATTTTGTATGAAGCAGCCGTTGGTCTTGGGATTTCGATTGGACCGCTATTAGGCGGAACACTCGGTTCGATCACATGGCGCGCCCCATTCATGGGTGTTGCGACAATCATGGTCATCGCGTTTCTCGTCTTGCTCTTCTTGATGCCAAAACCAGCAGCATCTGCTGCACCAAAACAAAAGTTATCATTAAAAGCACCGTTCCAAGCGATGAAGCATCGTTCGCTCTTGACACTCGGGATCGTTGCGGCGCTTTATAACGTTGGTTTCTTTACGATCATGGCCTATGCACCATTCGTCATGAAACTACCAGCGAAAGGACTCGGATTCGTCTTCCTCGGTTGGGGGATGTTGCTTGCGATCACATCAGTCTTAACGGCTCCGAAACTGAAACAATGGTTCGGAACGATCAAAGCGATGATCATGATGTTGATCACATTCGCGATCTTGCTTCTGTTGATGGGGATTTTCACGAAAACTCCAGCCGTCGTCATCGTCTGTGTCATCTTGGCGGGAGCTGTGCTTGGGAATAACAACACGCTCATCACGACAGCTGTCATGGATGCAGCACCTGTCGAACGTTCGACAGCATCTGCGGCATACAGTTTCCTACGTTTTCTCGGGGCAGCCATCGCGCCATTCATGGCCGGTAAATTGGCTGAAATCTTCAACGCAAATCTACCGTTTTATGTCGGAAGTGGCTTCGTCCTCTTATCCGTCATCATCATCGGGGTCAATCTCAAACACATTCGCCATATCGACCGGACGGAAGGCGGACATTAATTCGATAACAAGACAGCCGAAGCGCATTCGCTTCGGCTGTTTTTGATTGAAATCAAGAGGGGTACATGGTTTTTAACGTGCGGATCGAGTGCTCGATCATTTCCCGAAGTACGCCTAAGTCAATGTCAGTCAGTCGTTTGACGTAGATGCAGGACTTACCGCGTCGATACGTACCGAGACTGGCAAGCAGTCGTTCTGAGACTGCGTCTTCACCAAGTGCGAGATAAAGGACGAGGTTCGTCTTCCGCGGAGAAAAGCCGACATAAAAGCTATCGCCCTCGCGGCCGGAGGCATAGCGATAATGGTAGGAACCAAAACCAATCAAGGATGAACCCCAAAGTACGGCTTCATATCCCGTGACATCTTCGAAGAACTGACGTAGTGTGATACCATCTGCTTGACGTTGCGGCGGTTCGACTTGTGTCAGAAAGGCATCAACGGACTGTTCGGTAGGACCTGTCTTTGGCGTATCAGACATAAGCAGACTCCTTTCGGATGAAGAAGATATGGGTTACTTTCGAGAAGTGCTAGTAAATATCCTGTGGCTCAGAGGTGGAAATCGAATGAAGCATCGTATCGTGTTTCGAGGAGAAGAAAGCAGTGTATCATGGGACATCTTATACGTATATCCAACGCAAGAAGAACTAACGATTCAGATGGTAGGGCGGAATAGTGAACACCAGTTTTCAGTTACATTTAATCAATATGATGCGTTCATCCGTAACTTTGCTCACGTCCATGAGTCGTTACACGGTGAAGTCGTATTCGAGCAGGGAGTAATTCGACTCCGCTTACGCTATGACCGACTTGGTCGTGTCTTCATCAGTTGGTCTGACGGACAAACGAGTCACCAGTTTCGCAGTGATCAAAGTTATTTAAGTGAGGCGTTAGCACAACTTGGCGTCTACTGAATCAGCTGATGAAAGGCGCTAACACAAAAAGAAGGGACGACATTCGGTTACAATATCGAATGTCGTCCCTTCTTTTTTTAATGTGATGGGAGCGATTGATGTAATGGTGTGTTGATCAAGTTGAAGCAAAACGCAATCGTTTGTTCATATTCGGATAACGGAATCGATTCATCCACTTGATGTGCGAGACGGAAATCATGGAATGAAGCTATTGCGATTGGAAATGACTTTTTCGCTTGGCTGAACATCGCACCATCCGTTCCACCTGGAATAGC
The DNA here is from genome assembly GCF_049913315.1 of Exiguobacterium sp. R-17. NCBI lineage: Bacteria > Bacillati > Bacillota > Bacilli > Caryophanales > Exiguobacterium > Exiguobacterium sp. R-17. Next base: position 2,934,836 of record NZ_CP184372.1, on the reverse strand, counting down.
GATTTTTTGTGGTGTCACGCCGCTCACCTGCTCCATCGTATCCGCGACCTGTTGCAAGAAAGGCGCCTGTTCATCGGTTTCACAAGAAGGAATATCCTTGATGATGGTCACGTTCATATCAAACTCGGAATCTTCTGCTACAAGACGACGCTCGATAGCTGTAAAGACAGCAAGAACGTCTGCTCGACCGAACCCGGGAATCGTCCGAATATCCATATAAAAGGAAGCCTGACTCGGAACGACATTCGGTCCTTCGCCTCCTTTTATGGATGTGATTGACGCGACGACTGGACCAAGCGCCGGATGATGATTCGCTGTAATCGAGAAGCGTTCCGACTTCACTTCCTGGATGACGCGATAGACGTCATCGATCGCATTACGTCCGAGTTGAGGGGCAGAGCTGTGTGCACTTTTCCCACGACATGTCACTTCGATCCCAACGACACCTTTTTGTGCATAACCGATCATTCCGCTTGTTGGTTCTGTGATCAGTAAAGCGTCTAAATCATCCGCGTGTCCTTGTTCGGTCAAATGACGAGCACCCGTCATTCCATTCTCCTCATCGGATGTAATCAGAAGTTTGATAGTGTTTGGTCGTTCTTGACGTTCTCTATATTGAATCAGTGCTTGCACCATTGCCATGACACCTGATTTCATATCAGAAGCCCCACGACCATAGATGCGGCCGTCTTCGATTTCGCCACCATATGGATCTTTCGTCCAGCCGTCTTCTTGAACTGGAACCGTATCGAGATGACCAGATAGACCGAGGACGGCAGGACGTGAAACATCCTCGCTCGCAGGGACGGTCGCGACGAGACAAATTCGTTTTGGTGAAACTTCAATCCATTCTGTCGAGATCTGATGATCGACCAATACATCGTATACGTAACGTGCGACGGCTTCTTCTCCGTCCATCGGATTGACACTTGGAATTTGAAGACACCGTTGTAAGTAAGTAATCGCTGTTTGCATGAATTTTTCCCCCTTTACCTGTAGTGTACCCTGATAAAAATACTTCAGGGAGGTAAACTAATTCAGAAAATAATTTACGGTACTGAACGTCTTGAGGTAAAAGAAAAGCGGTGCAACTAAAGGGTTACACCGCGCATTGCTCATTCACTTTTTTCTGCTTCGTCTTTCCACTTCGAATCGATTAACATCTCTCCCGGCCATGTATAAGCCATGATGCCGCCATCCGCCGTGATGTCCTCACCTGTGACATATGAGCTGTCGTCAGAAGCAAGGAAGAGGGCGACCGTTGCCATCTCGCGTGGTTTACCGAGTCGACCGAGTGGTGTGATCCAGGCGTTCGCATCGCGGAACTGTTTGCCTTGTTCTTTTTCTTTTTCACCGACGAGTGTATCGATGAGTGGTGTTTCAATCGTTCCTGGCGATAACGAATTGACACGAATACCATGACGCGCGTAATCGATTGCCATCGCGCGAGTGAAATTCGCGATCCCGCCTTTCGCCGCGTTATAACCAGACCGGTTCAAGTCAGCTGCGCGACCCGACATCGATGACGTGTTGATGATCGAACCACCGTTATCCAGCATGAGTGGAATCAAGAATTTACTGACGAGGAATGTACCGCGTAAATCGACAGCAATGATCCGGTCGAAGAGATCGATTGGATACTCGTGGACTTTCCCGCCTTGTTCATCGATTCCGGCATTGTTGAAGAGGACGTCGACCGTACCGTACGTCTTTTTGACATGCTTCGCAAGTTGCTCAACACTCTCGACGTCTGAGACGTCAACATGGACGGCTTCCGCTTTCCCGCCTTGTTGTGTAATCTGTTCTACTGTGTGTTGTGCTTTTTCAAGTGAGACATCGGCACAAACGACCGTTGCTCCTTGTTCTGCGAATACAAGCGCAGTCGCTTGTCCAATCCCTGTTGCCGAGCCGGTAATGACAGCTATTTTTTGATCCAGTCTACCCATTGCTAAATCCCTCCTAAGTCGTATCGTTCACCTTATAAAACATTCCCGGAGAAATGGAGATTAAACCCATCGATGCGTCTAGTAATAGAAGATAAGGGGTACATCTACAACAGCATAATCGCTGTAAAAAGGGAGATGAGAACGCTGACATCCGATCAATGGCAACTTGCCAAAAAACTATTACAGGAAGCTGTCGAGTATCAAATGACGCTCGAGAAAAGTGCGTTCGCAGATCAACTGATTGATCAAACGACACCTGTCCTTTGGTTTGGTGATGCGACGCGTAGCAGTTGGGTGACGATCGCGACGAACCCATCCCGAACACAGTTTTTAGACCGGACGGGCGCATTACGATTCGACGAGACCGGTCCGCTCTTTATTCGTCCGAAGTCGATGTCATGGGAGGATTATCTGCAGGAGAAAATGCTGACGGATTCAATCCGGTGCTTCAATGATTATTTCAAACAACCGAACGTTTACCGGACATGGTTCGGTCGACCTGGTGGCGGTAAGCTTGAAGGATTCTTGAACGGACTCGGTGCGTCGTTTTACGAGGAGGCGCTTGATCCAGTCGTTCATCTGGATTTTTTTCCGTTTCCGACGCACCACTACATGGGAGCGATCAAAGAACGCGGGGTGTTAGAAGATAGTCCGTTCGGTCAAACATTTCTAATGCGCCTGCTTGAACTATTTTCGATAAAAGGAATCATCCTGCTCGGGAAGGAACATACGGAACGATTTGCGAAGCTTGAACCAGCAATCGATTGGCATATGTATCAACCAACAGATTATCCGGACGCGATTTTTCAAATCGGCTTTTCATCACAATTTCAGGTACCCGTGGTCGGTCTCCACTTCAAACCAAGTGAGCAATTCATCGGTCTCGGTAACCGAAAGGATGAAAACGGCGTCAGCCATGGCACCTATGGGTCAGCGGAACACCTACGTCAAATCGGAAAAATCGTCCGTGAAAAAGTCGTAAAAAATAGCGGGAAAGAAGATTGACAGATATTTCGAACTCCCTAATAATAGGAGATGAATTAGCACTCTATACGAATGAGTGCTAAAAAAGGGGAGGCAGAATAAGCATGGAAACGAAACAATTTAAGGCGGAATCAAAACGATTGCTGGAGATGATGATTCATTCCATCTATACGCATAAGGAGATTTTCCTGCGCGAATTGATCTCGAATGCTAGTGACGCCATGGATAAGATGTACTATAAAGCATTGACGGACGATACGATTTCGTTCGAGAAGGAACACTACAAAATTACGATCGAACCAAATAAAGAAACACGACAGCTCGTCATTCGTGATACAGGAATCGGAATGACGAAAGACGAGCTAGAAGAAAATCTTGGAACGATCGCGAAGAGCGGATCGCTTGCCTTTAAGGCAGAGAATGAAGCACAAGATGGTCATGATATCATCGGTCAATTCGGTGTCGGATTCTATTCTGCGTTTATGGTCGCGGACGTCGTCACTGTCGTTACGAAACCGTTCGGTAGTAAGATCGCTTATAAATGGGAATCGCGTGGTGTCGAAGGCTATACGATCGAGGAAGTCGACAAGGACACGGTTGGAACGGAGATTACGCTCCATATTAAGACGAATGAGGACGAAGAATCGTATGACGAATACCTCGAGACGTATCGTCTGCGCAACATCATCAAGAAATACTCGGATTTCATCCGTTATCCGATCGAGATGAAGGAACTCGAACGTCAGCCGATTGAAGGCAGTGATGAGACGGAAGAGGTCGAGGTCGTCAAGACGATCAACAGTATGGTGCCGATCTGGCGGAAGAACAAACGAGAATTGACAGACGAAGACTATACGAACTTCTACCAAGAGAAGCGGTATGGTTTTGACAAACCGGCAAAACACATTCATATCAGCGTCGATGGCGCCGTTCGTTATCAATCGATCTTATTCATTCCGGAACAGGCACCGTACGATTATTATTCGAAAGAATTTGAAAAAGGACTCGAGCTTTACGCGAATGGTGTCTTGATCATGGAAAAATGCAGTGATTTGTTGCCGGATCACTTCAGTTTCGTCAAAGGAATGGTCGACTCGGAGGACTTATCGCTTAACATCTCGCGTGAGTTGTTGCAACACGATCGTCAATTGAAACTGATCGCGAAAAATATCCAAAGTAAAATTAAAACGCAACTCGAAGCACTTTTGCGCGAAGATCGCGCGAAGTACGAAACGTTCTATCAAGCGTTCGGACGTCAGCTGAAGTTTGGTATGTACAATGATTACGGCATGCATAAAGAACAGGTACAGGACCTCATCCTCTTCTACTCAGCGAAGGAGAAGAAGTTGATCACGCTCGCAGAATACGTCGCAGCGATGCCGGAAGACCAAGCGCATATCTACTACGCCGCTGGTGAGAGCACAAATCGTTTGGATAAATTACCGCAATCCGAGCTCGTCCGTGATAAAGGATATGACATCTTGTACTTCACGGAAGAGATCGATGAGTTCGCGATTCAGATGCTGATGACGTATGACGAGAAAACATTCAAATCAGTTACGAGCAGTGACTTAGGAATCGAAGCAGAAGAAGCAGAGACGACAGAGGCACAAGTAGAGATGTTCCAAGCGATGCAGGAGATCTTAAGTGGACAGGTCAAGGAAGTCAAAGCATCGACGCGTCTAAAATCGCATCCTGTCTGCTTTGCGACAGACGGCGCCGTCTCAATTGAGATGGAGAAAATCTTGAAAGCGATGCCGAATAATGAAGGGGTAGCAGCGGTCAAGATTCTCGAGTTGAACCCGTCACACCTAGTGTTTAAATCTCTTGAATCAGCTTATCAAAACGACCGTTCGAAATTTGAGCGCTATACAAAACTGATGTATCAACAAGCATTGCTTGTCGAAGGACTCCCACTCGAGGATCCAGTAGCATTCGCGAATGATGTGTGTTTATTAATGGTTTAAATTGAAATGACGCTATCCGTATGAGGATGGCGTCATTTTTCAAAAAAAGAATGAGCTACTCCGCAAAATGCTGAATGAGCTGTTTCATTAAGTACGGTTGATTCTCTTCAAACTGTTTTTTCCGATGACCATTCGCACCAGATGGATGAGGGAAGCCTGAAAGAAGCTGATGCTGTTCGATTCGTCCATCATGAATCAAACTACGGACTTGTGCTTCGACGACACGACCAAGTGGAATCAACAGTGTCGGTTTTCGTAGCTGATTGATTTCAGCGACGAAGTGTTCCTCCGCATAATGTCTCAATAAAGGACTGCGACTGATCTTCGGTTGATGCCCCGAATAATTTTTTTCCCGATAGAAGACGGGTTGCTTTAACAGTGACGTCGGATGTAATAATTCCTGATGTTGATGAAATAAGCTAGCCGTCGTCTCGATTCCAAGCAATGCTGGAAGCTCAAGTGCATCTAACATCTGGACGAGATTACGTCGCATCGTTCCAGCAAAACTGGCTGTATATTTGACGAGCCGTGCCGTCTCTTCTAGCGAAGCACCATGATGGAGCGCATCCGTCGCTTCCTCAAAGGCGATTCGCATCTGTTCAAAGCCAGGTGTGATCCCGACGATGACGACTTTAGCCCCAGTATTGATATATTCACCGATCGGAGAATAATAGACGGTTAGATTATTCTCCTGTTGCAATAAAAAATCATCCGTCCATAATTCATCACGTCGTAACGTACGATCGTCAGGTAAGCTACGAATGACTTGTTCAAATATAGTTAACGAATTCATGAAAAGTCCTCTTCTCTCTGTATTGGCACTATAATAACAAATAATACCATTTGAGACAAATACACCCTTTCACTATTTTGATATGGGCACACAAAAAGGACTCAAGACGAGTCCTTTTTAGTTTATTGCGCGCGTTCTTTGACCGAAGCGACTTCGTACGTCAGAATCTCGCTACCGAGCATTGGCGATTCTCCCGCTTCACTATTCGCCGGTCGACTATGGGACGCTTTGAAATCGTCACTTTCCCGCCATGCTTGGAAACTCTTCATATCTTCCCAGTACATGTTGACGTTCATCTCATCATGTTCTTCGATGTTTTGTGTCAACAAGACCTCGACGCGGATGAATCCATCCATCGTATCAAGTCCACTTGGACGTGTAAAACGAGGAGCGAGGGCAGCAGCCATGCCTTTTTTGACTTTAATACGGTTCGTAACGACGATCATTATGAAATCCCCTTTCAAAAAACGAATAATGTACTTCTTTAGTATAGTACGATGAAGGCAAGAATGCCGGAAAGAAGGAACAAACGATGAATGAACAGGAATACGATCAACGACTACGAATTGAGACCATTGAGATGCAACATCTTTATAGTGTGTTTAGTCACTACAATCGATATGAACCAACGCCCTATGCAGCATTAGACGAACTGTGCGAAACGTATTTGTTTCAAAAACAGGATACTGTCATTGACTTCGGATGTGGGAAAGGGCGCTTGAACTTTTACTTACACGACCGTTTTAACTGCTCCGTCATCGGAATCGAGATGAACGGACAATTTTACGAAGACGCGATCCGGAATATGGGGAACTACCAAAGTCGACGGAAGCGGCGTTCCGGAGGTTTACGATTTGAACAGGCGTATGCCGAGCAGTATGTCATTCCGGATGAGGCAAACAAGTTTTATTTTTTCAATCCATTCTCTTCGCAAATTTTCATGAAAATAGTCGATCACATCCTAGGTTCAGTCGAGCGCTCCTCGCGTTCAGTTGATCTCATTTTGTATTACCCAACTGATGAATACCGGGAATATCTAGAGCGCCATACCGTATTTGATCAAGTTGATGAGATTCGATTGCAGGATCTTTATGACAAAAATCACGACGAGCGATTCGTCATCTATCGTTTTGATCCGAACAAACTGCTTCAAAACGGGTATGAATACAGTGATGAGCGAAATAAAGGATGAGGAGGTCGGATGATGATCCGTTTGGAGCATGTGACGAAGGAATTTGCGCCGGGACGCGGGATATTCGATGTCAGTTTTACGGTTGAGCCGGGTATGATATTCGGTTTTATCGGACCAAATGGATCCGGAAAATCAACGACCCTCCGGCATTTAATAGGACTACTGGCTGCGGACGATGGAAAAGCAACCGTCGGCGGTTTTGATTGCTGGAATCAAAGTAAAGAAGTAAAGCAGTTAGTCGGTTATTTACCGGGTGAAATTAGTCTGCCTGGAGACATGACAGGAGCAGACATGCTGGATTTGATGCAGCGATTACACGGCAGCGATCCGGCACGGCGGCAATTGTTGTTGAAACGGTTTCCCTTTGAGACGAAGACAAAAATCCGAAAGATGTCAAAAGGGATGAAACAAAAACTGGCACTTGTCGGTTGTTTCATGAAGGATGCGCCGGTCTACCTACTCGATGAGCCGACAAGTGGACTTGATCCCTTGATGCAAGAGCGTTTTTTAGAGTGGATTGAACAGGAGAAACAAGCGGGAAAAGCGATCTTGATGAGTTCGCATCACTTTCCAGAGATGGAAAAGTCGTGTGATCGAGCCGCTTTAATCAAAGCGGGCCGCATCATCGTCGAATCCGATATTCATGCGTTGATTCGATCGAGTCGAAAGGTGTACACGATCGTTTTTCAAAGCGAAACGGAAGCGGCGCAATTCGCGATGCAAGTCGGCGTTGAACCAAAGCGGACAGAAGTCAGTTTTCAAACGGATGAGACGTTGACCTTAAACCAGGTGATTGTTTATTTAACGCAGTATGATGTGCGATTGATCCGACAATCGGCGGATGATCTAGAACAGGTCTTTTTGCATTATTACGGCGAGGAGGAACCATCGTGATGTTGCTAATCCGCTCTTTATTCAAGCAAGTCAGAAAGCCTGTTCTTGCTTATGCGATTGGAACGAGTCTTTATTTATTGATGCTTGCGTTGCTTTATCCATCGATGATGAAGGCAGGTTTATTAGAAGCAAAGCTTCAAGCATTACCCCCGGAAGTCTTAAAAGCATTCCAATACGATAAGGTGACAGGATTCAATAATGTGCTTGATCTGCTCGGTGGGAATTATTACGGATTGATCTTCCAAGTCATCGCGAGTCTATTTTTACTCTCGCTAGCAGCACGACTCGTCGCGCGACCAATCGACAATGGAGAATTGATCGTCTACCTAGCGGCACCGATCACACGAAATGACTATACGTTAGCAGTTGCAAGCGTCATCGGACTCGCTAGTCTTCTTCTCGTCACGCTGAACGGTCTCGTATTGATGGTAGCGGATTGGTGGATGAGCGGGATTACGATCGATACTGTGGTATTATGGCGAATTCAACTCAATGCGCTATTGTTACTCTTTGCAATTGGTACATTTACGTTATTCATTGCGACGTTATTCGATGAAGAACGACGTGCTTTTTCGCTTGCTGGTAGTGTACTCGTCCTATCGATCGTCTTGACGATTCTGTCTGAACTGAGTGACAAGACAGAGTGGCTCCGTTATCTATCCGTCTTCTCCTTATTCAATACGACGCAATTACTAGAAGGAACGAATCATTTTCTGCTCCACTCGGTCATCCTATTCGTCCTATGTCTCATTTTCTTGACTGGAGCATTCGTTCAATTCGGGCGTCGAAGTCTGTCGATTTGATCGAAAGTGACGAAAAAAATTTACAGAAACTGAACATTTAGGATTTGAACGTTGCGTCACGCGCTGATTTTTACTAAGATAAAGGAATGTTGTAGTTCTGGAAAAAGAAATGAGGTCTTTTGAAATGAATAAACCATCCATTTATGGATTAACGCTTGAGCAGATGACAGAATGGTTATCGAATCAAGGGCACAAACCATTCCGTGCCAAACAAGTATGGGATTGGCTCTACCGTAAACGTGTCACGACTTTCGCGGAAATGACGAATGTCAACAAGGATTGCCTTGAGTTGTTAGATCAGAGTTTTACGATTGACTCGATGACAGAAGCGGTCAAGCAAGAATCAGCAGACGGAACAATCAAGTTCCTCTTCAAATTATATGATGGCAACTTGATCGAAACGGTTTTGATGCGTCATAAATACGGTCTTTCTGTCTGTGTTACGACACAGGTTGGCTGTAACATCGGCTGTAGCTTCTGTGCAAGTGGTCTCATCAAGAAGAGCCGCGACTTGTCAGCAGGCGAAATCGTTGAGCAGATCATGAACGTTCAACATCACCTCGATGCAGTCGGAAACGAAGAACGTGTCAGCCACGTCGTCGTCATGGGTATCGGTGAACCGTTCGATAACTTCGACAACATGGTCGATTTCTTGAACGTCATCAAGGACCACAATGGTCTTGCAATCGGTGCGCGTCACATCACGGTTTCAACAAGTGGTTTGGCAGACAAGATCTACAAGTTCGCTGACTTAAAACTCCAAGTCAACTTAGCTATCTCGCTTCACGCGCCAAACAATGAATTGCGTACGCAAATCATGAAAATCAACCGGGCGATTCCGCTTGAGAAATTGATGCCAGCAATCGATTATTACGTTCAAACAACGAACCGTAAAATCACGATCGAGTATATCTTGCTTCGTGGCGTCAACGACCAAAAAGAACACGCGGTCGAACTCGCGAAATTGTTTGAAGACAAACGTCACCTGACGTATGTCAACTTGATTCCGTACAACCCAGTCGATGAGCACGGTCAATATCAACGCAGTACGTCTGAAGATATCACGACGTTCTACGATACATTGAAGAAGAACGGCTTGAACTGTGGTGTTCGTCTTGAGCACGGAACAGATATCGATGCTGCGTGTGGTCAATTACGTAGTAAGCAAATCAAAAAAGATAAAGTAGCATCCAAATAATTCGTTGGGCTTCTCATCGTTTCGGTGGGAAGCTTTTTTTACGATAAGAAATGAGGACATCCTATGACACGTATACGATTCAATGATTTTAACTTAAGCACACCGATTCTCGACTCGATCGAGCAAATCGGATACACGGCACCAACCGAAGTCCAGCAATCGGTCATTCCCGTCGTATTATCCGGAAAAGACGTCATCGTCAAATCACGCACAGGAAGTGGGAAGACGGCTTCCTTCGCAATCCCTCTTTGTGAACTCGTCGAGTGGGAAGAAAACAAACCACAAGTCTTAGTCTTGACGCCAACACGTGAGCTTGCCTTGCAGGTCAAAGAAGACATCATGAACATCGGACGCTATAAGCGGATCAAAGCGACGGCCGTCTTCGGCAAGCAACCGTTCCGTGGACAAGTCACGGAACTCAAACAAAAGACACACGTCGTCGTCGGTACACCGGGACGTGTACGCGATCATATCGAGCGGGGCACGCTATCGCTTGAGAAAATCCGTTACGTCGTCTTGGATGAAGCCGATGAAATGCTGAATATGGGCTTCCTCGATCAAGTCGACGCCATCTTGTCCGAGTTACCAAAAGATCGGATGACACTCTTATTCTCTGCGACCTTCCCGGAAGATATCGCACAGTTGAGCAATCGTTACATGGATGCACCGAAACGAATCGAAGCGGGTGAAACCGTCGTCTCAACGATTACGCATAGTTATATTCCGGTGACGGATAAGACGAAATTCGCGATTCTAAAAGATGTCCTCGTCGCTGAAAACCCGGATCGCTGTATAATTTTCTGTCGGACGAAAGAACATGTCGATTTCGTTGCGAATGGTCTCCGTGCACATGACTATCCGGTTGAAGCGATTCACGGAGGAATGGAACAAGACGATCGACTCGATGCGATGAAGGCGTTCCGTGCCGGTAAATTCCGGATTCTCGTTGCAACAGACGTCGCAGCACGCGGTATCGATATTGAGAACATCACGCATGTCATCCAGTATGATCTCCCTGTCGAACGAGAAAGCTACGTTCACCGGACCGGTCGGACGGGTCGTGCAGGAGCAACTGGACAAGCAATCAGTCTCGTCACACCAGCAGACGAACGTCGCCTGAAGGAAATCGAGCAATATCACGGAAAGCTGACACGCCGCCAAGCACCGACGGAAAAGGACTTGATGCGGACAGCGGATGCGTTCGAAGAGAAAATGGCGACGGCAGATACGCGTTCGTCGAAAACGGAACAGCTCGATGCCGACATCATGAAGTTGTTCTTTAACGGCGGAAAGAAAAAGAAACTTCGTGCCGTCGACTTCGTTGGAACGATCGCGAAGATTGAAGGCGTCACAGCAGACGATATCGGGATCATCTCGATTCAGGATACGTTGACGTATGTCGATATCCTGAACGGCAAAGGTCCGCTTGTCTTACGAGTGATGAAGACGACGAAAGTCAAAGGGAAACAATTGAAGGTATATGAAGCATTCAAGAAGTAAAACAAGCCGGTCCATCTCCGCTTAGGCGAAGAGGAACCGGCTTGTTTGCGTCAAAGCATGTCCGAGATGAAGTCCGCTAGCGGCTGCTTGGGCAAGAGAGTGCGTTGCACCAGAGCAATCACCGATCGCATAGACGCCGGAGCATGTCGTCTCAAATGTTTCTGACGTCTCAAGCATCGGTGCGTAAAACTTACCATCTAGTCCATAAAGTAACGTATCTGCTGGAAGTTCCGTCTCAAGGAGTCGCTCGAGGCGTTTTAAAAAACCTTCTAAGACGAGGAGGTCTTCCACAGGTACTTCCGCGTGTAAATCTCCAGGGGAAGCAGCTAGCGAAGGGATGATTCCGTTATGAAGCAATTGATCCGTTGTTGTCGCTCGCGATTTTCGAAAGTCACTGAGGCGCTGGACAACGATGCGATCCTGTCCTTGATTGATTCCTCCGATAACGCGTGTGGCGTATGCATTGGCTTGTGCTAACGTCGAAAAATAACGCGGGAGAAACAGTGTAAAGTTCAAATTCGTTGATCCATCTGCCGTCTCATGGACGTTTTGACCGTCCGGCATGACGAGTCCTTCTTGATATTTGCGGATGATCCGTCCGCATGGATTCATGCAATAGGTGACGGCTTTACCATAAGGTGAGTCGTAACCGAGCTTTGTCTCGAACGTCTCCTGTAGTAATGTTCGAAATAGTGCCTCATCCGTCTCGACCCGCACTCCGAGATCAAGTCGGGTCCGCTGTGGGATGACACCAAGCGTCGCTAACTGTTGCAACGTAAAGTCTGCACCGGAACGACCTGTCGCGAACACGATCCGTCGACTTACGAAGGTTTCGTCCGCTGTTTTAATCGTAAACGCCTCCGACTTCGTGATCTGTTCGATCGTCGTTTCGAAACGAGCATCGAGTCGTGGCAATAAAGCATCCTCAAACGCCGTGAAGACGCCAACTGTCCGTGCTGTGCCTAAATGACGGACGGTCGTCTCGACCGTATGGAGACCAGCACGACGGGCGCGAATTGCGACAGCAGGTGAATGCGTCGAGTAGGTCTCGATCATATCGGCACCGTATGTACATAAAAGATTATCGACTTCTTGGAACAGTCGTCGTGTCGTCTCTTCACCGATTTTTGAGACGAGTTCTCCGCCGAATCCCATCGCATAATTGAATTTTCCTTCTGATTTTCCAAGCCCTGCAAATCCAAGATACGCATCTTCTACTGTTCGCTTGCGGATTGGTTTTCCGGCATCGAGCAGTAAGACGCATTGCCCATCTTCAACGAGCTGATGAGCAAGGAAGATTCCCGCTACACCGGCTCCGATAATCGTCACATCATACATTACAGACGCCTCCTTTTCTCTGAGTATACAAAAAAGCCGGATTCCTATAAAAGGAATCCGGACTGAGTGAGATCGCTTATTTCCATTCTGCGATGTCAGCGATTGGTAGACGAACCGATGGGTATCCTGCATCTACTGCTTTACCGATTGAAAGCAACATGACTGGGAGGTAACGCTCTTTTTCAAGACCGAATGCTTCCGCGATTTGATCTTTTTCGTAACCGCCGATTGGGTTTGTGTCGTAACCGTGCGCACGAGCGACGAGCATCAATTGCATCGAAACGAGACCTGAGTCGATCAAGATGCTGTCACGTAATGTTTCAACGTCTTCTGGACGGTAGAAACCTTTGATAGCTGGTACTTGGCGATCGCGTACTTCTTGTGGCATGAGACCTTTTTCAACAGCCATATCGTAGATTGTCTCGATGCTATCGACCGCGTTCATGTCACCGAAGACAGCGATGACAGCAGAAGATGTCTCGACTTGGACTTGGTTGAATTTCGCGAGTGGTGCAAGTGTTGCTTTTCCTTCTTCGCTATCGATAACGAGAAAACGCCATGGTTGCATATTGACAGAAGAAGGTGCAAGTGTTGCTTCTTCAAGGATTTGTGTCATTTCTTCTTTTGAAATTTTTACGTTCGTGTCGTAGTTACGAATCGAGCGACGTCCTTTAACGATTTCCATGAAGTCCGTTGTTGTTTGAGTAGTCATAATTATTCAATCTCCCTTGTGTATGTTTTTTCTTTTTTGTGGTGTGAAAAACTTATTTCCAGTCTGCGATGTCGTTGATCGGTAGGCGAACCGATGGGTATCCTGCATCTACTGCTTTACCGATTGAAAGCAACATGACTGGGAGGTAACGCTCTTTTTCAAGACCGAATGCTTCTGCGATTTGATCTTTTTCGTAACCGCCGATTGGGTTCGTATCATATCCGTGCGCACGAGCGACGAGCATCAATTGCATCGAAACGAGACCTGAGTCGATCAAAATGCTATCTTTCAAATCGTTTGCTGAGATACTGCTGTACATGCCTTGGATCGCAGGTACTTGGCGATCGCGTACTTCTTGTGGCATGAGCCCTTTCGCAACAGCTGTGTCGTAGATGTTTTCGAGTTGATCGACTGCCTTCATGTCACCGAAGACAGCGATGACAGCAGAAGATGTCTCGACTTGGACTTGGTTGAATTTTGCGAGTGGTGCAAGTGTTGCTTTTCCTTCTTCGCTATCGATGACGAGGAAGCGCCATGGTTGCATATTGACAGAAGAAGGTGCAAGTGTTGCTTCTTCAAGGATTTGTGTCATTTCTTCTTTTGAAATTTTTACGTTCGTGTCGTAGTTACGAATCGAGCGACGTCCTTTAACGATTTCCATGAAGTCTGTTTGAGTTTGCGTTGCCATATTAAATCGACTCCTCTTTTAGTTTAGGTAATGCATCAGCGTTTGCTTCGATGCGCTGAATCATCTCAGCTAACGTCCGTTGTTCTTCAGCAGAGAATCCTTCGAGTAGATCCTCGAGAAACTCATCTTTTTGTTCGCGTAATTGAGCGATACGCGTCGCCCCTTGTTCCGTTAAAGAAACAAGAATCACCCGATTGTCAGCAGCTGAACGCTCTCGAGAAATCATCCCGGTCGATTCCAGGTGCTTGAGATGACGGGTCACTGCCGCATGATCCACATTAACGCGTTTTTGTAACTCTTTTTGGCTAATCGTTTGATCGACTTGTAGTTGAGCGAGTAGATCCATTCGAGTCTGACTAAAACCATCCGTACAGAGATCGAATTTTTGAGCAATCGTCTTATTGACAGAAACGAGTGCATAGATCAACCGTCCTTTTTCAGTGCAGGAGATACTCAATCCATCACATCCTTCCCTTCGTTCGAAGAAACCTTTGACGTATCAAAGATTGATATGTAAACGAATATAACGTGTTTAATTTGATGACGCAACTTATTTGCTTTTAACATAAAAAGAGATATCATTCACGCGGAATGATATCGAGTCAGGCGACTTAGCTAATTTGGCGTTTAGACGCTGGAATTCCTTTTGCATCGATCGCTGCAATGATCCGACGGAAATAGAACAACCAAAATTGTAGGAATGGTCCGATTAAGAAAATCGAGAGGATTGTACCGAAGAAAACAGGACCACCGAGCAACCAGCCAATGCCGCATGCCGTGACCTCCATGATCGTCCGCATCAGACGAATCGACGTTCCAAATCGCTCTGCAAGTGTCAGCGTCAACCCATCGCGTGGACCGGCTCCATATCCGACAGCAACATAAAGACCTGCCCCCATGCCGATGATGAAGATGCCGAAAATCAACCAGATCGTATTCAACCAGATCGACTCAAAAGAGGGTAAGAGATGAGAATTAAGGACAAGATTCATGAAGACACCGACGAAGATCGCGTTGACGAGTGTTCCAATTTGTGGTGTGACGCGGTCTAATGTGTACTTAACGAACACGAGTAATAGACCAACGAGCAAAATAATCGTTCCGACGGACAGTGGTGTTTTCTTTTGGAGACCGAGATGCAATACATCCCACGTCGAGACACCGAGTTCAGCAGTGATCATCATCGATGAGCCGAGAGCGAGTAAAAATAAACCGAGTAGGAAGAGTCCCCACTTTAACGTAGCGCGTAATAACCAGGAAGCACGATGACGCGTCATGTCTAACACCTCATTTCTTAAAAATAATTGATTCGTTAACTGTATCATGAGGAAAGTAGAAGAAGAAAGACGAAATTTTCCGTTTTTTCCATCTTAAGAAGGAGGGGAAGGTCGAAAGAGAAACGTATACTGAAGAAAAAAGGAGATGACAGGATGAAAGCGATCCGACACCTGATTCGTTTTACATACATAGAAGCCGTCTGTTGCGTCTTTCCCGTCATGATTTTCGCAGCGCTTGCTCTTTCACGTTATCT
The DNA here is from genome assembly GCF_049913315.1 of Exiguobacterium sp. R-17. Lineage (NCBI taxonomy): Bacteria > Bacillati > Bacillota > Bacilli > Caryophanales > Exiguobacterium > Exiguobacterium sp. R-17. The sequence goes on along the minus strand of NZ_CP184372.1, from coordinate 2,919,290 downwards.
TCCTGCTGAACCGGTCGCTCGATACGATCTCCTGTTGCTATGGTGTCTTCTCGTCCAAATCGTCTTACTCGTCACGCGTTATGAAACGCTGGAAGAGTTCAAACTGATCTTACTCTTTCACGTGATTGGTCTAGCACTTGAACTGTTCAAAGTGAACGTTGGGTCTTGGAGTTATCCGGAACAGGCTCTAACGAAAGTGGCTGGTGTTCCCTTGTATGCAGGATTCATGTATGCAAGTGTCGCAAGTTATGTCTGTCAAGCGTTCCGAAGATTTCATTTACGCTTCACAGCATTCCCACCACCTTGGCTTGCGATCAGCGTAGGCAGTCTCGTCTATCTCAACTTCTTCACCCACCACTGGATCTTCGATGCACGCTGGCTATTGATGGTCCTCGTCGTCCTTGTCTTCTATAAGTCATGGGTTCATTTTACGATCGAGCAGACGATCTACCGGATGCCGCTCGTCCTGTCTTTTTTACTGATCGCGTTCTTTATTTGGATCGCTGAGAATATCGTGACGTTCTTTAAAGGGTGGGTCTATCCACATCAGGAAAGAGGATGGGAAGTCGTTGATCTCGGAAAGTTGTCTTCTTGGTTCCTGCTTGTGATCATCACGGTCCTGATCGTCATCGTCGCGAAATACAAGCAACGGGATCCGGCTGTGGAGATATATCAGCGTACATAGATAAAAAACATGACATTTCGTTTGCGATGAAGCGCTTCGATGTTCAACGTTCGTTCTAACATGTGGACGACAACTTGAGCGTGCTTGGCTCAACCAGCAACGAGACGGGAAATTATTGAAAAAAGAGTGAAACATTAGAAGTTTTAAGCCGTAGAGTAAGGTGAGAACTTATTTTTCAAGGAGGACCTTACTCATGTCATCTCAATTAAAAAAAGCAGCGAAGGAATCGCTCAGCGGTCGTTGGGGATTTGCAGTCCTAGCTTTTCTGCTGTTTAGTATTATTCAGGGTGTTCCTAATTTATTTGGATCGGATATCGATGAGCCGTCTAGTAGTATAGATCTCGTTGTATCATTGGTGTCGATTTTATTGATTCCAGTAGGAGTCGGTTGGACATGGATTGCCATGTCGATTGCTCGTGGCGAAGAAACGAAAGTGACGGATTTGTTTGAGCCATATGGTATGTTCCTGAAAGTGGTGGGGCTGGCCATTGTTCAGTTCATCTTTATCGCGCTCTGGACGTTACTCTTAATCATCCCTGGTATCATCAAGTCATTCTCTTACTTGTTGACGTACTACATCCTTCGGGATGAGCCGTCAATCGGTATTCTCGAGGCAATTACACGCTCACGGCAACTCATGGATGGACACAAGATGGAAGCATTCTTGCTCTTCTTATCGTTTATCGGTTGGGCGTTGCTTGTTATCGTTACGCTTGGTCTTGCTGTCCTATGGGTCGGACCATACTTCAGTGTCACGCTTGCCAAATTCTACGATCGTATTCGTGGGGAGCAGGCGCCAGAGCAGACATCAGATTTCGTCGCACCATACTAATTCCGAATCCCGACACTACGTCGGGATTTTTCTTTGGAATAAATCCGATAGGAAAAGACGGTTTAATGGTTGCTTTAGTTCAATGAATTCTGTACGATGAATGCAACACATCTTATCTAGAGAAGTCGAGGGACTGGCCCGAAGACACTTCAGCAACCCCGCTATGGCGGAAGGTGCTACTTCCAGGAAGGAATACCTTCTGAAGATAAGAGCGGACAGGACAAGATACCGTCGCTCTTTTCGAACTTCGAAAAGAGCGTTTTTTTATGATAAGGGGGACGATGGAGTGGAGTATGGTTTTTGGTTACCGATTTTTGGGGGATGGCTACGTAACGTCGAGGATGAACAGATGCCAGCAACATTCGATTATGCGAAACAAGTCGCACAAACAGCTGAACGCATCGGCTTCTCGACGACGTTGATTGCGGAATTGAACTTGAACGATATCAAAGGCATCAAGGAACCGAGTCTTGAGGCATGGACAACGGCATCGGCGATTGCTGCAACAACAGAACGCCTTGAGATCATGACAGCGGTTCGTCCCGGGTTCCATAATCCAGCGACGACGGCGAAGATGGCGGCAAACATCGATCAGTTGAGTGGAGGGCGATTTACGCTCAATGTCGTCTCAGCCTGGTGGGCAGAAGAAGCAAAACAATACAACGGTATTTTTACTGCACACGATGAACGCTATGCCCGAACGGAAGAGTTCGTCACGGTCATGAAAGGACTATGGGCAGATGCGTCACCGTACAGCTTCTCCGGCAATCACTACACGATCGAACAGGCAGAACTCCATCCGAAACCCGTCCAGCGTCCGGGGATTAAGCTCTACGCTGGTGGAGAGAGTGAAGCCGGAAAACGGACGATCGTCGAACATTGTGATGCCTACGTCATGCATGGAGGCACTGTTGAAGAAGTAGCTCATAAAATCAATGATATGAAAGTACGCCGGGAAGCGACGGGACACGCACCGCTTGAGAGCTTCGGTCTTGCTGCCTACATCATTTGCCGGGATACGGAAGAAGAAGCGCTTCTTGAGTGGCAACGCATCACGGACGTCAAGGAAGACAGCGCCGGTTATGCCGGTTATCAAGATTTCATCAGTAAATCGCAACTCGAACAACAGGTCGAGCGAAATGATTATTCCGTCTCGAACCGTGGTCTGCGACCGAACTTGATCGGAACACCAGAACAGATTGCCGAACGGATTCTAGCGTTCGAAGCCGTTGGTGTCACGTTGCTCTTGTTACAATTCTCACCACAACTTGAAGAAATGGAACGCTTTGCCCGTGACGTAATGCCACTGGTCGAAGCGAAACGAAAGGTAGGTCAACAATCATGACAAAAATTCATATTCTCCACGAAAACCAAGAATGGACGGATCATCTCATCAAACGTCTCGAAGAACTCAAGTTGCCGTACGAACAGTGGCACTTGAATGAAGGAATCGTACCGTTAGATGAACTGCCGCCAGAAGGTGTCTTTTACAGTCGTATGAGTGCGTCTTCGCATACGCGGGGGCATCGTTATGCGCCAGAGTTGACGGAAGGGGTCCTCGCTTGGTTAGAAGAGCATGACCGGACTGTCTTTAACGGAACGCGTGCGCTCCGTCTTGAAGTCAGCAAAGTTAATCAATACACAGCGTTACGTAAGGCTGGGATTCGTGTACCAAAGACAACGGCTGCTGTCGGACGTGATCAAATCGTACAAGCAGCAAAAGAAATCGGTGTTTCGTCATTCATCACGAAACATAACCGTGCCGGGAAAGGTCTCGGCGTCCAGTTATTCCATTCGATTGAAGCACTTGAAGCTTATCTCGATGGTTCGACATTCGACGAACCAGTCGATGGCATCACGTTGATTCAAGAGTACATCCAAGCACCAGAACCGTACATCACGCGGTGTGAGTTCGTGGGTGGAAAATTCGTCTATGCGGTACGAGTCGATACGTCGGAAGGATTCGAACTTTGCCCAGCTGATGCGTGTGTGATTGACGACTTGTTTTGCCCAGTTGGTGAAGAAGCGCCGCAAACACCGATGAAGTTCCAAATCGTTGAAGGCTTCGATGATCCAATCATTGCAAAGTACGAAGCGTTCCTCCAAGCGAACCAGATTGCGGTCGCAGGTATCGAGTTCATTAAGGATGCGTCAGGTACGATCTATACGTATGACGTTAATACGAATACAAATTACAATTCGGATGCCGAAGCTGCTGCAGGACGCTACGGCATGCTAGAACTGGCAAAGTTCCTCGGAGCTGCACTTGAAACAAGCACAGTAAAATAAGAATCGGCTCCCGCCCTGTCACAGGACGTTACAAGACCGGATGACGGGGTATTTCTATAGAAAGGGGGCGGATCTATGATTACGTGGAGAGAAGAACGACAGCTCGATATCCCGATTGAGGAAGCATGGCACTTGTTTGATCACACGCGGCTGCAACGTCTGATTCCGAACGTCGTCCAGCATGAGGTGATTGAACGAAAACCGGGTGTCGTCGGTTCGACGTATCGTCAAACGTACATGCAGGGCAACCGACTCGAAACCTACATCGTGACCGATTTAGCCTATACGAATGAGCCGGACTTTAAACAAAATACGATTGGATTCACGTTAGCTAAAATATTCAAGATTGAGATGACGTTTACGCTCAAACCACTTGGACACGCTCGTTGTCTGTTGATTTATACAGGAAAAAATGAAGGAGTGAACTTCGTTGGGAAAAGTCTCTTGTCACTCGGTGGCGAACGAGAAAACGAGAAAATTGTTCAGGGCTTGTTGCAACGTGTCGAAGAAGAGGCAGCGAAACAAAAGAAGAACAATGCATGAAAAAACGGATTCCCGCGCCTAAGAATCCGTTTTTTCATATCTTATCGATTCGTATACGATTTGTGACCACTCGGTAAAACGGATAGAGTCGACACCTTGATAACGTTCTCGTTTTCTATCGCTGGATCGAGCGATTTTGGATTATCAAAAAGCTTAGTTACCGACTACTATTTTTAAGTATAAATACGGTTATTAAATTTTCATTTAATCCAAAGATTATATCGTTACGATAGTAGACGCAAACGAGAAATCTGTGGATCATCTTGAAGCTCCTTTAATGGTCGAAACCGAACAGCTCGTAATTCTTGTTGATCAAGCGATAGTTCAGGATCGATCCCGAGTCGAGGTTCAGGACTATCTAAGACACGGCGAACGAGAAAACATGTCTCTGTTCCTTGATCCATTGAAATCTCGTAAAGTTTCCGTTCGACCGTGACGTGAAGATGCGTTTCTTCTAACACTTCTCGCATGATGGCTTGCTCTTTTGTTTCACCATTCTCGACACCTCCGCCGGGTAACGTCCAAAATGTCCGGGAAGGGGTATGTAATTCGACCATTAGAATCTGTTGCTCTTCAATCAACGCAGCGCATACGCGATGTCGCATATCGCATTCCTCCTTCAACGTGTTCAAAAAAGAGACCGAAACGACAGTTCCGGTCTCTTTTAAAATCATTGTGCGTATAACGCTGTTAATTGCTGTTGGATCGTATCGTTGTTCAAATACTCATCGTATGTCGTTTCTTTATCGACGATACCGTTTGGCGTCAACTCGATGATCCGGTTCGCGATCGTTTCGACGAACTGGTGGTCATGCGAGCTGAAGAGCATTGCGCCTTTATAAGCGATCAAACCATCGTTGAGTGCCGTGATCGATTCGAGATCCAAGTGGTTCGTTGGATCGTCGAGTACAAGGACGTTAGCACCACTGAGCATCGCTTTTGAAAGCATACAACGGACTTTTTCGCCCCCGGATAAGACAGATGCTTTTTTCATGACTTCTTCTCCTGAGAAGAGCATCCGACCGAGGAATCCACGGAGGAACGTATCGCTCTCATCTGCCGGTGAATACTGACGGAGCCAATCGAGGATCGTCTTATCCGAGCCTTCGAAGAATTCCGAGTTATCTTTTGGCAAGTATGATTGGGAAGTCGTGACGCCCCATTTGAATGTACCGCTGTCCGGTTCCATCTCACCCATAAGGATTTTGAATAGTGTCGTGATCGCGATATCGCTCTGGCTGATGAACGCGACTTTATCCGTCTTGTTCAACGAGAAGCGGACATTATCAAGGACTTTGACGCCATCGATCGTCTTCGAGAGACCATCGACCATCAAGAGATCATTTCCGATTTCGCGTTCTGGCGTAAAGCCAACGAACGGATAACGACGTGATGATGGACGAATGTCGTCGAGTGTGATTTTATCAAGCAATTTCTTCCGTGACGTCGCTTGTTTCGCTTTCGAAGCGTTTGAGCTGAAACGTGCGATGAAGGCTTGAAGTTCTTTAATCTTCTCTTCTTTTTTCTTGTTTTGGTCACTTGCCATACGCGAAGCAAGCTGACTTGATTCATACCAGAAATCATAGTTTCCGATATACAGTTGGATCTTACCGTAATCAAGATCCGCCATGTGCGTACAGACGTTGTTCAAGAAGTGACGGTCGTGGGAAATGACGATGACCGTGTTTTCGAATCCGATCAAGAATTCTTCAAGCCATTTGACAGCTTTCAGGTCGAGTCCGTTTGTCGGCTCATCGAGTAAAAGAATGTCAGGTTTACCGAACAATGCTTGGGCAAGCAAGACTTTAACTTTTTCAGATCCTGTCAGCTCAGCCATCGTTTTCGAGTGAAGGTCTTCCTTGATGCCAAGTCCTTGTAGAAGCATCGCTGCTTCCGACTCCGCTTCCCAACCGTTCATTTCAGCGAATTCACCTTCGAGTTCAGCAGCACGCATGCCGTCCTCATCTGAAAAATCTTCTTTCATATAAATCGCATCTTTTTCTTTCATGACTTCATAGAGACGTTTGTGTCCCATCATGACTGTTTCGATGACTTGGAATTCTTCGTATTCGTAATGGTTCTGGCGAAGGACGCCTAAGCGTTCGCCTGGTGTGATGATGACATCGCCTTGTTGTGCTTCAATGTCACCAGCGAGAATTTTCAAGAACGTTGATTTACCGGCACCGTTCGCACCGATCAGACCGTAACAGTTACCTGGCGTGAACTTGATGTTAACGTCTTCGAATAATTTTCGGTCCGCAAAGCGAAGACCGACGTTTTGTACTGTAATCATATAGAGATGAACCCTCGTTTCTAGTAAGTGATGTGCTCATTCGAGTGTACCACAAATCATGATCTGTCGTAGAGCAGGCAAAGTTCTTTCCATATTAGGACAGAAATTAAAAATAAGCAACCGGATATTTAAAATAATGAAACATTTTCCAGATGGATGCGTAGAAGAAAGTAAGGAATTCGCTAGAGGAGGGGTTAGATGGCCATCTTTTTCACGTTATTGTTTTTCGCCCTCATCGTTTTGCTTGGCATGGAACTCTATCGCTATATCCAAGAAAAGATTGATAAAGGAGATTCAGAATGAGAGAAATCAAACCGAAGAAAAAAATTCGTCCATCGATGATCATCGCTGGTGTACTTGTATTAGCCCTGCTGGCTACAACGCCGTTCGTCGTCGAACAAATCGAACCCGGACAAGTTGGTGTCGTTTATACCCCGTCAAGCGGTGTCAAAGATGAGACGTTATCGCAAGGCTGGCATGTCGTTTCACCAATCACACGGGTGACGGAGTATCCGATCCGTACACAGACGAAATCGCTTGATAACATGACGCTTGCGACTAAAGACGGAAAGAACATCGTCGTCGACTTTACATACAGCTTCTCCGTTTCGCCGGATAAGGTGACAAAAGTCTTCAACAAGTTCGGACCGATCGAAATCGATGAGATTGCCAAAGGTTACTTGAAACAACGACTCTATGATGCGTCGCGTGAGCAAATCTCGAAAGTTACCGTCCTTGAACTGTTCGGTGAAAAATCAGGAAACGTCTCTACGAGCATTCAGACGCAGTTTGCAGAAGACGTCAAGGACATCGGTTTCATCATCGAGGATGTCGCACTCGGTGCACCAAAACCAGATGAAAAGACACAGGAAGCAATCGATGCGCGTGTCAAAGCGTCGCAGGAACTCGATAAAAAGAAAACGGATCTTGAAATCGCTAAAGCAGAGGCAGAACGTCTTCGCGTAGAAGCAAAAGGAGCAGCCGATGCGCGTTTGATCGAAGCTCAAGGGTTGGCAAAAGCACAAAAAGAATTACAGAAGACGTTGACGAAAGAAATGATTCAATACGAAGCTGTCAAGAAGTGGGACGGGAAATCACCACTTGTCAGTGGATCAGGGAGTATGGTTCAACTACCGATTCCTGACGGTACGACACAAGAAAAAAACTAATTGAAATATGTCTAAGATAAACCGCTTAAAGACCACAACGGCAGACGTGAAAAAAGCAGATTCTCAGCGCTGAGAATCTGCTTTTTGATTAGTGCGAAGCTTGTTCAAAACCTTGAGCGATGGCAATGATGACTTGTGTTGCTTTCACCATATTATCCACAGAGATGAACTCGAACTTGCCATGATAGTTCTCACCGCCGGTAAAAATGTTCGGTGTCGGAAGTCCCATGTATGAGAGTTGTGATCCATCTGTTCCACCACGAATCGGTTTAACGATTGGCGTAATATCAAGCGACTCCATCGCTGCATGAGCAATATCAACGATGTGCATGTGGGGCTCGATTTTTTCACGCATGTTGTAGTACTGATCGTGTAAGTCGATTTCCACACTACCAGCACCATACTTTTTGTTCCACTCATCGACAAGGGCAGACAAGAAGTGTTTCCGTCCCTCGAAGGCTTCACGATCAAAATCACGAATGATGTAGTCGAGCGTCGTTTTTTCGACCGAACCGTCAAATGAAATCAGATGGAAGAATCCTTCAAAACCATCCGTGAATTCAGGAGACTCTTCTCCGGGAAGACGATCGTGGAACGCCATCGCATGTTTCTGCGAATTGACCATCTTATCTTTTGCTGTTCCCGGATGGACATTTGTTCCGTGGAAGACGATTTTAGCCGCCGCCGCATTAAAGCTCTCGTATTCAAGCTCACCAAGCGGACCGCCGTCGACCGTATAAGCATACGTGGCATCGAACGCTTCGACATTAAAGTGATGTGGTCCACGACCAATCTCTTCGTCAGGTGTGAAGGCAACACGAATGCGACCATGCTTAATTTCCGGATGTGAAATCAAATGATGCATGGCTGTCATGATTTCTGCGATTCCGGCTTTATTATCGGCTCCGAGTAATGTCGTCCCATCTGTCGTCATCAAGGTGTGACCGACGTAGTTGTGCAGTGCAGGAAAATCAGTTGGCGATAGAATGACGGATGGCACTTCACTTAACGTGATGGGATGTCCGTCATACGCTTCCACGAGTTGTGGACGGACATTCGTACCTGTGAAGTCTGTCGCTGTATCGAGATGAGCGAGAAAACCGATTGTTGGAATGTCTGCGTCTGTATTGGCAGGTAATGTCGCCATGACATAACCATTATCATCAACGGTGACTTCTTCCATGCCAATTGTCTTTAATTCTTCTACGAGCAAACGAGCTAGTGTCCATTGCCCTTCTGTCGTTGGAACAGTCATACTCTCATAGTTCGACTGTGTATCGACTTTCACGTATGTAGTTAGACGATCAATCAATTCTTGTTTCAAATCAAAAACGTCCCTTCTCGTCATAAGATATCTTCATCATAGCATGAACGACTAATGTGAGAGAATTCTGAATCATGATAGACTAATATTGAAAAAGGGGGAATTCTTCATGAGAGCATTCGTAGTCGATCAGTACGGAAAAAATGCATCACTTACAGAAAAAGACGTCACACCCGAAAAAGCGGGGAAGTACGAATTACGGGTTCAAATCGAGGGGTCAAGCATCAATCCACTTGATACGAAGATGTTTTTCGGACATGTGGCGGCGGCTTCAACGACTGGAATTCTCCAGGGTGATGTAACGGGGAAAGTGATTGAAATCGGGGAGGGTGTGACGTCTTTTTCTGTCGGCGATCGCATCGTCGCATTCGGCGGTGGACTTGGAAAACGCGCCGGTGCGTTAGCGGAAGAAATGCTTGTGCCTGAACAAATGGCAGTCTTACGACCGGAAGGGGTATCGGCTGAGGTTGCTGGTTGTTTACCGGTGATTGGATTGACAGCAATGGAAATTTTAAAAGAGCGAATCGCGATTACCCCAGGAATCCGCGTATATGTAGCAGGCGGAACGGGTGGAGTAGGACATCTTACCGTTCAACTGGCTCGTCATTATGGATGTGACGTTACAGCGAGCGCCTCTTCTGACGAGAAGGCAGCTTGGCTAGAAGCAAAAGGGATTCGCATTCACCGGTACAAGGAAGAATCAGCTGAAACATTGCTCAAACGACTCGATCTGGATGGATTCGACGTCATCATTGATACAGTGGGTGGTGACCATTTACAAGAATCGTTCATACTCGCAAAAGAGCGGGGACGCATCATTTCGATCGCGACACGGACGACACAAGATTTAACGATGATGCATAGTAAAGCCTTGTCACTCGAAGCTGTGTTCGTTGCGCTCCCGTTGCTAAAAGGAAAAGTAGAGGAGATGAAGCAACAGCAACGTCACTTATCAGAACTCATTCATTTAGTGAAAGAGAGAACGATTGAGATTCGGATTGAAGAGCAGATTCCCTATGAACGCGATGCGTTGAACGATCTCTATCAACGATTTGATCAAACATCACACTTTGGTAAAGTGAGTGTATATCCAGCCCATTAAAAATGATTCTCCATTCATTTTACATTTCCTGTTAAAAATATAAAAAATCCGTTACTGAAAAATTCAGTAGCGGATTTTTTAGATAACACGTCATTTACGGCGAACAAGAATACTTTTTGGATTGAGTTGTGGCATGGAAGGAGGAGTCGGGAAATCTTTCTGCTCCGGCTGCTCCCATACGACTTCAAATTTTTGACGCAACTTGTTGAACGCCTGCTCCACAGCTTTTTTCAATTGTGACGCATCAAGAGCGGGACTATCTGTCGTAATCGCAAGCAGTCCTCCGCGATTCGTCAAATGAATGACTTTTTGGATCCAAAGAGCGAGATCCTGTTCGGTCCGAAACTGACGTGTTCGTGTATTGACTTGTACGGGTGGATGGAACAAGACGACGTCAAAACGAGTCTTCTTATCCGCTTGTTCGATGTAATCGAACGCATCCTGAACTAAAATCTTCTGTTTCTCAGGAGTAAAACTGTTCAACACAAGATTATCTTTTGTCTTATTTCGACTACGTGTCGAGAAATCAACACTTGTCGTTTGAGCAGCCTCACCATAAAGGGCAGCTACCGTTAATGTTCCTGTATCAGAAAAGAGATTAAGTACGGTTTTTCGTTCGACGGAATCGAGAAGGATTCGGCGAAGTTCACGTTGGGCAATGTCAAAACCAGTCCGCATACCAGCATCCAAGTCATACTCATACAACACACCGTATTCTTGTGCGACTTCAGGAAAATCGCCTCGTTCCCCTTTCAAAAAGTCGTCGCCTTTGACGGGTTGAAGATCGACGAGGAAATCTCGTTTTTCATAAATGCTTCTGTAATTCAGTAGTGATTCAAGAGCTTCAAGAATCAGTGGACGGAATGTATAGATGCCTTCATTTTCGAATGTAATAAGGTAATGATGATCGTAACAATCAATTGTCAAACCACCGATACCATCTCCTGCACCGTTAAAAATACGGAAGGCTTCTGAATACTCTTCAAAAAATTCGTTTCGTTTGTCTAATGCTTGTTCAAAAAGTTGTTTGAAGAAGTCGACATCAATCGCTTCTTGCTCGTCCATTGAGAGAGTCCAACCGACACCTTTTTCTTGCTTGCCAAAATAACCAGTCGCGAGGTATTCTTTATGTTCTGTCATCAGATGGAGCAGTCCGCCTGCCTCTTTGACATGTTGTAAGGCTTCGAACATTTCCTTACGTAACGCGGGATACCCGCTTCGAATCGATTCAATCCATTCTGGTTTGACAACGATCGGATAAAGTTCACGAGACATGTAAGTTTCCTCATTTCTACTTGTGGATAAGTGGCATAAGTATACCATAAATGGAGTTATCCACATGTGGATAACTGGATATAAATAAAACCGCTATTCTTTGTAAAGTCAAAGGAATAACGGTTTTTGTTATGATAAGCAGAGAACTGAAAAATCTGTAATGATTTGGAGTGAAACATAAAAAATGAAAAAACATGTTCAAGTCGTTGGGGCTGTCATTCGCAATGATCATAATGAAATATTGTGTGCACTTCGTAGTAGTCAAATGTCATTGCCCAACTTATGGGAGTTTCCTGGTGGAAAAATTGAGTTACATGAAACGCCATCACAGTCGTTAGTTCGTGAAATCAATGAAGAATTAAAATGTAATATTAAGGTCAAGCAACCAATCGAAAAAACGACTTACGAGTACGATGCTATTATTGTTACATTGCATACGTTTGAAGCTGAAATCGTAACAGGAGAACCGATTGCTGTAGAACATGCAGAGCTTCGCTGGGTGGCTGTTTCAGACCTTGATCAGCTTGAATGGGCTCCTGCCGATATTCCTGCAGTTGAGTACATTAAGAAAGAGTTTGCCACTCCTTAAACAGTTCAATTGATAGTGGAGAATGAAGTGACCAAGTCACACTAATCGGTTTAGAACCTGTACTTTGAAGATGCTTTAACTGGCCAAAGTATGTGAACGGTAGCGTTTTTCCTTGTTCTTTATCTGCTTTACGCATAAACAAATGAATACGAATTCCTTCGCTCTCATGGTTTTGATATAAAGTACCCGCTTTACCTGTAGCAGTTGCATTACTTTGAGACTGCCAATGGAAACGATATTGATCTAAGAAATAATCGTTATATTTTAGTTGCTCATCAATGGCTTCATCTTTGTGTAAATTCACGAATAAAATGTAATCATCACCAGCTTGAGCTACGCCTTCACGCCAAGAACCTTCCTGACTTGGTGAACAAAGAAGACGTTGGATAACAGAACGATTGTATGTTTGATGTAATAGAAACGCCTGGTCTTCGATCAACCAGTTAATTCGATCTGGTAGTTGATGAAATGCAAGTAGACCTGCTTGGATAAAATGCATCATATATGAACGTAATTCAGTTGATTGTTGAAGTGCTTGGACGACTGTATTTGAAAAGCGATAGCGCTCTTCTGATACAGCATCTAGCAATTGAATACGGTCATTTTTAAACGCAGTAGACCAGCGTTTAAAAAGATGATGAATAATAGGTCGCTTTGAAAAAGAGTGATTCGTCGATAAGGCGAATTCTTTGAAAACTTCTTGTTCAATATCTTGTACTGAAGCAGAAGGATGATGCAGTAAATGTTTTAAAATCAGTAAGCTGAAGGGCTCACGAATTGGGAATAGCCCTTCGAGCTGTTCGACAATTTTGCGTGTTGTGTCATCTAGCAATAAACGTAGTTCTTCATCGGTAGCATGTTTTTCAAGTTGTTTAAGACGTAATGTACTTCTCCATTGCTGAACAATACTTTCAATAGCTGGTGCGTCTTTATGCGTAACTAAATCATTTAAACTTGGAGGATTTCCGATCATACGTGTCAGCCTTTGATAACTTTCACGGAGCTGTTTGCTAGCTGAAAACTCTATTTTTTTCATTTGTTCAATAATAAATCTTTCTGTAATTGAATCTAGAATGGCTAAAGATCCTTCCGGTAAAATCGGAAAATGCTGTTTTACAGCAGTAGCAATTTTATAACGATCAATAGAATGAAACGATTGTTGACCAGACAACACAAGCGGTGCAACAAAAGCCTTTTGACTATTTCCGATAAAATCTAAAATCGTAACAAATTCTTTTGAGCTATGTTTACGTAAGCCTCTCCCCAATTGTTGAATAAAAATAGTAGGAGACTCCGTAGGACGTAAAAATAGCATGAGATTAACTTTTGGAATATCGACTCCTTCGTTAAACAAGTCAACTGTAAAAATATATTGTAGTGGATCTTGATCGTCCTCTAGTCGGCGAATGGCTTCTTCGCGTTCTTCTTCAGACTGTTTACTTGTAACAGCCATTGCTTCAATTTGATGTCGTTTAAATTCTTGCTCCATAAACTCTGCATGATTGATATTGACGCAGAATCCTAATCCAACAGCCTGATTACCACTGAACCCAAATTTACGAATCATTTCAACAATATAATCTGTTCGTGTTGAGCGTTCGAGTGCAACAACAAGATCTTGTTCCACATAAAAGCCGTTTTGTTGAGGAATAAGAGAATAATCAATCGATTCATCATCTTGAATACCAAAATAATGGAATGGTGAAAGTAAATCTTGTGCTAAGGCATCATACAGACGAACTTCGTAAGCGACATTATAGTCAACAAGCTGGAAGATATTTTGACCATCCATTCGTTCTGGTGTTGCCGTTACGCCAAGCAAAAATTGTGGCGTAAAATAGTTAAGAATGTTTTGGTAAGAAGCAGATGAAGCGTGATGGAATTCATCAATAATGATGTAGTCAAACGCATCCCGTAAAAATTGATTAAGGTGAACCTCTTTTGAAAGTGTTTGAACGGTAGCAAAGGTAAATTGTGCATCTTGAATTTGTTGTGATCCTGAATATCTACCAAATGTATAATTTTCATTTGAAAAAACTTGTTTAAATGTATGCTCAGCTTGTGATAGTAATTTTCCACGATGTGCAACAAATAATACTTTTTTAGCCTGAGTTTGACGGACATCAAATGCTGCTAAATACGTTTTTCCAGTTCCAGTTGCCGCAATGACCATTGCTTTTGTTTCTTTTCGCTCGCGTAAACGATCCAGTTCTTCTAAAGCCGGAATCTGCATGAGGTTCGGTTCAATAACGTTGTAATCGACAGCGGATTCGGCAATTGTATCGCGGATAGAAAATGATTTTATAGGTGGTGTTTCTTGTTGGTACTGTTCATATTGAAGTAATAATTCTTCTGTACAAATAGTCGCTTCTGGGCTGTTCCAAAGTTGTTCAAATAAGTTTTTCGCTTGAGTGACTAATGTTGTGACGGGTGTAGAAGGTATACGAATATTCCATTCCATACCGTGCGTTAAAGCCGACTTTGATAAATTAGAGGACCCAACAATAGCACTATCCAACTGGTCAGGACGAGAAAATAAATAGGCTTTCGGATGGAACGCATGATTTTTTTTTATCGGTTCATAAATTTTTACTTCAATATTTCTGAATTCCATCAACTGTCGGATAGCCTTCGCTTCTGTAATATTCATATAAAATGAAGTCAAAATGCGGATTGATTTGCTTTGAGCTTCTGCTTCCTTCAAAGCTGGGACAAGCGTCTGTACTCCAGAATGACGTGTAAAACTCACCATCCAATCGGCAGCAGATGCTGTCCATAATTCTTGACTAATATGATGCAATAACTGTTCTTGTTCCAGTTGGCCAGGAGCAATGAGTTCCCAAGCACGCAAAGAATTTTTATATTGTGTAGGTAAAGCATGTGTTGTGCTAGTAGTGAGTTCACGATGAAGTGGCAAGTCGATCAGAGGTTGATTTAAATGCATGAGCCATTCATTGACCGTTTCAACCATTTGATCAGGTTTATCTTGTTTTTGGAAATGGTCTAAAGATTGATACAGTACTTGATTGAGGTGTGTAAGTAATTCTGTTGTGTAGTCATGTGCTGGTACAGATACACTTATTGCATCGGATTGTGAGTTAGTTTCAGTTGAAGAACGTAATGTTTCATAATAAGACATGGTTATCCTCCGAATAATAGTAAATGGTATTTAGAATGATTAAATCATCAATAATATACCAATAAGTAGATAAATAAAGTAAAAAATCATCGTTCAACTAAAAAGTTAAACGATGATTTTTGTTTGTTAATTTGAGATTCTCTCTACCACAGCATCAAGTGATACTTTGACATTACCAGCCAGTGCCCGCGTAATCATACACGAACCTTCTGCTTTTTCAGCGAGACGTTGCGCCTTCTCCACATCACGATCCGACAGATCGGCTGGTAATAAGAGTTTCGGACGATGAATGATCGCATCGTATGTGAAGACGCCGTTCGTGACATCAACGATGCCTTCAGATTCCATCGTTAAGGAGACTTTTGGGATGTTACTACGCTCAAGCATTGCGGCAAGCGTGATGATATAGCATGTAGCAGCTGCCCCAAGCAACATCTCATCTGGATTCGTGCCAACCCCTGGACCATCCATAGCGTCCGGAATTGAAATTTTTGTTTTTAACTCACCTGTCTCGATCTGACCGACATCATTGCGATTTCCCGGCCAGTCTGCAGTTAAATGAAAATGGTGCTTCATGATCAATCGCCTCCATGCCTCCATCATACGAAGTTCAGCATGATTTTTCGCCTATTCTGCTCATGTGCATAAGAAGAGAACGATCAGCTAAAAATTTGGTCGATTTTTTCGATATCCTCTTGCGACAACTGAACGTCTAACGTACGCAACGTATCTGTCACCTGATCCGGGCGTTTCGCACCAGGAATGATGGCATCGATGCCATCTTGTGCCAAATACCACGCGAGTACGACGTGTGCGACTTCCGCATCGTGTGCGTCTGCGATCGGACGCAGTTGATCGACTTTTGCGAGGTTTTGTTCAAAGACGTCTTTTTGGAACAACGGGTCGTTTTTTCGTAAATCATCAAACGTCGTCTCTTTCGTATATTTCCCTGCCAATAACCCAGCGGCGAGTGGGAAGTACGGAACGAAGGACATGCCGTTCTCAACGATGTATGGAAGTAACTCTTTTTCCGCATCCCGTTTAAACAGATTGTATTCTCCTTGATAGACGTCGACATGTCCGTCCTTGTTCGCTTCCTTCAGTTGTTCGAGTGAAAAATTCGAGACACCAATCGCGCGAATTTTTCCTTCTTTTTTCAGTTCAGCAAGTGCAGCGACGGCTTCGTCCTTCGGTGTCGACTCATCTGGGAAATGGATGTAATATAAATCGATATAGTCTGTTTTAAGACGTTTTAAACTTTCTTCGACCGATTGACGGAGAAAGTCAGGTGAGTTGTTCATGACGACGTTTCCGTCAACGAACTGATGCGCACCTTTCGTCGCGAGGACGACATCTTCTCGAGCGACCGTGTCGTGCCAGACTTCACCGACGAGTTCCTCCGAACGTTCTGGTCCGTAGATGAAAGCTGTGTCGAGGAAATTAATCCCTTGCTGTAACGCGACACGAACGAGATCGCGTCCGGCTTGCTCATCGAGATTTGGATACAAGTTGTGTCCACCGACGGCATTCGTACCGAGACCGATTGGGTGAACGAATAGATTAGATTGACCGAGTTGAACATGTTTTGTCATGAAAATGACCTCCTTAAACGATATCGAGTGGTTCTTTTTTTGTTGGTGCTGGGAACGCTTGATCAAGTGCAGCTAGCTCTTCTTTTGTTAAATTCAAAAGTGCGGCGCGACCGTTGGCTTCGACATGATGTGCTTGTCCTGCTTTAGGAATTGCGATGACGTCACCTTCACGCATCGCCCAAGCAAGTAAGATCTGTGCCGGTTCAACACCATGTGTCTCAGCGAGTTCCTCGACGGTCGGATGATTCAGGAGTTGATCACGCAGTGAACCACCTTCAGCTAGTGGGCAATACGCCATTACTGGAATACCATGTTCGCGTAGTAACGGGAGCAGTTCATACTCGATTCCGCGTGAGCCGAGGTGATAGAGTACCTGATTGACAGCACACTGATCACCGTTCGGTAATGCTAACAGTTCTTTCATGTCTGATACGTCAAAGTTCGATACACCCCAACGGCGAATCTTACCCTCTTGTTTTAAGGCTTCCAGTCCTTCAACGGTTTCCTTTAGTGGAATGTCGCCACGCCAGTGAAGAAGATAGAGATCAAGATAATCCGTACCGAGACGTTCAAGCGATTTGGAACAAGCTTTTTTTAACGCTTCCCCACCAGCGTGATGAGGATAGACTTTCGAGACAAGAAAGACTTCTTCGCGTCGATCAGCGATCGCGTCGCGAATCAATTCTTCAGAGGCGCCTTCCCCGTACATCTCTGCCGTATCGATGAGTTCCATTCCGCTGTCGAGACCGACACGGAGTGCTTCGATTTCTGCTTCGTGCTTCTCCGACTCTTCCCCCATCCGCCACGTACCTTGTCCGAGTGCGCGCACATGTGTCTGATCGGGAAACGTCACTGTTTTTTGCTTTAATGCAGCAAGTATTAGCGTCTTTTCTGTTGCGTTCATCGAATTCCTCCTTTAAGTAGAGAGACAATAGTAGGGTTTACCACGCGAACTCTGAACAAAAACGTCTTCTTCAAGAGAAAGAGACGTCACCAATGCTCAAATAAGGGACCATGATCGCCGAGGACGGGATCTTTTTTGGGACGCATTACCTGGCGGATACGCTGAAGGTTTTCCGGGCGTTCACTTGTTTGCCCGGTCAACGTATCGTAGTCTTGACCATTCGGATAGGCACCGATCACACGGAAGTGTCGACTTGTATCAAGTGCTTTGTGTCCTGTGCCTGCAGGAAGTAAGAGAACATCTCCACTCGTCAAGGTGAAGGTCTTACCGAGTGGACCACCGAGTTGGACAGTCGCATGTCCTTCGAGGATACCAATCACTTCATGGGCGATGCTATGATAATGATGAAAATCAAAAATGCCATCTACCCAGCTATTGCGCCAGTCATGTGAATGGAAAGTCTGTTCGATGCGTGACGGTTCTTCAAATGCATGCCGATAAATCAACACCGGAAAATTAGGGTTATTCGGAATATGTCCGTCATCCTCAAAGTAAAATACCTCAACACGCATCTTCGTTGCTCCCTTCTCTGATGTGGTACAAAGTAATAATTCCCTCTATAAATACCCGTAATTAAATATCATCAATCGTCCGAGCATCTTTATGGCGTAACGAATCGGGAGGTGCTACGATGCTTAAGTTAACGAAATTACAAAGGAGGCTTTCCGATGATCGCCATCGAAGCAAAGTTAGAAGTACAACCCGCAAAACGAGAAGAATTTTTAGCAGCAACTAAAACATTAGTAGAAGGATCGCGTGCTGAAGCTGGAAACATCAGCTACGATCTGTTCCAAAGTACAGAAGACGAAAATGTCTTCATGATGATTGAAAAATGGGAAGACCAAGCTGCGATCGAAGCACACAACACAAGTGCTCATTTCGGACAGTTCGTTGCATTTGCTCAAACAGCTCTTGCTAAACCACTGGACGTTCAATCATTCCAAGCATAATGAAACGAGTTAGAAGCGAATGTAACACATAAGGAAGGTATTCTAGGTTTTATGACCTAGGATATCTTTCTTTTTTGTTTTATACAACGCGCTCCTTCGCTAGTTCATCTTGATAAAGATTTGACTAAAAATGTTCCACTTTTCTTTTACAATCACATAACATTTCATTAAAACTGTTAGTTTTTCCCTGAATAGGGCATTATTCTTATAAAGACACGAAAAGGAGGCCTTTATCATGAATGAACGAACAGATGCCACACAGTCGAAGCAATCATTCTTCAAGATGCCTCATACATATGCCATCATCATGGCGATTCTCATTATTTCAGTCATCTTGACGTACACACTTCCAGCAGGACAATTCGACCGTGAAAAACAGGATGGTCAGACCGTCGTTATCGATGGTACCTATCGCGCGGTGGAGTCTGCACCTGTCAATTTCTTTGGTTTATTCGAAGCGATCCCGAAAGGAATGGAAGCAGGCGCTGCGATCATCTTTTACATTTTCTTAGTCGGTGGTGTCTTTGGCATCATTCGTCAAACGGGTGCCATCGAAGCGGGAATCAATCAATTGATTCGTCGGTTTGGTCAAAAGGGACACATCATGATTCCGATGACGATGTTCGTCTTTTCGATTGCCGGAGCAACAATCGGGATGGCAGAGGAAACAATCATCTTTGTACCGATTGGTATCATGCTCGCGCGTGCACTCGGTTATGACGCGATGACAGGAGCTGCAATCGTTAGTTTAGGAGCGGCGGTTGGTTTTGCTGGCGGGATGCTGAATCCGTTTACGGTAGGTGTTGCTCAATCGATCGCGGAAGTTCCACTCTTTAGCGGTCTTGGTTATCGAACCGCCGTTTATATCGTTTTCTTAGTCGTAACGATTCTTTATGTCATGACTTACGCACGGAAAGTCAAACAGGATCCAACGCGTAGCCTCGTTTATGATCTCGAACAACGTCGTGCGGAAGAAGCAGCAACGACGATTTCACGCTTTTCGAAACGTCATGCTTTTGTTTTACTGATTTTGATCGGTGGAATCACGCTCAACGTCATCGGAATTTTCGAGTGGGGCTGGTATTTGACGGAACTGACAGCCTCGTTCTTGATCATTGGACTGATTGCTGGGATCATCACACTCGGTGTGAACGGTACTTTTGAGAGTCTGATTGACGGGGCGAAAGCCGTGACGTTCGGTGCATTGATCGTTGGCTTTGCCCGTGCCATTGTCGTCATTCTTGAAGAAGGTCGTGTCATTGACACGGTCATTTACGGCTTATCGAATGCCGTAGGACATTTACCAACGTTCTTCGCTGTCATCGGAATGTACATCGTACAACTGATCACGAATTTCTTCATTCCATCGGGGAGCGGGCAAGCCGCGACAACGATGCCAATCATGGCACCTTTATCTGACTTACTCGGTATCGAGCGTCAAGTAGCTGTTTTAGCATTTCAATACGGAGATGGATTGACGAACATGATTTTTCCGACAAGTGCGCATTTGATGGCGTTTCTTGCGATCGCAGGTATTCCGTATGAGCAATGGTTACGTTTCGTCTGGAAACTCTTCGCGATTTGGATTGCTTTAGCATGTGCCGCCTTATTACTTGCTGTGACGCTCGGTATTCAATGAAGTCGACCTTTCGGACATCTGTCCGGAAGGTTTTTATGTTGCAGGAATCGGGAAGCGTTATCACGAACGGGTAGAGAAGTGACTAAAGGGGGAACTGAAGTGACATATTCAATCGTTGGTTATTGCGAAAAAGAACAAGCGTGGGGTGTTGCTGTCCAATCAAAATTTTTAGCTGTTGGGAGTGCTGTTCCGTTTGCGAAAGCGGGAGTAGGTGCTGTAGCGACACAATCATTTGCAAATACGACGTATGGCCCTGAAGGATTGCAGATGATCGAACAAGGCGCTTCAGCGGATGAAGTGCTCCATCGATTAACGGAAGCGGATGAAGGGCGAGCAGATCGTCAAGTCGGAATCATCGATGCGCAGGGCAAAAGTGCGACTTTTACGGGAGAGAGATGTAACGACTGGGCAGGCGGAATTGCGGGGAAACATTTTGCGGCGCAAGGGAATATTCTTGTAGATGGCAATACGGTCAAAGAGATGGCACGTGTCTTTGAATCGACGCAAGGGCCACTCGCAGAACGGTTGTTGCGTGCGTTGGCTGCGGGGCAAGCAGCAGGTGGGGACTCGCGTGGGATGCAATCAGCAGCACTGCTCGTCGTTAAGGAAAGTGGCGGGTACGGTGGATTCAACGATCGCTATATTGATCTACGTGTTGATGATCACCCGAATCCAATTGAAGAACTCGAACGTATCTATCAATTGCACACACTTTACCTACAACCGAGTAAGCCGGAAGAAATCAAGCCCATCGATGATGCGTTAGAGTCGGAGTTGATGGATAAATTATTGACACTTGGCTATCGCGGTGATTTCGAAGAAGCGCTCCGGACATATCTGCATACGGAAAACTTTGAGATGCGCGAACAAGCGGATCGTGCGATTGATACACGTGTCCTCGCATACATTCGATCCCAATGAAAACGACAGGATGGACCAAAGTCCATCCTGTCGTTTTGTTCATGCTTGCGTCGACTGAGCACGAATCGGTACTTTAAATCCGGTCGCGATGAACCGTTCCATTTCCGGTTCCGATTTAGCATTCAAGCCAACCGTCCCATCTCCTTTTAGTGCCACATTCGTTAACTTGACGCGATTGATGTCAGGACCGATCGTAATCCCGTGTTTGGCAGAATCCTCGATCCGGATATCCCGAAGGCGTACATCCTCAGCTCCATTTTCTCCACCAAAGATTTGGATATCCGTTTTCGCTTGTCGGAATCCGCTCATCTTCAACTGACTGATCGTAACGTTGCGTGCCTTATATTGTATTCCGATCATTGGCTGTTCTTGGTAGTCATAATACGGATCACCGAGCACCGTGAAATCATGAATAACGACATTACGATAAGCGGAAACGACGAGTGCGCGCGGTTTTGAATTCGCATAGAGCTCCGTATATTGAGGAGTCTGAGCAATCAAGCGTGTTGCGATGATATTGTAAGCCGTCTGAGACGTTGGATCACTTGCTTGATGATGCCCGATATGGCGAAAATTAAAGGCACGGTGGTCATCAATTGATAAATGACCAACGATTTTAACGGTTGAGGCAGCAGAAGAGGTCGCATGCGCCTTGATTTCAAGTCCACCGAAGCAACGACTTGATGCGTTATTGAATAACCAGACATCGCGTGACCCATCATCGATTTCAATCCCGTTCGAATTGGAAAAACCTTCTGCATGGGCACGTCCACTTGGGTCATGCATAAAGCAGTTCGAGATGAAGAGATGGTCACTATGATGTGTCGTGATCCCGTCGTCTCCGAACCCGTAACCGGTTAATCCATCGAACCAGATGAATGAACTACTTAAGTTCGCTCGAGCACCGTCCCCGTTGTAATTGTAATACGGTGTCGAGATATCAAAACAATGGAGTCCTGGATTGACAGCTTCGACATCAAAGACCCAACCATAAGTGACATGTGCGTATGTGAGACAACTGGAGTGATTGCCCCATGTGCTACTTTTCTTTGCGTCACCGATTCGTTTGATGTTCCAATCAAGCGTCATTTTCTCAACAAGCAGGTGATGATTGCCAAGGAGATAATTTTGGTTCGTCACAAGACGTCGTCCTTTAGGTGCGTCATCGTGCATCTTTATAATCGTTCTCCCTTTGCCAGCTCCCGTTAAAATCGTATAACTAGGTAAACGAATTCCTCGAACGATGTACGTACCGGCTGGAACATGGACTTGTCGATGTCCATCACCGAGCGCTTCGATGAACGCTTGTGTATCATCTGTCTGTCCATCACCGACCGCACCATAGGAAGTGATATCAACGATTTCGACTTCACTGATCAAACGTTCGAACTCATGATTGAGCCGCCCGAACCAACTCGGTCGAATCTCATCGTGTGGCGTTACGAAAGCTGGTGTCAGCGGTAAAATATGTTTATCACGGTTTGTCAAAAATAACGGTGAGATCATCGAACGAAGTGTTCGACTGAGGTTAGGATCACGTCGTGGTGCAATAAATGTACTATCGTGTAATAGTTGTTCTGCTTGTCGAACAGCCTGTTCGTTGCTTGATGTTTCAACGTATTCTTGAATCAGCGCCGCATTTTGATACGGATCATGCGTGTGATCGAGTTTCAACATGAAATAGTTCTCCTCTCTGAATAGGTCTGTCTACCTTTTCCCCTCTAATTGAACAATCATTCCTTGTTTCATAACATCCATAAAAATACACTAAAACTATATAATTGGATTATAATGGATTTATAAAAAGGAGGGCTTTTGATGTCACTTCGCAAACGACTCGTAATTGGTATCGGATTGATTTTGCTGATATTAGGGATCAGTAAGCCGCTGACGGAAGCGGCTTTTCAAGCATTGAAGCCACAAGCGATAAAGATGTCAGGAGTCGAAACGAACGGATCGTGTAAACCGAACTGCAAGAACAACGGCAAGCTGTTAAACATTCCATTTCTTTCGTGGTTGCCTAAAAAGCAGACGAAGAATGACGAAGATTTACGTGTTTGGGACACGAATGAAAAGCCCAAAAAGCAGAAAGACCTCAAACCGAAAAAGAATAAGCTCATCGTTGTAGGGGTTGAAAATGCTAAGCGAGGTATGAATGAAAAAGGGGAATCGTCCTCATCGATGTTACTGATGAGTCTGATTGTTCTACCTCTATTCATCATAAGCTATATCGTTTGGCGGAAACGTCGAAAGACCAAGAAACAGGATGAGGACTCGATCAGAACTGACACCCCGTTACAGTCCTTAGACAACGGCTTTGTTATAAAAGAGAACTCGATCGAGCTACCAGATGCCTGGATGCGTAAACAACTCATCTAGTTCAATCAGATACTCCCGACCCGCTTACGGCGACATGATACAGAAACACTTCAGGAATGGTGCCTGCGTATCGGATTCCAACCGTCACATGTCCTAATAAAAGCCTATCTCTTAGAACGCTATACAGACCGAGCTACTACGATATCGGAGATGGACAAGCAAACGATTCAGGGGGAATTTGGAGCCTTCGTCCATCAGTTTGATTGAAACCTTTTGAAAGGAATGACGTAAATGGAATAGGAAAGGGGAGTTGATGATGTACCTAGCAGATGCCGTGAAATTAAAGAGTATTCTGAGGAAACAGCTTGATCAGCTGATTGAAGAAATGGAGCGCGTAGCGTTCATTGATTTAGAAAAGGGAGAAGCACTCCCCGCACAACAAGGCCGGAGCTTAACCGACGTCGAAGCCGCCATGGACATCGTGCGTCATGATATGCGAGTCTTGGATCGTCTCGTCTATGCGGCGAATCTAGAAACTGTCATCGTGACGGACGAAGGAGAAATGCCGCTCGTCGAAGCAATCGAGTGGGCGACCCAATTGCGGGCAAAGGCACAAAATTATCAGATGCTCGCAAGTCGACCAAAACGCGAGTTCCAATACGGATTTGAAGGGACGACGATCATTCGTCATGCCTTATTCGATCCAGATGCCTATCGCTTAAAAGCGGAGGAAGTGGAACGGCAAGCACACAAAGTATCGAATGCGAT
Organism: Exiguobacterium sp. R-17; assembly: GCF_049913315.1. Classification (NCBI taxonomy): domain Bacteria; kingdom Bacillati; phylum Bacillota; class Bacilli; order Caryophanales; genus Exiguobacterium; species Exiguobacterium sp. R-17. Next base: position 2,894,897 of record NZ_CP184372.1, on the reverse strand, counting down.
CAATGCCGCGAACTATCAAACGACAATTGACTTTGATGGTGGACGTTATATGTAACTCCTTGACGTGGTGAGACTCCACGTCAAGGAGAGGGGACGGACCTCAATTTTCCTCTGTGGAGAAGAGATGGCGATGGCAAACCGATGACCATGAACCATTGACAGACTGACCTGTTACCTTTGACCACCTATGGAACGCTGATGTTTTTTTCCGTCCCCGCTCCCTGTCGTTTCTTTGAGAAACGGCAGGGATTTTTAGTGTGTCGATGGAAACAACAGGGTATAGAGAAGCACAAGAGAAAGGAGAGACATCATGAAACACACTTTTTCAGCATTCGTCGTACGAGAGGTGGATGGGAACTATGAAGGGAAAATCGAGACGAAACAAGTCGATGATTTACCGGAAGGAGACGTCTTAATTCGTGTCACGCATTCATGCGTCAACTATAAGGATGCTTTGTCGATGTCGGGTAATCGAGGGGTGACGAAATCCTATCCGCATACACCAGGCGTTGACGCAGCAGGATACATCGAACAAACGACAGATACACGGTTTCAAGCTGGTCAAGCGGTCGTCGTCAATGGCTTTGATTTTGGGATGAATACGTCGGGCGGATTTCAAGAATACATACGTGTACCAGCCGATTGGGTGACACCACTTCCAGAATCCATTCTTCCGTTAGAAGCGATGCAATACGGAACGGCAGGATTGACGGCGGCGCAATCAGTCGATGAACTGTCACGAATTGTTTCAAAGGAGACAGGACCCATCCTTGTGACTGGAGCGACAGGAGGTGTCGGTACGATTGCGATTGCTTTACTAATTCGATTAGGCTACACAGTACATGCCGTAACCGGGAAACGAGTAGAACAAGAACGATTACTTGAAAAAGGTGTGGCTGAGGTACTAGATCGCGCTACGTTCCTAGAAGAAACGGATCGTCCTTTAAAGAAAGGGCTTTATGCCGGTGTCATTGATACGGTAGGGGGACCATTGCTCGCGTCCGTCATTCGCTTCGTACAATATGGTGGTGTCGTCACGACGTGTGGGAACGTCGGTGGGGCAGAAATGACGTTGACAGTCTATCCCTTCATCTTACGTGGCGTCCGCTTGATTGGAATCGATGCGGTACAAACACCAATCGCCTATCGCGAAGAGCTATGGCGACGTTTAGCGAGTGACTGGCAGGTCGATCTTGCGTCAGAAGTCGATATCAAAACACTAAACGATTTACCTGAAATCGCAGAAGCCTTACTGACTTCTCGTCATCGTGGTCGAACTGTCATCGAAATTTAAATATTTCGAGTAAACATTGGTGGTATAGTGGGGAAAAACTGTGTCGACTTTTCAGGAGGAACCATACATGAGTGAACACCAACAAGAACGACAGTCTCGACAAGAACGACGGAAACAGAAACGCAATCGCCGAGGGATTGCGTTTGGTGGTATTTTAGCAACGCTATTCATCGTAGGTGGCTGGTTGTATATGTTGACGAATAACGATGCCTCTCAAGCAACATCGACGCTTGAGAAGCCGAAAACGACGGATCAAGCAACGAAAAACGAAAAGTCGAAGAAAGAGACAGCCTCGACAAAGGATCCAAAAGAAGCGAAAAAAGAGAAGAAGAAATCAAAGAAAAAGGCGGCAGAGTATGCGCAAGCAGCTTGGGTGACACGTCCGTTCGCGAACGTCTATCGCGATGCAAGCCGAAGTAGTGTCATCTATAAAGCAGATTTAGGTGATGTCTATGAGGTATTGGATGCAAAAGACGGAATGGTCCACTTGAAACTCAATGATAGTATCGAAGGGTATTTGCCTGAGACCGATGTCCGATTAGAAGCACCAAAAGGAACATCAGATAAAGCAGTCCTTACGGCACTCTCGCAAGCAGTTGCCAACCAACCGATTGATAAGCCGGAGCAGTATCTCGGAAAACCGATTGCTGACTTCGAAGCAAAATATGGTGCTGTTGGTAATACGCAACAGGACGCGGTCAATACCTATTACTTCTCGAACGCCGGATACCTGCTCGTCGTCTCGGACGGAATCATTGAAGCGATCGACTGGACGAATGCCTCAACGAACGCCTTGTCAACGCTCGGTGAACCTGTCGTCGATACGAGCTATGGGACATGGTACGAGGGAGAATCTTTACAATTGAAAGTATTCCCGGACAACGGAAAGATGCGCTTACGTCTTGCCCGTGATCCTGGACAAGACTAATGGAAAGACGGATTCGCTCCAAGCGAATCCGTCTTTTTTGCGCATAAAAAACCTCCCGAGTCCGACACTCGAGAGGAAATATGAAAATCCTTTGGGAGGAGATTTTCTTAGTAGACGCCTACAGCATCAAATGATTTCGCTGCTGCTGTTGCTTCTGCACTTGTTGAACCGTACAGGTCTTTTGCCGATTGAACGACTGCTGCGCGAAGTGCGCTGAAGTTCGAGTTCGGAGTCAAATAGACGCTAAGAGCACGGTAGTAGATTGCTCCAAGTTTCGGTACGCCGACACCTGTGACAGTCACGTTGTAATGAGTTCCACCATTACCGAGGAGGTAAGCAGCTTTGTTGACGATACCAGAGTTCGTGTGGACACCACCGTTATCTTGTGTACCTGTGTAGCGTTTTGAGTAGTGATCTGGATCGCCGTAAGCAGCTGGATTCGACATTGAACGGAGTGCATCACCGCTGACACCAGGCGTGTAGATGTCTTCTCCTACGAGCCAGTCGAAGTTCGAACCGACTGAGTATTCAGCAACCGTACCCATGATATCCGAAACAGCTTCGTTGATTGCACCTGATTCGTTTTGGTAAACGAGACCAGCTGTGTATTCTGTGACAGCGTGTGTCAATTCATGCGCTACGACGTCAAGTGCGCCTGAGAGGTATGTGAATGTTGAACCGTCTCCGTCACCGTAGACCATCTTCGTTCCATCCCAGAATGCATTGTTGTAGCTTGTTGAATAGTGGACAGATGAGTTTAAGGCAGCACCTGCGTTGTCATAACTGTTGCGACCATATGTGTTTTTGTAGAAATCATATGTTTTCGCAGCGTTGACATGTGCGCTGACAGCAGCGCGGTCATATGTCGTATTGAACTGGTTATCGAGGTCAGCCCAGAGTGTTCCTGGAAGTGTGTTCCGGTTCTTCGCATCATATGTGTAGATGCCTTTACCGCGAGTTGAATCTTGAAGATAGTAGTACGAGCCACTCTTCACTGTATTAAATGATGCGCTCGTGCCAAGAACTGTTGTTCCTGTACCGACTGCATTTGTTCCCGTAACTGTGTTGACCGGCTTCGCATGTGCTAGTTGGTCGAATTTATTAAGTACTTTACCTGAGTTTGCATCGATGAAATATGTCCAGCGTGATGGTTCTTTACCAGCGAGGACCGTCGATGTCACTTTATACGCATAGACTGCATCATTTTTAACAGGATAGATGACGAGTTCTGCTTTTGGAGCGACTTCAAATTCAGAAGCCTTGATTGCTTTTTGGTATAACTTGATTGCTTTCTTTTCAGAAAGAGTTGCTTTTTTCGCGAGACCTGGTTTTCCTTTGACGTTGATCGCATCGTTTACGATTGCTTTCAAAGTACCGTCTTTCGCGACGTTCCCGACGACGACACTACCAAAGACAGGGACGCCATCCACTTCTTGTTGGAGACGTACGATCTGCGAAGATCCGTCTTTTTCGACATTCTGAACAGCAAAGTCACCTTTTTTGTTCACGAAATCTTTAACGATCGTTGCAGCTGGTTCTGACGAAGCTTTCGTGAGTTTACCAGCTTGAAGACCTTCTGCACCTACGACCGTAGGAACGACAAGTACACTTGCGACAAGCGATGTAGCGAGAAACTTTTTCAAAATAAATCGCCTCCTTGTTTGGGTTGAGTCTAACTATGCCAAAGAATTAAGAAAGCGAGAATAAGTCATTTGAATTAAATCGAATTTTCTGAATATAGTCCGTAGTACCTGTACTGAATTATTAAGTATGAAAGATATTTCAACGCAAAAAAAGAACCATTCAAGCGAATGGTTCAACGAATCCGTTGATAGAGATGGTGGACATCGTCCCGAGTCTCATCAATCTTAAAGTCATTAGGATCAAGTTCAATCCCTTGCTTAGAGGCAAAACGTTGAATTTTTTCGAAGGACTTCCAAATTTCGATATCCGGTCCTTCATGTTTCCAAAAAACATAACGTGCAGCAGGAATACGGTGACCTTTCATTCCTTTTGGAATACCGTCGAGTGACGAGACCGGATACCCGACACATTGCGAGTATTTGGTTCCGTTTCGTTCGAGTGAGATATCGAGCGGATAGCTATCTGGTTTTGCAGGAATCTCATGTGAGCGTCTTGAAAATTCACGCCAGAGTTCCGGCATCAACGTATGCAATTCGTTTTCTTCACATGTCAGTCCAAGACCAACAAAATAAAATTCATGACGTTCCACGATTTTAGGATGCATGAGAAACTCCTTTCCATACTTACGACACGTCTTCAATCGGCGAACGTTTCAAGTCTAGAAAAAGACGCGTAAAAGTGGCGTCCCATTGTGTACCCATGCCCTCTTCTAAGATGGATAAAGCTTTTTCCACTGGCATTCCCTTACGATAAGGACGGTCAGATGTCATCGCATCGTAGGCATCAGCAATCGCCATGATCCGACCGAAGAGTGGAATGTCCTCTCCTGCGAGACCTTCCGGATACCCCTTTCCGTCATAGCGTTCGTGATGATACTTTACCCCAGGAAGAATCGGATATAACGTCTTTGGAAGCTGAACTTGCGATAGAATATGCATACCGATGACCGGGTGTTGCTGAATGATCTGAAATTCTTCGTCAGTCAGGCGACCTTCTTTTAATAACACATCGTCACGAATGCCGATTTTTCCGATATCGTGCAACAAAGCTGATTTGCGCAATAACTCGATTTGTTCGTAAGGTAGGTTGGCAGCCGTAGCGATTTCCACTGAATAAGCAGCGACACGAAGCGAGTGTCCTGCCGTATAAGGATCCCGGGCATCAAGTGTTGCGGCAAATAACGTAAACAGACTGTCCAGCAATTGCTCATTTTGTTCATCGCGTTTTTTGATTCCTTCCATCATCAGGTTAAAACCAGAGACGAGGTGCGAGAATTCATCAGAATACGGATTCGGTAACGAGACGAGACGATTGTTTTCGACATCTTGAATGCCTTGTTGAAGAATCGCAATCGGTTTTCGAATGTTCTCATAAAGAAGAAGACTACAAAACGTTGCGACGGACAAGATGACGATTAAAATAAGCGTCGACCAACTCCAATAAGAGCGGAGGCTTTCATTTTCCGTTAACTGAACGGCTGAGGCGAGCACGAACAGCATGATCGGAAAAACACCGATAATCAATGTGCTGATCAGCATTTTTTGCTTTAACGTGACGACCGTCGTTTTTCTTGGAACATCAAAGCCATGTTCGAAGGCATACTTCTCTAACGTGAGGAGCATATGCTCCGTAACGCGGTAGGTTAGAAAAAATTCAATCAGACCGTGTAAAATCGCGACGAGAACAGCACCAAAACAGGCGAGACCAATCAAGTAGTACGGCATTTTTAACCACTCTTGAGAGATTGCGAGTGCTGTCAGGAGTGATGCGGGAACTGAGAGACCTAAGAAGTGTGGTCCCATGATGCGTTGAACAGTCAGAACCGGAAAGTGATGGGTCGTTTGATAAGCCTCTTGGAAAGAGGCGAGTGAAGGAATCTCGTTTTGGAAGAAGCGTCGTAAGGCACCGATGTGCCGAGAATAAATCATATATTCGAGTAAGAACATCAGACTGACAGATAAACTCATGATACCCATTAAAATCAACTGTTCATTCCGCGTGAAAGTAAGGGTCTCAAAAATAAACAGACACCCGACGCCGAACACCGCGATAAATGAACCGAGCAGATAGTTTCTTAGTAAGTGGCGTTCAAAACGTTGTAAAGCGCTCATTGTATCCTCCCTTTAGTGAATTAGAGTGCTTTCAGCGTACCGTTTTCTAAAACGGTGGAAGGATGTTTTTTTGAAAAAAAGGTGAAAGAATCTTTTGAAAATTTTTTGAAATTAATACTTAAAAATAGGTATGGTCATAAAGCACTAATTATCTTAAAAAAGATTGATTAAGGAAGTAAAATAAACTAAGATTTGAATATTCAGAAAAGTATAGTAATCTTTTACTTTTCACTACTACATAGGGGGTCAATTCACGTGGGAAAAAAGAAACAGCTTAGCCTGGCAGTATTGTCAGGCGTGACAGCAGCTGCATTTGCTGTTGGTCCAGTTTTACCTGGTGGGCAGGTAAAAACGGTCCAAGCAGCCGAAAAAGTGACAGCTGGTGCACCAATGGATTTAAGCACAGTCGATCAAGACAGATTGTTGAAAGTCTTGGAAAAACGTGGGGTCGTTTCAAAAGCCGCTTCCGTAGAAGCGAAGCAAAAAGCAGTCCAAAAGTATCTTGACCAAAAGGCGAACGGAAAACCAGCTCCTGATCATACGCATGCATCGGGTAAAGAAGCAGCCTTCGACAAGAAAACAAAGGATTTCTTGACGAAGCAAAAGGAGAAGTTAGCAAAACAGCTGGACAAAAAGCATGATAACTACAAAAAAGGCAATCCGAACGGCTTCGTCAAAGTAGACAAAGCTAAGCAAGCAAAGTATAACGGTACGACACGGACGGACAAGGTATTGGTACTGCTTGTCGAGTACAGTGACTTCGCGCACAATAACGTCGTTCAAGAGCCAGGTTATATGTACGCTAAAGACTTTAACCAAAAGCATTATCAAGATTTGATGTTCGGGGATAAAGAATTTGAACTGTTCAATGGAGAAAAGGTTAAAACGTTCAAGCAGTATTATGAAGAACAATCGGGTGGAAGCTATTCGGTCGATGGGACGGTTTCGAACTGGTTAAAAGTTCCGGGAACAGCTAAGGATTATGGTGCTGATAGTCCAAAAGGCGGAAATGATAACTTGCCAGGAGCAAAAGGGCCGCGTGGACTCGTCAAGGATGCCTTGAATGCTGCCGTCAAGGCAGGCATCAATTTAGCTGAGTACGATCAGTTTGACCAGTATGACTTAGATGGCGACGGTAACTTAAATGAACCAGATGGTCTCGTCGATCACTTGATGATCATTCACGCAGGAACGGGGCAAGAAGCGGGTGGCGGTAAATTAGGGGATGACGCAATCTGGTCGCACCGCTGGACGCTCGATAGCGTTTATCCAGTCGAAAACACGACATCAAACGTTCCAACACGCTGGGGCGGGAAGATGGCAGCTTACGACTATACGATTCAACCTGAAGACGGCGCAGTCGGAGTCTTCGCGCACGAATTCGGACACGACCTCGGACTTCCCGATGAATACGACACGCAATACACAGGTCAAGGGGAGCCAGTCGCTTCTTGGTCCATCATGAGTGGTGGTAGCTGGAATGGTAAAATTGCCGGAACAGAGCCGACGAGCTTCTCTCCGCAAAACAAGGAATTCTTCCAGACAGTCATGGGCGGAAACTGGGCAAACATCCAAACAATCGATTTTGATTCGCTCACGAAAGCTGGAACAGCTTCGTACCTCGATCAGAGTGTCACGAAATCAAAAAATCCAGGGATCATCAAAGTCAATCTTCCACAAAAGCCAGTGAAAGGAATTGCTCCAGCGTTCGGCAAGAAGTACTACTACAGTACAAAAGGGAACGATCTTCATACATCGATGACGTCTCCTGAATTTGATCTGACGAATGCTAAACAAGCAAAATTTGACTTTAAAGCGTACTATGACGTTGAATTCAACTACGATTTCCTGACAGTCACTGCTACAGCCGATGGTCAGTCAAAAGTACTGGAAACGATCGGTAAAAAGGACACGGATGGCGATGAACGAGCCGATTCTACTAAAGGCGCATGGGTAGATAAATCATACGACCTCAGTGAATTTGCTGGTAAAAAAGTAACGCTGAAATTTGAATATGTCACTGACGCAGGACTCGCGCTTGATGGTTTCGCGCTCGATAATGCTACGCTGACAGTCGATGGTAAAGTCGTCTTTGAAGATGATGCCGAGGGAACACCTAAATTCAAATTAGATGGTTTCGTCGCATCGAACGGCTTCACGTATGCAGATAACGCGTACTACCTTGAATGGCGCAACTATGCAGGTTCGGACAAAGCGCTCGAACATGCACGAGGCGTGAAGTACAACACAGGCCTTGTCGTTTGGTATGGTGATTCTAGCTTTGACGACAACTGGGTCGGTAAGCACCCAGGTGAAGGATTCCTCGGAGTCGTTGACTCGCATCCTGAAGCAATCGTTGGAACACTTAATGGTAAGCCAGTCACGACAGGAAGCACACGTTACCAAATCGCAGATGCTGCTTTCAGTTATGATAAAGCACCTGCATGGCTCATCGATTCACCATCACGTGGACTTTACGACTATAAAGGTCTTCCAGGTGTGACGAAGTTTGATGATTCAAAATCGTATATCAACCAGTTGATTCCGGATGCAGGGAAATTGCTTCCGAACAATGGATTGAAAATTCAAGTCATCGGTGAAGCAAAAGATAACTCTGCTGGAGCAGTCTGGATCCACCGTTAAAAACAGAAGAACAGGTTCAGTTTCAGCTGAACCTGTTTTTTGTTTGAGTTACGTAGAATAAGTGGAATCAATTGGAAAAACATTGGTCTGGCAACTTGACTTTTAAAGCGCATCCATTTTATACTTACGTTAGCTTAATATTGTTATTGTCATTACGGATTCACATCGTGTCACGAACAATCTTTTCGTTGCTCCATGTATTTCGGGACAATAATGAATTCCTTTCATATGCTCAGCATATGTATTAAGTAATTTATTTTTGGAGGTTGTTCCCATGAACACAGGTAAAGTAAAATGGTTTAACGCAGAAAAAGGTTTCGGTTTCATCGAAGTTGAAGGCGGAGAAGACGTATTCGTACATTTCTCAGCAATCACTGGTGAAGGCTTCAAAACACTTGACGAAGGTCAAGAAGTTGAGTTCGAAATCACTGAAGGCGCACGTGGAGCACAAGCTGCTAACGTCGTAAAACTTTAATTTCAACTATTCAATCGTCCCTTTTCGGAGGGGCGGTTTTTTATTAGACTAATATCTTGAATTCAAGATATTAGTGCGTTATACTTCAATTACCAAATCATTTACAGGGAGTGACGAAGATGGAGCTACTTGGAATTCATCATGTATCAATCTTAACAGGCATGGCAGAGCGAAATTATCAATTTTATACGAAAGTACTCGGAATGCGTTTGATTAAAAAGACAGTCAATCAAGATGACACGACATCGTATCATTTGTTTTATGGAGATGCGGAAGGGAATCCTGGAACAGATTTGACGTTTTTCGATATTCCACATCTTGGAACGGGTGTACCAGGAGCATCGAGTATTTCTTCGACATCTCTTCGTGTCAAAACAACAGCCGCTCTTCAATTTTGGAAAAAACGGTTTGAGGAAAAGGACGTTGAGCATGACGAAATCATTGAGCGTGCTGGACGACAGACACTGGCGTTTCGTGATCAGGAAGGAACGCGTTTGATTCTTGTCGCGGAAGATGGCGAAGTAGGTGTCGCAGGCGGTGTTCCATGGCCGCAAGAAGAGATTCCTTCTGAACATGCCATCGTTGGACTTGGAGCCGTGACATTGACGGTTAACGATCCGACACTAACGGTCCGCGTGCTGACGGAAGTGATGGGTTTCCGGAACGTTGGTCGCTATCCTTCACTAGCGGGTGACTTTGCTCCAATCGAAGTCTATGCGACAGGAGAAGGGGGAATCGGAGCAGAAGTCCACGTCGAAGCGCGTCCAGACCTTGATCGGGAGCGTTTAGGTCGTGGTGGTGTGCACCATGTCGCGTTCCGTGTACCGAACAGTGAGGAGTACGAGAAGTGGGTCGAACGTCTGAATGCTTATCACTTACCGAACTCCGGTAAAGTCGATCGTCACTATTTTCAAGCCCTTTACTTCCGGGAACCGAATCATATCTTATTTGAACTCTCGACAGATACACCAGGATTTGCGACGGATGAGTCGGTTGAAACATTAGGGGAGACACTTGCGTTACCTCCGTTTCTTGAGCCAAAACGAGCTGCCATCGAAGCTCGGTTACGACCACTCGAAATCTGACAATCCTGTGACACCGGTCACAGATGGATCGTCCATCCCGTATACTAAGAGCAGGAATCAGGAAAAAGGAGTGACGGGATGTTAAGAACTACGCTTGGGCAATTCCGGATGATTGCGATATTAGAAGGAATTTCGTTTTTAGTCTTACTGTTGATTGCGATGCCGTTGAAATATATGGCGGACATTCCACAAGCAGTTTCGGTCGTTGGTGCACTTCACGGTGTCTTATTCGTCATGTACGCGATCTGGCTCGCCGTTGTGAAATTCAAATACGATTGGTCGATCATCAAGGCGGGTATTGCGTTCATCGCATCATTCATCCCGTTCGGCACGTTCATACTCGATCGGAAGTTAAAACAGGAAGCAACAAACGCGTAAATTGTGTATACTGAATAGAGCACGGCTGTGGATAACTGTTTTTGTCTATGCGAAGCAGGTTATCCACAGCTTTTTTCTGTGGATAATTTTTAGGAGGATATATTATGTCAACATTTGAAACATTACACATCAGTGACCTGTGGATAAAAAAATTACAAAAACAAGGCATCAAGGAGCCGACACCGATTCAAGAACAAGCGATTCCATCATTACTTGACGGACGCGACTTGATTGGACAGGCACAAACCGGAACAGGAAAAACACTAGCGTTCCTCTTACCGATTCTTGAGCAAATCGATGTCGAATCGCAAACGGTCCAAGCATTGATCGTCGCACCGACTCGCGAACTCGCGCGTCAAATCGCAGATGAGACCCATAAGCTGATTCGCAATACGGAACAGTACCGTGCTCTTGCAGTATATGGCGGGCAAGACGTCTTTAAACAGATTCAACGACTCGGACGGATGCCACAAATCATCATCGGGACACCAGGACGGATTCTCGATCATGTCGGTCGCGGCACACTAGACTTAAGCGAATTACGTACACTCGTCTTAGATGAGGCGGACCAAATGCTTCAAATCGGTTTCTTGCCAGAAATTGAAGATATCATCGAGGCAGCACCTGTTGATCGCCAGTTCGTCATGTTATCAGCAACGATGCCACCTAAAGTAGAGGAACTGGCGAAAACGTATTTGCGTAACCCAGTCGAAGTGCAGGTAGAAGCGGAAAGCATCACTGTAGAAGCGATCGAGCAGTTCGTCGTCGAGACGACGGATCGTCGCAAGCAGGCGACACTACGGACGATGCTTGACGAGATGCGTCCATATGCAGCCATCATTTTCTGCCGTACGCAACGTCGTGTCAGTAAATTAAACGAAGAAATGCAGATGCAAGGGTATCCGACGGATGAACTGCATGGTGGGTTGACGCAAGGGAAACGGGAAAAGGCAATGGCGAAGTTCTATCAAGGAAAAACACAATTCCTGATTGCAACAGACGTCGCTTCCCGTGGTCTCGATGTGACAGGTGTGACACACGTCTTTAACTACGATTTACCGGACGATGCCGAAAGTTATGTTCACCGGATCGGTCGGACAGGACGTGCTGGGAACGATGGAATTGCCGTCTCGATCGTGACGCCGAAAGATGGTCGGACGTTCCGTGATATGGAACGTGAATTGAACATCTCGGTCACGCCAATCGTCGTCGAATTGTCTGAAGAGGCGATTCGCGCACAGCACGACCAGAGTAAAGGATCACGGAAGACGACAGAAGGACGTGGAAACACACATCGTTCGAATAACCGTCGCCCGGGACGCGCACATCGTAAATAAACAGAAACAAGATAAAAGAGCCGGTTCATTTTCTCTGAAAAAGAGAAAATGAACCGGCTCTTTTTTATTTAGCATATACCATCTGACCACCAAGATGACCGGTATAAGCAAGTAATCCACTACCGACGATGGCAACGACAAAACTGAGTAATAAAAACATTTTTTTGTTTGAGCGGTAACCCAATAACAAAAATAGCAGCGAGACACCAAAGGCAACAAGGCTGAACAACGCGAAATGCTCATGATTTTCGATAGCAGCATGGGTAACGCTACTTAAGTTCGCTTCCGCATACTCTTCTGCTCCGTCTCCAGACAAATAGGCGGCGACCCCAGAAATCAGACCAACGACTAGCGTAAAGAGGGCGAACAATTTGAATTGCGTCCATTTCAGACTGACGAGTAACAATAACGTTGCGAATAATAAAAGTGCGATCGGTGCATGGACAAGAAGTGGATGAAGCGGTACGTTTCCCAACATATCAAAGACCTCCTTAGGTAAGTATGATAAAGAATAATTTCACTTTACCCTGCTTATCTGACAGCTAACTGACACCGTTTTAAAGAGTTGGGAAATGAATGATGAAGCGTGTGCCTTCACCTAATGTTGAATCAATAGAAATCGTACCGCCATGTTGATCGACAATCGATTGAGCAATCGATAAGCCGAGGCCCGTACCTGTTCCGTGACGTGAATGATCCCCCCGGTAAAAACGCTCGAATATTTTAGTTTGTTGATCGGAAGCGATACCGATCCCACGGTCCTGTATCGTCAACTGACGTTCTGTAGTAGTTTCTTCGAGGGAGACATCAATGACTTTATCGCTGTAGACAAGAGCATTCTCAAGAAAGACCGTCAATAAGCGATTCAATTGATGAGCATCCCCTTTCATGTGTAAGTCAGGCGCGATCGAAGCGTGGATGATGCGATCCGAGTAGGCATGCTGAAAACGTTCGACGGTCTTTTGAACGAGTGAACTAAGGTCAACTTCCTGTTTCGGTGAAAGTTGTCCTTCTCGCGCAAGCAATAGTAAATCAGAGACTAAATACTGCATGCTTGCCGTTTCTGCTTTGATATCCTCTAGAATCGTTCGTCCTTCATTCGAAAGTGATTCCGCTTCTAGCAATTCAATCCCGCTGTAGACGATTGTCAAAGGTGTCCGTAGTTCATGTGAAGCATCGGACGTAAAACGACGTTGGCGATCGAATGCTTGTTGCACCGGTATGACGGCTCGACCAGCAAGGATGTATCCGACTAGTGTCAGGACAATCGTTGCGAGAACCGCAATCCCCGCAAGAACGGCAATCAATCGCTGTAAGGTATCTTCTGTCGGAGAGATGTCCTTCATCAGCAGTAGTCGTCCTTCTTCGGTACTCCGTTGATACAGTAAGAAGTGTCGATCATCCCAGTCTACTTGTTTCGTCGTATCATCTGACCTTAAAAAACGACGCAGTGTTTTGGACTCAACGTCTGGCGGCAGACTTTCATAGCGTTCGTTTCCTGAATCATCGAGTAACTGAAAGTAGATCGGATTTTGGATGAATTGATCTTCTCCGTGCTCGATCCGTTCGAAGATATCGCGATCAGATACACCCTTCAATTGATTCAATTCCATTCGATTCAGCAATTGAGCGTTCGTGATATACACACCAATCAGGATGAGCACTAGTACAAAAAAGAACGAACCACTGAATAATAACGTCAGTCGTTTTCGAATCGAGTCAAGCATGTGGATCACCTAATCGATAACCGAATCCGCGAACTGTCCGGATCAAATTAGGAGCACCGACCGCATCTAGTTTTTTTCGAACAAGTCGGACGAGCGCATCGAGCGCGTTATCCGTAATATCCGCACCGATGCCCCACACGACTTCGATGATTAATTCACGACTCATCACCTGTTCAGGTCGTCTTAGGAGCAAAGAAAGGAATTCGAATTCACGTCGTGTTAAATCAATCGGATGGTGTTCATAGGAAATCGTTTGTGAGGACAGATCAAGGACTAGTCCATTGAAGGTGACCGTCGACACGAATGCCTTTTGTTGACGACGACTGAGCGCGCGCAGTCGTGCCAAAAGTTCATTTGATTGAAACGGTTTGACGAGATAGTCATCCGCTCCACTATCAAGACCATGGACGAGATCAATTTCCGTATCGCGAGCAGTCAGCATCAAGATGCCGCCTTCAAACTGTTCTTGGCGTAAAGTAGCGGCGACTTCGACTCCGCTCTTGCGAGGCATCATCCAATCGAGAACGAGTAAGTCATAGCGATACGTCTGACATTGGAGGAGCGCCTCCACTCCATCCCGTGCAACATCTACCTGATATCCTGCCCGCTCCAAATGGAGGCGTAACATCTTCGCAAGACGCTGATCATCTTCTGCTACCAAAACGCGCATGCACATCGCTCCTCTTTTTTTCTCATTATCCCATAGTTGCCGTCAGTTAGTTGTCAGTTTTTTTCGATACAGTAAACGTAACAAGAAGGGAGAGGAAACAGATGAAACCAAAACCATTTGCGAAATGGCTCGTCGGGCTTAGTAGTTCCGTCTTCATCGGACTTGCGATTGGTCAGTTGAGTGTCAGTTCGAGCGATTCCTCGACGACACCTGTTTCGACAGGCGATACGTATTCGAATAATACGACATTACCATTCCAAGGAAATCAATATAGCGATGATGAAAACGAATATGGAGAAGATGATGGATATTACGAAGATGATGATGGTCAATGGCAGGGCGACGAATCGTCTGGATTCAGTCAACCAGGTGGGTCGAGTGACGGTCAGTCCAGTCATTCGAGGTAAGGAGGAGGAAAATGGAGCGACAATTGTATGCGATGCATAATCAGGTGCGGTTCGTGACGGATCAGCCGATTGATGAAGCCGAGTGGGAGGAACTCATCCGTTTCTTTCATTACGTCGATCGACAGTGGTCACGCTTTGATGATCAAAGTGAGGTTAGTCGATTGAATCGTTTGCGGATCGGGGACATGATATCGGTGTCCTTACCGTTAGCCCGCTTACTGGCACGCGCCACACGATACTTCGAACAGACGGAACATTATTTTTCTCCGTTTCTGCTAGCTCAACAACAAGCTAATGGTTACCGGCAATCGTTTCCGTTCACGCAAGCCATCGCTTATGAAGAAACGGCTCCACCGGAAATCGCACCATTCATCATTGAAGGATGCGACGTGACTCGAGTCGGAGGCGGCTTTATCGATCTAGGTGGAATCGGAAAAGGTGCTGCCGCGATGATCGCGGCGCAACGCCTACGAAAAACCTGGAACCGTGGACTGATTGAAGCGGGAGGTGACGTCATCGTCTGGTCTGAGGAGAAACCATGGAATATCACAATTACGCATCCCGAGACCGAACAACGCGTCGCTGATGTGCAATTACGACAAGGTGCGATTGCGACATCGAACCGTGTCTATCGATCGTGGAAGACGGACGGACAGACGCATCATCATTTGTTAGATGGACGAACAGGGCGTCCGACGAGGAGTCCGATTCTGCAAGCGACGGCGTCTGCTCCACAACTCTATGAAGCGGAAGTCATGACAAAGCTTGCCTTTCAGATGACAGAAGCAGAACGTCAAGAAAAATTGTTTCGTTGGTTTCCAAAAGGACGATTACTGATTTTAGACACTACAGGAGAATGGCGAAGCGAACAGAAAGGAGTGAGTGAGATATGGACTGGATGAAATGGTTGTTCTCGACATGGACGATGATTCGCTTGAGTGGCTTAAGCGGACACTTCTTCATGACGATTTCAGTCCTAGCAGGATTGCTTGGTTCCTACCCAGCTCTCAAAAAGCAAAAAGCACGATTGCATCACGTGCACTTATATAGTGGTTGGGCAGGATTGCTCGCAATCGTCCTCCATGCGACGCTCATCATTGTAAATACGTACGCACCACTGACAATCTTCGAGGTCTTGATTCCAGGACAAGCTTCCTATGAACCGCTTTGGAATGCATTTGGAACGATCAGTCTCTACTTATTCGGGTTCGTTCTCGTGACTTCGGATTTCTTGAAGGAGACGCTAGGCAAGACGCTTTGGAAATTGACACACTGGCTTGTTTTACCTGCCTGGCTATTGATGACGGCACATGGTCTTTTCATCGGTACAGATACCGGAACACTATTTACGACGGTTTGGTACGCTGTCTCGACATTGACGATGTTCATACTTGTTCTGTACCGGATGCGGATCCGTCCTATGCAACGGACTCGAACTTCAGCAAAAGAGCGCTCAGTCGTACACTGAGCGCTCTTTTCATTGTCGGGCGAGCCAAGCTGTCCATTCGTTAAAGGCAGCATCCCGATTCTCAATATAGTTGTGATCACTATCGACGATCGCTTCCTCAAACGGACTGTCCGATACCAATAAGTCATGATGGAGCGCTTTGATCGATGTTTCGTCTCGTTCTGACGTCATGAGCAACATCGAGCGATCGGCTAGACGTTCTTTTAGCGTCAGTAAGTTCCAGGTCGTATGATGGTGCTTTAACTCGTCAAGTAACGCGTCAGCAGTGGCGTCATTTAGGAAAGCAGCTCCTCGCTCGAGAATACCATGAAGCACAGGCTCGTATTCCGGATGTTCGAGGACGAGCTGACCGACGAGTCCAAAATTAAACGGAGAAATCCCGACATAATGTGCAGCCTCCGGTGTCTCAGCAAAAGCATGAAGACCGGCGAACCCACCCATGCTATGACCGACAACGGTAATCTGATCAGCCTTGATACCGTGTTCAGTAGTGAAAGACTTGGAGCAGACGTAACGTAAAGTTGCCGTTGCGTCTTCCAGAACATGTTGGAATCGGAAAGTTCCGGAACTTCCGATCGTTCCACGATATGACGTGACAAGCACATGGTATCCTGCGCTTTGAAGTTGTACTGCCCAGTCCATGTTTAACTGTTTCCCGGGAAATCCGTGAAAGAGGACAATTAGTGGAGCATCCTCTGTATGTTCAGGTGAATAGAGGCGGGCAATCAATTGTTCCGAACCACCGCTTGGAACATGTAAATAGGATAAAGTTGCTTTTTTCGTGATCGTTTCCAAAAAAACACGCTCCTTCATAACCATTTTCTAAGTCTTAGTGTGCGTGAAGATGCACAATCATGCAATGATTAAGTGTATGAACTAAAAAGATGGGATACCCGTCTGGGCATCCCATCTTTTGTAAAGCATGGCTTAGAATACTTTTGTCGTCCATGATTCACAGTTCCATAAGTCTGTTGCAACAGCTTCATAGAATTCTGGTTCGTGTGAGATTAAGAGGACGGTTCCTTTGTACTCTTGTAACGCACGTTTTAATTCTTCTTTTGCTTCGACGTCCAAGTGGTTCGTCGGCTCATCGAGTACGAGGATGTTCGATTCTGTGTTCATTAATTTACAAAGACGGACTTTCGCTTTTTCTCCACCGCTGAGTACTTCGATTTTCGATTCGATGTGTTTCGTCATCAAACCACACTTCGCGAGCATGGCGCGGACTTGCTGTTGTGTCAGAGACGGGAACGTATTCCAGATCTCTTCGATACACGTATTCGAGTTCTTCTCTTTGACTTCTTGCTCGAAGTACCCGATATGCAAGTTCTCTCCCCGCTCAACGACACCCGAGACAGCCGGGATTTCACCGAGTAAACTCTTGAGCAACGTCGATTTCCCGATTCCGTTCGCACCGTGCAAGGCGATCTTCTGTCCGCGTTCGATCGTCAAATCAAGAGGACGAGACAGTGGCTCATCGTATCCGATGACAAGACCTTTTGCTTCGAACATCAATTTACTTGGTGTCCGTGCTTGGAGGAAGTGGAACTCTGGTTTTGGCCGTTCCTGTGCGAGTTCGATGACATCCATCTTATCAAGCTTTTTCTGACGTGACATCGCCATGTTCCGTGTCGAGACACGCGCCTTGTTCCGGGCAACGAAATCCTTCAACTCAGAGATTTCCTGCTGTTGACGCTTGAATGCAGACTCAAGTTGTTTTTTCTTCGCTTCGTGGATCGTGACGAAGTTGTCGTAGTCACCGACATAACGGTTCAATTCTTGATTTTCCATATGATAAATCAAGTTGATGACGCTATTGAGGAATGGAATATCGTGCGAAATCAAGATGAATGCATTCTCATATTCATTTAAATAGCGTTTTAACCACTCGATATGCTGGACATCGAGATAGTTGGTCGGCTCATCAAGTAAGAGAATATCTGGTTTTTCAAGAAGGAGTTTCGCAAGCAGAATTTTCGTCCGCTGTCCACCACTGAGCTCCTGTACATCCCGGTCAAGTCCGATTTCATCGAGACCAAGACCGCGTGCGATTTCTTCGACTTTTGCATCAATCGTATAGAAGTCGTTATTTGTCAAAATGTCTTGCAAGACACCGACTTCTTCGAGCATTTTTTCGAGTTCTTCTGGCTCGACTTCGCCCATTTTACCGTACAAATCATTGATTTCCTGTTCGATATCGAACATGTACTGGAATGCACCTTTGAGAGCATCCCGAATCGTTAATCCTTTTTCAAGGACAGCGTGCTGGTCTAAATAGCCGACGCGCACATGCTTCGCCCATTCAACTTTCCCTTCATCCGGCTCAAGTTGCGACGTAATGATATTCATGAACGTCGATTTCCCCTCACCGTTCGCACCAACGAGACCGATGTGCTCGCCTTTTAACAGGCGGAAGGAGACATTTTCGAAAATGGCGCGGTCACCGAATCCGTGACTTAAGTTAGATACCGTTAAAATACTCATAATTGCTCCTTATTTCATGAATTCCTGTGACTTAGACGCCTGTCCGTTTTTTCTGGTTATTCGCTTTTTTCGTCTGTTGGCTCGTCAATTGTTTCGTTTGTGTTCCTTGTAAGCCAGTCGGACGTTTAGTTTGCGCTTGTTTTTTTGCTTTCAAGCGCTCGATCATTGCCTCTTGCAATGATAGTTTTTTTGGTTGTTCACTCATGTTCGTTCACCTCGATTGATTCGTTCTTACCTTCTAGTATGCCAAAAAAAACGTCTCTTGGAAATGAAGAGACTTGATTTTACGTCTCAAAGTGTATCTGCAAAGTAGACGACATAACAATTCCGATCGATATCAATTTCACAGCTGTCACGCTCAAAAATACCGTGTCCTTCGACTTCAATCTTGTCTTTGATCAAAAAACGCATCGCTTGGATGTGATTTGGAACCGTTGATGTCTTTAAAAGTGGTTGGGCGCTGTCGGATAGATACTGTCTGAATTCAATATGAATTTGATGCGGTGGATAAACACGCTCTTCCGTCGCACGCGGTGATGCTTTGATGTGGTCGACAATCAATTGATCGTACTCACCTGCCATCTCATTGGAACGAAGCTCGTATTGATGTCCTTCGATGATATGGAATTCACAGAGTTGGTGGGCGATGATTTCTTCCGGTTCGATCGCATAACGATCATATTGATAGATCGGTTGGAATTCACCATTTTCTTCAACATAGTAGGCAAGTGACATGCGTAAATCCTCCTTTTCATTCTATAGATACTATTACCACGTTCCGATAAAAAAAGTTCCAGCAGAACAAAGAAACTTTTCTCTTCGAAAAAGCGTATACTATCCATAACGAGAGTAAAAGGAAAGGGGACTGAGAAGGTGAATTGGATGAAACAAGCGACACTAGCTGCGACACTGTTGATCGGAACGACATTAAGTGGGTGTGGATCGGATGATGCGCGAGCGGAACGACCAGATGATCCGGATTGTGATGACTATGAATATGATAACGATGAAGGTGTCTGGTACTGTGATGATAGTTCGTCGACTCATTCAGGCTACTATTACTGGGGTGGTAGTTATTTCGCTTCACGTGCCTTGATGCACAGTGCGATGCGAACGAAAGGATATACGCCGAAATCGAAAAAAGTAAAGAGTTACAATACGAAGACCAAAGGATTCGGAACGGGCTCGTCCTCCGGCTTTTTCGGCGGATGAATAAACGACAGACCTTTTATGGAGACATCGATCGTTTTTGGGATGTGCTAGACGGGGAACCGTACGCTGTTACGGAAATCATGCCGATCTCGGACGAACGCATCGATCAACTGCATATCGCGGCGCAAGAAGTGTATCGGATATTTGAAAAAGTGCTTCCGATTCTTCGCTCAATGGATGATCAGGCACTACTTGAACTTGGCTTCCCAGTCGAAAGTCTTGCCTTCTTACGACTCGAGACGATGCGACCGCTGACCGTCATCGGGCGCTTTGATTTCATTGCGACGGCTGATCGTATTTCACTCATGGAATGGAATGCCGATACGCCGACCTTCATCAAGGAAGTATTTGAAGTCAACGATGTCGTAGCAGAGAAACAAGGATTTAAACGTGTCAATGATGGAGAAAACGAATGGCTCAAGGAAGCTGTCCGTCGTGCTATCGAAGCAGCGACATATCGGACGAAGCAGGATCCGCATGTCGTCTTCACTTCACATGGCGACCATATCGAAGATCGGCTGACGGCTGAGTATTTGCAGTCGTTCTGGAGTAGCGCGGTCTACTGTCCGCTTGATGCACTAGAGATTCGTCCAGAAGAGGGCTTGTACGATGAGACAGGTAAAAGAATTGATATTTTATATCGGCAAACCTTTCCAATCGAGATGGCTTTGCTGGACCGGGATGAAGAGGGGCGAAACCTAGGACAGTTATTGTTGCAACTCGTCGAGACGGGGCGGCTAGAAATCATCAATCCACCGTCCGCTTTTTTAATGCAAGCCAAGTCGGTTCTTGCGTTGATCTGGATGTTACACGAAACCAAGCATCCATACTTGAGCGAAATGGATCATACGATGATTGCACGTTATTTTTTACCGACATACTTATCAGAAGATACATTCATCTCAAGCCGACAACCGTTCGTCAAGAAACCGATCTTTGGACGCGAAGGGGATACTGTAACGGTCCATGACGGACAGGGAGACGTGCTGCTAAAGAATGAACAGCATACGTTTCTTGATCAACCGGCTGTCTATCAAGCGTATCGAGAATTACCGACGTATCCACTTCAAGAAGAGGGAGACGTCGCGTACATGTACGGTGTTTTTATTTTAGGTGGAAGACCGAGTGCGATTGGTGTACGTGCTGGAGAACGGATTACTGGAAATCGTTCCTATTTCGTACCAATCGGTCGACAGCATGAAGGAGGGAGAAACATATGAGAGCAGCCATTTTAGGAGCAACCGGTCTAGTTGGACAAGAACTCGTAGATCGTTTGTTGGCGGAAGAGGCATATAGCGAGGTCCATGTTCTTGTTCGCCGACCGATGCGCCGTTTTCATCCAAAACTTGAAGAATGGGTGATTGATTTTGATCGTGTGACAGAAATCGAATTACCTGTCGTTGATCACGTCTACTGTGCACTAGGTACGACGATTAAACAAGCAGGCTCGCAAGAGGCATTCCGTCTAGTTGATTATACGTATCCGGTTGAACTTGGTCGTGAACTGTTAGATCTCGGTGCGACACGTTTTGCTTTGATTTCAGCTCTTGGTGCCCATCCGAATGCCAAAACCTTCTACAATCGCGTAAAAGGGGATACGGAAAATGGACTACGCGTACTAGGATACGATGCATTACTAATTTTCAGACCTTCGCTCTTGTTAGGAGAAAGAGACGAGTTTCGTTTAGGCGAACAGGCAGCTGCGAAAATTTCGACGGTGTTACGACCGTTATTAAAACGCAGTGCCATCGCTCCGATCGAAGCCGGTCAAGTCGCTGCGGCGATGATTCATGAAACGCTACATGCGCCGCCTGGAATTACGATCATCGAATCAAAACAGATGCAATCTTGAGCAGCCGACTTGTCGGTTGCTCTTTTATTATTCTTGTAATATAAATAATATTTGACTCATCAAATGATTTGCGGTTGAATGGTAAAGTGCTGTCTCATATATAAAAAAAGAAGTGAGACAATTCAGGCAAAACAGTGTATTCGTATCCTATCTGTTTCGTCACGCTTATCGTTTGGGGAAAGCGGGAAAAGATGATGGATTATGCACTTATTCAGGGCAGATGAAAGGAGCCAATCATATGGCAGAGTTTGATCGCGATCAGGTCTATAAGACCGTTCCGCAAAAAGGATTCTTTGGAAATCCGAAAGGGTTATTCACCCTCTTCTTCACCGAGTTTTGGGAGCGTTTCTCCTACTATGGTATGCGTGCCATCCTTATCTTCTATATGTACGACTCAGTCGCAAATGGTGGTCTAGGAATTGACAAGACGACAGCTGCGTCAATCATGGCCGTTTACGGTTCACTCGTCTACATGTCTGGGATCATTGGTGGATGGGTAGCTGACCGTTTGCTCGGTACGTCTCGAACTGTATTCTATGGTGGTATCTTGATAATGTTGGGGCATATCGTTCTTGCTTTACCAGCAGGCATTACGGCACTCTTCGTCTCGATGGGACTCATCGTCATCGGTACCGGTTTCTTGAAACCGAACGTATCGAATATCGTCGGAGATTTGTACAGTAAGACGGATAATCGTCGTGATGCTGGATTTAGTATCTTCTACATGGGGATCAACGCTGGGGCATTCCTTTCACCACTCGTCGTCGGTGAAGTGGCTGACCGTGGTGGGTACCATGCTGGTTTCGCACTCGCCGCCATCGGAATGTTCGCAGGACTTATCGTCTTCGTCCTGACGAAAAAGAAAAACCTTGGTCAAGCAGGTACGTATGTCTTAAACCCATTAAAAGGGGACGAGAAAAAACGCTTCATCACGATTGCGTCGATCGTTGTCGTCGTCATTGCGGTTCTCGGTGTCATTGCATCGATGACAGGATTGTTGACGATTTCTCGCTTTACCTTGATGGTCACGATTCTCGGAATCTTGATTCCAATCGCCTATTTCACAGTCATGCTTCGTAGTCCAAAGATTACAGATGACGAACGATCGCGCTTGATTGCTTATATTCCGCTCTTCATCGCAGCAGCGATTTTCTGGGCGATCCAAGAACAAGGTTCATATGTCCTCTCGATCTTTGCAAGTGAACGGACGAACCTTTCATTCTTAGGATTTGAGATTCAACCGGCATTCTTCCAATCGTTGAATCCGCTCTTCATCATCGTATTAGCACCTGTATTTGCAAGCTTCTGGGTCAAGCTAGGGGATCGTCAACCGACGACGATGCAAAAGTTCTCGTTCGGTCTTCTGTTTGCAGGGCTTTCGTTCATCGTCATGACACTACCAGGTATCCTATTCGGTGTTGAAACAACAGTTAGTCCGCTCTGGCTGACGCTCAGCTTCTTCCTCGTCGTCATCGGTGAGCTCTTCTTGTCACCAGTCGGTTTATCGGCAACGACAAAATTGGCGCCGGCAGCCTTCTCAGCGCAAACAATGAGTCTATGGTTCTTGACGAACGCAACGGGACAAGCGGTCAACGCACAAATCGTTAAGTACTATAAAGCGGATACAGAGATTCTATATTTCGGTATCACAGGTATCGTTGCCGTCATCTTCGGATTACTCTTATTCGCTTTCGCACCAAAACTTCAAAAATACATGCGCGGCATTCGTTAAGATATTCAAAAAAGACGCTTTCTCGATCGAGAAAGCGTCTTTTTATTAATCATTCGTCCGGATATGGCGTAAGACCTCTGCAAGCAAGGCGACTAACGTTCCGAGGACGAGACCGTTCGACATCAGTGTCGTCATGAGTGGTGGTAAATCGGCCGTTGCTTCTTTCGGTAACAACAACGCACCGATGCCGACGAGAACTGGAAGACCAACTGTGATCATCGCTGTTTGACGATTCAAATCGCGAGCCGCTTCCGTGACGCCGATGATTGCCATGCCGGCAACGATCGGGGCGACCATCGCATAACCAACAGCGACAGGGATTTTAGCAATCAAACCAACGAACGGTGTCACGATACTGAGGAAGAGACACGTGATATTCGCATAAACGAACGCTTTGCGGTCCGTATTATCCGTTGAGGCGATGAATCCAGCCGTTCCGGAAATAGCAACAGGACCCACTGTACCGAACAGACCGGCGAAGAGTTGTCCGATACCAGCCGTGATACCAGCCGTCCCGACTTGTCCTTTAACCGTTTCTCCGCGCTTCGCACTGATGATTCGTTCAATGACCTTGATGTTCGCTAAGACGTTCGTCATCAAGAGTAACGAGATGATGATAGCAGTCGGTAATAGGCTCCAATCGATATGAATACCGCCGAATGGTAATAGGCTTGGTAAAGTGAACAGTGGACCATCAAAGTTCGGCATCTCAGCACGTCCGATCAGTGCGAACATACTCCAACCGACGAGTAGTGTAATCAATAAAGCATATTGTCGTAAGCGATCACTGCGCTCTAAATAGAGCGAGATCAAGACGGTCAAAATCGAGATGACGGCAGGTAATGCTTGAATCCGTCCGTCTTCGATATTCAACAATCCTTTCATGACGGATCCCGACAGCTGTGCCGACAGCAATAACATATAAACACCAATGACTTGTGGAGTGAAGAGCGGAACTAAGCGTCGTAAGACACCTGTCACCGTCAAGATGATACAGATGATTCCGCTGAGTAAGAGTAAGAATCCGAGCGATTGTAGCGTGTTCGAATAACTGCCGTACAGCGTGACACCAATCGATGAATAGAGAGCGAATACTCCCCACCAAATTCCAGCAGGACCTTCCATGATTGGAAGACGGTGTCCGAGTAGGACTTGAAATAGACTTAAGATGGCAAATACGAATAGACAACGAGATAAAAAGGAAAGCGTCTCGGCACCCGAGAGTTCAAACGATGCTGCGATGGCAAGGGGTGGGGCAATGTTGGTACAGATGATGAATAAAAACCATTGAATCGTAGACACAAGGGTACGCGGCAAAACGTAAATCTCCTTTCGAAAAAACAATAGTGACTTTATCTTAAACCAATTCATGAAAAAGAGATAGGGATGCTTACAATGACTGAAAATTCTATCATTTGTTTTCATATGTGATTTAACACATAATAATGGGTATAACGCTATAGGGAGGGAATGACATGAAAAAATGGAGTAAACAAATCCTTGGAACGATTGTTGCAGTACTTGCGCTACTCGTATTTGCCTTTATGATTTGGGCACAATTCGATTATGACGCTTCGCAGCAAGCGGCGTCTTACGTGGAGACGGAAACACCACGTGAAGTCACGTTTGGAAAAGAGACGAGTGACGTCGGATTCATCTTTTATCAAGGAGCAAAAGTCGATGCAGCTGCTTACAGTTATTATGGTAATCAACTAGCGAAAGATGGACATTTTGTCATCATACCGAAGCTACCGTTTCGGATTGCCTTGCTCGATGCAAACGAAGGACTCGATATCGTCGAGGAATATCCGCAGGTCAAAAAGTGGTATCTGATCGGGCATTCACTAGGTGGAAGCGCGGCTTCGACAATCGTCGAACAACATTCGAAGATTAAAGGAATCATCTTCCTCGCATCATATCCGATTGATTCGATTGATGTGCCCTCACTAACGGTCTATGGTGGACAAGATGGTGTCTTACCAATCGCTGATATCGAAAAAAGTAAGCAGAATGTTCGAAAAGATGCGGTATTCCATGAAATCAAACAAGGAAATCATGCGAACTTTGGTATGTATGGACCACAAAAAGGGGACAACAGGAGCCCATTGACGTCAAAAGAGCAACAAGATGAGGCGTTAGACGAAATCAAACAATTTATCGATATGCCTTGATCGATTCTTTAGGAAGAAACGATTCATCAACCAAACGAAAAAGACGGAGAGATTCCGGCACTGCGTCCGGAATCTCTCCGTCTTTTTTTACGGATTTAACTCAAGCGATGAGCGACTTCATCAAGTGTTGGCAAGGCAGCCATTGCACCTTTGACGGAAGCAGCAAGCCCACCTGAAATCGCTGCGAATCGTCCGATATCATGAAGTTCATCTGCTGACCAAGCGAATGAAAAATCACGTAACGCACACTGATAGAGTAACCCGGACATGAAAGCATCCCCAGCTCCTGTCGTATCAATCGCGTCGACCGTAATCGCATCGATGACAGCCATCGCGTGATCCGTATACAGAATCGACCCTTCACTTCCACGCGTGATAGCGAGAAGACGGATCGGGTATTCAGCTAACAATTCGGCAGCCCCGTCATCAAGGTCTGTTTGTCCTGTTAAAAACGTTAACTCTTCCTCGGCGAGTTTGACGATTTGTGCATCCGGTAGGACGGACCGGATCGTCGTCCGTGCTTCATCGAGATTTGGCCATAACGATTCACGCAAGTTCGGATCATACGAGACAGGCACTTGGTGTTCTTTCGCACGAGCGATAGCTGTTCGTGTAGCGTTTACGGCTTCACCAGTGATCAAAGAGATAGAGCCGATGTGTAATAAATCGACAGACTCGAATTCCTCTGGTACATGTGTTTCGTGAAAATGCATATCAGCGCGTTCCGCATTGATGAACTCAAATGACCGCTCGCCATCCTGCCCATTCGTGACGAGGACAAGACCTGTCTTTTGTGTTGAATCATGGATGAGGTAATCCGTGCGGACGCCATAGTGATGTAACGTATCTTTCAAGAAGTGCCCCATCGAATCATCTCCGACCGCTCCAAGAAAATAACTGTCTGCGCCTAATCGAGCGAGTCCGACGGAGACATTGGCAGGAGCACCCCCAGGATTTTTTTGAAATGTCATGTTCTCGGCATCAAGAGGAATCAAATCAATCAGTGCTTCCCCTAAACTAAAGATTTTCATACGTAGAACTCCTTTCAAGGTCGGGACGAATCCGTTCAATGTGTAAAGCCATATAACCAATTTCTGATTCAGGGACACGCGTATCGAGTTCGACTGCCAGCCAGTCTCCCATCTGATTCGCACAGGCGTAGGCGTCTGCATAACGGGTTTTGACAGCTGATAGAATTACGTCATCCATGTCGTGTAACGTTTCTCCCTGTTCGATCCGAGCGAGGACCAATTTCATATGCGTGAAGAAACGATAGTACGTCATCGACGATGTTTCGATCGTTTTTCCAAAAAAGACTTCAATCTGTTCACGCAGTTCATTGAGTAACGTGACCGTCTGCAAAGCAGTTGCCATGTTCGGATGAGTCTGGCGTGCATTATATAAGTGAAGCGCGATGTTCGCTGCTTCTTCTTTAGGGAGGGTGACCTGTAACGCGTGTTCGATTTCAAGGACTGCCCATTCTCCGACCGCATACTCCGGTCCATATAAAAGACGAATCTCTTCTGCTAGTCGATTATGCACGACGAGTTGTTCACGTGCTAGCCGTACGGCATGAGCGAGGTGATCCGTCAGACTGACATGAATATAGTCATGAAACGGCGTCTGAAGTTCACCTTCTGCATGCGAGATGATGCGTTCGGATAAGTCGATGATCTCAAGTGGTGTCGTCGTCAGAATCTCTTTGAACTGTTCCGCATTTTCAAACGAAGGGATGAACATTTTTTCGATCTTCGTCGCTTGGATCGGATCTTTTTTCTTTTTTCCAAAGGCGATACCGGGTCCCATGATGATGCGTTCTTGTCCATTTTCTTTAACGACAACTGCATTGTTGTTGAGGATTTTATGAATAATCAGCCTGACGTCCTCCTTTCCAGTCTTTTCTTTATTATAAAGCGAACGTAGAGCTTTGCGAACCGACAAATGCGACCACCGAGTCAGTGGACCCGGTTTGGTCGCATGAAGGATTAAGCAGCAATGTCTGTTTCTTTTTGTTTACGTGCATCAAGACGCATCAAGACGACAGTCGAAACAAAAGCAGTGACGATCGCAATCGCGAATCCAACGAGGTAGTTGATCAAATTCGTTGCACCGAGCGGGGCGACGATCGCGATCATCGGGATTCCAGTTAGTCCGTAGGCGTTCGCCGCGACTTGTGTTAAGACGACATAACCGCCACCAATCGCACCACCGATTGCACCGCCGATGAATGGTTTTCCAAGACGTAAGTTGACGCCGTAGATGACAGGTTCCGTGATACCGAGAAAGGCTGAGAACGCAGACGGTAGGGCAAGTGCTTTGAGTTTGACGTTCTTTGTCAAGAAGTAGACGGCAAGTCCGGCACCGCCTTGAGCGACGTTCGCCATCGACCAGATCGGTAAAAGGAAGTTCTTTCCGATACTTTTATCGGCAAGTAACCCTGCTTCGATTGCATGGAAACTGTGATGCATCCCAGTGATGACAATCGTCGAGTAAAGTCCACCAAAGAGGAGACCAGCGACGACTGAGAACTGTTCGTAGAAGAAGACGAGTACGAATGAGATTCCTTTCCCGAGCAACGTTCCGATTGGACCGATGACGATCAATGCTAGGAAACCAGTGACGAGGACCGTAACGAATGGTGTGACGAGTAAGTCGAGCGTTTCAGGTGTTCGTTTCCGGACTTGTTGTTCAATCTTTGCCATGACCCAGACAGTTAAGAGAACCGGGAAGACCGTTCCTTGGTATCCGATTAACTCGATGTTCATTCCGAGGAATTTCATGACTTCAGGATCACTGTTCCCAAGTGTCCATGGATTCAAGAGGGACGGGTGTGTCATAATCCCCCCGATGACGGCACCGAGATACGGATTTGCACCGAATTCACGAGCTGCCGAGAAACCGATCAGAATCGGTAAGATGATGAAGGCTGAAGACGAGAACATATCAAGTAGTTGAACAATCGGCGAATCGCCCTCGACCCAACCGAATGCTTTGATCATACCGAGTAATCCCATCAAGAGACCAGCTGCGACAATGGCCGGAATGAGTGGAACGAAGACGTTCGAAAGGGAACGGGCAAGACGGGCGAACGGGTTTAATTTTTGAGAGGCAGCCTTTTTAACGTCGAGTGGCTCTTCTCCATCGACTTTCACACCAGCGAGTGGTGCAAACGCAGCGAATACCTTATTAACGGTACCGGTCCCGAAGATGATTTGATATTGACCAGAGCTCGAAAAGGCACCACTTACACCATCCAAATCTTCAAGTGCCGCTTGATCTACCTTTGATTCGTCATGTAAAACAAGGCGTAAGCGTGTCGCACAGTGAGCGGCAGTAATGATGTTTTCTCGTCCACCGACAAGTTCAAGTACACGTTTAGCAGTTTGTTGATAGTCCATCGGAAAAGTCCTCCTTTTTTCGTGAAACACGCTAGATGAGACAAAAAAAGGCAAGACCGAACAACACCTCTCCTAAGAAGGTGTCATTTCGGTCTTGCCAGCCATACTGTCACAATCCGCACTATTGATTTGATTTCATCATAAAGCAGAAAAGAAAGCGTTGTCAACAATCAATTTTCATTTTTTTGAATCCGAATATCAACCTCAACCCCGTAGTGATCGGAAACGACGGGTCCGTGAATCCCATCGAAGACGACACCGACGCGCTCGACATCGATCTTTCGGTTCGATAAGACAAGATCGATGCGTAATCCTTGTTGATTGTCTTCCCATCCATCGATGTTGCCATCGATCGTTTCAATTCCGACCGTTTCCTTAGCAAGCAGAAAAACGTCATGTAATCCTCGTTGCATCATATAGTCATACCCTGTATTTCGTTCTAAGGCATCATTGTTGAAATCCCCGAGGAAAAACGTCCATTCAAGTGGATCCATCCGAGCCATCAAGTGGTTGAATTGTTCCTGGAACGGCTCGACTTCATCTGCCCACCAGCCGAGATGACAGGTATTGAACGTGATGGGTGTTCCGTCGACTTGGATCGTGGCACGGACGATTTTCCGTGATTTCCAATCGAGTGTATCCTGACTACGGCTGACATAATAACTGTCTGACTTCAAGATCGGGTGTTTCGTCAATAAGGCGAGTCCTTCTTCGTATTTATCGTATCCGATATGGGCAAAATCCCAGATGAGGGAGTAGGTTTGACCTTGTTCCTTTAAGGCTTGCTGAATTAAATAAGCAAAATTATCATTACGCACCTCATCATGGACGATCGGTGTATCCATTAATTGACTGACTTCTTGCAGTGCGATGACATCATAATCTTGTGCGAGGATCTGTTGGACGATCTGCTTTAATTTTTCGAGTGGCTGTTCTTCTTGCCACGAATGACAGTTCAATGTGAGTAGACGCATGAGTGATCCTCCTGATTTTTCAAATAAGAAAGGTGAAACTCTTATGAAAGAGCTTCACCTTTAGGTAGTTCCCTAATCTCGCAGGTTTATGCGCCGATCCGGTCTTGGATATCTGATTTTAAGATATCGGCTTTTGGACCGTAGATGGCTTGCACGCCATTGTTCTTAAGGATCAGACCAAGTGCACCGTTTGCTTTCCAGTCCGCTTCTTGTGCGACAAGCGCTGGATTCTTAACGGTGACACGAAGACGTGTCATGCAGGCATCGACGTCTTCGATGTTCTGCTGTCCACCCAGTAAATCAATGATTTGAGAAGCTTGTGAACCATCGGCAGGAGCGGATGTCGCAGCAGCCTCATCTGAAGCTTCAGTAGTCGATACGTTGATATCGTCCAGATAGTTCCCGTTACGACCTGGTGTCGCATAGTTGAACTTCTTGATGACGAAACGGAAAGTAAAGAAGTTCAAGAAGAAGAAGAACACACACACACCGATGAAACGAATTAAGTCACCAATCAAACCAGCTTTTGCAATCAATGGAATGCGTGTCAGAAGTTCGATCGCACCGAACGCATGAATCCGAAGATGCATGACATCCGCTAGTGCGAAGGCAACACCTGTTAGTACAGCATAGATGACGTAAAGAACAGGAGCGATGAACATGAACATGAACTCGATTGGCTCTGTGACACCTGTCAAGAAGACAGCGAGTCCTGCAGATAGGAAGACCGGTTTGTATGCTTTTTTCTTATCTTCATCGACTGACATGTACATTGCGACAGCAATACCGATCAATGAAGCAAGTGATGTGACGACTTGTCCTTCTTTGAAGCGGGCAGGAACGACACTGTTGATTAAGTCATTGTATCCTTGTGTGTTACCGGCTTGCTTTAAGTTGACAAGGTCAGTGATCCAAGCGAGCCAAAGCGGATCTTGACCAGCAACCGTCGATCCTTGAGCAGCACCTGTCAGGATTTTGTACGTTCCACCTAATTCCGTGTAGTTCATCGGTACAGTCAACATATGGTGCAGACCGAACGGAAGTAATAGACGTTCCAGTGTACCGTATACGAACGGTGCAATGATCGGTGCAGAATCACGTGAAGAGGCAATCCAGCGCCCGAAGTCGTTCAACAATCCTTGGACGAACGGCCAAACGAGTGACAATGCGAATGCTGCAACAACCGATCCACCGATGACAACGAATGGAACAAAACGTTTTCCGTTAAAGAAGGCGAGCGCATCTGGCAATTTACTGAAGTTATAAAATTTATTAAAGAGAACGGCACCAAGGAAACCAGAAATGATTCCGACGAAGACCCCCATGTTAAGCGCAGGTGCCCCTAAAACTGAAGTGAAATAATCTTTTACGATGAGCTCAGAACCAAGCAATGAATTGACCGTTGCTTTTGGGTCCGCGATCATGTCAGCATTGACGCCAAAGATAGCGCCTGTGACACGGTTGATCAAAATGAAGGCGAGTAACGCTGCGAACGCACCACCAGCACGTTCTTTTGCCCACGATCCACCAATCGCGACAGCGAATAAGACGTGGAGATTCGTAATAATAGCCCAACCTAAATCCTCAACGATCCGGGCAATCGTTTGCATTAATACGATGTCGCCTCCGTACATGCCGATCAGTTTCCCGACCGAGATCATGATTCCTGCAGCAGGCATAACAGCGATGACGACCATCAACGCTTTACCGAGTTTTTGCCAAAAATCGAACGAAATAGCATTTTTCAAGATCATTCACTCCTTTTGGATCTCTTTTTCTCTAATATGTGTGTAAGAACAGTGCAATAATGTAAGCGATTAATGCAACCGTTTGCATATAAAATTGTAAGCGATAACTTTTTAAAAAGCTAGTGTTTTATAAGAAAAACATTCGGAAATTTATTTCAGTGGAAAAATGACAGTTCGGAAAGGTATTCAAATTTAAAAAAAAAAGAGAAAAAGGCTACAGTGAACATTGTTTGGTTTCAAAAAAGAAAAGATGTTGGGCGGATGAAAGAAGGGATTCAACCGATCGGGCAGTACGGTCAGCGGATTCGTACATTACGAGAACGTCATCAGTTAGATCAGCATACATTAGCTGAATTGACTAAAATGACACTTGAGATGATTCGATGTATCGAAAATAGCATTGTGGACCCATCTTTTTCGATGATTGAGCGGCTGGTCCGTGCTTTGCAGATTCCTTCGGATCATTTGTTACGGCATATTTATATTTGGTCATCTGAAGTCATCTGTCAGCACGATCGTACGACCTTGTCGACATCCCGTCGAGTTAATGGGTATGAAAAAGAGGAACGGTGGAAAAGTCCACTGTTCCTCTTTTGAGCGTTTAACGATTATCGACAGTCTCAGGATAGAGATCGTGATTGAATAGACGATGTTCTGCCATTCGTTCATATTTTGTACCAGGTTTTCCGTAGTTGTAGTACGGGTCAATCGAAATTCCCCCACGTGGCGTAAATTTCCCCCACACTTCGAGGTAGCGCGGTTCCATCAACTTCACGAGGTCTTTTCCGATGACGTTGATACAGTTCTCGTGGAAATCACCGTGATTGCGGAAACTGAATAGATACAATTTAAGTGATTTCGATTCGACGAGTTTTTCATCCGGGATATACGAAATGTAGATCGTCGCGAAATCCGGTTGATTCGTAATCGGGCAAAGGCTCGTAAATTCTGGTGCATTGAATTTCACGAAATAATCATTTTCCGGGTGACGGTTCGGGAATGCTTCGAGAACTTCGGGTTGATATTCAAAAATGTATGGAACGGCTTTTTGGCCGAGTAACGATAAGTCGTTTAGATCTTCAGGGCGCATAAATCATTTCTCCTTAGACGCCACGATCGTTCGCGAAAACGAGGGCGTGTAGTTGTGGTAGGACACGTGCGTGATTAAAACGTTCATCACGAGCAACGCGTTCCCAAAGTGTTTTTAAATCGTGTAGCATCCGTGGGGCGATCGTTCCTTCTTCGTGCGGATCCGGATTTCCGAGTGATAGATAGAGCGTTTTTAAGGCATATCGCTCAGAAATCATCGCCGCGAAATCAAGATCTGCTTCATCAAAAATGACGATTTTAACGGCACGCTGTTGTTCTGGTAGACGCTTGAAAAAAACATCCAAACGATCAAAATCGATGTTCATGCCACTTGAAGGCGGTTTAGGACTGAGTGTGACGTCATCGATATCAAGTAACCAATTTTGCCAGTAAGAACCTTGTGTTTCAACCGACATCGTGATGTTTCGTTCTTTTAATGCCTCAACCAGCGTACCGATCGAAGCATGAAGTAACGGGTTCCCACCAGAAATCGTGACATGTCCGTAAGAGCCGAGTGCATCGAGGCGTTCCATGATCGTCTCTGCCGTCAAGAGTTCAGGTTTTTCAGAACCATCCCATGTGAAGGCGGAGTCACACCACGAACAGGAATAGTCGCAGCCACCGGTTCGGACGAACATCGTCTTTTGACCGATTGATCGTCCTTCCCCTTGGAACGTTGGTCCGAAAATCTCGAGAACCGGAATTTTTGGCGTTTTCGTTAAGGCACTCATGCTTCGTTCATCCACTCACGACGGACTTCAGCAAAAGCAGTCGGCGTCTCATAAAGTTTGACGAATTCGACACGAAGTCCACGTTCGTCTGGAAGGTGTTGTCCGAGCGTCTCAAAAATCCACGCTGCCATGTTTTCAGCTGTCGTATTCATGTATGGTAATGATTCATTTAAATAACGGTGATCGAGAAGTGGTTCGAGATGTGTTTTAAAGATTTTCTTAAGATCACCAAAATCAAGTGTCATACCGCGGTGATCAAGAAAACCACTGATGCCCATATCGACATGGTACGTATGACCATGAAGCGCACGGCATTTCCCATCGTAATCATATAGGTGGTGTGCTGCGTCAAACGTTAGTTTTTTTACGATCATGACGCGGGATTTCGTATAGATAAGCGAGTCGCCAGTCGGGCGCTCGACCGTTTCAGGTGCTTCGTAATTAAATGTCATGTGTGTTGAACCTCCTTGATGTATGCATCTAATCCATTTTTTCGTAATTCACAGGCCGGGCATTCGCCGCAACCATCTCCAATGACGCCGTTGTAACACGTCAACGTGCGATTTCGAACGAAATCAAACGCACCGAGCGAGTCGGCAAGCGCCCACGTTTCTTTTTTGTCGAGCCACATGAGTGGCGTGTGTAGTACGAATGGATAGTCCATTGCAAGGTTCAATGTCACATTCAGTGACTTGATGAAGGCATCACGGCAGTCTGGGTAACCAGAAAAGTCCGTTTCACATACGCCAGTGACGATATGACGGATTCCGCGTCCTTTCGCGAGGACGGCTGCGAACGAAAGAAACAGGTGGTTCCGTCCATCTACAAAAGTAGAAGGGAGACCATCTTCGTTCGTCGTGATGGTTTGGCTGTGGTCAGTCAAGGCGTTACTCGTTAGTTGACTGAGAAGAGAGAGATCAAGCTCATGGTGTTTGACACCGAGCTCAGAGGCGATGTCGCGTGCGACTTCGAGTTCTTGTGCATGACGTTGTCCGTAATTAAACGTCACGACTTCGACTTCTTCGTACTGTTTCAGTGCCTGAAACAGACAAGTCGTTGAGTCTTGGCCGCCACTGAAGACGACAAGAGCACGTTCGTTTTTCATAATGTACACTTCCATTCCTAGTTTTTATAACGGAGGAGGTTACGAACTCCGGAGACGTAGTCTCAACTATTCACACTAGCAGAAGCCATCAAAAAAGTCGACGTTTTCTAATGAAGGCCAAAAAAGAGATGCTGATTGTCGCTCGGACGATCGGCATCTCTTAATAGGAAATTACAGCGGATAGTGGTAATAGCGTTCTTTGACGAGCAGGTCACGGATGTTCGAGTCTTCCGAGATGACTTTCATCAAACCACCTGTTTGAGAAGCGTGTGCTTCGAGTGCCTTGATCTTTTGATCCGTATAAGCACTGACATCGTGAATGAATGTTCCTTCTCCAAGCTCTTCTTTCGTATTGTTCGCAAAAGCGACCGCAAGGAACTCAGGGCGATCGGCAGGATCCATCATCCGAAGGGCACGAACGACGGCGCGAGCTGTCGCTTCGTGATCGGGATGGACCGCGTAACCCGGATAAAATGAAATCAAGCGAGTCGGGCGCGTTTGTTGAATCAAGGTAAGGATACGGTCAGCAAGTGCCGCTTCATCCTCGAATTCAACGGTCTTATCGCGAAGTCCCCACATTTGGAGATCCGAAATCTTCATTTTTTCAGCTGCATCGATCAACTCACGTTTGCGAATCGTTGCGAGCTGTTCCCGGTTCGTAAAGACAGGGCGTCCCATGTTACGGCCCATCTCACCGAGCGTCAAACAAGCATATGTGACAGGACCACGATTTTCTGCGTGCTCGATGATCGTACCAGCAGAACTGAAGGCTTCGTCATCCGGGTGAGGGAAGACGACGAGTAAATGATCTTCGTGTGTCATGCGTCTACCTCCTCTGCACCTTGAGCAAATGGTGTCGGGCTAAGTTCAAAAGCAATTGCAAGACGTCCTTCGACATCGTGACCGGCAATCAACAATTGATCCCCAGCAAATTCGAAATCAGTTAATCCCTCACCGTATAACCAGCCGTGTGCAAGTTTCAAACCGATCCGGTAAGGACCGTTTCCTGTGATCAAACCACGTTCGTAAGTGATTTCCGCATTACGGAAAAACATCCCTGCGCTATGGAAGGTCGGATCTTGGTGCGTCGCGTAGGCACCGTTCGTCGTCTCAACGTGTACGTATAACGGTGTATTCGCATGTTCGTCGATATAACGCTGTATCTCTTGTAAATCAATGGCTTGCATAAATCATTCTCCTCTCCTATACAGAAAGAAGTCCGCGGATATCGCGGACTTCTTAAGCGGATCAAGACTGGACTGTACGATGTGCAGCGTGATCAGTTGGTCCGACGTATTCATTCAAACGGAATGAATGACGAATCGCAGAAGTGATAAAAGATTTTGCTGTACGGACAGCAGCTTCTACCGATGCACCTTTTGCGAGTTCGGCCGTGATTGCTGCAGAGTACGTGCAGCCGGCACCGTGCGTGTACGGTGTCTCGATTCGTTCGTCCTCAATCAGGATAAACTCTTTTCCGTCATAAAGCACGTCAACTGCTTGTGGATGGTCAATCTTACTGCCACCTTTAACAAGAACGTATTGCGCACCTTTTTCATGAATCCGCGCTGCTGCAAGTTTCATTTCGTCTATCGTTGCTGGCGTTTTACCAAGACCCGATAATTGACCTGCTTCAAAGACGTTCGGTGTGACGACTGTCGCAAGTGGTGTCAAGACATCACGAAGTGCGTTCGCTGTATCAGGGTTTAGCACCTCATCCTCGCCTTTACAGACCATAACAGGATCGATGACGACGTTTTGGACGCCGGATGATTTGATTTTTTCGGCAACGGCTTCAATGATTTCGACAGTCGGGAGCATTCCCGTCTTCATCGCATCAACACCAATACCTCCAAGGACCGTGTGGATTTGTGTCCGGACGAGTTCTGTGTCGATTGGGTAAACCGCATGATGCCAAGAGTGATCAGGATCTTGAGCGACGATGACCGTCAAGGCATTCATTCCGTAGACGCCAAGTTCTTGGAACGTCTTTAAATCAG
Source organism: Exiguobacterium sp. R-17 (assembly GCF_049913315.1). Taxonomy (NCBI): domain Bacteria; kingdom Bacillati; phylum Bacillota; class Bacilli; order Caryophanales; genus Exiguobacterium; species Exiguobacterium sp. R-17. The sequence goes on along the minus strand of NZ_CP184372.1, from coordinate 2,858,234 downwards.
CTTGAATGCCAGCTCCACCACTCGTGTCGGAACCAGCAATCGTTAAGGCTTTACGTTTTGTCATGGGGCATTCCTCCTAAAGAAATAGACAATCCTTCTTGTTCTTCATGATAGCGAATTATGGGAAAAACAACAACTGTCGACGCTTCTAGCGTAGACAAAACCCCACCTATCTTGAATAGGCGGGGTGCGTACTTATTTAATGAATAAGAAGTCGAGAATATAGTAGATCATAGCAGCTAAAGCCATTGAAATCGGCAATGTGATGACCCATGTGATAAGCATGCGTTGCGCTGTTCCCCACTTGACACCTTTCTTACGGTGCGATGTACCTACACCTAAGATGGCAGATGAGATGACGTGTGTCGTCGAAACAGGAAGATGAATCGCCGTTGCACCAAAAATGATTGCTGCTGATGTTAAGTCAGCTGCTACACCATTGACTGGACGGATTTTCATGATTTGACCACCGACGGTTTTGATGATGCGCCATCCACCGACAGATGTTCCGAGACCCATTGCGATCGCACAGGAAAGTTTAACCCAAGTGGCAACTTCGTGATCCGTTTGGAAACCAGACGAAATCAAAGCGAGTGTGATGATCCCCATCGCTTTTTGCGCATCATTCGTACCGTGTGTGTACGATTGTAATGCAGCAGTTGCGATTTGGACGTGGCGGAAGCGACGATTCGTTTTCGCCAAATTTCCTTTTTTGAAGATGATTTTAAAGACTGCATATACGATGAAACCGAGTGTGAAGGCGAGTACTGGTGAAATCAGCAAAGCTTCAACGATTTTCAAGAACCCTTTTGCTTCGATGCCACCAAATCCAACAGAGGCAACAGCTGCACCAGCAATCGAACCAATCAGTGTATGCGACGAACTTGACGGAATACCAAAGTACCAAGTCAAGAGATTCCAAGCAATGGCTGAAATCAAGGCAGCGATGACGACATAGCTCCCGTGTTCAAGTGTTGACGGGTCAACGATGTCACCAGAGATCGTTTTTGCGACTCCAGTGAATGTGATTGCACCTAGGAAGTTCATCGATGCAGCCAAAATGATGGCATGGCGTGGTTTCAAAGCGCGAGTCGATACAGCAGTCGCGATTGAGTTCGCTGTATCGTGGAAACCGTTGATGAAGTCGAAGCTAAGTGCGAGAATCACGATTATGGCGGTGATGATAAACAGGCTATCCATCTCGTTAGCTCCTCACTTAAGCGTTTTTCATGATGATCGTTTCAATGACGTTAGCTGCGTCTTGGCAGTAGTCCGCGATTGATTCGAGCGATTCATAGATTTCTTTGTATTGAATGATTTTAATTGGATCTGTTTCTGTTGCGAACAATGCTTTGATTGATTTACGGCGTAAGTTGTCACAAATCGTCTCTTGTTCTTTGATTTTAATGACATGTTCACGCATCGGTTGCAATTTACGTGCAACAAGAAGATCCATTGACGTTGCGAGTTCTGAAACAGCGATGTTGATTTCATCAACGAACTTAATCATGTGCTCGTCTGCTTGAACGATATTGTAGATTTCGAAAATAGCAGAACATTCTTCAAAGCCATCTAAGACGTCATCAAGTGCGTTAGCGAGTGCGAGTAAGTCTTCGCGATCGATTGGCGTGATGAACGCGTTGTTCAAGTCGATGATCAACTGATGCATCAAATCGTCCCCAGCTGTTTCGAAGTCTTTTACTTTATGTGCAAATTCTTTTACATCCGCGATGCCGTTGATTTTAAAGTCAACGAAGAATTGCGAAGTCGTTTTTAAGTGTCCTGCGATTTCTGATAATTTAACTGCGAATGGATCTTGTTTTTTACTAAACATTTCTTCTGCCTCCATATTAAGAACAAGAATAGAATAGTGAAGCAACTTCACGAGTTCGATTGTAGCAGACGGTATTGTAAAAGAATACATTTATGAAGCGTCTTTACGAAATCTTAATAAATCTTAATATGAAGGTGATTGTAGATTTAATAAATTATCTGACAATAGGAGATTACATGTGTACTTAATTGAAATAGGTTGGATTGCGTTGTGATTACAAGCGAATGTCTTGTGATTGTAAGAATAAAAGCGCATCAGAAGTGGGAAAAGAGGATATGGCGTATGAAAATCGAATGATATGATTAAGTCTGCGTAATTAGGTAAAAGAGGAGGATTTTATTATGCTCGTTCAAAGTTTATGTATCCCGAAGCACCAATGTGTCACGATTTCCGAAACAGCGACGATCCGTGAAGCGCTTGACACGCTTGAAAAAACCGGATACCGATGTGTCCCGGTTCTTAGTCAGACAGGACAGGATTTCAAGGGGAATATCTATAAGATGCACATTTATCGTCATGGGATGAATGGTGGCAGTTTAGACGACAATGTCATGTCGCTGATTAAGAATACATCCAAATACATCTATACAGGAAGTAATTTCTTTGAAGTCTTCTTCTCAATTAAGGAATTACCGTATATTGCGGTCTTAAATGACGACGGTCATTTCTTCGGTATCTTACCGCACGGGAAGATGCTTGGAATGCTTGAGGAAGCGTGGAATCGTGATTCGGGAAGTTACGTCTTAACGGTAGCCTTAAGTGAACAAAAAGGGGCGCTCGAGAAAATTTCGAAGATCGTTAACAAATATTCAACGGTGGCGAGTCTGATGACTCTCGATGCAAAGAGTAGTGTCATGCGTCGCGTATTAATTACGTTACCAACGGATTGTGACGAGAAGACGAAGAAAAAAATCGTGAAGAAACTTGACGACAAGGGTCTTCGTGTCGTCGCTGTTGAAGATTTAGCTGTTCGTGTATAATGGACCCGCATAAGACCAGTCATGACTGGTCTTTTTTTGAGGGAAAGGAAGAATAGATGATGAAACTATTAGTAGTAGGAGCAGGTGCGATGAGTGAGGCGCTCGTTCAAGGGTGGGTCGCTTCTGGATTTGAGCGTGAGGACATTACGATGACGAATCGCAGTGGTGGAGCACGCTTGACGGAAGTCGCGGCGCGACACGGCATTCAAACGGTCGAGCAAGAAGATGTCTCCTTATATGATGTCGTCATGCTTGGCATGCAACCCGATGGTGTACTTGCCTACGTAGCAAACCAACAATGGACGCATCAAACGATCGTTTCGATTGCGGCTCACATTACACCGGACGAAATCGAACGGTTAACAGAACGTCCGACAGTTGCTGTCATGCCGAATACACCCGTTGCCCATCGATTAGGAATGACTGGACTATGGTTCGGCTCACGCGTGAACGAAGAGATCCGAAGTGTAGTCGAGGCATTATTTGAACGTGTCGGAGAAATCGCGGAGGCAAATGAAACAACGATGCCAGCGTTCATGGCGGCAGCTGGATGTAGTCCAGCATTCTTCTATGAAATCGTAGCTGGTATGGTACCAGTTTTGACGGATGCCGGTTTTGAAGAGGGAAATGCACGTCGAATCGTTGCTCAAGCGATGAAAGGTTCAGCTGAAATTCTCATGCGTTCTAATGAAAGCACAGATCGTCTCATTGCTGACGTTGCAGCACCTGGTGGACCGACGGATCGTGGTGTCCAAGTGTTACGGGAGCGTCACCTGTTCGAAACGATGCAAGCGGCGCTACGAGAGAGTGCACGTGAAGCAAACGAATAATCCACTTCAGAACGCTTACGTATAATAAAATGCGTAAGCGTTTTTTTCGTTCACGAAAGTTTCACGTGAAACATAAGCAAAGTGATTGCATCTCGAAATGAGAATCCGTACACTATAAAAAGAAACCGTCCAGACGGTACAGTAAAATAGATAGGAAAAGGGGGAGGCTTTTGGCTAGTGCAAAAGCACAAGAGACACGTCGCCGGATTCTTGAAGCAACGACAGCGATCATATTGCAACAAGGCTTTACTCAGCTAACGCTCGATGAAGTCGCGAAACAGGCAAATGTCTCGAAAGGTGGACTATTGTATCATTTTGCTTCGAAAGAAGCGTTGCTGATGGGAGTCATCGAAGCGCAAGAAGCACGTCAATTTGAACTGTACGAACAGCATCAGTTGACGATGGGACCGATGGAAGCGTTCGTGACGTTGCAAATCCAGCAGCAAGAGGAATTCCACCTCGATATGGATGCGCTTCTTTACTTATTGTCCTTGTTAAAGGATCACGCGACGTTCGTCGAGGAACGAAAGCGACAAGTTGAGCATTTCTTCCGCCAACTGACAGAACAGATGGATCCGGTTGAGGTGTTATCGATTCGTTTTACATTAGACGGTTTGAAACTGTCGGAGCATTTTCAGTTTGGTGCACCTTCTCCGACTATCCGACAACAATTGATTCAGCAATTAATAGAACGTGCACGACAATTAGACAAGCAAATTGAAGAGTGAAGGAGAACCATACGATGAAAAAGATCATCCAGTTTTCGGTGAACAATAAGTTTGCCCTCTGGCTTATGACGATCATCATCACAGTTGCCGGTATTTATGCGGGAACATCGATGAAGCTTGAGACATTGCCAGACATCACGACACCAACCGTGTCCGTGACGACAATTTATCCGGGTGCTACACCAGAACAGGTTTTAGATGAAGTCAGTCGAGAACTTGAAAGTAAGGTCGAAAATTTACCAGGTGTCGATACTGTACGTTCGACGTCCTTCCAAAATGCATCGAACTTACAAATTGACTACAACTTCAGTACAGACATGGAAGAAGCAGAGCAAAAGGTAAAAGAAGCTCTTTCAAACGTAGAACTACCAGAAGGTGTCCAAGAGCCACAAGTATCACGGATTTCCTTTGATGCATTTCCAGTCATCGGATTCGCTGTCTCAGACAAGGAACGCTCTCTGTCTGAGTTGACGAAACTCGTCGAAAACGAACTTCAACCGAAGCTTGAGGGAATCGAAGGTGCTCAAACGGTTCAAGTTGCAGGTCAAGAAATTCGTCGAATTGAGATTCAATTTGATGAGAAAAAACTCGAACGTTACGGTTTAACAGAAGAGAATGCGAAACAATTAATTCAAGCTAATGATTCACGTTTAGCGCTTGGTTTGTACGAGCTAGGAGATAAAGAACAGGCAGTTGTACTAGATGGAAAAGCAACGACGGTCAAAGAATTAAAAGATCTTCGTCTTCCATATACACCGCCAGCAGCGAATACTCCTGAAGCAGGGCAAGCAGGGCAAGCAGGGCAAGCAGGGCAAGCAGGGCAAGCAGGGCAAGCAGGGCAAGCAGGGCAAGCACCATCAGCAACAGGAGAGGCAGCATCCCAAACGACACCGTCGACAGGTGCTACGTCGGGACAAGCAACTCAAGCACCAACACAAGTACCAACTGTCACGTTGTCGCAAGTCGCGACGATTGAAGACAAAGGGATTGAAGAATCGATTTCTCGTTCGAATGGCGAAAGATCGATCGGTGTTCAAGTGACGAAATCGCAGGACGCAAATACGGTTGATGTCGTCAATGGCGTCAAGCAGACGATTAAAGACTTTGAAAAAGAAAACGGAACGGTCAATGCATCTGTGACACTTGATCAAGGAAAACCAATCGAGGAATCCGTTTCAACGATGATTAGTAAGGCACTGATTGGTGCATTATTTGCCATCGTCATCATTTTGCTGTTCCTTCGAAACATCAAATCAACGATCATCGCAGTCATTTCGATTCCACTATCTCTTCTGATGGCGATTCTTGTGCTGAAGCAGATGGATATTTCTTTAAATATCATGACGCTTGGTGCAATGACGGTCGCAATTGGTCGAGTCGTTGATGATTCCATCGTCGTCATCGAAAATATTTACCGTCGTTTGACGGATCCGACAGAAAAGTTAAAAGGAAAAGAACTGATCATCAGTTCAACACGAGAAGTATTCATTCCAATTGCATCGTCAACGGTCGTTACGATTGCTGTATTCTTACCACTCGGATTTGTTACGGGATTCGTCGGAGAACTCTTCTTACCGTTCGCATTGACAGTCGTCTTTGCACTATTTGCGTCCTTGATCGTAGCGGTCACGGTCGTTCCGATGTTTGCGGACTCGCTCTTTAAGCGCGGTAAGGCACCAAAACCAGAAAAAGAAGAAGGTGGGAAGTTAGCGAACGGTTATCGTCGTATGCTGAATTGGTCGTTGAACCATAAATTCATCGTCTTTGGACTATCCGTCCTACTATTGATCGGAAGTTTTGCACTTGTACCAACAATTGGTGTCAACTTCTTGAATCAAGAAGGAGAAAAAACACTGTATGTCACGTACAATCCAAAACCAGGACAAACGTTGGATGATTCGTTAAAAGCAGCTGATCAAGCAGAAGATTATTTCAACAAACAAAAAAATATCGACAATCTTCAGTTTACCGTCGGTGGAGAAAATCCATTGAACCCAGGGAATACAAAACAAGGTGTCTTTATCGTCCAGTATGATCCAGACACAGAAGATTTCGCAGATGTTAAACAGACAGCAATCAAGCAGTTGAATGCCGATATTCCGACGGGAGAATGGAAAGAGCAAGACTTTAGTGGTGGAGCTGCGTCGTCAGGTGTCTCGTACTCGATCTTCGCGAATAACATTGAAGATTTAGAAAAAGTTACACCGAAATTCGTCGATGCGATCGAAGGCGAAACGAAATATGTTCGAAAAGTAACGACAGATTTAAAAGAAGCTTATACGCAGTATACGTTCGAAGTCGATCAGCAAAAAGCGGCTGAGTTCGGTGTTTCAACAGCACAACTCGCACAAGGTATCGCGAATGTCCAAGGTGAGGAAAAACCACTTTCTACTATTAAGGTGGATGGGAAGGAACTCGATGTCATCGTTCCAAACGAACAAACGACATATGATTCGATACGAGACTTGGAAGAGACAGATGTCGTGACACCACTTGGTGTTCGTAAACTGTCCGATTTTGTTGAAGTGAAAAAAGGAACGACACCTGACTCACTCAACGAACGCGATGGAAAACTCGTTGCTACTGTGACAGCAGAACTGAAAACGGATAAAGCAACAGAAGCTTCTCAAGCGATTGAAAAATCCGTCAAGAATATCAATCGTCCAACGGGTGTCTCATATGAGCAAGGCGGAGTTACTGAACAGATCCAAGAATCATTCACACAACTCGGTCTAGCAATGGCAGCAGCTGTAGCCATCGTCTATCTCGTCCTTGTCATTACGTTCGGAGGAGCATTGACGCCACTCGTCATCTTGTTCTCACTTCCATTCGCAATCATCGGTGGGCTCGTTGCACTTCTGATTACAGGCGAGACGATTTCTGTATCGTCCTTAATCGGTGCCTTGATGTTGATTGGGATCGTCGTGACAAATGCGATCGTCTTGATCGACCGTGTCATTCATAAAGAAGCAGAAGGTTTATCGACGCGTCAAGCACTACTCGATGCAGCAGGTACACGTTTACGTCCAATCTTGATGACAGCCCTTGCGACGATCGGTGCCCTTGCACCACTCGCCCTTGGACTCGAAGGTGGCGCATTAATTTCAAAAGGATTAGGCGTGACGGTCATCGGTGGACTTACAAGTTCGACATTGTTGACACTTCTTATCGTTCCAATCGTGTACGAATTCTTAGCACGTTTCCGAAAAAAGAAGTCAATTGATTCTTGAAAAAACGATTAAATCACTAAAACAGACAGATATGCAGAAATGGCGAGAATAAGCCATTCAGCATATCTGTTTTTTTGTTTTGTTACAAAAGTATTACAAGAAAGAATTCGCGTTAAATAACTGTAACATGATGAAAATCTGGAACGTGATAGGATAAAAACAGAAATTATCTGACAATTCAAGTGCATATTATACTCATACATAAGAGGAGAATGAATCGATGAAAACTGTCACTCGCGTTTTGCTAACCTTAACGTTACTAATCAGTAGCTGGACACTCGTTCCGTCATCAACACAAGCCGCAACGAGTAAGAAAGTCACGATCTCCGTGGATGTGTTAAATATCCGAGCGAAAGCGACAGCATCGAGTAAGCGAGTCGGTCAATTGAAACTTGGACAGTCCGTGGCAGTGAGCGGAAAAGTGAAAGATTGGTACCAAATTCGTCATCAAGGAAAAACAGCGTATATCGCTTCGATGTATACGAAAGCATACAATGCAAAAGCAACAAAAGGATTGAGCAAAACAGGGTCAACAATCGTATCGGTAGCGGAAGGTCTTAAAGGACGCCCTTATGTTTTTGGCGCGACGGGTCCAGTTAGCTTTGATTGCTCTGGATTTACACGTTACATCTATCAAGCACTAGGAAAATCACTTCCGCGCACAGCAGCTGCTCAGTATTCATCGACGAAACGTACAGCTCCTGGCGCTGGAGATCTCGTCTTCTTTACACACGGTAGTGGCATTCAGCACGTTGGGATCGCTGTCGATGGGAGTACGATGATCAATGCGAACTCGTATTATGGAAGAGTTGTCAAAGAATCGTTCCGTGGCGGCTACTGGGGATCACGGTATGTAGCAGCAGGGGCACTTTAAACGAAATGAAGCGACGAATTCAAATCGATGAACTCGTCGCTTTTTTATATGGATTCAGGTATAAGGAAGAACGGTCGTTCCAGCAATGAACGTTGACGGTACTTCGATTTGCGGACGAATATTCATATCGTTTCGAACTGTTAGCTGAAAAGCATGTCGTCCGATCGTGGCATACGGAATCGCGATCGTCGTCATCGATAAGACTTCAGCGAGTTCACTTCCATCAAAGCCAATGACAGAGAGATCTCCCGGGACCTGATAGCCTTGTTTTCGTAGTTCCAAGATCAGTCCCGCGGCAACGTGATCACTGGCAGTCAAGATGGCGCTCGGTCGTTGTTTCTGTTGCATCCAGCGCCTTGCGACGTTCGCACCATCTTCGATCGTCAAGGTCTGTTCATAGACGAACGCGTCACTGACAACTTCTTGATACGCATGTTTACGCGCCAAACTATTCGTACTGTCGGGGCGCCAGAGACAAATACCAATGCTTGTATGTCCTTGTTGTCGTAGATGTGCAAGTCCCTGTTGAAAGGCCGTATAGTGATCGATATAGACAGCAGCGACGTCTTCGTGGTGTTCACAAAAGACAATCGGTCCATAGCGTTCGTACGGTAAAATCGCTGATAACGGAAGGCTGTGCGACACGACGATGAGTGCGTCGATCTCCTGTTGCGCTAGCGCATCAAGAGCGAGTTGCTCATGCGTTTCCACATAATTCGTTTGCCATGTCAAGAAACGATAACTGGCGTCAAAAGCCGCTTGTGCGATGCCTTGGAGAATGGCGGCGTGATATGGATGATCAACGAATGGGAGCATGACACCGACCGTCTTCGTCATGCCCGTCGAAAGATGGACAGCGGTTTGATTACGGATATAGCCAAGTTTTACTATCGCTTCTCGGACAGCTTGTCGCTTCTCGTTCGCCACGTATGGGTGATCATTTAGTACACGTGAGACTGTCGTGACGGACACGTTTGCTTCACGTGCCAAGTCTCGGATGTTCGTCATCGCGCATCCCTCCTTTAGGTCTGGCGAGATAATCGTTGTTCAAGTCGGCGCCAATCCTGTCGGGAGACGGGAGCCGAGAATGGAGATGTCTGTTCAGCCAATTCATTGATTTTTGAGAGCAGTCGTGTTTTTTCTTGAGGAGACAAATCAGGATATTGATCAACCAACGTGTGTTGACACAAATAATAGCCTGCTGGTGTGTGCAATTGTTCAATCGCCCATTCAAAAGCAACATTCCGCTTGAATAGCTGGGTTAACCGAGTATGGATCGACATGATGATTACCTCCTTTTTAGTGTATATCAAGACGATAGGGTATGAAACGCGTTTCACGGCAAGAACTATTTTTGAGCAATGGATTGATTGAGAAAATTCAGCAAGAATTGACCGAGTAGACAAAGAAGTCTATGATTGTGACGATACAACACAAAGAGGGGCGAACGTAAAATGGAATCGACAGACTCGAAGCTGGCATTAAAAATGCTCGTTGTTCTATCTCGGACGATGCATGCGGTGACGGAGCAAGTAAAGGCAGACATCAAAACACATCAGTTGAATTTATCGGAATTCGGAGTCCTGGAATTGCTTTACCACAAAGGGGATACGCCTTTACAACAGATTGGCGATAAAATTCTGTTAACGAGCGGCAGTGTGACGTATGTCGTCGATAAACTCGAAAAGCGTGGATTGATTGCGCGAAAATCATGTGCGACGGATCGTCGTGTCACGTTTGGAACATTAACGGAAGCTGGACGCGAACTGATGGAAGAGACATTCCCGAAGCATGAAGCCTTTTTAGCAGACTTGTTCAAGGATTTGTCAGTGTCGGAAAAGGAACAGTTGATTGATCAATTGAAACGAATCGGTTTACGAGCCGAACATTATACGCCGCTCGAAAATGCATAAGGATTAGCACTCATATGATGGAAAAGGCTCAAGTCACGGACTTGAGCTTTTTTTCTACAATCAGAAGTCAAACTAATTGACAAACGAAAAGGTGGTTGGTATGTTTAGTTACAGAATTTACTTTAAATAAAAGGGAGAAATAATAATGACTAAATTACTTTATGTAACTGTTAACCCAAAAGCTACAGAACACTCTTTCAGCCTTCAAGTCGGTGAAGCATTCCTCGAAAGCTACAAAGCAGCGAATCCTTCAGCTGAAGTAGAAGTTCTTGACCTATATAACGAAACAGTCCAAGAAATCGACACAGACGTGTTAAGCGCATGGGGCAAATTCGCAACAGGCGAAGAATTAACAGAAGTGGAGATTGCAAAAGTTGGTACGATGACAAAACATCTCGAACAATACATGGAAGCAGATGAGTATGTCTTCGTCACACCAATGTGGAACTTCTCTTTCCCAGCACGTCTCAAAATGTACATCGACAGCGTACTTCTTGCAGGTAAAACATTCGCTTACACTGCAGAAGGTCCTAAAGGTTTGATGGAAGGCAAAAAAGCACTCCACATCCAAGCGACAGGTGGCGTGTACACAGGATCTGGTCTTAACTTCGGTGATGACTACCTCCGTCAAGCACTTGCTTTCACTGGTGTAACAGACTACGATGCCCTCTTCATCGAAGGTATGGCGATGAACCCAGAAAAAGCAGAAGAAATCAAAGAAGCAGCAATCGCAAAAGCGAAAGAACTCGGTCGTTCATTCTCGACTGTCAACGCATAAGATAAGCGTAAAAAAGGCTCCCGCCGTGTCGGGAGCCTTTTTGTATTTGTATTGAGTTAAGAGAGCGTTGATTTTTTGCGAAGCACAAGCGTCAGGAAGAGCAACAAATCTTTTAATTTCTCAAAGCCGCGGGGATGCGTCGAGATACGATAGAGCCACTCTAGCTTGAGGCGACGGAATAATTTTGGAGCACGCTTACTATGTCCGGACCAGACATCGAATGCACCACCGACACCGATGAAGATGCCGTGATCGACTTGATCATAAACAGAAGCGATCCATTCCTCCTGTTTTGGCGCACCGAGTGCGACGAGGATAAGATCAGCTTGTGCTTCTGCGATCGCTTGCGTTGCTTCCTCTGTCTTTCCAAAACCGTGAAACGTTCCGACGAAGCGGATGTTCGGAAAACGAATCGATAACTGATGGATCAACGATTTCATAACTTCCGGGCGTCCACCAAGCAAAAATACACGCTTCTTCAGTGCATCTGCCGTCCGCAATAGTTCACGTGCCGTCTCGATCCCTGGCAATGTCGCAGTGAGGGGCGCTCCCATTCGTTTACTGGCAGCGGTCACACCAATTCCATCTGGTGTGATGAACGTCGCCTGCCGTAAAATGGCTTCGTAAGAAGGTTCGCGCAATGCACGCAACACGAGCTCAGGATTCGCCGTGACAAGAAAGGCTTTTCCGCGGTCGTGTAAGATTGTTTTAATATGGGTATACCATTGCGAAGGTGTCGCATCGACGAATGGTAGTCCAAATAATTGTTTTGTCTGAATCATAGTTTCCCACCTCATCATCCATCATAGCAGAATCAAGACGTACGAACAGCGACTTGAGACTGAAAAAGGAGCGGATCCATGTGCATCCATCTTGGCAAACGGTGTTAAAAGAAGAAAAGGAAAAACCTTATTTTCAGGAATTGTGGGCTTTTTTGAAGGAAGCCTATCAAACGACGACTGTCTATCCTCCGAAAGAGCGGATCTTTCATGCGTTTGATGCGGTCGCACCGGAAGACGTCCGGTGCGTCATTTTAGGACAAGATCCCTACCATGGTCCAGGACAAGCGAACGGACTCAGCTTTTCTGTCCATGACGGAGTTCCGATCCCGCCGTCCCTTCGAAACATGTATAAGGAACTCGTCGCGGATATCGGTTGTCCGGCTCCGACATCCGGAAATCTCGAAGCTTGGTCACGACAAGGTGTCTTTTTACTGAATACGTCGCTCACGGTTGAAGAAGGAAAAGCGGGATCGCATGCTAAAAAAGGCTGGGCATCATTCACGGATCGGGTCATTGAAGTCCTAGGAACACAGACACAACCGATCGTGTTCATCCTATGGGGAAATCATGCGAAGAGTAAAAAGGTGCTGATTGATACGAATCGTCATCTTGTTCTCGAAGCCGTTCATCCAAGTCCCTTATCAGCGAGCCGAGGATTTTTCGGTAGCAAACCTTATTCGCAAACGAATGCTTGGCTGAAAGAGCAGGGAAGAGAGCCAATTGACTGGTGTTTATCGTAAATCAAAAGCGTGTGTTCCGTTGAATGCGAAACACACGCTTTTTTGAGTTACTTAGTGACTTGAGATAGTCGGTTCTTCATCCATCATGAACTTTTCGACGACGAGGGCGACACCATCTTCATCGTTCGAAGCAGTCATATACTGGGCTTTTTCTTTAACGGTATCGGCTGCATTTGCCATCGCGACGCCAAGACCTGCCCATTCGATCATCGATAGATCGTTGTTGCCGTCTCCACAAGCAATGACTTCTTCCTGAGCGATACCAAGCTTCTCAGACAGTAAGGCAAGGCTTGTGCCTTTTGTGACACCGTCTTCCGTGAATTCAAGGAAAAATGGCTTTGAGCGAGCAACCGCGAGTTCCCCTGCAAGCTCTTGTTGAAGCGTCTGCTCGACCCGCGCGAGGTGTGTCTCTTCTGCCATCATTAAACACTTGACGACAGGTGTTTGAATCGCTGTTTTAAAATCAGCGACGGGAATGACGTCCATACCAGTCAATTGTCCTTCGAGTGTCGTATACTCGTTCGGTTGTTCTGTCAGAATCTCATGTCCGACATATGTGTGAATGTAGACATCCTCCCGTTTACTTACATCATAAAGACGATGGACCGTCTCCGGAGAGAGGGTACTGAGGAAAAGTGATTCGTTCGTTTTGCAATCGATGATCGAAGCTCCGTTGAAGCTCAGGATGTAGCTTCCGTATCGTCCGAGTTCTAGTTCTTCTGCAAGATCAAGCATCGCATATGTCGGACGACCGCTTGCAAGAACGACTTTCTTCCCACGACGTTGCGCAGCAAGTAAGGCTTCTTTCGTACGTGGTAAAATCGTATGATCACTTGTCAACAAGGTATCATCTAAATCGAGAACAATCATTTTGTACGTCATACATTCAAACCCCTTTCAATTATCTGTATATCGTAACAACTTGTGTCCCATTCGACAATATACTCTCCATTGAGAGAGTATGATAAAGTGGAAACAGAGCCCGTACGGAAAGGATTCCAACTTTATGAAATATCTCTTCATGATCATATCAAGTCTATTATTAGCAGGATGCAGTACGATGTTTCCGCATCCCGCCTCTCTACTCCAACATCCGTCCCTTCCGGCATGGGAGCAGTCGTTGAAAGAGCGGATTGACCGCGATTTGCCGAAACAGGCAGAAATCGTGGCGCCACGAAATCAAGCAGTATCCCGTCTATACGAACTCGTTGATTTAGATCGAAACGGTAAGGATGAGGCGATCACCTTCTACCGTAGTGAGCAGGATGGACGTTTCACGATTCATCTTCTCGTTCATGAACGACAAGGTGAAAAATGGCGACTTGTGACACGGCAGACAGTTGCTGATGGGCGAGCCATCGATCGACTCGAAGTCGTATCTGACGCGCAACATAAACAAAACCATTTAGTCATCGGGATTACCAGTTATGGTGAAAACACGTTATATATCATTGAACAGCTGTTGTCGAAGCAACGAGATGTCACGAAGGTGGATCGGTATGACCGCCTGTCGGTGGATGATTTGAATCAAGATCGCGAGCGAGATATGGTGCTTCTACAAAAGGGAAGTCCATCTCGTTTGATCTATTATAAGGATATCTTGTCGAAAAAGCGTCAAGAGACGACGCTAGCGACAAAAGATGGCGATTTATTCGCAGAACATGATTTATTTGAAGTCGATACGATCAATGCTGCGCGCAATAAAGGCTTGATTGTCTCTTATACACGTGATGCTAAGATGCACATCGCATTATTCCGTTTAGCGAACGATACGTTGGAACAAGTGCGCTTCGGTCAAGTCGATGAGATTGTTGAACCGATGTATACGTTTCCGAAGGATGTCGATCAAGACGGAATCGTCGAGTTCGGTCATCAATATACGCCGGGCGGTAGTGAAGGGCGTGAAGGTGAGCCGAAACCACGTATCACCGCGTACTACACATGGAATGGATCGGACAATCCGCCATTTCTTGAGAGTGGATTCGAACTACGGGAAGAGCAGTACATTGATCAGGAATACAATTTCGTTATGCGTTTCCCGGCCAATTGGGCGACACGGGAAACGATCGAAAAACGTGAAAATCGCGTTCGTTTCATCAATCGGGATACGAAGCAGGTTGATTTTGAATTAGAGATCATTCCAAAGAATCAATACATTGCTAGTGACCAAAAACGAAAAATTAAAGAGGGCATCGATTATGTCTATGTGATCGATGCGACGAAGGATTATGAAATGTTCGTCAATCGTGTCACACTCGTGGAATAAAGAATCAGGGGGAGAAAAGAATGACCAAAATACTAGTAGCCGAGGATGAACACGCGATTCGCAGTTTCATCGTCATCAATTTGAAACGGGCAGGCTATGACGTCATTGAAGCGGAAAACGGAAAAGAGGCACTCGCGCAATTTGATCAACAAACCTTTGATATTCTGTTACTAGATATCATGATGCCGGAAGTCGATGGTTTCGCTGTCTGTGAACAGGCGCGGGCGAAGGATGAAGTGGTCGGGATCATCATGCTGACGGCACGGACGCGAGAAGAAGATAAAGTCATGGGACTAAGCGTAGGGGCGGATGACTACATCGCGAAGCCGTTCAGTCCAGCAGAATTACTCGCACGTATCCAGTCGCTCCTGCGACGGGTAGAGACATTACGCCGCAGAAAACAGCCGCGTGAACTTGTTTCTGGACCGTTCCGAATTGATTTAGGAGCGAAGCGTGTCCAAAAAGACGGCATTGACGTCGAAGTGACGCCGACTGAATATGATTTACTTTGTCATTTCATTAAAAATGAGGATCAAGTCATGTCGCGAGATGAACTACTCGATGCGGTATGGGGCGAGAACTATTTCGGCGATCGAAAGACAGTCGATGTCAACATTCGCCGTCTTCGTCAAAAAATCGAAGAAAATCCAGCGGAACCGAAGTTCATCGAGACACTGTGGGGACATGGATACAAGTGGCGTAACGAAGAATGAAGCGCCAGATATTAATGCGATTCATGACGATCATCACGGTGACGGTCCTACTTGTCATCGGGATTCTCTCATTCGTGACCTATAACTATTATTACGTGACGGCGACGGATGTCTTGAAACGTCATGCGAATGCGAGTGCGGTGTTGTTTGCAAATAGTGGTCTCGCTTATGATTACACGGATTCAGAAGCGACGATTCATGATGTACTCGATTCTTATGCCTATCCAGATGCAGAAATCGAAGTGTTGGATGCGACAGGCATTCCGCGTTATTCCTCGACAGGGTTCATTTCGCAACGTAAATTGACGCGAGAGGCAGTCAATCAAGTAAGAGCGGGTCAAACCGTCACGAAACGATATGACGATGAGGCGACGGGAGAGCATTTGCTGGAAGTGACGGAACCTGTCGTGTCATTCGGTCAGACGACGGGAGCGCTCCGTTATACGACATCGCTTGAACGAATCGACCGACGTGTGATTGAAATTTGTTTAGCAATCGTCCTCTTGGGTACAGTAGTTTGGGGACTTGCCTTCATTTATTCCTCACGTCTGGTGTCTTCGATCGTTCGACCTATTCAAGAGGTAATCGGTGCGTCGGACCAAATCGCGAAACAACATTACGACGTTAAGGTGAACGAGGAGTATTCGTTCGAACTTGGAGAACTAGCACGGACGATCAATTATATGGGGCAACAGATCAAACAACAGGAAACATTGAAAGATGAATTCATTTCGGGTATCTCCCATGAGTTACGGACACCGTTGACATCGATCAAAGGCTGGAGTGAGACGTTACTCGTCGAACAGGATCAGTTGCCGGAAGAGGCGTCGCTTGGGATGGGCATCATTCATTCAGAGACGGAGCGTTTGATTTCGCTCGTTGAACAGTTACTCGATTTCTCAAAACTCGAGACGAGTCGTCTCGTCCTATACCGTCAGGAAGTCAACTTAACGGAAATCATCGAGACCGTCGCAGCGCAACTACGTCAAAAGCTGGAAGAGAAAAATGTTCAGATTGTGCAAAAGTTACCGGCGCAAGTCATTGGTCTATACGACGAAAACCGATTGAAACAAGTCTTCTTGAACCTGCTTGATAATGCAATCCGTTTTTCACCAATTGGAGGAGCGATTACGGTTCGACTCGTTCGTTCCGAGCGTGTGTTATTCCTTTCTTTCAGTGACGAAGGACCTGGTATTCCGAAAGAACACCTACGTCATGTCACGGAAAAGTTTTATCAAGTGCAAAAAGGAAAGGGCGGAACGGGACTCGGGCTATCGATTTGTCGAGAGCTTGTTGAAGCACATGAAGGCAAGCTATTCATCGACAATCAGCCAGAAGGCGGCGTCATCGCGACGATTCTGCTCCCTGTCACGAAAGCGTAAACACTCAGACAGGCAGAGTGAAACAGAAACTGGTAAAGTAAAGTGGATTATAGTACGAAATGGATCAGATGATAGGAAACGGAGGAATCAGTCATGGCACTTGGTGTTTCAAATGGTACGCTTCAACCGCTCTCCGGAAAACCGAATGCGGTATCTACTCAAACCGATCTACAGGATATGAAAATGCGTCCGCTCCCGTTCAAAGGAACGCTTGCGGATTCGAAGTTCCACCTCTTACGTATTCTACAAAGCCTCGACCGAGTCAAAATCGTTAAGGAGGAAGGAACATACATCCATGCCATCTTTACGAGTAAAGTCTTTCGCTTCAAGGATGACGTCGAATTTTACTTCGATGAAGCCGCACAAGTGATTCATTTCCGTTCGGCATCACGCGTCGGATACTCTGACTGGGGCGTCAACCGTAAACGGATGGAAGACATCACACGTCGGTATGAGGAGGGTTTGCGATGAAGACCTATCAATTAGTTGTCATCGGTGGTGGTGCAGCCGGAATGACGATTGCTGCCGGTGCAGCAAGTCTTGGTGCACATGTTGCCCTGATTGAACGCCATGCACATCTAGGTGGAGATTGTCTCCATTATGGTTGTGTTCCTTCAAAGGCTTTGATTGAAGCCGCACACGACGTGCACGTCATGAAGCGGACGGCTGAAAAATACAACGTGACGCTGAACGGAGACGCGGTCTATTCTAAAACGAAAGCAAGCGTTGATCGTGCGCGTAACATCATTCAATCACATGATGGAACGAAACGATTTGAAGATCTTGGTGTCGATGTCTATATCGGAGAAGCGACATTCCTTAGTGCACATGAAGTCGAAGTAGCGGGACAGCTTGTCGTTGGTGAAAAGTTTGCGATCTCAACAGGATCCCAACCGATCATTCCACCGATTGATGGACTAGATACGATCGATTATTTAACGAACGAGACGATCTTTGAATTAACAGAGCGTCCTGAGCGGCTGCTCGTTATTGGTGGTGGGGCGATCGGTCTTGAGCTGTCGCAAGCTTACGCGCACCTCGGAACGGAAGTCACAGTTATCGAGGGCATGAAGACGCTGCTCGGAAAAGAAGATCGTGACATGGTCGAAGTCATTCAACGTCAGCTCGAGCAAGAATTGACGTTGCATCTCGATACGAAGGTCACGCATGTCCGCAAGTCAGCTGGAGGCATCGAAGTGACGGTCGAAGCAAATGGGGAATCACGTGTCATCGAAACGGATGCCGTTCTTGTCGCGGTCGGTCGTAAGCCACGCATCGAGGCGTTACGTCTTGACCGGGCTGGTGTTCATGTCGAAAAAGGATTCGTCCAAGTCGACGGTTCGCTCCGGACAAGTCAGCGGCATATCTTTGCCGTCGGAGATACGATTGATTCCTTACCGTTTACGCACGTCGCAGGACTAGAAGGAAAAACCGTCGTCACAAATGCTTTGTTCGGTTTACGGACGAAACCTGATTATCGAGCGGTCCCGTGGGTAACATTCACAACGCCTGAATTGTTCCATCTCGGTTTGACAGAAGAAGAAGCACGTAAGAAACACGGTGACATCAAAGTCTACCAGACGGGTCTCGATGAAGTGGATCGTTTCGTCATCAATGGTCAGACGGAAGGGCGCGTCAAGCTCATCGCCGATAAACGCGGGAAACTGATCGGGGCACATGCGATCGGAGAACAAGCCGGCGAGTGGATGCAAGAAGTCGTCTATGCAATGGCACGTAAAGATAAGGTCGGTCAACTGTCACGTGTCGTGCATCCGTATCCGATTCGTGGTGCTGCCGTTCAGCGTGCTGCTGATGTCTACTGGCGTGAGCGTTTATTCGCTGGTCCGATCCCAAAATGGTTGAAACGTTATTTCGACTGGAAACAAGGAGAATGATTCATGCAACAACCTGCTACTAAACGGAATTTTGTCCCACTCGTCATCCTGTTGACTCTTGTCATTAACCTACTCGTGGCTCTCTTATTTTTTGCGCCACCTGTACAAGTCGACTCAGGATTCGATTGGACGTTACTTCCTTTTTTGAACGCCATCTTTAATAGTTTTACCTTCATGCTGTTGCTCGGCGCATGGATTTCGATTCGTCGCGGTAACCGCGTGAATCATCGCCGCTTCATTGGTGGTGCGATGACGACGACAACGCTATTCTTGATTTCATACGTCACGTACCATGCAGTCAGTGAATCGACGAAGTTCGGTGGAGAAGGATTTGTTCGTCCAATCTATTTCTTCATCTTGATTACGCACATCATTCTAGCTGCAGTCATCGTTCCGCTCGTCTTGATGTCACTCGCGCATGCTGTGAATCAAAATTTCGAAAAGCATAAAAAATGGACACGCTTTACGATGCCGCTTTGGTTATACGTCAGCTTCACTGGCGTCATCGTCTATATCATGATTCGTCCGTATTATTGAAAAGATCCTTCGTGGGTAACCACGAAGGATCTTTTTTTACGTGCCGGACTTAACTTTCGTTTCGTCGAGTACGTTTGCTTTTAAGTCGATCAATGGTCGAATCAATACCTCGACACGTCGATTCTGACTACGACCGGATTCTGTTTGATTGGACGCAATCGGTTGGAACTCTCCGTAACCGCTGACAGTAAACCGTTTTGGTTCGAGCTTTGGATTGCGTTGTAAGGCACGCATGAAACTGATCGCCCGGTCTGCACTGAGTTCCCAGTTTGATGGATACTGTGCCGTATTGATTGGGATATTATCCGTATGACCAGAGACTTGAATCTGACGTTGTCCTGCCTTGACGAGTAGAGCACTCATGCCTTCTGCGATTTGAAGCGAGCGTCCTCTTACTTCTGCTTGAGCTGGCGAGAAGAGGGCTCGGTCACGAATCGTGAAGACAAGTCCTTCATTTGTAATTTCCACCTTGATGTCTTTTTCGAGTTGTTCATTTTTGATATATTTGTTTGCTTCGTCTTTAATCTTCTCGAGTTCTGCGATTTCATAGCTTTGTGCCTTCGTTCGCGCGTCGAGTTTTTTCGAATCCTCTTCTTCTTGAGTGGAGAGCGAGCTGTTCGTAATCATCCCTGAACCACCATTGAAGACGGAGCTAAACGACTGGGACATCGCTTTTAGCTTGACGGCATCGACATTACTCGAAGCAAAAAGAACGATGAAGAGTGCTAGAAGTAAGGTCAATAAGTCGGCGTAGGGAATCAACCAGCCTTCGGAGATATGTTCGTCATGCGGCTTCTTTTTCCGCTTCATAGTTCGCACGCTCCTTCGGTGTCAGGTACACGAGTAGCTTATCTTCTAAGTTTTTTGGTGATTCACCGTTTTGGATCGAAAGAATGCCTTCGATCATCATCTCGTACAGTTGAATCTCGCTCGCTGATTTTTGCTTCAGTTTCGTTGCGAACGGGAACCAAAGGACATACCCGGTGAAAATCCCGAACAGCGTCGCGATGAAGGCACCTGAGATCGCATGACCTAATTTTTCAATATCCGACAGATCGGATAAAGCGGCAACAAGACCGACGACGGCACCGAGAACTCCAAGGGTCGGAGCGTAAGTTCCAGCTTGCGTGAAGATGTTTGCATTGGCATGATGCCGTTCCGTCATGTTTTCGAGGTCGCGCGTCATGACGTCCTCGACATATTCAGATGGCTGCCCATCGATGACCATCATGACACCACGCTTCATGAACGCATTGTCGACTTCTTCTAAAGCTGCTTCTAATGACAGCAGTCCTTCTTTCCGTGCTTGCGTCGAAAGTGTCAGAAACTGTCCGAGTAAGACTTGTTTTGTCATTAATTTTTGTTCGAAAAAGATGACTTTAAACAGTGCCGGTAGTACCTTTAGGCGTTCCTTCGGGAAGGAAATCATGATGGCAGCGGCTGTCCCGACGAAGATGATGACGAGGGCTGCAGGGTTAAGTAGGGCGACTGGAGGCGCACCTTTTAAGATCATTCCTCCGATCAATGTGATAAGACCTAGTATGATCCCGATTATCGACACAATATCCATGATTGATGTGTGCCACCTTTCTGTATGTAATGCGTATAAGAACGAAAAATAAAAGAGCAGAAGACACTTCTTCTGCTCGGAAATCCAAAAACCGAGAATCAAGCGCCGTTTTCATCGATTAGCATTTGAATGCTTTCGTTTCGTTCGTCACGCTCTATATCGGTCAGTACGTCGTATTTTTTTAACACTTGATACAATTCATTTAGAATCGGTTGCTCCAAATGTAGTGACAAGAGTTCCTCAAATTGATAATACAATTGCGCAGGCATCCATTGTGATTGCCGTTCCAGCCTTCGCCAGACATCCTCAATCGAATGATCAGCCGTCTTAGGGTCCACTGTTTCCCTCAACCTCCTTTAATGATTACACGTCCACTTTTATCTAGTTTACCAAAAAAATAAGAAAACGTTTAGTCGATTGCATATTTCGATAGAACTTCTTAATTCGAGGGAGTATGATAAAGACAATTCTGTCTGAAAAAAATCTAGGGGGAGTAAGATGTTCTCGCATAAAAGACGTTCACCACTGGCACGTTTTGGTCGTGTGGGTGAATTGATGTACCATCAGTTGTTCGATAAACCGGCACGCTTCATCGCGACGGGTTTCACATTGACGATTTTGCTAGGTGGTTTTTTGTTATGGTTGCCTATTTCGCAACAGGAGGGGCAAGATATCTCCTTCATCGATTGTTTGTTCGTCGCGACTTCTGCCGGAACCGTTACCGGTCTATCGACGATTAATATCGCGGAAGCCTTTAATCTGTTCGGGCAACTTATCATGATGCTCTTGATTCAGGTCGGAGGGCTCGGCTTCATGACGATTGCGCTCGTCTTGCTGAGCGTGACAGGGCGAAAGATCGGAATTCGTCAGCGCATCATCATCCAAGAAATGTTCAACCTCGATAGCCCAGGGGGAACGATTCGTCTTGTTCGAAATATCATCGTCACGACAGTCCTTGTCGAAATTGTTGGTATGTTCTTGATTGCGCTCGATTTGTTCATTCAATACAAATATAGCTTTGGGAAAGCACTTTACTACGGTTTGTTCCATGCCGTATCTGCCTTTAACAATGCAGGGTTCGCACTTTGGGGCGATAACTTGATTGGTTTCCAACAAGATACGACGTTCATCCTGACGATCGCGGCGCTCTTGATGATTGGTGGATTAGGCTTTACGGTCATTGCTGACATCGCGGGAAAACGAAGCTTCAAAAAAATCTCCCTACACTCGAAATTGATGGTGCTGTCGTTATTCGTCATTAACGGACTGGGTGTCTTAGCGATGATGCTCTATGAATGGGTGTCTCACTTAGGTTCATTACGCGACGAGTCGTTCTTTCATGCACTTCATATCGTATTCTTCCAAGTCGTCACGACACGGACGGCTGGTTTCCAGACAATCGACTTAACGACGATGGTGCCGCTCTCGATCGGCTTGATGATGGTCTTAATGTATATTGGAGCAGGTTCCGCGTCGACAGGCTCCGGGATCAAGGTTACGACGGCGGCGGTCATCTTAAAGAATGTCTGGACGTATCTACGCGGACAGCGTGAGACCGTTCTGATGCGACGGACGGTGCAAGCACAGGCAATCCAAAAAGCGTATGCGATTGCTGTCTTCAGTTTATTGTTCATCGCTTTGATTACGACGCTCCTTGCGTTGAGTCAACCGAATCTATCGTTCATCGGTTTATTCTTTGAGACCGTCTCTGCATTCGGGACGGTCGGTCTATCATTGAATGTGACACCAGAGTTAAATAGCTTTGGGAAGTTCTTGATCATGTTCATGATGCTGCTCGGGCGTGTGGGATCCTTGACGATCTTGTTCACGTTTGCGGCACAACGAGACCGGACGATTCGTTATCCAAAAGAAAATATGTTGATCGGGTAACCGATAAAAAAAGTCCAATCGACTTCCCTTAGGGAAGAGCGATTGGACTTTTTTAGTGTGTCGCGTGTGTTTGGTAATACTGGACGAGCCGAGGCATCGTTTCTGTTAGGTCCGGACAAATGATTCCAGTATCTCGTAAATCACGTAAGACCTGTGTTGTATCGTATTGAACAGGATGGATGAAATAATCGAGTGTCTGACGTTGCATCTGGAGTCGTTTTGCGACGGTGGGTGTCAACGCTGTACTGATGAGCCGAAATGATACGATACCACGCGGGTAACGTCCATAATAGGCGACATGTAACATCTCGAAAATCGCGCGTGCGCCATGTGGAAATGGATCCGTCAGATGATATGTCTTATTTTTTCCGACGGGTGCATGACTGAGATAAGCAGTCGCTTCAATGACATAATCATATGGCACGAGATTGACGAGCGCGTTTGCTCGACCAGGATACGGAAGAGGAGCAAAGGATTGCAGAAGACGCATCGCGTTCAAAACGAAATAAACACCATCCCATTTCGGTGTTTCACCTGTTTCAGAATGTCCAACGACGATGCCGGGGCGGATGATTGTATAGGGAATCGTTCCGAGTTCTTTGCGTAAGCGCACTTCAGCAAGGTATTTTGTTTCTTCGTAAGCATTTTTAAAGCGACTTGTCTGTAATTCCTCTTCGAGAATCGTGCCGGAGCGCAGACCGGAGACATACGCTGTACTGAAGTAGATGTAGCGTTCTAAAGCACGGCACGTGTGGGCAAACTGTGTCACGTTCGCGGTACCGATGACATTGATCCGAAAGGCAGGTTCATATGCCGTAGCTAAATCGTATAGCGCAGCAAGATGAAAGATATGTGTGACCTCTTGTTGCAGGATCATCCGTGTATCAGACGACAAAGCAAGTTGTTCGAGCGTGATATCGCCTTCGTGCAACGCGAGTTGCTCAGGTCGTAAGGATGTGCGTTCTAAAAGATCATCGCGTCGCTTAACAGCTGCGTTTCGTTCTGACGATAAATGAAGCACATGAAAACAAGCGATTTGATCTGGAATACGTGCGAGTTGTTCAATTAGTTTGGTCGCTAAAAAGCCGGGAAAACCCGTCATGAAATAGGTCCGCATCAATTCCATTCCTTTCTTGGATCGCGTTCGAGAACGACGGTGAACGTCGAACCATCATTGATTTCTGATTCAACTGAAATCGCTCCTCCGTGTGATTCGATGATTTCCTTACAGATGGCAAGACCGAGTCCGGTACCACCAATTTTTCGGATGTCCGAGTTATCGACCCGGTAAAATTTCGTAAAGAGTTTGTCGAATGCATTTTGTGGAATACCGAGTCCGTAATCGGTCACGGAGAACGTCGCTTTCTCTTCGTTTGCCGAGAGACGGACTTGGATGTGATCCGCCTGTGGAGAGTATTTAATAGCATTCGAAAGCAAGTTCAACATGACTTGCTTGATTTTGTGCTCATCCGCAAAAACGAGTACAGGATCTTCCGGCAGTTCCAATTCAATCCGGTGTTCGACGGTTTCCCGATAGGCATCGACGGTCGATGTGAGGAGATCGCGTAATGAGAACGAGGTAAAGATATACTCCTGTTTTCCACCCTCTAGACGCTGAATATCTAAAAACTCATTTAATAGTGTCGTCAGCCGTTTGGTCTCTTCATGAACGATTTCGACATAACGTTTGATTTTATCAGCTGGTTGCTCTCGGTAGCGAAGCAATTCCATATACCCAAGGATCGATGAGAGTGGCGTCCGTAACTCATGCGATACGGTACTGACAAGTTCATCCTTGACTTGATCCATCTTTGCTTCCTCAGTTCGGTCACGGAAAACGAATAAGAAACCATGACGAGAAATACGACTCTTTTCCTTCTTGATCGCCGTCGCATAAAATTCAAAATAAAGTGGACTTGATTCGTTCGGTCGCTGTAACGTAAAACGAAACGATAGTTCAGAATGTTTTCCGGCGAGTAGCTCTTCGACTTGTCGTAACATATCGAATCGGGTATTCAAATCAAGATTCGGGATCAAGCTGATCCGTTCTTGGATCTTACTTGGCGCAATCCCTGGTACATCAAGTAACTTGCGTGCTTTGACGTTCATGAAGATGAAACTTCCATCCTCTTCCGTCAGCAGGAATCCTTCATTAGAGGCTTGAAGAATCGATTGTGTGATGTCACGTTGACGCATGATGGCATTTTTTTCACGTTCAAGCATTTTCTCGATTTTTTTTCGTTCCGTGATATCACGAACGACGGCGACGCGCATGCGGATATTGTTGTAGATGATTTCACGTGGGAAAACTTCGATTTCGACAGAAGTTCCGTCAGCACGTTGACCAAGAACTTCATAGGGCTCTTCTCGATGCTCTTCGATTCGTTGTAAGACACGCGCATGATGATCCGGATGAATCAACTCAAGTGTCGTTTTTCCTTTCATCTTTTCAAGCTTCGTCCGGAAGATGACCTCTGCTGCACGGTTGGCATCGATGATGATGCCATGATCATGAAAAATGACGGCTTCGACGACGGACTCCGAGAAGAGTCGGAAGCGGCGTTCACTTTTCGTCAGGTGCCATTCGATTTGTTTTTGTGTCGTGATGTCCTGAATGAGTAAAAAGTACGTATCATTCGGCAGACGTGTCATATAAAGCCGTCCATGGAACGTCGAACCATCCAGACGATGATAGGTCCATTCATTTTCCGCTTCCCGACCATGGAGTAAGAAGAGTTGTTCATCTGATAAATCTTTTAAGTTCAGTTGTTCAAGATGTTGACGGCGGGTAGCGACTTCCTTTGCGTCATGGAGAATCGTCGGTTTTAGACCGATGATGTCTTCAGCAAGATCGAATCGGAATAAGGTACTGGCTACCTCGTTGTATACTCGAATCCGAAACTCCGGATCTGTGATGAATAAGGCAGCATCAAGCGTTGAATCGAATAAGTCTTCTATTTTAAGAGAAGCGACATGGACAAGAAAATAGTCCGTCTCTTCAATCGCTGTGACTGTTAACTGATGTGTCGTCAAAATGATGGTTTCCTGTTGGATCGGAAACAAATCATCCGTAATCGAAAAAAGTTCCTGGATCGTTTCTTTATCCGGAGCGGTCATGAACTGGTGTTGAAACGCGTCATTATGAAAGTGAATCTTTCCATCTGCATCGACAAGAAGTACGGGTTCTTTCATAGCACGTAACGTCGAATGGATGATCCGTAGCGATGAAGGAGATGAATGTTCTGCCATGAGCTACCTCCTGACTGGTCTTCGACCGTGGATTTTAAGACAGTCTTTCCTCGTTAGTTTACTTCTGCAAGACGAGCCGCGTTTCCTGTCGAAGGAAGCAACCAACGAAGAATTTTAGTATAGTGAAAAAAAGGTCACGACGAAGTAGAGGGGAAAAGTAGGATGAAACAATTAAAAAGAAAACGATTGTTACTAGCAGCTTTGTTTGCCATGATAGGAATTTTCGGAACTTATTTTTTTTCGAGTTCTTGGGAACCTTTAATCTTAATCATCAGTATAGTAGGGTGTATCCTTTTTCTTCTTTTGTCCGTTTTAACGCCGTCGCTTGAAAAAAGACTCGATCGAATGGAAGGACGAGAATTTGAAGAATGGCTTGCCGATTTATTTGAAACAGCAGGATATCGGGTCGAGTTGACACCTGCCTCACGCGACTTCGGAGCAGATTTGTTGATAGAGGATGAACGAGGGTATAAGATTGCCATCCAGGCGAAGCGATACAGTGCGGCTGTAGGGCTCGAAGCGGTTCAACAGGTCGCTGCCTCGGTTCCATTCTACGAAATGGACGAGGGATGGGTCGTTACGAATTCGACCTTTACAGAAGCCGCGTATCAACTGGCAGAACCGAATCAAGTTCGCCTCATCGATCGGGAAGAATTGCTCGCATTTGCAAAGGAGATGAACCTGCATTGAACTTGTCGAATGATTGTCGACAAAAGGGGGTTGTCAATTTGAAGAAACGGTGCAATAATCATTTTCGTTAACGAAATATCATACAGATAAAGAAAGTTAAACTATACAGGATGTCTAAATAAACTGGGGACGAAAAACCAGCACGTTTTAGCAGTGAGAGGAGAATTTCTGTTGCGCAAAGTTGTCTATGTGCAGGGTTGCGTTTTTTCGCAAGGTCATGCCGCGATTTATGATGAAGCGCACCAAATGATCGGTGCGGTTCAACACGACGAAAACGGTCGTGTTCAAGTAATGAATGGTGAAGGTAGAGGGGTAGCGTTTGGTAAGTTCATTCCGACATGTAAGAAATGGGTCGTGATGAACCATGATGGACAAGAGGTAGGTCAAATGCGCGAGAAGTTTTCGCTCTTCTCGAAGAAATGTGAGTACAACGTATATGAGCGTGGTACGTTCACGATTTCCTTCGACCTGACAAAAGGAAAATTCTCCGTACGGAGTGCAGCCGGAGAAGTCGTTGCGGAATTATTGCAGGACGGTGATGAATACCGTCTTGTCAAGGATGCTGACAAGCTCTCGATGTACGAACTACTCTCTGTCCTGAAAAGTCTGACGAACAACGTCCACTATAAATCACTGACAGCTGTTTAAATAAAAAAAGATGCCTTCCATGACATGGATGGCATCTTTTTTTCATCATGTCGTTTGCAGGACATGATGGAGGCGTTGTTTGGCTTCGTGTGTCAAATGCGACACACGACGGGCGTAGAGGCAGAGTTGTAAGACATGAACAGTTTCAGGGCGGTAGGCGTTAATCCGCTCGAGCGAGCGTTTGAGACGCTTCTCCGTTAATTCGATCGGTCCACTTGTCTCCGCGTGCTGCGTATAGACGAGATAAAAATTAAGAGGGCTGATTAAATCATCCTCATCGATATTTGGGTTCTGGAAGACGATCG
The DNA here is from genome assembly GCF_049913315.1 of Exiguobacterium sp. R-17. Classification (NCBI taxonomy): domain Bacteria; kingdom Bacillati; phylum Bacillota; class Bacilli; order Caryophanales; genus Exiguobacterium; species Exiguobacterium sp. R-17. The sequence continues at coordinate 2,830,400 of NZ_CP184372.1, read as the reverse complement.
TCAGCAGTTCCCGTGTTTCTTCTAACGAGAAGAGGTGTTTTAAATCATCCAACAGGTAGATGATGGCGGCTTGATTGATCGAGTATTTTTTCCCACGGTGCGGTACGCCGATGATGTCCCGAACTTCACGTTTCGTCCAGTTCTGGATCGTCGTCGCTGACATGTGTTCTCCGATTAGAGCATTTGCCAAATGAACGATTTCATTGATCGATAAACCATTTTTTAATGGATCGAATTGTTTCAGGCGATTGATGACCTTTGGCAATTCCGTTCCTTCTATTGCGACGAGGGGTTCGATTCCTTTCCCCTCGTTCAGGCGTTGCAGACAACTTGATAATGTTTGGACTGCTTGAGCATCATACATTTCCAAAACTTCCTCTCTAGGACGTCATTTGACCTTATGTTATCAAATGAAGGTTCAATAGGGCAAATGGCAACTAAAACAACGTACAATAATAGGAAAGGGGGAATCACGATGGAATGGTTTGCTGCCATTGGCACGATTGGAATCGTCGGCTTCATTCTCGTCATTCTTGAATTCGTTGGACGCCGTTTCGGTTTTTCTCCCGAGACGGTTCGGAAATGGATTCATGTCGCTGTCGGTCACTGGGTATTTCTTGCGCTGCTATGGCTTGATCACTGGTACATCGCGATCGTACCATTACTTTTCTTTGCTCTCGTCAATCTGTTGACATTACGAAAAGGAATTGGACAGATGCATGGCGTCGACCGTCCTTCTTATGGAACGGTCTATTATCCGCTCGCATTGGCAGGACTCGTCCTATTCTTCTTCGAACGACAACCGATGGCACTTGTTGCGGGAAGCATGGTGCTCGCTTGGGGAGATGGTCTCGCGGCACTCGTCGGAAAACGCTTCGGGAAGACGTTTTACGTCCGCGGTGAGACGAAACGTTCCTTTGAAGGAAGTATCGCTTTGTTTTTAGCGTCATTCCTTGTTTTGACTGTAACGTTCTTATTTTATGGACAACCAATTTGGCTCGCTGTCAGTTACGGCTTCTTGCTTGCAAACATCGCAGCCTTAATCGAAGCAATCTCATATCGCGATCTCGACAACTTAATCTTGCCATGGACGATCGCGGCACTCGTTGCGTTTGCTTTTTGACTTTCAGTCGCGTAACAACAATTGTTTGAAATAGAGAAAACGTAGTCGAATATAGTCTGGGTACGCACGCCATCCTGCATGACGGATGGTCATATCTCGACACATATCACGGAAAACATAGCGATAGATTTTTTCTTCGGAATCGTCATAAACAGCTGCGTACAAGCCGTGCTCGAGCATATTGGAAATGCGTTCGTCGAGTTTAGCGTAGAGTGTATCGTCGCTGTCTTCGCTCAATGTAGCATGTAGCATCTCGTATTGAATACCTTGATTAGCAGAAGCAGTCGCATGAAAGACAGCCGTTTTATCGAGATGAGATACCCCGATGATTAACGCATAGAGTGTTTCCAACATATCGATCGAATGACCGTCTAGTTGTTGGATGGAATCAATAGCCATCAGCGTATCGATTCCAGATGCGCCAACTTTCTTTAAATATGTAAACGCATGGACAGCTGATTCTCCATAAAATTGTCGATGATTGTAATGGACGGCAAGAGAACGATGTCCTGCCGGTTCTTCCGGGAAACGTGTGATGGCTGAAAGGAAAAACTGTTCTGCTTCGTGCATATATCCTTCCTCTTCACTGATGATACCGAGAAGAATGTATCCTTGCACATGCTCGCCGATTTGCTGGTGCGTCTCTTCAATAAGTCGACGCGCTTGAGTGAGTTCGTTCTTAAAATAAAGGGAATGGGCTGTAGCAATGTTGAGCAATGGATGGGATGGAACAAGAACATGTAAGCGCTCGGTTGCGGCAATACGTACGTTCTCTTCTGTATCAGATGTCAGTGCTTCGAGTAACGCAACTTCAGCGACATGGCTCTGAAGTTCATGAGAATGAGCGGTTACAGTTTGTGTCATGTAATGAAATCACCTCTATTAATTCAAAATCATATATTTTCATTTTCATCATATGACAAGCCGAGTGGTGCCTCAAGAAATAATAAAGAGATTCGTCCGCAATTTCTTCTTTTCATAAAAAATAGCCGATCATTCCTAGAAAAGGAAGCATCGGCTATTTTTACTTTCGAAATTATGCGTGTAAGTGAAGTACATCTTCAACGGATTTGTACGTGTATCCGAGATCGCGTGCGACCGCTTCATACGTGACGAAGCCTTGCGCGACATTCAATCCTTTTTCAAGAGCATTGTTTTCAGCAAGCGCACGATGTGTGCCTTTATTCGCGAGTTCAAGGACATACGGAAGCGTTGCGTTCGTCAATGCCAGGGTAGACGTACGTGGAACGGCACCCGGCATGTTCGCGACCGCGTAATGAACGACACCGAATTTTTCGTACGTTGGATCATCATGCGTCGAGATGTGGTCAACCGTCTCAAAGATTCCACCTTGGTCGATGGCAACGTCAACGATGACAGCACCTGGCTTCATCCGTTTGACCATGTCGGCAGTGACGAGCTTCGGTGCTTTTGCACCTGGAATCAAGACAGCACCGATGACGAGATCACTTTCAGCGACCGCTTCAGCAATCGTGTACGGGTTTGAGATCAATGTATTGATCGAGTTACCAAAGATATCATCTAACTGGCGAAGGCGTTCTGGACTAACATCAATGATCGTAACATCTGCACCAAGACCGACAGCGAGTTTCGCAGCATTTGTTCCGACGACACCGCCACCGATGACTGTTACTTTTCCACGACGAACCCCAGGGACACCTGCAAGCAAGATGCCCATACCACCGTGTGGTTTTTCCAAGAACTGTGCACCGATTTGTGATGCCATACGACCGGCGACTTCACTCATTGGTGTTAACAATGGAAGGGTGCGGTTCTTTTCAACCGTCTCATAAGCGATTGCTGTGATGTTCGAATCAACGAGTGCACGTGTCAGTTCTGGCTCAGCCGCTAGATGGAGATACGTGAATAATGTCAGGTCCGGACGGAAATATTGGTACTCTGAAGCGATTGGCTCTTTGACTTTTAAAGCCAGTTCGGCTGTTGCCCAGACTTCAGCAGCAGTCGCGATGATTTCAGCACCAGCTTTGACGTACTCCTCGTTCGTGAAGCCACTCCCCATGCCTGCCATCGATTCAATGATGACACGATGTCCTTGTGCATGTAACGCTGCTACCCCGGCAGGTGTTAATGCAACACGGTTTTCGTTGTTTTTGATTTCCTTTAATACTCCAATGATCATGTGAACGCGATCCCCTTTCGCAAATAAACAAATCAATTTCTCTTCTTCTTCATTATACGAGAGATGAAAGCGCTCTACTTTATCGGCGTTTTCAAAAATAACCGATATCCTTTGTGTAAAATCACAAAGGATATCGGTCTGCTTTTAGGTACAAATAAAGTAAGGAACGTTCGGGTAGTGATTCCATCCGGATACCAGCTTCCTCCTCGATCCGTCGCATCCGATATAGGATCGTATTCGGATGAACATGGAGATGGGAAGCGACTTGCTTGACGTTCCCATCATAATGAAGAAACCATTCTAGCGTCTCACATAAAGAGGAGGCATGTTTCACATCGTAAGCACGCAATCGCTCGATTTCTTCGAGACGAACCGTTCGTCGTCGCAAACGTTCTGAAAAAATTGGCAAGAGCTGAAACAAGCCGAGACGTTCGTAACGCGTCACGTTCTTCAGTTCGAATGGAAAGGCATCTTTCAAACGTAAGACGATACCCGCCTCTTCGTAACGCTCCGGAAGCGCATGGACGCCCGTGAAGACTTCACTACTTGCCGCAACGAAATCCGTATAATCAAACCGCTCCGCAAGCAATTGACGGAAGGACTGAATGAAGGCGTCAAACTGTAGACGCTCTTGTTCTGCGTCGCGGTCGTTTGTGCTGATCCACAAGATAAAATCTGTTTCATCATATGCGTAAAGTAATGGACGAACCGTCTGTTGGATCGTCAATAAATAGCGCAGACGATCCGCAAGTCGTGGTGTGATTGCTTCTGAAAAACGGATGACCATCAAACGACTAATGCCAGGGGGTGCGACATGGAGCTTAGAAAACATTTTCAGGATCTCCGACTCGGATAGTTCTTCATGTAATAACTCAAAGAAGAATTGTTCCGTCTGCTCTTCCTTCCGTTTTTTCTGCATGTCGATCGCTAGTAATTGACGTTGAGCAAGCAGAGCTCCTTTCTTTAAATCTGCTAGTTCTGATGGAGTGAACGGGGTACTGCGAGCAATCGACCAAATGTAGCCGAGAATTTCTGAATCTTGTTTGATGGCAATGGCGACGCGGTCATTCAGTCCAACATCCGTGCGCGCAGAAATGATGAGCGGATCGTCTTGAGTAGCGAGACTCTGGATGACTTCGTCTTTCCAGAGTTGGTCGATGACCGATTCCGGTACCCGGCGACCGATGATCGTTGCGACACGAGCAGGGTCCGTGTCAGCAGTATGCGTACTATAGGCAAGGAGACGGTGATTACGATCTTCAATCGTAATCGGCGCATTTAAGGCGATACCGATCGCTTCCGCTAAATCGTCTAACGAATGGTATGAAGCTTCTAACATGGAGGAATCCCTTCTTTCTCTCTCGTTCAGTATCTTTAGTATAGCTTCTGTTGTGTAAAATCACAAAAATTATTCTTTCGTATTGTATAAAAACACAACTACATGCTACGGTAAGCCTCGGAAAAAAGAGAGAGGATGAAATGGCATGGATGTGTTACGTCTGATATCTGCTTGGGTCTGGGGAATTCCAAGCATGGTGTTGTTAGTAGGAACGGGAGTGTACTTTACGATTCGTTTACGTGGTCTTCAGTTTCGTCGCTTGAAACAAGCGTTTCAATTGTCTGTTCAAAAATCAGGACAGGGTGAAGGGGAAATTAGTAGCTTTCAGATGTTAATGACGTCTCTTGCAGCGACGATCGGGAACGGAAACATCGCGGGAATCGCGGTCGCCTTGACGATGGGCGGACCGGGTGCAGTCTTTTGGATGTGGATCATCGGTTTGATCGGAATGGCGACGAAATATGCGGAAAGTCTTCTTGCGATTCTTTTTAGAAGTCGAAATGAACGCGGCGAAGCTGTCAGTGGACCGATGTATTATATCGAAAAGGGACTAGGTGCAAAATTTAAATTCCTCGCCATCTTGTTTGCGGCATTTGGTTTGATTGCATCATTTGGTGTCGGGAACACCGTGCAAGCGAATGCGATGGCAACGGTGCTTGAGCAATCGTTTCATGTACCGCTTCTACTCTTCGGCATTCTGCTCGCGCTGGCGGTCTATGTATCGATTCGTGGTGGACTTGAACGCGTCAGTGCGATCTCGACGATCTTTGTTCCGATCATGAGCTTACTTTATATCGGTGCCGCTTGTGTCCTTTTAATATTGAAGGCGGATCAGATTCTACCAGCCTTTGGTTTAATCTTTGAGTACGCCCTCCAGCCGCTTGCGCCTGCAGGAGCCTTCACCGGTGTATCGATCATGATGGCGATGCAAGTCGGTGTAGCACGTGGTATTTTCACGAACGAAGCAGGACTTGGGACAGCAGCATTGATTGCCGGATCTGCGAAAAGTGAGCGTCCGGTCGAACAAGGATTGATTTCGATGACGAGTACCTTCATCGTGACCTTGATCGTTTGTACGATGACGGCACTCGTCCTTCTGACGACAGGCTTTTGGGATCCGTCAGGCGGACTACATTCAGGTATGACGCATGATGCGAATCTTTCTGGGGCAGCACTGACAGCAACCGCCTTTGCGAGCGTCCTTGGATCATTTGGAGAATGGACTGTCGCATTCTCCGTCTTCTTCTTCGGTTATTCGACGATCATCGGTTGGTATGTCTATGGAGAGAAGTGCTTGGAGTACTTGAGCGGTACGACACGTTTCAACGAAGGATACCGTGTATTCTTTGCACTCGCAGCCTGTTATGGTGCCGTCGCGCAATTAGAACCGTTGTGGCTCGTCGCAGATATCGCAAATGGATTAATGATGATTCCGAACTTGATCGGGATGCTGTTCTTGTCGCACTTGGTCATTGAACAAACGAGGAATTACGAACAGGCGGGTCATAAACGAGTCGCTTAAACGAATAAAAGCCGTGATGCCTTTAAACAGGCACCACGGCTTTTATGATGAGACGATTCATCCATTCGTCCGACGACGACTGTAGATGAGGAGTGTCAGTAAGAAAATCAAACTCAGCGCAACGAGGACAGAGAGTGAAGCGACGTTCCAGCCGATGACCTCGAGTAAAACACTGATCGCAACCGTCAAATAGAAGATACCGAGGTACTTTTTGACGAATGGGCTTTCGAAGTGCGTCAATTGCTTCGCGCCAATCGGTGCTCCGAGCAAGGCACCGACGATCAGCATGATTCCGACCAGGATATCGATGTTCGTACTTGCGACCGTGTAATTGACAAGTCCCGATAGGACAATCAGCAACGCGGAAGCAATACTCGTTCCGACCGCACGTTTCAACTCATAGCCAACGATCCCGACGAGTAACGGGGTGATGATGAAGCCACCGCTGACACCAAGTAATGAAGAAATGAATCCGGCGAACAAACCAGTGAAGGCAAGAGCGAGATATCGATTTTTCCACCCCGTCTGTTCACCCGTCGTTGATTTCGGACGTAAGAATTTATTCGCGAAGTAGAGTAAGAGACCGATATAAACGATTGAGATGACGAGATGAGCACCATTGACTGCCTCTAGACGAAGAACGAGTGGTGTCGCGATCGTCGAACCGATGATTCCGACGCCACCGACGACGAGACTATCGCGCCAGACGACATTTTTAAGACGTAAGTGAGAGATCGTTCCTGAAACGGTAGATCCAAGTGTCAGCATAAGACTCGTCGCGATCGCGACACTTGGAGCATATCCTAAAATGAGTAACAGGGGCGTCAAGATGATACCGCCACCGATTCCGAAAAATCCGGAAATGATTCCAATGAAAAATCCGAGGATTAAGAAATAATAAAAAGCGAGATCCATGTACAGTCTTCCTTTCCTTTTCTTCTCTATTATTCACTTAGTATGGCAATGAATGAGAAGAATGTAAAAGGGGACGGCTCCTTCAAGGGGGTTGAAGGAGCCGTTAAGGGGAACTTATTCTTTTGACGCGGCGACTTCCGTTGCTGCATCGATACCGGTATTGGCCTTGACTAAGATACGTTCGAAGTTACCGGCAACCTCGTTCGATTTCGTCAACAATGTCCCGACGATAGCTCCGAGGAAACCAAGCGGGATGGAGACGATTCCTGGATTCGTCAGCGGGAAGAGGGCTTCCCCGACGAACAAGGCTGAACCGTCGACTGCCCAAAGGTTTGGACTGAGTGCGACGAGAATCAGTGAAGAGAATAACCCGACGACCATACCTGTGACAGCTCCGCCAGTATTGAAACGGCGCCAGAAGATCGTCAAGAGAATGACTGGCAAGTTGGCACTTGCCGCGACAGCGAAGGCAAGCGATACGAGGAACGCGACGTTCATCGATTGTGCGAACAATGCCAGTACCATCGAAATCAAGGCGACAGCGATGGAAGCAAGTCGTGCTGCCGTCATCTGTTCTTTTTCCGTTGCTTGCCCTTTGCGTAGAATATGACTATAAAAATCATGAGCAAAGGCAGACGCAGCGGATAAGACGAGTCCTGCAACAACAGCGAGGATTGTCGCAAAAGCGACCGCAGCGACGAAGGCAAAGAGTAAATCGCCACCAAGTGCTTTAGCGAGAAGTGGCGCAGCCATGTTACCAGCAGCATTAGCAGCGATGATATCTTCAGAACCAACGAAAGCAGCAGCACCAAAGCCGAGGAAAATCGTCAAGATATAAAAGACACCAATGATCCATGTCGCGTACACGACGGATTTACGAGCTGTCGGAGCATCCTTAACAGTAAAGAAACGAATTAAGATATGTGGTAATCCAGCTGTTCCAAGAACGAGCGCGAGATTGAGCGAAATCGTATCGAGTGGTAACTTAAATTTGTTTCCAGGATTCAAGAATGAATCCCCGAGCGGCGTGGCTTGTTTCACTTCTGAAAACATCTTGAAGATCGAGAAATCGAACTTCGCGAAGACCATGAACGAGATGACGGCTGTTCCTGCCATCAAGAGAATCGCTTTGATGATTTGAACCCACGAAGTCGCAGTCATACCACCGAAGACGACGTAGACCGTCATTAAGATACCGACGATGATGACACTCGTCGTATAAGGAATTCCTAACAACAATTCAATCAAGGCACCTGCACCGACGAGTTGCGCGATCATGTAAAAAATCGAGATCGCGATCGAGTTCATGGCAGCGACTCCACGAACTTTTGAGGCGTTAAAACGAGCGGCAATCATATCAGCCATCGTGTATTTTCCGAGGTTCCGAAGTGGTTCGGCAACGAGGTACAAGACAACAAGATAAGCAACGAGGAAGCCGATCGAGTAAAAGAATCCGTCGAATCCGGCTAAAGCGATCATCCCGGCAATTCCGAGGAACGAGGCGGCTGACATGTAGTCGCCGGCAATCGCCATCCCGTTTTGTGCACCAGTGAGTCCGCCGTCCGCTGTATAAAAGTCGTTAGCTGTTTTTGTTTTACGGGCAGCAAAGTATGTAATGACGAGCGTCAAACCGACGATCGCTGCGAATAGGGCAACGGCAGTATAATTCATTTCGACTCCTCCTTGATCTGTTCGACGAGTCGATCAAAGGCACGTGCTTTTTTGCTATACATCATGCAGAACGTCCACGTCATGATGAACTGGGCAAATGCGAATACCCAAGCTCCTGTAATATCACCGAATACTGGCTCATTCAAAATCGTGAAGTAACTTGTCAAAATCGGAAGCGCAAAATAAAAAATAAGGCAAAAACTAATAGCTGGAAGAATGAAGCTGTTCTTTTGGCGCATCAATTGTTGAAAGGTAGCACTCTCGACGATTGCTGGAGCAGATTGAGTCGCTTCATTTTTTTGAACTTCGGACACTTGATGCATGAGGACGCCTCCTTTAAGGAATGAATGTAAATTCATTATAAGGATGTCGTTTCTGGAAAAGCTATCCTAATTTTTAAGAAGAAAAAATCATTATTATATTAATATTGGTCATACCAATTTAATGTAAGCGTTTTCAATATTGAACATTGTTTGAACGTTATTTTTATATATTAATCACTTTATAAAATGATTCAAAAGACCTAGTCCCTAGAAAAATGAGAACAGCTTAAAAAGCCTGTCTATGGAATCATAGACAGGCTTGAGTCATTTTTCAGATGGACGTTCGATCTTATCTTCGATTTCTCGTAAATGATCCGCACGTTTTGAAAGGGCACGATGCTTCAACCATTCTTCCGTCCCGCGACTAACTCCCCAGATGGCGAGTAAAATCAAAAATAGAAGGACAAGACGCATCGGACGTTCGAGGAACGTGGACCATTCCTTTCCGATTAGCGAGAAGATGATGACGACGATCAGACGCCCGGCACCAGCAGCGATCAAATACGTCCGCAGCGATAGTTGAATCATGGCAGAAATGGACGTGATGATGAACGCAGGCATGAATGGAAGCGAAAAAAAGAATCCGAGTGAGATGGGACTCATGTGACGAACACGTTCAATCCACTGTTGCGCGGCATGGTGTTTTTCAAGCCAACGCGTGACCGGACGACGAAATAGATATCGAATACAAGCGAAGACGACGAGTGATCCAAGCATGCTCCCGACCCATGATACGAGAACACCCATACCAAAACCATAAGTTGCCGCATTCGCGGAAATGATCAGGACGAGTGGTAGGAAAGGAAATAGAGACTCAAGAAACGGGGCAATCAAACCGGTGGCAGCTCCTCCAGGTAAGTCTTGGAGAAAGAAAATCATCTGCTCGATCCAGTCACGAAGTGTATGGAGCATTCGGAATCCTCCTTGCGAGATGTACTACTGTGTTTTATTTTACCTCTTTCTGATTCAGAAAGGGAATGAAATTCCTTGAAAGGGATTCAGGAATTGTAGATTGTACATTCGAAAGGGAGTTGGTATTATACTTAAATGGGTGCGTTTTGCAGGCGTTCCCAGCTAGTCAATAGCTAGACGCTTCGTTTGCCAACGTTCGTTTTACTGCAAAAAACTGACATGGGGGCTAATGAGGAATATGAAACCTTATCGCGTACTATTATTTTATAAGTATGTTCCGATCGAAAATGCGGAACAGCTAACGAAAGAGCATCTTGCTTACTGTAAAGAGCTCGGTATCAAAGGTCGGATTTTGATTGCACCAGAAGGAATCAACGGCACACTCTCTGGAACGGTCGAACAAACGGAACAATACATGAAGGACTTGACGGCGGATCCACGATTCGCTGACATCGAATTCAAAATTGATGAAGTTGAAGAGCATGCCTTCAAAAAGACGTTCGTCCGTTACAAAAAAGAACTCGTCACATGGCGTTTTGAGGACGAATTCAACGTACCAGAAGAACACGCTGCGTATCTTGAACCAGCAGAGTGGAAAGAAATGATGAAACAAGATGACGTCGTCATTCTCGATGTACGCAACAACTACGAATACGACCTCGGACACTTCAAGAATGCCGTAAAAGTCGATGTCGATGCTTCACGGGAATTCCCTGAATGGCTAGACGAGAACGAGCATTTGTTTGAAGGGAAAAAGGTTCTCACATACTGTACGGGTGGCGTTCGTTGTGAGAAATTCACGGCGTACTTCCGTAAACGGCAACAGAGTGATGATATCTTCCACCTGAAAGGCGGAGTCGTCATGTACGGAAAAGATGAACAGACACAAGGAGAAGACTGGGAAGGTGAACTATACGTCTTTGATGAGCGTGTACAAGTTCCTGTCAATGCCGTCAATCCGTCTGTCGTCTCAGAATGTTACTACTGCGGAAAACCGGAGACGCGCTATGTTAATTGTGCAAACCCGGAATGTAATCGACAGCACTTCTGCTGTGAAGAATGCGAACCAAAAGTCATGCGTTCGTGTTCCGATGAATGCCGGGAGCATCCGCGCAACCGTTATGAAAAAGAGCAACAAGAAGAATTAGTATAAGGCACGCGTAAAAAGCCGGATGATTTCTTTAATAGAAACCGTCCGGCTTTTTTTGTGTATTCAAGAGGACGGGAACAAGTAACGTAAAATATCTGGCAAACGTTTGGCCCAGGCCGTTTCATGATGGATTGCTTCCGGAATGATCGTATAGCGACTTTGAGTGAGTTTCTGTTCAACCGCTCGCGCTAAGACATCATTCGTGTGTAAATAATCCGTCTCGGTCATCGGACCACTCACTTCTTTTGTGCCGACGTCCATATAACAGCGATGCGTTGCAGACAGAGACGGGCTTCGCTCTATGAATTCAAGGAGTGAGGAGAAGTTTGCCCATCCGGCAGTCGATAAGGCAGCGACGCGCGTGATGACTTCCGGATACGCGAATAATCCATATAGCGAGATGACGCCACCCATCGAACTGCCGATCATTGTCGTATCATCAGGGCGTGTCGCATAGTTGGCATCAATGTATGGTTTTAACTCGCGGATGATCCAGTCCATATAGACCTTACCGTTGCCACCAATTGACGTCCGATGCGAAGGATAGGCGCTCCGCATCAATAAGGCTTCGTCACTCCAAGGAGCATAGTCATCGTACCGATCCATTCCATCTTCTGGACTGTCAATCGCGACGACCATTGCCGGAATCTGTGTCTGTTGTAGTGCAAGATGAATCTCCCAGCCTTTTCCGAACGAGGCGGTTTCTCCACTAAAGACGTTTTGTCCATCATGCATATAAATTACTGGTAATGCTTCAGAAGGATCCAAATGGGGCGGACGATGAATTCGAATCGTCCGGTGGGCTTGTGATGTCGGTAGCGTCATTTCAATTTCCGTAATCGACAATAGAGTCACGACCTTTCAAAGGTTTGCATAATGCGCGGTACAATTGCGTCCGTTGTGTTTTCCGCCGACATAGAGTGCATGGTCGGCTTGACGTAACGATTCTTCGAACGTCCGTTGATATCTTTCATCCACTGTATCAATTCCGAGGCTGACGGTTAAGGACAGTCGGTGACCATCGACGAGGAAGGGACGATCCATGACCGCATGGCGGACCGTCTCGGCAATCTGAATAGCAGCCTCTTGACTACCATTTCGCAACAGAAGCACGAATTCCTCCCCACCATAACGAGCAGCAAAGACATCATCATGTTGCAATTGGATCGCCTGGATACGTCGGCCGAGTTCACGAAGGACGAGATCACCTACTTTATGACCGTACGTATCATTGACACGTTTGAAATGATCGATATCGAACAGAATTACGGAGAGCGGGTAGGAGTCAGCGGCAAATTCCTGCCGACCGTGTTCATAAAAAGCACGGCTATTCGGTAATTCGGTCAAAGCATCGGTCCGACTTTCCGTATAGAGTTGGACCGTTTCACGCGAGCGTTCTAAGACGCGACAAAAGGTACGAAGCAAACGAGATAATTCGTCAGCATTTGTCACATCATAGGCGTCTGCGACTTGATGGAACAGGATGATCGAAACATCGACCTCTCCGCTCGTAATCGAAGGAATCGCTAGCATCGAGTGACGATCGACAGGCAATCCGATTTGAATATCGTTTCCCCAGTCGCAACGCAGACCATAGATGATTGGGGTATGCAAATCGTCAGCTGACAAGGAATGAAACAGTGGTAACACGTCGATTGGTTGTTTCGTCCGAATGTTATAGATGACTTGTTTCCGCTGTTGTTGAATTGAGATCCAACCTTCAGAAAACGGCAACAGATGTGGTAAATCGAGGAGTAACGAATCGATCGTCTCGCGCTCGAAGCGGGAAATCAACAAGTGTTCCTTCGCATCATCAAATCGTTTGGCATTATCGTTTGCTTCAAGGGAGTCACCACGTTCTTGCAACAGACGTTTGAACAAGAAGAGAATCAAGGCGGATACTGTAGCCGCGACGAGCGGACTTTCATCGTAGAACCAGATTCCAAGTAGAGCACTTAACATGCTGATTCCATAAACGAGGGACTGCAACTTCACGAGACGTCGCCAATCGTATTTCAAGTAGAGGAAGCGATTGACGAACAGACATTGGAAGTAAGAGACAAGGAAGACAGTGATCAAAAAGCCGATGAAGGGAAGCAGGGCTTTCGTATACGTAAAGTTTGAGCCGATCGGTCCACCGAGCGCTTCATACGCAAATACCGGAAGCGAGATGTAGACTAAATCAAACAAGGCGTTGATCGGGTAGAGATAGGCGAAACGTTTCCAGCGAATCGCTTTTCGGTGAGACATGAATTGAAAGACGAGAATACCGACTTGGCTTAAAATCAAAGCGTACGTCAAACCGTAATTGAGGAATAAAAATAAGATGATGCCTTCTTGGAATGTATAATAAATGCCGCCACGACGGACATTATCGAACTGAAACAGGAGAACGAGCCCAAACAAATAAAGGGTATTGACGATGGAGATGGAAGGATGGAAGGTTGGTGGATGAACGATGCCGATCAATAATAACGTCAAGGCGACGAGACCGAAGACGATCCAGCTCGTCCGGGCTACCTGTTGGTAGTAGCGCATGAAACATCCCTCCCCCTGAGAAGTATCTTTTATTCCTATACCCGAATTGTGGAAATTTTGATAAGCCATTTACCAAAAAAATAAGGTTGAGAGAAAAGAAAGAATTGCGTATAATGTGAAAGATATCGAATACAGTCGATGATGAAGAGAGTAACGGTTGATTTTCGTCAACTAGCGAATCAGGGAATGGTGGAAGCCTGAGGACGAACCGGTCGTGAAACGCACTTCTGAGACGCTGCCCGATTCCTGATGGAAAAGGCGTAGCCGGGGGAACCCCGTTATCCCCGAACAAGGTGGGTGTCGAGTGACACCAAGAAGAGTGGTACCGCGGTCATTCCGTCTCTTTGCGCGTGGCGCAAGGGGCGTTTTTTATTGCCAAAAATCAGTGAAGCAGGAGGAAATAAAGATGAGTTATAAAACGCAATACGCAGAAGTATTACATCAAGTCATGGAAGGTGCCTTATCGGTTGAACAAATCGAACAACTGATCGAGCAACCGAAACATGAAGATCATGGAGATCTGGCATTCCCATGTTTCATGCTCGCGAAAGCATTCCGTAAAGCACCGAACATGATTGCTTCGGAGCTCGCAGAAAAAATTGATGCGCCGTTGTTCTCAAACGTTCAAGCTGTTGGTCCTTACATTAACGTCTTCTTGAACCGGGAAGTCGTCTCGCAAGAAATCGTCAACCAAGTCCTGACGGAGCAAGAGGCGTTCGGATCAAGTGAAGCGAATGGAAAAACGATCGTCACTGATTTTTCATCACCAAACATCGCGAAACCTTTTTCGATGGGTCACTTACGTTCAACAGTAATCGGAAATGCGCTCAACCAAATCTCACGTAAAAAAGGGTACGACGTCGTCGGTGTCAACCACTTAGGGGACTGGGGAACACAGTTCGGGAAATTGATGGTGGCTTACACGATGTGGGGTGAGGAAGAAGCGGTCCGTGCAGAACCAATCAAGGAATTGTTGAAATTATACGTCCGGTTCCACGAAGAAGCGGAAACAAATCCGACGCTTGAGGACGAAGGACGTCTCTGGTTCAAAAAACTCGAACAAGGTGATGAGCAGGCAACGACGCTTTGGACGTGGTTCCGTGAAGTCTCACTCGTCGAGTTCAACCGTGTTTATGAGATGCTCGGTGTTAAATTCGATAGTTTGAACGGAGAAGCCTTCTACAACGATAAGATGCAACACGTCATCGATTTGCTCGAAGAAAAAGATCTCCTCGTCGAATCAGAAGGGGCAATGGTCGTTGACCTCGAAGCAGAGGGTATGCCACCTGCCTTGATTAAAAAGAAAGATGGCGCAACGCTTTATGCGACACGTGACTTAGCAGCTGCTGTCTATCGTCTCGAAACGTACCGCTTTGAGCAAGCGTTCTACGTCGTTGGTGGGGAACAAGCGCTTCACTTCAAGCAATTGTTCGCAGTCTTGAAGAAACTTGGATTTGAGAACGTCGACGGAATGCACCATGTGCCGTTCGGTCTGATCATGAAGGACGGAAAGAAAATGTCGACGCGTAAAGGTCGGATCGTCTTACTTGAAGAAGTACTACAAGAAGCGATCGACGTCGCGAAGCAAAACATCGCGGAAAAAAATCCGAACTTAGCGAATGCCGAAGCAACAGCTCGTCAAGTAGGTGTCGGCGCCGTCATCTTCCACGACTTGAAGAACGAACGGATGAACAACATCGAGTTCGATCTTGAGCAGATGTTGAAATTCGAAGGCGAAACAGGACCGTATGTCCAGTACACGAATGCCCGTGCGCACTCGTTGCTCCGTAAAGGTGGCTATGATGGCACACCATTCGCTGGTAGTGCCGATGATCATGCATGGGGTGTCGTCTCGATGCTAAACCAATTCTCGACGGTCATCGATCGCGCGTTTACACGTCGCGAGCCGTCAATCATCAGCCGTTACGTCTTAGATCTTGCACAAAGCTTCAATAAATACTACGGACACGTCCGTGTTCTCGAAGATGACGCAGCAAAACAATCGCGTCTTGCACTCGTCAAGTCCGTCACGATCGTCTTGACAGAAGGTCTTCGTTTACTTGGTGTCGGCGCTCCGGAAGAAATGTAAGACCAATCCACGAATAAGAAGAGGTAGATTATGAAGACTGAGACGAAAGACCGATTACAGCAAGCTGCTTCACAGATGAAGCAGGAGCCTTTGGCAGAAACCGTCGCCTTCATGGCTGATTTTCACGGGAAAGTCGCTGCTTGGTTACCGGGAGAGTCTGTCGATTTCGTTCACGATTTCGTGACAGCGCCGGAAGCTGATTTGATTGCTCCGATCGAAGGAGACGCGTTGCGCACGAAAGACAATTTTGAATTCTTCATGCGTAAGAAACAGACACGAAAAAAACTCGGCGAACTGTTGACGCTTTGGAAGTCGGCACGCACGACAGAGACGTTGAGTCAAATCGATGCGATCGGATTAAAAAAATGGCTCGCTCGTAATGAATTCCGTTCGGAAGATAAACCATGGGATTATTTGAACCGTCTGCATGTTCTTCTGTTCCTTGATTTGATGACGACGATCATCGATGATCATCGATTGACGAGTTTGCATGAGCAACTTGTCGGTACAACACCAGTTCCGACGAGCTTCGTTCGTCGTCAAGGGGATGTCCGTCAAGTCATCGAAGCATTCGCGGAAGAGACGAACTTCACACAAGTGGATATCGTCAAGGCATCGCTTGTCCGTTATCTCTGATCAATAAGATGCATGAACAAAAGCCGTCGAGCCCTGTGCCCGACGGCTTTTGTCGTATCCTCTTACTTCGCCTGATAGAATACGATCGATTGTTGCACTGAATCGTAAAGACACCATTCTCGTTCGAACACGACAGGACCTAGATTGATGGCATATCGTCCTCCATTAATGGATAAAGATTGATACAATGGGCTCGACAGAGCAATACCATTTCGAAACAAACCTCTGATATGACTATGACCAACAAAGAGTACTGGTTCACGTTGCTGTGACAAATCAGGCAAAAAATCACGGGACCAATTCAATTGATCTCCATGAATCAACAATGCACCCTCGATGTGTTGTTTTCGAGGGCAGTCGCGTAACGCATCGATGACAGGAGATAGTTGCGGTGGAACGAGCGACAGGATGCGCTCTTCTTGATTACCCAGTAATGTCTTAAAATCAATTAGGTTTAAAAAATCATCATCAAGCGTCACGACGAGGGAGAGCGATTCGAAAGAATAGCGCTTCGCTCGCTTTTTACCGACATGGCATTCATGAACATCACCGAGACAAAACAAATGCGCATCGGGAGCGAGCTGTCGTATGTCAGCTAGGACAGCCGCTGTGTCGGCTACTGAACTGTGAAGATCCGCAAAAAGGGCATAACGCATGATCGACCACTCCTTTGTTAAGGAGATACCCGAAAATGCGTTATGCCTATCTTTTGAATATGAGCGTTCAGATCAATCGATTAACGGAAGTTAATGAATTGAACATCGACTGATAATGGAAGCTCACGAACGATCTGCATGACTTGTTGTAAGTCGTCACGTGATTTACCTGTGACGCGGATTTGGTCATCTTGGATCTGTGTCTTCACTTTTAATTTCGATTCCTTGACGGCATTGTTGATCTTTTTCGCGTCGTCACGGTCGATTCCACTTTTCAGGATGACACGTTGTCGGACCGTATTCCCGGCAGCCTGCTCGACTTTTTCATACTGCAGGTTTTTGGTTGGGACTTCGCGCTTGATCAATTTTGCTGTTAAGACATCTTTGACTTGATCGAGTTTGAAATCGTCATCTGAGATTAGAATCAAATCCTCTTTTTCGAGCTTCATGTCGCTCTTTGAACCTTTGAAGTCGAAGCGGTTCGTGATTTCCTTCAGTGCGATTTGGACCGCGTTCTTGACTTCCTCGATGTTGATTTGTGACACGATATCAAATGAATTATCTTTTGCTGCCATTTCAATCTCCCCTTTCATTCCACTCTCTATTTTAGAGAGGAATACCGGAAGCGTCCACTGCTTTGAAATTTTGTTATAATAAAAACCATGAAATGAAAGGGGTGCTTGGCTTTGAAACAAACAGCAGACATGTTGACGCTCACACCGCAAGAACTGGATGAGCGATTTGCCTATAGTGGAAATGATTTAGGAACGACCTTCTCAGAGACAGCGATTCACGTGCGCTTGTGGGCGCCGACAGCAGAACGTGTCGTGATTCGTCTCTACAAGACACTACGCGCACGAAAAGTCGAAGAGGTCGAGATGGTGGCAGACGAACGGGGAACGTACGTCGTTGAACTCGATCGAGCGACATATGAAGGTTATTTCTATACGTTTCAAGCGAGCATCAACGGACAAAAGGTCGAGGCGGTCGATCCGTATGCGAAAGCCGTCGGAACGAACGGAAAGCGCGGCGCATTAATTGACCCGACCAGTGTGACACCAGAACGATGGATTGAAGAACGTCCATTGTTCCATTCTTCGCAAGACGCAGTTGTCTATGAATTACACGTACGCGATGCAACGAGTCATCCGGCCAGTGGTGTCGTTGCACGTGGTACGTTCGCTGGACTGACGGAAGCAGGGACACGGACACCAAATGGTGGATTGACAGGGCTTGATTATTTGGCAGACCTCGGTGTGACACATGTCCAGTTACTACCGATCTATGATTTTGGCTCGGTCAATGAGACAGCGCCGAACGACCCGGATAACTATAACTGGGGTTATGATCCGGTGAACTACTTTGCACCGGAAGGTTCGTACTCCTCGAATCCGGATGATCCACGAACGCGGATTCTTGAATTAAAACAATTGGTGCAGGCGTTACATGATCGCGGGATCCGTGTCATCATGGACGTCGTCTTCAATCATACGTATGATGCGGCGACGGTTCCGCTTGGTCAGTTCGTTCCTGGATACTTTTATCGTCAAGAGGCGGATGGGAGTCTCTCAAACGGTAGTTTCTGTGGAAATGATACTGCATCTGAACGTCTGATGATGCGAAAGTTCATTCTTGATTGTGTGACGTACTGGGCGAAAGAATACCATCTCGATGGGTTCCGCTTCGACTTAATGGGACTTCATGATGTTGAGACGATGAATCAAGTGCGCCATGCACTTGACCGGATTGATCCATCGATTCTGATCATCGGTGAAGGCTGGGATCTCGATACGCCACTTGATCCGGAAGAAAAAGCGAACTATTTCAACGCACCGAAGATGCCAGGAATCGCTCATTTCAACAACGGTTTACGGGACGGGGTCAAAGGCGACGTCCAAACGCCAGAAGACCGTGGTTTCATCAGTGGTGCATTTGACCGGACGAGTGAAGTCAAACGGGGAATCGCTGGTAACGTCTCTTCGCAAGGGTTTGCCGATGAGCCGAATCAAGTCGTCTCGTACGTCGAGGCTCATGATGATTTGACGATTTGGGATAAATTGACGGTGTCTCGTCCAGAAGACACGGAAGAGCTTCGTCGGAAACGGCAAATGCTTGCAAATGCGATCATTTTGACGGGACAAGGGATTCCTTTCCTCCATGCCGGACAAGAGTTCTTCCGGACGAAAGACGGTATTCGTGACAGCTTCAATGCCGGAGAGGTCGTGAATCGTCTCGACTATGAACGGGCAGAAACAGAGCGTCCAGCAGTCGAGTACGTCAAAGGATTGATTGCCCTTCGTCGTCAGTATCCGATGTTCCGTCTCGCAAACGCGGCGATGATTAAAAAACATCTTCGTTTCCTTGAAGAAGAGGAAGGTGTCATTGCCTTTGAACTGAAGCGAACATATGAAGGATACGTCGAACGGCAGCGTGTCTATCACAATGCGACGGAAAAAGATATCACGATTGAATTGCCAAATGGTGAATTCGAGGTGTTGGTTGAGTCGGGTGCCGTTAAATTACACGCACCACGGTTGCACGAAGAAAAACAGTTAGTCGTTCCAGCATTGACGACTACGGTTATTGCGGAACGAAAAGCAGATTACAAGAAATACGCGGTAGCAGGTGGTGCAGCACTGACGATCATCGGATTGTTGTACGCAGCGAACAAGCGTCGAAAGAAAACCGATTAAATGGAGAAGGATGAAGCACTAAATGGCTTCGTCCTTCTTTTGTGTGCGGATGACAGTCCGATGTCAGCCTGTCATACAATTGACTTACGAAAATCATTGAAAGATTGTTTGAACATACATCTTTCGGGAACAATTCATATGTAGTATTTTAAATGTTGTTTTGACGTGAAAGGATGTACGTTGTATGTTCGGTTTCGGTGATTTATGGAAATTCTTTTTGTCGTTCTTTTTACTATTGCCTATTGTGACATTGATTCATGAGATGGGACATTACTTTTTTGCCCGATTATTCGGCGGAAACATGGAGATCAATATCGGTTCAGGAAAGTCGTTGCTTCGTGTTGGTCCGATTCGTTTGAATCGCGTCTATTTTTGGGATGGCTGGTGTCAATATGAGGCACTACGTAAAGAGACGAAATTCGCCAACATTCTGGTTTATGCCGGTGGATCGATTGCAAACGTGGCGAGTATCTTAGCCATCAATGGTCTGATTTATGCCGGTGTGTTCGAGGCGTCGATCTTTACCTATCAATTCGCGTATTTTTCGTTTTATTTCGTCTTTTTCTCCCTCTTCCCGATCGATCATCCGAACGGTTATCCGAGTGATGGGAAAGCGATCATTAATGTCTTCCGGTACGGTAAATCAGAATACCATCCGCAATCCTAAGATAAAAAATAAAGCCTCCTTCCACCGTTGGAAAAGAGGCTACTTACTCAAGATTCCGATTCGCTAGACGAATCAGGTTCCGTGTTCGCTTGTTCCTGCTCGAGTTCGACGAGCTTTTGAATCAAGATATGGCGTGGCATATGCATTAGTTGTTCAAGTGGTACGTTCAGACGTTTCGCAAGTTCGACAGCTGTCTCTGCGGATAATTGTAAAGGTTTCATCGTGTTCGTCCTCCTTTTTCCATGAAGTTAGTATAACAGGAGGTGCAAGCCGAGCGCATCAATAGTAGCGAGAAACTGAGAAGGTTGATACCGTATGAAGTAGGAAGTGATGCATATGTATAAACCTGCTGCAGAGCTGTTACTCCATGAATCCGTCTCACTGTTTGATCGCATCGGGGAGGATTTGCTTCTTTTTCGAGATCGCCACGGATTTATGAAATGTGATGCGGATTTAAGACCACTGTGGGAAACAGCATGTGCGTATGTTCCATTCTCCTGGTACATTGAGCCAGGCGGTGGACGATTGTTCATCGTATTTGAAGAGTCAGCTTATTTTGGTTTATTGGATTTAGAGCAAGGGCATTTAAATTACATTAAGCGACCCGCTGCTTTCTCCGAAGCATGGTTCAGTAATTTATTCTTGTGGCAAGATGATGAAATCTTCCTATACACGGCAGAAACGGACGTCGTCTGTGTGAACATTCAAACAGGGGACTGGCGGTACTCAAACTATGAAGAGGCGCCGCTGTTCGGACGCTTAGTTGAGCGAGGATATGATACACGTTTGACGTTCGAGCGATTCATCGCACCTACGACGATCATCTCCTATGATGATCTACAAGAACGGTATGTGATTTGGGATGCCGCGACGAATCAGGAATCGGTCATTCCTTTTTCGGATTACGCGGAATATTCACTCGTTGACCACCGGCACCAATTGTTTTCGATCACCGATTCCTCTCGGTTTTACTTGTATGAGAAGAGTCAGCTGAAATATAAGTTCGAGGGATGCTACTCCTCCGTTTTACTCAAAAGTGTGTTACTCGATGAAGAGGCGCGGCGTCTTGCGATCGTGTCGACATCGACTACATTCGGCAACACATGGGTTCAAATTTTTCAAAAGACGTAATGAAACATCCTTTTCGCTTTTCAGCAAGAAGGATGTTTTTTGTACGTTTATACAGGAAGGAGACGCATCATGGAACGGCTTGGTCATCTGATTAGTGCGTATTTTCGAGGAGTGTTGGTCGTTTGGGGGCTTCTACTCGTCGTGCTTGGTTATTTTGCATATCAATTACCCGATCGTCTAGAAGGAAATGGATTTACACGTGACGGTGATTTTCAACGTGTCGAAACGGTGCTCGCTCAAGATTTTGGGCAGGATCCACATACAATCATCGTCCTATTTGAGAATCAAGAGAATCTACGACAAACGATGGTACAACATGTCGAGCGCTTCCGTGACATCAAAGGAGTCGGGAACGTCATTGGTCCCGTCGAAAATCCGCGAGCGATGCGGGACGATAAGGGATACGTGACAGTCGGTGTACCAACACTTGATGCGAAATGGGCAACAGCGGTCACACGTCAACTGGATGGTACCGGGACGATTCGGCTAACGGGTGAACCGGTCGTCGTTGATGATTTGAATACAGCGTCCAAAAATGACCTCATCCGAGCTGAGTTAATCGGAATTCCAGCAGCATTGATCGTCTTACTACTCGTTTTCGGTACACCCGTTGCCGCCATCTTACCCTTGATCATGGGACTCGTCACTTTTGTTTTTGGTGCCGGTGTTCTTTATTTCGTTGCCGGACAACAAGAGTTATCGATCTTCGTCTTGAATGCGGTCGCAATGATTTCGCTGGCGCTCGGCATTGATTTTTCGCTGTTATACGTTAATCGGTTCCGTGAAGAACGGCAGGACGGACAAGGGATTCGGTCGGCAGCGATTCGTTCGGTCGAGACGGCAGGACGCTCGATTTTATTTTCCGGAATCTGTGTATTCGTCGGACTTGCCGGATTGTTGTTGATTGATGTTGATGTCTTCCGCGCTGTCGCAATCGGGACACTCGTTTCGGTACTCGGGGCGGTTGTCAGTGCGTTGACATTATTACCGGCACTATTAATCGTTTTCGGGAAGGTACTAGAAAAAGGACGACTTTTCCGGCAACAAGCAGGTCGTGGAGAAGATCGTTGGCGCCGCCTCGCACGTTTCGTCATGAAGCGCCCTGTCACAGTGACGATTCTATCTTTATTACTTCTTTTACCTTGTTTATTTCCGTTACGTGACTTGACGTTGAACATTCCGCAAGCAACTGCCCTGCCGGAATCCTATCCGTCGCGTCTGGCCTTTGAGTCGTGGGAAAAAACATTCGGGAACGATGGAACGGACGCCGTTCTCATCTTGTCTGCGGATGCTTCCTCAGAGGTGGGACGAGAAAAAATCGAAGATGTGACGATTCGACTCGAATCAGATTCAGAAGTGCGTTCCGTCGTGTCCGCCGCAACGATCGCGGAACAGCAACAGGTTCCGCTCGAGCAGTTACTCGCTGTTTCGGCTGGGCGCGATGCACTGAAGCCGTTTCTATCAGAGAACGATCAAGCACGGATCAACGTCAATTTAAAAGGAAATCCCGGCGATGCTACTTCGCAAGACTGGGTACGGAAGGTGCAGGCGGACGGTTACCTTGTCGGGGGACCAGCAGCCTTTAATCAGGAAATTTATGATGCCATTGAATCGAAACTCCCACTGGCTATCGGTGTCGTCGTCTTGGCGACATTCATCATTCTGCTAATCGCGTTCCGATCCATCTTGATTCCAATCAAAGCGATTCTGATGAATTTGCTCAGTTTAGGAGCAACGTTTGGATTACTCGTCGTCTTGTTCGAGTCCGGCGCAGTTCTTCCGCAGGAGACGATCGGCATTCTAACACCGGTCTTCATCTTCTCACTCGTCTTCGGCTTATCGATGGATTATGAAGTGTTCCTCGTCTCGCGAATGGAAGAATATTATGACGAGACGGGCGATAACGATCATGCGACCGAGATGGGACTGGCGAAGACGAGTAAAATCATTACGTCCGCTGCCTTGATCATGATTGTCGTCACTGGTGCGTTTGCCTTTACAGGTGTTAGTCCGATCAAACAACTTGGCGTCGGTATCGCGCTTGCAATTTTTATTGATGCTACGATTGTCCGGATGCTCCTTGTCCCCGCACTGATGAAGCTATTTGGTCACTGGAACTGGTGGTGGCCGGGAGGGCGTCGTAAAGCGATCCGCAAGTGACACATCGCGTAAGCACATCAGTAGCTATTCAGAGGAAGACGAGCGTATACTGTCGATATTCAATTCAAGAAATTAGAGGAGGCACTTCACTCATGGCAACTCAAGCAATGTTTGAACCATTTACACTACCAAACGGTGTGACGCTGAAAAACCGCGTCTTGATGGCACCGATGACGAACTATGCGGCACAAGAGAACGGCGAAGTATCGGATGCGGAACTCGCGTACTACGCAGAACGTTCAGGTGGCGTCAGCGCTGTCATTACAGCATGTGCGAACGTCACAGCAGACGGTCAAGGATTCCCGAATGAGTTTGGTGCGCATCGTGACGATCTCGTGCCGAGTCTGAAGCGACTCGCGAAAACGATTCAAGATAAAGGCGCAAAAGCGATCTTACAAATCTTCCACGCTGGTCGTATGGCACCACCAGAACTCGTCGGTGGGCAAACGGTCAGTGCAAGTGCTATTGCACCCGTGCGTGAAGGTGCGATGACACCACGTGCGTTAGAGGCAGAAGAAGTCGAAGCAATCATCGAAGCATTCGGTCAAGCGACACGCCGTGCGATGGAAGCTGGATTTGATGGTGTTGAGATTCACGGTGCAAACACGTACTTGATCCAACAGTTCTTCTCACCACACTCAAATCGTCGTGAAGATAAATGGGGCGGTAGCTTAGAAAAACGTCTCGCCTTCCCATTAGCTGTCGTGGATGCAGTCGAAGCTGTCGCGAAACAAAATCCTTCGTTCATCGTCGGATACCGTTTCTCTCCAGAAGAAATTGAAAATCCAGGAATCACACTCGATGATACGATGCGCCTCGTCGATGAGCTGGCGAAAAAAGACCTCGATTACTTGCACGTTTCCGTGATGGACTTCTTCGCAGGTTCAATTCGTGATGAAAATGAAACGACATCACCAATTACACTCGTTCAAGAACGTGTTGGTGAACAGGTACCTATCATCGGTGTCGGATCGCTTCACACAGCGGACGAAGTCGAACAAGGTTTGGCTGTCGTTCCAATGATCGCTCTTGGTCGTGAACTGATCATGGAACCGAAATGGGTTGAGAAAGTCGAAGCGGGTGACCTTGCGTCAATCCGGACAGAACTTGATCCAGAAGCACAAGCAGAACTCGTCGTTCCAGATGCATTATGGGCAGGTATCACAAGCCGTCCAGGCTGGTTCCCGATCAAACAAGCAAGCAAATAATAGAACAGCATCAAAAAGCACTCTGGATTTCGTGTCTAGAGTGCTTTGAGACTGAAGGTAAAGTGCAATTTTTCTCTAACGAGAAGGATTGCGCTTTTTTGTTCGTCTCGCATCGTTTTCCTGGGACAAGCATCGCGCCGCTTCGCTGCAGGGTCGCTCTTGCTTGTTTTTCCCTAGGAAGCGATGTCGAGTGAACAAAACGCTTCTCGAATCCTTCTTCTAGAAAAAATAACGCGCTTCACGCCACTCCTACAGGAAAAAGCGCATTATGCGCTGTCAGAGACAAACGAGACCCGTTTTCCTGCTCGAAGCGGGAAAACTGGCTTGTGTCTCGCCTGAGGAAAGGGCGTGAAAAGACGCGTCATTTTTTGGAGTCATCCCTGTTGTCTACAAACCTGAAACACTCTAGATTTTGTGTCTAGAGTGTTTTTTTGTTTAATATGCAACCTGTCCCATCCGAACGCCGCAAAACGTATGCAAGGTGACCGGATCCTGTAGATTCGTCCGTTCCAACATATCGTTTAAGAGTAACGCACAGACGTAGGCATCTTCTTTCGCATCATGGTGCTGGAAAGAGACGTTGAGAAACTCTGCCATCGTATTCAATCGATGGTTCGGCAACCAAGGATACAATTTGCGGGATAATTTGACCGTGCAGCCGTAGGTGAAAACGGGCATCTGGTACATATCGTATTTTTGAATCGCTTTTTGGAGTGCCCCCATATCAAATGATGCATTGTGAGCAACGATCAGTTGAGCGCCTGCAATCAAATCGTATAAGCCATGGGCTTCCATTGCTTCAGGTAACGTCGGCGCATCAAAGACATCGCTCGGACGAATTCCGTGGACCCGAATGTTTCCAGCATCGAAATTTTCTTCTGGATTGATTAAGACCTGTTTACTCTCCGTCACACGACCGTTCGAGAGAACGGACCAACCAAACGCACAAATGCTTCGGCTATTTCGGTTTGCCGTTTCAAAGTCAATTGCTAATGTATACATCCAGCAGGCTCCTTTCTGTCATTCACTAGTAACAGAATACATGTTCGTATTCTGGAAGTCCATCAAAAAAGACCATCTGCAAAGCAGACGATCTTAGATCCATTCCATTCACTTCGCGGTAGCGACTTTTTGTTCCTCTGCGACGTACTCTTCCGGTTTAAATAACAGAACGTGATCTTTATAGGCGAAAACAAGGGCCGTCAAAACAGCCATTGCATCAGCGATCGGAAAAGCGAACCAGACACCATTGACACCGAAGAACACTGGCAATATCAAGACGAGTGGAATCGTGTATAACGTTTGGCGTGACAAGGACAAGAATAAAGCGACTTTTGCTTTTGCAAGCGATTGGTACATTCCGTTGACAATCATTTGAATTCCGTAGACGAACGATAAGGCGAATAAGATACGCATCGCACTCGAGCCTTCCTGTAGAAGTGTCGCTTCTTCTGTGAACAAGCCGACCC
Organism: Exiguobacterium sp. R-17; assembly: GCF_049913315.1. NCBI lineage: Bacteria > Bacillati > Bacillota > Bacilli > Caryophanales > Exiguobacterium > Exiguobacterium sp. R-17. Next base: position 2,804,037 of record NZ_CP184372.1, on the reverse strand, counting down.
AAAAACGAGGGAACAGTTGAATGAGTAACCACAAGCTGATCGATAACGATAAACCGTAGCGGATTGCCAACTTGATGGCGAGCGACATCCGGCTAAACTGCCGGGATCCGAAATTATACCCGACGATCGGTTGCATCCCTTGCACGATCCCCATGATCGGCATACCGACGAGCGCCATGAACTTATTGATGACCGCAAACGTTGCCAGTTCTGTCGTACCCCCGTACCGGACGAGCATATGATTGACGGTGATGAATAGAACGGATTGAGAGACTTGCATGATGAACGACGATGATCCAATTTGCATCATCCGGAACGTTAATCGGAAATCAGGTTTAAAAGCACTCCGACTGAGCGTCAAGCCAGTTTGTCGGCGTTTCGTAAAGAAGAATCGAAAAACAAGTACAGCACCAACGATTTGCGCAACGACTGTCCCGAGTGCAGCACCTTGGATGCCCCAATCAAGACCAAAGATGAACAGCGGTGTCAGGACGATATTGATCGCAACCGTCGTCAGCATGACGCGCATCTGATAGTTCGCGCGTCCTTCTGCGCGGAGCATCGCACTCGACGCCATCGTCAACATGAAGAAAGGAGATCCGATCAAGAGGACGCGTAAGAAAGCGATACTGTACGGCATGATCTCATCCGTCGCTCCAAAGAGACGTAGCAACGGTTCGACGAAGATGAAAGCACTGATGATAGCGAGCATACTGATGAAGAAAACAGCCATCAAGACGTTGGCATAAGCACGACTGGCACCATCTGTTTGTTTTTGACCGAGTCGTTGTGACGCAATTGCAGCACCACCGATCCCGATCGAGTTGGCGATTGCCATTAATACGAGCTGGACGGGGAAAGCGATTCCGACGGCGGCCACGGCAGCCGTACCGATTCCTTGAGCGACGAAAATCGTATCGACGATATTGTAGAGTGCCGTGACGAGCATCCCGACCATCGCTGGTAAAGAGAGACTAAGTAAAAGCTGATTGACAGGTGCTTCACCCAAACGGGCAGTGTTTTTATTCATGGAAGGAGGACCTCCTATTTTAGACAAGTGGTAAGTAGGGTTTTACTCAGAGTAGTCGCTTCTTTAACGAGATGCAAGAAATCACTCTAGTCAATGTGTTCGTTCTATGAAAAAAGGATGCGCCATGAAGCGCATCCGATGGATCTCGATTTAAGATGGTGTAGGCAAGTACCCTTTCGAGTACTCAAAAGCGATGAATAAAACGGCACCGAGCGCCAAATAAGCGAGGAGCGTGATCGTTTGTTGTTTTTTCGGCATCTGATGATACTGAACAGACTCTTCAGCAAGACGAAGTGGTTCAATCCGCTGATCGATCCGTCGCAATAAGGCATCGTAATCGTTGGCGGCATCATATTGATACCGTAACAGATCATCTGCTTCCTGACGTGCCTCTTCCGGACTCGCTTGTCGCAAGTCTTGTAAATCGAGACGAAGCGACCAAGCGATCGGATCGTAGGTACTCTCGATTGTTTGTTCTTCCTCACCTTCTAGTTCTGGAGCAAGTGCAACTTCAGCGTCTGCACGTTCTCGCTCTGCCTTTGCCCGTAAAACGCGTTCACGTGCGGCACGGTACAACATTAAGGTCGACCGGTTCGCCTCATATTGTTTCGCGAACTTATACCTTTTCCAAACGGCACTGCCGCCTAAAAAGGCAATCAAGAGCAAAATCAGACTAAAGTGGGTGATACCGTAGGCAATCAAGGCAGCAAGTCCCGCGACCCAGACGATGATCGGAAGTCCCGCAAGAATCCGTCCGCCGTCAAGCGGACTGACGGGAAGTAGGTTGAAGAGATTCAATAGAGCCCCGAGGTGGAAGATGACGAGCCAGAAGTCATTTCCCGTCACAGCATATCCGATCGCAAGCGGAATCAGGGATACGAGACCAGCGAGTGGTCCACCATACGCGAGAATCGCTTCTTGTTTTGGCGTTCGAAATGTATCCTTGATGCCGATGACGGCTCCCATGAACGGAACGAAAATTGCAGGACCGGTCTTAAAACCGAGTCGTTTAGCGGCGAGTAGATGTCCCATCTCATGAATGAATAGGAGATAGAGCAATCCGACCCCGAACCAAACACCGAATATTTGAGCGTAAAAGAGAAGAGAGATTCCGAACGAAATCAAAGTGCCTCCGAACTTTGAAAATTTCAATAAGGCAAGGATGACCTTTCCTTTCGTCAAGAGAAAGGCGCCGGCAACAGCAAGTCCACCCCAACGTTTTTTAGCCATCGTGAAATTCCTTCTTTCATCATGTGACGTTCTTCCTTAAGTGTACGACACAAATGTAGAAAAAGTTTCATTCAGACTGCTCGGGAATCAGATAGAAACAACTGCCATCTGGTTGACGGGCTTCACTACCGACCTTAAAATGATGCGTCGTCGCTAGAGCTGCAGCAATCGACAATCCGAGTCCACTTCCTGAACGATCGCGTGCTGCATCGAGTCGGTAAAACCGGTCGAATAACCGAGCGCGTTCTTCGTCCGTTAGAGACGTTCCCCGATCAAGGACAGCCAGACGTTCTTTGCGCAGGTGCAATTCTGGTGAAGTAGCATACTTCAGGACATTATCGATATAGATCGTCAAGATACGTAACACCGCTTCGCGATTTGCCCGAATCGTTCCGGAGGCATCAACAGGTATGATCGTCCCTGTTGCGTGATACATCCGATCAGCGAGTTCGCTTCCAAGCTCTGCTAAGTCAATCACTTCGACAGATGTTTCCTCGTAACCGAGACGAGACAATTCGAGCATAGGCTCAATCAAGGTCGTCCGCATCGCATGTGTCTCCTGCAAGATATGTTCGATCGATTCATCGAGTACGTCGGGCTTCGTTTTGCCCCAGCGTTTCAATAATTGAGTGTATCCCTCGATGACGGTCAAGGGTGTCTTCATTTCATGCGAGACATCCGCGACGAACTGCCGTTGTTGTTCCATCGTCTGATCGACACGACCAATCATCTGATTGAAGACGAGACCGAGGCGACCGATCTCATCATCACGTTTGGTCTGCACGGTCTCAAGCGTTCCAGAAGAGGAGATTCGTTGCATCGTATCATTTAGTTGCCTGAGCGGGCGGAGCGTCTGATAAGCAATCCAGAAGCTACTGATGAACGCTATTATGATTCCAACGACCAACACGATGGTGAAGGTCAAAACGAGTGTCGAGACTGTATCATCGACGCTCTCATCTTCGAACAGATAGGCTTGATCCTGATAGACGATGCCGAACCAATCGCCAGACTTAAAAGGTTCATTCGAGCGCGGGATACCGGGGAGGTCATTTGCTTGTACGTCTCCGTTAACAGTAGACGAGTCGTCGCCATCTTCATCGTTTGAGATGACCCAGCGTCCATTTTCGTTCGATAAGACGACAGCATCCTCATGAAGCGTCAGCAATGTCCGGACCGATGAATCATCTTCCATCAATTCCTCTGCCTGTTCCAGTTGGGTATAACGCGATTCAATTAAATGATTTTGGACGACGAGTGTCACGACGATGAATGAAAGGAATAACAAGAGTGTCGTAAAGGCGGTGACGGATAAAGCAAGCTTCGTTCGAAGCTTCATGGGATTGCCTCCCGTAGCACATAACCAACCCCACGAACGGTCTGAATCAAAGCTGGAGGGTGGGCATCGACTTTTTTGCGAAGATAACGGATGTAGACGTCAACGATGTTCGTCTCGCCGAAGTAATCGTACCCCCAGACGTGATTTAGGATTTGTTCGCGTGTCAGGACATGTTCCTTGTTTTCTAGTAAATATGTCAGAAGTTCGAACTCACGTGGTGTCAAATCGAGTCGCCCTTCATTGCGAAATGCTTCATGTCGATCAAGATTGAGTACAAGATCAGCGAACTGTAACGTGCGCGGTGCGTTACTAGTTGAAGTCGGAGTGCGTAATAACGCTCGGATCCGAGCAAGGAGTTCCTCCATCTCGAACGGTTTCGTCACATAATCATTCGCACCAAGATCGAGTCCCGCGACTTTATCGTACACTTCTCCACGTGCTGTTAGCATAATGACGGGGACGTGCATGCCTTTTCCACGGAGCCTGCGCAACACCTCGAAGCCGCTCAGCTCCGGCATCATCACGTCGAGTAAGACGAGATCAACCGAATGCTCAGCGGCAGCGAGACCATCTTTTCCGTTGGGGGCGACACGTGTCGCGTACCCGGCATATTGGAGTTCGAGTTCAAGAAGGCGTGCGATTTTCGCGTCGTCCTCAACGATTAAGATGGTGGTTGACATAAACATCCTCCTTTAATGATCATTCATCGATTTCTGTCACTTCGTCTGATGCGTTCAACTCAAGTTTGACGGAACCACCAACTCGGATGTCATCATCTTGTTCCATGTTTGATGTACGAGAGTACGATTTTTGCGCACCATTCTGTTCAATGATGATCTCTTGATTCGTTATTTTAGAGAGTGTACCGCGGACTTCTTGCTCCCGTGCATCGTCACGGTCTTCATCGCGTACATCATTACGATTTTCGTCATCCTCTTCCCGATCAAGCTCACGGACTTGACCATCTGCATTCAATTCGATTTTTACGATATCCCCAGATTTCGCAACGTCACGTTCCGCACGATCCGCCATTGCGTAAATCGTCTCTTGTCCATCTTGTTCGAGTGTCAATTCACTTTGTGATAGGGCACGAAGGATACCGTACCGTTCATTCGCATCGTCCGATGAATCATTTGAGCGATTGCCATCGTCCTCTCGGTCATTGCGATCATCTGGATCTTCTCGCTCAAGTTCCGTGATTTGCTGATTCGCATTCAGATCGATTTTGACCCAATCCTCTTTTTGCACGGCTTCACGTTCTACTGACGAAGCAAAGTCATACGTCTGAGCGTCACCGTTAACGTCGATCGTCATCGAACGATCTGATAGTTTCTGCAATGTGCCTTCGATTTCTTGATCGTCACGCATTGAAGCAGGAAGCTTTTGTTTGACTTGGCGCGAAGCAGCTTCGACTTTTTGCTCTGCCTGCTGTGAAGTAGTGACCGTCGAGTTGACGAGAGAGTGTCCTGGGCCTGTGAAGAGTAGGAACGCACCAGCTCCTGTTAAGACTGTACCCGTTACGGCAAGTGTAGCGATTCCTTTTTTGAAACGTTTATTTCCTTTATCTGTTCGTTTTTCAGTCATGATGATGTCCTCCTTTGAGTAGTGGCTGTTGTTCTTATACATAGAATAACCAGACCACGTGAAAGGAAACTGAGGAACAGATTAGAATTTGATGAGAATTAGATCGTCTTGATGATCCGAGCTGGATTTCCACCAACGACGCTGTTTGCCGGTACATCCTTGACGACGACACTACCTGAGGCAATAACTGCATTATCTCCGATCGTCACACCGGGATTGATGATCGCGCGTCCACCGATCCAGACATTGTTCCCGATGACGACCGGTTTTCCTAATTCATAACCGCTATTGCGCTCGACAGGATCGAGTGGGTGGGTCGCGGTATAGATATGTACTCCTGGAGCAAGCATGCAGTTGTCGCCGATCGTAATCGGACAAATATCGAGCAAGACACAGTCATAGTTGGCATAAAAACGAGCCCCTAACGTAATGTTGTAGCCATAATCACATTTAAAGGTCGGTTCGATGTAAAAGTCGGCTTGCTCCGTCTGAAATAATTGTTGCAAAAGCATCTTTCGCTTGGCACGATCATGGACACTCAATTGATTAAACTCATAACAGAGCGATTGTGCCCGGATGCGGTCGGCCACAAGTTCTGGATCTTGTGCTAAATAGAGTTCCCCTTTAATCATCTTTTCTTTTTCAGTCATCTGATTCACTCCTTCATCGTTATTACTTTCATTAGACTAAATGGCACCGGGTGATGCAACTGATATCCCGTTAAGACACGCGAAAACAGGATAGCCGAAGCTACCCTGTCGAGATTCGATCCTTATGCTAACTCGATTCCACCTGTGACACCATAGATTTGCGCTGTGACATAGCTTGCAGCGTCTGAAGCAAGGAAGACATAGACATCAGACAGTTCGACCGGTTGACCACTTCGTTTCAGTGGTGTTTCCTGCCCGAACTCTGGAATGTTCTCGCTTGGCTGACCACCCGAGATTTGAAGCGGTGTCCAAATCGGACCAGGTGCGACGGAGTTGACACGGATTCCTTTTGGCGCGACTTGTTTAGCGAGTCCACGCGTGAAACCGTTGATGGCAAACTTCGTCGAAGCGTAATCCAAGAGATTCGCGCTTGGATTATATCCTTGGACAGATGTCGTCGTGATAATCGAAGCGCCTTCCTTTAAGAGTGGCAAGGCTGCCTTGACGACCCAGAAGAGGGAGAAGACGTTGATTTCGTATGTCTTGCGTAATTGCTCCGTCGAAAGGTCGAGAATGTTTTCGACAGCTTGTTGTTTACCCGCGACAAGTGCCAAAATGTCGAGTCCACCGAGTGATTCATGTGCTTCTTTGACGAGTTGTCCACAGAACGCTTCATCACTTAAATCACCAGGTAAGAGATATGCTTTTTGTCCCGCTGCTTCAACGAGTGCTTTGACCTCTTCAGCATCCTGTTGTTCTTCCGGTAAGTAGTTAAGGACGATATCAGCCCCTTCACGAGCGTAGGCGATTGCTGCTGCTCGGCCGATGCCGGAGTCGCCACCCGTAATCAGTGCTTTTTTGCCGATCAATTTGCCAGAACCTTTATAACTTTCTTCTCCACAATCGGGAACAGGTTCCATTTTTGCTTGAACCGCTGGGGCGTCCTGATATTGTTTTGGGAAATCGTCATTGAAGTATTGTGTTAACGGATTTTTCGATGCAGCCATGTAAACATTCCTCCTGAAAGTTGGTTTTGGTATAGGTTGTATGTTCCCTCAACAAGTCGGATTAAACGTTTTTGATGGTAGTAAATTTGGAAATTGATGGTTTACACTCGAAAAAGAGGAGTGTGAAGAAGATGATTGCTGGACTGTATGAAGCCCATTTACCGGTCAAAGAGCTCGAACGATCGATTGTCTTTTACGAAGAGTTAGGTCTTGAATGTGCGTTCCGAAATGAACGCGTCGCTTTCTTTTGGATCGAGCACGGTAAGAGTTGGTTGGGGCTATGGAAAGCAGGTCAAGCTGAGTTACCGTATCATCCGTCGATTCGCCATGTTGCGTTTCGGATGGAGCATGAAAATATCGACAAAGCACAGGACTGGTTAAAGGAGAGAGGGATTGAAGTTCGATCAGCCTTCGGTGTAGCAGGAGCAAATCAACCGCTCGTTCTCGATAATCATCCACATGCGCACGCAGCAATCTACTTCGAGGATCCAGATGGTAATTCACTCGAATTGATCGCACCGTTACGCTTTGATATGGAGACGATGAACGGAACGATGTCGTATCAGGACTGGCAGCATCTTTATCAGATTGAAACGGAAAAATGAAGAGGTGACTGTAACGTTCAGTCATTGATTACGCATTCAAATCGCAAACTGCATGACGTGTTCTTTTATAGAAAACGGTTCGAAATGAACAAAAAGTGCAATCTTTCTCCTCATAATAGAGAAAAATTGCACTTAATCTATCTTGCAATAAATTTAGACACGAGCTGATTGGCGCTCGCTCATTGCTTGTAGAGCTGCTTGGTTTAGTAAGTTCCACGGTTTGTTGTAGTGCGGTTGGAAGAAGAAATCGACGAAAGCGAGCTCTTCAAGTGTCATGTCATTTTGAATCGCGACAGAAAGTGTGTTCATTGCCTGTGTCAAATCAACTTTTGAGATGATTTGTGCACCGACGACACGATGTGTTGCCGTCTCGAAGACGAGCTTCAATTGGACGTCTTCTGCTGTTGGCATGAACTCTGGACGATACGCATCTGTAACTGTCGTGCTGCTCACTTCAAGTCCGAACAAGGGTGCCGCTTCTTCTGTCAAACCGGTCGACGCGATGTTCAAATCATATAAGCGAAGACCAGATGTGCCTTGTGTTCCTTGGTAACGAATCTTTGGCGCGAGTAAGTTTTTTCCGATGAGCGTACCCATCCGGACAGCATTCGTTGCGAGTGGAATATAGGCATGTGTCCGAGCTGGGTTGTAATAGACGGCACAGCTGTCACCAGCAGCAAAAATGTTCGGGTTGCTCGTCCGCATATAATCGTCAACGATGATGGCACCGTTCGGTAACATATCGACTTGTCCTTTTAAGAGTTCCGTGCTTGGGCGGAAACCGACACAGAGAATGACGAGATCCGTTTCAAATGTGCCTTTATCTGTAACGACGTGTGTGACAGCACCGTTTTCTCCTTTGAAGCTTTGGACGGTTTGTCCAAGTTCAAGACGAATGCCGCGATCTGTTAATTCGCGTTCAATGACGTCAGTGAACGAGCGGTCGAGGTATTTGTTGAGAATGCGATCTGCACTGTCGATGAACGTAACATCTTTTCCGTAGGCTTCAAACGCTTCGACGAGTTCAGCACCGATATAGCCTGCACCAACGACCGTGATCCGCTCTGCATCTGATGCTTTTTCGATGATTGTTTGAGCGTGGTGATAGTTTTTACAGAGCTCGATTTGATTCAACTCAATACCAGGAAGCATTGGAATGATTGGCCAAGATCCAGTCGTCATGATGAGTTTATCGTACGTATCGTGAACGACTTCACCAGTCATGAGGTTTTTCGCAACGATCGTTTGACGTTCACTATCGATTTCAAGTACATCATGTTTCAGACGCATATCGGCTCCGAGCTCAGCAAGTTCACTTGGTGACGAGTAAAATAGCGATTCCGCGTGCTTGACGACACCACCGACGTGAAGTGCGATTCCACAAGAGAGAAACGATACATTGTCATTCCGCTCATAAACGGTGATCTCGACATCTTGTTGTGAAGCGAGTTCTTTGACTGCTGCTGTTCCTGCGTGTGTACATCCGATGACTGCTACTTTCATGGGTAAAGTCTCCTTTGTGTTTTGTTTGTGATAAATATCACATTCATTTGATATACTTAGTGTAATCCTTCACAAGGTTGTTTTCAAGTAGTTTGTTCAATGTTGAGCATAATCTTGTCTAAATTGTGAATGAGTGAGCAAAAGTGTTTGGATTATGTGAAGAATGCGTAAAACTGTTTTAGTTACTGAAATTCGGGTTATAATGAAAATAGATTTTTAATGAAGGGGTGGAAACCGATGGATACCGAGAGGACCAATCATCTATTCAGCTTACCTGATTTTTAGCAGCACCGGTCAAGACGAACAAGACGGTAATGGCTTATAAAAATCAGGGAGAGCGAAAATAGATGAATACCCAAACGGGACGTATAAAACCTCTCCCACGATGTAAACGGGAGAGGACAATAAAACATGAAACGAATCGTAACCATCTTAACCGGGACGCTGATCATGGCGTTCGGTTACTACACATTGAATGAACAGTTCGGATTAGCAGAAGGCGGCTTTATCGGATTATCGTTGCTCGGTCGATACTTTTTTGATATCAATCCTTCGATCTCGATGATCGTGCTCGATATTCCATTTTTCATCGGTGCCTTGTACTTCAAAGGCAAGCGTTTCGTCAGTGAAGCATTACTATCAGCAGGTGCGTTATCACTCTTTTACGAGATGTGGCACCGACTCGATTTGTTCCACTTTCCAGAACAGGCTTGGCCAGCTACGCTCATCGCAGCGATCGCTAGCGGAATCGTGACCGGGTATGGTCTCGGACTTGTTTTGAAAAGTGGAGCGGCAACAGGTGGAGACGATCTACTGTCGATGGGACTCAGCAAACTGACAGGTCTATCAATCGGGACGATTTTGTTCGGACTCGATGCCATCGTGTTAGTGATTTCACTTGTTTATCTGCCACTTAGCTTAACGTTATATACGTTACTGGCCGTAGCGATTGCCGGTCGTGTCGTTGCTGTCATGACACGGGAGCCTATCATCGTACCAGCACCTGTCGTAAAGAGAGTGACGCAGTAAAAACGGATGAATATCTAAAAAAATCATGTATCGGATTCGACATCGTCGAGTCCGATTTTTCAGGTTCATTAATTAGAAAATAAGTTCAAAGGAGAACGATTAGATGATTCGACAAGCAGATGCTTCTGAAGCACAACAGATTGCCCCGTTGATTGAGCAAGCGATTCATGAGATTGCTGAGACATTGACGGGAACGACAGAAAAAGAAGAGGTTCTAGAAAGGCTCGCTTATTTCGTTTCCCAAACCGGAAACCGGCTCAGTCATGAGAACATCCTCGTGAAAATCATCAAGGACGAAGTAGCGGGCATCGTGATCGCTTATGCCGGAACAGAGGCGAAACAACTCGACGAACCAATTAAAGAACAATTGAAACAGTGGACAGGTCAAGACGTCCAGATCGACGTCGAGACGGAAGGACCGGTCTATTACCTGGATACCTTATCAGTGGATGCGCGTCATGGTGGAAAAGGAATTGGTACGGAACTGTTGCAGGCAGCAGCGGAAGTAGGCGAGAAACAGGGACTACAAGCGTTTACGTTAAACGCTGATCAAACGAACGTTGGAGCGCAACGACTGTATCGCCGTCTTGGCTTTAAACCGGTCCGGACGATTGAAATTAGTGGCGGTACCTTTGATTATATGGAACGTCGTTACGATATACAGCAATGAAAAAACCATGTCGATCTCCACAGTGTCATTCGGGAATCGACATGGTTTTTATAGTCATGCCATCATGGCATCGTTAGTTGATACAAATCGCTTGCGCGTCTTCTGATTCGTATCGGGCATCACTCGTAAAGCGGAAGCTTGGTGTAGACATGAAGAGGTTCACCTTAGCACTCCGTTTTCATAACATTTTTGCTTAGTTAAATGGTTTGAGTGCGTCCGTAATCCGTTCACCTATCATTTTGGCTTTGACGTCACCTTTTTCAACGAGCGCGAACCATTCGTTCGCATCTTTAGTGATTTGCGCTACTTTTTCTTTACCGAGACGGTTTTCAAGCGTGGGTTTCATCGCAACGATGAACAGGTTAGCTTCCATTGCTTTTGCCCGTGCTGTATCGATGTCTTTCTTCTCGATTGCTTCTTGTGTTTCTTCATAAGATTCGTCGACTTTTTCCGTCAACGCTTGTGCGAATAACCCCTCGATTTCTTTGTAAGAAACGTCAGCTGGCTTTGTCTTCGAGAAGTCATAACGTTCTTTTAGTATTTTGACAGTCTCTTCCTCGCCATCCCCTAAAGATTTTTCAACTGCAAGGAGGGAAGCATATCCTTCTGCTTGCCCTACCTGTAATTCTTTTTCGTCCGTCCCGCTTTTGACACCATCCTCGATTTTTTGAGCATAATCGAGTGCAGCCAAGTAGAACGAACGATAAATCGATTTATCCGTCACTTGTTTCGCGACATTGAAGTCACCGATTTTTTTAGTATCAATGGCTTCTTGCTGGGCAGATAGACCGGAAGTAATTGCTTGAGCAATCGCGTCTTCATTTTTGAAATCGTAGCTGACGTCGCACTTTTTCGCTGTCGGGATGAAAACGGTCTTTGCCATTGCTTCGACATCTTTGAGTGCTTCTGTTGCAGCTTCCGGTTTACCCGCAACGAGTGCTTCTTCAGCTTTTGCTTGATTTGCCTTTTGTAATTGATAGAAATAGGATTGTAGACCTTTATCGACGAGTTGACGTGCGATGTTCTGATCGAGATCCTTCGCTTCAACATCTACTAAAGCGGATTGAATGACTTGGTCGATTTCTGGTGCTACCGTTTTGACACCACCTTTTAGTTTTGCCTCATAACTCGTCTTGACCATCTTCCAATCCATTGCTTGTCCGTCTTTCGCTTTGTCGAGTTCTGCTTTGATCGAGCTGTAGATCGTCAATTCATCTATCAATGTCGTTGCAGCGATTCCAGCATCCGCTGATTTCGTTTCTGTCGACTGCTCTTTTTTCGGTACAGTCATATCGGTTGCGTTCGAACCGCAGGCAGCTAAGATGCCAGCTAACATAAAGATCGAAGCTACTTTTATGTGCTTTTTCATAATCGTGACCTCCTACAAAAGTGATAAGAAGTTTCTATCATGTAGTTGTTTTCAGAAATCTGAACGTAAGGAGAATAATTCATATTTTTAATTGAAATTTAAATAAAAAACGGCTTTGGAATAAGAATCCAAAGCCGTCCAAAATCAAAAATCAGAACTGTTCATACAGTTTTGTCAAATACGTATAGACTTCGTCCGATGCTTGGAACATCATGACAGAATGTCCGAAGATCGCTGCTGGATTGAAGCCGTGATCCAGATCAATTGTCGATGCGATCGTGACATCACGGTCGCTATCGAGAACGACGCGGAAGTATTTGAATTCTTGGTTGAAATCGTTAATGGCATTAAGAATCGGAAGATCCTCGACACCATCTGGTACATGTGTCACTGTACGAGCGAACAATTCAACATCTGTCGTCGTCTTACTGAAGACGATCATCATCATCGGTTCTGCTCCAGCAGGTGTTTTTTCTTGTGTCATGAAGAAGACGTGTGTTTCATTCTCACGCGCTTCCATTGGAATGCCTTTTTCGACGAGGAAAGCTTGGAAAGCTTCCAAGTGTTGTTGCTGTTGTGGCGCGATTCCTTGTTCGTTTGTTTCGGGTTGACGATCTTGGTGAATCGGTGTCACTTTATTGTTCTCGTTTGATTCGTTCGAGTTACGTTCCTGGTCCATTGCAAAATCCCCCTTTATATACTATAGATTTAGTTTCAAGCATTTCAGAAGGAAATGCAACTAATGTCCGTTCAGATAGGAAGAAAATACAAAACGAATGGGATATGTCATATCTGTGAAGCTGCAAGCAACTGACTTGAAAATACATACCTAACAGGGTATATTGAGTGGCAGATAGTAATTCAAGGAGGAATCATTTAGATGAAAACGATCATCGTAGGTGGCGTCGCAGGTGGCGCAACGGCAGCGGCACGACTACGCCGGATTGACGAAACGGCAGAAATCATTTTGCTCGAGCGCGGAAAAGAGATCTCGTTCGCGAACTGCGGACTGCCTTACTATATCGGAGATGTCATTAAAGATCGCAATAAATTACTTGTCCAAACGCCAGAGGGGATGCATGCACGATTTAATTTAGACGTCCGTAACTTGTCGGAAGCGATTCGGATCAACCGTGAAGCGAAGACTGTCACGATCCGTAACGTTGACACAGGTGAAGAATACGATGAATCGTACGATCATCTGATTCTTTCTCCAGGTGCAAAACCAATTCGTCCGAACATTAAAGGACTGAGTGATGCAACAAATGTCTTTACGTTACGCAACATTCCGGATACGGACCGGATGCGAGAATACGTCGATACGACGCGTCCGGAACGGGCAGTCGTCATCGGTGGAGGATTCATCGGTCTCGAGATGGCAGAGAATCTTGTTGAACGCGGGGCACACGTTACCCTCGTTGAAATGGCAAACCAAGTCATGGCTCCGATCGACCCGGAAATGGCAGCGATCGTTCATGAACATCTTCGGGCAAAAGGCGTCGAGCTGATTCTAGAAGATGGCGTCGCTTGTTTTGAAGAAGCAGGTCGTCGTGTCGTCTTGACAAGTGGACGCGTGATTGAGACAGAGATGAACATCTTATCAATCGGTGTCGCACCGGAGAGCACGCTCGCAGCAGATGCTGGTTTAACGCTTGGAATCAAACAGACGATTCAAGTCGACAATCAACTGCGGACATCCGATCCGTCGATCTTTGCGATTGGTGACGCGATCGAAGTTAAGGATTTTATCACGAAGGAAGCGACACATGTACCGCTCGCATGGCCGGCGAACCGTCAAGGGCGCCTCGTCGCCGACATCATTGCCGGGCGCGATGTCCGGTACAGTGGAACGCTCGGTACAGCAGTAGCGAAAGTCTTCGATTTGACAGTCGCTTCGACCGGTAACAACGAAAAACGATTGCGTCAGCTCGGTATGCGTTATGAAGCGATTCACCTCCATCCGGGATCCCATGCGGGGTACTACCCAGGAGCGAGTCCCATTTCGATGAAGCTGTTATTTGATCCAATTGAAGGAACGATTTATGGTGCACAGGCAATCGGTATGACAGGTGTCGAGAAACGAATCGATGTCCTCGCGACAGCGATTAAAGGCGGATTGACAGTGCTTGATTTACCAGATCTTGAACTATCATATGCACCACCGTATAGTTCAGCAAAAGATCCGGTTAACATGGCAGGATATATCGCGTCGAATATCGTCTTAGGTGACAGTACGAACGTTCATTGGCACGAAATCGATGCAATCGTCGCAAACGGAGGTTTGTTACTCGATGTCCGTGAACCATCGGAAAACGAGTTAGGTGCGATTCCGGGATCGGTCAACATCTCGTTACCGACGTTACGTGAGAAGTTAGATGATCTGCCGAAGGATCAAACGATCTATGTAACATGCCAAGTCGGATTACGTGGATATGTCGCGAGTCAATTGTTGCAACAACACGGTTATGATGTCAAAAACTTAAGCGGCGGCTACAAAACATGGTCGGTCGTGCATCGAGATCAAAAGGCACGAAACCAAGCGGAGGAGGAGACAGCTGTAACGGTAACGAAACGTGAACCAAAAACGAAGACTGCACCGGCACAAGTGATGTTGCTCGATACGTGCGGCTTACAGTGCCCGGGTCCAATTTTAGAGTTAAAAACAAAAATCGATCAGATGACGGATGGCGAGCAAATTTTTGTCAAAGCGTCGGATCCGGGATTCTTACCGGACGTTCAAGCATGGGCGAAAAAACTAGGACACACGGTCCATTCAGCGGAGATGAATCAAGGGGTCGTTGAGGTCTTGCTTGAAAAAGGGCAAGGGGAGACACCTGCTGCAACACCGGTTCAAGTCAATCCGGCAGATGATGCGACGATGGTCGTCTTTAGTGGTGATCTTGATAAAGCACTTGCGTCCTTTGTCATCGCACAAGGTGCACAAGCAATGGGGAAGCAAGTGACGATGTTCTTTACGTTCTGGGGCTTGAACATCATTCGAAAACCGAATGCTCCTGCCGTCGAGAAAGCCGGTATTGAGCGGATGATGGGGATGATGATGCCGAAACACGCCGGGGAACTGCCACTCTCGAACATGAATATGGCAGGTGCTGGTCAAAAAATGATGAAAAAAGTCATGAAGGATAAACAAGTCGATGCGCTCGAGACGATGATGGCAAAAGCGCAAGCGGCCGGTGTCCGCATGATTGCCTGCACGATGTCGATGGATATCATGGGCATTAAGAAAGAAGAACTCCTCGACGGCATTGATTACGGTGGTGTCGCGAGTTATCTCGGCGCAACAGATGGTGCTAACCTGAATCTGTTCATCTAATAAAAGAATTAACTATGTGAACGTGTTAAACCTGACATCTGATGTGAGGTTTAACACGTTTTTTATGTTCCGAGGTAAAAGTGAGTTTGATTTTTCAAAAAAAATTGCGTATGATAAATCACATGTGAAAAAAACTTACATACAAATAGAGAGAAAAGATGGATGAAAGTGAGGAGTTTTGATGGAAAAAGAAGTGATGAAATTAGTAAAACGAGCAAATGATTACTTATGGACGAACGTATTGATTGTTTTACTCGTTGGACTAGGCATTTATTTTACATTCCGGATGCGGTTCGTTCAATTTCGAATGATCCCGGAGATGTTACGCTTACTGTTCCAAGGAACAGATGATGGAAAAGACGGTGTCTCTCCATTTCAAGCATTCGCCATCAGTACGGCAGCGCGTGTCGGTACTGGTAATATCGCAGGTGTCGCGGCAGCAATCGCACTCGGTGGACCAGGAGCGGTCTTCTGGATGTGGTTAATTGCCTTGATCGGATCGGCATCGGCATTCGTTGAAAGTACACTCGCTCAAATTTATAAAGTGCGTGATGATAAGGCGTGGCGTGGGGGCCCTGCCTATTATATGGAGAAAGCACTCGGTCAACGTTGGTTAGGAATCTTATTTAGTGTCTTGATTACGATCTCATTCGGATTTGTCTTCAATTCCGTTCAATCGAATACGATCTCGCTTTCTCTTCAAAATCAATATGGCTTTGATAAGACATGGATTACGGTCGGACTGGTCGTGCTGACGGCACTCGTCATCTTTGGTGGCGTCCGTAGCATTGCAACCGTCGCGTCGTTCCTCGTACCGATCATGGCCGGTGGTTATATCCTGATCGCGCTCTATATCATGGCGACGAATCTTGAAGTACTGCCAAGTATTTTTAAATTGATTTTCCAAGAAGGTCTATTCGAATTCAAGACACTCGCAGGTGGTGCAGTAGGTGCAGCACTCTTGAACGGGATTCGCCGTGGTTTGTTCTCAAACGAAGCCGGTATGGGTTCAGCACCGAACGCGGCGGCAACAGCGGAAGTCTCTCACCCGGTTAAACAAGGGTTGATTCAATCGTTTGCGGTCTTCGTTGATACGTTGATGGTCTGTTCGGCGACAGCGATGATCGTTCTCGTCAGTGGGGTTCCGACAAAAGATGCGAATGGAGATGCCTTAGACGGTATTGACTTAGCGCAAGGGGCACTTGCGTCGCAAGTTGGATCACTTGCGACAGGATTCATGGCACTTGCCATCTTCCTCTTTGCCTTTAGTTCTGTCGTTGGAAACTACTATTACGGTGAATCGAACATCACGTTCATCCGTGACAATAAACAAGTCATGATGGCATACCGTGCACTCGTCCTCGTCATGATCGTCTTCGGTTCACTTGTCGAGTCGGCTAGTCTCGTTTGGGCTTTAGCGGACATCTGTATGGGACTGATGGCAATCGTTAATCTATATGCGATTTTCCGCCTCGCAAAAATCGCGAAGCTTGCGCTCGATGATTACGTGACACAACGAAAAGCAGGAAAAGAGCCGCGTTTCTATACAGATTCAATTCCGAACTTGCCAGGAAAGCATACGCTTGAAGCATGGCAGGGGTCAGAAGAAGACGAAAAAGCGATCTAAGAAAAGGGAGTCAGAGAAATCTGGCTCTTTTTTTGTATAGAACGAATTTAAAAAGGGAATACAGAGTACAGAAGGGAGGGGGAGAATGGAAAACGTACATTTCGTTCGCGTCACGGATGCGGTCTGGGAGTCGTTCGGAAACGATCCCCACATCATCATGGACTGGATATTATTCATTCATGAGACACAACCCGACCATGAACAATTGTTTGCCCTCGAACAAACGAATGCCATCTACCATTTGATGAATCAAATCGATATCTATATTGATCAGGACACGCACTATAATCTAGGGCGAGCGATCGTTGGTGAAGAGTTGATCGTCAATGAGGAAAAAGCGGCAATCGTCGGTATTCTTCCTTTACCGCTTTTGATCATTTCCGCTGAAGTGATGCGAAACTTCGATCAACGGGCACTCGCTTCGATTCATGATGAAGCTGGAATACCGGGCGAATTCGAATATGTCTGGGAGCAGTTCGCCGATCTGCGTGCCTATTTTCAAAAGGCAGAAGAAGCGGAAGATACGATTTTAATTTATTACGTATGACTAGTACCATCTATAAAAACAGACCCGCTTCCAAGTCGTCGACTGGAAACGGGTCTGTTGTCGTTCATCTAAATCAAGGCGACCTCACATGGAAATCGCTCTTTTTACAATAACTTTTAGATTAAAAATCGATTTCGTCTGGATCCGGTCCGAGGCGGACATCCGTTGCTAGACGATCAATTTTCTCAAGATCATCGGCATCGAGTTGGAAATCAAAGACGTCGAAGTTTTCTGCAATGCGTTCTGGTGTGACGGATTTTGGAAGAGCAACGATACCGTTGTCGAGGTGCCAGCGTAAGACGACTTGTGAAGGTGTCTTACCATGCTTCTCTGCGATTTCCTTGAAATCGTTGATTTCGAGGAATTTCCCTTGCATGAGTGGACTCCATGCTTCGACTTGGATGTTGTGATCTTGCAAGTATTCGTGCAGTTCGTGTTGCGGCAATTGTGGATGCAATTCGACTTGGTTGATCATTGGTGCCATCAAGCCCTCTTCTGCCAATGTATCGAGGTGATGTTCCTTGAAGTTCGAGACACCGATCGCTTTGATCTTGCCTGCTTCATAAAGTTCAACCATTGCTTTCCACGCTTCGATATAGCCTTCGACTGGCCAGTGGATCAGGTAGAGGTCAAGGTAGTCTGTTTCGAGACGTTCGAGCGATTCTGCGAATGCTTCCTTCGTCCGACCGGCACGAATATCATCGTTCCAGACTTTCGACGTTAAGAAGAGATCCTCACGTTTCACGCCGCTTTCTTTGATACCTTTTGCGACACCGCGCTCGTTTTTATAGACAGCAGCTGTATCGATATGACGATAGCCGACACGTAGTGCTTCAGCAACAGCAGCGGGTGCTTCTGTTTCTTCGTCTACTTGCCAGACACCGAATCCGATTTGGGGAATCGTAATACCGTTTGAAAGTTTTGCGTATTGCATGTGTTACTCCTCCTCATAAAACGTAGTTTAGATTTGCTCGTTTAGTTTAGCACGAACGAACGAAACCGTCCGTTTCCATGCTCATGGAGGAATAGAATGGGTTAAAATAAAAGAGAATTCATCACATCTGACCGTATGTCAGAAAGAGGGGGAGAAAGGATGGCTCAAAAGAATAAAAAGCTATCAAAGGGAGCTTGGCTTAGTATTAGTGCCTTGTTGGTCACGCAAGCAGTTAGCCTATTTTTCAGTGCACGAAAATCAGGACGTAACCCGTGGGTATGGGGAGGCGCGGGACTCCTTCAGTTTCCACTTCCAGCAATCGCGTATTTGATTTTAGAACGACAAGCGAAGCAGAAAAAATAATGAAACAGGTCCGATCACCATGATCGGACCTGTCGTTGGTTAAGAAGAGATTTTTTCCTGTTGAGCAACTGATTTTTTCGGACGTGGGAAACCAAAGATGATGGCAATCGATCCACAGACGAAGAGCAGGAACGGATAGAACAGATACGGAATCAGTTCTGGTGAAGCTGTCTTCGTCAACTCTGCTGCGATCAGCAGTTGTGCCCCATACGGAATGATGCCTTGAATACCACAAGAGAAGATATCAAGAATACTCGCTGATTTCTTGCGGTCGATTTCATACGTATCAGCGATTTCAGCCGCGAGTGGTCCAGCAACGAGAATCGAGATCGTATTGTTCGCCGTTGCGAGGTTCGTCGCACTGACGAGTGCTGCCATACTGAATTCAGCACCGCGACGCTGTGAAATCTTGCGCGTCAACGTCTCTTTCAAGTAGGCGATTCCGCCATTGAACGTAATCAAACTGACGAGACCACCCATGAGGAGTGTCAAGATTGAAATCTCTGCCATGCCCATCATTCCTTTTGACATCGAAAGGACGAACCCACTTAAGCCAAAGCTACCGTCGATCATACCGATGATGCCAGTGAGCAATGTGCCACCGACGAGAACAAGAATGACATTGACACCAAATAGTGCAAGGACGATGACGGCGAGATACGGAATTAATTTGTAGAACTCGAATGCTTTAGCTGCTGCCGCATCGCCAGAACCAGAAACGAACGCGAGTAAGATGACCGTTAAGACGGCAGCCGGGAGAACGATCATGAAGTTCGTCCGGAAC
The DNA here is from genome assembly GCF_049913315.1 of Exiguobacterium sp. R-17. Taxonomy (NCBI): domain Bacteria; kingdom Bacillati; phylum Bacillota; class Bacilli; order Caryophanales; genus Exiguobacterium; species Exiguobacterium sp. R-17. The sequence goes on along the minus strand of NZ_CP184372.1, from coordinate 2,784,432 downwards.
TTATCACGCATGTTCGTTTTTTGTGTCCGAACGGCAGCGATTGTCGTATCCGAGATGAACGACAAGTTATCACCGAACATCGAACCCCCAACGACTGACGCTGCTGCGATCGCAACGTTGATACCTGTTGCTTCATGAATACCGAAGGCGATTGGAGCAAGTGCAGCAATCGTTCCTGTCGAGGTACCCATTGCCATCGAGATGAAGGCAGCGATGACGAACAGACCGCTCATCAGGAGTGACGGAGGTAGGAACGTTAAGGCAGCATTGACAGTTGCTTCGATTGCGCCGATTGCTTCTGCCGTTCCAGAGAACGTACCGGCTAATAAGAAGATGAAGACCATAATCATGATATCGGGATTTCCGGCACCGGTTGCGATTCGTTCAACCGTTTGATTAATCGATCCTTTCGTCGTGATTGCTGCAAAGATCAGCGCGATCAAAGCAGCGATCAGAATCGGAAATTTGTAAAAATCGTCATAGAAAATACCGGCTCCGATGAAGAGGACCAGGAACACGACGAGGGGAAGAAGTGCCCATTTGTTAGGCGTAATCGTTTCTTTCATTGTTGATACCTCGTTTCTCAAAGATACAAAAAAAGACCCCTTCGCAAGAAAGAAGGAGGTCTTTATGAAATAAAGACGCTCTTCTTATCTCTCAAGCTTTCGCTTGCTGGATTTGGCACAGTACGAATCAAATCGTCCGCTGCCGAAACATCATTGGGCCAGTCCCTCCGTTTCTCGCGATAAAAAGAAGTCATTCAATTGTTGTAAAACACGTTTCTTACCGTACCGCATTGAGTAACGCGTGTCAACTGTACTTTACTGAAGTGCCTGTTCTAACGTCTGGACGTTTTCTTCCATCAACTTAAAATACGAGCTGTTTTGCTGCGATTTCGTCACCGACTCGAGGTTATGGATCGTCACGGATTCAGCTCCGATTTCTTTTTGGATGACACGCGCAACCTTTGGTGAAACCGTCTCTTCGAACGCGACGTATTTCAAATCATGCATCCGCGCTTCTTTCACTAAAGCAGCCAGTTGCTTTTGTGAGGGTTCATCGGAAGGGGAAATTCCGGCGATTGGAAGCTGCGTGAACCCGTATCGTTCGGCGAGGTAACCGTAAGCTGCATGTGTGACGAGAAGTTCTTTTTTCGATCCGTCAGCAACGGCTTGCTTGAACTCTTTATCGAGTGCGTCAGCTTGCTGATCGAATGCTTTCAAGTTTTTTTCGAATGTTGCTTTGTCTTTTGGTACTTCTTTTGATAAGGCGACTGTGATAGAACGTGCCATTGCTTTGGCGTTGACAGGATCAAGCCAGACGTGTGGATCGTATTTTCCATGATCGTGTTCTTCCTCTTCGTGCGCATGTTCATCAGTTGCGTGATCATCGTGCCCTGCTTCTTCGTGCGCATGCTCTTCTTCTGTATGTCCCTCTTCTTCATGTGCGTGAAGCGTAGCATCCGATTCCAGCAAAGTGACATCCTTACTCGTCTCGACGAACCGGACGTCCGTGCCTTTTAGACTCTCTTGGATTTTTTTTGAATAGGGTTCAAGTGTCGTACCCGTCAAAAGGAAAAGGTCACCTTTGGCAATCTCAGTGAGTTGCTTTGACGTCGGTTCATAGGAGTGCGGATCTGCTCCAGGTGGGACGATCATCTTGACGTTGACTTGATTACCACCGATTTCACGGGCAATGGCAGCTGTTGCGAACGTCGATGTATAGATTTCCGTCTTTTTATCATCTGAAGTCGATGAATCGGTGTTTGATCCACAAGCTGCGAGGATACTTGCGCTCGCGAATGCGACCGTTAAAGCAGGAATGATTTTTTTCATTGTATGTTACCTCCGTTATTAAAACGTAATTATTCCGATTTGGACTTTTTCACTATAGCGGAACGTTTGAGAAGCGTCAAGTACGAATACCGAGACGTTCGACTTCTTTTAAAACGGGGTAAAAGGATAATAAAATGAAGGAATTGATACGTCTTTTGGAGGTGATCAAGTGAAACGTGAAACTGCATGGCTAATGGGGGGAGCTGCACTACTAACGACAGCAGCTGCGGGAGCAAGTATCTGGAACAATTACGGTGCATTACTTCGGTGGACTGAACCCGCCTTGCCAATCACAGAAAAACAACTCGCACCGCGGACACTCACTTACAAACAAGTGGGAGACCGTACCTTACAACTCGATCTCTATTATCCGCCGGGGGAAGGACCGTTCCCGGTCGCGATCTACGCGCACGGTGGCGCATTCGTTCGTGGAGAGCGCGAGGATATGTTCTGTTTTAGCCCGATCGTTGATCGCCTGCTTGAACTTGGGGTTGCTGTTTGTAGTATCGATTATCGTCTGTTTGAAGAAGGGAGTTATTTTCCGGATAATCTCGAAGATGTACGGGATACCTTATGCTTTTTGAACAAAGAAGCAGAAGATCTTCGCATTTTAAGAGGACGGATGATGGTATGGGGAGACTCAGCCGGAGCTGCACTCATGCTGACGACGGCACTTGCCCCATCTGCTTTCGTTGGTGAGCGCGATGAACGACACATGCCATTGATTAGTGGTGTCATTGCCTTATATCCACCGACGAATTTTTTATTGTTTACTTTCATTCAGACCTGGATCGCTCACATTAAGTTTTATAAAGGTGGACGGGAAGAATGGCGCAAGCTCATGACTCACGTTTCACCTGTGACGCATCTCTCGTCAGACGCCCCACCGATCATGCTCCTGCATGGCAAAAAAGATCCAATCGTTCCGTTTTCCCAAGCTCTTCACTTCGTTGAAAAAGGAGCCGATGTCGGAGCTGATGTCCGTTTGTTTTCTTTTCCGAACGGTACCCACTCACTTGCTAGTTTTGCACAGACAGAAAATCCATTGAAAATTGAACGACTGCTCGAACGAATTGAACGCTTCACTTGTCAGGTGTTGTTATTGCCACCGCGACAACTTCCCGATGAAAAACATGATACAATCAGTCATATTTCTTGAATGAAGGAGACAGAGACATGACTGAAATTTGTTTAGTGCGACATGGTCAGACGGATTGGAACTTAAATGAACGAATCCAAGGAAGAGAAGATATCCCGTTGAATGCAACAGGAAAAAGACAAGCGGAACTCAGCGCCGCTTATCTAGCCAATGAAAAGTGGGATGTCTTGCTAGCAAGCCCGTTGTCTCGCGCTGTTGAGACAGCAGAAATCATCGGACGTGCGGTCAGATTGACGATCACAGCGACCGATGACCGACTCGTCGAACGTGAATTTGGTGCTGCTTCCGGTGAACCGGTTGCGTCGATTTATGAAGCTGTTCAAGCGAACGATACGAAACGTGTTCCGGGTCTTGAAACGGAACAAGCGATTCAGGATCGCGTATTCGAAGCATTACAGGAAGTGACACGAACGTATGAGGGGAAACGAATCTTAATCGTCTGTCACTCGCATACGATCAAAGCAGCCTTATCGTCGATTGATGAGACATTCAGTTACCGGACACCTTTGAAAAATGCATGTGCGAATTATATCCAATATACGGACCACTATACGATTGATCGAATCAATGTAGCGGATCACATCACGGACGAAGTCGAAAAACCTTAAGAAATCGGTGTTTCTGGATGTTCTGCTAGATACTGTTTAAATGTTTCTTTAGCGATACTCGTGATATGTGCACCGCGTTTTGAACGACGATCCTTGTATTCTTGGACGAGTTCCTCGCCAGCGAATCCATCTTCGACGACTTCACGTAAGATCGATTCGGATAAATCATTCTTCATCATGACCATCTTACCGGTGAAGACATAGGAGACGTGTTCGCTTAAGGCAGTCCGTTCAAGAGGCGTGACGATCATCGCGGCAGGGTCATTATCGGGTCGTGAGATCGTGATTTCAATCAAAGCACGTAAATGTTTTGTGAACAATTCATCGACGATCGGCTGATCGCTCGAAGGAACGACGATTTCCGCGACCCATTGTGCCGTCTGTTCGGTACTGACCGTTAATCCGTCCTGAATGGCGACGGGAATCGTCGTATCACGTCCTGATTCGTCCATTAAAATGCGTAATGTGCATAATTTAAAGGTTTTCATGAAAAAATGCCCTCCCTTGATCGCTTACGATTTTTCTACAGTATACCGTGAGGAATGTGGGACGGGAAACTTTTCCTGACGAAATTCGTGTGAACTATGTTTAAATAAGACTAGATATTACTAACAGGAGGATCGTTCATTATGCCGCAAGTACTCATTGGAATATTAGGAATCCTGGGTATTGTCCTACTTGCCCACCATATCATTATGTATTGGCATGCTGAACCGACAGACCGCCCGACGCTTGCATATCGCATTGCGCTCCTGATTGCCTGTTTGCTACTCATTAGTGGAAGTGATCATTTAATCAGTATTTTTTACGCGGATTCCTTAGCAGAATTCGGTCAACGCATAACGTATATCGTCTTCATCGGAGGTGCGCTTGGTTTCGCATGGTACTTTCGTAAGAAGATGGAACAAGCGCCAACAGAAATGACACCTGTCGGAAACGAAGCAGGATTAACATGAGAAAAGCGCCGTTCATCCTGAGGAGGAAGAACGGCGCTTTTTTGTGCGTCTTATTTTAAACCACTCGCGAGTCGTGTTTCCCGAATCATGTCGAGTTTGAGTTTCCAGAGACGGTCACTGAATGTGACGGCATAAATCTCTGGCAAACGGAGACGTTTGTACTCCTCCCAAAGACGACCGATCTGCGTTTCATGGAAGTGACGGATCTCTTCGATCGTTGGAACTGTATAGATTAGCTCTCCATCTTTGAAGATCGGTTCAAGCAAACGTTCGACCTTGAACTGCTCCACACGGTTACGGAACGATGGGTCCCGGACGTCAATGAGATCGACGGCTTCAAGTGTCGATGGATCCTCATCCATCAACGTCACGTAATCCCCTTTAAACTTATCCGTCACCGGATCGATGATTCGATAGACTTCCTTGATGTGTGGTGTCGTCGTCTTGGCTTTTGAAGAGGACACTTTGATGACAGGTGTGAGTTCGCCGTCTACTTCACGTGCGACCAGTTTATAGACCATTCCGAGAGCGGGTTGCTCGTAAGCTGTAATACCACGTGTTCCGACGAGGAACGTATTCGCTTGGGCGCCTTGGATGCGCAAATCTTGGATGACGTACTCATCGAGATCCCCTGACAAGACGATGTCGACTTCTGGGAAGCCGGCTTCGTCAAGCATGTTACGAGCACGTTTTGACAAATAAGATAAGTCACCAGAATCGATCCGGATTCCGCGCAGTTTATGTCCTTTGGCTTGGAGTTCCTTTGCGACCGTGATGGCATTCGGCAGACCACTCTTGAGTGTGTCATACGTATCGACGAGTAACGTCGATTGATCCGGATAGTGAGAAGCAAATGTCCGGAATGCTGTTAGTTCATCATCATGGAATTGAATGTCGGCATGTTCCATCGTTCCGCCACATGGGATTCCGAAATCGCGTCCTGCTGAAGCAAGACTTGTGACGTCAAAACCAGCGAGGTACGAAGCACGCGTTCCGAAGTAAGCAGCATCGATGCCTTGCGCACGTCGGGCACCGGCTTCAAGAAACTTCGCACGGGGTGCCGATTGACGAATGCGTGCGTATTTCGTCGCGATGAGTGATTCATGGTTCGCGATGTTCAAAATCGCGGTCTGTAAGAGTTTCGCTTCAAAAATTCGTGCCTCGATTCGAATCAATGGTTCGTTCGGGAAGACGATCTCACCTTCTTTGACACTGGAAATCGAACCGTTGAACTTGAATTGACGCAGTTCATCCTTGAATTCATCTGGGAAGCCGATCATCTCTTGCAAATACGTGATGTCTTCTTCCGTGAAACGGAGTGTTTGAATGTACTCGATGATGTTCTCAAGACCCGCAAAGACGACATACCCTCCTGCAAACGGATTCGAACGGTAGTAGACATCGAAGACGGCACGTTCATTGTGACGTCCTTCTTTCCAGTAGATATACATCCACCGTGGTAAGTATAGATCGGTATGGAGTGCAAGATTACGTTGTAACATAACGGACAAATCCCTTCTTATTCGCCGACGACTTCTGCGCCGATCGATTGTTTAAAGTGTGTAAGCGCCCAGTCGTGACCCGTCGCGTTAAAGCTTGCGACCGCATCGGCATGGACGACGATATGATATCCGAGATTGTAGGCATCAACAGCTGTATGAAGGACACAGATGTCCGTACAGACGCCAACGAGGTGGACTTCGCGGATACCACGTTCACGCAAGCGTAAATCAAGGTCCGTCCCGGCGAACGCACTGTAACGCGTCTTATCAATGATGTGATCAGCGACACGTGCCATGGCTGCGACTTTCCCAAACAAATCACGTCCATGTGTTCCGCGAATATTATGCGGCGGGAAAAGGACAGTTTCCGGATGGAACGTATCACCTTCCTCATGAATATCGTTGGCAATGACGACGTAGTCCTCTGTTGAAAATTCCTCCATCAATGTAGCGATCCGGTCTTCAATCGCCTGTCCTGGTTTTCCACAAGTCAGCTTCCCTTCGTCAGCAACGAAGTCGATCGTGTAATCAATGACAATCAGAGCGCGCATGTGCGTGAGCCCCTTTCGGTTTTGAATTAGTGTTCTCTTTCACATTGTACTCTATCTCACATAGAAGGCGAAAGGAAGAAATCGGATACAAACAGGTATAGAGAAGTAATAGAATGGGGTATAAAGTATAGGACGAAAATGATAGTAGAGGAGGAGAAAGGGATGGCTAGGTTGAATGAGTATGAAGTGGAAGAGCATCTTGAACGATTGCAGGATTGGAGTATCGTCGATGATGAAATCGTCCGAACGTATACACTTCCATCGTTTCCTGCTGCACTGGATTTCGTACAGGAAGTCGGGAGTATCGCCGAAAACTTGAATCATCATCCACGGATCGTGATTGACTATAAAAACGTCACACTTGCGGCGACGACTCATGATGAAAACGGATTGACGGAAAAAGACTTTCAACTTGCGGAGGCCTGTGATGCCATCTAAACTTTCAATCACATTCGGTAGCGGTTCGTTTGTTGAAAAAATTCGTTCTCGGGACGCTCACATTCGTGTTGCTAGCGGAAGCGGTGACGCTATCCTCTGGATAGAGACGGACTCGAAATCACCTTTTCAAAGTGGCAATACCTACACGTTGCTCGAATCACGTGGAAATTTTTCGGATGAAGGCAGTCTCTTCTACTGGTCGATTCCGGCAGATCAAAATAGCGGAGATTTATTCGTACATCAAGTGATGTCGAATCCAAAAGTCATTGGAGCAGAATATGGTGGCTTCCAGGCTTTTCGGATTGGACGTGTCGAGAAGGGGACGGATCTCGTCTTATTGATTCAGTTCCATGAGACAAGCGACGGGGCTCGTTATGCAAAATCAGTTGAACGTCTCACGGTAGACCAGTATGCTGAAGAGGCAGGGAAGTCGTTCGCGCCTTCTCCCGTCATGAAACGGTATCAAATCGTACCACCAACAAATGAGTGAGATGCAGGGGGACTAACAGATGAAGAAGAACTATTTTGTCGTAGCAACACTTGGTGGCGCACTTGTCGGCGCTACTTTATCACTACTGCATAAAGATACGCGTCAAGCGCAGTTCACGGCAGTGAAACGAACATTCAGTGGCGCAGGAACACAATTGTCTGCTGTCAAACAAGATCCGAAAGGACGCTTTGAGGAATTAAAAGCACTTTATACGGATAATCAGGAGACGATCCATAACTTGATTGATGATGTGAAGGACTTGGCAGAAGTTCTACGCAAATAATCAAAAAAAGGACTTACGCATGTAGCGTAGTCCTTTTTTTGTATGCTGGTTTACAGGTAACGGAAGAATAATCCGAGTACAGCAAAGGCGATGATGACATAGAAGAAGATACGACCCAACTGCCCAGAACCGCTTACGAAGACAGGACCACCACTTGTCCGACGACCCGTTTGGAACGGACGTGTGAATGGCACGGCGCGGTTGCCGAAGACGAATCCGAAAAGGAATCCGAGGACGAAACCGTACAAGTGACCGAAGACAGCGACGTTCGATCCAAGTAACGTAAAGACTGCCGTGACTGCAGTGAAGATATACACAAGCCGTGTATCGTCTGCCATGATGACCGTTCGTTTGAAACGACTCAAGTAGACATAAAAACCAAGCAGACCAAGAATGGCACCGGATGCTCCGGCTTGTCCATAGAACGGTTCATTGATTTTCGTGAAGTACGTCAAGACGTTCGCAAGCGTACCGACGAGCAAGTAAAAAATAGCGAATCGAGTATGCCCGATCATCCGCTCGAGAGGCGGTGCGAAAATGACGAGAGCAAACGTATTGAACGCAATATGCCAAAAATCATAATGCAAGAACGTGGCCGTGACGACACGCCACCATTCACCTTGCCCGATTAAGAGATTAATTGCTGCGCCTGCACTTAAGGGAGAGAACGTCAGATTAAGGAGTCCACCTAACTGTTCGATGACAAACAGGGCGACTTGGATTAAAATGAACAACGAAACGACCGGATAAGAACGTGTGAACGTTTGTAGATTTTCCGTTCGACTAAACATGACAACACCTCGCTTCATCTTCATTCTATATGAAGATGGCGAAGAATAGAACTGTGGAGGCGTCTCGGATGATTTATGGAATTGGGATCGATTTAGTCGAACTAAATCGAATCGAGCAAACGCTCGAGCGACAGCCACGTTTTGCAGGGAGAATTTTGACGCAGGCAGAACAGGAACGATTTCAATCGCTTTCAGGACACCGGCAAATTGAGTACCTGGCAGGTCGCTTCGCCGCAAAGGAAGCGTTCGTTAAAGCATTTGGAACCGGTGTCGGAAAAGAGGTTTCCTGGCAGGACGTCGAAGTTTTAAACGATGAGACCGGACGACCGATCATGAGCGGACCATTCGATGGCGTCATCCATGTCTCGATTACACATTCAGAGCACTACGCGTCTGCGCAAGTCTTATTAGAGAAGAGGGATTAGGATGTATCGACCAACTTGGATTGAAATCGATCGGGAAGCTATCGCACACAATATACGCGAAATTAAAACACGAATGGGCGAGCAACAGGTGATGGCAGTCGTCAAGGCAGACGGATATGGTCACGGTGCAGTGACAGTCGCTGAGATTGCCCTTGAAAATGGAGCTGACTTACTCGCTGTTGCGCTCCTTGAAGAAGCGATTGAGTTGCGAGAAGCGGGTATCCGAGCGCCAATTTTGATGCTTGAAGCTTTACTGCCGGAGCATGCGCCAGTCGCTTCGAATTACGATGTCGCTGTTCCTGTCTTTTCAGCCGATTGGCTCCAAGAAGCGAAACGGCATCTGACGGAAATCGATCATCTGCGTTTGCATATCAAGGTCGATACCGGGATGGGGCGACTCGGACTGCAGCATGTCGATGAGTTGAAGCATATTTTGGTTGAGTGTAATGATGATCTTGTCGAACTCGAAGGCATCTATACGCATTTCGCAACCGCTGACGAGCTGAACAGTCGATTGTTCGAACGTCAGCTCGAGACATTTTTATCCTATGTCGCGCTAGTACCGGACATTCGTTACGTACATTGTGCTAATTCAGCGGCAGCGATTCGCTTAGCGGGACAAGCGCCGTTTAACGTCGTTCGGGTCGGTATCGCGTTATATGGGGCGATGCCGTCGGATGAGATGGCAGGACATTATGAATTTTTAAAACCAGCGTTTTCACTGAAAAGTCGTCTGATGCAGGTCAAACAAGTCGAACCGGGTCAGACAATCAGTTACGGAGCGACTTATACGGCACCGACAGATGAATGGATCGGTACCGTTCCGATTGGTTATGCAGATGGCTGGTCACGCAAGTTTCAGGGCTATTCACTGATTGTAGACGGTCTACCGTGCGAAATCGTCGGTCGTGTCTGTATGGATCGCTTGATGATTCGTTTACCGCGAGAATATCCGATTGGAACGGAAGTCATCTTGATTGGAGAAGGGGCACCAATCGAGGAAGCGGCCCATTGGCTCGGGACGATCAACTATGAAGTTCTCTGTCAATTCTCGAAACGTGTTCCGCGTCAGTGATTCGAATAAGACATCAATAAGATGGCAAAAATATGTTATTTGTTTGAATTTTGATTGTATTTTCTGAATTCGACTGATATATTGAAGTAGAAAGTGAGTCGTTCGTTAAGGTTTCAGTGAATCTGGAGGTGCCATTATCTTGGTCCAACAACGGGAAATGCAGTTTGTTGAGCGAAATGTAGCGAAGGAGACGATTGGGATGAAGTCGAATCATACGACCGAAGAACGCAAGCGTCAGCTACGTGAGGAATTGAAGCGTGGTTACGAAGAAATGGCAGCAATCAATTTATCGATCGTAGGCGAAATGTTCCAGATTGAAACGGAGGCGGAGTTCTCACTCCTACGTCAAGTAAGCGGGGTGTAAGCTTTGATAGTCAAACGTGGCGACGTGTTTTATGCAAATTTGTCACCTGTGGTCGGATCGGAACAAGGGGGAGTTCGTCCCGTGCTTGTTCTACAAAATGATATTGGTAACCGATTCAGCCCGACAGTCATCGTGGCTGCGATCACGGCACAGATCGACAAAGCCAAACTACCGACCCATGTGGAAGTATATCGAGAGCGACACGGATTAGAACGTGATTCGGTCATCTTACTTGAGCAAATCCGTACAATTGATAAACGCCGTCTAACGGATAAAGTCACACATCTAGATCCGGACACGATGATGAAAGTAAATAGTGCCGTCGCAATCAGCTTAGGCTTGGTTGATTTTTAGGCACTTACATAGAAGCGCAACACAAGAAGAGTCGATACTAGCGTATACGACTTTTTTTGACCTCTTTTTTTAAAAATGGGTTTCAAAGTTTTCTTTACGGGGAAACATACCCAAGTGACCTTTTTATAAAGGGAAGAGGTAAGATGAATAGCAAGACCACATAGACAGATTTTCCTTGAGGAGGAACTTGAAGATGGATTTAACAATTAAAACAGAGCAGCTTGACGGTCAGACGCATCTTTATATCGCAGGTGAGATTGATACGTATACGGCACCAAAGCTTCGCCAAGAATTAGTCCCAGCAGTCGAAACGAATGATGTCATCGTGCACTTGGATGAAGTTCATTATATGGATTCAACAGGTCTCGGTGTTTTTGTCGGTGCGCTCAAAGCAGCGAAAAAGAACGGTACGTCGTTCACGCTCGTTGGCGTCTCTGAACGTATCCGTCGTCTATTCGAGATCACAGGTCTTTCAAGCATCATTACAATTGATAGTGGTGTACGAGGTGGAACGCAATGAAGAACGAACAACTGAACATGACATTACCGGCAAAACCGGAATATGTAGCCATCGCTCGTTTGACGGTTTCAGGCGTCGCGAACCGAATGGGGTATACGTACGATGACATCGAAGATATCAAAATCGCTGTCTCAGAAGCATGTGCGAACGCTGTTCAACATGCGTACGAAGGAAAAGAAGATGGTAGTATCGCCTTGACTTGCAACGTCTATCCAGATGATCGTCTTGAGATCATCGTTAAAGATAACGGCATTACGTTCGATAAAGATGAGGTTAAACGCCAAAGTGAGCCGATTACGGACGCACACGATCTCGATTCCTTGCATGAAGGAGGACTTGGTATCTTGATGATCGAAGCATTGATGGATCAAGTAACGATCGAGAAAGCGAACGGCGTCACTGTCCATATGACAAAATATATGAATAGAGATGAGGTGGGTCAAAGTGCCAGCAAAGTCTCAACAACGCCATCACAGTGATGATGAAGTACTTCGACTGATTGATTTGTATCAGCAGGACGACCAAGATGAGGAAGTGCATGCGGCATTACTCGAGCGTTATTCAGACTTGGTAGAAGCTTTGGCCCGAAAGTTTTCGCGTGGTCGACCGATTCATGACGATCTCGTTCAGGTCGGTATGATTGGGTTACTCGCGGCGCTTCGTCGATTCGATAAGGAGTTTGGTCGCAGTTTTGAATCGTTTGCTGTTCCGACGATCATCGGAGAAATCAAACGTTTCATCCGCGATAAGACATGGAGCGTCCACGTTCCACGTCGCATTAAGGAACTCGGTCCGAAAATTAAGAAGGCAGTCGAGGAATTGACGACGGAGCTACAACGCTCTCCGCGCATCGATGAGATTGCTGCTCGCCTTGAAGTATCAGAAGAGGAAGTCCTTGAAACACTCGAGATGGGTAAGAGTTATCAAGCTCTCTCCGTCGATAGCTCGATTGAGGCAGATCAGGAAGGTAGTACCGTTACCTTGCTCGACCTCGTTGGTAATCAAGAGAATGGCTATGACTCTGTCGATCAGCGTCTGATTCTTGAAAAGGCATTTGCTGTCTTGACGGACCGCGAGCGTTCTATCCTCGAATGTGCCTATTATCGCAATATGAGTCAAAAAGAAACGGGAGAACTACTCGGCATTTCACAAATGCATGTGTCCCGTCTCCAACGACGTGCTTTGCAGAAGTTACGTGAAGCGATTAAAGTTGAACCAAATGAAGTATTCTCAAAAGACTGACCTCGTGTCAGTCTTTTTTCTTTTCCATGCATTCTTCGGTATAATGAATGAGAGGTGAAGCAGATGGAAAAGAGAATCGCAAGTGAATTGAATGTACGTCCTGCTCAAGTGAAGGCAGTCTTACAATTGACGGAAGAAGGCGGTACGATTCCGTTCATCGCCCGCTACCGGAAAGAACAGACAGGAGAACTCGATGAGGTCGCGATTAAAGCGATCCTCGATCGACATAAACAATTAACACAACTTGAAAGTAGACGAAGTGACGTCCTTGAAAAAATCGAGGAACAAGGTGTACTAACGCCGGAACTCCGTCGAACGCTTGAAGAAGCGACGACCTTACAACAAGTGGAAGATATTTACTTACCGTTTCGACCAAAACGTCGGACGAAGGCGGAAATTGCACGGGAAGCAGGGCTTGCGCCACTTGCTGACTGGTTACGCGACAAGTCTGCCTATGATGAAGCGACATTTCAGCGTTTGAGCGGTACACTCGATTCGGAAGAAGCACTTGCCGGAGCTCAATCAATCATCGCTGAGGAGTGGGGCGAACAAGCGACGGTGCGTGAGTTCATACGCAAGCAAATACGTCGTTCAGCAGAAATCGTCACGAAACAGAAAAAGGACGCAGTCGATGAAAAAGGTGTCTTTGCACAGTACTATGCTTACAACGAACGGATTCAACAGATTGTTCCGCACCGGATTCTTGCGATCAACCGTGCTGAGTCGTTGAAAATCGTCTCGGTGAAGGTCGTATTAGAGGAACAGCAGGTTTTACCAACGTTACTTCGTTCATATGCACAACTGGCGCCAAAGAAACGTGACATCGTCGAAGCGGCAATCACAACGGGGTATAAAAAATCCGTTTTTCCTGCTATCGAACGAGAAATTCGGAACGAACTGACTGAGAAAGCAGAACTTCAGGCGATTGACGTCTTCGGTAAGAACCTCCGTCAACTCTACATGCAGCCACCGATGAAAGGGAAAGTCATGCTTGGTCTTGATCCGGCTTATCGGACGGGGTGTAAGTGGGCGGTCATTGATCCGACGGGTGAGATGAAGGAAGTCGGTGTCATCTACGTGACGATGTCAGAGCAAAAAGCGAAAGAAGCGCGCCAAACCCTTTCAAAGCTCGTCGACACGTATGGTATTGAATTGATTGCGATTGGCAATGGGACGGCTTCGCGGGAAACAGAAGCATTCGTTGCGGATTGGATGAAGGGGCAGAAAGATATTGCCTTTACGATCGTCGACGAGGCAGGGGCAAGTATTTATTCCGCTTCAGAGATTGCCCGAACGGAGTTTCCGGAGCTTCAAGTCGAACAACGATCCGCAATTTCGATCGCACGTCGCTTGCAGGATCCACTGGCAGAACTCGTCAAAGTCGATCCGCAATCTGTTGGTGTCGGTCAATATCAACATGATGTCTCGCAAACGAAATTGAAGGAGACGCTTGATTTTGTCGTCGAAACGGTCGTCAACCAGGTCGGAGTTGATGTCAATACAGCGTCAGAACCGCTTTTGAGTTACGTCGCAGGAATCACGAAAGCGACGGCGAAAAAAATCGTCGAACGTCGCTCAGAACTTGGAACGTTCAAGACGCGTCAGGAATTATTAAATGTCCCTCGTCTTGGGGCAAAAGCTTATGAACAGGCAGCTGGATTCCTCCGGATCTTAGATGGAACGCATCCGCTCGACCGGACGCCAATCCATCCGGAGCAGTACAAAACAGTCGAAAGGTTATTCAAGACACTAGGTTTAACGCTCGATCAAGTCGGAACGGATGCACTCCGGGAACAATTGTCCACATTGGCATTACCGGAGATGGCACAGACGCTCGAG
>NZ_CP184372.1:152500-2765000 GCF_049913315.1 Exiguobacterium sp. R-17 | reverse complement strand
AGCAGTGGAGCGTTTGGAAGTGAGAATGCCGGTGTGAGTAGCGAAAAGAGGGGTGAGAATCCCCTCCGTCGAAAGCCCAAGGTTTCCTGAGGAAGGCTCGTCCGCTCAGGGTTAGTCTGGACCTAAGCCGAGGCCGAAAGGCGTAGGCGATGGATAACAGGTTGATATTCCTGTACCGCCGATCCACCGTTTGAACAATGGGGGGACGCAGGAGGATAGTGACGCATGCGGATGGAAGTGCATGTGCAAGTTTCAAGACCGTCTGATTGGCAAATCCGTCAGGCATTACAGTCAAGGAACGATGCGGAGTCCCGTAGGGACGTAGGTCACGATTTCACACTGCCAAGAAAAGCCTCTAGTGAGGGGGAAGGCGCCAGTACCGTAAACCGACACAGGTAGGCGAGATGAGAATTCTAAGACGCGCGGGATAACTCTCGTTAAGGAACTCGGCAAAATGGTCCCGTAACTTCGGGAGAAGGGACGCTCTACACATGTAGAGCCGCAGTGAATAGGCCCAAACGACTGTTTAGCAAAAACACAGGTCTCTGCTAAATCGCAAGATGACGTATAGGGGCTGACGCCTGCCCGGTGCTGGAAGGTTAAGGGGATGGGTTAGCGCAAGCGAAGCTTTGAACCGAAGCCCCAGTAAACGGCGGCCGTAACTATAACGGTCCTAAGGTAGCGAAATTCCTTGTCGGGTAAGTTCCGACCCGCACGAAAGGCGTAACGATTTGGGCACTGTCTCAACGAGAGACCCGGTGAAATCATAGTACCTGTGAAGATGCAGGTTACCCGCGACAGGACGGAAAGACCCCATGGAGCTTTACTACAGCCTGATATTGAGGCTTTGTGCATGATGTACAGGATAGGCGGGAGACGTCGAGCCCGGAGCGCCAGCTTCGGAGGAGTCACCCTTGGGATACCGCCCTTCATGCATAGAGTCTCTAACTCGCAGCCGTCATCCGGCTGGAGGACCGTGTCAGGCGGGTAGTTTGACTGGGGCGGTCGCCTCCTAAACAGTAACGGAGGCGCCCAAAGGTTCCCTCAGAATGGTTGGAAATCATTCGTAGAGCGCAAAGGCAGAAGGGAGCTTGACTGCGAGACCTACAAGTCGAGCAGGGACGAAAGTCGGGCTTAGTGATCCGGTGGTTCCGCATGGAAGGGCCATCGCTCAACGGATAAAAGCTACCCTGGGGATAACAGGCTGATCTCCCCCAAGAGTCCACATCGACGGGGAGGTTTGGCACCTCGATGTCGGCTCATCGCATCCTGGGGCTGGAGTAGGTCCCAAGGGTTGGGCTGTTCGCCCATTAAAGCGGTACGCGAGCTGGGTTCAGAACGTCGTGAGACAGTTCGGTCCCTATCCGTCGTGGGCGCAGGAAATTTGAGGAGAGCTGTCCTTAGTACGAGAGGACCGGGATGGACGCACCGCTGGTGTACCAGTTGTTCCGCCAGGAGCATCGCTGGGTAGCTACGTGCGGACGGGATAAATGCTGAAAGCATCTAAGCATGAAGCCCCCTCCAAGATGAGATTTCCCTTTGAGTAATCAAGAAAGACCCCTCAGAGACGATGAGGTAGATAGGTCACGGGTGGAAGCATGGCGACATGTGGAGCTGAGTGATACTAATCGGTCGAGGCCTTGTTCTAGCAGATGCTTGTTGATGACTTCAGTTTTGAGGGCGCGAGCCCGATCGTCTGGTGACGATAGCCAAGTGGTCACACCCGTTCCCATGCCGAACACGGAAGTTAAGCACTTGAACGCCGAAAGTAGTTGGGGGCTTCCCCCTGTGAGGATAGGACGTTGCCAGGCACTTGACCGATCTGCAGATTGCAGGTCGGTTTTTTGTGTGTAGACCCGAAAGAAATAGAAAAACTGACAAGTGAACGTCAATCCGTCATCAAGTCAGTTTTAAGACAAGCATCTAGATTAAAAATAAAAAGAAGGTGTTGTGTCAAGAAGGCGAGACTTGATTTGACGTAATAGCGCTGCAGCACGCGCTTCAAGAGGTGCTGGTAATTGATTTAAGGAGAAATATTGTAAGTCGAGACTCTCTCCATCTGTCATTTGTAATGTACCGGATACGTCTTTTGCTTGAAAGAGATGAATCACACTGTAGGTTTGGTCACCATTTGGATAACGGAAGAAGTAATCAGGACCAGAAAAGACGTCTAGCAGTTGAACGCTTTGTGCTTGAAGTCCGGTTTCTTCCTGCAACTCACGCATCGCGACTTCTTCAAGTGTCTCACCCGGTTCCATCGAACCACCGGGGAGCCCCCAACTGTGGGTATCCGAACGATATTGAAACAGCAGTTCAAATTGTGGATTCATGACGAGTACGGTCGCGCCTACGCTGATCAACGGTCGATTTCCTACGATTTTTCGTAAATCTAATAAGTATCCCATCTGCTCACTCCTTTCGTATCAGTATAGAAGAATATTCATTATGACAGTTAGTAAAAAGAAATGAGACAAAAAGACTTGCCAATTTAAAAGACACATGTTATATTAATATCTGTCGAAACGTTATATCATCGCGGGGTGGAGCAGTCTGGTAGCTCGTTGGGCTCATAACCCAAAGGTCGTCGGTTCAAATCCGGCCCCCGCAACCAATTTTTAAATAATCAAATCCGAAACGTTTATCGTCGCGGGGTGGAGCAGTCTGGTAGCTCGTTGGGCTCATAACCCAAAGGTCGTCGGTTCAAATCCGGCCCCCGCAACCAATTTTAAACTTAACTTCAACTTTACTACGAAACGTTCAGCGTTTCGTATTTTTTTTTGCCTTTTTCGTCCGGTACAATAGAGAAGGACGAACAGTGCGTATTAAAGGAGGAGACATCGTATGATAGAACTGGAAATGAACAGCTTGGAAGAAACGACTGCCTTAGCTCTTGAACTTGGACGACGTGCTGAAGCAGGGATGGTCATTACGCTTGACGGAGATTTAGGTGCTGGGAAAACGACCTTTACTCAAAGCTTTGCGAAAGGATTAGGTGTGACGCGTCATGTCAACAGCCCTACCTTTACGATCATGAAAGTCTATACGGGACGTCTCCCTCTCTATCATATGGATGTTTATCGCCTGGAAGGTTCCGGTGATGATATCGGACTTGAAGAATATTTGAATGGTGAAGGCGTCGCCGTCGTCGAGTGGTCTGAATTGATTGCGGACAGCCTTCCACCGGAACGGTTGGCAATCACGATTACACGAACGGGTGACGATAGCCGCCGTTTTGAGCTGACACCGATCGGAGAACGATACATTACATTATGTGAGGGATTGAGATCATGAAAATCGTAGCTATTGATACATCGACGAAACAATTATCGGTCGCTCTTTCAGACGGAAAACAGATCATAGCAGAAGCTTCTTACGTCACGTCTTTGAATCATGCGACAAAACTCATGCCGTTGCTTGAGCGCTTGATGGTGGAAGCAAAATGGACACCGGCTCAACTGACACGTGTCGTCGTTGCTGACGGTCCTGGTTCTTATACGGGATTACGGATTGGAGCGACGACAGCGAAGACGCTCGCGTATACACTCGGTATCGAACTAGTTGCCATCTCGACACTTGAGTTGATGGCGGCTTCGACAGGTCATACGGGACGTGTTGCAGCGATTCAAGATGCACGACGCGGATCAGGTTTTGTCGGAGTATACGACGCTGGGCAACGAATCGGTGAAGAACAACATGTCGAAATCGCCTCTTTTGTGAAGACGTTAGCGCCAGATACGCTCGTCACAGGAGACGTCGATACATTTGAAGAACTTCTTCAACCATTTGAAAAGGCGGCTCCTGCGTTTCGGACGCCGCGTGCCGGAGTGCTCGCCTTACTCGGTGCAACACGCCAGACAGTCGAAGCGCATGCGTTTGAGCCACGTTACCTGCGTCTGGCTGAAGCAGAAGCGAAATGGATCGAGGCACAGCGTCATGAGTAAGGGGATTCGTCGCATGACCGTAAACGATGCTGCAGGTGTTCACGCCGTCGAACTCGAATCGTTTGCGACACCGTGGACACTGGATGCTTTCGAAGCAGAAATGACACAAAATCCGAATGCCTATTATGTCGTTGCCGATCAAGATGGTATCGTCGGGTTTGCTGGTCTGTGGCATATTGCGGATGAAGGACATATTACGAATATTGCCGTCAAGCAGTCGCACCGTGGACAAGGACTTGGGGAAGACTTGCTAACGGCATTGATCGCGGTCGGTCGTGCACTCGATTTACGAGCGATGACACTTGAAGTACGTGTCTCGAACACACCGGCGCGAACCTTATATGAAAAACTCGGATTTCACTATGTTGGTATCCGAAAACGATATTATCAGGACAACAATGAAGATGCTGCCATCTATTGGCTGGAGCTGGAGGGAGAAGACTTATGACACAACCATTGATTCTAGCAATCGAATCGAGCTGCGACGAAACGGCGGCTGCCGTCGTTCGTGGAGGAACCAACGTCTTATCGAATGTCGTCTCGTCTCAAATTGAAAGTCATAAACGATTCGGTGGAGTCGTGCCTGAAGTGGCATCACGACATCATGTCGAACGAATCACATACGTCATCGATGATGCGTTGACGGAAGCAAACGTCACGATCGACGATATCGATGCGATCGCTGTCACGGAAGGTCCTGGACTGGTCGGGGCATTACTCGTTGGTGTCAGTGCGGCAAAGACACTTGCTTTTGCGCACAATAAACCATTGATCGGTGTTCATCATATCGCAGGTCATATCTACGCGAATCGTCTCGTGCAAGAGCTTGAATTCCCGCTCGTCTGTTTGATTGCATCAGGTGGGCATACGGAACTGATTTACATGCCAGAAGACGGTGTATATGAAGTCATCGGTGAAACACGAGATGATGCAGCAGGGGAAGCCTATGATAAAGTCGCTCGAACATTGAAGTTACCGTATCCAGGTGGTCCACGAATCGATCAGTTGGCACAAACCGGTCAGGATACGTTCCATTTTCCACGCGTCTGGCTCGAGAAGGACTCATATGACTTTAGCTTCAGCGGTTTAAAGTCAGCGGTCATCAATGCCGTGCATAACGCTGAGCAACGGGGAGAAGTGATCATCCCGGAAGATTTAGCTGCGAGTTTCCAAGCGAGCGTCGTCGAAGTCCTCGTGACGAAGGCGATCCGTGCCGTGAAGGATAAAGGGGGACGCCAACTGCTGCTTGCTGGTGGTGTCGCCGCCAACAAAGGATTACGTAACGGTCTCGAAGCAGCGTGTGCGAAGGAAGGAATCGATCTCGTCATTCCGCCGATGCACTTGTGTGGAGACAATGCGGCGATGATCGGAGCGGCTGCGATTCATCCATATCGCGCGTTACGCTATTCGACACTTGCCATGAACGCAGAACCTGGGCTAGATTTAAAGTAAGGAATCCGAACAACTTGGGGGAAATGGAATGAAAAAAGTCATCATCGCATTGTTAGCGGTACTGGTCATCGTCGCGATCGGACTTCAGGTCCGAGAAATCGTCAACGCATACCAAGTCGCCTATAAGGAAGAACTCGTACCCGATAAGAAAGCGGTCGAGACGAACACGAAACAACGTCCACTTTACGAAATCGGACGAGCAGAAGGGGAAAAAACCCGGATTCAAAAGTTGTACGCTTTTGATCAGACAATCAATGGGAAGCTCAGTAACGTCGTCATCGTCGATCGGAAGTACGGTTTAACGAACAAGGCGAGTGATGATTATTTCATGATTGCTCCCGGAACACCAGTGACGGATCAAGAGAAGAAGTCATTCGAACCGATGATTCAAAAGATGGATGCGGAACAAGTCCAAGCAGAAGTGATCTCGAAGCACGAGGTGACAGCTGTTGAAAACAATAAAAAACGGACTGTGACGTTATTTAAGGTCTTTTATAAAGACACGGATCAAAACGAATACCTCTTTTTCATCGAAAAAGAGGGCGGGCTGAAACTCGATCTATTCAAGAAGGGCTACTCACGTCTTTCCAATTACTAATCCATTAAAACAGCGGATTCCTAAAAAGGAGTCCGCTGTTGTTCGTTCATTGCCATTCAGTGATACCGGTCAAGTCATCATAGATGCGATCCGGATCAAGATTTAATTCTTCGACCGGAAGTCCGTTTCGATTGATCCATGCCGTTTTGAAGCCGAAACTCTTTGCCCCGGTGATGTCCCAACCGTTTGAGGACATGAAGAGGATCTCCTCGCGTTTTAAACCGAGTGTGTTCAACGCATGCATATAAGAAGCAGGTGCTGGTTTATAGTGTTTGATGTCATCAACACTGACGAGATGTTCGAACCGATCGGCTAAACCTGACTGTTCGATCAACGGATCGAGCATATCATGGGAACCATTCGAGAAGACGACCAAACGCTTATGCGCCATCGTCTCGAGAACAGAGCTAACTTCTGGATACACATCAAGTGTCAGGTATGTCTCCATTAAAGTCGTGATTTGTTCCTCGGTCACATGGAGCTTCAGTTCGAGTAACGTATAGCGGAGGGCATCTTGTGTCACTTGGCTGAACGGCACATATTGTCCGTTTAATTGTCGGAGGAAAGAGTACTCCAGTTGTTTCTCTCGCCAGCGTTTACTGATCGCTTCTCCGTGTCCCGGATACAGCTCCTCTGCTTGCTCTTTGACGGAATGGACATCGAATAATGTACCGTAGACGTCAAAGACGAGTGCTTGAATCGTCATAAAAACATTCATCTCACTTTCATAGAGTCTGTTTTAAGAATTCCCTTACATGACGGATTCAAACGATACTTATGAATGCACCTGCTGCAAAAAGCGATGAAACGTCTGTGCGAACGCGCGACAAGCGGCTTGTTTCTCCGGTGTGTTCGGATCAAACTCAATCTTCAAGCCATCCGTGACGATGGTCGCCCCAGCTTCTTTTAATGCGTCTTCAATCAAATCAACGGCTGCGCAGTACTTCGGATAATCAAGATCACCCGAGCCAAAAGCAGCAGCCGGTATCCCGTCTAAAAATTGTTCCCGTAGCTCCTCGATGAAATCTTCTGCTTCATACGGTAAATCACCGTCTCCCCATGTATATGAGCCGAGTAATAGACCATCAAAACGTGATAGATCCTCCCCGACGAATTGATCCAGTTCTGTAATCGTTACGTTGACATCGTGTTGCTCGAGCTCACGTTGAATGATTGAGACGATATCTTCCGTATTACCGGACATGCTGACGAATCCAATTGCAATCTGCATGCATGTTCCTCCTTTCGCTGTACTTCCTTACTTTAATTGATAATGATTATCAATGTCAAAAGATCATATAAAAAAACACCTTCCGAAGAAGATGCTTTTTCATACATTAGTCTTGTAGTTCGGCCCATTCCTCAATGGAACGAATGACCGGTTCGAGTTGACGCCCTTTGTCGGTCAAACTGTATTGAATCTTAATCGGACGATCGGGAATGACAGTCCGGATGACGATGCCTTCCGCTTCGAGCTCCTTCATACGTTCCGTGAGCATGCGACCTGATAATTCGGGGATGGCATCTTGAATCTCATTGAAACGACATGTCTTCGTCAACAAGTGACGTAAAATCAGACCTGTCCATTTCTTACCTAAGATTTCAAAGGCATGTTCGACTTTGGGACAAAGAGCCGTTTGGATTGCGACTTCTTCCATCAGCACTCATCCTTTCTATAGTTGTAGTATACCCGCTTCTGCTAAAAAAATCGAATCATTTTACTTAATGTAACAAAAAGAACTAAAACAAATCTATTTACTTTTAGTAAGTGATAAGATATAGTCTGTTTATCGAGTTACTTAAAGTAACTTAAAAACATTAGGTAAAAGGAGAAAAGAGAAATGATGGATACAGGACTTTTAATCATTCGTTTAATCATCGGTTTAACATTTGCTGCACACGGTACACAAAAATTATTTGGTTGGTTTGGTGGACACGGCATCGCTGGAACAGGCGGTTGGTTCGAATCAATCGGCATGAAGCCAGGGAAAGCACTCGCAATTACAGCGGGTCTTGCTGAATTAATCGGTGGATTATTGTTTTCAGGCGGTGTATTCCTCTGGATCGCTGCAATCCTCATCATCGGTTCGATGCTTGTCGCGATCGTTAAAGTACACGGTGCGAATGGTTACTGGGTGACGCAGAACGGGTACGAATACAACATGGCATTGATCGTTATCGCCCTTGGAGTGGCGATGATTGGTGCTGGAGACTATTCACTCGCTGCACTCATCGGGTGAGGAAAAAGGTGGGTCATTCATGAAGTTCGAGGCATCAACGCTTAGCGCAAAAGACAATTATAAATTACTGATCGGAAGCATCATTCCGCGTCCGATTGCCTTCGTGACGACGCTAGGGGAAGACGGGACGGTCAACGCCGCCCCCTTTTCCTTCTTTACAGTCGCATCAAGTAGTCCGCCACAACTGGTGATTGCCGTACAACGGACGGATCAGGGACAAAAGGATACGGCACGTAATATCCTAGCAAAACAAAGCTATGTCATCCATATCGTCAGTGAAGAAATCGTCGACGCTGTCAATGAGACGGCTGCGCCACTCGCTTACGGTGAAAGTGAACTCGAACGGACGGATTTAACGCTCGTCGATAGCGACGCAATCGACGTGCCCGGAATCGCGGAAGCGAAAATCCGGTTCGAGATGCGCTTAACGCAACATGTCGAGCTAGAAGGTGCCGATCTTTTGATCGGGGAAGTACTGCGCTATCACGTCGCGGATGAACTCGTAGAGTCGTTCCGGATTGACGCAGCAGGATTGAAGGCTGTCGCTCGTTTAGCAGGGAATGATTATGCGACGATCGGGAAGACGTTTACGATTGCCCGACCGACAAAATGATAGTAGTGTGAATGCTTGATTCACTGTACGATCCATGTTGACGACGAACGTTTCGATTCAAATAAAAAGGAGTGGAGAGACCGGTCTAGCTACCGGAATCTCCACTCCTTTTTTCATATCGCGCATCTAGTTCATCGATCGGACTTCAAGGTTGTGAATCGATTTCGTTCGAAGAACCTTCGAGACCGTGACGTTTACTATACTGATAACCATCGAGCAAATAAAAAATGATTGCCAGCGCCCAAACCCCGACACAACTGATCAAAAAGGCGGTCAATGGAGTGACGCTACCATAATAGGATATGATCAATGGATCACTGAGTTCGACGAATAGTTGTGTCGTCAGGAGCGTACAGCATAATCCCGAGAGTAAACTGACGAAAAGACCGCTCCATGTCTGGATGACGAGACCAATCATACAAGAAATCAGGAGAAACAAAGGAAGCGCAGCATTAAAGGCATCCGGCCGGATGAAGGTCGACACGTAGTCCGCATACATTGGTACGAAATAAAGGATGCCGGATAGCAGTCCTTGAATCAAGTTAATGAAAAAGCTTTTCGTCCGCATCAGTGTTGGTTCTCCCATCGTTCCATCAATTCGAGTAGATCGACATCGATCTGGTCCCGTTCCGCAGATAACGCTGTCGCTTTTGGAATATCATTAAAGACTTCCGGTTCGCAAAGCAACTGTTCGATTTCCGCTGAACGCTGTTCGAGCCGTTCAATATCTTGTTCGAGTTGTTCGATTTGCTGACGGCGTTTTTTTTCTTCTTTCTGTGCTTCTTTGTCGATCGTCTTCGATGCTGTGACTTTTGCCGCTTTTGCCTCTTCGGCTTCAAGGCGAGCGATTTCTTCTTGTTCGGCCTTCTTCTCTGTGTAGTACGAATAATCGCCGAGGTATTCTGTCACACCAGCTTCACTCATCTCGATGACGCGTGTCGCGATCCGATCGATGAAGTAGCGGTCATGGGAGACGAAGAGTAGCGTACCTTCATAGTCGACGAGGGCGTTCTCAAGGACCATCTTCGAATCAAGATCCAAGTGGTTCGTTGGCTCGTCAAGGATGAGGACGTTCGTCTTCCGGAGTTTCAGTTTTGCGAGCGCGAGACGTCCGCGTTCGCCACCAGACAATTCATGAACGATTTTGAAGACATCGTCGCCGCTGAACAGGAATTGTCCGAGCACAGAACGGACTTCTTGTTCGCGCATCAGTGGCCATTCGTTCCAAATCTCATCGATGACACGGTTCCGGTCATTGAGTTCCGCTTGCTCTTGATCGTAATACCCGATCGAGACGCCGGTGCCGAAACGGAAATCACCGAAGAGAGGACGTAAACGACCGACGAGGACTTTTAAGAGCGTCGACTTCCCGATTCCGTTCGGTCCGACGAGTGCCAGTGATTCGCCGCGTTGCAAGCGGAACGTGATGTCTTTTGAGACAGCTTCTTCGTAACCGATTGCCAATTGATTGACTTGAAGAACGTCATTCCCGCTCTGTTTTTCGATTGGGAAGGAGAGGACCGTACTGCGTTCATCTCCATCTGGTCGATCGAGCCGGTCGACCTTCTCGAGCCGTTTTCGAACGCTTTGAGCACGCTTTGTCGTCGTCGCCCGAGCGATGTTTCGTTGAATGAAGTCCTGCATCTTTGCGATTTCTTCTTGCTGCTGTTCGAACTGTTTCATTTCTTGATCGTACAATGCCGCTTTTTGCTCGAGGTACTTCGTATAGTTCCCCGTGAACTTACGACAGACATTACGAGAGAGCTCATAGACGACATTGACGACTTGATCGAGGAAGTACCGATCGTGCGAGACGATCAGAACGGCACCACGATAACCACCGAGGTAACTTTCAAGCCAAGCAAGCGTATCGATATCCAGGTGGTTTGTCGGCTCATCGAGAATGAGAAGCTCTGGTGCTTGCAGGAGCATCTTCGCTAAGGCGAGCCGTGTCCGTTGACCCCCGGACAATGTCTGGATCCGGCGTGAGTAATCGTCTGGATAAAAGCGCATGCCGTGCAGGACGGAGCGGATATTCGCTTCAAACTGATAACCACCTGCTTCTGAGAAGTCATGTTGTGCTTGATCGTACGTCTTCAGAAGTCGATCGTAAGCGACCGGGTCGTTCAAGATGTGCTCCATGCCCATCTCGATTTCCATCCGGCGCAGTGTCCGTTCTTGTTCTTGCAGATGTTCAAAGACGGTCAGCATCTCGTTCCAGATCGTCTCATTCGATTCGAGACCACTGTCTTGCGCGAGATAGCCGATTTTGACATCTTTACCTTTCATGATATCGCCCGAGTCATGACTGAGTTCACCAGCGATGATTTTGAGCAAGGTTGATTTACCGGCACCATTGCGACCGACGAGCGCAATCCGGTCGCGCTCTTGTACTTCCAATTTGATATTTTCTAAAATCGGCTCGACGCCGAATGATTTCGAGAGTTGGTTGACTTGTAAGAGTATCATTTCCATCCATCCTTCCACCCTTTAGTCTATCACGAACAAAAGCGCGAGGTCCTGCGGAATATATTATTTGTGACTCTATGTGAAGTGGTTTACAATCAAGGAGAGTAGAAAGCTTTTTGCAAAGATTTGGGTGCCACGATGGATGTGGCCGAAGGGGGAACTGCAGGATGAATGGACCAGACACAAAAATTCCACAAGCGACAGCAAAACGGTTGCCGCTATATTATCGTTTCATCCAAAGTTTATACAATTCAGGTAAGCTCCGCGTCTCTTCTGCTGAGTTAAGCGAGGCGGTGAAGGTTGATTCAGCAACGATTCGTCGCGACTTTTCCTACTTTGGGGCACTAGGGAAGAAGGGGTATGGATATAACGTTCAACATCTCTTAACGTTTTTCCGGAAAACCTTGAATCAAGATGAGGTGACGAATGTCGCCTTAATCGGGGTCGGTCATCTCGGAACAGCGTTTGCAAATTATAACTTTTTAAAGAATAATAGTACTCGGATAGTCGTTGCGTTTGATGCGGACGAAGAGAAGGTCGGAACAACGACGCATGACGTTCCAATCTATCATGTTTCGGACATGAAAGAACAAATCGAAGCGAATCAGGTCGATGTCGCCATCTTGACGGTTCCATCCCAGTTCGCACAGTCAGTAGCGGATGAGTTAGTCGAGTATGGTGTGACAGGCATTCTGAACTTCACGCCTGCACGGTTGAACGTGCCAGCGAGCGTTCGGGTTCATCACATCGATTTATCGATCGAGTTGCAGTCGTTAGTTTATTTCATGAAGCATTATTCGCAATCAGCTGAAGGAGTGAAATCATAATGGAAAACCTTATCCCGCTCACGTTAGGTATCGGACCTGCGAGTATCGGATTAATTGCTGTCGTCGCGTTGATCATCTTCGGACCGAAGAAGTTACCGGAATTCGGTCGTGCTGCCGGTCAAACATTGAAAGAGTTCAAAAATGCCACGAACGGCATCATGGACGACGATAAAAAGGACGAACCGAAAGAGAAGTGATTGAATCATGACGGTTGATCAAGAACAAAGCATGACGTCGCACCTAGACGAACTGCGTAAGCGGATTGTCTGGTCGCTCCTCATTGTCGTCGTCCTGTTCGCTGTCGCATTTCCGCTCGTCCGACCGCTCGTCCGTTTTCTGCAAGCAGACTTAAAAGAGCTCGGTATCGGATTAAATGCCTTCAACGTCGCCGATCCTTTAATGTTGTATTTGAATCTTGCGTTCATCATCGCGCTGATTTTAGCGTCACCGTTCTGGATGTATCAACTGTGGGCATTCGTCCGACCAGGGCTTTATGAAAAGGAACAAAAAGCAACACTGACATATATTCCAGTCATCTTCTTTCTATTTTTGGCTGGTGTAGCCTTCTCGTATTTCTGGTTGCTTCCTTTCTTGCTTGAAGTCTCAACGGATCTCGGGAAAGAATTGGGGATCGAGCAAGTCATCGGGGTCGAAAACTACTTCAGTTTCTTGATCCGGTTGACGATGCCGTTTGGTCTTCTCTTCCAATTGCCGGTCGTGACGATGTTCCTGACACGTCTTGGTCTTGTGACGCCATATTTCATGCGAAAGAATCGGAAATATGCGTATTTCGCGCTGTTCGTCGTTGCGGCATTGATCGCACCGCCGGACGTGACGTCACACTTGATGATCTCAGTGCCGTTGTTCGTTCTCTATGAAATCAGTATCTTGATTTCTGCGCGGACGTATAAAAAGGTCTTGATCCTCGAGCAACAGGCAGAGCTTGAACGACAGGCGGATTTGATGCGTGAATTGAATAAATGAATCGTGAATTCCTTCCAGCAATTTCGGGAGGAATTCTTTTTTATGAAAGCGTTATGTTTATATTGATAAAGCAGTTAGCGATGCGTATACTAAAGATAATTCATGGGGGCTTAGCTCAGCTGGGAGAGCGTTTGGCTGGCAGCCAAAAGGTCGTCGGTTCGATCCCGATAGTCTCCACCAAGTGCATACGTTCAACTCCTCGAGTGCTCGAGGAGTTTTTTTATGTTCCCAGTTAAATTCCTTCCAAATATAAAATGTCACCAAAAAGAAATAAATTAAAAAAATAGACAAATATAAATTGTTTATTTCCATTAACTTCATTAAACTAAAAATACAGAATTTTCTTTAAACTGTTTTATTAGTATTACTACTATGGTTTTACAGAAAAGGGGAAA
Source organism: Exiguobacterium sp. R-17 (assembly GCF_049913315.1). NCBI lineage: Bacteria > Bacillati > Bacillota > Bacilli > Caryophanales > Exiguobacterium > Exiguobacterium sp. R-17. The sequence continues at coordinate 2,751,481 of NZ_CP184372.1, read as the reverse complement.
CGAACGCATGAAGAAGAAGATTGCACTTATGGCAGCCGTCTTAATGACGTCTTCCAATCTAGTCAGTGCGCAAGGTGCACTGTCCTCGCAAGACAAAGCGACGGGTCAAAAACCGCAGGCGCTCTCACTGAAGAAATCGGGGCAAGAAAAGAACTACAAACAATCGGATAAAGTCCGAGTCGTCATCGAGATGGAACAAAAACCGGCGATTCAAATCGCCCAAGCTCAAAACAAGCGGTATAGCACATTGAGTAATGCCGAAAAGGAATCGATCAAGGATCGACTCGTCAGTGTCCAAAAATCAGTCAAGTCAGCTATCGCTAAAAAGGCGATTCCTGTTACATATAAAGAAAGCTTCACAACCGTCATCAATGGATTCAGTGGTGAAGTGAAGTTCGGTGACATCGAAGATATCAAACAACTCGACGGAGTCAAAAGTGTGCATATCGCGCACGAATATGCGCGCCCAACCGTCGATAAAGGTGCCAAGCCAGACATGCTGTACAGCAAGGACATGGTCAATGCGAAGGAAACGTGGCAGGACTATGGCTTCAAAGGGGAAGGAACCGTCGTCGCGGTCATCGATACGGGGATTGATCCATCGCACAAAGACATGGTCTTGAGTCCAGAGACAAAGGTGGATTTAACCTCTTCGAAAGTCGAGAGTGCGAAAGAAACAAAAGGCTTAAAAGGAAAGTACTTCACGGAAAAAGTACCGTACGGCTATAACTATGCCGATCACGACAGCGAAATCCGTGACTTAGGTGCGGGGGCATCGATGCACGGGATGCACGTCGCAGGTACGGTCGGAGCAAACGGGGATGAAGCGAACGGCGGCATTAAAGGGGTCGCTCCAGAAACACAGCTCCTTGCGATGAAGGTCTTCGGTAACGATCCAGGGATGCCATCGACATTTAGTGATATCTACATCAAAGCAATCGATGATGCCATCGCACTTGGAGCGGACGTCATCAACATGAGCCTGGGTTCGACGGCATCGTTCGTCAACGCAGATGATCCGGAGCAACGCGCGATCGTCAACGCGATGAACAACGGTATCTTGTGTGCGATCTCTGCTGGTAACTCGGCGTTTGCAGGTCATGGTGCGGGTAATCCATATACAGCAAACCCGGATATCGGTGTCGTTGGTGCACCAGGATTGACGAGCCAGGCGCTCCAAGTCGCGTCACTCGAAAATACGAAATTGACGCTTGAAGGCATGGCGCTGACGATCGACGGTCAGGATGCCGGTTATTTGGCATACCAAAAACAAGATTCGCCGAATCCGATTGCCGTCTTCGATAAAGAGAAGAAGGATGTCGTGTATGTCGGTGACGGTCAAGCTTCGAACTATGAAGGTAAAGACGTCAAAGGAAAAGTCGTCTTCGTCGTGCGGACAGGTGATTTTAACTACAGCATGATTCAAGCAGAAGCTGAGAAGCAAGGCGCAGCAGGTGTCATCGTCCGTGGTAAAGTCGATCATGGGGATTACGTCAGCATGGCGCTCAACAATCCGACGATTCCACTCGTGACGCTTAGCATCGCGGACGGGAATGATCTCGAAGCAAAAGCAAAAGAAGGCAAGGCGATCGCAGTGACATTTGACGGAAAAGCGGTCTCAACCGATAACCCGGTCGCAGGACAAATGTCTGACTTCACGTCATGGGGTGTCACGCCAAGCCTTGACTTCAAGCCGGAAATTACGGCACCAGGTGGGAAAATCTATTCGACGCTTAATGATAACGAGTATGGCGTCATGAGCGGTACATCGATGGCAGCACCACACGTCGCTGGTGGAACAGCACTCGTCATGCAACGGATTGCGAAGGACTTCAAAGTCACTGGTGCAACACGCGTTAAACTCGCCAAAAATATCTTGATGAATACATCGCGTCCGCAACTCGATCAAGGAAAATACAACGCACAATTGAAAACAGGCAACTTCTACTCTCCACGTCGTGAGGGAGCTGGACTGATGGATCTTCGTGCTGCGATGAAGACACCAGTCGTCATCACAGAGACAAAGTCAGGTGAAGGCAAGGCATCCTTGAAGGAAGTCGGCGAGAAGTTCACATTTACGCTTGATTTAAAAAACTACAGCAATGAAAAAGTGACGTATAAGCTAGCGGGAACGGTTCAATCAGATCTCGGTGCAAAAGGATCGAACTTCCTTGAAGCAAATGGAATCTTCAAAAAAGGAACGATCGGTACGGTAGATGCCAACACAGGCACATACCCGATCTCATTTGCAGTCGGCTCGAAGAAAGCGAGTTCAGTCTCGATTAATCCGAAGAGCTCAACGAAAATCAGCGTGTCCGTCGATTTGAAGAACACAACTGACTGGGCGAACGAGCTTCCGCTTGAACAAGTCTTTAAAAACGGCTACTTCGTCGAAGGATTCGTCCGTCTGATCGATACGAAGAGCAAAAATCCAGAACTGACAGTTCCTTATGTTGGATTCAAAGGAAAATGGGATCAAGCTCCGATTTTAGATGCACCATTGTACGATAAAAACAACACGTTCTACGGATTGACAGGTCTAGCGACTGAAGTGAAGGATGATTTCGAATTCCTTGGTACGAATGCCGCTGGAAAAGTTGTCGCGAACAAAGTCTCGTTCTCACCGAACAACGACGGTAGCGCAGATGAAGCTTTCCCGATCATCTCATTCCTTCGCAATGCGAAAAAAGTCGAGTATTCGATTCTTGACCGGAATAAAACAACACTTCAGAAGCTTGATATGCAAACGGACGTCGTCAAGAACTACTATGATAGCGGTTCAGAGGACGGCTACACACCAGTCACAAGCGCTGCTTGGGACGGAACGATCAACGGGAAACCGGTCAAAGATGGTCTTTACTACTACAAAGTCAAATCGGTGATCGATTATCCGAACGCAAAATGGCAGACGAATCTCTTCCCAGTCTATGTCGATACGAAAAAACCAGCAGCGACTGTGAAATGGGATGCTGCGAAATCAACACTTTCATGGACAGCAGGCGACCAAGGAACAGGAGTTGCGTCATACGATATCCTCGTCAATGGCAAAAGTGTCTTAAAGCAACCACTTGCCGCAACAGAAAAAGCGTACACGTTGACGGATCTGCCGGAGCGCGCGAAGATTGCCTTCGTCGTCAAAGACTATGCTGGAAACAGTGTGAAAAAAGACGTCAACACGACAGGCGTTGATAAAGCCGTACCAAATGTTCAAATCGATACACCGGTCGCTCTTGGTCTTGCAACATCAAAAGTCATCAACATCGCGGGTCATGTCTCTGATGAGTCAGGTATCAAATCGTTCAAGATCAACGGAAAAACTGTTAAACTGCGTTTCGATGCAGCCCAACAAAACTATGCGTTCAGCCATGACGTGACGTACACGACAGATGGCGTCAAGTCATTCAAGGTCGAAGCATACGATGGAAAAGGGAATCGTGTGGCGTTCAACCGTCAAGTCATCATCGACACAGAATTACCAACGATTCGCGTCACAGCACCAAAAATCGTCTCAAGTAAAACAAAAACAGCTGAGATGAAGATCGTACTTCGCGATAACTACAGCGAATTACGCTTTGACTTCAACGGTAGCGCGGAATACCGCCGGACGTTCAAAGAACCGTACGTCATGAAAGCCTTCAAAAAGACGATCACGAAAAAAGTGACGCTCAAAAAAGGAAAAAACACGTACAACTTGAAACTGAAGGATCTGGGTGGACACGTCGTTACGAAAACAGTCGTCATCACGAAAAAATAAGTTAACAAAGAAAAGCCAGGTGGAAATCCGTCTGGCTTTTCTTTGTGTGTCGAAGCGCCTTGAAGGGTTTATGAGACGAGTGGAGCGGGAAATTTAAGAGCAGAAACAATTAGAGGGGGAACGACCATGAATCCGTTTACGACATTAATCGCCTTCATCGTAGGGTGTCTCGTTTTATATCTCGGTATCCGTGACAAAAACGGCTGGCTGATCGGTGTCGCGTTGATACCGCTCGCGATCGTTGCTTATAGTGTCATCTATCTGATCATCCAGGTCAGTGCATAGTCTCTAATGAAAGATGTCTTGTCCGAAGCGACAAGACATCTTTTTTTTCGAAAAATCGTACTAGAAATGAAACCGATACAGTAAAATGTAAGTATATGACAGTATAGGAAGGTGGGAGATCATGGAACACGTACATACACAAACGGAAGCATTAGCGACGCTGTACGAAGAGATGCACCAAAAGACAAAGACCGGCATGTGGGTCATGCTTGCGGCATTTTTAGCACTTAGCAACACACTTGAGAAGCCGGTTTATGCGATGATCGTCCCATTATTGTATTTTGGCTATGACATGCTCGTACAACGCAAGCGGTTCGCGCTTGTCGCGAAATATTCATCAGAGGCATCAGCAAAACGGCTCTATCAGGTGCATGTCTTGATCGGGATCTTACAATACGGAGCGCTTGCCGGTTTGATTGTCTGGGCAGCCGATCGCCCGAACATGTCCTTCTTGATTGGGCTCGTCATCGCCGTCATCCCGTTCTACTGGATCTGTCGAAAAACGCTAGAGTTCGTCTCACGAAAGATCGATCCAACGTATGTGACGGAAAAAGAAATTCATCAAGCTCGCTAAAGGAGAAGGTACTATGCAAACGGCTCGTGAAGAACGCCTACAAAAACTTGCCCTCGCCTACCGGGACGTCGAATGGCTCGGCACACGCTGGTATTGGAACGTGTTTCTATTCATAACAGTCGGTGTCTTGATTGATTGGAGCAACATCGGAGCTTTGATATTATTGATTCCAGCCATTTTCCTTGGTTCGGATTTCCGCTTTCAGTTGAAAAAACGGAAAATTTTAAAGGGATATGTCTCAAACGCACAGGTTCGTCGGCAATTTTTACTTCGTATCGGCAGTCACGTCCTGCTGTATGCCGTATTGACGATCGTCATCATTCAGACGATCAACGGACCGTTCTGGCAGATGTTTGTTGCGATATTTGCGATCTTAACACCGCTCTACTTTATCAGCGAATGGATCATCCGACGCGACGGAAAGCGTGATCCAGATTATATCAGTGACGTTGAAGTTGCCCGCTTCGTCAGACAGAAAGGAACATCGCAATGGAACACCTATTCGAGCGACAAGCACGTCTGAATTTAATGAAACGTCCGGTGCGTATTGTCGCCTATTTCTTTTTGGTCCCTGGATTGATTTGTGCGGTACCTGCTTGGTTTATGCCGGCATTAGTATCCGTCTTTCTTCAGATCATGCTCTTTTGTCTTTGCGCGACAGCAGTCTCTCGAGAAATTGTCCGTCTACGGCTCATGAAGTCATATTTAACACCAACTATGTATCAACAAACCGTTCAAAAGGTCGCTCGTCTGACAATCATCGGGTATGTCGTGGCATGGCTGATCGCCGTCGTCATGCTATCGATTCCAAGTGCTCCTGGTTATTTATTCGTCGTCTTCCTCTTTTGGATTGGTGGGTTTAGTCTTGGTGTCACTCGAATGAATCGGTTAGCCAAACAAATCGATCCAGCCTACGTCTCGATGGGGGAAATCGAACGTGCGTGGTGGAAACGGTAAAGCAAAAAATCCGCATCAATCAGCGAAAGACGCTGTTTGATGCGGATTTTTGATTATTTCTTCAACAAGAGATAGATAAAATAAGGTGCTCCGATCAAGGCGACGACGATCCCAGCTGGCACGCCGTCCGGTCCCGCAATGTTGCGTCCGATCGTATCAGCGAACGCAAGCAACCATCCGCCGAGCAAGAGGGCAACCGGTAAGAAGAACTGATGCCGTGGTCCAACGAGCGCGCGGGCGATATGTGGCGCCATCAGACCGATGAAGGAAATCCCACCCGTGACGGAGACGGCAGCAGCGGCAAGTGCGACGGCTGTCAACAAGAGTTGGATCCGTTCTTTTTCAAGCGCGACGCCGACACCGATTGCGACCGGTTCATTCAAGGCAAGGAGATTGAGTTTATTCGCCTTATAGAACGTCAGCGGAATCAAGACGAGTAGCCACGGTAAGAGTGAGTAGACGAAGATCCAGTCCGTCCCCCAGATGTTACCAGCGAGCCACTTAGCGATGAAGTCGACCTTTTCACGACGCGTCGACGAAATCAGAATGACCATGATTCCGGAGAGCGCCATCGAGAAGCCAACACCAGTCAAAATCAAGCGAATCGGTTGCAGTCCTTGCACACGATCGTATGAGAATAGATAAATCGCCGTCGCGGTCACGAGTGCACCGAGAAAGGCAGCGATCGGTAACAGATAAATGAATGATCCGATATCGACCGGGAAGTACAGGAAAAACAAGGCGACGGCGACACCAGCTCCGGTATTGATGCCGATGATACCAGGATCAGCGAGTTCATTGCGCGTGATCCCTTGGAGGATCGAACCGGATAAAGCGAGTGCCATTCCTGCCATGACGGTGATGAGCAGTCGTGGTAAGCGGAGCGAATAGAGGACGAACTCCTCTTTGAACGAGCCGTTTCCAAGTAACGTCGGCAACAAACGATCATAGGATAGGGAAGCAGGTCCGAGACCGATGCTGACGACGAGTGTTGCGATCAATAGTGCCAGTAACGTCCAAAACGTCAGTTGCTGGCGACGACGTAAACGAGATTCCATCATGAGAAAGCACGCCCTCCTTTCCGAACGATCAAGAGGAAGAATGGTAGTCCGAGCATTGAGACGATCGCGATGACCGGAGTCTCGTAGGGAGCATACAATGTCCGACCGATTGTATCGGCAAGTAACATGAACGTCGCACCAAAGATCGCGGTCATTGGCAGGATGAACCGATAGTCCGTCCCGACGATCGCGCGGACGATATGTGGAATCATCAGCCCGATGAACGCCATGTTACCGACGAGTGCAACAGCAGCACCTGCAAGCAGAATGACGACAACATAAAGTACTGCTTTGATCCGCTGGATGTTTTGTCCGAGTCCGAGCGCGACTTCTTCCGATAGACTGAGAATCGTCAATTGTCGGGAGAAGATGAAGGCAATCACAATCCCGATCGCGATGACCGGAGTGATGACTTGCAGTTGTCCCCATGTCGACCCGACGAGTCCACCGGACGTCCATTGTGAGACATCTTGAGCGATCTTGAAGTAGATGCCGATGCCTTCCGCAATCGCATACAGAAAGGCTGAGATTGCAGAACCGGCAAGGACGATCCGGAGTGGCGAAAAACCACCTTTTTTCGAAGCACCGATTCCAAAGACAAGTGCTGCCCCAAGTGCTGCTCCGAAGAAACAAGCAATCATGATACCGAAGTACTCAATTTTCGGGAACAGGACGATGACGAGTGCAAGTGCTGCGTTCGCACCCGCCGTCAGACCGAGCAGACCAGGATCGGCGAGGGGATTGCGTGTCATCGCCTGCATGATGGCACCAGAGACACCGAGTGCCGCTCCGACGAGGATTGCTGCTAATTCCCGTGGCAGGCGGATTTCCTGGACAATTTTTGCTTTTTCATTCAACGGTCCGAACGTCAAGGCGTTCCAGACTTCGCGGATCGTCGTATCGGCAGCGCCGAACGTCATCGCGATCCAGAACATCCCGAAAAAGAGGACAAGACCGAGTGTGATTTTTATGCCGAACGGAATTCGACCAGCTGACATGAATGTCGCCTCCATTTCTGATTCAGGGAGTGAGCCGCAAAAAAAGGAAGGGATCCCGCAGGTTCCCTCCCTTATTTATTATGCATCAAGGAAACTTTTCTTGAAGAACTCGAGTTGACGTTCGAGTGTGAGAGGATCATTGAAGTAGAACTCCTTCGAATCGACTTCGAAGACATGATCGTTTTTGACGGCTGGAATGTTTTTAAACGTATCCGTTTTCGTGAATGAGTTGTCCGCTTCTGCGCTCTTGCTGAAGACGAGGTAGTCGCCTGCATATTCAGGGAGGACTTCTGGTGACAACGCATAGTAACCATCTTTTAATGCCATCTTCGTGACTTTATCCGGCATTTTTAATTTCATTTCTTGATAGAGAATCTCTGTTCCACGACCCCAGTTGTTGCCGAAGACGTAGAGTTGTTTATCGAAACTTTCGATGACAGAAACAGTAGCATCTTCACCGATTTTTGCTTTGATGTCTTTACCGGCAGCAGCGGCACGTGTTTTGAAGTCTTTGACCCAATCGCGTGCTTCCTGTTCTTTGTTGAGCAATTTACCGATTTCGATATGTTGCGTCAAGTAGTCGACTTTTCCGTATGTGTACGTGACCGTCGGAGCGATTTTTTTGATTTTGTCGAGGTTTTTCGTTGTCGAGTAGCCGATGATCAAGTCAGGATCGAGTTCGATGATTTTTTCAACGTTCTCTTCCGAAACTTCCGTAACATCTTTTAGTTTATCGAACTTCGGATTCGCTTTTGACCACGAATCAACACCAACGACAGGAACGCCGAGTGCCATGACGTTGCCGGCAAAACCAGCGAGGACCACGACTCGTTTTGGATGAGCTGGAACTTTAATGTTTCCATTTTCTGATTTATATGTGATCATTTCGTTTTTCGAACCAGATGCTGCGTCGTCTTTTTTCTCTGTATTGCCACACGCTGCGATGACGAGCGTGAGAATGAGTAGAACCGGTACAAGTAGTTTCTTCATGATTTAATCTCCCTTGATTAAGTTGTAGGTGATACACATCGGCTTGTTCGTTCGCGGATCGCGTCCGATTTCAGCATCGATATGGAATACTTCTTGTAAGACATCTTTTGCGATGACTTCCTCACACGTTCCGGCTTTGACGACTTCGCCGTTTTTCATGGCGATAATATAGTCGGCGAAGCGTGCCGCTTGATTCAAGTCATGCAGGACCATGACGATCGTCCGTCCTTCGGTCCGGTTGAGATATTCGAGCAGTTCGAGCACCTCGAGTTGGTGGGCGAGATCAAGATAAGTCGTCGGTTCATCGAGAAAGATGATATCTGTCTCTTGAGCGAGTGCCATCGCAATCCAGACCCGTTGACGTTGACCACCGGACAGCGCATCGACCGGACGATGTTTGAACGCCATCGTGTCCGTTGCTTCGAGTGCCCAATCGATGATCTCATAATCGTGTTTCGTCAAGCGTCCGAATCCTTTTTGATAAGGAAAACGACCGTATGAGACGAGCTCTGCGACCGTTAGACCGCTTGCACTTTCCGGAGTTTGTGGCAGGATAGCCATCTTCCGAGCAAGCAGCTTCGTGCTTTCCTTCGCGATATCAAGACCATCGAGCAACGCCCGTCCCGATTGATGGGGAATGATCCGTGTCATCGCTTTCAGCAAAGTTGATTTGCCGCATCCGTTCGCGCCAATGATCGTTGTGATTTGACGATCGGGAATTTGGACGGACAAGTCTTTGACGATGGGACGATCACCGTAGCCGATATTGATTTCTTCTGTTGCTAGACGTACCATACGCGACGACTCCTTCGTTGTTCTCTCCATTTTTCAATGATAATGATTATCACTATCGTCTCATTAACCATACCAGTCTCATAAAAACGCTGTCAACATTTTTTCTTGTGTTCAAGAGATGTTCACGTTATCATGAGAGAGTGAGAATGATAATCAATAACAATCAAGGATGAGGAGTGAGTGAGATGAGGGAACAGGAGTTGTTCGACGTAACGATCATCGGTGGAGGACCAGCAGGGTTATATTCGACGTTCTATAGTGGTCTTCGAGGCATGAAGACGAAATTGATCGAGTATCAAGCAGAACTCGGAGGAAAACTGCACGTCTATCCGGAAAAGATGATCTGGGACGTCGGTGGACAGCCGCCGATCACTGGTGAAAAACTCATGGCTCAACTCGTCGAACAAGGACTGACATTTCAACCGACTGTTCAATTGAATGAAAAGATCATCTCGATCGCAAAAGACGTCTTCGGTAACTTCGTCTTAGAAGCGGAATCGGGGCAGATTCATTATTCGAAGACGGTCATCGTCGCGGTCGGCGGTGGCATCCTCAATCCACAAAAATTAAAAGTCGAAGGCGCGGAACGTTTCGAAGTGTCAAACTTGAACTATACGGTTAAATCGATTGAACGCTTTAAAGGAAAGACCGTCATCGTCTCAGGTGGTGGGAACTCGGCGATCGATTGGGCAAACGAACTCGAACCGGTCGCGAAAAAGGTCTACGTCACGTATCGGCGAGATTGTTTTTCAGGGCACGAGGCGCAAGTTGATCAACTCGTCAAAAGTTCAGCGGTCTGCCTCCTCAATACGACGATTCACAAATTAATCGCCAGTCCCGATCACCAACGGATCGCGTCGGTTGAATTGATTGATTGTCAAACAGATGAGGTCGTCGAGATTCCAATTGATGAAGTCATCATTAATCATGGGTATGAACAAGATGCGGCGCTACTTGACGCGTGTGACCTCGATATTGCACGGGTCGATGACTTCTACATCGCCGGGAACGCCGCGAGTGAATCGAGTGTACCGGGACTATATGCAGCAGGAGATATTCTTTCGCACGACGGGAAGGTCCATTTGATCTCGGGTGCATTCCAAGATGCGGCAAACGCCGTCAACCGGGCGAAACGCTTCATTGAGCCGGAAGCGTCAAAAGTGGCGATGGTGTCGTCACACAATGAGGTCTTCAAAAAACGCAATCGTGCGTTGATTGAGGAACGCGTTAATCAACAATCTTAAAAATTATGAAAACGTCCAAAATGCTTGAAAACAAGCGGATTTTGGACGTTTTTTCGTACAGAATTCGGTTTTGTATTATAACAGATGGATTTGACAATGTGCTGTATTTAGGACAAAATTCTATTTATGTTCCACTACATGTAGGATACAAGTAAGACGGATGTATAAGGAGGAAGCGTATGACAACTACGAAACGTAAGCCCATTGGCCTTGCCTGGCAGATTTTAATCGGCTTGATTCTTGGGATCACAGTCGGTGGTGTATTTTATGGGAATCCCCATGTCGCGGAGTGGCTCAAGCCAATCGGTGATATCTTTATCCGGATGATGAAAATGATCGTCGTCCCAATCGTCTTTACGACGATCGTCCTCGGTGTCTCATCGGTCGGTAGTCCGAAGAGTCTCGGGCGTCTCGGCGTCAAAACACTGGGTTACTTCACGATCGTGACGATGATCGCCATCTTCACGGGGCTATTTGCAGCCAATCTGATTGAACCAGGTGCTGGCATTAATATGTCGACATTGGATAAAACGGATATCTCATCATATGTCGCAACGGAAGAGACGACAAAAGACGAAGGACTCGTCGAAAAAATCGTCAATATCGTACCGACGAACATTCTCGATGCGATGGTTCGTGGTGATATGCTCGCTATTATTTTCTTCTCAGTCTTATTCGGACTCGGTGTCGGTTTTGCAGGAGAGAAGGGTCAACCGGTCATTCGTTTCTTCGAAGGTGTCGCAGCAGCAATGTTCAATCTCGTCAACATCGTCATGAAGTTCGCACCAATCGGTGTCTTCGCCTTGATTGGTGTGACGGTCTCGACGTTCGGGATTGACTCGCTTGGTTCGTTATTCAAGCTTATCGCGACATTGTATGTCACAGCGCTTCTCTTCATGATCATCGTCTTCGGCGGCATCATGAAGTGGGTTGGTGTTCGGGTCTCGGACTTCGTCCGCGTCTTCAAGGATGAATTGCTCTTGACGTATTCGACCGCCTCTTCAGAAACGGTTCTTCCACGGATCATGGAAAAACTTGAGAAGATGGGCGTGCCGAAATCAATCGTCAGCTTCGTCGTACCGACGGGTTATTCGTTTAACCTCGATGGATCAGCACTCTATCAAGCACTTGCTGCCTTGTTCATCGCACAGATGTACGGGATCGACCTCTCGATCGGGACGCAGATTACACTTGTCTTCGTCTTGATGCTGACATCAAAAGGAATGGCTGCCGTTCCAGGCGTTTCGTTCGTCGTATTGCTCGCAACACTTGGTACGGTCGGTATCCCGGCAGAAGGACTTGCCTTCATCGCGGGGATTGACCGAATCATGGATATGATGCGTTCCGTCGTCAACGTTACAGGAAACACGCTCGCTTCACTCGTCATCGCGAAGTGGGAAGGTGTTCTTGATGAAGACCAACTCGATACGTTCATGTCGACAGAAAATAAGAAAGACGACATCCGCAGTGCGTGATTGTCGTGAGTATGGGGAAGGACTGAATCGTCAGTCCTTTCTTTTTTTGTCTCTGAAAATAGATTAAAGTCGATTGTTTTTAAAGAAAACCTCTTATTTTTGATTATAGTTAAAATTATATTGAATATTATTTATTTTATAGTTAATATTATTTATATAATCACAGGGGAGAGGCGATAGGATGGAAACGGTAGGAATCGTCATTGGTATTGTCACAGTCTGTATCGTACAATTTTACTTAGCGCGGCGCAGAAGAGTCTTTAGTTTCATCATTCCAGCGATCATTATTGGTCTCGGAATTTACTGGTATTTCGGAACAGGACCACACACGTCGGATCGTGAGTCATTGATCCGAATCGGTACATGTGTTGGATTGTCTATGATGATCTCGATGGCTGAGATGGGTGTCGACTCGCGCCGTAAGCAATTGCAGCGTGAAAAAGAGCGGATGGAGATTCAAGATTTGTAAGAGAAAAGTGAGGGAATACGATGGAACGACAAGACGTGCCCGCTTGGGTACTGGCACTCGAACAGGAGCATCTCGAGTTCATTCGGAAGTTCGTCTTGAGCTCCGGTTCGTTGAAGGATATGGCAGCTGCCTATCAAGTATCCTATCCGACTGTCCGGGCGAAGTTGAACCAGTTGATTGAGCGGATTGATTCGGTGCAACAGGAAGATGTCGAATTCATCAATATGATCAAGAACTTGGTCTTAGATGAACGGTTGAGTCTTGATGTGGCGAAAACGATCATCGATTCTTACCGCAAGGGTCAAGCGAAAGAATAAGCCAAAAAACGAGATTCCCGTCTGACGGAAATCTCGTTTTTTTATTGTTTATCGTTTTTTTTATCCTGTTCCTTCTTGATCATCTTCTTTGCTGCTGAGCGGAAGCGGAAGATCAAGTAAAGACGATAGAAGTCGATTGCGGCGAACAAGGTCAGGAGGATCGTCCAGAAGTTGAAGACCGTTCCTGCCTCGACTGAGTTGTTGTAGGCAAGAAACATGAAAAGAACACCAAAGATGGCATAGAACAATGCCATGAAGTTCGAGCTTTGACGCATGAAAACACGACCTTTCGTAAATTAAGACATCGCGTAGATGGCGAGTACGACGATTCCGTTGTTAAAGACATGAATGGCGATTGGAGCAAGGATCCGGCGCGTCTTGACGAAGACGAGCGAGAAGACGAAACTCATCGCGACATAGATTAAAAATTTGTTGTCTTGGTGAATCAGTCCGAACAAGGCACCCGTCAAGATGAAGCTGAAGAAGAAACCAAGCTTCGATGAGAGATTGCCGAACATGATGTGCCTGAACAAGAACTCTTCCATGATCGGTCCAAGCAAGACGACCATGACTTGCAGGAGCGGGATGACTTGAATCGCTTGAATGATTTGATCCGTATTTTGCGATTTCGCGACATTTTCGATCCCGCCTGCCATCCAGGCATCGATCAAATTGACGCTGATCAAGAGTGCATACAAAAGCGCAATCCCGATCCCGATCCATTTTAGTGTATCCATCGGATCGGTTTGACGTCCTTCTGCCTTCCATTTCTGCCAATCAGGACGCAGACAGTAGTAGGAGACGATGACGGCGACCGTGAAGCCGATCGCGAGCCACCAACCGGCGACGTCAGCAATGACGTTCTTCGGAAGGAAATACCGGAACGAACCCGGAACCAATTGGACGATCAGATAGATGATGATCGGGATGACGTGACGCTTTTGCCACTTCTCCGCCATCAGAAAAGGCAGACTGATTGGATTTTTCATCGTACAGGACACAACTCCTTTGTAATGAAGGTACTGTCCCGATTGTAACAAACAAACGGTCTTGGCGCACGATTGACGATGATTCAAAGGTGTCGATTTCGGGAAAACGGATAAAGGTTCAGGCTTGAATTCAGGAGAGAAAGCGTATAAGATAAAAATATGTTAGCACTCAACGAAAGTGAGTGCTAAAAACAATCATTTTCAAGGAGGATGTTTCGCATGTTAAAACCACTTGGTGATCGCATCGTGATCGAAGTCGTTAAAAAAGAAGAAACAACACTCGGAGGAATCGTTCTTCCTGGGTCAGCGAAAGAAAAACCACAAGAGGGTAAAGTCGTCGCTGTCGGTACTGGCCGTGTGACAGAGCAAGGCGTACGTGTACCACTTGAAGTGAGTTTCGGAGATCACGTCATCTATGCACAATATGCCGGTTCGGAAGTCAAAGTCGACGGCAATGAATACTTAATTTTACGCGAAAGCGATATTTTGGCAGTAGCCGAGTAATTCAGTCAATCATCTATAAGGGGGATTTCAGTCATGGCAAAAGAGATTTTATTCAGTGAAGAAGCACGTCGGGCAATGCTCCGCGGGGTCGACGCATTAGCGGATGCAGTCAAAGTCACGATCGGACCAAAAGGACGCAACGTCGTCCTCGAGCGAAAGTTCGGTTCACCACTCATCACGAATGATGGCGTGACGATCGCGAAAGAAATCGAACTCGAAGATCACTTTGAGAACATGGGTGCAAAACTCGTCGCAGAAGTTGCCTCAAAAACGAATGAAATCGCAGGGGATGGTACGACAACAGCGACAGTCCTCGCACAAGCGATGATTCGGGAAGGTCTCAAAAACGTCACAGCGGGTGCAAACCCGATGGTCATCCGTAAAGGAATCGAAAAAGCAGTCCGTCGTGCTGTCGAAGAGTTGCACACGATTGCAAAACCAATTGAAGGTAAAGAAGCGATCGCCCAAGTCGCAGCGATCTCAGCAGCGGACGAAGAAGTTGGTCAATTGATCGCAGAAGCAATGGAACGTGTCGGTCAAGATGGTGTCATCACGATCGAAGAATCACGTGGCTTCACGACAGAACTCGACGTCGTCGAAGGAATGCAGTTCGACCGTGGTTACGCGTCACCATACATGATCACGGATTCAGACAAGATGGAAGCGGTCCTTGAGAACCCGTACATCCTCGTCACGGACAAAAAAATCTCGAACATCCAAGAGATTCTTCCAGTCCTCGAGCAAGTCGTTCAACAAAACAAACCACTCCTCATCATCGCAGAAGACGTCGAAGGCGAAGCACTTGCGACACTCGTCGTCAACAAACTCCGTGGTACGTTCAACGCGGTAGCAGTCAAAGCACCAGGCTTTGGTGATCGCCGGAAAGCGATGCTTGAGGACATCTCGATCGTCACAGGCGCAGAGTTGATCACAGAAGACCTCGGTCTTGATCTGAAAGAAACACAAATCACGCAACTCGGTCGTGCGTCGAAGGTCGTCGTCTCAAAAGACAACACTACGATCGTCGAAGGACATGGACACGGAGATTCGATCGAAGCACGTGTCGGTACGATCCGTGCGCAAATCGAAGAGACGACAAGCGACTTCGATCGCGAGAAATTACAAGAGCGTCTTGCGAAACTCGCAGGTGGCGTAGCGGTCGTCAAAGTCGGAGCAGCAACCGAGACTGAGCTCAAAGAACGTAAGCTCCGGATCGAAGATGCACTCAACGCGACACGCGCAGCAGTCGAAGAAGGCATCGTAGCAGGTGGGGGAACAGCTCTCATTCACGTCACGAAAGCTGTCGAATCGATTCTGTCGGTCTCAACAGGCGACGAAGCAACAGGTGTCAACATCGTTCTTCGTGCACTTGAAGCACCACTTCGTCAAATTGCGGAAAACGCAGGTCAAGAAGGCTCAGTCATCGTCGAGCGTCTTAAGCACGAAGCACCAGGAATGGGCTATAATGCGGCAACGGACGAATATGTCGACATGATCGAGACAGGAATCGTCGATCCAGCGAAAGTAACGCGTTCAGCACTTCAAAACGCAGCGTCCGTTTCAGCGATGTTCTTAACAACAGAAGCCGTCATCGCAGATAAACCAGAACCAGCCGGATCTGCTCCTGCAATGCCTGATATGGGCGGCATGGGTGGAATGGGCGGCATGATGTAAGGCCTACAATCTTTTTTATACAGTTTGTAGTTTTAAGTTATTAAATTAAAATTTTCTTCGAATGTTCTATTCGGAGAAAATTTTTTTATGAAAATCAATAAATTATGTAATCGATTTAACTAGAAATGTACTATTTGGAGGTTTTTAATTGGATAACATAATAATAGAGCATCTTGCGTGCTTAGAAATAAATAATTATATTCTTAAACCCCCATTTCATTTAATTAGCAATGTCAATTGGAATGATAAATCTATTTCGTTTGATGGAGATATTGAAGTATATAAAGAAACAATTAATAAGATTAATTTTGAAGGGAGGGTACCAATCCAAGTAAAAGGAACAACAAAAGTTAAAAAAGGTTCTCACAAAAAAATGAAATTTGGTGTAAAAAAACAAGACTTAGACGTTTATTATAAAGATGGAAATGGTGTTTTATATTTTGTAGTAACTATTAATGCTGAAACAATGAGAAAACAGATATATTATAAAATGTTGGCACCGTTAGACTTAAAAGGATATTTAGGTAAACTTGCTCAAAATGGTAAGGACAGTATCGTAATAAGCTTCAAGAAACTTGAAGAGAATCAATTAGAAAATATTTGTAAGAGATTTATGAAGTTAGTTGAGAGTCAACCTAAAAAATTTATAAATAGTGATATAGAAAAGCATTATGAATCCTATAAATTGCAATACAATCATCTAAGTGACGGTCATGTTGACTTTTTTGATGAATTTGGATATTTGTACGGAGTTTCAAATAATCAAGAAATACCTATTAGTGCTGTTGAAGTACGACAGATTAAAGGAAGTATAAATGAAAATATAGATATAAATAACGTAGAAAAAAATATCGATTACGAAATAATAGAAACTCCTAAAAAATATATAATAAATATTGAAAATACTTTGAAATACGAAATTATTAAAAACAAGAGTAGATTTTCAATATCATTAAATAAAATTATCTCAGTTGAAAGCTATTTAAATTGTCTTTATTTGATAAAATATCAAATAGAAAACGGAAGTCTTCCCTTTCAGGGTTTTAATATAACTGTAAATAACGGTGATTCATTAAATGATTTCTTTAATGATTTTACTGGCGTAGAAGAAATAATTGAAAATCTTCAAAGAATAAGTGAAATTTTTAAGATAATAGGCTTATCGAGTGAATTATTTTTTAATAAAGATGAGAATGTTAATTCATTATTCAGTGGATTGATTGAAATTTTTGAATATAAAAACTATGGACATTTAAATATAAAAAATGGTGCAACACTTCAAGAGTTAATGATTTATGATATCGCTCTTTCGGACTTCATCAACGTTAAGTTAATATTTACAGACGAAGGTTTTTTAGATTTTTATAGTGAAGAAACTCTTGCAAAATTAGGTGGTCTGTTACCTAGAAATCCTGATCAAAAAATTGAAGAATATAATTCGAGTGATTGGGATTTTTACTATTTTAAAGTGAGTATATATTCTTCACAATCTATTGAAGAGATGCATTTTTCAACAAATTTTAAATTTGAAGTTTTAGAAAAGTCATTTGATGAAAAGTATCACGATATATTATCTGATGTAACAATTGATTGTGTTGTTAAATTTGTGAAGTATTTCGAAGAATCTTTAGATGAGAGATATTTAGATCTTGCTTTCGACTTAACAACAAGATATATAGAAAAATCACCAAATAGTTATATTGGAATGATAAATTACTATATAATTAAAAATTATCAAAAACAGAATTTGTTAGAAAATGAAATTAATAATATTCTCGATATTTCAGAAAATATAAAAAAAAGCGATACAAAACTAAAGTTTGCTTGTGAAGTGTTATTAAAGAATAAGCATAATGCGCGAAGAATATTTGAGTACATGAATCACAGTGATCAGGAAGAAATGAGAGAGTATCCGATTTTTTCTCTATTTTCTAAATTGTGATGAATATTTTACTGGAATTACTTAATTTATTCCGTTCTTTTTAATAATTTTAACCGACAGTTTTAACTGCTCACTAACATTCTTTACTTTATTTCTGCAAAACTTCGTATCGACTTTCTTTTCCGTCGATATGTCATAACAGGTATCTTTTCCAGATGATTTTGTCAAATTGACTTCATAGTAATGGTTTTTGTATCGGAACGAACCGTCGCGGAACCAGTGAGCGGTTGATTATCGATGAGTGACTGTCCCATCATGAGATTCAACAGATCAATGATCGTTAGTACGATATCGATTTGTCCGCTATTTTCTTTTATGACCCGACCGATTTGCTGGTCGGTTTTTTTGATGAATAGCGTGATACGTCGCTCGAGTTCAAAGGCATTAGCGAGAGACGTGACATCCACTTTTTTGTGCATCTCTCTTCCTTCATTAACGAGTTTATTATCGTGACCGCTATAAAAGACAATGAGAGACTGATCTTATAGGTACCGTTGTTCGTTTTTCCTCCTCATTATATAAATTCGGGAATCTATTTCTTCGATTTTGTAAATAGAAATCAATCCTGATTAACTCTATTCTCCTAGTATCAAAAACGTTACTTCAATAGCAGTGTGTAAGAACTATAAGCCTATTGCAAAATATCAAAAATTAAAAATAACTATATTAATTTAATAATCATTAGTTGGCAATTAAAAGTATTAAGTTACAATAGTGTACAAGGGGATATTTTCTAAATATGTAACGATAATTTTTTGCGGAGTAATTAAAATGGTGATTTAAAATAGTTATAATATGGTTTTTTTAGTGAATATACTCGATGATAGTAAACAAAATTTTATTAGGAGTGATAATTATGGCACGTAAAAGCAACAGTGAAAAAGAGTCTATTCTATTGGATAGTTTTGATGTTTTAAAAGAAAATATCGGAAAACATAATAGTAAAATTACTGACATTATAAGTAAAGTTTCTGCTACAAATTTAGAACTATCTGTAGAGATGTGGAAATATATACTCGGAAATGCACAATCTTTAATCAAAGAAGATGGTTATAGTTATACTGGTAGTGTAATTCATAATATTGAAAAGAAGGTTGGAATTGAGAAGGTAATAGACATACTTAAAGAAAATGAAGATATTGTTGAGGCGTGTTTTTATATTTCAAATGATGTTCATTATTATACAGTTTCAGAAGCAATTCAATTTGGTGAAATTGAATTGGCTGACCACATTTTAGGATTAATTAAATC
Organism: Exiguobacterium sp. R-17; assembly: GCF_049913315.1. Classification (NCBI taxonomy): domain Bacteria; kingdom Bacillati; phylum Bacillota; class Bacilli; order Caryophanales; genus Exiguobacterium; species Exiguobacterium sp. R-17. Next base: position 2,732,202 of record NZ_CP184372.1, on the reverse strand, counting down.
TAATAAATATAAAGACGATAGTTTCTCAAGTATTTTAGAAGATGTGTGTGAGTCTTTTGTAGATACGTTTGAGGATATTCACACATTTGATGAAGAGTGGGATGATAGAGACGAACATGATGAGAAAGTAGAAATAGCTAGTCAAGGTAGTTCTATACTTTTAAAATGGGCTAAAACTATTAAAGATAAAGAGCAAAAAGCCCGTTTGAATGTTACGTTAATTGACTATGTATAATGCTCTTCAAAAAACGATTTTAAAGTTAAGCAATGAATTTCTTTTAGAAGCAAAAAGTTCACCTCATTTACTAGCTGATATGGCATCTATGGAGTCATATATGTCTGAAAGCTATGGTGAGCGTGTATTTGTAGAAATGCTTCAAAATGCTGACGATGCTAAAGCGACTTCATTTTACGTGTACGAGTCTACAGGACATATATTTATTGCAAATAATGGACAAAAATTTAACGATAAAGATGTAATAAGCATATGTCGTTCAGGAGCTAGTGAGAAAAGACGTGGGGATACGATTGGGTACAGAGGTGTAGGCTTCAAGAGTACAACACATCTTTCAAACCAAATCTATATTCATTCAAATGACTGTACATTTACTTTTTCTAAAAGTTTAGCAGCAGAAAAACTAGGTGGAATAAAGGAAAGTGAAGTACCTACTATCAGAATTCCCTTTTTAGTAAATAAATTAGATCGTGAAATAGATGAAGTTTTAAACAATTTAAAACAAAGAGGGTTTACAACAATATTTGTATTTTGTAATGCTGAAATTTTAACTTTGTTACAAGAAGTAAACTCTGTCAAAGGCGATTATTTCTTGTTTTTGCGCCATGTAAGAAACGTAAACATAGATGTGAGCGGAAATCGCATTGTAGGAAAAGTAAGACGAAGTCACCATAATACTGAGATTCAACTAAATGATAAAAAATCTCTTTGGAAAATTATTAAGAATAAAGATACTCAAATTGCACTAGCATTAAATGAGAAACATGAAATCATTCCTTGTCGTAAAGAAGAAGCTATTTTTCATTGTTATTTACCTACTTACGAACCGAGTCCATTTTTATTTAAAATTAATAGTGATTTTTCTACCGACCCTAGTAGAAAACACATAACTTTAGACGAAAGAACGGAAGAAGCTCTTTCAACTAGTGCCAATTTATTATTTGAAGATATTAAGCAAAGGATTTACTCAAATGATCAAGATTTAGCTCAGCTTATTCGAGTTATTATGCAAAAAAATACATTTGCGAAGATAGCACAGTCATTCGAAAATAAATTTCAGTATTTAGTACAGACCAGCTGGTTACAGATGCAAAAAGGTAATTTAATAGCTCCGAAAGACTATATAAAAAAATCTAATTTTTTGAATGATGCGGAGTGGAACTGGATACGTCAAAATAGCCCATTAAAGGGTACTTTGCCGAATGTAAATGAAGAGGCATTAATTATTTTAGATGAGTATATGGGGCGATATGCTAAAGAGTCCTATTCGACTAATGATTGGATTTTAATGATATCAGAGATTGATTTTATAAATAAAATTCCAAATTTGATTTTGTTAAAATTATATACGAATTTAATTAAACAGATTCGTAATAAAATGTTGATTACGAACGAAAAATTCAATATCAGTGGTTGTTATTTTAAGTATAATAATAAGTTAATTCGTTTTTCTGAAGCGACTAAAGAAGAGTTATATATGTTTTTACTTGAAATTAAATCACAGTTAATTTCAGGAGAGATAGAATGGTTTATTAAAATTTATAATTTGGAAGCTAATCAAAGAAATGATTCAATTGATTCAAAAATGAATCTACCTAATTTTAGAATCAAAGAAACTCATGTTACAAATTCTGAAAATATTCAGGTGATGGAAAATAAATCTTCTTATATAAAAAAACCAATTACGCGTTGGCGTGCGGCAGAAAATCAATGCGTAGAATTTGAAGAAATGCAAGGTCATAAAGCTAGAGATGTTAGTAAACAAAACTTAGGTTATGATGTTGTTAGCTCGACTCCAGATCATCAAGAAAGATATATAGAAGTGAAGTCTGTAAAAAATCGTGGAGCTAAAATTTCAATGACAAATAATGAATATACTGCTGCGCATATATATGGTGATAATTATTTTTTATGCGTCATTTATGAAGAGAATGCAGATGTAATATTCGAGTATATTCAAAATCCATTAGAGAACTTAGTATTAGAAAAAGTAGTGCGCCAGTGGGAATGGTCTTGTGAAGATTATAAAGGTAATGTTTTCAAAGTTAGTACTGAATAGCAATTTTTAAAGTAGAGTAAATAGCTAGGCTATTTCTTTAAATTTTGATGTATCTTTCATGATATAATAGTATACTAATATACAGTTAACAGAGATTTTTTACTATTACTATATGCTAAAATTACCTTGGTCGAATGATCAATTAAGATTTAGCGAAGTATAAATTAGATAATAAAAAAAGTTTGATAGATAATAGTTTTTGTATGGAGCATTAAGTGATTGGAAAGATATCGTCACAAGTTGAATGATGTAAAATATTTCATCTATAAGTACCGAATCCTAGTAAATAGGGTTCGGTACTTTTTATTTACGATAGTATACTTAATAGTTGAAAGAATTACATAAACAGTATTCATCAATTTAAAAATAAAGACAACGAGAGAGGAGACGTCAAGTGAATGAAATTTTAAAAGGTATAGTAACATCGGGTACACTCATCGTCGCAATCGGCGCTCAAAATGCGTTCGTCCTTAAACAAGGTTTACTTAAAAACAATATTTTCTGGGTAGCCTTGGTGTGTTTCTTATGTGATGTGTTACTGATGTGCACGGGCGTATTAGGGGTCGGTACTGTTATTAAAAACAATACGTTTGCGAATGTTGGTCTTGCGATTGTCGGAGGACTATTTCTGCTATTATACGGATTCAAATCTTTTCGAAGTGCGTTTTCATCGTCAAGTGCAATCGATATTTCAACCGATGTTAAAATCATTCCCATTCATAAAACAATTTTAGTTACATTAGCAATTACACTTTTAAATCCACATGTATACCTAGATACGGTCGTTGTCATCGGTGGTATAGCTGGGACTTTGACATTTGATCAAAAAGTCAATTTCTTAATTGGAGCCTTAGTTGCCTCGTTTGTCTGGTTTTTTGGCTTAGGGTATGGATCGAGATGGCTCATTCCTGTATTTAAACAACCAAAAGCGTGGAAAGTATTAGATTTTGGAATAGGATGCTTAATGTTCTGGCTATCGTATCAATTGATTCAGTTTGCTTTAGAAAAAAGTTAAAAAGATCTTTAAAGGACTAAGGAGCAACTGCAAAATATGAAGGACGATGAGATTTTATATTTAGTTGAGCAGATGTCTGAGAAAAAGTACTTCTATCAGGAAGAATCGAAGTGCTATACGAACGAAGGCTCACCATCAGACACCGCTTATGAAAAAGTTCGTCATTTTAGGGACGCGAATATGCTTCCGAGATTGAACACGTTACTCGACAAAGTGAAACAAGCAGAACAAAAACAACATCTTTATTTTATGATTGGAACGATTGGTGAGAATTCGGGAGATGTTCGTGCAGGGATGTTATTGCTTGAGAAACTGGAGCAAGAAACAAAGCCGAGTCTTCTCGAAAGTATCTTAGAAGAAATAGCAAAACAACGATGCATTCATAATACAGAACGAATTGTAAAATACATAGACGATTCTCGGTCGTCTGTTCGAGAGGCTGCGATTCAAGCATTGCGAGTCTGTCGAGATGAGATAGCAGAGGATGCATTAATTCGTTTGATTACGACATCAAATAACTCTTTTGATATCATGAGTGCTAATTTTGTTTTAGCCACGATTGGAACAGAGCGAGCAATTTCTTATTTGATTCCTTTGTTGGACCATTCGCGAGGAGACGTTAGGCATTCGGCTTTAGCTGCACTGAGTGAACTTGGAAATGGATTAGATCTTTCAATATTTTTGCATGGACTAAAAGATCGATCTAGCAATGTGAGAGAGTATGCGTTAGTCGCAATCGAGCGACATGGTGATGAAGTAGCGATTGAACCGGTGATCAAACGTGTACAAATATTATTGAAGCGAACGCGACAAATACAAACAGATGAAGTCCTAATCGCTCTTCGATTTTTACATCGATACCAGCATTCTCATCAGGCGATTCCTAAATTATTTCATTGGATCATTCAAACAAAAAGAGAAGTCTTGTTTGACGAAGAATGGCAATGGATCGAAGACCATTTTACTTTCTACTGATGGGCTCGAGGGTAGGTGGAGATAACGATCAATAAACAAGCCTGACTTCCCACTAGACGTGAAGAAGGTCAGGCTTGTTTATTTTAAGAAAATTAGATGCTCTTTAATTACTCTAGTTCATTCTCCTCAATAATCTTATCCGACAGCTTTAACTGCTTACTCACATCCTTCACTTGATTTCGACAGAACTTCAGCTCGACCTTTTTCTCAGTCGATACATCATAACAAGTGCCTTCGCCTGATGCTTTCGTCAAATCCGCTTCATAGTAATAGTCCTTGTAGCGGAACGAACCATCACGGAAGCCCGTCAGATTCGGTTTGTCGTCGATGAGGGATTGCCCCATCATATAGGATGTTTTGAGATTCAACAAATCAATGATCGTTGGTGCAATATCGATCTGTCCGCCGTTTTCTTTCATGACCCGACCGGTTTGTTGGTCGGGTTTTTTGATGAAGAGTGGGATGAGGCGCTCGAGTTCGAAAGCTGCAACCGGAGACGATACATCCGCCTTTTTGCGCATCTCACTGCCTTCATTGACGAGTCCACTATCGTGATCGCCATAAAAGATGACGAGCGACTGATCCCAAAGATCCCGTTGTTTCAACTCATCAATCATCTTTCCGACACCGGTATCGACGTAATGGACAGTCTGGTAATACCGTTTCAACATCGGATCCTTATATCCGGACAAATCAAGCGTCTGATCTTCCTTATCGATCTCATACGGTGTATGACTCGTCAGCGCGACTAAAAACGAGAAGAACGGTTCTTGTAACGTCTCCATATGATCAATCGATTCGAGGAAGAATTGTTGATCGTTCAGCGCCATGCCGATTTTCTTCTCTTTTGAATAATCATTTTGGCTGAAGAAGTGCTTAAAACCGATGTTCTTGTAAACATCGTCACGGTTCCAGAAACCTTTTTCGTAAGCGTGCATTGCTGCCGTATCGTATCCGTTCTTCTCAAGTAACGCAGGTAGCGGCTCAAATTCATTCGTCGGATATTGCGTATAAACGGAACCTGATTTCAACGGGTAAAGCGATGTGTTCGTGATGAACTCAGCGTCCGAAGTTCGTCCTTCATGTGTCTGGTGGTAAAACGACGAGAAGTAGAGCGATTCCTTCTTCAACTGATTCAGGTTCGGCGTTACTTCTTCGCCATTAATGGTCTGGTCGATGACAGAAGCCTGGAACGACTCGAGTTGCACCAAAATGATGTTCGGTGTCTTTTTCGCACCGGTCGGATTCGTCTGCTCCTTTTGGTTGATGCGCTGTTGCTCCTGAGCCGTTAGTCCGTCGCTCGGTCGCCCGGTCACGCCTTTGAAAGCGTCCCACCCGTGATAACCCCAAAAGCCGAACAGGTAGTAGTCACGCATATCGGAGATTGTTGCCGTCGGTTGACGATCTTCCGTTAGCGTCCGGTACGTCAGCAGCGAGGCAGACAAAATAATGCCACTGACTGCAAGGAGTCCAGCTGTCCGGCGTCGTGTTTGCGCTGTCGTTACTTCCGGTCGTTTGCGGAAGACAAAGAGCAGTACCATGAAAATCAAACTATCAGCGAACAAGAGGAAGTCTTGCGGTACGATCAAGGCAGTGAAGCCGCTACTGACGTCACTCATCTGCGTCATTTGTGAGAGGAGCGAGACGGAGAGGAAGTCCTCGAAGTAACGGTAGTACCACATGTCGGAAGCCAGCAGAAAACTGTGCGCCAGCAGTAGACCGAGCCAGACCCAGCGGCGTTTATTCCACGGAATCAGTAACGTCCAGCTCGATAGTATCAGCATGCCAGCAAGATTCATCAGTGTTAAATGAAGCGAAAGGTCGGTTTTTGTAAAATAACTAAATAGCATGAACTTCAGCATGCCAAGTAACAGATAAAGGGTGTAGCGAATCGCCATGGTCAGTACTCCTTACGTGTGTCGTCAATCGGTCTTTACCCTAAACGGCAAATCGAGGAACGCATAGATGTGGGAAGTATACAATCTGAAGGTGAAATGGCGATTGTTTCTGAATCAGGCAAAAATAGAACTATTACCAAGACAGGAAGTCATGTTCGCTCGTTTCATGAATTAATCGAGGAATTGGTTTGAATTTCCTCTTGAATTCAAACAATTGACGTTAATTTGCGCGGAAAGCGGGAATAGAAAGCGTGTACGTCCATCGTCCGTCACTGTCTTTTAAAAAAGGAGCGAAGTCATGTCAAACGTGAAACTAGCGGTCATCTATTACAGCGCAACCGGAACGAACCATCAACTTGCCTCATGGGCAAAAGAAGCGGGAGAAGCAGCAGGGGCGGAAGTCCGTCTTGCGAAAATCAAGGAGACAGCCCCAGCAGAAGCGATCGCTTCGAACCCATTGTGGCAAAAGCATGCGGAAGCCACACGTGATATCGAAGAAGCGACACCGGATCTACTCGACTGGGCAGATGCGATTATCTTTAGCGTCCCGACACGTTACGGTCATGTCCCAGGACAATTCCAACAGTTCCTCGACACGACAGGCGGACTGTGGGCACAAGGCAAACTCGTCAATAAAGTCGTCAGTGCGATGTCGTCGGCACAGAATCCGCATGGCGGTCAGGAAGCGACTGTTCTCGCAGTTTATACGACGATGTTCCACTGGGGTGCAATCGTTGCGGCACCAGGTTATTCGGATCCTGTCTTGTTCGCAGCGGGCGGAAATCCATATGGTACATCGGTCACTGTCGACCAAGACGGTAACATGGTTGAATCAGTCGAACCAGCCGTGCGCCATCAAGCGAAACGGACGGTTGAAGTGGCAAGCCGTCTTAACTCATAACATTACCTAATTCAAAAAGCGCCGTAATGCTGATTCGCATTCTGGCGCTTTTTCGTATGCATCATGTGTTTTGTATTAACGGAAGTTCGACTGTGAACGTCGAGCCTTGTCCTTCGATCGACTCGACATGGATTTCTCCATCATGTCCACGCGCAATTTCGCGACAGATCGAGAGCCCAAGACCAGTACCGCCGATTTGACGGGTGTCCGAATTGTCAACACGATAGAATTTTTGGAACAGGTTACTCATCGCAGAAGCTGGGATCCCGATACCCTCATCTTGAATCGCGACCGTGACCCGTGACGCGTGTCGCGTCAGTTGAATATCGATCGTTCCACCAGCTGGTGAGTATTTGATCGCATTGTTGATCAGGTTACTGAATAATTGGCGAATCTTCTTCGCATCCCCTTCGACGATCAATGGTTCGACGTTTCGGAATATTTCAATCGCGTGGGAAGAAGACGACAGACTATGCAACTGTTTCAAATCCCGAATCATCGCGACGATATCGAACGGTGCCATCTCATATTCCTGACGGTTTGCTTCCATCCGTTGCAAGTCGAGGAAGTCATTGATCAACAGCGAGAGACGTTCTGTTTCCGAATGGACCGCTTCGAGATACTTCTTCTGTCGTTTCGGTGGTAGGTCACGCTGAATCATCAGCTCAGTAAAGCCATAGATCGACGAGAGTGGTGTCCGTAGTTCGTGTGAGATCGTCGAGACGAGTTCGTTTTTGATCCGGTCAATCTCGACTTCATTCGTCACGTCACGTAAGACGAGTAGAATCCCGCGGAACTGTCCACCATAATGAATGCTCTCGGAGTACGTCTTGATGAAGCGTCGCTCTTGATCGATCGAGAAGGTGGTTCCTTCACCGATTTCTCGTTTCACGAACGTCTTTTTCAAGTAACGTTCGAATTCCGGTAGTTGGTCGACGCGATGCTTGAGTTGAACGACAGACGGAGTGATGTTCATCAGCCCATTCTCATCGAGACTGTCATCAACCGGATGGTCAAACAGATCGAGCAATGGTCGGTTGATCAACTGGATGTCACCTTCTGGTTCGATATAGACGATCGATTCACGGATCGAGTTCAACAGTCGCGCTGTTTTTTCCCGTTCGCGTTCAATCTCGTCGAACGTCCGCATCCGTAGGAGTGACAACGCTAGCTGACGCGCGAAGGCAGCGAGTTCTTCCTGCTCGTAACGATCAAACCGATCCTGATTACGGGACAAGAAGATATAGGCGATGATCTCATTTTGACTCGGATCAAGAACCGGTGTGACAGCGCGCGCGACTTCATCTTCGAACTGCGTATGCGGTCGTTTGTCTTGTCGCGACTCACGTAATAACGGCTCAATCGTTGGCATCCAATCTTCGACTGTGAGCGGTGTCTGCGGATAAAAGACGATATCGATCACTTTCGTACCATCTTTGAAAATCAAGGCACCTTGCGTCGCATTCGTGATTTCAACCATCTTTTGAATGACGGCAGGATAGGCACTGATGCTATCACGCGACGCAAGTGTCTCCGTCAATTGATTACGTAGCCGTAAATGGGACTCGTTCCGTTGCGTCAATTTCAACGCATCTTCGAGATTAACGTTCGTCGACATCAATTGGTGTTTGTTTTCAATCAAGGCTGTCGCCATCTGATGGAACGATTTACTCAATTCACCGATCTCGTCAGCACGGTTCAGCGGAATCAACGGTAACGTATGCTCACCACTTGCAAGGAGCTTGCTCTCCTTGCTGAGAAGGTGGATTTGTCGCGTCGTCCGTTCGATGAACGGGCGGACGATCAGCAAGATGACGAGGAACAACACGATCAGGTTGACGAGCCAAATCCACTCAGCGTACTTCGTCTGCGTGACAAGCTGTTCTTTTGCACCGAGTTCTTTCGCGCGGAGACTACTCCGGTAGTTCGTGAACGTACTCTCCATCGTGTTGACACTTTTACGCATCGTTTCACTGTTCGAGGCATTCATCTTGAACTTCCGATTCGGGTCCCGAGGTACTTGTGGCATCATCGCTTTTAGACTCGGCATCTGCAGGAAACGCTCGTCAATCGTGCCCGATTGCTTTGCTTGGACGTATTTAATCAAGCTGGGCATGACGAAATTTGTATAAGAATTATAGAGCGACCGGATATCAGACGCATAGATTTGATCCGCTTTATATAAGCGATTCTTTTCAAACCAAGCCGTCTGTTGTTCGAGTGATGCCTTCTTTTCATCAATCACGTCGAGCACGGCGTCATCTCCGAAGACGATATAGCCCCGCATCTCGTATTGAAGGGACTGCCAATCGTCCCAGAGTTTCGTCGCCCGATCTTCGCGCATGCTGATCGCATCGAGCTCTTGTTTGGCATCCATGACTTGGTGGTTCGTATAAAAATAAGCAGCCAAAGAGGAGACGGATAAGGTAATAAGAATGAGATAAAATGACGACATGATCTGTCGACTGATCTTTTGATTGAACCATTTTCGCATATGGATTATGGATGCTCCTTTGTATATGTGAGTCGAGGGTCGATTAGATGTATTACATTGGAATATTTGTTACCGTAATCGTACATTTTTTAGACGGATAAATATAGTCATAATGTATAAAATATCTTCAAAATAAGAGATTCACGTTCACAAGAAAATAAAGAACGACAAAAAAGCAGGACGAGAGCCTAGTCTCATCCTGCTTCGATACCTATTAATGATGTTCAACGACAATCTTTCCAATCGTTTTTCCACTTTCGACGAGACGGTGTGCTTCTTTTAGATTGTCGGCGTTCATGCCGATCAATGTCTGTGTCACCGTCGTCTCGAGCGTATGCTCTTCGATCCATGCTGCGACTTGCGTCAGAATCTCATGTTGGCGAATCATATCATCTGTCGCAAACAGCGGGCGCGTGAACATGAATTCCCAGACGAACGTCGCACTCTTTTGTTGGAGCGCACTTAAATCGAGTTTTTGATTCGTCTCGACGATGCTACAGATTTTCCCTTGCGGTGCGATCACATCGACCATCGTCTCGAAATGTTGGTCCGTCGCATTGAGACAGAAGATATAGTCAACGTATTTGTAACCGAGGGCTTCGAGCTGAGGACGGAATGCGTCGTGGTGATTGATCGTATGATGCGCACCGTGTTCCTTCGCCCAATCAATCGTCTCGTCGCGTGACGCGGTACCGATGACCGTCAATCCAGCGTGATTCGCAAGTTGTGTCGCAATCGAACCGACACCGCCAGCGGCTCCGATGATGAGGATTGTCTTCTTAAGATTCGACTTAGCATCAAACGTCAATCCGAGACGATCGTTCAATGCTTCATAGGCTGTCAGCGTCGTCAACGGGAGAGCAGCCGCTTCACTGAACGTCAACCGTTCCGGTTTTTTAGCGACAATTCGTTCATCGACGAGTTGGAAGTCGCTGTTTGATCCAGGGCGCTGAATTGCACCAGCGTAATACACTTCATCACCGACTTGGAAGAGGGAGGCATCATCGCCGACTTCAACGACGACTCCCGCTGCATCATAACCGATGACCTTCGGGGCGTCTTCGTCTTTCCCGTGGGCACGGACTTTCGTATCGACCGGGTTGACGGAGACAGCTTTGATCTCAACTAAGAGATCGTGTCCTGTTGCTTCTGGTCGTGGTAGTTCCAGATCAATCAGACTATCTTGTTCCGTTAAAGGTAAGTGTCGGTGGAAACCGACAGCGGACATATTCGACATCAACAATCATCCTTTCCAGATAGGAATCGTTTCTCTCCATCTGTTCCACGCCCGCTCGGTCTTAAAACCAGTTGCGAAACTTTGAAAACGGATTCCCCTTCTGTCATCAACGGAAGAATGCTGGATAGATATGGTAGCATATGAGAGTAGCTATCCATTTTCGAGAAGGAGCGATTTTGTATGTATGACGTCATCTCTCTACCGGCAGGAACGACTCAAGTCACGATTGAACGTTACCTCGTCCATGCTCATCCGCACCCCCGTCCGTATCGACCCGCGCGTTTGATTGCCTTACGTCAAAGTGGTGGCGTCATGCATCGACTGTATCGCACGGAGCGGGAAATCGTGCTCTCTCCGCACGAGGCACTCGCCCCACAAGTCCAGCGGCTCTCGTTCTCGCAACAGGAGCGTGTCCTTGCGTATATCGAAGAACGTCGCGCAAGCTTTGGTTTTGATGAAGGGGAGGAATACAAATTTTACTTACTCGAAGTAGCATATGAACTTCGTCACTTACCACGAACGGATCGACCGATTCGGGCACATACGTACTATCAACTGGATGAGCTGTTGTCGGGTCGACCGCTCGTCTTGCGAGCTAGAAGTTAAGAACGCTCCACATGAGATAAAAAAACAGTCCGCCTTTCCTTACGTTCATCGCGAGGAGGGCGGACTGTTTATTAAAGTGCTGGCGTTGGCGTCGGTGTGACACCGGTCTTCGCATAAGTTTGATCGATTGCAGTCCGAATTTCCTTGACGGAGCTACCTTTTTGATAAGCGACGATCGACTGTGCCGCGATATCGAGACACGTACCACACGTAATGCCGTGCGTCGTCCAGGTCGTTGACGTAGCGTTCTGTTCTTCGATGAAGCAGTCATAGTTGCTCGTATGACCCGCAGATTCACCACAACCGCAATAACATGGCATCTTCTTCAATAAATCGGGATGTTTAGCGACGGAGCGATAGATTGTTTGAATCGATTGATCCTGCTCATCGAGAAAAGCAGGTAACGTGTCCGGTCCCGCGGTCTTCTCGAGTTGATCATCGGCACCGTGACTGGCATGGTCAGCGTGATCTTCGTGATTCGTGTGTTCTGTTTTTGGAGTATCCGTCTGTTCAGCCGTCCCGCATGCAGCGAGCAACAGGCTGAGACTAAGTGGAAGTCCAAAACGATACAGTCGTCTTTGCATAGTCGGCCTCTCTTTCATTGTCTTACCTTCATTATAAGGAAAGTAAAACGATGAAAGCATGACGATTTATTGACGCTTATTTCGTGAGTGCTTGTGTGATCGTCTTGATGTTCGCTTGCATCATACTGTAGTACGTGTCGCCGTCTTTACCCGGTGCTCCGAGCGAGTCGGTGAAAAGTGTGCCAGCGATCGGAACGCCGGTCTCACGAGAGACAGTCTCCATACTCCGCCGGTCGACGCTTGTTTCGACGAATAGGACAGGGATGTCTTGCTCCTTGATCGTATCGACGATCCGGCGGACTTGTGCCGGCGTTCCTTGATTATCCGAGTTGATCTCCCAAATATAATCCGCTTTGACGTCATAGGCAGTTCCGAAGTATTTGAAGGCACCTTCACTCGTGACGAGGTGACGTTCTGCTTTCGGAATGTCGGCAAACTGCTTTTTCGCTTCCTGATCAAGCGTCTGCAGTTGTTTGATGTAAGCCTCGGCATTTTTCTCGTAGTCCGCTTTGTGCTTCGGATCTTCCTTGATCAATGCCTGCTTGACGTTTTCGACGTATTGAATGCCGTTACTCACATCGAGCCACGCGTGCGGATCGGTTTCTGATTCCTTGCCTTTTGTCGTCAGGTACTTTGGTTCGACGCCTTGACTTAAACGATAGACTGGCGCGTCAGACGCATCTTTACTGGTCGTTGCCCGAAGTTTGTCGAACCACGCACCGCCGGCTTCAAGATTCAGACCGTTATAGAAAACGACATCCGCATCCGCCATCGCTTGTACGTCTGCCGGAAGTGGATCATACTCATGCGGATTTGCCCCGATCTTAACCATGCTGTGAACATCAACGTGTTCACGACCAACTTCGCGGGCGAGATCAGCGAGGATTGAATACGTCGCAACGACCTTCAGCTTTCCGTTATCTTCTGCTGGTGTCGAACAAGCAGCAAGCAAGACTGTGCTGAGGAGGACGAACAGGAAAAATTTTAATTTCATACCGTAGACTCCTTTCGTTTCCGGTGACGCATCAGACCGTGACGTGGTGAAAAGATGAAGACGAGTGCGAACAGCGTCGTCGCGACGAGGACGATCGATGCACCTGAGGATAAATTGTAGGTGAAGCTGAAATACAGTCCGACGATGGCGGACAGCGTACCGAAGCCTGCTGCTAGGAACAGCATCCGCGAGAGACGGTTCGTCAGTAAATACGCTGTCGCAGCTGGTGTGATCAGCATCGCAACGACGAGGATGATGCCGACCGTCTGAAGGGAAGCGACGGTGACGAGTGTCAGCAATGTCATCAATCCATAGTGAATCCAGCGTGTCGATAGTCCATAGGCTTGCGCCATTGTCGGGTCAAAGGAACTGATCAGCAACTCTTTGTAGAACAAGAAGATTCCCCCGAGGACGATCAATCCGATGATGACGGTCATCCACATATCGCTCGGACGGACCGCGAGGACGTTGCCGAACAAAATGTGATAGAGATCGCTACTGCTGCGCAAGAACGAAATCAAGATGATCCCGAGGGCGAAGGCGGACGTGAAGAGGATGCCGATCGCTGTGTCGTTCTTGATGCGACTGTTTTGGCTGACGAAGCCGATTCCAAGTGCCGTCACGAGACCTGTGACGATGGCACCGATCAAGAAGTTGATCCCGAGTAGATAAGAAATCGCGACACCAGGTAAAACGGCGTGCGAGATCGCATCACCCATTAACGACATCCCGCGTAAGATGATGAAACAGCCGATCACACCACAGATGATGCCGACCATGATGGCGGTGATCATCGCTTTTTGTAAGAACTCATATTGAAGTAATGCCTCGATGAACGTCATCCTTGTTCCTCCTTGCGTCGTTCGAATAGGGGTAAGCCATACGCTGGTTCGAGCCACTCCGGCGTCAAGATATCAGACGGAGGACCGACAGCGATTAGTCGTTTGTTCAACAGCATCAACGTGTCGAAGTAGTCCTCTGCTTTATGCAGATCATGGTGGACGACGACAATCGTCCGCCCTTCGGCTCGGAGTGTCCGTAAGAGTTCGATGATCATCTGCTCACTGGCGACATCGATACCGACGAACGGTTCGTCCAGCAACAGTAGTTCTGCTTCTTGGGCAAGGGCACGCGCCAGAAAGACCCGTTGTTGTTGTCCGCCTGACAGTTCACCGATTTGCCGTTCGGCATGATCGGACATACCGACGCGTTCGAGACATTCCATGGCGAACGCTTTTTGTGCTTTCGATGGTCGTTTGAATAAGCCGAGCTTCGGATAACAGCCCATCAACACGACATCCTGCACACGAACCGGGAAGTCCCAATCAATTGCACTTCGTTGCGGGACGTATGCGACACGTGACCGGACAGCTTCGAGTGGTTGATCGAGTACGCGTAACTGCTCGATCCGAGCGGGAATCAGACCGAGGATGGCTTTTAAGAAAGTGGATTTACCGGCACCATTCGGTCCGATGATACCAATCAGCGAAGCGACCGGAAGACGGACGGATACATCGGCGAGTGCATGTGTATCAAAATAGGAGACCGTGAGTCGGTTAACATCAAGGGCGTACATGAATGCTCACTCCTTTAGTTTTATGGTATAGAGAAGGAAAGTTTCCTTAGGGCAAAAAGTAGATTAAAAATTTTTGATGATTCATTACTAGAGAAAGATTCGGTCTACTAATAATGTTTCCTTAAGGCAAACTTTAAAGCCGTGAAAAACAGTTGTCAACTGTTTTTCGATATCGATCGCGAATCAACTCGTGCTAAGATGAAAAGGCAGAATCGTATGGGGGTGAGGAGATTGCGTCAGACAGCAGAACAACAATGGAAGTGGCTATTGCTCGATGCGCTTGCGAAGGAAAAGCGAGAGCAAGCACAGCAAGTCATCGAAGAAGTCTATCCGTATGACATCGCGCAAGTGTATGAAGAATTAGGAGAAGACGATCAAGCACGACTCCTCGATTATCTCGATCACGAACGATTGGCAGATGTGCTTGAGGAGCTCGAAGGAGAGCAACGTCTTGCCGTCTTGCGTCGTTTAGACGTCGAGCGCGCCGGGCATGTCCTCGATTTAATGGAAAACGATGATGTCGCGGATTTACTGGAGGAACTGGGACCAGAAGAAACTGACCGTTTGCTTGGTAGCATGCGGACAGACGAGGCACTGATCGTCCGCAATCTCTTGACGTATCCACCGGAGACGGCAGGGCGTTTGATGACGAACCGGTTCATCTGGGTGGGAGAGGATTTCACGGTCGGTGAGACGGTCGAGAAGATGCGTGACTACATCGAATACTCGGAGACGATCAATTACGTGTACGTCGTCAATCAACTCAGTGAACTCGTCGGTGTCATCTCATACCGGGACGTCATCTTAGCTGAAAATACGGAACGAATCAGCGATGTCATGGAGACGAAGGTGATTCGGGTCGCAGCAGAGACCGATCAGGAAGAGGTCGCGCAATTGTTCGAACGCTACGATCTCGTTTCGCTACCGGTCGTCGAAGGCGATGTTCTCGTCGGATTGATTACGGTCGATGATGCACTCGATGTCTTACGGGAAGAAGCGAATGAAGACATCGAGAAACTCTCAGCATCCGGTAAATCAATTGATTTCGAGACGAAGCCGTGGATTGCTGCAACCCGGCGCTTGCCATGGCTCGTCTTGTTACTGTTCATCGGGCTCGTCTCTGGATCGATCATCAGTCAGTTCGAAGAGACGCTTTCAAAAGTTGTCGCGCTCGCCTTTTTCATGCCAATGATTGCTGGGATGACCGGAAATACCGGTACCCAATCGCTCGCGGTCGTCGTCCGTGGATTGATCACGCGTGAAGTCGATAAGCGGGTCGCGACGCGATTAATCCTACGAGAACTTTGGGTTGGTTTGATCATTGGTGTCATTTGTGGCGTCTTGATTGCTATCATTGCGTACGTCTGGCAAGGAAGTGCCGTCTTAGGTCTTGTCGTCGGCAGCTCACTCGTCATCACGCTGATTTTTGGAACACTGGCTGGAACGATCATTCCGCTCATCTTACATCGCTTAAAGATCGACCCGGCGATTGCGTCCGGACCGCTGATCACGACGTTGAACGATATCTTGTCGCTCCTCGTCTACTTCGGGATCGCGACCGCGTTCATCAGTCGCTTGATGTAAAAAAACCGAACCGATTCGCCTTCTCTTCAAGAGAAAGGGAATTGGTTCGGTTTTTTTCATGCATTCTCATGCGTCGTGCGAATCCAGACCGCCAGTGGACCGATGTCGTCAAAGCCTGCTTCGAGCGCCGTGATCAGGTGATCACCGTATTCGTATCCGACGAGTGGTTGACCGGGGAAGTGTGCGGAGCACAAGCGTGCGATATCATCCCATAAGCGTTCATCAAGATAGTCGGAACTAACGTACATCAATCCGGTCGTCGTTTGGTTCGAGTAGGCGATGCAACTTGCCTGTTGTGCTTCGCAATAGAAAAAGCGGACGTCCGGATGTTGCCATAACGATTCCGGTAACTCCGGTGTCGCTTGGATTGCTTGGAAGCGAGTAAACTGCGTGGCATCCGTGACGACAGACCAATCGACGGGAAGAGCGCGACGATCGAGTATGGCGGGACGGGTCATCCATTCCGCTGTGAACAGGTGACTGAGACCAGCGCTTGAGAAATCATAGCTCGCCGTACAGTCCTTGATGCTGTACACGTCGGTTGCATTAATTCGCTGATGAGGAAGGCGAACCATCAGTTCCGGATAATAACTTGGAACGCTTCCTTTAGCGAGCCAGGTCGATTCGGTTTCTGTCACCTGGCATCCGACTTGTTCACAAACAAGGCGACACCAATCGAAATTGTTTTGGATGGCAGATTGACGCATATTTGATTCCCCCCTTAATCCTCTTCCGGTTGTTTAATCAAAACGTATGACAAGGTAGCAATTAACGTCAAGAACAACCCGCAGCCGATCGTGATATACGCCATCGTGAAGACCTTACCGAGCGTCGTCGTCGGGATGAATGTCGGATGCCCGACCGTACTCAGTGTCGTGATGCAAAAGTAAAGCGCATCGATGACCGAAAGGTTTTCTTCCGTACTATAGAAGATCGTCCCAGAGACGAGTGTCAACAAACAAAGAATCAGTAGTCCGCGGAAGTAAGACAAGTGAAAGGCGCGGCGCAATCCCTTGAATAGGCGTGAAAAAATCGTCAGTACAGATATCATCGAATCTCTCCTTTAAGATCGGTGCGTCGAGTCCATCGTATCATGAATGAGATAATCATTCTTTCCGGCATGTTTGACACCATCTATCACCTGATCAACCTGTAAGTTCAAGTGAAGAGGCATTTTTCTTGAATGGAGGAAGAACATCCCATAAGTAAGCGAACGTGAATAAGCTGAGCAGTTAGTGTTGCGGATGTGATGGAGTGCGTAAAAATATATCAATCGACATATAGAACATGATGAAGGTCGGAATCAGATAGACGATCGTAAAAAGAAACAAGGATGGCATGCGTTCCGCTCTTCGAGATGATTTTTAGATAGATAGTCTCAGTATAGTGGGCGCAGATTGCTTAGGCGGATTGAAATTTTAAAAAAGGGGAATCAATCGAGATTTAATGTCAGCCGTCGTATTTTAGCGACACCTTGGAGTCCTGACGGATCATGATGCGTCTTATGGGCGACGAAATGTTCATCGGCTTCCGTCGTCCGGATTCGTAACGGACGTTCGTCACGGTGGACGACCTCGAAGATCACCTCAGCCAGAGCTTCTGCCGATTGGCGGTCGGCATGTCGCGTTCGGTACGTCTGCAAATAAGCCGTGATGATCGGTTTGAAGTCGTCTTCGTGTAAGCCACCCGTCCGTTCAAGTTGATCGAGAACATTTGCGGTAAAGTTCGTCTCGACGGCGGCCGGTTCAATCAGGGTGACGTCGATATTGAAGTACGGTTTATAGTAGGTCGCAAGACTTTCGAACAGCCCTTCGATTGCAAACTTACTGGCACAATACAATTCATTCATCGGTTGACCGACGAGACCACTGACGCTTGAAGTCGCGAGTAAGTGACTACCTTCCGGTGCTTGTTTGAGTAAGGGGAGGCAGGCTTCAATCGTTCGGATGACACCGAAGACATTCGTTTCGAAGAGTTGCTTGATTTCATAACTTGTCGCTTGACCGAGTGCGCGCAGTAAACCATGACCGGCGTTGCAGAATACAACGTCCAGGTGATCGACCTCTTGTTCGATTTGCCGGATGGCTGCCTTCACGCTTGTTTCATCTGTGACATCGAGCGACAAGAAGGTGAGCGTCGGTAACGACACAGTCATCTCACCCGGACTCCGAACACCAGCGTAGACAGACCAGCCGGCTTCCGCAAACCGCTGCGCCGTCGCCAGACCGATACCGGAAGAAGCACCCGTGATCAATATCGTTTGCATATCAATTCCTCCGTTCTGAAAGTAGTTGTCTTCTATTATTTACCCGAATTATCGTCGAATTATTTGCAATAAAATTGCATATGGTAATGAAAAAACTTAATATAAAGAAAAAAGGAGGTAGGAATCGATGGGGCAAATCGAACGGCTGCAACAGATGCGGGAATGGATCAAGACGAGTCCTGAAATTTCGCTGGATCAACTGATGCAGGAGTATCAGATTTCACGAGATACCGCACGTCGTGACGTCATCGTCCTCGAACAAGAAGGGGAGATCATTCGTGTTAAGAATGGATTAGTCCGTGCTGGTGGGACGCTTGCATATGAACAGCGGACAGAGAAACCGGAAAAACGGCGGATCGGACAGCGCGCGGCGCGTCACGTCCAAGCGAACGATCGCTTATTGCTCGACGCTGCAACGACGGTATCTGAGATGGCACGGGCACTTCCACCGTATTCACTACAGGTCATCACGAACTCACTCGATATCGCCGATCACGTCGGAGCGCGGAGGGATATTGAGCTGTACGTCACGGGAGGGCGTTTCGACCGGCATGCGCGAAGCTTGAGTGGGATCAAGACGGCAGACGACATCCTGAATTATCAAGTCGATTGTGTTTTTCTTGGAGCATGTGGGTTGACGGAAGAAGGACTTTTTGCGGAACAACTCGAAGAAGCGGTCGTAAAGAAGGCGATGATTCGAAGTGCGAACCGTGTCATCGTCCTCGCAGACCATACGAAATTCAATAAGCGCTTTTTGCATAAGGTCTGTGATTGGGGACAAATCGATATGCTCGTCACCGATCAAGTACCAGACGCAACGTGGCAAGAACGATTAGATCATTATCATGTCGATCTCGACGTGACAGAGGAGGAAACAACATGAACCCGATTCAAACGACGCTCGTCGGATTCGGCTTTTCAGCGGTGACGTTCCACGTTCCGTTCTTACAAGCATTACCGGCATTTGAAGTGACACAAGTCGTCTCGAGTCGACCGGAGCAGGTGGCACAACATTTCAGTGAGGCGATAGTCGTCGCTACCCTTGCTGATGCGTTGCGAGATGAGAATACGGAACTTGTCGTCATCACGACACCAACGGCACTGCATTTCGAAATGGCAAAACAAGCGATCGAAGCAAAAAAGCACGTCTTACTCGAAAAGCCGGCCGTCGTGACGATCGAAGAAGCACTGGCGCTGCAAACGTTAGCAAAACAGCACGGGGTTCAAATCGCCGTCTATCAAAACCGTCGCTTTGACGGGGACTTCCTGACACTTGAACAATTGATGGAGATGAACGAAATTGGGGACTGGCAAGTCATTGAGTCACGCTTTGATCGCTATCGCCCAGTTGTTCGGGAGCGTTGGCGGGAACAAGCGGGTGATGGTGCCGGCATCCTGTTTGATCTCGGCTCACACTTACTCGATCAAGCACTTGCCTTGTTTGGAGAACCGGATGCTCTGACGGGCGATGTTTACCTGCAACGTGACGGTGCTGTTGTCGATGACGGTTTCCATGTCACGCTACATTACGGTACGCGGCGTGTCATTCTTCGCTCGGCATCCTTTATCCAAGGACCGACACCGCGTTTTGAGTTCCATGCGACACGCGGCAGTTACATTAAATATGGAATGGATCCACAAGAAGGACGGCTTGCGAAAGGTCATGCTGTCGATGGACAGCTCGGCGAAGATGAAGTGGACTCCTATGGCTATCTCCAGATCGCCGATCAGCCAGTTGAGCGCCTCGCGACACTTCCAGGCAGTTATGCGACGTTTTACGAACAGTTGGCGGAAGGACTTCGCGGTGGACGGGTACCTGTCGATTTACGCGACGCTGAAAAAACAATGCGCTTGATTGAAGCAGTGCGCATCAGCAGTGATGAAGGGCGATGCCTCTTACGAAAGGAATGGGATGCATGGAAGAATTGAAAGTGCTGCTTGCGGAAGAGGAAGAACTCGTCCTGACGTCACTGACGAATACGGAAGCGATCGGGATGGGGCATGAGTTGATCGGACGGGCGATGAAGAAAAACTTGTCGATTGCCGTTGAAATCAAACGGAATGGGCAGCGTTTATATTACGCGGCGCTCGATGGTACGGCACCGGATCAAGAAGAGTGGATTCGCCGGAAATCGAACGTCGTCTTGCGACATGGCTATAGCTCGCTGTACATGCGTCGGTATAATGAGAGCAAACATCGCTCGTATCATACGATGTATGCTGTTTCTCCAGCCGATTATGTCGATGCCGGTGGGTCGTTCCCGATCCGGATCGAAGGAGTCGGTGTCGTTGGTACGATCACCGTTTCCGGTCTATCGCAGGAAGCAGACCATCGTCTTGCGACGGAAGCGTTACGTTTACTTAAGAGACAACAGCTGGAACAGTGATATAGATTCATTCGATGTCCTTGCGATGTTCCATTCGCTTTCCTTGGGCGAGACACAAACTGGTCTCGGCTGCCACAGACAGCCGATCCGGGTCTTGTGTGTCTCTAATGAATCGTGCTTTTTTCTGTAAGAGTCGTGTGGAAGTCGGAAAGAACGAGAGGTCATATGAAACAATGAGTAAAAGATTCATACTTAAATCAAAACAGCATCTAAGTGGTGGTATTATCAAAATTGTCGTAGATACGGAAACAGGTGTAAATTACTTAATGACAAGTGGGATTGGCTTGAACGGAATGACACCGTTGTTAGACAAGGACGGTAAAGTCGTTATTGATAAGCCAATCGACTGAAAAAAGTGCAATTTTTTCTAGTATAAGTATCGCATCTACGAGGTCTCACTTATTCTGCTTTTCCTGAAGGAGTCTTCGTCTTGCACGTTCAACAACGAATCGTTCGACACGAAAAAACCGAAATGTTGAAGTAAATTCACTTCAGCATTTCGGTTTTTTCTGTTTCCTTGATGAATTCCGAGAAGTGGTAGGACTCCGTTGTTCACACGATTGCTACAGGAAAAAGCGCGTGAACGAATCGTGAGGGCAATCGTCATGATGCCATCGAATCAGATGAAGCCGATACGTCTTTGCGTGTGTTCCCGCGATAGACGAAGTAAAGCGCAGCTAACATCGCAAGCAAACCGAGTAGACGTTTTCCGTCGAGTGGGACGACGACGCCACCGAATGCACCGATGTGGTCAATGACCATACCTGCTGCGAGTTGACCGATGACGGTCGCGATACTAGCTGCCGTGACACCGATCTGCGGAACGGCAAGAATCGTCAGGAATAGATAACTGACGCCGAACAGGACAGCACTTAGTTGCCAACGAGGTGCTTCGAGCAAGAGTAGGACGTTTCCTTGTCCGAAGAAGAGGATGGCTAAAGCGAGAATCAGCATCCCCGTGAAGAAGGTCAGAAACGTACTTTCGAGAGCCCCTGCCTTTTGACTGAAGGCACCATTGATAGACGACTGTGCGCTCAGCATGACGCCACCGAGTAATGTAAAACCAAGTAATAGAATATTCACGAGCGAACCTCCTTAAAAGATAAGAAATAGGGCGACGAGCATCAGAGCAGAAGCCATCAGCTTGTCGCGATTGATGGGACGTTTCGGACTACCAAGCCAACCGTTATGTTCGATGACCATACTAGCGACCATTTGACCGAGAATGACACTGATCATGGCGAGACCGACACCGACGAGCGGGATGCTGATGATCAAGATCGTCAAGTAGATGCTACCGAGTAGACCACCGAGCAAGGTCCATTTCGGTGCGCGGAATGTATAGCCGAGTGAACCCTTTCCGAAGAAGAGGACGATCAATCCGATGATGATCGTACCGGCGAAGAAATTATAAAAGCTACTTTCGAGTTTTCCGACGAAGTTCCCGAGCTCACCATAGATGGCTCCTTCCACACTGAGAGCGATACCCGCAAGTAACGCGAGTGCGTAATACACGATTTTCAACAGAATTCATCCTTTCACGAATCTAAATATCGAGAAATGTCGATATGTAAGGCGAGGAGAACGAATCAAAGTTCTCCTTTGAGGTACGCTGCAAGCTCCTGGATTTTTTCTTCATTTCGCCGGTAATACGTCCATTTGCCGTGACGTTCGGATTCGAGCAATCCGACTTTTTGCAACATCGCAAGATATTGGGAGACGGTCGATTGAGATAAGTTCGCCTTCTCTTGGATATCTCCGACGCAAATGCCTCCCTTGTCCGACAAATTCGTCGCGAGATGGGCCGTCGGCTTATTGAAATGAGTCTCGGGATCCTTGAGCCAGCGTAAGATATCAAGACGTACCTCGTTCGATAATGCCTTGAATAGATCCACTTGATTTGTCATATGCTTAAACTAATCGATGATTCCCGATATGTCAATTCAAGAAACTTATGGTTGAACGAATCCATGCTTGAGAAGGCGATGTGTCACTTTAGTTGCTGTATACGGCTCAAAACCGAATTGTTCATAAAAGATACTGGCATCGTCCGTATAGAGCCAGAGCTCGGAATACGTCAAAAGTGCTTCCGGGATGATTTTCTCAAGTAGTTGCGTACCAACACCGTGGTGTCGTATTTCTGGTAAGACATAGACATGACGAATCCGACCGACGTCGTTCGTGCCGGTTTGTTTCATATACCCCCCGCACGCGATGACGTGTCCGGAAAGAGATAAAGCGACAAACAGTGCCTCACCATCCTCTTGGAACGTTTCGTTTCGCCGTTCGCGTAGCATCCGTTCGATGAAGGGATAGCCTTCCTGTGTACTCTTTGATAAAATTGGTAACCAGTTGAAGGCATCAAAATCGTTGACCCGTTCGATTGTCATCTCCATCTGTCATTCCTCCTTCTTCTCTCTTGGATATTCCTTTTTCGGGAGCGGGAAAAACACAAATCGAGAATCAATTCGAGCTTTTTTTAAATAGAGACTGGATTTTTAAAAGCCATTTTGCGTATAATGAGAAGTAATGGATTGAACGCAAATGAAAGGAAGTGGCCGTCACAATGAGCCTCAGCCGTTTAAGTAAAGAAGAGATTATTGATCTTTCGCTGATCGAATTCGTCAATGAAATGTTGCAAGAAGCTGGCGAACAGCCAATCACGTTCGATGACATCACGTCAGAAATCGAAAAGTACCATACGTTTACAGATGAAGAAGACAAGTTCGAGAAACTTGCTCAACTCTATACAGACATGAACATCGACGGAAACTTCGTTAACGTCGGAGCGAACCGTTGGTCACTCCGCGCTTGGTATCCGTTTGATAAGTCGGATGAGGATCTCGTCATCGAAGCGCGTCAACGTGGAGAACTCGATGAGTTTGAAGAAGAGTTCAACTATGATGCAGAAGAAGATGAGTTCGAGACGATCGAAGACGATCTCGATACATTCGCGAAGACAGCAGACTATGATTCAGCTGACGACAGCGAAGACGATGATACGTTCAAAAAAGTCGCAGCCATCGATGAACTCGATGACGATCTCGACGAAGAAGACTTAGAAGACTTCGAAGAAGAAGAGGAAGTCTAAGCACGATCAACCACAACTGTACAGCTGCTATTTCCCTATAGAAATGGCAGTTTTTTCGTTGACGGCTGACGAACGAGCGCGAAAATTTTTCTCTGAAAAATTAGGCTTGACGAAGTTTTCCGAATGACGTAAGTTAGTCATGGGCTTCTTTAAGCAACGTGCTTATTTCAGCAAAAGTGTCTCCTATTATGGGGGCACTTTTGCTTTTTTGTTTTTACCACCTCTGTTTTGTTGAGATGTGAATTAGAGAAGGGAGCAATATTTAACATGACAAAGTATATTTTCGTAACAGGTGGCGTCGTATCGTCACTCGGTAAAGGGATCACCGCTGCATCGCTCGCTCGTCTCTTGAAAAACCGTGGCCTTAACGTCACGATCCAAAAATTTGACCCGTACATCAACATCGACCCGGGTACAATGAGCCCGTACCAACACGGGGAAGTTTTCGTCACAGATGATGGCGCAGAGACGGACCTTGACCTTGGTCACTACGAGCGCTTCATCGACATCAACTTGAGCCAGAACGCAAACGTCACGTCTGGTCGTATTTACTCGACGATCCTCAAGAAGGAACGCCGTGGAGACTACAACGGTGGAACAGTCCAAGTCATTCCGCACATCACGAACGAAATCAAAGACCGTGTCTTCCGTGCTGGAAAAGAAACGGGCGCAGACGTCGTCATCACGGAGATTGGTGGAACAGTAGGGGATATTGAGTCGCTTCCGTTCATCGAAGCCATTCGCCAAGTGAAAAACGATATCGGAAAAGAAAACGTCATGTACGTCCACTGTACGCTTGTTCCGTATCTTGCAGCAGCAGGTGAGCTCAAGACGAAACCGACACAACACAGTGTCAAAGAACTCCGTAGCTATGGTATCCAGCCAGACATCATCGTCTTACGTGCAGAGCACCCAGTCCCACAAGAGATGAAAGATAAAATCGCTCTCTTCTGTGACACACGTCCGGAAGCAGTCATCGAAGCACAAGATGCATCGACGCTCTACGAAGTACCGCTCAACTTGCAACGTCAAGGCATGGACCAACTCGTCTGTGACTACTTCAAGTTCGACACACCAGTTGCTGACATGACGGCTTGGAAACAACTCGTCCACACAGTGACGCACCTCGAGAAGACGACGAAGATCGCACTCGTCGGGAAATACGTCGAATTGCGTGATGCGTACATCTCAGTTGCAGAAGCACTGAAACACGCTGGATTCGCCTTCAACAGTGATATCGAAATCGACTGGATCAACGCAGAAGACGTGACGCGCGAAAACGTCAACGAATTGCTCGGTTCAGCAGACGGAATCCTCGTTCCTGGTGGATTTGGAGAACGCGGAATCGAAGGGAAAATCGAAGCGACACGTTTTGCACGTGAAAACAACGTACCGTTCTTCGGTATCTGTCTCGGTATGCAACTCGCGACAGTTGAATTCGCACGTAACGTACTCAATCTTGAAGGCGCACACTCAGCGGAAATCGACCCAGCGACACCATACCCAATCATTGACTTGTTGCCAGAACAAAAAGACATCGAGGATCTCGGTGGTACACTCCGTCTCGGACTTTACCCATGTAAACTCGAAGATGGAACGAAAGCACGTGCCGCGTATTCAAGCGAGCTCGTCTACGAACGTCACCGTCACCGTTATGAGTTCGGTAACGAATTCCGTGAGCAGTTCGAAGCGAACGGCATGGTCTTCTCAGGTACGAGCCCAGACGGTCGTCTCGTTGAGATCATCGAGATTCCAGAACACAAATGGTTCGTCGCGTGTCAGTTCCACCCAGAATTGATCTCGCGTCCCGAACGTCCACAAGCACTCTTCCATGACTTCATCCAAGCTTCACTTGGTGAATGAAAAGAAAGATAATCAAAGACGCGGTAACCTTCAGCATCTTGAAGTTTACCGCGTCTTTTTTGATTAATTATATTCAGAACTACATATTATAGAAGAAAAGTGTTAATCCCACTCTTCCGTCATCTCTTGTAGTTGCGTCAAGATATGTGTCAAGAGGAACGCGCAAAGGGCAAGACTCGGCAGTCCGTGACGTGAACCGTCCTCTGCCGGAAGCAATCCTTTATTAAACTTCAATGCGAGCGGTGCAATCGAACGCTCGAGCGTTTCTGTCACGTCACTGAGTGTGACGATCGCATAAGGCGTATGCCATGCGTCATAGCGGGCAAGAGAAGCGAGAAGGTCGGAGCGTTCCGTATCTGGCGTAAAGATTAAGACGCGATCGACAGCGTGCAGTGTCTTTCGATCCTTGATTTTCGTAACCCGTTTCATCTGATCCGGACCTTCTGAGAGCATTGGATAGAGTCCTTCACATTCACCGTAAGCGTCGACGTAGACCGTGCCTTCTCCGACGAGCGCCTGTGCGAGCAGACGGACGACATCGAATAGTTCGTCTTCCTGTTTTGCGAGCGTTTGCAATTTTCCGTTGAATTGTGTAGCTAAGATTTTCATCATTTTTCTTCATCCTTTCTGTATTTCTCTCAAGGACAGTATAAAGCAAGTTTTGCTTTAGTGTAGAATGGAAATAACTAGAGGGGGAGTGGCAGAGATGAAAGGCAGATTGTTGATCGTCGAGGATGAGCCGGGAATCCGGAACTTACTTGCACAATTGTTCCGGACAGAAGGGTATGAAACGGACGTCGCCGTCGATGGAGAGGAAGCGATCGTCTATTTACAAGAAGCGGCATATGATTTGCTGTTGATGGATGTCAACATGCCGGGGCGGACCGGGATCGAGGTTTTACGTCATCAGGACCGGATCGGACGACGTGTCCGGACGATTTTAATGACGGCACTCGGTGAAAAAGAAGCGATGGAAGAAGCGAAACGATTAGGGGTCGTCGCCTTCTTCGGGAAGCCATTTGACATCTTCGAATTAAAAAAAGAAGTGACTGTGCAAATTTCTCACGATGTAAGCGGTTAATCCTTCACGTCGCCGTCACAAACCAAAAAACCAAGCGAAATGCTGTACGTTCCGATGAATCAGTATGTTATAATCAGTCTGAAATTGCACGAGTTCGTGTAAGCAGCGATCAAAACAGAGGAGGATGTCATTATGCCATTAGTATCTATGACAGACATGTTAAACAAAGCTCTCGAAGGTAAGTATGCAGTAGGTCAATTCAACATCAACAACCTCGAGTGGACACAAGCGATTCTCGGTGCGGCTCAAGAAGAGCAGTCACCAGTTATCCTTGGAGTATCTGAAGGTGCAGCACGCCACATGGGCGGATTCTACACTGTCGTGAAAATGGTTGAAGGTCTCGTACACGACATGAAAGTAACAGTTCCAGTCGCAATCCACCTCGACCACGGTTCGAGCGTTGAAAAATGTAAAGAAGCGATCGACGCTGGATTTACATCTGTCATGATCGATGATTCGCACAGCCCGATCGACACAAACATCGAAACAACTAAAGCAGTCGTTGAATACGCTCACGCTAAAGGCGTTTCAGTTGAAGCGGAAGTTGGTACAGTTGGTGGACAAGAAGACGACGTCATCGGTGATGTCATGTACGCGAAACTTGACGAGTGTGTACGCATCGTTAAAGAAACTGGAATCGACACGCTTGCTCCTGCACTCGGTTCTGTTCACGGACCATACAAAGGTGAACCAAACCTCGGATTCAAAGAGATGGAAGAAATCCGTGACGCTACAAACCTCCCACTCGTTCTTCACGGTGGAACTGGAATTCCGACACACGATATCGAAAAAGCGATCTCACTCGGAACTTCAAAAATCAACGTTAACACAGAGAACCAAATCTCATTCGCGAAAGTCGTTCGTGAAGTGTTGGCTGAGAAACCAGAAGCATATGACCCACGCGTATTCATCGCACCAGGTCGTGAAGCAATCAAACAAACTGTCATCGGTAAGATGCGTGAGTTCGGTTCAAGCAACAAAGCTTAATCGACTCCTCTTTAAAGTGCGGTAGACTTCGGTCTACCGTGCTTTTTTCATATCATATGAACGTGTATTCGATGGAAAACAGTAGGACTTCTCGTGAAAAAAACCTATAATAGAGTCGTAAGCGATTTCAAGGGATGAAAGGGGAACGAGAAAGATGAGATTTTTCATTGACACAGCAAACGTAGAGGACATCAAGAAAGCACATAAAATGGGGATTTTAGATGGTGTCACGACGAATCCATCGCTCGTCGCTAAGGAGGGCGTCGATTTCCATACAAGACTTCGTGAAATCTGTGAAATCGTCGGAGATGTCTCTGTCAGCGCTGAAGTCATCGCGCTTGATGCAGAAGGAATGATTCGCGAAGGGAAGGAACTTGCCCAGATCGCACCGAACATTACGGTTAAGGTTCCAATGACTCCGGCCGGACTCGAAGCGGTCGCAGCACTTTCAAAAGAGAAGATCACGACGAACGTCACATTGATCTTCAATCCGAACCAAGCATTACTCGCAGCCCGTGCTGGTGCGACATACGTATCACCATTCCTCGGTCGTCTAGATGACATCGGTCAAGATGGAATGGGCCTCGTCGAGACGATTGCTCAAATTTTCGTCGTACATGATATTCCGACACAAATCATTGCGGCATCGGTCCGGAACCCGGTTCACGTGACGAACGCTGCACTTGCGGGCGCAGACATCGCGACGATTCCATTCTCGGTCATCGAGTCACTCACACACCACCCACTCACGACGCAAGGAATTGAAAAGTTCCTCGCGGACTGGGAAAAAACGCAGCAATAATCGTAGCGAAGAGAAAGGTTGATGGAACGTGGACATTTTGCATATCGTAGGGCAACAACGCCTAGAAGGAACCGTATCAATCAGTGGTTCGAAGCAAAGCGCCATTCCGTGTCTTGCTGCAGCTCTACTGACGGATCAGACGGTCATTCTAGAAGGCGTGCCGGAAATTGGCGACGTCGCGACAATGATCGAGATTTTAGAGACGCTCGGCACGGTCGTGACACGTCAAGGCGATATGGTGACGATTGATCCAAGTCGGGTTGAATCGATGCCGTTAACTGGTGCGGAGACGCGCAAGTTACGCGGATCGATCTACCTTATGAGCGTTCTGGCGGCCAGATTCAAACAAGGAGTCGTCGGTCTGCCTGGGGGTTATGACATCGGACCACGACCGATTGATTTACACATCAAAGCACTGGAGCGTCTCGGTGTTTCCGTACGTAACGAGCAGGGCGTCCATTACATGCGCGTTGACCGTCTCGTCGGAAACCGAATCTATCTCGATCTTCCGTCATTCGGAGCGACGATCAGTGCTTTACTCGTCGCTGTCTTCGCTGAAGGAACGACTGTCATCGAAAACGCTGCCTATGATCCAGAAGTCATCGACGTCAGTACGATGCTGACGAACATGGGAGCAAATGTCAAAGGGGCAGGAACGGATGAGATTCGAATCAAAGGTGTCTCACGCCTGAGTGGTTGCCGGCATACCTTGATTCCAGACCGGATGGAAGCAGGAACGTTTTTGACGATGGGCGCGGCACTTGGGCGCGTCACCGTCGATAACGTCATTCCGCTCCATCTCGAGAGCGTTATTCAAAAACTCGAGCGGTATGGTGCGTTGATCGAAGTGACAGATGATTCCGTCACGGCGACATTCCAGGAGGCGAAGCCGGTCGATATTCGTGTCTTCCACTACGGTGGATTCCCAAGCGATCTACAACCTGTCATCTCGGCAGCGTTGTTGCAAGCGAAAGGAGCGAGTATCGTTGTCGATAAGTTGTACCCGCAACGTTTCCGACATGTACAGGAGTTGCGGCGCTTAAACGCCCGAATCACGCATGAAGACGCTTCGATCATCATTCGTGGTGGCGAATCCTTACTCGGTACGGAAATCGAGGCACCAGATCCACGCGGTGGCGCAGCACTTGTCTTGGCGGGACTTCTCGCTTCAGGGGAGACGACATTGCACCACGCAGAAGTGCTTGACCAGAGTTACGAACGATTTGATCAGAAGTTGAAGGAACTAGGCGCCCTCGTATGGCGTGAAACGATTTGACCGATTTGTAACAAGGGAGAGGGGACATACACATGGAGAGAAGTCTATCAATGGAACTTGTACGCGTCACGGAGGCGGCAGCACTTGCCTCTGCACGCTGGATGGGAAAAGGATTGAAGAATGAAGCGGATGATGCGGCAACAAGCGCGATGCGTGATGTCTTCGATACGATTCCGATGAAAGGAACCGTCGTCATCGGGGAAGGCGAGATGGATGAAGCACCGATGCTTTACATTGGAGAAAAGCTAGGAAATGGGTATGGACCACGACTTGACGTCGCTGTCGATCCGCTCGAAGGAACGAATATCGTCGCAAAAGGAACATGGGGCGCACTTGCTGTCCTCGCTGTTGCGGATGCGGGAGATTTACTCCATGCACCGGACATGTACATGGATAAGATTGCAGTTGGTCCAGAAGCAGCAGGACACATCAGTCTGGATGCGACGATTGAAGAAAACATCGCAGCCGTCGCAAAGGCGAAGAACAAGGAAATCGAAGACGTCGTCGTCTCGATCCTTGATCGCGAACGTCATGAAGAAATCATTCAACGGATTCGGGCAACAGGGGCACGGATTCGCTTGATTGGTGACGGTGACGTTGCTGGTGCAATCAACACGGCGTTCCCGCATACAGGGATTGATATCTTGCTCGGTTCAGGTGGCGCACCGGAAGGCGTTCTTGCTGCCGTTGCCTTGAAGTGTCTCGGTGGAGAGCTCCAAGGGCGCTTATTACCAGCAGACGATGCCGAGATCGAACGTTGTAAGAAGATGGGTATCGAAGATCCATCGAAGATTCTCATGATGGACGATCTCGTCGCAGGAGACGACTGTATCTTCGCTGCGACAGGGGTCACGGACAGTGAGTTGATGAAAGGTGTCCAGTTCACGGCACAAGGCGGTCAGACACACTCTGTCGTCATGCGTGCGAAATCCGGAACGGTTCGTTTCGTTGAAGGCATTCACTCGTTTAAGAAAAAACCGAAGCTTGTCATTAAGTAAAAGAGACGGACTCATACGTGAGGACTTGATTGATAAAAAAGAGTTGGTGTTTCGGATAATTTCCGAAACACCAACTCTTTTTGCTATGTTTCTAGGAATCAAGACGTTCATCCTCAATTCCTAGAGGAAAAGGAAACGTGCTAACGTTTTCCGCTTCGTTAAATCGTATGGGAAGATTGCAGTACCTCCAAATCGCTCGACATGAAATTTCGTTTTGAAGAGCATTGCCTCACGTTTGACGAGCAAGATGTGATCTCCTGATCGTGCAGATAAGCGAATTCACGACTAAGACCTCTTGAAGCACCTGTGATGAAGACATGCATCCTATTTCCTTCTTATGAATTGAATGAGATGAAAAGAAGCGATCGAGCCAATGCTCAACCGCTTTGAGATGATGAATTAAAGGTAAGATCCTGCGCCGACAAGACGTGAACCCCAGTACCCTGATTTGAAGCTTGAGTATTTAACGCCACCTGTTTCTGAGTTAACCATGCTTGACTTACTTGTTGCGATCCCGACGTGTTGAATGCCGCTACCGTGTGAGAAGAAGACAAGATCTCCTGGTTGTACGCTTGAAACACTGACTTTCTTAGAAGAAGAATATTGTGAAGAAGACGTACGTGGCAATGTTTTACCAGCCGCTTTCTTGTAAACGTAGCTTGTGAAACCAGAGCAGTCGAATCCACGAGTCGTTGTTCCGCCCCATACGTATGGTGTACCTTTATGTTTTGCTGCTTCGTTCAGGATTTTCGTCCGTTTAGAAGATGTGCTTGTTGATTTTTTAGCGCTTGAAGATGATTTGTATGTCTTTGTGTATTGTGAGAAGACATAACGTGTTTTACCGCCGTATGAGATTTTTGTCCAGCTGCCTGATTTGCCTTTGTATGTAAAGACTTGACCAGCGTTGACTTTCCCGACGATGCTTGCTTTCGTAGAAGGAGCTGTCCGAACACGAAGACCGTTGTCCGTGATCTTGACTTTCGTGACTGTTGCTGCTTCAACTTTACCTGTACCCACTGATGTAAAACCTGAAACCACTAAGGCTGCTGTCGCGATCGATGCTAGAAAACGTTTCATGTTAAGAATTCCTCCGTTTTAATGTAGTGTGTTGCGTCCGTAAGTTATATGATGAAATCATTAAGTGTGTAATTAAGCAGTGAACCTTACAACTGTGTAAGAATTTTGTCTGCAGGAATATCTTAGCATGTGCGCCCTTAAAAACGTTTTTTCAGTTAGAAGACAAAATAGATGCTTTTGTAACATAACTGAAATAATATCCTTGAATATTACAAAGTAAGAAACGCAAAGGATTGTTGACGACGAATTTAAAAAAATATGA
Source organism: Exiguobacterium sp. R-17 (assembly GCF_049913315.1). NCBI lineage: Bacteria > Bacillati > Bacillota > Bacilli > Caryophanales > Exiguobacterium > Exiguobacterium sp. R-17. Next base: position 2,699,954 of record NZ_CP184372.1, on the reverse strand, counting down.
TACCTTTAGTTCACGAAAGAAATTACATACCTCCTGATGTATGTATGGAAGTATGCTGAATGCAGTTGAATTTATAAAGAATAGGTGAAAAACATGCCAACAACTGATAAAAAAGATAAACCTGAACGTTCCTATACTTTGGCTCAATTGAGCCAGCTGACATTAAAAGAATTATATGAAATCGCAAAGACGAAGAATGTCCCGCAATATCGGGAAGCCCGTAAGCGTGAGTTGATGTTCAAGATTCTAAAAGCACAGGCGGAATCAACAGGTCTTTATTTCCTCGAAGGGGTACTTGAAGTCATCCCTGGTAATCCACAAATGCAAAACGATGGTGGCTTCGGCTTCCTTCGCCCTATCAATTATTCCCAATCCTCTGAAGATATCTATATCGCCGCTTCTCAAATCCGACGCTTCAATCTACGTAATGGTGATGTCGTCACAGGTAAAGTACGCCCACCGAAGGAAAACGAACGTTTCCAAGGGTTACTTAGTGTGGAAGCCGTCAACGGCGAAGCACCGGATACAGCGCGTAACCGTTTGTTCTTCCCGGCGCTGACACCGATCTATCCGGATCGTTTAATGCGTCTTGAGACAGAGCCACGTCATTTATCGGTTCGTGTCATGGATATGATTGCACCAGTTGGGTTTGGACAACGCGGTTTGATCGTCGCACCACCAAAAGCAGGGAAGACGTCACTCCTCAAAGAAATCGCGAACTCGATTCAAGAGAATCATCCGGATGTCGAGCTGATCATTCTATTGATCGATGAGCGACCAGAGGAAGTAACTGACATCGAGCGTTCAGTTCCGGGAGCAGACGTCGTCAGTTCAACGTTCGACGAAACACCGGACAACCATGTGCGGATTTCTGAACTTGTCCTTGAACGGGCGATGCGACTTGTCGAACATAAAAAAGATGTCGTCATCTTGATGGATTCGATCACGCGTTTGACTCGTGCGTATAACTTAACAGTGCCGCAAAGCGGACGGACGCTTTCAGGGGGGATTGACCCAGCAGCGTTCCACAAACCAAAACGGTTCTTTGGTGCGGCGCGAAACATCGAACATGGTGGCAGTTTGACGATTCTTGCGACGGCGCTCGTCGAGACGGGATCCCGCATGGATGACGTCATCTATGAGGAATTCAAAGGAACAGGAAACATGGAGCTACATCTCGATCGTAAGCTGTCGGAACGCCGAATCTTCCCGGCAATCGACATTCGCAAATCAGGTACGCGGAAGGAAGAACTCTTGCTTCCGAAAGAGCAACTCGATGCGCTCTGGACGATTCGTCGGACGATGAACGAGTCGAACGAGTTCGTCGATACGTTCCTGCGTAAGATTCGCGACACGAAAAATAATGAAGAATTTTTTGCTGAACTTGAGAAAGAAAAGAAGAAGACGGTCCGACGTGCACCTGCTAAACCGCGTACCGTCAAGAAGGAAGCAACGACGGAAAAATAACTATTGCGACGCGTAAAAAAATCGTTTAGTATAGGAAGGTAACTTACTCTGGCTCAGCAAATGGACCAGGGCGGAAGGAGAGAAATCAACCATGAAACAAGGAATTCACCCTAACTACAACAAAGTAGTATTTATGGATTCAACGACTGAGTACAAATTCTTAAGCGGTTCTACTCGTTCTTCGAACGAAACGATCACTTGGGAAGATGGTAACGAGTACCCACTCATCCGTGTGGATGTGTCTTCAGACTCGCACCCATTCTACACAGGTCGTCAAAAGTTCAACGCGGCAGATGGTCGTGTCGATCGCTTCAACAAAAAATACGGCCGCAAGTAATTACTTGCCGGTTCTTAAAAAACAGCCTGCCTCCATTACGGAAGCAGGCTGTTTTTGTATAGGCTAAATTGCGAACGGTACGTAAGGTACGTCTTTAAGACGAACGAGAAAGCAATCCCGCCGACGATCCCGATCAAGTACGGCATAGCATCTGGATGTGCCAAGATGTAGTCGACGACTTTATGGAACGAGATATGACGACCAACAAAGTAGCCGGCGCCCAAGAACACACTGACCCAAATCAAAGCACCTGTATACGCGTAACTCGCAAAAATGCGAAACGGCATTTTTGAAACACCTGCAAAAAAGGCAGAGAGTTGGCGAAGACCAGGTATGTAGTAACCGATGATCAAGACCGATTTGCCGTAACGACGAAATCCGGCTTCAGCGGAGAGAATGTGTTTTTCTGAGATGCGCATCTTTGGTCCGACGCGATGCAACAGGGGCATGCCGAGTTTTAAGCCCAGCACGTAGCTAATCGTCATTCCAATGCAACTGCCAGCGTAAGCGGCAAGAATCGTACCGAACAGCGGTAGATTGCCTTGATGCATCCAAAAACCGGACAGGACGAGCAAGGTCTCATCAGGAACCGGCAATCCCACGATACCACCTGCGAGAAGGACGGAAAGACCAAGGGCGCCATATTGGTGCAGAATGTCATGTAAGAGATGATGAATCGGGGACACCTTCTTTCGCGAGAATCTTCTTCTTTAGTGTACAGGAAATGGATGAAGGTTGGAATGAAAGGACAAAAATTCTAGGTAAAGAAAAAATGAATTTTGATTTCCGGAAGTCAACCCTTTTTCTCAATACCGTTTCGAGCTATACTCGTTAAAGTGACTATTTTTAGAGGACGGTGTCGGACGATGATGCATGTAATAAATCAGTACGGCTGGATCGAAGTAATTTGTGGCAGTATGTTTTCCGGGAAATCGGAAGAGTTGATTCGTCGTGTCAGACGGGCACAGTACGGCAAACTGCCCGTTCAAGTATTCAAGCCGGCAATCGATGACCGGTACCATGAAGAGCATGTCGTCTCTCACATCGGAAATTCCGTCGTGGCGATTCCAATGGCGACGAGTCGTGATCTCTATGCAGCAGTAGCGGAAGAAACACAAATTGTCGGAATTGATGAAGTTCAATTCTTTGATGATGAGATCGTTCAAGTCATCGAAGCACTTGCGCAAGACGGAAAACGCGTCATTTGTGCAGGACTCGATCAGGATTTCCGGGCAGAGCCATTTGGCAAGATGCCGGAATTACTGGCGCGCGCAGAATTTGTGACGAAACTTCAGGCGATCTGTCTCTCATGTGGCGATCCGGCTTCCCGGACACAACGTTTGATTGATGGAAAACCAGCGAACTATGATGATCCGATCATTTTAGTCGGCGCTTCAGAATCGTATGAGCCACGGTGCCGCCACTGCCATGAAGTGCCAGGAAAGCCGAAGCCGCTCCAAACGATGCAGCACCAAAAAGGATAAACAAAAAAGACGAACCGATGATGGTCGTCCTTTGATGTAACAGCTGTTCGCTTCTAAGTGAAGACGAATAGCTGTTTTTTTATTATCCCGTTTCCTGTGAGAAACGACTCGAGCGTTCGATGAAACGAATCGTCTCACGCACGATTAAATCCTGATCATGATCGAGGGTCGCGACGTGGTACGAGTTGAGGAGACAGTAGATTCGTTTATCATTCGTCCCGATATGCTGATGCAGGTAATCCGAGCTCGACGGCGGAACGACGTGATCGGTTGCCGAGTAAAGAATCAATGTCGGTAGAAGGATCGATCCAAGGCGTCCTTTCGTCTCATCCATCAAGCGGACGAGTTCGAATGCACAACGACTCGGAACGAGGTCATAGATGATTTCGAAAGCAGACCGTTTGATATCCGGTGCCCCTTCTGGTAAGTACTGTGGACCATCTTCAAACGACAATGCTTCATAAGACGGAACGGAGAGAGCGGCATTGATCGTAATGATGCCTGAAAATGGAATCCCGTCAGCGGCGAGCGATAGTGCGAGCGTCGCGCCCATCGATTGACCGATGACGAAGACTTGATCGCATGTTTCTTGTAAACGTGCATAGCCGTCTTGCAGGCTCTGCTTCCAACATCGAGCAGTCGATTGTTCGAACTCACGGACGTTCGTCCCGTGACCACGCAAACGTGGAGCATAGACAGTGAATCCTTTAGCAGCAAATGCCTCACCGACGTCCCGAACACTTTGCGGGGTCGCATTAAAACCATGACAGATTAAAATGCCGATCGGTCCACCTTGAAGATAAAATGCTTCAGCACCAGTCAATACAGGATAGTTCATCATTACTATTTTTCCTCCATTCGTGAAAAAAAACTCGTCAACGTCACTGCTTGGACGCCCACGAGTTTTTCACCGTATCATCCAAAGCCGCGCTTTGCTGGTCGGAGCACCTTACAGATTGCAGGTTGCCGTGAAGTCATAGAGCCAGGTCTCTCGTTCACTCTTGATAAATATCATATTGGAATTGTCGGATTAATCATTGAAACGATGGTAGCACGACCGAAAATGCCTTGTCAAATCGTTCTGGACGAATCGTGATTTGTTCTTTCAGCTAACTCATAACTTATGACTCAATCGATATGCGACAAATGGATTATTTTTGCAAAGTTGGTTGACTTTTAAAGGTTCGACCCGTAATGTAAAAATTAGTTTTACGACATAAGCAACAACGCAACAACACACATACGAATTTCATACCGCAATACTTATCCAGAGAGGTGGAGGGACTGGCCCTACGAAACCTCGGCAACAGACTCATTATGAGCACTGTGCCAATTCCATCAGACAGATGTCTGAGAGATGAGTGGAGTGGATTCTGCCACTGTGCGGATCCAGGTCTCTTCTTGTTTCTCAAGAAGGGACCTTTTTTGTTGAATGAAGGGGGAAAACGGAATGATTGCATTTCATCAAGTCAAAAAAACGTACATCACGAAGGATCAGACGATCGCAGCACTCGACGGTGTCGACCTGACGATCGAAAAAGGCGAAATCTTCGGTGTCATCGGCTTTAGCGGTGCTGGGAAAAGTTCATTGCTCCGCTGCGTCAACCTATTAGAACGACCGACGTCAGGAACAGTGACGGTCGACGGGGAAGATTTAACAAAACTATCACCAAAAAAATTACGCCAAGCGAAACAGCGGATCGGGATGATCTTTCAACACTTCAATCTATTGAATGCAAACACGGTCTTTACGAACGTTGCGAAACCACTCGTTCTCGCAGGTGTCAAGAAAGACGAGATTCGTCGCCGGGTGACGGAGTTACTCGAATTCGTCGATCTCGCAGACAAGGCGGATCATTATCCGGATCAATTATCCGGCGGACAAAAGCAACGTGTCGGCATCGCCCGGGCACTAGCGACGCAACCATCCGTCCTCTTATGTGACGAAGCGACGTCAGCACTCGATCCTCAGACGACACATCATATTCTCCAGTTATTAAAACGCATCAATGCGGAATACGGGATCACCATTCTCTTGATCACCCATGAGATGGGCGTCATCCGTGAGATTTGTGACCGGGTCGCCGTCATCGAAGCTGGGAAGCTGATCGAGTCAGGAACAGTCTTTGATGTCTTTTCGAATCCGCAGACCGAGACAGCGAAAAACTTCGTCCGCTCCGTCATGCATGATGAAATTCCGGCATCAATTCGTCAGTTGATCGAGTCACGGAATGCGCATCCGATCTATAAGATTCATTTTCTCGGACACCACACCGGACAACCACTCTTGTCGCAAGTCGCAAAACGCTTCGACGTCGATGTCAACATCCTGCACGGTAGCATCACGGAGTTACAGGAAACACCGTTCGGTACATTACTTGTTGAACTGATCGGTGAAACGATCGAAGTAAAACGGGCCTTACAGTACATCGATCAGGCACAGGTGACCGTCGAGGAGGTGCTTGCTGATGCTAGTTAACTACAGTGATATCTGGACAGCATTTTTGCAGACGATGACGATGGTGTCAGTGTCGTTATTATTTTCGACTTTGATCGGTTTACCACTCGGCATCCTGCTCGTCGTCACCCGGAAAGGGGCATTGCTCGAGAACGTCCCGCTGTTCACATTCTTCAACAGTATCGTCAATATCTTCCGTTCAATTCCGTTCATCATCTTACTTGTTGCGATCATCCCGTTGACACGGTTGATCGTCCAGACGTCGATCGGAACCGAAGCCGCAATCGTCCCGCTCGTCTTTTACGCCGCACCGTACATGGCGCGTCTGATCGAGAGCTCGTTACTTGAAGTCGATAAAGGCGTCCTTGAGGCAGCAGAAGCGATGGGGGCGACACCGTTTCAAACGATTTTCCGCTTCCTCTTACCGGAAGCACTCGGTTCACTAATCCTTAATTTAACGATTGCAACAGTCGGCTTGATCGGGGCGTCGGCGATGGCAGGCGCCATCGGTGGTGGCGGTTTGGGTGACTTAGCAATTACGTACGGTTATCAACGGTTCGACACGAAAGTCATGATCATCACGGTCGGGATTCTCGTTATCTTAGTCCAAGGCTTACAGACGACAGGCAACATCGTCGCACGAAAAATCAGAAGACATTAATCAAGGGAGCGATTCAGCCATGAAAAAAGCAGTAGCGATTGGAGCAACATTAACGACGATTTTATTTGCCGGGTGCTCAGCATCAGGAGAAGGAGAAAAGACGATCAAGCTAGGGGTCAGTGGTTCAGACACTCAAGTGTGGGATTACGTCGCGAAAAAAGCGGAAAAGGAGGGCATCAAAATCGAGCTCGTCAAGTTCTCCGATTATGTCCAGCCGAACATGGCACTGGCTGAGGGTGAGATCGACGCCAATGCCTTCCAGACGATTTCCTACTTCAACGCCTTCAAGAAGGAACATAAGTTGAAGCTGTCGCCGATTGCGACGACCGTCATTGCACCGATGGGCATTTACTCAGATAAATATAAGGACGTCAAAGATATTCCAGTCGGTGGCAAAATCGCTGTTCCGAACGAAGCGACGAACATGGGACGTGCCTTCTTGTTACTACAAGAAGCAGGTTTGATCAAATTACCGGACGACTTTGACGGCAATGGATCGGTCGATAAGATCGTTGAAAATCCGAAGAAACTGAAAATCGTTCCGATCGTCGCGGGACAAACGCCACGCGTCTTACCGGACGTCGCTGCATCGATCATCAATAACGGTATTGCTGTTGACGCAGGACTAAATCCGATCAAGGACTCGATCGTCCATGAGAACGAGACAGCAAAACCATACATCAACATCATCGCGACACGGACGGAAGACAAGAACAAAAAAGAACTAAAAAAGATCGCGTCGCTTTACCAACAAAAAGATGTCGCGGCTTTCATCAAAAAAGAATATAAAGGTAGCTCGATCCCGACGTTCGTTCCACTAAGCGAAATCGGCGAATAAATTCTAAAGGAGAGTGGATAGCATGACGACACCAGTACGCACGACATGGGTAGAGACGATTGAGCAGGACATCGAACAAAAACGGGAATCGTATCTTGAGACGAGCCACCGGATTCATGCGACGCCGGAAATCGGTAACGAGGAATTCTTTGCTTCGCGACTACATGCAGAGCGTTTAACGGCAGAAGGCTTTACAGTAGAACTCGGCGTCGCAGGGCACGAGACCGCGTTCATCGCGAAGAAGTCAAGCGACCGACCTGGCGCGACAATTGCCTTTCTCGCTGAGTACGATGCGTTGCCGGGCATCGGACACGCATGCGGTCATAATATCATCGGAACGACGAGTGTCGCAGCGGCGATTGCGCTCAGCAAAGTGCTTGATGAAGTCGGTGGGAGTGTCGTCGTGCTTGGAACGCCAGCCGAAGAAGGTGGGCCGAACGGAAGTGCGAAAGGCAGTTTCGTCAAACACCAGTTGCTTGAAGGAATCGATGCGGCCTTGATGGTCCACCCGTCCGGACAAACGCGGATCACGGGGTCCTCGCTTGCGGTTGATCCGCTCGATTTTGCCTTTACGGGTCGTCCCGCGCACGCAGCGGCGACACCGGAAGAAGGTATCAACGCTCTCGACGCTGTCATTCAGCTCTTCAATGGGATCAACGCCTTACGTCAGCAGTTACCGGACGATGTCCGGATCCACGGGATCATCACGAATGGTGGCGATGCGCCGAACATCATTCCGGAATACGCAAAAGCACGTTTCTTCATTCGGGCGACGACACGGGAACGGCTGAATGCCGTCACGGAGAAAGTCAAAGCGGTCGCGCAAGGTGCGGCACTTGCGACCGGGGCGACGCTTGACGTCATCGCTTTCCAAAATGAAGTCGACAATCTCGTCTTCAACCGGACGTTTGATCGTCTCTTCCAAGAAGAAGCAGAGGCGCTTGGGCAAATCGTGCACCTCGACGAACGACCGGGTCTTGGATCGACGGACGCGGGTAACATCAGTCAAGTCATCCCGACAATCCATCCGTATATCAAGATTGGTCCGGACGATCTCGTCGCGCATACAGAAGCATTCAAAGAAGCCGCCCGTTCAGAAGCGGGGGATGAAGCGTTGATCGCAGGCGCTAAAATCCTCGCACGGACAGCACTTCGCGTCCTCGCTGATGAACGGACACGCGGAGCGATTGCCCAAGAATTCCACGACCGGAAGAACGGTTATTTGTAACCGGAACACAATGACTGGACGCACTGATATCAGGTGCTCCAGTCATTTTTAGTATCCAATAGATCACGAATTGGGGAGGGGTAACAGAAGTGGAACGAAATCATAAAAGAGCCAATACCGAAACATTTGCGCTTTGTTTTCTTGAAAAAGATATGCTAGGCTAAAGTTGTATAACTCAATAATCCAGTTCTTCGGGGTAGGGTGAAAATCCCAACCGGCGGTGATGCGATCGATCGATCGACGAGCCCGCGACCCGCGATGTACGCATCATGGCTGACTTGGTGAGATTCCAGGGCCGACGGTAAAGTCCGGATGGGAGAAGAACGAAACGACGCGATTCAAGCTGTTTTCTGAAAAAATGTTTTCAGAAGATGGTCTCTTTCTGCATGCGAAAAAGCAGAAGGCGAACCGTGTATTTCGTGAACCCTTCTATACAGACGCCCCTTTTTCAAGGAGCGTCTTTTTTATTTGAAAGGAGTGAACGCGATGTCACAGATGATGAGTTATGCCATGCAATTAGCACATATGTTAAACGGACAAACAAGTCCGAATCCAAGTGTCGGCTGTGTCATCGTCAAACAAGGACGCATCATCGGATTTGGTGCGCACCGGTTTGCCGGTGGTCCGCACGCGGAAGTCGAAGCCTTGCGAATGGCAGGAGAGGCCGCCCGTGGTGCTGATCTCTACGTGACGCTTGAGCCATGCAACCATCATGGTAAGACACCACCATGTACGGAAGCGATTCTACAAGCCGGGATCAAACGGGTTTTCGTCGCAACGGAAGACAAACATACGATTGTCGCTGGTTCAGGGATCAAACGGCTTCAAGACGAGGGAATCGAAGTCGAAGTCGGCTTGTTACGGCATGAAGCGGAAGTCCTCTACGAGACATTTTGGAAAACGATCGAACGGAAACGTCCGACCGTGACCGTCAAAATCGCTCAGACGATGAACGGGATCGCGGCAACGGGGGAACAGCGCTGGATCACGTCAGAAGAAGCACGCGCGAATGGTCGCGCCCTGCGGGGGTGCCATGATGCGATCCTCGTCGGAAGTGAAACGGTGCTCGTCGATGATCCAGCACTGACTTTACGCGCAGTGTCAGGCATCGAGCCGATTCGAGTAATCGTCGATCGCCGTGGTCGGGTGCCAGAGACCGCGCAAGTCTTTTGCGATGGAAAAAATCCAACGTACTGGCTGACGAGTGTTCCTCGGATAAGTCATGATCAAGTGACGGTGCTCGTCGGTGAATATGAGACGCCGGAAGCGATTCTTAAACGCTTATACGAACAAGACATCCGCAGCGTTTTAATTGAAGGTGGACCGACGATTCAAGCCGCATTCTTTGAAGCAGATCTCGTCGATCGGATTGAAGTCTACCAAGCCCCGTCGATTTTTGAAGGGACTGCCTGGAACGGACGACATGATATCGAAGAACGTTTTCAAATCGATCAGATTGAAATGGTCGGACCGGATCTCCATCTGACGTACATCCGAAAGGAGGAGACGATATGTTCACCGGATTGATTGAAGAAGTCGGGACCCTAAAACGAAAGATTCCGCGACCGAATGGATTAGCACTTGAAATTGAAGCGCACCGGGTGCTCGAAGGAACGAAGATTGGTGACAGTATCGCCGTCGACGGGATTTGTTTGACGGTCACGTCAATGAGCCCAACCGGTTTTACGGCGGATGCTGTCCATGACACGATTCGTTCGACAGCACTCGGCACGTACCGGGTCGGAAACCCGTTGCAACTCGAACGGGCGATGCCGGCAGACGGTCGGTTCGGTGGACATTTCGTCAGTGGGCACATCGACGGGACGGCACGACTAATCAGTCGGCGACCGGACGGAGAAGCGATGGTGTATACGTTTGATGTCGGATCGTGGCAAAAGTATTGCATTCCAAAAGGATCAATCGCGATCAACGGCACGAGCCTGACCTTGCAACGCGTCACGCCGGAAACGATCTCGATTTCATTGATTCCGCATTCCCGTCAAGTGACGACGTTTGATCGATTGGCAAGCGGCGCAGTCGTCAATATCGAGTGTGACATGATGGCGAAACATCTCTATCATTTCACGCAACATGAGAAACAGACGGACTGGGCAGCATTCTTAGGAGGCGACATGTGATGAACGGATTCGACTTGATTGAAGACGCGATAGAAGATTTGAAGAACGGACGACCGATCATCGTCTGTGATGACGAGGATCGTGAGAATGAGGGCGATCTCGTCATGCTCGCAGAACACGCGACGCCAGAAAACATCAACTTCATGATTACGTATGGAAAAGGACTCGTCTGTGTTCCGGTTAGTCCATATGTGGCAGAGCGATTACATCTCTCGCCGATGACGGACAATAATACGGACCCGCACGGTACGGCATTCACGCTCAGCATTGATCATGAAGAAGCGAAGACCGGCATCAGTGCCGAAGAGCGTTCGCTGACGATCCAGCGGATGCTGACGGATGGACCGGAGCGCTTCAAACGACCGGGTCACATCTTCCCGTTGATCGCAAAAGAGGGCGGTGTCCGGGAACGACGCGGACATACGGAAGCAGGTGTTGACCTTGCCCGTCTTGCCGGTAACGATGAGATTGCCGTCATTTGTGAAATCATCAAGGAAGATGGCACGATGGCACGGGTGGATGATTTGCTTCTCTATAAGGAAGAACACGACTTAAAACTGATCACGATCGAGGCACTCGTCGCGTATCTCGAGCATCCATTGACGCGGGAAGCGGAAGTGTTGCTTCCGACGACGTTCGGAGCCTTTCGGATGATTGGCTATACGACACAAGATAAGAAAGAACATGTCGCTGTCTTATCCGGTGAAGCGCACGACGGGATGCTCGTCCGTCTGCACTCGGAATGTCTGACAGGGGATGTCTTCGGTTCGAAACGTTGCGATTGTGGTCCACAACTCGATGCGGCACTTGAGCGAATCGAACGAGAAGGTGGAGCCGTCTTGTATCTACGTCAGGAAGGACGCGGCATCGGTCTGATGGCGAAGTTGAAAGCGTACGAGTTGCAGGAACAAGGACTCGATACAGTCGAAGCGAACCATGCACTCGGTTATCCGACAGACATGCGTGATTATACGGTCGCGGCCAACATGTTGCGTGATCTTGGCGTGACGAAGATTCGCTTGATGACGAACAATCCAGACAAACAACGGGTGCTCGAGCAAGAGGGGATTGAAGTCATCGAACGTGTTCCCCATCAAGTACCCGTTGAACCGGAAAATCAGCGTTATCTGAAAACAAAACAAACGAAACTCGGGCACTGGCTCGATATCCAAGGAGGACACACATCATGATTTACGAAGGTTTCTTAACAGGAGAAGGACTACGCGTCGCAATCGTCGCAGCACGTTTTAATGAATTGATCACATCAAAACTCGTCGGAGGAGCGAACGACGCGTTCCGTCGTCACGGTGTTGCGGCGGATGCTGTGGATACAGCATGGGTTCCTGGAGCATTTGAAATTCCACTCGTTGCGGAAAAGTTAGCGAAAAGCGGTAAGTATGATGCGGTCATCACACTGGGTGCCGTCATCCGCGGAGCAACATCACACTATGACTATGTCTGTAACGAAGTCGCGAAAGGTGTCGCGAGTGCGTCGCGTGATACAGGCGTACCCATCATCTTCGGTGTCCTGACGACGGATTCGATCGAGCAAGCGGTCGAACGTGCCGGTACGAAAGCTGGAAATAAAGGCTACGAAGCTGCCGTTTCCGCGATTGAGATGGCGAATCTTTTACGCACGATCTAACGAAATAAGGATAGGGTGACGGAAGTTTCCGTCATCCTATTTTTTTGTGGACATTTTGCAGGTGATAAATCAAATTTCAAAAAAAGAATAGTAGATTTGAAATATGAGGATTTGTTTTGAAGAAGAACGGTAATGAGGTAATAAAGAAACTTTGAAACATTTTCCAATGCTTTTCGTAAATCAGGGTAACGCGTATAAAGGAGGAAATGAATATGAAGAAAACAAGGTGGGTAGCAGCTGGGATCATCGCAGCATCGATTGGACTAGCTGGATGTCAAGATGGGCAGACAGATTCGGGTAGTGGCAGTGGGTCTGGTTCGACGAAGTCGGGGGAACTCTCGAATACGGAATTACTGAATAAAGCGACAGCCGCTCAAAAAGATATTAAATCGTTCCACATGGAGGGGACAGTCAATTCAAAAGCAGGTGAGATGGCAGTAGATCAGAAGGTATCAGCCGATATCATCCAGAAGCCGCTTACGATGCATCAGACGATGACGATGAAAAATCCACAGGACGGTAAGGACATGTCGATCGAGAGCTATATCGTCGACGATAAGATGTATCTATCGCAAAACGGACAATGGCTCGTTCAAGATGTCTCGGAGCTAGGTGATATGGTTGAGGCGATGGAGTCATCGGCATCGACGGATCAAAATCTCAAGCTACTGAAAAAGTACAAAGACAACTGGACCGCCAAAAAAGAGGGTGACGTTTATCAAATCGACGTCAAACTAAAAGGGGACGACCTCAAAGCATTCATGAAGGATTCGCTTGAGCAGACAGGACAGATGGCACAGATGAAAGATGCGATGGACAGCATCGATTACAAGAAAATGAATTACACGATGACGTATGATGCGAAAACATTCTATCCGAAATCACTCGATATGGACATGGTGTTTGCGATTGAAAAAGATACCGAGTTCAATATGAAGAACGAGTCGACGTTCTCAAAATTCAATGAGATCAGCGAAATCAAATTACCTGCGGAAGCAAAAGATGCACAACCGCTCACAGGTGCAGCACAATAAACATCGAAGTCCCCTCTCTTCCATGAAGATGAGGGGACTTTTTTGAGACTTGGAACTGACGAAGAACTTCTTTTAGTGCTTCCGTCTGTTTTTGACTGATGGAAATCTGTTCGTGCATATCGCGGAATGCTTGAGCGTCATCCTAGTATTGAATCGAGATAGCTTCGAATAAATCATTGTCATTGACGACTTTCGTATCGATGAAGGACAGCACCCCACCGGACGCGGCATTCAAATGTTCGATCGTCTTGAGTGGCAAGTTCGTAGGTTTTGCCTGCAGTTGGCGAAGAGGACCGAAGATCGATTATAAAATCAAGATAATAAAGATTACACTGAACACTCCAATGACAACGATCGTAGTGAACAGGAGGATGTGTGCTGTGTTAACGGTATCCGTGATCGTTGCTCCGTTATTCTTAGCCTATTGATTATTAAATTTCACGATTTCGTCAGTTGTTCCGAGACGGTGAAGTATGAATCACGACTATCTCCTTCATATTATTGAAATGAATAAGTATCAAAATAGTTTCATAAAAAAATAGTTTGACAATTATCAGTAAATTCTGAAAAAATGGTAAAGAACTACATATTTCATAAAGGGAGGTAACACGAATGGGAAATTCATTTAGTGACTGGATCAGTACGGTGTCCAATCTTGTTTGGGGACCACCGTTACTTATTCTGTTGGTCGGTACGGGGATTTACTTGACGATTCGCTTAGGATTCATTCAAATTACCAAACTACCGTATGCGCTGAAGCTCGCGTTTTCAAAGCATCAGGACGATAAGTCGGAAGGCGACATCAGTCACTTTCAAGCATTGATGACGGCACTGGCTGCGACCGTCGGTACGGGGAATATCGTTGGTGTCGCAACCGCCGTCGTCCTCGGCGGACCGGGTGCGATCGTTTGGATGTGGTTGTCCGGTCTATTCGGGATGGCGACGAAGTATGCGGAAGCAATCCTTGCCGTCAAGTACCGTGTCGTTGATGAAAATGGACAGATGGCAGGGGGGCCAATGTATTATCTCGAGCGTGGGCTGAAGCAGAAATGGCTGGGTGTCTTGTTTGCCGCATTCGCTTCAATCGCTGCGTTCGGGATCGGGAACGGGGTCCAGACGAATTCGGTCGCCCTCGCGATGAAATCAACGTTCGATGTGCCACTTTACGTGACGGGGATCGTATTGATGGTACTGACAGGCGTCGTCATTCTTGGTGGGGTCAAATCAATCGGAAAAGTTGTCAGTTTGTTTGTTCCGTTTATGATTTTCTTCTATGTTGGAAGTGGATTACTGATTCTCGTCATGAACTATGACTTGATTCCAGGTGCGATTTCGACGATCTTCAGCAGCACGTTCTCAAGCGAAGCAATTACGGGTGGCGCGATCGGGGCGGCGATTCGTTATGGTGTCGCGCGTGGTGTCTTCTCAAATGAAGCGGGTCTTGGTTCAGCACCGATTGCAGCCGCTGCAGCGAAAACGGACTTCCCAGGACGTCAAGCGCTCGTTTCGATGACGCAGGTGTTTTTAGATACATTGGTCGTCTGTTCGATCACAGGTTTGACGCTCGTCATGGGAGGACAACTTGATACGAAGTTACAAGGCGTTGAATTGACGACAGCAAGCTTCGAGGTCTTCCTCGGTCCTGCCGGAAAATACATCGTCACGATTGGACTCGTCATGTTTGCTTATTCGACTGTTCTTGGCTGGTCGTATTATGGCGAAAAATCAATCTATTATCTATTCGGTCAAAAATCGATCCTCCCATACCGTATCCTGTTCGTCTTAGTCGCCGGAGCGGGTGCGATGACGACGAACTTGAACATGGTCTGGGCGATTTCCGATGTCTTTAATGGATTGATGGCGATTCCGAACTTAATCGGTTTGATTGGATTGTCCGGTGTCGTCATTGCTGAGACACGACTGTTCCGCGAACAGTTGAGACGAGAAGAAGCGAATCGGAAAGTTTCGTAGAACATGCGAAAATGAAAGACTCGGAAGGAACTAGTGCTTAAAAATCATTTTTGAAAACGAATGACTTTGCCATCCTCGCTTTCCCTGACAAAAGCATGTACCATGCTTTCTTTTCCTGTAGGAGTCGAGGAATAGGCATTCACATTCTATATCTATTCAACGAAAGAGAAGATTGGTTTCTAGGGTATCCCTTGGAAACCAACCTTCTCTTTTTTGCGTGTGCTCCGTCTCATTCAATCACTTTTTACGATAAAGCATCAGTGATTCATAAGGTCGTAACGTTAAAGTGTACCCCTCTGTCTGCATCTGCTGATAATTATGAAGCAACACCGTATAGTCCGATCCGTCATGAGGTAACGTGAACGTCGTGTCCGTTCCGTAGAAATTCGAGACGACGAGTAATTCTTCTTCACTCGTTGCGCGTTCGTACGCCCAGAGTGATGGATCGTCCGGTGTCAACAGCCGGTATGAACCGTCCGTGAGCACGTCATACTGTTTGCGGAGTTGAATCAACCGTTTGTAATGATGATAGACCGAATCAGGGTCTGCGACAGCAGCCTTGACATTGATCTGATCATACGTCGGCGAGACCGGAATCCATGGTTCACTTGTACTAAAGCCACCGTTGACGGCGTCTGACCAAGGCATCGGTGTCCGCGCGTTATCGCGCGATTTTTGACGGATCGCAGCGAGAATTGCTTCTTCCGATACGCCGTTGGTCCGTGCTTCTTGATAGGCATTCAATGTCTCGACATCACGGTAGTCGGACAGATTCGTGAAGTCCGGATTCGGCATTCCGATCTCTTCTCCTTGGTAAATATACGGTGTACCTTGCAAGCCATGAAGCGTCGTCGCGAGCATCTTTGCACTCTCGACACGATACGCGACGTCGTCACCAAACCGGCTGACGACGCGGGGTTGGTCATGGTTACACCAAAAAATCGCGTTCCATGCTTGTCCGTTCATGCCAGTTTGCCAGTCGGAGAAAATTTGTTTCAACTGCTTGAAGTCAAACGGTGCAGCCGTCCATTTCTCACCGTTCGGATAATCGACCTTCAAGTGATGGAAGTTGAACGTCATCTTCAGTTCTTGATTTTCGAGCGAAGAATATTGAAGACAATGTTCAAGCGACGTCGACGACATCTCACCGACCGTCAAGAGATCGTGTCCAGCAAAAACGGCTGCGTTCATCTCTTGCAAGTAGTCGTGGACGTTCGGTCCGTCCGTATAATACGCACGTCCGTCTCCCTCGGGATCATTGGGAAGCCCTGGCGTCTTCGAGATCAAGTTGATGACGTCGAGTCGGAAGCCGCTGACCCCTTTATCGCGCCAAAAGCGCATCATCGCGTAAACGTCTTCCCGGAGTCGGGGATTTTCCCAGTTCAGGTCCGCTTGCGTCTTGTCGAACAGGTGCAAGTAATACTTACCTGCTACCTCATCGAATGACCAAGCAGGACCGCCGAACTTCGATACCCAGTCGTTCGGTGTCTCGCGCCAAATGAAGTAGTCATGATAGGGACTGTCCGGATGACGTCCTTCTTCGAACCAAGCGTGTGACGTCGAGCAGTGATTGACGACGATATCCATCATGACCGACAGACCACGTCGTTTTGTTTCTGCGAGTAACGTCTCGAAATCATCCATCGTTCCATACGAGGGATCAATCGCGTAATAGTCACTGACATCATATCCATTATCGTTTTGCGGTGAGGCATAGACCGGCGTCAACCACAGGTAATCGACACCAAGATCCGCCAGATAATCGAGTTTGGCCGTGACCCCGCGCAACGTACCGGTCGCTTTACCCTCCGGACTATAAAAACTCTTCGGATAGATTTGATAAACGGCGGATTTGCGCCAATCGGTTGTCGTGATCATCAGATACACACCTTTCTGAAATTACGCCGCTTTGTTCAGTGCGGCTTTTTTTGCGCGTTTCGTTGAGACATAGTGGAACAGGAACGTACAGGCAATAGGAACGATAATTGCGATTACCATGCCGACAATGAACGACAGGATCGACCCGGGTACGATCGAGATGAAAGCAGGTAAGCCACCGACACCGATTGCAGGAGCAAGGACACCGCTGACTGCGATGAAGGCAGACGCGATTGCTGATCCGACGAGTGCCGCATAAAACGGATATTTGAATCGAAGATTAACCCCGAACATCGCTGGTTCCGTGATCCCAAAGTAAGCGGATAGGGCCGACGTCGACGCCATGTTCTTATCGTTGACGTTTTTCGCGAGGAAAAGCATCGCAAGCGTTGCTGAACCTTGGGCGATGTTCGAGATCGCGATCATCGGCCAGATAAACGTCGTTCCATTTTGTCCGATCAACTGTAAGTCGACGGCGATGAACATGTGATGCATGCCGGTGATGACGAGCGGTGCGTAGAGTGCACCGAATAATAAGGCACCGAGTAACGGAACAGCTTCGAACGTATTGACGACACCAATCGTGATCCAGTCACCGACTTGACGTGTGACCGGTCCGATGACGGCAAGGGCAAGGAAGCCCGTTAATGTGATCGTCGTAATCGGTACGACGAGTAATTGGATGGCGTTCGGTACGCGTTTTTTGAGCCAGCGTTCAATCGTGCTAAGGACATAAGCGGCTGCGAGCACCGGGAGAATTTGTCCTTGATAGCCGACTTTTTCGATTTCAAACAGACCGAGGATGTTGAACGTCGGAATTTCACCTTTTAAAGCGCTCTGTCCGTAATTCCAAGCGTTTAAGAGATCAGGGTGAACAAGCATTAGACCCATGACGATTCCGAGGATCTCACTTCCACCGAAGCGTTTCGTTGCCGACCAGCCGACGAGTGCCGGGAGGAAGACGAAAGCGGTATTTGCCATCATATTGATCAGGTCCCATAATCCTTGTAGATTCGGATAACGATCAATCATCGTCTTGCCGCCGAATTCGATACCGAACAGGTTATTGATCCCCATTAAGAGACCAGCGACGATGATCGCCGGGATGATGGGCATGAAGACGTCGGAAAAGACTTTGATCAACTTTTGGAACGGGTTCATTTTCGCCGCTCCTGACGATTTAACATCTGCAATCGTTGTCGCCTGCAAACCAGTCAGTTGAATGAATTCAGCATAGACCCGGTCGACATCACCAGCACCAATGACGATTTGATAAACGCCTGCGTTCAAGAACGCGCCTTTGACGAGCGGAACTTCAAGTAAGGCTTCTTGGTCGACAAGCTCTTGATTTTTAAGCGTTAAGCGAAGACGGGTGACACAGTGAGCTGCCTGCTCAACGTTCTCCTTGCCTCCGATTTTCTCAATGATTTGCTCTGCAATCTGACGATAGTTTGGTTTCATCTCGATGCTCCTTTTTGGAAGTGACGTACTCGACCACTTTTGAAATGAAAACGTTTTCTTATCTGCGCACACTTATCTTAACTTATCTATATAAGTTGGTCAAGAACTTATATAGATAAGTTAAGATGTTAAAAAAAGAGAGAACCCGTCATGTACGGATTCTCTCGTGGATCATCATCTATTCAACGCCGTGCGATATCGGTGAATTGAAATTTATCGAGGCGGTGACGTGATTCCGTTCGCTCGAAATGTTGGCCTTCATAGAAGTACGTATCGTTCGTGACGACGATGACGTGTGTCATGTCGTGAAGATCAAGTCGTTCTTGGTCTTCCCGTGTCGCAGGGCGCGCTTCAATCTTTCGTTTCGCATAGCTGATCTGCCGGCCGAGTGTCTCTTCGATGTAATGATAGATGGACCCTTTAGCAATGTCAGCGGTTAGGCCGGGCACAAGTGCGGTCACGAAATGATTAATGTCACGGATGACGCGTTCGCCATCAATCTGACGAATCCGCTCAATACGGGTTACGTCTGTTCCTTGTGCCACATGCAATAACGAAGCGAGCTCAGGAGAGGCGGAGAGCACTTCGCACGATAGCACATCCGTCTCGACAGCATGTCGACCCATCCGGCGATGCGCCTCCGAAAAGCTGACGATTCCGTTGAACTGAAACTCGATCGCTTCTTGCGATAGAACGAAGACACCCTTTCCTTGGTGTTTGCGGACGAAGCCTTTCTCTTGCAGCGCATCGATCGCTTTTCGGACCGTTCCACGACTCGCCTCGAATTCATGCATCAATTCTGTCTCAGAAGGTAATTTCATGTCAGCTGGAAGCGTTCCTTCTTGAATCCGTTGTGCGAGTTGATGATAAATGGTTAAGTATTTCGGCATACAATCCGTCCTTTGCACTCAAATAGTGCTTTTAGTGTAGCATGGAACGAATACAGGCATCAAAATAGCTCCACCTATGGTCCGAGTACAACCGGAAAACAGATGGAGCGCAAAAGTGTGAAAGGTAGTTAACGAAGGGATGTCGAATACGTCGTACCCTTTTGGAGGACCGCTTGTTTTTCATCGAGTACGTCACTCGTCAAGAGTTCGATTGATGTGACCGGGCGTTCCAAGATGAATCCGAAGTTACCACTATGAGTTTCAGACGGAGCATATGTCTTTGCCAGGGATTCGAGATAGACATCGTCTTCAAGTGTCTTTTCCGCTTCGTCATCCAGTTTGAAATGAGCAACGGGATTAAAGGTGACGGGTGCGTCACTCGTGTTTGTGATCGTGACACGTATCTTAATCAGATCAAAGGACTCATCGTGCGTATAACCATGGAAGAAATCGATCATGCCGTAGCTTGGACGGGCGTGAAAGACTTTGATTTCTTCGATCGTCATCTTGATTGGACCAATCTTCCGCGTTTCATTCACTGGTTTGAACTGTTTTAACGTCAGGTCGCCTTTGTCGTCCGTCACGGTTTGATCGATTTTCGTCAGCTGACGATCATCTGGAAGTTGTGGGTTCGGGACATAGGCGCTTGTTTTTTCAAGCAGTACCGGCTGCTCTTGTTTCGCAGACGATGGTTCTTTCGGTGTGTCTTGTGATGCGGAAGTGCTACAACCAGCGAGCACTGTCCCAAGCATCAAAGTAGCAAGGATCTGTTTCATGAGACGTCTCCTTATTTCTTCGCCTTCAACAGATCGAAGATGATTTTGGCGTGATCCGTGTTATCGACTTGACCAGCGAATCGGTCTTTCGCAGGACCGAACGCATAGACGGGTACGTCTTCACCCGTATGACCACCTGTCGTCCAGCCCGTATGCGAGCGTTCGTTGAAGATCTCTTCGATGGCATTATCGATGTCGAGTAATGTTTTCGATTCAGCAGCGCGAGAGACGCTGTCGATTTCTTGATCCGTCAAGGCGAGTTTGTCTTGGTCGATGTACTTCATTAACGTTTTCCGTACGTCCGCGCCTTCGACGATTTGCTGCGCCATGAAGTCAGGTGTCTTCTTCGCTGCTTTGATTGGCTCAGCGAACCAGTTGTAAATGCCATCTGCACCAATCGAGTAACCGCCAGTCGAGTGGTCGGCTGTTGCGACGACGAGTGTATGCTTATCCTTCTTCGCGAAAGCGATCGCGGCTTTAAAAGCACGTTCGAAATCTTCCATCTCACTCATCGCACCGACGATATCATTGTCGTGTCCTGCCCAGTCAATTTGACTGCCTTCGACCATCAGGAAGAATCCTTTTTTATTCGAATCAAGTCGCTTGATTGCGGCGTTCGTCATTTGAGCAAGTGACGGGACTGAGTTTTCGCGATCGATTCGTTTAGGTAATCCACCGTCTGCGAACAATCCGAGCACTTGTTTATTTTTATCCGCTTGCAGCTGATTGAGGTCAGTGACATAGCTATAGCCATCTTTCTTGAACGCTTTCGTCAAATCGACGTCTGGACGGACAAAGTTCGATTTCCCACCCCCGAGCATGACATCAATCTTATGTTTGCCGTTCACACGTTCTTTGAAATAGTCATCTGCAATCGCATTCATGTTTTTACGACTTTCGTCATGCGCACCGAATGAGGCAGGTGTTGCATGCGTGATTTCCGATGTCGCGACGAGTCCCGTTGACTTGCCACGTTCTTTGGCTGCTTCAAGGACGGTCTTGACTTCCGATTTATCATTATCGACCGCAATCGCTGCATTGTACGTCTTCACACCAGAGGACATCGCTGTCGCGGCAGAGGCGGAATCGGTGATATTCTCCTTCGCATCTTCCGGATACGTCATCTGTTGACCGACGAGATAGGGATCAAAGGCTGTTTTTTCAGCCGTCGTCGTCGAAGGATCGTTCTTTAAGTAACGGTGTGCAGACGTGTATGAGACACCCATGCCGTCACCAATCAGGAAGATGACGTTCCGGATTTCGGGTGAGTGAGTATGTTTGGCTTTCGCTTCGGCTTCCGGCATCGAAATCATCGTACTCAGGGAAAGGGTCGATAAGGCAAAAATCGGGATCAGACGTTTTAGTTTCATAGGGATTCCTCCTCAAAAGGTAATGGGTTATGGCGCTACGACCTACAAACACAACCTTACGCAGAAAATATGAAATCCATATGGACCGTCTGTAAAGGTTTGTGAAGAAACGATGACAAACGAATAGCCCTTCTGAAAAATTATCTCAGAAGGACTACTTGTGTATAGATTAGCGACTCCATCCGATCATCCGACGGTAGGAACTGAACGTCGGCCATGCGAGAATGACGATCGCGAGCCAGTACAGGAACTGGTTCTCGGACGAAATCAGACCAATGATTCCTGCGAGCAGGATCGTCGTGTAGATCGAGAACGTAATGATCAGTGCTGGGTGTAGTTTTGGGAAAATAGTGAACCGACCGAGTCGTTCGTTCGCTCCGCGGATATATAGGCGACTACCAAAGAAGAGTAAGGCAATCGTCAAAGCTAAACAGAACAAGACGGGATATGTTAGATTCAGATCGACATTACTTTCGAAAAAGAGTGCGAAGGGTGTCGTGATCGTCATCAGGAAACTTGTTGGCTTGTCTAACTCCTCGTAGGTCACGCCAAAACCGAGCAGGGCGACGGCGTAGATGCTGAAATACGTGAAGTAGTTCAAGAACAAGAAGAACGTGCCGAGCAACAGTTGTCCGATGATATCACCAGCGATTGTTCCGGCGAATAAGAAGATCGTCAAAATCGTCACATCAAATAGAAGGAAAAGACCAAAATCTTGGAAGAGTGACGACCACGTGACGTAATCAAACGGATTGATACCGCCGAACGCTTGCAGCAACAACCAGCTGACGAAGAAGCCGATGATCGGAAACACGATCAGTGTTACGACGCCAATCGCCCATTTGATCCAGAACAACCAGACCTTCGGAAACGGTAACGCGTGCAAAACCAGGCTGCGACCACTCCCGCGCTCGGAACCGAGCATCAGGATCGCGAAGACAGCAATGAGAATCGCTGCGAATCCGGCGAAAAAGGGACTGACGAGTACGGTGTTGAGTAGAGCAGGTTGCTGAGAGGCCTCGTAATTCTCGAACTCATTGATGACGGTATAACTGCCGAACCCATAGCTGAAGATCGCAAGCAGAATGAAACAAGCGAGCGGCCAGATGCCTTGTTTGATATGATAACGGATCAATTGCTTAACCATGTCGTTTCCCTCCAAATGTCCCTAAGAAGTAATCTTCCATCTGCACTGGCAAAGCATCTTTTAACAAGGGGTTCGTCGTTTCAAGATACTGCGCGCCTGCATCGGATAAGACGAGCAATGTCACGACCCGACCTGTTTGGGATAAGACGTGAAGATCAGCATGTGACAATTCCGGAACGTCCTCATAGACGACTTGCCATTTCTGCATGCTGGCTTTGGCGTCGTCGAGTGCTTTGGGTTCACGGACGAGATGCTTTTCGATCGTCATGACACGGTCAGCGAGTGAATCAAGCTCTTCGAGTTGGTGTGAGGCGATCAAGACGGCAGTTTGGCGCTCCGCAAGTAACGAGACGAGCTGCTTTAAGTAATCTCGTTTGTTGATTCGATCGAGTCCGTCTGTTGGTTCATCCAGTAAGAGGACCGGAGCATTCGTCGCGAACGCAAGTTGAAGAAGGAACAACTGAGCTTGTCCTTTGGATAATGACGTCACGCGACGTCCGCGATCGAGGTTTGACGAACGACAATAGTTTTCGATGTACGTTTTCTCGAAGTTCGGATAGAACGCATTGTAGAAGTTGATCAGTTCGCCGAGTGTCATCTGGCGATAGACGGAAACAGAATCCGGAACGAGGAAAAGGTGCTCGCGTGTCTTCGGGACGTGGTGGATCGACTCGCCATTCCATTCAACTTTTCCGCGCGTTGGCTCAAGAGCACCGACAAGTGTTTTCAGTAATGTCGTTTTTCCGGCACCATTACGCCCGATCAACGCAGTAATCGTTCCTGCTGGTAGAGTAAAGGATGCATTTTCATAAATCATGGTACGGTCAATTTGTTTCGTTAGATGAGAAACGGTCAACATGAGGAATCCTCCCTAATGTGTAAGATGAGTTGATAGAGTTCTTCGTTTGAAATGGAGAGTTCGTCGGCGACGGAACAAAGACGGATGAGTGGATCTTGAATGGCGGCTTTCTTGACTTCATGAAGTGGAATATCTGAGATGAAGGAGCCTTTGCCGCGCATCGTGACGATGAAGTTGCGGCTCTCGAGTTCCTGATAGGCGCGGGAGACAGTGTTCGGATTGACAAGGAGTGTACCAGCAAGTTCACGGACGGATGGCATCTGTTCGCCAGAGCGGAGTAGACCACGGGCAATCGAGCGGATGATTTGAGCGACCAGTTGTTCATAGATCGGTAACGGACTTTTTGGATCGACGGTGAACATTTCTTCACCTCCTTAAGTGTACTAATTCAATTAATACACCAATTATAGGAATTCAAAACCTGTCTGTCAATGCCTCTTTTCAAGAAGACGATGACGCCATCGATCGCAATATTTGCTATACTGACGTCAGAAGAATCGCAGGAAGGATGACCCGAGATGTTGGATCGATTGAGTGCCTTAGAGGACCGTTATGAAAAACTGAATGATATGTTGGCTGATCCAGCCATCATTAATGATACGAATCAATTGCGCGAGGTCTCAAAAGAGCAGTCGCAACTTGCACCGACCGTCGAGACCTATCGCGTCTACCGCGAGAAGATGGAAGCCTATCAAGAGGCACGCCAAATGTTGACGGATCCGGAGATGCGCGACCTTGCGAAGGAAGAAGTCGCGATGCTTGAGCCGGAGATCAAAGAGCTCGAAGCGAAACTGAAAGCCTTACTGCTACCGAAGGACCCGAATGACGACAAGAACGTCATCGTCGAAATCCGCGGCGCAGCGGGAGGAGACGAGGCAGCCTTATTTGCTGGTGATCTCTTTAAGATGTACTCGAAGTTTGCTGAGAAACAGAACTGGAAGATCGAAATCATCGACGCGAGCTATACGGAGCTTGGCGGTTATAAGGAAATTATCTTCATCGTCAAAGGAACGGGTGCCTACTCGAAGTTAAAATACGAGAACGGAGCACATCGTGTCCAACGTGTTCCGTCCACAGAATCCGGCGGACGGATCCATACATCGACCGCAACGGTCGCCGTGTTACCGGAAGCAGAAGACGTTGAAGTCGAGATCCACGATAAGGATGTCCGGGTCGACACGTTCACATCGAGTGGACCGGGCGGGCAGTCCGTTAATACGACGCAATCCGCTGTCCGTGTCACACACGTGCCGACGGGAATCGTCGCCAGTTGTCAGGACGAGAAGTCGCAGATCAAGAACAAGGAAAAAGCGATGAAGGTCTTGCGCGCACGTGTCTACGATAAGATTCAACGCGAGCAGCAGGCGGAGTATGATGAAAAACGGAAGTCGGCTGTCGGTACAGGTGACCGTTCAGAACGGATCCGGACGTATAATTTCGCACAAAACCGAGTGACGGACCACCGAATCGGTTTGACGATCCAGAAGCTCGACCGGATCCTCCAAGGAGAGATGGATGAGGTCATCGATACGCTCGTCATGGAGTATCAAGCACGGGCATCGGAGGCGGCAAACTGATGCGGATCGCAAAACGTCTAAATGATGCAAAAACGATGATGGAACAAGCAGGACGCGAGGGTTCGAGTGCCGAATGGTTACTCATGCACGTCTTAGAAGTCGACCGGACCGGACTCCTCGTCCGTCTGTCAGATGAATTGACGCCGGAGCAGGATTTACGATTCAGTGAATACTTGCTCGCCCATGTTCACGGTGTGCCCGTGCAACATTTAATCGGCTATCAGCCGTTTTATGGACGGGATTTCCGTGTCACACCGGATGTCTTGATTCCGCGACCAGAAACGGAAGAGTTGATCGTCTTCGTGACGGAGCGCCTCAAACGTGAGTCGTTTACCGCGGGACAGATCGTCGACATCGGTACCGGTAGTGGGGCGATCGGAATCACACTCGCGCTCGAACTCGAGCAACCGGTCACGACCGTCGATATTTCACCAGCCGCGATTGCGGTCGCGAAGCAGAATCAAGCGACGCTTGGTGGGGACGTGACGTTTCTCGAAGGGGATCTACTGGCACCACTTGCGGACGATTCCGTGCGGGTGCTCGTCTCGAACCCTCCTTATATTGAGGAAGAAGAATTGCTCAGTGAGGTCGTATTCGACCATGAACCGCATCTCGCTCTGTTTGGTGGAAAAGACGGTCTCGTCTTTTACCGACGTCTCGTCGAGGAGAGCGGACGGGTTCTACGCGACGATTTCCGACTGATTGCGTTTGAAATTGGACACAATCAAGGACCAGAAGTGCAAATGATGTTAAAAGAACGTTATCCAAGTGCGGAAACGGGTATTTTAAAAGATATAAACGGTAAAGACCGTATCGTGTATGCGGAACGAAAGGATTGTACAGCGTGAAGACGGAAATGATTGATTTACAGACAATGGATGAAGCAGTTCGGTTATTGCAGGAAGGAGAGGTCGTGGCGATGCCGACCGAGACCGTCTATGGTCTCGCAGGGGACGCAACGAACGAAGCGGCTGTTCGGCGAATCTTCGCCGCGAAGGGTCGACCTTCCGACAATCCGCTGATTGTCCATGTCGCATCCGTAGAACAGGCACATCAGTTCGTCACGCACATTCCCGATGTTGCAACACGTTTGATGGAGGCGTTTTGGCCAGGAGCCTTGACGATCATCCTCGAATCGAACGGCACCGCATCCACACTCGTCACAGCAGGACTAGATACGATCGGATTACGGATGCCAGATCATCCGCTCGCGCTTCAATTGATTGAAGCGACAGGGCTGGGTCTCGCAGCACCGAGTGCCAACCGTTCTGGAAAACCTTCACCGACGTCATCTGCGCATGTCGCACATGACCTCTCGGGACGCATCGCTGCGATCGTCGATGGAGGGGAGACGGGCATCGGGGTCGAATCGACTGTCATCGATTGTACGATGACGCCACCGGCGATTTTACGACCGGGTGGCGTGACACGCGAACAAGTCGAGGCAATCATCGGTCCTGTCACACTCGATCCTGCTTTATCGATGAAAGATGTTACACCGAAGGCACCCGGGATGAAATATACCCATTATGCGCCGGAAGCGACACTGTCCGTCGTCGAAGGGGATCTTTCATTCTTACAGCAACTCATCGATGATGCACGACAAACCGGACACAAGACGGGCGTTCTCCTGTTCGATGGAGAGGATGTCGACGCAGATGTTCGCTGCTCCCTTGGTAATTCGATGGAGACGGCGGCACAACGTCTTTACGATTGTTTACGGCGATTTGATCAGACGACGGTGGATCAGATTTTTGTACGAGACCTATCAGAAGAAGGGGTGGGGCTTGCGGTCCGCAACCGCCTCCATAAAGCAGCAGGTGGTCGGGTCATTCGCCCTTGAAGAAGGAGGATACGGAGATGAGCACACGTCGCGTTTTATTCATCTGTACAGGAAATACATGCCGTAGCCCGATGGCGATGGCGTTACTACGCTCGAAAGTCGCTGATCAGGAATTCGATGTCCGTTCAGCAGGACTACGTTCGATGCAAGGATTCGATGCGTCCGAGAACGCACTACAAGTGTTACGCGAACGCGGCATCGAACTCGAGCACTATACGCAAGTCTTTGATGATGTACTCGGACGCTGGTCTGACATCATCTTGACGATGACGCGTCAGCACAAGCAGGAAGTCGGTGAACGCTATCCGGAACTGAAGGAACGGACATTCACCTTGTACGAATATGTGACTGGGCTTGAACGGGATATCAACGATCCGTACGGCGGATCGATGAACGTCTATCGCCAAGTACGTAATGAACTCGAACCCCTCGTCAATCGTCTTGTGTTAAAATTAACGCAGAACGGAAACGGAAGAAAAACTCCGGACACACGGAAGCTTCCGAAAAAACAACCTAAACAAACGGGGGAATAGTAAAGATGAAAGTAGCAATCGGCGCGGATCATGGCGGTTTTAAGTTAAAGGCAGAAATCAACGATCTCCTACAAGAGCTCGGCATCGACTATACGGACTTCGGTACGCATTCGTCCGACTCGATCGATTATCCGGATGTCGCGATTCCAGTCGCGGAGGCAGTCGCGAACGGAGAGTTTGACCGTGGCATCTTGATTTGTGGCACAGGCATTGGGATCGGTATCGCAGCGAACAAGGTCAAGGGCATCCGAGCAGCGCTCGTCCATGATACGTTCAGCGCGAAAGCGACGCGGCAGCACAACAACTCGAACATCTTGACGATGGGCGAACGCGTTATCGGTCCAGGACTGGCTCGTGAGATCGCGCAGCTTTGGCTTGAGACGGAATTCGAAGGTGGACGTCATGAGAACCGCGTTTGCAAAATCTCGGATTATGAGGTGAAGTAATGGACGTGACACGCATCCAGCACGATTTAGAAGAAACACTGAACGCTCTGGATGAACGATTTTCTTTAAAAGGAAAATTGCTCGTGATCGGCTGTTCGACGAGTGAAGTGATTGGCAAACAAATCGGCAAGGCAGGTTCACCAGAAGTGGCGGACGCCTTGTTCGATGTCTTCGATGCCTTTCGTCGATCGCATCAAGTCGATCTCGCCTTCCAAGGCTGTGAGCATATCAACCGAGCGCTGACACTTGAGCGGCAAACGGCCGAACGTCTCGGGCTTGATCCGGTGACGGTCGTTCCCGTTCCAGAAGCGGGTGGATCGATGGCGAGTGCTGCGTACCAGCGCTTCTCGGCACCTGTCGTCGTCGAAGCGATTCAAGCTGATGCCGGAATCGATATCGGTGATACATTCATCGGGATGCACTTGAAAGCTGTTGCGATTCCAGTGCGCTTGCCGCATAAGGAAATTGGTGAGGCACACGTGACGGCAGCCGTGACACGACCAAAATTAATCGGTGGGGCACGTGCTAAATACGAATAATTCATGCAAGGGGTTGCGCACCCCTTGCTTTTTTGATGTTGTTTTGGGGGATGCCGGGAAGGAAACATTCGTGTTAAGATAGGTTTATCGAAATGAAATGGGGGAATTCAGATGGAACAAACACCGCTTACGTATCTGAAACAACAAGATGAGGCACTCTTTTCGGCAATGCGCCAGGAACTAGGTCGTCAACGGGATAACATCGAATTGATCGCATCCGAGAACTTCGTCTCGCAAGCTGTCATGGAAGCACAAGGCAGCGTCTTAACGAACAAGTACGCAGAAGGTTACCCGGGTCGTCGTTATTATGGTGGCTGTGAGTATGTCGATCTCGCTGAGAATCTCGCACGCGACCGCGCGAAGGAAATCTTCGGGGCAGAGCACGCGAACGTGCAGCCGCACTCCGGTGCACAAGCGAACATGGCGGTCTACTTCACGATTCTCGAACAGGGCGATACGGTCCTCGGGATGAACCTATCGCACGGTGGCCATCTGACGCACGGTAGTCCCGTCAATTTCTCCGGTGTCCAGTACAACTTCGTGGAATACGGTGTCGATCAAGAGACAGAGATGATTGACTACGACGTCGTCGCGAAATTAGCAGAAGAGCACAAACCAAAATTAATCGTAGCGGGCGCATCGGCGTATCCGCGCGTCATCGACTTCAAGCGGTTCCGTGAAATCGCAGACAGCGTCGGTGCTTACTTGATGGTCGACATGGCACACATCGCTGGACTCGTCGCAGCAGGTCAACATCCGAACCCAGTCGAGCATGCACACTTCGTCACGACGACGACGCATAAGACGTTGCGTGGTCCACGTGGTGGGATGATTCTCTGTAAAGAAGAGCATGCGAAAGCGATTGATAAAGCAATCTTCCCAGGGATCCAAGGTGGTCCACTCATGCATGTCATCGCCGCGAAAGCTGTTGCATTTGGTGAAGCCCTTGCACCAGAGTTCAAGGACTACATCGGTCAAGTCGTCACGAACGCCAAAGTACTCGGTGAGGAATTGACGAATCGTGGACTCCGGATCGTTTCAGGCGGAACAGACAATCACTTGCTCCTCGTTGACTTGCAACCACTCGGTATCACAGGTAAACTCGCCGAGCATGCGCTTGACGAAGCTGGCATTACGGTCAACAAGAACACGATTCCGTTCGACCCAGCGAGCCCGTTCGTCACGAGCGGTATCCGGATCGGAACGGCAGCGATGACATCTCGCGGATTCAAGGAAGCTGAGATGAAAGAAATCGCAGAGTTGATCGAACTCGTGTTGAACCACCCAGAAGAAGCAGACGTTCTCGCACAAGCACGTGAGCGTGTCGTTGCTTTGACAGGTCGTTTCCCACTCTACCCAGAGCGCGGATGATCGTCATCCCCTTCATCCTTTTCATTTTGAGAAGGGGGAAGGGGATTTTTTTGTTTGTCTAAAAAAGGAGGAGTACGATGTATATTCTAGTCGCAGAAGATGATCCTCATATCCAAGCCCTTGTCGTGTCGACGTTACAAGCCGACGGGCATTCCATCCGAGCGACAGCAGACGGAAACGAAGCGCTTGCTTGGATCGAGAAGATGACGTTCGAAGCAGCCGTACTTGATGTCCTGCTCCCCGGACAGACCGGTCTCGTCTTATGCGAGCGATTACGGCAACACGGGGACATCCCGATCTTGATGCTGACGGCACTCGGGGAGCTGACAGATAAACGGGACGGTTTCGCAGCAGGTGCCGATGATTACATCACAAAACCGTTTGATCCGGAAGAATTAGTATTTCGCCTCCACGCTGTGGCTCGGCGCTATCAAAAAGCGGCGCAACCTGTTTTGCATCTTGGAGATGTCACGATCGATAAACGTAGTCAGCTCGTGACGATTCAGTCGACCGAGTGGACACTCCCGCGACGTGAATTCGAATTGTTGCATCAGTTGGCGAGTTTCCCGGGACGGGTCTTCAGCCGCGAGGAATTGATCGAACACGTCTGGGGACTCGATTTCATGGGGGATGACCGGACGATTGATGTTCACATTAAACGCCTCCGTGGACGCTTAAAGGAAACGAATCAGGTGAAGATTGAGACGGTCCGCGGACTCGGATACCGGTTGGAGGTCGACGCATGAGATCCCTCTATACGAAAATCGTCGGACTCGTCTGCGTTGTCTTACTCGTGTCGGCACTACTGGCGCTCCTGATTAGTAATATTGCCTATTATTCCTTTTGGCAGGACAGCTACAGCCAAAAAGTCGAGGAAGCGGTCGAGACGGCGATCGATTATTATGAAACGCACGGGGACGGCAAGACGGAGTCGTTTTACCGGATGTTACAAGCGACCGGCTTTCAACTTTATGTGCGCACGGACGACGCAATCGAGCGTTACGGAAACCCGTTTCGTGATGAAGCGCTCTCGAATCGGGTCGTCGAGCAAGTGAAGAGTGGTCAACCGTATTACGGAATGCGTGAATATCCGTTCCATCTCTTCTTGCTCGGTCTGTTCGATAACGAAGTCATCAATACGTACGGCACGTCGGTCAAGACGGCGCAAGGCACGGACGCGATCTTCGTCCGACCGGACTTGAGTCGTCAGATCCGTGAGTTGCATCTGTTCGTCGGTCTGTTCCTTGGACTGCTTGTCGTGATCAGTTTCCTTTTGCTTGTCTTTTCAATCCGCTATCTCGTTCGTCCGATCCGGCGCCTGACAAAAGCGACGGAACAGATGGCAGACGGTGACTACGGAATCCGCGTCGGAACGAAGGCACGCGATGAAATTGGTGAGCTGTCCCGGCGGTTTGACGAAATGGCAACGGCAGTCGAAGCGTCTGATACGGAACGGCGCCGATTCGTTGCGAACGTCTCGCATGAATTCCAGTCGCCGCTGACGACGATTGCTGGTTACGCGGGACAACTCGATGTGACGGGAGAAGACGTCAGGAAACGGACGGTCATCCGTCAAGAGGCGGAGCGAATGTCGGAGCTGACGCGTCAACTGTTGATCTTAGCGAAGCTCGATGAAGGACGACGCTTCAAACGACAAGCACTTAATCTGCGGACGAATCTTGAGGCGACACTCACGACACTTGCCTTCCAGCTGGATGAGCAAGGAATCGCTGTCGCACTCGATGTTCCGACGGTGATACAAATACAAGCGGATGTCAGTGCGTTGGAACATGTCTTCCAAAATGTCATCCGAAACGCTGTCTCGGTCTCAAAAGACGGAGCGACGATCCAGATTCAAGCAGAGGAACAAGCGGATCAGATCATCATCCGAATCAAGGATGAAGGACCAGGCATGACTGATGAACAGATGAAACATGCCTTTGAACGCTTTTATCAAGGCGATGCATCCCGGACGACGCGTGGGACGGGTCTTGGTCTAGCGATTGTCAAAGAGACGATGCGTCAACTCGGTGGGGATGCGAGTTTGTCGTCCGCTTCATCGGGTCTAACCGTAATGTTAACTTTTTTACGCGCGTGACACCTGCGTTCATGTTCCGTTCATATTGCGGCTGTATCATCAATCCTGTAGCGAACATACAGGAGGGATCACATAATGAAACTAGGATGGAAAGAACTCGTCCGGATGAAAGGGCGATTCAGTTGGATGACGATTGTGACGATGTTGATCGTCTTATTAATCTTGATGATCACCGGTCTTGCAGATGGACTAGCTTATGACAATGGGGCAGCCGTCCGTAATCTGCCGGTCGAACAGTTTGCGCTAAGTAAAGATGCAGAAGGGCAGCTGACCCGTTCATTCTTACAGGCGGATGAGACACCAAAGGACGCGGAAGCACTCGGTGTCCAGAACATGGTGCTTGAGAAGAAGAATAAAACGAAGGACGACGTAACGGTCTTTGCGTTACCACAGACTACGAAATATGGTCCCAAACAGCTGCAATCGTTGCAAAAAGGGGAGGTACTTGTTGATGCTGCGTATGCGGAGCAACGCGGAACGCGCGTCGGCGATAGGATCACGGATTTTCGAACGAAGGAGACGTTCCAGATTGCCGGTACAGTGACGGACGGTCGTTATAGTCATGCACCCGTTCTCTGGATGACGGATGAATCGTGGCAAGCCTGGCAATCAAAAATGGGCACGTCATACGTATCAGCGTACATCGGTCAGTCGTTGCAAACGGATCAAGCGCTCTTTTCGAAACAAACGGTGGTCGAGAACGTTCCGGGTTATGCGGCAGAACAAAACTCCTTTCAGATGATGCGGGTCGCGCTCGTCGTCATCGGAGCATTGATCCTGACAGCCTTCTTCTATATTTTAACGATGCAGAAGATGAAACAGCTTGGTGTCTTAAAGGCAATCGGTATCCGGACACGGACGATGGGTGCGAGTCTGCTCGTTCAAGTCGTCATACTGACGAGTCTTGCCTTTGGTGTCAGCGTCGCCATCACCTATCTGACGAGTCGTTTCCTACCGACGGATCTTCCCTTTCGATTTGAATGGTCGACGAGTCTGATGTACGGCGGCATTCTACTCGCAACGGCGATCCTCGGTGCGCTCGTTCCCTTACGGATGGTCAAGAAACTCGAAGCGGCAGATGCGATGGGAGGAATGAACGGATGATTCGATTAGAACAGATTGAGCAAAGTTATGGTGAGATGACGGTGTTGCATGACATTAACTTACAAGCAGAAGCGGGTGAGTTGATTGCTCTCGTCGGACCGAGCGGTAGTGGGAAAAGTACACTACTCCAGTTGCTTGGATTGTTACAGACCCCAACGAATGGTGCCGTCTACTTTGATCATACGTGTGTCAGTGAAGCAGTGGACGAAGAACGTCGTCGCTTACGTCTCGAAGAAGTCGGATTCATCTTTCAAGAATCGCATCTCGTGCCGTTTTTGACGGCAGGTGAGCAACTGGAGCTAGTCGCGAAGGAAGCTGGTCGATCGGTTGACGCGACGGCGGCACTCGCTGTGTTCGGACTCGAGCACCGGAAAGACCATTTGCCGCACGCCTTATCGGGTGGGGAACGTCAACGTGTCGCAATTGCCCGGGCTTTCGTCAATGACCCACGACTTGTACTCGCGGATGAACCGACGGCGAGTCTCGATTACCCAAATGGACGCCGGGTGATGGAGTTATTGCAACAGCAAGCGCATGATGCGAACAAGACCGTCATCGTCATCACCCATGATGAACGGATGCTAGATGTCTGTGACCGGATTTGGCGAATTGAAGACGGACGGATTACGGAAGCGACAGCATCCCGGTCCTATTCTCATAGTTGAACGAGTTCCCCTTTTGTTTTCGTGCCTCAGTGCATGTGAAAACAAAAGGGTTTTTTGCTGATTCGTCACGAAGATAGGGGAAACGGACCATTTGCGGAAGCGTTATCTTTGATATACTTAACCGTAGTAAAAAAAGATAAGGGTGGAAATAAATGTGAATTTAACAACCTTGATTCAAAGCGAATTACAAGCCATTCAGACTGAACGACTAACGGAATGGTTTACACATAAAAGCCACGAGCGCCGGGAATATCAACGGATGCTCGAAGATTTCAAAGCAATCGTCATCATGCAACAGGCCGGATTTTATGAACAAGCGGATGCTCGTTTTGAACAGTGGAAGACGTTACCGATGCCGGCAGAGGTTTATCGTTACCGCCTAGCGATCGCAGGAAAAGCAGGCGGGAAACGTCTTGTTCAGAAACGGCTAGCATCGTTTCCTATGACCGTTCAGAATCATCCACAGCTGAAAAACTGGAAGCGACTCGGAAAACTAAATCTCTGGTGGCTCGGTGGAGCTGTAGCTGTCGTTTGTCTCGGTCTGATCTGGACACAGTTGGACGATGAACCCGCAACACCGGTCGCGACGAAACAGACAGAGGTCGAGCAACAACTCGCAGCGCTGCAAACAGAAGTCGAACAGTTAAAAGAAAAAAACGAACAGTTGGCAAGTGAGCAAGAGAGAGAGAAAGCGATCAAGCCAGAGAAGAAGAAAACGAAAACGGAAACGCAGAAGCCGAAAGTGTCTGCGAAAGAATCGCTCGAGCAAGGGGTCGCTGCCGTTCAGGCGAAGGACTACAAGCGAGCAGACAGTGCCTTGACCGGATCCGTCTTGACGAACAAAGAGACGGCAGGCATGGCCCGCTTTTATAAGTTGATTGCGGCCGGAAAGTTGAAGAACACGACACAAGCGGATTACATCGCCTATCGGGAAGATTTTCCGAAGTCCGGTTACATAAGTGATGTCCTCTGGATGCAAGCCGTTTATGAACAAAAATATAAAAAAGGCGACTATCGAGCGACCTTACAAGAACTCGCGAAACAACCGGAAAATGAATGGTCTTATGCGGCAAAAGCGATTCTGTCGGGTAAGAGTACGCTCGGGAATTGACGAAAAAACAGTTCCCAAGCAGTACGCTTATAGAGTACAATGCGAAAAGAGAATGGAGAGGAGATGCAAACAATGAGTAAAGTACATGTATTTGATCACCCATTGATTCAGCACAAGATGACGATCATGCGTAAAGTCGAAACAGGAACGAAACAATTCCGGGAACTTGTCGACGAGGTGGCTTCATTGATGGCATATGAAATCACACGTGACCTTCCACTCACAGATGTCGCGATCGAGACACCGGTCACGAAGACGACGCAGAAGATGATCGAAGGCAAGAAACTCGGGATCGTCCCGATTCTCCGCGCCGGTCTCGGTATGGTCGACGGCATGCTCCGCATGATGCCGAACGTCAAAGTCGGTCACATCGGTTTGTACCGTGATCCGGAGACACTCGAGCCAACGGAATACTACCTCAAGCTCCCAACAGACGTCGCAGAACGTGATTTCGTCGTCGTTGACCCGATGCTTGCGACAGGTGGTTCGGCGGCAGACGCCATCTCCTCCTTAAAGAAACAAGGGGCGAAGAGCATCAAGCTCGCATGTCTCTGTGCAGCACCTGAAGGCGTTAAACGCGTTCAAGAAGAACACCCAGACGTCGACATCTATCTCGCGGCACTCGACGAGAAGTTGAACGACCACGGATACATCGTCCCAGGACTCGGTGATGCAGGAGACCGTCTCTTCGGAACGAAGTAAAAAACAGCAAGATATACGAAAAGACCGCAGACGATGATCTGCGGTCTTTTCGTTGCTATTTCGTAAACTGCGCAAGATTGCTGAAATATGCTTTAATGAAAAAAGGAAAAAAGGAGGAAGTCACCATGCCGATTACAGTCATGCCGATTTTCGGGACACGACCGGAAGCCATCAAGATGGCACCGCTCGTCAACGCCCTAAAGCAACACCCTGCTTTTGATGTTCATGTTACGATCACTGCCCAACACCGCGAGATGCTCGATCAAGTGCTCGATCTGTTTGAGATCGAACCGGATCATGATTTGAATATCATGAAGCAACGTCAAACACTTGTCGACATTACGACGCGTGGTCTTGAAGGACTTGATGCCATCATGAAGGACATCAAACCGGATCTCGTCCTCGTCCATGGGGACACGACGACGACGTTCGTCGGAAGCCTGGCTGCTTATTACAATCAGATCGCGGTCGGTCACGTCGAGGCGGGACTGCGGACCTATAATAAGTACTCTCCGTTTCCGGAAGAGGTCAATCGTCAGTTGACGTCGACGCTCGCGGACTTACATTTCGCTCCGACAGCGCAAGCGGCAGCGAATCTCGCATCTGAAAATCGTCACGCCGGTGTTTACATTACAGGAAACACGGCAATCGATGCCCTGCAAACGACCGTCCAATCGGATTACGTCCATCCGATGCTCGAGACGGTCGGGGACCGGAAGTTGATCTTGATGACAGCGCACCGTCGTGAGAACCAAGGCGAGAAAATGCACCAAATGTTCCGGGCGATTCGTCGCCTCGTCGATGCGTTCCCGGAGACGCACGTCGTCTATCCGGTCCACCTCAATCCAGTTGTTCAAGAAGCAGCGAAGAAGGTTTTTGAAGGGCATGATCGGATTTCGTTGATCGCTCCACTCGACGTCTTCGATTTCCATAACTTCGCGAGCCGTGCCCATTTGATCTTAACTGACTCGGGTGGCGTACAAGAAGAAGCACCATCACTCGGTGTTCCTGTTCTTGTCTTACGCGATACGACGGAACGTCCGGAAGGGATTACTGCCGGAACGTTGAAGCTTGCCGGAACGGAAGAAGAGACGATCTATCAGATGGCAACAGAACTCTTGACGAACAAAACACTTTATCAGGAGATGGCGCATGCTTCAAACCCGTATGGAGACGGTCGCGCGTCCGAACGCATCGTCCAAGCGATTCTGCATCACTTCGGTCAAGGCGAAGCACCGGCACCGTTACTCACGCAATAAAAAACGATCATTCTCGAATCGCTTGCATTCACTTGCTTTCCTCAGGCGAGACGTGAGCCGCGCCTCCTTCGTCTTTAGACGAGGAGTCGGATCTCACTTGTCTCTGACAGCACGAAAACTCGTGCTTTTTCCTGTAGGAGTCGCGTGATGTGAGCGATTCTTTGTTATGTCTTGAATTTCGTGTAATCGCAATAGTTGATTTAGGAGGATAATATCTTTAAATCTTACCATTTCCACTAAAATCAGCCCATTTGTTTAGAAAATGTAAAACCAGATGACCTTGAAACTGGAAGGGAAGCGATGACGATTCAAGCTGTGACGTAGCGCACGATTAAAAAAATGGAAATCGCTGAAATGTATTGTTACAAACAGATGTCAGAGCTGTTTTTATGTCCTGATTCGGAAGCGTTTTCAATTGTGAACAAAAAATGTTTTTTCACAAAATCGACACAAATCAATTTTAGAGGTCTTGTTTCGGTTTAACGGACACGATATAACGTTACTGTTCAACGGTTTTGTTCACCATATGAACAATCTCTTTAACCGTTGATAGCACTACATATTTTCTTCACATCTTCGTGAAATGACTTGCATGTAAGACATCTGTGAAAACCTTATCAATCGTTGATATGTATAGGTTTTTCGGCTCTGTTTTTATTGTGAATTCATTTGACTATGAAAGCTGCTTCATTGTATTCTTGACTAGTATGAAAATCCGCAAATTGTGGGAAAGAAAAAGAACTCACAATTGGGAAAAAAGGGGGTCGTCTCTAGTGCGCCAAAGTGGGCTCGCGAAGAGTATGGTCATGGCCTCGCAAATTTCGACGGCACTGGCTGCACCGATCGTCATTGGCTTTTTGGTTGGGAACTATGGGGAACAACAACAATGGTGGGAAAAAATGGGTGCGACGTTCGCCGTGTTCATCGGGATTTTCATCGGCATTCTTTGCATGATCGCCATGATCAGGCACTTGTTAGGGGAGAAGACATGAACATCATCCTTCAAGATGCGTTGTATCGTGCGTACTTACGATGGTTTGGACTCTTTTACGGGATCCTGGCTGTCCTGCTGCTCATTGGACGCCCGAGTGAACCGGTCATTTATGGACTGGCGCTTGGTGGAACTGGCAGCTTTCTGATCTTGACGCTTCAACGACTCAGCGTCGATCGGATGTATCGTGTAATCGAGACGGGGCGTAAGCCGATGTCTCGTGGGACCGTTTCACGCATGGCGGTCGCGGTACTTTGTGTGATGATCGGTTTGAAATATCAAACTGAATTGTCATTAACTGCGGTGGTAATAGGCCTTCTCGCCGGCCACGTCATACAATTTTGTGAGTTCTTGACTCACGAACTCAAGCGGGAAAAGAGGTGAATAGTCAAATGAACCACGAAATGCCACTTTACGAAATCCCACTCTGGGGTGACTTCGTTCTGTACGGTAGCTGGACGAACTTGATCACAGTATTGATTGCTGCTGCTCTCGTCTTCTTGATTGCCGTGGCCGGTACGCGACGTCTTGTGATGAAGCCAACCGGTGCTCAAAACGTGATGGAGATGTTCCTCGAATTCGTTCGCGGTATCATCAGCAGCACGATGGACTGGAAAACAGGGGGTCGCTTCCTTACGTTCGGAATGACATTATTCCTGTTCATCCTTGTATCCAACATCATGGGTCTCCCATTCAACGTCGTGACGGGACACTACATTTGGTTCAACTCACCAACTGCAGATCCTTACGTGACACTGGCACTTTCATCTATGGTAGTGGTCATGAGCCATTACTACGGTGTGAAGATGCGAGGCTTCGGCTCTTATGCGAAAACATTCATGACGCCGATGTTTATCATTACCATCATCGAGGAGTTTGCAAACACGTTGACACTCGGTCTTCGTCTTTACGGAAACATCTTCGCTGGTGAGATCATGATCGGAATCATTCTTTCGATCGGTATCGTCTCTGGTACGAACGATTTCCAATTCGCCGGACCACTAGGCGCGATCATCTCGGGTATCCCGATGTTGATCTGGCAAGGATTCTCACTCTTCATCGGTGGTATCCAAGCGTACATCTTCCTTATCCTGACGATGGTTTACATCGGACATAAGGCAGCGCACGACCATTAATTCGAAGGTAAAGCATTCGCTTTTCCGATAACAGCACGACCAAATCAATGAACACACTCTAGGGAGGCAATTTATCATGAATCTTATTGCAACAGCGATCATCATCGGACTCGGCGCACTCGGCGCAGGTATCGGTAACGGTCTTATCGTAAACGGTACAGTATTAGGTCAAGCACGTCAGCCAGAACTCAAAAACGAACTTCGTCAAACAATGTTCATCGGTATCGGTCTCGTCGAGGCACTTCCAATCATCGGTGTAGCGGTCGGTTTCCTTCTTCTCAACTCTTAATCCACGATTAACGAGAACGGACTACATAGGGCGCTATTCGTTCAACGTTTGAGTGAACCGTCACGGGAGCTTAGGCTCCCTTATGTAGATATTGAAGTTGAACCAACCACGAGGGGAGTGTAATCGAATGAATCTAGCGTATCTTGCTGCTGAAAAAACAGAGACTGCAAACACGCATGAACTCTTGATCGGCAATATGATCGTCACGATCGTCGTTTTCCTCTTGCTCCTCATCCTCTTGAAGAAATTCGCATGGGGCCCGCTCGTCAACATGATGAAAGCGCGGGAAGAGCATGTGGCTAGCGAGATCAACTCGGCTGAAAAGAGCCGTAAAGACGCTGAAGTCTACGTAGAACAACAACGCGAAGAATTAAACAAGGCGCGTACGGAAGCACGCGACCTTTTAGAAGCATCACGCCGTCAGGCAGAAGCAGAGCAAGCACGTGCGATGGAGCAGGCACGTCTTGAATCCGAAATGAGTAAGGAAGAAGCTCGCCGTGCGATCGAACGTGAACGCGCTGAAGCACAAGCTGCTTTGAAGAACGATGTCGCTCTTCAAGCAATCGCTGCAGCACGCCACGTCATGAAAACACAGCTTGCGACGGACGAAGCCGCTCAAAAGGCACTCGTCGATCAATTCCTTGCTGATACTAAGGGCACGAACTAATGCGTGATCACGTAGCGGGACGCTACGCAAAAGCGCTCTTCGATCTTGCGCTTGAGCACCATGTGCTCGAGCAAGCAGAAGCTGATGTGCGGACGCTCGGCGAAGTGCTCCACGCAACACCAGAGCTCGCTTCGGTTTTAGATAACCCATCGATTTCTGCTGAAGAGCTCAAGCAAGTTCTTCAAACAAGCTTCACTGGCTTCAACTCGATCGTCTTGAACACGTTGCTCGTCATGGTCGAAAACGACCGGGCGGCAGAAATCGTCACGTTACCGGAACACTTCATTGCATTGTTGAATGAACACCGCAATGTCGCGACGGCAATCGTCACGAGTGCATACAAATTGTCAGACGAGGAACTCACGAAAGTGAAAGAGACGTTTGGCCAAAAATCAGGTAAAACGCTTGAAGTCGAGAACGTCGTCGACA
This sequence comes from Exiguobacterium sp. R-17, assembly GCF_049913315.1. Classification (NCBI taxonomy): domain Bacteria; kingdom Bacillati; phylum Bacillota; class Bacilli; order Caryophanales; genus Exiguobacterium; species Exiguobacterium sp. R-17. The sequence goes on along the minus strand of NZ_CP184372.1, from coordinate 2,659,552 downwards.
CGAGTGTCATCGGAGGACTTCGCGTTCAAATCGGTTACACGACATATGACGGTACGATCGAAACTAAACTAACGCGCCTTGAGCGTGAGCTGTTAAAAGCGTAAGAAAATAGGGGTGAAACGCATGAGCATTAGAGCTGAAGAAATCAGCGCCCTGCTTAAAGCGCGTATCGCGCAGTACGGTTCTACGATGGAAGTGAACGAGACAGGTACGGTCATCCAAATCGGTGATGGTATCGCTCGTGCACACGGACTCGACAACGTCATGTCGGGAGAGCTCGTAGAATTCGCTAACGGCACAATGGGCTTGGCGCAAAACTTAGAAGAAGGCAACGTCGGTATCATCATCCTCGGTGACTACCTTGAAATCAAAGAAGGCGACTCTGTTCGCCGTACGGGCCGCATCATGGAAGTACCAACTGGAGACGCACTTCTCGGACGTGTCGTTAACCCACTCGGTATGCCAATCGATGGTCTTGGTCCAATCGAAACAGAACACTACAACCCGATCGAGCGTAAGGCGTCTGGCGTCATGGCGCGTAAATCGGTACACGAACCACTTCAGACAGGAATCAAGGCGATCGATGCCCTCGTTCCAATCGGTCGTGGACAGCGTGAGTTGATCATCGGTGACCGTCAGACGGGTAAGACGTCGATCGCAATCGATACGATCATCAACCAAAAAGAAGAAAACATGATCTGTATCTACGTCGCAATCGGACAAAAAGAATCAACAGTCCGTGGCGTCGTCGAGACGCTCCGTAAAAACGGTGCCCTCGATTACACGATCGTCGTTTCGGCAGCGGCTTCACAGCCGGCTCCACTTCTTTACCTCGCACCATTCGCAGGTGTCGCGATGGGTGAACACTTCATGGACCAAGGCAAACACGTTCTTGTCATCTATGATGATCTTTCAAAACAAGCAGCTGCTTACCGTGAGCTTTCACTTCTCTTGAAACGCCCACCAGGCCGCGAAGCTTACCCAGGGGATGTCTTCTACCTCCACTCACGCCTTCTTGAGCGTGCGGCGAAGTTGAACGACGAGCTTGGCGCAGGTAGCTTGACTGCCCTTCCGTTCATCGAGACGCAAGCGTCGGATATCTCAGCTTATATCCCGACGAACGTTATCTCGATCACGGATGGTCAAATCTTCCTTCAATCGGATCTCTTCTTCTCAGGTGTCCGTCCCGCGATCAACCCGGGTCTCTCGGTATCGCGTGTAGGTGGTTCGGCTCAAGTAAAAGCGATGAAGAAGGTAGCGGGTACGCTCCGTCTTGACCTCGCATCTTACCGTGAGCTTGAAGCATTCGCTCAGTTCGGATCTGACCTTGATAAAGCGACTCAGTCGAAGCTTAACCGTGGTGAGCGGACAGTTGAAGTCTTGAAACAAGACTTGAACCAACCCCTTACTGTCGATAAGCAAGTCATCATCATCTATGCCTTGACTCGTGGTCACCTTGATGATGTTGCTGTAACGGATATTCGTCGTTTTGAAAAGGAACTCAACCTCTGGCTCGATCAAAACCGCAAACAACTTTGCGATGAGATCCGTAAGACAGGTAACCTTCCAGCAGACGAAGAGATCGTAGCAGCAATCTCAGAATTTAAGAAAACGTTCCAAGCGACGGTTTAATCCGGCGGAACGCTCTTGATACTAACAAGGTGGTGAATCGAAATGGCATCGTTGCGCGAGATACAAACGCGGATCAACTCGACGAAAAGTACGAAACAGATCACGAAAGCGATGAACATGGTTTCGGCGTCGAAACTGAACCGCGCTCAAGCACATAGCGCGAAGTTCCAACCTTACATGCTGAAAATGCAAGAGGTACTCGGAACCATTGCGAATGGCACGACAGGTGCGAGCCATCCGATGCTCGAGAAACGTCCCGTCAAAAAGACAGGATATATCGTCATCACATCGGATCGCGGCTTAGCTGGTGCATATAACGCCAACGTGCTGCGTGAAGTCTACCGGGAAATCAAAGAAAAGCATACTACGGACAGTTACGTTCTCTTCGTGGTCGGTAAAGTCGGTGTCCAGTTCTTCCGTTCGCGCGGAATCACGGTCACGGATGCGATCACAGGTTTGAACGATTCTCCTTCGTATGTCGACGTCGCTGAGATCGTGAAGCGTACAGTGAGTGCGTTCACGGTCGGCGAAATCGACGAGCTCAAGCTGTGCTACAACCACTTCCTATCTGTCATCAGCCAGGAAGTGAAAGTCGAAACCCTTCTCCCACTCGGAGAAATCGAAGCTTCATCTTCGACGACTTATGAGTACGAGCCAAGCGAGGAACAAATCCTTGCGGAACTCCTCCCGCGTTATGCGGAGAGCTTGATCTTCGGTGCGCTTCTTGACGCGAAAGTAGCAGAACATGCGTCACGTATGACAGCAATGCAAAGTGCGACAGATAACGCAGATGACTTGATCGGTCGATTGACTCTCGTCTACAACCGAGCTCGACAAGCTGCGATCACGCAAGAAATCACAGAGATCGTCAGTGGGGCTGCTGCGCAGCAGTAATCCCGACTGGCGTAACGATAGGTAGGAGGAAACACGATGAACGAACTCGGTTTAAAAGGCCGCGTCGTCGCGGTCATGGGACCTGTCATCGACGTTAAGTTCGAAGGACACTTACCGAACATCTACAACGCGCTCCGTATTCAATATACGCCGCAAACTGTAGAAGAAGTGGCTATCGACTTGACGCTTGAGGTCGCCCTGCACCTTGGTGACGACGTCGTCCGTACCATTGCGATGGACTCTACGGATGGAGTACGCCGTGGAATGGAAGTACTCGATACGAATGCTCCAATCTCGGTACCCGTCGGAGAAGCGACACTTGGTCGCGTCTTCAACGTACTCGGTAACCCAATTGATGAAAAAGAAATCGCTGCTGATGTGGAACGTCTTCCGATCCACAAAAAAGCACCGACTTTCGATAACCTTTCAACGAAAGTTGAAATCCTCGAAACTGGAATTAAAGTCGTCGACTTGCTCGCTCCTTACATCAAGGGTGGTAAGATCGGTCTCTTCGGTGGTGCCGGTGTAGGTAAGACCGTCCTCATCCAGGAATTGATCAACAACATCGCGCAAGAGCACAGCGGTATCTCAGTATTCGCAGGTGTTGGTGAGCGGACGCGTGAAGGAAATGACTTGTTCCACGAGATGACGGATTCAGGCGTTATCAAACAAACAGCGATGGTCTTCGGTCAGATGAACGAACCACCGGGTGCACGTCTTCGTGTTGCGTTGACTGGTTTGACGATGGCAGAATACTTCCGTGATGAGCAAGGACAAGACGTTCTTCTCTTCGTTGATAACATCTTCCGTTACACACAAGCGGGTTCTGAGGTATCGGCCCTTCTCGGTCGTATGCCATCTGCCGTTGGTTACCAGCCGACACTCGCAACAGAGATGGGTATGCTCCAAGAGCGAATTACATCAACAAACAAAGGTTCGGTTACATCGATCCAAGCGGTTTATGTACCAGCCGATGACTATACTGACCCGGCTCCTGCAACGACGTTTGCTCACTTAGATGCAACGACGAACCTTGAGCGCCGTCTCTCTGAGATGGGGATCTATCCTGCCGTGGATCCACTTGCATCGACATCACGTGCCCTTTCACCGGAAATCGTCGGCGAAGAGCACTACGGTGTTGCACGTCAAGTTCAGGAAACACTTCAGCGTTATAAAGAACTTCAAGATATCATCGCGATCCTCGGTATGGACGAGTTGTCAGAAGACGACAAATTGACTGTACACCGTGCGCGTCGTATCCAGTTCTTCTTGTCGCAGAACTTCCACGTAGCTGAGCAGTTCACAGGACAAAAAGGATCGTACGTCCCAGTTAAGGACACGATCCGCGGCTTCAAAGAAATCCTCGAAGGTAAACACGATGATCTAACGGAAGAAGCATTCCGTCTCGTCGGTCCGATCGAAGATGCGATTGAAAAAGCGAAGGCGCTTGTCTAAGTGACAAAGCATAAGGGGGACTTGAGATGAACACACTTCATGTCAATATCGTCACCCCGGATGGCGAAGTGTATGATGGCGATGTCCGTATGGTCGTTGCGAAGACGATTTCTGGTGAGATCGGGGTTCTCCCGCACCACGTCCCACTCGTGACACCACTCGACATCAGCATCTTGAAGTTGCGCCACGAAGATGGCGGACGCACGTTGATCGCTATCAGCGGTGGCTTTATGGAAGTGCGCCAGGATACTGTAACGGTTCTTGCGGAAACTGCGGAGCAAGCAGACAAGGTCGACTATGACCGTGCTGCAGCTGCGAAGGTTCGTGCAGAACGTCGTCTCCAGGACACGAAATTATCAGAACTCGAATTCAAGCGTGCTGAACTTTCACTGAAACGAGCAGTTAACCGTCTCAGCTTGAAAGACTACGGTCGCGATTGATTCGACCAAAGACCCGAATTCCTTTGCGGAATCGGGTCTTTTTTTGTACGATACGTCAATGATTTTTCTAAAGACAAACGTTTTCGCAAGAGGGAGAACGATACAGGTTTAAAACGCCGTAAAAATGTAAAAGTACATTATATGCCTCGTCTTCACAATTTCTTCAACATTTTTTCTTTGGAAGACTAAATTTATCTTCAATAAATATATTTTATACGCTAAAATTAATTCAGCGTGTTCTTTTTTGTTTGCGCAATCATTCATTTTATGAAATCATAGTAAAGTTGGAGAAACTATGAAGAAGAGGTGCAACGAAAGTGACATCTATTGGTGTGAGTGCGTTAGTTGGTATGCTGGTCTACATCGTAGCGATTCTACTCGCTTGGTGGTCCTTATTACCAGTCAAATGGGAGAAAATCCTGCAACATCCTAAAGGACCGCATGCGGTAGCCTTGCGAACGATTCTAGCCATTGCACTCGGATCGATCGTCGCTCGCTTTTTATTGGATTATGCCGGTTTTGCACAGCGTCTTCAGTTTTTAATTGGGTGAACTTGTAACTGCATTGTAAACCCTGAAATGGTAATTTGTTTTAACATGGAACAGGACACTGCTCTTTCAATGAAGGAACACAGTCATTTAGCAATTATCTAACATTACAATCGAAACGTCGTATTGGCTTTGGAGTAAGAGATCAACTATAGGGAAGTTTCTTTTCTAACATTCGTTGAATTCCAACTATGATCCTCACCAATCACGAATTGAACATACTAGAACAGAAACGAAGCAGAGGAGTAGGGAGAATGGAAAAAATCGTTGTCCGTGGCGGACGTAAATTAGCTGGAACAGTCAAAGTAGAAGGTGCAAAGAACGCGGTCTTAAAAACACTCGTCGCGACATTGCTTGCATCAGAGGGCCAATCGGTTCTTCAAAACGTACCACGTCTAGCAGACGTCTATACAATCAATAACGTCTTACGCAACTTGAATGCGGAAGTCGAGTTCGACGCTGAAGCAAATACGGTGACGGTCAATGCCGAACCGAATCTTAAAGATGAAGCGCCACTCGAATACGTCCGTAAGATGCGGGCTTCGATCCTCGTCATGGGTCCATTACTTGCACGTCTCGGTCGCGCACGTGTTGCGATGCCAGGTGGCTGTGCGATTGGTTCACGTCCAATCGATCTTCACCTAAAAGGCTTCGAAGCGATGGGCGCGAAGACGATCATCGGAAATGGATTCGTTGAAGCACATGTCGACGGTCGTCTCAAAGGTGCGAAAATCTACCTCGACTTCCCATCAGTCGGTGCGACAGAAAACATCATGATGGCTGCGACACTCGCAGAAGGAACGACAGTGATTGAGAACGTCGCAAAAGAACCAGAAATCGTTGATCTTGCGAACTTCTTGAACGCAATGGGCGCAAAAGTCCGCGGTGCAGGTACAGAAACGATCCGCATCGAAGGCGTCGAGAAGTTACATGGTGCAACACACTACGTCATTCCGGACCGGATTGAAGCAGGTACGTTCATGATCGCAGCAGCAATCACAGAAGGTGACGTCGAAGTCATCGGTGCAGAACGTGAACACCTTCGTCCACTCATCTCGAAGATGGAAGAGATGGGCGTTAAGATCACGGATACAGAAGAAGGTCTCCGTGTCGTCGGTCCAGCGAAACTCGAAGCAGTCGACGTCAAGACGATGCCACACCCAGGGTTCCCGACAGACGTTCAAGCACAAATGATGGCGCTTGTTCTCAAAGCAGGTGGCACATCGGTCATCACGGAAACTGTTTTCGAGAACCGCTTCATGCACGTTGAAGAATTCCGTCGTATGAACGCGGACATCAAAATCGAAGGTCGTTCATCGATCATCAATGGTGGCGTTCAATTACAAGGTGCAGAAGTGCTCTCAACAGACCTTCGCTCAGGTGCGGCACTCGTCACAGCAGGATTGATCGCTGAAGGCGAAACGCGCGTTGGCGCACTTCACCACATCGACCGTGGATACGTCGACTTCCACTTGAAGTTACAAGCACTTGGTGCAGACGTAGAACGTGTGACAGAAGAAGCGGCAGTCGTTGAAGAAACAGCTGCAACAAAACTTTAAGCACTCATTCAAGAGCATTCTCTCGATTTCGGGGGAATGCTCTTTTTGTCTTCTTTTTAAAAAGATGACAATGAAATCAGAAAAGCCGAAAAAGAAAGTCGTTTCACGATGGGGCATATGCTAGAATTGAAAGGTATGTATACATAAATGGGTTAGACGTCCAAACGACGTTCTATATTTTGGAAGAATAGCCAGTGGGTAAAGGAGAGCACACGAGATGTTTTCAAGAGATATCGGAATCGACTTAGGGACGGCGAATGTCGTCATTCATGTAAAAGGTAGAGGCATTGTCCTCGATGAGCCATCGGTCGTCGCGATCGATAAGGCGACAGGCAAGATTCATGCGGTAGGGACAGAAGCACACTTGATGGTGGGCCGGACACCGGGAAACATTGTGGCCATTCGACCGCTTCAAGACGGCGTCATTGCTGATTTCGAAATGACAGAAGCGATGCTACGCCATTTCATCGATAAGATTGAGGTCCGTAAGATGTTCGGTGGAGTCCGCATGTTGATTTGTACACCAGCAAGCATCACAACGGTCGAAGCAAAAGCGATTCGCCAAGCTGGTGAAAAATCAGGCGCGAAGACGGTCTTCCTCGAAGTCGAGCCGAAGGTCGCAGCAGTCGGTGCCGGTATGGACATTTGGATGCCAGCAGGGCACATGGTCATTGATATCGGTGGCGGAACGACGGATGTTGCCGTCCTTTCAATGGGTGATATCGTTTGCGGTGAAACGATCAAAGTCGCAGGTGACCGGTTTGATCACGACATCATCCGCTCGATCAAGGATACGCATAAGTTGATCATCGGGGAACGGACAGCGCAAGCCGTCAAGACGACGGTCGCGACGGTCTCAGAAGACGGACGTCGGGAACAGATGGATATTCGTGGACGCAATCTCGTGACGGGCTTACCGCACAACATCACGGTGACATCAGAAGAGATGCATGAGGCACTTGCAGAAGCAGCAATGGAGATCGTCGAAGCAACGAAGCGTGTGCTCGAGAAGACACCACCAGAGCTTGCAGCGGACATCATCGACCGTGGCATCATCCTGACGGGTGGGGGCGCACTTCTTGACGGAATCGACCAGTTACTTGCAAAAGAACTCGGCCTACCGGTTCTGATTGCAGAAGATCCGATGTTATGTGTCGCACGCGGTACAGGGATCATGCTCGACAATCTTGGGAAGTAAGAGCGTGTCAGCGTAAAAGATATGATTTTTCGTAAAAATTCATTCCTATAACGACCGTCTTGTCCTTCTCGCTTTCCACAGGCGGGAGGTAAGCCGCGACAGCGCGCATTTCATGCGAGTTGTCGCGTCTTACCTATCCCTGACGAAAGTGCTACTTGCACTTTCTTTTCCTGCAGGAGTCGAGAATGGACAAGTTCGTTCGATATGAATCAAACCAATAGGGAGTCCGGTTTCCGAAGTACGTATCGGAAACTGGACTCCCCTTGTTTTAAACATAATGCTTAGTCCATAATGTCATGGTAATAAATGATTATGTGCCTCCTTGTGCTTCATTCGACTCCTACAGGAAAAAATGCAAATTTTTGCGCTGTCAGAGACAAACAAGACCCAGGTTCACTGTTATACGAACAGTGAAGACTGGCTTGTGTCTCGCCTGAGGAAAGCGGATGAAAAGCAAAGGGGCATAAAGATAACTTACTGCGTACTACGCATGAAAGTCTGGTAGGCTTCAAAATCATGATAGACAATGGCACTTGGTGGCAACGAACTTGCCATCGTCTGATTAACGAGCTGATTTAGCTGCGTCCGTGTTTTGCCGTAGAACGTAATGTCTGGTGTTTCCGGAAGCTCCGTGAATTCGATCGCATACGATAAACGATATCCGTTACTCGCTGCATACAGTGCATCCGTCATCGTGATGGCGCCAAGTCCGTTGCCACCACCGTAAACGGTCCGGTAACTCATCAATGTGACTTCGTCAGCGAGATCCATCGTCCATTCGCTGATGGAACGCCCACCTGCATCCTGTACGGTATGGAACCAGAACGGGAGGAACAGCTGAAGCGGTAATCCTTCAGCAGATGCTTTTTCGCGGAAGGCGAGTAAGATGCGTTCGTAGGAGGCGATGACTCCTGGCTGGTCCGTCTCCCATTCCGGTAAGGCGTACGGTTCGAGATCGACACTGATACCGTCCGGATGACTGATCGTCTCCTGCTGATAGGTCGAGATCCAGGCGAGTGGATCTTCAACGTTTGGTCGAGCTGTCGTTCCTTCGTTTGTGATCCAGCGCGGCTGTCCGAATAGAAAGTACACTTCGATGCCGACAGCGTGCGCTTTTTCAACGAATGTTCGGTAGAGAGTACGGTCACCCTCGACAGCGACATGCAGATAGACACGTTTCATCTGTCTGTTTGCCAGCTGATTGATCTTCGTTGAAATGGATTTGACCTCTGGGATGGACCAGATGACCGTGTGACGAGTGACGGAAACGGCAGCTGAACTCTTGAGCGGTAGTCCGAATTGAAGCAACGACAGGCAGACTACGCCAATCAAAAAGCGTTTCATTTCAATTTCACTCCTTCGTGTGGATTACCTTACTATCGGTCGTTGCGCATTCACTTATATGCATCAAAGGTCCTGTTCTACACTTTGACAGTTCAAATCCTAGACATTTCACAATGTGAAGTGTATATTAAAAGTTGTTGTATTGAAACGAGTTGTCAATTAAAAGGAAGTGATGCCACAATGCCATTGTGGAAAAGAAATTTAGTAGTCGTCTGGTTCGGTAGTTTTTTGACCGCTGCCGCCCTCAGTCTTGTATTACCGTTTTTGCCTTTATTCATTGAAGAACTCGGTGTCGACAGCCGACAAGATATTACGACCTGGTCTGGTATCGCCTTTGGTGCAACCTTCCTCGTCGCTGCGATCGTGTCACCCATTTGGGGACGTCTTGCCGATCGAAAAGGGCGTAAGCTCATGCTACTCCGAGCAAGTCTTGGTATGTCGATCGTCATGTTCTTAATCAGTTTCGTTCAAGACGTGTATCAACTCGTATTCCTACGTCTTGTCATGGGAGCCGTCTCCGGATTCATCTCAGCCGGGATTACAATGGTTGCTTCCCAAACCCCAAAAGAGAAAAGTGGCTGGGCGCTCGGCACCCTGTCGACCGGTGGGATTGCCGGTGGATTGCTAGGACCTCTCATTGGAGGATTCCTCGCCGACGTTGTTGGGCTTCGACCCGTTTTTCTCTTTACGAGCGTTCCGCTCTTCATTACCTTCCTCGTGACCTACTTCTTCGTCAAAGAAGAATTCGTCCCACTGGAAGTCAAAAAGATGGCGTCTGCGAAAGAAATCATCCAGTCACTTCGCCATCCGGAACTCATTTTAAGCCTCTTCTTGACGACGTTCCTGATTCAGTTCGCGGCACAATCAATTAGTCCGATTCTGTCGCTGTACGTGCGGGAACTCAGTCCCGGTACCGAACGACTCGCCTTGTTATCTGGAATTGTTGCTTCGGCACCAGGGATTGCGGCACTGATCGCTGCACAACGACTGGGTCGTCTATCCGATAAGATTGGCGCTGAGCGTGTCTTATTCTTTGCGTTACTCGTCTTTGCAGCTTTCTTGATTCCGCAAGCATTCGTCACGGATACAAGTCAATTGATCGTCTTACGGATGGGGATCGGTTTTGCGACAGCAGCACTGCTGCCATCTGTCCAAACCTTGTTACGGAAGAATACGCCAGCGAATGCATCGGGACGGATCTTTGGATATAACCAGTCCGCGCAGTTCATGGGGAACTTCCTCGGACCACTCGCAGGTGGACAGATTGCCGGTCACTTTGGTTTTGAAGCGCTGTTCCTCTTTACTGGCTTGATCGTCATCACGAATGCGGTGCTAGAGCGAACACAAACGGCTGTTTTAAAGAAAAATCCGAATAACTAATGAGAAGCTTCCATTTCCTAGACTGTGTTTGGGGAACGGAAGCTTTTTTTCATAGGATTCACCTTAAGTATCTTTAAATTATTATCTAAAGTATAACAAAATTTGTAAATTTTTAATATACAAGCTATTAAAAAGTGGATTATGGAATTTAGGTAGGTCTTTCGATGCATCTCTGCTGAATATTACCGTTTTGTTCAAAAAAGCTCATAATTCCTCTTCGGTCGACCGATATACTGAAAGGAAAGAATTGAACATGAAGTCAATGAGGAGATGGAACGCATGCTACGAGGAATGTACACGGCGTCGAATGCGATGCAGGCATTACAACGTCAACAGGAAATGCTCAGTAACAACTTGGCGAATGCGCGGACGCCGGGCTTCCGCGCTGATCAAGCGTCACTCCGGACATTTCCAGAGATGCTGATCCAGCAGACAGCAAACAATGAACGGACAGGCGTGCGAGGAGTCGCGACGGTCGGGAAACTCGCGACCGGTGTCTTCATGCAGGCAGCGACCCCGAACTTCACGCAAGGTTCGATCACGGAGACAGGCAATGCGACCGATCTACAAATCAGTTCACTTGAAGGAGCACCGCTGTTCACGATTCGTCACCGGGATCCGTTGACAGAAGAGGAAGAGACGCTTTATACGACGAACGGACAGTTTGCCGTCGGACAAGACGGTCTACTCCGGACGACAGAGAATGATCTCGTTCTTGATACGAACGGGCAACCACTCGACGTCGTCAATGAGGACTTCAAAGTTGACGCGGACGGAGCCGTCACGGATGGAAATGGTCAAGCGATCGGCAATCTCGGTCTCGTCGTAACGGATCAACCGGAGACGCTCGAACGGACAGGAAATGGTCTATTCCGGTCAACCAATCCATTGAATGCCGGAAACGTCCGAGTCGATCAAGGTGTACTCGAACTCGGAAATGTCGAGATTGAACAGACGATGGCGGAGATGAATGCTGGTCTGCGTCAGTTCGAAGCCAATCAAAAAGTCATTCAAGCGTACGACCGGACAGCGGAAAAAGCTGTTTCCGAAATCGGACGCGTTCGCTAATAGGAGGATATGATGCAATCAATCTATACATCCGCAAGTACGATGGGACAATTGCAAAAACAGCTTGATACGACCGGGCAAAACCTTGCCAATGTGGATACGAACGGTTATAAACGGCGGGATGCTCAGTTCAATGAACTGCTCGTCCGTAACATCAATAACCAAGCGACAGGCTTCACACCAGGTCCCTTGACGACGCCAGAGGGTCTTCGACTCGGCGTTGGTGGTTATGTCGCGAACGAAGCGACACGTTTTGGCGTCGGAACATTCCGGACGACGGATCGAAAACTCGATGCGGCACTCGGAAACCCGCACCATTTCTTCGGTGTCATCGATACGGATGGCGTGACGAAGTTTACGCGGGACGGAAACTTCCAGTTGTCGCCGCAAGCGAACGGACAAGTTCTGTTGACGGACGATGCCGGGCGCTCCGTCATCAACCAGGCGAATGATCCAATCGTCTTACCGGCGAACGCGACCGAGATTGAACTGAACAAGGACGGCAACATCACCGGCATCTTAAACGGGGATCGTCGTGTCCTCGCTCGAGTGGGTGTCGCGGACATCCCGAACTACGGAGAGCTGACGGAAGTCGGGGGTGGCTTGTTCACAGCAACCGGACAATACCAGAATGCGACAGGGAATCCGTTGACGGTCGGTCGGCTTGAGACATCGAACGTCGATATGGCGCTTGAGATGACGAACTTGACGCAACTCCAGCGGGCGTATCAGTTTAACTCGAAAGCGTTGATGACGAGTGATCAGATGATGGGGATCGTCACGTCACTGAAATAAAACATCACAAAAGGGTGACGCTTCTCGCAAGAGAGGTATCACCCTTTTCATTATTTTTCCTGTAACGCAAGATAGATCGCAGCCATGTCCGCGTCGCCGTAAGCGGGTTTCGCATTAGTGTAGCTAGCGTCCGTTGCTTGCGCAAGGGGTAGTTCAAGCTTTTGTCGTCTCGCTTCTGCCGTGATGAGTCCAAGATCCTTTGCCATCAGACGGAGCGGGAAAGCAGACGGGAAGTCGTTCTTCCGGTACATGTCACGTTTACCGCTGAAGAGGGGAGTGTTCATCCCGGAAGCACTGATCATCTGGATCAGCTTCTCTTTTTCGAGCCCGGCACCTTCTCCGAGCAGTAATGTCTCCGCGACCCCTTGACCGACGACAGCGAGCAATAAATTGATGGCGAGTTTCGCCGCACTGCCTGAGCCATGTGGTCCAAAATGAATCGTTTCCTTACCAAGTAGGTCAAGATACGGCTGACAAGTCGCGACGACGTTCACGTCACCACCGGCAAGCAGGACGAGCTGACCGTTTTCTGCGACCGGAACGGAGCCCGAGACAGGCGATTCCAGATACGTGCCGTCATTCTTTTCGACGAGACGAGCCATCTCCTTCGTTTCTTCTGGTGAGATTGTACTTAAGTTAACGATTGTCTTACCTGTGAGGTTCTCTTGGATACTTTCGAGAACGGACGCGACGGCAGGTCCGTCCGCTAACATGACGAAGAGAATGTCGCTCTGACGTACCACGTCCTGTATTTCTTTGACAGCTGTTGCTCCTAATTCTGTCAACGGAGCAGTCTTTTCATACGTCCGGTTATAGACGAGCAAATCATGACCGCCATCAATTAAACGTTTTGCCATCGGTACACCCATATGTCCTAAGCCAATCCATCCGAGTTGCATGTCGATTCCTCCTTATCATGATGCGCTTTTGACTATACCCCGCGCTTCGCCAAATCTAACGAAAAAAAGACCGTCCACATGATGTGAACGGTCGCGTGATTAATCTTCATACGTGAGGATGGTCGAGATGACGGCGATCGGGAAACGAATCGTAAAGGTCGATCCGACACCAACGACAGATTCGACATCAATCGTTCCGTTGTGGTGCTTGACGATCTCCTTACAGATCGACAGACCAAGACCGGTTCCGCCAATTTTGCGTGTCTCGGAGTTATCGACACGATAGAACTTATCGAACAATTTTGGAAGGGCATCTTGCGGAATCCCGATGCCTTCATCTTGGATACGGATTTGAGCGAAACCAAGTTCATTTGTAATCCGTATCAAGACTGTACCACCGCTCGGCGAGTACTTGACGGCGTTGCTGAGCAGGTTGTTCAGCAACTGTTTCATCTTTTCCGCATCCCCGTCGATCATGATCGGTCCACGGGCCTCAAAATCAATCGTATGCGTCTCATGCGAGACATCATAGAACTCGATCAAGTCCTGAGCAAGTTCGACGACATCAAACGTCGTCATCTCATACCGGTGTTCACTCGACTCCATGCGCTGGACGTCGAGGAAGTCGTTGACGAGTGTCGTCAGGCGACCAGTCTCGGAGTGGATCGTCTGGAGGTACTTCCGTTGCCGTTCCTCCTCGAACCGTTTGTTGAGCATCAGCTCCGTGAAGCCATAGATCGAAGAGAGCGGTGTCCGTAACTCATGCGAGACGGTCGAGACGAACTCTTCCTTCATCCGCTCGGCTTCCGTTTCTTTCGTCACGTCGCGGAGAACGAGCATCGTACCGACCCACATACCGTCTACCTCGATCTTCTCCGCGTAGATTTGGATGTAAGTACTATGCTTGCGGATCGAGACGATCAAGCTGTCTTTCGGTAAATCGAGTTCGACGATCTGTTCAATGTAACGTTCGAACGCTGCCGGTTCGTCAATGATGTCAGCGAGTGCCTGCATCGCTTGCTCGAAGGCAGAACGTTCTTCGTCTTCGAACGTTGTCGGGACTTCCGGAAACAACGTCATGAGGGGTTCGTTGACGAGCAACTCATCCGTCTCATGTTCGATGTAGACGACAGCTTCCCGAATCGAGTTCAACAGTTGCGTCGTCTTGTTCTTCTCGCGAATCATTTCTTCATAGATCCCCATCCGTAGGAGGGAGAGCGACAATTGATGCGAGAACGACAAGATGTCGCTCATCTGCTCGGTCGTGAAGGCATCACGATAACGAACGAGATAGATGCAGGCGATCATATGCTCTTTTGACGGATCAAGGACCGGAACCGCGACTTCATACATATAGTACGGGTACGGAAGCGGGCTTTCGTGCGCGACCTGTTTCGATGAGTGCACAGGACGCTTCAGAAGACGTGCCCGGTGCAGGAGTGACTGATCATCAGAGACGAGACGACCGACCATCTCTTCTGTCATCCCGTAATCGATCGTCGAGCGGACTTCCTGTTGATCGAGGAACAAGAGGGCACCGATTTCAGAATGCGTGATCGAGACGAGTTTCTCGATGATTTCCGGATAAGCCGTCAACGTCTCACGAGAAGCAAGCGTCTCAGTCAGTTCGTTACGATACTTGAGATGTTGTTCACTCCGAAGCGTGATATCAAGTGCTTCCTCGAGTTCTTCCTGTTGCGCTTGCAATTCTTCTTGCTGCGCGACGAGTTCTTCCTGTTGCGCTTGGAGTTCTTCGTTCTTCGCGAGCATATGGACTTTATTGTCCGCGATCGAAGCCGCCATCTGATTGAACGATGCCGTTAGCGTATGCAGTTCATCCTTGCGTTTCGGTAACGGAATTGCTTGGATGTCTTCCCCTGATGTAAGTAGAGCACTGTCGTGGGATAGCGTATTGACCTGTTTCGTGACGCGGCTGATGAATGGGCGAACGAGAGATAAGAGGACGAGAATCAAGACGACGAGATTCGACAGCCAGATGAACTGCGCGACACGCATCTCACTTAAAAGATCGTTTTTCGCGTCCACTTCCTTCTTTTCGATCAACGTCAGATAATCTGAAAGCAACGTATCAATCCGTGTCATGTCGACGTCTGCTTCTGATAAGCTGACCGACCCGCGTAACGTCCCATTTTTGGTGAACAAGTCTTTCCCGTTGGAAAGAGCAGCGAGCGTGTCAGGAGTCACAAAGTCTTCATTGATCTTCCCGTCCTTTTTTCCTTCGACGTATTCGTTGAGAAGTGGAAGAGATGTGCCGAAATAATCGTCATAAATGCGACGAGTCGCTGTCGCATATTCTTTCCCTTGCTCATAAATTGCATACTTTTCGAACCACGTCGTCAGACGATTGATTTCCTGCTGATTCGTCTTCACCTGATCAAGTGTTTCCTGTGAACCAGTCAATAAGTAGGATTTAACGTTACTTTGCGCGACGGTCCATTCGTTAGCGAGTGCATTCGCATTCGTCCGCCGTTCACGTAAATCATCAAATGTTGCATTGGCTTGATCGATCTTCTGTTCCGTATAGAAATAGACGATCGCAGACGTGATGCTAAGCGCGACGAACACCATATAGAAGGCGAACATCAATTGACGACCGATGGTACGATTAATCCATTTCACTGGGGTATCCTCCGTATTCTGTTTTACATGTATGAAAAAGATTGCTTAAATGCCGAATATATTCATCTTACGTAGTTTTAAAGGTCTCGGCAAATTTGAATCTGCAAAAACCACTAAAACAAATATATCATATATTTGTTAATTGATATTAAATGATACATTTTTTAAGAATAAGGATTAAGAAGCAATGTTTTAAGGAAAAACCATAGAAGATATTGAACTTCATCATTTTAAGTAGGGAAGTGGTTAGATGCAAAAAATGTTTGAAAACAAATGGTACCGATTCGCATGGTGGGTCATGACATTGCTCATCATCGTCTGGATTGGTGATCATGTTACGTTCTTGTTCCGACCGATCGCAATTCTGCTTCAAATGGTCGTACCACCCCTTGCAATCGCTGGGATTCTCTACTATGTCCTGTTGCCAATCGTCGAGTTGCTCGAGAAAAAGATGAAGCGGCGACCTGCTGTCTTAATCGTGCTCGTCGGTTTAATCGGTATTTTAACGACACTCGGCTTCATCTTTGGTCCGATGTTGTCGGAGCAGGTCACGCAGTTCGTCAATTCGATACCGACGCTCGCGACACAGTTCCAGCGCCAATTGATTGACGTCCGGGATCAACTCGAAAACAGTGCAGCCTTTTCACGCTTCCTATCAGGACCAGATAACTTGTTCAATAAGTTCTCAGGGAACATCTCGGAATATGCATCGACGTTCCTGAAGAACATCGGTACAGGTGTCGGTGGGTTCGTCAGTGTCCTGACGACAGCGGTCGTGACGATCATCATCATTCCGATCATGTTGACCTATATGCTGCTTGACGGCGATAAGCTTAAAGGCAATCTCGTTAAGCTGATGCCGTATGAGTACCATAAGGAAACGCAAAAAATCCTCGGGGACGTCCACGTGACGATCATGAGCTACATCCGCGGGCAAGTCATCGTCAGTATTGGTGTCGGGATCATCGCCTATATCGGATATCTCATCATCGGAATCGATTATGCGTTGTTACTCGCCTTGTTTGCGACACTGACGAATATCATTCCGTTTCTCGGTCCGGTTCTCGGTGTCATTCCGGCATTGATCGTTGGGTTCATCCAGGATCCGATCCTTGCGATTTATGCGATCATCGTCATGACGGTCGCGCAACAGATTGATTCGCACATCATGTCACCACTTGTACAAGGGAAGACACTCGATGTCCACCCGTTGACAATCATCATCGTCTTGCTTGTCGCGGGGAACATCGCCGGTTTCTTCGGAGTCTTGCTAGGTGTACCGTTCTACGCTGTCATGAAGGTCGTCATTCTAAACATCCGTCGTCTCTATCACCTCCGATCGCAGAAGAAGATGGTCATCACGGAGGAAGAAAAGACGTTCGATACGATCATCACCGAGCGCGATTGAGTTTTGAAATTCATGTAAAAGTGCGTCATACTGAAAAGGTAGCTAAGAGAAGGGGGCAAGAATCAGATGGATTCACGTCATACCGAAGAACAAGCCGATCTACTGGCGTTGCAAAAATTTCAACACAACTTCGAAAACAGTCTCAAGTCGAGTATCATTTATCTCTTGCGTGATGGAGCGTTGACGATCGGGGAACTCGAGCAACGGATTGATCAGTCACACGGACAAATCCTCGAGCAACTGCAGGAGCTGATTGAAGACGGACTCGTCATCCAGCAGATGTCTGAGAAAGTGCACGGACTGGCCTATTATTTGACGGCACCAGCAGAAGACCTCGTTCGACAATTCACGGAATCGATCCGGTGGAGTAAACAGCACATCCGATATTAAACAGCAGGATTCTAGACCTCTGAGCAGCTGCTCAGAGGTCTTTTTTTGCGTTTTTTGAAGCGATCCTCCTAAAAAAATGGCATGCGCAGGAAAGAACCGGGTCAAAACAAGGCGATGCATGTCTTCTTCAATGCTTCTGAACGAGTGAACGAACTTGAAGTGTAGTAGATAAAAGTAAAGCAGGAACCAAATCATCCGTTGGTTCCTGCTCTGCTATCATTTTTGGACGGCGCTGAACGCATCCTCTGATTCGATTCCGGCTTTACTGACTGCCGTGATGACGAAACGACCTGTTGCATCTTTAGGGAGCGGGAATGCTTTACGCTCGATTGATTCCGTTGTACCGAGTTTTTTGCGTTTTCCGTCCTTCTCTTGATAGATGTTGTATTTGACGACATCCTCATCTGTTGAGGCATACCAGTTGATGAATCCACCACTGACACGGATGTTCGTCGCTGGTTTTGGTGGTGTCTTGACGGGATCTGATGCCTTTTCGTCTAATTCCGTGAAAACGACGAGGCGGTTATCATACGTTCCTTGGTTCTGATCGTATGTTCCGATACACGTGATTAAGTTCAAGTTCCGCGTATCAGCTGGACCAAAGATTTTCTTCAGTGGTGCTTTTAAGTGATCGTACTGGATGAGCTCTTTGACACGAAAGACGAGCTTACGCCCGGAAGCGTCCGTCACTTCGACCGGATCGCCCCTTTTTAGTTCATGCAGTTTATAGAAGATGGCAGGACCGGTCTTCGTATCGGTATGTCCGTCAATGACGGCGTTCCCGACATCACCCGGACGCGGACCGAACTTATACCAACCGGCTTGTTGTTCGTTTTTAGGTGTCGCCATCGCGCCATCTTGATCGAGTCCGACTTGTTCGACCTTCGTCTTGATGTCATGTTTCGGAATGAAGAGTTGTTTTGGGAGCTCGACCTCTGTCGTCGAGAGATCCTTGAACTCCTTCTTAAAGATTTCTGACGGCTTGAGCGGATCTTCCTTCGTCTCGGAAGAGGCCGCGGATTCTGTTTTAGGATCACCTTGCGTGATGTTCGACGTGTCCGGCTTTGATTGACCGAACAAAAGGAACAGCAATGTTCCGACTGATGCGACCATCAAAAGAATGCTCGCCGGTAATAACCAACGTTTCATGTGCGCGTAGCTCCTTTCCGAGAGAAGGGGTTCCCTCTATGTAAAAAACAGGATAGCGGATCGCTATCCTGTTATGGAGTATACCCAATTTCTTAGGCGTTTTGACGTTTACGTGCGAGGACAAGACCAACTGCTCCAAGTGCAAGACCGAATACTGCGATCGCACCAGTTGTTGCAGCTGTGTTGTTGCTATCGCTCATACCACCGTTACCTGTGTTCGGCATTGATCCTGGAGTACCATCCATGAACTTCTCTGGTGATTGTTTGACGATGGCATCACCGAGGTTAGCTCCTACGCCGTACATGTAAGCGTAAGACTCACGGAATGTGTCGACAGAACCTTTGTAGTCGCCTTCAACATACTGCATGAATGTATCTTGGACGTACGTCTCGTGACCGGATACGGCTTCTTGTGCTGCTTTTGTTGGAAGGTTTTCTTCTGTAGCTGCACCAAGGAATGCACCGAAGTCGTTCGAGAACATTTTGAGCATGTCTTGCGCGTCACCCATCAATTTCTTATCATCATTGACGGCTGCTGTGACAAGGTTCGCTTGTGCTTCGATGTGGTTTTTCGTCCAAACTTGTTCGAATTGATCTGCACCGGCTTGACCATAGATTGATTTAATGGCTGCTTTGAAGTCAGCTGTGTGCATATCTTCAGCCCAGTTTGCTGCATCGTAGTCTTTTGCTTTATCCACACCAGCTGTCATGCTGAGGTTTGCAAGTGCGACGTGTTCAGCGGCGAGACTGTTGAGTGTTGAACGAAGATCTGCTGCTTTTGAGTCAGCTTTCGTGTTGTCGAATTTCTCAGGCATCTGTGTTGTGATCGCAACAGAGAGTGCTTTTGAGATGTCATACATACGGCTGTATCCTTCGCGGAACGTGTTGTACGATCCTTCGTAGTCACCAGCTGCGTATTGTTGGAAAGTCTTGTAGACGTCTGCTTCGTGCGCACGGAGAACTTCTTCAGCTGCTGCTTTCGGGAGTTTACCTTCCGTTGCTGTATCGAGGAAGCTTGAGAGATCTTGTACGAACTCTTCTGTTTCTTTCTTCGAAGCGTTGATACCGTCTTGGTCGTCCGCTTTTACGGCTTTGACGAGGTCTGTCGTATATTTGTTGTGAGCAACGAAGATTTTCTCGAATTGTTTCGCGCCTTCGTCACCGTAGACAGAAGCGATTGCTGGTGTCATGTCGAGTGCGTTTTGTTTAAGTGCTGCTTCGTAGTACTGTGCGTCTTTTGAACCGTCATATTGTTTCTTCATGTCCATGACGGCAAGAACGAAGTGCTCAGAGAGTAATTGATCGAGTGTGGCACGAAGGTCAGCGGCTTTCGTTTTGACCGTGACGTTTTTCGGTGCATCTTGTTTCATGTCTTCTCCGCCACCGGAAGCGAATGCTGCCGTTCCTGGTAGTACGAGTGCTGCTGCCATTGCTGATGCTGCGAATTTTTTCGTGTGTTTCATCTGAAATCATTCCTCTCATTTTTTGGTTTATTTGGTAGGTGTTTCTTGCCTGTTCTGAATAGCTTACGCATCACTGGTCGATTTGGATTGCATAAAGTTTTATTTTTTCAAAAGACTGTCGAAGTGATGTTTCATGCCATCCGGTGGACCGTTGTTGCGTCGTTCTGGAAAGCTTACGCCGAGCAGTTCATTTTGGATTTAAAAAAATCGCAAAAAACCGCAGATCGTGGGAAACTGTTTTTCTGCTTCCTTATATACATAAACTAAAATTTTTTAGAGAAATTGCCTGTCTGGTCGTGTTACACTAATTGCGGAACACGTTTTGTAGCGAATTTGGAACTATTTAATACCAGGTACTAATATGCTATACTGTTCTCAGACTGAATCAATGAAAGGTGATCAAGATGGTACAAAACCAAACAGGCACGGATCAGCCAACGCGTGAACGCCTGAAGAAGCAACAGCCTTCGAACCAGGAAACCGGCAATCCAGAGCACAAATCAGAGCGACGTTTTCGTGCGTACTCGACACGCCGAGTTCCGATCATCGTACGCGTACTGATCGTTCTCGTTCTCATCGTCGTAGCACTGATCGTCGGTGCAATGGTGGGTTATGCGACGTTTGGTGGTGGCGAGGCAATGGATGTGTTAAAGCTCGACACATGGACCCGCATCACCGATTTTTGGATGAAATCTTAATTTTAATCAGTGATGGGAGCTGTCGAATATGTATACAATCGAACAAATCAAGGAAGTCATTCCGCACCGGTATCCGTTTTTACTCGTTGACCGCATTTTAGAAGTCGAAGAGGGAAAACGTGCCGTTGGAATCAAGAACGTGACGGCGAATGAAGAATTCTTCAATGGCCATTTCCCAGAATACAATGTCATGCCTGGCGTCTTGATCGTCGAAGCACTCGCACAAGTTGGTGCCTTCGCTGTGCTGAAGATGGAAGAAAACCAAGGGAAGCTTGCCTTCTTCGCAGGAATTGAAGGATGTCGCTTCAAACGTCAAGTCGTTCCCGGGGATCAGCTCCGCCTCGAAGTCGAATTGACGAAGGTCCGTGGACCAATCGGTAAAGGTCGTGCCACAGCCACAGTCGATGGGGAAGTCGCCTGTGTCGCTGAACTGACGTTTGCTATGAAGTGAAGCCAACATGAAACGCTGGCTGATCCCTCTTGCGATTTCCTTACTTGTCATTCCGGGTTGTCAGCGCGCGGAACAAGCGAAGACCGCTTCCCCGACGGTCATCGTAGATCCCGTTAAGCGTGCGGGGCAGACCGAGAACATTTCCGCACAGGTCACGCTGACGGAAAATGACCGGATGCGTCTCGTCATCCGGACAGCAAATGACATTCGGCTCGATGACCAACAGGTCGATATCCGCCTCGATGTCGCCAATCAATCGATTCCGTTTCCGTTCGTCTCCTTCCAAGCAAAGAAGATGGGGGAAATCCGGACCTATACGTCCGATACGACGATTGAAAAAGAAGTCTTCGATGACCAGCGTCTTCCGGTCCTCATCATTGATGCAGGAGCAGGGCGTGGGATCGAGATTCCGCTTGAGATCGTTAAATAAGACAACAGGGTGAGCATTTTGCTCCAAATGCTGTCTTATTTTTGTTTTGTTTCAAGTCATCAGGGTAATCAAAACCTATACAAAGGAGGAATCAATATGGATCACGCAGTACAGCAACGACTGACGGATTGTATTCTCGCCTGTAATCATTGTTTTGATGCCTGCCTGAACGAGGAACATGTCGGACATATGTCAGATTGTATTCGACTCGACCGCGATTGTGCCGATATCTGTAGCTTATTGCTGCAAGCGATCGCTCGAAACAGCGCAAATGTCGCGGTCCTTGCAAAGGCATGCCAAGAAATCTGTGAAGCATGTGCGACTGAATGTAGCAAACACGATCATGACCACTGCCAAGCTTGTGCGCAAGCATGTACGGAATGTGCAGAAGCGTGTCGCCAGCTTATCTAATACCTTGTCCTTGGACGAGGTTTTTATTATAAAAAAATAGCAGGAATTCAAGATTTCTTCTGGTTATTTTTGGCGGATTTGTTTACTATTTAGGGAGGTAATATTAAATCACGATAGGAGCATACATACACTTATGAAAAAACTTAGCTTACTTTTGATGGCACTCGTCGTTGCATTTGGTCTGAAGTTACCGGTCTATGCGGAAACAGTCGAGTGGGACGTCACAGGAACGGGCACAGGTCCGTATACGTTGACGTTTGAAGGCACAGGCATCGTCGATATCACGTCTGAGACGGCACTTGTCTTTGAAGACGGTGTAACAGGGGAAGATGTCAACATCGAAGAGACACCGGTTGTGACGTTTACGGCAGAGACGGCACCTGTCGTCAAGGTCGTCTCAGCAGATGGACAGCGGACGGTTCTCGTCCAGTTCGGTAAAGTCGTTACACCAGATGAACCGACGACAGACGAACCGACGACAGAGACACCAAAGACGGATGAGCCAGTCACAGAAGATCCAGCGACAGACGAACCCGTCAAGGAAGAACCAACACCGGAAGAGCCCGTGAAAGAAGAACCGGTCAAGGAAGAGCCGACATCGGAAGAACCAACGACCGAAAAACCGGAGACAGGTGATGACGCGACACCGACACCAGTCGAAACACCGACGACGGCAACGATCGAAGGAACGATCTGGTTCGATGAGAACGAGGACGGGATTCGTCAAGAGAAGGAAACACGTCTCGATGATATCCTCGTCTCTTTGATGAATCGGAACGAAGATGTCATCGATGAAGCCTACACGAAGAACGGCGCATACAGCTTCAAGAATTTGAAGCCAGGAACATATGAAGTGGAAGTCGACGGATATGATATGGGTTACTACTTCTATTCCGAGCAAAACGTCGGTGACGACCGGACGATCGATTCCGATGTCGACGAAGACATGGGAACGAAGAAAGTCCGTCTTGTTGCAGGACAAACGGAAGTGATTGATGCAGGAATCTACGGCGACGAAGAGCTCGATGGTATGTTCGAGCATTGGTTAGCCGTCGTCAACTTCTTTGATGCGAACGGCAACCAAAAGCCAGATTATGACGAAGGAACAGTTCCTGCGACATATACGGTGACGGATGCGATCACAGGAAAAGACGTCTATCAAGAGAAGATTTCGAAAGATGACTTAATGATGATCCAGCTCGATCCAGGAACATACACAGTCAAGACGGAAGTCGCAGAAGGCTACACGGTCAAAGCGATGCACCATCTTGACATGGATGACTTAATGATGGATATGGACGAAGAAATGTATGAAGATTATGAGTCATTCGCTCAGCAAGCAAAAGCGATGAAATTGATGGCGAACGATGAAGAAGCCTTGACACCAGAAGAACAAGAAATGGTGGATGAGTTGTTGAAGTACTTTGAGCGGAAATCACCGGAAGCGGGTGTGACGATCGAAGAAGGTAGCTTCGGTACGATCTTGCTCGCAGAAATTGCGAAAGTAGAACCGGTCGCGAAGCCAACACCAAAACCAACACCAAAACCAACACCAACGTCAACAAAAACGCCAGTCAAAGCAGTCGATGCTGCGACAAAACAGTCGACGACAACAGCAACGGGAACATTACCACAAGCTGGGGAAGACAAGCCATTCCCATATGCAGCAACAGGAGCAGGTCTTGCTGTCGTGGGTCTTTGGTTACTCGTACGTCGTGGAGCATAATCATTACGGAGGGACCTTCTATAGGAAGGTCTCTTTTTTTGGTGTGTGTATCCTTTGACACACACGCACACATGTGTGTATAGTGAAGGTACTACTAGAAGAAAAGAGGGATGACGATGTTAACGACAAAACAGATTAGTGAATTGTTGCGCGTCTCAGAAGAAACGGTCCGTCGCTGGATCCGGACAGGTGAATTACATGCCGAACAGGACGGAAAAGGGTATCTCGTCGATGAGTTAGCGCTGAAACGTCTCGTTGACCAGAAGTCACAAATTCCGGGCACAGCGATGAATAAGATTCTCCCGCTCATCCAAGACATGTTCGGACCGGAAGCAGCACAGTTTGCGAAATCGAACCTGTTCGACCCGCTCCGTCAATCGATGGAACAGGCACCACCGAAACCGGAAGCGTCGACAGAGTCACTCGCGGAAGAACTCGATCGCCTGAAACGGAAAAAACGTCGTCTTGAACTGGAACATGAACTGAAGTTACTAGAGATTGAAGAAAAAATTGCGGCGGTTGAACGGAAAGTTCAATCGTAAAGACAAAAAGCGATGTTCCCGATATAGGAGACATCGCTTTTTTCGTTTCGCTACAAGAAAAACCCACTTCACGAGGCGGAAGGGGTTTTGTCGTTTGCTTGTTTCTTTTTACGTTGCCAGTACCAGTAGGCAAGTCCCAGTCCAATCGGGATTGCAGCCAGATACGGATTGGCTTCGATGAAGCCGATCATCTCAAAGAGCGCGAACCATCCACTGAGTAAACCGAGGATGAGTAAAATCGTCCGTAGTGCTTCGGGAAGCTTGCGGATCCGATACGCAATGAGACAGACGAGGCAAAAGATAATGATAGCCACGAGCATTCCTCCCATTCCCGTAATCCAGTATAGCGTATTCGGAAAGCTTTTTCGATGCACAAATCTTCTCCTCTCCCGTATAGTGGAGACAGAGAAACTATCGAAGGACGTGATGGAATGCAACTGACAGTGATTGGAACAGGATATGTCGGTCTTGTGACCGCCATCGGACTGGCTGAAAATGGACATAACGTGACATGTGTCGACTTGAACGCTGATCGGATGGCGCAACTGACACGAGGAATCCCACCGATTAAGGAAGAGGGAATCGAAGAAGCGTTAATCGCGAATCAACATCGAATGACGTTCACGACGGAATATCCAGTCGCAAAGACATACCTTGTCGCTGTCGGAACACCAGAGAAAGCGGACGGCAGTTGCGACTTATCAGCGGTAGAAGCCGTCGTCGCCCATATTGAACGAATCGCACCAAGTGCGGCTGTCGTCATTAAATCGACAGTGCCACCTGGTACGACGATGCAACTGGCGATGCAGTATCCGACGTTACGCTTTGCAATGGTGCCTGAATTTTTACGAGAGGGTACAGCACTCGCTGATATGCGACATCCTCACCGTGTCGTCATTGGAACGAATGATGAAGATTTATCAAACGAGCTTGCGACACTATTTGCGACGACCGCTCCTCTCGTCGCAGTCGATCCGACGACGGCAGAGTTGACGAAGTATGCAGCGAATAGTTTTTTAGCAGTGAAAATCAGTTTTATCAATGAAATCGCGCGACTAGCAGATGCAGTTGGTGCTGATGTCTCTGATGTCGCAAAAGGTATCGGTCTTGATCCACGGATTGGCTCCTCGTTCTTACGGGCTGGAGCTGGATATGGCGGATCTTGTTTCCCGAAAGACATCGCAGCACTTACGACGCTCGCTCGTCAGCATGATCAGCAACTTCACGTCATCGAAGCAGCTGATAAGACAAATGAAGCACAACTGGACTATGTGTTACAAAAAATCCAACCGCGGACAGGAATGCGCGTGGCGCTACTCGGTCTCGCCTTTAAACCAGGAACGGATGACTTACGTGATGCGCCGGCATTACGACTAGCGACACGTCTTGAGCAATTCGGTGTCATCGTAACCGGATATGACCCTGTTGCACGGACGCTACTCGACCAAAAGCAAACGGTCGAAGAGGCGTTACAGGATGCAGATGTTGCCGTCATCATGACGGAGTGGGAAGAACTCCGTCTTATCACACCAGAGCAGTTCATTCGTCAGATGCGTCAGCCACGTGTCGTCGATGGACGTAACTGTTGGTCGTTTATGGATCATCCGGGTGGTGTTCAATACGAAAGTATTGGACGCCCTTCTAAATCATTTTCGAACAATCGAACCATTTGACCTGTCATGATAGGTGAGACCCACGCGGACTCACCTATTTTTTTGATGAAAAGGAGCAGACGAATGGTCATTGATTATTTCGCAGTCTTACCGAGTGGTAAAAAAGGAGCGCTAGAGCCGCACTGTCTGACGCAAGGTACCTGGTATCAGCGTATCAATGAGGAGTTGTTCCGGGCGATTCATTACGGAGCGGGCATCATCCGGATACGAGATAAGGGAGCGGAGCTGCGGATTCCGATTGAGTTTGGGTTCGGTTATGTCCTCCAGTACTTGCGCCAATTTACGGAAGCAGAGCGACAGGACGGACGAAAGCGTCATGTCTTGCAACGTCAACTTGATTGGATTGGTCGTGGATTACCGATTGAACTCAAACGACGTGGATCAAAAATCGAGATGTGGGCCGATGATGTGCATCGTCTACATCGTGAATCATTTCTTCGGGCGATCGAAAAAGCAGATCATTTCATCTCATGAAATTTAAACTTTATTTTAATAAAACGAAAACAAGACAAAAATTTAATATAATGTAAGCGTTTTCTTTAAAGGGGTAAATCCAAAAATTAATTTCCATGCACAGCCTATGTAAATATATTTTATCTTACTACTATTCACCTATTTTTTACAAAAAATCTATTGTGGCGTCTTTCCCAGTTTTGTATATTTGACGTGTAGCATTCTTACCGTTTCTCAAAAACGAAATGGTGGAGTGCACGAATCTACAATAAAAATGCTTTTTGAAGCGGTTTTGGCAGTGTCTTTAGTTCATCCCAATCGGATACATATGAATCACGGATAGATCGTCTTGATGATAGACGAATGATCGCACGTGAAACAGAACGTACTCCTCCTAAGACGACTAAAGAATTTTTTTACTGCTCTAAAGTAAAATATTTCTATATTTTACTTATATTGTAGATTTAAAATTGGGATTTTCGCTTTTGATTTGTTAGAAAAGAGGAGGAATAGTAAACATGGGTTATTCGAAGAAAACGAACAAATTGTACGCTGCTGCAGCTGCGCTTGCAGTCACGGCGTCTGTCGTAGCTCCGGTTGCTGCTGATGCAGCATCGAAGGTCTCGGTTAAATACATCTCTCCAATCTTGATGAAACATGCAGGTGGTTCGAAATACGCAGTCAAGAAATTGACGCTTCCGACGAAAGTCAAAGTCAAACTTTCAAACGGCAAGTATGAGATGCGCTCAGTCAAGTGGAGCGGTTCTGTCAAATTCGAAAAGAAATACATCAACAAATACCAAGTTCTCTACGGTAAGGTAGCCGGTACGACGAAGAAAGCAGTTCTTAAAGTCGAACTTCAAAACTATGTCGTAGATATCATCGAACCAGTCCTCGAACCGGTTGCTGTTGGCGGAAAAGTTCAATTGCCAAGCACAATCAACGTTCAATACAAATCAGGTATCATCGTCAAGCGCCCAATTAGCAAGTTCAACCTCAAAACTCCATCGACTTCAAAAGCAGGCAAATATAAATTAGCTTACACGTACAAAGGTGCTAACTCTGTCGTAACAGGTTACATCAACTACGAAGTTAAGGCAGCAAACATCTCGAACGTCTTGGGAAGCGTTGATGATCAGAAGCTTTCAGTCAAAGCAGACGTTATGTACCCAGCAGTGGGCGCGAAGGCAGAACTCTTGATCTATCCAGGCAAAAACATGTCAGCTACACCAATCGTAGCGAAAGGAACGCTCTCGAAAGGGAAGTTCATGGCATCGCAAGGTGGTATTCCAGAAGGAACACACAGCTATGTCGTCAAAGTCGGCGCTGTCAAATCAGCTGCGATGGACTTCACGATTGCAAACACAGTCCTCGCTTCAGCAAAAGCAATCGGCAAAGAGCGAGTTGAAGTTTCATTCTCGCGTGCCGTTGACTCTGTCACAGCAGACAATTTCAAAATCGCAGGTGCGACAGTTAAATCCGCGACACTTAGCCCAGACAAGAAGTCAGCCGTTCTTGAAGTGGAAGGACTCGAGTATGGCAAAGACTACTCAGTTGACGCGAAAGGGATCATGGTCGGTGGCGTCGCGAAGGATCTCGGTTCGCTCAGCTTCATGACACAAAGTGTTGAAGATATCTGGATGCTGGAAGTATCACCAAAAGCTTCGACAATCGTTGCGAACGGAGCAGATAACACGGAAGTGACATTCGCTCTTAAAAACAAAGCGACAGGTGAAGTCGATAAAAATGCAGATGATATCGTCTTGAAATTGTCGACATCATTCGGTGCTCTCGCGAAAGATCGTGTCACGATCCAGGACGGTAAAGCGACAGTTCTGTTGACGTCTGAATTCAGTAACACAGATATCGAAGCAATCATCAAAGCAGAAATCATTGAAACGGCAGCTGGTGACTACAAAAACCTAATCGGTAAGATTGCTGGAGAAACGAAAGTCAAATTCAGCACGATCGCTGTGACGCCTGCTCCAATTGAGATGATCAATGTTCTTGCAGCTGAGTCGAACCAAGCAGATCGCGTAACGATCTTCCTCGATAAAGCGGTCTCACGTGAACTTCTGCTTAAATCATTTGGACTCGATAAAGTCATGCAAGGTCTTCATGAAGAAGATTATCTCGCAAACGATAACATCCAAATCGAACAATTTGAGGGAACGAAACGTGTCATCGGTGTCAAAGCAGTTCCTTCTAATCCAAAAGCATTCGAGTTGATCTTGGACAAAGAAACACCACTCCAAGATAACGCAGTCGTTAAGCTGACAGCGAAAATCACGAGCAACACGGATACAGAAGTCAAATCAAAAGCAAGCTTCAAGTTAACAGATGCTCGTCAGCCTGAAGTCACTTCTGTTAAGGCTGTAGGGTTGAATCAACTCGAAGTGAAATTCTCTGAATCTGTTGCTACGGCTGATTTCAAAATCGACGGTCAGTACGGCGAGAAGTACTTCGACGTCCTCCATTATGGATTTGATAATAAAATGGGTGTCGATCGCCGCGATACAGTCAAAATCACTTTAAAAGATAACTATCCAGGTCTTAAACAAGGTTACTTCGCAGCGGGTAAACATTCACTTCAAGTATCAAGCATTTACGACTATGCAGCGCTTTCTGATGAAACGAATATCGGTACGACTCAAAACCTTGACTTCACTGTTGCAGCAGACACGGTTAAACCGACAGCTGGTGTGGTAGTTGAGTCGCCTGAACAATTCCGTATCATGTTCAGTAAAGGTCTTAAAAAAGCGAACATCTTAGCATTGCTTGATAATGAACTGAAGTTTGAGCGTTACAACTCGAATACGAAGAAATATGAAGACTTCAGCAAATATGTGGACGTCACGTCGTATAACAAAGAGACTGGCGAAGCAGTCATCGAGTTGATGAAGGACTGGACGGAAATCTATGATACCGTCAACACGAAAGAAAACTATTACAACGATAAATTCCGCATCACACTCGCGAAAGATGCGATTCAGGCTGAAGCGAATGGAGAGAAAAATGACGCACTCGTGCTTGATTTGAACTATGATGGTTCTCCTCTTAATTCACCAGATCTGAAGAGTGCTGAGATTAACACGATTGATCGCTTAGCACCAAGTAATGATTTCGTTGTTATGATGAGTGAGCCTGTTAAAATCCGTGATCTCGATGAGTACAACACTCCACTCATTAATAGTGATGGTGTAGTCTTACCTCCGAAGACAACTGTTGAATTCATTGGTAAAAACAAAGACGGAAAAATCGTTACAATCGATGGTTCGGTCCTTAATTACACGGATACAACAGATAAAAACTTCCGCGTCGCAGCAAACGAGAATCTACAAAAGCTTGTTGACATGGAAGGTTACGGTGAAGAGTGGAAAGTCGTCGTCAAATCACTTTCGGATGATGTCGGCAACACAGTTGCGACAGCGACACATGATTTCAAACTCATGAAAACACCACCAACACCAGTCTTATCACCATTTGAAATCCTTAAGGTCACTGCTAATGCGAAAAACGAGAAAGATGTCATTCGCATCAAATTCACAGAGGGCGTTCAGTACTCTGGTATGTACGATGCGACAAGTACAGCGAATTATGTCTTAAACGGCAAAGCACTTCCGGTCGGAACAACGATTTCGCTTGCTGACTCAGATGACATCGTATCGAACGGACTTGACATCGTGAAGATCAAAGTCCCAGCTGGTACGCTGAAAACGTTGTCGAACGTCATCGTCGTCAATAAAGATCTTCAGTCGTATGACAACTCTGTCTTGACTGGTGGTTACGAGAAAGCTGTTCTTCTCGGATTGAACTAAGGAATGTGAACCTCTTTCTACTTCGGTAGGAGGAGGTTTTTTCGAGGAATTAGCGCAATCGATTGCATTTTGAAAAATATATTTACTTACTTTGAAAAATCAGACTCATATTCATCTCAATAAAATGTTAAATTATGTGATGTTATTTGGAAATTCAGGTAGAAATATTAAAAAACATATAGAGATAAAGGAGATTTAATCCATGGGAAAAACGAAAAAAGTATCTGTTGGATTGTTAGCAGCCGTCGTTGCAACAAGTGGGCTCACGTATGCACCAGAACGTGCGCAAGCATTCACAGCAGGTGAAAAACTCGATAACCGTGTCATTTTCCAAAGCTTTAGCCTTTTCCAACCGTACGAAAGTAACATGTACCGGACGCTTGCGAAAAAAGGAGATTTACTGAACGCGTGGGGCGTGACAGATGTCTGGCTTCCACCAGCGTATCGTTCATTTGATATGGCTCGTTATTTAGAAGGCTATGCGATTGCCGATCGATATGACCTTGGTGAATTCCCGCAAGGACCGGGTGGTACGATTCCGACGAAGTACGGAAAAGCCTCACAACTCGAAATGATGGTCGATATGTTGCATGACGATCACATCAAAGTCCAAATGGATCTCGTACCGAACCAAATGCTTGGTCTAAGTCAACGAGAAGCAGTTTACGTTCGTCGTGCGACAGGTTCAGGTAAACCATTCGCAAATCCATTCACAGGTGGCGAAACGACGAAAACCCTTGCGACACCTTACCTCGCCTACACAAAAGGTGGGGGTATGGGACAAGCGAAATACGGCTACATCAAAGAATGGAACAAGTTGTATCTCAACGGAACCTCTCTTCAAGGGCAGGGGCTTGGACGGATCATGACGGACCAAGACGGGAAAGCGTATCGTTTCTTTGGTGTCGATCACGCGGACAACTACTTGCCAGAATGGTTGCTTGAAGCGGCAAAAACGGGACACATCAACACGGTCGATTCGTATCTCGCGACAGATGGCTGGTATGAAGTATCACCAGATAACTGGAAACCGATGTTGACGCAATATACAAAAGACACAGGTTATCTGCCGTTCATGCTGAAGAATGGCTTTGCATCAAAAGAAGCTTTGTTAGCATCTGGAGATAATAAAAAAATTGCCGACTTAACAACTCAATACATGAATACAAAAGCGGAGTATGGTTATGGTTCGGAAGAACGTTCGTTCCAAAACGATAACTCCGGAATCGATACAGAAGATCAGTTCCTCTTCGTCGATGAAAAGGGAAACCCGACGCAGACAATCAACAACACGATGGCAAGAAATGATGAATTCCTAGTCGGTGTTGACCTCGCAAACTCGAACCCGGAGGTCATCAAGGAACAGAAAAACTGGATGAAGTGGATGCTTGAAACGTATAAGTTCGACGGATTCCGAATCGATGCAGCGTCGCACTATGATAAAGCGATTCTAAAAGCAGAAGCAGAAATCTCAAAAGCACATTTCGGAAAACAAGATTACTTGAGCTATATCGAAAGCTATAAAGTGTCTCAACGTTCGTACATGAAGGCAAACAATAACGAACAACTCATCATGGACTCTGATTTGTACTTCACATTGCGTTCAGCGCTAAAAGCTTCGCAAAAACGTCCACTTCGTGATCTTGCGAAACTTTCAGTTGTCGATCGTGAGGGGTATGGCGCGACAGACGTTCAACCGAACTGGTCGTTCGTCAATAACCATGACCAAGAGAAAAACCGTGTCAACCAAATCATGCTCGATAGGTTCGGCATCAAGGCTGGTGCTCAGTACAGTAAAACGGATCAGCCGAAGTCGTTTGAGAAGCTGTACACGAAAGAAAAAGAGGCAGAAGCACTGACAATCTATAACAAAGAGCTTGCTAGTCCGACGAAGAAATACTCGACGGAAAACATCGTCGCTCAGTATGCGTACCTCTTATCGAACAAAAACACGGTTCCGACTGTCTACTACGGTGACCTCTACCAAACCGATGCATCGTACATGTCAAAAACGACACCGTACTATGACGAAATCACGAATCTCTTAAAAGTACGTAAAAAATACGCGTACGGCAAACAGTTCGTGGCTTACCATACATCGAACACATCAAAAGAAGCTGGGAAAGACTTGATCTCGAGCGTCCGCTTCGGGAAGAACCGTAACACAGGTGTCGCGACCGTCATCGGGAAAAATGCAGCTCTCGATACGACGATTCCAGTCAGCATGGGTAAAACACACGCGAACCAAGTCTTCGTCGATGCAAGTGGCGTCACGAACACGAAACTCGTCACAGATAAGAACGGTGTCTTGACGGTACCAGTCAAAGGAATCAAGACGGCGGAAGTCAACGGGTACGTCGGCGTTTTCGTGCCGCAAGCAACAAAAGCACCAGTCGCAACGATGAAAGCCGGTGCCGTCTATCAAGGGAAAGTGTTGAACTTGAAAACGACGATTGCAAACTCAAAATCAGCAATCGCTTCGACTCGCTATCGTGTCCTCGATACGAAAAAAGCGATAGTCGATTCAAAAGGTCGCTTGACAGGTAAAGCAACAGGGAAAACGACGGTTGAAGCAACGGTTACGTTAAAAGATGGTTTTGTTTTGAAGACGGTCTTGCCAATCGAAACAAAAGCAAACAGTGTCACGCTGAAAGCTTCAAAAGCAACACTGAAGAAGAACCAGACGACACGTATCTCTTATACGTCAGCAACGGATAAAATCAAATCCGTTCAGTATACGTCAGCGAACAAAAAAGTCGCACAAGTCTCGTCACGCGGTAACGTCAGAGGCATTAAAGCAGGCAAAACGACGATTCGTATCACGTACATGACAGCTGGAAACTATAAAGTCGTTAAAACGTTCACAGTCACAGTCAAGTAACATCAAGCGCCACTCTCAATATGAGAGTGGTGTTTTTTATGATTTCCGTCAATGTTTCACTATATTCCACATAATCCTATCTAATCCGGGTATTATTGACACTTCCACGGCTAAAGCCGCAAGCTCACCCTTCGGGATGAGTGGGATTCCAAAGTGCTTGTGCGAGCGCAGTCCATTTCTGTTTTGCTCAAGCCTTCAGATGAGGGTGTGCCATCACCCCTCCTAAGACAGACCCTATAGGTTCTCAGGCTGATTGACTATTACCATCAACCACAGGTGCGTATCGAATGTTCATCGCACCGACGAAATCTCTGTGTTTCTTGAATCCACATGAACAAGAATATGTTCGATCTTTCGCTTTGTTTCTTTTGCCGCAAGAAGGGCATGTCTGAGATGTATATGCCGGATCGACATATTCAACTTTAATCCCTTCTAATTTTGCTTTGTACTCAATAAATGTTGCTAAGCGATAGAATGACCACGTGTGTAGATTCTTATTGTTTTTACGGCTTGTTCTTGCCGTCTGTCGGATGTTCGCCAGCCTTTCGAGGCGGATGACAGAAATGTTGTTTTCTTTTGCAAACTCAACGATTTTACGACTGACTTTGTGATCCTTATCTTGCATCCAACGTTGCTCTTTGTTATCTAACTTCTTGATCGCCTTTAACTTTTTCTTTTGACCAAGATCTTTTCGTTTTGCACGAAACTTTCGTTTCATATACTTATTTTCTCGACCGTTACCAAAGAACCTAACTCGATCACAATCTGTAGTAGCGACTGCTGGAACCTTTAATCCCAGATCAACCCCTACTGTTTTTATGCCTGTTTTCTCTGTTGTCAAAATCGTGACAGCAATTTGTGCCATCCATTTGTTCGATTTTTTGATAATCCGGAGTGTTCCGAGTTTGTTGTTCAATAGTGAAAAAATACGGTTGTCTTGATCGACCATCTCGGCGCGGATTGCCGTTTTCTTCGCTTTACCGTTTATCATGATGGGTAGAGAAATCGACTCGAAATCGAACGAATAGTTCTGGTTGTTCCATGTGCAGTACGGTTTCTTGAGAATAGGGATGATTTCAAATTTTGATTTTTTCGCTTTCTTGAAGACACTTTGGGCATCCTTGATAGCTTGGTTCTTGACGGCACTAGGCAAATGAACGTGAACATTCTTGCTTGTCATTTTTATCATTGTTTCTGCTTCTACCATGTCTGAAACAAGCTGGTTGACCGTGTGAATATAAGCCCCCATCATACTTTCCAAAATAGGCTGCTGTTCTCTAGTAGGAAGAAGCTTGATATTTACCGTCAATATCTGAGACACGGTTTCACCCCCTTGTTTTTTGTTGTTCGACATAACGTCTGATCGTCTCACTCGATACATTTCCAGCAGTAGAGACGAAGTAGGAACGCGTCCAAAGACTTGGCAAATGTTGAAGATGAGGAAATTCTTCTCTCAGCTTTTTAGAGGTCACTCCTTTAATTTTTGCCATGATGTCAGCAGGACTAAGTGTTGGTAGAGTATTGAGAAGCATATGCGAATGATCTTTATCGCATTCCAAAGCAATCACCGTGATCTCCAACTCTTCACACACCTCCCGTACCAATTGTTTAAAACGTGCTTCGACATCCTTACGAAGAAATATCTTTCTTCTGTATCGAGGGCAGAATACAAAATGATAATTAATTAAAGAAACAGTCGTGTGAGTTCTTCTGTAGTTGTTTTCCATAACATGATTGTATCAATTTGTCAGGTTAATTGAAACAAAAACCCTTCGGATACGTGAAGTGTCAAAACCGGTAGTTTAGTACTGACACTCCGTATCCGACATCGCTTTCATCCCACCCCTAAAGGAGTGGGATTTCTCGCTATGAAGTTTTGTAAAGCCGACGCGGAAGCGGGTCGCGTCTACAATCGCTATTACCAAGTCACGGATGATACGCTCTACTTCCCGCTCAGTTGGAATGGACGACAGTACTTAGTGCTCGAAGGGTATCCAGGCGACCGCTACTCCGTTCCTGCCTACATCTCACGTTATGAACCGATCGAGGAATCGATGACAGCTGCCGTCAAAGCAGTCAAACCAGCGTTACTCGTTCAGACACGACCCGGTGCAATGCGAGCGCAAGCCTTCGGCGCCTTAAAAGTAGAGTCGATCGCGTCAGAGCTTCGAATCGAGCGACTCGTCTATGCTTCCTATGCGGAAGCGAAAGCAGCGCAACAGAAATTCGAACGCTCATCAGCTGTCGCGTTCGCGGAGTTCGATGCACCAATTCAAGCATTCGGAGTCGATGCCTATCAGAAATATCAATGGTCCTTGCAGAATACGGGGCAAAAGAAAGGTCTCAAAGGGGCGGATATCGGTTTCGTCGCCATGCAAAAACGGATCAAAGGCAAGAAACTCTCTGCAACGAAAGTCGCAGTCCTCGACTCCGGCATTAATCCGACATATGCCGACTTCGCAGGGAAAGTCCGCATGGATCTTGGCTATGATTTCATCAATGGCGATAAGAGCGCCTGGGATGATAACGGACATGGCTCGCATGTCGCTGGAATCATTGCAGCTGGAGGAAATAACACATATGGAATGACGGGCATCAATCCGATGGCGACGTTGATTCCGATCAAGGTCCTCGATGACTCAGGCGCTGGTTCAGTGTCAGGACTCGTCAAAGGCATTCAGCATGCGACGAAACAAGGTGCTCG
This sequence comes from Exiguobacterium sp. R-17, assembly GCF_049913315.1. Taxonomy (NCBI): domain Bacteria; kingdom Bacillati; phylum Bacillota; class Bacilli; order Caryophanales; genus Exiguobacterium; species Exiguobacterium sp. R-17. The sequence continues at coordinate 2,623,503 of NZ_CP184372.1, read as the reverse complement.
GGTCATCAACATGAGTCTCGGTGGGAGTTCCTCTTCGAAATCGATTGAGTCGGCGTTAGCAGCAGCAGTCAAGAAGAATATCCTGATCGTTGCGGCATCCGGGAACGAAGGGCGTGGAACGATTGCTTATCCGGCCCGTTCGAAATATGTCTTATCGGTCGGGGCGACAGGACGTAAAGATACGAAAGCCTCGTTCTCGAACTACGGGACGGGACTTGACCTTGTCGCACCGGGAGTCTCGATTCCAAGCTACGTCGCGGATGGGGAGTTGTTATATGGAAGTGGGACCTCGATGGCGACGCCACACGTCGCTGGTGTCGCGAGTCTCTTGATTAGTTTGAAGCCGTCTTTAAAGGCAAGCAGTGTCGAAAGCATCCTTAAGAAATCGGCAAAAGATCTTGGGAAAAAAGGCTATGATACGAGCTATGGTGCTGGTCGGTTGAACGCCGATAGTGCCGTCAAACTGATTCCTTAAATCATTAAAGAAGTCCTGTGCTGACAGGGCTTCTTTTTTTCGGTCCATTCATTGATTGATGGAGGTAAAAAGAACTAGAAAAATCAATTTTTTCCATTATAATGAAAAAGGATACATGAATGAAGGAGTGAAATCATATGAAAAAGATCATCGTCAGCGCCCTCCTCGTGAGTGCGTTTAGTACATATACGTTGGATACGACAGAAGCGGCGACAACGGCTAAAAAAGTACCAGCCATTGAAGCGAAAACGAAAAAAGGCTATATCAAAGGAAAGTTCGATGCAAGTGGGAAAGCGTTGTTCTATTTCGATACCAAAACCTATCTTGCCGGCGGAACACACTTGAAGTTCGCCTTCGATGCTTCAAAGAAAGCGACCGTCTATACATCGCAGACAGAGTATAAACAAAAAGATCCGTATGCGCGATATGCGAACAGTAAAAAGACACTCTTTTTCCCACTGACGTGGAGTGGGCGACAATACATCGAAGTGACGGGAGCGAAGAACAAAGCATTCACGATTCCCTATAAACTCGAACGGCTCGAACCGATCCGGGATTACGCAACCAAATCAACGGCAACCGAACAAGCGACGAGTCTCGTCGTCCGTCTAAACGGGGCGACGAAAGCGAGTACGTTATCACAGACGTCGCGCGCGAGTCATCACGAAACGATCGACAACACGTTACGGCTCGAGAAGTTCTCCTACAACAGCTTCATTCAAGCTGTAGCTGCGAAACGACAACTCGAACAAACGAAGGGTGTCCGGTATGTCGAACTCGATCAATCGATGAAGTTGCTCAGTACGGATCCTTTCCAGTCCGTCCAGTGGTCGTTAAAAAATACCGGACAACGTGGTGGTGTCAAAGGAGCGGACATCGGTTATCATGCGATGGTCAAGCGGATTGCGAATAAGTCACGTTCGACTGTCCGTGTAGCGGTCGTCGATACGGGCATCAATCCAACCTATGCGGATTTCGCTGGACGCGTCCGGATGGATCTCGGCTACGATTTCGTTCATAAGCGCCAGCTTGCTTATGACGATCATGGACACGGGACCCACGTCGCCGGTGTCATTGCCGCAGCATCGAACAATGGCTACGGGATGACGGGGATCAATGATCGGGCGAGCATCATTCCGATTAAAGTCATCTCACGCAATAACTACGCTTCGAACTCGAATATCGCGAAAGGCATTCTGTTTGCCGTAAAACAAAAGGCGAAAGTCATCAACTTAAGTCTTGGCGGTGGCGGTGTTTCCCTCGCGATTGAAGATGCTTTGGCGGAAGCGCGTAAGAAAGGAATCTTCGTCGCCGCAGCGACCGGAAACGAAGGGGCGTCGAAACTATCCTATCCGGCACGGTCGAAATATGCCTTCTCGGTCGGAGCGACGAACCGGTCCGATAAACGGGCCTCGTTCTCGAACTATGGTGAAGGGCTTGATCTCGTCGCACCGGGGCAAGACATCGCGAGTTACCTAGAAGACGGGGAATCGATCTTCTGGAGTGGCACATCGATGGCGACACCGCATGTCGCAGGCGTCGCGAGTGTCCTCTATAGCTTGAAGCCAAGCATCAAGGTGACGGACGTCGAATCGATCCTCCGCAAGTCAGCGAAGGACCTCGGCAAAAAGGGCTATGACACGACGTACGGATATGGTCGCTTGAATGCCGATCGTGCCGTTCAGCTCGTGAAATAAGGAAAGTGGGTCGAACGATGAAACGAATTTTATGTGTTCTCCTGATTGGTGTCCTCTGTGTGAGCGGGATCCTCGAAGGACAGGCAGCGTCAAAAGAAGAACAACAAACATTAAACGATTATCGGGAATTAAAGTTCGGACTGACGCTGACACAAATCGCAAAAGTCGTGTACGGTTCGTCGTACAAGGAGCATCTAACACAAAAGAATGGTGCGACGGTCTTGAAGCAAAAAGCGAATTGGGCGAAGCAGGATAAAGGATACCGGTCCCGGTCGTATTCATTCATGAATCAATCGAAGACCCTTCCGAGTCGGACGACACTTGAGTTCTATACGAAGAAAAATGGAAAAACGTATTATCTCGCACAAAAAACGATTCAATTTTTAGCGGATACGAATACAGGACTTCGGGAGAGCACGCGGACACTGAAGCATGTGACGTATGTTCAGGGAGATGAGACAGAAGAAGAGCTCGACGCACTGTTGTCAGGAAAAGGATTAGGTCAGGTTGGCATGCGTTGGTCATGGGACTTTACATCCGTCCAGACGAAACAGGAACGGAAAGCGTACAAGTATAAGGGACGGATCAAGATTTATATCTTCCAAAGCTCTAATCCAAAGAAGCAAATCGATATGACGATGAAGTTCGATGATCAGCAGGAACAATATAAGGTCAACAACTATAGACTCATTCCGATTGAATCACCTAAAACAAAATAAGCAGACAATCATGTCTAACAGTCATCATGAAAGAACAAGGAGAAAGGAAACATCAAAATGAAAGTACTCGTAAAACTGATCGTTCTCGTAATCATAGCGATGTCGGTCTTGATTCCGAATACGATATCGGCAGCCTCAAAAGAAGCACTGCAAATCAAGCAAGATTACAAAACACTCAAATTCAGCATGACGCTGACGGAAGTCGCGAAGACGATATACGGAAAAGAGTACCGAAAGTACATCAAGAAAAAAGATGGGAGAGTCGTCTTTACGAAAAAACCAGGCACGACCGGTAACGAACAAGGTTATCGGTCCCTCGGATATGTACTGGATCGTCCCTCTAAAAACCTTCCAACAACAACACTTCTTGAATTTAGTACGAAACAACATCAGAAGACATATTACCTGACACAAAAAGCTCTGTACTATCAAGGCGATACGGAGAATGGCTTGTACGAAAATAGCCGGACACTCGTGAAACCGTCGGCACTCCGCCACGGAATGACAGAGAAACAGCTTAATCAACTGGTGACAGGTAAAAAGCTCGGACAGGTGTCGATGTATTGGAGTTGGAACGTTTCATCCGTCATAAAAAAAAGTCCGATGAAGAATGGACGCTATAAAATCTATCAATTCCACCGACCACATTCGAAAAAAATCGAAGTCGTCACCTTGTCCTATAACACGAAGAAAAAGCGATATGAGGTTGACACAGAAATCGGGATTTCATTGAAGTACGAAAAATGAATAATGATGATGTATAGAGTCATCAAAGAGAGAGGGAAGCAGATATGAAGCGCACCATCACGTGGTCATTCTGTTTAGTATTACTGCTTAGTCTGTTTGTTCCAGGAACGGTATCCGCAGCGACAAAAGCAGAAACGCTTGCGACGACACAGTACAAGGGCTTGAAAAATGGAATGACGATGGAACAAGTCGCTCAAGTCCTGTATGGCAAGTCGTATCAGCAACACCTGAAGAAAAGAAACGGATCGACTGTCTTGAAGCTTTCAATCAACTTTGAAGGGGACGAAGAAGGACATAAGCAATTGATCCACGTCCTCTCCGATTCGACAACAACACATCCCCCGACCGAACTGGTCTTACAATTCATGACGAAACAGAAGAGTACGAAGTACCGATTGGTGACGAAAGCCTTGTTCATCGAACGGAAGACGAAGACAGGATATCGTGAAAGTACACGGACGCTCGTCAAAGGTGCCGTACTCCAGAACGGGATGACGGAAAAAGAGCTCGATGCGAAATTGACGGGGAAAGGTCTTGGTAACTGGACGATGCTCGGTCATATGGATACAGCGTCTGCTTATACGCTAGATGAACAAAAACGAGGATTTGCTGACGTGTTTCGAGTGAAGGAATATGTCTTTAAATCGACGACGAATAAGTGGAAACATGTCGAGTTGACGTATAACGAACAAGCGAAAATCTATAAAGTCAGTGACATTCGGACGATTCTGACGAAAAACTAAAGCAACAGGAATGGAAAGCGAGTGGAATGGATGCAAAAATGGATCAAATTGAGTTTCGTCTGTCTGATGGCAATCGTATTACTTAGCGGTGGATCGGTCTCAGCAGCAACGAAGAACGAACAACAATTCACCGATTCTTTGAAGAACTATTCGTTCGGGATGACGGTGACAGAGTTTGCCAAGAAGATGTACGGCAAGTCGTATCAAAAACATCTAACGAAAAAGAATGGTTCGACCGTCCTCAAACACGATGTAAAGAAAGTCATTTCAGAAGAATCTGTCGATAGCCTTCAGTATTTCTTCTATGATCAAACGAAACAAGAGCCGATGCATGTCATGCAAATCATGTTCATGAAAAAGCCGAAGGACAAGCTCTATCGTCTTGTATTCAAAGGCGTTGACATGAAACGAGATAAGACCGTAAGGCAAAGTACGAAACAACTCATGACAGGGAAACGGATTCGATTCGAAATGACTACGGAACAAGTAGATGCTGTCTTGACAGGAAAAGGGCTCGGTGATTGGATGACGTGGGCTGTGATGGATTATAGATCGGTCTTTACGAAACGAGAGTTGAAAAACATTGGATTCAGAAAGGCAAAAGTGAAGATTTACATCTTCCAGACGGACAAAAAGAATAAGCAGAAGCGCGTCAGGATGCATGATACGGGTAAAGGTTATGTCGTCACAGATATCATGACGGTTTCTGGTGCGACTGAAGATGGTAGGTTCTGATGCATAATTGGATTATAAGTCGATTCCTTCCCATAGTAGTTCTAGCAACAGTTTGCCTTAATCCAGTAACAGCGGATGCAGCAACGAAGGCTGAGACAATCGCAACGAAACAATATCGTGCGTTAAAACCAGGGATGACAGTGGAGCAAGTCGCAAAAGTCCTCTACGGAAAGACATATAAAAAACAACTGAAGATGAAAAAAGGTTCACAAGTTTTACGATTGAACACAGAAATCGAGATGGAGGAATGGGATCGAAACGTCCTTCTCTACGATCTCGTGAATCGAAAAGTTGAATTCCCGTCAGCAATCGGTGTTCTGATGTTCATGACAGAGACGGGTGGAACGAAGTACCGGCTAACGATGAAACAAATGGAGTTCAAGCGTGACACGGCAGCGGGCTTCCGGACGAGTGATCGTAAACTAATCAAAAGTGCGAAAATCAAGAACGGGATGACGGAACAACAAGTCGATCGACTACTGACAGGGAAAGGACTCGGAGCATTCGGAACACTCGGTCTAGCCGATACGACATCCGTTCTTCGAAAAAAAGAAATTAAAGCAGGAAAAGCGACGATCATTCATACGAAATCATACGTTTTTCCGACAGCGACGAATCAGTGGCAGTATGTCTTTTTCATCTATGACGCCAAAAAGAAAACGTATCTTGTCGAAAGTCACGATCGGTATTAAAAAGGAGCTGGGAATATGAACACGACATTCATGAAAATCACGGTAGCGACAATCATCGCGGGATCAACACTCTTTAGTGGAACAGCATCTGCTGCGACGAAAGTCGAGACAGCGGCAACGAATCAATACAAAGCACTCAAAGCGGGTATGACGATGGAGCAAGCAGCGAAGGTCTTGTATGGAAAAAGTTATAAAACACAACTCATCAAAAAAAATGGCTCAACGATGCTGAAGAAAAAAGCGGCTTCGACTTCAAATGAAGAAGGGCATAAAATTGCTAACTATCAATTCTTCGATACAAAAGCAAAAGTGCCGCCAGTGACAACGGATTTGACGTTTGTGAAAAAAAAGAAGGATTCGGTTTATCGCTTGGCGATGAAGATCATCAATATCACGGCAGATACGAAGCTTGAAGCGCGTGAAAGTAAGATGCAACTCGTAAAAGGCGCGAAACTAAAAGAAGGCATGACGGAAAAACAGTTAGATGCTGTTCTGACAGGAAAGGGTCTCGGAGACTGGATGACTTTGATGACATTCGATTTCACAAGTATTGCTACGAAGAAAGAAATCAAAGACGGCATAGCGGGTCCAGCATCGATAAAAGCCTACGTCTTCCAAACAACGGATCCTAAAAAACGAATGGTTGTTAATCTCGAATACAATACGAAGAAAAAAGTTTTTGAAGTATTCGATTTTGAGAAGATTTCTGCTAATTCACCACTCTATTAAGTCTTTTTAAAGACAAAGAGTCTACTTTTTGGTAGGCTCTTTTTTTCATCTTTTCCCGTTTTTTACAAATCACTTTCAAATTTCGTTATACTCAGGCTGTAAGTCTTGTCATACACAACCGATATTAACGAGAAGCAAAACACAGAAGGGAATGGACGCAGTTGGAACGAGTAAAGAAAAAACGTAAGGTGAAAAAACGCTGGACGCCACTGAAAATCATGCTATTAATTGCACTTGTCCTCATCGTCGGTGTCGGCGGATTCATCGGCTATACATATTATCAAGTCGACCAGACGGTCAAAAAAATTCAGTCGCCGGTCAAGAACACGGGAGACAAGGTCGTTGAAGATCAAAAGCCGGTCTCGGTGTTGTTACTAGGTGTCGACCAACGACCAGGCGAGCGCGGACGCAGTGACTCAATCATGGTCATGACACTGAACCCGACACGAAATGAAAGTCGGTTGATTAGTATTCCCCGGGATACAAAAGTCGATATCGTCGGTAAAGGAACAAATGATAAGATCAACCACGCCTATTCATTCGGTGGACCAGAGATGGCCATCAAGACGGTCGAAAAATTTCTCAATATCCCGATCAACTACTATGCAGAAATCAACATGGAAGGGTTCACGTCTCTAGTTGATGCAGTCGGTGGTGTGACGGTCAATAATGATATCGATTTTACAGTCAGTGGGACACATTTCCCGATTGGTAAAGTGAACTTAGATGGAAAGTCGGCGTTGAAGTTCACACGGATGCGTTATGAAGATCCACGTGGTGACTTTGGTCGTCAGATGCGTCAACGGGAAGTCATCGCCCAAGTCGCAAACAAATTGTCGTCCGACGTTTCAGTCAGTAACTTCAACGCCATCATGGATGTCGTCGGGAAGAACGCTCAAACGAATGTCTCGTTCAAACCAATGCGGACACTGGCCTTTGACTACATGGACGCTTTCCGTAATCAAAAGAACTTAAAGCTTGAAGGAACAGGTGGAAAAGAAGGCGATGGAATTTATTACTGGCACCCAACAGAGGATTCACTCAAAGAAACACAAACGGCATTACGCTATTCGCTCGATATGGAATAAGACAAAAGTGCACCGAACCCACATGGATTCGGTGCACTTTTCATTAGAACGATTGTTCAGCTAAACGAATCCGGCTAACTGTTCCGTCCTTCGCGAAGCGTTGGATGCGATACGAATTGCTTGTAACGAGTCCTGTCGTGTCAGTCTCTAGTTGAAGTGGTGCGAGTGAGGCTAAGTGCTCATTCGTAATACTTGTCTCCATCCAGTCGATGGCAGCCACTTTATCGTCTTTTAAGATAAAGAAATGGTTACCGTAGAACCAGTACTGATGAATGTTATCTGGATATCTTCCATCAACAGGATAAGTACGATCGGGTGGTCCATAAAGACTATTTAGTTCTTCACCACTTTTGCCGATAAGGTCAATGAGTGTACCCGTCACAAAACTCGTATCGAGATTATCGTTTGCCCAAGTCAAGAGTGTCTCGTCAGCAAGCGGTTCACCTTCAAGTCGTTTTGTCGTGTCGGACGTTTTAATATAACCAGTTAAGTCATCTGATAATTCGATTTCGGTTACGCCGTCTTTTTTCTTAATGATACGATATCCATCGCCGAAGTCGGCTTCATAGAGTAATGTCGTCATCGCTTCTTCACCATAAATATTGCTAGATCGAGTTTTGACATATAAAACATCCTCAACAGTAGTAGCTGCTTTTGGTTTCTTTTCCTTTGTTTTTTCAACGGTCACTGGTTTTTCAACAGTAGCTTTAGGCTTAGTATCTGCCGAATCAGCGAAATAAGTCGAGTAGACATAAGTTCCACTTGCTCCAAGTAAGAAACAAAGAATCAATAGCGCGATCCAGCCCCAAGGTACTGGTCGCTTAGATCGAGAAGACTTAATGACTTTTTCTTTTTTACGATGTTTTGGTTCAGGTTCCCGTTGACTACGCGATAGCGTTGGGAGTGGTTCTTTCTCTTCGTCCGGTAGTGGACCATCTTCATCGAGAATTGGACGAGCAACTAATGTACCGTAAAAGTCAGCTAATGTCGCATGATGTTTTCCGGCAAGGAATGCATTCCATTCGTCGACCGTGACGGCATCTTCGTCATAAGGAATCAGTGGCGGCTGACCGGTGATTCGGATCATTGTATCCGTTAAGGATTCGGTCGAAGCCAGACTCGAACGAATTCGTTCATGAAGTCGTGCGATGTCCTCCTTCGAGTGGGATGTATAGAATTGTAGCGCTTGTAACGAGCGATGCATAAAGAAATTCCTCCTATGTCGAGATACGGAAATGAATGTAAAAAGTAACAATTCATCTTTTATTATACGCAATGTTTTTCAATAAACGTATGACATTTCCTAAAAAAACATCAACCATTTCCCAAAAATTTGTTATACTAACTTTTAGTTGTGTTAGAAAACGTTGAATTAGACAAATAAAGGAGAATAATTAGACCATGAATGAAACGATTAGCTTACAAGAATTATTTTCAATTTTACGTAAATCGTTCTGGCGCATCTTGGCGTTGACGATCGTCACCGCTCTCATCTCATTTGCCGTCAGTAGCTTTTTGATTAAACCGACGTATCAAGCAGGAACGCAAATTCTCGTCACACCAAAAAAACAAGAAAATCAAGTTATCGATGCATCACAAGTCCAGTCATCTGTCACATTGGTTAATACATATCGGGTCATCATCAAGAGCCCGGCGATTTTAGAGCAGGTTCAAAAAGAAGTAGCGAATGCACCAATAAATATTAAATCACTAAACGATATGGTAACTGTTGAAAGTGAACAAAATTCACAGGTCATTAATGTCTCTGTCCAAAGTACGGATGCAGCACTCGCATCTAACTTAGCAAATTCGATTGCAGAAATCTTTAGCACGGATGTCCAAGAATTGATGAGTGTCGATAACGTCAAAGTCTTATCAACATCTAGTATTCCGACATCACCAATTAGTCCTAATATTTTATTGAACACAGCAATCGCGGCAGTCGTCGGATTCTTACTTGGTGTCGGTCTTGCCTTCTTACGTGAAGTACTTGATCGTCGCATCCGTACAGAAGATCAAGTACAACAAATTCTTGATCTTCCAGTCCTCGGTAGTATCCCGGATATTGATAGCAAAGTTTTCAAGTCATCGTCAAAAGCAACAAAACGAGAGGCGGTCCAACAACATGGCTAAGAAAAGCAAAATGAATAAAGACGCTCGGAAGCTGATTACAGTTACACAACCAAAGTCACCTGTTGCTGAACAATACCGAACTATTCGGACGAATATTGAATTCATGGCTGTCGATCGTGAGATTCAAGCGATTCTTGTCACGTCAGCAACACAAGGTGAAGGAAAATCAACGACGTCATCGAACTTAGCTGTCGCCTACGCGCAACAAGGTAAAAAAGTCTTGATCATCGATACGGATATGCGCCGTCCGACGGTCCATTATACGTTCCGTGTTGCGAATGGTCTTGGGCTTTCAAGTCTTTTAACTCGCCAAGCGGAAAAAGAGAAGGCAATCTTACCAACGAAAGTCGATAATTTATCAATTTTGACAGCGGGTCCGATTCCACCGAACCCAGCGGAGCTCTTGTCGTCACGTGCGATGGAGCATCTCGTTTCGCAATTACGCGAAGAGTTTGATGTTATTATTTTTGACGCACCACCACTACTACAAGTTGCCGATAGTCGGATTACTTCGAAACTAACAGATGGTGTCGTTCTTGTCGTAGGTTGTACGACATCTGATCGTCAACGTGTTTTAAAAGCAAAAGAACAGCTTGAACTAGCCGAGGCAAAGATCCTCGGTGTCGTCTTGAACCGTCGTGAACTGACAGATGATTCAGCGTATCAATACTACTATTCCTATGAGTGAGGGACATTTATATGGTTGATATCCATTGTCATATCTTGCCGCTCGTCGATGACGGTCCGGCTAGTGTCGAACATGCCCTACAGTTAGCCGAACAAGCCGTCGCCGAAGGGGTGTCACGGATCATCGCGACACCACACCTCTATCATCCACAATTTGAAACAGAAGATGTCGATGTCCAGTTGACCGTCGATGAGTTCAATGTCTTGTTGAAACAACGCAATATCCCACTTATCGTTTATCCGGGCCATGAGGTTCGATTGATTGGTGAGTTGATGGAATCGCTAGAGGCGGGAAAAGCACTGACACTTAATGAGTCACGCTACATTTTGATTGAGTTTCCGTCAAGTGGTATTCCATCTTACGCACGCCAGGTCTTCGCCGAATTGATTTCCGATGGCTATATTCCAATCGTTGCCCACCCAGAAAAGAATAAGGCAATTATCCAAAATCCATCTTTGCTCTTTGAATTGATTTCAAATGGTGCGATTAGTCAGGTGACGTGTGCCAGTTTAATCGGTAAATACGGTAAGGATATACAACGTTTTGCAACTGCATTACTCGAGAATGGTCTAGCCCATCTTATTGCGAGTGATGCGCATCACTTAGAGAAACGCCCTTTTTATTGGAAACAATGTGAACGAATGCTTAAAAAGAAATTAGAAGATTGGTTGATTGATGAAATTTATGAAAATAATGAAGCAGTTTTATTGAATCAACTAATTACGATTAATCCTCCAAACTCTATTAAAAAGAGTTGGAAAGGACAATGGGGATAACATTTTTTGGTTAAAGTAAGGAAAAGAGAGTGAGATTTTGCTCTCTTTTTTTCTATGTTAACGCTTACATTATGAAAATATGGAAAACAATATAGAAAAAACCATCTTTTGTGTGTTATCTTATTTTACATAAAGATTGGAATTACTATAAAAATATAAAATTTAAATATGAATGGAGAATATTTATGAAAAAAGTAAAAAAAGCGGTTATTCCAGCAGCGGGCTTAGGAACTCGTTTTTTACCAGCGACTAAAGCGATGCCGAAAGAAATGTTACCAATCGTTGATAAACCAACGATTCAATACATCATTGAAGAGGCAATTGAATCAGGAATCGAAGATATCTTGATTATAACTGGTAAAGGGAAACGAGCAATTGAAGATCATTTTGATTCCGTACCAGAGCTTGAAGCAAACTTGATTTCAAAGAATAAGTCAGAATTACTGTACTTAGTTGAAGAGACGACAAAAATCAACATTCATTTCATTCGTCAATCGAAACCAAAGGGTCTTGGTGACGCTATTCTCCAAGCGAAAGCTTTCGTTGGCAATGAACCATTCGTCGTCATGCTAGGCGATGATATCGTTCAGGCAGACGTGCCGTGTACACGACAGTTAATCGAACAATATGAAATTACGAATAGCTCGATTATTGGTGTACAACCAGTTCCAGATAAAGATACGCATCGTTACGGCATCGTTGATCCAAGCACGAGCATCTCAGAGCAATTACATAAGGTGAAGTCATTTGTTGAAAAACCAGCACCGGGAACAGCGCCATCGAATTTAGCAATTTTAGGTCGTTATTTATTAACGCCGGAAATCTTTAAGTATCTCGAAACGCAACAAGTCGGATCAGGCGGCGAAATTCAATTAACCGATGCAATTACACGACTCAATGAAATGCAGAGGGTATTTGCATATGAATTTGATGGTAAACGATACGATGTTGGAGAAAAACTTGGTTTTATTCAAACGATACTTGAGTTTGCACTACAACGCTCGGATCTTAAGGAAGATATATTAAAAATTATGAATGAACTAATCGCTGTTAATGAGGGAGTGAAAATTAAATAATGCAAACCACTCAACAAAAATTAGAAACACAAGAAGATAAAAGAGACATCAAAATCGATAATGTTATTTCAATAAACGAAATTACAGTATTAGAACAAAAGAGAAAAGTTAATATAAATTATAGCGATTTAGCTGAAAATATTATTAATGTATTTTTTGCATTGATTTTATTAACAATCACCTTACCTATACTACTTTTTTCTGGAATAATGATAAAAGTAAGTTCTAAAGGTCCGATTTTTTATTCTCAAGTAAGAATTGGAATAAATAATAAAAAATTCAAAATTTATAAACTTAGAACAATGAGAATCGATGCAGAAAAGAATGGTGCGAAATGGGCAACAGTAAATGACCCTAGAATAACTAAAGTAGGAAAATTTTTAAGAAAAACTAGAATTGATGAACTACCACAGTTGATCAACATTATAAAAAGAGATATGAATTTTATTGGACCTAGACCTGAAAGAGAAGTCTTTGCAAATGAATTTATAAAAATTAATAACGATTTTTCATTGAGAACTAAAGTAAGACCGGGGTTAACTGGATTAGCGCAAATTGAAGGTGGTTACGACTTAAATTTCGAAGAAAAATTGCATTATGACTTGAAATATATTGAAAGTAAAAACATTAAAATGGATTTTCATATTGTTATTAGAACTATCAGAGTAATTTTAACTGGAGAAGGTGCAAGGTAAAATGAGGAAAATTTGTTACATAATTACACGATCAGACTGGGGAGGAGCCCAAGTTCACATCAATTCTTTAATAAATGAATTTAAAGAAAATAATGAAATTATATTAATTGTAGGAGAAAAAGGTATACTAACAGAAAAATTATCTGGTCTAAATATTAAGATTTATCACGTAAAAGAATTAAAAAGAAACATTAGTCTGAAAGATTTGATTGCAGTAAAAAAAATAAAAAATATTATAGATTCAGAAACACCTGACTTAGTACATTTACACTCGTCCAAAGCCGGTTTAATCGGAAGAATCTCCACTAAATTGTCAAATAAAAAAATACCGGTTATTTTTACTGTACATGGATGGGCATTTACTCCTGGAGCAAAAAAATTAAATAGAGCAATTGGGTATATTACTGAAAAAATATTAGGGAAATACGTGGATAAATATATTTGTGTATCGAGATATGATGAAGAAATTGCTTTAAAAGCTGGAATTAATTCTAGAAAATTAGCTACTGTATACAATGGTGTGAAAAAGAGAGAAAATATAAAAAGAGTAAATAAAAATGATTCCATAATCAATTTAACAATGATAGCAAGATTTAATGAGCAAAAAAATCAAAAAATGTTAATTGATGCAATTTCTCATTTAGATGACGATAGAATATATTTAAATTTTATTGGAGATGGACCTAATTTAATTGAATGTATTAATTACACCAAATCAAAAAAATTAGAAAAAAAAGTTAAATTTCTCGGTTTTAAAATAGATGCTGTAAACGAATTAAAAGAATCTGATGTATTTGTATTGACTTCTTTTTATGAGGGCTTACCAATAAGTATAATTGAAGCTATGAGTTTAGGATTACCAATAATAGCATCAGATGTTGGTGGTAATAAAGAGTTAGTAATAGAGGGACAAAACGGATATTTGGTTAATAGTGTATCTGATTTAGTAAAATCATTAAAATTAGTTTCAAATAATGTCTTAAGAGAAGCTATGGGTGAAAAAAGTAAGTTATTATATAATGAAAAATTCACTGAAGAAAAGTGTATAAATGCAACAAATAAAATTTACAAAGCATTTATTTAAGGAGAAAATATGATCAGTATCATTATGGGTGTTTATAACGTAGAAAATTATATAGAAGAGTGCATAAATTCTATAATCAATCAGTCATTTTCGGACTGGGAATTAATTATATGTGATGATGGATCTACAGATAATACAATGTCGATAATAAATTTGTTTTCAAAGCATGATAGTAGAATAAAAGTATTTAAAAATAATAAAAATGTTGGATTAGCTAAAACACTAAACAATTGTTTAGAAAAATCTACGAAGAAATACATTGTTAGACATGACGGTGATGATATCATGACAAAAGATCGATTAAAAATTCAGTTGACTTTTATGGAAAAAAATAATGTTGACATTTCTGGCGCAGGTGCTTACTTAATTAATGACGAAGGAAAAGTATGGGGAGAGAGATTCTCAAATAGTAAACCTATGGAACAAGAATGTATGCTAACCTCTTATCCATTTATTCATCCTACAGTAATTATGAAAAGAGAAATTCTAATTAAAGTGAATGGGTATAGTGTAAATAACCAGACTTTTATGAGGTTAGAGGATTATGATTTATGGAGAAAACTTTATAAAATAAATGTGAAAATGGCTAATCTCAATGAAAAATTAATTTATTATAGAGAAGATGAGGATGCTTACAAAAAAAAGAAAAAAAAATATCGTTTACAAGAGTTTAAGGCTAGATTACAAGCTGCCAAAGATCTTAATTTACCTGTGTATAAAAGAGTTTTATGTATCAAACCATTAATAATGATGATTATTCCTAATTTCATTGTTAAAGAAATAAAAAAAATACTTAAAAAATAGGTTAGGAACTAAGTTAAAAAATGCGAAAAAAATTTATCGTTTACTTTATTGGGAATTTCGGTTCAAAATTTTTGAATTTACTCATGATTCCTATATTTACAATTTTTATAAATCCTAAAGAATTTGGATCATTTGATTATTGGTTGACTATTTCAAATCTATTAGTAGTAATTTTAGGACTCAATTTTCATGTAGCGACTTATCTTGATATAATAAAAAGAGAAGACAATGATATAAATTACAAAATACAAAAAATGTTGAAATTTGTTTTGTGGCAAAGCATCTTTATTTCTTTGATGTTCACGATTCATTTTCTAATATTTGGGTTCTCATTATATATATTTTTGATTTATTTAATTATTATATTTAACAATATATATGAATTTTTAAGCCAGGGTATCTTAAGAGGACTAGAAAAAAATAAAAATATGGCTGTTGCAAGTTTTCTTTTTGCTTTTTCTGTTTCTACGATTACATTAATTTTTATATTAAGTCATGAAAAATTGAATCTACAAGTAAATTATTCTTATTTATTATTATTAGCTCAGTTGTTAGGTTTTTTTATCACAAATATATATATTTTTATCTCTTTAAGACTTCAAAAAGTAATAATACGACCAAAATCAAGAGTATATTTAAGTTACAGTGAAATAAAAAAATGGATGACTTTTTCAATACCAATGGTATTAAACGCTTTGTCTTGGTGGGTTATTTATTTATCAGGAAGAGTAATACTAGTAAACTATTTAGGTGTTGAAGAAAATGGAATATATTCAATTGCAAGTAGATTTCCTAGTATAATTTATATGCTTAATATTATTTTTTCTATGGTTTGGCAGGATAGAGCTATTGAATTAAGAAAACAAAGTAATAAATCAGAATTATACACAGCTCAACTAAAGAATTATATCAATATTCAGTTTATAAGTTTAATTTTATTAACGATTATTTTGAGATTTGTTCTACCATTTATACTTAAAAATGAATATATTCAAGGAATGCCCTATATTCCACTTTTAACATATGCAACGGTGTTAGCTGGAGTTGGATCGTTTTATGCTGCATTTTATTACTCAACTGAGAATTCTTCAGGAGCAATTTATAGTTCTTTGATAGGAACAACTATGTTTATACTGATTGCTTTTCTTACTATCGAATACTTTAAAGTATATGCAATTGCTTTATCAATGATGATTGGATATTTTTCAATTATGTTATATAGAGTTATTGAATTCAGAAAAAAAATCAATATATATTTCCCCGTGAAAACGTTTATTATGTATTCGTTAATATTTGTTATTGTTTATAGTTTGTTTTATTAAAAATAGTTTAAGCTGATTCATAAAATATAATCAATGGGGAGATGTTTCTGTGGAAAAGATAGATTCTTCTAATGAAGATTCATTAAAGTTAATTCAAAGTATACAATTAGACATGTTAATAAAATTTCATTTATTTTGTGAGTCCAACAATTTGTCTTATTATTTAACGGGGGGGACGTTGCTAGGTAGTATACGTCACGAAGGGTTTATTCCTTGGGATGATGATATTGATATAGGTATGCCTCGCAAAGATTATGATAAAATGACTCAATTATTAAGTAGTAGTCCATTTGAAGATATGTTTCTTCAAAATTTAGATTCAGATATTTATTTTGGATTACCTATTTCTAAATTGAGAAAAAAAGATACTTTTTTTCCTGAAGAAGTGAACAAAGGAATTCAGGCTCACCAAGGAATATTCATTGATATTTTCCCTTGGGACTTTGTACCTCAAAATAAATTAAAAATGATAGTTCAAAAATTATCTTTAAAGCCACTTAAAAGACTTTTATTAGTTAAGATGAAATACAAAGTCAAAAAATCACATAATCCACTTAAAATTTTTCCGAATTTGTTACTGAGAATATTATCATTAACAATTAATAGGAATGCTATAATATACGCTTTAAATACTATTATTACAGTAGGTAATAAAAATCCATCTGAATATATGATATGTACTGGAGGAGTTTATACTTATGATCAAGAAAAAATAAAGTGCGAATGGATCCATAATGAGAAAAAATCAAAATTTGAAGAACATTTTTTTCCTATAATAGGTAACAGTTCGGAGTACCTTACGCAAATTTATGGTGAATATATGAAGATTCCAAAAAAGCATCAAAGAAAAAGACATATTAGTCAAGAAGAAAATTTGATAGTAAGTCAAGATAATCAGGAGTTACGTTAAATGTTTTATTATTTGATTGTCATAGTATTTTGTATATTATTTTATTATTTTGGGATTTTTAAAAATAAATATAAAATAGATAATAATTACACAATGATTTTTTTTATTATATTTCTTTTCTTTTCTCTCTTCTTATTTTATATGTCTGTGTATAGATCTTTGTCCGTTGGAACAGATACTCAATCATACTATAACTATTTCTGGAACAAATCTTATTTAATATTATTTGAGACTGCGATAATTTCAATATATAAAATTATTGAACATTCGAATGACTTTACTTATTTTTTTATTATTTGTTTTGTTATAGTATATGGTTTCTCATTATTTGCATTAAAAAAAAATATGTACAATTTTTGGATTAGCTATTCTCTATTTATTTTAAGTTTTTTATTCTTTTTAAGTTACAATGCAGTAAGGCAAAGTATGGCAATCAGTATTATTTTTTTTGCAATGCAATTTATTATTGGTAATAAAACATCCAACCAATCATATATAAAATACATCTGCCTAGTTTATATCGCTACATTATTTCATGTAAGCGCATGGATAGCATTAGTGTTTGTATTATTAAACAAAATTAAGATAAATAAAAAAGTTTACTTATATTCTATTTTGTTTATAACTTTCGGTTATTTTACTGAATATCTAAAAGAATTAATTTATCCGATTATTTCTAGTATTGAATTTTATAATGAGAAGTATTCTTACAATCCTGATTTCTTTTTTGAAGTTAATAAAGAAAAAGGATTTATTCAATTTATACCAATACTAATACAATATCTTTTTCTCATTTTGTTTGTTCTAAAAAATTTTGCGGAGAAGCTATCTAAAAAAGAACTTTTTGTGACAAACTATTATTTTATATTTTTATTTCTCTACTCTTTTTCTGGTATCGAATCTATTGATCGTATTCAATTATATTTTATACCTTCGATTATATTTTTCTACGATATGTTGTTGTTCAAACAAAAAAATAATAGTTTATTAGGGATATCAATTATTGTATTCTGGGTCGTTTACTTTACCATAAGAATTTTGCAAGGAACTAACGGAATTTATCCATTTGAATTAAGAGTTTAAATAATTAAAAACTTATAAAAGGGGAATTATTGTTTAGACATTGGGAAAATTTCAATTTATTATGACAGATTGTAGTAAGAGGTTCGATTTTTGTTTAAGAACATGGGACTTTTCTTAAAATTTCGTTTTATTTTGCAGATCTATGTTCTTCTTAGTTAGCTCTTACCAAAAGAAACTAGCTTTAAAATGATTAACTTAACAGCATAGAATCATGTACTTTCTTGACAAAAAAATCATATATCCATATTTTTAGATTAAAAATATGGATATATGATTTTCTCTGAAGCAGTTTTGTGTTTAATCTGACAAATGATCTTGTGTTCCCTTAGGAAGTAATAAAAATTAATTATTCATGTAAGCATAGCAATTACATCTTCAGTTTTAAGAAATTTAAATTAGTTAGTTTTTTTTGAATGTTCTCAATTATTATAACTAGATATATTGTAAAATATAAATTTTTTTAACAAAAAGTATGCTGGTTATTTTTTTGAAAATATCATACTCATAATTGTAACAAAAAAGGAGAATTAAGATGGAAATATTAGTAACTGGTGGTGCCGGGTATATTGGTAGCCATACCTGCTTAGAATTATTACGAGAAGGTTATGATGTTGTTGTAATAGATAACCTTAGTAATAGTCACAAAATTGCATTGGATCGTGTAGAAAAGCTTGCAGAAAAAACAATTACATTTTATGAAGCTGATGTCATGGATAAAGCAGCACTTGAAAATATTTTTACTAACCATCATATTCAAGCTGTTATTCATTTTGCGGGATTAAAAGCAGTGGGAGAATCTGTTGAGAAACCATTGTCTTATTACAAGAATAATTTGATTAGTTCTCTCGTTTTATTTGAAGTCATGCAACAATACGCTGTAAAAAAACTTGTATTTAGTTCATCTGCTACAGTTTATGGCGTTCCAGAAAATACACCAATTACAGAAGAAGCACCACGTGCGACAACAAATCCCTATGGCGCGACGAAATTAATAATTGAACAAATGCTTGAAGATATTGCTGCATCGGATTCATCTTGGCAAATTTCACTTTTACGTTACTTCAATCCAATTGGAGCCGACATTAGTGGTCTCATCGGTGAAGACCCAAACGGTATTCCAAATAATTTAATGCCGTATATTACTCAAGTAGCTGCTGGACGTCTTGAAGAAGTAAATGTATATGGACAAGATTATGAAACGCATGATGGCACTGGAATACGTGACTATATTCACGTAGTAGACTTAGCTAAAGGGCATCTTAAAGCTCTTCAATATTCGTACTATGGAGTTGAGGCATTTAACTTAGGTACAGGTATTGGATCGAGCGTTCTTGATGTAATATCAACTTTTGAAAAAGCTACTGGAACACAAATTAAGCATAAAATTGTTAATAGAAGACCGGGTGACGTTGCAAAATGTTATGCAGACTCTTCTAAAGCGCAAAAATTACTTGGGTGGACTGCTGAAAAAACATTATATAATATGTGCAAAGATTCATGGGAATGGCAGTCAAGAAACCCAAATGGATATTTAAAATAAACTAAATTAGTTCAAACAATTATAAAAAATAACGAAAAAAATTTGAATTTTGAATACTTTTAAAAGCCTTAAGTAATCAAGTTCCAGATTGTAGAAAACCCCTCATTTCGTGATCGAAATGAGGGGTTTTCTACAATCTGGAATGGTCTGCCCCCTTATTTTATAAAGAATTAGATTATTTTCTAAATGATTATTGAAAATATAGTGATATCAGACAACTTTAAAGAAGACTATTAATTTTCTAGATTATCAATCAAATTTCTTTTTCGAAGCGAAGGAACAGCAATTAAAAAAATTATAGAGCTAAAGAAAAATACGATACCATGTACAAGTAACCTTAAGGCGCAATTGTGAACGCTAGAATAAAATTGACAGTTTTTGCTCGTTACGATTTTACACTATTGCCGAAGAATCAGAACAGAACTCCGATAGAGTAGTTGAAGCTATTTTATCTGGAGGGAATGGATTTGGAGGAAAAGTTAGTGTTACACATCAACATTCATCAAATGTATCAGCAAAACATCAAAGTGGCTCAAATCGCCACCGCACTGAAGGTATCAAGACCGACGGTATATAAGTATTTGAAGATGACGTATGAAGACGCCTTACATGAATTTGACGGGAAAGCCTGTTCACGAAAGAAGAAGCTTGATGCTTACCGAGATTGGATTATTGCATGGTTGGAGGAGTATCCGCATTTGAGTAGCGCACAAGTCCATGACTGGTTACTTGAAAGATATCCCGACCTCTCGGTCGGATCCAGCACGGTGAGGACATACGTAAAGGAAATCCGGGAAGTCTATCAGATTTAAAAGAAAAGAATCGTCCGCCATTACGAGGCGATCCCTGAACAACCGATGGGCAAGCAGATACAGGTGGACTGGGGTGAGGCCAGACAACGGACCAAAGACGGGAAAACGATAAAGCTCTATTTCATCGCGTTCGTACTTGCGAACTCTCGGATGAAGTATGTCGAGTGGAGAGACCGACCGTTCAACACCAAGGACACCATTCATTGTCACGAAAATGCGTTCCGCTTCTATGGTGGGCGTCCTTCTGAAATCGTCTACGACCAGGATCACCTCATCGCAATCAACGAGAACGCAGGTGACATCCTCTTGACCAACGAGTTTCAAGCCTACGTGAACGAACGAAAGTTTAGGATCTACTTATGCCGTCGGGCCGATCCGGAGTCGAAAGGTATGATCGAGAACGTCGTGAAGTACATCAAACGGAATTTTGCGGACAGCCGAGCGTACCGGCATATCGAGGATTGGAACGACCGTTCCATGAGTTGGCTGGAGAGGACAGGAAACTATAATGTCCACCAGACAACGAAAAAAAGACCAATTGAAGTGTTCTCCGTCGAAAAACAACACTTACAACCAGTCTCCTCGCTACTTTCTTTCGAAAGCATCCTTATGGAAAGTATAGCAAGGAACGTCGGCAAGGACAATACAGTCCGTTATCGCTCAAACCGTTATACCGTCCCGATCGGGACCTACTCATCGGTCAAGAAAAAGGTGGTATTCGTCGAAGTGACCGATCAGGAGCGATTATTGATCCGTGAGTCTCCCGAGGGAGAAGTGATCGCAGACCACCGGATCAGCAAAGAGAGTGGAAAACTGATTCAAAACCGTGAACACCTTCGGGATCGTTCCAAGGGAATCGAAGAACTGAAGCAACAGGTCCTCGCCTACTTCGAGGACAGAGAGGCTGCGTCCGATTATCTGGATGAGTTCTCAAGGCGTTACCCAAGGTACCGACGTGACCAGTTCAACATCATCAGGAACGTCGCAACCATGTATCCCAGTCACTTGACGACCGCACTGGAAAAGTGTTCGGAAGAGAGTCTGTTCAGCGCCAACGATTTCCGAGACGTGGTCCACTATCTCGCGGAGACGGCCGACGCCCTCCCACAGATTTTGAGAGAGGCCGAAATGGCCTCCTGGACGTATATCGAATTTCTAAGTGCTATCACGAACCATGAACGTGCCAAACGCGACGCGAAGAGTTTGGAGAGGCGGATGAAGTGGGCCCGATTCCCATTCGTCAAATCCCTCTCGGAGTTCAACTTAGAGGAACAGACCGCACTGACCGCCCGACAGCTGAAGCAGTTGAAACAACTCAACTGGCTCGAACAACAGTACAACCTGATTCTCCTGGGCCCTCCGGGCGTCGGAAAGACGTTTTTGGCGGTGGGGCTGGGAATCGAGGCGATCAGCCACGGGTTCAAGGTATACTTCGTCACGATGGGTGAACTCGTCCAACTGTTAAAAAGTGAAGAGTTCTCAAGCAAGTCGAAGATCCAGTTGAAAAGATTGCGAGATTCGGACCTGGTCATCATCGATGACCTGATGTATATGGCCATGGACCAACGAGAAGCCAATCTCTTCTTCCATCTCGTCAATCACCTTTATGAGCGCAGCTCGATCATCCTGACCTAGAACAAAAGCCCCGATCAATGGGGCGGATTGATCGGGGACCAGGGCATCACGACTGCGATATTCTCCACGCTTTTCCATTAAAATCTCTTTGAACGTTGGAACTCTCTTAGATTGTTTCATGTGACGCCTCCTTGTTTACGTACGATTTCAAATAGCGTACCATGATGCGTTGTAATCTGTTTGTCTTACTTATAGGTTATACAATTAAAGGATTTATTTCAATTTATTCCTAAATTTATTTTGATTTAAGTTAGTAAGATATCTGGAATGAAAATTTTATTTCCTTATATTTCAAAATAAATCGTCATTTTCTTCGGTTTTTCTATAGTATGTAGGAGAGCCATTGAAGAATAAGGGGATGAAAAAATGAAAAAAACGATAGTAGGCGCTTTAATGATTTCGATGCTTTACCCTGGATTGTCAGCATCAGCAAGTGTGAGTCTACCAACTGTTGCTCAAATCAATGATGATGATGTGACTAGTAGTAACACCATCATTCGAGGCAATACGATGTATCACTCTGATAACGAGGGAACCAAGCTCTTTGATTTAAAAACAGGTATATTGTTACGGAAAAATCCTACGGGTGACTCATTGCTAGATGTCAGTAAGGATGAGTCGAAATTCGTCGCTAAAGCATTTTGGCACACGTACTTTACGATTTACGATGCATTCGGAGATGAAATCCGTAAGATTGAGAGTCTTGAATACAATGGAGAGACCTATCGATTTTCTAGTGGGATTAAAGTGAATTTTTTGCCGAATTCCTCGAGACTCGTCATCGCATCAAACGATCATATTTTCTTATATGACCTCAATAGCGAAAAAGTCTTAGCAGCTCGCGGGATCGATACATATGGTGCGTTAAAAGTGTCGAATGATTACATCATGATTGGTGATGACTCTTCAATTCGTGTCATGAATCATAACTTAGATATGATAACGGAAATTTTGCCGTCAGAAAGAATCATCTCATACGATCTGACACGATCAAATACACTGATTTTTAATACGTATAGTTCGCGTATCTATCAAGCTAAGAGTCCATACAATAAGTCCGTTCTCTCTTCACTGAAAACCTATGATGAGATCGATTTAGACGAAAGTGGTGTATTCCTCGGTACTTCCAAAGGGATTTTATATGATATGCAGACAGCGAAGCGAATTTATACAAATCTAGATGAGTCACGGATTGCCTTTAACGAAAACTCGTCTAGAATCGTAACGATGGATTATCCAGTTCGTGTCTACGATACGAACAACTTAAAGAAAAGAACTGTGAGTGCAAAGATTAGTACAGACTTTAATTCATTGATTGTTCGAAATGATATGACGCCGACGTTTGTTGCGATAGCGAAAGACGGTACGAAAACGAAATTGACGAATCAAGTCGCGTGGCGCTCGGATAATTCACAAATCGCTTATTTCTCAAATGGGAAGTTAATTGGAAAATCGCCTGGTAAAGTAACGATTAAAGGGACTTATGAAGGGTACACGGCCACACTTTCATTAACCGTCAGAAAAGCATCAAACACAACGAATGTGAAATGGTTAACGTCTCAGAAGAATATGTTGAATCAAACCGGGACGTTCGTAAAAGCTGCGCATAAGTTGTATGATTCTTACTCTAAAGTAAAAGGAACGAATGGAAAGTTCTACTACCAAGGAAAAGTCTATACGAGTGGTATTTTTAAAGGAAATGCCTTGTACGGGACATATCGCAACAAGAAGACTGTGGACGAAATACTTTTACCGATGAGTACCGAAAAACGGAACGATATTAGTGAAAAGCAAATAGTGGATGTCTTCGGAAAACCAAAGAAGTCCTACCGATTCGACCCAGCGTTGTCTTCGAAAGTGATGCGAGGGAACAGCACGCTCGATCAACATCAAATCAAAAAGATCAGTCTCTATACAGTCAAAAAGAAGAATGCTTTAGAAGTAGTCTACGATGAAAAAGGATATGTCCGATATTTGCATCTGTTTGAGTCAGCTCCTGAATAATGAATTGTATCTTTAATGAGGATGAGGAGGACAGGAAGATGGCGACATGTTCGAGTTGCCAAACGAGTATTCAAAAACAATATGAGTATTGTCCGAAATGCGGAAATAAGGTTCAATATGAAGAATTCAAAAAATCGAACGAAGAAAAGTTGGGTAATTTTTATGAGGAGCAAAACATCGTGACCAGAACATCAGATGGTCCGTTGATTAGATTGATGATGTGGGGAAGTCTGATCATGTACTTGATTAGCTTGTGGATCTATTCTGCATACTTTAAAGAGCAGCACAATCGAGGATTCTTCTTCCAAAGCGAAGAGAACGTGATGTCGGTATTCGTGCCGATTCTTCTTATTGTAGTGATACAGTTTGTTTTCCTTTCGACATCGATTAAAACGAATCGGAAAAAAGTATGGATTATCCCGTTTAGCATTACATTGTTATCTGCACTCGTCTTTTTCAATATGTATCGAGAATTAGATCAATTGCAGCTAGCGTATGGTATTTCAGGAATTATTGTCGTTGAGGCGATGCAGGCTTTGACTATTATATACGTAGCGTTAGGCGCTCTTTTTCTAACCATTCCAGTGATGATTTCATTAAAGAAAAGATAAGAAGCATATCCATGGATGCTGTAGACATCATAACGAGCCGATTTAGTCTTGTTATGATGTCTTTTTATTGTTCATCAAAAAGTGAAATGCTGTGTGTCGAGTAAGGTTCATTCGTATGCAGCGATCATTCATCTTCTTCTACTGAAATCATTGCCAAGGAAATAATACTAGTGATACCGAAGACACCTTCCGCTAGAGAGGCTTACTTAATAAAAAAGATGTGGATAGGTCTTAAACTAAAAAACATCTGCAGAATGAACTTTTGAAAATTATTGTACTGAAAAAATAGACATTGACCACTTGTATAGAAAATAAATATGAGGATTTGGATGGTTGTGTAAAATTAGAAATATAATACAAAAATAAATATTAGCTAGAGATTCTTAAGGAGTGAATTTAGATGAAACAATCAAAAGGAACGTTCATCGTAGTGACTGCATGCATACTGATATTACTCGTCGGAGGAGCGATCTATAAGTTAAATCTGTTTGATTCGAGTTCAAATAACGCAACAAAGCCCGTCCCGTCTGTAAAAGCGGATGAAGTGAAGGAAGCGGGTCAAACGACGACGATTACAACGCTCGATTCCTCGATGAAAGGGCAACAACAAACCATTACTGGAACGATTCTAGAGCGGTCCATGAGTAAAGGGCATGTCTTTCTGAAAGTCAAAGATGCGAGTGGAACGATCAGTGTGCCCATTTTTAAAGACAAAGCGATTGATGCGACAGAATTGAGTGTCGGTCAGAAGATTGCTGTTACAGGAGAAGTGGATGTATACCAAGGAAAGATTGAAATCATTCCCCAAACACAAAAAGATCTCGTCGTGATGGAGACAAAAGAAAGCGAACGTCTCACAAATGATGACATCGGACAAACGAAGACGATTTCCGTCAAAATTGTTTCGAAATATGTTCATCCGAAGGGACATATTTTCTTGACGGTCGAGAGTGAAACTGGACAGTCACTGAAAGTCCCGTTGTTTTCGACATTACAACCAGATGCTACAACATATCCTGTTCATGCTACAGCGACGATCACCGGAAAAGTAACCGAATATAAAGGAGAATTAGAACTCGTACCGGAGACGTTAGGAGATGTCGAGGTCACGAATAAAAAAGCAGAGTCGGTGCAAACACGTCAGATTTCGTCCATCAAATCGTCAGACCGTGGATCACAAGTCGTCGTCGAAGGAATGGTCGAGCAAGTGACGGAGAAGAAGGGACATCTCTTCTTGCAGTTGACACAAGACGATTCACAGATCAAAGCGGTCTTATTCAAAGCCGACAATGATGAAATCAAGGGAAGAAAAGAGCGCATTGAAAATGCGATGACTTCCCGTTTTCCGATTCGTGTCGTAGCGACAGTCGATGTCTATCAAGATGAACTCGAACTCATCATTGATAAAGTTTTAGTAGATTGAAGGGGATGCTTATGACACAACGACAATTGCTCATCGTCAATTTATTGGTGTCTTTTTTACCCTGGGTATTTCCTGCGAGAATCAGTTTAGTGATGTTACTGGTTCTCGGTGTAATTAGTGTCTACGCCTGGTACATACAGCACGACTATGATCAGCGAACTGCCTATATGACACTTGCCGTGATGACATTCTTGACTACGTTCCATTTCTTTTTATTTGATCAATTGCTGTCGGCACTCTATGTCGTCCTTTTATGTATGAGCTTTATCGTAATCAATCTTTTGTCAAAGCAAATACAGGTTGCTCCTGAGACTACAGAAATAGTTACTTATAGATCAACACCTACCATGGACGTGGCACGTCAAGAACACGAATTGACACGATCACTGATGATAAAGATGGATCATTACATGGAGCAGGTGTTACGAACGATGGAGAACGTCATGCAAAGAACGGAATCGTCCTCCAATCAAAAAATGGCTGAACTGCACGCCATGATGGAAAACCATTCGCTGCACATGAGGAAAGACCTTGAAGGATTGCATGGGAAGATTGATCGAAATGCAGACTTGACAGCTGAACAGTCGGAAGCCATGATGGCTGATTTACAGACGGCTCTTCGTCTTCATGAAAGCAAAGATGAGACGTTACAAGAAGTCATGGAACTGTTGAAAGAAAAGTCTTCTGACGGATTAGACGTCGAGACGATGCGGCAAATCATTCAGGATTTACAACTGAAGGATGTGAAAGAAACGCATCGACGTTACGTTGAAAATCAAGAAATGAAGGATTTATTCTATCGTGCTTTTGATGAAGCACACTCTGACATCTGTATTGTCAGTCCTTGGTTAGGGAATTGGCTACTGAGAGACAAAAACCTGAAGAATAAAATAGAGGCGGCACTCAAACGTGGAGTGGATATCAAAATCGTCTATGGTATCGGGATGGGTAAAGGAATGCGAGACGATCGAGCAGTCACGTCTGAAAAGGTCGCGAAAGACTTAAAGAATAGGTGGCTGAAAAAAGGCTACCCGGGGAAAGTAAAGTTACATGTTTCGAATACCCATTTCAAACTCTTGATGTGTGATGAGACTTATTTAGTCATCGGTAGCTATAATTTCTTATCGAATCAAGGGAAGTTTGGAGAGTCAGGATCTTGGCATGAGGCAGGCGAGTATGCTGAAGATACAGAACGGATTCGTCAACTGAAAGAGATTCATTTTTCGTTTTGAGAGCGATGTTTACACGAATGTGATTGATGAAACCATATGAAATTGCGGTTACTAAACGTATGATGACGAATAGTAGTTACTCTCTAATTATTCGATGCATAGTATTAAACGCTCTAAGAATAGATGGTGATAAACCGGTAGCTTTACGAATTAGAACGCAAACAACTTCACCCGGTACTTATTTTTATCACATCAGATGACAATCGATATTTCATGAGGATATTCAACGACCCGCTCACACGGAAACGATTCATGTGTTAGTCAAGTAAATCAGTTTTAGATGAAAACGAAGAATGATGCTTGAAAGGCGACACACTAGCGATTAATCGGTGTGTCGCCTTTATTTTAAGTTGATTTTTTGTGAGGAGGCAAACACCTAATCGTATTTTAAATTTCAAATAAAAGATGTGTTGAGAGTGAGCTAAAGGTGGAGACCGACGAGGATTTTATGATCGAGTAGTTTCGTATACTGGAGTGTATGGAAGAATTCATTGCCGAAGTCACACGGTAAAAGTTGAATATGAATCATGTGGTAGCTGTAAGACACATTCGGATGCGCCTTTAGTATGTTCAGGATTGTTTCCTCTTGTGAAGCTGGACTTATGTCGTAGATGTGAAACGAAATGATGTTATGACGGATGCGAAACGGGGCAATCGTGAGGGTGAACGGTTTATGATGAGCAAATCGATATTCCGTTGAAACAGTCGAACCAGTGATGACGAGCTCATGTGGAGTGATACGTAGTTTCGGGTGCCAGAAGTCTTTAAATTCAAGCGCGATGACGTCACGTAAATCTTCCTCCAAGACATGCGTGGTGACGAGAATATCCGAGGGGTTACCAAGATAGTCGTTATCCGTATTCATATGTAAGCTCCTTTGTTTGTTGGGAATGGAATCAACGCGCTGTCGATCAGGGTAAAGAAAGGTATGTTTTCTCTCCTTCTCTACAGAAAGTCGATTCAATACGATTGTAACTTTTTTCCTTGTTTTTGGTTTTCGTTCATTGATCGTTTAGGGGAAGCGTTTCTTGATATTCCATAGAAAATCACTCGTGTGCTCCATCACCTGTCACCATCCAAAGGAGGAACTACCTATGACTCATTTTGACTATCTCGATCACTATTTATTGACGGATTCTGCACGGACAGCCCATACGATCAAGGCGTATCGCAGTGATTTGCGACAAATGCGTTTGCATCACGTCGACTGGTCAGTCGCGTCCTTACAACGTTACTTTCACTGGATGAAAGCCCATTATAAGCCGTCGACGATCCTGCGTCGGTATCACGTCTTACATAGACTGGGGAATGTCCTCGTCGAACGGCGACGCCTTAAAAAGAATCCGATGGGAGAGATCCGTCCGATCGTCCATCAACGTCTCCAAGATGAGACGTATCATGATAGTGAAGAATTAATTCCGTTAATTCGACAGATTCAAGATCCAACCTATCGCCTCTTCTTTGAGGTGCTCAGCCAAACGGGCCTCCGCTTCATGGAGGCCCGTTTGTTGACGGTGCAAGATCTCGATGTGGTGAAAAGTGAACTGTACGTCCGTTACGGAAAAGGGGGACGAACACGGACGATTCCGATCGGGGAGGCACTCCGTGATAAGATCGTTGCCTTTCTCGCAGATCGGATGACGGGCTACTTGTTTCAGTCCGTCACGGGACGAATGATTAATGAACATGCGGCAAGGAAGGCTCTTCGCGAGGTCGGATTTACGTCCTTAAAGCGTCACGTCCGTCCGCATATGTTACGGATCGCCTATGCGACCTATCTCTATCAGCAGGCAGGGTTGAAGTTGCTCGATATAAAGCGTCTGCTTGGTCACGCCAGCATCTCAACGACGGAAGGATACATCCGCAGCCAAACGAATCACGTCCGGGACGTTCTTAATCGTCTGTCCGCTTGAGTCGATTGACTGACGTATGGGCAATGTCGTGCGATGGTAAAACGTAGTGTTGGGTCGTCCGGACGTCGCTGTGTCCGAGCAACCGCATGATTGTCAGAATGTCCGTCTGATGCACGTGATAGAGCGTCGTCGCAAACGTGACCCGGATGTCATGCGGTCGCAGGATACGTCCGAGACAGTGCTCACTTGCCTCCTTCAAGAAACGGCGGAACTTTGCCGGATTGACGGGTCGACCGCTGTCCTCGCAAAACAGTGGAAGGGCATCAGGGCGAATTGTTTCGATGTAACGCGTCAAGACCCGACTTAACGCATGGTGTAGCGGAACTTGACGTGATTGATCGCCTTTACCACTCCGAACAAGTAACTGATCGCGCGCAAAGTCAACGTCTGCGAGTTGCAAGTCACGGGCTTCCGAAAACCGCAGACCCGTGTGTAAGAGAAGAAAGCTAAAGGCGTAGACGGTCTCATCACGAATCGTCTCAAGGACACGATGGACGTCATCATACGTGAAAGCAAGTCGCCGGTAAGGCGAGGGAACCGGTTTTTTGACGCGTGCTAGGGGGTTTGTCTGGAGTGAACGTTCGGCGACGAGGTGATCGAACAAAATCGAGAGGGCGTGTAGACGGCGAGCGGCAGTCGCTGGCGCGTAAGTGTCGCGCAAAAACTTACCGTAACGTTGCAAGGACGGAAGATCAAGTCGTTTGACGTGGCGACAGAGATGCCGTACGTCCGAGCGATAGGCTTTTTTCGTCAAGGGACGATAGTCCGCCTGTTCGATGATCGCGAGTAAACGTTCTTGGTAATAGGTCATCATCCGAGGAGGAACTGGACTTTCTGCCGGAGTTCCGACTTCAATGAGCGGAGTCGCGCCGGTGAGTAACCGAGCGTCTCTTCCGTTCCGTGCATCAAGGCTTCGAGAAACGTGTACTCTTTATTCGACAGATCCTGTTTGAGTTCGCTGAGGAGATAACTAAAGGAGACGTTCGGGGTGCGAGGGAGTTCTGGCATCGTCTCGACTGCGACTTCCGTTGAAAGCGTCCGGTTACGGGTTGCGAGGTAGTCAAGCATCGCCCCTTTTGCTCGGATCCGGGCGAAGGTGACGGTCATGACCTTTCCTTCTTCGATTGATTTCCAAAGTCGGAGCAGGGCGGCTTGCCGGCATTCATCATGTTCGTTCGGATGGATCGAGAGGCGGGACAGGAGGGAGTTGACGAGGGGAATCCAGTTGCGTAGTAAGTCGTTCATGAGTGTCCGTTTCTTCAGATATGCATATCTGTTATGTATTCCGCGGTAGTTTTAGTATAAGTAGAGTTATCCTGAAAGCGATCGCGCTAGAATGCGGGTTTATCTGAAGCGAACGGATGGAATGACGTTGAATTGCGTCACTTACGCTACTTAAAAGTTAAAGAAACCGTTGGCATGATTGAAGAAATGGAGCGTTGCGCCCAGCGGATAACTCTACTTATCCGCTGGGGTGTTCGGGATAGATTCTGATATAGAGAATCATAAGAAGTATGATTACCCAAAACCACCATTTCTTATAGAATTTACGTTTTGGTTTAGTAGATGCTTGCATTATTTTATCCCCTTACACCTTTTATACGTAAAAAAATATCTTATATAACTATAAAATGGAATTTTATTTTATAAAAAAGGTAATTAATTATTATTATAAGATATTAATCACATCTGATTTCTTTTTGATTCAGACGTAAAAGGACCAATATAACACCATGAATCACCATCTTTATAGATAAAATAAATTTATGAAATAATTTTTGGTCAATAAACATTCAGAAAACATAATTATTTTTACAAAAATAGTAAATAATAGGTTTTTGTGCTATTATTTCTTATGGCTATTTTTACCTTAAATGAAATTAAAAAACAGAAGGGAATTAGGATATATGGCATGTGTGAATTGTTCGGATGCTGCGAAGCGTGGATTGAAATTTTGCCAGAGTTGCGGTGATGCCTTAAAGCAGGATATTGAATACCGGGAACCTGTAGAAAAAGAACACGATAGTAGACCCGTCCAATCTAAAAAAACGAGTAAATCTGCAAAAGTGATTCTGTTGACGGTTGGATTATTGTTAGTAGCTGGTGGTGCCTACTATGGCCTCGCGACACAATGGTTTACGGTTGAGGCGACGACGAATCAGGTCCGCGATGCGATTCGCACTGGTGACGCTACATTACTCGCTGAGCATACAGAGTTCAACGGAAAACCGATTGATCAGAAGATGGCGCAACGCTTTTTAGATGCCTTGAAAGAGACACCGGAGCAAAAGAAATCATTCATGGATTATTTATTGATGGCGGGTGCATCGATTCAAGCAGAAAACGATAGTGATGTTCCTGGTCAAATCGTAGCCAGTGGTCGTCAACTCGGAATCTTCAAGGATTACCGTTTACGCCTCGATAGTGTCAAAACGGAAGTCATCAGTAACTTTAAAGGAACGAAGGTCACACTCGTGAATCCGGTCGGAACGGAAAGTAGTAAAGCGTCAGCGGAAGGGATCATGATGGACGGTGTCTATCCGGGATTAACGGATGCTAAGATTGCGTACGATGGCGAATACGGTAAAGAATCGAGCGACGTCACGATCAACCCGTTGACGCTTGACGCAGCAGACCGAAAATTCGAAATCACGTTAAAAGGAAATGCGATCGAGCTCGATCAGACGTATCCGGATGCCTTTTTGATCGTTGACGGAAAATCGACATCGAAACAAGTATCCGATTTGAAGAACTACGGACCAATTCCGAAGAACGGCATCAAACTGTCGATTGAGAATTCATTCCCATGGGGAGAGGAAACGTCGGAAGAGATCGTCGTCAAACCAGATACGAAAAAAGCGACATTCACGTTTGAACCGTCTGAAGCCGTTTTGAATCAACTTCAAGGAGTCGTTGAACAGCATGCTGCTCAGTGGGTAGAAGCCGCAAAATTCCAAGATACTTCTAACTTCTATTTGATTGATGATGCTTCATATATTGCGAAGCAACAAAAAAACTATGACGAGTGGTATAGGAAAGACATGGCTTGGGATGGAGAGTTCATGAATGCGTCGATTGATCGTTCTTCAGCGAAATTCGTCGAGTATGAGGATACGATCGGTATTGAAGTCATGGCGACGACCTATATTCGTGGAGAACTCTACACCTATGGAAGTGAGTATCCAGGTAAAACAACCTCCAAATCACTTTTCCGTTATCTCTTCACATATGGTAGTACACCAGATTCTGATAGCTACGAGGAAAGTTTCCGGATCCAACAGGCAACGAGTATTAAATAAGAACAAGGGAGGCTACACGGATGATGGATTGGCAATCAGTCAAATCACGTTTTCAAGGGATGACAGCAAAAGAATTACAGGAGCAGGCGGAGCAAGCACGACGTGAAAAAGGACGCTTGCTGTACGAAATCGGAGAGCGTCATTACATGAAGCTGCGGAGCGAAGGGCGTCGTCAAGAAATCGAGGACATTCTTGCACAAGAAGTACTCGTATTCGGTGCCTTGTCACGGATTGATGAGATGGAAGTCGAAGCTGCACAAAAACAATGTAAGTCATGCCGGACGCCACTTGAGCCAGGCGCGAAGTTCTGTGGGAAATGTGGCACGTCCGTTCCACGCGAGAACGAACAAGCAAAAGTCGCCTGTACGACATGCCATACGCCACAACGTAATGATCAGCATTTTTGTACATGCTGTGGATCAGAAATGGGGCAACGCGTATGAAGTATTGTTCGACCTGTGGTCAAGCACATGCTCCGCACGCCCAGTATTGCGAAGTAGACGGGACGTCACTCGATAAGCAAGCCCGTCCGATCCGCTTCGAACAAGCTGCGCATTTTTGTGTCGGGTGTGGTACACAGATGGATGGTCGTGCGTCGTACTGTCCGAATTGTGGACATTCGCGCCTCGTCGCTGCGACGTCGGAAGGCTCACTTGTGGACCGTCTTCCGGGTATGGACGACATTCGTAAGAAGTGGAAATCGCAGGATTGGAATGTGAACCTTCCATGGAAAGAGCGTGGACGCGCATTCTTCTCGCGATTCGATTTCTCGCTTGGGAATCCGAGTCTTGCGATCGGTAGTATCGCCGCCGTCATCTGTTTTGCTGCGATCGTCGTCATCTTGTTCATCATGCTCGGTCTGCTCAGTGATAACCCGGCATTAGATGGAATCAAGACTGTTCAACAAAACGTAGGGAATGACTTTAGTACGTTCGGTATGTTCTTCTTCCTTGCTTTCGTCGCCCTTGCAGGTCTACAGCTGACTTCCAGTGAAGACTTGAAATCACGCTTCCTGACCGAAGTGATAGGCAGCGATGCGGATCAGTTCTCTGATATTCAAAAAGCGATCAATCAACTTGATTTTCATATTTTTTCAGGGCATTTCTTACTGTCCTTGCCGGGATTGATCCTATTAATCGGGAGCGCATGGTTGCTCGAACGAGGTGGTGTCATCGGAATCAAGGCGACATCGTGGAATGAACGGATCGAACGTGCGGTCGTCTTTGCCCTGACATTATCGTTGATCACATTGGTCGTCGGATTGTTTGCGACGGATTTCGGCGTTTTCGATCTACATTTGATCACAGGAATGATTCGGATTTTCCTTTTGGCGCTCGCTGGTGTTCTATTGTTCCAATTCATCGGTCAAACGGATCTGCGCGGTTCTTGGCAAGTCGGACGGATTGCCGCGACGACATTGATGAGCGTCTATTTGTTCGGTGTCCTGCTGACGTCATTCGGACAACTATATTACCTAAACGAGCTCGATGAACTGGACGAAGTCGAATTTGGTGAATCGGCCAGTCTCGTTCTCTTGAGCGGTGCATCTCCGCTTTACGCGATGTCTCAAGCTGGGCAAGTCGATTTCAAGATGACGGTTTTAACAGAAGACTTCCATCTAGGTGCGGCCTTATATGGTGAAGATCGTTTGAATGACTTAAAACAAGGAATCGATGAAGCGGATGATGCTTCAAATCTGGATCGAATCCAAGGAATCATCGGGAATCAGATTCAAAATGGAGAAGATCCAACGCTTGATCCGAAAGTGACACGCTTTGATGAGACGGTGGATGTGGGACTTCTGACACGATTCGCACAAATCGCGAATGCGTCCACTCCGTTTGAAGAAGAACAATTGCTCAATTCAAGTGTTGCTCCGTATGGCTTGATTGTGCTTGTTCTGATGTTCGTCATCCATATCGGAATCGGATTCCGCTGGATTCGGACGTTACCGAATGTTGCGATTTATGCCGGGGTCTTTATGGTCGGTGGACTCATTTTAGCGTACTTCACACAAACGCGGTTTGAACTGCAATGGGATAACGATATCCTAGCCGGTGTCGTTGTTTCCACTTTGACATGGTGGAATGCATTCATGCTTTTCCTCTTCCCATTCCTCGGTGGATTAGTGGGATATGGATTGAATCGCTTTAAAGATACAAAAGGATGATTCCAAACAAAAACGCTTGTCTCCGTTTTCGAAGACAAGCGTTTTATCATAAGGATTGTTTGGTCGTCTGTTCAAAATCAATCGTCGAGTCTTTTTCAATCCCGGAATCGCGGAAGGTCAGACCGCCGTCGTCATCAAACTCGATTTCTAAAGAAGACTCATAGAAATATAGCATCAGGCTATTATCGGAATTAAAACGTCCGCTATACGTAAAGTCATCAAGTGGTTGTCCTTCATAATCTCGAGCATCATGGATTGTCAGTGTCGCCTCACGATTCGGATGCGTCACGACATCAATCGTCGCATCGCTATAATCTTGCTCGTTTTCGCCCTGATCACTCGTCGAGTACGTGTAGGTACCTGCCACGTCACGAAATGCTTTTTCGACCTTACCAAGAGTGCGGTGATAACTAGCTGCTTCATCCGCGAGTGCTTTGTCACCGAACGTCTGATTCATGACTCGTTCCGCGTGACGAAGGGCGTCCGTCGTCTGATTCATGAACAAGGCGGCTTTCAAATCGTGAAACGCCTCTTGTTGTTGTGCTAGGGCGATCAGGCGTTTGTCTGTCGCACCTTCCGTCCGGGCTTTTTCGCGCCATTGTTGTTCTTCGAACAGGTCTCCGGTGAGCGTGCTTTGAGCACTTTGCTTCAAGTGGAGATCCGCTGAGTCGTTACTACAGCCACCTAGTATGAGAGCTGTCAAAAGAAAAGGCAGTATGCGTGGCATCATGATGTCGTCTCCTTCTTGAAGGTTCGTTTCACAGAAGTGATGCTGTATCGGTCGTCATCGAACGTAACTTCATATTCGACGATGGCGCGATGGGATCGTTTCTCTTCTTCATCATTACTGAAATGAACAAGAGCGTATGTCTCGGTCGTTTCGACTCTGAATTCATTTTCGCTGATGGCTTCCATCCGATCGAAGGTCATGTCCTTTAATGTGAGGTAACTATACGGATCTTCTTCAGACACCTTCAGTCGATCGCCGAAACGGTCTCGCTCATCTTCTGTTAAATCGTCTTCACCGTAGAATAGATCAGCATAAGAACTGTAGTCCTCGATGGTAGGATCATAATAATCCCAACCGCCGTTTTCTCCATTATTGAGCAAAGGAAGACGCTGGGCATAACTGTTTAGAAATTCGTACATGGAATCGGGTGAGGCGGTATCGAAAATGAGGTAATCCTCAAGGTCTTCATCAGCCAGTTGATTACGTTGTATCGCTGAGGCACCTTCCGGCAAGACTTGATCGATATCAGCCGCTGTATGCGTTAGTTCACTCGTCTTAAACAGCGGTTGAGCAGCTTGATGTTTGAGATAACCAAACGTACCTCCACCGATGCAAAACAATACGATCACCAATCCAATGAGCCATGTTTTTTTGGCGGAACGGGATCGCGATGGACGATTTTTTTGACCGCAGACCGGACAATAGATCATCTGATCATTCATCGGGGTTCGACAATTCGAACAATGTGACATTAAAAAGCACTCCTTTCTTAACTTCGCTATTATAATGTAAAATAAAGATAAAAAATAACAAATTTTTGAACAAAAGGAGAGGGAATCATGGATCCATATGAACGATTGGGGATATCGCGGACTTCATCGATGAAAGAGCTCGAACGAGCGTATGCTGAGAAGCTAGAAGCACATCCGGAGGAATCCGAGGAACGCACAGAAATCGAACGAGCATACGTCGTTATCAAGTACGAAAAGAAACAAAAGAACAAACGCAATAAGCGAACGATCGGGATTAGCGCACTGCTCCTCTTACTCGCCGCTGGCGGTGGGACGTATTTCTTTTTGAACCAGGAAGAGACGCCTCAAGCGGTCGAACAAAAGAAGCAGGATGCTTCATTCGTCATTGGTGAAGAAGAGAAGACGAGTCAGGACAAATCGGAATCGAAACCAACGGAAGCGACGAAAAAGTCAGATTCGAAGGAAGTGTCCGATCAGGATTATAAAAATATCCAGGATATTTCAACGCTCTTTTTCCGAGAACTCGAAGATGCTCTGACGGAGCGGAGCGTCAAAGGGCTGTCTGTCAGTACAAACACTTATAATCAAAACTTCCAAAGCAGTTTGAACGATCTTGTCACAGGGGGGTACATCTTTGACGGTGAGCTGACGGTCAACGATATTCCTCAAAATGATATTACGATTAAAGGAGATAAGGCGACGGTCAAAGTAAAGGTCGACTACTCATCACGGTCTTATCAGCCGTATCTACACGAGCGTCCGGATGGCAGCACAATCGTCTGGGAACTAAATCTTGTGAAATCGGGACAAGACTGGCTCGTTGATCAACGGAAGTCGCTTTCGGATTCAGCGACAGGTAGAGGCATGGAAGTCCGAGAATCGGTCAAAGGGGACATCATCGATACCGTACATCAGCATGCGAAGGAGTGGGAACAGGCGTACATGGATAAAGACACGTCAGCCTTCACGTTGTTCACGTCGTCTGCGTACTTGAGTAAACAACAAAGTTATTACGCTAGTATGAATAAAAGGGGAGTCTACTGGGATGGATATTTGGATGAAGTCGAATATTCCCCAGCGTCAATTACTGTCAGCGAAGTCGCGACTGATTTGACCGCGACAGTTGAAGCACTTTGTTATTACGAAGGCGATTATTATAAAGAGGACGACGATTCACTCGAAGAGTCTAATCCGGGAAAAGACGTACCGTTCAAGTATTTCTTGAAATACAATCTAGAGGACGAACGCTGGTACATTACCGATTCGCAACCACTGAAAAGTTTCAGTCATAACGATACGACGACATATTAAAATTTAAGGAGGTAATTTAGATGAAAAAAGTAGTCATAGCAACAGCGCTTGGTCTCATCATCAGTACTCTACCAGTAGCGAAGGATTCGGTAGCAGCACTCAGTAAGGCAGAAAAATCGGTCGTTGATCGTCAAATCGCGGCGTTAAAGAAAAGTAAATTATCTGGTGGCTATAAACCGATCGATGTCCGGTCCGTCTATCTACTTGGTGGAAATTATCCTGAGACGTTTACGCTGTATGAACGTTTCAACTCGAAGACGTATATGAATGATGTCATCGGTAAAGCGCAGAAGTATGATGCGAAGAAGAAAAAATGGACGACGATCTACACGTATACGGATCGAGATACAGCTTATTATGATGTGTGGGCTAAAGGAAAATTAGTCGATACGAAAAAAGAACAACTCGTCATCGGACCAGTCGAGGGGAGCGGTAGCTTTTTAACACCAATTTTAATTGGATCAACGGATGGTAAGGCAATCAAAAAGGTGTTCGAAGCAAAAGAAGCGTATCCGTTTGGTCGCGCGTTGATTAAAGACAAAAAACTCTATCTAGGTTCGATGACGATCGTCCATGATGTCTATTCCTATAATGGGAAGACGTTGAAGCATCGTGTCGGTACGGGAGCAGATGATCGGACGGTTGCTGGGAAAGTATCGAAATACATGACACTCGATTATTATGGTGGTAGTACGCATCTGACGAGTAGTAAATCGATGACGCTCAAAAAAGGACAACGTTTCGGAATCGTTCGTAAATCAACGAAGGATAAGAATCCATATGTTTACCGCGCACTCTCATCGGGAGAAAGTAAACTGAACTTTGATGGCTATGGCTTTAAAGCAATCAAGACAGGTGTCGAGAAATGGCATTTCGAGCCAGAAGCATATGGTAATCCTGTTACGATGAAATTCACTATTAAATAAGTGTGAGACATTTCCTGACTATTTTAGGAACTGTTTTTTGGAATAGTCATAGGATGAATTTTTATTAAATCGGCTCTATTAAGAGTCCTTCGCATAACTGATGTTCACAACATACAAGCACCCTCGCCTAATGTAGGAAAGGGTGCTTTTTTAATGAGATAAATAGGCAAGCAAAAGCCCTTCTTCAAGTTTAACGTGACGAATCGAACGGTAACGGACATGACGGAAAGGAAAATAGAAGGAAAGATCAACGGTCAGGAGTCGGTTTGCGTAATGCAGGTAAGGTGGGCGAATGAGGTAGGTTTCATTAAAGGATTCGGTATCATGAGGACAGACATCAAAGACTTCGAACGTAATGGTACGTTTATCGACTGATCGCATTTGGAGCGTCAATTCGACTGGTAAGTCGCGTTCTAGACCATAGCGGGTCAACGGTACAGCGGCTTGAAGATGAAGATGTGTCGGTCGAATCGTGACGCAGATATCTGTCAGTTCTGGAATTTCTTTTGCTAGTACGCTTGCTAAGTCATACTCATCAATACTCGCTGCAAAGGTAAAACGTCGAAAAGTTTCGATGATATGGCGGCTCAGTTTCATAACATGGACTCCTCTCGTAGGATTCTTAGTCTTAGTATAAAGGATTTTAAACCTAATTATTCCATTTTATTTATTATTAAAGTAAATTAATCCCTCTCAGTTAGGCTTCTTTTTAAAACTATACGATTCGCGCATGTTTTCGCATCGTTCAGGGAACTTTTAACATGTCGACCTATCGTGTTTTCCGAAAGGAGTTTTATGATGTCTTACTTATCCGGATTTCCGTCATCTTATTGGAAGCAAAGTACACCTGCAACTTCTTATCCCACTTTGGATCAAGATGCGAAGCATGATGTCGTCATCATCGGGGCTGGTATTGCTGGGCTCGTCACGGCCATGCAACTGACTGAACGAGGATATGATATCGCCGTGATCGAAGCGGGTGACGTCACTGCTGGCACAACGGGTTATACGACGGCGAAAGTTTCCTCGCAGCACGGTTTGATCTACGATACGTTAATCAAAACGGTCGGTGAAGAATCGGCGCGACTATATTATGAAGCAAATGAAGAAGCCATCACGTTTTTACGTCATCAGGTGGAACGACTCGACATAGCTTGTGAACTTGAAACGCAGGACGCGTATCTCTACGCTGCGACATCAAAAGAGCAAGCGATGGAACGAGAAGTAAAAGCCTATGAACGATTGGGATTGAACGGTGGAGAAGCGACGCAAGAAGTTCGGGATAAGTTGCCGTATGATGTCAAACGAGCTGTCGTCTTGCGCGATCAAGCGCAGTTTCATCCAGTCAAATATCTTCAAGGACTCGCCCAACAAATCGTCCACCAAGGAGGTGCCTTATACGAACGGACACGTGCCGTATCGCTCGAATCGAACCGGACGCCGACAGTCATCTTAGAGAACGGTCACCGGATTGAGGCGAAGAAGGTCGTCATCGCGACTCATTTTCCGTTCCATGATTTCAAAGGCTTGTACTTCTCAAAACTTGAAGTCCATCGCTCGTATATCGTATCGGGTCAGGTCGATGAGACGTTTCCGGACGGAATGTTCATGAGTGCTGATCAACCGAGTCGTTCTCTGCGTCACACGCGGACAGAAGACGGTCGTCTGCTTGGACTGTTCGGCGGCGAGAATCATCTATCTGGTCACGAGACAGAGACGATGCAGCGGTATCAACATCTTGCGGATTTCGCAAAGCATGAATTCCGCGTCGAATCGTTCGGACAGTTCTGGTCAGCACAAGACTTGATCACGCTCGACAAGATCCCCTACATCGGACAGATGACACCAAATGATCCGAACGTGTTTGTCGCGACCGGTTTTGCGAAATGGGGGATGACGAATGGTATCGCGGCCGGACTGTTACTCAGCGACTTATTGACGGGAACACCAAATCGTTTTCGGCATCTGTTCGATCCGAATCGTTCGAAGCTAAAAACGAAGGATGCGACGCAGTTCGTCAAGAACAATGCGGACGTTGCGATCGAACTGGTCAAAGGAAAGCTGACGAAAGCACGTCGCAGTGCCGACGAGTTACAACCGGACGAAGGTGGACTCGTCAACCATCACGGAAAGACGGTCGGTGGTTACCGGGATCCGGAAGGAACGCTTCATCTCGTCTCGACGACCTGTACCCACATGGGGTGCGAT
Organism: Exiguobacterium sp. R-17; assembly: GCF_049913315.1. Lineage (NCBI taxonomy): Bacteria > Bacillati > Bacillota > Bacilli > Caryophanales > Exiguobacterium > Exiguobacterium sp. R-17. The sequence continues at coordinate 2,582,741 of NZ_CP184372.1, read as the reverse complement.
ACGAAATGGAATGAGGCGGAACGGTCGTGGGATTGTCCGTGTCATGGTTCACGATTTGGTCCGACAGGAGAGGTGCTAGAAGGACCAGCCGTCAACCCACTCAAATCGATCGAGTAAGCAGAGACGCCTGTCTCTGCTTTTTTAATTTTAAAAATAAAACCGTGGACGATTTATGATATGTGATATAATTACCTGGTAACAAAAATATTTTAGCGCTAAACAATTAGAGTGCCGCTTTTGAATCGTGTTGTAGAGGCACCGTCACGACCACCGCTCACTGGTTTCATATTTTAGTTTCACTATTTTACTTAGCGTCGTGAACGCTGAAACAACCCGAGGAGGAAGCACCACTATGAGTAAAGAAAAGATTGCCCAGCTGCGCAAACATGTATCGCCGTTTGAGAAAGCGGACATCAAAGCCAGCGTCCGGCAGATGATCAACACGATCCTGCCATTTCTCGTCCTATGGTTTCTGGCATATGAGGCCCTGAAGCTATCTGTGTTTCTCGCGATCCCTTTGGCGATCCTTGCTGCAGGATTCGTCGTCCGGATGTTCATCATCTTCCATGATTGTACCCATGGTTCATTCTTCAAAAATAAGAAGGCGAACGCCATCGTCGGAACGATCACTGGGGTTTTGACGTTATTCCCGTATGAGAAATGGAAACGAGAGCACTCGATCCACCACGCATCGAGTGGGAATCTCGATAAACGCGGTGTCGGCGACATCTGGGTCATGACGATTGAGGAATATATCGAAGCATCACGCTTCACACGTCTCAAGTATCGTCTGTACCGGAATCCACTCGTCATGTTTGGTCTTGGACCACTGTTGTTGATTCTTGTCTCGAGCCGCTTCAACCGGAAAGATGCTCGGAAAAAAGAACGCATCAACACACATGTCATCAATGCGTCGCTCGTCGTCTTGTACGGTATCCTGATCTACTTCATCGGCTGGCAAGCCTTCCTGATCATCCAAGGCACGACGATGTTTACAGCAGGTGTCCTCGGAATCTGGTTATTCTACGTCCAGCATACGTTCGAAGACTCGTACTTTGAAGATGAGAGCGAATGGGATTACGTCAAGGCAGCAATCGAAGGTAGTTCGTATTACGAATTACCGAAGGTCTTACAATGGGTGACCGGAAACATTGGATTCCATCATGTTCACCATCTCAGTCCACGTGTCCCAAATTATCATCTCGAAAAAGCACATGTCTCGACGCCACCGCTTCAGAAGGCGACGAAGATCGGTCTCTTCTCAAGTTTGAAATCGCTTCGGTATAAGCTATACGATGCGAAGAACAAAACGTTCGTGACATTCCAAGATATCAAACATCTCTTGCGCGATCCGAAACCGTCATCGCTGTAAGCTTTTCACCTCATCCATATGGATGGGGTGTTTTTGTTGTACGAGTTGTAAAAGAGGGAAAGCACATTAAATGAGAGCTGTGTATGTCCGTCTTTTGGCGTATGTTCACGATAAGCATCCATGGTAGGATGTACAAAGAGAAAGGAGCGTGCATGATGCGCCGTATACCCATTGCTGCTTATGTAGGAGGAGCCATCTTACTTTTCTTATTCGTTTTCAGTTCGATGACCTATCAGCAACAATCCCTGATTCCATTTTTGACGCAACATATGCCGCTCGACTGGGTCTATGCGTTTTCTTTCGTGTCGTTCCATTACGAAGTCCCGATCAGCGTCGCGTCACTCGGACCTGCTGCCTTCCTTGAATTCTTCATTCGGAAGGGCATGCATGCTGGTCTGTTCTTCATCCTCGGGATCAGTCTTGTTCATTTTTTGCGCGGTCGAGGATACGCAGCATTCCCAGCTGCCTTCTTTTCCTTCACGACGGCGATGACGATCGGTGTGTTGGATGAGTTCCATCAATTGTTGACGGGTGGACGTACACCACTCGTTGGAGACGTACTAATCGATGGTAGTGGTGCACTCGTCGGCATCGTCTTATACACTGTCATCCGTCTCTATTTGAAAGCCGATCGGATCGTTCGCGAACAAGAACAACAGCACGCATGAAAATAACCCATCGTCCCAATCCTAGGATTGAGGCGATGGGTTATTTTAGCGATTAGAACCGTTGTACCCACTCGATTTTGTACTGAGTGCGTCCGTATTCTCTTCTTAACATGTTGTCGGCTTTTTTTCGTGCTGTCTTATGATCGCCTGCTCGAACATTCAATCGATCCGTGTCGATGATCTCATCTCCGCGTAATACGTGATACTGGACGGTATAGTCCTTTTTCATGAAATTAAATAATCCCAAGTTCTTCACTCCCATATTCTTCTTCCTGTTAGTTATTATATGGGATTCCAAATTTTTCTGCAATATAAAAGAGTGACTATTGTACCACCTATCCATAAATAGTTAGTGGTTCGAATGACAGGTTGCTTTATTGTATGAATTGCGTATAAATGCTGAAAAATCAACAAACATCACTCTAAAATAGAATTTTAGAAATTTTATTACATAAATAATGAATATTCAGGAAAAAAATTATGTTATCAAGATGTGTTTGAAAATATAAGTTGTCTGAATATTCTTTTGGTATGTCAGGAAAGGATTCCCTTGGAACTTTGATGGAATAACCGTTAAGATAAGAAGGGATAAAAAAATACAATGAACCAAACGATAAATGAAGGAGATGACGTATGGAGCAGGAGACGAATGAACGAATCGATCCCGCACAACGGATCAGGAAAGCAGTGACACGAAAAGAGACCGCTTATTTCAGTTTGTTATTAGGCGTCGCTATTTTGACAGTGGGTGGCATCATCGGCTTAGTATTTGAAACAGGCGAGAGCGGTATTTATGCTATGTTCGCGCTCGTGATCCTGCTGTTATTACTCTGGTTACGTCAATGGCGACGAGTATCGCGGATTCGAAGTGAAGGGGTTCGCTTGAGTGCGAAGCAGTTCCCGGAGTTATTCGAGCAAATCGGCATGCATACAGAACAATTGCAGCTGTGGCGGATTCCAGAAATCTATTTCCAGAACGATGTGAAACGACCATATGTCATCGGATTATTTCAAAAATATTTGATTGTCCTTCCGACGTCATATTTGGAATTGACAGAGGTACGACGGTTCCAGTTACTGCTTGAACTTGCACGCATTAAACGAAATCATCAAGAAAAGCAGGTGTTGCTTTGGATCGGAAGCTGGGTTCCATTTTTACGTCCGGCTTACACGCGGGCATGCGAACGGACTCGTTATCAGATGGTTCTACCGCTTGTATCCAACCAGTGTGCCCGGCAAGCGATCTTTGAGGATATTCTCGGTCCAACACTTCTTGCGACGACGGATATCGTTTCCTATACAGCGGAGAAGCGTCAGCAACGGACGTTTTCTGACTTATTGTATGAGAAGCTACAGACCAATCTATCCATGCTGGAACGGCTTCGCTTGACGGGTGAACCGCTCGATCAACCCCGTCCTTTCCTACGTTATAGTCAAGGAATCATCATCACGCTTAGTGTTCTGACGGTCATGTTCTTCGTTAGTGCAGGGGCAGGGATCTTGCTGAACGAAGCGGGAACGCAAACGGTAGCCAGTAACGACGCGTCGACGGCAAAAACAAACGATCAGGATTTAAATGAGACGGAATTGATGGCAGCGATTCAAAAAGGAAAGCTCGAAGATGTCCATCGCTTGATCCCGGAAAGTGATATGAAAGCAGTCGATGCAGATGGGGATACGGCATTGCATTATCTCGGTTACCGGAAGTCGAGCAAGGGGCTTGAATCGATCTTCAAGGAACTGCTAGAAGCAGGGAGTGATGTCGATGCCGTCAATGACTTTGGCGAGCGACCATTCATTACAGCTGTCTTCAGCAATAACGATGAACTCGTCGATCTGTATTTGAAACGAGGCGAGAAAATCAACCAACAAGATGACGATCAGTTCACGCCGCTTCATCATGCTGTCGAGGGCGAGGGGAAACAGACAGTCAAGCTATTGCTCGAGCGCGGTGCCGACCCGTCGATCAAAAATGCGGATGGCTTCACACCACTGATGATGGCACAGGAGTATGAACTCGATGAAATCATTGATCTGTTGAAACAACACTCAGCGCAAACGTTATAAAACAACAACCGCAGGCTCTCTCGAATGGATCGAGAAGGCCTGCGGTTGTTTGTTGTATTGAATTAGTTTGGTAATTTTGATGTGTCGACGATACGACCTTCGATGTTGTAATTGACTTCACCGAGTGATTTTGTGAAATCACGTAGGTTTTCCCAGTCAGAGAGACCGAGATCCGTGACACGGCCTTCTTCATAAGCCGTCGCGAATGGTGTGAGACCATCGCCGCCTTTAGCCGTGAAGGCATTCGTTGCGAGAACATAAGTCTTCGCTGGATCAATAAGATCGTACGTGTCACCATTTTTGACTTCCATCTTCGTGACGCGCTCACCTGCAGCTTTTGTGCTGTCGTACTCGAACTTCATACCAGAGACGTGGAGGAAACCACCGTTTTCTTTTGGCGCAACCCCAACACTGATTTCAAGAAGATTCTTGATTTCTTCACCGGTCATTTTCGCTGTCGCAAGTGTGTTACCGAATGGAAGCGTCGTTAAGACTTCACCGACAGTGAGTGGTCCAGCATCAATGGCAGCACGGATCCCTCCACCGTTTTGCATCGCGATGACTGTGTCTTTATTGTATTCTTTTGCTTTTTTGAGCATACCATCCGTGATCAAGTTTCCGAGAGCCGTTTCGCTGTTGCGGACACTGATTTCGCCGCGTGGGTTTGGAAGGGCATTAACGATATTCGCACCGACTTCTTCGTTTTTCAACTCAGCGATTTGATCCGCATATGGCTTAAGGATTTCAGCCGCACGCACATCTTCTTTTGCTGTAGAAACATCAATCAATGAACCGTTATACTCAGTCAATTTTCCTTTGTAGTCGAACGTCAAATCAAGATTTCCGAGGAAATCACCGTATTGGTAGGCTTGAGCGATGATTGTCGGTTCTGCTTTGCCTGGAACGACCGTCTCATCAACGACGACCGGTTTTTCAAGTTTCGTGTGCGAGTGACCGCCGACGATAACATCAATCCCGTCGACATTACGTGCAAGCAATTGATCGTTATCGATTGCTTCGTTGTCATCAAAACCGATGTGTGTCAACGCTACGATTTTATTGACGCCACGATCTTCAAGCTTTTTGACAGCAGCTTTAGCGCTATCAATATAGTTTGCAAACGCAACCGTACCTGGGCTTGCGATATCTTTCGTCTCTTCTGTCGTCAGACCGAAGAAACCGATTTTTTGACCTTTGTATTCCTTGATGATGCCTTGATAAATCTTGCCGCGCTCCGGTCCTGCAGTGATTGTTTTCTTTTGTAGACCATTGAACGACTTATTTTTGCTGAAATCGACGTTCGCTGTGATGAACGGGAATTTTGCAGCCGTGACGAAGTTTTTCAAGGCGATGTTATTGTCAGTATCCCCAAGATCGAACTCGTGGTTACCGAATGTCATCATGTCGTATTTCATGTAGTTCATCAGTTCAAGATCTGCTTGACCGAGGAACTTGTTGAAGTAGAGTGTTCCAGAGAAGACGTCACCTGCATCTAAGAGAAGCGATGGTTTACCTTCTGCACGGTAAGCTGCGCGAAGTTCTTTGATGACTGTCGCACGTTTTGGTGTCTTATCGAGGTTCGCGTGCGTATCGTTCGTGTGCATCAAACCGATCGAGAAGTCATCCGTGTTGACGTCGAGAACTGTGATTTTTGCTTTTAATGTAATTGTCTTTCCGAGGCGTGTATAACTTGCGACCGCGTATTTCACACCTGCTTCGCTCGTATCGACCTTCGACCAACGGACTGGTTTGTCATAGATACGACCTGTCGCGTAGAGAACAGCCAATGTTTTTGGCAATTCTGGCTTTTGATCAACGTAAATCGTTTGATCCGCGACTTTCTCGACGAACTTCACTGCATAGTTCTGGATGTAAATCTTGACTTCGATTGGATTCTTTTTCTTACCGTATGTGCCTTTGACCGTTTGGTAACGGTTGAACGCATGGCGATCGTAAGATTTCCATGTGATTTTCTCACCTTTATATGTAGCAGGGAGTTTGACCGGAGCACCTTTCGTGAAGACGAGTGACTTGAGTTTGACCGTTTTGACTTTGACATGCGTTGCAGCCGAAACTGTCGTTTGGGCAACCGGCACGATTGCCGATGTCGTCAGGGCGACAGCCACAGCTGCCGCGTAAAGCGGTTTTGATTTGTACATACGTAAAAATCCTCCTTCAAGAGTGGGGTATGAATGCAAGGTCGAGCTGCGATCGTTGACCTCTTCTTCTACTATAAAGGGTTCGGAAAGCTTCGTGGGATGAACCTTTTGTAAATAACGTAAATTCTTAGGTCCGACAACATGACAACCTACGGGAGTCGTTCGTTTGATAGGATTCAAATCCGAACGTTCGCTTTCTTGATTAAATGATAACGCTTTCATTATATCTTGTCTCGAATAAAAATGAAACGAAAGAATATGAACAATCGTTAAACATTCCCATTAAATGTCGATTTTTTAGTAGTCGGAAATTGCTAAATATTGTATGATGTCAGTATACAAGTAGTTCGGATGAAAAGGGGCAACGCTGGATGAATGATAAGGTTCGAGGAGGCGTCCTCGTCGGCATTATTTGTGTGATTACGGTCCTCCTCGTGTGGGGGCTTGCTTCGCCACCGACGACGATTGAGTTTCCACATTTTAATCACGCATAAAGGAAACAAACTAGGAGATGACCGGTGGTATACCCGCCGGTTTTTTCGTGCCTGAAAAACTACAGTTTGGTGTCGGTTCGTCCAATACATTGACACGCTTTTTCCCGATGGCTAGAATTGATTAAGTGTATATAGGAAGTATTGCTTCTATCATGCACGAGTAAACGAAGAAGGAGGCGAGTCAGAATCGACCGGGCAAGGTCCCGTTCACGCGGAGGGAGCGTTCGTTTGAGCAATCGCGGACGGCATCCGTCTTTTTTGAGTGGAATCAACGAATATGAAAATAAAATACATGTATCATGAATCGGAAGGAACTTACACTTATGCTGAAAGAAATGAGAAGTATCATCCGGGAACAGGTCGATAATTTCCCCCTGATTCGCCGGTTGGCGCGATATGAAATCAAATCAGCGCATGCAGAGCAACGCCTTGGCCTTTTATGGGAGCTCCTCAATCCGGGTCTCCAAATCTTCATCTACTGGTTCGTCTTCGGGGTCGGTCTTCGCGGAAATAAGGACGTCGATGGAAACATTCCGTTCATCGTCTGGCTCCTTTGCGGGATCGTCGTCTGGTTCTTCATCAACGATGCGTTGCTTCGGGGGTCGAATTCGATCAACAGCCGTCTCGCAATGGTAACAAAGATGCGTTTCCCGATGAGTGCGATTCCATCGTATGTCATCTTGTCACGGATGTATCAACATTTTGCGATGCTTGCGATCGTCATCGTCGTCATCATTGCAAACGGCATTCCGATCACATGGAAACTGCTTCAATTGCCGTATTATATGATCGCCACATACATTTTCGTCTATGCATTCTCGCTTTGCTTTTCGACACTCGTCACACTCGTCAAGGACATCCAGCTCTTCTTGCAATCGATGATGCGGATGCTCTTTTATATGACACCGATCCTGTGGAACATCGAGCGGTTCCCGGACGTCTTACATGGGGTCCTCCGCTTGAATCCGGTCTACTATCTCGTCGAGGGATACCGGGCGAGCTTGCTTGGCGGACATTGGGTCTGGCAAGAATGGCCAACGGGTCTGTACTTCTGGAGTATCACGCTCCTCTTATTCTCAGCCGGAACGTTCTTGCACATCAAGTTCCGTAAATCATTCACTGAGCTCGTTTAAGGGAAGGAAATCGCCATGTCTATGATTAAACTCGACCATGTCACGAAACGCTTCGACATGGTCACGACTACGAAAGAAAAATTCAAGCTCTTGTTCAAAAATCAAAGCAAGAGCGTTAAAACCTTTACAGCTTTACGCGATATCTCACTTGAGATTGGAAAAGGAGAAGTCGTCGGTCTCGTCGGAATCAACGGTTCGGGTAAATCGACGCTCTCGAATCTGATTTCAGGGATCATCTACGCGAACGAAGGAAACGTCGCGATCAACGGAGAAGTCGCGATCATCGCCGTGTCCCAAGGATTGAAGAACGTGCTGACAGGACGCGAGAACATTCGCTTGAAATGTCTCCTGCTTGGGATGGACGACGCGGAAATCGAACGTCGGATGCCTGGAATCATCGATTTCGCCGATATCGGTGACTTCATTGATCAGCCAATCAAGAAATACTCGAGTGGGATGAAGTCACGACTTGGCTTCGCAATCGCTGTCAATGTCGATGCCGACATCTTGATCGTCGATGAAGCATTATCGGTCGGTGACCAAACCTTCTATAACCGTTGTATCGATAAGATGAACGAATTCAAGGACGAAGGCAAGACGATCATCTTCGTCAGTCACTCGCTCTCGCAAATCAAGAGTTTCTGTGAGCGTGTCGTCTGGCTCGAATACGGTCAAGTTCGACTCGACGGGACGACGAAGGATGTCTTACCAGAATATAAGAAGTTCCTCGCAGAATATAAGAAATGGTCAAAAGAGGAACAACACCAGTACCGTCGCGATCGCTTGAAGGAACAAGCAGCGAATGCGCGGTCCGGAAAAGAAAACGTCGATGCTGACGTCAACGTAAAACATCCTGGCTGGATTTTATCGGGTCTCGGATTACTCGCGATCGCGGCAGGTAGTTTGATGGTCATTGACGAGACACCGTCTTTGACGAATCTTAGTGACGCAATCATGAAGTTCTTCTAACGTTTTACCAGATGCCTCTGCGCATCTGGTTTTTTTTGTGCCCAAAGAGTAGGAATCCTGAAACGGAGTGGAGAAAACTAGTAAGTGAGAGAAGAAATATCGGAAGAGTAGGCGAATGCATCAAAAAAAACGGAGTCGAGGACTCCGTTTTCATCAGGTTTGTGAGCGATCCATATACGTTTTAACGTGTGGCGCTTCATATGTGGCGAAGCGTTCTAAGAGACGATCCGGATCCGACTCGACGATCAGCATCGCTCGGTGTTCGGGAATCAAGAATCCTTGACGTTCCATCGTGTCGAACAGGGCAATCAAGGGGTCATAGTACCCGTCAATGTTGAGTACACCGCACGGTTTTTCATGCAGACCAAGTTGGGCCCATGTGAAGACTTCGAAAAACTCTTCCATCGTTCCGGGTCCGCCAGGAAGAATAATGAAGCCATCGGCAAGCTCTGACATCTTTGCTTTCCGCTCGTGCATCGAGTGGACGAGATGCAATTCAGTCAGTTCCGGGTGTGCTAATTCCTTCTCTTGTAGAAAGTGGGGGAGGACACCTATCGCTTGACCTTGAGCGGCAAGCGTAGCGTCCGCAACAGCTCCCATCGTTCCAACGCGAGAACCGCCGTATACGAGTCCGATGTCGCGTGCGGCGAGCGCTTGACCAAGTGTGCCCGCTGCTTCGCGAAAGACAGGATGCGCACCATCTTTAGAACCACAAAATACTGCAAGTCTATTCATGAACAGAACCTCCTTTGTTATTGTCACCATAGCATATTCGGTGAGCGGACGGCAGAGGAGACCAGGAAGGAGATCGGTATGCGACCACGTACGATCGTTTGGCTCGTCCTAATTATCGCAGCAATCAATTTGGGACTTGGGATATGGATGCCGGATACGTCGACTCGGACAACAATTAGTTCGATACTACTAGGTGTGATTCTCATACTCGGTATATTTTATGTCATCGCGTTACGACAATCATCAAAATAAAGAGAGCTGGTTCGACTCGTATGAGTTGGACTAGCTCTCTTTTTGTCTGTTACGAAATTTTATAATAGTTAAATATTCAGAAAAATCTATTTTCATACACAAATTCTACATATTGATGGATGATTTGTAAGAAAAACTCATTTTTAGGGACATATGACCCGAGCCAAAAGTAATAGAAAATGAAAAAAATGTGTAAAATACCATAATTATTCGTATTCGAATATTCAGAGGGGGTCTAAGGTTATATGATGTTGTTACGAAGCCATACGAAAAATAATAGGAGGTTATTTAAATGAACTTGAAAAACAAAGTTGCTTTAGGATTAGGAGCACTCCTGTTTAGTATGGGAGTTGCAAATTTAAATCAAGCGGATCATTTTCAGCAGGTAGCAAAAACAGAACTGCCTTATGAGTATGCAGTGAAGCAAGTGGCAAAAACAGAACTGCCTTATGAGTATGCAGTGAAGCAAGTGGCAAAAACAGAACTGCCTTATGAGTATGCAGTGAAGCAAGTGGCAAAAACAGAATTACCGTATGAGTATGTTGTTATAAATAAGGCACAAGTTTAATTAGATAATGTATTTTGATTTATAGGTTAATATGATTTGCTGATATTCTTTCATTTTTAATAATTCAAAGAATACAAAAGCTCGTTCATAAGATTTTTTGATTAAATCATAGTCTTCGTTTAAATTTTCAAGACAAGAACCTTTTTGGTAATATAGCTGACCAAGCATAGACATATCTTTATATTTTAAACTTTGCTCGATTGCTTCATTAGTTATGTTGAGCGCATACTGCATGTCTTTCAACTGAAAAAGAGTTTTTGAGAAATTATATAGAATGCGAATACGATCTAATACAAGTTCTTCGCTCTCAAAGTCTAGGTTAATAATTTCTTCGTAAACTTTTCTACTATGTGAATAATTTTTATTTTCAGAGTACAGATTTGCAATCGCTGACTTTATTCGAATAATCATGCTAGGAGAATAAAAAGTGGAGGAATACTTTTCCGATAGCTGGCGTAAGACTACAATGCAAGTTCTATAATCAATTTTATTTAATTTGTGAGCAGCAATATTATTGTAATAGTTAAGTAGCAAGCTAACTTCCTCATCAACATTTGATTGTTCTAGTCTTGATTTTGTTTCATGGTAAACGTCATCAAATTCGTTATTTCGAAATTTTTTCAGTAGTTCTTCGTCTAGATGATAGAAAGCTTCACGATAATTGGCATGATCAAAGAATGAAGAAAAAGGAACTTGTAGTTTTTTAGACAGAGCGAAGAGAAGCTCGACCGTCGGCGAATGCGTACCACTCTCGATCTTACTAATCTCTGCTTGACTGCAGATTCCGTTTGCTAAATCTTTTTGTGTCAGATTATGTTTCTTCCGCAAGCGGCGTAATGCTAAGCCGATTTGCGGTGACATGAATTGATCCATCGGCTCCTCGTCCTTTCGTGGAGATTGAACTGGTATAGGGTATCAACTTCTATTATAGAAGCGAACAAGACGAGATACTACTGATTTACTTGATTTCGTATCAATGTTTCAACGACCATCACACTTGATTCAGAAAGGGGTACAACCATGACACTCATCTTAAAAGAAACGCGACGTAACATGACTTCATGCGCTTGGTGTCTCAATCCTGCTACCGTCTCCGTCGCCCCCCTCGCTCATCGGGAAATGGACCGGACTGCTACGAAACCAAAAGAAAACGTCAAATCGGCTTAATCCACACAAAAGGACTTCATTCGGCTATTAGAATGAAGCCCTTTTTTCAATCATTTGATGAGAAAGGAGAGAGGACATGATCGGATTATCGCTTTTATCGGAACAAGACGGCTGGCTGCAACGTTCTCTACCATCGCTCGAACTGCAGACGTTTTGTGAGACGCACCGTATTTCGCTCGACGCGTTTGATTACGACGCGCATACGTTCCATGATTTACTCGATTATATGGATTTTCAGGAGTATGAGCATTACGTCTTCGTCCTCCAAGGGGAAGGAGAACGGACGTTACGACTCGTCGCGTATTTGCAACACGAGATGTTGCATGTCCAGTTCCACTTGATTCGTCCAAATGGAGAAGTCCTGTTCGGACAACCGGATTTCCTGAATGGTCTCTTCTTACCGCCGGAAGAAATGCCTGCTTCTGCATCCGTTCCAGCTGTCCATCATGCGCTTCTCTCGTTGATGACGGGTGTGTATCCAGCGTCGGTGCCGCACCATCCGCAACCGTTACGTCATGTCTACATCGAAGACAGCTCGTTACTAGAGCGGATTCCAGCTAGTAGCTTTCATGCGATGACGATCAACAGCGTCATCTATTTTGATCACCCGATGCGTCACGATCTACCGATCATCGAACTGATGAGCCGGACACCGATTCTGTTGACGTTTTCCGATCGCCTCTCTCCCTCACTTGATTCGCAACTAACGATCTTGTCACGTGATGCTCTTGCGGAGCGACTAGCGGACTGGCAACAAACGGGACGGATTCAAAACGATCAGTCGATGGGAATCCTCGACTATGCGACGTTAAGTGGATTACGTGTTTCGCATCGACTATTCTTTTTTGCGGACGGGATTTACGCCGATCGACAGAAGACGATTCAGTTGAGTGCAGATATCTCCGTTGATATCGAGTCATTCCGAGAACAGCAACCTCAACCTGACGCGCTTGCATCACAAACTGAACTGGAGCTGTTTCCTCTACTGTATCAACTGGCAGGAACGTTTCAGGGAACGAGCCGTTTCATCACACCGTACTCTGATCTCGAATTGCCTCGGACGTCCGGGCGAATCGGACCATTGACGTTAATCGGTATTCAAAACGAGGAAGGCTGTTTTGCTTTTGACCGGACGACGTTACGTTTATTTGAGACGAACGAAGCATTTCTCTGGATTCTGGAAGCGGATCAAAAGGAACAGTTCGACGTATTACCGGAGCGACTCGGCGCAGATTATGAAGAAGCGATTCAGCACTACAAGGAGTTGATGTATCATGGGTGATGTCTTATTTGGTCCATTCTTGCGTAAAGGGAGCTACTCGCGCGTCCAGGTACTGAATCATGTTCAGGCAGATGAACGATTCGGTCAACTGTATCAGGAAGCGCAACAGTTAAATGAAGTCGATGAGCTGATGCTGTATCGGCGTTATTTACGAAAAGGCGAGCGAATCCTGTTTCATGGAACGTTTGATCCAGCGCTCTTTAATCTTTTGTCGGATGAAGGATACGATCTTTATCTGATCGAACCGGAAGCTGCACGGACGAAACAGATTACGGAGAAGTATCAACATAAGGTTTATGGATGGAGTCATGACGTGACGGACGTCGTCGGACCTGAATATTTTGATCGAATCATCTTACCGGGAACGACGATTTTACGTTATACGCGCGGAGAATTACTGTTGTTCTTCCGAAACATCCGTCAGTTGCTACGACAGGGAGGACGCTTGCTCGTGTCCTTGTATCGCGTCGATCATCTAAAATCGATCGCTCATCCGATCGCGACGCGACGTTTTCAAAAAACTTTGCTGTTCTATGGCTATCAAGTCGACGGTGAACGTTTATTGTTCAACGCCTATCTCAAATCGGGGAATGAGGAAAAAATCAGTTATGCGGTCGAATATTTGTATGAACCGAACACGCTGTTTGAATTTGCGACGCTATCGCGCTATCGTGGACAATTTTTGTACGAAGGAAAGACGACACTCGTGCTGGAGTTCGAAAAACAATAAGTATAAAATATAATGTGATAATAAAAAGAAAAATATATGTAATATACTGGTTTGAATAGGTCTAAAGACTGGGTAATTGGATACAGTAGTTTCCTTTTCACGATTCGAAGTACATCATGAGAAAGAGGAGCCGGACGCATCATGGAAAATCAGAACGGAAGTACCTTTCAGCAAAGTTGTCTATCGTTCATTGAGACCTTGTTTCCAGACGAATCTTTTCACTTCTTAGAAGAATCGAAAGCAACGGACGCCTTTGGTCATCCCGGTCGACAATTGTTCTTCTCTTCATCTACCCGTACTCTGAAATTCAGTGTACTCGCGCAGGCGCACCAGCGCTACACACGTGTATTCGTATCCGAGAAAACAAGTGAAAATGCGTTTTTTCGTCAACTATTAGAAGCGACATATGAAGAGGGACAATTGTACATCGACCATATCGTCCAAACAGAATAAGAAAAAGGGATCAAAATCAGCTGATTTTGATCCCTTTTTACGCCTCGATGGAAGAAAGTCCGCGTTGTAACGCTTGATCAATCGACGTCGCCATCTCATCCCGCACGTCCGCTGAGACGAGGCGTCCATCGAAATAAATTTCCTTTGACAGACTGAGGTGAACGAGTAAGTCTTCGAGAATGAGTTTCAGATCAAGCGGTTGTGATGGTTCAAGCGCTTGTTGCATGAATTCATTCAACGAAGGATGCTGTACATACTTCGGATCGATGAGATCAATGACCGTCGTGTCTAAAGTAAGAGCTAAGCGTTCTAGAACTTGAGGAGAGGGCATGCGCTGACCACGTTCGTAAGCGGAGATGTCCGTTGCTGTTTCCCCACACCGTTCAGCTAAAAACTTTTGAGTATACTTGTGTTGTTTGCGCAATTGCATGATTTTTTTACCTAGTGCACGATTCATGGCACTCCACTCCTATTCTTCAGCTCATTCTTTATAGTACTAATTAACCACTTTTATTATAAAAGAAACCTGATAAATGTAAAATATCGTTTTTCAAGGAAACTAAAAAAATGAACTGGGTTAAAATAGAAATTAGTTTTTGGAGAAAATCGCCTATCGTTTCTGTCCATGCTATTCTAAAGTGACATCAAATAAGGGAGTGTCTTCATGAAAAAAATCACCTGGTCCGGCTATGTCGTCTTTGCCGTCCTATTGATCCTCTTTATTTCAAGTTCGATGCCTTATCAGGCACAATCGATCAAACCTGATCTATCTCGCTATATCCCATTAGGGTTCGTCGATCATCTGCGATTCATCTCCTTCTCGTATCATGGAGAAGTCAGTGTAGCGGCGCTCGGACGCAGTGGATTCATTGAATTTTTCATTCGTAAAGCAGCGCACGTCTCGACGTTTCTCGTATTAGGTATCGGCTTGATTGATTTGACGCGTCGTCGTTTGACACCGGGTCTTGCCGTCTTGTTCGCTTACTCATTAGCAATCACCATCGCTGTGTTTGATGAGTTTCATCAAATTTTAACGGGTGACCGGACTGGTCTCGTCCAAGATGTGCTACTCGATGGAACCGGAGCATTGATCGGAATCGGATGTTATCTGCTCGTTCGTAGGAAAAAAGTACAGCGCCAAGCAGGAAGTCTTTCTTTCTGGCACGAAAAGAAAAGGCATCACTTTTAACGAAGGAGATTGCCCTATGAAGACTGCTCATTTGTTGATGACAAGCGTCGGTCGCCGGACGAAACTGGTCGAGTACTTCGTCCGTGAGATGCCGGACGGTCACGTCAGTACTGCGGATTGTAATCCACTTGCACCGGGTCTTTATATGACGGAACGTCATTATCTTGTCCCGCGCATCGACGCACCGGGGTATATCGATCATCTACTAGAGTTGTGTCAGCGGGAAGGCATAACGGCGCTGTTGTCGTTGATAGATCCCGAACTGGAGTTGCTCGCAGCGGCATCAAAACGATTTGAAGCGATCGGTGTCACGGTTCTTGTCTCACCGGTGGATGCGTGCCAATTATGCTTTGATAAATACGCTATGTATACGTATTGTGTCACGGAAGGGATTGCCCATGCACGGACATACACGACGCTCGACACCTTTAAAAATGCGCTTGCGCAAGGGGAAGTCGCATTTCCAGTCTTCGTAAAACCACGTAACGGCAGTGCTAGTCTTCATGTCCAAACCGTCTCCTCCCTTCAGGTCGTCGAAGGATTGTTCGCTGTCCATCCGAATTTATTGATTCAGGAATACTTAAGAGGACAAGAGCTTGGTGTTGATGTTTATGTCGATTGGCTGACGCATGAAGTGACGGATATCTTCATTAAGGAGAAACTCGTCATGCGCGCAGGAGAAACGGATAAGAGTCGCTCCGTCAAACGCGACGACGTCTTTGAATTGATTGAACAGGTCTTAGCGGGAACTCGTCTCGTCGGTCCACTAGATTTTGATCTGTTTGATGTTGACGGAACGCTCTACTTATCAGAAATCAATCCACGATTTGGTGGGGGGTATCTTCATGCCTATGAGTGTGGTGTCAATTTTCCGAAAGCGATCCGAAACAATCTCGACGGGCAACGCAATCCTCGACGAATCGGGGCGTATACGGAAGACATCTATTTGTTGAAGCACGATACGGTGACACTATTGCCGGCATCTCTACTTGAGCAGATCGAAAAATCATGATACGCACGAAAAAGGAGTGATTCGGTAACGTACCGGGTCACTCCTTTTTTAGATGGAAGAGAAGGATTAGGAAAGAGAAACGCGTGCACGCTTGAGGCATTGCACGGCGGAGGTCCAGCTGCCGAAGAGGGCGTTGATCGTCGAGGTGCTCGGAACCGAGCGACCTTCTGCCCATTTTCGGTAATGGATGATGCTGAGAGAAGGTAATTCTTCTTGTGCCTGCCGCAGTGCTTCAAGGACGTCTTCTTCGACCCATTTCCGGCGAGGTGGAGCGATGTCAAGGCAAGCGAGAGCATCTGCCCACGAACCATATTTACGGGCAATCGTCGCGACTGTCGGATGTCCATTTTCCTGTGCCCAAATCGCATACGTCTGTGTTGTCAAACGCGGAAGGACATCGGAAGCTTCAAGTAAAGCAGTGATGATCCGTTCTTCCGTCATCGAGATGGAGCGTGTCATCTCGATCTGTGCTTCTTCAAGCGCACGTGACCAAGAACCGAAACGTAAGTTGATCAGCGTCAAGGATGGTCCGTGTTTGGCCTTTGCCCACTCCCGGTAGCTATTACTATGGAAGGGATGTAAACGTGTCGATGCTTCCTTGATGAAAGTAAGAATCTCTTCATCTGAAAAATACGGACGGATTGATGAGAGACCAGCAGCTTGGAGTGCTTCACGCCAAGAGCCGAATACATTGATGATCGTCGTGATCGATGGAATGTCTTTTCCGACCGACCAGCGCGCATATGTCTTTGCGTCGAGAGAGGGATATTCGATACTAGCTTCGATCAGGCTATCGATGACTTGTTGTTCTGTCCATTTCTTCATGATGTCATACCCCTTTCGTGTAGGTGCGTCTAGGTGTGGGTACTGTCGTGAGGTGGAAGTCGACGAAGCGACGCATAAGCAGGAAGGCTGAGCCAAATGAAATAAAATCCACTCGGTCTGACGAGAACACTTTCCGTGAATTGGAGTAACCCGAGCCAGCTGGCTAGCAAGAGCGCGAGGAAAGCGAGATCCGTCGTCTGAATGCGAAGCAGTCGATAAAACAGATACAGAAAGACTGCACCGTACAGCAGACAACCGATGAGACCAAATTCGTAGAGAAACGTGATTGGTGTGCTGTGAAATGTATAAAGAATCCGTTCACCGAGTTGTTCCTGCAGTCCACGCGGGGCACTTCCAATCCCGTGACCGAACCAGAGCGCGTCAGCGGAAGCGTGCCATCCTGCTTGCCAAAGCGTAAATCGTCCGTTAAGACTGAGCAAACGGGGAAGCAGACCTTGAAATGCGAAGACGGCAAATAAGATCAGGCTTCCTGTCACATAACAGGCAGCTACCTGCATCCGGCGTCTCGTTCCTGGAACCATTCGAATACTCGTCAAGAGTGCCAAGAGGGCGAAGGAGTAGATTCCTGTCTGCGAACCGCTCCTTAGCAAAGCAATGACGATCAGGAGTAAGAAAACAGCGTGCAGAAGACTTTGCCGACGTGGAAACTGTCGCAGTAGATAGAACCAAGCAAGCAGTCCTCCCGGAACGAGCCACGCTGCGAACGTATTCGGATTGTTCATCAGTCCAGCAAGGCGAAGGAATGAACCTTGCTCCCCGACATACAGCTGAGGAAATGACAAAGGACCGATTCGAAGCCATTGTAGGTTTTCGACCGGAACATACTCTGTGCCAAACGAGACGATGAGTGCGTAGGAAGCGAGAAAGACGGCTTGTCCGTAAAGGAAGTAATACAGAAGACGATGCCATTGGTCGATCGATGTACGTGAGAGCGAAGAGACGATGCCGACGAAAAGCCAAGTCGAAATGAGGTAAAGCGAAGCAAGAACACGATCCGTATTCGCGTTAAAAAAGAAAAATACAATATGAAATGTCAGATAAATCAGAAAAATAAATACGATTTGATGTCCAGTTGTACGATTGACGCGATAGAACGGTCGTAAGATGAACCAACAGACGCTGAACAGAACGATGTAGGCAGGAAGCAACCAAAGTGACCAGTGTTTCGGTAACACTTCGTCCGTAAAGGATAGGGGACGAATCCAAGCATCGAGCATGATCCAAACGACAAGGATGGATAAGGCAAACGATGTGGGTATATTGGCTGATTTTAACATGATTTCTAAAGACTATCCACCCTTCATATAGGACTTATTACCGATTCAAATACTTTTTAATCGTCAAATTTGTATTTACCCTCATCTTTTAAAAAATCATGCAGATCAATGAAAAAATATTAAGAAAAACGCAATCATTTTTTCGTGAATCGCGTTTTTTTTGTGACATGAATTCCTGCTGTGAACTCGCGTCACGCAAGCGAGATAGCTACCGAAAAAAATATAATCATTTTCACCAAGCTCTAATTGTTTTGGAATTCGATTGGAAATAAGGTGTAGACATAACCAATGTCCATCCATTCGCTCAAGCTAGAAAGAGGTGAACAACAGTGAGCTCGATGCATCAAAGAAAAACCTTCGGAGATCATCTGACGACACTCCGACGCGGCTGGTGGCTACTGGCACTCTTCATGATTCTCTTCGCAGGTGTCGGATATGCACTCAGCACGTATGTCATTCCGAAGACATATGAAGCGACGGCCTACATCCTCGTCGTTCCTCAAGCAAACGCAGAGGCGACATCGACGCCGACACTCGTCAGTACCTATCAAGATATCTTGCGAAGCCCAGAGGTCGTCGATCAGGTCGCCCAAAAGATGAACGTCACCGACAAGCGATTATTCGATTTGACGGATCGTCTGACGGTCTCGAGTAATCTCGATTCGCAAGTCATCGCCTTATCCATCACGGATCGTTCAGCGGAGCAGGCAGCCATCCAGGCAAATACGATGACGGAAGTCTTCCAGGATTATCTCCCGCAACTGATTAACACGAGTAAGACGGAAGTCTTCTCCAGTGCACGAATTCCAACGAAGCCCGTATCCCCGAACATTTTGATGAATACGGGAATCGGCGGTGTCCTTGGTTTAATGCTCGGACTCCTGATCGTCTATTCGCGCTCGTTAAGCAAAAAAGAAGTGACACGTGAAGCGACCGACAGTTATCCGAAAGCCATTCCCCGCACGCACTCATGAGAGAGGAGAGGAGACACCATCATGCAGCATTCCCCGCTTACCCCGTATCGTCGGCAGTTGAAGATTGGACTCCTTCGCCTGATCGACGCCGGAGTCATCGCACTCGCAACCGTAGTAACGTTCTACTTCTTTAATCCGCTCCATCTCACCGTCAATTTCGAGTTACAGGATGCGCTCGAAATCGCCCTCATCCAGTGGATTGCCCTCACCTTCGTCGCTCATTGGATGCGTTTCTATCAAATCATCTGGCGCTATGCGAGTTTACGCGATCTCGCCGTTCTCCTCGTCGTCGTCCTTGCCAGTAGTTTCGTTTTACTTGGTCTTGAATACGCGTTGTTCGACTTTGCGGTCGAACGGGCGATCTTTTTGCAGACAGGACTCGTCTTGAACGGTATCTTATTCGTCCGGTTGTTGATTCGTGGACGTAGTCTCAGACTCGTTCCGGAGCATAAGACGCTCGGCAAACGGACGCTAATCATCGGTGCCGGAGCTTCCGGACAGATGATCACGAAAGAACTGAAACAAAAGAAATCGCACATCTTAAACGTCGTTGGATTACTCGATGACTCGCTTGAACTACGCGGGATGCGAATTCACGGTGTTCCTGTCATCGGAGCGATCGAGCAACTTGAATGCATCATCGAGGAACAAAAGATTGAAGCGGTCGTCCTCGCGATCCCGTCCTTATCGTATCCGCGACGAATCGAACTGTTGAATCGAATTAAACAGACGCAAGTCGAGGCGCATACGTTACCGATGCTCGTCGAACTCGCTTCCGGTAAGGTCTCGATTCAACAAATCCGTGAAGTCTCAATTGCTGATTTACTCGGACGGGAACCAGTCGAGCTTGATATCACGGAAATCGAACGAAGCGTGCATGGAGCGACGGTCCTCGTCACCGGGGCTGGTGGATCAATCGGTTCCGAGATTTGCCGGCAACTGATTCGTTTTCGTCCTGAACGACTCGTCCTTCTTGGACACGGTGAAAACAGTATCTACCTGATTCGTCGGGAACTCGAGTGTCTCAGCCAGGACATCCAGTTTGAATCTGTCATCGCCGATGTACAGGACAGTGACCGGATGCTTGAAGTCATGCGACGCTTCGAACCGGACCTCGTCTATCATGCGGCAGCCCATAAGCACGTCCCATTGATGGAGGATAATCCGAGCGAAGCCGTCAAAAATAATATCTACGGAACACGTAACGTCGCCCGAGCAGCAGAAGCGGCTGGAGTCAAACGCTTCGTCATGATCTCGACCGATAAGGCGGTCAACCCGACGAGTGTGATGGGGGCGACAAAGCGAATCGCTGAGATGGTCATCCAACAGATGGCAAGAAATAGCGAAACGACGTTCGCCGTCGTCCGGTTCGGCAACGTCCTCGGGAGCCGCGGTTCCGTCATCCCACTTTTCAAGGAACAAATCGCGAAAGGTGGACCAATCACGATCACCGATCCCCGGATGACACGTTACTTCATGACGATTCCGGAAGCGAGTCGTCTCGTCATTCAAGCGAGTGTCCTCGCAAAAGGTGGCGAAGTGTTCGTCCTCGATATGGGTGAACCGGTTCACATCACGACACTTGCGAAAAACTTGATTCATTTGAGTGGATTTACGGAAGAACAGATCCCGATCGTCTACAGCGGGATTCGAAAAGGGGAGAAACTCTACGAGGAACTGCTCGCTCGTGATGAGGTGCATGACGAACTCGTCTTCGATAAGATCCTCGTCGGAAAGACACGCCCCTTCGGCTCCGTCGATCCGTACTTGCGTGAGATCGCCCAAGCGCTCGATCGGGAGGAGACACTTCGCCAGTATTTATTAGAAGCGACGAACGAGACCGATGCCGACCCAGTCGCGCCGACGATGCGGATCGCTCGTAAATAGAGAGGGGGGAGAACGATGAAAACGGTCCGGCTGTCTCGCTTCAATCTTATCTTCATTGCGGATACAGCATATTCATTGCATCAATGGATGATTTTGACGCTCCTGATCAAATGGAGTACACCGCTCAATATCGGCTACTTCAATTACGCCCTTGCCATCACCGCACCAATCGTCATGTTCTGTTGGCTGAATGCCAGTACGATCCTGACGGCAGAACGGGCTGGACTGACGAACTTCTGGCTCTTCATCAAGACTCGTTTTTCGCTCCTCTCGGCAGGTGTGTTCGTCCTCCTTGGTGTCTATTATTTCTTCGGTGAAGCGAACATCTTACTGCTGACGCTACTCGTCTATCTCAATAAATACATGGAGTCGTTCGCTGATCTCGGATACGGCTTCTTACAGGGACACACTGCCTTCAAGGAAGTCGCCATCTCGAAGATTTTTCGCAGTCTCCTGAATGTCTCAGGCGCAGCACTCGTTCTCTTTACGACCCATTCGATCCAGGGATTCGTCATCGCTTTGATCACTGGTAACTTGATCATGTTACTCGTCTACGATCTCCCGACGATTCGCCGGGTCGGTCGTGGTTTTGACAATCAAGCGCTCGACTTACGATATCGATCCGGTAAGGAGTTGTTCCTCAAAGCGATGCCACTCGGGTTCGTCGCTCTCCTGATCGCCTTGAACGCAAACATCCCACGGTTATTCGTTGGACATGCGATCGGAACGGAAGAGCTCGGATATTATGCAAGCATTGCCTATCTACTCGTACTCGGTAGTCTGTTCATTCACTCTTTGATTGCTGTCTTATTGCCGAACTTCTCGTCAGAGACTGGTGAACGCCAAAGTTTACCGGAACTGCGCAAGCTGACACGGTCGATGTTACTGATGACGAACGTCGTCGGGATCCTCCTGATTCTTGGAGCAATCTTCTTCGGAAAGTGGGGCTTGACGATTTTCTACAATGCGTCGTTCGTCAAATATCATCTGATTTTCGTCTTGATGATGGTCGCGTCGTTGTTCTTCTATAATTCGACCGTCATTCAGGCACTACTGACCGGCTTCCAGCAGTTTCGAATCCAGACACTCTCGATCTTCGGCAGTGTCGTCGTCAATCTCGTCGCTTGTAGCCTCTTGATTCCGTTGTACGGACTATACGGGGCGACGATTGCATACACACTTTGCGCAGTCACTCAGATCGTCTTACTGTTACCCGCGCTCTATCGCTCCTTGTATCCACGAAATGTCGCCCTCGTCGTCGAACAAAGCAGTTAAGGAGGGAAGAAGATGCGACCCATTCTCTTACTCATCGTCATCGAAGCACTCGTTTGTCAATTCGCCCGGTCGCTCTTCCCGGACACGTACGTGACCGCCTTGCTGCTCATCAACTCAGTGCTGTTTCTTTATTATCTACTCCGCCAAGCCGAGACGACACCGCTCTATCTAATCTTCATCACTGCTTTCTTCGTCCGATTGGTTTTGATGTTCATCGATCTCGAATTGTTCCGCTTACCACCGCACAGTGGGGACGATACGGAAGCCTTTCATCTCGAAGGTGTCCAAATCTTCACCGACCCGTCGACCTTCAATGATGTCGTCCGCGGCACCTATTCCAAGTTTCTCGGAATCTTCTATCTAATGTTCGGACCGGAACGAATCCTAGCTCAGTTCTTCAACGTCATCCTTGGCGTCGTCGCCGTCGTCATTCTAGCAAAGACGTTACAGCGATTACGTTTACCGGAACGATACGTCTTCGGTGCAACACTCATCTTCGCGTTCTTCCCGCAAGGATTGTTGCTCTCACCGATTCTCTTACGGGATCAGATCGTCGCCCTTGGAATCGTCTATACGCTTTACTACATGGTCCGCTGGACGGAAGAGAAGTCCAGCAGACGTATGGTTCTCGCGTATCTCGGCTACTTCGTCAGTACGATGTTCCACTCCGGTCTTGCCGTTGGAATCGTCGTCTTACTCGTCTACTTCTCGTTTTATAGCCATGAGACACGACGCATGGACTTTGAACCGACGAAGGTACAGCGACTGATTTTCCAAGTACTCGTCGTCGGCTTCATCGTCTACAGCTTCCAAGACGTCTTGTTCGCGAAGTTCACCCACGTCTCGGAAAACGGACAGTTGTTCAGCGGGATGAGCTATGACCGTGGCGGCTCTGCTTACTTGAATGGATTGACGGTGACAGGTCCAGGCGACATGATTCTCTACTCACCGATCCGGATGATCTACTTCTTGTTCTCACCATTCCCGTGGCAATGGTCGAGTGTCATGAACATCCTGATTTTCTTCCTTGACGCCATCTTCTACTTCATCGGTTGTTTTGCCATCATTCGGTCGTTCAAACTGATTCGTCAGCATCCGTTCGGCAGCGTCCTCTTCTTCTTTTTCCTTCTTTTTGCACTCAATGCGTTGATCTTCGGTCTTGGAACCGGCAACGTCGGAACGGCCATTCGACACCGGTATAAGTTGTTCCCGATGTTACTCATCGTCTATACATCCGTTCACTACATGCGCCTGCAAGCGCGCCACTACTTTGAGGAGGTCGAACACCGTGCCGAATAAAACAATCTTAATCACTGGTATCGCAGGCTTCATTGGATTTCATGCCGCACGTCGTTTCATCCGGGAGGGTTACCGAGTCATCGGACTCGATGAAGTGAACGACTATTACGACCCGACGTTAAAGGAAGCCCGGCTCGCTGAACTCGGCACGAACTATACATTTTACCGGGTCTCACTCGAAGAGACGGGAGCCGTCGCGCGAATCTTTGAACAGGAATCAATTGATCTCGTTCTCCACTTGGCAGCACAGGCAGGCGTACGCTACAGCATCGACCGACCAGACGTCTACATGACATCAAACATCGTCGGTTTTCTCTCGATTCTAGAAGCCTGTCGCCATCATCCCGTCGAGCAGTTGATCTACGCTTCATCGAGTTCCGTCTATGGATCGAATACAAAGATGCCATTCGCGACGACGGATGCCGTCGACCATCCGCTAAGTCTTTATGCCGCCTCGAAAAAAGCAAACGAATTAATGGCACACACCTACAGCAGTCTCTACGGCATGAAGACGACAGGACTTCGTTTCTTTAGCGTCTACGGTCCATGGGGGCGCCCGGATATGGCACTGTTCAAGTTCACGGAGGCAATTGCGAAGGGCGAACCGATCGATCTCTACAACTACGGCGAGATGGGACGGGACTTCACCTACGTCGACGATATCATCGAGAGCATCTATCGTCTGTTCCAGACTGAACCGGAAATCGATCAAGCATTCGATGCGTCCAATCCTTTACCGGACCGTAGTAACGTCCCGTATCGCGTCTACAACATCGGCAGTCATAGTCCGATTCGCTTAAATGAATTCGTCGCCTTGATTGAACGACGCCTCGGTAAGACGGCGATCAAGAATGGGATGCCGTTACAACCGGGTGACGTCCCGGAAAGTTTCGCGGACGTCTCCTCACTATTCGAGACGATCGGCTACCGACCACAGACGACGGTCGAAGCCGGCGTCCATGCATTCATCGACTGGTACGAGAACCATTACTTGATGAAGGAGGGAATCCAAGATGGCGCTTAAAGAGAATCTCTATTATCGCTCTCCAATCTTCATCCAAAATTGGCTGACCTCGTTATACGGTCGGAAGTTGATGCAAGAACGCTACGGTCGCTTCTATGAGCAAAAGATGAAGGAACTTCGGATGAAGGATCGGACGCAGGATTACCAAGCGGAACAGCTCGAACGTCTGAATGCCTTTCTCGCGTTTGTTATGACGCATACACCGTATTACACACAACTCTTTCACGAACATGATATCCAGTTACCGTTTACGTCACTTGAGCAGCTAAAGACGATTCCGATCCTTGAAAAAGAGACGCTTCGGCAAAACAATGACGCGTTCATGTCCCGTGTCGATGCGCCGGTTCGAGGACGGACAGGAGGAACGAGCGGAAAGTCACTCCAAGTCGCCTTCATGCGAGAGGATGTTCAGGAAAGGATGGCACATCTTGATTATTTCAAGGAACTTCACGGCTTTCACGCCGGGATGCGCCGGGCAAGCTTTACCGGGCGGACGCTGACAGCCGTCGATCAGACGAAACCCATCTTCTGGCGGATGAATCGACCACTCAATCAGTTATTACTCTCGATTTTTCATTTGAAAGAAGAGAACTTCCTGGCCTATCTCGAAGAACTGAATCGTTTTCAACCGCGAGCACTTGACGGAACACCGACGGCGATGGTCGAAATCGCTCACTACATGCTAAAACACCATATTCGACTAGATATTCCACTGATCGCTATTTTTCCGACATCCGAAACAGTGACGGAGGAGATGCGCTCCATTCTTGAGGAAGCGTTCGGTGTTCCGGTCTTCGATCAGTACGGTTCCTCAGAAGGAGCACCCATCATCTCGGAGTGCCGCCATCATAAACTGCATCTGCATCACGAAACCGGCATCATCGAACCGTATGGAGAGGACGGAGAAGTCATCGTCACCTGTTTTACGACACGCGGAACACCGCTGATTCGCTACCGGATTGGTGATCGGATGACACTTAGTGACGAGACATGCACTTGCGGCTTGAATGGTCCCGTCATCGCTTCGATCGACGGACGGGGAACGAGCTACATCGTCAGTGAGAAGCGCGGCAAAGTCTTCGAAGGAGATATCACGACCATCGCACGGGAACTGCCAAACTCAGTCTTACGGCTCCAAGTCGAGCAGCACGCGTTGAATCATGTGACGCTTCGCTATATTCCGGACGTCAAGCGATTCCAGCCAAGACACGAACAGATTCTCTTGAACGAGATGCGCAAGTTACTCGGCTCCGACATGAAAATCGTCCTTGAACCAGTCGAACACGTCAAACAAGAGCCAAACGGAAAAACGTTGATCGTCAAACAGTCGATGAAATAGGAGGAACCCAACATGAACAAGGCAGTCAAACACATCGTAGATACGACAGCAGCCCATACTGGTGCACTTCCCATTGCCAACCGTTCGATTGCCGTCGTCGGACTTGGCTACGTCGGACTTCCCGTTGCCGTCGCGTTCGGTGAAAAGACGGGCGTGATCGGCTTTGACATCAAGGAACAACGAATTCAAGAACTTCAAGAAGGCATCGACGCGACACTCGAACTGAGTCCCTTCACGTTGAAGAACGCAACCGTCGATTATGTCTCAGATCCATCGGCACTGCAGGCGAGCGACTTCATCATCATCGCCGTTCCGACCCCGATCAATGCACAGAACCAGCCGGACCTGACACCACTCTTACGAGCGTCGCACCTCGTGGGTCGCCAGCTCAATAAAGGCGACATCGTCGTCTACGAGTCGACCGTCTACCCAGGAGCTACGGAAGAAGATTGTATCCCGGTTCTTGAAGAAGCGTCCGGCTTATGCGCTGGTGTCGACTTCTTCGTCGGCTACTCACCTGAGCGAATCAACCCGGGTGACCATGAGCACACGTTCAAAACGATTAAAAAAATCGTCTCCGCCCAAGATGAACAAACACTGGATATCGTCGCGGAAGTTTATGAAGCCGTCGTCGAAGCCGGTGTCCACCGTGCCTCATCGATCAAGGTCGCGGAAGCGGCAAAAATCATCGAAAACACACAACGCGACCTCAACATCGCCTTAATGAACGAACTCGCAATCATCTTCGATCGGATGAACATCGATACACTCGAAGTCCTCGAAGCAGCCGGTACGAAATGGAACTTCCTCCCGTTCCGTCCGGGTCTCGTCGGCGGTCACTGTATCGGTGTCGATCCGTTCTATCTGACGATGAAGGCGGAGTCACTTGGCTACCATCCGGAAGTCATCCTTGCCGGTCGCCGGATCAACGATACGATGGGGCGTTTCATCGCCACAGCGCTCGTTAAGAACCTGATCAAACAGAATATGCCGGTGCTCGGCGCCCGGGTCACAATTCTTGGATTATCGTTCAAAGAAAACGTCAGCGACATCCGCAACTCAAAAGTTGCGAACCTCGTTCATGAAATCGAAGAGTTCGGAATCGACGTCCAAGTGACGGACCGACTCGTCGAAAAGAGTGAGGCAAAACGTGAGTACGGGATCGACTTACTCGAGATGAGTGAACTCAAACCAGCCGACGTCGTCATCTTTGCCGTCTCACACGAAGAATACGTTGAAAGTGGTTGGAATCTGGCACAACACTTACTGAAGGTCGGTCGCGGCATCGTCGTCGACATCAAAGGCATGTTGCCACGAGCAGAACAACCGGAGGGGGTCCACGTATGGCGCCTCTAAAAATCCTTCAAGTCTGTGCTCTCGATACGACGGCAGAGACGATGTTGCAGCCGCTCTTACTCGCTTTGCAAAATGCGGGGCACGATGTCGGCATCGCCTGTGCCGACACGGGTGCCTCGGTGAAACTGGCAGCAAAGGGATTCCGGATGCATGACATTCCGATCGAGCGGCGAATCGACTGGACGAGTAACTGGCGGACGATCCGTGAAATCACGCGAATCTTGAAAGAGGATGGTTACGACGCCGTCCATGTCCACACACCGGTCGCCGCTGCCCTTGGACGGGTCGCCGCCAAACGTGCCGGGACGAAGCATATCGTCTATACGGCACACGGTTTTTACTTCCACGAGAAGATGGGGCGGATGACGTATCAGCTAACGTATTCAGTCGAAAAGTGGTTGGCACGTCTCGCGACCGATTATCTGCTCCTTCAAAGCGAGGAAGATTATCAACTCGCCCAGCGCAAACGCTTTAAAGCGAATACCCGGCTGATGCATCTCGGAAATGGAATCGACTTGACCCGCTTCTACCCACGACCACGTGAAGCTGGAGCGCCGTTTACGTTCTTATTCATCGGTCGGATCGTCGAAGAGAAAGGAATTCTCGAACTGCTCGATGCATTCGAGGATGTCGTCTATCGTCATCCGGAAGCCCGTCTCGTCATTGCCGGTGAGATGATGGCAAGCGAGCGCGATCAGACGACGAAACACTTATTCTTACGGCGGATCCGCGAGATTCCAAACGTCGACTACCTTGGATTCGTCGAAGACGTACCGGGTTTGTTCCAACAAGTCGATGCCTTCGTCTTACCGTCACATCGCGAAGGCGTACCACGATCAATCATCGAAGCGATGGCGAGCGCAAAACCGGTCATCGCGACAAACATCCGCGGCTGTCGTGAGGAAGTCGTCGAGGGGAAGACAGGCTATCTCATCGAAGTCCGCGATATCACGAAGCTTGCCAACCGGATGAACACACTCGTCGAACATCCTGACCGTGCCAACGAGATGGGACGTAACGGATTTGACCGTGCCATGAAACATTTCAACGAAGCCGACGTCATCAAACGACAACTTGATCTCTTTTCAGCTATGTAAAAGGAGGACGTCATCATGAAACGCACATTCGACTTCACGGTTAGTCTTATCGCTATCCTGATCCTGATTCCCGTCTACGCCCTCGTCGCCCTAGTCATCTATACGAAGCTCGGTCGTCCGATTTTCTTCAATCAAGTCCGCCCGGGTTACAAGGGGGAGTTGTTCAAAATCTACAAATTCCGCACGATGACGAACGAAACGGATGCTGAGGGAAAACTTCTCCCGGATGCAGACCGGATTCCCGCATCACTCGAGTGGATTCGTCGCTTAAGCCTTGATGAGATTCCGCAGTTCTTTAACATTCTTCGCGGACAGATGAGCTTCGTCGGGCCACGTCCGTTACTCGTCAGTTATTTGAACCACTATACGAAGGAGCAGATGACACGGCATGATGTCCTTCCTGGTCTGACGGGCTGGGCGCAGATTCATGGACGGAACGCGACGACGTGGCAACAACGCCTCGAGCAAGATCAATGGTACGCAACGAATCAGACATTCCGACTCGATCTCTATATCTTGTTCAAGACGTTCAAAATGGTCATCTCATCAGAAGGGAACTCGACGGCTCATCAGACTGGAATGGGTGAGTTCAAGGGTATCGACGGAGGTGTTCCCCATGATGTCGTTAAGCGATGAACGGTTAATCCGGGATCCGCGCGAATGGGATGCACTCGTTGCGACCTATCAGCTCGATTGTTACTACGAACATGCTTACTTCGAACTCGCGAAGGAACACGACGAGATTCCTGAGTTGTTTTATTATCCGACGGAGTTTGGGACGTTGATCTATCCGTACTTGCGGCGACGGATTCCAGGCACACTCTTTGAAGATATCACGACACCTTACGGCTACGGTGGTCCTTACTTCAAAGGCATCTGGTCACTCGATCAGATTCGCGAAGCGCGCGAGCGATTCGAACGCTATTGCAATGAGACGGGAATCGTCACAGAGACGGTTCGCTTCCATCCACTCTTGCACAATCAAGAACTGGGCCAATACTGGTGCCATCAAACGGAGATCCTGCAGCCGACCGTGACACTCGAACTAATGGACCCGTTCGAGATGATCGAAAGCGACTTTTCGCAAATGACGCGACGCAACATCCGGAAGGCACGTCGCGAAGGCGTGACGATTCGTCTTGGGCGCCCGGAAGAATACGTAGACTTCGCGCATCTCTATCAGATGACAATGGACAAACATCAAGCGGATGCCCGGTATTACTTTAATCAGACTTACTTCAATCATTTCGCGGACGGACGGATTAACAGCGTGCTGTTGCTAGCTGAACATGACGGGCGAATCATCGCCGGGTGCATCGTCTTGACTGGTCGCCAGTTCGCGCATTATCATCTCGGTGCTTCCGATCCCGCGTCGTTAGCACTTCGACCCAACCATCTATTATTCGCGGAGATGATTCGTTGGGCAAAACAAGCCGGTTTTCAAGCGCTTCATCTCGGTGGAGGCACGACACGATCGAATACGGATAGCTTGCTTGCCTACAAACGATCCTTTAGTGCGAATCAAACGTTTTTTGGACTCGGTACGTCGATTCTTGATGCCACGATCTATGAGCGTCTAACGCGACAATTCGAACGACAACATCCGGAAACTCAAATGGGTCACTGGTTCCCGCTCTACCGAACACCGATTCGTCATCTGTCACCTCGAAGGGAGGAAACATCATGAAACACATCCCACTCTCCATCCCGCATTTAAGTGGTCAGGAAGCCCGTTACGTCAACGAGGCACTCGAGACGAACTGGGTCGCCCCTCTTGGACCAAATGTCGATGCCTTTGAACGAGATATGCAAGCATACACGGGAGCTAGTGCAACGCTTGCGACGAGCAGTGGGACAGCAGCGATCCATCTGGCGCTCGCGACACTTGGTGTCACGACGGGGGATGATGTCTTCTGTCAGTCCTTGACGTTCATTGCCTCGACGAATCCGATTCGGTATGTCGGAGCGCGACCTGTATTGATCGACTCGGAAGAAGAGACCTGGAACATGTCGCCCGTCGCACTCCGGCGGGCGTTGATCCAGGCGGCAACGCGTGGTCGACTTCCGAAGGCTGTCATCGTCGTTCATCTGTACGGTGTCGCCGCGCAAATCGAGGAGATTGCTGCGCTCTGTGAAGAATACGATGTTCCGTTGATCGAGGATGCTGCAGAATCACTCGGGACTCGTGTCAACGGGCGGATGACAGGAACGTTCGGAACGTTCGGAATCTATTCGTTCAATGGCAACAAAATCATCACGACGTCAGGCGGCGGAATGCTTGTCGCCAATGATCCGGCTCTGATCGAGCGTGCCTTTTATCTCGGAACACAAGCGCGGCAACCGGTCTTGCATTATGAGCATACGGAAGTTGGCTACAATTACCGGATGAGTAATGTCGCTGCTGGGATCGGACGGGGACAGCTTGAGGTTCTCGATCAACGCATCGGTGCACGGCGGAAAATTTTTGATCGCTACGACCGTGCCTTTGCACCGGATAGCGTCACGTCGCAAGTCGAGCAGCCTGGAACATTCGCCAACCGCTGGCTCAGTGCCTTTCTTTTACCGGATGGTCAAGCGCAACGCGATGCGATGATTCAGACACTGCAACAAGCGAATGCCGAGTCTCGCCCGGTCTGGAAACCGATGCACTTACAGCCCGTCTATCGCGACGTTCCATTTGTCACAGCAGAAGGGGTTGACGTCAGCCGTCGCTTGTTTGAAGACGGTATCTGCCTTCCGTCTGCTTCACAAATGACGTTCACTGAACAAGCCGTCGTCATCCGAAACGTTCGTCATGCTTTACAGACGACCGTACGCCGGGACGTCCAGTCATGAATATATGGGAAGGGGACATCGTCATGCGCGATATGGAGGAAGCGATCCACGCACTCCGTCTCGCTGCGAACGGGAAGAATGAATTGACGGCCAATACCTATTTCCGCTGGCAACTCCACACCACTCATCCAAGCGTCGCGGAAATCCTGATGCTGTTTGGATCGTGGCAAATCGCCTTGGAACGAGCAGGCATCGGGCATGCCCGCTTGACGTTCACGAAATCGGAAATCATTGACGCCTTGCGTCAGGCACGGGAGGAACTCCATCCTTTCACGAGTGCGACGTACCGCGAATGGGCACAACAGAAACAAGCACCAAGCCTGACGGATATCGTCCATCAATTCAACTCGTGGCAGCAGGCATTGTCAGAAGCGGATATCTTAAAGGAACGCGTCCAGGAAATGGAACAACGGATCATCGAGTCATTACTGGAAGCGCAAGGGGTCTTGCCGGTCTTGACGAGTCAGACCTACACGAAGTGGGCGGCTGGTCAAAATCGTCCGACCGTCGCAACGATTGCCCGCCGGTACGGCTCTTGGTCAAACGCACTTGAAATCATTGGGATCGAATTCCCGCGTAAACGCTGGCGGGAAGAAGAAGTGCTCGACGTACTTGCTGAAGCCGCTCGGGAGACGGAGCATCTGACGATCGCAAGTTATCAACGGTTCAGTATCGGGCGTGATGCGCCAAGCATCGGAGTCATCACTGCCTTGTTCGGTAGCTGGCGCAATGCTTTACTGGTACTCGAAGCACAACGACCGTCCTGAATTCAAATTGAAGAAAAGGAGAATGGGTGATGAAGAAATGGAAATGGATCGTACTGACACTTACGGGGATTTGCCTGCTCCTTCTCTTTAGTTCAGGCGGATATGTGTATCATAAAGCGAGTCAGACGCTCAAAGAAGTTCAGGTACCGGTCAAAGCAAACGTTGAGACGGAAAAAACCGTCGAGCAGAAAAAAGGACTCTCGTTTCTCTTACTCGGCGTCGATCAACGAAAAAATGAGACAGGACGGAGTGATACGATCATCGTCGTGACGATTGATCCGAAAACGAATACCAGTCAGATGATCAGCATCCCGCGCGACTTAAAGACAGACATCATCGGCAATGGTTCGAATGATAAAATCAACCATGCCTATGCCTTCGGTGGTCCACAGATGGCGCTTGATACGGTCAGTCATCTGTTAAAGATTCGAATCGACTATTTCGCTGAAATCAATTTAGCGGGCTTTACGGATCTCGTCAATGCGGTTGATGGGGTCAGAGTCAAGAACGATATCAATTTTTCGTACTATGAGATGCAGTTCCCAAAAGGAGAACTATTACTGAACGGGAAGGAAGCACTCGCCTATGCTCGTATGCGGCACGATGATCCACGTGGGGACTTCGGACGACAAATCCGCCAACGGCAAGTCGTTCAGGCAGTCGCCGATAAAATGACAGAGGACTTCTCGATTCGTCGCTTTAATGCTGTCCTCGACGCCCTCGGGAAAAACGTCAAGACAAATGTACCGTTTTCCGTTGCCCGGACGGTCGTGACGGACTATCGGGATGCCTTACGCAACGTCAAGACCTTGTCGTTTGATGGATCAGGAGGCATCGAATCGGACGGCATCTATTACTGGCATCTGACGGATAAGTCGTTAAAAGAAGTTCAAGCTCAACTGCAGGAAGCGCTCAAATGATTGGAATGGAGAGGAAATTGCGATATCAGGACTGATTGATAACGAAACGAACGCTACTCTCATCCGCGCTTTCCTCAGGCGGGAAATCAGCCGCGGCAACCAACATTTCATGCTGTTTGCCGGGTCTGATTCATCCCTGACGAAAGTACCAATGGCACTTTCTTTTCCTGTAGGAGTCGCGGATGAACGATAGCGTTCTCCATCAATCAAAAAAGATGCCCATCTCCGATTCATGACCGGAAATAGACATCTTTTTTTGATGAATCGATTAGCATGTCACGACGAGCGGATCGTCCGAAGCATCGAGAATTTCATCATCGTATAAAGGAAATAGACGACAGTCAGAATGGCAGCACCGCTCCATAACCATTGGTATGCCGTACTGAAGTAGCCAAACCGAAGACCAATCAGTGCCGGGACGATCAACGTCAACCAGCTTAATACGAGGGCGACGCGGGCAGTGATCGCGTCAATCGGGCGATTCATTCCCATCCCAAGGAAAAACAGGCTCCAGAGCAATACCCAGAACAACCATGTCATCCCGCCGATGATGTCTGCTGTCGTGAAGCTGACAAATGCATAAAATAAAGCGGCGATCGCAACGAACAAGGAAAACCAACCGACACCGCTTCCGTCGAGATTAAATAAGAACGTGATCCCGACATAAACATACGTAAAAGCAAACAAATAAATACTCGCGTACCCGAACGTCAACGCTGGATCACCTGCCGCACCGATGACAAGATACGTTGCGATGAACGTTTGCAGTAGACCCGTGATGAGACTGAAGACACCAGCACTACGGAGATCGACTTTTCCGAACAAGGTCAAACTATTTAAAAAGAGCGCAACGCCCCCAAATAACAAACTGACATTTCCCACGTAAAAACTCTCCTTCATTAAGACGTCAGACGTCTGATTCTAAAGTTAACTCTAAGATGAATTCGTTTTCAGCGCAAGTATAATTTGAAGGAAAAAGAAAACAGTCTGGCTCCCGAAACGGAAAACCAGACTGTTGATGAGTCGATTATTGATTTAAGACGGAGCGAAGTGTCGTCTCGGTTTGGGACAACGTTCCTTTCAGTGTGACGAGACCATATCGTGTCGATCCTTTTTTGATGAAGAAGACGCGTGTGTAGCCAGATTCCGGTGTGTAACCAGTCTTGCTCGCATAAACACGTGTATCTCCTGGAAGCGACGTATTCGTATGATACCACGTCAATGTCCGTGCATTCGGTCCTTTAACGGTCGTCTGATATGACTTGCGTCCACTGATCGTCATGAGCGCGCTGTACTTCGCATATGTATTCGCGAGTTTTTGCATATCAGCAGCTGTCGTGTAATGACTTGGATGATAGAAGCCGTGTGGGTTCATGAAATGGCTCGCACTCATCCCGATTGAACGGGCGCGGTTATTCATGTACGAGACGAACTTCGATTCAGAACCAGCTGTCCGGACGGCGATCGCTTTTGCTGCATCGTTGCCAGAGCGGATCAGCATCCCGTTCAAGAGTTGGCGCATCGTCACTTTGTCGCCAACACGGAAACCCGCTACGCTACTGCCAGCAGGGACAGATAACATCGCAGACGTCAGGGTGAACGTTTGATCGAGTGTGCCTTTACGCGCTGCTTCGTCATAAGCGACGATCCCCGTCAATAGTTTCGTTGTACTCGCTGGGTAACGGCGAACGAAACTTTCTTTCGTCAATTGATAACTTGACGATCCAAGCTTAAAATACCGCATCGACGCAACAGGATAACTACCACTCGATGGTTTTGGACTGCTCGTCGTCACTTTTCTAGCGACTTGGTTCGACACATAGTAGTAATTGGTCGTACCTTTGACCTTATACCAACCGTTCGAATACGAAACCGCATTGAACTTCGAGTTGTAAGGTGCGAGTCGCTTGATATTCTTTGACGATGCCGTGCTTGGGGATGTTCGGACGTTCGCTCCAGCTTTCGAGTAGACGACGATTTTGTACGTCTTCACTGAGCTACTCGATACTTTTTGAGCGACCTGGTTCGATAGATAACGATATGTACCTCCGTCCTTGATCTTGTACCAGCCATTCGTATACGAGACGGCTGTGAATTTTGCCTTGTACGCAGCACGTCTTACAATCGTTGCGGACGAGGCGGTACTCGGCTTCGAGCGGATGTTCGCTCCAATCGTCGAAGTGACGACGACTTGGTAACTGGCTGCCTGAGCCGGAATGGCGGGAAGACACAAAGCGAACAATAATAAGAGCGTAAGACTAGTACGGAGCAAGCGCTTCATAAAAACTCATTCCCTCCTTGTTCAAATATGGTTTTATCATAAAACAAAAAAAGGAAATTCACTTCTTTTCAAAAAAAGGAATTTGATGCCTGTAAAGGGCTGTTTCTCATCTTTTCGTGTCAATTAACGTATCATAGGGAATATAAGCAACAGTGGAAAAGGAGGAGTTCATATGAAATTAGCCGTCATTGGCTTAGGGGATATCGCTCAAAAAGCCTATTTACCGGTCTATGCTGAACGATCTGATATCGAGGTATATTTGATTTCACGAGATGAAGAGAAAGCAAAACGATTGCAAGCAGACTATCGCTTTGCGGGGACATACGCGACGTTTACTGATGCTGTACAGGAAGGGATCGACGCGGTCATGATCCATTCAGCGACCGTCGTCCATGCCGAGCAAGCGCGACAAGCGCTAGAAGCAGGAATCGCCGTCTACGTTGATAAACCAGTCTCGATGGAAATTGAAGAAATTCGTGAACTGACTCGTCTATCGGAAGAGAAGCAGTTACCGTTCATCACGGGATTCAATCGTCGCTTTGCGTCAGCACACCAGCGCTTACTTGAAGTGAACGATCCGAATCTCGTCCTCATGCAAAAGAATCGGACGTCGTTCATCGAAGACGCCAAGCCATTTCTGTTCGATGATTTCATCCATGTCGCGGACACGCTTCGCTTTTTGACGGGACGTGGTGAGATTGAAGACTTACACGTCAAGAGTAAGCAAGACGAAAGCGGGCTACATCACGTGACGATTCAATTCGTCTCAAACGGCATCACGGCAATCGGTGTCATGAACCGCGATAACGGTATGACGGAAGAACGCGTCGAAGTGATGGGACCGGAAGAAAAACGGGTCGCAACCGACGTGACGACACTCGATCAATTGACGAAGCAAGGGACGCTCCGGTATCCGCTCGATAACTGGGAAGCGACGTTAAAGCGACGCGGGTTCGTCGATATGTTAGACGCGTTCCTTCGGACGATCAAAGGGGAACATTCCGAATCGGTCGTAGCGTCTGATAGCCTCGCGACACATGAATTATGCCAACAGGTGTATGAACACGTTCAAGCTGCGCGCTGAGTAGGAATCGTCAAAAATGCCGCTTCACTCGAGGAGATTCTCTCAAGTGGAGCGGCATTTTAGCGTTTACTTCTTTGATAGTTGTTTGAGTTGATAAATCCGCTTACCGCTCGGTCCTTCGAACGTCACACGAAGTGTCGAGCGGGCGAAGCGGTAACTGACTTGTCCTTCGGATAAGTTGATACGAGCAGAGAAATCCGGTTCAAAACGAATGATCTCTTCGTCGTTTCGCAGTGCGTCCGGGAGACCGAACTGCTCAAAGCGAATCATCGCGATGAATGTGTCCTGCTCGTCAAAAGACACATGAATACGTCCGGTTCCGTCGAACGGCTCGTCTTCGAGTATACTTCGTTCGACTTCATACGTACCTTCGAACTGTTTGAC
Source organism: Exiguobacterium sp. R-17 (assembly GCF_049913315.1). Taxonomy (NCBI): domain Bacteria; kingdom Bacillati; phylum Bacillota; class Bacilli; order Caryophanales; genus Exiguobacterium; species Exiguobacterium sp. R-17. Next base: position 2,545,846 of record NZ_CP184372.1, on the reverse strand, counting down.
TTGCTGCAACATCTCTTTTGCACTGAGGGCAATGGCTTCTGCCCTTTTTCGAACAGGATGATTCGTTGTGAGTTGAAGACGTTCGATTGCTTCCGCTGTTTTTAAGACATCACGCAGTTGATAACCAGCAAGCTGTCGTTCAAGCTGAACCATCAGCTGAGCAGCCGGTTCATCGATATCTTGTTCCGATCGTTCAACGGCACGGGTGTAGGTTTGCTGCTCGAGCTGTTCTTGAATCCTAGATGTTTCTGGCGAACACGCCATCAAAAGACAAAGAGGCAGACAAAGGAGCACTCGTTTCATGAAGTCACCTCCGTTCGATTGACATCAATGATTTGAAGATGATCCGTATGCACTTTCAGACGATAATGGACGCGGTACGTCACAGGCTCTGAACCGTTTGCTGTCGCAATTTGGTACGTTTCTTGTGTACGTAAATGATACGTAACTCCCTTTGACGTGAATTTTTGGAATGTCACGGCGAGAACACTTGGAGCGACTGGGGCATCAACGGCATTCGTTATACGATGGAGATGCTTGAACTCTGATTCAAAGACGTTCAAGGTCGTGAACTGGATCGCAGAAAACGTCTCGATGGAATCGTATTTCTTCGAGAATGTCGCAAGCTCCGGAATCGTCCGAGTATATTGACGGACGAAGCGAAGGACATCATAGGACGTTGGAGGACGGTCTTTCGAGTACGTTTGATTGTACGCTGTTTGTTCATCGGACCATTCCGAAAGCGCGAGTGCTTCGACACTAGGTGTCTGACCCGCTTCAGGGGAAACGGGATCTTGTAGCGAATACCACAGGAAACCGGCTCCTCCGACGAGAAAGAGCAAAAGGCAGGTACTGATGACCCAAGTCCGTGAAGTGGACGAAGTGGGTGGTTCGGCGAGTTGTTCTTTCTTGATAACAGGATGTTGGCAATGCGAACAAGTCGTATCGTATTGACGAAGTGGTGTTCCACATAACGAACAGCGTTCCATGAAATAAAACCTCCTGTGTATGTAAAATGAAATGTCAGATAAGGTAATGGTAATTTGAAATTAGTATCATCGTAACATTAATTGGAAACGCAATCAAAACTTGATATGAGATTTTTGAAGGGGGAACTTACAGATGGCACGTCACTTGATTTTAATGGATGCGTTCAAAGGTAGTATTTCTTCGAAGGAGGCAGCAGAAGCCGTCACGTCTGGAATACTGGCACATGAACCAACTGCAATCATCGATTCCTCACCTGTCGCGGACGGTGGGGAAGGAACGCTTGAAGTCTATCTCGCGCTTGGATATAAGGAAAAGACGACCGTGACGATTGATCTAGCAGGTCGTCCGTGTGAAGTACAGTATGCCGTAAAAGATTCAGACGCCGTCATCGAAGTCGCGCGTATTTGTGGACTGCCGATGCGACAAAGCGGAGATAATCCTGTTCGAGTGAATACGCGTGGCGTCGGGCGTTTGATGGAACAGTTACGCAATCAAGGAATAACACGAATCCGACTGGCGTTAGGGGGTACAGGTACGACGGATGGGGGACTTGGTTTACTCGCGGAAGTCGGTTGTCGTCTTCAAGATGCCTCGGGTAAGCCGATTTTGTTCCGTACAAATCCATTACTTGAGACGCAGACCATTCATTGTTCAACGTATCCGGTTCAGCTGGAAGCCCTCGTAGATGTGACAGCTCCCTATCATGGTCTAGATGGTCCGGCTTATCTGTTTGGTCCACAAAAAGGACTGCTTGCGGATGACATCATAAAACTCGATCAACGACTCGAACAGATCGGAAAGTTACTTGGATTAGAGGGCGTCAAAGGAGCAGGGGCAGCCGGCGGACTCGGTGGAGCCGTGTATGTGCTTGGTGGACGGATCGTTCCGGGCGCATCGACGATCTTGCAACACCTTCGTGTAGCAGAGCGGATGCAACAAGCGGATTATGTCTGGACAGGGGAAGGACGGGTCGACCGTCAAAGCCAAATCGGTAAGTTGCCAGGTGAGGTCACGCGGATGGCGAGAACAGCTGGCGTTCCTTGTCTGATCCTTGCAGGAATCGTCGAAGAAAACATCCCGCAGGCACTTGATTGTCGATCGATTCATGTCGATCAGCCGATCACACTCGACCCGGAACAGACGAAAACGCGCCTACAGGAGCAAACACGTAAATGGCTCGAGGAACTTTCACTGAAACAGGGATGAAGTCGGAAAAGTTTGGGTAAATAACTGTATATTGCCATACTTTTAGAGAAAGTAGGTCATCCTATGATCAATCAATCGATCCAATTATCGTTTCGCCAAGTCCGAGCGCTTGTCGAACATACTTTGCTGTTATTCAAAGAGCTCGATCAACAATTAGCGAATCGTGGATACGAACCGGTCCTACCGGATGTCGTCCAAACGGAACATGGTTTGAGCATCCATCAGACGAAAGAGAGTGCGGAGTCACTCGTTCCGCATTTCCTGACGCGGACGTACGTCCGGCAACAGGAAAAAACGAACCAACATGGATTACTGATCTCTGTTCAATATACGCATCCTCTTCATGAACGATTCGATCCCGTCGTCCTCGTCGGCGATGTGACGTTCAAGCAGGCGAAGCATGCCCACAAAATCTTGAGTGAGAAACCGTGGCTCCTGAAGTATGCTGCCTTTGAATCGACGATTGCGCAAGAGTTCGTTGCCGATGGTACACGATACACGACGCAACCGATTGAAGAAATCGAAGAGCTGATCGTCTGGGGGCATCCGTTCACGGAAATGCGCGATATCGATGATGTCAAACGATTGGCGGAAGAAATGATCAGTCGTCATCTCGAGCCAGGGACAACATAAAAATAAGCTTCCGTTCCTTCAAGAGAGAAGGAGGGAAGCTTATTTTTTAGACTTGAACGAGCAATCGTTCGATCGCTGCCGTCAAATCCGTAGGATTCGTTTTTGGAGAGAACCGCGTCACTTCTCCATCACGAGTCACGAGGAATTTCGTGAAATTCCACTCGATGTCTGTTGTACCGTCCGTCGTTGGTGCTTGTGCTTTCAGTTCTTCGAATAACGGGTGTGCTTGCTCACCGTTGACATCGATTTTTGAGAAGACGGGGAACGTCACGCCGTAGTTGACTTGGCAGAACGACTGAATCTCCTCGTCCGTTCCGGGGTCTTGGTTCGCGAACTGATTACATGGGAAACCAAGTACGGTCAATCCTTGCGAACGATAGTCTTGATGCAATTTCTCCAGTCCTTCGAACTGTGGCGTCAAGCCGCATTTACTGGCTGTATTAACGATCAGCCATGCTTGAGCTGGGTAGTCAATTAAGGATGCCGACGTTCCGTCGACGCGTTGAAATGAATGATCTTGTAACATATCAATTCCCCCTTTTTAAGTACTTCTCTAGTGTAACAAATCCGTTTTCCTGTCGTCTGCTATCATTACTTGCGTGATGACAGAAACATCACAATCAAGTATCAACGACGCATTTGATGTCAATCTTTGTTACGATGAAAAGGAATATGGAAGGAAAGGAGAGATGCCACATGAGAAAAATGTTGAAACAATCGCGGTTCGTCATGATCGCGACGCTTTGTCTCGTCCTCGTCGGAAGTTGTATTACCTTACTGACGCTTGGATTTGAACGCGATATTGTGATTCTTGTTTCTGGAGTGGTTGCCCTATGGGTGACGATGCTAGCTCCTTTGACGGTCCATGCCAAAATGAATCAGCAATCATAATTCTGATTTGCTTATGAAACCGCAGAGCGATTCGATCTAAAAAGGAGCTCCTCCATTTTAGATGAAAGAATCGATTTCTGTGGTTTTTTTTCTTCTATAGCATAGAGTCAAAAAACACTATTTTTCGAAAGTAAGTCATTAAAAAATCAGACTATTTTTTTTTCATTTTTTCTATTTACATCCTTAAAAAATCGGAGTAATATCCATCTCATCAACGAACACTAACATGTTAATGCTTCGATCTCAAAGTACGCCGAATTCATGATTGAAGCGGGGGACCCAATCGTCACGACACGTGACACGGGGTGAATCCTTTCCGAACGGGAAAGGTAGGGCGAAATCCTAGGTATGCCCGAATCCGACAGCTAACCTCGCAGGCGTTTTTAGGAGGGAACGACTCTTTTTCAGTATGCCAAGTTATAAAGGCGATGCTGGGGCCGTTTTTCGCCTCACATCGTCTTTTTGCCGTGCTTAATTGTAAAAATATTGAATAATATGGGGGTAATTTCATGATGGGAGAACTATGGAGTATCGTACTGCTCGTCTTCTTCTTCGGTACGACGTTCGGAATGATTCGACTGATCGAACGTGTCCAGTGGAGAGCAGGTGACCGGAAATGACGTGGTTTTTACTAGCAATGGGATGTCTCGTCTTTTTGTATCTCGGTTATTGTCTGATCTATCCAGAAAAATTCTAATCGCATAGGGAGAAAAGAAAAACATGTGGACTCAATTCCTGATCCAATTTTGGATCCTACTCGTCATGGCACTTTGTGCAGCGGTCTTGCTCGGTCGCTACATCGGGATGTACTTTGCACCGATCGCAGAGCGTCGGGTCGATACAATCGGTAAGGTCGAACGACGCCTTCTATCGTTACTTGGTGTCGATGAAAAGAAACAAGATCAATCGTGGGTCGGCTATTCAAAAAGTCTATTAGTCGTCAATCTACTGTTTTTCATCGGTGGGTACTTGTTGCTTCGCTTTCAAGGCAATCTGCCGCTTAATCCAAACGGTGCTGCCAATCTTGATTGGTCGACTGCGCTTCATACGACGATCAGCTTCATGACGAACACCGATCAACAGCATTATTCAGGTGAAGCTTTATCGTATCTCTCACAAACGTTCGTCCTCGGAACGATGTTATTCGTTGCACCGACGATGGCATTCACGGTCTGTATCGCTGTCATCCGTGGTCTTGCGAATAAACCGCTCGGTAACTTCTACGCCGACTTCGTTCGCTTCATCTTCCGCATCCTGCTTCCGATTTCATTGTTCTTCGGGATGTTGATGATTTTACTCGGCGTACCACAGACGTTTAGTGGCGCAATCAGCGTCACGACGCTTGAAGGGGCGAAGCAGTTGATTTACCGTGGACCGGTCGCAGCGTTTGAGGTCATCAAACAGCTTGGTAACAACGGCGGTGGTTTCTTCGGAGCAAACGGAGCACATCCGTTTGAAAATCCGAATCAGTTCGTCAACTTCATCCAGATGTTCTTGATGTTATTGATTCCGATGTCACTTCCTGTCGCGTATGGAAAAATCATCGGTTCTGCGAAACAAGGACGTCTTTTCCTCGGCGTCATGACGATTTTGTTCGTCATGATGACATTCGGCATGGCAGGTAGCCTGTTTGCAAATCCAACCGCACACGGTCAGGAATTACGCTTCGGTCAAGTCGGTACAGCGCTCTACAGCTCGATTACGACAGCAGCCGAGACGGGTGCCGTCAACGCGATGCATGACTCGCTTCATCCGCTTGCTGGTTTGATTCAGCTCGGCAACATGATGCTGAACGTCGTGTACGGCGGTGCCGGCGCTGGATTCTTGAATGTCTTGCTTTATGCTTTTGTCGCAGTCTTCTTGACAGGTCTCTTGATCGGTCGGACACCAACGTTCCTTGGTAAGAAAATCGAGACGTTCGAAGTGAAGATGATCGCTATCGCACTTCTCGTGCCACCATTCTTGATTCTCGTCGGAACGGCAATCTCCATGTACGTTGCACCAGGCGTCGCTGGCATCTCGAATCCAGGCTATCACGGGCTATCACAAGTCTTGTACGAATTCACGTCGGCGACAGCCAATAATGGTTCTGGATTTGAAGGGCTCGGGGACGCGAATGTCTACTGGAACGTCTCGACATCGTTTGCGTTATTTTTCGGACGTTACATCCCATTGATTTTAATGCTTGCGATCGTTGGTTCGCTGAAGGCGAAGCCATCCGTGCCGCAAGATGAGTTCTCATTCAAAACAGACACACCACTCTTCGGAACAGTCTTCCTCGGTACGGTCGTACTCGTCGGTGCATTGACATTCTTGCCAGTGCTCGTACTTGGACCGGTCGCGGACTGGCTGACGATGTGAACAGGAGATAAAAGCATATGATGGAACGTATCATGCATCCGACGTCCGACGAACACCAACCGAATGGGCAGCCGGAACACCAATCCAAATCAGCAATCAACGGCTCAATCGCGCGCCAGGCGACAATTGATGCCTTTAAAAAAATGAATCCCGTCAACATGATCAAACAACCAATCATGTTCGTCGTCTGGATCGGTTGTTTGCTCGCAATCGGCTATACGATCTTCATTGATGAGATGCGTGGTTTTAACTTGACGGTCAGCATCATCCTCTTCTTGACGGTCTTGTTCGCGAACTTCGCAGAATCGATCGCCGAAGGACGCGGGAAAGCACAAGCAGACTCGCTAAAAGCGTCGAAAGCGGACGTCATGGCACGTAAACGTGTCGGACAATTGATTGAGAGTGTCTCGTCCGCGACACTCCGGAAAGGCGACATCGTCTTCGTCCGGACCGGTGAATATGTACCAGGTGACGGTGAGATCATCAAAGGTCTTGCTTCGATTGATGAATCGGCGATCACAGGGGAATCGGCACCAGTCATCAAGGAAGCGGGGGGTGATTTCTCGTCGGTCATCGGTGGAACACTCGTCGTTAGTGATGAGATTGAAGTCCGAATCACGAGTAATCCAGGGGAATCGTTCCTCGATCAGATGATTGCGCTTGTCGAAGGCGCAAGCCGTCAAAAGACACCGAACGAGCTCGCTTTATCAACACTGTTGACGAGCTTGACATTGATTTTCTTACTCGTCGTCATGACGTTACCAGTCTTTACGAACTATCTTGGATTCAATCTTTCTGGTCCAATCTTGATCGCGTTACTCGTCTGTTTGATTCCAACGACGATCGGTGGTTTGCTGTCCGCGATCGGCATCGCCGGGATGGACCGTGTCACCCGTTTTAACGTCATCGCGATGAGCGGGAAGGCGGTCGAAGCAGCAGGGGATATCCAAACGATCATCTTAGATAAAACGGGAACGATCACGTTCGGGAACCGGATGGCGTCAGAGATCACGCCGGTCGGTGGACGCTCTTCCGAGCAAGCATTCGAAGGGGCGATCATCGCTTCTTTAGCCGATGAGACACCGGAAGGACGTTCTGTCCTAGAACTCGCAGAACTACGAGACATGCCAGTCGAACGCGAGTGGTTAGATGGAGCAGAAATCATTCCGTTCCGTGCGGAAACACGGATGTCAGGTCTGGATTTGACGGATGGTCGTCGTGTACGGAAAGGGGCGGGTCAAGCAATTCAAGAATGGGTGACAGAACAAGGCGGAACGATTCCGAATGATTTGCAAGAAACGATCGATTCCGTCTCACGCTTAGGTGGAACCCCACTTGTCGTTGCGATGGATGCGACGATTCTTGGAGTCATCTACTTGAAAGACACCGTCAAACCAGGAATGCGGGAACGGTTTGATCGGTTGCGTGAGATGGGGATCAAAACGATCATGTGTACCGGCGACAACCCGTTGACGGCAGCAACGATCGCTCGCGAAGCAGGCGTTGATGACTTCGTCGCCGAATGTAAACCGGAAGATAAAATCCGTGTCATCCAGCAAGAACAAGCAGCCGGTCACCTCGTCGCCATGACAGGAGATGGTACGAATGATGCACCAGCGCTCGCTCAAGCGGACGTGGGTCTAGCGATGAACAGTGGGACACAAGCCGCGAAAGAAGCAGCGAACATGATCGATCTTGATTCGAACCCAACGAAGATCATCGAAGTCGTCGAAATCGGAAAGCAGCTCTTGATGACACGGGGAGCGTTGACGACGTTCTCGATCGCAAACGATGTCGCGAAATATTTTGCGATCATCCCGGCGATGTTCATGGTCGCGATTCCGCAAATGGAAGTACTCAACATCATGCGACTCGATTCCCCGACGACAGCGATTTTGTCGGCTCTAATCTTCAACGCGATCATCATTCCGATGCTGATCCCGCTTGCGATGAAAGGTGTCTCGTATAAACCGATGACAGCCGATCAATTGCTTGGGCGTAACTTACTCATCTACGGTCTTGGCGGTGTCATCGTACCGTTCATTGGGATTAAAATCATCGATGTCTTGCTTGCAAGCATCCTTTAAGGAGAAAACGAATCATGAAACAAGCCATTCGTGTGACGATCTTCATCACAGCATTATGCGGGATCGTCTTTCCCGCCTTGTTGACGCTGTTTGGTCAGATTCTCGTACCGGATAAAGCAGCCGGTTCACTCGTACAGGAAAACGGAAAATTCATTGGATCGGAGTTGATTGCCCAACCGTTCACGTCGAAACAGTATTTTCACGGACGTCCATCAGCGGTCGATCAATTAGCGGGATCATCTGCTGGGGATAACTTGGCAGCATCGAACCCGGAGCTTGGTACGAAGATAGCGGCATTGCAGAAACAGAATCGAGAGGACGGCGCTTCGCTTCCGGACGATGCCCTCGTGACATCCGGTTCTGGTTTCGATCCGCATATCTCAGTCGCTTATGCTTTGGATCAAGCGAAGCGTATCGCAACCGCACGCGACCTATCGCATGACGAGGTACGCAAGCTAATCACGAAAGAAGCCGGGACGCATGATTACGTCAATGTCCTCCTTTTGAACCTAGCACTTGATCGGAGCAAATCATGACACGGGGAAAGCTGAAGCTTTATATCGGCTCAGCTCCCGGTGTCGGAAAAACGTATAAGATGCTTGCCGATGCACGAACCTTGACGCTTGAAGGCAAGGATGTCGTCATCGGTCTGATCGAGACGCACGGTCGAAAAGAGACGGCGGAGATGGTCGGACAGCTCGAACAAGTCCCGTTACTTGAAGTCGTCTATAAAGAGAAAGTGTTTCCTGAGGTGAACGTGGACGCGATCATTGCCCGTCACCCGGATATTGTCCTGATCGATGAACTGGCGCATACGAATGCTCCCGGATCAGAACGGAAAAAACGCTATCAAGATGTCGCGGCACTCCTTGACGCCGGGATCAACGTTTACTCGGCCGTCAACATCCAGCACTTCGAAAGCTTACTCTTTAAAGTCAAAGAAGTGACGGGTGTAGAGGTCCGGGAGCGAATCCCGGATCCATTTCTTGGAGAGGCCGATGAGATCTTACTCGTCGACGTGACGCCGCAAACGTTACGAGAACGACTCGAGCAAGGGAAAATCTACAAGAAAGAAAAGATTGAACAGAGTCTGAATTCGTTCTTCTCGCTTCAGAATCTCGCGAGCTTACGGGAGTTATCGTTACGACAAGTCGCGGACGAAGTCGACGATCAAGTCTATCAATCACGTTTGTTGATTGAAAAAGACCCAGCGACGTTACAAGAACGGATTCTCGTCTGCATCCAGCTTAATGATAACGCGCGAAAGTTGATCTATCGCGGATTTCGCATGGCAAGTCGATTAAAGGCGGAACTGTATGTTCTGACGATTTTACCGGCAGCGGAAAATCAATTGAATGCGAAACAGAAGGAAGTGCTTGCGATGGTGCGGGAGAGTGGTGCCTTGTTCGGAGCAGAAGTGCTGATCCGGATTCAAGGCGAACGTTCGATTGCTCAAGCGATTACCGCCGCTGCCAAACATCATCGCATCACGCAAATCGTCCTCGGTCAATCCGCGCGGACCCGCTGGCAGGAAATCCGACGCGGATCGATCATCAATGAAATCATGCGTCATGTCCGCGGAATCGATATCCAAATCGTCGCCGATGACATGGAACGCTAGGGGAGCCCTTCCGCGTAAATGCAGGGGTTTTCTTCGCACCATCATCAGTCTATCGTTTCATAAGACGAACGAGTCAGTTGGTCATCCTCCCTTTCCGCAGGCGGGAGGTAAGCTGCGGCATCCTCGCATTTCATGCGGTCTACCGGGTTTTACCTATCCCTGTCGAAAGCGTCGAGCGCGCTTTCTTTTCCTGCAGGAGTTGAGGATGATCCTGCTCGTTCGCTCCTAACGAAAAAGGAAAGACCGTTCCGGTGGGATCACCAGAACGGTCTTTCCTTTTTTGATGTTGGAACACATTCATTGATTTAAAGACGTTGGTTCATCGTCTCCTTAACGAGCGAAGACTGGAATATCAAAGACAGCTGTGTAGCTATCCATCTGTTGATAGAGTGAATAGATCCGAGACGTTTGCTTAACGGCCCATCCCATGTCTGTTGCGTATTGATGGCTACCAGGACGCATCGGACTCCAACGCATCTTGTAGAGCGTGTTTTGTCCGTATTCATTATGGATGTACTTCGTGCTGATGAATTCAGCACCACCGACGATTGCCGCTTCTGGTGTAAACCAGCCCATTTTATAGGCATAAGCAGCACCGGTGTTGATCGCATCATAATCATACGCACCGATTCCATACATGTTATAGACTTTACGTCCATTCCATGTCACACCCATTGCGAGTGTCGATTGTCCATTGCCTGTCTCAAGTAAAGCGTGTGAGATCAAGTAAGCTTCGTTGACGCTGTATTTTTGACCAGCATCGATGAACGCTTGTCCACAACTACCGTTGCTACACTTGTTGAAGATCCCGAGTCCTTTCGTTACGTTCGCTAACATCTTATCAAGTGTCGCAGCCGATGCTCCTGTCGTTTTCGAGAGATCGAGGAACTGATAGAAGGCAGAAGAGTTGCGGTCGACTTTCAGTGGATCGGCAACATCACGGACGTCCGTTTCCAGTGCATTCAACCATTGGATCGTTGAGTAACCACTTGTCGCACTCGTGTAGACACGTGGCTTTGTCGTATAGAAGCCACTGACTGATTGATAGACGCGAATCATTCGACCAGGTTGGAACTGACCGTAGACGTGACTCGCCGTCGAAGCACCAGAGCGGATGTTAAGTGGTGTCGTCGCTGTGACAGTCGCAATTGTTCCATTGACTGGATCAAGTGCGCCGCCGAGACGGACGTAACCCGTACTGACATACATCAATTTATCTTTATAGATATCCGTTTGTGGTGGTGGGTTCAGTTTCATCTGAGCGCTGATGAAGGTATCGAACGTATACGGTGTCGCGACAGAGTTATAGACGTTTAATTTCGAAGAAGTCGTCACGAACGCCCCCTTATACGCGTACCCACTTTTTCCATCATACGAAATCTTATACCAATCACCGATTTGACCGGAGACAGTAACGACGAGGTTTTTCGGAATCGTCTTGATGACATTGTAGGAGCTACCAACGTAAGACCGTAAGGCAGCGTCTGATGTTGCCCGTACATACATTTTGTCCTTTGATTCATATTTGATCGATGACGTATTTTGTTCAGTACGGATATAACCCGTTTTCCCGTCAATCGTCACTTTATGCCACGACGTGTTCGTGTACGACGTGATCAAAGCAGAAGTGTAATAGACATTTCCGAACGCGAGTGTCGTGACATTCGATGCTTGATCGTCCGGTGCTTGTTTGACGACGAGCGATTCATTCGCCAAAAAGCGTGCACCTGTGATCTTTTTCGTTTCGGTATATGGTGTCAGTGTTGATTTTAAGACATAACCATTTTTCCCAGCGTAGCTGATCTTTAACCACTGATCGAGACTGCCTGTTACTTGAACGACGGCTGCTTTTGGCAGCTTCGTCACTGTCGCATAGGCTGAACCGGCATCCGACTGGAGTGTCGTATCCGTCGTTGCTTGATAGCGGTGGTTATTAACGCTTTCATAGGTGACCGGTGAACCTTGATTGATTTGAACGTAGCCGGTCTTCCCATCGACTGTCAGGCGATGCCATTGCTCGGAACGACCATTCGTGACGACTTGATTCGTCGTATAGACGTCTCCAGAAGAAAGGCGAACGACGGTGTCAGCTGTCGCGTGGTGCGATGCTTTCACTTCGACGCTACGCCCAAGGCGATAATAAGAAGAAGGAATCGATTGCATCATGACTTTTTCCTTAGCGTAACGTGAAGCGATATAACCCGTCTTCCCACTGTACGTCACACGATACCAGTCGTCGATCATTCCAGTGACGGTGATGCTTGTGCCAGAAGGAATCGTTTTAACGGTCGCGTAAGTGTTTCCGGCATACGAGCGAAGTGGAGTCGAAGTCGTCGTCTGCATGACGATCCGGTCCGATTGGTACTGCACACTCTTGCCTTGGTTGACAGGAATGTAGCCCGTCTTTCCATCCTTACTGACACGATGCCATTGCTGTCCGTTTGACGTGACGAGCTGTGTCGTGTAATAGATGTCACCGCTCTGCAGTGTTGCAAGTGTCGATGCTTGTGCGTCGGGTGAAGATTTGATGGAAACCGTGTTTTCCAGTTCGAAACGGGTGCCTGAAATCGTTTGTTTCGTCGCAAGTGTCGTAAACGTGTTTGATGCGGCATATCCCGTTTTGCCGTTATAACTGACGCGGTACCAATTCCCGATCCGTCCAGAAATTTTGATGACGGTATTGCTCGGAATCGTTTGTACTGTTGCATACGATGGACCAGCATACGAACGAATCGCCGTCGATGCCGTCGTTTTTAAAGAGAGGTTTGATTCAGTTTCGTATGCAATCGCTGTCCCTTGATTGGCTGGTACGAATCCGATTTTACCTTCCTTCGATACTTGATGCCATGTTTCGCCGAGCGGATTCGTCACACGTGTTTTCGTATAATAGACGTTTCCGGCACTCAGTGTCGCAAGTGCTTCTCCATTCGCAGCAGGTGTCGTTTTGATGACGAGTGGTGATGTCAACAAGAAGCGTGAAGACGGAAGCTTTGTTTTTTCTGTGTATTCTGCCAACGTAGCGGATAAGACATACCCTGTCTTTCCGGCATATGTGACTTGATGATAGATTGCCGTCTTAGCATTCGAGGTGACGACCGTACCTTTTGGTAGACTCGCTAGACTTTGTTTTGCCTCGGCTTGACTGTAAAGTGGTGTCACACTTTTTGTCTGATACCGTGTTTGTGGAATTAATGTCACATTTTGCTTTTCAGAAGAGGCGAACGCATCTTGATGCATGTAGCCTGTCTTCCCATCGTACTGGATACTGACCCATTTTTCGATCCGACCGACGACTTTGACGTCTTTTCCAGATGGAATGGTCTGAACTTTGGGATAACCTGTTCCAGCGTACTGACGCAAGATGTAAGCATCGATCGTTTTTAACGTCGTGTTCGTCACCTTTTTATACGCGACCGCTTTTGCGCCAGCTGCGACATAGCCTGTCTTGCCGTCATATTTGACGCGGTACCATGTCTCGCCATATGGATTCGTCACACGTTGTGACGTGTAGTACACATCCTCTTCGTTCAACGTGCCGATCGTCGTTGCAGTATCCACTGCTATCTTTTTGATCGGTGTCTTTTTGAGGACGAGGTAGCGCTGTCCTGAAACGGTTTGTTTCTTTTCATACAGCGTGAGGTATTTCGACGCGACATATCCCGTTTTTCCAGCATATGTGACCCTTCTGAACGAGCCAGAAGCATACGTAGATGAAACGACAGTTCCGGTCTTGATCGTCAACAAGCGTTTCCGAGAAGATGCCGTCTTATCGTACAGATAACTATCGGTAGACAGACGGTAGGTCGTCGCTTTCGTCGTTGCTGCTTCAGCCATCGGAAGAGATGTCAAAACGATGCTAAAAACGATGAGAAAGCTTGCGAACACCTTCAAGGTCTTCGAGAATGATGTCGTGTTCAAAGTATCTTTCCTCCTAGTAGATATTCGTCCGGATGGACGGAATCGGCTTCTAGGATGTCTAAGTCTAAGTTGTAAAATCTATTGCCTATCCTTACTATCGACAATATCGGATTTTTATGAACAAAAGATTGAATAATTTTGAAAAAAGGGGTCTGGTTTTTTGAAAAACCCTCCTGTTTTTTTAAACAAGAGGGGATATGGTTAGATATGGAGACGTGCGAGGATTTCCGTTAAACGCGTCGTCGGACGTTCGCAGGAAAAATCATGACAGAGATAAGCCGTTGGTGCGTCTGGTTCTGGATACTCCGCAAGCAGTGGGACGTGCGGAAGAAGGTCGCGCTTCGTACCGATCAACAAAGCAACTTCCGGTAAGCGTAACTGTTGCAGTTGCTTGATTTCGAGCGGGATGTCTACTTCTTCCGGAAGCAAGATAATCAATTCCTTCGGTTCCATCTGCCGGTAGGTGAAGGTACTGACAAGTGAGGCGAATCCAGTCGGTTGTTGCTCGACTTCCTCTATTAAAGTTGCGAGAGCCCGTTCAGCACTCTCTTGGTAAACGAGACGACCAGTAAGACGACTGAGCGTGAAAAGGGCGTTCAAGGCAATGCTATTTCCGGCAGGTGTGACGCCATCATACAGATCGAGTGGACGAACAAGTAGTTTGTCGGAGCGTGACGACGTCAGATAAAAATAACCATCTGCTGTCTGGAACTGGTCCTGCAGCACATCTGCGAAAGCTAAAGCTTCCTTTAGATGGAGAGCGTGGTGTGTAGACTGGAATAGTTCAAGATGTGCATCAATCATGTACGCATAGTCATCGAGGAAACCGTGACCGGTCGCTTGTCCATCGCGGTAATGGACAGCAAGGTGCTGTTCGGTACGAACGAATCGTTCGAGGGACGTCATTGCACGCGTTGCGACATGCGTATAATGCGGTTCGCCAAACACACGACCGGCTTTAGCGAACGTCGAGATCATCATCGCATTCCACGATGTCAACCGTTTATCATCACGGAATGGACGCATGCGTTCATTTCGCGCACGAAGAAGAATTTGGCGCTCGTGTTCGAGTTGCGACGCTGTTTCAGCAAGCGATAAGTGAATGGAACGCGCGAATGCCTCGAGTGTTCGTCCTGTCCGGTAAAAGACGTTCCGTCCCTCAAAGTTTCCCGATGCTGAAGCATGATAGAAGCGGGGGAACAGCGCGTTTGGCCCGAGTAAGTCGGTGAGCTCACGCTCCGTGAACGTATAAAAATGTCCTTCGCCCCCTTCGCTATCTGCATCCAGTGCAGCATAAAAGGTGCCGTCCGGTGCGGTCAATTCCTGTTCTACAAACGTCAGCACTTCTTCTGCGTAGCGACGGAAGCGAGTTTGACCCGATGCTTGATACGTTTCGATGCATAGGGTCGCAAACCAGGCATTGTCATAGAGCATCTTCTCGAAATGAGGAATTTCCCACTTGGCATCGACCGTGTAGCGGAAAAGACCGTAGCCGACTTGATCCGTCATCCCGCCGTCACGCATCGCGATCAGCGATCGCATGACCATATGAAGTGCCGTCTCGTCTTCCGCGAACTGATAATAATCGAGCAAGAAACGGAGCAGGGCAGGCGACGGGAACTTCGGCGCCTCTCCGAATCCGCCATGTTGACGATCAAATTGTCGCATCGCTTGATCGAAAGTGTCATGAATGATCGATTCATTCCAAGTACGGGTAGACGTCGCAGGCTGCAATACGTCGCGAAGCGTCTGCGACATATTCTGACCGACTTGTGCGATTTTCTCTGGTGAACGGCGGAATTGTTCGCTGAGCTGGAGTGTCACTTGACGAAAACTCGGACGATTGAACTGAGGCGTTTTTGGAAAATACGTGCCGATATAAAATGGCTGTTGATCCGCTGTCATGAAGACGCTCAGCGGCCAGCCGCCTTGTCCGTTCATGACTTGAGCAGCCGTCATGTACAAATGATCGATGTCGGGACGTTCTTCTCGGTCGACTTTGATCGAGATATAGCGTTCATTTAAGAGTCGTGCCGTTTCTTCATCTTCGAAACTTTCGTGTGCCAGCACATGGCACCAGTGGCACGTCGAATACCCGATTGATAAAAAGATTGGCTTACCAGTCTCACGCGCGGCAGTGAAGGCATCCTCACCCCAGGGGTACCAATCGACAGGGTGGTGGGCATGTTGCAATAGATAGGGACTCGTTTCATGGATAAGTCGATTCGACATGATGGATTTCCCTCGTTTCTTCTATAGTAATGAGTCCTCTTCACGATACTCGGCTTTTGTAGCAGGTGCAACTCTGATTCCAAGACGAGGGAAAACGATTTTCCAAAAGAAAGATTGACTTTATAAAAGAAAGTATGATAAATTAATATAAGTCATGAATCGGGGATGATCACTCATGTGAGAATCTTCAATCCATATCATACAATTAAATCGACAGGTCAGGATTTTTAGACCGCTACTGACAAATGAGTCAGACATAAGTCATCGCTTTTATTTTGTCCTTCTTCATACTACGGGAAGAAGTCGACCCAGCAAGATAAACCTTCCAATCGATACTTTTCCGCTCATTCCCGAGCTATTTCTAAAAATCCCAGTATCATGCGTCCGTTGCAGACGCATCACGATTCTTGCTAAAATGCTTGATTCAGCTGGCGCGGCCAAGGAGCCGTAACAACGAAAGAGAGGTAGGGCTTTCGTCGTTTCAGGTGTTTTGATCACCTGTAATCCTCGATTCTCATGACAACCAAAAACAACGACACGCTGATGAGGCGTTTTTTTTATGCCTTTTTTCGGGTAAAGCGGAAAGAAGGGGGTGACGACATGCCATGGAATGAGAACAACTATCCGGATTCATTCAAGAACTTTGATCCACCGCTTCGAAAAAAAGCGATTGAGATCGCGAACGCTTTGTTAGAAGAAGGGTATGAAGAGGGACGCGCTATTCCGATTGCGACATCACAAGCTGAAAAATGGTACGAAAGTCACAAAGACGAACAATAAAATGTTGTAAGCGATACCATTTCTTTCATTTACGAAGGATGGTATCTTTTTTTACGAAAAATATACACTCTTTTGAATATAATCTGATATTATAAAGAAGTGTCAGAAAATTCAATAGGGGGTCACATCATGAAATACGGCAGTACGTTTGGAAAGTGGGCATTGGCCGGAGTATTGACTGCAGGAATCCTTCCACAAGCGGGTCTTGTCGGGGCAGAAGGCGAAGGCGTCATCTTGTCTGAATACATAGAAGGAACAAGTAACAACAAGGCAATCGAGCTATACAATGGATCGGGGCAAATCATTGATTTAGCAGACTATACACTCGTTCAATACACGAACGGTGGACCATCTGAGTCCAAAATCACATTATCGGGGAAAGTAGATCCAGGTAAAACATTCGTTATCGCGAATTCAAGTGCGAATGCAGACATCAAAGCAAAAGCGCAAATGACGACGGGTTCGTTGAACTTCAACGGAAATGATCCGGTTGCATTAAAAAAGGGCGACGTTGTCCTTGATATCATCGGACCGATCGGTTCATCCGTTGATTTCGCAAAAGACACGACACTTGTTCGGAAATCAGGTGTTACATCAGGTGTTAAGACGTATGAACCATCACAGTGGACGAGCTTTCCTGTCGATACACTGACGAATCTCGGTAGCCATCAGACGGAAGCCGGCGATATTCTCGTTGCACCAACGGCTACTCCAGTCGGTGAGGTCGAGCGTGGGGATCAAGTGACACTGTCAGGTGAAGGAACGATCCATTATACAGTTGATGGTACGACACCGACTGTTGACAGTCCGGTTTACACATCACCGATTACGATCAATGACGAAGTGACGATTCAAGCGGTTGCTGTCAAGGACGGGAAAACGTCAGCTGTCTCGACATTCAAGTACTACATCGCACCACCAATCACTAAAATCAGCAGTATCCAAGGCGTCGCGCACACATCACCATACGCAGATCAACTCGTCCGGACGACGGGTGTCGTCACGTATGTCGTTGATGCGAACAACTTCTACATGCAGGATCCAAATCCGGATAACGACAGCCGGACATCAGAAGGTATTCTCGTCTACGCGAAAAACCACGGTGCTGCCGTTGGACAAAAGGTCGCGACGACAGGTTACGTCAAGGAATGGATCCTTGGCGGATACAGCGATAAATTCGATACGGATCTAGCCGTTACGGAAATCAGTACGGTCAATCTCGTAAAGGGTGCGCTCAACGAAGGGTTACCAGCGAGCATCGTCCTTGGTGATAAAGGCGTCTTGATTCCGACTCAAGTCGTCGATAACGATTCTTTCGCTCAGTTTGACCCGGAAGAAGATGCGATCGATTTATATGAAAGCTTAGAAGGCATGCGTGTTGCTTTACCGAACGCGATCGTCACAGGACCACAAGCGAACCGGACGATCCCAGTTCGTACACAAACAGACGCAAACAAGGTCTACACGAAACGTGGCACACCGATTCTGACGAAGGACAACGTCAATCCGGAGCGCTTGTTCGTGGAGATGGGAAGTTCATCGTATCGTGCGAAAGCCGGAGACACATTCGATGGAACGATTGAGGGTGTCATGAGCTACAACTATTCGGCTTACAAAGTACTCGCAAAAGCAGCAGACCTTCCGAAACTCGTTACGAGCGAAGCGGAACGTCAACCGACGAACATCGAAACGGGTGAATCACGCCTGACTGTCGCTTCATACAACGTCGAGAACTTTGCTTCGACAGCGGATGCTGGAAAAGTTGATCGTGTCTCGGAAGGCATCGCGACATTCCTGAAGACACCAGACATCGTTGGTTTGACAGAGATGCAGGATAACGACGGCGCAACGGATAGCGGCACAGTCGACGCTTCGAAATCATTTGAGACATTGATCGCAGCGATCGAAGCAAAAACAGGTGTCCGGTATGCGTATACGGACATCGCACCAGAAGATAAAAAGGACGGCGGGCAACCAGGCGGAAACATCCGTGTCGGGTTCCTCTACAATCCAGCGCGTGTATCACTCGCACCAGGAGAAAAAGGTGGAGCGACGGAAGCCGTGGCAGTTGAAAATGGCAAGCTGACGAAAAACCCGGGTCGCATTCAGCCGACGGATCCGAACTTCGCGAGTTCGCGGAAACCGCTCGTCGCGGAATTCCTCTTCAATGGTGATTCATATCATGTCATCGTCAACCACTTCAACTCAAAAGGTGGCGATGGAGCTGACTTCGGGAAAAACCAACCGGTCGTTCGTAAGAGTGAAGTCCAGCGTCATGCGATTGCGAACATCGTCCAAAACTTCGTTTCTGAATTGAAGACGGAAGTCAAAGATTCGAATGTCGTCGTTCTTGGTGACCTCAACGACTTCCAGTTCTCAGAAACGTTAGACATCCTGAAAGGGAAAAATCTCTGGAACACAGTCGATGATCTTCCAAAATCTGAGCGTTACTCGTACGTCTACAACGGAAATGCGCAAGTACTCGACCATATCTTAATTTCGAATAACTTGAAGTCGTATACATCGTCGGATATCGTCAACATCAACTCGGATTACATGGAAGCAGACGGTAGCGCGAGTGACCACGATCCAGCGATCATCTCGATTCAAGGTGCACAAACGGCAGTACCGGTCAAAGGAACGGCAGAAGTCGGTATCTGGCGTGCTGTTCAAAAAGGAAAACATATCTTCATTGAACGTAAATTGGGTCGCAACTGGGATAAAGCCAGTGAAACACACGCCGATCAACAAGGTGAATTGCTCGCACTTCGCGTGTCACAAGGGCGTCCATACATTCAAGTGAAGACAATCAAAGGCAAAACGATCTGGCTTGAATTGTCGAACAAATACAAACTAGCTGAAACAACGAAATACCAATAAAATCAAAAAAAGCGGACTTAGCGGTCCGCTTTTTTGCGTGCTGGGATAAAGAGTAAAAGAAGTGAGAGTGTACTGATCGAGAGTGTGGAAATTAAGGCAACGGGTAACGGGATGGCACGGAACATATACGTGAAGTGAATGATGATCAATAATAGAATAATAGCGAGACCAGGAATGAATTGTTTTGAGAGCAACATACCGGAACCTGGAACGAGTATTTCAAATCCAAGTCGTTGATTGAGACGAACATCTTCGTGGGCATTGGCTAAGCTAAAGGATACAGTCAAGGCGACAAGAATCATCCAGCCGGAGAATAAGTATTGTTGAATGGGTAAAAAGGCAATGGATTCATAAATGAAATACAGTAAAACCATAGGTCAGCTCCTTCATATCATTATGTTATTTGGAAATGCATTGAAAGTTTGGCTTACGAATTTTAATGATACCGAGTCAAGATTCGGAGAGCAACCAAAATTCGCTGAGAATGAAATAAAAGAATGTTCACACATTTTAAGAAAAGGGGAATATACTTTAGTCTCTGTACTAAATGTTTTCAAGAATCGTTTAAAAGAAAGCATTTCACTAAAGGAAGAGCGTTCTCATGAAATGTGTCAGGTTTGTGGACAGAAGATGTGATTTAGATAAATGAGAGCCAATGACTGTTCGGGGGAAACAATTTCTTTTAAAATAAAGGTAATGAGATTAAAGGAGGCGAAACGACGACATGAAAAAATGGTTGATCATCGGAGTAGCAGCGGTAGCCTTTTTCGGCTACGAAAACATTCCAATGGAACAGGCAGAAGCCGATTACCCGAAAAGTGGCGGCAAGCTGATTGATCGATATAGCAGTGAGTATCCCGGATATGACTGGGAAGTCAGACGGACTTCAACGGAAGAATTCGTCGCCTTAACGAAGGATGGTAAGGACTACGGAAAATATCGTTTCAAAAACGGTGTGACGACACAAGGTGCAGTATTGAATAAGGATACGGAATCCTCTTTGAAGAAAAAGGGTTGGACCGCAGTGAAATCCTATCGTAAAGGCAACACAAACTACATGCTGAATCTGGACCATGCCGCCGTTTATGAGAAGAAAGGGAACTATGTGACGTACTTCTTCGATCAACATGACGGCAATAAAGTCAAAGCGACACTTGCGATTCCGAAAGACGTCGAAGCGAAGAAAAAAGGCTTCTACGGTACGTCATCAAATGCGCTACGGACGACGGATGAGAAATTGATGCTTCGCTTGATGAACTGGGAACGCGCTGACTATAAGTTGAATCCGTTAGCACCGTACACAGCATTGAAGCCGGTCACCCGTGGTCACAGCGAAAACATGGCGAAACATAATTTCTTCTCGCATACGGATCCACAAGGTCGTGATCCGTTCGACCGGATGAAACGCGGAGGAATCACGTTCAGCTATGCTGGCGAAAACCTCTCGATGGGGTATCCGAACGTCTTTGCCGCGCATTGGGGTCTAATGAATTCACAAGGACACCGAGAAAATATTTTGAAAAAAGAGTACAAGCAAGCCGATGTCGGTGTGGCATTCCGAGACAACGCACCGTACTTCACGATTAATTTCCGAACACCTTAAGTATGTAAAAAAGAGGATGACATTTCACGATGTCGTTCTCTTTTTCATGAGATTGTTTGTTTTATACTAAAGGCAGGAGGTGGGGCGATTGGAAATCCGTCGATTGAATCCAGAAGATGCAGTACTCTATAAAGCATTGCGATTAGAAGCATTACAGAATCACCCGGAAGCGTTCGGCTCCGATTATGAAGCGGAAAAAGATCGACCGGTCGACCAGTATGCTACGCGATTTCAGAGCGAACAGGCAGCGACGTTCGGTGCCTTTCATGAAGCGCAACTCGTTGGGGTCGTCACCGTTGTCTGCTCCGAGCTGGACAAGATGCGACATCGAGCCAATTTATTTGCGATGTACGTCACTCCAAGCATCAGAAAACAGCAGGTCGGACGGCAATTGGTACAAGAGGCATTACGGGCATTAGAGGAACGTCCTTGGATCGAGCAGGTTCATCTCTCGGTCGTTCGTACGAATGAAGCCGCTAAGGCCTTGTATCGGTCGCTTGGCTTCGAATCGTACGCGATTGAACCGCGGGCGTTGAAAATCGATGGTACCTATCATGATGAAGAACTCATGTGGTATCGGTTCTAACACAAAACGACCGAAATTCAATGAGAGATGATCTCTTTTGAATTCCGGTCGTTTTTAAAATCAGTTTGCCCAATTTGGTTTGCTGAAACCTTTGAATGATTTTTCGATGACTGTGTTGAAGGCATCGGATTCGACAGCTGTCTTCAGGTCTTTTGCGACTTGTGAGTCTGCATCTTTCGTTTGGACAGCAATGAGGTTCCGGTATTGCTCGTCCATCGTCTCAAGTGCTAACGCATCGAGTAAATCGAATTTCGCAGCAAGCGCGAAGTTCCCTGGAACTGCTGAGACATCAACGCTTTCGATGGCACGTGGCAGTTGCGCTGCTTCAAGCGGCTTGATGACGAGTTTCTTCGGATTTTTGACGATATCTTTCTCTGAGACGGTCAGTGGATCGACATCTGGCTTCAGTTCGATCCAGCCTTGTTCTGCCAAGAGGTTCAGCGCGCGTGCCTGGTTCGTTGGATCGTTCGGTGTCGCGACTTCAGCGCCCGTCTTGACGTCGTCAAGTGTCTTCGCCGTTTTACTATATAGTCCCATCGGTGCCGTCGGGACAGTGATGAGTCCTTTAAGGTCGAGGTTCTTTTCTTTAGAGAACGTCTTCAGGTAAATCGAGTGTTGGAACAAGTTAGCATCGATATTGCCGCTACCGAGTGCGATGTTCGGTTGGATATAATCGCTGAACTCGACGATTTCGACTTTATAGCCTTTCTTTTCGAGTTGCGGTTGAATCGCTTGTTTGACCATGTCACTATAAGGACCGCTTGTCGCCCCAATTTTGATCGTCTTGTCTTTTTCATCAGCACTGCTGTCTCCGCATCCTGCGAGGATTCCTGCACCGAGTAAGGCTGTAGCTAAAAAGGCATATCGTTTTTTCATGATTCAACTCTCCCTTTGTATGTATGATTAGCGTTTATCTGTTTTTCGCGCCAGTTGATTGCCAAGTGCTTGAATGCTTTGGACGATGACGATGAGGACGACGATCGTCACGATCATGATGAGATTATCATAGCGATAGTAGCCGAAGCGGATCGCGAGGTCACCGACACCTCCGCCGCCGACGATACCAGCCATCGCCGAGAAGCCGATCAAACTGATCGTCGTTAGCGTGATTCCCTGAATGATGCCAGGGAGTGCTTCTGGTAAAAGGATACTGACGATGATCCGTAATGGTTTCGCTCCGCACGCTTCCGCTGCTTCGATCAAACCAGGTGGAATCTCACGCAGTGATGTTTCAACGAGTCGTGCGAGAAACGGAATCGCTGCGACACTGAGGCTGACGGATGCTGCTGTCGGACCAATCGTATTATCAAGCAAGAACTTCGTTAATGGAATGAGGGCAACAAGCAAAATGATGAACGGCAAGGACCGGACGATGTTGACGACGAAGTCAAGGACACGTCGGATGGCAATGTTTTGAAAGAATAAACCGCGGTCGGTGACGAACAGGAGAATCCCGAGTGGAATCCCGACGACCAATGCGAAGGCAAGCGAAATGCCAACCATCCACGCCGTCTCACCAAGTGCCTTCAACAACTCGGGTAACATCGTTTGTATACGATCAAGCCACATCCTGAATCACCTCGAGTGTATGAAGTTCCGCCGCAAGCCAGTCGAGGGCAGGTGCGATTTGATCGGAGGATCCCGTCAAGCTGACGATTAGGACACCAAAAGCGACGTCTTGGATGTAATCGACTTTTCCGTGCAGGATGCTGACCGAGATATCGTATCGACGGATGGCTTCCGATAACGTACTTTCACCGGTCTTCTCGCCCGTGAACTGCAGGCGGATGATCTTTCCTGGTGTCGCTTGCAAGATGCGTTCCGGTAGCTCGATCTGGAGTGCCGTGTCGACGTAATGTTGTGTCACCGGATGTTTGGCTTGACTGAACAAATCGTATGTAGAGGCGACTTCGACGACTTCCCCTTGCGACATGACCGCGACACGATGGCAAATCTGTTTGACGACATCGATCTCATGCGTGATGAGGACGATCGTCAATCCAAGTCGTTCATTCAAATCTTTCAACAAATCTAAAATCTGCAGCGTCGTGACCGGATCAAGGGCAGAGGTCGCTTCGTCACATAACAAGACGGTTGGATCATTCGCGAGTGCCCGGGCAATCCCAACGCGCTGTTTCTGTCCGCCGCTCAACTGACTCGGGAAGTTCGTCTCGAATCCTTCGAGTCCGACGAGCGAGACGAGTTCACGGATCCGTTCCGGAAAATCTGCTCGTTTGACGCCAGCAGCCTTCAGTGCAAAAGCAATGTTATCTGCGACATTACGCGACTGGATCAATTGGAAATGCTGAAAGATCATTCCTGTCCGCAAGCGAAGTTGACGCAAATCTGCTTTTGACATTCCGCCGAGCGAGACACCGTCGACCTTTACCGTTCCTTGTGTCGGATGCTCGAGACCGTTGATCAGACGAAGCAACGTACTCTTACCGGCACCGGATTCACCGATGATCCCAAAGATTTCTCCTTTTTGAATCGTCAAATCGACATCTCGTAATGCGAAAATCGGGGTCCGGTCTCGGACGAACCGTTTCGTAATCTGTTTGAATTCAATCATCTGCTCATCTCCTTGTACAAAAAAAAGTCGCTTTTTCCTAGTAGCAGAGCAACCAGAAAAAAGCGACGAAAGTGTAAGATTTCGTAACTTATCTCTCAGAATGAATCCATTCTGTAGGATGTGGCACCGTTCCTGATAGGTGGTTGCCGGACGTCGTTGGGCCTAATCCCTCGGTCGCTCTCGATAAGTAGTTATGCTGTTGGGATTTACTTTAACGGAAATGATTCCCATCTGTCAAATGTTTTTTCAGAATTATTCCGCAACAGGTGTCCGGAACAGGTTGAGCGTTCCGATTCGGTCGACGGCCTCCTCTAGCCGTTCGACGTCAGCAATTAAGCTGATCCGCACGTATCCTTCGCCGTATTCACCAAAGAATGATCCAGGGGTCACGGCGACGTGTGCTTCGTCAAGCAGATGATCCGTGAAGCTTTGGGACGTGTATCCTTCCGGCACGGGGAGCCAGACGAAGAAGGAACCGCCCGGTCGTGGTCCACTCCAGCCGATTGCATCGAGTTTTGCGAACAACGCATCGCGTCGCGTTTCATACAAGCTACTTAACTCGCGGACGCACGTTTGGTCACTCGTCAGGGCAACGGTCGCTGCATGTTGGATCGGTGTGAAGGCACTGACGTAGAGATGTTCCTGATACGTCTCGATGCTTGAGATGACGGACGGATTTCCGATCGCGAAAGCGATTCGGAAGCCAGACATGTTGAAGCGTTTCGAGAGTGAGAACAACTCGATTCCAACATCTTTCGCCCCTTCCGTCTGCAAGAAGCTTCGTGTCGGACCGTCAAAGCTGATGCCACCGTAGGCTAAATCATGGACGACACAAACATCATGGGCATCCGCGAAGGCAACTGTCTGTTCGAAGGCTTCTGCTGTCGCTGTCGCACCTGTCGGATTACTCGGGTAATTGAGGAACAACATCCGGGCGCGCTCGACATCTGTCGTATCAAGTAAATCGTAATCCGGCAGGAAGTTATTTTTCTCAAGCAATGGAAGCGTAATCGGGTAAGCACCAGCAAGTGCTGCTCCAGACAGGTAATCCGGGTACCCCGGATCCGGGACGATGACACCTTCTCCAGGATTGACGATCGTTTGTGGTAAGGCGACGATTCCGGCTTTACTACCGAGAAGAATTGCGACCTCGGTTGCCGGATCGATTGTGACGCCGAATTCGTTCGCATAAAAGCTCGCGACGGCTTGCTTTAGAAAATCATGTCCACGAAATGGTGGATATTGAAGGTTTGTTGGCTCATCGATCGCCTGTTTCAAGGCGTCGAGAATATGTACGGGCGTCGTTTGATCGGGTGTTCCTTGACCAAGGGTAATGACATCATGTCCGGCAGCTTTCACAGCACCGATCCGGTTCGCAAGTTCAGCGAAAACGGGAGCAGGAAGCCGATCGATGGCGATGGATGGAGCGAAATGTTTCATGGATGTGTGCCTCCTTCGTAGTATTGTCGTCAAGGATAACGAATATTCAGTCAAAAGAAAAGAACTTTTTTGAAATTCAAAAAAATCGTCCAATAAACAGGTACAGATATGTGGAGCGGGAATAGAGAGTAGGGAAAGGAGTGAGGAGATGAAGCGAGCTAGCTGGAAAGAAGCAGTCGTCTATCAAGTCTATTGGCGCAGTTTTAAGGATTCGAATGGGGACGGCATCGGTGATTTGCGAGGTGTCATCGATAAGCTAGATTACATCGCATCGCTTGGTGTCGATATCGTCTGGTTAAATCCATGTTACCGTTCTCCAGACATCGATAATGGCTATGATATTGCCGATTATTACACGATCATGGACAAGGCGGGGACGATGGGCGATCTACAAGAGTTGATCACAGCGGCTCACGCACGCGGCTTAAAGATAATTCTTGATTTGGTTGTCAATCATACGAGTGACCAGCATGACTGGTTCCGTCAGTCGCGGGACCGAATCCACGACATGGATGATTGGTACATCTGGAAAGATGGAACGAAAGAGACTCCCCCGAACAATTGGCGGTCGTACTTTGCGCCGAGCCCGTGGACGTGGAGCGAAGAGCGCGAACAATATTATTTCCATTCCTTTGCGAAAGAGCAACCGGACTTAAACTGGGAACAACCGGCTGTCCGGCAAGCGATCTACGACATGATGAACTGGTGGATCGCTCAAGGGATTGACGGTTTCCGGATGGACGTCATCAACTTGATCAAAAAACGTTCGCTTGAGGATGTCGTCAATCCGTTTGATCTATCGTATCTCGGAAATCAACCAGGTGTGCACGACTTCCTTCAGGAAATGCATGCGAACGTCCTTGCCGGGAAAGACTTGTTCACGGTCGGTGAGATTCCGTTCGTCGGTCCAGAAGACGGTCTGTTATATGTCAGTGAAGAACGTGAAGAACTTCGGACACTGTTTCACTTCGAAATCGCGGACGACATGGAGGCGATGGATCTTTTACGTTTCAAGGAAATTCAGAAACGATGGTATGACGTCTTGTATCCGTTAGGCGTCAATTCACAGTTTCTCAACAACCACGATCATACGCGACAAGTGACCCGCTTTGGCAGTGAACGATACCGAGTCGAGAGTGCAAAACTACTCGGTTTGATGTTGCATACATTACCTGGCATTCCATACGTGTATCAAGGAGAAGAGATTGGGATGACGGGGATTCGCTTCTCTGATCCGTCGCTCTATCAAGACGTCGCCTTTCGCAATCGATATGAAGAGCGCGTCGCTGGCGGCGAGGATCCGGAGGTCGTACTCTCGTCAATGCAGTTACTCGCACGCGATAACTCCCGCACGCCGATGCAGTGGGACGGTACGTACGCGGCAGGCTTTACGAGTGGGAAACCGTGGTTAGCGGTCAATCCGAATTACACGGACATCAACGTCGCACAAGCAGAAGCCGATCCATCATCCGTACTTGCCTTCTACCGAGCATTGATTCAGATGCGAAAGGATCATCCAATCATGGTCTATGGTACGTATCGCGACTTAGCTCTTCATGATCCGTATCTCTACATCTATGAGCGGGAACTAGAAGGAGAAGTGTGGCGGATCGTTCTCAACGTGCATGACGAACCGATGCAAACTGCCTTCGTTTTATCACAAGATAAGTTGCTTGTGTCGAACTATCCAGATATCTCGGATGAACTACGTCCTTATGAAGCACGTGTATATCGATATACTGTTACAGAACAGAATTGAACTACTGGACGAAAAAACATCCGCGACGTGTCAGGAACGCGTACGGATGTTTTTTCGTGTGTTATTTGAAAGGTGACGATTTTTTCATCTGTAAGACGTGCGTGAATCGATCGACGGCTTGGCGCATCTCGTAACTTGGTCCAAGGATGAGAGGACCATGTCCGACGGCGAGAATATCTGGAGACAGTTCCGTTAGTTGGTCAGCGGAGCGAAGAGCAACGTCCGGATCCCATGTCGCAAGTGCTGGGAACGGAAATTGCCAACGGACGTCACCGGAGACAGCGAGTCCCCCTTGTGTCTGAAAGGCATCTCCGGCGATTAGCATCCGACTACCTTCATGCCAAAGAGAAATCGAACCAGGTGTATGACCTGGCGAGGCGATGACGCTGAGGCTACCGACTTGTTGACCACTTTCGAGCAATCGATCTGGACGTGTTTTGATGTTTTTCGGAATACCGCCTTTTAAAGGGGTCGTTTCGCCTTCGCGTAGCGTCTCGTCCCCACTGAGCAATGCAGCGTCACGGTAACTGATGCAGACTTGAGCGAGAGGAAAGGCATTCGCAAGGAAGTCGAGCGAGCCGACATGATCGGCATGTGCGTGTGTCAGGATAATTGCGCCGAGCGGTTTTTCTTGCTTTCGAATATAGTGATAAAGCGCCTTTGCGTTGATTCCGAGTCCGGCGTCAATCAATGTCAAACTGTCTGCTTCTTCAAACAGGTAGCAATTGACCGGGAAAAAGGATGGGGTCGTCTGCAATTGGTGTAAACGTTCGATGATCGTGACACGCATCGGCTTCACTCCTTCAAAAAGTAAATAGACTTCTTCTTTAGTATCGTCTGTTTTTGAATAGGCGTCTAGACGGATTATGTGTAAAAAGAGGCACCATCTATTACTAGATGATCCCTCCCATGCTAATTATTCAAATGTCACAGCGAAGACAGCACCGGCATGTGGTGCATCATCTCCGTTGGCAGCTGTCGTAACGAGTAATCGATCTTCGTAAAAAATCGGACATGTCGGATTCGAGACAGGGAAGTCGACATGATCCAGTTTTTCGCCCGTCGTAAGATTCCAACGTGTGATACATGATCCGGCGTAATGTGCAATCCAAGCATGACCTTCAGCATCCTTCGTCATACCATCCGGGAATCCTTCTTCCTCTTCGAGATCAACGGCGACGCGTTTATTCGAAAGTGGGGCATCGGGAGCGTAGTCGAAGGCATAGACTTTTTTCGTTGGTGTATCGATATGATATAGCGTCTTGCCATCTTCTGACCAGACGAGTCCATTGGAGTTCGTCAAGTCTTCGTGTAAAACATCGATGGAACCGTCATGACGCAGACGGAACAGCCCAGCTGTTTTACCGTCTTCTTCATTAATGCTACCAGCGACATATTGTCCGGTCGGATCGAGCTTACCATCGTTCATCCGATCAGAATCCGGTAATGACAATTGATGTTCGAGAGACAGATGTCCTTCCTTAAGATCGAACGTGCCAAAGCCATGTGCTGATGTGACACGCAATAAGTCCGGAGCGTCCGTCAAGGCAATCGATGTAATAGCGCTTGGCAACGTATATGGTTTAAGTGCTTCTGTAACAAGATCATATGAAAAGAGCAGTTGATTCGGAATATCGACGAAATAAAAGCGTTTTGTTTTTGCGTCGTAAACAGGGGATTCACCTGTCTTGCAGGTGATATCAATGAATAGGGAAACGGTCATGAGTACTCTTCCTCCTAAGCGGACGGCTCTACATGCTGTCCAAGTAATAACAATTTAGTATACCTGTTTTGATACGCAATCAAACCTAAGTCAAGGTGTACACTCGCAACGACTTTGGGAAAAGAAACGTTAAAAAAATAGCCTGCTTCCAAAGCAGACTATCGGTACGAACGTGACGTCAGCGGCTTTTCACCAGTAGGTTGACCGCTTCCTTCACGAGTTCTTCTGTTTGTCCATCGCCGTTTTGTTCTGCTTCCTTGACGCACTCGATCAAATTCGAGCTAACGACGACGCCGATCGTCCGGTCAATCGCAGAACGGGCAGCGGAGAGCTGGGTGATGACATCGCGGCAATCTTGCCCTTCTTCCATCATCCGTAAAATACCTCGTAGCTGTCCTTCAATCCGACTAACACGGTTTTTCATCTTCCGATCATAATCCATCTTTATTCCTCCGATTCCCGTTGACCTGACGTCATGTAGTATCTTTATGCTATGCCCATTACGGTATCGCTGTCAATTCAGCAGAATTTTAAGCTATACTTTTAATAGAATGAGGGAATATGGATGTGGTGAAGTTTTTTACTTAGAAAATGGATGAAATCGAAAACGATTTGGTGTCAGCTTGCGTATACTATATGATAGGGCTGACGTCAGAAGGAGGAGAAGGATGCACACTCAATCCGATGAATCGCTTTATCATCTGATGCGTAGCGGTGACGAGCAAGCTCTCGAGACATTATACGATAAGTACGAGAGGTTATTGTTTTCATTTGCCCATCGCTTTACGAATAATGACCGGTTGTCCGAAGAAGTCATACAGGAAGTATGGATGAAGATTTGGAATGGTCGTGTTGATTTTGATACACAAAAAGGAAAGTTTTCATCGTGGATTTTAACGATTACACGTAACGCGGCACTCGATTGTCTCCGTCGTGAAAAACGACAACCGACGATCGAAGTCGAAGAGCGGGATGGTGGATACGACGAGCCGGTCGAGCGGACGGTCATGCAGCGGGAAACGGCTGCTGAAGTACGCGGCGCGGTCAGTGAATTGAAGCCAGAACAGCAAGAGCTGATCGAACTCGTTTACTTCCAGGGGATGACGCAACAACAGATTTCAGAGCAGCTCGATTTACCTCTTGGAACGGTCAAGACGCGAATCAGGAGCGCGATTCAAGCATTACGAAAACGAATGGATGGGAGGGAACGAGATGGAAGAACGTTGTCATGACTTAATCGATTATTTTAATGGAACATTATCCGCAGCTGATCGCGACGCGTTCGAAGCGCATCTTTCGACGTGCGAAGAATGTCGTGAAGCGCTTTTAGAAATGGAAGAACTCATGCTTCCCATCGCTGAATCGCTTCCGGAGCGACCCGTTCCTGCAGGTATGAAAGCGCGAATTCTTGGAGAAGTCCTTGGTTCAGCAGAGGCAGCGTCTCCGAAGGAAGCACCGATGACTACTCCGGTAGACATTAAACAAGCACGTCAGCAACAAACGAAGAAGAAGAGTGTGCCACTCGGTTGGTTGATGAGTATCGCCGCCGCCTTGATTCTCTCGCTTGGTGCGAATGCCTACTTCCTGTCACAGGAAGAGAGCACAGATACACCAGAGACGTTAGCCATGGATGAGATCAAAGGGATGGGGAACTTTGAAAGTACCGAGTCCATTAAAGGATCGAGCATGATTTTCACGCAAAACGATAAATCGTATATGCTCGTTCAACTGAAAGATTTACCACCGCTTCAAAAAGGTCAGCTCTATCAATTGTGGACGCTCGAAGGAGAGACGCCTACTGCGAACGGTGTCATCGAAAAAGATGGAGAGGCAGCAGCTGTCTTCCCGCTTAAAGGAGACGGAAAAGTTGATGCCGTCGCCATCACGGTCGAACCCGAACCGGATTTAGAAAAACCAACGGGTGAAATCGTCGCATCGGTAGCACTCTAAAAATGATGTTTAACGGATCCGTCTCGAGCGGATCCGTTTTTGTGTAAGATGTCGAGTGGATTAGGTAAAAAAGTGATGGAATGATAAGAAATCAAACGAATTTCTAAATTTCACTGAAAAAAAGAGTCAGAGCAGACGATAGTTAGGAGAATGACATTTCATAAGGAGAGACCTCATACAATGAATGAATGGATCATCTTAACGAAACACTACGAAGTGACATTGGTCGTGTTATCGGTGCTCGTTGCCATCCTCGGCTCATATGGTTCACTGGAGTTAAATCGTCGTCTAGCGAAAGCGACTTCCTTAAAGAAGCGTGCCTTGTTCCTCTCGTCGTTGACGATGGGGTTATCGATCTGGGGAATGCATTTCGTCGGGATGGGAGCATTCGCTCTGTCCGTCACGGTTCGCTATGATTGGTTTTTAATGTTCTTATCCGTCATTCCCGCTATTTTGGCTGCTTTCATTGCCTTTCATTTGTTGTACTCGTCGACGATTACGCGAAAGAAGGTCATTTTAGCAGGATCCCTGATGGGGGTCGGAATCGCTACGATGCATTACCTTGGCATGATGGCGATGGAGTTCGGTGGAGCCGTTCGGTATGAGAGAAGTTTATTTTTTTTATCCGTCCTGATTGCAGTCACTGTCGCCTATATCGCCTTGCTACTGCTTCATCGCTTGAGACATGTCGATAAGAAACGGATCTTGATTCCCATCGCAGTCGTGATGGGGTTTGCCATCTCTTCGATGCATTATGTCGGAATGCTCGGCACATCGTTCTGTATTCCAGCCTCAGATGCCGGACTTATCGGTGATGCTCCAATCACGTCGAACATCTTGAATGAAGTCGCGATACCGGTCTTCTTGATTCTCGTGTTGATTGCAGGTCTCTACATTCACCTCGAACGTCGTGCACTGCAGATGATGGCGTATACCGATCATCTGACGGGATTACACAACCGACGATGGCTCGATCATCACATGACGAAAGTCGATGCCCAGTATGGTCGTGCTAAGCAGGAGATGGCGATGGCGTTACTTGATCTCGATGGATACAAATGGGTCAATGACACATTCGGATTCGATAAGGGAGATGCGGTCATCCGCCAATTCGCAGAACGGATGTTACAGACGTTGAAGGAAGATGAAGCGTGTATTCGTTATAACGGGACGCAGTTCTTCCTCATCAAACGTGTCTCACAAGAAGACATGACAGATGTTTTCGAACAAATTTTAGACGATGTACGTCTTCCGATTGATCTCGAAGATCAACCGGTTCATTTGACAGCAACGATGGGCGTCATCCTCCCGAATGCAAAGGAATCACTTGAGATGCGAATCGGTCAGATGGAGAGTGCGCTTCGGGCTGGCAAAAATGAGGGGCGTGATCGCTTCATCGTGTATGATGACTCACTACACTCGGATCGTAGAGAGCAATTGATTGTCGGATCCTTACGCCGGGCGATGACGGATTTCAAGGAGTTCGCCCTCGTCTATCAACCGAAGATCGCCCTTGCGACGGGAAAAGTTGATCAAGCGGAAGTCTTGATCCGCTGGAATCATCCGAAGTTTGGTTTCATCTCACCGGCGGAGTTCATCCCGCTTGCAGAAAAATACAGTTTGATTCACCGTTTAACTGAGTGGGTACTCAAAGAGACCGTCGCCCAGATGGAGATTTGGAAGAAGGAAGATTATTTCATTCGCCAAGTCTCGGTGAACTTATCGGCGATGCATTTCCGGTCCGAGTCACACAACTTAATGATTAAGGAAATCGTCCACCATTCATTGAAGAATGGGAGCGAACTACAGCTACAGCTTGAAATCACGGAAACATCCGTCATGGAGAACCTCGACCGGGCAATGATGATGCTCGGTGAACTGAAACAACTCAGTCTGACGATTGCACTTGATGATTTCGGAACGGGTCTATCATCATTGACACACCTGAAGCATCTCCCGATTGATATCCTGAAGATCGATAAATCGTTCATCGATGAAGTCCCGCATGACGAACGCGGAACGGCAATCACGGAAATGATCATCCAGCTTGCGAAGAGTCTCGGGATCGAAGTCGTCGCGGAAGGCGTCGAGACACTCGAACAGCATCTTTTCCTGAAACGTCTCGGTTGTGATTATGGACAAGGTTATTATTACAGTAAGCCGATGCATGTGAAGGATCTGAATCAGCGGACGATTGAAGAGACCGTTCTAAATGTCGGATAAAGCAATCCAAACACGACTTTCGTTCGTATACTAGATAAGCATGCTAGGATGATGCATGCGACGTCTGGGGGGACGCAAAGCGCTGGATTTTCTCACCAGCTTGTGCACGACGCAGACAGACATCTAGTACATTCAATCATACTCAGACCATCCAAGCTTTTAACGTAGCACCTGTCTGTTCGAACACAAACAAAGGCAACTTCCATCGCGGAAGTTGCCTTTTTCGTCTGTGCTTATGAACGAACTGTCAGGACACAGCCTGTTTGATCCGTAACGAGCACGTTCGTATTGAAGTATTGTCCATCGCTTTTAAGGATTAACGCTTTTTTCTCCGCGTTGTAATCGAGCGTCATGTCTTGATCGAGGAAATGACTCGACCATCGTTTGACAAGAACGGGTCCGACATTCGAGTCGATCGTCATGTCTTCCGGTGTCGCTTCATCGACGAGACGAATACTGAAAATACCAGAGTTTCCGCAACCGCAACCTTCTGTATCGTAGTAGAGGTGTAGTTGACCGGATACTTCACCGCGTAATTGATTGATTCGTTCCTGAGCAGATGATGTAAATGTGATGTTCATGGTCATTCACTCCTTTTCTCTAGTATACGCCGTTCGAATGAGAAAGGAACGTCACTTGCTCACGCTGACTCGACGGCGCATCCGTACAAGAAGGAAGATATACCCGGCTAACAATAAGACGACGCTACCGAGAACCGCCGTATCGACGAGACCGTTATCCGACTCGAAATTGATTGCGATGTACGCCCAGACGAAGACGAGCGGATAAATCGGATCGCGGTTTGTGAACATGAAGAGAAGGGCGACGATGACACCGACGACCAGCATAATCATCGTCCAACCGGCATCTCCGATTCCAAGCCACGACGTCACGCCCTCTGCGTTGATCGTTAGGAAGATGTCGGCGATCGTTGCGACCGATACCCAGCCGAGATAAAGCGAGAAAGGTAGCTTGAAGCGTAAGCCTTTCGTCTCGCGGTCGATTTTCGAGTAGATGACGATCAATGACAGCAAGAGACCAACGATGACGACGACAGATACGACGAACAATTCGAAGGTGAATGAGACAATCCAGCCAGCATTGAATAAACAGCTGATCAGGAACCATGGTCCGATTTTTTTCGCCAGTTCATGTTCCTTGAATTTTGGGATCGTTTGGAGAATCAACCAAATGAGTAAAATCGTATAGATCAATCCCCAAATCGAGAACGCATAACCAGCCGGTTTGAATAACGTAAAGATGGAGTCAGAAATCCGTCCTGTCTTTCCACCATCGAGGGCGTTCACAGCAATCGTAAAGATGAAGCCGACCCAGTTAAGCCAAATCCATTTATTTTTCAAACAAAAAACCTCCTTTATTCTCTAAAGAAGGTTTACCCAAAAATCATTTTCATTAGTCATCATGGTCGACGCGTCGGGTTCAAAAAGGACATGCCGATGGCGGGGTTTCCGGTATGTGAACCGAGAACCGGCGTTAAATCATCGATTCGGACCCGGACGTCGAACTGTGCTTCGAGTCGATTTTTCCAATCGAGCGCCAGTTCATACGCTGTCGCGTGGAACAACGAGATGTCCGTCACTTGACCGCGCTCGAGAATCAAAACAAGGTGATCAAAAATCTTTGAATGGGCTTTCTTGAACGTCCGAACGGTTTGGTATGGAACGATCTTTCCTTCTTCGAAGTGGAACAACGGACGCAGTTGCAACAAGTTACCGACGAATGCCTTCGTCGAGGAGATCCGTCCACCGGCTTGCAATTGATCGAGGTTCGCGACAGTGAATTCGATATGGTGGTCGAAACGACGCTCCAGAATGAACTGTTCGACGGATTCAATCGAATGTCCCGCTTCGACGAGCTCGATTGCCTCTGCTAAGAGCTGACCAGCCGGATAAATCCCACAACGAGAATCAATCGCGATCAAGCGGAAGCCGGCAATTTCTGCGCCTTGGACGGACGCGTTATACGTTCCGCTCAGTTCACTCGACAGGTGGACAGCAAAACCGATGTCGTAATCTTCTTTTAGTCGTTCGTAGTGTTCGGTAAAACTACCGATGGAAGGTTGACTCGTCGTCACTTTATGTTTTGCATCAATCCAGCTATAGACGGTTTCCGCATTTACATCGACCCCATCGATGAAACTTTCGCCATCCTTCATGACGAGTAAAGGGACAACCGAGAGATCGTCGCGCTTTGCGATCGTATCCGGTAAAATCGTCGTACTATCAGTGATCCAAGCAATCCGCATTACAAGTTCCTCCTCAAATTAGTACCTGATAATAATTGTAGGTGTAAGCGTTCTCGCTGTCAAATGAACATTAAAAAATATCAAACGTTTTAGTTGATTAAATAATGAAATACGCTATAATCGGTACGTGATTAGTAAACTTTTAGTCATCTTATACTAAACTAAGCCGATGAGAGGAGGACGTCGATTGTACTCAATCGGACAAAAAATCAAGAACCTCCGTCTTCAAAAGGGATTGACGCAAGAGGAACTCGGGGAAAGAACAGACCTGAGTAAAGGGTACATCTCGCAACTCGAACGGGAAATCAGTTCCCCATCGATCGAGACACTGTTTCATCTCCTTGAAGTCCTTGGCATCTCACCGAAGGATTTCTTTGATGAGGACGCACTTAATCAAAAAGTCGTCTATGGAGAAGAAGATGTCACAACATATGCGGACGAAGAACAAGGGTATCATGTCACATGGCTCATCCCAGAATCGAATGAAAAAGAGATGGAACCGGTCCTGCTGACACTTGCGCCAGGGGGAGCCTTCAAGACATACGAACCGTCGGGAGCGGAGACATTCGTCTATGTGCTCGCGGGGAACGTCACGTTGACGCTCGGACGTCAGTCTTTTTTAGCGAAGCAAGGGGAGACACTTTACTATAAGGCTTCAGAAATTCATCAATTACGCAATGAGTCAATGCAAGAGACAAAGGTCCTCGTGACCGCAACCGACTCATACCTATAAAGGAGGAACTAGATTGGCAGATACTACGATCATTCAATTCAAGGACGTCACGAAACGTTATGACGATCAGACCGTTCTTGATCAAGTCAGCTTTGAAATCGAACGCGGCAAGTTCTATACGTTACTCGGACCATCGGGTTGCGGGAAAACGACGATCTTACGACTTATAGCCGGTTTTTCGGAAGCGACAGAGGGAGACATTATCTTCGACGGGAAACGGATCAATGATGTGCCGGCGAACAAACGTCAAGTTAATACCGTTTTCCAAGATTACGCACTGTTCCCACACTTAAATGTCTTCGAAAACATTGCTTTTGGTCTTCGGATCAAGAAGGTGAAGGAAGCGGAAATCGCACAACGTGTGACCGATGCATTGAAGTTCGTCAACTTGTCAGGTTATGAGAAACGGGAAATCACCGAGATGTCGGGTGGACAACGGCAGCGTGTCGCGATTGCCCGGGCAATCGTCAATGAACCGGAAGTCATCTTGCTCGATGAGCCGCTCTCAGCACTCGACTTGAAATTGCGGACAGAGATGCAATATGAGCTCCGTGACTTACAACGTCGTCTTGGGATCACGTTCATCTTCGTCACACATGACCAAGAAGAGGCACTCGCGATGTCAGATGAAATCTTCGTTCTCAATCACGGTGTCATTCAACAATCGGGAACGCCGACAGATATTTATGATGAACCGATCAACCGCTTCGTCGCGGACTTCATCGGCGAGTCGAATATCATTCCTGGACGTATGATTGAAGATTATCGAGTTTGGTTCGCAGAAAAAGAATTCGAATGTGTTGACCGCGGTCTTGAGCTGAACGAACCGGTCGAAATCGTCATTCGTCCCGAGGATCTTGAAATTACGAATGTGACACAAGGAAAACTAAAGGTTACGGTCGACTCACAGTTGTTCCGTGGGGTGCACTATGAGATCGCCTGTATGGATGAAGTCGGAAACGAATGGCTCGTCCACAGTACGAAAAAAGCGACGGTTGGTGAACAAATCGGTCTGACGTTTGATCCGGAAGCGATTCACGTCATGCGATTGAACGAGACGGAAGAAGAATTTGATAAGCGTCTGGAATCCTACGACGGGGTGTTATGATGCAGAAATCACGTAACTGGTATCTCATCCCGTATCTATTCTGGATCGCCTTATTCGTCATCGCACCAATTGTGCTCGTCGTCTATTATTCGTTCCTTGATCTTGATGGCAATTTCTCATTTGAGAACTACCGGAACTTCTTCACATCGACGTATCTAACGATGACGCTTAGTTCGTTCTGGTATGCTTTTTTGATCACCTTGTTTTCACTCTTGATCGGTTATCCGACGGCTTATTTGCTGACGAAGACGAAACATAAACAACTTTGGCTGTTGCTCGTCATCTTGCCGACGTGGATCAACTTATTGTTGAAAACCTACGCCTTCATCGGATTGTTCAGTACGTATGGTCTCGCAAATCAAACGCTTGAAGCGATCGGAATCGGACGGAAGCAAATCCTGTTTACCGATTTCAGTTTTGTCTTCGTCTCGGTTTACATTTTCATTCCGTTCATGATCCTACCGATCTTCAACGCGATAGAAAAACTGAACCCATCGCTCGTCTTCGCGGCACGTGATCTCGGAGCTTCAAATTTCACGACATTCCGTCGTGTCGTCTTTCCGTTGACACTTGACGGTGTGAAATCAGGCTGTCAGCTTGTCTTCATTCCGGCATTGTCACTGTTCATGATCACGCGTTTGATTGCCGGGAACCGCGTCATTACGCTCGGTACGGCGATTGAACAGCAATTCCTCGTGACACAGAACTGGGGCATGGGCGCTACGATTGCCGTCTTCCTCATCATCGCGATGGCAATCATCCTTGCCTTGACAAGTACGAAACGGAAGAAAGGAGCGACGACTTGATGAAACGTCTGAAACTAGCAAATCTTTATTTGATCGGTGTCTTCATCATTTTGTATGCTCCGATTTTTTATCTCGCATTCTATTCGTTCAACAGCGCTGATAACATGACGAACTTCGATTCGTTCACGTGGGATTGGTATAAGGAAGTCTTCCAAGATTCACGCTTGTTGATCATCGTCTTGAACACACTCGTCATCGCGTTGTTGTCGGCTGCAATCTCGACGATTCTCGGAGTATTCGGAGCGATCGGGATCCAGGCGGTCCGCAAGAAACGTGTCGAGACGTCGTTGTTGACGCTCAACAGTATCTTGATCGTCAGCCCCGATGTCATCATCGGAGCATCGTTTTTGATCTTCTTTACGATGCTTGGAATCCAGCTTGGCTTTACGTCAGTCTTACTCTCTCATATCGCATTTTCGGTACCGATCGTCGTCATTCTCGTCTTGCCGAAATTACAGGAGATGAGTCCAACGCTCGTCGATGCGGCGCGTGACTTAGGCGCGAGTCGCTGGGATGTCTTAACGAAGGTCGTCCTGCCGTACATCACACCCGGTATCTTTGCTGGATTCTTTACAGCATTGACGTATTCACTTGACGATTTTGCGGTGACATTCTTCGTAACAGGAAACGGCTTTACGACATTATCTGTCGAAATCTACTCACTTGCCCGCCAAGGGATTTCGATGAAGATCAATGCGTTGTCGACCGTCATCTTCTTGTTTACATTCCTGCTCGTCATCGGCTACTACTTCTTGAACCAACGAGCTGCTACGAAGCTTTCGCGACCGGAGGTGAAATGACCGTTGAAAAAATTGATTCAATTATTCGTCGCGATTTTCTTGATCTCGGGTGTCATCCTATTCACCTTGAATCAGTTAAACGAGACACAAGGGTATTCAGGTAAGAATGTCTTGAACATTTATAACTGGGGCGATTATATCGATCCGGCACTGATCAAACAGTTTGAAAAAGAGAGTGGCATCAAGGTCGTCTATCAGACATTCGACTCGAACGAAGCGATGTTGACGAAAATCGAACAGGGAGGAACGACGTATGATATCGCCGTCCCATCCGACTATGCGATCGCAAAGATGATCGATGAGAAGCTCGTCCTGCCGATTGATCATCAAAAAATCCCGAATCTCAAAAATATCGATTCACGTTTCTTGGATCTATCCTTTGATCCGAAAAATAAATATTCGATTCCGTATTTCTGGGGAACGGTCGGTATCGTCTACAACAAAGACTTGATCGGAAAAAAACCAACGAGCTGGAAGGATCTATGGGATCCGAAGCTGAAGAACCAGATTCTACTTGCCGATGGTGCGCGTGAAGTAATAGGTATGAGTTTGAACAGTCTCGGTTATTCCTTGAATGAGACGGATGAGTCGAAGCTACAGGAAGCAAAAGCGAACCTGATGCGTTTGACGCCAAATGTCAAAGCGATTGTCGGGGACGAAATCAAGTTATTGCTTGCGAACGAAGAAGCAGGACTTGGTGTCGTCTGGTCTGGAGATGCGAACGAGATCATGAGTGAAAACGACAAACTTGACTATGTCATTCCAAAAGAAGGCTCGAACGTCTGGTTCGATAATATCGTCATTCCAAAGACAGCTAAAAACGTCAAGGGAGCACATCAGTTCATCAACTTCATGTTACGCCCAGATATTTCAGCGAAAAATGCGGACTACGTCGGTTATTCGACACCGAACAAAGAAGGCTTAAAGTTACTCGACAAGTCGGTTCGGACGGATAAA
The DNA here is from genome assembly GCF_049913315.1 of Exiguobacterium sp. R-17. Lineage (NCBI taxonomy): Bacteria > Bacillati > Bacillota > Bacilli > Caryophanales > Exiguobacterium > Exiguobacterium sp. R-17. The sequence continues at coordinate 2,505,721 of NZ_CP184372.1, read as the reverse complement.
CGATTCTATCCTGATAAACAAGTCACTGATACGCTTGAAGTCTATGAGAACCTCGGGAAGAAGATGCTCGCCCATTACAATGAGTTGTTCTTAGAGTTTAAGATGCATAAGAAATGAGGAAAAACCTAGTGCTAGGGGGCACTAGGTTCTTTTTTTATTTCTCTTCATAAAAATAAATATAAGTTCCCAAAAAAAAACTGTAAAAACTGAATAATTTTTTGGAATAGGGGAATCAGTTTATTATCAACGCCTTTTTACAGGCACCGGGGAGGACATCATCATGAAACAAGTTCTAGGAATCATCTTAACTGCCGCTCTCACTGTCAGCATCGTGTCAGGCACTTCATATAAACAGCAACCGGTCGAGGCATCAAAACAATCAGACGTCAAATGGCTTCAAGAAATTCAAACACAAGCGAAACAAGCGCGCTCACTCGATGGAAAAGTCGTACTTGAAAAAACGACACTTGCACAAGTACATAAAGCGTACAAAGGGGAAAAGAACTCCAATTGGTGTCAAAGTGGAAATGGTCTTGCTTCAGCAGATCGCTCCCTTCATTACTGTTCAACGTATGGCGTGAAGGACACAAAAGCTAAAGTTAGCGCCATCGTCTATGATCCAAAGCAAATCAAACGGACGGTGACGGTCAAAGAAGCTAAAAAAGCATATCCGACAGCGAAACTCGATAAAACATTCAACGTCATGACTGTTTCCTCGAAACAGGTCAACATTTATCTAAATTTAAATTCCGACCGTACACAAGTCATGTCAATTCTAGTAAAATATAACTAACGAAAAAGGATGACCGATTCGGCCATCCTTTTTATTTAATCGTTTTATAGAGTGGTACGAGATGCGAATAGGTATTTCGAATCATTTCGAGTAATTCTTCGCGTGACAGTTGATGAACTTGTTCTGCCGGAATATGGCGACCGACAAGGAACTCTGCTTTTTTGACGTCGTGGAAACGTTGTAAACCTTTTTGAAGATCCGTCGCGTGAACAGGAACCGCGTCTTTTTTCATATGGTCATAAGAAACGACGAAATCATCCGGAAGAGTCGTCAGCAGTTCCGTATGCTGTAACAGTTTTGATGCATATTGTTGTTTGTTCGGTAACTCATAAATATAAGCGAGCCAAATGAACAAGTGATCATCAAATAGACCGATTTGAAAGTGCGGATGTTTTTTATATCCACGTTTATCGGGTGAGAATGCCATCCATGTATCTTTCGGAGGATTGACCTTCCGCCGAGCATGTTGCGCGATGTGGACATGGACATCTTCTGCTGTTGCGACCGTCAAGTCAGGTGCGACTTCTTGACCGATGTCGCGGAAGACAGGCTGAATCCGTTCACGAATCGCCTTCATCCGGGGTTCTAATCCATCAATCTGAAATGTATCAAATGCATGTTGCGTGAATGTGTTTGTCATGAAAAATATCACCTCACATTAATTGTATCAAAGGATACTATCGAAGTTCGACATTTTGCTTGAAAAGTAGAATAATGGACATTTCGATTTCCAGTAATATACAACTACATACTTAAGAGGAAGGGGAATGTTTTGTGCGTCGTTTTCAACAATATCTCCTCCGAAGCTGGGTCGTTTTTTTCGTAATCGTCATTGGCATCGATCTTTTTGCGAAGTCAAAGGATTATAATCTCAGCATCGATTTGTTTACGTTCTTATTGATTGCCGTCTTGTCGACGATTTTCGTCATCGATCCTGTCCGCCGTCGTCATATGAGTTTTACCTTTCATTTTGGATTTGTTCTCTTTACGTTTTTATCATACGGTTTGTTATCAGCGATTTTCGTCGGTCAACTGACGATGCTCATCTATCAGTTGCGGACGATCCATACGCCGATCGGACGTCGTCGAATGTTGCACAACTATCCGTTCAATGTCGCGCTCGAGTTGTTTCTGATCGTGCCAGCAGGTCTTGCCTATAATGCCCTAGGTGGAACACACGGAGACGCATTCCTGTTGACAGAAAACATCGTTCCGTTACTAGCGATGGTCGCGATCCTTTGGATCGTACTCTTGTTACAATACCAGTTATCTCGATTTCTTCTCGGAGAAAACATTCCGAGTGACGTCATGTTCCAGCTCTTACGTTTTGAAGCAGTCGTCATCACGGCAGAACTGTTATATGGGATCTTCAGTACACTCGTCGTCCAAGGGAATGGGAATAGTGGACTCGTCATGGCAGCATTTGCATTGTTCATCATCAAACGAGCACTCGGGAGTTCGGTCGAAGCGTCTGATCGTATCGAACATTGGGAGCAGATCGAGCGATTGAAAGAAGCAGCTTGGAAGGACGGCGATGCACAGTTCATCATCGAGCGATATCTGCGACAGCTCAATCAATTCGTCAAACCGGATATCGCTTGGATTAAGTTTGATTTTGAAGAAGGCAAGCAGACTGTCTACTATTCGTTGAAGGATGGACGAAAGTTAAAAGCAGATCATGTCGAAGGACGAATCATTGAAGATATCATCGAAAAAGAAGAAGTCCTTCTTTACGGCATGCAACAGGAATGGGATATTCGTCTGTACGATTGTCTGCCAGAAGAAACACAATCTGTCCTCTTCATCCAACCGGAGGCGACGGAGACGATTAACTGCTCCTTATTCCTTGCGTCCCATGCGAGTGGAGAGTTCACGAAGGATTTCGGATACGAGTTATACCGCGCTTTACGTGTTCTATCATGGGCCGTTGAACGAGCGCACGAGCGAGAGCGGTTATTGACGGATAGTCGAACAGATGCGATGACAAAATTGCCAAACTATCGTGCGCTACAAGAGTGGGGCGATCGTCGTATTAAACAACGCGATCTGTATCCGTTCTCTGCATTGATGATTGATTTGGATCACTTTAAACAAATCAATGATACGTATGGTCATGAAGTCGGAGATGTCGTTTTATTTGAAGTCGCGAAGTTATTGATGCAAGCAACACGTATCACGGATCTCGTTGCGCGTTACGGGGGAGAGGAATTCGTCATCTTGCTACCAAATACGGATCTTGATTCCGCACAAATCGTTGCAGAACGGATTCGTGAGACGTTACATGCGCATCCTATTTTAGTTGAAGGTCACACCCTTCAGATCACAGCAAGTATCGGGATCGATACGTTAAAGGAACTTGGGGATCTCGCGAGTCTGATTCGAAATGCGGACCGGGCGATGTACGTCGGTGCCAAGTTCCAAGGACGCGATCGTGTCGCATCGTATCAGGAGTGGAAAGAGAAGGTCATTTAAAGAAGCGAATAGAAGGTGGCGGATGCGTCACCTTCTTTTTTGATGTAAAAAATCCTTCCAGTTCAAATGAACGAGAAGGATTGAAGAAGGTATAAGTTCATTGGGCTTGTTGTTTACTAAGGCGAATCTCGTTTTCGATCGCATGGATCGCGGCTGACCAAGACCCATAGCGATGAAGTAAGGCTTTCGTCGATGGTTTGTTGTTTCGCTTTGCCCATTCTCGATATGCTTCAAAGGAGAGGGAGAAGCCAACTTCTTCGATTGCTTGACGCAGGGAAGCAGCAAGTTCAGCTTTTGAATAGGTGACACTTGCTTCAAGTCCTGCTGCGGTACAGGCGTCATGCCATGAACCGAACATCTTGACGATATGATAGTGACTCGGGGCATGATGGACGGATTTACGCCACATTTGATACTTTTTGAGCGTGATCGTCGAGCCGACGTCTTGTGCATACCGTTCGAATGACTTTAAGATCTCGTCTTTCGTGTATTTAGGTGCACGCTCAAGTTCCTCCGGCTGTTGATCGACATTCCACTCGTATCCAGCAGCAGATAAGGCTTCTGGCCATGAACCGAATTGACGAATGATGTTTTCTGGCTGAGGCCAGTCATTCACGAGAGCATAACGGCGATAGACAGTGCGGCGTGGACGATCCTGGATGAGTTCACCGACCGCGCGGATGGCTTCAATCATCTCAAGTTGCTCTTCTGTATAACTCTGTTGACTCGTAAGTACACGTTGCTTCATGAGTGAGTCCTCCTTCCTAGTTCGATGTAATATTGAGGCAAAAGTCCTCTGTATTAGATATATCGGTACATTTCCATTAATTATGAATAATTCCCGCAAAATATTGTAAATAAAGTGAATCGGATTCTTTGCTTAGTATAAATGGAAGTCATGGAAATGAAAACAGAATGACACGAAATTTTAATTCTATTCAGAAAAATAGGACAAACGGCTCATATGGAAAAAAAGACCAGACACGCTCGTCAGCGAATCTGGTCTTCGGATATAACTTATTTTCCTTCAATGGAAGCCCATTTGTACGAAGTATCCGCACCAACTTTGTGGTTGACGACTCCTTTGACATACGGTTTACGTAGGAAGGATGCTCCACGTTGGTACATGACTGAGATGGCTTGATCATCCTCAAGGAGTGTTTTCTCAGCATCTTTCAGTGACTGCCAACGTTTTGCTGCATCGACTTCTTTTTGAGCCGATTTGATGAGTGAATCATACTTATCGCTTGTGTACTTACCACGGTTGTATGGTCCACCTGTTACCCACATATCAAGGAACGTCATCGGATCCTGATAGTCAGGTCCCCATCCTGCGAATGACAGTTCGAATTCACCTTTTGATTCAAGATCCAATTTGTTCTTGAACGGTTGTTGTTTGATCGTGACTTCAAGACCTGGAAGGTTTTTCTCCCACTCGCCTTTGAGGTACTCAGAGATTTTCTTCGAGTTGTCATCATCGTACGAAAGAAGCTCGAGTTTCACCGATTTCTTACCGACTTCTTTGAGACCTTTTTCGAACGATGCTTTGGCTGAAGAAGCGTCGTATGACCCGAAGCCTTCGTTGCCGTCACGGAAGTCTTTACCGTCTGGACCTTTAGCGAAGTCTTTTGGTACATAGTAGTACGCAGGGATCGAACCGTTGTTCAAGAGGACTTTCGCCATCTGCGCTTTATCGTATCCCGAATCGATCGCTTTACGGATATCCTTGTTTTTCAAGAGTTCATTCTTGAAGTTCATTTGGATGTAGTACATTGACGCATCAAGACGCGTATCGAACTCTTTGCTATCTTTGTACTGATCAACGAACTCACTCGTCAGACCGACTTGGTCGACATCACCTTTTTCGTAAAGGTTGACGCTCGTTGAGACTTCCTTAACGATCTTGAAGTTGATGTCATCGAGCTTGACGTTGTCTTTATCCCAGTACTGGTCGTTCTTCTTAAAGCTCCAGCCGACTTCCGTCTTCCAATCCGAGAGGGTGAATGGTCCGTTGTAGAGGAATGTATCCGGCTTCGTCGCAAAGTTTTTCCCTTGTTTTTCGACGAATTCTTGCTTGAGCGGCATGAATGAACCAAAACCAGTCAATGATTTGAAGTATTCAGCCGGTTGCGTCAACTTGACTTCGAGTGTTTTGTCGTCGACCGCTTTAACTGCAACGTCATCTGCTTTCCCTTTACCCGTATTGTACGCTTCCGCACCGTCGATGATATACATGATATACGCATATTGCGAACCGCTCTTCGGATCGAGGACGCGTTTCCACGCATATTCGAAGTCTTTTGCTGTGACATCGCTGCCATCCGACCATTTTGAATCACGAAGTTTGAACGTGTATGTAAGTCCATCTTCCGAAACATCTACACTCTCAGCAACACCTGGTGTTGCTTCTTGTTTGTCGTCAAGACGGAACAGACCTTCTTGAACGTTGTTCAATACTGTGAAGGATACAGAGTCCGTTGCGACTGTCGGGCTAAGAGCCGGAATGTCTGAACCGCTCGTTAAGTTCAAGACTTGTTTGTCTGAAGTTTTGTCGCCTGACGTCGAGCCGCCTTCTTTTTTACCTTCATCTGTCGTCGAACATGCCGCAAGACTTGATCCAGCGATTGTCAGTGCTCCGACGAGTGCGAGTGCCTTTTTCTTCTTCATAAAGTAAATCCCTCCCAAAAGAAATAGATATATATGGTGAAACGAAAAGAACCGATAGGATAGCGATCCGGTGTCCGACTAAAAATAAGAGGGGTCATCGCCTTTTATTCTTAAGCTATGGAAAGCACCGGATCAACTTGTTATCAATAATAAATACAATATTCAGAAAAATCAATAGAATATTTTCAGATTATTTCAAAATCATTAAATTTGTGTGTGATACCAACGTTTCCTTACATGAAATTATTTTTATGTAAGGATAAAATTAGGAATATTAATAATCTGCACATACAAAAAGAACCAGTTGAATGATTCAACTGGTTCTTCGAATTATTTCTGTTCTTGTACGTATTGAAGTGCTTCTGCGACGTGATCTTTTACTTTCACACTACGCCATTCCTTGACGATTTCACCGGATTCATCGATTAAGAAAGTCGAGCGTACGATTCCATAATATTCCTTACCGTAGTTCTTCTTTAATTGCCAGACGCCATATTGTTCACAGACTTCGTGATTGACATCTGATAACAATTGAAACGGTAATTCGTATTTCGCGATAAAGTTCTGATGACGCTTCTGGCTATCGGCGGAGACGCCGAGAATGACGGTGTTGTTCTCTTCGAACGCTTGCGTCGCATCGCGGAAATCACATGCCTCGGTCGTACAGCCAGGCGTTGAATCCTTCGGATAGAAATAAAGTACGACTTTTTTTTCGCGATAATCCTCAAGGGAGATTGGTTCTCCTTGTGCATTTGGAAGGGTGAATGTTGGTGCTTGCATGAAAAATTCCTCCTTATCCTAATTCCATGTTTAATTGATCCGCATATTTTTCAAGCTTCTTTTGAAGACTTTCTTTTAATGGATCGAGTGCGATCAAGTACTTCTCATAATCCGTACCGGCTTTCGCTGTCTTCATGAGGAGAGGCTGTTCTTCCTCATACCAATCTGCATAGTCTTGATAGTAATCAACAAGCGTCTCAGGGTTTCCTTCATTCTTCAGCGCCTCACCGTAAATCATCAGAATATTACTGTTCATCTCAAGCGCCATATAATCCGTTTGCGCATTGACGCGAGAGAAGACGGCATCCTGTTCTTTTTCATCCGTTTTCCCGATTTCGTCTGCTGCTTTCGCATTGACACCATACTCATCGGCGTTAAACCCAGTGAACAGATCACCAAGCGTCGAGAAGACGGCCGGGTCGAACGTCGTCGGTGTCAGAACGATCTTCCACTCATCGTCTTTCTTCAATAACAGCTTCGATCCGCGGTTCGGGAGAATTGCTCCCTTCGCATCCTTGAATTCATGGATGATATAAGCGACGTCGCCCTTTTGGAACGACCTGACGATTTTACCAGGAATGACGTTCAAGTTCTTCGCACCAACGGCGAGGGGTTCAAGTTGTTTTGTGTCACCTGTATATTCAATCGATGCGAGGTCTTTCGCATCTGCTCGTCCCGATTGACCGAGCGTTTTTTCATAGGTTTGATAGATATCGAGAACGGCTTGTTCAGCCTTCTGTTGTTTCGTTTCCGTCGTCTTCGGGGATTTGGTATTTGTAGAAGACGGGGAATCGTTTCCGCAACCGACGAGTACGAGACTGGTCGCAAGCAGCACTACGAGCGATCGTTTCATTCGAATTCCTCCTAGATGGGTGTTCCTTGATGATTTCATAGCTAATCTTGTCTCTACCATACAGGAAATTCGCTTTTTTGAGTAGGATATCGGTACACTAAACGAAAGGGGAGTGATAGATATGAAAATTCATATTACAGACGAGGCATTGCAATACTTTAAAAATGAGATGGAAGCACAATCGGGCGATACGATTCGCTTTTTCGCAAAATATGGTGGATCAACGGATTTAACGCAAGGTTTCTCCGTCGGCGTTCATATGGAAGAAGTCGAACGGGCAGCGGTCGAGGAAGTCGTCGACGGTATTCATTTCGTCGTATCTGACCAAGATGACTGGTTATTCCAAGGACAAGACGTCAAAGTCTCGATCGAAAACGAAGAGATTGTTTTTTCACAAGCGAAGGAATGATAGAGGAACGAGGAGAGACCGAATCGGTCGCTCCTTTATTTTTTTGACTAGAATAATTGTAAGCGGACTCATGCTTCTGTACAATGGAGAATGTAAGCGATTTAAAGTAGAGATTAAAGGGGGAATAGAGATGATTCCGTACAAACACGAACCATTCACGGACTTCTCACAAGAAGCAAACAAGAAAGCGTTCGAAGAGGCACTTGCACTCGTCACGCAAGAACTCGGCAAAGATTATCCGCTCGTCATCGGTGGAAAACATGTGACGACGGAAGATAAAATCGTCTCCGTCAATCCGGCCAACAAAGAAGAGATCGTCGGACGTGTCTCAAAAGCGACACAGGAACATGCAGAAGAAGCGATGCAAGCAGCAGTCACAGCCTTCGAAACATGGAAATTCGTCAATCCGTCTGTACGTGCGGACGTCCTATTCAAAGCAGCGAACATCATCCGTAAGCGGAAGCATGAGTTCTCTGCCTACCTCGTCAAAGAAGCAGGGAAGCCTTGGAATGAAGCGGATGCGGATACAGCAGAAGCAATTGACTTCCTCGAATACTACGCACGTCAGATGCTCGTCTTAAAAGACGGTAAGAAAGTCGAGAGTCGTCCAGGCGAATACAATCGTTACGATTACATTCCACTCGGTGTCGGTGTCATCATCTCACCATGGAACTTCCCACTCGCGATCATGGCTGGAACAGCCGTCGCAGCAATCGTGGCAGGGAACCCGATCCTCTTGAAACCAGCATCGACGACACCGGTCGTCGCAGCGAAATTCGTTGAAGTGATGGAGCAAGCTGGTCTTCCGGCAGGCGTCTTGAACTTCGTACCCGGTTCAGGAGCAGAAGTCGGCGACTACCTCGTCGATCACCCAAAAACACGTTTCATCAGCTTCACGGGATCACGTGATGTCGGTCTTCGCATCAATGAGCGAGCATCAAAACTGAACGAAGGTCAAATCTGGCTCAAACGTGTCATCGCGGAAATGGGCGGAAAAGATACGATGGTCATCGATGAGTCGGCTGACCTCGATTACGCAGCGGACATGATCACGAAAGCGGCATTCGGATTCTCAGGTCAAAAATGTTCAGCTTGTTCACGTGTCGTCGCACTCGACTCTGTCTATGACGAGTTGCTCGAAAAAGTCGTCGCGAACACAAACAAACTCAGCATCGGTAACCCGACGGATGTCTCAAACAATGTCGGACCAGTCATCGATGCAGCAGCCTTCAAGAAAATCACGTCGTACTTCGACGTCGCAAAAGAAGAAGGACGCATCGTCGCAGGTGGTACGGCTGACGATTCAACAGGATTCTTCGTCTCACCGACAGTCGTCGCGGACGTTCAACCAACGGATCGTTTGATGCAAGAAGAAATCTTCGGACCAGTTGTCGCCTTCACGAAAGCGAAAGATTTCAAAGAAGCAATCGATATCGCAAACAACACGGAATACGGATTGACAGGTGCTGTCATCACGCAAGACCGGACGAATCAAGAGTACGCACGTGCGAACTTCCACGTCGGTAACCTCTACTTCAACCGGGGTTGCACAGGCGCAATCGTTGGCTACCAACCATTTGGTGGGTTCAACATGTCAGGTACGGATTCGAAAGCGGGCGGACCGGATTACTTGACTTTACATCTTCAAGCAAAAACTACTTCAGAAATGTTCTGAAATGGTGTTTAATAGATGAAACGGGTGTGCGACCTGCACACCCGTTTTTCTTATATCACGGAAAAAGGGGGAGCAAGGATGAACGGAATGTGGTTCGCGATTTTGCTATATCTCGGCCTGATGGTCGCACTTGGCGTCATTGCGTATTATCGGACGAAGAACATGAATGACTATATGCTTGGAGGACGTACGATCGGTCCCGTCGTCACGGCGCTCTCTGCAGGAGCAAGTGACATGAGTGGGTGGCTGTTGATGGGTTTACCGGGTGCGATGTATGCAACTGGTCTGTCCAGTGGATGGATTGTCGTCGGATTATTACTTGGCGCTTATGCCAACTGGTTACTCGTCGCGCCTCGTCTGCGTGCGTATACGGCACATGCAGGGGATGCAATCACGATTCCCGATTACTTTGAAAAACGATTCCACGATAAAAGTGGTGTTTTGCGTACCGTTTCAGCTGGAGTTATTTTAATATTCTTTATAATGTACGCATCAAGTGGTTTTGTCGCAGGTGGTCGTTTATTCGAAGCTGTCTTTGGTCTTGAATATACAACAGGTCTTTGGATTCTCGCAGGCGTCGTCATTGCGTATGTCTTCCTCGGTGGTTTCCTTGCCGTCAGTTGGACGGACGTCGTGCAAGGGATGATCATGGTCATCGCATTGCTGATCGTACCAGCTGTCGCGCTGACTTTAAGTGGTGGGATTAATGATACACTGGAGACGATCCGGTCGACAGGCGGCTCGAAACTGGAACTGTTCAAAGGGACGACGACGATCGGTATCATCTCGCTTCTCGCGTGGGGACTCGGCTATTTTGGACAGCCGCATATCATCGTTCGTTTCATGGCGATTCGTAACTTACATGAGATGAAGTCGGCGCGTCGTGTCGGGATGATTTGGATGACGTTCTCGATCGTTGGTGCAATGGTGACGGGCTTGATCGGATATGCCTATTACACGCAACAAAGTGCGGGATTAAAAAATCCAGAGAATGTCTTCATTCAATTATCACGTGACCTTTTCCCAGGGTTCATTACAGGGTTGTTGCTTGCAGCCTTACTTGCTGCGATCATGTCGACGATTTCGACGCAGCTGCTCGTTTCTTCAAGTGCGGCAACGAATGATTTCTATCACCGTTTCTTTAAACGTGATGCTTCAGACCGTGAATTGATGTTGATGGGGCGTGCTATGGTTCTTGTCGTAGCGCTTCTTGCGATTCTCTTATCATTCGGTGCGGAGAAGTCGATCTTGACGCTTGTCGGATACGCGTGGGCTGGTTTTGGTTCAGCGTTCGGTCCGGTCGTGCTGTTCAGCTTACTGTGGCGCCGGATGAACAAGACGGGAGCACTCGCTTCAATGATCACGGGATCCGTCGTCGTTATCGCTTGGATCCTCATTAACCAAAATGTTGAGGGATTACCATCGTATATTTCGGAAATGTACGAGATGATTCCAGCATTCATCGCTTCGACGATCGCGCTCGTTATCGGTAGTCTTGTGACGAAGGAACCGAGCCAAGCGATCTATGATGAATTCGATCAAGTACAAGCACAACTAAAAGGTGCAGAGCCTGAGCGAAAAATCGTCTAAATAACGGAAAGGGGTGTTTCCTGAGTAAAGGAGACACTCCTTTTTTTGTTTACTTGATACGTTATTATTTACCATAAACATATTTGTTGTGCTTACGCAAAATGAGCGTATAATAAAAACAAAAAAGTGAGGTGAATGAGATGGTGACACAGCCACTTACACAAGACGTACCCAAAAAACGGACATATATCGGACCGGCGTTCGTTGCTGCCGTCGCGTACCTCGATCCGGGAAACTTTGCAACGAACATGACAGCAGGTGCTCAATATGGCTATTTACTGCTCTGGGTCATCGTTGCCTCGAACTTGATGGCCGTCGTCATTCAGTTCCTATCAGCCAAACTTGGAATCGTCAGCAATCTTAGTTTAGCGGAGGTGATTCGAGAAGAGTTATCGCCGGTCTATCGCTTCTTTTACTGGGTACAAGCGGAACTCGTCGCAATGGCGACCGATCTCGCGGAGTTCGTCGGAGCCGCACTCGGATTTCATTTACTGTTTGCGATCGACTTACGTATGGCGGCGCTGTTGACGGCAGTCTTATCATTCGTCATCCTCGGATTCGAGCAAAAGGGACTTCGACATTTCGAAGCCGTCATCGCGGTGCTTGTTTTAATCATCGCTGCCGCTTTTGCAATTGAAGTGTTTGAAGTTCATCCGGTCTTTCGCGATCTATCGGCAGGATTGGTACCGGGATTTGAAGGTACGTCGAGCATCGTGCTTGCTGCCGGGATGCTCGGAGCAACCGTCATGCCACATGCGATCTATCTCCATTCCGATTTAACGAAGCGACGGATGGGACATGTTGCAAACAAAATACCGCTGTTACGAATCCAACGCTTCGATATTTGGGGAGCGATGCTGATCGCCGGAGCGGTCAACGGAGCAATGCTCGTCATCGCGGCCAGTGTATTTTACGGTACGAAATATCAAGCTGGTTCACTTGAAGCGATCTATGAGGGACTTCATGTCACGCTTGGTGGCATCGCGCCGTATCTGTTTGCAATTGCCTTACTCGTTTCAGGTCTTGCATCATCGAGTGTCGGTACGATGTCAGGTGACGCGATCATGCGCGGATTCCTCCATCTTCAATTGCCGTTGTTCGTTCGACGGACTGTGACGATGTTACCGGCGATTTTGTTGCTCTTCTCCGGTTTTGATCCGACACGCGCACTTGTCCTGAGTCAGGTCGCTTTATCGTTCGGGATTCCGTTCGCGCTAATCCCTTTGATTCGGGCGACAGCGAGTGAACGGTACATGGGGGAACATCGAAACAGTCATTTCATGAACGCGTTGGCATGGATCATCGTCTCGATCGTCATCGTCTTCAATATCTATTTACTCTTTGATGTCTTAGTATGAATATTCAGTATTTTTGTTTCGTCTGATTTAAACCGGGTATTTCATAACTAGAAGCTTTCCGCCCGGAAGCTTTGCTACCCCTATAAGGACGATGGTGCGGACCTCCCCCCGATGCACCATCGTCTTTTTTGTCTGGACAAAAAGTGCTATGATTAGAAATAGTGTAAAATATATCGCAAAAGTTCCGGAGGTGGAATGACATGGCAAAGATTAATGAGGAGCAAGTCCGCCACGTGGCGCATTTGGCACGCCTTGCCGTGACAGACGAAGAAGTAGCACAATTCACAGGACAACTCGAGAAGATTCTTGGGTTCGCTGAACAATTAAATGAACTCGATACGACAGGCGTCGAACCGACGACTCATGTCCTCGATTTAAAGAACGTCCTACGTAAGGACGAAGTACGTCCATCACTTCCGCGTACGGAAGTAGAACGACTCGCACCCGATTGGGAAGACGGACAAGTCCGCGTCCCAGCGGTGTTCGAATAAGGAGGAAATGACCCGATGTCACTTTTTGAACATGGTGTCAAAACATTACACACACTCATTCAGGATGGCGAAGTCAAAGCTTCTGAACTCGTCAAGGAATCCTTTGATCAAATCGACCGCGTCGACGGAAAAATCGGTGCGTTCCTCTCATTGAATGAAGAAGCGTTCGAGCAAGCGAAACGAATGGATGATGTCGCGAAACACGAAGCGAACCCACTGTTTGGTCTTCCAATCGGCGTCAAGGATAACATCGTCACGAAAGGAATGACGACGACATGTGGTTCGAAATTCCTTGAGAACTTCGTACCAGCACATGATGCGACGGTCGTCGAGCGTCTGCATGAAGCAGGGGCAATCACAATCGGGAAGTTGAACATGGATGAGTTCGCAATGGGTTCTTCAAACGAGAACTCAGCGTACAAACCGGTTCGCAATCCATGGAATACAAAACACGTTCCAGGCGGTTCTTCGGGTGGTTCAGCAGCTGCTGTCGCAGCAGGCGAAGTCTTGTTCAGCCTCGGTTCGGATACAGGTGGTTCGATTCGTCAACCGGCTGCCTATTGTGGTGTCGTTGGGTTGAAACCGACTTACGGTCTCGTCTCACGTTTTGGTCTCGTTGCGTTCGCGTCGTCCCTTGACCAAATTGGTCCGTTGACACGAACAGTCGAAGATAACGCGTATCTTTTGAGCGCGATCGCAGGACACTGTGAGATGGATTCGACGTCTGCGAACATTGCAGCAACGGATTATACACAAGCGTTGACTGGTGATATCAAAGGTTTGAAGATCGCTGTTCCGAAAGAATACTTCGGCGAGGGTGTCAGTGAAGGCGTCAAAGCCAACATCCGTGAAGCGATCCAAAAACTCGAAGCACTCGGTGCGACGGTTGACGAAGTCTCACTTCCGAACTCGAAATATGCGCTTGCGACGTACTACTTACTCGCTTCATCAGAAGCATCTTCGAACCTCGCACGCTTTGACGGCATTCGTTACGGTGTCCGCGCGGAAGCGGACGCACTTGAAGATGTCTTCAAGTATTCCCGTTCACAAGGATTCGGAGACGAAGTCAAACGCCGGATCATGCTCGGAACGTATGCACTCAGCTCTGGTTACTACGATGCCTACTATAAAAAAGCACAACAAGCTCGGACGTTAATCAAAAAAGATTTCGAAGATGTCCTTGCGAACTATGACGTCATCATCGGACCAACAGCACCGACACCAGCATTCGAACTCGGTGCACAGCTCGATGACCCGGTCACGATGTATGCGAATGACATCTTGACGATTCCGATTAACTTAGCAGGTGTCCCAGCGATCTCGGTTCCAGCTGGATTCGTCGACGGTCTTCCGGTCGGCTTACAAATCATTGGAAAACATTTCGATGAGGCGACGATCTATCGCGCTGCGCATGCGTTTGAGCTTGCGACAGGTGGATTCGCGCTTCCGAAGTTATAAGGAGCGAATGTATCATGAACTTTGAAACGATCATCGGGATTGAGGTCCACGCCGAACTGAGCACGAACACGAAGATGTTCTGTGGTTGTGCGCGGGAATATGGCGCAGAGACGAACACGAAAACGTGTCCGATTTGTCTTGGACACCCGGGCGTCTTGCCGAAAATCAACGAAAAAGCCGTCGAACTCGCCGTTCGTGCAGCGATGGCACTCAACTGCCAAGTAGCTGATCAAACAAAATTCGACCGGAAGAACTATTTCTATCCGGATACGCCAAAAGCGTATCAAATCTCGCAGTTTGATCAACCAATCGGCTTTGATGGCTACATCGATGCGGAAGTCGATGGCGAAACGAAACGCTTCCGAATCGAACGTGTCCATCTGGAAGAAGATGCCGGTAAGATGAACCACACGGGTGCCAACCACTCGGTCGTCGACTTCAACCGGACAGGCGCACCGCTAATTGAGATCGTCAGTGAAGCGGATATGCGTTCACCGAAAGACGCGGTCGCCTACCTCGAACGTCTCAAAGAAGTCTTGCAATATGCAGGCGTCTCAGACGTCAAGATGGAAGAAGGATCACTCCGTTGCGACTGTAACATCTCGGTGCGTCCATACGGACAAGAGAAGTTCGGTACGAAAACAGAGCTCAAGAACTTAAACTCATTCGGAAACGTCTTAAAAGGGCTTGAGTTTGAAGAAGATCGTCACCGCAAGTTACTGCTTGCTGGTGGAGTGATGCGTCAAGAAACACTCCGTTTCGATGAGACGAAAAAACAAACCGTCCTCATGCGTGTCAAGGAAGGGGCGTCGGACTATCGTTACTTCCCAGAGCCTGACCTCGTCAAGCTTGTGCTAGATCACGATTGGAAAGAAGCGATTCGTGCCGGTATCCCGGAACTTCCAGATGCACGCCGTGTTCGTTACCAAGAAGAACTCGGTCTTTCAGCGTATGACGCGAAACAATTGACGGTCACACGTGAAATGGCAGAGTACTTCGAAGCGACACTTGCAGCTGGTGCAGAGCCAAAAGCAGCAGCCAACTGGACGATCGGTGAGATCCAAGGTCACTTGAATAAATCGACGGAAACGTTCGAAACAGTCAAGATGACACCAGCTCGTCTGGCAGAGATGATCGACTTGATCGCAAGTGGCACGATTTCTTCGAAAATCGCCAAACAAGTCTTCACGGCAGTCATCGAAGAAGGTGTCGAGCCGCGTGCATACGTTGAAGCAAACGGTCTTGCACAAATTTCGGATGAAGGATTGTTGCGTGGTCTCATCGTCGAGATGTTCGAAGCAAACCCAGCCGTCGTCGAGGAGTTACTCGGTGGACGTGATCGGAAGAAAGGCTTCGTCATCGGTCAGATCATGAAGAAAACAAAAGGAATGGCAAACCCTGCTCTCCTTGATCAACTCTTCTACGAAGAGCTCGAAAAACTGAAATAAGTTCCACTTAAGATAGCGTCCGTCTCTCCCTCGCTGAGGTGAAGAAACGGACGCTGTCTTTTTTGGCTTTGTAATGTCTCGAGAGTTCATGTAGAATAAAACAGTTATGTATCAAATGAACGGTTGAGTCAAAAAGGAGAAAATCTTATGAGACCTAGAGCGCGCGTGATTTATAACCCGACTTCCGGGAAAGAGATGGTTAAACGAAATTTACCGTATATCCTCGACCGACTCGAAGCAGCGGGTTATGAGACATCTGTCTACTCGACGAAAGCGGTCGGCGATGCGACGTATGAAGCAGCACGAGCATGCGAAGCAGACTTTGATCTTGTCGTCGCTGCAGGCGGCGATGGTACGTTGAATGAAGTGATCAGCGGAATGGCAGCTTATAGCAAACGTCCAAAGCTTGGTGTACTACCTGTTGGAACGACGAATGACTTTGGTCGAGCGATGCGTATTCCGTTGACGATCGAAGGGGCGATGGATGTCATCTGCACAGGACATACGATGCCGGTCGATATCGGTAAGATCGAAGGGTCGACAGGCGTCCATTACTTCATCAACATCGCCGGTGGCGGCATCATGACAGAACTGTCGTACGAAGTGCCTTCAAAGCTGAAGACGGCACTCGGACAGCTCGCGTACTATGTCAAAGGGATGGAGAAACTTCCGCAAATCCGACCAACATATGTCGAACTGGAGCATGAAAAGGGTATATTCAAAGGAGAAGTCATGTTGTTCTTGACATCCAATACGAACTCTGTCGGCGGATTCGAGAAGTTGTCACCGAACGCATCACTTAACGATGGGCGATTTGATCTCTTCATCCTGAAGAAATGTAACCTCGTCGAATTAATTCGTGTCATGCGTCTTGCTTTAAAAGGGGATCATTTCTCGGACCCTTGCATCGAGCATGTCACGACCTCATTCGTCCGTATGAAGAACACATCAGAGATGAGTTTGAACATTGATGGTGAGTTTGGCGGCATCTGCGAAGGCGAGATGACGAATCTTCGCTCTCATTTCGAAGTCATGACACCAAAGTTCCGGATCGAAGAAATGGAACAGATTAATACACAACTACAAGAAGCAGAAATGAACCTCGCGTGAAGCGAGGTTTTTAAGGAGGATATTCATGATTCCAGTACAAAAGAACGATGAACACGTCGTCGAGATCGTCGACCTGACACATGAAGGATCAGGGGTCGCGCGCATCGATGGATATACGGTCTTCATCCCAGGCGCATTGCCGACGGAGCAGGTCAAGATCAAGATCACGAAAACGACGAAGTCTTACGGATTCGGTCGCATCATCCGTCAAAAGACGAAGAGTGCCGATCGTGTCGAGCCACCTTGCCCAGTTTACAACCAGTGTGGCGGTTGCCAATTGCAACATTTGTCATACGACGCAGAACTCAAATTCAAGCACAACCGCGTTCGTGACGCTTTCGCGCGCCTAGCAGGCCTTGAGATTCCGGTCCACGAGACGATGGGTATGGAAGATCCATGGGGTTACCGCAACAAGGCACAAGTACCGGTCGCGTTCCAATCGAACAAATTGATGGCTGGCTTCTATCAAAAACGGAGCCACCGGATCATCGATATGGACTACTGCTTGATCCAAAACAAAGAAAACGATGAAGCTGTCCAAGCGGTTCGTAAAGTCCTCGCTGACTTAAAAGTCCCAGCATACGACGAGAAGAAAAAAGCAGGTGTCATTCGTCATATCATGGCACGTCATGGCTATCATACGAACGAGTTGATGGTCGTTCTCGTCACGAAGGTCAAACAACTTCGCGGTATCGATAAAATCGTCGAAGGAATCTTAAAGGCGTTACCGAACGTCACTTCGATCCAGCACAACATCAACCCGGATGATACGAACGTCATTCTTGGGAAAAAGAACGTCGTCTTGTACGGACCGTCCGTCATTCGCGATCAAATCGCTGGTTTGACATATGAGATCTCACCGCATTCGTTCTTCCAAGTCAACCCGTTGCAAACAGAGAAACTCTACGCGAAAGCGCTCGAGTATGCTCAGTTGACAGGAGATGAGACAGTCGTTGATGCATACTGTGGAATCGGTTCGATTTCATTGTCACTCGCAAAACAAGCGAAGCACGTCTACGGTATCGAAATCGTACCGCAAGCAATCGATGACGCACGCCGGAACGCACAAGCGAACGGGATCGAGAACGTGACGTTCGAGTACGGTGCAGCTGAGAAGGTCATGCCTGATCTCGTTAAAGCAGGTATCCAACCGGACGTCATCGTCGTCGACCCACCACGTAAAGGCTGTGACGAAGAGTTCTTACGTGCTGCAGCAGATGTCGCACCGAAGCGGATCGTCTACGTCTCATGTAATGCGTCGACACAAGCACGTGACGCGAAGTTGTTGACGGAGCTCGGTTATACACTCGTTGAAGTGACACCGGTCGATATGTTCCCGCATACGACACACGTTGAGAGCGTTGCCTTGTTCGTCCGTAACTAAATCGTTCATGAGGCTGACTCAAAAAAAGAATGACGCGTCTTTTCACGCCCTTTCCTCAGGCAAGACACAAGACCCGCTTTCCTGCTTCATTTAAGCAGGAAAGCGGGTCTTGTTCGTCTCTGACAGCGCATAAATGCGCTTTTCCTGTAGGAGTGGCGTGTGACGCGTCATTCTTTTTGTTACGAGATAAGGGTGGCAGATCATCATTCTGCCACCCTTATCTTTATAGAGACTGCCTTTTGAGTCAGTTTCGTTTTTTGATTGACCTGATGTACAAACGAAAGTAAATAAGAACCTCTATATGGTAAAATAATCAAGTTATATATAAAAGTATAGGAGGGTTCATAATGGAGACTAACGATGTTCGAGTGTATGCGACATTTCGGTTGGAGCAGGACGTATTGTATCGCTATCATACATATATCCAGTGGGGGGAAAGCGAGACGTCACTTGGTGCATGTCTGATGTTGAATCCAGGATCTGCGACGGTGGATCCGGCATTGCGTCAGCAGCTTGATACGACAGGTCAAGCAACAGGTGAGGTTGGACGATTGGATGATACGATGCGTCAAATCATCCGTATCGTAGAAGGTATCTATGAAGGGAAAACCTTATCTGGACGCTTTCATCTATACAATCTATTTCCGATGCAACATGGCAATGATGTCACATCGATCAATCGTTTTGAAGAACTCTGTCAGGAGACATCATTTGAAAAACAGACGTTGTTTGCGTCAGTCGAAGAATTACGACGGCACCCATTCGTGATTACAGGATGGGGAGTTCAGAGACATCTTATTCGTTGGACACACTTACGACAAGCGAAGGAGGAGTGGGTGAAGCGTCTCGAAGCATCGGGTATTCCACACTTTGGCATCAAGCATCCAAGAACAGATGATTTTTATCATCTGTGTCCGAATCTCGTTGCTAGCCGGGAAACGATCAAAGAGCAAATCATCGCGCAACATCGTGAAGTTATGGTACCGAGTCGAAAGCGTCAATGGGAGCGAATCCTTTTGTACCGGATGGAAGGTGGGCGTATCACCTTGATGGGACGCAAGCGCTCTGATGAGACGTGGATTTTCATGAGAACGACGGACGAGACAGCATTACTCGAAGAGGATGATGTTTCTGCGAAGACCACTTCTGAGATCGTCGAACGATGGGATGACGTGGTAGAACATCTTCTCGGTGAGGTCGTCTTATCGTTACGTCCTAGTTTCGTCCATCCTGAATTCGAAGAACGGATTGCATCCTATCGGAGAAGATGACATGAAAAAGGAGAAAGTGCGCAAATACGCGCCTTTCTCCTTTTTGTTGTATATCCTTATTCAGTATCTGCTGATCGTGTGTTCGGGAACAATTCAGCAAGAACACGTTCACTTGCCGTGCCGTCATCCAAGCTACAGAACCGTTCGAGGAAGCGATCATATTTTTCTTGGTAAGCGACAGACTTCGTATCAATCTGTTCGATATAATCGATGACTTGATCCGTTTCTTTTAGGAGTGGTCCCGGAACAACTGCTTCGAAATCGAAGTAGAATCCACGTAACGTCGATGCATATTTCTCTAAGTCATACGTAAAGAAGATCATCGGACGTTGTAAGTGCGCATAATCGAAGAAGACAGACGAATAGTCGGTGATTAGCACGTCACTGACTAAATACAACTCTGCGATATCACCGTACGACGACACGTCATAGGCAAATCCTTCATGTCCACTGATGTCCATGTTTTGTGCAATCAAGTAATGCATCCGGAGTAAGACGACGTAGTCGTCACCGAGTCGGGCTTGCATCTCGTTCAAGTCGAGTTGGAGATCAAAGCGGTATTTTCCACGCGCAATGAACTCGTCATCCCGCCATGTCGGTGCGTACAAAACGACTTTCTTGTCGGCTGGAATATCCAGACGCGCTTTGATTTCGCTGATTAAACCAGCTTGATCGTCCGCATACAAGAGATCGTTTCGCGGATAACCTGTCTCAAGCATCGTATTTTGGAAACCGAACGCACTCTTGAAGATTTCGCTCGAATACGCATTCGGAGAAATCAAGTAGTTCCATTCCTGTGCTTGATTGTAGAAGTTCCGCTTATAGCGTGTCGCATTCGTTCCCGCCATATGGACTTCTTCCATGTCGAGACCTAATCGTTTTAAAGGAGTACCGTGCCATGTCTGGAGATAGATTGTTTCTTCGCGTTTTTTCAAGCTCAGTGGCTGACGTGTGTTGAAGACCCAGTACTTGGCACGTGCCATTGCTTGGTAGTACGCGAAGCTGTTTTTGAGCACCCAGTTCGGACAAGCTTCCTTGACGTCATTTGAAGGTTCTTTCGAGAAAATCCAGACGAGTTCAAGTTCTGGGCGTTGTTCTTTTAATTTCAGGTAAAGCGCCTTTGGATTATCAGAATAGCTCCGACCGAGGAAACTCTCAAATAAGACGAGGTTCTCTTTGACCGGCATCTTTTGGAACAGGCGATAGAGCATCAGACCGTTCTTGATCTTTTTACGTCGTGCCGTCCGTAGCGTTCGTTTTGTCTTCACGGCAGTGATGTATGAACGGAACATGAAGTAGGAACCCGTCGACCATGCTTGTAGATACTTACTTCGTGTCTTCGTCCGTCTTAAATCGTAAGCTACATGGCGGAATATATCTGCCTGCTGACTTTTTGACGTGCTTCGTTCAAGCAACGCACGACCACGTTTTGAGATGAATCGTTTGTACCATGTATTCAAGAACTTTTGAACAGTGTTATCCATCGTATGCGCAGATAACATACCATAGATCCGTGAGATATCAGTCAATGTCGTGATATCGCGTGCTTGATAGAGTGATTGTCCCTCGAGTGGTGTACTGCGTGAGTTTCGACCGTAGACGACATAACTGACCGATGTCAGGTTCGTCAGTTTCGCGATAATCGTATGCGCGATGATCGTATCAGCAAACCATCGTGTCTCAAGAACCGGCAAATCGCTCAGCAAGTCCTTTTTGATCATCCAGCCGTGAATCGTCGTCAAATGACGCGAATTGAATTTCGTGCGAGTGTAGAAGAAATAACGATCATCGTCGATCGGCATAAGCCATTTTTTCTTGTTGTAGACAGGTGAGACTTTACCGATGATGACTTCACCGCGTGATTTCTCATAGGCTTTGATATACGTATAGAGCGCACGTGGTGCGAGGATATCATCACTGTCGAGGAATGTGACGTAGTCACCTGTCGCGACTTCAAGACCGCGACGGCGTGCAGCATATGTTCCTTGATGTGCTTGTTCCAAGATCGTACAAGTCGGATAGAGGGAGCGAAGCTCATCGATGTATGGGCTTGGTCCATCAAAGACGACGATGATTTCTACCGGAATAGACACCTTCTGATCAAGAACGGATTGAATGGCTGTCTTCGTTTGTGATTCGGTTTGATAGACAGGAATGATGACACTAATTGAGTTCATGTTGATTCTCCTTTTTTGTTGAAAGAATCCGCTCAAGACGGATTCACGAAAATAGTTCCTGTTGAATAGGATATCACAAAACGAAAAAAAGGCACGATTCTCTTAAAATTCACTTCGTTGTCGATAATGTGTCGGGGTCTCACCGGTCGTCTGCTTGAAGGCTTGACTGAAGTGGCTTTGACTCGAGAAGTGTAACTTGTTCGAGATCGTCAGCAAGGAATCGTCCGAAGAACGCAAGAGGCGCTTCGCTTCCCGGATCCGTTCCCGGATAACGTAGCGGGCGAGCGGTAGACCGGTCTCATCTTTGAATAGGACGGACAGATAGTTAGACGAGACATGGATGGCTTGACTGATCGACGAGACGGACAAAGGTTCATAGAGGTGTTGCTGAATATAACGAATGGCTGCCAACACATGTGGCGAATGACGTAATGCTTGGAGCTCCTTGACGGCTTCGGCAAACGAAACGGTAATCCGGACATGCCGATTCCGGAGCTCAGCGATACTCGTCGCCGCTTCAATCGTCTCAATCATCCGGTCGCTGAGTGAGAATGCCTCATCCGGTTCCAATCCGCCTCGAATCGCAGCACGCGCGCTTAAGAGGACAGTCCCGAGCAACAGATTCTTTTCTGCACGTAAGGGCTGATGACGGGCGAGTGTTCCGAACTCGCCATAGGCCGGCAGGGAATAGGTCGTAGCGAGGCGCTCACTTTGACCGGTCGCGATCCAATCAATGATTTGTTGTTCCCGTTGCCAGGCTTTTCGATATGCCGTGACGCCCGTATGGGAAGGGGCGTCTGCGACGAGAGGGATTTCGGCTTCCTGAATATCAGACTGTTGTTCGATCTCGCGCTTCGGTAGAGCTTCCCCGTGTAACAAGCGATACATCAAGTGAGCACAGTCAATCAGTCGATTCTCCGTCGTACGTGGTAAGGCTTTATAGAACTGATGGTAGGCTTCATCTTGGATGTGTGCCCGAAAAAGAGCCGATTGTAGTAAAACCGGACCGATTCGGTACATTCCTTGTTCCGGAACCTCTAAAAAGAGGTAAGCTGTACCATCTTTCAGGGTATAGAGTAGAGGAGTCTTTTTTAGTACTGGCCATTCGTTCTCAATCAGTAAGGTTCCCGGATGAGATGGAGCTTCTGGACGTAACGACAGCGGAGTACCGTGATGATCTCGGTACGTGACGAAAAAACCAGTCATCCCGTAGAGGTGCTCTGCGATTTGCGTCAAGTCAGACGTCGACAAGCGATTCATGACACGACTCCTTTCGAAATATAGTGGATTGCTTCTAGTGTATGTCCTCTTTCGCGGATAGTCGAGAACGAAACAATGAAAAACGAAGCCTTTCGAAAAAAGACTTCGCTGAAAAATCATTCGGATGAAGACGAAGGAACCTTTAAATCCGAATCATGTCGTTCCTCGTCAAGTGATGCGACAGCTGCTTCCTCATACAAGACGGATTCTTCCGAATGTATGACCTCTTCAACGGAGTCGTGAACCAATGTTTCCGTATCGTCGAGTTGGAAATCAAGCGTCAGTTGATGGAGATTACCAGCAATCTTTGCAAGATGCGTAGCGGCAGACGTCACGGATTCGAGTGTTGCGTTAGTTTCTTGAATGCTCGCACTACTCGTCTCAAGACCTGCGGCATTCTCTTCCGTCAAAGCGAGAATCGTCCCCATGGCGTCTGAGACTTCTTCCGTCGCTTGCGTCAACGCATGGATGTCACCGGTCAGTTCTTCTGTCCGGCGTGAGACGTGTTGGACGGAACCTGCGATTTGCTCGAAATCGTCACCGGTCGTCTTGACGGAATCAAGCGATCGTTTCAAATCATCCATGACATGGTGCATCGCACCCATCGCGGTCTGTGTCTCGTCTTGGATATGATCGAGGAGTTGTTTGATTTGCTTCGCAGAAGCGTCACTCTCTTCCGCAAGCTTTCGGACTTCACTCGCAACTACAGCGAATCCGCGTCCTTGTTCGCCAACGCGTGCTGCTTCAATGGCGGCATTCAAGGCGAGCAAGTTCGTCTGACTCGAGATTGCTTGTAGTGTGCCAAGGACTTTGGCAATCTCATCCGATCGTTTACCGAGGAAGTCGGACGTATTTTGGATTTCCTGTTCGAGTGAGACGGAATGATCAAGTAAATCGGCGATCGTCTGTTTCGTTACATCACTTCCGCGAACGGCTGCGGAAGCGACGGTCGAGACTTCCGATAATGTCGTTGACGCGACGTGTTGCATGGCCGTCGACCGTTCCTTGACGCCATGAACGGCATGGGACGAGCGCTCTGCTTGTTTCGTCTGTGTTTCACCAGCCGCCGCGATCTCTTCCATCGTTCGTCCGATTTGCAGAGAAGCTGTTTGGACGTGCGTTGCATTCGTGGAGAGTTCGGCAGATGCATCCCGGACGGTCGTCGCTGAAGTCGTCAAAGCGAGAATTGTTTGACGTAGTCGAGTCCGCATCGCGTCAAAGTTCTCGGTGAGATCCGTCAACTCGTCTTGGATGAAACGTGTCGGACGCTTTGGCGTCCGTAAATCACCAGAGGCGATGGCAAGTGCTTCTTGACGGAGTGTTGATAAAGGACGATTAATTGATCGACCAATCAACCAAGCAATCAACGTGGCTAAGGCGATCGCGACGACGAAGTTGATCAACGATTGACTGAGCATTTCTTCTTTCGGTGCATACAAGGAAGCATAGTCAAGAACGACAGCTAACTTAAAGCCTGTTTTTGACGAGGTCTGCCAGATGACGACGGATTTTGTACCGGCGACGTCCATGATGTTCGAACCCGACTCTTGTTCCATCATTGCTTTAGGAGCAGAGAAATAAGGTTTTCCGTCTTCTTTCATCTGCGTTACGTTTTTGAAGAAATAATTTTTATTCGGATGGGTGACAATCTTCCCATTTTGGGTATAGCTGAAGACGAATCCTTTTTGTCCGATTTCAATCCGCTTCATGTCTTCTGCTAGGCGATCGATACTTTTATAGATGGATAAGACACCTTTGATATTCGCCTGTGCATCTAGTGTTGCTTTTGAGAAGCCAATGATGGATAGTTTCGTTGCCGCATCATAATGCGGTTCACTCATGATGACGGTGCTAGAGTTATCGAGTGCTTGTTTGTACCAGTCTTCCTTGCGTGGATCGTACCCAGGTGCTGCCGCTTGTTTTGGCCAGTTGAGATAACCACCAGCGGTATCCGCATACTGAATGAATGAGTTTTCGATTTTCGATGAACCGTACTTTTCTAGGACGCTATAGATATCGCTCGCTTTTTGCGTCGGAGGAGTAGCCGGATCGGGTTGTTTCGTTTGATCCGTGTAGTTCGGTAAAGCGCCGTCCGCTCGGTTGAACGGAAGACCTGCGAGTAAGGTCGTATCCTTTTTCGTATCATCAATGATTCGTGTAAAGGATTGTTCGAGTTGCTTCAAAGCGGTTTGTGACGTCGAGTCTACAAGCTGATCGACGGTTTGGCTCGTCTGATCATAAGAAAACCAGGTCGAGGCACCGAGAGTGAGAGCGGGCAATAAAATAAGCCCGATGAACAGGCGACGCGTGATCGGGAGGCGCATATGTATTCTCCTAACTAAATAGTCTTTAAATTCTGTCTACTTGGAATATCGGAATAGTATGACCAAATATGAAGGAATTATGTAGAGATTTTCATCATTTGAGAAATGAATCGGAGCAGGGTTCATGATAAAATGAAAAGGGTGTCACAGAGTGGCTAGGGAGGAACAGAAATGAATATTGCTTTTTTCTTATTACCTAAAGATGAGGTGAAATATTTAGATCCTGAGTCAACGGTCAGACAAGCACTAGAAAAGATGAAACATCATCGTTTTACGTCAGTCCCACTCGTTGATAATAAAGGGAAATACGCAGGAACGCTGACAGAAGGCGATGTCTTGTGGGCGCTCGAAGCAAATCTCGAGCATGCCGATTATGACCATGTCTTGCAGACACGTTTAACCGATATCAAACAACGCGTCCGTTATAAACCGGTCTCGATCACAGCGCAAATGGAAGAGATGATTGAAGTCATCACGGATCAAAATTTCGTACCCGTCATCGATGACGGAAGACATTTCATCGGGATTATCCGACGACGTGACATCATCGATTATTTTGCTAAAAAAGTAGCGCGTGAGAACGTCAGTTATTAAAAAAGAATAAAACTAGTAAAAAAAGCACTTATTTTCGCAGAAATGTGGGAAGACGTGCTTTTTATTGACCCAAAACGACTTCAGGAAACGGTATGAGACGACGATATAGAAACATAATGACAATTTAGGGAGGACGATGTGTTGCGACGTTTATCACCAGTCTTCATCGTAGAAGCTTTTCGAAGACGCTCCTACTATAAAACGTTCTCATGGATGATTGCGATCATCGGGTTATTAGCATTGATCGTCGCATGTCAACATTTGATGAAAACACTCGAAGAAGGTTATCGCTTCAAAGCATCAGGAAAAACGATTGCTGAAGTGACACCATTTAATCATGCTGAACAAGAAGTGACACGCTATTATTTTTCATCATTGAATGAGGACACGGATGTTCTACAAGCGTCCAAACAATCCGATCGTGCATTGGAACAACTAACGGATCGTCTACCGAACATGAAAGCTACTGGGTCGGCACAGGAAGAAGTCTTGGCGGAAGTCAAGAAGCTTCAACGGCAAGGATATGAATCGAACCATCGTTTCTTCACGACGATGACGAATTTCAAGAGTGAAATCATCTTCAATCAACTCGTACTGAGCAAAGAGACAGGATCTTATTATAATGTCTTCTCCAATTTGATTCTGATGGAGGAACAACTTGGGAAATCAGCTGAAATCTTAAAAGATGCCCGTCAAAAGGAAGAACCGAGCTCGATTGATCGATTACGGATTCAGCAGATGCGGATTGATTTACCGATACGCCAGGCATCACTCATCAAATCATTGTATGATGTGATTCCTCTTCAGGACGATACGGGACGGCAAGATGTCGCAACAATGCGGGAACAGATGGCTGCCTATACACAAACGCTCGATGATCTATTACGTGCTCCGAAAGTCGAGACCTACGCTGCTTTGGCAGGACAAGCGGAAGAATATGAATCGAGTATGTATCGTCTGTACGATCAAGAACTCAACCAAGTCGCACAAGAAATGCAGGATCGAGGCCATCACATCATTCGCAATGCCTGGCTTCTCTTTGGTGCAACCAGTGTCTTAATTCTTGGACTGTTGATTTTGACCTTATCGTTATTACGCGCCTTTCGCCAAGATCTATCCTTACTGAAAGGAGAAGCGAATACCTTTGCAGAAGACCACCGGCAATCCGGTTATGACGTACCGGAGCGAAATGATTTTCAACCTGTCGTCCAAGCGTTTCGGACGATGACGGCCATCATCGCCGGGTTGCTCGATCATAATGATGCCAAAACAAAAGAAATCAAGCAGAAAAAAGCGGAAATCGAGTCGCTCTTTTCACAAAATACAGATCCGATTCTTGCGATGTCATCTGACTATACGATTGTGAACGGAAACGAACGCTTTCGACAATTGACGAAAGCGACGGCGGGATGGACGATCGAAGAACTGATCCATCCGGCTGATTTGAATCGGATGCGGCGAGCGTTGAAGCAATCATTGGAAGGCCATAGTCAAACGATTCGTTGCAAGATGTTGTTCGATGAAGAAATCTTAAACATGTTCGTCAACATCGTCCATGTCGCAAACAAAGAAGACGATACAGGCGTTGCACTTTACTTATCCTGTCATGATGAAACGGATCAATTCCGGCGCGAAGAACGGATCACACAACTCGCACTCTTTGACATGTTGACGGGACTGTTGAACCGAAATGGCTTTGAACAAAAGATGGCAGATGCGTTGAAAGCACCTCAGCCGGGAGAACTCGTCACCATCAGCGTTCGACAATTCCGGCGGATCAACGATATTTACGGACATGGTGCAGGCGATCAGATTTTGAAAGATCTCGCCAATCGACTCAAACATCATTTCATCGGAACGGGACAAGCCGCACGAATCGGGGGAGACGAATTCGCCGTATTGGTTGCACAACAGGATATCGTTGATTACGAGAAATTGAAGCAAGTCATCGAACACGTCTATGAGATCGATGGAGAGTATGTCAATGTCAGCATCAGCATGAGTATGGTGCGGTACCCCGATGATGCAGTAGCCGTCACGTCCTTGTTATCTTCGGTTGATATCGCGATGCAGCATGCGAAGCAACAGACAGAAGGCGGACCGGTCTGGTTCGAATCCTGGATGAGTGCCGAGTATCTCGAATCCGTCGTCCTCGAAGGAGAACTGCGGGACGCGATCGAAAAGAACGAGCTACAATTGTTCTATCAACCACAAATCAATCTCGCGACAGGTCAGGTCGATGGTTGTGAAGCGCTCCTGCGCTGGTTCCACCCTGAACGGGGGATGATCAGTCCGGCGATCTTCATTCCGATTGCCGAACGATCCATGTTGATTGAAGAGATCGGGATGTGGGTCGTTGCCGAAACGGTCCGACAAGTCGAAGAGTGGAAGGATACGGAACTCGGAGTACTACGCGTCTCAGCGAACTTATCCGTCAAAGAACTCGTCTCCGGTCGGATCGTCGATTATCTGACTGATGTCCGAGAGGTTCATCCGGGAATCGAACAACGGATGGAACTGGAAATTACGGAATCGTTCGGTGTCTTTTCAGACACACGCGTGTTTGATGCGTTACAGAAGTTGCATCAGATGGGGTATCGTCTTGCGATTGATGACTTTGGTACGGGGTATTCTTCCTTGTCGTACTTGAGTCGCTTGCCAATTCAGCGACTGAAAATTGATCGTTCGTTCATCAGTGGTCCGGATGCATGCTCGAACGCACCGCTCATCGAGACGATCATCAAGCTCGCACATACGCTGAAGTATGACGTCGTCGCTGAAGGGATCGAAGAACTTGAACAAGCTGATCATTTGCGAGTCCTTGACTGTGAGTATGCGCAAGGATTCTATTATTCAAGACCGATTCCAGCCGACGAGTTTCGAGTCTGGTACGTGAAGTACCATCAAAAGCTTTTATCTGAATGAAATTAGTCTATTATGATTCATGATTTTAATATGTATGTGTCTTAAAATGAAAAAAGGTGAGCTTCCGGACTGGAAACTCACCTTTTTTCATTCGATAAATAGAGAACATGAATGTTCATCCTCGACTCCTGCAGGAAAAGAAAGCACGATTTTCGCTTTCGTCAAGGCTAGATAAGACCCGGCAGACCACATGAAATGCGAGGTGCCGGGTCTTATCACCCGCTTGTGGAAAGCGGGGATGACAGAAACGTTCATTGTAAGCGTGAACTTTAGATTGATGAAAATAATTATTAAACGCGATCGAGTACGAGGTCGTCTGCTTGTTCGAGATACGCTTTGACCGGTGCGACCGCTGCTTCGACCGTACCTGGTGCAAACGGAGACTTCAATCCAGCGCGCTCGACGAGCGTGAGGAAGCTTTCTGATCCACCGGCACGACAGAGATCAAGATATGATGTCCAAGCTGCTTCCCGGTCCTGTTCCATCCAAGCATAGAACTGGAAGGCACAGACTTGAGCGAGCGTGTAATCGATGTAGTAGAAGGGACTTCCGAAGACGTGCCCTTGCTGATGCCACCAGGCACCTGAATCGAGATAATCATTCGCTTCATAATCACGATGCGGCAAATATTTCTTCTCGATCGTCCGCCATGCTTCACGACGCTCAGCTGGTGTCAATTCCGGTTGGTTGTAGATGACGTGCTGAAACTCATCAATCGCAACGCCGTATGGAAGGAACGTGACGCTTCCTGCGAGGTGATTGAATTTGTATTTCGCCGTCTCTTCACCGAAGAATTCTTCCATCCACGGATAAGCGAAGAACTCCATCGACATCGAATGGATCTCGCACGCTTCATACGTCGGGAAGGCACTTTCTGGAGCAGTCAGGTGACGGCTCTCATAGACTTGGAATGCATGTCCGACTTCGTGTGTCAGGACATCGATGTCGCCCGCCGTTCCATTGAAGTTTGAGAAGATGAACGGGAGTTTTTCGTCTGCGATGTAGGTACAATACCCACCGCCCGCTTTTCCAGGCTTCGCCGTTAAATCGAGTGCTTCCCGGTCGAGCATGTAGTTGAAGAACTCGTTCGTCTCCGGTGACATCTCCGCATACATCTTTTTGCCGCCTTCGATGATGAACGACTCTTCGCCTTTAGGTGTCGCGTTCCCAGACTTGAAGGCAAATCCTTCATCGTAGTAGTACAAGTGATCGACACCGATGCGTCGTTGCTGGCGTTCTTTAAGTTGTGTCGCGAGCGGGACGATCGTTTCAAGGATCTGTTCGCGATATTGTTCAACCATCGATTGATTGTAATCGACGCGAAGCATCCGTGCGTATCCGAGTTCGACGAACGATGGGAAACCGAGTGTCTTTGCGATGTCTGTCCGGATACGGACGAGTTTATCGTAAATTGTATCGATCGTTTCCCCTTGCTCTTTTAAGTAGCCATAGCGGGCTTCTGAAGCTGCTTTACGAACAGCCCGGTCTGGTGATTGGAGGTAAGGACCGAACTGCGATAAGTTAAGCGTCTTCCCGTCAAACTCGATTTGAGCAGAAGACATCAGTTTCGTATATTCGCTTGAGAGACGGTTCTCTTCTTGGAGCTTTGGAATGATCTCTTCCGAAAACGTCTTTAGGCTCGCTTCCGCGATTAGGAATAACTGTTTGCCTTGCGTCCGTTCGAGTTCATTGCGAAGCGGATGCGTCGTCAATGCTTGATAATAGCTTGAGACATATCCCTGATAGATCGCGCTTGCTTCATCAAAGAACCCTTGTTCCGTCTCATAGAACGTATCACGTGTATCAATCGTATGACGGATTTCGACGAGCTGGCTTGCCGTTTCAAATTGATTTCTGAGGGTATTAATCTCAGTGATGGCTGCGTTTGCTTCATCTACCTGTGTGGCTTCCGTTAGTCGAGCGATTGCTTGATTCATCGATGTTTCAAGCAAAGCAAGATCAGGACGGACGTATGTAATTTCTGAAAATGGCAACATGTAAGCGCCTCCTTTTGATTTCTAACTATTATCACACAAAAATACTTGCAAAACCAGAGGGACAAACGTATGCTTTTTGTGAGAACGTGAGCGAGCTGTCTAACAGCTTACTCCTATAAAAAATCGAAACTTCCATTCGGAAGAAAAACGATCGAGAAAGTAGAGGGATAGTATCATGGGATTCTTAAAAAAATTGTTTGGTGGTAACGACGCAGGAAACACGAAAATCGCTTCTGCACTTACAGGTAAAATCGTCAACATCGAGAACGTACCCGATCAAGTTTTCTCTCAAAAAATGATGGGCGACGGTGTCGCGATCGAGCCAACAGAAGGTAAAGTTGTTTCACCGATCAACGCAACGGTTGAAACGATTTTCCCAACAAAACACGCAATCGGTCTAAAAGGTGAAGATGGTCTTGAACTCTTGATCCACGTTGGTCTTGATACAGTTAACCTCAAAGGCGAAGGCTTCACGGCTCACGTCCAGTCAGGTGACAAAGTCAAAGCAGGAGACGTCCTCGTCGAGTTCGATCTCGAGTACATCCGTGCAAACGCACCATCGACGATCACACCGATCATCGTGACGAATCACGATCAATTCACGCTTTCAGCTGTACCAGCTGAAGGAACTTCTGTTGTCGCAGGCGACACAGAGCTCTTCAAAGCAACACATAAATAAGATACGACACGCCTCCATCCCTTACGGATGGGGGCTTTTTTGATGTCTCCTCCCTTGTCTTACCGTTTTGTAAGAGAAGTGAAAGTAAAGTCCATTTTGAGAAAAGCATGGAAGGACTAGACTGAGTGTAACGAATCAAACACAGGAGGCATTACAGATGAAAGCAATCTTACGAGCAGAACAGATCACAAAAACCTATCACACGAAAACGGCACGCCACGAAGCACTACGTCCGACGACGCTCAGTGTCCATGAAGGGGAATTCGTCAGTATCATGGGACCGTCCGGTGCCGGGAAATCGACGTTGCTTAATCTGCTGTCGACGATCGATCAGCCGACGGACGGATCGATTTTAATCAATGGAGCAGACGTGACGGCGATGAAGGAAAAACAATTGGCTCGCTTTCGCCGGGAACAACTTGGCTTCATCTTCCAGGATTTCAATCTCCTCGATACAATGACGGTCCGGGAAAACATTGCCTTACCGCTCTCACTCGCGAACATCGATAAAAAGATGATCTTAGAGCGTGTCGACCGTGTGGCGCATCAACTCGGTATCCAGGACCTACTCGATAAACGTCCGGTCGAACTATCGGGAGGACAAAAACAACGGACGGCTGCCGCCCGTGCGATCATTCATGATCCGTCACTCATCTTAGCGGATGAACCGACCGGTGCGCTTGATTCAAAGTCAGCGACAGGATTGCTTGAAGCGATGCAGTCACTAAACGACGAAGGCGCGACGATTTTAATGGTGACACACGACCCGATGACGGCGTCTTATGCAGAACGAATTCTGTTCGTCAAGGATGGAGAGCTGTTCAAGGAAGTCCATCGCTTCGGTTCACAGAAGGATTTTTTCGAGCAGATTATGGAAGTCCAACGCGAACTCGGAGGTGCCGTCCGTGAGTTTGTCTAAACTGGCGTTTCAAAATCTAAAAAACATCCGTCAAAACGTGATGTACCTCGGTGCGGTCACGTTCGCGATTCTCATTTACTACACGTTCCTCGCGATTCGATCAAACGAAGCGATGCTTCAGGCGAATGAATTGTACGGAAAATTAGGAACGGTCTTTACTGGAGCGAGTGTTATTCTAGCGCTTTTCTCTGCTATCTTCATCTGGTATTCAAGTGACTTCTTCTTACGCCGCCGTAAGCAGGAAATCGGTCTCTACGCGTTGCTCGGTTTAGAGCGGGGGCAGATCGCCCGACTGATCTTCCTTGAGACGATGGGGTATGGAGTAATTGGTCTAATCCTCGGGATTGCGATCGGAACAGTCGCATCGAAATATTTCGTACAGTTGCTGGCTTCCGTCATGGCGATGCAAGTCGATGCGACCTTTACGATCAGCGGAGCTTCCGTCGTGCAGACGATCGGCGTCTTCCTTTTGATCTTCCTGATCATTGCCTTACGTTCAGCCCGAACGATCTATCGTTTTACATTGATTGAATTGTTCAAGGCAGAGCAACAAGCGGAATCCCTTCCGAAAGTCCATCCGATCCTAGCCGTGCTTTCGGTCGTTTTGATTGGTATCGGTTACTATTTGACGGGACAACCGTTGATGGATCACTTTACGATTGTCGCACCGCTCTTGATGCTGTGTGTGATCCTCGGGACATTTGGAACGATGAGTTACTTCACGATCTTCTTATTACGCCTCTTAAGTAATCAAGCGCGACATTTCAAAGGAACGAATTTGATTCTGCACGGACAATTGCTGTCACGAATCAAATCGAACGCTGTCATGCTGTCGACGATCACGGTCATTACTGCCGTGACATTGACGACGGTCGGTACAGCGACATCGATCTATTACTTCATCGATCAGACTGTCGAGGAGCAAGTCCCGTACAGTCTGTCGATTGCGAGTAAACAAGCGGAAGCGGAACAGCTGATTGCAAAGTCCGACCAGAAGATCGACAGCCGGACGATGGTCAACGTCAAGAACGTCGATCACAAGATGACTGAGCTTCCGAACCCGCTGACGTTCACACGCTATTATCAAACCTATGCTTACGAAGATCAGCCAGGGCAATTTAGTTACGTCAATTACTCGGATTACGTGAAGCTTGCGAAAGCAAACGGTCAAACGGTCATTAAAGAACCAAAACGAGGCGAAGCAATCGTCCTTGAGACATTTAAAGGAAACGATTTGTTGAAGATGAAAGTCAAATCGCCGGTCGGTGTCAAAATCAAGGATGTCCATGAGTCCTTTCGCATCACCGCTGCGACGAATTTACCGATCGCTCAACTTTATGAGAAACAGCGGCTTGCCTTCGTCGTAAACGACGATGCGTTTGCAAAGATGCCGGAAAAAGGTTTTACGCTGACGAATTATCAATTTTCGGATGAACGTCATGACGATGGGCTGATAAAGCAATTAACGCAACTGTATGGAAAACAAGCGGATACGGAGATGGCGGCGTACTATCCGGTCTATACGATGACGACGGCAACGACCGGTTTGCTTGCGTTTGCTGCCGGCTTCCTCGGTCTCGTCTTCTTGCTTGCGACAGGTTCAATCATCTACTTTAAGATGCTCGCGGAAGCAGAAGAATCGAAACAACGGTTTGCGATCATTCAAAAGATTGGTGTCGATGAAAAGGAACAAACGGGTATCATCCGTCGCCTCGTCGGATTCGTCTTCTCTTTACCGTATGTCCTCGGGCTCGTTCATAGTCTAGTTGCGATGCAAGTCCTGCAGAAACTGTTGAACTACAATATCGTCCGTCCGACATTACTTGCGATTGTTTGCTATACGATCGTTTATCTGATCTACTATATCGTCACGGTTCGTGCTTACCGCCGCATCGTGACGGGATGAACTAAATACGGATACACAGAACTGGAAACGGAATAATCGTTTCCAGTCCTTTTTGAGTTCGTTATGATAGAAACAGAAGGAGTTGACGTGAACGATGCATACGATTTTATTAGTCGAAGATGATGTGAAAATCGCGACATTATTAAAGGAACTACTCGAACGTTATGATTTTAAGGTCGTCGTCGAGGATGGCCGAGGGGATGTCATCGCGACCTACGAGGAAACGAATCCGGATGTCATTTTATTAGACGTTAATTTACCGAAGTTCGACGGTTTCTATTGGTGTCGGCAATTACGGATGAAGACACGGGCACCGATTCTCTTTATCTCGGCACGTGTCGGCGAGATGGATCAAGTCATGGCACTCGAATATGGTGCTGATGACTATATCGTCAAACCGTTCCAAGGAGCGGTCGTCATCGCGAAGATTAAAAGTCAGATTCGCCGGGCGTATGGCACGTTGTCGAACGAGGCGGATGAGCGGACGGTGACGAAAGAGGGTGTCACACTGTACTTAGACCGTTATATCGTCGAGTACGGGGAACAGTCGATCGAGCTGTCGAAAAAAGAAGGGCTGATCCTTGAGATGCTGCTGACGGCAAGTCCACGAATCGTTAGTCGGGGTGACTTACTCGAACGGATTTGGGATGACGAAGCATTTGTCGATGAGAATACATTGAATGTAAATATCACCCGTGTCCGTAAACGACTTACAGAAATCGGAGTTGCTGGTCTAGAGACGGTTCGAGGTGTCGGCTATAAACTGGTTCTTGAGCCATGAAGCTTTTTTTACGGCACGTGATACCGGGTACCATCTTCTTTACCGGACAGATGCTCATTTTATACGCTATTTTATGGCTCTACGACCTCTATCGTCCGGCAGCATTTTTTTACATCGTCCTCTTGAACAGCATCGGTCTCTTGATTTATCTCAGCTATCGTTTCTTCAGCATGCTTCCGCTGTTACGACGGATGCAACAACCGGTCCAGTCAGTCGCAGAACCGATTCGTAGCGATAGCGAAGAACCGATTTCCGTTGCCGTCGAACAATTTTTAGAGCGGCAACAGACATTGTTTCGCAATAGCCTGTTTGCTGAGCGACGAAAAGAAAAAGAACGACATCGGTATGTCGATCAATGGATTCATCAGATGAAGACACCATTATCTGTCATCGAACTGATTCTCGAACATCCAGGGGAACACTATCAAGCGGATTTACGTCAAGAGGTTGATCGGTTACGCAGTGGACTCGATCAGATGCTCTATTCGTCACGCTTAGAAGCAATCGAGACAGACTTAAAGGCGGAACGACTGGTATTGAAGCCGCTCGTGACGAGCATCATCAATCAAGAAAAACGATTGTTCGTCAAAAACCAGGTCTACCCGAAACTCGACATCGCCGAGGACGTGTATGTCTATACGGATGCAAAGTGGTTTCGTTTCCTCGTCTTACAGCTCGTGACGAACGCGATCAAGTATACAACGGGGCATGGTCGAGAAGTCGTTCTGACGGCAGAGGTGACAAAGGGGCAGGTCGTCTTGTCGATTCAAGACGATGGTGTCGGAATTCCGAAACGAGATGTTCCGCGTGTCTTTAATGCGTTCTTCACGGGTGAGAATGGGCGCCGCTATGGGGAATCGACCGGGATGGGCTTGTATTTCGTCCAACAAGTTTGCTTGAAGCTCGGGCACGAGATCGAACTCGAGAGTGAAGAAGGTGTCGGCACGACATGCCGGATTCGATTAGTAGGAGGTCGCGCACATGATTGAAGTCAAACAATTGGGGAAGGTCTATCCCGGAAAGGTGACGGAGCAACCGTTGACCGATTTGAACTTTCGGGTGGAGGAAGGTGAGATGGTTGCCGTCATGGGACCGTCCGGTAGCGGCAAATCGACACTGATCAATTTGCTTGCGACACTTGACGAACCAAGCTGGGGATCGATTCTGATCGATGGCGTCGATACAGCGACGTTCAAGCGAAAAGAGATGACACGTTTCCGGCGCGAGACACTCGGGATCATCTTTCAGGAATTCAATCTACTTGACTCGTTGACACTCGGTGAAAACATGCTCGTTCCGTTGATGCTGTCAGGGAAAAAGGCGAAGCTCGCGCGGGAAGAGATGGAAGAGTTGGCACGTCGTCTACAGATTGACGATCTGCTCGATAAACAGGTCGATGAGGTAAGTGGTGGACAACGACAACGAACGGCAATCGGTCGTGCCTTGATCCATACCCCGCGTCTGATACTCGCGGATGAACCAACCGGAGCACTCGATTTTCAATCGACGAAACATGTCATGGACGTCCTAGCCGAGTTGAATGCGACCGGGATGACGATGGTCATCGTGACGCATGATCCGCAAGTCGCGTCGTACTGTAATCATGTCTTGTTTCTCAAAGACGGCAGCATTCAGACGGAATTATTCCGTGATGAGCCACGACGTATCTTTTTCCAACGGGTCATCGAATCATTATCGCTATTAGGAGGGGATGAGCATCAATTATCTGCAATACGCCCTACGTAACATCCGCCGCTATCAGCGGTTGTACTACGGTTACGCCTTGACAATTATTATCGCGATGACAATCGTGACGAGTTATTGGAACTTGTTGACGAATAGATCGTTCCAAAATGTTGCCAAGGTATTGAGTCAATTGAACCAGGTCATCGAGCTGACGATTTTCTTCGTCTTCACCGCGGAGCTGATCATCTTACTCTTTAGTGTCCTGTTCATCTATTCGACGACGTACACGATGCTTGAGCACCGTAAGAATGATTTGCGGACGATGCGAACACTCGGCAGTGGACTATCGCATTTCTTAAAATATTTTTTGATTGAAGTCTTGATCGTCGGTGGATTTGCGATTACGGCAGGATTAGTGCTTGGAAACGTCTTGACGAAGATGTTATTACTCTCTGTCGTTAAGGTCATGTTCTTGCCACCGATTGAATTCGAGTTATCATTTTATGCAATCCTCGCCTTGATTGGTGGTGCCCTCATCGTCTTACTGACGGCAACCGTTCTCGCGATCTATCGCTTTCGTCCCGACCGACCGGTTCGATTACGGTCTCCGTTTCGACGACGGATCTGGATTCTGATACAAGTCATTGCTTTGTTGACCCTGATCTACGGGTATACGCTCGCATTCATTCGGATGTACGAATTTTACATCGTATTTCCCCTCGTCATCTTCATCGGATCGTTCTTCATTTGCCGTTATGTCTTACCGTGGTTGACCCAATTATACCGTCCTCGTCGTCTGTCGCTTCGGAAGCTGATCGTCTCGGAAATCGCCAATCAACTCCGGACGAATAGTACGTTGATTGCTCTCGGGACGATTTTGACGTCTTGTGCGCTGACAGCAGTCGGTCTCGTTTTCTTATTTCAATTGGTCGGACTCGATTTATCGTCACAAAACCAATTCGGTCTCGTCTATTATGAAGAGTCCGCTCAGCCGACGAAACGATTGAAGGATATCAAGCAGACGATGACCAAGGCGTTCCCGGATCGCTACCAGCAAGATATTCAAGTGAAGGCAGATGGAACACGGGTGCTCTTGCCGATTTCAGCGTACAACAAGATGATGCGTCAACTGCATTTTCAGGAGCGGACAGCGACCGGTCGACAGAGTTTCTTCGTACCGGCACGTCCAGTACAACTGGAAGAGAACACGCCGACGATGAAAAAAGCGAAACAGGCGATGGAAAAAGCCGACTTTGAATTGCTTCCCGCTGCTTCCCATGATTTAGTCTTCGGTTACAATTACCGGATCGAGACGATGTTCGTCGTCAGTGATGCCGTCTTTCAAACACTGAAGCAACCTGTCCGTCAAATCGTCGTCTTTGATACGCCAGCCTA
This sequence comes from Exiguobacterium sp. R-17, assembly GCF_049913315.1. Lineage (NCBI taxonomy): Bacteria > Bacillati > Bacillota > Bacilli > Caryophanales > Exiguobacterium > Exiguobacterium sp. R-17. The sequence continues at coordinate 2,467,319 of NZ_CP184372.1, read as the reverse complement.
TCATGATTACGGAACAAAGGACTGGGAACAGTGGATGAAGATTGTCCGCAACATCCAGTCTGCAGCAAAGCTAGATGAAAAACAGTCGGTTCCTTATCAGTTGATCAATGAGACGGAGGATGAGATCGACGGCATCCGGATCGTGCGCCTCGTCACGTTCGTCGTCATCCTCCTGACGATCTGGTTGTTCGTCATCAATGCAAGTTTCCTGCATGTGTGGATGCAGATGACAGCGGAACAAGAACAAAAACGAATGAAGACATTGTTTGCGTTAGGGTTCGGTTCCGGGAATATCCGCCGTTACTTGCTCATGAAGTATGGTGCGGTCTTGCTCATTCCGTACCTGATCTCGGTTTTTCATGCTTTCTTATTGTTCCAAGTCGTCGTGACCCGAGCAGGACTACAGGTCGGATCATTCCTCAACTTAGCCGCATTTTGGATCAGTATCGTCACGATCGGATACTTTTTAAGTGTCCTACCGATTTGGTTACGCTACCCACGCCATCTGTTCCGGAATTCATCCAAAAGTTCGATGTATCCGACACCGGATTCAAGGGTATGATGATACCATAGGAACAAGGGAGGGAATCGTATGCTAGACCATTCACCATATCGGGGTTACGGTGACCGGATCCGTATCTTACGAGAGCGTGCCGGGATTACGATTGAACAATTGGCTGAACGCCTCGGTGTCGCACCGTATTTCATCCGTCGGACGGAACTCAGCGAAGTCTATCCAACTAAACCCTACATCGAAGCATTAGCGGACGTCTTGAACATCGATGCCAGTTATTTGGCACGGCATATCTGGACGGGAGAGTCGTTAAAGTTCATCATGCAACAGAACACACCGCTCGAAGAGATGAAGCTTGCTTATGAACAGACGCTCGGACAAGACGGAACATGGGTCGAGGAACAGCTCGAGGAGCGAATGCGTCTGTTTGATTTAATGTATGATGAGGATGTCAAACGGATCGAGCAGACAATGAGTGCCACCGAGCAACGGATCTTTCATGAGCTCGTCGAAGCCGTCATGGAAGCTGGAGAGTTGCAACGCGATCAAGCTGAAGAGACGTATGAGTTATTTGAGGATAAATTACCATCGATGATGCAACTGGATGAATACCTCGATCGTATGACGGACGGGATTTCTTTGTCCAGTTCGACTTATTATGCGGATTATAGCGACCGGAAAAGCCGCTCTCGTTATCACCGAAAATGAAAAAAAGTCGCTGTCTTCTGATTGACGTTCAGAAGACAGCGACTTTTTTATTGACGTTGTGGCATCGGACGTGGGCGACGCGTCTTTTGACGTGTCCGACCGATGATGAAACCGATGATCGCATTCGCAATGACGAGTACCCAACCGACATAGCCGAAATTGAGAGTTAAGCTACCGAGCATCGCTTGCCACTTGAAAATCATCATCACATCACCACGCAAGACGAATCGCGCGAGACAGACAAGTAAGACAGTCAATCCGGCGATGAAGACACCAGCCCAGCTACCGTATAAACGTGAAGACTGGCGGCGCACCGCGACGAAGGACCAGCAAAAGAGGCTAGAGACGAACGCCATGCCTCCATAGGCAATGACGAGTTCCCATGTCGCACTCGCTTGCGGGAATTTCGTGAACATGACAAGTGACGAGACCATGGCAGCAGCTGTGAAAAGGATCGCTGCCCAAAAACGAGACCGCATAACGTAGTTCCTCCTAAAGGCTTTTTCTCACCTAACGATAGCGGAAACGATTCGTCTTGTAAACTGTTACCGGCGTCCGCTTAAGATGCGGCGTAATTGTTTAAGCGGATTCGATCCGTAGAACAGAACACCACCACGGTAGAATTTCGTTCCGACAAATAAGGCGAGCGAAATGCTGATCAGCATTAAAATGAGGGAAATCGAAACTTGCCATAGCGGTACATCGGTCAACATGACACGCAAGAACATGACCATCGGTGTAAAGAACGGAACGAATGACAAGACGACGACGGCTTGATTCGTCGGTGCGTTCAGACTGAACATTGAAATCATGAAGGCAGCAACGATTAACAAGATGACCGGTAACGTCACTTGCTGCGCATCCTCGACCCGACTGACGAGCGAACCGAGTGCTGCAAGTAACGTGGCATATAGGAAGTATCCAAGCAAGAAGAAGACGAACAGATAGATGATTGTTCGGGCACTTAAGGAATCGAGTGATAACTGATCAAATAAACTGCTACTTTGAGCACTGTAGTAGCCGACACCGACGAGAATCGACAATTGTACGAGACTAACGGTAGCGATTGAAAGAATCTTCGCGAGCATGTGCTGGATCGGACTCGCCGCAGAGATCAGCAACTCCATGACCCGTGATGATTTTTCATTCGCGATTTCCGTGACGATCATTCCACCGTAGATCGCGATCGTGAAGTACATCAAAAACAGCAATACATAGACGAGCGCGGATGCGGCAAAGAGTTCGTCTTCACTTTTTCCACCTGTCGACGTCAACTCTTGTTTGACGGGAACGGGTTTAGCGAGTGACGCAAGAACGTTCGGGTCAATCTTCGCATCCGTGATGACCGCTTGATCACGGACTTGTTTGACGACCGTCGCGACTTGTGTCTGTAACTCGGATTCAGGACTAGCACTAACGAGCGTCACGTCATAAGAATCTTGGACAATCGCTACGACGTCAAACGTGCCTCGATCGACCGCTTTACGTGCTTCTGCGACCGTATACTCCTTCGGTGTGATGTCTGAGGTGACACCAGCCTTTTTCAAGGCAGGGCGAAGGTCTGTCGATAATTTACTGACGAGGGCGACTTTCGGATCGTCACCCGAGAACCAGTCGAGAATCCGTTCGATATTGCCAAAGCCGACGAGAAACAGGACCATCAGAACAGTTGAGATCAAAAAGCTTTTGGCACGTAGTTTCTGTAATAAATTGAAGCGATATAAAGTCAGGAATTTACGGTTCATAACGTTTTCCGACCTCCTCGATGAAGATATCCTGCAAGGATAATTGATCCCAGACAAAACGATCAACATGGTGTCCTTCACTGACGATATGTTGGAGAAGTTGGTCAGCGGTTTCTTTTGAAGAAACTTGGACGACATGTCCATTATTGTCCGACTCAACTTGAAGGACACCCGGTAAGCTATCCCATAGGAGTGGTGGGGCATCCGTCGTCAAGAGGACACGGGTCTTCCCATAGCTCGCCTTGATATCAGGAAGATAACCAGCGACGACGGGCTTACCATGATCGAGAATCGCAACATGCTCGCAGAGTTCTTCGACATGATCCATTCGGTGACTCGAGAAGACGATCGTCGTTCCATCGACGGTCAATTTTTTAACGGCACGCTTTAATTGTTCCGCATTGACTGGATCGAGTCCGCTAAATGGTTCATCTAAAATCAGCAGTTCAGGTTTATGTAGGACGGCGGAAATCAACTGGATTTTTTGTTGGTTTCCTTTTGAGAGTTGTTCGACACGCATTTTTTCATATTGAGGAATTTGGAAATACTCGAGCCATTCGGTCAGTGCTCGTTTTGCATCCTTCCGTTTCATATCGCGGAGTTCAGCAAGAAATAAGAGTTGTTCGTCGACTCGGACTTTCGGATACAATCCGCGTTCTTCCGGAAGATATCCAATCTTTGAAGTCGGAATACGCTCTCCATTCCATGTGATCGAACCTTCGGTTGGTTGGAGTAGACCGAGTAGCATCCGGAACGTCGTTGTCTTGCCGGCACCGTTCGCACCAAGCAAACCAAAGATTTGTCCGCGTGGCACTTCGATCGTCAACGCATCAACGGCAGTGAAATCGCCGAAACGCTTCGTGATGTGTTTGATTTCTAACATAAGAACCTCCTTATAAAGATGTCTGTTGCACGACAAGTGTACCATTGTTACCTAGTGTCCTACGGTCAAAATTGGGTAAAGGTTCCAGGGGAAATGGAAACAAGTCTAATTAGTTTACTTTTTGTTCATTAGTTACTATTATTGTGTTAACAGTAACGATTGAAGGAGGGGACCTATTCTATGAAAACGCAAGGTATCCATCACATCTCAGCAATGGTCGGCGATCCTCAAGAAAATCTTGATTTTTACGGGACGATTCTCGGACTACGGTTCGTCAAAAAAACGGTCAACTTCGATGATCCAGGGACGTACCATTTTTACTTTGGAAACGAGTCTGGTGCACCCGGAACGATCATCACGTTCTTCCCATTTAAAGGCATGGCGAGAGGACAGGTCGGTGCCGGACAGGTCGGAACGACAGCTTACGCGATTCCGGTCGGTGCATCGGATTTCTGGAAAGCACGGCTGACACAAAAGAACGTCTCGTTTGAAGAAACAGTTCGTTTCGGAGAGCAACAGATCGCGTTCGAAGATCCACATGGTCTTCAAATCGAGCTCGTCGAACGCAAGGCGGGACGAGGCAGTCGCTATGAAATCGACGGTATCACGCGTGACGTCGCCATCAAAGGATTTGCGGGAGCGACATTACTGTCGCGAGATCCATCAGACACAGCCAAATTACTGACCGATACATTGGGGCTCACCCTCAGTAAACGGACGGAAACCGTTGACCGATACATTGCGGAAGGGGAGTTTGGAAATGTCATTGATGTCGTCCATGGTCAGATGCCGGTTGGTCGTCCGGGTACGGGAACCGTTCACCACATCGCCTGGCGCGCAACCGATCAAGAGGAACAACTCGACTGGATGAAGGCGATCAACGCGTTCGGTTTGCAGACGACTGAAGTAAAAGATCGCAATTACTTTACGTCGATCTATTTCCATGACCGTGGACGCATCCTCCATGAAATCGCAACTGACAATCCAGGGTTCGCGATCGATGAAGACTTCGAGATGCTTGGAGAAGACTTGAAGTTGCCGGAACAATTTGAAGCGCATCGCACCGCGATCACGAATCACGTAACACCTATTACAGTACCGAAGGGGAGACTCATATGATTCATTTATATCAAGCGCCAAAAACAATGGATGCACCGATCTTTTTACTCTTACACGGCACAGGCGGAACGGAACAAGACCTCATCGGACTCGTCTCGCTGCTTGATCCGGAAGCCGGTTACTTGTCCGTCCGTGGAGAAGTCTCGGAAAACGGGATGCCACGTTTCTTCAAACGGCTCGCAGAAGGCGTCTTCGATGAAGAAGATCTCGCTTTACGGACAGCACGATTGATTCAATTTTTACAAGAACAAGCAGCGGAACGTGACTTCGCACTCGATCGCCTGATTCCGGTCGGTTATTCGAACGGAGCCAACATCGCAGCGAACATGTTGTTTGAAGAAGCGCTATTTAAACAAGCCATCTTACTGCATCCGATGGTACCACGTCGCGGTGTGACGTTACCGGACTTATCAAATGTTCGTGTGTTCATCGGCGCCGGTAGTAATGATCCAATCTGTCCCGCTCAGGAAACAGAAGAGTTGTCAGCACTCTTGAAGGAGGCTGGTGCATCAGTCGATGTCACATGGTCGAACTACGGACACCAACTTGTCATGCCGACGATCGAAGCAGCAACCGATTGGTTAAAACACTAAAAAGGGACTGTCCCATCTGCTTCTCTTCTAGAAGGTAATGGGGCAGTCCTCTTTTCGCTTCAAGCGGGATGATCACTTTTTGGACGGGAGTAGACGATGAGCACGCCACGCTCGACAAGCTGAAGGGCAAGGATCTGTTTCACTTCTTCCGATGCCTTCGTCTGAGCGAGCTGCCGGTAAAGTAGGCGAAGTTCACGACGCATCGTCTTACGGATCAGCCACATGCTATCGATCGTCGTGCACCAACTGGTCACGGTCTCATGTCCGATATAATACTGGGTCTGACGTTCAAGATAATGAATCCACCACTCGTCACGCGCCATTTTTAGTACGATACCTGTGAGCCCAAGTACAAGGATCGCGAGGGGAATGCTTTCATATAAGGGAAGACGACCAAGAACGGTACCAACATTCGTGACGAGGGCAAGCATCACCCATCCTATGCATCCGATGACAAGCCAATATCCAAAGTTGAGAGTACTTCGATGTCGTAATGTCACTTTCGGCGTAAGCAATGAAGTGGCCATCAGAAACACCTCCTTGTTAAATAATCGAATTTTCTGACAATTTATAGTTGTCCTTCTACTATAGTTACTTTTTCCCGAATCGTCTAGTCATTAGACATGGAAAATGTGTTTCTTTCTTGACGAAATTCGTGTACGCTAAATGTAGAAGTGAGCGGTTACATAAAGGAGGATATGAAGAAATGATGGATCAGGTTATCTGGATCGCTGTCGGAATCGTTGCTGTTGCTGTTTTCTCAGCATCAAGCGTTGCAGCTTATATGGGTGTTAAAAACCAAGAAGACTAAGAATCGAAAAACGGCGCATCCCGATTGTCGGGATGAGCCGTTTTTTTAATGCGCCATCGCTTATTTGTTTGCTGTTATGTTTGCTTGCAACGCATAAGGTTTTAAGGCATCACTCCAGCGCAGGTAACCCCCACCGACGAGGTGTAATCCATCATACGTCAAGCGATTCTGAAGATACCCTTGTTTGTTCGTCAAGACAGGTCTCAAGTCGACGAATGGGATTTTAAGCGATTGAGCGAGATTTTGTAAGTTCCGGTTCAACGCTTCGACATCACGATTGATTCGGACAGAGTCCGAATATTTTGGAGCCACAGGAACGGTTGACTGGAGGACGACGTCGATGTTATTTTTTCGAAGTGTTGTCACGATCGTCGTCATGTTCTCAGTAATTTGTGGAATCGGCGTATAGTGACGGATGTCATTGATGCCACCCATCAAGAAGACGCGTTTTGGTTTCATCTCGAGAATCAAGTCGAGGCGAGTCAAAAAGCCTTCTGTCGTATCGCCAGGAATCCCGAAATTAATGATTGTCGGATCCTCCATCAAGATGCGCCAATCGGCAAAATTCGTCATCGAGTCACCTAACATGACAGCGTTCGCTGATTTTGGGTATTGATAAGTATGGAATAGACTATTCAAACGGACATAGTTCGGGTTCTTATCGTATTGGAATGTCGTGACTGGAGTCGTACTCTTTGCAGGTAAGACGCTTCCGAAGGTTTCGAGCGGTTTACGTCCCAGTAACAATGCAAGGAGAACGACGTTCAAGACGATGGATAGAATCAGGAGTGTCTTTTTCATAAACATTCGTTCCTTTCGAGGGAGTATAAGGGGTAGTGTAACATGAATCGGAATCCTTGGTTTGATAATATCAAAGGTTTTCTTGTCATTTTCGTCGTCATCGGTCACATGCTGACGGATTTACGGTTTGATTATGACGGAAAGTTGCTCGAGACGGTCTATCTATTAATTTACTCGTTTCATATGCCATTATTCATTATCTTAAGCGGTTATTTCTTCCGCGAAAATAAATACTTACGCGTCATCCAATTATTTGCCGTCTATTGTGTCTGGCAAATTTTAATTGGTTCTTGGGCGACACTTGGAGAAGGACTACCACTGTTGTCCGGGGAAAATATCGGAACACATCTACTACGTCCGTACTGGGCACTTTGGTATTTGTTCGTTATGGTCGTCTGGTATATCGTAACGCCGTATGTCGTCCGCTTGCGAGGATATGTCTGGTTTGGTCTCGCGTTCGCTTTGTTATATGGGTTCGAGCTTGAGAACACGGGCTTCTTAGCACTTCGCAAGTTGATCATGTTCTATCCGTATTTCTTACTCGGGAACTATCTATCGGAGCACGAGTTCATCCGGATTTTCGAGATGCCGAAGAATTTCAAGCGGCGGATGAACGTCCGTTTGATTGGTGGTATCACGTTCGCAGCCGTCATGGGCTTCCTGTTATTCGAAGCATGGCGTGATACGCCGAAAGAGATTGTCGACTTTGCAAATGCGTTCAAGCATCGTTTCCCATATGTCGAACAATATGATAGTGACGCGTGGGTTGGTGTACTCAAGCATAGCGTCATCTACCTCTTATCGATTGCGGCTTCGCTCGGTTTCATGATGTTAATTCCAATGCGTCGTTTGCCGCTCATCACGCGAGCAGGGGAACTCAGTCTCTATGTCTACTTGCTTCACGTCTTCTTCGTCATGGCGTGGCGCCAATACGTAACGGATGCGTTCGTTCCGCAAGCATGGCTTGCCTTACTGATCATGATTGGCGTCGCCTTACTAATCGTTGGCATCATCATACACCCGCTCATCGTCCGTGTCCTCCGTCCTTTGATTGAGATCGATATTCGTCCGATCGTCGAGAAGCGGGAAGACCTTTCAAAATAAAGCGGAATGCATTACACTTTAGATAGATGGATTACTAGACGAAGGGCGTGGAAGGTATGTCATATAATTTAAATAATGCGGATGGTGTCGTGAACGTCTCGCAACAAGTCATCGAGGTCATCGCAGGTGTAGCCGTTCAAGAAACAGAAGGCATTGCTTTTACAGCAGACGATTCAAAATTACAGGAAAAACAGATGGTCAAACTTGTAAAAGTCGAAGATGTCGGCGGCGACATCACGGTCAGTTTATCTGTGCATATCAAATACGGCATGTCGATCATCAAGACAGCTGGAAAAGTCCAAGAACGAATCGCGCAAGACATGGAAAACATGCTCGCGTTCCAACCCAAAGCAATCAACGTCCGTGTCATCGGACTCTTAAAAGGATAAGGAAAACGTCTCGGCATCTTGTGTGCCGAGACGTTTTTTTATGAAGAAGGTGGGAGATAGCGAAGTCCGAGAGCATCGACGTGCGGGGCAGTGCAGGAAAAACGGAGACGGATCGCTTGTTGACTATAAGCGGGTAAGGAGAGTCCGGGATGGGTGACATCTGCGATTGGCGTTTCGTCATCCATTAGTTCAAGTGTTAGCGCCTCGAGTGTCAGCGTCTGATCGCTCGCATTACGGACGAGAACGATTGCTGTCACAGTGTCTAGCTCGCGCGTGATTGAAACTGGTAAGAGGGACCAACCGTCTGCGGGTGGTGTCGGATGCGAATAAGCGACTTGGCGGATCATCCGTTGCTCGAGTTCCGTGGAGTCGTCTTCGATGAAGAGCTCCGTCAGAGTCTCGCTTGAGAAGACGAGTTGTAGCGGCTCCGTCAACTGTTCGAGGTCGACGAAACATTCGTCTTCTTCAAACGTCAACCAGAGCGGTAACGTCGCCATCGGAAGGATGACCGGGATCTCCTCGATACTGAGAACTTTACGAGCAACAAGTTCATCACCGGATAAAGCAAGGACGACGAGGTCATTCAGGTGGAACGACCGAGACAACGTGTTTTGGAACAAGGCGATGACATGAAGCGGACGGTGTGATAAGACTTGAAACAGATGGATCGCCATCTGATTGGCTTCTAGATCAGGCAGTTGTTTCACGACGTGACGAAAGACGTATTCATCTTCCTTGACGATCGGCATGTCCTCCGTGAAGTAGAGCGGGGGACGGAACACTTCATTCGACGTGTGCATGGTGCAGTTCTCCTTCGCTATCGTGTGTCTGTTCGGCGCGGCAGATGCCTGAAAGGACCTGTTTCTCGAAACTTGCAATGGCATATTCAAAATAATCCATGCCTTCCCGTTCGAAGATGCGGACCGGTTGTTCTTGTCCGTAACTGCGGAGATGAATCCCTTCTTTTAAAGTGTTCATCGCCGTCAGGTGGCGCGTCCATTGCTCGTCCAGTGCAAGGAGGATGAAACGTTTGACGGTCTCTTTTTCAGCTGTGACATGGGCAACGAGTAGGGCTTCGGTTTCAGCAATCAGCGGCTCGAGTTGTCGTTTCATCTCGTCGATCGTCTCCAGTCGTTCTAACGTGACTGGTTGATGTAACAGTTGCTCGAGTTCTGTCATGACGAGAGCCAGTGGCCATTCTTCTGGAACCAGATCGTCAGAGAGTGTTTGGTCGAGGATCGACGGCAAGACACGTCCTGCAAATGGCTGAACGATATCCTCGAGTGACGTCGCATCAACGATTCTGTTTCGGAGATGATAGATCGCTTGCCGTTGTTCACTGATGACTTCTTCGAGCTGAACGAGTTCATCCCGAACACTTCGGTTGACAGATTCACATGTCGACTGAGCGAACTGCAATAGATCCCGGACGTCACGCGAAGTGAGCGGACCGGCAGTATTTCGTACTTTTTGTTGCACACGCTCGAGGCGATCGCGCGCGAAACGGCGTGGCAGTTCATCTTCGAGCGAAAGATAAAACTGCGTCAATCCAGGATCACCCTGGCGACCTGCCCGACCACGCAACTGGTTGTCGATCCGGATCGATTCATGGCGTTCGGTACCGATGACGAACAAGCCGCCTTGTTGTCGTGCCGCTTCATCGAGTAAAATATCCGTTCCGCGACCTGCCATATTGGTCGCGATCGTGATTCGACCAGCTTGTCCGGCAGCCGCAATGATCCGGACTTCCTGATCGACGGTTTTAGCGTTCAGGATCTCGTAGGTGAGTCCGTGCGCATCAAGTGTCTTCGCGACGCGCAAGGACTGTTCAATCGATGAAGTCCCGATCAAAACCGGTCGTTCCGTGACGTGTGCCGATTTTGTTGCCAGCGCGATGGCTTCTAGCTTTTCGTCGCGTGTTGCAAAGACGACGTCCTCTGCATCGATCCGAATTTTCGGGCGGTTCGATGGAATCGTCACGACGTCCATGCCGTATGTCTTTTGAAATTCTTCCCGTGACGTCGCCGCCGTACCGGTCATTCCAGCTACCTGATGATAGAGACGGAAGTAATGTTGGATCGTGATTTGGGCGGTCGTCCGGTTCTCTTCCGTGACCGGAACCCCTTCTTTTGCTTCGAGGGCTTGGTGTAAACCATCGGATAGACTGCGTCCTTCCATCAGACGACCTGTGAAGAGGTCGACGAGCGCGATTTTTTGATCCTTGATGATATAATCGACATCTCGTTTGAGAACGACATGGGCACGTAAGGCTTGAATGACGTAATGGAAGAGGACGGAATGCTCGGCGGCAAACAGATGATCAATCGCAAACGCCTCTTCGATTGTTTCGATGCCATGATCGGTCAAGGCGACGGCTTTGATTTCTTCATCAAACGTATAATCCCGCTCGTCTTCAAACGTCTGGACGACATGACGGACGAGTTGTTGTAATCCTTCGTGGACACTGTCTCGTTCCGCCATGATGAGTGGCGTTTTCGCTTCATCGATTAAAATGCTATCGACTTCGTCGATTAAGGCGAAGTGCAGGGGACGTTGCAGACGTTCCGTCGGCTCTATGATCAGATGATCCCGCAGGTAATCGAATCCGAATTCAGTCCCGACACCGTATGTAATATCTGCTGCGTAGGCAATCCGTTTTTCCTCAAACGTTGCTTCAGCGGAATTGATTCCGACCTGCAATCCTAAAAAACGGTGGATCTGACCGATTTGTTCAGCATCGCGTCGTGCTAGATACTCATTGACGGTAATGACGTGAACGCCTTTTCCATATAACGCTTGGGTGAAGCTCGCGAGTGAAGCGACGAGCGTCTTTCCTTCACCTGTCGCCATTTCGGCGATTTGTCCTTCCAGTAGTGCGAGTCCGCCCATGAGCTGCACATCGTAGTGTCGTAAGCCGAGCGTCCGTTTACTCGCTTCTCGAACAAGCGCAAACGCCATTGGTGAGATTGCATCAATCCGTTCTCCGTTTCGTAGCCGTTCCCGCAACGAAATCGTCAACTCCCGTAACGCTTCATCAGATGTTTGCTCCATTTCTCGTTCTAAGCTATTGATCGTCGTTACGATTTTTTCATAACGATGAACTCTTCGACTTTGATCATTCAACAACTGTTTAACACGTTGAAACATCTTCGTCACTCCCTCATATGCTATGAAGTCATTATAGCAGTTAAAAATTGTAAAACGAATAGTAAAAAACGAAATAAGTAAAACATTCCCTTAAAATTGAAAGCGTTATCAAAAAGAAGGTATCTCAGCTTTAAAAACAAAGAATCAGAAATATTTGATAACGCTTGCAAAGAGTCGAGAGAACCAGTAAAATTATTCATGAGGCAAGTGCAATCGTTTGCGCAAAGTCATTCGATTTCTTGCCTTGCATGGACGATGGAAGAAAGGATGGATGTCGGATGGCACCAACGATCGAAGCGGTCATTTTTGATTTAGACGGCGTAATTACCGATACAGCAGAGTATCACTACTTAGCGTGGAAACAATTAGGAGAGGATTTGGATATCCCGTTCGACCGGGAATTTAATGAGACATTAAAGGGTGTCAGCCGGATGGATTCACTCGAGCGTATCCTTGCGCTCGGCGGAAAACAAAACGCTTTTTCAGAGGACGAGAAGCTAGCACTCACCGCTAAGAAAAATGAACACTATGTCACATTGATCCAGCACATCTCTGAACAGGATCTTCTTCCTGGAATCACTGCATTCCTCGATGAAATCCGAAACGCTGGGCTGAAAATCGGAATGGCGTCCGCCTCTAAAAATGCGCTGATGGTCGTTGAGACATTAAAGGTTCGACACTATTTCGATGACATCGTAGACGCTGCGACTGTTGCACAATCGAAACCACACCCTGAAGTGTTTCTCCGTGCTGCAGAAGCACTCGACGTCGAACCGAGTCGTTGCATCGGTGTAGAAGATGCGACGGCTGGCATTACTGCCATCCACGCTGCCGGCATGTATGCCGTCGGAGTCGGACCGGAGTCGGCACTCCATGAGGCAGACTATCGTGTCGATTCGACAGATTTGCTTTCCCTTGAGCAAATCCTCGCTAGTCGCTCCCTTGTCTGAACCATTCCCTGATGGTGAAGGACATTCCTTGAAAGTTATGTATTTAAAAAGGATCGCTTCCCTGAGCGATCCTTTTTAATATGTGGTTGATTTAAAGCGAAGCGAGGATTCCGTCCGCGATTGCTTGCGCGTAGCGGGATTGATATGTCGGATTCGTAAGTTTCGCACGATCCGAACTGTTCGAGAGGAAACCGAGTTCTGCTAGAATCGATGGCGCTTGTGTGCCGCGAATGACAGCATAGTTCGCATAGTGAACGCTTCGGTTACGCATGCCAGCATACGAGACGAGACGTTGCTGAACGTTCTGAGCGAGGTTGATCGAAGAAGCACCCTTATAGTAGAAGGTCTCTGCTCCATATGCCTGTTCACTCGTTGAAGCATTGATATGAACACTGACGAAAGCAGTCGTCGCATGACTGTTCGCAAGGGCGCTCCGTTCTCCAAGTGACGGGTAGTAATCGTTTGTATAACGTGACATCGTCACATCGACTTTTCCGGCAAGACGTTCAGCGACTTGTTTCGTGACTGCAAGGACGATGTCACGTTCAGTAACGCCGTAACGAACCGCGCCTGCGTCATGTCCACCATGACCTGGGTCAAGGACAAGCAATGGACGGTTTGATGGTGCCGGTTGGAACAGTGTCAGATACGTCGCATCGACATAACCGCTTTGACCACTTGCTGTCCGGACGGAGACGAAGCCTTTCGTTTGATGCCGCGGATTCGTGACGACGACAGGGGTCCCCCGACCGAGACGGGCGATTTGACCACTGAGCGTTGAAGTATTCGCACGAAGAGCGACACTGTTACCGGACGAGATCAAGATATACATCTTCGAACCACTGTAGTCAACGTTTCCAGTCGTCGAGGCAGGGACGGAAGCCCCTTTCTTCAAGTATGTCCCCATGACATAACCTGTCTTCCCTTGGTACTGCACCGTATGCCAGTTCGATTTAACGGCGAGGGAGCTGACTGCTGTTCCACTCGGAATCGTTGTAAGTACTTTCCCGGACGTCGAAGGGGACGAACGGAAGTTCAAGCGATCGGTCGTCGTATAGACCGTGGTCTTAGCTGGTGCAGCTACTTTCTTCAAATAAGAACCCGAAACATAACCAATCTTGTTCGCATAGGTCACTTTATACCAATTTCCGCTTTTAAAACTCGATTGTACGCCTGTCCCTTTAGGAATCGTCAACAAGCGATTAGAAGACGTCGTTGCCGCACTACGTAAGGACAACGCATCGGTCGTCTTATAGGACGTCTTCGTAAAGGACGTACCACTCTCAATCTTTTTCAGGTAAGATCCCGTCACATAACCCGTCTTTCCTTTATATGACAACTTATACCAAGAGCCTTTACGGTAGTTTGACGTGACGTTCGTCGTCTTCGGGATCGTCAGTAGTTTCTTCGAAGAGGTCGAATTCGAACTACGTAAATTCAAAGCATCCGTCGTCTGATACGAAGTTTTCGTAAAGGTTGTGCCGGTCGCAGCCGATACAGTAGAAGTAGAAGCGAAGCAACCGGATACCAACGAAAGTACTAAAGCGGTCTGAAATGTTTTAGGTAATTTGCCCATTAAATTTCCAGTCTCCTTTTCGTTAAAATAAGAAAGATATATCTTGTATTAATAGAACTTAAGTATTATTAAAATAGTTAAATCTCGAAATTATATGTTCCGTTTTCATTCCTTTCTGTTAATATGAAGTGTAGCCAATTTATCGGTAAGGATATGAAAATATTACAGGATAATTAAATAATTAAAGAAATTATATATTATCGAGGCAAATTATAGTTTAATATATTTCAAAATACATACAATTGAAACACAAATGAAACATTAATGTATAAAATAGGAAAGAGGGGCAAGGAATGGGGAACAGTGAACACATCTACCGCGAACTAATGGAAATCGAAGAGGAATACCGTCGTCTGCAACGACGCGCCGAGTATTTGATCTCGGAATTAAGCCGTGGAACGGGAGAACATTCGCAAGAAATCGCCGTCACGCATGAGCGTCCGTTAAAGCAACGTCGCGTCAATCAACGGTATCCACTAGAAGTCTACGTGCACCAAATCAGTGATTTAATGCGCGAGCGTGAATCGATGACAGCACGTGATATCCAAATGGAACTCGAGTTACGTTATCGCCACCAAATCAGCAATATCTATCAATTGATGGCGAAAGTCGAACAGGCAAACCCTGCCATTAAGAAAGTCGGACGCGGTATCTATACATATGATCCAGCTGCTGAAGTACCGATCTTCATGTAAGAGCCGCTCGTCGGCTCTTTTTTTTTATGATATAATTCGCGCAGGAGCGTGATGTTACTATGTTATGGACTGCGTCCATCGTCTGTTTTATCGCCGCCTTACTGATCACACCCGTCGTGAAACGCTTTGCGATTGCAGTCGGTGCCGTTGACAGTCCAGACGCGCGAAAAGTACATGTCCGAATCATGCCGCGACTTGGCGGACTTGCGATCTATATCGCGTTCATGATCGGTTATTTTATCTTACAACCTTCGAGTCCGTATGCGACGCATATTCTAGTCGGCGGATTCGTTATTATTTTGACAGGTGCCTTTGATGATCGATTCCAGCTCAATGCCCGTTTAAAGCTGATGGGGCAAATCGTTGCCGCCGTCATTGTCCTCAACGGTGGGATTCGGATCGAGTTCATCAATCTACCGTTCGACCAACAATTATATCTTGGGTGGTGGAGTGTTCCGTTGACGTTCCTTTGGGTCATCGGGATCACGAACGCCGTCAACTTGATTGATGGATTAGATGGTTTAGCAGCCGGTGTCTCAAGTATCGTCTTGTTGACATTGATCAGTCTTGCCGTCATCCAAGGAAACGTCTACGTGACGATCGTCGCGATTCTCTTATTGATGAGTACGTTCGGCTTCTTGTTCCATAACTTTTACCCAGCGAAGATTTTCATGGGCGATACGGGTGCTTTGTTCCTCGGGTATATGCTCGGTGTGTTGTCGTTACTTGGATTCAAGAACGTGACGCTGTTCTCGCTTGCCGTCCCGGTCATTTTGCTTGGTATCCCGATTTCCGATACGTTATTTGCGATCGTCCGCCGGGTGTTGCAAGGAAAGCCGCCATTCGCACCGGACAAAGCTCATTTGCATCACCGGTTACTTGATCTTGGCTTTACAATGCGACAAGCGGTCCTTGTCATCTATGGACTCTGTGCAATTTTTGGGATGACGGCAGTTCTCTTTTCTCAGACGAACTCACTTGGGGCACTTGTCTCCCTCGTCATGTTACTGCTTGTCCTCGATATTTTAGTCGAGTCGCTTGGTTTGCTCGGTGAACGCTATCGTCCATTATTGAATTTGTTGGAACGTTTTACATCGAGATAGCGTATGATAAAGACCGCTCAGAAAATGAGCGGTCTTTTTTTAGGAAGGAAGTGTTAGGTTGGAACAACAGTTGAATCAACGCATTATTTATTTAGATGTGTTACGGGGTTTTGCATTATGCGGAATCCTATTCGTCAATATGCCAAGTTTTCTTGGCGATCGATCACATGCGATGATGGGAGAAGCGGACCAATGGATTCGTCTGTTTTTTGACCTTTTCATCCAGACGAAATTCTATACGCTGTTTAGTGTCTTGTTCGGAGCAGGATTCTATTTGTTCATCCAGCGTTTGCGACAAAAAGGATTATCGAAGATGATTTTTGCGCGTCGTCTGGGGATTCTTTTTCTCATTGGACTAGTACATTTATGCTTGTGGCAGGGCGATATTTTACATACGTATGCGTTGACTGGTTTCATCTTGTTATTATTTACGAAAGCGAAGCCGATTACAAAAATGTTAGTTGCAGTCGTCGGTCAAGTGTATACTTTCCTGATTTACATATCGATTTACCAATATGCTAACGAATTCGGAGATGAATCGAGTATCGAAGAGAATGATTTCCTGCAATCGTTGGTCGCTTCCCGGGATATTGTCGGCTTCATTCACGATGAGATAACCGTTCAACTACCGCAATCCTTTCTGAACACCGGTATCATATGGCCGCAAATTCTGTCGCTGTTCTTAATCGGGGCATTGTTGATGGAACGTTTCAGCACACGACCGCCGACGAATCGTTTTCTCTGGTGGACGCTCGGAATCAGCCTGTTGCTGACGGTGCCATCATTCGTAGGAATCATTCATTCACATATGGACGTACCAGACGGTTCATCTAATCTCTTTTATGTCTGGTTATCAGGTCGGACGCTTGCTATCACCTATGCTTGTGCTGTCGCATTACTCGTCCGTGCTGGACGAATGCGGTGGTTTGCTGGACTGGGACGGATGGCATTGACGAACTATTTAATGCACACACTCGTCTTTACATGTTTCATCTTCCTGAGCGGTCAGTTTGAAACGACGCCTTTATGGCAAGGTCTGTTACTTGTATTCCTGCTTTTGATTACGCAAGGTATCGCATCAAACAGATATCTAAAGCATCATGCACAAGGTCCCATGGAGAAATTGTGGCGAAAGGGAACATACGGGAAGAAAAATCATTGAAGTTCACGAGAACTTAACAATTTTTATGTAAAATGAAAGATGGAGGTGAAACATGCATCGTTTAATCGAAATCTTTCTAGTGTCGTTTAAGCTCGGATGGACGTCGTTCGGTGGTCCGGTCGCCCATCTCGGGTATTTTTATGAAGAATATGTCAAACGGAAAAAATGGATCGACGAGAAAGCCTATGCTGACTTAGTCGCGCTCTGTCAATTCTTACCCGGTCCAGCCTCGAGTCAGGTTGGAATGGGCATCGGACTGATCCGTGGTGGGGTAGCAGGAGCAATTATTTCCTTCATCGGCTTCACGTTGCCGTCGAGTATCGCCTTGATTCTGTTCGCGCTTCTTGCGACACGGTTCGACGTTGCAGAAGCTGGATTCATTCACGGATTAAAACTGGTTGCGGTCGCGATTGTCGCTGACGCCGTTCTGGGTATGGGAATGAAGCTTGCGACAGGTGCCAAACGCCTGACCTTGATGTTACTGGCGCTCGCAGGCGTGCTCTTGATTGCCCATCCATTGGTGCAAGTCGGAGTTTTACTACTCGCAGGTCTTATTGCCTTCTTCTGGTTCAAAGAAGGAACGAAGACAGGTGGTTCGTTGTCAATTCGCGTACCACGAATGTTTAGCGTCATCGCACTCGTCTTGTTTTTCGTCTTACTCACCATCACACCGTTTCTCGCTCAAGCGACAACTGGAACCATCCAGCTGACGAGTATCATGTACAGTGCCGGAGCTCTCGTATTTGGTGGCGGGCACGTCGTTTTGCCGTTTCTTGAGCAATCGCTCGTACCTGGACTCATGAATACGGATACGTTCCTTGCCGGATATGCAGCGGCACAAGCGGTACCAGGTCCACTGTTCACGTTCGCGACGTATCTCGGTACGATCATCTCTGGTATTTCTGGAGGCATCCTTGCGACGCTTGCGATTTTTTTACCCGGTTTCTTACTCGTCATCGGTGTTTTGCCGTACTGGGATCGCATCCGAAAAAATCAGTCGGTTGGTCGGATGTTGATCGGGGTCAACGCTGCCGTCGTCGGTATCTTACTCGCGGCATTGTACGATCCGATTTTTACATCGAGTATTAAAAGTGGACTCGACTTCTTGATGGCTTTCGGATTATTTTGTCTGTTACGTTTTTACAAGCAGTCACCGCTTCGTATTGTTCTGATCGGTGCAGTGCTCGGGTTTCTTTTCTTCTAATAACAAAGCAGCAGCGGACTTTTGTCCACTGCTGCTTTGTTATTAGACGTCACATGCGCGTCAAGAAGACGAGTTCAATCTCATCGCGGAATACGCGTCGAACTTCCGTGAAGCCGAAGCGAGCATAAAGAGCGAGCGCGGGAAGATTACGCGCGCCAGTCATGACATGTTTTGCGTGACTGTGTTCGAATAGATGTTGCAACAAAGATTGTGCAATCCCTTGCCGGAAGTATGCCGGATCAACGACGAGACGGGTGATTGTCAGAGCGTCAACCGTGACAGCACCAGTGATGTTATCGTCGATAACATAAACAAAACCAGTCGGTGCCTCTATGTTGATGTTATCAATCGTTTCGCGTAATGGCGGGAAATCAGCAGTTTCGAGTAATCGTGCTTCAATCTGATAAGCGCGGCGCTGAACATCTAATAGTGACGTATGATCAGTTGGTTGAAGTGACCGAATCATCTGCAGCCTCCGTCGTCGTGCCGTCCGTTGTCTCATCAGTCGGTAGATTGAGCTGTTCCTTCAACGTCGTTTTTGCATCCGCAAGTGAAGTCGGATCAAGTTGGTAGTAGTAGACGCCGTTGATTTTCGTATCCGTTCCTTTTAGATCAATCTGGTTGATCGAACCGATTTTTTTGATGAATGGTTGCAATTGGAATGCTTCCGTCAACGACATGTTCGTTTTGAAGTTATCACCGGTCGCATCCATCAGACTGTTCAATTTCGTGATGGAACCGAATGAGGTGGATTGATCGACGATCGCTTCGACGATTTGTTGTTGGCGTTTTGTTCGACCGATATCACCTTCAGGATCTTGATAACGCATCCGGGCATAAGCGAGTGCTTCCTCCCCGTTCAACGTTTGTTTCCCCGGCTCCAATTTGACGCCATTGCGCTTATCGGATGAGTCGAGCGTATCGATTGGTAATTTGACGTCGACATCGATGCCACCTAAGGCGTCAACGATCGCGACGACACCGTTGAAGTTGATCGAGGCATAATAGTCGATGGGGATATCAAGTAATGTCTCGACGGTTTCAATCGTTGAATCGATGCCACCGAAGGCATAGGAATGGTTGATCTTATCTTCATAACCAACCGAAGGAATCTGGACAAGTGAATCACGAGGAATACTGACCATATCGACCGTCTGATCATTCTTGTTGAATGTCGCGACGATCATCGTGTCAGCACGTGAGGAGGTATCGCCAGGTCGTTCATCCGTTCCGACAAGCAAGACAGAAAAGTGGTCTTTCGTCAAATCAATCGCAGCTTTTCGTTTCTCAGACTTGTCCCCACGAGCTAAATCGACTTTTGAGTCGTTTGCGGTCTGAAATGTCTTGTACGCGACATACGCGAAGGTCGCCCCTCCGCCAATAAGCACGATAAGAAAACTGATCACGAACACTTTGAACCAAGAACGTTTTTTCTTTATCTTTTTTTTATTGCTTCGGGTTCGCTCTTCCACGTTCATTAACCCCTAACTTTATCTGAATTTTTGAAAAACTTTAAAATTCTTTACAATCAGTATAGCAGTTCAAGAAATAATGTCACGTTCGAGGTAGCGTTTAGAGCCGCTTGACAACTCAGCTTGACCATTCGTCATATTCGTCATCCAGTCGAGAAAATCCGGAACATCGGCTGTCTTGACGAGGACGTCGATCTGGACTTGATCGAGGTAATGGATCTGATCAATTGGATGGACGCTTGCCCGCAGTTCGTTCTCGAGTTTTCCAAGCCATGTATAATCGACGGTGACGGAAACGACAGTATGTTCGATCCGTTCGACGACGCCGACTGCGTTCAGTGCTTCAGAAACGCTCGAACCATAAGCACGAATCAATCCACCGCCACCCAGTTTGATGCCGCCGAAATATCGTGTCACGACAACGACCGTATTGCGTAAGTCTCGCTTTTTCAATACTTCAAGCATTGGAACACCGGCCGTTCCGCTCGGTTCACCGTCATCGTTCGCTTTTTGGATCTCATTGCGTTCACCGATGACGTAGGCGGAACAATTGTGGTTCGCATCGTGGTGCTTTTTTTTCAGCTCGGAAATGAACGCCTGGGCTTGTTCTTCCGTCGTTGCACGCGCTAAATAGGTGATGAATCGTGACTTTTGGATAATGATTTCGTGGAAACCGTTTTCTTTTACTGTATAATAATTAGATAATGTCATAATCAAAAATGTCCTCCTCGTTAACTAGTTCTTTCTAGCATAACGACGTTCCAAGAGAGAGACAACCGTAGACGACTGGCAAGGAATGGAGGGAGTACCATGACGAATGAGATGAGGGAGCGGCTATCCTTGAATGATATCGTACAAAACATCATCGGCGTCGTAGAAGAGAGTCGGGAAGAAATCGTCCGGATTACGGAAAGTTCTCGCGAGCAGTATGCCGAAATTCAGCAAGAACTACGCGACCTGAAGATTCGGGTGCACGACTATATAAAAGAAGCAGAACGACTTGAACGTCATATCAAGGATGCGAAGGCGCGACTCGTCGTCGTCAGTAAGAACTTCGACAGCTACTCGGAACAGGATGTCCGGTCGGCCTATGAGACTGCGAACGCGTTGCAGCTCGAATCGTTCATCAATCAACGAGACGAGATGAATTGCCGAAAACGACGTGATGAGCTCGAGCGCCGACTGATTCAGCTCGATGAGACGATAGAACGAGCAGATCAATTGATTGGACGTGTCTCGGTCGTCTTGAACTTCTTGACGGACGATATGCAGGTGATGAATGAAAAATATGAAAAGGCGATGCAAAAGCAGGAGATGGGTCTAAAAGTCTTCCAGTCCGCCGAAAATGAACGCCGCCGGCTGTCGCGCGATATGCATGATGGTCCGGCACAGACGCTTGCCCATGTCTTGATCCGGGCAGATTTGATTGAAAAGATTCACCAGCACAATGGGGCAGAGGCAGCTTTTGAAGAGATTCACCGTTTACGGACGTTGATTCGGGATGGGCTTGCTGATATCCGTCGTATCATATACGATTTACGTCCGATGACGCTTGACGATCTCGGATTCGTTCCGACGCTCGAACGTTATCTTCGTCATATTCAAGAAATTTCGAATATTCCGGTTCACTTCAACTATCTCGGAGGCGGTGAGCGAATCGATTCGACGTATGAAGTCGCCGTTTTCCGAATCGTGCAAGAAGCCGTTCAAAATGCAGTTAAGCATTCCAAAGCGAGTGACATTCGTATTATCATAGAACAATATCAGCATTCCGTACGAATCCATGTAAAGGATAATGGCGTTGGATTTGATTTTGATTCCATCGTCGCGTCGTGTGACGAGTCATTCGGACTCGTCGGTATGCGTGAACGGATCGAATTGATCGATGGTGAATTCGAAATCGAGACGCAACCCGGAAAAGGTACGGTCATCAAGGTAAAGATTCCAATCGAGGAATCCGAAGCGAGAGGGGAAACACTGTGAACAACGAGCAAGTGAAAGTAGTCATCGTCGACGATCATCAGTTATTCCGCGAAGGCGTTAAACGAATTCTTGATTTCGAAGAAGAGTTCGTCGTCGTAGCGGAGGGGGAAAGTGGAGCGGAAGTCATCTCGCTCGTCGAAACCCACCAACCGGATATCGTCTTAATGGATATCAACATGCCGCAAGTCAATGGTGTCGAAGCAACAAAACGTCTGATGGAAGTCTATCCGGACGTCCGTGTCATCATCTTATCGATTCATGATGATGAGACGTATGTCATGCATGCACTCGGTGCGGGCGCGGTCGGTTATCTCTTAAAAGAAATGGCAACCGATGAGCTCGTCAATGCGATTCGTTCCGTATACCGCGAAGGTGGCTACGTCCATCCGAAGGTCACACCGAACTTGTTACAGGAATATCGTCGTTTGATGAAGATGAAACAAACGATGGCATCACAGCCTGTTGAAAAACGAGTCGCGGAAGCACCGCTCCACGTTCTAACACGTCGCGAATGCGAAGTCTTACAGTTACTGGCAGACGGCTTCTCAAACCGTGCGATCAGCGATACGTTATACATCAGTGAAAAGACGGTTAAGAACCACGTCTCATCGATCCTTCGGAAGATGAATGTACCGGACCGTACTGGTGCCGTCGTCGAATCAATCCGCCGTGGATGGGTCGTCGTCTAATATCTCGAAAGACAGGAGCCGGGGCTCCCGTCTTTCTTTTTTTATCCAAGGAAAAATGCTACACTTAAAAACGATTGTGGCGTGTCACATTCGGCAGCGTCACGACGGAACTATAAAAGCGAGGAAATTCACGGATGAGCCAGATTGTGATCTTAACGGATAGCACAGCCTATCTGCCAACTACCTATTGTGAAGAACATCAAGTGCACGTCGCACCACTTAGTGTCATCTTCGACGGTGACGCCTATCGAGAAGGGTTTGACATCTCAGTAGCTGAATTTTATAAACGCATCCAGACGGGCAGCCTCCCGACGACATCACAACCGAACATCGGTGATCTCGTTGCGTCGTTCGAGCAATTGCCGGAAGGAACGGATATCATCGGTATCACACTATCGAGTGGGATCAGTGGAACGTATCAAGCGTTACATACGATCAACATGATGGTGGAGCATGTTAACGTTCATCCAATCGATTCACGTATTTCCTGTATGCCGCAAGCGTTTCTCGTCCAAGAAGCCGTTCGTTTGCGAGATGCAGGAGCGACGGCAGAGACGATCGTTAATCGTCTGGAGACATTAAAAAAACAGATTCGAGCCTACTTCGTCGTCGACGATCTAGCCCACCTCCAGCGTGGTGGACGTTTGAGTGTCGCACAGGCATTCGTCGGCTCGTTTCTGAAGATAAAACCGGTCCTTCACTTCATCGACGGGAAAATCGTTCCGTTCGAAAAAATCCGAACGTTCAAGCGAGCGGTCAATCGAATCGAGGAAATGATGAAGGAAGACATCAAAGGGGACGGAGCAGGATATGTCATCGGTGTCATCCATGCTGAGGATTCTATGAAAGCAGAAGCAGAAATTGCCGAACTAACGGCACTTTTCCCGCAGGCGCGCATCGAGATGAGCTTCTTCGGACCCGTCATCGGGACCCACCTCGGACCTGGTGCAATTGGTATCACATGGTATCATGCAGCGGAATGAACAACATAACCGATAAAACAGATGAGCAACAGGAATTCTCTTACATTGAGAATACCTGTTGCTTTTGTTTTGTCAAAATCCTTGATTTTCATGAATGACTCTACTTACGACAACTTTTAGAGACATAACATATACTATTTTCTTAAATTGACTGAGGAAAAAAGCGATGGAGCAGGAACGAATGCGGACAAGGAGATACCAGGCATATGCGAGAAAGGAACGTCACAGAAAGGAGAGGTCATGATGATGGATCTTCGAGGACGACTCGTACCTGCTGAATGGATAGATACACCAAACGAAACATATCGATACATGCCAGCCGTGACATGGCGTTGTCAACGGTGTGGCGCACTACCAGTACGAGGTGCCTGTACATGTGGAAAAGCCTGTTATTATTGCCGAAAATGTCTCGCTTATGGCAAATTGCGAAGCTGCGGGAGGCTCGTGACGGATTTGGGGGCGCTTGATCCAGTGATCCCGTCGCAACACGGACCATTGTTGTTGACGCCGGCGCAACTGCGCATCGCACAAGCAATCCAGCAGACCGTCTTGCGTCCGAAACGACTTCTTGTCCATGCCGTGTGTGGTGCCGGAAAAACGCCGATGCTCTTTCCAGGAATCGCCGACGCCCTTACGAACGGACGACGTGTTCTTGTCGCAGCACCTCGGGCAGATGTCGTCCGGGAATTGACAGGACATTTGAAGCGAGCATTCGCAAATACGTCCATTGTCTCTTTATACGGTGGTTCGTCGGAGCGTCTCGAGTTAGGTGACATCACGGTCAGTACGACACACCAATTGATTCATTACCGGCATTGTTTCGATGTCGTCTTCTTGGATGAGGTCGATGCCTTCCCTTACCGGATGGACCGGACATTGCACCGGTACGTCAAACGAGCGATGACGAAAGACGCTGCCTTGATTTTATTAAGCGCCACACCTTCGTTTTGGCATCGACGCTTTCCGATAGTCCGACTGATGCGGCGCTATCACGGGTATCCGTTACCGGTACCAAAGCTCGTCGTACCTTATACCGAACAGATCGTATTCGATTGGTTGGCGCGTCATGCTGCTGTACCACGGCTCGTGTTCGTCTCGCGTATTGCGGAGCTTGAGCGGTGGCAGAACCGATTCACAGATGCAGGCTATACCGTCGAGACGGTCCATGCCGCGGATTCAGAACGAGTCGAGAAGGTCCAACGCTTTCGACAATCGACAGGAATCTTACTGACAACGACGATTCTAGAGCGGGGTGTGACGATTGAAAACGTCCAGGTTGCGATTCTTGATGCCGATCAAGGATTCAGTACGGCAGCCTTGATTCAAATCAGCGGACGTGTCGGACGATCGTCGGCGTATCCAGATGGTGACATTTTATTTTGCGCCAATGACCGAAGTGATGCGATGTATGAAGCGATCCATCACATTAAAAAAGCGAATGCCGTGCAACCATGAATCGATGTTTATTCTGTCAAGAGGTCTATCTACCTAGTTGGGAACTCGGAAATCTCTGGACTAGGCAAGTGACCTGTCCGACCTGTAAAATAAAGTTTGTAAAAAGAGGGGAATGCGTCGATTGTGGAAAGCCGGGTTCGCCATGCTGTTCAGATTGTACGGCGTGGCGGCAACAAGGGCTGACGCTCCAGACGACACCTCTTTATCTGTACAATGATGCAGCCAAGGAATTCATGCGTCGGTTCAAGTTTCTCGGAGATACTGCGTTGCTTGAGATGTTTACCGATGACTTGAAGAAGGTAAAAATCAAACAAGCTGTTCTTGTTCCGATACCGTTAAGCACCAAGCGTCTCGCAGACCGTCGTTTCAATCAAGCGGAGTTGATCGCACGCCAGATGCATGGGAAAATCGCGCCGTATTTGAGTCGTTTGGAGGGTCCTGCCCAAAGTAAGGCAGGACGACAGGCTCGGCTTGCGCGAAGTAATCCGTTTTGCGTGACAAATGACGCCAAAGGGAAGAACATTGTGCTCGTCGATGACGTCTACACGACAGGTGTGACTCTTCGGCAAGCGATGTTTCGACTGAAGGAAGCAGGCGCAAAAGAAATTTCTGCTGTAACTTTATTTCGAAGTGTTTAAGAAAGCGACAATCCTGCCGATACTCTGTATGAGGTGAAAGAAATGGATGTCATCAATTGTAAATCTTGCGGAAAGTTAGTCGTGCGTCAATCTTCAGAACTGTGTATTGATTGCATACGAAAGGATCATACGGATTTTGAGAAGGTGCGCGAATTTCTGCGAGAACGACGAAAAATCCGGACTTCACCTAAAGATGTCGAGATCGGAACGGGTGTCAGTCAAGATACCGTCTTCCGTTACATCAAGGAAGGGCGCTTATTGATCTCCGAGATTTCCCAAATGGAAATCATGTGTGAGAGTTGCGGGAAGCCCTCCCGTGAAGGCACGATTTGTGCCGCATGTCGTGATCGTTTACGACGTGACCTCGCCCAGGCGATGCTTGACTCTTCTGACTCTTCGAAACCAAGGACGTATCGGACTTGAACTAAGAATCTTGTAGTCTAGAAAGCAGGTGTTCACATGCGAATTGATTCTACGAAATGGGTGAACATGCCCAAAACGTACGAAAGAACTCAATCAGTAGAAGGAACAAAAAACCAACGCACGAACCGTCCGGACGAAGTCAGTATCTCAACAGAAGCGCGCGCGCGTTTCAATGAGACACAGACGTCACGGACTGAAAAGATTGAATCCCTCAAGCAGGCGATCCAGGATGGAACCTATAAACCGGACGCGAAAAAAATCGCGGAACGTTTCTTGAACCTGTAAGCGGAACATCGTAGAAAATGGAGGCGACTCGGGGCACGGATGCGCGGGTCGTTTTTTATATGAATGGAACCTTTTTAATTCGGAAGGAGAAACCGAATGCAACTCATCAATCAACTCAACGAGGCGCACGCTCAATTGCTCGCGCTCGCAGAAGAAAAGAAGCACGTCTTGATTGCAAACGACATGCGTCGCTTGTCTGAAATCGTCAAGGAAGAACCGGTACATATCAAGCGGATTGAAGCATTAGAGCAAGAACGACTTAAACTCATGGGGAGCGTGACGATGACCGAGTGGATCGAGACGCATCCGGAAGATGTCGACTCACTCCGGACATTGTTGCAGACGATCGGTCAGTTGCGGCAGCTGAATGCACTGAACGCAGAGCTGCTCGAGCAATCGCTGCACTATTTGGATTGGCATCTGCAACTTTTAATTCCAGAAGCAGACGACTTCACATATGGGCAGTCCGCACTGAACCAGACACACTTTAACCGAAACGCGTAAGGAGGAATACGGATGGGATCGACTTTCATGGGGCTTGAGACAGGACGTCGGGCATTAACGACGAACCAGTGGGCCCTGCAATCGACTGGAAATAACATTGCGAACGCCGGTACGGAAGGATTCTCTCGCCAGCGTCTCGTCATGGGAACGACAGAACAACTCTCGATATCGCTTGGATCTGGGCGAAATGGTCAAGTCGGAACGGGTGTCCGCGGAGAAATGGTCGAGCGGATTCGGGACATCATGCTCGATAAGCAGTACCGGGATGAAGTGACGAAGGTTTCCTATTACGGCACGAAGGAAGCGGCGTTCGGACGGATGGAAGATATCATCAATGAACCGTCGGATACGGGTCTAGCGAAAGCATTTGACGGGTTCTGGGAATCACTTCAGACTTTGTCGACGAATCCGCAAGACTCGGGTGCGCGCAGTGTCGTCCGGCAAAAAGCAGAGACACTCGCACAGACCTTCAACTACATGTCGAAGGCAATCAATCAGGTCAAATCAGACTTAAAAAGTGAAATCGAGGTCTCGACGAAAAAAGTCAACGACCTCTTGCAAAAAATCAATAATATCAATATCGAGATTCATACGGTCGAACCACTCGGTGCTCTTCCGAATGCGCTTTACGATGAGCGTGACCGCTACTTAGACGAGCTCGCACAATATACCGACTTCGAGAAAGTAGCTGTCGACGCGCAGGACATCGGGAATGGCAAGATGGGGAATGCGTTACGCAACGCGGAAGGACGAATCGACATCGAGCTGAAGATGCCTGACGGGACGAAAATCAAAGCCGTTGACGCAAAAGCTTCATCAGCCGTGACGCTCCGATTTACCGAAAATGCCGACGGAATTTACAACGGTCTTGAAGTGAACGGAGTAGCACAAACGTTTGATACGACCAAGGGGTTTACGACGGGACGCTTATCCGGATTGCTCGAGATGTATGGTCAAGAACGAAACGGTCAAGCTGTCGGTGAATACGTCAAGATGGAGAGTCAACTCGATGAGATGGCGAAAACGTTCGCCGATGCGTTCAATGCCGCGCACGCGACGAACTTGAAAAAAGACGGGACGGCGGGATCGAACGCGTTCTTCACGGGAGCTGGTGGCGATATCACGGCAGCGACGATTTCCGTCGGTGTGGACATCAAAGCGAGTCTCGATAACATCGCGACGTCGACGGACGGGAACATCGGTGACAGCCAAGGAGCGCTGAAACTGGCGAAGATGAAGACGGCAAGCATTACGTTCACGAAGTCGAACACGACGACGACGATCGGCTCGTTCTATCAAAACGTCATCGGCAACATGGCAGTCTCGACCGAACAAGTCGCGCGCCTTGGGAAGAGTGCCGCTGTCTTGATGGAAAGTGCGGATCAACGCCGTATGTCGATGTCTGCCGTCTCGATCGATGAAGAGATGACGATGATGATTCAGTATCAACACGCTTATAATGCGGCAGCACGAAATATTACGACCGTCGATGAGATGCTTGATAAAATCATCAACGGTATGGGACTCGTAGGACGGTGATGAATAGATGAGAGTAACACAAACGATGTTGACGAAAACGAATATCGGGCACTTATCCTCAAGCTATCAGCGCTTGAGCACGCTTCAAGAGCAATTGATCAGCGGGAAGAAAATTCAGCGTCCATCCGATGATCCGGTCGTCGCGATGCAGGGCGTGCGTTACCGGACGGAAGTACGAGAAGTCGAACAGTTCAAGAAAAATGCCAGTGAAGCAACGGGCTGGATGGATTTGACGGATTCGGCCCTTAACGAAGTCACGTCGGCGATGAGCCGGATTCGTGAGTTGACGACACAGGCGGCGACGGATACGTATGATGCGACACAGCGTAAAGCGATCCAGAGCGAGGTCGGTCAATTGATTGAACACATTGGGACGCTCGCGAATACGAAATACAATGAAAAAGGCATCTTCAACGGAACGAAGACGGATACGGCATTCGTCTCGATGGACGGATTGCGTGATTACTTAGCGAGTACAACTGGTCCTGTTGACAGTGTCTTCACGGATGGTGATCCGACAGGTAAGGAGACGGAATCCATCAAATATGAAGTTTCTTCTGGTATCGAAGTCCAAGTTAACATTTCACCACTCAGCGTCTTTGGACCGGAAACGTTCCAAACGTTGAAAAAAGTCTATGATGCACTTGGAACGAACGCTGATAACAACGGGGCTACCTTATCCGGGATGTTGAAAGATATCGATGAGATGGTCAATGGAACGGTCGAGACACGTGCTGATCTCGGGGCACGGGTTAACCGGATGGATTTGAACACATCACGGCTCGAGGATCAGGAAATCATCGCAAAGACGGTCATGTCGGATAACGAAGACATCGAGGCGGAAAAAGTCATCATGGAACTGAAGTCGTACGAAACGTTACACCGAGCGGCTCTCAGCGCCGGAGCACGAATCATTCAACCGACGTTACTCGATTTTCTACGATAAAGGGTGAAGGCAGATGAATCTTCCACATCTTGAAATGCGTCAGACGGCAGCACGAATCGGGATGAATATCACACGTCCGCAAATCGAGCAGAAGCAGACACCTGCCTCCCTTTCGATCGAACAGCCCCGCGGGGAACTGTCGATTGAAACCGTCGCGGCACGTCTTGAGATCGATTCGACACAAGCCTGGATCGAGATGGGGCGTGTTCCTGCGCTCGAGTCCGTTCGGCAGTACGCTGCCTACGGTCAACAAAAGGGACAGGAAGCGGTCGCGCAGAGAGCATCGGAAGGGGATCAACTGATGCGGATCGAGCAAGGTGGGGGAACGGTCGCGCGGATTGCAAAAACTAACGACACACCGCCTGCCGAAGTGACGACACTCGGATTCATCCCGCGGAGTCTTGATCGGGTCAAGACGACTTTTACACCAGCGGAAGTCCGATTGAGCTACACCGCGAATCGTCCGAAGATCGATGTCGAAACACATCGACCGGAACTGACCGTGAAAGAAGGTCAGGTCGAGATTTATCTACAAGAACAAAATCAACTGAATATGTGGCCGGTTGGTGGCATATTCGATGGGGAAGGATAACGATATGCAGATCGAAACGGATTTTTTTGGAACCATTACGATTGACGAGACGGAAATCATCACCTTCGCGTCTGAATTACCAGGTTTTCCGGAAGCAAAACGCTTCATCTTGCTCCCGTTCAGAGAAGGCGTTCCGTTCTGGTCGTTTCAATCGATTGATCAGCCAGAGTGTGCCTTCGTCGTGACGAACCCATTCTGGATTGATCCGGAATATGTCTTCGAGTTACCGGAGGCAGCAAAAGAGCAACTCGGAATCGAGGATACGGCGCAAGTCGCTGTCTACACGACGGTCACATTACGGGATCCGTTCACGACGTCGACGACGAACTTACGAGCACCTTTCGTCATGGAGACGAAACAACGGCTCGCGAAACAAATCATCCTGGACGATACATACACGAATCGTCATCTGATCGGTAGTCTGACGGAAGTAGGTGGTCGCTGATGCTCGTACTGAAACGAAAGACGGGAGAAGCGATTCAAATCGGGGATGACATCGAACTGACGATTCTTGCAATCGAAGGCGATCAAATCAAGCTCGGTATCAAGGCACCGCGACAGGTCGACATCCACCGGAAGGAAGTCTACTTGTCGATCCAAGAAGAGAACACGGAAGCCTCCCGTAGTACTGGATTGATTGGACAACTCTTGAAACAACAGGAAAAATGATTCCATTTGAATGTCATCGGAACGTATCTTTTTAGCGAACGATGCGCTTCAAACGAGGACGAAAAGACTCCCTTTGCCCGAATGTGCTGCAAAGGGAGTCTTTCTTATCATGAAACAAATGCTGAAACGCGTTGAATCGTGTATAGTAATGAAGAGAAAAGAAACCTTTTGAGCCAAAGAGGGAGTTGTCAGGAATGAATGAGACGAAGCAGCTGAAAAAAGACGCGAACCGTGTATTAAAAGCGACGAGTCGCACCTTCTATATCCCGATTAGTCGACTATCGCAAGACTTACAGGAAGCGGTCGGTGCTGCTTATCTATGCATGCGTGCCATCGATGAGATTGAAGATCATGAAGACTTGGCGACGGACGTCAAGACGATGTTGCTCCGGGAGACGGCATTGTTGATGCGGGGCACATTTTCCGCTACCGCCTATCTTGAGTTGATTGCGCCGTATACGGCACACCTACCAGAAGTGACGCTCCGTTTACCGGAGTGGATCGCCTATTGTCCGGCTGCGATTCGTCCGAAAGTGCTCGATTCGACGGCCGAGATGGCAGAAGGCATGGCGGTCTGGGCTGAGCGTGACTGGACGGTCGAGACGGAAGCGGATCTTGATGAGTACACATACTATGTCGCGGGACTTGTCGGTGTTATGTTATCCGACATCTGGTACTGGAAGGCTGGTATCGTCACCGATAAACAGCAAGCGATCGGATTCGGTCGTGGTTTGCAAGCCGTCAACATCCTTCGTAACCAACAGGAAGATGCGGAGCGTGGTGTCGGCTACTTCCCACCTGGTTGGACGACGGATACGATGTTCGCCTATGCGCGTGAGAATCTTGCGGAAGCCGATGCGTACCTTGCGTCCATCCCGAAGGAGACGACGATTTATGAATTCTGTCACATTCCACTTGCACTCGCACATGGAACGCTGGATGCCCTTGCAAAAGGGAAAGAAAAACTCAGTCGTCCGGAAGTCTTGAAGATCGTCGGCGCTGCCGTACTAAAACGATAAGCACAAACGAACAGCCGCTCGTTTCCGTCAAGGAAGCGAGCGGCTGTTCGTTTAACGTAATAAGTAAAGGGCTAGTCCGATCAGGGCGGAACCCGTCCAAATCAAGGCGATCGTTCGTCCGTACGGTAAACGATAGCCGGCACGACGGGAGACGAGCAGTCCGATCGTCATGACTGTCAGTGCGACGGAAAAGGTCAGGAACAACGATAACTGTTGCATGTCAATCTCCTTTCATCAATGCAGATCTGACAAGTACGTCATGACTTTCTCTTCATACGCTTTTCGGTCGTGCGCATACGACTGGACGTGTCCACCATTTTCCGTCACATAGAGCTCCGAGCGCGGTGCCGCCTTTTGAATCTTCATGCTTTCCGTGACGGGAATTGCATCGTCGTCCTTCCCGTGGATCAACAGGATCGGATACTCGATCCGTCGAACCGCTTCAATCGGTTTCACCCGTTCTGGATTAAGACCTGTCAACGGTGGCGTGATCTCCAGGATGATCGGGGTGAACGGGAAGTTCGGTAATCCGCTCCAGACAGGCAGATTCGTTGCGAGATAGTTCTCGAGATCACTAAACGGACTGTCGGCGATGACACCGACGACGTCCGCCTTTGGAGCGGTCACGAGTGATGTCGAAGCGCCCATCGAGATACCATAGAGGACGACTGGTTTTGAAGACCGCGACTTCGCGTAGCGAACGGCCGTCAGCAAATCATCTTGTTCCTTTGCACCGACTGTGACACGTTTTCCGTCCGATTCACCCGATCCTCGGAAATCGAACGTCAAGACGTTGTATCCGGCATCGTGAAACTTCTTAAATAGCGGGAAGACAGGAACATCATCTTGTTCCCGGTTCTTGCCATAGCCGTGAGCGAAAACGATCGTCAACTTCGCATCTTCACTTGGCATCCACCAGCCAGACAAACGTGTCCGGTCTTTATAAGAACGGAAGGTGACATCTTCATAGTCAAGTCCTTCTGCTTTTTTGGGTGTCGTCGTCAAGGCTTCGCGTTCCGGTTGCGTCAACGATGATCCGACATAACCGGAAATCCCGATGACAACGATGACAGCGAGCGTCACGATGACGATCACGCCGCCGATGATTTTCTTACGATGTTTTTTCCACACCCGTGTTCCTTCCCTTCGTTCGGTTAATGGATATCTTTTTTCTTGAAGCGACCGCCATGGACATCATGGATGTTGCCGATCGCGATAAAGGCTTGTTCATCGAAGTCACGAACGATATCCTTCAGTTTAGATTCTTCGAGCCGGCTGATGACACAAAAAATGACTTTTTTGCCGTCACCGGTAAAGGCACCTTCCCCGTTTAAGTACGTCATGCTTCGACCAAGTCGGTCCATGATCGCAAGACCGATCTCTTCGTAATTCTCCGAAATGATCCAGACACTCTTCGATTGATCGAGTCCGTCGATGACGACGTCAATCGTCTTGAAGGCGACGAAATAGGTGATCAACGAGTACATCGCTCGATCCCAACCGAAAACAAATCCAGCAGCACCGAGAATGAAGACGTTGAAGAACATGACGATCTCACCGACTGAAAACGGTGTCGAGCGGCTGAAAGAGACAGCAAGAATCTCAGTTCCGTCGAGTGATCCACTCGAACGGATGACGATCCCGACGCCGATTCCGAGAATTAAGCCACCGAAAACGGTCGCGAGCAGATCAACGCTCGTCAAGGGACCGATGTGTTCGAGGAGTTTCGTTGCGATTGCCATGACGAAGATCGCATATAACGTCGACAGGGCAAACGTCTTTCCAATCTGCTTATAGCCGAAAAAGATGAACGGGATGTTCAAGAAGAACAGCCACAAAGCGAGCGTCGTATCCGTCACCTTTGAGCCGATGATCGAGATTCCGACGATCCCGCCATCGATGATGTTATTGGGAACAAGGAACCCTTTGAGTCCGAGTGCGAAGATGATGGCACCGATTGTCAGCATCAGTAATCGTCGAAAAAGCTGACCTTTCGTAGAGCGGCGATGATGTTTCGTAGGTAGTGGTGACTGCATGCCATTCCTCCCTTCTATAGTAAAACGCTTTAGGATTACTATAACAAAAAAGCACGAAGATGTGTGTGAACGTCTTCGTGGAGAGGTCAAGGGCGATAACGTAACGACTGGAAGAAACGCATGATCTGTTCTGCTTCTGCCGGATTCGTATATTCACCGATGTATTGATGATCTTGTTGTCCGGTGATAGTCACCGTACAGGAGACGAGTTGAACTCCTTCACTCAAGCGAATCTCAAACGTTGCGTCCGACAACGGTAACAACGTCTTTGACGAAAAATAGAGTGCCCGCGTACTCGTTTGATGCGCTTTAATGTCTGAGAAGGGCAGTTCGAACGACTGGGCATGATGTGTCAGCATGCGAACTTTCCCAGAGACGGAAAAACGGGGAATGGTATCGCTCGACAAGGAACAGGATTCGATTGGATACAAAATCTCCCGCAGGAGGAACGATACCATGACATCCGCTGGAACCGGGTGACTGAATAGATAGCCTTGGATACTCGGACAATTGAGCGTCCGAAACGTATCGAGCTGACGGAGCGTCTCGATGCCTTCTGCGACGACGGTCAGATTGAACTCACCTGCCATATAGAGAATGCTTTTGACGATCGCTTGGGCTTTGGCGTCATCCGTGATGTGGGTCGCGAACTGCCGATCAATCTTGATGACATCGATTGGATACCGTTGCAGGTAAACCATTGAAGAATAGCCTTTCCCGAAGTCGTCGAGTGCGATCCGAACACCGATCCGGCTGACGTATTCGAGCGTCCGACTCGTCATCGGATCATCCATGATTAAAGCCGCTTCCGTGATTTCAAGTTCAAGTAACTCAGGCGCAAGATCGTACGTCGACAGCATCCGCTCGATATGGTGTTCGAAGCCGGGGATCAAGAATCGTTTCGGTGAGACGTTGACGGAAATTGGAACAAGATCTGCTCCGGTCGCCTTCCAGTCTTGCATCGAACGGCACGCCGTCTCGACGACCCAGTCTCCGATCGCGATATGTAAAGCACTCTCTTCGGCAAGCGGAATGAAGTCGTTCGGTGGAATCCGTCCCCATTCCGGGTGTTGCCAGCGAATCAGTGCTTCGAGACCGACAATCTTTCCCGTCCAGCTGTCGACTTTTGGCTGATATTCGAGGAACAGTTGATTACGTTCGATCGCGTAATGTAAGTCCTGCTCGAGCCGGTAGCGCCGGTAATAATCGATATCGAGATTCGATGCGTAGTGGTGTATCGTACTGTGATTTTCACGACGCGATCGTCGTAAGGCGGTATAGGAATGCTTTAACAATTCGACGGCGTCCGTACTGTCTTCCGGATAGCGACTGACCCCAACGGAAATACGAGCGAACAAGGCGTATGGTTCGATCGAGATTGGTGTTTCCGATAGATCGAGTAGTGCCTCGGCGCATGCCGTCACGTCCTGTTTATAGCTTGTCGGTACGAGCAAGGCATACTCATCACCACCAAGATGTCCGAGAAACATTCCATCTGACTTTGTTTGCTGTAATAAGGCAGCCGTTCCTTTTAGCCACTGATCACCAGATCCGTGTCCGAAGGCATTATTGATCTCAGCAATCCGGTTAAAGGAGACGGTGAGGACGAAGAAGGGGTGGTCCTTCTGTTGCCACACATCGATCGTCTCAATCAGCGCTTGCCGGTTCGGCAGATGCGTCACAGCGTCACGTAAAGCGAGCTGCCGCAATCGTTCCTCGTACGCTTTTTGAAGCGTGATATCATGCATGATGCTGTTCGTATAAGCAATCGTACCGTCCAGTTGGAAGACGGGGATTTGTTGGTCCTCAATCCATTTGACGCGACCATCCGGGAAGTGAAGGCGGTACTGGATCGTATCAGCTTGACCGTCCACCAATCGTCCGATGAATTGTTTCATTGCAGCATGATCGCGCGCGTCTAATCGTTTGAACAACCACTCACGACTAAGGATTAAATTCTCTGGCAATTCTTCGAAGATATGGAGGAATCCTTGCGAATGAAACAGGATCCGACCCGAGAATAAGTCGATTTGTGAGATCGCGGCGTTGACGGCTTCATAGATTTCACGTGCCTGCGCTCGTTCCGTGACGAGTTGCCGGCGTGCCTCGTCGACTTCCGATAAGTCATAGAGAACGACCGATAGATGATCCGGATGATGGGGACGATGGAAGGCTTTCAAGCGCAACAGCTGATAGGTATCGTCAGCGGTCAGCAGGGAGACTTCCATTTCAAAACGTTCCTTTTCACCTGCAATCAAACGTTCCATCTCGAACCGGAGTGGATCGAAGTCGCGAGGATGAATCCGACTGAATAATTGTGCTTGATCGAGCGTCGTTGCATCGGTTTCCGACAACCCTAAAAAATGGAGGAGTGCGGGGGAGAACTCGATCGTTTGTGTGTGGATATCAAAGTGGAAGATGACGAGTTCCGGAATCTGTTCCGTCAGTTCAAGTTGAGAGCGAATGGACGAGACATCTTCTTCGAGTTGTTTCTCACGTGTGATATCACGTGCGATCCCGTAAACGCCGATGACTTGTTCGTCTTGTTCAACCGGCATGTTCGTAATTTTTAACGTAACCCGGTGT
Organism: Exiguobacterium sp. R-17; assembly: GCF_049913315.1. Taxonomy (NCBI): domain Bacteria; kingdom Bacillati; phylum Bacillota; class Bacilli; order Caryophanales; genus Exiguobacterium; species Exiguobacterium sp. R-17. Next base: position 2,430,996 of record NZ_CP184372.1, on the reverse strand, counting down.
TGATCGGCATGGAGTCCTTGTGCCGTATAATGAACGGTCTCACCATGTAGCGCACGATTGAAAAAGGATGTCACCGCTTCGACTTGATCAGGTGGATTGAAGACGGCAAAGTGCTCATAGAGCGTCTCAGCGGAATAGCCGAGCATGTCCTGTAACTGTTCGTTGAAATAGATGATCGTTCCAGAGGCATCAAATAAAAAGATTGCATCTGTCTGTTGCTGAAAGAAGGCTTCCGCCGTTTCCGGACGGGATACTTCAAGTCCACCGATATAGAGTGGGGCTGTGTCGGATTGACGAATCCGATTCATCGCTTCATGAAAAGCCATCCACGTCACCTCCTTACGATACTAACGTTCTCTCTACTAGTATCGGGTGTAGGAAATGGAAATTGCAACATTCGTTCAAGGAATAGACTTATTTTTCAAAAAAGTGAACCAGTATATGAAATTCATGATTAAAAGACAATTGTCCTAACGTGAACAAAAAAAGCCGAAGCTCTGATGAAAGAGCCTCGGTTTAATCTTTAAATCGCTAAATCGACGGATGTAGCACTCGCATTCGGATCTGCATCCGATCCTTGATCCGGTGCGCCCGGCATGTCGCCGTCCGGACCAGGTCCGTGTCCTCGACCATGACCATCGCGCTCTGGTCCTTTTTTCAAATCAGCGTAGCTTGAAACCGCATCCGCTCGTGACTGGATGTGTTCCTTGATCTGCTTCGCTTGTTTTTTTGTTAGCTTGCCATCTTTGACTTGTTGATCAATCGCAGCGTTTTGCGCTGTTAGGATAGCTTTCTCGAAATCGGCATAAGCGATCTTGTTCGCTTCCGCAAATTCAGGCAAGGATTGATCCGCTTCCTTGAACTTTGTTTCATCGAGTCCGAGTGCTTTTAAAATTGCTGACGTCGAGTCACCGAAGACACCACCCGGTCCATGGTCACCACGCTTACCGTGTTCGCCGCGATCCAGAAGATCATCGTAGCTCTTCGCATCCTTATATTCCTCTGTCAGACGAGACTTGATTTCCGTTGCTTGTTTTTTCGTCATCTTCCCGTCTTTGACGAGCTGATTGAGTTCACTCGTCTGAGCTGCAAGCAACGCTTTTTTGTAGTCAGCGAACTTAATCGATTGTGCCTTCGCATAAGCAGCAAGCGATTGATTCGCTGCATCGAACTTCGACTGACTCAGTCCGAGTGCTTTCAGGACGTCAGCAATCAACGATTCGTTGAAGAAACCAGGTCCACCGTGACGACCGATCGGCATCTTCTCTTTTAACTCATCGTAGCTTTTGACGCCACTGAAGCGTTCCGTCTGGCGCTTCAACATGTCGTCTGCTTGCGTTTGTGTTAAGTCGCCTGATTTAACGAGACTAGCGAGCTGTTCCTTCGCTGCTGCGAGTTCTGCCTTTTTATAATCAGCGAACGAGATGCCTTTTGCTTTTGCGAGATCGGCGATTGATTGCCCTTTTTCCCGGGCAACATCTGCCTCAGCTTGTGTCAGGTTCAATTTTTTCAAGAGTAACGTCATGTCGTGTTTTTTCATACCTTCGAAGTGGTGCCCGTGTTTCGCTTGTTTTGTCGTGCTCGAGTCGTCGTTCGTCGCAGCGTATGCTGATGCGCCTCCGACGGTTAATGCGCTAATTGTCAATGCAGTGATCCATTGTTTTTTGAATGTCATGGGATGATCACTCCTTTCACCTTTTATGGTAGAGGGTCACGAAAGAGAAGTTGTGAGGAAGTTGCAAAGAAACTGCGAAGAAAGGAAAATCTGGATAAAAAGGCGCTACACTAGGAGTGGAGGGATGACCATGAATGTACTATTGATTGAGGATGAACAAAAATTAGCGCAGGTGACGGCGCGTTTCCTGCGTCACCATGCGTATGAGGTAACGATTGCCGGTTCGTTAGCAGAGGCGAAACAGTGCTTAACGACAGCGTTTGACGCTGTCTTAATCGACGTCCGCTTGCCGGACGGTGACGGTTGGTCGCTCGTGCCAAGTATCAAATCACAAGTCCAGCCGCCGGTCGTCTTCATGATGACCTCGCGTGGGGAGGCAGATGATCGTGTCTTCGGACTCGAACTCGGTGCCGATGATTATCTCGTCAAACCGGTCGTCCTGAAGGAATTGACGATCCGGCTCGAACGGGCATTAAAAGTCCGGCCGGTCGCCCGTCATGTGTTCGGTGACTTGACGATCGATGAGAAGGGACGCCAAGTCAAAGCGGGAGAACAGACAGTCAGTCTCGCAAAGATGGAATTCGAACTGTTGCTTTACTTCATCGAACATCTCGGGGAGGCACTCAGTCGGGATCAAATTCTCGACGACGTTTGGGGTTACGCATTCGGTGGCGATACCCGGACGGTCGACACGCACGTCAAGCAATTGCGGGATAAGCTACCCGTCATTAAACAACAATTGAAGACGGTGCACCGGGTCGGCTATCGATTGGAGGCGATCGAATGAAACGACGTCCCTTGATGCGGAAATTCTTATACGCTGTCGTCGGTCCGTTACTCGTGATGGGCGTTCTCAGTTTCGTCTTGACGGCATTCCTCGTTAATCGGTTTGCAGAAGGCGAACGATACGATCAACTCGCGCGGGAAGCGAACATCATCAAACAAGCGCTTGAAGCCGACACGCCAATTCCGCGTGATATCCAAGGGTTTTTGACGACCGATGGATTGACGCAACGGATCGGCGCACGTGGACCGGCAGGACGGTTACCACTTCTTGACGGTCTTAAGAAAGAAGACGTCATTGAAGTGCAAGACGAACGGTTGCTGACGTATCAGCTGACCGCTGACGGTACCCGGATCACGACGGTCCGGCAAGCACCGCTTGCGAGTAGCGCCCTCGACGGTGTTTACATCGCGATTGGACTCGCGTTACTTGTGACCCTGTTGCTGGCATCCTTACTCGCTTACTATATGGGACGGCACCTGACACGACCGATCGTGACGCTTCGATCCGTCGCTCAAAAGATTGGTGCTGGTGAAACGGATGTCGTCCTGCCAGCGCGACCGAAGGATGAAGTCGGAGAGTTAATTGACGCGGTCGATGAGATGCAGACACAACTGAAACAAAAGGATCATCTGCAAAAGACATTCATCGCCGGTATCACCCATGACTTGCGGACGCCACTCGCAATCATTCGCAATGAGACCGAGGCGCTCGCAGCAGGTGTCATTCCTGTTGCCGAACTACCCGACGTGACGACAAGTATCATCGAGGAGACGGATCGTCTCGGTCATCTGATTGACGAGACGTTACTCTATTCGAAGCTTGCTGGTGGCCGGATGCCGCTTGACATAACTGAGATAGCGGTCGATGAATTAGTGACAGCGACGGTTGAACGCCTGCGCAGTACGTTCACGCAAGCAGGACTGACACTGGCGACGGAGCTGCAACCGGTTAGGCAATCACTTGATCCACGGATGTTCGAACGTGTCCTAATCAACTTCTTGATGAACGCCCGTTTTGCTTCACCAGTCGGCGGAACGGTCACGGTTCGCTTAACGCATGACGAATTGACGGTCGAGGATGAAGGAGTGGGTGTCCGAGCAGAAGATCGGCCAACGATCTGGGACGTCTACGTTAAACAAGAAGGCAGTGCCGGACATGGACTTGGTCTTGCAATCAGTCGGATGATCCTCGATAGTCATCAATTCGAGTATGGTGTCCGTGACCGGAGTGGTGGAGGGGCAGTCTTTTACGTTCGTTTTTCATCTCACTAGATCAGGCATACAAAAAGAGAGGTCGGTTTTCGGAGCTAATCCGAAACTGACCTCTCTTGAATATAACGATCATTCGCCTTCGTTCGCATGAACGAGACTTGGTTTGACGAGAGTATAGAACTCATCGCTCATCCCGACACGGCTCCCCATCTGGCAAGCGAGTTCGAGTGTTTCTTTATAGAAATTCGCGACGAGATCGTGATTCTTGATGTGCTCATCTTGCATCGCCTTTTTGACCCCAAGGACGACTTTTTCGATTTGCTCATCGGCATCATTACGGACTGGGACAACGTTTTCCGGAAGATCGACTTCCTTATCGTGTCCGTTGAAGCGGAACGATGCACCGAATCCAAGGTGCTCGAGGAAGAAGTGCGGTAACAGTTTACTTGCGAAGAACTGATGCCATTCCGTCTCTTTCATTGCTTCCATATCACGCTTGAACGACGTCGTTGCGAGTGCATAACGATCGTGTGTATCCTTCATGAACTTCTCGAGGATCGGAACCTGCATTGCAAACGCATTCTTGAGCAAGTTATCGAGCTGTTCTTGCGTTAATTGTTCTTGTTCAGTCATCGCTTTAACCCCATTTCGTTTCGTTATCCTTATCGTAAGAAATTTAGACAATTCCGTCAAATCTTTTTCGAGAATAGAGTTTACCTATTTCACAAAAGGGAATTCATTACTATCGATCATTTTAAGGGGGAGTCAGCATGAAACGAATCGCAATGAAAGGAGTCTTACTCGGAGCATGTCTGACTCCGGTGACGGGCTTTGCTGCAAGCAACGTAACGTATAGCAAAGGAATCGTCGCGAACAAGACGTTCGGCTATACGGTCAAGACGACGGATGCGTTGAAAAAGGCAATCCAGCAAGACAAGGTCGAACTCGTCAAGAACAAGACGGTCAAATCAAAATACGGTGTCGTGACACGTAGTGGGACGTTCGCGTTGTACTATAAAGTCAAGGGAGCCGATCAACTACTCGTCAACTTGAACTACGAGCCGAAGAAGCTCTCAAAAAAGCAATTCGACCGTGAAATCGGATATGGTACATATCTCGGGACAAAAGGTAGTAAAACGTACTACTACGTCTTACCGACGGAAGCTGTCAAAGGCGCTGTCGGTAAGAAAGCGATCGAGAACTTGATCGTTAAGGACGTTCCGCAGATGATGAAGACATTCAAACTGCAATGAGCACTAGCTTTTGCTAGTGCTTCTTTTGTTCGTTCGGTATAGTTGAAAATGAGGTGAATGAATATGGAATGGAACGTCACAGACGTCAAACAGACTACAGATGTATTACAACTCGAAAAATGTGTTAACGATCACGACGGCATTGAATTAAAAGTCGCAGCCGATTGGGTCGGCGAGAACGATTTCGCCATCTATGACGGTGAGCAATTGATTGGATATTTGCAAGCATTCGCGTATTTACCGACGGAATGGGAATTGAATGTCTTCGTTGATCCCGATTACCGGAAACAGGGCATCTTCACGGCACTCGTTGAAGCGGCACGCGCGCGTGCCACAGAAGCAGGCGTTGAAGCGTTCACGTTCGTCATTGATGACGCCAGTGAATCAGGTCAAGCCGTCCTCGAACGGTTAGGTGCTGAGTACCGGATGACCGAGTACAACATGATCTTGAAAAAGGCGCAGTTGTTCTTAAAAGCAGATCCGGATTTCGAATTACGCGAAGCGACAGCAGACGACCGTCCGTTCATCGTCGAGACGCTCGGTAAATCGTTCGGGAACACGGACGAAGAAGCAGAATCGATCTATCAAGCGATTGAATCTGACGATCGGATCACGTTCATCGGCGTCGCTAATGGCAAACCGGTCGGTGTCATTCGTGCCTATCTTGCTTCCGATACACAAGCGAGCATTCATGCGTTCGCCGTTCGTCCGGAAGCCCAAGGCAATGGCTACGGGAAAAAGATGCTGAAACTGATGGTGCAAGCGTTGTTCCGGACTGGTCGGACACAGCTTGAACTCGACGTCGAAACGGATAACGACCGGGCACTCGATCTTTATAAAGAGGCAGGATTCGTCGTGCATCGTGGTTATCAGTTCCATGTGTTGGCGGTTTAAAATAATGAGCGATTGACGGAAATTCCAGTGCATGCTGGATGCTCAAGTTGCTCCACTCCTACAGGAAAAAGCGCAGTTGCGCTGTCAGAGACAAACAAGACCCGGCTCTTCGTCTAAAGCGAGAGAGTCGCGGCTTGTGTCTCGCCTGAGGAAAGGGAGCAAGACTTGAGTGCATTCGTCGATCGTTTTTTTGTTGATATTATTACAGAAACTAAACAAAAACGTTGGAACCTTTTCTGCAATCCGTCGTATACTAAACATATGGAAAAAAAGAGGAGGCGACGTCATGGAGAGTCGACAGGATTCATTGCGGACATTGAAGTGGGTATCAGGTGGAATGGAAGCGGTGCTCGGGATTCCGCTCTTAGGTGGTTCAATCGTCATTTTCTCAGGTTATAATGCCCTGTGGTTGATGCTCGCTTTCCACATCGTCGTTGTCGTATTGACGGCACGTGCTGGAAATGTTTCAAAAGGGAACATCGTCGGGATCGTCGCATCAACGGTCGGTGTCATTCCGGTCGTTGGGATGTTCTTACACATGGCAGCAGCGATCACGATTTTGGTCGATGCAGCACTCAGTAACCGCATCGTTACACGAACACATGTCAAACACGTCGAACCGATTCAACCACGACCGGTCCGTCGGGAACAAGAAAAACAAGAAGACCATCCGTTCTGAGTTTTTTTCGTTGACAGCGAAAAACAAGCCGTGTAAAGTAAACAACAAGTTAAGCCATATCAATTACATCGACGACGCGGAGTAAGTATCGTCAACACTGCCGACCAAGCGAGTCAGGAATGGTGAGAGCCTGACACGGTAAGCTGAACGAGAATGGACCGCTGAGAGCCTGTTGAACCTTCGAGTAGATAGGACGGTTGCCCCCGTTACCGGGCTAGCTGGTTGTTGGACCAGCGACAAGTGGAGACGATTTTTCGTCTCAATCAGAGGTGGCACCGCGCGGATACAGGCGTCCTCTATGCATTAGCTGTTAGCTATGCGTAGAGGGCGCCTTTTGTTGTACGTCAAATGCCGAATCATCCAACGCTCATCACATTTCTCAGGAGGCACTACACATGAAAAAGACATTGATCGCAGCGGCGAGCACGGCAGTTTTAATCGCAGGATGTGCAACGACAGAACCAGCAGAGGATAAAAAAGCAGATAAGAAGGTCTTGCATACGATGGAGAGCTACGATCTCCTGTCGGTCGATCCGGCAGACGCCATCACGTCAAACATCTTCAATCAAATCTACGAAGGACTCTATCGTTTTGATGAGAAAAACGAACTTGTTCCGGCAGCAGCAAAATCGCATAGCGTCTCAGAGGACGGGAAGGTCTATACGTTCAAGCTTGACCCGAATGCAAAATGGTCAGACGGAAAGCCCGTCACAGCGGAGAACTTCCGTTATGCATTTGAGCGCGTCATCAAAACGAACTCACCATTCGCTTACTTGCTCGAGCCGGTCGAAAAAACGACAGCGGTCGACGATGAGACACTTCGGATCGAATTGAAACGTCCGACACCATATTTCCTCAGCATGACGACGTTCGGCACGTACATGCCAGTCCGGGAAGATATCGTCAAAGCAGAAGGCGACCAGTTCGGAACGGATCCGAAGACGAACGTCTACAACGGACCGTTCACATTCAAGAAATATCAAGCGGAGCAAGGCTATACGCTCGCGAAGAATGCTGAGTACGCAGACCGGAAAAATGTCAAGATTGACGAAGTCGACGTTAAGATCATCAAGGACCCGATGCTTGCGATCAACTTGTTCGAGTCAGGCGATCTCGATGTTGCACCACTCAACTCGGAGAACGTCGTCACGTACAAAGGGAAAAAAGAGTACAACACGTTCAGCGATTCGCGGATGTTCTTTATCCGGATGAACGAAAAGACAGATACCTTGAAGGACAAACAGACACGCCAAGCGATCGACGCAGCATACGATAAAAAAGCACTGACAGAAACATTACTCGGAAACGGATCACTGCCAGCCGATTACATCGTACCGCAAGAACTCGATCCGAAATACGATAACGCGCGTCAAATCGAATCATCGTATGATGCAGCAGCGGCGAACAAAGTACTTGCGAAGCAAAACCTTGAGCTGACGATGTTGATTGAAGATGACGATGTCTCGAAAAAAATCGGTGAGTATATCCAAGGGGCGTTGAAGAAACAGAACGTCGACGTCAAACTGTTGTCACTCCCGAAGAAAGAACGTCTCGCCCGTGAAGGACGCGGGGACTACGATTTGTCACTTGCAAGTTGGGCGCCGGACTATCAGGATGCAACGACATACCTGAACTTGTTCACGACAGGTAACCCGTTCAACATGATGAACTACTCGAATAAACAGTATGACCGTCTCTTGAAGCAGGCTGAAAGTGAACTCGATCAAGACAAACGTCTCGCATTACTCAGTAAAGCGGAAAGTGTATTGCTCGACAATCAAGCGATCTCGCCTGTCTACCAACGGAAGAATGCTTTCTTGCAAAACACAGAAGTCACACATCTTGCCCGCCACAATGTCGGAACGGATATCTCATATAAGTATGTCGAGATTGAGCGGAAATAATAGTACGGTAACGAGTGATGGATGAAGCGATCCATCACTCTTTTTGATGTATTTTTGTCATATCGCTGGAAATCGCTTTTGAAAATCAGGTCAACTGACTTAAAACGGTTACAAAAGAAACCGATAGAGAGGACGGTGAAAGAAGATACAGGAAAGGAAGTTTCGGTTATGCGTAAATTACGAAGCAACTTGAAGGTACGGTTATTCTTTTGGGTCTTAGCCATCTCGGTCATCACGAGCGGTATTTCAGCCCAGCTTGTGCTTTATCTCCATCGTGGACTTGATGTCGCAGATACGAATGCGATCTGGATTGGAGCAGGGATTGGCTTATTGTTATCGTTGATTGGAACGTCGTTGATTCAGTTAATCTTGCGTCAACCAATTAAAGCAATTGAAAAGGCGACAGAAACGGCACGCGAAGTCGCGAACGGTAACTTCAACGTCGATTTCGAGGAAGCGAAGCGCGGCGATGAAGTCGACCAACTGATGCACGAGCTCGAAGTCATGGTCTTACATATCCGTAAACAGGCGACACAGATGGGAAGTTCAAGCGATAAGCTAACAGCGTCTGCACAAGAAATCGCAGCAGCAGTCCAGGAAGGTAACGCATCGGGTGAAAGTATTCGTTCAGCGATGGCAGAGTTGTCAGCGAAGATGAACGAGAACGTCGATCAAGCGTACTTATCGATGGATGCGCTCGGTGCCGTCAAACGGACGATGGATGAAGTCGCGAAAGAGATGAATGAAGCCTTGAAATCGGCGACAGTCATGCAGACGGAAGCACAAAACGGGAAGACACTCGCAACAGATTCCGTCGAAGCGATGCATATGATCTCGAAGAAGATGGAACAGTCGGCGACACTCAATGGTCGCCTGACAGATATGACAGGTGAGATCTCGCGGATTACCGATGTCATCAGTGATATTTCGGCACAAACGAACTTACTCAGTTTAAATGCATCGATTGAAGCAGCGCGAGCTGGTGAAGCAGGGCGTGGCTTTGCGGTCGTTGCAGCAGAAGTTAAAAAACTCGCGGAACAAACAGCGACATCCGCAAAAGAAATCACCGATTTGATTTCTGGTGTCAAACGTCTTGTTAATGATACAGCGAATGCAATGACCGATGTTCAAAGTGAAGTGGCAACTGGTGTTGGACTCGTCGAGCAAGCAGGATCGGCGTTCGAAGAAATTCATCATTCAACAGAGAACGTTTACTCACGTGTTAAATCGGTCGACCAGCTCGTCGTCAAATCGGATCAAGAGATCGATCAGGTTGGATTAACGACAGCGAATATCCTTGCAATGGTCGAGGAAGCATCGAAGCATGCTGAGCAAGTTTTACAAGCGTCTAGTCATCAAGCGGCATCGCTTGGTGAAGTCAATGGAGCAATGGAAGAGCTTGTAGCAGTAGCAGAACAATTACAGGAAGAGACTGGAGCGACACGTCTTTAGACTATAGGGAAATCGTACATCCAAACCAGATGTGCGATTTTTTTGTATTTTTTTGAAGAAAGTTGTTAAACATTTCGAGTGGACGACGATATATAAGGTGGAAGCAGTCATCGACTAATTCTACCGTGTCACCCTTGGGCCGGCCAGGGGACACATCTCGGAGAAGACGGATCTTCAAAGAGACAAAAAACTTATCCTATGGAGGGAAATTACAATGATTATCAATCACAACGTAACTGCGCTTAATACGCACAACAAATTGTCTGCAGCTTCTGCAGCACAAAGTAAATCAATGGAGAAACTCGCTTCAGGTCTTCGTATCAACAAAGCAGGAGACGATGCAGCTGGTCTTGCAATCTCTGAAAAAATGCGTGCTCAAGTCCGTGGACTTGATCAAGCTTCGCGTAACGCGCAAGATGGTATTTCCTTAACACAAACAGCCGAAGGTGCATTAAATGAAACGCACGATATTCTTCAACGGATGCGAGAACTATCTGTTCAAGCTTCTAATGACACGAATACAGGAGACGATCGTAACGAAATTCAAAAAGAAATCAATCAATTGAATTCAGAAGTAGACAGAATTTCTAATACAACAGAGTTCAATACTCAAAGTCTACTAAATGGTTCTTTAGGAGCTAAAGGTACTTCTAATAACACTGCAAATGTTGATGTAATTTCGACTAGTGGTTTAGCTAAAGGTACCTATGATGTAAAGGTGACTACCGAAGCTACAAAAGCTACTAAAGAAGCTACTACTAATGCAGATAACGCAGAAGTTGCTAAAGCTACCGGGAAAGATTTCATTATTAATGGAGTTAAAATTGATACTAATGGTATAAATACTATCGAAGGTTTAAAAGTCGCCGTAAATGCAGTAAAAGATAAAACAGGTGTTGAAATGACAGTCGGCGCTGAAGGTTCTAAATCTAAATTCGAATCTACTTCATTTGGTTCTACTGGTAAAATCGATTTTGCTGGAACAGATGCTCTTTGGTTAAAAGATAAAGTTTTAGGTACAGATGCAAATATAGAACCGACATCAACAGCAGGTGTTGATGCTAAAGCGGAAGTAAAAGATAATGCAACGAGTGTTACTAGTGCTATAACAGGAGTTGGACAAAAAATTGTTTATGGAAATGCTGAATTTTCAGCTAAAGGAGCGGCTTCTTCTACAGCTACTATTACAGTGAATAGTACGGGCGCTTCCATTCATATCGGAGCTAATAAAGATCAAAATATGCTAATCGATATCAATGAAATGTCTACAAAAACACTTGGAAACACTTCTGATAAAATTAAAGATGTTAACGTTACTACAACATCTGGTGCAGAAAAAGCAATAAAAACAGTAGATGATGCTATTAAACAAGTATCAGCTGAACGTTCAAAAATGGGTTCAGTTCAAAACCGCCTCGAGCACACAATCAACAACCTTAAAACATCTTCTGAAAACCTAACAGCGGCAGAATCACGCGTTCGTGACGTTGATATGGCGAAAGAAATGATGAACCAAACAAAGAACTCGATTCTTGCACAAGCTGCACAAGCAATGTTGGCTCAATCGAATCAAACACCGCAGGGCGTTCTCCAACTCCTTCGATGATTGATTTTACCGGGCGTCTAATTTGGTAACGGATTAGATTATGACTGGGTGAATTGCTGGAACTCCTGAGAGCCTTGATGTACGACAACGTGGCTGGAAACGGCGAGCGTAATCGTTTTGAAAAACATCAAGGATTGGACAATCAGCAGCCAAGCACCTGTAGGGAAACCTTGGTGAAGGTTCAACGACTAGGATAGACGACCTAATGGACTTGTCCGATGGTTATGAAATCCGTACTCCGTAAACGGCGGGGGAAGTGCCCAGCTCCTTGAACTTCAAGGATGAAGATATAGTCTTATCATTAGCGAAAGCTAATGCGCGTAGCAAGCGAACCAACAGCCGCAAGGCGTTCTCCAATTACTCCGTTAATCGTAATTGGCACATATCGATTATTCAGGTCACGGACTCGTTCCGTGACCTTTTTTGTTTTGTTCTATTCGAACTCTAACAAATTCAATGAATTGACCGATATACTACATAGAGAATAAATAAGGAGTGACCGACAATGAATTCCATCAATACGGAAATTCGCCTTCATCTGCCTTCGAACGTCCTACCGTACGAAGCGACACGTAATGTGTTTGTGGAAGCGAATCAGGAAACGTTAGCAGAAGACGGGGTCGTTGTCCTACCGACACCACAACATATTACGAAGCTCGAAACAGCGATGGAGCAGGCAAACATAAAGCTTGAACTGCAACGAACGGGATTAAAATTCGTCAAGCATGAACAACTGAACGAATATTACATTCAAGTCGTTGATACGAATAATAACGTCGTCCAAGAAATTCCGAGTAAAAAGGAACTCGATTTTTTTGCGGCTTTCATGGAATTTAATCAACTGATCGATAAACGGATTTAACAGAAAGGAATGATTGGATGGCAGGCATTCGACTGAGTGGTCTTGCAAGTGGAATTGATACCGAAACGATGATCAAACAATTGATGCAGGCGGAACGAGCGCCGGTCGATCGGTTATCGCAAAAGAAACAGACGCTGACGTGGCAACGCGATGCATACCGGGAGATGAACCGAGCATTACTTGATTTCAGAACAGCTGCAAGCGATATGCTGTTGTCAAAAAACTATCAATCAAAAACGGTTACGAGTTCTAATCCGACGGCATTGACGGTAACGGCAAGTCCAGCAGCATCAGCTGGCAGCGTAACGATTGATAGTATCGATCAACTAGCCAGTGCTGCATCAGTGACACTCGTCGCAGCAAGCGGAAAAAAGAGTGATGCGACACTCGAAGAAAGTGGACTGTTCACGAAGGACGCGGACGGAAAAATCAATGTGCAGATCAATACCTTCGATGCGACAGGTAAAGCGGTGACGGAGACGTTGAAGCTTGACGCAACACAAAAGATTTCTGACTTAACAGCAGCAATCAATGGTAAAACAAGTCTTGGGATGAACGCCGTGTTCAATGATTTGACGGGGAAACTTGTCTTAACGAAAACGAGTACCGGTAACTTAAATCCTGCAGGTGCCGACATCTCGATTGTTGATGCTTCAAATAATACTGCAAAGGTTAATTCAGAGGATGGAACCTTTGGTCGTGAAGGACAGAACGCTAAGTATACGATTGGTGGACAACAACTCGAACAGACGACAAATACATTCACGCAGAACGGTCTGACGATTACGTTGAATAATGTCTCAGAAACAGCAACGACAATCAATACGACACTCGATACGCAGAAAAACTTCGACTCGATCAAAAACTTCGTCGATAAATACAATGACGTCATCGATAAGATGAATAAAAAAGTTCGGGAAGAGAAGTATCGCGATTATCAGCCACTGACGGATGCCCAGCGTAAGGAACTCAGCGAGGATGAAGTCAAGAAGTGGGAAGAAAAAGCAATCAGTGGAGTTCTGAAGAACGATAGCTATCTACAGGACGGGCTGAATCAGTTCCGAAGCGCAATCTCGTCAAAAATCGATACCGGTTATTCTTACACGTCAGGTACGGATACGATTCAACTCCAGTACATGTCGCAAATCGGGATTACTTCAACAAGTGACTTCCGGGACGGTGGGAAGCTGAAAATCGATGAGACGAAATTGAAGAAGATGCTCGAAGAACAGCCAGAAGGTGTCTATAAGTTATTCACAGCTGATGCACCGGAACCACCAAAGGACGCACAAGGTAATCCGGTTCCAAGTCAAAACGGAATTGACGGTTTCGTCCGGCAAATTCAAGGGTTCGCAACGACGCTTCGCGATAAAATTTCTGGAGTCGCTGGTCGGGACGGAGCAGTTGCAACAACGTATCGACTCGGAAAATCACTGGCTGATCTCGATAAGAGCATGTTGTCGTGGGAAGACAAGCTAAAACGAAAAGAAGACAGTTACTATCGCCGATTCGCGGCGATGGAACAAGCAATGAACCAAGCGAACAGTCAGTCGGCGACACTTGCTGGTTATCTCGGACAAGGACAATAAAGAGGAGGAAACGCGATGAACCCTTATGCGACGTATCAGACGAACTCGGTAACGACAGCGTTACCTCAAGATTTAACACTGATGTTATACGAAGGATTAATCAAATTTTCGATGCTTGCGAAACGAGCGATCGAACAGAAGATGATCGAACAAAAAAATACAAACATCCAAAAAGCACAAGCAATCATTTCGGAGTTACAATTGACGCTCAATCAATCGATTGCGCTATCGAAAGACTTGAATAGCCTCTACGACTACATGCAAACACGCCTGATTGATGCCAACGTCAAAAATGACCTCGTTGCAATCGACGAAGTGATCGGCTTTGCGGAAGAATTCCGCGAGACGTGGAAAGAAGCGATGAAACTCGCACGGCAACGATGAGTCCGCTCGATCCGCTTCGCCTGAAGACAAAACGACTGATTGAACTACTTGATCAAACGCCGAATGAAGAGACATATGACGAGTGGATTGAGAAGATTCAAGGTCTGCTGAACAAACGCGAAGCGTTCATCGCTGCCCATTCGAATCTGCTGGCTGGAGCCAATCAAGCCATCATCCAGGAACTCGTCGCTGATAGTCGGAAAATCGACTTGAAATTATCAGCAGAAACGGCTAAATTAGGGGTACAAATCAGTCAGTTGCGTCAGACGCAAACGAGTCGTAAATCGTACGTTGATCCGTACGAGGAAGTCGATCATAGTTTTTCACCGTATTTTGATTCTCGTCAGTAACTTTCTTGTGTGAGGGAGGGATCTTTCGTGACCAAGCGGGAAGACAAGAAACGTCCCGTACCGCAGCCGTATTTCCAATCGGACGGCTCGTACGATCAGTTCATTGAACCGGACGTTGAATCGGAATCATGGGAAGAATTCGAACGCCCTGTCTCCGATGCACCAGATGCCTATGAAGAAGAAAAATATCGTCGTGAGTCGTAAGCGTACAACACAAATACCGGTCAGACCGTGGAGCAATTCCTCGTCTGATCGGTATTTGTGTTGTTTTTATAAAAAACATCACTCTTGTTCCTGGACCCATTCCCAGTGGGTCCGTGCGTCTTTTTTGATTTTATCGGTCGCCGTCTTACTTTGGAATAAGCGGCTGTACCATAGGCGAGCCTGCTCTTTATCTTTCATCACAGCATGCAGATCGGCGATCCTCAATAACAGGACGTCTTCCGGAAGCCCGCTCTCTTTGACGGACGTGTAGTTGTCGTAAAGCGAGATATATTTCTCGATCGCTCGGCTCGCCCAAAGTTGTTCTTCCGCTGATTGACCGGTCAAGCGATGCAACCAGGACAGACGAACACCGAGCATTGCTTGGATGGCTGGTTTTTGCTCCGTCACTTGAGCCGTATAGAGACAGAGTTTATAGAGCTGGATCGCCTGCTCGATCGTCCGCTCCGTCCTAGCGAACGGCAAGACAGGGAGCGTCGGCAGGATATGATCTTGTAAGGTCGCCCGAACGTCCGGCGACAACTTTCCGAACGACTCGTGGAAGAAGAACCGACAATGGCTACACTGGACCGGTTCATAGAGATAGACGTTGACGCCTTGATGACGGATGAAGCCATCAAAGTCGGTCGAGGCGACACGGATATGTCGCGACAGGACACGTTTCGTCTCTGTCGTTTTCAAGCAGTAGGGGCAGGTGCATTTTTTTAGATATAAGTCTGGCATGTAGGGGAACTCCTCTAATTCTAGATTACACGAAGACGTTGACGAGCATTCCTTTGATCTCGCCGACTTGGTCGAGGATATCGAGCCGGCGCGATTCGCCAGAGATGACCGTGTTTGTCAACTGAAGGAGTTTCGCATCGACTTGCTCGACGACTTTATAGATCTTCGTCCGACCACGGCGGTTGAAGCCGCGCTTCTCTTCGAGTTGTTGTGATTGGTCGAGGGCATCTTTTAGGAAGTCCTTGATCTTTTCTTTATAGCTTTCGAGGTGCTCGATCGTCTGACTCTCAGCGAGCAGTTGCCCGTGTTCTTCGACGAGGGCGAGCTTTTGTTGCAAACGCTCGTAGCCTTTATGGTCGCGTTTCTCCTGCATCAAGGCAGAGAAGGTCGTCGATGCCTCGACTTCACGCGGACCACCTTTTAAGGACTGGAGTCGTTGCGTTTCTTGGATGCGGCGGATATCCATCGGGTCTGCCTCCTTAGTTGAGTAATTGTAAGACGCCTTGCGGCAAGGCATTCGCTTGAGCAATCATTGCCATCCCCGACTGGTTAAGGATGTTGTATTTCGCATATTCCATCATCTCACGCGCCATATCGGTGTCGCGAATCCGCGACTCTGAAGCCGTCAAGTTCTCGACGCTGACGCTGAGGACGGATGACGTCGCTTCAAACCGGTTCTGGATTGCCCCGAGTTGTGCCCGTTGCTGGGAGATCGTATCAATTGCTTTCGTATAATGGCTGATCGCATCATTCGCATCCGTTGCCGTCATGACGCTGAGGGCGTATTCCGGTGCGTCACTGCTCGAGAAATCAAGTGGACGAATCGAGGGATCAGCTTGTGTCGTTGAACTGACGCCGATCGCAAGGGCTTGCATATCGTTAATCGTGATCGAGATCCCTTCGTTTGCCCCAGCATTCGTTTGGATGAACAGGGCACTGTCGGCATCGTTGAACTTGCCGCTCAACAACTCTTTGCCGTTGAACTGGGTCGTCTTTGCAATCCGTGAGACCTCGTTTGTTAGCTGATTGATTTCTTCCTGGATTGCTGTCCGGTCTTCGGTCGCGAGTGTTCCGTTCCCAGCTTGGACGGCGAGTTCGCGCATCCGTTGCAAGAGGTTATGTGTCTCACTCAAACCACCTTCAGCCGTTTGAATCATCGAGACACCATCGAGGACGTTCTGTTCCGCTTTATCGAGCGCCTTCAAACGGTTACGCATCTTCTCCGAGATCGCGAGACCAGCTGCATCATCCGCACCCCGGTTAATCTTCTGACCGCTCGATAGTTTATCCATCGTCGTCTTGACGTTCGTCTGATTGATGCTGAGATTGCGATAAGCCTTCAAGGCTTGGACGTTGTTCGTGATTCTCATTCGTATTCCATCCCTTCGTATCGTTGATGATGTGCGGCGCGCACGAGTGGTCGATCGACGGTCTGTGCCGCTTGCCAAGTGACGCGTAAGTCTTCTGCCAGTTCGAGTAGCTCGTCGAGAACGGCTGGTGTCGTATAGACCTGTAACGTTTGCTCAGCAAGATAGTGGTAGAGCGCGTCCAGTTGTGCCGTGATGATACCACCGTCGTCATGTAATCCTGCCTGCAACTTATCGAGTAACTGATAGGCTTTTTGTAAGCGTTCGTTGACCTCGTCAAAACGGTTCGTATCACGTGCGAGAATGGCGCGATCGTATTGAAGGACGAGTCCCGTCAACATCACTTCCGTCAGCTGTTGCGGGGTCATCGCGTAGAGTTCTTGTTCTGTCATATCTGCCGTCCTTTCGCGTTGTCGAGTTCTTCGATTAGTAAAAGCAGTTCTGCCATCACGTCGTACAGTTGCGGTGGGATCGCCGTCCCAAGGTCGAGATCAAGCAAGTGACCGAGCAGGGACGTATCGTGTTCGATCGCGACCCCGTTCGCCCGTGCTTCTTGCAGGATGCGATCGGCGGCTTGACCGCTTGCCCGAGCGACGACGACCGGTGCTTGACCGGATGCTTCATCGTAGCGGAGGACAGCAGCAGTCTTGCGTCCGGTTAAGTCGATTTTCTGATACATATCGGTCTCTCCTTTTAGATACGGTAGTCGTAGCCACGTGGTGTCTCGTCTTGTTTGACGGTTTCTGTGACTTGCTCGTGCGTGAACGGACGGAACTGGATCCGGACGTCTTGGTAGCCAGTTGCTTGCAAGGCGTCCGTCGTCCGGTCGAGGAACGGTGTTGCCAGTTGTTCAAGGACCGGATGATCGTTTTCGATTGTGATCTGCATCTTTCGGTTGACGGTCTCGACCCGGACACCAATCTCACCAAGGCGTGGCGTATTGAGCTGGACGTACAACGTGTTGTTTTCCCAGTCGATCACTTCGTCCGGCCGTTTATTTTGCAAATGGACGTGGAGTCCTGCCGTCGCTTCAATAAGTTGGACCGGTAAGGCGAGTAAAATCTGGTTCAACTGTTGCTGACTGTCCGGTTTATTAACTTGCTGTTGTGCTGCAAGGAACGTCTGCAATTTGACAGCTTCCGGATTTGCTGCCGGCGTACTCAGTTTCAGTTCCGCCGTCTGGAGCTGAAGCGTCTTTTGGACGGTCTCCTGCAAAAGACGTGGACTGTTCTGTTGCGGCTCATATGGAACGGCTTTTTGTGCCGTTTGTGACGAAGGAAACGGCGCTTGTGGCAGTAGTCCCTGCATCTCCGGTAAGTAAGTCGGACGAACGTTTGCTGGCGCATAGCGGAAGGCTTCAAACGCAACCCGGACTTCTTGTAAGACGGCTTTTGACTCTGTTCCACGCCCGAGTAACGCCAGTTCCGCACCCCGTTCGAGTTTCGATAAAAAGTGGACTAGCTGTTTTTCATCCTTCATCGAGGTATGTAACAAAGCATCCGTTTGCTGGAAGACTTGCTTTAAGCGTTGCGCCGTACTCTCGATGACAGCGACCATCTGGACCGGACGTGTCTCGACGAGTGGTTCGATCTGGCGAAGTTGGGATACGATCGTTCGCTGTTGGCTCTTGAAATCGTTCGTGATCTCAGCAAGTCGTGGCGTCACTTCGCGAACAAGCGTCAAGGCAGAGCGGACCGGTGCCGTTTGCCTCGTTACTGGTGCCGTTTGACTTGCCCGTGCCGTCAGACCGATCAGTTGCTCACGAACGCTCGTCTTCGGCTCAAGCGGTGTTTGCGGGAAATAGGGCGCCAGTTGTTTGCGGACCGTCTCGATCTCGCCTTGTTCGAGAGTTGCGACGATTGCCGGGCGTTTCTCTGCTGGTACGTGTTCAATGTATTGCCGGATATGCAGAGATGACGCTGTCTCGATATCGCGTTGCGTCGGTAGCGTCACACGAGCGACGTCAAGGGCGACGGCTTTTTCAAACGTCGGTTGCTCCGTTAAGGCGTCGTGCTCCGGAAGGACGTCTCGATAGTCTTCCGTTGTCGCAAGGAGACTTGCGATCAAGACGTCGGCGTCAACTGGCAGTGCAGTATCCGGTCGCGACACGAGTTCGAGTGCTAAGTCCTTGTACGTTCCTTGCAGTGCCGTCACAAGCTGGGCGACGATTTCCGGTGTCTGCGGCAATTGACCGCTTGCGAGTAACTTCGCGACGGCTTGCTTTAGTTCTGCAGGTACACCTTCAAGCAAAGAGGGATCGACATTTGACGGAACAGACAGGACAGGTGGCATTTCCGCATCTGGTGTCGCTGGTGTTAGTTGTTCAATCAGGTAACCTTCTGCTGTCTGTCCTTTGACCTTGAACTGGAAATCACCTGTCGGGACGTCGCCCGTGAAGGTCATCTCGATCTTATCCCGACCGACCTGGACGAGAGCCGTATGCGGACCGGTCTGCTCAAGGACCGTCCCTTTATAGGTCTTTGTGTCCAAAAGCGGCGTCTGACCAGGGGATTGCGCCGGACGTGCCGGGTTCAATTGGATGTTCATCGAGAAGCCTCCTTGTTTTTTAAAACTGTCATCTCATTATATATCGGCAGAAACCAAAAAGGATTGAGCGAATTCATCGCCCAACCCTGATTTTTTTACGGGTACTCTTTAAGATTTGATTGCATTAAAGCGTTCCTCTAATGTCATCGCGTTCAATTGTTGATAACGAGCCATCAGCTCGCCAGTTGCTTTCATTTGGTTGCGGACGATGTAAGGAGAGGCGTTTACGGGAAGGATCATGCCATTACGAGTCTTGAGCTTCGTCTGTCCGTCTTCCTCGATGACTTCAGACATGTGGCTCCAAGCATACCACTCGCAATCATCACGTTTCGGTGATTTTGTTGGGAAAAACACGAGGCCGAGTGTCGGTTCAATGACGACTGGTACTTTTCCTTTTACAGATGCGACACGTTTTGCTGTCACGATGCGTTCCTCAATGGAACTGTTGTATTGCCTGCAGGAAAGCTGCAGAAGTTGATACGGCCGAAGCGGGGTCATGATGGTCGAGCCATCCTCGAGTACGATGATGGATTGCTTCATCATGTCGTAGCACGGGAGAATCGCCACCGTCCGTTTCGTGATTCGATACTTTTCGTCATTATGGAATGGTCGCATTCGACTACATCCTCCTTAAGATAGGACAATGGATAAAATAGGTAATTACTAACGATATAATACAATAGTACAACTGTAATGACAATGTAATTTTTTAAAATATAAAGCAATAAGTAGGGAATATTATTCATTTTTCAGATTGAATTCAAATTAATCAGAATTTTTAATTGTCAATAATTCCTTCTTTTGATAGACTAAGCCGTAGAGAGCTTGCTCTCGAACTCTGGTTTGCGAAGGGAACGTGAATTCGAATGGAACAAGGTAAAGTAAAATGGTTTAATGCTGAAAAGGGTTATGGATTCATCGAAACGTCTGATGCGAAAGACGTATTCGTACACTTCTCAGCAATTCAAGCTGATGGTTACAAATCACTTGAAGAAGGCGAAGAAGTGGAATTTGAAATCGTTGAAGGCGATCGTGGTCCACAAGCTGCGAACGTTTCAAAGATCTAATCCAATAGCAGCCGCCACCGTTTTTAGGCTAGTCGCCTAAAAGCGGTTTTTGTTTTGAGTTCGGATAGAACGGGTATATACGTTAACATCAACATGCTTCAATATTATCGTACGCTAAGAACAGTAGTGAACGTTCATGAGAATGTCATTGTTCTCATGGTCTTCCTTCACTTATCGTGCTATAATAAAAACGAACCAAAGAATTTCGAATATTCAGAAGGAAACGACTGGAGCATCTCGAATTCATAGGTTCAACCGGTTACTTAAGGAGGAGTTTACATGATCTACAACATTCGCGGTGAAAACTTGGACGTCACAGATGCTCTCAAGGATTACGTCGAGAAAAAGCTTGAAAAGTTAACTCGTTATTTTACAACTCCTACGGAAGCGCAAACGGCTTATGTCAATCTCAAAGTCAATAATGAGAAACAAAAAGTCGAAGTGACGATTCCAATGCCAAACCTCTTGCTCCGTGCTGAGGATGTCAATGGCGATATGTATGCAGCAATCGACCTCGTCGTCGATAAGCTCGAACGTCAGATCCGGAAACACAAAACGAAATTGAACCGGAGAGGGCGCGCTAAAGAAGGCGGCATCGGAGAGTACTTCAAAACGCTCGAAGGACCGGAAGCGGAAGCGCCAGTCTATGAAGAGGACGAGGCAGAACTCGAACTCGTTCGGACGAAGCGTTTCACACTCAAACCAATGGACACGGAAGAAGCGATTCTTCAGATGGACATGCTCGGACACGCATTCTTCGTCTTCTCAGACGCAGAAACGGGCAACACGAACGTCGTCTACCGTCGTAAGGATGGTCGTTACGGTTTGATTGAACCAGAATAATGAATGCAACAGGGACTCGCTCTTACGGGCGAGTCCCTTTTTGATATGATGGAAAACTATTTCTAAACAAGGTACGTTTGCTTTACGACAAAAGACCGAGACCGCTGCTCGGTCCGCTTGTTGAAATTTGACGTCGTATTCGGTACACTGAATAAAGGAAAAATCTCGGAATTCTGTTCGTTCAAAGAATCGTTCGAAGTAAGGGGACTGTAAGGCATGGCTAATTTTCTAAAAGAATTATTTGCACCAACGAAACGTGTCCTGAAGAAAGCCGAAAAAGCAGCAGACGCTGTGGAAGCGCTCGAGACACAAATCGGTGCGTTATCGGATCAAGAACTGGAAGGGAAAGTCGTTGAATTCCGTGAGCGTCTCGCTAACGGAGAAGACTTAGATGATATTTTACCGGAAGCCTTCGCGGTTTGTCGCGAAGTGTCAACACGCGTTCTCGGCATGCGCCACTACCGCGTTCAGTTGATTGGTGGATATGTCCTGCACAATGGGGATATCGCCGAAATGAAGACCGGGGAAGGTAAGACGCTCGTCGCAACACTCCCTGTCTATTTGAATGCTCTCGCTGGCAACGGCGTCCACGTCGTTACCGTCAACGAATATCTCGCAAAACGTGACCGTGACATCATGGAGCCGCTTTATGCAGCACTTGGTCTCTCGGTCGGCTTGAACCTCTCTAGCATGTCGCGTCAAGAAAAACAAGCAGCATACAGCTGTGACATCACGTACGGAACGAACAACGAGTTCGGTTTCGATTACTTGCGTGACAACATGGTCCTCTATAAAGAAGACCGCGTTCAACGTCCACTCAGTTATGCCGTCGTCGATGAAGTCGACTCGATTCTCGTCGATGAAGCGCGGACTCCGCTCATCATCTCAGGATCGGCCGAAAAATCGACAGCGCTCTATTCGCAAGCCGATGCGTTCGCGAAAATCATGAAGGCAGATGAAGACTACACGGTCGACATCAAGACGAAGAGTGTCCTGTTGACGGAGCAAGGAATCGACCGTGCTGAAAAATACTTCGGCATTGATAACTTGTTTGGTCTCGAACACGTCGCGCTCAACCATCACTTAAGCCTCGCACTGCGGGCGAACGCCGTCATGCATCGCGACGTCGACTATATGGTTCGAGAAGACGAAGTCATGATCATCGACCAATTCACGGGTCGTGTCATGGAAGGTCGTCGTTATTCGGAAGGTCTGCACCAAGCGATCGAAGCGAAGGAAGGCGTCGAGATTCAACGCGAATCTATGACCCTTGCGACGATCACGTACCAAAACTTCTTCCGGATGTATACGAAGCTTGCCGGAATGACCGGTACAGCAAAGACGGAGGAAGAAGAGTTCCGTAACATCTACAACATGCACGTCGTACCGGTGCCGACGAACAAACCGGTCGTCCGAAACGATATGCCGGACTTGATCTTTAAAACGATGAACGGGAAGTTTGCTGCTGTCGCAGACGAAATCGAACGTGCCCACCGTGAAGGACAACCAGTCCTCGTCGGTACGGTTGCCGTCGAGACGTCGGAGTTGCTCAGTAACATTCTCAAAAAACGTGGCATCCGTCACGAAGTCTTGAACGCGAAGAACCACGCACGTGAAGCGGAAATCATCGAGAACGCGGGTCAAGCGAACTCGGTCACGATCGCAACGAACATGGCCGGTCGTGGTACCGACATCAAGCTCGGTCAAGGCGTCTTAGAAAAAGGTGGTCTCTACATCCTCGGGACAGAACGTCACGAATCACGCCGGATCGATAACCAGCTCCGTGGTCGTGCCGGTCGTCAAGGGGATCCAGGTGCATCACAATTCTATCTCTCACTTGAAGATGAATTGATGCGTCGCTTTGGTTCTGATTCGCTGCAGTCGATGATGGACCGTCTCGGAATGGATGATTCGCAACCGATCGAGAGTCGGATGGTGTCTCGTGCCGTTGAATCGGCTCAAAAACGCGTCGAAGGAAATAACTTTGATGCGCGGAAACAAGTCCTCGGCTACGATAACGTCATGGCGGACCAACGGAAAGTCATGTACGCGGACCGGGCAGCAATTCTCGATGCCGGTTCCGTGTCAGATATCGTCCGTCCGATGATTGAGCAAACGATCGAAGCAGGCGTCCATCAGTACACGCCGGTCGAGTTCGTACCGGAAGAATGGAGCATTGGTGCGCTTGCGGAGTGGGCGAACCAGACGCTTGCGATCGAAGAGAAGGTCACGGAAAGCGATCTCTTCGGAAAAGAACGCGAAGAGATCATCGAGTTGCTCAAAGAGCGCACGTTCGCGCACTACGAGCACAAACGGTCAGAAGTCCCAGCAGAAGCATTCGATGAGTTCGAAAAAGTCATCGTTCTGCGTGCCGTTGACCAACACTGGATGAACCACATCGATCAGATGGATCAACTCCGTGAAGGGATTCACCTCCGGGCATACGGTCAAAACGACCCGCTCCGTGAATACCAATCAGAAGGTTCGATGATGTTTGATGCGATGAACGCTGCGATCGCAGAAGAAGTGACACAATTCGTCCTTCGTGCGGATCTCGACCCGAACCTCAAACGCGAAAAAGTCGTCCAAGACGAAGTCGCGGTTTCTGGTAAGGAAGACAAAGCGGTCAAGAAAAAACCGGTCCGGAAAAATCCAAACGACCAAATCGGACGCAACGATCCGTGCTGGTGTGGATCCGGTAAGAAATATAAGAACTGTCACGGCCGTCAGGCATAAGTGATGAATCGACTGAAAGAGAGGCAGGAGATTCCTGCCTCTTTTCACGGAAAGAGAAGGTGGATTACATGGAATTAGCAGAAATTCGCAACACCGCCGAGTGGATGGAAAAGAAACTCGACGAATATAAGGCATCACTCGACCTTGAGTCGAAGATTGCTCGGATTGAAGAACTCGAAAACGAGATGACGTACCCGGACTTCTGGAACAACCAGGAATCGGCACAAAAAGTCATCGATGAGTCGAACGGCTTAAAAGCGATGGTCGACAAGTATAAAGAACTCGAAGCAGGTCACGAGAACGTCGCCTTGACGTACGAATTGATCAAGGAAGAGCCGGATGCAGATCTTCAAGAAGAGCTCGAGTCAGAACTCGGCGACCTCAAGAAGAAGTTCGAAGACTTCGAATTACAAATCCTCTTGAACGGCGAGTATGACGCGAACAACGCGATTCTTGAGTTACACCCAGGTGCGGGTGGTACCGAGTCGCAAGACTGGGCATCGATGTTACTGCGTATGTACCAACGTTTCTGCGATAAGCAGGGCTGGAAAGTCGAAACGATGGATTACCAACCAGGTGATGAAGCCGGTGTCAAATCGGTCACGCTTCGTATTCAAGGGCACAATGCCTATGGGTACTTGAAAGCCGAAAAAGGGATCCATCGTCTTGTCCGGATCTCACCGTTTGACTCGTCAGGCCGTCGTCATACATCATTCGTCTCGTGTGACGTCATGCCGGAATTCAACGATGACATCGATATCGAAGTCCGCACGGAAGACTTGCGGATCGATACGTACCGTGCTTCTGGTGCCGGTGGTCAGCACATCAATACGACGGACTCCGCTGTCCGGATCACCCACGTTCCGACAGGCGTCGTCGTCTCTTGTCAACAAGAACGGTCGCAGATCAAGAACCGTGAAGCGGCGATGAAGATGTTGAAAGCGAAACTCTATCAACGCGAAATCGAAGAGCAACAAAAGAAACTCGACGAAATCCGTGGTGAAAAATCGGATATCGCGTGGGGTAGCCAAATCCGTTCGTACGTCTTCCACCCATACAGCATGGTCAAGGATCACCGGACGAACTATGAAGTCGGGAACACGCAAGGGGCAATGGATGGTGACATCATGGGCTTCATCGATGCGTACCTCCGTCTCATGAATATGTAAGACAACCAACCAGTCGGACGATGTTCGACTGGTTTTTTGACCGTCAAAGGGGGAAGCGTGATGAAGAAGCAAAGTCGGGTCAACAAACAGGCGTGGGAATACCGAGCATATGAATTTTGGGAGAAACGCGATGGAACGGTGAGAACATCCCGACCGAGTTCACGCTTCTCGCAACCAAACCACTTGAAGGGAGCAATAACTAATGATCATCCGTAAAGAAGGCTTCAAGGACGCTACGGGAATTCGGCTCGTCCATGAAGCGGCATTCGAACAACCAAACGAAGCGAATCTCGTTGATGCGTTACGCGAGGAAGAAGCCGCGCAACCAGTCTTCGGTCGCGTCGCCGTGACTGATAAAGGAGAAATCGTTGGTCATGTCCTCTTGAGCCGGATCCATATCGATGACATCCCGTCGCTTGCCTTAGCGCCGGTCGGTGTCCTGCCCGCTTGGCAACGAAAGGGTATCGGCTCTGAATTGATCCGTCAAGTGATTGAGGATGCGCGGGACGCCGGTGAATCTCACATTGTCGTCCTCGGTCACGACAGCTATTATCCGCAGTTCGGCTTTGAACGGGCGATTGACTACGGTATCAAGCCGCCGTTCCCCATTCCGCCGGAGGTCTTTCTCGTTCTTGCACTCGAACGGAGTGGGTTACGTGGTGTCAGCGGCATCGTCCGTTACAGTCCACCCTTTAGTGCGGTATAAAGGGAACACTGTGAGTTGTTCCGCCTGTCTAGTCGTTGTCTGACTTTTCCGCTAAAATGAAACACGAGAATCAATTGATAAGGGGAAATGGAATGTCATGACATCGACACGTCAGGAAGTCGTGCGCGATTATGCGTATTTGTTAATCGGGTCCTTGTTCGTCGCAAGTGCCTTTAGTTTATTTTTAGCACCGAACCAACTCGCCTCGGGAGGGGTCAGTGGCTTATCGATCGTCTTGAACGATTTGTTCGGAATTTCGCCAGGATTGTTCCAACTCGTCGCGAACGTCGTCTTGCTTGCGATCGGTTGGATGATCCTCGGGATGGGCTTTGGGGTCAAATCACTCGTCGGGTCGATCTTCTTACCGGTCGTCATCCTCGTATATGAGCGGTTCGATGTTCCGGCTGCGACAATGAATCCGATGCTTGCTGCAATCTTCGGTGGTGCCGGGGTCGGGATTGGACTCGGTCTGATCTTCCGGGGGCGAGCGTCGACCGGAGGAATGGATTTGATTGCGCAAATCCTGCATCGTTTCACGAAATTGCCACTTCATCTGTGTATCGCCTTGCTTGACGGCACGATCGTCATCAGTGCGGCGACGATCTTCTCGCTGGAGATTGGGCTGTATGCACTCGTCGCTTTGTTCATCACGATCAAGATGATCGACGTCGTCCAGCTCGGAATCACGAACGACAAACTTGCCTACATCATCTCCGATCAACGGGAAGCGTTAGTGAAGGAAATCTTCGAGACGCTCGATCGCGGGGCGACGGAGATCGAGGCAGCGGGAGCGTTCACGCGGACACGCAAACCAATGCTAATGGTCGTCGTTCGTCAAGGAGAAATCACGACGCTCAAAGAAATCGTCAAACACATCGATCCATCGGCATTCCTCGTCGTCAGTGAAGCCCATGAGGTGCTCGGACTCGGGTTTACAGACGATAAACGCTACCGTAATGTGCCGTAATCGTTCTTAAAACGTGAAGTTTTTGTGAAATCACGCTTAACTCATCCGGATAACGGTTATACTCTAACTAGGTCAGTAGCGTTTATGTAGATACTTACAAGAGGGGGATATCCGGATGAAGCTGAAAAACTTGTTACTCGCGTTAGGCTTAGGAACGACACTTGCGCTCGCGGCATGTGGTGGTAGTGACGATTCGAGTTCTGATGATTCATCGTCAGGCACGAAGGATGAGTCAACGATGAACGATGATTCGTCGAAGACACAATCCGGTGTAGATGCTGAGAAAATCTTCGCCAACAACTGTGCAACGTGTCATGGTAAAAACCTTGAAGGAAACGTCGGACCGAACTTGACGAAGGTTGGCTCGAAATATTCTTCAGAAGAGATTCAAAAAATCATCAAGAACGGGAAAGGGCAAATGCCTGCTGGTATCCTGAAAGATGATAAAGAAATCATGGCTGTTGCCGACTGGCTCGCTGCTAAAAAATGATTATGGGATATGATGGGGTACGAGATGACACACACGACATGTGTTCGTCATTCGTGCCTCTTTTTTATGGTATAATCGCCTGAAATGACATTTGATTGTAATGTGCGTTCAATTTTGTCCCTGTTATAATGGTGGTCGGTAGGTTTTTGGACCTATTCATTCAGCATCAGTAAATAAGTAAGGATGTGAAGTACGTGATCAAGATGCAACGAATCAGTAAGATTTATCCGAACGGCGTCACGGCACTCCGTGAGGTCGATTTGACGATCAATCAAGGCGAATTCGTCTATATCGTCGGTCCGTCGGGTGCGGGTAAATCAACATTCATGAAAATGATGTACCGCGAAGAGAAACCAACGAGCGGTTCATTTTTGTTTAAAGGAATCGAAGTCGGTAAGTTGAAGAACCGTCAAATCCCCGAACTTCGTCGCCAAATCGGCGTCATCTTCCAAGATTTTAAATTACTCCCGTCACTGACGGTTTATGAAAATGTCGCCTTTGCGCTAGAAGTCGTAGGGGAAGACAAAGCACAAATCCGGAAGAAAGTACTCGAAGTACTCGATCTCGTTAAGCTCAAGCATAAAGAGCGCAACTATCCGGACGAATTATCTGGGGGCGAACAACAACGGATCTCGATCGCGAGAGCCATCGTCAACCGTCCGTCACTCGTCATCGCCGATGAGCCGACTGGAAACCTGGACCCGGATACAGCATGGGAGATCATGGAAGTATTCGAAGAGATTTATCGCCGTGGGACAACGGTCGTAATGGCGACACACAACCGGGACATCGTTAACAAGATGCGTCATCGTGTCTTAGCGATCGATGGAGGAAAAATCGTCCGAGACGAAGAGAAAGGAATGTACGGCTATGAAGTTTAATGGATTCCGTCATTTACGGGAAGGGGCAAAAGGTCTCGTCCGGAACGGCTGGATGACATTCGCTTCTGTCAGTGCCGTTACCGTCACGTTACTTCTCGTAGGAATATTCGCGATGCTCATGTTCAACGTCAACAAGATTTCCGATAACGTCGAAAAAGACGTTGAAATCCAAGTATTCGTCGAACGAGAAGCAGACCAGTCGAAGATCGATTCAGTAGGTGATTCCCTCAAGCAGATGCCGGGCGTCAACACTGTTCGTTACAGTTCGAAAGAAGAAGAACTAGACCGCTTCAAGAAGCAACTTGGCGAAGGTTCCCAAGCCTATCAGTCGGTTGAAAAAGACAATCCGCTTCACGACCGATATATCGTCAAAGCTACCTCACCAAAAGAGACAGAAACACTTGCAAATTCCATCAAAAAAATGGAAAATGTAGATAGTGTCGAATACGGTAAGGACTATGTTAAAAAGATGTTTAACTTCCTTGAAGGAGTTCGGATCGGTGGAATCATCCTGATCGTCGGATTGACGTTCATGGCGATGTTCCTCATTTCGAACACGATTAAAGTCACGATCTTCTCCCGTCGCCGGGAAATCGAGATCATGCGCCTCGTCGGAGCGAAAAACGGATTCATCCGTGCACCGTTCTTCGTCGAAGGATTATTGATGGGCATATTAGGTGCCATCATCCCGATCATCGTCGTCTACTTCGGTTACGAAGTCTCCTACAATGCGATCCAACCCCAACTGACCACTGTGAATGCGGGAATATTCTCGCTGATTCCACCAGGTGAATTGTCGGCACAAGTCGTCTTAATCCTGCTCGGACTCGGTGCATTCATCGGTGTATGGGGATCAACGACATCACTCGGTCGTTTCTTGAAGATTTAAATCAGTTACCCAAAAATAAAATAGAGGAGAGATGCTTCTCATGAAAGTCCGATTCTATTCTGCCGTCCTGAGCTTAGCTTTGATTGGAACTAGTGTGTCCGTTGATGCCACGTCGAAAGAAGATTTGCTGAAGGAACAACAGGAGGTCGAAAGCCGTCTGAAAGAGACGGAACGATCACAGAATCAGACATCAGAGAAGTTGATCTTGACGAAACAGGAGCGTAAGGAAGCCCGTGCGCAACTGAATGAAGTCAACAGCCGTTTGGATGATTTAGCGCTTAAGATAGCCGATCAACAAGCGGCTGTTGCTGCATCTAAAGAACAATTGCGTCTGACGGAAGCAGCGATTTCCGAGACGCTCAAGGAACTGCATCAACAAGAAGAGTTGCTTGGAAGCCGATTGCGTGCCGTCCAACAAAAAGGAGACGTCAAATACATCGAGGTCTTGCTCGACGCAAAAGACTTTGGTGATTTGATTTCGCGCTTCAGTACGGTCAGTGAGATCATTAAACAAGATGATCATGTCTTACAAGCTTACAAGGGGAACGTCAAACAACTGAGCGAACAACGGTCGGAACAAGCACTATTGCTTGAAAGCATGAAACGGGAACAACGGAAGTTGCTCGTACTCCAGACACGAATCATTGCGGAATCTGAGCTCAAGCGAAAGCTTGTCGTCCAGTTGAACACGAAGGTCAAGGAACTGCAACAAGAGCAGTTCTCTAAAGCCGAGGAAGCAGAAATTCTCGCGGATCAGCGCCGTCTGATTCAAAACGAATTGATTGCCCTGCAAGAAGCGGAACGGAAAGCAAAAGAAGAAGCGAAACGGAAAGCGGCAGAAGCGGCGCGGGTAGCAGAAGCAAAACGTCAAGCGGAAGCGGCAGAAGCGGCACGTGCGGCAGAGGCAAAAAAGAAAAAATCCGATGCTCCAAGTGCGGAACCGACCATTCCTGAAGTCGAGTCACCGACTGCAACGCCGGAGCAACCGGCAGATGCCGTGACGAGTCGTCCGTTCCATTTACCGGTTCAAGGATATGTCTCGTCGCCGTTCGGTCCCCGAAACAATCCGTTGACAGGGAAGCCGGAGATTCATAAAGGGATTGATCTCGTAAATGCAAAAGGAACACCGATTCATGCAGCGGCAGGTGGTATCGTTCTACGTGCCGGTAGTGCAACAGGTTACGGGAACGTCGTCATGGTGACGCATTTGATTGATGGACAGGTCTACACGACCGTCTATGCACATCTCGATTCGATCAGCGTCTCCGCCGGTCAAACAGTCATGCCGGGTAAGACGGTCGGCACATTAGGTACAACGGGCTGGTCGACAGGTCCGCATTTGCATTTCGAATTGCATAAGGGAGAGTGGGCAGTCGGACAACCGAATGCAGTTGACCCAGCACCGTACATCTTTTGACATCCCACAGAATACTGAAAAGATAGGGTAACCTATCTTTTTTTGCTATACTGAAAAAAATAATGCGTTTTTAATGGAAGTGGGGAATCAAGCGTGAAAAAATCTACAACAGCAGTGATTGCGGTCAGTACCTTCGGGCTTGGTTTAGGGGCAGGTGCCGTCGGTATGTTAGCGGCTGGCGGAACAGATTCCGTTGCAACGCAGTCATCATCTTCGAATGCGACTGGTGATTGGAAAAAAATCGACCAGGTCCGGCAGATGATCGAACAAAATTATCTAAAAGACGTGACAGATAAAGAGTTACTCGATGGTGCGTTATCTGGCATGACAGAAGTGCTTAACGATCCATATTCCGTTTATATGGATGAGTCGGAAACGACCTCATTCAACACGAATCTGTCGTCTTCGTTTGAAGGGATCGGTGCGACGCTTGAACAAAAAGGTGAGTCGATCGTCATCGTCTCGCCGATCAAAGGATCACCTGCTGAAAAAGCTGGTATCAAACCAGGCGACGTCATCCTAGAAATCGATGGTAAGTCGACAAAAGGTCAAAAGACGGATCAAGCCGTTAAAAAAATTCGCGGTGAAAAAGGAACGAATGTCGTCCTGACGATTCAGCGTAGCGGACAAGACGCGATGGAGATCACGATTAAACGCGATACGATTCCAATCGAGACGGTCTATACGTCAACGGAGAATGTCAACGGCAAGAAGATCGGTGTCTTACAAGTAACACAGTTCTCGGAACCGACAGCAGAAGAGTTCGAGAAGGGGTTGACGAAACTCGAGAGTCAGAACATTGATGGACTCGTCATCGATGTACGCGGAAATCCGGGTGGTCTTTTGACGGCTGTCTCGAAAATGATCGCTCCGTTCATTCCGAAAGACGTGCCGATTTATCAAGTCGAGAACAATAAAGGCGAGCGCCAGCAGGAATTCGGGAAGGCAGACGAGAAGAAACCATATAACATCGTCGTCTTAGAAGACGGCGGATCGGCCTCAGCGTCCGAGATCCTTGCAGCCGGACTGAAGGAAGGAGCTGGCGCCGAAGTCGTCGGTATGAAGTCGTTCGGGAAAGGGATCGTCCAAAGTGCGTATGATTTGAAGGACGGTAGCGACCTGAAGTTAACGACGAACAAATGGCTGACACCAGACGGAAACTGGATCCACAAAAAAGGGGTCAAGCCGACGGTCGAAGTCAAACAACCGGCGTACTTCAACGTCACGAAGATTTTGACTGATCAAAAGTCACTCGCTGTCGGCGATTACGGAAAATCAGTCGAGAATGCCCACCTCGTCCTCGAAGCGATCGGTTATGAGCCAAAAGGACAGGACGGCTATTTCGGTGACACGATGAAACAAGCTGTCGAGGCTTTGCAAAAGGATGCGAAACTTGACGTCACTGGAAAAATCGATCAGCAGACAGCGGGTGAGATGGAGACGCGTCTCCTGAAGAAACTCCAGGACGATAAGAATGACGTCCAGCGGAAAAAAGCACTCGAGGTCGCTGCTCAATAATAAGGAATGGAAAGAGGTCTGAATGCGCGTGGAATTACTCGATGAAATTGGTTGGACCGCGATTAGTCTCATCGCCAGTCCGACCTTGTGGTTAGCACTCCTTGTCAGTTGGGTCATCGGCATCCGGCGTGTCAAACGGGAACGCGGACTGTTTCGCTCCCGGACACACGGTAAACGAAGCGATGTCCTCGAAACACTTTTACCAGGTCTACTCGTCGGTCTCGTCTTGTCCATCGTCAGCGGATGGCTCGGATTGACGCTGACGCCGCAATACGCTCTGTTGTTACTCGGACTCTCGAGCGTCCTGTTGTTGGTCGGGATCGTTCGCTTGAACGTACCACTCTGGCCGATCGTCTTGCTTGGACTTGCCGGCTGGTTCTTAATGGATTCACGTCTTGATCCGGTTCGCACGGTTGAGCCGAAAATGATTTTATTGCTTGCGACGTTAACGCTCGTCGCGGAATGTCTCCTCGTCTGGTGGCGCGGGCAACGGCGTCTGTCACCGTCACTCGTCGTCTCAAAGCGCGGTCGCTTCATCGGTGGGCTGTCAGCGAATAAACTTTGGCTATTGCCTTTGCTCGTCTTTGTTCCGGGCGACGTGCTTGAAGCCTGGTGGCCACGTTACAGCTTCCCGGAACTCGTTCCGGTCGTTCTCTGGTTACCGATCGGTTTCAGTTTCCTCTTTACAGGTAAGCTGCCGAAAGAATTGATGCGTCCGCTCGTTCAAGGACGTTTGATTACGAGTCTTGTTGCAGTTTTATTGACGGTTCTTGCGTACGTCACCGGACAAGCTGAATGGCTGTACGGGATCGTCTTGTTGCTCGTTCTGCATATCCTATTGCATCAGCGGGTCAAACGCTTGAACCGGGCACAGACCCCATTGTTCCTCAATGGAACGCGTGGTGCCGTCATACTCGGAACGCTACCTGATAAACCAGCTGCCGAGATGGGCTTGATTCCGGGCGAAGCGATTTATAAAGTCAATGGTGAGAAGGTCGATTCGGAAACATCGTTCTACGAAGCCATCCAAAAACACAAACCGTATCTGCGTCTTGAAGTCATGAACCATAACGGCGACATCCGGTTTGCGCAACGTGCTTTCTATGAACAAGATCATCATGAACTTGGTATTCTGTTCGTCAACGAGCCGGTCCATGGTCGCACTAAAGTGCGGTCCTTGCATTAACGAGTACATCCCTGTCACGGAACAGCCGTGACGGGGATTTTTTTGTCGGCAGAAAAATCGAGGATCAACACTCGAAGCAAAAAGAAACTTTTGCATTTTCGAAAAAAAGGGTAACTTCCTAAAAGGAGCACTTCATAATCGAATGTTTGTTCGTAAAGTGGTACAATAAAAATAGATTTTTTACGTGATGAGGGGGAAGCAAACGATGGATTTTGAACTCGTTTCACCATTTGAGCCAGGCGGTGATCAGCCGACGGCAATCGAAAAATTGGTGACTGGGCTAAAACAAGGCGAACGACATCAGACGTTGCTTGGGGCGACCGGTACCGGGAAGACGTTCACGGTCTCGAACGTCATCAAGGAAATCAAGAAACCGACGCTCGTCCTTGCCCATAACAAAACACTAGCGGGACAACTCTACTCGGAGTTCAAGGAATTCTTCCCAAACAACGCGGTCGAATACTTCGTTAGTTTTTATGATTATTACCAACCGGAAGCGTATGTCCCATCGACGGATACGTTCATTGAGAAAGACTCTTCGATCAACGACGAGATTGATAAACTACGTCACTCGGCGACGTCCGCCCTGTTCGAACGGGAGGACGTCTTGATCGTTGCGTCTGTCTCGTGTATCTATGGTCTCGGTAACCCGGAAGAGTACAACAACCACGTCTTGTCCCTGCGTGTTGGCAATGAGATGGGGCGAAACGAGATGCTCCGTCGTCTAATCGACATTCAGTATGAGCGTAACGACATCGACTTCCAGCGCGGACGGTTCCGCGTCCGCGGAGACGTCGTCGAAATCTTCCCGGCGTCACGCGACGAACAGTGTGTCCGGGTTGAGTTCTTCGGTGACGAGATCGAACGGATCCGTGACATGGATCCGCTGACAGGTGAGATCGTCGCGGACCGCGAGCACATTTCGATCTTCCCGGCGTCCCACTTCGTGACGGGGGATACCCGTCTACAGAAAGCGATTGCGAACATCGAGAAGGAACTTGAAGTGCAGCTTGCGAAGTTACGTGAAGACAATCAGTTGCTTGAAGCGCAACGGCTCGAACAACGGACGAACTACGATCTTGAGATGATGCGTGAGATGGGCTATTGTTCCGGAATCGAGAACTACTCGCGTCACTTGAACTTGATGCCGGAAGGGGCAACACCGTATACATTGCTCGATTACTTCCCGAAGGACTTCTTACTCGTTGCCGATGAGTCACACGTCACGCTTCCGCAAATTCGCGGGATGTATAACGGGGACCAGGCACGGAAACAAGTTCTCGTCGATCACGGTTTCCGTTTACCATCAGCAAAAGACAACCGTCCGTTACGGTTCGAGGAGTTCGAAGAAAAGGTCAGTCAGGCAATTTATATCTCGGCGACACCAGGACCGTATGAACTCGAACATTCGAAAGAGATGGTCGAGCAAATCATCCGTCCGACCGGTCTCGTTGATCCAACGATCGAGATTCATCCGATCACAGGACAAATCGATTACTTGATGGATAACATCCGTGACCGGGTCGCGAAGAACGAACGTGTTCTCGTCACGACACTGACGAAGAAGATGGCAGAAGATTTGACCGATTACTTGAAAGAGAATGGCGTCAAGGTCAACTACATGCACTCGGAGATCAAGACCCTGGAACGGATTGAAATCATACGTGACTTGAGGCTCGGAAAATACGATGTCCTTGTCGGGATCAACTTGTTACGAGAAGGACTCGATATTCCGGAAGTCTCACTCGTGACGATTCTTGATGCCGATAAGGAGGGGTTCCTCCGGTCGGACCGTTCGCTGATTCAAACGATTGGTCGGGCGGCTCGGAACTCGGAAGGACACGTCATCTTGTTTGCTGATAAAGTCACCGATTCGATGCAACGCGCAATCGATGAGACGGAACGCCGTCGCGCAATCCAGATGGCGTTCAACGAAGAACATGGCATCACGCCGCAGACGATCAAAAAGGATGTCCGTGGTGTCATCAGTACGACGATCGAGAGCGACGACACCGTCGAAAAACTCGAGAAGTTCAACAAACTCAAAAAACCGGAGCGCGAAACGTTGCTTGAGCAGCTCGACCAAGAGATGCGTCAAGCGGCGAAAGACATGCAGTTCGAACGAGCTGCTGAGCTCCGCGACCTCATATTAGAATTGAAAGCAGGTGCCTAAGTTGGGAGAAAAGAAGAATCAGATTATCATCAAAGGCGCTCGCGTCAATAATCTACAAAACATCGATGTCGAAATCCCCCGCGATCAGCTCGTCGTCTTGACGGGCTTGTCTGGGTCAGGGAAATCGTCGCTTGCCTTCGACACGATTTACGCGGAAGGACAACGACGTTATGTCGAAAGTTTATCAGCCTATGCCCGTCAGTTCCTCGGACAGATGGATAAACCGGATGTCGACACGATCGAAGGACTGAGTCCAGCAATTTCAATCGACCAGAAGACGACGAGTAAAAACCCACGTTCGACGGTCGGAACGGTCACAGAAATCTATGATTATTTGCGTCTATTGTACGCACGAATTGGTAAACCGATTTGTCCGAATCACGGAATCGAGATTTCGAGCCAGACGATTAGTCAGATGGTCGACCAAGTGATGGAGTTACCGGAGCGGACGCGTCTGCAAATCCTCGCGCCAATCGTTTCCGGACGAAAAGGAACGCACGTCAAGGTGCTCGACGATTTGAAGAAGGAAGGCTTCGTCCGCGTCCGTGTCAACGGAGAGACGATGGATCTCGCTGAAGAGATCACGCTTGAGAAAAACAAGAAACACTCGATCGAAGTCGTCGTCGACCGTGTCGTCGTGCGACCAGACGTCGAAGCCCGTCTTGCGGACTCACTTGAGACTGCACTTCGCCTCGCGGATGGTCGGGTCATCGTCGATACAATGGACGGCAACGAATTGTTGTTCAGTGAACATCATGCTTGTCCAATTTGTGGCTTCTCAATCGGTGAACTCGAACCACGGATGTTCTCGTTCAACTCACCGTTTGGTGCTTGTACGTCATGTGATGGTCT
This sequence comes from Exiguobacterium sp. R-17, assembly GCF_049913315.1. NCBI lineage: Bacteria > Bacillati > Bacillota > Bacilli > Caryophanales > Exiguobacterium > Exiguobacterium sp. R-17. The sequence continues at coordinate 2,394,597 of NZ_CP184372.1, read as the reverse complement.
CGGAACGAAGCTTGAGGTCGATGTTGATCTCGTCGTGCCGCATCCCGATAAGTCATTGAACGAAGGGGCAATCGTGGCGTGGGAACCAACGAGCTCGCAGTATTATCCACAATTGCTCAAAGCGGTCTGTGACCACTTTAAAATCGATATGGATACACCGTTCGAACAATTGTCAGAAGAACATCGCGAAACGATCTTGAACGGAAACACGAAGGAAGAGATTCACTTCCGTTATGAGAATGACTTCGGGATGGTCCGAAATACGAACCTCTACTTCGAAGGAGTTCTCAATAACTTACAACGTCGCTTCAAGGAGACGTCGTCTGATTATATCCGGGAACAGATGGAAGGCTACATGGCGAAGAAGGCGTGTCCGACGTGTAAAGGACATCGCTTGAAACGGGAATCGCTCGCCGTCAAAGTATCCGATCACCATATCGGTGAAGTGACGAAGATGTCTGTTAAACAAGCGGTTATGTTCTTCGACGAACTACCGGAGAAATTAAGTGAGAAGGATCAGACGATTTCGCGGATGATCGTCCGTGAGATTCATGAACGGGCGTCGTTCCTTGAGAACGTCGGTCTCGATTACCTGACGATCTCACGCGCAGCGGGGACATTATCCGGTGGGGAAGCGCAACGGATTCGTCTTGCGACACAAATCGGTTCGCGTCTGACGGGCGTCCTCTACGTTCTGGATGAACCATCGATCGGCTTACACCAACGCGATAATGATCGTCTGATCAACACGCTGAAGGCGATGCGTGATCTCGGCAATACGCTGATCGTCGTCGAACACGATGAAGATACGATGATGGCAGCTGACTACTTGATCGATATCGGACCAGGTGCCGGGGATCATGGTGGATTCGTCACAGCAGCCGGAAAACCGGAAGAGTTGATGCAGGATGCGAACTCGTTGACTGGTCAATACTTGTCCGGGAAGAAGTTCATTCCTGTTCCGTCGACACGCAAAGAGCCAGACGGTCGGATGCTCCATATCCACAAAGCATCGGAAAACAATCTGAAAAACGTCGATGTCGACATTCCGCTTGGTCTGTTCGTCGCTGTCACTGGTGTCTCGGGATCCGGGAAATCGACGTTGATCAATGAAATTCTTTATAAGACGATTGCGCACGAGATGAACCGGGCGAAAGAAAAACCGGGTACCCATAAAGGGATCACCGGTCTGGATCAAATCGATAAGGTCATCGATATCGATCAGTCACCAATCGGTCGGACACCGCGTTCGAACCCTGCAACGTATACGGGTGTCTTCGATGATATTCGGGACGTCTTTGCTTCGACGAACGAAGCGAAACTCCGTGGTTACAAAAAAGGACGTTTCAGTTTCAACATCAAGGGTGGGCGCTGTGAAGCGTGTCGTGGCGACGGGATCATCAAGATTGAGATGCACTTCTTACCGGACGTCTATGTTCCGTGTGAAGTCTGTCACGGTAAACGTTATAACCGCGAAACACTCGAAGTGAAATATAAAGGCAAAACGATTGCCGACGTGCTTGAGATGACGGTTGAAGATGCACTCGCCTTCTTCGAGAACATTCCGAAAATCACGAGGAAACTGCAGACGATCGCTGACGTCGGTCTGACGTACATGCGTCTCGGTCAACCCGCGACGGAACTGTCTGGTGGGGAAGCGCAGCGCGTTAAACTGGCATCCGAGCTGCATAAACGCTCGACTGGGAAGACGATCTATATTCTCGATGAGCCGACGACGGGACTCCACGTCCATGATATCGCGCGTCTGTTGAAAGTCTTACAACGTCTCGTCGACAATGGTGATACGGTGCTCGTCATCGAACACAACTTGGATGTCATCAAGACGGCCGACTACTTGATTGATCTCGGACCTGAAGGGGGCGACGGTGGCGGAACGATTGTTGCTGCCGGTACACCGGAACACATCGCTGAAGTTGAAGCATCCTACACGGGACGATACCTCGCACCTGTCCTTGAACGCGATGCGGCACGAATTGAATCGTGAAACTTTTGTGGATGAGGATTCGTAGGAAGGAACTAAGGGAACTTAAACGAAAGTATCATGTAACACACGTTTGAGGTTCAAGAATAGGAGGGAACGGTTCATGAAGCAAGATATGCGTCAATTGATATTGGAGCAAGTCAAAGAAGGAAAGTTAACGATTGATGAGGCACTCGATAAACTCGAGCGGCTCGAAGCGATCGACGAACGTGCAACTTCTGCCAGTGAACATAAGTACGTCGATGAACCAGAACAATATGATCGGGTCGACCAGTATTCTGTCGATTCACTGACGACGAAAGTCATGTCAGCGTTCGATAATCTCGTCAGCCGGATCAAGGACAGTGATCTTTCGCTTAATCAGGCGTCCGGTCCGAACGTCACCTACGTCAAACAATTCCCGTTCAGCGGTGAGACGGTTCACGTCGATCTGTTCAATGCGAACTTGGTCGTCGAACCGAGTGATCTTGAAGAATGCGAATTGACGGTGACAGGACGTCCGCTCCGCCGCCAACAGGTGACGGAAGAACAGGCGCTTGAGCAACTTCAAGCCGCTGTGCAACACGCGGTATCGGCGAATACACTCTCAATTCGTTTGAAGGATAAGAGTGTTCGAGCGACGGTCCACCTGAAAGTACCACGCCGTCATTACGAGTCATTCGTCTTACAGACGTTGAACGGTGAGATTTCGTTATCGTCACTCGATACGACGTCCGCTCAACTGATGACGGCGAACGGTCGGGTCAACGTCCGTGACCTCTTCAGTGAAGATGTCAAAGTATCGACAGCGAACGGCTCGATCGAAATCGAAGAGTCGGAGTTGAAAGTCTTAAAAGCGAAGACAGCCAACGGTCAAATCATCACGACTGGTGTCTTCGAACGTTCAGAATTGAAAACAGCGAACGGAAACGTACGTTGCGAGCTGAAGACAGCGCAAAATGCGAAAGTCAAAGCCTCGTCACTTGCTGGAAGCATCGCCTTGATGTTGCCGCATGGCGCTGAAGTGTATGGGGAGCTTGAGACGAACTTTGGTGGTCTCAACTGCAACCTCGATGACATGGAATTAATCCGGGATCAAAAAGAGATCGTCAACCGGAAACTCCATTTCGTATCAGGACGCGGCCGTTCACCAAAAATCGAGGTCGAAGCGGATACGAAGACAGGTACGATTTCAGTCACGCACGGCGTTCACCTCAGTCCACAAGCGTTATAAGCATACTCGGCGCAACTTCTTGAAAAAGAGGTTGCGCTTTTCTAATGACGTCGCATCCGCTGTGCGTGCTTTCCTCAGATGAGACACGAGCCGCGGCTACGTCGTTCTAGGAACGAGTAGCTGGGTCTCGTTTGTCTCTGACAGCGCGGATGACCGCGCTTTTTCCTGTAGGAGTCACAGATGCGGAACGACTTCGTCTGCACATGTAAAAACACCCATCCTCATAAGAAGATGGGTGTAGTTACATCAATAATCGTAATCCTGGTCCATCATCGGTTCATCGAAGTTCATGTTCTCGATATTATTCATATCGTAACCGAACGAGAGTAAGGCGATGACACCGATAATCGCGAGGAAAATCGACACGAGGATCAGACCGATGCCGAGCCAACTCTTTCCGCGTGCCCGATTCCAATAGAAGATGATCGCGAGGACGTAAGAGATGAAAGACCCACTGATGAAGATCCCGATAATGGAAATAATGAAAAATAAAAGGGCTGTTTGATCTTGATTCCGGGAGTAGGCCTTCCACATATCGATCAGCGAAATCACGAGATATACGAAACCAGCGATTGCGAGGACCCCAAATAAAATAAGCACTAAAACGAACCAAATGCCGCCACCTGACATCATGGCAAAACCTCCTTCAAAATATTAACTCTTTATTCCATTCCCAAGAAATCATGCTTCTAATCCAATTCCATGAACCGAATAAAAATATGGTACAATACTTCAAGTGAAAGGGGCTGACGAAGCGTGCAACCAAAAGTGCGAACAGCTGAAATCGTAAAACAATTCAATCTCCACATCGTCACGGGAGAAGAAGGCTTACATCGCCCGATTCTAACGGCTGATTTGTGCCGACCTGGCCTTGTGCTTGCCGGTTATTATGCTTATTACCCGGCAGAACGTCTTCAAATTCTCGGAAAAACAGAATTGACGTTCTTCAATAATTTAACGTACGAGGAACAACGTGAACGAGCGAACGTCCTCTGTACAGATGAAACACCTGGTATTTTGATCACACGTGGATTTGAAGTGCCGGAAGCGATCATCCAAGCTGCGGACGAGACGAACGTGCCACTGTTAACGACAAAAGGGCATACGACATCGGTCGAGTCACAAATCACGAACTTCCTCGAAGCGGAACTCGCGCCAACGACGGCGATGCATGGTGTCCTTGTCGATATCTATGGTGTCGGCGTCTTCATTAAAGGAGCAAGTGGTGTCGGTAAATCAGAAACAGCACTCGAACTCGTCAAGCGGGGTCATCGTCTGGTCGCAGATGACTCGGTCGAGATTCGTCAAACGGGTGACGGGATTCTCGTCGGAACGGCACCGAAGTTGATTCAACATCTGCTTGAGATTCGTGGAATCGGGATCATCGACGTGATGACGTTGTTCGGTGCAGGTGCTGTTCGCTCGCACAAGAAGATCAGCCTCGTCTGTAACCTCGAGATTTGGGATCAATCGAAAGTCTATGACCGCGTTGGTCTGGATCAAGAGACGCTTCAAATCATCGATACGGAAATCCCGTTCTTGACGATTCCGGTTCGTCCCGGACGAAACCTCGCCGTCATTATTGAGGTGGCAGCGATGAACTATCGCCTGAAAAACATGGGCATTAATACAGCAGAAGAATTCGCGGGACGTCTCGCGCAAGCAATTGAAGATGGGAATGGTGGTCTTTGATGGGAACTCTAGCCTCTGTACAACCAACGTTTGATCGCGTCGCAATCAATCTCGGACCGGTACCGATTTACTGGTACGGGATCGTCATCGCACTCGGTGCGGTCGTCGGCCTGTTGATCGCGATCTTCGAATCGAAGCGGATCGGCTTCAATGAAGAGTATGCGGTCGATGTCGTCATCTGGTCGATTCCGATCAGTATCATCTGTGCCCGGATTTACTACGTCGCGTTCGAGTGGGACTACTACAGTCAGCATCTCGATCAAATCATCAACATCCGCCAAGGTGGGATCGCGATCCATGGCGCGATCATCGGCGCGATTTTGACGGTCATCATCTATACGCGGAAGAAAAAGATCTCGTTCTGGCAGATCGCTGATATCCTGGCACCGTCGCTCTTGTTCGGTCAAGCCGTCGGACGCTGGGGCAACTTCTTCAACCAAGAAGCACACGGCGGCGAGACGACGTGGTCGTACTTACAAGATACGTTGCACTTACCAAACTGGATCGTCAATCAGATGTACATCGACGGGACGTACTACTTACCGACATTCCTCTATGAAAGCATCTGGAACATCATTGGTGTCATTCTATTAATCGTCTGGCGGATGAAGTTCAACCCACGTCGTGGATATGTCTTCCTCGGTTATTTGATTTGGTATTCGATCGGACGCTACTTTATCGAAGGACTCCGGACGGATAGTCTGATGGCTGACGGACTGCGGACGGCGCAAGTCGTCTCGATCTGTTTAGTCATCTTCGGTGTGATCATGCTCGTCATTCGTCGCAATGCCGTTCGTTACTTGGACGGTTCAAAAAAGGAGGCGAAGTAATCGATGATTCGCACACTTTTGTTTGACTTAGATGGAACGTTGATTGATACGAATCCATTGATCTTAAAAAGCTTTGAGCATACGCTCAGTTACTATTACCCCGACCGGACGTTCACGGAAGCGGAGCTGCTTCCGTTCATCGGTCCGACGCTTGAAAAGTCATTCTCAGCAATGAACGCGGAACAGTGGAAAGAGATGGTCGCTTTTTACCGAAGCTACAACATCGCCATGCATGACGCGCTTGTACTCGAGTATCCAGGTGTGCTTGACGGATTACGCCGTTTGCATGAAGCAGGCTATAAGATGGCGGTCGTGACGTCGAAGAGTCGTCGTGTCGCTCTCCGCGGCATCGAGTTATTCGGATTGACGTCACTGTTTGACGCTGTCATCGCAACGGATGACGTAACGGAAGAAAAACCAGCCGTCGAGCCGTTTGAGAAAGCGATGCAGTTACTTGGATCAACACCAGACGAGACGATCATGGTCGGTGACAACGATACGGACATCCTTGGGGGCAAGAACGCAGGAGTGAAGACGGTCGCGGTTGGTTGGGCGATCAAAGGACGTGCGTACTTAGAAGCTCTCGAACCGGATGTCATCATTGATTCGATGGATCATCTCGCAGCTTGGCTGGAGGAACAAAATGGCACGGCGAACTGATCGGTTTCAGGTCGGAACGACGAATCCACTCTGGCATATGTACCGGACGGTGTCGTTCTTTAAAGTGATGTGGTGCTTTACGATCGTCACGATTGGTCGGTTTGCCCCGTCGTTACGCTTCAAGAACACGCTCTACCGGACTTGTCTTCGGATGAAAATCGGGGAGAAGACGGCACTTGCCTTGATGGTGATGCCAGACACGATGTTCCCGGAGCGGATCACGATTGGTGACAATACGATCATCGGCTTCAATACGACGATCCTTTGTCATGAATATTTGACGACGGAGTATCGTTTAGGTGACGTCGTCATCGGAAGTAACGTCTTGATCGGTGCGAACGTGACGATCCTACCGGGCGTGACGATTGGAGATGGTGCCGTCGTTGGTGCCGGATCGGTCGTTCATCGGGACATCGCTCCGAACGAACGCGTCTCGAGTCAGCCGCTTCGCCGGCACGAAATGTGACAAAACTGTGAGAAGGAAGAAGGAAAAAAGATGACGCACATCCGCTTTACGTATAAGACAGGAAAGTATTTCGGAAGATTATTCGCCGAACGTCCACAAGGTCTCGTCGTGGAGGTGCTGGCTGTCGAAAAGCATCCGATTCAAGGAGATCTTCATCAACCGAACCAAGTCGATGTCCCGCTGTTTCATATCCGGACCGCCTTGCATAAGCACGAAAAGATCACGGTTTCGCCCGCAGTCGTTTATGCGTATGACGGAGAGATTCCCGATTATGCGACGAGCTTACGGCAGGCATATGACAAGGACGTGGCACGTCTTGAAGGACTGAATCCAGAGACGGATGCTTTTGTACGAAAATGCTTAGAGAATTACAAAGAACTAGAATCGATTTATGCGAAACGCTGGGGATGAACTCCGGCGTTTTTTTCTGTTGCATGCCTTCTAGAGATAGGGTATTCTTGTGTCTGCAACTACGAAACCAGTTTACTATTTATGGGGGCTTGAATCATGATGGAATTAACCAAATACAAAGCAGACCCCTTTGCGATAACAGCGCGCCAAGCGGAACTTTTTTATTTCCGCGGACGGAAGGCGCACCGGGAAGGGCGACTGGATGAAGCCGTCTATCATTTAGATGAGGCGACGACACTTCAGCCAGCGGACATCCGTTATTTGCTCCGTTATGCCCGTGTCTTATTCGAGACAGGAGAAATCAATCATGCGAATGATGTCTTGAAACAAGTACGCGCACTCGACGTATCAAATACGGAAGCACTCTTTTATTTAGCGAATAACTACGCACACGTCTCACTTTATGAAGAAGCGCGACAGCATGCGATGGAATATTTAGAGCAAGCACCAAACGGTAAACACGCGGAGGCATCGGCCGCACTCGTGGAACTGATTGATCTCGAACAAGAGATGGAAGACGACGAAGAGGACGAATTGATTCGTCTGCACGGTCAAGCACAACGCCAGATCGATAAAGGGATGCTGTTCGCGGCACAGGAGACGTTGACTGGACTGATTGCCCAGTACCCGACGTTCTGGCCTGCCTACAACAACCTCGCGATCGTCGAGTTTTATTTAGGAGAGAATGATCAGGCATTCGCTTCCCTCGAACGGGTCCTTGAAGGAAACCCGGGGAATTTGCATGCCCTCTGTAACACGCTCGTCTTGCTACACGAGATGGGACAGGATGAAGAGGCGCATCGTCTCTCTCGTCAGCTCGAACACGTCCGTTCCGTGCATCTTGAGACACGTTATAAGGTCGCATCAACACTTGCGATCATCGGACGGTACGATATCGCCTATGAAGAGTTGAAATTACTCGAGCGTCGCGGGTACCGAGGAGATCCCCTCTTTGGGCACTGGTTATCGATCTCTGCTTATAAGACAGGACATGTCGAAGAGGCAGCCGCTTTCTTAAAGTCAGACGAAGCACAAGCGTTAAAGGAAGAAACGGATACGTATGACATCCGCCACAACCTACAGTTTCGCTCGGCACTCATCCAAGCGTTGAAGACGGAAGATGACGTCTCGCGAATCTTCACGGCACTTCTTCTTGGCAAGCTGAACGATGCCGAAGCACGGCTTGCATTGTCGATGATGCCAGAAGTAACGGACCGAGAAGACGTCCTGTTACTGACGGAACAGATTGTCATCGAGATGGAAGGACGGACCGATGTCGTGGATGAACGCATTCATCGGGCATTGCAGACGATCCGTCTTGCAGAACGATTCGTTTCAGACGAAGAACGGATGAGTCTTGAAGGGGACTTTTATGAGCGCTTCGCACAGCTCGTCTTAAGTGGGGAGTCGTTCGATTCGATTGAAGCATCTGCGGCATCACTGCTTTACCTGTTCCATGATTTACGAGACGGAATGTTGATCGAGGAATGCGCATCGCTCGTCGATTGTTCGTTCGATCATGTCGCGTCAATGATCCGGACACATGAACGGATGCTGGCACCGCTGCAAGCAAAGTGTTAGACGTTTAGGGGATTCTCACCTATACTCAAACTACAACGATTACGATAAATGGGGTGGAATCATGGCGGAAACAGAACAAAAAATTTATGACGTCATCATCATCGGGGCAGGTCCTGCTGGGATGACAGCCGCACTTTATGCATCACGTGCGAACCTTTCGACATTGATGATCGAACGCGGGATTCCGGGCGGTCAGATGGCGAACACAGAAGATATCGAGAACTACCCAGGATACGATAGCATCCTCGGACCAGATCTCTCACAAAAAATGTTCGACCACTCGAAAGCATTCGGCGCAGAATATGCGTACGGAGATGTTCGAAGCATCGAAGACGGTAAAGCATACAAAACGATTCATGCACACAACAAAGATTACTACGCACGGGCAATCATTATCGCGTCTGGGGCACAATATAAAAAAATCGGTGTACCGGGAGAAGAAGAGCTCGGCGGTCGTGGTGTCTCGTATTGTGCGGTCTGTGATGGGGCGTTCTTCAAAGAAAAAGAACTCTTCGTCATCGGTGGCGGGGACTCTGCGGTAGAAGAAGGTGTCTACTTGACACGTTTCGCGAAAAAAGTCACGATCGTTCACCGTCGTGATGAGCTCCGCGCTCAAAAAATCCTTCAAAAACGTGCGTTCGACAACCCGAAAATCGACTTCATCTGGAACCATACGGTTAAACAGATCAACGAACAAGACGGGAAAGTCGGCGGTATCGAGCTGATCAATACAAAAACAGCTGACGTGACGACGCATCCGATTGATGGTGTCTTCATCTACATCGGAATGAACCCAATCACAGGTTACGTCCAAGATCTCGGTATTTTGAACGACCAAGGTTACGTCGTGACTAACGAAGCGATGGAAACGAACATCAAAGGTATCTTTGCTGCTGGTGACGTTCGTGAAAAAACATTGCGCCAAGTCGTTACAGCAACGAACGATGGTTCGATCGCAGCGCAAAATGCACAGCATTTCATTGAAGCGTTGCTTGAAGAATTACAAGAATCCTCACACGCATAATATCGAACCAGTTTCATTGAAGGAGACTTCAGTGAAGCTGGCTCTTTTTTTATGATATACTGAAAAAGAAGCGAAAAAATACACACGGAACTGTTGTCTGGAGGGCGAAAAGATGGAACAGAATCAACCGCAACTTGTCATCATCACGGGTATGAGTGGGGCTGGGAAGACTGTCGCAATGAACAGCTTTGAGGACTTAGGCTATTTTTGTGTCGACAATCTACCCCCGACGTTACTGCCGCATCTCATCGAAGTCATTGGACAAGTGCGTCCTAAAATCGCCGTTGCCATCGATACCCGCGCGCGTGATTTCATCGACAGCTTTTTTGTCGTCTATGAGGATTTAAAGAAAACGGACTTACAAATCCGGATGCTGTACCTTGATGCACGAAACGATGTCCTTGTCCGCCGTTACAAGGAATCGCGTCGTTCGCATCCACTTGCACCGACGGATTCACCATTGATTGGAATCGAACGAGAACGGACGTTGCTCGAAGGATTCCGCGATAAAGCACAGATGCTGATTGATACGAGTGACATCAAGCCGCTTGCACTGAAAGAACGTCTCTTAAAGGAGTTCACGGAAGGCACACGGATTCCGTTCACGGTCAACGTCATGTCGTTCGGCTTTAAACATGGCTTACCGCTTGATGCGGATCTTGTCTTTGACCTGCGCTTCTTACCGAACCCGTTCTACATTCCAGAGTTGCGTCCAAAAACTGGACTTGACGAGGAAGTGGCATCGTACGTCATGCAATGGCCGGAAGCAAAGCTGTTCTATAAAAAACTCGTCGACCTGCTCGAATTCCTGATTCCGCAATACGAGCGGGAAGGGAAGTCGCAACTCGTCATCGCCCTCGGTTGTACAGGTGGGAAACATCGCTCAATCACGTTTGCAGAAGCGATCAGTAAAGAATTTGCGACGCAGTATCATATTGAGACGAATCACCGGGATTATGTGTATGCGAAGGGGGAGAAGTGATGAAATGGGAACGTAAAGTCGTCGCTGTCGGTGGTGGAACAGGACTCTCGACGCTTCTTCGTGGACTGAAACATTACCCGCTTGACATCACAGCCATCGTCACCGTTGCTGATGACGGGGGCAGTTCTGGTCGTTTGCGGACGGAATTTAATATGTTGCCGCCGGGCGATATCCGAAACGTCATCGTCTCCTTATCGAAGTCAGAGACATTGATGGACCGGATCATGCAGTACCGGTTCGAGACCGGGGAAGGACTGCATGGTCATTCACTCGGAAATCTGATGTTGACGGCAGCAACCCAACTTTGTAACGGTTCGTTCGTTGAAGCAATCGGTGTCATGGGGCAACTGTTGAACGCGGAAGGAAAAGTCTATCCGGCGACGGAACGGACGATCACGCTTTGTGCCGAGTTTGAGGACGGGACGATCGTCAAAGGCGAGTCGTTGATTCCGAAGGTCGGTAAGAAGATTGAACGGATATTCCTTGAAGAACAAGATGTCCGTCCAGTACCGGAAGCGATTCAGGCGATTCTTGATGCCGATGTCATCGTCCTTGGTCCGGGCAGTCTCTATACGAGTATCATCCCGAACGTTCTGATCGACGAAATCCGGGAAGCAATCCAGCAATCGCTAGCTCCAGTCGTCTACATCTGTAACGTCATGACGCAGCCCGGTGAGACGACGGCGTTCACAGCCAATGAACATTTAGCGGCACTCGAACGCTTCCTCGGACAAGGAGTCGTCGATACAATCATCGTTAATAATGAATCGATCGATGCGAGTTACCTGAAGAAATACCAAAAGGATCACGCTGACATCGTCACCTATAATGAAAAACAATTCGAGTTAGCAGGCGTTGAAGTGCTAGCAGACGATATCGTCGATTACAATCATCACTTCATCCGTCATGACTCAGATGCCGTCGCAAGCCTCGTCATGCGAAAAGTGTTGTCGATTCGACGGATGCGTCAACTCGAAGGAAAGGAGGAGCTGACATGAGCTTTGCCTCAGAAGTCAAAAAAGAATTAACGCAGATTCCGATTACTGATCACGAGATGAAGGCGGAACTCGCGGCGCTTGCCCGGATGAACGGTGCGATCTCGTTCGGTCTCGGACGTGGTCTGACACTCGATATCTCGACCGAGAATGCCTCGATTGCCCGTCGGATCTATTCGCTTTTGAAAAAAGCATACGGGGTTCATCTCGATCTGCTCGTTCGGAAGAAAATGCGTCTGAAAAAGAATAATGTCTACATCGTCCGCGTCAAACAACAGGCGGATAAGATTTTACAAGACCTCGGAATCCTCGGAGAGGGGTTCACGATGATTCGTTCCATCAGTGACACGATCTTAAACGATGAACGAAAAGCACGCGCGTATTTACGAGGGGCGTTCCTCGCCGGGGGTTCGCTCAACAATCCGGCGACGTCGTCGTACCACTTGGAAATCTTCAGCTTATATGAAGAACACAATGCGGCGCTCCGCGGTCTATCAAACGTCTTTGATTTGAACGCAAAGGCAATCGAACGGAAAAAAGGACATATCCTTTATATCAAGGAGAGCGAGAAGATTTCCGATTTCCTTAAGCTTGTCGATGCGACACAATCGATGCTACGGTTCGAGGACGTGCGGATCTTAAAAGATATGCGTAACTCGGTCAACCGTCTCGTCAACTGTGAGACGGCGAACCTTAACAAGACGGTTGGCGCAGCATTACGCCAAGTCGAAAATATTAAGTTCCTCGAGCGAACGGTCGGACTCGATGTCTTACCGGATAAATTGAAAGAGATCGCGATCTTGCGCGTGACACATCAAGACGTCACGTTGCAAGAGCTTGGTGAGATGGTCGAAAGCGGCTCCATCTCAAAATCAGGGATCAATCACCGGTTGCGGAAGATTGATCAAATCGCTGAAAAAGTACGAAATGGCGAGTCGATGACAGGGGCCATATAAGAGGGTCGCTTGCGGGATGAACCATAGTCTACTATAATATATAGTCGATGCAACTAAATGTTCGAATTAAGGAGTTTTTGAAATGGCTAACGAAAAGAAACGTATTTCGCTGACAGTCGATGCGAAGTTTGATGAAGTGTTAACAAAAAAAGCAAAAGCAATCGGTGTACCGAAAAGCACACTCGTTGCGTTCGCAACATCTTTATTCCTGAAACAATTACAAGCAGAAGAAGAGCTTTCGCCACATGCGAACGCGATCTACTCGCTGATTCGTGAAAACCACGATATCGTTTCAGACATCACAGACTTGATCGACTGATCATCGCCCTCTCGTTCTATACGGAACGGGAGGTTTTTTTGTATGTAACGATAACCGACAGAGCTTTGCTTTTCTATGAATACAAAAAAAGTGCCTCCCGAAGGAGACACTCTGGATGACTTATGCACGTTCCATGACGCGGTCGATGAGACCGTAATCAGCAGCAGCTTGTGCTGACATGAAGTTGTCACGCTCTGTATCGCGTTCGATGACTTCAAGTGGTTGTCCTGTGTTTTCAGCCATGATTTTGTTGAGGTGCTCACGCATTTTGATGATACGCTCCGCATGGATTTTGATATCCGATGCTTGACCTTGTGTACCACCGAGTGGTTGGTGGATCATGATTTCAGCGTTTGGTAACGCGAAACGTTTTCCTTTTGCGCCTGCTTGTAGCAAGAACGCACCCATCGATGCTGCCATACCGATACAAATTGTTGAAACTTGTGGCTTGATGAAGTTCATTGTATCGTAAATCGCCATACCGGCAGTGATCGAACCACCTGGGCTGTTGATGTAAAGCGAGATTTCTTTATCTGGATCTTCTGCTGCTAAGAACAGAAGTTGGGCAACGACTGAGTTGGCGACGTTGTCGTCAATCGCGCTCCCGAGAAGAATGATGCGGTCTTTTAGCAAACGTGAGTAGATATCGTAAGCACGTTCCCCGCGGTTTGTTTGTTCGATGACTGTTGGAATTAACATAGTCTTTGCCTCCTTATAGTTGGTATGTAGCTTCCTATTCGACTTATCCTTATCATAATCCTTTGGTCAATATTGGTCAAAAGATACGATGCAACTTTTAGGTATTTTTCCATTACAAGGGCAAATGAAACATATCAATATAGAAAAAAGGCAACGCCATTGCTGGCATTGCCTTGTAGTTGAATAAATGGTACACCCGGAGAGATTCGAACTCCCGACACCTGGTACCGGAAACCAGTGCTCTATCCCCTGAGCTACGGGTGCATCTGATGTACTGAACAATTAATAGTATAGCGACATTTTTTCAGAAAAGCAATAGGGAAGGATGACTTTTCTTTTCTCTAGCGACTCAAAAGGGGTTCAGAGCATGTTTTTCAAAACGTTTCTTCTATAATAAGAAGTGAGGGAGGGGAATCGATGGATCAACGCCAGGAACAAACGCAACAGATGACGTTATCGGCGTCACAACAGTATCAGTTACATGTACTTGAGCAACCAGCGGCAGAACTCGAGGAGGAATGGCGGCGGTTGAAACGACGATTGCACCGCCATTACCCGAATCAGATTTCGCTAGAAGTCGAGCAAGTAACGGGAAACATGGCGTCCTATGAAGACGAGCTTCTTGCACAAATACGTTTAGAATCAGTCAGACAGGAAATAGGATATATGGCGGAACAACTCATCGTGTATTTAGAAGCGGACGGTTTATTGCGGACATCGGACGAGGAGCTCGCTGCATCCTTCTCGACCGATGTCGCAACGATTACAGAAGCACGGACACTCTTACAACAATGTGAACCAGTCGGCATTGCTGCCCGCTCGGAGCGCGAGTGCCAATGGTTACAGGCGATCGAGCTAGACGACGCAGAATTGATCGGACTGACGGATCGGTTACGACATGAACCGGCGAGTCAAGTGTTCGCGCAGTTCAGTGAACAGGATCGAGCACGGTTGCGAAAACGATTGACGCGCCTGAGCCGGACACCGGATCTTCCTAAAGAAGAACGACCGGTCATGGCAGAAGCACGGATTCACCTGTTAAATGGAAAACTTCAGATCGACTGGATGACACTCGACATGGATCAGAAGTGGCTCGGATTAAAAGAGGCAAAGCCTTTTTTGCGCGCGTACGAACGACGTCGCGTTACGATGCATGCCATCCTCTCGGTCTTGCTTGAGCGACAAGAACGCTGGTTCAAGGGAGAACTGCATCTTGAGCCACTGACGAAAAAACAAGTCGCTGAGGCGACGGGGCATCATCCGTCAACGATTGGTCGAGCGATTGCTGCGAAGTATGTCGAGACGGTTCATGGTCTCGTTGCTTTAGAAGACTTGTTCGTCTCACGGACGACAACCGGAGATTCGAGTTTTTTAATTAAACGGCGGATCGCCGAATACATTCAACATAGCGATCGTCCGATAAGTGATCAGCAATTGACGGATCGTCTGCAAGCAGACGGTCTGACAGTCGCGCGACGGACGGTTGCGAAATATCGGGCAGCACTTGGTTTAACGAAAAAAACGATGCAGCAAAGGAAGGCGCAATCAGAATGGGATTAAAACGACACAGACACTTAACACTCTATTCACGTCCGGGATGTACGCTATGTGAAGAAGCCGCCATCTTACTCGACTTCGTACTCGATGAGTTTCCGGAATGGACATTCGAGGAAGTCAACATCGATCAGGATGAAGCGCTCAGTCTACGGTTCTTATATGAAATTCCGGTCGTCATGCATGATGAGGAAATTTGGAGTTATGGCAAATTTGATACGGAAACGATAAGAAACCGCTTACTTCAAAAAACTTGAGAAACGAGACTTGCAAGGCGAGAAATGGACTGTTATGATAACGGTGTACCAAGTGGGACACGTTATGACATGCGGGACAAAAAGCGTCCAGCTACTTGAGAGGAGAGGGAAATACATGATTCGGCAGTTAGTCCAGATCCAAAAACGAATCGTGCCTGATCTGATCGAAGAAATGCAGACACGCTACGACATCCTTCATTATGTTCGACTGATGCAACCGATCGGACGACGTACGCTTGCGACAAGCCTTGGCTTGACGGAACGCGTCTTACGGCGAGAAGTCGATTTTTTGAAGCAGCAAGACCTCCTAGAGGTCGCAACGCAAGGGATGTCCTTGACGGATGAAGGACGAAACGTTCTTCGCAGTATGCATAGCATCATGGGAGAACTCGCTGGGATCTCGGACATGGCGAAAGCCTTGAAAGAGAGACTTGGAGTACGGGACGTTGTCATCGTACCGGGTGATTCCGATGAGACCTTCTGGGTACAACGAGACATGGGACGGGCGACCGTCGCACGACTCAAACGAGAGCTTTCTTCAGACCATCACAATACGATCGCTGTCACAGGCGGTACGACGATGGCTTCCGTCGCGGCGATGATGTCGCCAGACAAGGAACACCGTCCGATGACGTTCGTTCCGGCGCGCGGAGGACTGGGAGAAACGCTTGAACTCCAAGCGAACACAGTATGCTCACGGATGGCGTCACGCGCTCAAAGTGATTATCATCTGCTTCACATCCCGGACATGGTCAGTACAGAGACGTTCGTCAAGATGATTGAAGAGCCGAGCATAAAAAATGTGCTTCAAATGATTAAAGGTGCTTCAATCGTGGTACATGGAATTGGTGAGGCGAAAACGATGGCAAAACGTCGTCGCGCGTCTGAGGATCTCCTGACCCGACTGGAACACGAACAGGCAGTAGCGGAAGCATTCGGATATTACTTCGACCGAGACGGGAACATCGTGCACCGGGTCAAGACGGTTGGTCTCCAACTGGATGACTTGAAGCAAGTCGATCACGTCATTGTCGTCGCAGGTGGTCATTCGAAGGCAGAAGCGATCAACGCCTATGTCAAACAGTCGCCAGACATCATCCTGATTACGGATGAAGGCGCAGCCGCTTCGATTTTGAAAGGGTAACCCCCTTTTGAATAATAGATAACTCGCTTTACATTAAAAGGAGGAAAATTATCATGGCAGTAAAAGTTGGTATTAACGGATTTGGACGTATCGGACGTTTGGCACTTCGTCAAATTCTTCAATTCGACGGAATCGAAGTAGTCGCGATCAACGACCTTACAGACACTAAAATGCTTGCACACCTTCTCAAATATGATACGACTCAAGGTCGTTTCGACGGCGAAGTTGAAGTACACGACGGTTACTTCCTCGTCAACGGTAAAGAAATCAAAACACTTGCTAACCGCAACCCAGAAGAACTCCCATGGGGCGAGCTCGGTGTTGACATCGTTCTCGAATGTACTGGTTTCTTCACAGACAAAGAAAAAGCTGAGCTTCACTTGAAAGCTGGCGCTAAAAAAGTCGTTATCTCTGCACCTGCAACTGGCGACATGAAAACAGTCGTCTTCAACACGAACCACGAAATCCTTGACGGAACTGAAACAGTTATCTCTGGTGCTTCTTGTACTACTAACTGTCTCGCGCCAATGGCTAAAGTTCTCCAAGATCAGTTCGGAATCGTTGAAGGTCTCATGACTACGATCCATGCTTACACTGGTGACCAAAACACACTCGACGCTCCACACCCTAAAGGTGACTTCCGTCGTGCACGTGCGGCAGCAGCAAACATCGTTCCTAACTCAACTGGTGCTGCAAAAGCAATTGGTCTCGTTCTTCCAGAACTTCAAGGTAAACTTGACGGATCTGCACAACGTGTACCAGTCGCTACAGGTTCACTCACTGAGCTCGTAACTGTACTCGACAAAAAAGTTTCTGTAGAAGAAATCAACGCAGCAATGAAAGCAGCTGCTAACGAGTCTTACGGTTACACTGAAGACGAAATCGTTTCTTCTGACATCGTTGGTATCTCTTACGGATCACTCTTCGATGCAACACAAACTAAAGTCATGACAGTCGGCGACAAACAACTTGTTAAAACAGTTGCTTGGTATGACAACGAAATGTCTTACACTAGCCAACTCGTTCGTACACTCAAACACTTCGCAGAAATCGCTAAGTAATTCGAGCAATTAAATAGCAATTGAATAAGAGCGGAAACGATATTAGTCTCCGCTCTTATTGCGGAAAAAAGCGGGAGGGGCATTCGCCCCTCACTATACGTAAGAGACGGAGGACGAATGTATGAATAAGAAATCGATTCGCGACATCGATGTACAAGGAAAACGCGTATTCACACGCGTGGATTTCAACGTACCGTTGGAAGACGGTAAAATCACGGATGACACACGGATCCGTGCTGCACTCCCAACGATCAAACACTTGATCGACGGCGGAGCAAAAGTCATTCTCGCTAGCCACATGGGTCGTCCAAAAGGCGAAAAGAACCCTGAGTTCTCACTTGCACCAGTCGTAGCACGCCTCAGCGAATTGCTTGGTAAAGACATCAAGCTCGTTGAAGAAGCATACGGTCCAGTTGCAGAAGAAGCAGTCAGCAAACTTGAAAACGGCGATGTCGTCGTCTTAGAGAACGTTCGCTTCTACCCTGGTGAAACGAAAAATGACGAAGAGCTCGCTAAAGGATTCGCGAAACTCGCTGACGTCTTCGTCAACGACGCGTTCGGCGCAGCACACCGTGCACACGCATCGACAGAAGGTATCGCACACCATGTCGACACTGCAGTTGCCGGTCTTCTCATCGAAAAAGAACTTCAAGTTCTCGGTAAAGCTCTTTCTAACCCAGATCGCCCGTTCACGGCAATCATCGGTGGTTCGAAAGTAGCGGATAAAATCGGTGTCATCGATCACTTACTCGACATCGTCGACACGTTGATCATCGGTGGCGGCTTATCGTACACGTTCCTCACAGCTCGTGGTATCGAAGTCGGTACTTCACTTCTTGAGGTCGACAAAATCGACCAAGCGAAGGAATTCATGAAGAAAGCAGAAGAAAAAGGCGTTAAGTTCCTCATGCCAATCGACTGCGTCATCACGAAGGAATTCGGAGAAGAAACATATGTCGGACCACGTGACATCACAGAGATCCCAGCAGATCACATGTCACTTGATATCGGTCCAAAAACGGTTGAACTCTATGCAGAGGCAATCAAGAACTCGAAACTCGTCGTCTGGAACGGACCGATGGGCGTATTCGAACTCGATAAATACGCAAACGGTACAAAAGGTGTCGCGCAAGCTCTTGCGGACAGCGATGCGTACTCAATCATCGGCGGTGGCGACTCAGCTGCTGCGGCAGAGAAATTCGGTCTTGCTGACAAAATGAGCCACATTTCTACAGGTGGTGGAGCAAGTCTCGAATTCATGGAAGGGAAAGCTCTTCCTGGTGTCGAAGCGCTAAACGACAAGTAATCTAAGTTCACAAGGGAGTGTTTCTCAATGCGTAAACCAATTATCGCAGGTAACTGGAAGATGAATCTGACGCTCAAGGATGCAGTTGCATTCGCTGAGGAAGTCAAAGGAGCTGTACCTGCTTCGACAACAGTCGACGCAGCTGTCTGTGCGCCAGCAGTATTCTTGGCACACTTGACAGAAGCAGCAGCTGGTACGGATCTTAAAATCGGTGCTCAAAATATGTACGACAAAGAGAGCGGTGCCTTCACTGGTGAAATCAGCCCGCTCATGCTCAAAGAACTCGACGTGACATACGTCATCCTCGGTCACTCTGAGCGTCGTGAGTACTTCGGCGAAACAGATGCGTTCATCAACAGCAAAGCGAAAAAAGCGTTCGAGCACGGTCTCGTTCCAATCGTTTGTGTAGGTGAAACACTGGAAGAGCGTGAAGGCGGCAAGTTCGAAGACGTCATCCGCGAACAGACAGCAAACAGCCTTAAAGGTCTTACTGTCGACCAAGTGAAAAATCTCGTCGTCGCTTATGAGCCTGTCTGGGCAATCGGAACAGGTAAATCAGCGACAGAACAAGATGCACAAGATTCTTGTAAATTCGTCCGTGACGTCGTTGCAGCTGAATTTGGTGCTGAAGCAGCAGAAGCTGTCCGCATCCAATACGGTGGTAGCGTCAAACCGGAAAACATCAAAGAATATATGGCTCAACCAGACATCGACGGCGCGCTCGTCGGCGGTGCAAGTCTTGAGACAGGATCGTTCCTCAAACTGTTGGAGGCGATTTAAATGAAAAAACGTCCAGTCGCACTGATCATCCTTGATGGTTTTGGTATGCGTGACGAGGAGTTCGGAAATGCCGTTACGGCGGCGAACAAACCGAACTTCGACCGTTACTGGGGTCAATACCCGCATACGTTGTTGAATGCGAAAGGCGAATACGTCGGTTTGCCTGAAGGTCAAATGGGGAACTCAGAAGTGGGTCACCTCAACATCGGTGCAGGTCGCGTCGTCTATCAATCGCTATCCCGAATCAACAACGCGGTCAAGGATCGCTCGTTCTTCTCGCGTCAAGCGATGAACGATGCGGCAGGTCACGTGAAGAAATACGGTTCAGCGCTTCATATCTTCGGTTTGGTCTCTGACGGTGGAATCCACAGTCACATCAACCACTTATATGCGGTGCTCGAATTCGCAAAACTTCACGAAATCGAAAAAGTCTACCTCCATGCTTTCACGGACGGTCGTGACTGCGACCCACAATCGGGCGCTGGTTTCCTCCGTGACGCGCAAGCGAAGATGGATGAATTGAATGTTGGACAATTCGCGAGTATCTCTGGTCGCTACTATGCGATGGACCGCGATAACCGTTGGGAACGCGTCAAGAAAGTCTATGACGCCATCACGTTCGGTGAAGGTCCAACGACGAAGGATCCAATCGGCATGGTTGAAGCTTCGTACAAACAAGACGTAACGGATGAGTTCATCGAACCAACTGTTGTCGTGCAGGAAGACGGTACGCCAGTCGCACCGATCCACGATAACGATGCGATCGTGTTCTTCAACTATCGTCCTGACCGTGCGATTCAGCTTTCGAAAGTCTACAAAGAAAAGGGTGGCTTCGACGGATTCGAAATTCCGGACAACGCACCGAAGAACCTGCTACTCGTCTCAATGACGAAGTACTCGGATGCGATTGATACGGACATCGTCTTCCCGCCTGAAGACATCAAGAACACGCTGGGTGAGACATTGTCAAAACAAGGTCTCAAACAGCTACGCATCGCGGAAACGGAAAAGTATCCGCACGTCACGTTCTTCTTCAACGGACAACGTGAAGAACCATACGAAGGGGAAGATCGGATCTTGATCCCTTCACCAAAAGTCGCGACATACGACTTGAAACCGGAGATGAGCGTCTATGAAGTCACAGACGCGCTCGTCGACGCA
This sequence comes from Exiguobacterium sp. R-17, assembly GCF_049913315.1. NCBI lineage: Bacteria > Bacillati > Bacillota > Bacilli > Caryophanales > Exiguobacterium > Exiguobacterium sp. R-17. The sequence goes on along the minus strand of NZ_CP184372.1, from coordinate 2,373,504 downwards.
ATCAACTCGGACAAACACGACGCGATCATCCTCAACTTCGCAAACCCGGATATGGTCGGTCACTCGGGTATGCTCGAGCCGACGAAAAAGGCGATCGAAGCTGTCGATGAGTGTCTTGGGAAAGTCGTTGACTTGATTCTCAGCAAAGGCGGCGCGGCAGTCATCACGGCTGACCACGGAAATGCGGATAAAGTCCTCAATGCAGACGGCAGTAAAATGACGGCGCATACGACAGAACCCGTTCCATGTATCGTGACAGTCGAGGACGTTGAACTCCTTGAACCACTCACAGGTGCACTCGCTGACCTCGCACCAACGGTCCTTGATCTCCTCGGAGCGGACCAACCAGCAGAGATGACTGGTAAATCGATCGTATTGAAGAAATAATCCCGTCGATCGAAGTAGTTACACCACATATTTCTTACACACAAAAGGAGCGAATTTAAATGTCAATGATTACAGAGATTTACGCACGCGAGATTCTTGATTCACGCGGTAACCCAACAGTAGAAGTAGAAGTTTATACAGAAGATGGCGGTTTCGGTCGCGCACTCGTACCATCAGGTGCATCAACTGGTGAGCACGAAGCAGTCGAACTCCGTGATGGCGACAAAGCACGTTACCTCGGAAAAGGTGTTTTGAAAGCTGTTGACAACGTCAACGAAAAAATCGCACCAGAAATCATCGGTTACGATGTCTTCGACCAAACTGGAATCGACAAAAAAATGATCGATCTCGACGGTACGAAAAACAAAGGTAACTTCGGCGCTAACGCAATCCTTGGTGTTTCTATGGCTGCTGCACGTGCTGCTGCAGATGAGCTTGGTCTTCCACTTTACACATACCTCGGTGGATTCAACGCGAAAACATTACCAACACCAATGATGAACATCATCAACGGTGGATCACACGCAGACAACAACGTGGACTTCCAAGAGTTCATGATCATGCCTGTCGGTGCTCCAACATTCAAAGAAGCACTTCGTATGGGTGCTGAAATCTTCCACGCGTTGAAATCAGTTCTTAGCGGAATGGGTCTTAACACAGCAGTTGGTGACGAGGGTGGATTCGCTCCAAACTTGAAATCAAACGAAGAAGCAATCACAGTTATCCTTGAAGCAATCGAAAAAGCTGGCTACAAAGCAGGCGAAGATGTTTACCTTGCAATGGACGTCGCTTCTTCTGAGTTCTACGATAAAGCAGCTGGCAAATACAACCTCGCTGGCGAAGGCAAAGTCCTTTCAACAGAAGAGCTTGTTGAATTCTACGCACAACTCGTTGACAAATACCCAATCATCTCAATCGAAGATGGCTGTGACGAAAACGACTGGGATGGTCACAAACTCCTTACAGATCGTATCGGACACAAAGTTCAACTCGTTGGGGATGACTTGTTCGTAACAAACACTGAGAAACTTGCTGAAGGTATCGAAAAAGGCATCGCGAACTCGATCCTCATCAAAGTTAACCAAATCGGTACGTTGACTGAAACATTCGACGCAATCGAAATGGCTAAAAAAGCTGGTTACACAGCTGTCGTTTCTCACCGTTCTGGTGAAACAGAAGATTCAACGATCGCTGACATCGCTGTTGCGACAAACGCTGGTCAAATCAAAACTGGTTCACTTTCACGTACAGACCGTATCGCGAAATACAACCAACTTCTCCGCATCGAAGACATGCTTTCAGACGTTGCTGTCTACGACGGAATCAAATCATTCTACAACCTCAAGAAGTAATTTCAGGTTGATCGTTTGAATAAGCTATAAGCAAAACCTCCTATTCGTGTGATACGTACACACGGATAGGAGGTTTTTATATCAAGCAATGTCAAACATGAAAATCGCTTTTGTCATCAAAACTATGATGAACTGTCAAAAAATTGATTCATCTGAGTAGATGACTAAAATGTTATACTCATAAATAAGTGCAAATTAAATAGTTATAGGGATTAATTACATCTTGCTCGATGCAGATGAAAATACGTCTAAAGGAGACAGGATCATGTTAAATTCAGATTTAGATATCCGTTTAGAACCACGCATTCAAGAGTTATATCGACTACACAAGGAGCGTTCAGCCAATATTGACTGGAGCTATCACGAGTTCATTCCGTGGGATAAGGCGATGTCATTCAAACGTGTTCCTTGGGACGAAAGCCAAGTCACGCTTCCAGAAGGCGTCATCGTAGCGATTGAGACGGCATTACTGACAGAGGTCAACTTACCGTGGTACACGTCGCATTTAGATTACACGTTCAAGAACTCGATGGAAGTCATCAATGATTTCGTCCGGACGTGGACAGCAGAAGAAGATCAGCACTCGAACTTACTCGAGACGTATTTACTCGTCACACGAAACGTCAATCCAACGCGCCTTCATCAATTAAGAAGACGTGTCGTTGAGAACGGCTGGTTCCCAGACTTCACGAACCCACTAGCGACAATGGCGTATACGTCACTGCAAGAGTTAGCGACACTCGTCTTCTATAACAACGTTGCGAAAATCGCAGGGGCACACGACAAAGACTTAGCAACGCTACTCCGTCGTCTAGCGAAGGACGAAGCGCTCCATTATGCGTTCTACCGTGACACGGTCAAAGCACACCTAGAGCTTGACCCGAACTTCATCGTCTTCTTCGAAGACGTCATCATCAACTTCTCGATGCCAGGTGCTGTCATGCCGGACTTCACGGAACGGATGAAGACGATTGCTGTTGATACGAACTATGGACCACTCCAATACTTCGACCAAGTATTAGACGTCGTCGTCAAATTCTGGGGCATCGCCGATTTAGAACCGACAACTGACGAAGCGAAACAATCTCAAGCGAACATCATGAAGTATCACGGACGTTTGAAGCGTATCAAGGAACGTCAAGAACGCCAACTCGAAAAAGCGAAAATCGACGTCTCAGGAGGCAAGTGAACATGAAGTGTGAAATCTGTGGAACTGAAACGAACAACCAAGTCAGTTACTTGGAACTCGACACGTGGGAATTCAATTCTCTGAATAAAGAAGCCAAAGACTTCTATCCGATCTGCTTTGATTGCTTCGACAAGCATACGAACCAGTTCATCGATCAGGAGATGGATCTCGAATTACGTAAAAAACGTTCGCAAATGGTCAACAAAGAAGTAGAAGCTGAAATCGAAGCGATTCTTGAGGTTGAGAATTAAGTCTTCTTTACCATACGTGAAGGGAAGTAAAACCGGTAGTGCTTTGGCGCTATCGGTTTTTGCATAAAGATAGCGCGTTCTTTCTTCACGTCATCACGTGATCAAAGAACGCGCTATTTTCATCATAAGAGCAGAATCAATCTTCAATGAATGTAACGAGATAATGATGGGCAGAATGAAGCGGTGCACGGGTCACGAAAAAGTCCGGGAGATCGACATCGATTCCTAATTCGCGTAACGTATCGGGATCCAAACATTCCTGAATCAAACGTTTGATGTCTTGTAACAGTTCATCGTGCAAATTCGCTTCTTTTGGAAAGGCACGTTTCGCGTCATCGCGCAACAATAGCACGATCGGTGGTAGACCTCGTAAGAGATCGACCTGAAGGGGTTGCTGATGACGTTCGAAATAATCATTCAAACAACTGACGACCTTCATCGAGTGTTCTTCTTTCATCCGATCCCAACTCTCTGTATGTGACTGTAACTCTCTAGCTATTCCCTAATTGAAGCGAGGATATGCAGGGAAACTGGAAATCTAGCATTACGAGGACCCGGTTCGGGGTAGAACTAGAGGGAAGGGGGAATCGACATGCTATTTCGGTTTTTGTTTTTAGGGCTTGATACGTCGATTGGTGACATCCCGTTGCGCCTCATCTATTTTACGGAACTCATACTATTCATCGGTTTGTATCAAATCACGAGCCGGTTTTCACGTCAGAGTTTGATTTTGGGAACGGCACTCGGAATTGGTGGACTGATTGCCATCTTACCCGGTGCGCTCTATATCATCCGTTATAATCCGGAGGATGCCGTCATTGATGTCACGTTCCTGTTGATTTATTTGTTTGAGCCGCTGGTAATCGTTGCGTTCGTTGTTGCTTTGATCCGTCGCCTGTATACAGAGAAGAAAAGTAAAAAGAAGCGGAGTAGAGATGTTCATTGATTTCCGTCCTAAGCTGATAAATCTTAAACCGTGAGGTGATGTAACACTGCCTCATGGTTTATTTGCGTCCGCATCAAAATGTTTTCTTTCGATAATGTAAGGAAGGATTTCTGGAAGAATATTCTATAATGGAGAAAGAACGAAATTAAATCTTAATTGATTTCATATGATCTTAATAATTATAGGAGTGGCTAATGTGCAGAAAATCTTATTTGGTTTGTCCGTCTTAAACAGTGTTTACATTACGAATAACTTTTTTACATACTCGGATAGTTTTCTCAATGCGCCACTAGGCGTAACAACAGTAATCGCTATCACATTAATGTTTCTAAACGATAGTGTTAAAAAAGATACACCATCGTTATACACAAAAGCGACGGATGGGTTAGGATTCATTAATATTTTGACGGGTCTGTCGCTGATCGTCTTTATTTGAGGATGATTCAGAACGTTCAAGATATGAAATTATCGTAAGTCTGATGCGGTGTCAGGCTTCTTTTTTATGGGGCAATCTACGCGTTTGAAAAAAATAAAATATATTTTAAATAAAAAAGATTGATGTGTAACCGGTTACACAATATGATGATTCTTGTAAGCGTTATCAAAAGAAAGAGGTGGCGAAACATGTCGACCATCCGGGAAGTAGCGAAAGCGGCACATGTCTCTGTCGCGACGGTCTCACGCGTCATGAACGAAAAGGGTTATGTCAGTGAGAAATCGCGTAAGGCGGTGCTTCAGGCAATCAAACAATTGGATTATCGACCGAACCGGGTCGCGCGATCGTTGTTCCAAAAACGGTCCGGACTGATCGGATTGATCGTTCCAGACATCACGAACCCGTTCTTCCCACAACTCGCACGGGCTGTGGAAGATATGGCACATCAACATGGTTTTCAGGTCATTTTGTGTAACACAGACGAACAGTTTCAGAAAGAACGCGAATATATCAAGTCACTCGAGGCAATGCATGTCGACGGATTGATCATCACGACGAACTACTCGAACAATCCGAACTATGAAGAACTCGAAGTGCCGGTCGTAGCGTTAGACCGTGTGTTACAAGGAGCGATTCCGACGGTGACGTCAAACGGATACGAGGGCGGGAAGAAGGCGGCTTCGCTTTTACTGGAAGCAGGTGCAACTGAACTAGCCGTCATCAGTGGTCCCTCAAAACTCCCGACGATCAAGAAACGGCGGGACGGTTTCGAGGAAGTCGCCGGAACGAATCTCGTCGCAAGCATCGAGTCACCGTTCCACTTTCAAGGAGCGCTCGATGCCGCGAACTATCTCTTTGATCACTATCACTGCAACGGCATTTTTGCCGCGAGCGATGTCATCGCTGCAGCAACGGTGCAAGTCGCTGCGGAACGCGGGATCACGATTCCGGACGAGCTACAAGTGATCGGCTATGACGGCATCGAACTCGGACAAATGATTTCACCACCGTTGACGACGATTGCGCAGCCGATCTATCAAATGGGAGAACTGGCGGCGAAACTTTTGATTCAGCGGATTGAAGGCACACCGATTGCCGCCGTTCATCATGAGTTGACAGTTGAGATCATCGAACGGGAAACGACGAAACGGAAGGATGAGGAAGCATGAAACAAATCAGTGTCATCGGCAGTATCTCGATGGATCTCGTCGTCGAAAGTAAACGCCGCCCAGGCGCAGGCGAAACGGTCATCGGGGATGCCTTTCATACCGTACCGGGCGGAAAAGGGGCGAACCAAGCAGTGGCGGTCGCGCGTCTCGGCAGTACCGTCGAAATGATTGGTTGCGTCGGCAGTGACGCAAACGGTGAAGCGATTCGCGAAAACTTCAAAACGCAAGGAGTACAGACGGCACACTTGCAAACGATTGAAGGCGAACGGACGGGAACGGCACATATCACGCTCGCTGAAGGCGATAACTCGATCGTCGTCGTTCAGTCTGCTAATCAACATGTGAAATTTGCGGATGATACACTCGCGCCGATTCTCGCAGACAGTGAAATCATCTTACTCCAGCTCGAGATTCCAATCGAAACGGTCGAGACAGTTGCTCGCGAAGCACATGCAGCCGGCATTCCAGTCGTCTTGAATCCAGCACCGGCGATGTCACTCAGTCCGGAATTGATTGAACACGTCACATACTTAACGCCAAACGAACATGAATGTGGCTTAATCTTCGGACAAGACCAGCCAATCGAACATTGGTTGATGGAATATCCGAATAAATTGATCGTGACCGAAGGCAGTCGCGGGGCACGCTTCTACGACGGTGAGTCGATCGTGACGATTCCAGCGATCGAGACGACCGTCGTTGATACGACAGGAGCAGGGGATACGTTCAACGGTGCCTTAGCCGTTGCGTTAACGGAAGGACAACCGCTCGTCGAGGCAATTCGTTTCGCGAACCGGGCAGCCGGCTTATCGATCCGCGCGCTTGGCGCTCAAGGCGGCATGCCGACACGGGAACAGATGGAGGGAGACGCATGAAGAAACACGGTATCTTAAACAGTCATATCAGCAAGGTCCTGACCGATCTCGGTCATACCGATACGATCGTCATCGCCGATTGCGGCTTACCGATTCCAGACGGGGTCGCGCGAATCGATTTAGCACTTGAACTCGGCACACCGTCATTCCTCGACGTCGTCCGTGTCGTCGCCGGTGACATGGCGATTGAACAATTGACACTGGCAACAGAGATCAAGGAAGCGAATCCGGATGTCCTCGAGCAACTCGAAGCTATGCAAATCGAAACGACGTTCGTCACGCATGAAGAGTTCAAAAAACAGACACAGCAGGCGAAGGTCATCATCCGGACCGGAGAAGCGACACCGTACGCAAATGTCATCTTCCATTCCGGCGTAATCTTTTAAGGGGGTCATGCGATGCGTATCGAGATGACAGGTATCAAAAAAGCATTCGGTCCCGTCCCTGTCCTGAAGGGTGTCGACTTCGACCTCGCTGCGGGTGAGATCCACGCCTTGATGGGAGAGAACGGTGCCGGGAAATCGACATTGATGAAGATTTTGACCGGCGTCCATAGAGCGGACGCAGGGACGATTCGGGTCGATGGACAGGACGTCGAGTATAAGAATCCGAAACTTGCCGAAGAGGCGGGGATTGCCTTCATCCACCAGGAACTGAACATCCTCCCGGATTTAACGGTGACGGAAAACTTGTTCCTCGGACGGGAGTTAAAGTCACGCTTCGGGATTCTCAAGCAAGGAGAGATGAAACGGCAGGCAGAACGTGAACTCGCCGAATTGAATGTCTTCATGGACGTCGATCAACTCGCTCGGACGTTGTCGGTCGGGCAACAACAGATGATTGAGATCGCAAAAGCTTTAATGACGGACGCGAAGGTCATCATCATGGATGAACCGACAGCCGCACTGACAGAGCGGGAAATTCGTGCCCTGTTCAGCGTCGCGACGGCACTACGCAACCAAGGTGTCTCGATCGTCTATATCTCACACCGGATGGAGGAAATCTTCGAGCTCTGCGACCGGATCACCGTCTTACGGGACGGGATCTCCGTCTCGACACACGCGATTCCTGAGACATCGTTCGAACAGATCGTCCGAGAGATGGTCGGTCGTGAGATGGGCGAACGGTATCCGGATCGTGACGTGTCAATCGGTGCAACTGTCCTTGAGGTCAAACAGGCGAGCGGGAAACGATTCGACGATGTCTCGTTCTCCGTCAAGGCGGGTGAAATCATCGGCTTCTCGGGTTTGATGGGTGCTGGGCGGACGGAAGTCATGCGGGGATTGTTCGGGGTCGATCGCCTGAAAGAAGGAACAATCGAACTGAACGGACAGTCGCTGAAAATCAAGACACCGTACGACGCAATCCGTCAGGGCATCGGCTTTTTGACCGAAGACCGCAAAGGCGAAGGCTTGTTCCTCGACTTTTCACTGCGTGAGAACATCTCGCTGCCGACGATTCGTTCGTTATCCCGCTCCGGTGTCATCAAGGATCAGGCAGAGCGTGATTTCGCAGAAGGATACTTGAAGTCGCTCTCGGTCCGGCACAGCTCGATGGACCAGCCGGCAAAGTCACTGTCCGGGGGTAACCAACAGAAGGTCGTTCTTGCGAAGTGGCTCGGAACACAACCGAAAGTCTTGATCCTCGACGAACCGACACGTGGTGTCGACGTCGGGGCGAAGAAAGAGATTTACCTCATCATGAACGAACTCGCTGCGGCGGGTGTCGCGATCATCATGGTCAGCTCGGACCTCCCGGAGATTCTCGGGATGAGCGACCGGGTCTACGTCATGCGTGAAGGCAAGATGAGCGGCATGTTGACACGACAGGAAGCGACGCAAGAAAGCATCATGACACTTGCGACAGGAGGACAATGATATGGAATTGATGCAAGGCAAGGTAACGGAAGCAAAACCGAGACGTCTTGGGATCGGACAAAAGCTTGGACCACTCGCGGGACTATTCGCAATCGTCCTCGTCGTCTCGATCATGGAACCGGACTTTTTAACACTGAATAATTTATTTAATATCTTACGACAAGTCTCGATCAATGCCTTGATTGCCTTCGGAATGACGTTCGTCATTCTGACGGGTGGGATTGATTTATCGGTCGGTTCGATTCTCGCCCTCTCGTCCGCCTTCGTCGCGGGTCTGATGACGGATGGAACGTCAGCGTTGATTGCTGTTCTGGCTGGATTGATCGTCGGAGCTGTCATGGGTGCGTTGAACGGGATGGTCATCTCGCTCGGGAAAGTCGCACCGTTCATCGCGACACTTGCGACGATGACAATCTTCCGCGGATTGACGCTCGTCTATACGGACGGGAAACCGATCACTGGACTTAGCCAAGGTGGCTGGTTCGAACTGTTCGGACGCGGCTACTTCTGGATCTTCCCAGTACCGGTTTTAACAATGTTGCTTGCCTTCGCGGTCCTCTACTTCATCTTGAAGAAGACGACGTTCGGTCGCTATACGTATGCGATTGGTGGTAACGAAGAAGCAGCAAAATTGATGGGGATTCAAGTCAATAAAGTCAAAATCATGATTTACTCACTCTCAGGATTGATGGCGGCACTTGCCGGAATCATCCTGACGTCTCGTCTGAACTCGGCACAGCCGACGGCGGGGACATCGTACGAACTCGACGCCATCGCAGCGGTCGTCCTTGGTGGGACGAGCCTCTCAGGTGGTCGTGGCTGGATTGTCGGTACCTTGATCGGTGCCTTGATCATCGGAACACTGAACAATGGACTTAACTTGCTTGGTGTCTCCTCATTCTTCCAACTTGTCGTCAAAGGTTTAGTCATTTTGTTCGCGGTACTCGCGGACCGGAAACAAGCAGCGTAACCCACACTCAAAAAGGAGGATTTACAGATGAAAAAACTACTTGCAGTCGTCATGATGGCATTAATGGTCTTCGCAGCAGCCTGTTCGACGGAACAGCCGGGCAGCAGCAACGGTGATACGAAGAAGAAGACAAAGGACTTCAAGATTGGTCTTTCGATTTCAACCCTCAACAATCCATTCTTCGTCTCGTTAAAAGAAGGGGCAGAACAAGAAGCAAAAGCACAAGGCGCAACACTTCAAGTCGCGGATGCACAAGATGACGCAGCAAAACAAGCAAGCGACATCGAAGACATGGTTCAAAAGAAAGTTGATCTCATTTTGATCAACCCAACGGATTCAGCAGCAGTCGGTGCAGCCGTCCAAACAGCGAACGATGCGAACATCCCCGTCATCACAGTTGACCGGAATGCAGAAGCAGGCGACGTCGTCGCACACATCGCGTCAGATAACGTCGCGGGTGGGAAACAAGCAGGTGAGTTCATGATCGAACTCGTCGGCGACAAAGCAAAAGTCGTGGAGCTCGAAGGGATTCCAGGAGCATCCGCAACACGTGACCGTGGTAAAGGATTCCATGAAGCAGTCGACGGTAAACTTGACGTCGTCGCAAAACAAGCAGCGAACTTCGACCGAGCAAAAGGTTTGTCGGTCATGGAGAACATCCTCCAAAACAACAAAGACATCAAAGCTGTCTTCGCGCACAATGATGAAATGGCACTCGGTGCGGTTGAAGCGTTAAAAGCAGCGGGTCTCAACGATGTGAAAGTCATCGGCTTCGATGCAACGGATGATGCCGTCAAAGCCGTCAAAGACGGAAAAATGGCAGGAACGATTGCTCAAAAACCGACTGAGATCGGGAAGATGGGTGTCGAGACAGCCATCAAGCATTTAAAAGGTGACAAAGTCGAGAAGAACATCCCAGTTGATCTCGAATTGATCAAACAATAAGGAGATAAGACACCTGAGTCGACGATTCGGGTGTCTCTTTTCGTCAGGCAGGAAAAAGTTCCTAAATCTATTCCTTGTTCCCGTACTTGTTTTTCTCTATAATGAAAGAAGCGTATATTACTGAAGGAGGATCATCGATGATCATTCATAACGTGGCTCTTGTCGGCCTCATCGTCGTTTCCGTTCTTCTCATCATCGTCGTTCTATTGATGTCGGGTCGTACGACCGGACTCGGAGCATTGACGGGTGGAGCAGAACAATTATTTGGTCGCCAAAAAGCTCGTGGCTTGGATGCGGTCCTAAATCGTGTGGCGTCTATTTTAGGAGCATTACTCTTCATCTTGGCGTTACTCGTCGCTTTTTATAAGTGAGCATTGAAACGACAGCCGTATGATCGCGCTGTCGTTTTTTGTATTTCTCGATATTCATTTTTTCCGGATATGGGGTATAGAGTTAGAGGGGGAATCATTTTATGAAAATCACTTTACCAAAACCATTCTTTTTCGAAGCCGGCCCACGTGCCGTTTTACTACTACATGGATTCACGGGATCGAGCGCGGATGTCCGCATCCTCGGTCGCTATTTGCAAAAACAGGGCTATACGTCCCTCGCACCACAATATAAAGGGCACGCTGCCCCACCCGAAGAGCTGACGAAGACCGGGCCAGCCGACTGGTGGCAGGATGTCCTTGCCGGATATCAGGAACTCGTCGATAAAGGCTATGACGAAATCGCCGTTTGCGGACTGTCGCTCGGTGGCGTCATGTCGCTGAAGTTATCGATGAACCGTCCGGTCAAAGCGGTCATCCCGATGTGTGCACCCGCCTACATCAAAAGTGAAGAAGTCATGTATGCAGGAGTCACCGAGTACGCACGAGAATTCAAGAAGCGAGAAGGCAAATCACAAGAAGAGATCGACCACGAGATGGCGTCCTTCGAACCGATGCCGACCTTGAAAGACTTACAGGAACTGCTGCGCGAGACACGCGATTCGCTCGAGGACGTCTACGCACCGACGCTCGTCGTCCAAGCACGCAATGATCACATGATCAACACCGACTCCGCGAACATCATCCATGATGGAGTCAGTGCCTTCCAAAAAGAGCTGATCTGGTATGAGAACTCAGGTCACGTCATTACGCTCGACAAAGAAAAAGACCAGCTCCATTCTGACATCTTGGACTTCCTGGAGTCATTGAACTGGAGCAAGTAACTGGAGGTGTCACGTTGGAATTACGTGAACGAATACTAACGGTCATCACGACGGAAGAACGTCCGTTGTCGATTGATCAATTAACGAAAAAACTAGAACTAGCGGATACGGACGCATTCAAGGAATTGATCCGGACGCTAAACGCAATGGAAGACGAAGCGTTGATCGCCCGGACACGCTCGAACAAGTACGGAACACTTGCGCAGATCGGTCAAGTCGCAGGGAAGATTTCCGTTCACCAGCGCGGATTCGGCTTCGTCTCACCGGAAGACGGCTCAGAAGGCGACATCTTCTTGCCGGCACCGGAACTGAAGAACGTCTATAACGGCGACCGTGTCCTCGTCAAAGTGTTTGCCGAGTCAAACGGCGGCGACCGTCGTGAAGGGAAACTGCTCAAGATTCTCTCACGCGGACCAGCCGATTTCGTCGGCACGTTCGTCAGTCCAAAAGGACGGATCGAATCAATCGCCTACATCGAACCGGATGATACGAAGCTGACGTTCTTACCGGTCGTCGCGAACGACGATACACTCGGTGCCGTCGATGGGCATAAAGTCCTCGCCCGGATCACGAAGTATCCGGATGGTCGTTACGCCGGAACGGCGAAAGTCTTGAAAATCATCGGTCACAAAAATGACCCAGGCGTCGACATCTTGTCGATCGTCCATAAGCACGGCATCAACGTCGACTTCTCACCGGAAGCGATCGCTGAGGCGAACGCTGTACCGGATCAGATCGATGAGAAGGACTTAGTCGGACGCGTTGATCTACGGAACGAATTGACGGTGACGATCGACGGGGCGGACGCAAAAGACCTCGATGATGCGGTTCACGTTAAAAAATTAGCGAACGGCAACTTCGAGCTTGGTGTCCACATCGCCGACGTCTCGCATTACGTCAAAGAAGATTCAGCCCTCGACGAAGAAGCGCGTGAGCGTGGAACGAGTGTCTATCTCGTCGACCGCGTCATCCCGATGATTCCGCACCGTCTATCGAACGGGATTTGCTCACTCAACCCGCACGTCGATCGTCTGACGCTCAGCTGTATCATGGAAATCGATGCGAACGGTGCTGTCGTCAACCATGAAATCTTCCAGAGCATCATCAAGACGACGGAACGGATGACGTACACGGATGTCCGGAAAATCATCGAACGCGAAGACGAAGAAGTGATCGCGAAGTATCAGGATCTCGTCGAGTACTTCGACAAGATGGCGGAACTCGCAGCAATCCTCCGCGAACGTCGCTCACGTCGTGGGGCGATCAACTTCGACTTCCCAGAAGCGAAGGTCCTCGTCAACGAAGAAGGCAAGACAAGTGAAATCATCCTCCGGGAACGGTCAGTCGCCGAGAAGTTGATCGAAGAGTTCATGCTCGCAGCGAACGAAACGGTCGCCGAGCACATCCAGCGTCAAAAACTGCCGTTCATGTACCGGATCCACGATGAGCCAAAAGCTGAACGTCTCGATACGTTCTTCAAGTTCATCGGTAACTTCGGGATCAACGTCGAACGCAAGGGTGAGTCAGTCGCACCGAAGACGTTGCAATCGATCCTGAACGCCGTCGAAGGTGAGCCGGAAGAAGCGGTCGTCAGTACGGTCATGCTCCGTTCGCTCCAACAAGCGAAATACGACATCGAACCGATCGGTCACTTTGGTCTGTCGACGGACTACTACACGCACTTCACGTCACCGATTCGTCGGTATCCGGACTTAATGGTTCACCGTCTATTGCGTGAATATGTCATCTACAACGACAAGTCACAGAAGACGCAAGACCGTTACTCGGAAATCTTACCAGAAATCGCTGATCACTCGTCAAAACGCGAGCGTCGTGCCGTTGATGCCGAGCGGGAAACGAACGCCTTGAAGAAAGCTGAATATATGGAGCAACACATCGGTGAGACGTTCGAAGGTGTCGTCAGTGGTGTCACGAACTTCGGGATGTTCGTCGAACTGCCGAACACGATCGAAGGACTCGTCCACATCCAAGCGATGACGGATGACTTCTACCGCTACGATGAAGCGAACTATCAGCTGATCGGTGAGCGGACGAAGCAACAGTTCCGGATTGGCGATGTCGTTGAGATCAAGGTCACGAACGTCAACATCGATGAACGGACGATCGACTTCAGCGTCGTCGGGATGCCAGAACGGCAGCCGAAGAAACGGTTCGAGTCGAAGACGATCCGTTCAAGCGGTGGACGTCCGGGACAAAAACGCGATGACAAGAAGAAGGACGATCGTCGTGGCAAGAAACGGTCGGGTAAGAGCGACCAAAGCAAAGGAAAAGGATTCTCGTTAAAGAATAAGAAAGATAAACCGCCATTCCATAAGGCGGTCTCGAATAAGAAACGGAAGCGCAAATAAGCGCTTCCGCATCGGAAATGTGGTGAACGAACATGCCAAAGGGAACAGATTCGAAAGTCTTAGCGAACAACAAACGGGCCTCGTTCGATTATGCAATCGAGGATACGATTGAAGCCGGTCTCGTCTTGACGGGAACGGAAATCAAATCGGTCCGTAAAGGAAAGATCAGTATCGGGGACGCGTTCGTCCGGTTCGACGGGGGAGAGGCGATTCTCTGGAACTCGAACATCGCCCATTTCGAACAGGGGAACCGCTATAACCATGAACAGCTCCGCCCGCGGAAGTTATTGCTGCACAAGAAACAGATCGCAAACTTGATTGGAGCGGTCTCACGGGACGGTTATACGATCGTACCGCTCAAAGTCTATATCAAGAATGGGTACGCGAAATGCTTGATTGGACTCGGACGCGGGAAGAAGAAATTCGATAAACGCGACGACCTGAAGAAGAAGGATGCGAAGCGTGATATCGAGCGAGCACTACGCGATAAGCAAAAGTATTGAAGCCGTAACACTTTTCTGCTAGAATGTTAGTATTCGGAAAGCCCCAATTTTATATCTTGGGGACGTTACGGATTCGACGGGGGTAGTTCGGTCTTCTGTGGCGTGTCGAGGGGTCGGCCTCGTTAAAACGCACCAGCCATAACTGGCAAAACTAACACACAACTCGCAGCAGCGTAATAGCAACTGCGGATCCTAGCAGCTGTCGCCTGGTCGGCTGATTTCTAGGGTCTCACTTTAAACAGGCTACGCTTGGACCCTTCCGTCTGGAGGGAAAGAGAAGAGATGGAATCAGACTGGTCAGACGGACGCCTGTCAATTGGCAGCCTGACGACGAGATCCCAATAAATTGACTACACACGTAGAAGCTTAAGTATACGATACCTTCGGACGTGGGTTCGACTCCCACCGTCTCCATACGACGAAATCAGTGGATTTCAAAAAGTCAAAACCCTTTGCAAATGAGGGTTTTGACTTTTTTTTACTCATAGAACATCATCGAATGTCATATATCATTAATTAATAAATTAGTTTATTCGTTGTGTCTTGATAATTACTCGTGCCATTTCTTTCTGTTGTTAAAATAAATCTGTATACATTGGCGTCTCATAGAATAAGAACTTCTTTTTAGCAATCAATCTTACAAGCACAACTAACACAAACCT
This sequence comes from Exiguobacterium sp. R-17, assembly GCF_049913315.1. Classification (NCBI taxonomy): domain Bacteria; kingdom Bacillati; phylum Bacillota; class Bacilli; order Caryophanales; genus Exiguobacterium; species Exiguobacterium sp. R-17. The sequence continues at coordinate 2,358,360 of NZ_CP184372.1, read as the reverse complement.
TCGAAGTTATTAAATGTTATAATTAATTATTTGGAATTTATTTTAAACGAAACTTATAAGGAGTTTTTTTATGAATGAATCTTTAGAGGTATTATATGAAAATACGGAAATTAATGTTACAAAAGAAACAAATTTAGTACTGTCGATAGCAAATAAGTTAAGAGGAACCTATAAGGCAGAAGATTATCAAGACGTAATTATACCAATGGTAATTATTCGTCGTTTTGAGTGTGCCTTAGAAGAGACAAAGTATGAAGTAGTCAAAACTTATGAAACAAACCCAAAGATTGCTCCTAAAGTATTAGAACGAAAAGCTGGTCATAGTTTTTATAACATTAGTCGATTTAATTTAAATAATTTACAAGATCAAGCTGATAATGTTAAAGATAATTTTAAAGAATATATCAATGGTTTTTCAATAAATATTAAAACAATTATTGAAGATTTAGGTTTTAAGAAACAAATCGACAAACTAGATAAAGCAAATAAATTATTATTGGTTATTAAAGCTTTTGCGAATTTTGATTTATCACCTAAAACAGTCGATAACATGCGTATGGGGTATCTTTTTGAAGATCTGTTAAGACGTTATTCAGAGAACGTGAATGCTGGTGATCATTATTCGCCCCGTGAAGTTATTCGTTGCTTAGCCAATTTATTATTGGCTGAAGGTAGTGATGATATTTACCAAGAAGGAAAAATCATTAAAATTGGAGATTTCGCTTGTGGTACTGGCGGTATGTTATCTACAGCAAATGATTTTATTTTGCGCAAAAATTCATCAGCAAAGATTCATATGTTCGGGCAAGAAATCTTAGATAGTTCTTATGCTATCTGCCTAGCAGACATGCTGATTAAAGGACAAGATGCAAGTCATATCCAATTGAAAAATACTTTAAAAGAAGATGCTTTTCCAGATGATGAATTTCGTTTTGTAATTATGAATCCTCCTTTTGGTACACCATGGAGTGGCGATAAAGCCGAAAATGGAACAAAAGAAGCCGTTGAAGCCAGCGATCGTTTTAAACATCGGATAGGAATTGATGGACCAGAAATTACAATGACGCCAGCAAGTGGAGATGCACAACTTTTGTTTATGCAACATGCGTTAAAAAAATTAAATAAAGAAAATGGTCGTGCAGCCATTATTACTAACGGTTCACCACTATTTTCAGGTGGAACAGGTTCGGGAGAAAGTCAAATTCGCCGTTGGATGTTAGAAAATGATTTAATTGAAGCTATTATTGGATTTCCTGACCAATTATTTTATAATACGGGAATTTCAATTTATGCATTTATCTTGAGCAATAATAAAAGAGCTGAGCGCAAAGGGAAAGTTCAATTGATTGATGCAACGAATTTTTATAAAAAAATGCGTAAATCAATGGGAAATAAAAGAAATGAATTATCAAATGAACATATCCAAAAAATCACTCATCTATATGCCGAGTTTAAAGAAAATAAGTACTGTAAAATTTTTGATAATGAGGAATTCTTGTATAAAGAATTTGCCGTTTATCAACCAATGCAACGGAATTATCAGATAACTGAAGAACGTATTCAAGCAATGATTGATAACAATGATTTAAAAAACTTTTATGATCAAGAAAAAATGGAAGAATATCAATTGATGGATCCACTACCTACAAAAGAAAAAAATACTTTAGAGAAGTTTTTAAAAAATAGACCGACCTTTGATGAAATCATTAAACGATTAAGAGAAAAAGAAATTGGGACATACAAAGAACCAAAAGAGTTTACGAAAAAAGTGAAGGATCTTTTTTATGATTTAGAAATTCCAACGGGGATACTTAATAATATCGTTAGATCAATGAGTCGTATGGATAAAACGGCTGAAATTCAAAAAGATAATAAAGGAAGGATTATTCCCGATAAAGATACGAAAGATATTGAATTGATTCCATATAAACAATCCGTAAAACAATATATGCAAAAAGAAGTTTTACCTCATGTACCTGATGCCATGGAATTCTTTGAGGAAGACTTGAATAAAAAAACAAAAGGAAAGTCAACTCCATCTATAAAAATTGGAGCAGAAATTCCATTTACACGTTACTTTTATAAATACCAAGAACCAAAGACTTCAGAAGAATTATTGAATGAATTCAAAGAACTTGAAGCAGAATTAAAAAGTTTATTAACAGAGTTAGGGTAGGTGATTGTATATGAAAGAAACTGGTATTGAGTGGAGTGGTAAAATTCCGAATGAATGGAAACTTTATCGTTTAAAAGAAGTAGTTTCGATAAAGAACGGAAAAGAAGTTGAATTAGAGCTTGATGAAGGAATACCAGTCTATGGATCTGGAGGAGTATTTAAATATACCGATCGTTATCTTCATGATGGGAAAAGTGTTTTATTAGGTCGTAAAGGTACGATAGATAAACCTCAGTACGTTGAAGGGAAATTTTGGACGGTAGATACGTCATATTACACTATTGTGAATGAAGAGAAATTTTCGACAAAACTTTTTTACTATATGAGTCAATGTTTTGACTATAAATATTTTCAATCTGGTAGTACATTACCAAGTATGACACAATTAGATTTAGGATTGATTAAATTACCTATTGCTGATAATTTTGAGCAAAAATTAATCGTCGAGTTTCTTGATAATAAAGTCGGAGAGATTGATAAAGCAATTAAATTACTAAAACAAGAAATTGAAAAACTTGAAGAGTATAAGAAAAATATTATTAGTGAGTATTTAAATGATGTAAAGAGAAAAACTAAGTTGAAATATATAGTGCAAATAAAAGATGGAACTCATGACACGCCAGATTATCTTATGAATAAAGATAAAGGATATCCCTTAATTACATCGAGATATGTTGATTCTGAACATAATTTGATTGATTTTGAGAATGCTCCTAGAATTAGTGAGAAAGATATGAAAGATATCAATAGACGCTCAAACGTTGAGTTTGGAGATATTATTATGCCAATGATTGGATCTATTGGAAATCCAGTTATCGTAAATTCTCGAGATGTTTTTTCTATTAAAAATTTAGCGCTATTTAAAACCTCCAAAAAGCCGACTTTATCTAAGTTTATCTACTACCAGTTTTATTCTCACGATATACTTCAACAATTTGAACAGGTTACTAGAGGTGGAGTTCAATCATTTGTTTCGTTGTATATTCTAGGAAATCTAACTTTCAGAATAACTGATGATTTTGAAATGAAGTATATAGTTGGAAAAATTGAAAATAAAATTCAGCTAAGTGATAAGATAAAAAAAATTAAAGATAGACAGTTGTGTAGTTTAAAAGATTATAGAAAGTCCTTAATTTTTGAGTATGTAACTGGAAAAAAAAGAGTTATTTAATAAAATAAAGATAGATCGGAGATAGTAAAAAGTGTTAAAAAATCCAATTCAGGAGCGTTCTGATTATCAACGTTTTATTATTGATTACTTAGTTGAAAATAATGGGTATGCAGAACGTAAATATTCAAAATCCACCTATGACCAAAATAAAGCAATGAATCAAGAAGAATTAATATTGTTCCTTAAAGATACTCAACCCGATGAATATCAAGAACTTTATGATTATTACGGTGAGAATACAGATAATGTAATTATTAGTACAATCTTAAAACAAATTGATTCGAAGAATGGTATGTTATTAACGGTTTTAAAATATGGTGTAGATATTGATAATACTCATTTTGAATTGATGTACCGTAAACCAGGCAATGATTTTAATCGAACATGGCAAGAAAAATATGAGAAAAATCGTTTTACTGTGATGGAAGAGGTATATCATAAAGTAGGTGAAAGGATAGATTTAGTTTTATTCTTAAATGGGTTACCGGTTATCACCATAGAATTAAAAGCCAATACTTCGGGTCAATCCTATAAGCATGCGATTTGGCAATATCGAAAAGAGCGAGATTACAGAACACGGTTACTACGATTTAAAAAAGGTGCTTTAGTTCATTTTGCAATGGATTTCAAAGAAGCTTATATGTGTACAGAATTAAAAGGAGAAACAAGCTACTTTTTACCTTTTAATCGTGGATACAATGATGGAGCAGGCAATAAATCAAACAAAGATGGGTTCGGAGTAGCTTATATCTGGGAAGAAATTTTTACAAAAGATATGCTTTTATCTTTGATATCTAAGTTTATTTTTTTAGAAAGAAAAGAAGATAAGATTAAGAAAAAGGTTGAAGAACATTTGATTTTCCCTCGTTTCCATCAACAAAGAGCAGTGCAGCGAGTAATTGAAAAAATGCGTACGCACGGAACAAATCAAAACTATTTGATTCAACATTCAGCTGGTAGTGGAAAGACCAATACAATTGCATGGTTATCTCATCAATTGTCACAGTTAATCGATGAGGATGGAAAAGCGGTAGTAGATAGCACAATCATAATTACTGACCGTGTGGTTGTTGATCGTCAACTACAACGAGCAATTCAACAAATTGAGCATAAAGCTGGTTTAGTTAGAGTAATGGATAATGATGCGACAAGCCAAGATTTAGCAGATGCGTTAAATGGTAGTTACAAGATTATCGTTTCAACGATTCATAAATTTAACTATATTGTCGACAATGTTCGAGAGTTAGAAGATAAAAAATTTGCCGTTATTATTGATGAAGCACATTCTTCAACGAGTGGACGAATGATGGATGGGGTAACCGAAGTACTTAGTAAAAAGGTACAACAGATTTCCAATGAAAATGGTGAAGAACTTGATGATCAAGAATTAGTTGCAGCCAAGATTGAATCAGATATTGAAGCACATGGGAAGCAAAAAAATGTATCGATGATTGCTTTTACTGCTACACCTAAACCAAAGACTTTGAAAATTTTCGGTGAAAAGGGTCCAGATGGTCATGAAAAAGAATTTGACTTGTACTCAATGAAACAAGCAATTGAAGAAAAATTTATTTTAGATGTTTTAGAAAATTATACAACCTTTTCAACATATTACAAGGTGATTAGTAAAGCCATAGATGATCCTTCTCTAGAAATTTCGCAGGCGAAGAGAGCCATTACGCGTTTTATTTCTTTGCATGATGTAAATATTACACAGAAAGTAGAAATAATTGTAGAACATTTTAGGGAAAATATTCAGAATATGCTTGGTGGACAGGCTAAGGCTATGATTGTAACGAGTTCACGAGAAGCAGCCGTTAAATACTATTATGCATTCGATAACTACGTTAAAAAACGCGATTACAATAACATTACTCCCTTAGTAGCATTTAGTGGGAAGTTTCCATTAAGTGACGATAAAAAGGTAACTGAATCATCAATTAATGGTTTCTCTGAAGAGGAATTACCAAAAAAGTTTGATACAGATGCATATCAAGTGTTACTTGTAGCTAATAAGTACCAAACAGGATTTGATCAACCAAAATTATGTGCCATGTACGTTGATAAAAAATTATCTGGGGTTACGGCTGTTCAAACACTATCCCGTTTAAATCGTACTTATCCGAATAAGTATACATTTGTACTAGACTTCGCTAACTCGTATGAAGATATAAAAAAAGCATTTTCTAAATACTATACTGGAACATATCTCGGAAACGAAGTTAATCCACATGATATTTTTGTGATAGAAGAAAAAATAGAGTTAAGAAATATATTAGATTATGATGACATTAATAACTTCAATAACTTAATGTATTTAAATAAACGACTAAAAAATGATCGTCAAAAAGTAGAATATTATCTAGATAGATCTGTTAAGCGTTTTAATGAATTGCAAAAAGAAGATAAGGAAGAAGCTATTTTAGAACTTAAACACTTTATAAGCTTTTATAATTTTTTAATCCAAGTAACAAGCTTCAAAAATATAGATTTGCATAAAAAATATAATTTTATCCGTTTTTTATTGAAAGAAATTGATTTGTTAGGGGCGAATACCGGTGTTGATTTAAATGGAAAGATAGATGTTGAATTTGAAAAACCAAGGATGACTGATGAAGTCACTGACAGTTATATTAGAGAAAGTCAAGGCGAATTAAAACTCCCTGGGGCGGATATACCAAAACCGTATGAACCAATTATCAAAAAATTGTCTGAAATTATTGAAGAATTCAATTTAATGCATGGTACAAATTTCAGTAGTAATATTGAGATTGAATCTGTAATGCATGTGAAAGAGATTTTGGTAAAAGATGAAGATTTACAAAGGTCAGCCAAAGTTAATAGTAAAAATGATTTCAAATTAGAATATAATCGAAGAATTGACGATGCTTTGATTGAAGGTATGGAAAGAAATCAAAACTTTAATAATACTTTATTATCCAATGACGAGCTAAAACACTCAATATTTGATTTGTTCATGGATGAAATATATAAGCGTTTGAATGATTTTAAGTAACTTAATATAAACTTTATATTTTATATTAGTATAAGGCGGAAATAGTATACTAAAAGAATATTTGGTTTTCATACATGAATTCAAGTACTTTTTATATAACAATTTATGTGACTTAAAGAAGTTAATGATTGACAAAATTTTGATAAGTATTAAACGTATATAGTTTATACAAAAAAATTGAAATCGCATCAGACATTTTCAGTTCGTTTTTGATTTTGTCATTAGCAGTTGAAATTGTTACGAATAGTAGTGCTAATGGATTGAGTAAGGATTGAGTAAGTGGAAGAATAACAAACCTAAATTAAAGAGTTTTACTTTTTATAAAATCGGTATGCAGTAAAATTAGGCTGTGATATTGCAAGAAACGGAGCTGAACCTATGATCCGACGTGCCACGTTAATAGATGGAAAAGCCTTATCGGACTTAATGCGACGAATTGATCGAGAAACGAAATATATGTTGTATGAGCCGGAAGAACGCGTTCTGTCAACGGAACAGGCGGAGGCGTTCATCGAGAAGTTCGGTCAGGCTGCGAACTCGGACATCTTTGTCGTGGACGTTGATGAACAACTTGTCGGGTATGTGCTCGTCGTTGGTGGTGAACCGAGTCGGATTCGTCACCGGGCGAATCTTGTCATCGGCTTGCTCGATGCTTATACGGGTCGTGGACTTGGTGCGGGTCTACTTGAAGCGGTTGATACCTTTGCGATTGAAGCAGGACTCATCCGACTCGAGTTGACGGTTCGCAAGGATAACTTGCGGGCCATCGAGCTCTATCATAAATTTGGCTTCAACATCGAAGGAACACGCATCGCATCACTCTTCATCGATGGCGAATACGTCGATGAACTGGCGATGTCGAAGATTTATACGGCGGAAGAATCCTAAAAAAGATGCTCTGTGGACTTATCTCTGAAAAGAGACGAGACCGCGAGCATCTTTTTTTATTGCGATATTTTATGTTGTTCGAAATCGATTTCCAGAACATTTTTCGCATAATCCTTACCCCAAGCATACATCGCGTCTAAAATCGGCATTAAGCTATGTCCGTGCGGTGTCAACGAGTATTCGACCTTCGGTGGTACAACCGGATAGACTTCCCGGTGAATGATGTGGTGGTCTTCGAGTTCCCGCAGTTGATTGACAAGCATCCGTTGCGTGATGCCGGGCATCAGACTTTTCAGTTCCCCGAATCGTTTTGTGCCTTCCTTGCCTAAGTGCCAAAGAATGAGCATCTTCCATTTGCCCCCGATGATCGAGAGGGTCAATTCCTTCTCACAGTTAAACTGACGATCTTCAAAATGTGGCATCGATTCCACCTCCAGCTCCAGTATAGTCTTTCTTCCGGTCGACAGTATACTTTTCCGCACTATGTATGAAAAACCGCACTATGTAAATTAAAAGTGCGTACTTCCCAAGTTCGTCTATCAGGATTATATTTAGTCCTGTTCCTTCTTGAACGTCTGAAGGAAGTGTCAGGTACGACAATACAGAGAAGAATGGGAGAGATACAAAATGAAATTACAACTCGCAATTGATTTAGTCGATACAGCAGGTGCGATTGCTTTAGTCAAAGAAATCGGGGAAGACAATTTAGATATCGTCGAGATCGGCACACCGGTCGTCATTAACGAAGGGCTCCGCGCCGTCAAAGAAATGAAGGCAGCGTTCCCGAACTTAACGGTCCTCGCTGACTTGAAGATCATGGATGCTGCCGGTTACGAAGTCAGCCAAGCTGTCGCACACGGTGCCGATATCGTGACGATCCTTGGTGCAGCGGAAGACATGTCAATCAAAGGGGCAGTCGAAGAAGCGAAAAAATCAGGCAAACAGATTCTCGTCGACATGATTGCTGTCAAAGATATCGCAACACGGGCGAAAGAACTGGATGCGTTAGGCGTCGACTACATCTGTGTCCACACAGGTTACGATTTGCAAGCAGTCGGTCAAAACTCATTTGAGGATCTTGCGACAATCAAGTCGGTTGTGACAAACGCAAAAACAGCTGTTGCAGGTGGCATTAAGATGGAGACACTACCGGAAGTCATCGCTGCACGTCCTGATTTGATCATCGTCGGTGGCGGGATCACGGGACAAGATGATAAACAAGAGACAGCGTCAACGATGCACCGGATGCTGCAAGAGGCGTAAATGACACACATTCAAACGATTATCGAAGAGCTGACTTCGACGGTCGAAGCAATCGATGCGACCGAGACAAAAGAACTGGCAGACGCTGTGCTGCAAGCGAACCGGATTTTTCTCGCAGGAGCTGGTCGCTCCGGCTTGATGGGGAAAGCGTTCGTCATGCGGCTGATGCACATGGGACTCGATGCTTATGTTGTCGGCGAGACGGTCACGGCGAACTTACGTGAGGGTGACGTGTTAATCGTTGGTTCCGGATCAGGTGAGACGAAAACGTTGATTCCAATCGTCGAGAAAGCACAGCAACTCGGTGGAACGGTGGCCGTTGTCACAATCAATCCGACATCGACGTTAGCACGATTAGCCAACGTGATCGTCCAACTGCCCGGGGTTCCGAAAGAACAAACGGCATCAGCGGACGAGACGGTGCAACCGATGGGATCATTGTTCGAACAGACGATGTTGTTGTTCTATGATGCCTTGATTCTGCAGATCATGGAAGAGAAGCAACTCGATTCGCAAACGATGTACGGGAAACATGCCAACTTAGAGTGAAACATATGAAACAGAGTAGTTCTCTTCAATAGAAGAGGGCTAGTCTGTTTTTGTCTGTAGATCTTTCATGTATGAATGCGTATTTATCAGAAATTCTCCTTTCCCTCTTTTCGTAACTTTCTTAAAGACTTAGTCTCGCAACGTGAGATACTCAAAGAAAGGAAAAAAGAGGAAAAGGAGATTGTCATGCGATTTCAACGAATTGGTGTAATCAGTGCCTTACTCACTGCAAGTATCTTGACCGGTTGTGCAGAACCGGACCAAATTCCGCCTTTGAATCAGCTTAGGTCACACTGGATCGAGGATAATACTGCTGAAGATGTAAATAATCCCGATGCCATCGTGCAACGCATTAAAGCGAAGGACTTTTCAGAACAGGATTCGTTTGAAGCGGATTTCCGTCGTCACGTGACGTTTTACTTTAAAGATGGAACAAAAGCGCACCCGACTGAAGGTGATATCTGGAGCAGTATCGTTGTCGGAAATCATGCTTACGTGACGCTGCATTATCCAAAAGGAGCAGATCGTCTTGCTGTACTAGAGTATACCAAGCAAGAGACGAACTGGATGTTAGGAGGCGTCTCATATGACGACGTTCAAAACATTAAGAAGAGTAGTTCTGCTCGCGGTTTGAATTTACCGTTCTCAACATTCCAAGCGATTGCCAGTAGTTCAAGTCCTAATGGGGATGATAGCATCTGGTTCTTCCATACGAAGTCCCAAATGATTCTGCTAACCGTCGTTCCGAAGCAAGACGTTCAAGGCAAGGACTGGAAGGAAACGACGCTTGCGAACGGACAGACAGCTTATTTCCAGCAGAAACAAAAGAGAACGAACCTCTATTACGTCGAGGACAATCAAATCGTCCTCCTGTCCGGTAACGTGTCGCTAGCACAATTAAAAAAATTAGCAAGATCGATTGCTCCTGTCGACGCTGCTGATTTTCCGTATTCTTAAACAAAAAAATCCGGACGCTGCGGCATCCGGATTTTTATTTACCATTTGAAATCGAAGTCAGCACCGACATCTTTTGCGAGGTGGGCATCTGATCCATAAACGAGCGGAATCGATAACGACTGCGTGACTTGCAGGAGTTCCGGGTAAGGATAGGAAAGACCACATAATGGTTTCCGGAGTCCTGCTGTGTTGACGTCGAGTGTGAAGTTCGCCTGACGGATTTTCCGTAACGTGTCGTCGAGGTTCGTTGGGTTCGACTCAAGTGGATAGGCTTGGATGAACTTCGTCGGTAACGTTAAGTGACCGAGGCGCTTCGGCTGGTGTGCACCGAAGTCCGTCATGACGAGGGCTTGGATGCCTTCATAATAGCGTTCGTGTACCGCCGTGACGCTTCCGAGTTTCGTGACGATCTCACCGAAGCTTTCCTTGCTGAAGTCGACGCCGTAATATTGCTCATCGATGTATAAGTAATGCAGTGAGAGAATGCCGTCGGTTAAGACGTCAGCGTAGCGGGCAATGATGTCACGAGTACCGTCGACATGCCCTTCCCAGTAGTCGAACTCCATCCCGATCCGGATATCAATCTGATTCTTGTATGTCTCGCGGAGTTGCGTCAATTCCTTCAGGTAGGCATCGGCTGTCGCGAACGACATTCCGGAATCGTTATCTGGCGCAGGATCCGTCACACCTTCAGGTAAAGGGGCATGTTCCGTGAAGCTGATCCGTTCTAAGCCTTGCTCTAAGGCACGCTCGATGTAGGCTTCAAGTGGATCCTTCGTACCGTGTGGACAATATGGACTGTGGACGTGACCGTCCCATTTCAATAATTGCATGAGTAACCCTCCGATTTTTTAGAATTGGCAAGCAAAGCGATTGACAATGTGCCCCAAACGCGGTATCTTATCGTTAAATAATTTAGCGTGGTACAGTGATAATAAGATAAAGGAGTGGGAGTATGCAATCATTTTCTACGATTCGACTCAAGGATGGAGCGACGGACTATGTCGGTGCCTCGGCAACGCGGCTCCAGCAGGTCATCCGTCAGCTCGAAGATGGACTCGAACAATCTAACTATACCCGATTAATCACCCCCTTAATTGAGGAAATCGGTGGACGGGAACAGATTCGGATGGATTTTACGACTAGTGTCGCACGTGCACTCAGCGAACGCGGTCGCGAACAATATAAACGTGTCTTCTACAGTGGCTCCGTCTTTCAACCGGAAGAGAAGTTCCAGGTCGGATTCGAGGAACGGGGACAAATCGCAGAAGTCGAAGCAATCCAACTCGCGGTCCGACTCGTCGAGGAACTGACAGGAAAAGAAGTCACCCTCTCAATTGGTGATGCTGGTCTAATCGAGCATTTGATCGAGACACGTGTCGGTGATCATCACTTACGCGACCAAGTGACGCAGATGCTCCGTTTACGTAACGTCATCGAACTGAAGCGGATCGCGGGTCAACTGGATGATGCTTTACTCGCGAAACTTCCTTTATTATTCGGACGCGAAGGAGCAGAGACGATCTTACCGTACGTTGACGAAACACGACTCAATGCTGTGCTTGATCTCGCGGAAGCCGTCAATGCCGATCTCGACTTCGGTCAAATGGGCTTACAGACGTACTACGACGGGATCACGGTCCACGGTTTCATCGAAGGCGTGACGGAACCCGTCCTCGTCGGTGGACGCTACGACCGGCTCTATGAACAATTCGGACAAGAACAACAGGCGTTCGGTATCGGATTCTCGGTCGAACGGTTGGCGGAGGTGCTCTAAATGCGAATCGGAATTACGAAAGGACGGCTGTCGAAAGCGACAGAACGTTATCTGAAAGAAGCTGGCGTCGAGACATGGGGAGCCATTGAACGCGAACTAATCGTCAAACGGGGCGAGCACGAATTCGTCTTCATGAAAGGATCGGATTTGATCCCGTATGTTGCCCAAGGCGTTCTCGATGTCGCGATCACCGGCAGTGATATCCTACTGGAATCAGATCAAGAACTATCGGAACTCGCGGAATTACCGTTCGGTGTCTGCCGGATGTCCGTCTGTGCAAAGGAACCGTTGCAATTCGAAGGCGGACGCCGCGTCCGGATCGCGACGAAGTATCCGGTCATCGCAAAACGCTACTTCAGCGAACTCGGTGTCGACGTCGACATCGTACCGTTGAACGGATCCGTTGAACTAGCACCGTTACTTGGTCTTGCTGACGCAATCGTCGATATCGTCGAGACAGGTGAGACGTTACGGGCGAACGGACTAAATGAATACGAAAAAATCATCGATATCAGCGCTCGATTCTTTACGAGCGAATGGACGTTAAAACGGAAGCGGGTTGAAGTCATCCGCTTGCTCGAGCAATTGACAGAAGGAGTGACACGATCATGACACCGACAAAACCATTCAGCATCGATCGCGACACGGAGCTCGCGGTCCGCGCGATTCTCGAACGCGTCGCAACAGACGGTGACGCTGCTGTCCGCGATTACACGAACCAATTCGATCAGGTCGATCTCGAAAATTTCCGTCTCAGTGAAACACGGATCACACAAGCCTTCGAACAGGCAGACGCCAACTTGATTGACTCGTTGAAGTTGATGGCGACACGACTCGTCGAGTGGCACGAACAAGAACTACCGTCTGACATCGAACTCGTCGAAGCAGACGTGACACGACGCCAACGCTTCGTTCCCGTTGATTCAGTCGGGATCTACGTACCGGGTGGTGCAGCAAGTTATCCATCGACCGTCTTGATGAACGCGATTCCAGCGAAAGTTGCCGGAGTCGAACGCGTCGTCATGGTGACTCCGATGACGAACTTAAGTGATGAGGTTCTCGTTGCGGCTCGGATCGCTGGTGTGACAGAAATCTATACGATTGGTGGAGCACAAGCGGTCGCCGCGCTGACATTTGGAACAGAAAGCATCCAAGCCGTTGACTTGATCGTCGGACCCGGAAACCGCTTCGTTGCTGAAGCAAAACGCCAAGTCTACGGGATTGTTGGCATCGACTCGGTTGCCGGTCCATCGGAAGTCGTCGTCATCGCGGACGAGACGGCGCATCCAGACCGGATCGCAGCCGACCTCCTTGCGCAAGCCGAACACGACCGTGACGCTGTCGCGATCGCCTTCGTGCCGACCGAAGAGATGAAACAAGCGGTGGATACAGAAATCGAGCGACGCTTACAACAATTGCCGCGTCAAGAGATTGCCCGCCGTGCGATGGAAAACGGTGGCGTCTTCGTCGCTCCACTTGAGAAAGCGATCGAAGAAGCGAACCGTCTCGCAGCGGAACACTTGGAACTTGCCGTTGCCAATCCGCAAGAGGTCGTCAAATCGATCCGTCACGCTGGGATGATCTTTCTCGGTCACGAGACACCGGAAACGCTCGGCGATTACGTCGCTGGAACGAACCACGTCTTACCGACATCCGGAACAGCTCGTTTTGCGTCTGGATTATCAGCGCGGACGTTCCTGCGTCACCAGACGATGCTCGAAGCCACACGCGCAGGCGTACAACGTCTCGCGAACGCAGCGAAAACCGTTGCCCGGGTCGAAGGACTCGAAGCACACGCACAAGCCATCGAAGTGAGGGAAGACTAATGCGATTACACCAAAACGAACGATTCACGACCCACAGTCCAGTCGGGATCGAAGCGATCCAGAAATTGATCGCGACGTTCCCTTTAAATGAATATCCTGTCGAGATCATCGATCAAGTCAAGGCGTCGTACGCGACGTATGCCGGTGTCCGTCCGACGCAACTCGTCGCCGGGAACGGCTCGGACGAGTTGATCGGCTACTTATGTGCCCGCTACGGTGGACCCGGCATGCCGGTCATCGCCTCGGAACCTGACTTCGTCATGTACCAGTTCTACGCTGACCGGGCACGAGCACCGTTTGAACGGGTACCGCTACTTGACGAGATGACGCTTGACGTCGAGGGATTGATCGCAGCACCGGGGGAGATCATCTTCTTGAGTCACCCGCACAATCCGTCCGGTGTCCTCCGCAAGGAAGCAGACATCCGTCGCTTGCTCGACAGTGGCAAATACGTCGTCATTGATGAGGCGTATATCGACTTCGCGCTCGAACAGTCGATGCTTCACTTACTCGAGGAATATCCGAAAGCGATCATCTTACGGACGCTCTCGAAAGCGTTCGGACTCGCATCGCTCCGACTTGGTTTTGTCATCGCGAGCGAACAAATCATCGAAGAAATCGAACAGATTAAATCACCGTACAACGTCTCTGGTCTATCAGCAGCTGTCGGCATCGCCATCATGGCAGAACCGGAACTCGATCGAGTCTTAGAGGAAACGTATGCGAGCCGCGAGGCGATCGAACGGATTCTCGCGCCAATCGGCAAGACGTATCCAAGTGCAGCGAACTTCGTCTACGTCGAGTATCCGGAAGCCGAACGCTTTACGCAACGTTGTGCTGACGCCGGATTACGGATCCGTTTGTTTAACCAAGCATTCCGTGTCAGTTGTGGATCACCAGAAGCAATGCAAGTATTAGAAACGTGTGTAGAGGAGGAATTACGATGCGGCGTGGCGCAAGCGAACGAGTAAGTGCAGAGTCAGACATCAAGGTCGAGGTCGATCTCGCAGGAGGTCCGGTTGAGATTAAGACGGGTGTCGGGTTCTTTGATCATATGTTGACGTTATTTGCCTTTCAGGCCAGGATCGGTCTGAAGGTGACAGCAAAAGGTGATACGTGGATCGATGCGCACCACACGGTCGAAGATACAGCGATCGTCCTCGGGGCAGCGTTGACGGAAGCGCTCGGCGATAAAGCCGGGATTGAACGCTACGGCGAATCGCGTGTACCGATGGATGAGACACTCGCGTCGGTCGTGCTCGATTTCAGCGGTCGTCCGTTCACGGTCTTCCGTGCTAGTTTCAAGAATCCGAAGCTCGGTGACTTTGATACGGAACTCGCAGAAGAGTTCTTCCAAGGCTTATCACGGAGTGCCCGGATGACGATTCATGCCGAAGTCTTATATGGCTCGAACACACACCACATGATCGAAGGGTTGTTCAAAGCACTCGGTCGAGCCGTCCGTCAGGCAGTCGCCGTGACGAGCGAAGGGGTACCGTCTACGAAAGGGTTGATTGATCAATGATAGCAATCGTCGATTATGGCGTCGGGAATATCGCGAATGTCGAGCGGGCGTTAAAGGAGCTCGGCGAAGCAGTCATCGTCACGAGTGACACGGAGTTGCTCGACCAAGCGGAAGCACTCGTCTTACCGGGTGTCGGTGCTTATGCACCGGCAATGGAGCGCCTGAAGGAAACGGGACTCGTCGACTTCTTAAAAGAACAAGCGGAAAAGAAACCGTTTCTTGGGATTTGCCTCGGGATGCAACTGCTCTTTGAATCAAGTGACGAAGATGGACTGACGGAAGGTCTCGGGATCTTACCGGGAACGATCGAAAAACTACCGAATGACGTCCGCTTACCACACATGGGTTGGCACCAGCTGACGAACCACGGCGAAGCGGTCTATTTCGTCCACTCGTACGGCGCTGTTTGTAACCCAGAATGGATCGTCGACGCGGTTGAATACGGACGTCTTGTTCCAGCGATCGTTCAAAAAGGACAAGTCACCGGGATGCAGTTCCACCCGGAGAAGAGTGGCGAAGTCGGACTGAAACTACTGAAGGAATGGAGAGAGACGACATGCAACTCTACCCAGCAATCGATTTAATGAGCGGACAGGCCGTACGCCTGAAGCAAGGAGATTTTGACCAACAGACATTCTTTGGTGATGCGTTGACGATTGCGAAGCGCTTCAAGGAAGATGGGGCGACAGCGATCCACTTGATCGATCTTGATGGCGCGAAAGCTGGCGAACCGTTGCACTTGAGCTTGATTGCCGACATCAAAAAGGAGACCGGTTTGTTCGTCGAAGCTGGTGGTGGTGTCCGTAACATCGAAACCGTCGAAGCATACGTCGGTGCCGGAATCGACCGGATTCTCGTCGGCACGGTCGCCCTAGAAGACGAAGCGTTACTCGAGCAGATGATTGCTCTCGCTGGTGATAAACTGGCTGTTGCGTTAGATGCAAAAGAAGGTATCGTTCAAACACGCGGCTGGCTCGAAGCGAGCGGTTGGACGCTTGAAGAGGCAATGACACACTTGATCGGTAAAGGCATCAAGACGTTCCTTTATACAGACATTTCGCGTGACGGAATGATGATGGGACCGGACGTTGATGGACTCGATCGTTTAAAACGGGAAGGGGTCGAATTGATTGCTTCCGGTGGTGTGACGACAGTCGATGACGTCGCGCGCCTCAAAGAAATCGGGATGGACGGAGCGGTCGTCGGTCGGGCGTTACTCGACGGATCACTCGCCTTAAAAGAGGTGTTACGCGTATGTTGATGAAGCGGATCATTCCCTGTCTTGACGTCAAGGAAGGACGTGTCGTCAAAGGGGTCAAATTCCAAAACTTACGTGATCTTGGTGACCCGGTCGCCGTCGCGAAATACTATTACGATCAAGGAGCGGACGAACTCGTCCTGCTCGATATCTCAGCGACACAAGAAGGACGCGAGACGATGCTCGATATCGTCGAACGCGTCGCAGAAGTCATCTATATGCCGTTTACGGTTGGTGGCGGAATCAAGACGATCGAAGATGCGAAACGCTTGATTCGTGCCGGTGCTGACAAAGTCTCACTCAATTCATCAGCGCTCCAAAACCCACAACTGATTCAAGAAGTCAGCCGCCTGTTCGGCGTCCAAGCGACAGTCGTCGCAATCGATGCGAAGCAGACGGGCGACTCGTGGGGTGTCTTCTCACACGGGGGAACACAACCCGTCGGACGTGACGCGATCGAATGGGCACAGGAAGCCGTTGCTCTCGGTGCCGGGGAGTTACTCGTCACGTCGATGGACGCTGACGGAACAAAAGACGGCTATGATCTCGCCTTGATTCGTCGTCTGCGTGAAGTCGTCAACGTGCCGATCATTGCTTCCGGTGGGGTCGGAACGCTCGATCACTTAGCGGAAGGGCTAGAGGCAGGAGCTGACGCAGCCTTAGCTGCTTCGATTTTCCATGAAGCGACGTACACGATGCCAGAAACAAAAGCTTACCTCAAAGAACGGGGAGTCGAAGTCCGATGACGACATTGAATTTTTCAAAAGGACTCGTCGCTGCCGTCGTCGTCGACGAGCAGACGAACGATGTCTTGATGGTCGGGTTCATGGACCAAGCGGCGTATGATAAGACGCTTGCGACCGGTCTCGTCACCTTCTTCTCGCGGACGAAGAATCGTCTTTGGACGAAAGGCGAGACGAGCGGGAACACGCTTGAACTCAAACGGATGTGGATCGATTGTGATCAAGATAGTCTCTTGATCACGGTCAAAGCGAACGGTCCAACATGCCATACCGGAAATCGCAGTTGTTTCTATACGGAAGTGGAGGTGCCCGATGTTATACGAACTGGAACAGACCGTCAAAGCGAAGATTGATGCGAAGGAAGCAGAATCCTATACGAACTATTTGATTGCTTCTGGATATGAGAAGATCGCGAAGAAGTTCGGCGAAGAGGCATTTGAAGTCGTTCTCGCTGGTAACGATACGTTAGCAGAAGAGACAGCAGACTTGTTGTATCACTTAACGGTCTTGCTCGCTGAGCGCGGTGTCTCATTCAAAGAAGTCGAAGCCGTCCTTAACGAACGTCACGGTACAAAATCGACGTTCAAGGATCGCCCGGATATTGAACAATGGTAAACGACATCCACATCGCAAAGGCGGTGTGGATTTTTGTATAAGCGGGAAAAGACAAACAGATGACGGTTGTCATCAAATCGACAGAATCTTTCGATAGGCACGCTGTCGCTTCAGAGCGTATAATCAAAGTGTTAGTCTTGTGTCATTAGAAAGTAGGTGTTCGGTTGGTTACCAAAAAAGAACTTAAGCAAACGATCAAGCAACAATCGAAAGAAACGATCGAAGAGCTACTCGCAAAAGGTGACTCCTTGAAAGAGGAGATCGCCAGTGCCATTACACACGGATTGGGTGTCATTTTCAGTATCGTCGCGCTCGTGATGTTGATCCTGCAGGCGACGAAATCCGGCAGCGCTTGGAACGTCACTGCTGTCAGTATCTTCGGGGCAACGATGATTCTCCTTTATCTGTTCTCGACCTTGATGCATTCGCTGATGCATACGAAAGCAAACAAGGTTCTACAAATTTTAGATCATGCTGGCATCTATCTGTTGATTGCCGGTAGTTATACACCGTTCGCTTTAATCACACTCCGTGGTCCGCTTGGCTGGACATTGCTCGGAATCGTCTGGGGTGTCGGAACGCTCGGCATCATCTGGAAGCTTTATTCGACCGGTAAATATGTCTGGATCTCGAATGCGTCTTATCTGATCCTCGGCTGGTGTTGTCTGTTTGCGATCAAGCCGATCTATGAAGCACTTGGATTACAAGGATTCTTACTGCTCCTCGGTGGTGGACTTGCGTACTCCCTCGGCGTCATCTTTTACGTCTGGGCACGCTTGCCGTATAACCACGCGATTTGGCATCTGTTCGTCCTTGCTGGTAGTGTGTTGATCTTCCTGTCGATTTTCTATTACGTTGCTCCAGCGACGATGTCATGAAGAAACTACGGCTCCGGGACTGGCTCCCGATCACGCTGTATTTTATGTTTGGACTTGGATTGCTCCTGTATTTCCGGATGTCGGGAATGTTGGAGCAATTCGACATTCAAGCATTATCGGATTGGGTACGGAATCAAGGTCTGACAGGGATGTTGCTCTATGTGCTCGCTTATACCGTCCGACCACTCGTTTTTTTTCCGGCGAGTCTTTTGACCGTCTTTGGCGGCTATACGTACGGTCCGTGGCTCGGGACATTACTTGATGTTATTGGTGCCGGTACGGGTGGATTACTCAGCTTTTGGATCGCCCGGTTGCTCGGTCGCCGTGGCGTCGAGAAGTTGATCGGGAAAGGGAAGCTGAACGTACTCGACGAACGGATTGCAACGAACGGCTTTCTCGTCGTCTTGATCGTCCGGTTGATTCCGCTATTTCCGTTTGACGCGATCAGCTACGCGTCCGGATTATCAAAAATCCGCTTTAAACAGTTCGCCATCGCGAACTATATCGGGATCATTCCCGGTGCGTTCGTTTACAACAATATCGGCTCAAGCCTTCGTGATCCGTTCTCGTGGCAGTTCTTCCTCGCAATCGGTCTGTATGTCTTATTCTTTGCCGTGGGACTTGTCGCACAACAGATTCTCAAAAATAAACAAAAGAAAGAGCGTATGTAAGCGCTTTATGTCATAATATAAAGGCAGAGATGTGAACCGATACGGTAAAACAGCCTAGCATTTATTTAGGGGGAATCATGAGTGATGGAAAAAGTACTACGGGATGGTTTTATCTTCTTATCGCAAAACAAGACATTGAACGGTCTCGCCAAGCGATACGGGCTTAAATTCGGAGCAAGTCGCTTCGTGGCAGGGGATTCATTGGAAGCATCAAAACGGGCGATCCAGGAATTGAACGCAAAAGGATTATGCGTCACGATGGACCATTTAGGGGAGTTCATCTCGACGGTAGCGGAAGCAGAGATGATGACACAAGAATGTATTCGTGCGGTTGAGATGATTGCGGAAGAAAAATTAGACTCGCAACTCTCGTTGAAACTTACATCACTCGGACTTGATATCTCGGGCGACTTGATTCGTTCGAACATGGAACGGATTTTAACACGGGCAAAAGAACTCGGTGTCTTCGTCACGATCGACATGGAAGATGAGCCACGTTGTGAAAAGACGATTCAATTGTTTGAAGAATTGCGCCAATCTTTCGATAACATCGGAACAGTCATCCAGTCATACCTCTACCGGTCGGAAGATGACATCAAACGTGTCGGACGCTTCGAGACGAATCTCCGGATCGTCAAAGGGGCATATAAAGAGCCGGCAACGGTAGCGTTCCCAGAAAAAGAAGACGTCGATCACAACTACATCAAGCTCGTGAAGTTACAATTATCACTCGGAAACTATGCTGCCGTCGCAACACATGACGATGCGATGATCGAGCAAGTCATCCGTCACGCTAAAGAAAACGGGATTGAAAAAGACCAGTTCGAATTCCAGATGTTATTCGGCATCCGGGTCGAGCGTCAACTCGAACTCGTCAAACAAGGCTATAAAGTCCGTGTCTACGTTCCTTATGGCCGTGACTGGTACGGTTACTTCATGCGCCGCTTAGCAGAACGACCGGCAAACGTTGCCTTCGTTCTCAAAGGAATGGTCAAAGGATAAGTAAAGAAGACGATGCAGCGTTGCATCGTCTTTTTTGAATTTAGAAGGGAGAGAACAAAATGGCTCGAACGGAACAACAGCTAAAAGAACTGCTACAACAAGACGCGAGTGTAACACCTGCGTTACTCGATGAGTTGCTTCTACATATCGGTTCGACGGATTCTGAGTTACGAGATGGATTGATCTATCCGCAGTTAGCGACCTACATCGCATCAGAGTCATTTACGATAGAAGACACCAATCGAATTTTCGATTTTATTTTAAGTGGGCATGGATTGATGTATAGAATGGGAACAGCGGACACAACAGCTGTCCTGACGCGATCATTTTCAGCATTAGCACTCGCTGAATTGTTAGTGATGGACAAAACCCGACACTTATTGACGCAAAGTCAGCTGAATCGGCTGTCGACTTACTTACAAACCTATTTGGAGCAAGAAAAGGATGTCCGTGGATTCATTGACGGAATGGGGTGGGCACACAGCATGGCACATATCGCAGATGTCTATGCGGTTTGGTTTACGCACCCAGCGAGTCGCCCAGAGGAGGAGCTCGGAGCGATTGATGCGATGATTCGTCAGTTGACGCGGTCCGATTATCTCTATATTGATGAAGAAGCGGATCGGATGGTAACGGCATGGTTGCAAGCTTGTCGTCATGGACTGTCAGAAGATATCTTATTGCAACGAATCGAACAGAAGGTGAAGACGTGGCTTGAGAGTGATGTGACATGGGGAGATGCGGAGTGGACGACGTATCGTAACGTCAAACAATTGCTACAGACACTCTATTTCCGACTGAAATGGGAAGAACAATCGGATCTCGTCTTAATTGAAGAGTGGTTGCGACAGGTACATCAGCGAACGCATGGAGGATGAAGCATAGTATACCGGACGTCCCTAGCATCTTCGCTTTCCTCAGGCGGGAAGTAAGCCGCGGCATCTCACATTCCATGTGATTTGCCGGGTCTTCCTATTCCCTGACGGAAGCATGGCTCATGCTTCCTTTTCCTGTAGGAGTCGAAGATGCCTAGTTTCGTCCTATATGAACTCACATCAAAAGCGATCGATTTCCGTCAATGGAATCGATCGCTTTTGAGTTCTTTGGATAACAAATGAGTGCGTCCTCCTCACATGTCTTCACCCGACTCCTACAGGAAAAAGCGCGACGTTTCATCTCGCGCTGTCAGAGACAAACAAGACCCGGATTCGTCATCCGAAAGGTGAAGAAGACTGGCTTGTGTCTCGCCTGAGGAAAGCGGGTGAGAAGACAGTGAGGTTATTTATGATAGAGTTTCATCGATCATTACGGCAAAATGATATTTCCTAAAAACAGCATGCCTGCAAATATTAGAATGACAAGGAAGATAGAGGTCTGCGGATGGAAACGTTTTTCTTGATAGCGTCGAAAAATGCGTCTTCCGAGTTCAGGTATACCCATTAGAAAAACCATATACAATAAAAAGTATTGCCATCGTTCTAAAACATCAAGTGAATCGATATAAAATAAGAGATTGATACCTAACGCAATCAAAATAAATGTATAAAAGGTTGTATATGAAATAGTTATCTCTCCCTCACAGCCGTCGTCTGAAAAGCAAACAAACACGAGAAAGCATGGGCTTGATCCAGTAACTGGTGCCCCGTCATGACGGCACCTTCTTTTTGAATGACCGCTTCATCAAGTAACGTCCAACCTCGTTCTTTTGCCAGCTGCAACAATTCCCACGGCATCATCGTATTCCCCATCGCGACTTCCTCACCGTACAGACGACGGTAAGCAAGTTGACGCGGAGCGGCTGTCGGACCAAGTAGACTGATGACGACAAGTGGGGCAACCCGTTCGATTTCTTGCAGTACTTGAACGGGACGTGTCGACCATTCGAGTGAGTTGACGGCAAGAACGACATCAAACGCATGATCGGCGAACGGTAACGCTTCACCTGTTCCGACGATGAACGTCTGCTCGGGTGATTTCTCACGCGCGATTCGGATCATCGCATCTGAGACGTCGAGTCCGACTGTCTGAAAGTCCGGTGTCAGTAAGCGACAGGCTGCACCATCACCGCAACCGAGATCAAGCAAACGACCACCGGTGATCGTTTTTCGTAAGAACGGCAAAACGGTTTTCCGACTGCCGTTCGTCCACATATCATCAGCGCGCTCCGCCCAGTCAGCGGCTTTTTGATTCCATACGTGCTCGGTTTGACTCATTTTCAACCACTCCTTTTTATCAGTCTAACAGGAAAATTTGTCCATTGACTGATTTTTTATTGCTACTGAATCATTATTCATTTATGATGAAGATGTAGAAGAAGCAAACGAAAACCGATTGGCTTCTTTTTTTGTCAGTATAATGAATGGTTGTTCATTCAATTTAAACTCAGGGGGTATATCATGGCGAGTCAAATCGGTCAGCCGACCACAATCCAGTTGACGAAACACATCCAATTCGCCGTCATCATCGGTTCAGGGGTGATGGGTGCAGGCATCGCGGCACATCTTGCGAATGCTGGCATACGGACATTGATGCTTGATATCGTACCAAAAGAACTTACGGCACAAGAAGAGAAGCAGGGCTTGACGCTGAGTGATCCGCGCGTTCGTTCCCGCATCGCGCGCGATAATCGCGAAAAACTCTTGAAACAAAACCCAGCACCACTCGCATCGAAGAAATTGATCGATTTCATCGAGGTCGGAAACTTAGAAGACGACTTAGAGCGTCTGAAGGAAGCGGACTGGATCGTTGAAGTCGTCGTCGAACGACTCGATGTCAAACAGCAATTGTTCGCAACGATCGAACCGTTCATTCGGGAAGACGCAATCGTCAGTTCGAACACATCCGGCATCTCGATTGAAGCGATGCGCAAAGGGCGCTCGGAATTGTTCAACCGTCGTTTCCTCGGGACACACTTCTTTAACCCACCACGTTATCTGAAATTGCTTGAGTTGATTCCGACGTCAGACACGGATCCAAGTGTCGTCGACTTCATGAAACAATTCGCAGAAGAACGACTCGGGAAAGGTGTCGTCATTGCGAAGGACACACCGAACTTCATCGGCAACCGGATCGGGACATACGGTCTCCTCGTGACGATGGATGAGATGAAAAAAGGTGGCTATTCGATCGGGGAGGTCGATTCGGTCACAGGTCCATTACTCGGACGTCCAGGGTCAGCGACGTTCCGGACACTCGACGTCGTCGGCATCGACACGTTCGTTCACGTTGCAAACAACGTCTATGACTTGTTGCCGGAAGGCGAAGAGAAGGAGACGTTCGCGGTTCCGGCTGAAATGCGTCGTCTTGTCGAACAAGGGTCGCTCGGTGCAAAGACGGGGCAAGGATTCTATAAGAAAGTCGGAAAACAAATCCTTGAACTCGATCTTGAGACATTTGAGTACGTTGAAAAGAAAGCGCTTACCGAACCTTCGATCGGACAAGCAAAAGCACTTCCGGGCGCAAAAAATAAACTGAAAGCCGTCGTTTTCGCGCAAGATCGTGTCGGTGCCTTACTCTGGCCAATCCATGCGAAAACATTGCTCTACTCGGCTCAGCTGACGGGAGAAATCGCAGACGACATCAAAGCAATCGACGAAGCAATGAAATGGGGCTTCGGCTGGAAGATGGGACCGTTCGAGACATGGGACGCACTCGGCGTCGAGAAGACGGTCGCGAAGATGAAACAAGATGGTTACGAAGTACCGGCATGGGTCGATGAGATGCTCGAAGCAGGAAAAACGAGCTTCTATGATGCGTCCGGTCGCCACTATGACGTTGCAACGAAAGACTACGTCGGAGCAACGGTCAATCCGAAGGAGATCCGACTCCGCGACGTCCGGAAGTCAAACGGTGTTTTACTTGAGAACAACGGGGCACGCTTGCTTGATATCGGCGACGACGTCGCGGTGCTCGAGTTCACATCGAAGAGCAATGCAATCGGTGTCGACATCATGCAGATGATCGAACAGTCGGTCGATCTCGTCGAGAAAAATCACCGTGGTCTCGTCATCGCAAACGATGGCAAGAACTTCTGTGTCGGTGCGAACCTAGCGATGATGCTGATGGAAGCGGAAGATGAGAACTGGTTCGAGCTCGACTGGATCATCAACAAGTTCCAACAATCGATTCAAAAGATTCGTTACGCATCGCGTCCGATCGTCGCTGCACCACAAGGAATGACGCTTGGTGGCGGTACAGAGATCTCGCTTCCGGCAGCTCGTCTGCAAGCTGGTCTTGAAACGTACATGGGTCTCGTCGAAGTCGGTGTCGGTCTGATTCCGGGAGGTGGCGGAAACGTCAACACGTACCGTCGACTGCTAGAAAACACACCGGACGGACTCGTCAACATCGAGAAAGCAGCGCAAAAAACGTTCGAGAACGTCGCGATGGCAAAAGTCTCAAAATCAGCCTTTGAAGCACGCGAACTCGGATATGTCCGCTCCGTTGATCAGATCTCGATGAACCGGGATCACTTGACGTATGATGCGAAACAACTCGTCCTTGAACTGGACCGGACTGGCTACACGGCACCAGCGAAAGCGAAGATTCCAGTCGTCGGTCGTGCTGGGAAAGCGACGCTTGAACTCGCAACACGCGAAATGTTCTACGGCGGTTATATCTCGGAACACGATTTGAAAATCGCAAGTAAACTCGCACACGTCATCGCCGGCGGAAACGTCGCCTTCGGTAGCCACGTCGATGAACAATATATGCTCGACATCGAACGGGAAGCATTCTTGAGCCTAATCGGTGAGATGAAGACACAACAACGGATGCAGCACATGCTCGTCAAAGGCAAGCCGCTTCGTAACTGAGGACTGGGGGGATTCGGATGAAGGAAGCAGTAATCGTCGCCGGTGCACGGACACCGGTCGGAAAAGCAAAAAAGGGCGCATTCAAGTCGATGCGTTCGGATGAATTAGCAGGCATCGCCATCCAAGAAACATTGAAACGGTCTGGTTACACGGGAGCGGTCGATGACGTCATCCTCGGATGTGCCTTGCCGGAAGCGGAACAAGGCATGAACATCGCTCGTTACGCTTCAGTCCTTGGCGGATTATCCCACGAGGTACCGGCAATCACGATCAACCGGTATTGCTCAAGTGGTCTACAATCGATCGCTGACGCGGCGATGAAGATCATGACGGGGCAAGCAAGAGCCGTCGTCGCCGGTGGACTCGAATCGATGAGTCAAGTTCCGATGCCAGGTCACGTCGTCCGACCTAATCCGTCGATCGTCGACACGGCACCGGAGTACTACATGAGCATGGGGCATACAGCGGAGCAAGTTGCTGCGACCTACAATGTCTCACGAGAAGATCAAGATGCCTTTGCCCTGAAGAGTCACCAAAAGGCAGCAGCAGCAATCGCAGCTGGTAAGTTTGCTGACGAAATCGTCCCGGTAACGGTGACGGAACAATTCGTCAATGATGAACTGAAAATCGAAGAGAAGACATTCGTCGTCGAGCACGATGAAGGCGTTCGTCCGGATTCGTCACCGGAAGGTCTTGCAAAACTTCGCCCAGCGTTCCGCCTCGGCGGTAGCGTCACAGCAGGGAACTCTTCGCAGACGTCAGACGGTGCCGCTGCCGTCCTCGTCATGGAACGGGAAGAAGCAGAACGCCAAGGCTTACCGATTCTCGGCAAGTTCAAGTCGTTTGCGGTCGGTGGTGTCCGTCCGGAAGTCATGGGCATCGGACCGGTCGTCGCGATTCCAAAAGCACTTGAACTCGCAGGCATCACGCTTGAGGACGTCGGATTGATCGAGTTGAACGAAGCGTTCGCATCGCAGTCACTCGGTGTCATCCGCGAGCTTGGATTAAACGAAGACATCGTCAACGTCAACGGTGGAGCGATCGCCCTCGGTCACCCACTCGGTTGTACAGGAACAAAACTCACATTGACGCTCTTGCATGAAATGAAACGTCGGAATGTCCAGTATGGTGTCGTCTCGATGTGTATCGGTGGCGGAATGGGCGCAGCAGGTGTATTCGAACTAGTTGAAGGAGGAACAGGACAATGAGCCAAACGACAAACGAATTAATCAAAGGTGGCAGTTTCGTATTAGATGAGTTAGCACCAGAACGTCTTTTCACACCAGAGGATTTCTCGGAAGAACACAAAATGGTTGGTGACATGACAGCGAAGTTCGTCGAAGATCGTGTCGTTCCTGTTCTTGACCGAATCGAAAAACACGAGTTCGAATTATCAGTCGGTCTCCTCCGTGAAGCAGGCGAGCTGGGTCTACTCGGTGCAGACGTTCCGGAAGCATACGGCGGCTATCAAATGGATAAGATTTCGTCTTCAATCATTACGGAAAAGTTCGCACGTGGCCGTTCATTCGCCCTCAGCTACGGCGCACACGTCGGAATCGGTTCGTTGCCGATCGTCTTCTTCGGTAACGAAGAGCAAAAGCATAAATACTTGCCGAAACTCGCTTCAGGGGAGTGGATTGCTTCGTATGCATTGACGGAGCCAGGCTCTGGTTCGGATGCTCTTGGTGCCAAAACGACGGCTGTCTTGAACGAAGCTGGTACGCACTACATCTTGAATGGTGAAAAACAATGGATCACGAACGCAGGTTTCGCAAGCTTGTTCGTCGTCTACGCAAAAATCGACGGTGACAAGTTCACAGCCTTCCTCGTCGAAGGATCGTATCCAGGCGTCTCGACAGGCGTCGAGGAACAGAAGATGGGAATCAAAGGATCATCGACACGGACATTGATCTTACAAGATGCAGAAGTACCAGTCGATAACGTCCTTGGTGAAATCGGACGCGGTCACGTCATCGCCTTCAACATCTTGAACGTCGGTCGTTATAAATTAGCTGTTGGTGCTGTCGGTTCATCAAAACGAGCGATTGATCTCGCAGTCCAGTACTCGAACGAACGGAAACAGTTCAAGACACCGATCAGCTCGTTCCCATTGATTCAAGAAAAACTCGCGACGATGGCAGCACAGACGTATGCGATGGAAAGTTCGGTCTACCGGACAGGTGGTCTGTTCCAAGACAGCCTCGATCAGTTGTCAGAAGAAGAGAGCAAGGACGGTAAGAAAATCGCCGATGCGATCGCGGAGTACGCGATTGAATGCTCGATGAACAAAGTCTTTGCTTCGGAAACATTTGATTACGTCATTGATGAAGCGGTCCAGATCCACGGTGGTTACGGCTTCATGGCAGAATATGAAGTCGAGAACATGTACCGTGATTCACGGATCAACCGGATCTTCGAAGGAACGAACGAAATCAACCGTCTTCTCGTTCCAGGAACGTTGCTGAAGAAAGCGATGAAAGGCGAGTTGCCGTTGCTTGCGGAAGCACAGCGTCTGCAACAAGAAGTGATGAGCTTCATGCCGACAGAAATCGGAACAGCACCACTTGATCGCGAACGCCACTTACTCGCGATGATGAAGAAGATCTTCTTGTTGACTGCCGGAACAGCGGTCCAGAAATACCAGGACAAACTCCAAGGCGAGCAAGAGATTTTAGCGAATACAGCCGACATCATGAGTGCGATCTATGCGCTGGAGTCAGCAATCGTCCGGACGGACAAAGCGATTGCCGACAAAGGAATCGAGAAGAGCGAACTGAAAGTCCGTTACACGGAAGTCTTCGCACAACAAGCGTTCGAAGCTGTCGAGCGTGACGCGAAAGAGACTCTTTACGCGGCAGCAAGCGGCGACGAACTCCGGATGTTGCTCTCGGCACTCAAAAAATTCAGCCGTTATCAGCCGATCAACGTCATCGGTACGAAACGCGACATCGCAAAACGCCTCATCGAATCAAACAAATATACGGTCTAAGTCAGGTTTACCGCTTCGCCTTTGCAGGGAAAATCTCTGTAAAGGCGAAGTTTTTGGTTGAGGAGGAAAACGAGATGCGCCAAGAATTGGTTGAACTGCAATTTGCGATTGCCTACTATCAATCCCTTGAACGTTTGTCGCCGGAAGAATGGGATCTGTCGCTTGCGCTCAACAAGTGGACCGTCCTTGAGTGCGTCAGCCATCTATATTTATGGGACCGGTTTTATTACGATCATGCCATCTCGAAGTTACCGGATGAACCGTTGACGCTCGTCGAGACGGATTTTGATCAGTTCAATCGACTGGCGGTCGAATATGCGCATCATATCGATCCGCTTGCTTTGTTGAAAAAAGCGATCAGTGTCCGGCGTGATATCGTCGATCACCTCAATCGTCTGTCTGATGAGCAATTTGCGGCGACCTATGAGAATTTCCGACCGCAAGAATTCGTCGAGTCGTTCGTCGCCCATGACGCCCATCATCAAGATCAGATCGACGGGGCGCTCGCACGCTTGAAGCAGAAGTGATCCATCTGCTACTCTTGGAAGTGAGGTGATGAACATGACAACAACAGTCACGATGTACGGCTACCCGAAATGTAGTACGTGCGTCAAAGCAAAAAAAGCACTCGAACAGCACGGTGTCGAAGTCGATTACAAACATATCGTCGAGGAGACACCATCTGCTGCAACGATTCAGGAACTTCACCAAAAAAGTGGGGAGCCATTGAAGAAGTTCTTCAATACGAGCGGTCAATCGTATCGTTCGCAAGGCATCAAGGACAAACTCCCTGAGTTATCAGAAGACGAGCAATACAAGTTGCTCGCAAGTGACGGCATGTTGCTGAAGCGTCCGATCGTCACAGACGGGAAAGACGTCACGATCGGCTTCAAGGAAGAAATGTATCAAGGAAAATGGTATTAAGTTCAGAGTCGATTTTGGTATACTGAACACGTTAGTCCAAATTAGTCCACAGGGGGAATCGGAAATGAGTCAAGTAAAAGACAACTTACGCTATTCGGAAGAACATGAATGGGTCGAAGTATCAGGAAACAAGGCGCGCATCGGAATCACGGATTTCGCGCAACACGAACTCGGGGATATCGTCTTCGTCGAATTGCCTGAAGTCGGGGATACGATCTCAGCAAACGAGCCATTCGGTTCAGTCGAGTCGGTCAAGACAGTCTCGGAATTATACGCACCGATCTCTGGTAAAGTCGTTGCCATCAACGAAAACCTTTCGGATTCCCCAGAACTCGTCAACGAGTCACCATTCGAAGGCGCTTGGATGGTCGACATCGAAATCGAAGATGCTTCACAAGTCGAGGCATTGATGGACGCTGCGGCGTACAAATCGATGATCAACGAGTAATACTTAACGAAAAGAGAGTGAACGAGGCGCTTGCGTTTCGTCCGCTCTCTTTTTTTTGTATACTGACGACAGATGCCACGAAGAAAGGAGCGACCGTCATGCAAGAGGTCACGACCGTCCCGGAAAACGGGCTATTGTATGTCTATGCACCGATGTGCGGGACATGCGCCATTGCGGAACGTATGCTCGATATCGTCGAAGCGACGGAATCAGGTCAATCGATTCAAAAGGCGAACGGGAATTTCATTCCAGATTTCTTAGAAGAAGCCCGTGTCATGAGTGTTCCTGCGTTGTTGCGAATTGAAGAAAATCAAGTCGTAGAGCGACTTTATGCCTTCCAGTCCGTCCAAAACGTCTTTGCTTTCTGTCAAGAACGGTAAGAAAAGTCCAACTGGATTTTTCTTTTTGTTAAATTGTCGGAATATTTACAATAATCCGTTGACAACGCAGAAATATGAATGGTATATTCATAACAACTTCTAGAAATGCATTATAGGAAGTCTAGCAGAGATGATCGTTCAATACGATTCAAGTCCTGAACCCTTTCTCCCATCCTAAGCCGGT
Organism: Exiguobacterium sp. R-17; assembly: GCF_049913315.1. NCBI lineage: Bacteria > Bacillati > Bacillota > Bacilli > Caryophanales > Exiguobacterium > Exiguobacterium sp. R-17. Next base: position 2,328,306 of record NZ_CP184372.1, on the reverse strand, counting down.
GTATTGTTTCCCCTTAAGTCGTCCCCCAAAGACGAAGCGGTGCAATGAACGGGTGGTGGATCGAAAGGACCGATCAGGAAGTGAACGTAAGCTGGCTATCATGTCGAACAGGCGCCGTCCTCCACGCGGAAGAGCGAACAATTCCGAATGGAGCTGGGTTTTCCTTCGTAGCATTTCTAACCACATTATTCGTGTTGTCGGTTCGCCGGCAACGCCTTTTTTTTGTTTTCTGGAAGTTTTTCGAGCCGGTCGCTTGCCAGGATAGAATCTCCTTGCTACAATGCGAATAAGGAAAATTACTTTAATTCATATCCGATTACTCGGAATTAACTGGTGAGATGGAGGACGACAAGGCATGACAGTACGTTTTATGGATGTTTTCACAGAATGGGCATCAACGTATGACGAGACAGTAACCGGACATGATCCGGAGTATAAAGAGGTTTTTCGTCGATACGATGAGATTTTGGATACAGTAGCGGATAAAGCGCAGTCGCCGGTCATTGAATTCGGAGCAGGCACAGGGAACCTGACACAACGTCTTCTGACACGTCACGACGCCGTACTCGCCGTCGAACCAAGTCCGGAGATGCGGGCAATCCTGACGGAAAAGATTCCGTCACTTGATGTACAAGACGGTCACTTCCTCTCGTTCGAGGCGAAGGAAGCACGCAGTTTTGTTTCGACGTATGCGTTTCATCATCTAACAGATGAGGAAAAGGGAGAAGCAATCGAACTGATGGCATCACATTTACCGGCAGACGGAAAAATCGTCTACGCGGATACGATGTTCGTCTCAGAAGAGGCACGCCTGCAAACGATCCGTGAAGCACGTGCTCAAGGGTTTGATGCGTTAGCGGAAGATCTCGAACGCGAGTTCTACCCGTTGATTCCAGTCATGGAAGAATTGTTTACAGCACGGGGATTCACTGTTAAATTTATACAATACAATCACTTCGTCTGGCTCGTAGAAGCCGAGAAAATGGGGGAATAAATCATGGCACTTCAAAAAATGAACGTCGAAAGCTTTAACCTGGATCATACGAAAGTCAAAGCACCTTATATCCGCGTCGCGGGTTATAAAGAAGGTAAAGTCGACCAAGTCGTCAAATACGATATCCGTTTCACGCAACCAAACGTTGAGCAAATGCCGATGCGTGCGATGCACACACTCGAGCACTTACTTGCTGAAAACATCCGTAACTACTCGGATGATGTCATCGATGTCTCGCCGATGGGATGCCAAACAGGTTTCTACATGGCGATGATGAACTTCGACTCGGTCGAAAAAATGAGCGAACTCGTTGAGAAGACGTTGAAAGACGTCCTCGCAGCAGAAGAGATTCCAGCGCAAAACGAAGTCCAATGTGGATTTGCGAGCGCACATGACCTCAAAGGAGCGAAGCACTATGCCGAGAAAATGCTTGCCGGTCGTGATGAATGGGACATCGTCTTCGGATGATCGCGAACAACGTCCGCGACCTCGTCGGAAACACACCACTCTACGAGATCACTTCATTCGATTTGCCTGCTGGTACGCGCATTTTGGCGAAGCTCGAATGGATGAACCCTGGGGGCAGCGTCAAAGACCGCCTTGGCATTCAACTCGTTGATGCAGCAATCGAAAACGGACATGTGACACCAGGCGGTACGATCATCGAGCCGACAGCCGGGAATACCGGCATCGGCTTGGCGCTCGCCGCTAAAAAATACGATCTCCAAGTCATCTGTGTCGTTCCGGAAAAATTCAGTCAGGAAAAGCAGACGTTGATGCGGGCACTCGGCGCAACCGTCGTCAACACGCCGACTGAACTCGATATGCAAGGGGCCATCGACCGGGCAAAAGAACTCGGTCAGGAAATTCCGAATAGTTACGTTCCGTTACAATTCGAAAACGAAGAGAACCCAGTCACGTATCAGCGGACACTCGGTCCTGAGCTGATTGCGGACTTACCGCATATCGACTGGTTCGTTGCCGGTTGTGGTTCAGGTGGTACGTTCGCCGGAACAGCGGACTTCTTAAAACAACGTCTCGGTACAAAAGCAGCAATCGTCGAACCGGAAGGCTCCGTCTTGAACGGTGGTCCAGCCGGTCCGCATAAGACAGAAGGTATCGGTACAGCGAAATGGCCAAGCCTCGTTCCGCGTGAACTCGTCGACGAGATTCATACGATTTCTGACCGTGATGCATTTGACGCGGTTCATACACTCGCTGCTCGCGAAGGATTACTCGTCGGTAGCTCAGCAGGGGCAGCGCTCGTTGCTGCGCTTGATATCGCAAAGCGTCACCCCGGCAGTACGATCGTCACCGTCTTCGCAGACAGTGCCGAACGTTATTTAAGCCAACAAATCTTTGAAAAGGTGGACGAAACTCATGCGTAAGAAGACAGCATTGATTCATGGAGGAACAGGTGTCGATCGGGCAACAGGAGCCGTCACACCTCCAATCTATCAAACAAGCACATACAAGCAAGATAAAATCGGTCAACTTAAGGACGGATACGAATACTCACGGACAGCGAACCCGACACGGACGAGCATCGAACGATTGATTGCGGATCTTGAAGGCGGCGCACGTGGTTTTGCGTTCGGTTCTGGGATGGCAGCGATTCATGCTGTCTTCCACTTGCTTGAGTCTGGCGACCACATCGTCATGACGGACGACGTCTACGGTGGTACGTTCCGTTTGATGCAACGCGTCTTACCGAAGTTCAACATCCAAGTAACGTTCGTCGATACGACGGATCTTGCGGCAACGGAAGCAGCGATCCAAGACAATACGAAGATCGTCTACGTCGAAACGCCGACGAATCCGTTGTTGAAAGTAACGGACATCGCAGCAATCGCAACGATTGCAAAACGTCACGATCTTAAACTCGTCGTTGATAACACGTTCGCGACACCATACCATCAACAACCACTCGCACTTGGTGCTGACATCGTCTTGCACAGTGCGACGAAATACATCGGCGGACATTCAGACGTCGTCGCTGGACTTGTCGTCGTCAAAGATGATGCGCTTGGCGAAGAGATGCACTTCATCCAAAACTCGACAGGCGGCGTGCTTGGACCGCAAGACAGCTTCTTGCTCGTCCGTGGTCTACGTACGCTCGGTATCCGGATGGATGCGATCGAAGAGACAGCACATGATCTCGTTGCGTTCCTACAAGCGCAAGACATCGTCTCGAACATCTTCTACCCAGGACTGGCATCACATCCTGGTCACGACATCCAAGCGAAACAAGCGACTGGATTTGGTGGGATGATCAGCTTTGATGTCGGTTCAGCAGCGAACGCAGAAAAACTCGTCGAGGCGACACACTTCTTCACACTCGCTGAGAGTCTTGGTGCCGTCGAGAGTCTGATTTCGGTGCCGGCACGGATGACGCACGCGTCAATCCCAGCAGAACGTCGGGCAGAACTCGGCATCACGGACGGTCTCGTCCGGATTTCAGTTGGACTTGAAGACGCGGAAGATTTGAAAGAAGACTTAACACGTGCTTTCACGTTCCTCGAAAAAGTTTCTGAAAAAACTGTTTGACAACAAAAATAACCCCTGCTAATATTCAGAATATATTCTACAAACTTAATACCGAAACTCTTATCGAGAGTGGTGGAGGGACTGGCCCGATGAAACCCGGCAACCGCGGATCTGATCCGAAGTGGTGCTAATTCCAGCAGACAAAAGTCTGGGAGATGAGAGCAAATGGTTTTGTGTACTGAAAAGTGCGCGCGTTTGCTCTAAAACGCGCGCACTTTTTTTATTTTAGGAGGGACAGTTGTGATTCGTTTACAAGACGTAGGAAAGATTTATCGCTCAAAGCGCGGAGCGGTCGAAGCCGTCGCGAATGTCGATCTGACAATCGAACGCGGTGAAATTTTTGGAATAATCGGTTATTCCGGAGCAGGGAAATCGACCTTGATCCGATTGTTGAATATGCTCGAAGCACCAACGAGTGGTTCGATTCAAATCGATGGTGTCGAAATGACATCACTGAAACCAAAAGAATTACGAGGCGTCCGCAAGAATGTCTCGATGGTCTTCCAGCACTTCAACCTACTCTGGTCACGGACTGTTGAAGAAAACATTATGTTCCCACTCGAACTCGGTGGCTTCCCGAAGGCTCGCCGCAAGGAACGGGTCGCGGAACTGATCCAACTCGTTGGTTTGGATGGACGCGAAAAAGCTTATCCGTCGCAATTATCCGGTGGTCAAAAGCAACGTGTCGGTATCGCTCGGGCACTGGCATCGAACCCGGACGTTCTCTTATGTGACGAGGCGACAAGTGCACTCGACCCGAAGACAACGGACTCTATCCTTGAGTTACTCGTCGACATCAATGAAAAATTGAAACTGACGATTGTCTTGATCACACACGAGATGCACGTCATTCAAAAAATCTGTCACCGGGTCGCCGTCATGGAGGCCGGTAAAATCGTCGAACAAGGACCGGTCGCAGAAGTCTTCCGTCATCCGAAGCAAGCGATGACGAAGGAATTCGTCAAACAATTGACGTCGCCATCGGAAAACGAGTTGACGTTCGCGAAACTCCGCGAACGCTACCCAACCGGAAAAATCGTTCAGTTGACATTCGTCGGATCGACGGCGGAAAGTCCGATCCTCGCGGAAGTCATGAAGGATTCACCCGTCCTGTTCAATATCATCGGCGGAAACGTCGGTCAATCACAGGAAGGGGCGCTCGGTACGCTGTTCATTCAGTTAATCGGGGAAACAGAAGCAACACAAACGGTCATCACGAAGCTTCAAGCCAGTGATGTTGAAGTGGAGGTGGATCACCGATGATTTCATTCTTTGACAACCTAGACTGGGACATGGTGTGGGAAGCGACAGGCAGTACCGTTTATATGACGGCAATCGCTGGGGTTTCGACATTCGTCCTCGGTTTGATCATTGGTTTACTATTGTATGCGACAAACGAAGAATTATTGTTCAAGAATCGGGCGTTTTATTCAGTGCTGAGCTTGGTCGTCAACGTCTTCCGTTCGATTCCGTTCATCATCTTACTGATCTTATTGATTCCATTTACGACAGCGATCGTCGGTTCGTTCCTCGGACCAACGGCAGCATTACCGGCACTGATTTTCGGTGCTGCACCATTTTACGGTCGGATGGTTGAACTCGCGTTACGCGAAGTCGATAAAGGTGTCATCGAGGCAGCGGAATCGATGGGCGCGACGAAGTTCCAAATCATCTATAAGGTCTTAATCCCGGAAGCGTTGCCTGCCATCGTTTCTGGTATCACGGTCACACTCGTCTCACTTGTCGGTTATACGGCAATGGCCGGAGTAGTCGGCGGAGGTGGACTTGGGGACATGGCTTTCATCGAAGGATTCCAGCGTTCTCAAAACGATGTCATCGTCATTGCGACACTCTTAATCTTAGCGATCGTCTTCGTCATCCAAATCATTGGTGATTTGCTGATCCGTGCGATCGATAAACGTTAATTCAAATTTTATTCATATTGGAGGAATCATTCATGAAAGTTTGGAAAAAATTCGTAGGTACTGCCGCTGTATCCGTCTTAGCAATCAGCCTTGCTGCATGTGGCGAAAAATCATCAGGATCAGGTAGCGACGACAAAACACTCGTCATCGGTGCTTCAAACGTACCGCACGCTAAGATTCTCGAGCACGTCAAAAAGGAATACGAAGCAAAAGGTTACAAGCTTGAAATCAAGAAGTTCCAAGATTACGTACTTCCGAACAAAGCGCTCGCAGCGAAAGAAATCGATGCGAACTACTTCCAGCACGTACCGTATCTTGAGCAACAAGAGAAAGAAAACAAATCATATAAGTTTGCGAACGCAGGTGGCGTCCACGTTGAACCACTCGGTATTTATTCGAAGAAATACAAATCACTCGATAAGTTACCAAACGGTGCAACGATCCTGACGAGCTCAAACGTCGCGGAACGCGGTCGTGTCTTGACGTTCCTTCAAAACGAAGGGCTGATCAAACTCAAAGACGGTAAAACGACAGATGCACAACTCGGTGATATCGCAGAGAACCCGAAGAAACTCAAGTTCAAAACGAACATCGAAGCATCACTTCTTCCGCAAGCTTATAAAAACAATGAAGGCGACGCTGTCCTCATCAACACGAACTATGCGATCGATAACGGTCTGAACCCGTTAAAAGACGCGATTGCTTCAGAAGATGAGTCGTCACCATACGTCAACATCATCGTCACACGTGACGGCGATGAGAAAGACAAACGTGTCACAACACTTCTTGACGTGCTGCATGAGAAGAAAAACCAAGATTGGATCCTCGACAAGTACAAAGGTGCCGTCGTTCCAGTCAGCAAATAAGTTCACCGAAACCGGCATCCTTCCTATATAATGGAAGGATGCTTTTCATTTGTCTGAAACAGGGGTTAGGGGGAATCATATGCAACGCATACGTCAACTGCATCCGTTGACACTCGGGGTCTTGTTCGGGACGTTTTTCTCACGTCTTGGAACATTCATTACGATGCCGTTTTTCGCTATCTACATGACGACTGTTCTGAAGTTTGATCCGGTCGATGTCGGCTGGGTTCTCAGTATTTCGGCGATCGCCAGTCTCGTTATGAGTTTCATCGGCGGTACATTGTCGGACCGGTATGGTCGCCGAGCGATGATGCTCGCCGGAACGATTGGGTTTGCGATCGTCTTCATCGCACTCGCGCAAGTCGAGACGTTCTGGGCATTCTTCATCCTCAGTGCCTTGAACGGAGTCTGTCGTTCGATTTTCGAACCATCCGCTCGTGCCTTGATCAGTGATACGACGGACGAAGCAAATCGGTTATTCGTCTTCAACATTCGTTACGCGATGATCAACATCGCAGCTGCGATCGGACCAGGAATTGCCTTACTGCTGAGTGCGGGGAATACGTCCGCAACGTTTTACATCACGGCGTTCGTCTATATGGCATACGGGGTGATGATTGGATTCTTATTTAAACGTCATCCAATCACTGAGACACATGGTGGCAAGAAGGTCTCATTCGGAGCGACGGTTCGTCTGTTGCGGACGGATATCGCCTTTACGCTGGCACTCGCCGGCATCATCTTCGGGGTCTTCGGCTACAGTCAGTTCAATTCGACCTTGCCGCAATTCTTGACTGAGACGTCACTCCTTGAAGGCGGGAAGACACTCTATGCGATCTTAATCACGATCAATGCGATCACCGTCTTGATCGTGCAGTATCCGATCATGAAGTTCGGCGTCAAGACGTCACCGCTCGTTTCGATCACGACCGGGATTGCGACTGTTGCGATCGGACTGTTCGTCATGGGGAATGCAAACGCGATCTGGTGGATGATCGTCGCGATGTTCATCTTCACGTGCGGGGAAGTGATGATGTTCACGATGACCGACATCTTGACTGATCGCTTTGCGAAGCCGGAATTAAGGGGCAGTTATTTCGGGGCAATGGGCTTGACGTCGATCGGACAATCAATCGGTCCAATTGCCGGCGGACATTTATTAAGTTTATATGGAGCGGACCGTCCGTTACCGATTTTCGGGATTTTAGCGGGCTTGACATTATTCGGAATACCACTGCTCCTACTGTCACAACGGATTCATCGGACTTCGACGATCGAGGAACTGGAGGAACCGGTGAAACTTTCGAATGATTCTCAACAAAACGCATGATTTTGAGAAAAAACAACGAGCGATGACGCTTGAATAATACGCCATGTTTCTTTAAGATTAGAATGATACTAAATTAGTAACGCTCGTGTTCTGAATCGTCAGTCACGAAATGAATAGATGGAGGGATTCTAACATGAAGGCTTCACACTTGAAGATTGAAGATCTACACGTCGCGATCGACGGCAAGGAAATCTTGAAAGGCGTCAACTTGGAAATCAAAGGCGGGGAAATCCACGCGGTCATGGGACCAAACGGGACAGGTAAATCAACACTCGCATCAGCATTGATGGGTCACCCATCGTACGAAGTGACATCTGGTTCAGTCACACTCGACGACGAAGACGTCCTCGACATGGAAGTCGATGAACGCGCACAAGCAGGTATGTTCCTCGCAATGCAGTACCCAAGCGAAATCAGTGGTGTCACGAACTCAGACTTCCTTCGTTCAGCGATCAACTCGCGTCGTGAAGAAGGCGATGAAATCTCACTCATGAAATTCATCCGTGAACTTGATTCACAAATGGGTCTTCTCGAGATGCCTTCAGAAATGGCACACCGTTACCTCAACGAAGGTTTCTCTGGTGGAGAAAAGAAACGTAACGAAATTCTTCAGATGATGATGCTTAAACCAGCAATCGCGATTCTCGATGAAATCGATTCAGGTCTTGATATCGATGCACTTAAAGTCGTTGCAAAAGGTGTCAACGAAATGCGTTCACCTGAATTCGGCTGCTTGATCATCACGCACTATCAACGTCTCTTGAACTATATCGAGCCAGACTTCATCCACATCATGATGGGCGGAAAAATCGTCATGTCTGGCGGTAAAGAACTCGCACACCGTCTCGAAGCAGAAGGTTATGACTGGGTTAAAAAAGAACTCGGCATCGAAGACGTCGAAATCGAAACAAAAGCGTAAGACGAGGGAGGAAGCATGATGACTGTAGAACTGAATCTTGCAGTAAATCGCGAGGCAGTGGCAGAACGTGCGACTCGCTTAGGGGAACCATCTTGGATGGTCGCAAAGCGTCAAGACGCGCTTGATCTTGCCCCAACGCTCGCATTGCCAAAAGTAGAAAAAATCAAGATCGAAGGCTGGAACTTCACAGAAGGTACGACGGAACTTGAAACCGTCACTGGTCTTTCTTCAGATATCGAAGCATTGATCGGCGAAAACCGTGATCACATGCTCGTCACGCGTAACGGACAACTCGTCCACGCGCAAAACAGTGAAGCGTCGAATGGCGTCATCTTCACGACACTCGAAGACGCATTAAAACAACACCCGGAACTCGTCGAGAAGTACTTCATGACGGAAGGTGTTCAAGTCAACGAAGATCGTCTTGCGGCATTAAACGCAGCACTTCGTAACGGCGGTACGTTCCTTTATGTACCAAAAGGCGTCAAGCTGTCTGTACCAATGCAAGCGATCTACACGCTTGAGCAATCAGGCGCTGCCCTTTACCATCACGCAATCATCGTTGCAGACGCTGACAGCGAATTGACGTATATCGAAAACTTCGTCTCTTACGGTGACGAAGCGCATAACGTCAACGTCGTCACAGAAGTATTCGTCGAAGACAACGCAAAAGTTCTTTTTGGTGGTGTAGATACACTATCGAAAGGTGCCATCACGTATATGAACCGTCGCGGTGTCGTCAAACAAGGCGCGAAGCTCGAATGGGCACTCGGTCACATGAATGACGGTCACACGGTCACAGAAACAAAAACACACCTCGTCGGAAACGATTCGTTCTCAGATACGAAAGCCGTTACGGTCGGTCGTGGAGAGCAAAAACAAAACTTCAACGTCCGTACGGACCATTTCGGTAAAGGATCAGAAGGTTTCATCTTGATCCACGGTGTCCAAAAAGACGCAGCAACATCAATCTTCAACGGAACGTCGATGATCCATCACGGCGCTTCGAAATCAAACGGCGTTCAAACGGAACGTGTCCTCATGTTGTCGGAAAAGGCACGTGGTGATGCGAACCCAATCCTCTTAATCGATGAGGATGACGTCATGGCAGGACACGCGGCATCTGTCGGTCGTGTCGATGAACTACAACTCTACTACTTGATGAGCCGTGGCCTTTCACGGAAGGAAGCGGAACGCCTCGTCGTTCACGGATTCCTCCAGCCAGTCGTCTCGGAACTTGCGATTGACTCGGTGAAAGAACGTCTCGTTCAAGTCATCGAAGGGAAAGTAAACTAATATGGGAATCGATGCATCCATCCGCAATCAGTTTCCGATCCTCGACCAACAGGTCAACGACCGGAAACTCGTCTATCTCGATAGTGCGGCCTCGTCGCAGAAGCCGCTCGTCGTCATCAATGCGATTGACGACTACTATAAGACGATTCATTCGAATGTGCACCGTGGCGTCCATACGCTCGGAACACGAGCGACGGATGCGTACGAAGGTGCGCGTGAGAACGTTCGTCGTTTCATCCAGGCGCAACACCATGAAGAAATTATCTTTACCCGCGGCACGACGACGGCGATTAACATCGTCGCGTCAAGCTACGGGATGGAGCATGTCGAAGAAGGCGACGAAATCGTCGTCACGTACCTCGAACACCATGCGAATCTCATTCCGTGGCAACAAGTCGCTAAACGCAAAAAAGCGAAGTTGAAATACGTTGATTTGACAGCGGATGGTCGCGTGACGGTCGAAGCGGTCGAAGCACAACTGTCTGACCGGACGAAAATCGTCGCGATGGCACACGTCTCGAACGTTCTCGGGACAATCAATCCGATCAAAGAAGTCGCTCGTCTTGCGCACGCTCGCGGTGCCGTCATGGTCGTCGATGCTGCGCAAAGTGCGCCACACCAACGGATCGATGTCACGGATCTCGACTGTGACTTCCTCGCTTTCTCCGCACACAAGATGTGTGGTCCGACAGGCGTTGGTGTCCTTTACGGGAAAAAAGCATTACTCAATGCGATGGAACCGGTCGAATTTGGTGGTGAGATGATTGATTACGTTGGTCTTGAAGAGTCGACGTTCAAACCGTCTCCATATCGTTTCGAAGCTGGTACACCGATCATCGCAGGCGCTGTTGGTTTATCGGCAGCGATTGATTTCTTAGAAGAGATTGGTTTAGAGAACGTCGAAGCACACGAACGTGAACTCGCGCAGTACGCGATGGCACAAATGCGTGACATCGACGGACTAACGATTTACGGTCCGGAAGAACGCGTTGGACTCGTCACGTTCAATCTCGGTGATGTCCATGCACATGACGTCGCAACCGTCCTTGATATGCAGGGAATCGCGGTTCGCGCCGGTCATCACTGTGCACAGCCCCTGATGCGTTGGCTCGGAGCGAGCTCGACGGCTCGCGCTAGCTTCTATCTCTACAACACGAAAGAAGAGGTTGACGCACTCGTGACAGGACTTCGCCAAACGAAGGAGTATTTCAGTCATGGATTTTAACAATCTCGATCACTTGTATCGTCAAGTGATCATGGATCATTATAAAACTCCCCGAAATCGCGGTGCGATCGAGGGGGGCGTCACGATCGACATGAACAATCCGACGTGCGGCGATACGATTCGTCTCCAGCTCGCGATTGAAGACGATGTCGTCCGTGATGCGAAATTTGACGGGGAGGGCTGCTCGATCAGCATGGCGTCTGCTTCAATGATGACGCAACTCGTCAAAGGTAAGACTATCGATGAAGCCTTACGACTCGCGGATATCTTTTCGGACATGGTCCAAGGAAAAGACTATGACGACGAATCGTTCGACCTCGGGGACGTCGAGGCACTCTCGGGTGTCACGAAATTCCCGGCACGCATCAAATGTGCGACACTTGCCTGGAAGGCGCTCGAACGCGGCGTAGAAGAAGGGAAGTAAACTTCAGTCACAAGCAAGTAAGAGGAGGAAATGAACATGGCAAAGAACATGCCGGAAATTGGCGATTATAAATATGGTTTCCACGATCGCGATATCTCGATCTTCCGTTCTGGACGTGGCTTGACGACTGAAGTCGTCGAAACGATCTCGAAAATGAAGGAAGAACCACAATGGATGCTTGATTTCCGTTTGAAATCACTCAAGATCTTCAACGAACAAGCGATGCCAGCGTGGGGTGGCGATCTCTCAGAATTGAACTTCGACGACATCACGTACTACGTCAAGCCGTCTGAACGTGCAGAGAAATCGTGGGATGAAGTACCGGAAGAAATCAAACGTACGTTTGATAAGCTCGGTATCCCAGAAGCAGAGCAAAAATACTTGGCAGGTGTCTCGGCTCAGTACGAGTCAGAGGTTGTCTACCACAACATGAAAGAAGACCTCGAAGAAATCGGTGTCGTCTTCAAAGATACAGATACAGCCTTAAAAGAAAACGAAGATATCTTCCGTGAGTACTTCGGAAAATTGATTCCGCCAACAGACAACAAGTTCGCAGCCTTGAACACAGCGGTCTGGTCAGGTGGATCGTTCATCTACGTACCAAAAGGCGTTAAAGTCGACACGCCGCTTCAAGCCTACTTCCGGATCAACTCGGAAAACATGGGTCAATTCGAGCGGACGTTGATCATTGTTGATGACGAAGCATCGGTTCATTACGTCGAAGGATGTACAGCACCGGTCTACACGACGAACTCGCTTCACTCAGCGGTCGTTGAGATCTTCATCAACAAAAACGCTTACTGCCGTTATACAACGATCCAAAACTGGGCGAACAACGTCTACAACCTCGTTACGAAGCGTGCGATCTGTGAAGCTGGCGCAACGATGGAATGGGTCGATGGTAACATCGGTTCGAAACTGACGATGAAATACCCAGCCGTCATCCTCAAAGGTGAAGGTTCACGTGGTATGACATTGTCAATCGCAATCGCAGGTAAAGGTCAACACCAAGATGCGGGTGCGAAGATGATTCACTTAGCACCGAACACATCGTCGACGATCGTCTCTAAGTCGATCTCAAAACACGGTGGTAAAGTCACGTACCGCGGTATCGTTCACTTCGGACGTAAAGCGACAGGTGCACGTTCGAACATCGAATGTGATACGCTCATCATGGATAACCAATCGACGTCGGATACGATTCCGTACAACGAAATCCTCAACGATAACATTTCGCTCGAGCACGAAGCGAAAGTCTCGAAGGTCTCGGAAGAACAATTGTTCTACCTCATGAGCCGCGGGATTTCACAAGAGGAAGCAACGGAAATGATCGTTATGGGCTTCATCGAGCCGTTCACAAAAGAACTCCCAATGGAATATGCGGTCGAAATGAACCGTCTCATCAAGTTCGAGATGGAAGGTTCAATCGGATAATTCGTCTTACTCTCTCATCTCCGGATGAGGGAGTTTTTTTCATGACTTGAGGAAAACGGGTATAGGAGGGAAAAAGGAGGGGTTACTATGCGTGACATCGTTTATTCCTTTCAAGTATCACTTGACGGTTATATCGAGGATGCGTCAGGCAGCATCGATTTCGCTTCACCGGATGCGGAACTGCATCAATACTTCAACGATTATGAGAGAGCGTTCGATACCCATGTCTATGGACGTCGTTTGTATGAAATGATGCAGTACTGGGAGACAGCGGATCAAGAAGACGAGCCGATCATCGTTGAGTATGCGAAAACGTGGCAGGCGCTTGAGAAGATTGTCTTCTCGCGAACGCTCGACGCTGTCGAAGGAAAGGCGCGTCTAGCGACCACGTCGCTTGCCGAGGAACTTCAAGCACTAAAAGTCCTACCTGGGAAGCAGATTGCGATCGGGGGGGCGACACTTGCTGCTGAAGCGATTGAGCTTGGACTCGTCGATCGCTATCATGTTGTGATCTATCCTGTTCTACTCGGAGATGGGAAACGAATGTTTCCAGTGTTTGATCAATCACAAGCGCTACGGTTAGTCGAGACACACGTCTTTAAATCGGGATGTATCGTGTTATCTTACGAAAAAATCTAGTCTTTATAAAAAGAGTCTCTTATTTCAACAGAGATTCTTTTTTTTGTGACATTCAATAAAATTTGGATATTTTCATTTAATATGGGCGAAAATAGATTATAATAACTTTTGTAAAAAATCTATAAAACTGATTAAGGTGTGAAAAAATGAAATTTTATCAGGAAATTCCAGTCATTCGATCGATTGCGGCAATTTTGGTCGTCGCTGTCCATGTCATCGCTGGTCTCTATTATTCTCGAGGAGAATTTACAAACGAGGCAATCGGTTATATCAACCAGTTTGCTCGAATCGGTACGCCGATTTTTGCCATCATCAGTGCTTTTCTATTGATGTCGATGGTCCAGCGCAAAGGATTTAATCTTGGAACATTCGTTAAATCGCGTTTTTCTAAAATTTTCATTCCTTATCTGATTTGGAGTACCATCTATCTCGTGTATCGTTATCATGTAGAAGATAGTTTGAAGCCAGGTGTGCCGTTATCGGAGTACTTCCTTTATGGAACGGCGAACTTCCATTTGTACTTCATTTTGACTGTGCTTCAGTTTTATGTCGTCTTTCCATTTCTCGTAAGATTCAAGAAAGGAACCATGCTACTTGTTGCAACTGTGGTTGCGATGGGCGTCAACTATTTCTGGCTGACGTCAGGAAGCTTAACGACGAATAATGACTTCCTCAATCAAGTCGTCAACAGTCGCTCTTTCTTACTTAACTGGATCGCGTATTTCATGATGGGAATTACATACGCTGTTTATTATGAAGAAATACAACAGATTCTAAAACGTCACCGGACGATCTTGTTGCTCATCAGTGGATTGATTTTGGTTGATATTTGGGTCAGTATTGATTTGAACCGAATTTATACTTCGACGAATCTTGCGAACCTCGTGTATATCCCGTTCGTTCTTGTCGTTTTGAATTATGCTTTTCAATATGTGCAGAGAGATGCGACAGCAATGCGACTCTTTCAAACGATTGGAACACATTCGATGGGGATTTACCTGATCCATCCGCTCGTTATCCGCGGAATCGGTCGAACAGATCTCTTTGCTTACTTCGACTCTGCGAGTATGTTCGTTTGTGCGATGATCGTCACGCTTGCAGCTTCGATTTCTGTATCGTATGTCATCAGTCTATTGCCCTATGGTAACTATATCGTTCCGGTACCGAAACGAAGAGCGCCTGCTCCAAAAATCGTTGAGGCGCAGACTTCTGCTTCATAATGAAAATCGTTAACTAGACATCCTTTTTCTTCCTGCATAAGCAGGGGGAGAGGGATGTCTTTTTTCTGAAAAAGAGTGTTTGCTCAGAAAGCATTGAAGAAGAAATCCTGGATTCTGCTATGCTATGATGAATAGGTAGAATAGAACACGCGAGGGGGAAGAGAGCATGATATATATCGGTGTCACGGGCTGGGGAGATCATGATAGTCTCTACTTGACCCCGCAAGATCGAAAAGAAAAACTAGCTGCCTATGCTGGGCATTTTCCAGCAGTTGAGGTCGACTCGACGTTCTATGCGATTCAACCAGAACGAAACTATGAGAAATGGGTATCTGAGACACCGGACGGTTTCCGCTTCATCGTTAAGGTCCACCGCGCGATGAGTGGGCACGACCGGGAAAATAAAGATCCGCTCGGACCAATTTTTGAACAATATATCACGTCGATTGAACCGATGCGTAAGAGTGGAAAAATTGCGGCAATCCTTGTCCAACTTCCACCATGGTTCGATGTCAGTAAATTGCACTTGGAATACTTGCAAACGATCCGAAAATCGCTTGCTGGACTGCCTGTTGCGATCGAATTCCGAAATCCATCGTGGTACTCGGAAGCCTATCGTGAGCGGACGCTCCGTTTTTTGAAGGAACATCAGTTCATCCATACGATTTGTGATGAACCGCAGACGGAAGACGGTTCCGTACCATTCGTACCTGTCGTGACGCAGGAGACAGCATTCATTCGATTACATGGACGAAACAAGGCCGGTTGGTTAAAGAAACCGGGTCAAAGTAGTGACGATTGGCGAAAAGTCCGCTGTCTCTATCGTTACTCAGAAGATGAGCTACAGGAACTTGCAAGTCACGTCCGCGACGTTGCAGCGGAAGCAAAGGATGTCTATGTCTTTTTCAATAACAACTCAGCAGGAGATGCTGCCCCGAATGCGAAACGATTAATCGAAATTCTTGATCTCGACTATGAACTCGCGCCGCGACAAATCTCTTTGTTTTAAATCATCAAGGGGGGCTTCTGCATGAAGTTACACATCATTCACTATAATGATTTGCACTCACACTTCGACATGTGGCCTCGCTACATGTCATTCGTCAAGGAACACCGGACGTATGATTCGCTTGTTTTTGATTTAGGCGATCATGCGGACCGTGTCGATCCAGCGACGGAAGCGACAAAAGGAAAAATTAATACGCATTTATTGAACGCGTTGATGCCGACTGCTGTGACGATCGGGAACAATGAAGGCATCACGTTTCCACATGATTGGTTAGCGGATCTCTACACGGAAGCAGACTTTCCGGTTCTCGTTTCGAATTTAAAAGCACCGTTTGCGAAGCAAGGTGTCATTCACGAATTACCGACCGGTAAAGTCGGTGTCTTTGGTCTGACGGCACCTTATATTGAACTATACGGATTACTCGGTTGGACGATCGAAGAACCATTTGACGTCGCAGTGCGTGAAATCGAGCGGTTGCGTCAAGAAGTCGACGTCTTGATTTGTTTAAGTCACCTTGGTTTTTATCAAGACGAAGAACTGGCAATGCGTTTTCCGGAGCTCGATTTAATCATTGGTGCGCATACGCATCATGTCCTCGATGATGGTGTCGTCAAGAACGGTGTCTTAATCACGCAAGCCGGAAAACACGGTCAGTATGCGGGTGAGATTTATATGAATACGGATACGGGTGAGAAAGAAGCAGTACTTCATTCCCTACACGATTACGTTGAGGATGAGGCAACAGCGAAATTACTCGATCGAGAACAATATCTGGCGGAACAACAGATGAAGGAACCGATTGGCGAGACAGCGGGTCTAGCCAATGATTGGTTCAGTGAGTCGCCGTTTTCACAGTTGCTCGTCGAGACGATGCGCGACTGGTGTGAGGCAGATATCGCTTGTGTACCAGCCGGTATTCTGCTCGGGTCGCTTCCACCGGGTCCCGTCTCAGCCTTTGATTTACATCGACTCTGTCCACATCCGATCAATCCTTGTAAAGTCACGATGACAGGAATGGAATTACAAACATTCCTCGATGAAGTCAACAAAGAACAGTTCGAGCACTTAAAGGTTCGTGGTCTTGGATTCCGAGGAAAGTTGATGGGACGGATGCATTATGCTGGTTTGGCGGATCATCAACCGCTTGAGCTAACACGCGATTATTCTGTCGTCTTGCCGGATATGTTTACGTTCGGTCCATTATTCCCGGCCATCAAAGAGATGCCAAAAGAATATTTCATGCCTGAATTGTTGCGTGATTTGTTGTTTGAACGCTTATCGGAGAAGTCGGAATATAATGAATTGCATGTTCGCAAACCCTGATTGTTTGTTATACTAAAGCAGACATTAATTGACTTTTTGGGGATGAAGGGGGAAGCGAAACCATGGGACGCGGAGAAATCCAACGTAAACCGGAATGGTTGAAAATCAAGCTGAATACGAATGAGACCTACACAGAATTAAAGAGTATGATGCGCGAGAAAAAGCTACATACTGTCTGTGAGGAAGCAAAGTGTCCGAATATCCACGAGTGTTGGGCGGTACGCCGGACGGCGACGTTCATGATCCTCGGAAGTATCTGTACACGTGCGTGCCGTTTTTGCGCCGTGACGACAGGACGTCCGAACGAACTCGATCTCGAAGAACCAAAACGTGTCGCGGAATCGGTCCGTTTGATGAACCTGAAGCACGCGGTCATCACAGCGGTCGCACGCGATGATCTGAATGATTTCGGAGCAGGCGTTTACGCTGAGACGGTTCGTGAAGTTCGTCGGATGAACCCGGAGACATCAATCGAAGTCTTACCTTCAGACATGGGTGGGAATTTCGAAGCTCTGAAAACATTGATTGACGCACAACCAGACATTATGAACCATAACATCGAGACGGTTCGCCGTCTGACACCAACTGTTCGTGCAAAAGCCACATACGACCGGACGCTTGAATTCCTTCGTCGTTCGAAGGAGCTCGCACCTGAAATTCCAACGAAGTCGAGCTTGATGCTTGGTCTTGGTGAGACATGGGAAGAGATTCTCGAAACGATGGATGATCTTCGCGCAAACAACGTCGACATCATGACGATCGGTCAGTATCTCCAACCGACGAAAAAGCACCTCGACGTCATAAAGTACTATACACCGCAAGAATTCGCTGAACTGAAACAGATTGCGCTTGGTAAAGGCTTCTCACACTGTGAAGCTGGTCCACTCGTTCGTTCATCGTATCATGCAGATGAGCAAGTCAACGCAGCGAAAAAGAATAAAACAGCACTTCCGATCGACTAACGATCAACGACCGTTCGAGCAGCTGACTCGGACGGTTTTTCGTCTGTCAGGAGAAATGGAATATGCTATGATAAGAACAGCAGGAGGTGGGAATAATGATACAAGTCAATCGGGAACGTTATGAAGTCGTCGAAGAGAAACGGGAAGGCTTTAATGAAGAAGCCTTCATCGGTCGTTTCAGCGATGTCCTTGAAAAATATGATTATATCGTGGGCGACTGGGGGCACGGTCAATTACGACTACGTGGCTTCTATGAGGATCAACACGAGAAAGCGACATTCGATACAAAGATTTCGCATGTGGCTGATTATCTCTACGAATACTGTAACTTCGGATGTGCCTATTTCATCGTCAAGAAGGTCGGATTGGTAGAAGGAGAAGAAGCACCACCTCGCTTCGACGGTTCTTCATCCAATACGTTGAAGTTGAAACGGAAGTTCGCACCTGCACCAGACAAGACGGAAGGCGAGTAATCAAACTGTCATACAGAAAAGCGTTTTTATTGGAAGGAATTCGGCTATTACTATAAGTATCACGTACCTATAGGAGGAATCATCCATGCGAATCGTTGGAATTTACTCATCCGTACCAGAAGTCGTCAGTGCCGTGCACGATCTCCGTGTTGCGGGTGTCGTCTCGACTGATTTAAAAGTCTTAGCACACGACAAATACGATCTCGAACAAATCGAGGAATTGGCGGATCTAAACAACCAACAGACATCCACGCGTCTATCGCAGGAAGATCATCGTAATCTATGGCAGGAAATCAAGAGTATCTTCAAAAAAGATGAATCGTTCTCTCATGGAGATGCCATCCACGGAAGTGGCTTGACGAAGGAAGACGTCGATCGTGCGAATCATGCAGTCGAAAGCGGTCAATTCGTGTTACTCGTCGGTGATGAAGCGGATCAGCATTCAGAGCGCCGTGCTCATGACGAGTCAGATAATACGAACGTCTTCAGCGGACCGAACACACTAAATGAACGAAACGATCGTCTCTTATAAGACAAAAAAGCCTTCGTCCCGCGACGAAGGCTTTTTTCATAGACCAATATAAGCGCGAAGATACATTTCGAGTTCCGTTGCCGCATCGTCTTCGACGTCAAACGCCGTTGCGATGTAGCCGGGTTCATCGAAGTCATCCGCGCCGATGATTGCATAGCGATTCGATAAGAGATTCAAGACGAGAATCTTACCGTAAAAATGTTCCGAATGCGTGATGGCGAGATCAAACCGACTGGCTTCCCCAATCCAACTGACGAAGCGTGTCTTCGTTTGTTCGACATCATCGTATAAAAAATCACGTTCTTCCATCATTCAGCTTCCCTCATTTCCCTAACGTCTGTTTCAGATTAAAGGGTTTGGGGGACTTTTTGCAAGTATGGTTTACGCGATAAGCTATGCTCGGCGATCACTTTTCGGATTGTCCGTGTTTTCGAACGCATGACGAGAGATGTCGTTTCAACGATATCATCCGTCAAGAACTTCACGCCATCGAGCATTTCGCCTGTCGTGACGCCTGTTGCTGCGAAGATGCAGTCGTCGCTTTTGATCAGGTCGTCGAGCGTTAAGAGTTGAAGTGGATCCGCTAGACCCATTCGGATGACGCGAGCTGTTTCTTCTTCGTTCAATGGATGTAAGCGTGCTTGCATATCGCCACCCATCGCTTTGACGGCAGCAGCCGTGATGACACCTTCAGGCGCACCGCCTGTTCCGATGAAGATATCGATTCCTGTCGCAGGAGAAAGTGGTGCGATTCCAGCTGAGACATCACCGTCTTCAAACAGACGGACGCGTGCGCCCATCCGCATCGCTGCTTCGCGGAAATGATCATGACGTGGACGGTCTTGCATGATGACCGTGACGTCCTCGATCCGTTTATTGTTATATTGTGCTGCCTTTTCGATGATGACTTCAAGCGGGTCGTCGAGTGAGACGTGCCCTTTCAAGTTCGGTCCGACTGTTAATTTATCCATATACATATCGGGTGCGTGGAGCAGGGCGCCTTGATCGGCGACGGCGATGACGACCATCGCATTGCCAAGTCCTTTAGCGACGATATTCGTTCCTTCGAGCGGATCGACGGCGATATCAACGATTGGACCGTTCGCTGTTCCGACACGTTCGCCGATGAAGAGCATCGGTGCTTCGTCGAGCTCGCCTTCACCGATGACGACCGTTCCGTTCATGTTGACCGTATTCAAGACTTCGCGCATCGCAGTCGTTGCTGCGTCATCCGCTTCATTTTTCTTACCGCGACCAATCCATTGAGCAGAAGCTAGTGCTGCTGCTTCCGTAGCGCGTACGATTTCCAATGCGAGTTCCCGTTCCATGTATATAACCTCCACGTCACCAATGTGACATACTATTTTCAGCAAAAATCTAAATTGAGGATAACACATTGGTGAATGTGATGCAAATGACCTTTCTGCTTTTCAGGATTGCTGGATAACGATAAAATGGAGAATGTGAGGGGGAATGAAGATGTATTTCGTCAATCGTCAAAAAATCGAAGAGACGGTCGTCTGTTATGAGACAGCACTTCGACAAAGTAAGGAAATTACGGGGGATCCGGTGACGACGGCACTGGCTATGGAGCGGATCGGTTTTTTAGTCATCGAGAGTGTCATCGATATCGGAAACAGTATGATTGATGGATTCATCATGCGGGATCCGGGAAGTTATGAAGATATCATCCTCATCCTAGAAGATGAGAAGGTGATTGATGGACCGCTTGCGACGAGTCTGAAAAAGCTCGTTGCGTTACGTACGTTGATCGTCCGGTCATTCACACAGTCGAGTATGGCGGAGATTCGGGCGATACTTGAGACAGAGGAAGCAGAACTACGTCGTTTTCCGGAAGCGATTCGCCGGTATATCGAGACAGAACTCGGACCGGTGTCTGCATTTTTACCAAACGAGGAGTGAGTCAGGATGAAGGCAAAAGGCTATTTATTTGATTTAGATGGAACGATGTATAACGGAACGGAACCGGTAAAAGAAGCGGTCGATTTCGTCAATCGTCTGCAAGCAGAGGGCATTCCGTACTTGTTCGTGACGAATAACGCGTCGATGACGGCAGAAGCCGTGGCAGAGAAACTACGCGGGATGGGTGTTCATTCCGATGCGAAACACGTTTTGACGAGTGCGATGGCGACTGGCCGTTATATTGCTGACCTGTCACCAAAAGCGCGCGTCTATGCGATCGGAGAAACAGGACTGATCGACGCGCTTGAACGAGAAGGGTTAGACGTCGTCGCAACCGAAGCGGCAGATTACGTCGTTATTGGTCTCGATCGTCAGATCACGTACGAAAAACTCGCTGTTGGTGCACTTGCGATTCGTGCCGGTGCCCGGTTTATTTCAACGAACGGTGATATCGCGATTCCGACCGAACGTGGTTTCCTGCCAGGTAATGGTGCTTTGACGTCCGTCCTGCGCGTGACGACGGAGAAGGAACCGTTCTTCATCGGTAAACCAGAACCAGTCATGGTCGATATCGCGACAGAAATGATTGGTCTGTCAAAAGAAGACGTCATCATGGTCGGAGACAACTACCATACGGACATTCTTTTCGGGATCAATGGAGGTATCCGGACGATGCACGTCAATTCTGGCGTCCATACACCAGTCTTCATTCAAGGGCAGGATCGTCAACCGACATACATGGTTGATACGTTAGCTGAATGGATTCTATGAATCAAAAAATCCCGAACGAGAATTCGTTCGGGATTTCATGTATTAGAAGACTTGTTCGACTTCGACGACGCCAGCGACTTCTTCAAGAAGGGCACGTTCGATACCGGCCTTCAATGTGATTGTTGAACTTGGGCAGCTACCACAAGCTCCCATCAAACGGAGTTTTACGATTCCGTCTTCTACATCTACGAGTTCAACGTCTCCTCCATCACGAAGAAGGAACGGACGCAATTTTTCAAGAACTTCATTCACTTGATCAAACATTTCCATGCGTAAACACATCCTTTCGTATAGTTTCATTGTAACAGGGTTGAAAAATGTTCTCAATCTGGAAAACTTGTATACTAAAGAGGAGTGAATTGAAAAGGGGGACTTCAAGATGGAAATCACGGTTTACGGAACAGCGGTCACCTGTCCGAGTTGTGTCGGGGCACCCAGCTCGGAAGAGACATTCAGTTGGCTACAAGCCGTCCTCGGGCGGAAATATGAGCAAGCGATGACGCTTCGCTATGTTGATTTCGAGACAGCAACATCAGATCAATGGACGGAAGCGCTGAAAGAGGATGTCTATTTTTATCCACTGATCGTGCTCGATGATGAGATGATTGATGAGGGGTACGTCAAACTCAAGACGATCACAGCGGCAATCGATGCGAAGCTGAATCAGGCGGGATGAACGAAAAAGAGGTATCCCAAAGCTTGGGACACCTCTTTTGCTCATTTAATCTTTTTGTGTTTCCATAAGACACCGGACTTCAAGAGACGTGGGACTTTCCCCGTCAGTGCTTGTTTGCCCATGACGATTCCGAAACCATCTGATTTTCCGAGTGAACCGAGCATCCCGCGCAGTTTAATTTCTGGCAGCTTCGGTAATTTCTTTCCTTGCCACTTGGCTTGTAAGACATCGACGACTTGTTCTGCCTGATGTTCTGCGAGTTGACCACTTGGTGCATACGGTAGACTTGCACAATCACCGATGACGAAGACGTTATCGTATTCCGGTACGTGATGATGTTCCGTCAATTTGATCCGACCGCCACTATCCGCAGCAAAGCCGAGATCGCGTACAACTTTGACCGGCTGCGTACCAGCTGTCCAAATCGTTAAGTCGGATGGATACGTATCGTCGCCGTTTCGCACATCGTCCGCTGTGACGAGCGTGACATTCGAGTTGTTGATGACTTCAACGTCATGTTCCTCGAACCATTCCTGAACGTAAGACGAGACTTTATCGGATAAGAACGACAAGACGGATGGACCGCGGTCGAATAGACGAATCGTCAAATCCTTCCGGCTCTCATGCAGTTCACTGGCGAGTTCGACACCAGATAGACCAGCACCGACGATCGAGACAACGGATTCCGGTGACAGACCATAAATCGCTTGTTGTGTCTTCCGTGATTCTTCTAGTGTCTGGATGCTGTATGTAAATTCTTGAGCACCCGGAATGTTGTGGTATTTATCCTCGCAA
Source organism: Exiguobacterium sp. R-17 (assembly GCF_049913315.1). Lineage (NCBI taxonomy): Bacteria > Bacillati > Bacillota > Bacilli > Caryophanales > Exiguobacterium > Exiguobacterium sp. R-17. The sequence goes on along the minus strand of NZ_CP184372.1, from coordinate 2,305,023 downwards.
CCGAGGGCGATGATTAAGTCATCATAGAATAATTCTGATCCGTCCTGCAGATGGACTGTATTCGTCTCTGGTGAGATTTTGATGACATGTCCATATTTATAGGTAAGATGTTTCCCCTCCGGAAATTCAATCCGGACATCCCGATCTGATAATGTACCTGCTGCGAGTGCGTAGTATTCCGTTTTGAGTGCGTGGTACGGTAGACGGTCGACGAGCGTGACGGCAACTTCCTCGTCCTTGAATCGCTCACAAATCCGCATTCCACCATAACCTCCGCCGAGTACGATCAATTGCTTCATAACGTAAAATCCCCCTTAGTTCCCCTAAATCAGTCTGACCTTGTATAATACGACATGAGGCAGGTCGTTTCCTGCTTGAAGGAGGAAAAAAAGTGAATCCGATTATTGAATTTTGTATTAGTAACTTAGCGGCTGGTACACAGGTCGTCATGGAGCAACTTGAACGTGACCCGAATGTTGACGTCGTCGAATACGGTTGCCTCGGTTATTGCGGGATTTGTTCGCTTGACCATTTTTGTCTCGTAGATGGTGAGACCGTCGTAGGTGAAACGCCGGAAGAGTTGCTTGAAAAGATTTACCTGAAAATCGAAGAGAATGAGCTGTGAGCATGGACAGCCAAAAAATCCCCTCGTTCGTCTGAACGAGGGGATTCGTGTCCGTCAGCGGGCGCAGCTTTTCGGATCAGGCAGATTGTTGGCGGCGCATCATCCATGGGCGTAGTTTCAAGAACAATGGAATGAAGAGTGCCGAGATGAACAAAGCCTTGATGACGTTAAACGGTAAGATACCGGCAGTGATCGCTGTCCATTTGACAGCTGGATCCGCCATGTAATCCATACCGAGGAACCATGCATACGCTGGAAGGATCAAGATATAGTTGAGGATCGCAAGACCGAGTGCCATCGTGATCGTACCAGCGACGAGACCAGTTGCGAGACCTTGTGTTGATTTCTTTTTGTGGTAGAACCAGCTGACAGGTAGTACGAATGCGACGCCTGCAGCGAAGTTCGCGAATTCTCCGACCGGAACACCACTTCCGCGGAAGATGTAGTATAACACGTTCTTCAATGCTTCGACGATGACACCTGCGACCGGTGAGAACATGATCGCTGCGACAAGAGCAGGAACATCACTGAAGTCGATCTTCAGATAGTTTGGTAAGAACGGTAGTGGAAAATTGATAAGCATAAGAACAAATGAGATTGAACCTAACATTGACAGAGTGACCATTTTTTGTGTGCGTTTCATACGAGTATTGTCTCCTTTTGCTCGTTCCTCTCGATGAAGTATTGGCATGACTGCGACCATAAAGAAACCCCTATTGATGAGATCAACAGGGGAGAAGTCCGCATTAAATAAACCTAATCGATTATTGCAAAATCGATCAAATTCAAACTCATGCCGCCATCTTCTCCCATCCAGACTGTACTGTCGGCTCCTGAATTACACAGAATCAGCAAATAGCGCCCTATTCGCTCGCGGGCTTCAACTTAAAAAGAGTTGTTTACCGCCGGTCGGGAATTTCACCCTGCCCTGAAGATGGAACGATTATTTTATTGTACATACCATTTATACAACGAATTCAAGATAGTTTCAAGCAACTAGGTTTCGATTCGCTCAGAAGTTGCGTATACTAAAGAAAAGGAAGGTGATGACATGATCCATTTAACGGAGGCAGCAGCGCTACAAGTCCAGGACATGATGGCGCAGGCACCAGCAGATGAACGAAATCTTCGGATGCTCGTCCAAGGTGGTGGATGTAGTGGTCTGTCGTACGGAATGGGATTCGATCAACAAAAAGAAACGGATCTCGTTTTTGAACAGCACGGCGTGACCGTCATCGTGGACGAAAAGGATTATCCGGTCGTCAAAGGACTGGAAATCGATTATAAACAGTCAATGCTTGGTGGCGGATTCACGATCACGAATCCGAATGCCATCGCAACGTGTGGTTGCGGAACATCATTCCGGACAGCAACGAATGCCGGGACACCAGGTGGCTGTTAATGAATCCAATCGTGGACATCGTCCACGATTTTTTTGTTGCTCTCATACAGGAGACTTGTTGAGTGTACTCGAAATATTACAGAGAGTGAATACTACTACGAACAGGGAGGGCTTCAGGATGAGAAAAGTATTGATCTTCGGGGGAACACGCTATTTCGGACGACGCTTAGCAATTCGTTTAGCCGATTCGGGGGATGATGTGACGATCGTCACACGCGGTGAGCATACTCCACCCGTCGCGAAGGGCTTGACATTTTTCAAAGGAGACCGAACGTCAAGTAGTACGATGAAGGATTTAAGCCAACAGCACTGGGATGTCATCTATGACAACATTTGCTTCACGCCGTATCAAGCAAAGCTCGCGATCGACGCATTTGAAGGAAAAGTCGGACGCTATGTGTTGACGTCGACGATGTCTGTTTATGAAGACGGTGGTGCGAATATTTCGGAACGCGCCTACAATCCGTTTCCCGGGAAATATGATCTTGAGAAGGAACATGGGTATGGCGAAGGAAAGCGCCAAGCGGAGAGTTATTTCTTCCAACGGGCGACCTTCCCTGTCGTTGCCGTTCGTTTTCCTGTTGTCCTCGGACCAGACGATTATACGGAACGACTTGTCTTCCATATCAAACGCGCGCTTGACGGTCGTCCGATTATCGCTGAAAACAACTATGCGAAGATGGGCTACATCTCAAGTTACGAAGCCGCTGCCTTTCTTGAATGGTGTGGTCGTTCGGAATTGACAGGACCGATCAACGCTGCGAGTGACGGCGTCCTATCGATTCAAGACCTGATGGATAAAATCGACCGTATTGCGGGAACGACGAGCCAAATCGTCGCAAAAGGAGAGGATGAATCGCCACTTGCGCCAGAACGCGATTTCTATATGGATACGACAGCTGCGAAAGAAGCGGGCTATCTGTTCCAACATATCGATGACTGGCTCGATCGTTTGATTGAAGAGGAGGTGCGCAATCACCAATGATGCAGTTGATGAAACCAACTCTTGCGTGGGAAACGGAGTACCGCGCCTTTTTAGAAGACTGGCGAGAGTCAGGCGAAACGATCGTACCGGAAGCGGTCGGGGATACGTATGAACCGCTCGCTACCTATTTCGCGGAGCTTAAAGAAATGGAAACGACAGTCAGAGAAGGGCTTGTCACGCATTCGACGTACTGGATGGTCGATGGACAGCGAATCGTCGGCGCACTGAACTTCCGGCATGATTTAACGGAGAACTTGAAGTTGTACGGCGGACATATCGGATACGGGATCCGACCATCCGAGCGTCAGAAAGGATATGCGACGACCGGTCTTCGATTGGCGCTTGAAGAAGCACGTCAGCGTGGACTTGATCAAGTGCTATTGACGTGTGGTGTTGATAATCTAGCATCACGTCGTGTCATCTTAGCGAACGGCGGACAGGAAATCGAACCGACTGTTCGCAATGGACGCGAGACACGTCGCTTCATTATCCCGTTATGAGAATTCGTGAAGCACGTCTTGAAGATGCGTCGACCATTGCGCGCGTTCATATTGATGCCTGGCGGGAGACGTATCAAGGGATCATCCCTGATCCTTATTTAGCACAGTTGTCTTACGAGAAACGGACGAAACAATGGGAGCAGGCGTTAATCGATCAGCGTGTGTATGTTGTGGAGTTAGAAGACGAAGTCGTTGGCTTCGCGCAAGGTGGACCAAGTCGAAGGGATGCGCGTGAAGGAGAACTCTACGCGATTTATGTTTTGCGAGCTTCTCAAGGGCAGGGGCTCGGGAAGGCATTGTTTCAACGTATCATCGAGGACTTGGCGGAATACGAGGCAATGCAGGTTTCTGTCTTGCGGGATAATCCGGCGTGCCAGTTTTACGAGCGGTTCGGCGGTCAGCTCTTCGAAGAATCGATGATTGAGCGTGGTGGGGTAGAACTCGTGCAGCGTGTTTACCGGATGCCTGTTAAAAGATCATTCGTATGAAATCGGACGTTTCAACATCTTCGCTTTCCTCAGGCGGGATGTAAGCCGCGCCAGTTCCCATTCCATGTGATCTGTCGGGTCTTCCTTATCCCTGACGGAAGCACACATCGTGCTTCCTTTTCCTGTAGGAGTCAAAGATGTTTGGTCACGTCCTAGGTGTGATTCCATCAAAATAAGAGGTCGGACTCCGGTATGTTATCCAGAATTCGACCTCTTATTTGTTTGCAGCCATTCATTTATCTCAAGAATGGTTCGTTACTTTTTCGAACAGACTCGTCGAGTGTTGCGGGTGACGAGCCGATGGATCGACAAGAAGTTTCGCCTGGTTGACGGCAATCGGTGCTTCACCGAAGCCTGTTGCGATCAATTTGACGCGTCCTTCGTAAGTCGCAATATCTCCACAAGCGAAGACGCCTGGAATCGCAGTCTCCATCTTCGAGTTGACGCGAATCGAATTGCGTTCGAACTCGACTTCCCATTCTTTGAGCGGCCCAAGTGACGAGACGAAACCAAAGTTGCAGACGACATCGTCAGCAGCAACGACGACGACTTCGCCACTTTCAGCATGTTTGAACGTCATCGTCTCGATGTGCGTCTCACCTGTGACCGATTCGAGCGTATACGGCGTCATGACGTTAACGGATGAGTCATGTAATAGTTCGACCGAATGTTCATGGGCACGGAACTTATCGCGACGGTGGACGAGCGTGACAGATTTGGCAATCGGTTCAAGCATCAATGACCAGTCGACTGCTGAATCGCCACCACCAAGCAGGACGACTTGACGATCCTTGAAACGTTCCATGTCGTTGACGAAATAGTGCAAGTTTGTTTCCTCGAAGCGTTCTGCGTCCGCGACACCGAGTGGGCGCGCAGCGAACGAACCGTTCCCTGCTGTCAAGATGACGGTCTTCGTATAATGCTCGCCTTTGTTCGTGACGAGGCGGATGATCCCATCATCCATCCGTTCATAAGCGATGACTGTCTCACCGAGCACATACGTCGGATCAAATTCATTCGCTTGTTCAAGTAGCCGATCGACTAGTTCCTGCGCTTTTACTTTTGGAAAACCGGCGATATCGTATATATATTTTTCAGGATAAAGCGTAGCGAGTTGACCACCTAATTGAGGTAGACTCTCGATGACCTTCGTCTTCATCTGGCGCATTCCTGAATAAAACGCGGTGAACAGTCCGACCGGACCGCCGCCGATGATCGTGACATCATATGGTTGGTACATCTGATTCCCTCCTAGCATTGGATAGGTCTATTATATAGGAAGTAGGGGGTTCAGGTGCAAGTACAGAACATCTCACATTTTTTTAAAGGAAATTACATTTTTCTTTTGCAATCATTCTTAAAAAGTGTTTCAATAGGCTTATAGACATGTGAACATTATTTGAACAAAGTTTTTGAACATTCGTCTGTAATTGAATGTGAAGAAAATCACAACAAAACTACGATTCGTAAGGAGTATCAGAACATGAACACACCTAACATTGTTATTCTTGGAGCGGGCTACGGTGGATTGATCACAGCAGTCAACCTTCAAAAGAAACTCGGCGTCGATCAAGCGAACATCACGTTGATTAATAAACACGACTATCATTACCAAACAACTTGGTTGCATGAACCAGCTGCAGGTACGATGTCTGCGGAGCAAGCACGCATCTACATCAATGATGTCATCAACCCATCACGCGTCAAACTTGTCAAAGGTATCGTTGAGAAAGTCGACACGGCTGCTAAAACGGTTCTTTTACAAGATGGCGGAACAGTTCCTTACGATTACGTCGTCGTTGCTCTCGGTGGCGTTCCTGAAACATTCGGTATCAAAGGATTGAAGGAACACGCATTAACGATCAGCTCGTTGAACAGCGTCCGTAAAATCAAGGAACATATCGATTACTCATTCGCACAGTACAAAACAACAGGATCACAAGATCGTTCACTCTTGACGATCGTCGTCGGTGGTGCTGGATTCACAGGAATCGAGTTCATGGGTGAGCTCGTCAACCGTATTCCAGAACTGTGCAAACAATATGATATCCCACGCGAACTCGTTCGTGTCGTTAACATCGAGGCAGCGCCAACAGTCCTTCCAGGATTCGATGCTGATCTCGTCAACTACGCACACAAATGGCTTGAGCGCCAAGGCGTCGAGTTCAAACTCGGTAACGGCATCAAGGAATGTGGACCAGGAAGCGTCACGTTCGGTCCGCTTCAAGGCGACACGACTGAAACGATCGAAGCAAGTACGATCATCTGGACAGGTGGCGTCAGCGGTAACCCTGTCGTTGCAGCATCTGGTTTCGAAGCGATGCGTAACCGTGTCGTCGTCGAAGAAGATCTTCGTGTTCCAGGACACGATAACGTCTTCATGATCGGTGACTGTTCAGCAGTCATGGATCCAAGTTCGAACCGTCCGTACCCACCAACTGCACAAATCGCGACACAACAAGCACACAAAGTCGCTGAGAACATCGCAGCACTCATCGCGGGTCGTCAAACATCGACGTTCACGTACGAGAACAAAGGAACGGTCGCTTCACTTGGTCATAAAGATGGCATCGGTATGGTCTTCGGTAAGAAGATTTACGGTCGTAACGCATCGTTCATGAAAAAAGTCATCGATAACAAACACTTCTTTGAACTGAAAAAACTTGGTCTTGCGATCAAAAAAGGGAAGTTCTAAGTTCACGTTTTAGGCAAATGTACACTCGTGCATTTGCCTTTTTTGTCGGTTATACTAGAAGAGATTCAAAGGGGGAACAGTATGCATATCATTCAAGCCGTGATCGGGAGTGTGCTTTATCTCGTCATGTTCTTTAGTATCGGATTCATTTTAAACATGTTGTTACGGAGTACATGGGTGATGCTCGTACTCTATCCGATCATCCTCATCATGATGATCGATAACCAATCTACGCTCGAATACTTCACGAATGCTCGTGAAGCGATTCCGAATCTTGGGGACCGGATTGCTGGACTGCAGGCAGCGGATATCACGATGTTCGCAGCTGGGTTTGCTGGAATCATCATCGCCGGTCTATCGATTCGCTTCTTGCGTAAGAGCGGTTACCAAATGTTTTAAAGTCTACTTGAGTAAGTAGGCTTTTTTCGTGCTTGAAAAACCGTTATAATAAAAACAATGTCTTTAAATAAATGTGTAAGAGCAGATTGGGTTGAGAGCGAATGGATAAACAAATGTACCACGTTATCAAGGTATTGAATAATAATGTCGTCATTTGTTCAACTGGTGCGAATCAGGAAGTCATTATCCTCGCGAAAGGGATTGGCTTCGGTCGGAAGCCAGGCGATCAACTGACAGATCTCGACAAGTTGGAAAAAGTCTACACGTTGAAGGATAAAGAAGAACAGGATCAATATAAGGCGCTCGTCGGTCACCTCGATGAAAATTTCATCGCGTTGATGAATGAAATCGTTTCAATGATCGAGACACGGTTTGGGAAAAAAGTCGATGAACATATCCATATCGGATTAACGGATCATTTGACGTTTACGTTCAAACGACTGGAACAAGGAATGGAAGTCACCAATCCGTTTCTTGCCGAAACGGAAGCCTTGTATCCGGAAGAGTACGCACTTGCAGAAGAAATCGTCGAGTTCATCAGTGCCGAGATGAATTTTTACCTGCCTCCAGCCGAGATAGGATTCATTGCACTTCATATTCATTCTGCGACGAACTTCAAAGACGTACTTGAAGTTAACCGCCATCATCAGCTCGTCGGTTTAATTGCTAGTCATATCGAACAGCGACTGGAGATTAAAATCGACCGAAAATCGCTTGATTACAAGCGTCTGATTCGGCATCTTCGTTCAGCGATTGAAAGGGTTTCCAATGGGGAGTATCTAGAGGCTCCAGAAAAAGTAGAAAAGCTATTGCGTGAAGAATATCCGCTATGCTATGATACTGCTTGGGAGCTGATGTCCATCATGGAGCGTCAGTTGAAGAAAGCGGTACCGCGCGGTGAGGCGACGTATCTTACGATGCATCTGCAACGCTTAGTGCAGTACGATTCAGGTAAATGACCGCACGGACTACGTGTTACTGATACGATCAGGCATGAGTGGGATGTCGGGCAAGAAGCTTTGTTTCCGTTATGCAACGGGATAAGTCTATTGTCTACAATCCGCTCGTGCCTGATTTTTTTCTGTAAAAAAACGGTCAGATGTCTGACTTTTTTCGTCTCAATCATTGGCATTATTCATCATACTTCGCTCTTAACAGGAAAAGGAGGAAACACACATGTTTAAACAGATTTTTGCTGTTCTTCAACGTGTCGGTAAAGCGTTGATGCTTCCTGTAGCGATTTTGCCAGCTGCCGGTATCCTACTCGGATTCGGTAACGCGATGCAAAATCCGAACTTGACGTCAAAACTCGAGTTCTTAAAAAATGATGCAATCATCAAGGTTGCAAAATTGATGGAAGCAGCTGGGGATATCATCTTCGGTAACTTAGCACTCTTATTCGCGGTCGGTGTCGCGATTGGTCTTGCAGGGGACGGCGCAGCCGGACTTGCGGCAATCGTCGGATTCTTGATCATGAACAAAACAATGAGCGTATGGCTCGGCGTTACACCTGAAATGGTTGCTAACGGTCAAGGATATGCAAACGTACTCGGTATCCCAACACTTCAAACTGGGGTATTCGGTGGTATCATCATCGGTCTAATCGCAGCTTGGGCGTACGGGAAGTATCATAATCTCGAATTGCCACAGTTCCTTGGATTCTTTGCTGGTAAACGTTTCGTTCCAATCGTCACAGCAGTTGTTTCATTGGTTGCAGGTCTCGTTCTCGTATTCGTCTGGCCGTTCGCGCAAGATGGATTGAACACGTTCTCTCACTTCATGATGGAGAAAAACCCTACACTCGCAGCATTCGTCTTCGGTCTCATCGAACGTTCGTTGATTCCATTCGGTCTTCACCATATCTTCTATGCACCATTCTGGTTCGAATTCGGTTCGTATAAGAATGCAGCAGGAACAGTCGTTCATGGTGACCAAGCGATCTTCTTCGCACAATTGAAAGACAACGCAAAATTAACAGCTGGTACGTTCATGACTGGTAAATTCCCGTTCATGATGTTCGGTCTTCCAGCAGCAGCACTCGCAATGTACCACGAAGCTCGCCCAGAGCGTCGTGCAGTCGTTGGTGGTCTTCTTGGATCAGCAGCACTTACAGCATTCTTGACAGGTATCACAGAGCCAATCGAATTCGCGTTCTTATTCGTAGCTCCAATCTTGTTCGCAGTTCACGCAGTTTTCGCAGGTCTTTCGTTCATGACAATGCAATTGTTGAACGTTAAGATCGGTATGACATTCTCTGGTGGTTTGATCGACTTCCTTCTCTTCGGTGTTCTTCCAGGACGCACGCAGTGGTGGCTTGTCATCGTCGTCGGTCTTGCACTTTCTGTCATCTACTATGTTGGATTCCGTTTCGCAATCCGCAAATTCAACCTGAAAACTCCAGGTCGTGAAGATGCAGTTCAAGAGACTTCATCTGCTCAAGGTTCTGAACTTGCTGAAGGTATCCTCGATGCACTCGGTTCAGAGTCGAACATCAAACACTTGGATGCATGTATCACACGTCTTCGTGTTGAAGTTCTCGACAAATCGAAAGTCAACAAAGATGAGTTGAAAAAATTAGGTGCTGCTGGTGTCCTTGAAGTTGGTAACAACGTCCAAGCGATCTATGGACCGAAATCAGACAACATCAAGTCTGAGATTCAAGCTGTCATCGCGTCACGTAAACAAGAAAAAACAGTCTAATATTTTTTAAGATGAGTCCTTCTGCGGAAGGGCTCATTTTTTTTTCGAAATCGTTTAGAATCGTTTTGCACTAGAATATTTTAGGGTATGAATTAAGTAGTTTGTTTAAAAAAAGGAGGGAATATGCGCATGTGGAAAAACGTGTTTGGTGTCTTACAGCGGATCGGTAAGGCCCTAATGTTACCGGTAGCGATTTTGCCGGCAGCGGGGTTATTGCTTGCGTTCGGGACAGCGTTTCAAAACCCGAACTTAACACAATATTTACCGTTTCTAGAGAACGATTCGCTTGTCGTCATCTGGCGAGTCATGCAGGATGCGGGTGACATCATCTTTGCGAACCTCGGATTATTGTTCGCTGTAGGGGTCGCAATTGGCCTTGCGAACGGAGAAGGGGTCGCCGGCTTAGCAGCCATCGTTGGTTTCCTGATCATGAACAAGGTCATCAGTTCATTCTTGCAGATTACACCAGAAAAAATCACAGAAGCACAAAAGGCGAGTGATTTGTCGTATGCGACGGTCCTTGGGATACCGACCTTGCAAATGGGGGTATTCGGGGGGATCATTGCCGGTTTGATAGCAGCGTACAGTTATAATAAATTCTTTAAAATCAAACTGCCTGATTTCCTTGGATTCTTTGCAGGTAAACGTTTCGTTCCGATTGCGACCGCCTTGTTCAGTCTTGTCGCAGGTTTTGCTTTGTCATATATTTGGCCACCGATCGGAACAGGCATCAATACGTTCTCCAAAACAATCATCGAAGCGAACGAACCGTTGTCTGCCTTCATCTTTGGACTCGTCGAACGTTCATTGATTCCGTTCGGTCTTCACCATATCTGGTACTCAAGCTTTTGGTTCCAATTCGGTGAATATACGGATAAAGCAGGAACGATCATCAATGGGGACCAGCGAATCTTCTTTGCACAATTAAAGGACGGTGTACCATTTACAGCAGGGACATATATGACTGGGAAATATCCATTCATGATGTTCGGTTTGCCCGCAGCCTGTCTTGCAATGTACCATACTGTCGCAAAAGATCGTCGAAAAGCTGTTGAAGGTCTTTACTTCTCAGCTGCATTGACTTCTTTTCTAACCGGGATCACGGAGCCAGTCGAGTTCTCATTCGTATTCGTTGCACCGCTTTTGTTCGCTGTGCACGCTGTTTTTGCAGGTCTATCGTTCATGATTATGGACTTGCTAAACGTTAAGATTGGGATGACGTTCTCCGGCGGATTAATTGACTACACGTTGTTCGGGATTTTACCGAATCGCACTTCGTGGTGGCTTGTCATTCCAGTCGGTCTCGTTTTCGCCGTCATTTATTACTTCGGTTTCCGTTTCGTCATCACGAAATTCGATCTGAAGATTCCAGGACGTGAAGCGATTAAAGAAGGTGCTGCGACATCGACGGCACAAGCAGGTGATCTTCCGTATGAAATCCTGCAGGCGTTTGGTGGTCCATCGAACATCAAGCACCTCGATGCCTGTATCACGCGTCTTCGGATTACGGTCAATGATAAATCAGGTGTCAACAAGGATCGCTTGAAAGAGCTCGGTGCTGCCGGTGTCCTTGAAGTCGGAGATAACGTCCAGGCAATCTTTGGACCGAAATCTGATGGGATCAAGTCAGAAATGGCAGATATCATGAAAGATCCAAATTACAAACCGAAAGAGACACCGGAAGCTGATCCGATTCCACAAGTTCCAACAGGAGATGAAGCGCGAACTTCTGGATCGGGTACAACCGATACGGGACCACTCGCTGGGGATCGTGGTGGTGCTTATGTGCCTGAAGATGGATACGTCGCACCACTGAGCGGTATTATTCGTTCTCTGGATGATGTACCGGATCAAGTATTCTCCGGTCGTATGATGGGTGACGGATATGCGATCGAACCGACGGAAGGATATGTCGTCTCTCCCGTCTCTGGTGAGATCACAACCTTCTTCCCGACGAAACACGCAATCGGTATTCTTGCAGATAATGGAGATGAGATCTTAATTCACATCGGTATTGATACAGTGTCACTTGAAGGAAAAGGATTTGAGGCATTAGCGAAAGCTGGAGATCGTGTCGAACCGGGGACACCACTTCTCAATGTCGATCTCGAGCAAGTACGACCACTCGTGCCATCTTTACTAACACCGATCATCGTCACGAACATTGGCGATCGAAAAGTCGACGTCGATGTCGGACAGACGGTCGAAGCCGGAGAAGCGATTTCATATCGTGTAGAGTAAAGGAAGAAAAGCGACGGATCGTCACGAACGGTCCGTCTTTTTTTGTGTGAAAATATCGTAGAGCATATTTGATAGTGAGATTTTGCACATATGATGATACAATGAGTTAGCTATTATAAGAGTTAGCTAATTTTTTAGAAATGAGGTGCGTCGATGTCTTCGACTACAACAAAAACGAATACGACACCTGTCGTCATCGGATTATTGATTGGTATTTTAGTCGCAGCGATGGATAACACGATCGTTGCGACGGCGATGCCGACGATCGTCAGTGAACTGAATGGGTTTGATCAGTACGCTTGGGTCACGTCGGCTTACATGATTGCAACCGTTGCCGGGATGCCGATTTTCGGTAAATTGAGCGACATGTATGGAAGAAAACGCTTCTTCCTCTTTGGGATGCTTATCTTCATGATAGGGAGTATCTTGTGTGGAATGGCAGACTCAATCATTGAATTATCTGCGTATCGTGCCTTGCAAGGGCTTGGTGGCGGTGCGTTGATGCCGATCGCCTTTACGATTATTTTTGATATCTTCCCACCGGAGAAACGTGGGAAAGTCAGTGGATTGTTCGGAGCGGTCTTCGGGATTTCGAGTATCTTCGGACCGTTGCTTGGTGCCGTATTGACGGATTCCCTCGACTGGCGCTGGGTATTTTATATCAACATCCCACTCGGATTGATTGCCCTTGGTCTCGTGACGGTCTTCTATCAGGAATCACCAGTTCACCGGACACAGAAAATCGACTACGTCGGTGCCTTTACGCTTGTTGCAGGATTGGTTTTATTCTTACTCGCGCTCGAAATGGGTGGGAAAGAGTATGCATGGTCTTCACCACAAATTCTTGGTCTGTTCGGAGCAGCACTCGTCGCGTTCGTTGCCTTCGCATTCGCTGAACGCCGTGCCGCGGATCCAGTTATTACATTCAGTCTGTTCCGTCGTCGTTTATTTGCAGCAACACAAGGCGTTGCGTTCTTTTATGGATTCGTCTTCATCTCGGCGAGTGTGTTCATTCCGATCTTCGTTCAAGGTGTCTTTGGTGGCAGTGCGACGAACTCCGGTCTGATCCTGATGCCGATGTTAATTGCCTCAGTCATCTCGGCGCAGCTCGGTGGCCAGTTGCCGAATAAGTTTGGTTTCCGAAATGTCATGATCGTCTCGGCTGTCTTTTTCCTACTCGGTGTCTATCTCCTCAGTACAATGACGCTTGAGACATCGCGTACAGCAGTAACGATCTATATGATCATTCTTGGGTTCGGTGTTGGCTTTAGCTTCTCGTTGTTGAACCTAGCAAGCATCAATGGTATCGAGATGCAACGTCGTGGTGCTGCGACGTCGATGGGATCGACATTCCGGACGATCGGGATGACGCTTGGTGTCACGGTCCTCGGCATCATTCAATCACGAACGTTCACATCGGCTGTAGCGGATCGATTGCCGCAAGGTGGAGCGCCGTCAGGTGGGCAGTTCCCGACGGCAGCTGCGTTTGCGAAGATGCCACCAGAAGTCGCGACAGCAATCAAGACATCGCTTGCAGAATCCATCTCTACCGTCTATTTCTGGGCCTTGATTCCAGCAGTACTCGGTGTCATCTTTATCTTCTTAATGGGGAACGAGCGTCCGATTTTATCGGAACAAGCGACCCCAGAGAAGAAAAAACAAGCTCAATAATCAGGTTTCAACAACGCCTTCTTTCTTATTTAAAAGAGGGCGTTGTTTTTTTTGTTAATCGGCATAAAAAAAGACGAACCTGGATTACTCCAGATTCGTCTAACAGAAATTATTTTTTGATATCGAATGTCGTGCTGAGGAAGTCGACGACTTCTTCTGCTGTATCCATATCAAGCACTTGCTCGACGATTGCTTCACATTCTGACTTGTTGAGGCGTGTCATCAAGCTACGTGCGCGAAGGACAGATGAAGCAGACATCGAGAACTCATCAAGACCAAGCCCAAGAAGGATTGGGAGTGCCAATTCTTCTCCTGCCATCTCACCACACATGCCGACCCATTTGCCTGCTTTGTGTGCTTCTGTGATGACGTTGTTCAAGAGGTTCAAGATCGCTGGGTTGAACGGCTGGTAAAGGTATGATACTTTTTCGTTCATCCGGTCTGCTGCCATCGTGTATTGAATCAAATCGTTCGTTCCGACAGAGAAGAAGTCGACTTCTTTTGCGAACTGACGAGCCATGACCGCAGTTGCTGGGATCTCGACCATCATACCGACTTCGATGTCTTCTGATACAGTGACACCTTCACCTTGGAGATTTGCTTTCTCTTCAAGGAGAAGTGCTTTTGCAGCACGGAACTCTTCGATTGTTGCGATCATTGGGAACATGACAGCGAGTTTACCGTATGCACTTGCACGAAGAAGTGCGCGCAATTGTGTACGGAACAAGTCTGTTTGATCGAGACAGAGACGGATCGCACGGTAACCGAGGAACGGGTTCATCTCGTGTGGGAGATCAAGGTACGACAATTCTTTGTCGCCACCGATATCGAGCGTCCGAATGACGACTTTTTTATCGCCCATTGACTCGAGAACTGTTTTGTATGCTGTGAACTGCTCGTCTTCCGTTGGGAATGTCTCTGCATCCATGTAGAGGAATTCTGTACGGTAGAGACCGACAGCTTCTGCTCCGTTTTCAAGCACGCCTTTGACATCGTTTGGTGTACCGATGTTTGCAGCGAGCTCGACGTGGTGACCGTCAGCCGTCATTGTTTTTTCGTTCTTGAGTTTTTTCCACTCTTCTTTTTGTGCGATGTATGCTGCACGTTTTGCTTCATACTCAGCGACTTGCTCTTCACTTGGGTTGACGATGACATCACCTTCCGCACCGTCAAGGATGAGAAGATCGCCGTGTTTAACGTCCGTCAAGACAACTTTTGTTCCGACGACTGCTGGGATTTCGAGTGAACGTGACATAATGGCAGAGTGCGATGTCCGGCCACCAATGTTCGTTGCGAAACCTTTAGCATACTTACGATTCAATTGTGCCGTATCTGAAGGAGTCAAGTCTTCCGCGATGATGATGACTTCTTCGTTAATTTGAGCTGGAGTGACGAACGTGATACCCAGAAGGTGAGCCATCGTCCGTTTCGTGACGTCGCGGACGTCCGCTGCACGTTCACGCATGTATTCGTTATCCATTGATTCGAAAATCATGACCATCATGTTCGCGACTTCATCGAGTGCTTTCGCAGCATTTGCTTGCTCGTCCTCGATTTTTGCGTTCACCTGACTAACGATTTCCGGATCTTCTAGGATTAGAAGGTGAGCCGAGAAGATCTCCGCTTTATCTGGACCTAATTCTTTTAAGGTATTTTCACGAATGACTTCGAGTTCCGTCTTCGATTTTGCGATCGCTGCTTGGAAACGTTCTTTTTCCGCAGCCGCATCCTCGATTTTGTGCGATGGAATCTCAAAGACCGGTGTTTCCATCACGAATGCCTTTGCAATCGCGATCCCTGCAGAAGCGCCAATTCCTTTGATGTGTTGTGCCATGTGCATTACCCTCTTTTCAGTAAGTTTTTTTAACGCGACGACTTCGTTTCTTAGCTATCTATAGATACCCATAAACGCCTCTCTCTTAACGAGCCTTCTGCGCACTCTCCCTTGAATGAAAACGTAGACATTTCCCGGAACAGCAAACGCATCGTTTCTTGAAGTGTCTCAATATTTCACCTGTTTAATCCTATCATATTGTGAAACGGGCAACAATTGTTTGAAACCAAGCATTTCGACAAATTGGCAAACAAGAATCATGTAAGCGTTTGCGGTTCGTTGAGAGGCTATCAGTTGGAAAATGACTGAAAACACTTCATACTAATAGGTATTAGATAAAGGGGGAATTTTTATGCAAACGAATCAACCCGTAGACGTACTGATCGTCGGGATATCAGGGAATCAACCGCTTGATGAACGATTACAAGCACTGTATGGTGACAAACTAGAAGAGTGGGTCCGTCAAGGTGATATCTCAACGAAACGGGGAGAACTTCGTCTGTTGCCGACGTTATCGGGAGACGTCGCACGTGTGCTGTTCGTCGGACTTGGGAAAGTCGATCAACTCTCGCAAGACAATTTACGACGTTTGCTCGGAAAAGCCGCACAACATGTCAAAGCACGCCGATTAGAACAGGTGACAGTCGACGCGACGACGTTTCCAGGTCAACCGGTCGAACTGATTGCTGAGACATTCACCCTCGCTACATATGAGGTCAAACATTATAAAACGTCTCCTTCTAAAGCGTACACGCTTCATCTGACGGTCTTACCTTCTGAAGACGAAGCAGTGCGTCGCGGAACAGCCTTAGGGGAAGCAACGAACTTGGCGCGACGTCTCGTAACGATGCCGGGAAATCTTTTGACGGCGCCAGCGCTTGCGGACGAAGCACGCTTCATCGCGGAGCGTCATGGACATGATCTCCGAATCATCGATAAGGAAGAGATGGAAGCACTTGGCATGGGTGCCTTGCTTGCCGTCAATCAAGGATCGGTCATTCCGCCGAAGTTGATCGTCCTTGAATACAAAGGCTCAGTAGAAGCACCAATTGCTGTCGTCGGAAAAGGTGTCACGTTCGATACAGGTGGTTATTCGATCAAACCAAAAGACGGGATCGTCGGGATGAAAGGAGATATGGGAGGCGCAGCAGCAGTTCTTGGTCTGTTTGAAGCACTCGGTCAACTCAAACCTGATGTTCACGTCATTGGCGTCATTCCGGCAACGGATAACATGATTTCTGGGGATGCTTTCAAACCGGATGATGTCATCACATCGATGGCAGGAAAAACGATTGAAGTCTTGAACACGGATGCAGAAGGACGACTTGTCCTCGCAGATGCAGTCACGTACGTGAAAGAGTACCAGCCGAAAGCCATCATCGACCTCGCAACATTGACAGGTGGTGTCCTTGTCGCCCTTGGAACAGAAATCACAGGTGCGTTGACGAATGATGCGTCACTTTACGAACGCTTTGAACAGGTGACGAAAGAGACGAACGAGATGGTTTGGCAAATGCCATATGTCGATGCGTTCATCAAACAAGTCCGCCGCTCAGATGTCGCAGATTTGAATAACTCACCGGGACGCATGGGACACATGATCTTCGGTGGTGCGTTCGTCGGGGAATTCGTCGGCGACACACCATGGTTGCACCTCGATATCGCGGGAACATCGGAACAGAATCAAGCGTCTGAGATTGGTCCAAAAGGAGCAACGGGTGTCATGGTTCGTAGTCTGTATCGATTCGTCGAGCAAGAAAAATGAGACGTTGGAATCTACTCGGCGTCTTGTTGACGATTCTTACCGTCGTCTGGTACTTGGATGCACGAGATCGTCTATCGCTCGGTCTTGCGACATTTATCAGTATCTTCACGGTCTTATCACTACTGCGTTCTTTCCGGGAGAAGACGAATGCACGTCATCGGGATTGATGCGGCAAAGGCAGGATGGGTCGTCGTCAGGTACGAAAATGAGACGTACTCAGGATCAATCGAACCGACGCTTGGACAGATCCCGCCAGCCGACCGAATTTGGATCGATATGCCGATCGGTTTGATGGAAGGACGACGCGAAACAGATCAGCTGTTGCGACAGGAACTGCGCCCCGGACGAACGAGTAGTGTCTTTAATGCACCATTTCTCAGTGCGTTGACAACATCAAGTTATATGGAAGCAAATGATTTAGCGAAACAACATGCTGGTATCGGACTTTCGAAACAAGCGTGGTATCTATTGCCGAAAATCCGAGAAGTCCGTCATGCGTATCGATCTGAAATGATCGAATCACATCCGGAAGTCTGCTTTGCACGCCTCGCCGGTCATCCGGCACGTTTTTCCAAGAAAACAAGGGAAGGCATCGCGGAACGAATCGAATTACTTGAACAATACGATTGTCCCCCGTTATGGGAACAGCGTCAGCCGAACGTCGCGATTGATGATTGGCTTGATGCTTGTCTGCTTGCGACCGGTGCACGTTTTCCATGCGATTACTTTCCAGCAAGTCAACCAGTGGACACGGAAGGGTATCCTTTATATGCCGCTGTACCCAAAAAATCACCCTCACCGAAATGGTGTGGGTGATCCTTTCACGAAGTCCCAGATGTAATGGAAAATCTGTGCATTGTAGAGTGCTTTTAAGATGACGGCAATCAATGGTCCAAGGATTAACCCGAAGACGCCGAAGAATTTGATACCGACGAACAACGCAATCAATGCCGTAATCGGTTGAATGCCGATGTTATCGCCGACGATCTTCGGTTCCATGATGTTGCGCTGGAGAATGACGATGGCGTACAAAATGCCAAGTCCAATCGCAAGCGTCGTATCTCCAGTAATCACCGAGTAGGCGATCCAAGGCAGAAAGACGGAACCAGTACCGAGATACGGTAAGATGTCGAAGAAGGCAGCGATGAAAGCAACTGCGAATGGATGATCGACACCAATGATGAACAAACCAATCAAGACGATGAAAAACGTGATCGTGATCAACGTGAGCTGCGCTTTAAGATAGCCAAATAAGGCAGATCGTAAGCTCAAGAAGACCGACTCGACACGAGCGAACCAAGGAAGCATCTCGTAGCGCTTCAATCGCATTTCGTACTGGTGCCAATCCTTTGCGATAAAGAACCAAGCGAGTAAGACGATGACGAAAATCAACGCAATCGATGGCAAAGTCGCAAGAACAGATTGAAGCATCATCGCAACACTTTTTGAGCCTTCTCCAATCGCACTCGCAAGCGAACTACCGAGCGATTGAATACTGTTTTGGACCGTATTTTGTTGGGATGGTTCTAATGAACGTAATGCTTCGGACGCATCGTTCCAAATCGGTGCCAGTTTTTCGTTGTATAGCTTTTGAAAATACAGACTCAACTCCTGGATTTGTGCCGGTAATTGATTGGCGACAAATACGAGACCGCGAATCAACTGCATGATGATCAAGGCAAGCGAACCGATCAATAAACCACTGATCAAAATGATGGACAACAACGCACCCCATCCACGATTGATCCGTAATCGCTTTTGAAAGAAATCGACGAGCGGACGGCTGAAAAGAGCAAGCAGAAACGCAAAGACAAACGGGTACAAAATGGACGAGAGGCGGATGAGTAACCATCCAACAGCTACGAAGGCGAAGATCACCGTCAAGAACCGGGCCATTTGCCAAAGACGTTCAGTCGACACAAGCAACACCTCTTACTGGATTATGTAGAATTGATATCATCATATCATGTTTAGGTAGGGAACGAGTCATTCAAAAGGAGGAGAAAGCGATGCGTAAAAGAGAAATCGGATTATTTGCTGCATTGATTGCTGCGACATCCGTTGGAATCCGAGAATGGAAGAAAAATCAGGCGTTTGCCAAACGTGTCAAACAAGAGACGGAGGCGCAAGTACGTCAAGCAATCGTGGAGGATCAGACAGATGGAACAGATGAAGATACTGCAACAAAAGGTTGATGCGACGATTCGTTCACTCGGAGGTTATTTTCGACCGCTATCTGGTCTCGCACGCTTGACAGAAGAAATCGGTGAAGTCGGCGAAGCACTCGAACAAAGAGATCAAGAAGCTCTTCGTTCAGAACTTGTCGACGTTTTGATGATCTCGACGTGTCTTGCCAATCAATACGTGACGGATCTTGCGGTGCAACATGAGACACTCGGAACGGTAAACGATGATCAGGATGGTTCCTTTTATCGACTTGTGCATGAGGCTGGTCAAGTCGCACGCGTCATGAATGGATACGAAGGGGATAAACCGCCTAAAGCGAAGGATACAATTGTTCCAATCGGTCATTCCATCGCACGTCTGCAACGGGAATTATTTCGTTTAGCACGACCACTACAACTCGATTTACTGTCGGAAATCGATCGGACGAATGAAAAGAATCTCAAGCGGGATAAAACACGCTTTGCCTTGACGCGTGATCCCATTACCGAAAAAACGATTGATCACTTCCGGAGTGCGACAGGAAGTGAGGCACGTCTCTGGGGAGCCCCTGCGTACGAAGAGGATAAAACGCTAAAGGAGAATATGGAGACGGCACTCCCTTCGCTCCGGCGTTTCCTACGTTGTGCAATGATTGAAGGAATCGAGGCGTTCGTCTTCGAAGCACCGATGGAACGCTCGCGTAGTCTAGTTGAAGTCAAAGAGCTGGCGGATGAAATGGGACGTTTGATCAAGGAACGGACACCGCTTGACTTTAAGGACTCACCGTATCGGTTGGAAGTCTTTGCGCCACAACTCGGTCCAGTCTCACCGTATCATGCGGAAGACGACTATCGGATGTTTCTTGTTTTCTATGTCGATTAAAAATAAGCCGCCTGCTCGTTTGAGCAAGCGGCTTATTTTTAGTGTGAGTGAGACGATGTTGTC
Organism: Exiguobacterium sp. R-17; assembly: GCF_049913315.1. NCBI lineage: Bacteria > Bacillati > Bacillota > Bacilli > Caryophanales > Exiguobacterium > Exiguobacterium sp. R-17. Next base: position 2,284,607 of record NZ_CP184372.1, on the reverse strand, counting down.
TCATCCTGAGTCTGCCATTTTTTCATGAAGCGCTGAATGCGCGCGATGGCTTCTTGCAGTTGTTCGATTGAACTCGCGTAACTTGCCCGGACATAGCCTTCACCGCTTGCTCCGAAGACGGATCCTGGAACGACGGCGACGCGCTCAGCGAGCAACAATTGCTCGGCGAACTGCTCACTCGTCAGCCCGGTATGACCAATGTACGGAAAAGCATAAAAGGCACCGCCTGGTAAGTGCGTCGGAAGACCCGCATCGTTTAACGCCTTGACGAAGTAATTCCGGCGTTGGCGATAACTTGTCACCATATCAGGGACCGTCTTATGACGAGAACGTAACGCTTCAATACCCGCGAATTGGACGAGTGTTGGTGCACACATCATTCCATATTGGTGGACCTTCAGCATCGATTGCGTGATCGCAGGTGGTGCGCAAGTGAAGCCAAGCCGCCAGCCCGTCATCGCGAAGGCTTTCGAGAAACCATTGATGATGATTGTCCGCTCCCGCATACCAGGAAGGGTCGCAAAACAAATCGCTTCCGTTTCGTAGGATAGCTCCGCATAGATTTCATCACTGATGACATATAAATCATGCTTTTGAACAAGTAACGCGAGGTCCGCTAATTGATCGCGTGTCATCGTCGAGCCTGTCGGATTCGATGGGAAACAGAAAATGATTGCTTTCGTTTTGTCCGTCAGCAACTGTTCGATCGTTTCCGGTTGAATCGCAAAACCGTCTTCTGCGTGACATGCAGCGGCGACAGGAATTCCTCCAGCAAGTTCGATCAAGGGGGCATATGAAACGAACGCCGGTTCAACGACGATGACTTCATCTCCCGGATTGATCAAACTACGAAACGCAAGGTCAAGTCCTTCCGAAGCTCCGGTCGTGACGATGATCTCTTCCGTCGTCGAATAGGAGATGGCGAACTTTTCTTGCATGTAAAGCGCGATTTCCTGACGTAACTCGAGTAAACCGGCGTTAGCGCTGTATGCTGTGTAGCCCTGTTCAAGTGCTGCAAAGCTTGCTTCTCGGACGTTCCATGGCGTGACGAAATCGGGTTCACCGACACCAAGTGAGATGACATCTTCCATCGATCCAGCTAAATCAAAGAAACGACGAATGCCGGATGGAGCTAGCTGTTCGACACGTGTTGATAAAGATTTCATGGAGACACCTTCAATCGTTTGTCGTCATCATCCTGACTGAAGAGAACGCCATCGTGCTTATACGTCTTTAAGCGGAAATGGGTCGTCGTCGAGATGACGGAGTCGAGTGTCGATAATTTTTCAGAAACGAATTGAGACACTTCTTGTAGCGATTTGCCATCAAGTACGACTTGTAAGTCATATGCGCCTGACATCAGATACAGAGATGTCACTTCCGGGAAACGATGGATTCGCTCTGCGACTTCATCAAAGCCGCGTCCCCGTTTTGGTGTGACCTTGACATCGATGAAAGCTGTCACGCCGTGATGGGCATGAATCTTTTGCCAGTCAATGACGGCGGTATAGCCGAGTAGGACACCGTCACGTTTGAATGTTTCAATCGAAGCAGCTACTTCTGACGCTTCCCAATCGAGCATCTGCGCAAGTAAGTTTACGTCCATCGGACCATTTTGTGTTAATAGTGCTAATAATTCGAGTTGTTTTTCGGTGTACATGGAATCACTCACTTTCTGTCAATTGACCATTGAAGGTACGGCGTGTCTGTCGCAATCGTGCGCGTCGTTCTTCCTGAACGATATGGAAGTTCTTCATTTCACGTGTCGGAAGTTGATGTTTTTCGACCAGGCGGTCAAAATAGACGCGTCGCGTTGCGTCTTGTCGTGCCGACTCATGATTGCCGGACGGATTGAAGGCGTACAGGACGGTTGCTCGTGCCGGATGTAACACTAAATGATCCTTACCGACGCGTAAAATCCAGTCCCAGTCCCAGTAGTTGAAGACGTCTTCATCAAACAGACCGAGTTGATCGTGGAGCGATTTACGGTAGAGCGATCCGGACGGAATGTACGTCGAGTCTTCTCGGATCGTCTCCGGGTCATACGGGTACGCGAACGGTTCGGAATGAAGTGCAATCCGGTGACCGTCTTCCCAGCGATACGTAAAGAGCTCCGCGTCCGTATACGTTAGATCCGCGCCGGCTTCGATATCACCGACCGCTTCTTCGAGATGACTCGGTAATAAGAGGTCATCGTCATCGTGAAGTAAGATATACCGACCGGAAGCGAGCATGACACCGTGATTTCGAGCACGGACGTGATGATTTTCAGGTAACTCGACATATGTGATCTGCAGACGATCCTGATAGGCAGAGGTCACTGCTGAGACATCGTCGCCATTATTGTTTAGGACGATGACATCGAAGTCCTGATAGTGTTGACGTGTCAACGCTTCTAGCGCTTCTGCTAGTTCGCGAGGACGATTGTATGTCGGGATGATGATGGATACGGTTGGCATCAGCGATCGCTCCTTGAACAAAGACACCTGTTCAGGAACAGGTGTCTTCTTGTTTTTTTACATGTTTGCTTCGATACGTGGTAGCAGCTCATTCCATTCTGCTTCTGGTTCTTTCGTGACCGTCACGAAGTCGCCGTAAGCGAATAGATTATCGATGCCGTCGATCGCGATCAAAGATGCGAGCAACGTATCTTCCGGTGTATCTTCTTTTTTGACACTCGTACTTTTCGCACCGAAGCGCTGTTCCTCGAGCGTGATTTTGACGGAATTCGGGTTTGGTGTGTAATCGACTTGCATAGGTAAGCTCCTTTCAACGTACATACGTATATGCCATATGTCATCTTTTCGTGATAGTTGGATTCAATCCTTCTTCCTCCAAACGGAAGATCGGTACGTTCAGTATATCAGAAAATTCGAAGAGATTATTTTTCTTCTGATAGGAGAAATGACTCATCTTTATTTTAAGGGTTCGCGTGAACTTATAATATGTTTTACTCGCTATCTCAATATATCTCAAAAGGCGTCATGATGCCTTTTTCAAATTGTTTGACCTGAATTTCAAAGCAAGGGGTTATTTTTTTAGATTTCAGTGATAACCTATATCTTGTACATTAACAGGTTTAAAAACGTCTAAAACGTCTATATATAGAGTGATACTTGTAGAGTTCTTTCTATATGTAGGACGTCTTTTTTTAGTTTAGCGTATTTCATCGTGTAATGCGAACCTGTTTAACGATAGAGAATGGGAGTGGTTCATAGTGGCATCTCCACTGAATACAGCACGCATCTTTAAGGGTGCAATGACAATAGAAGACGTATATGTCGTGATTCGACAAGCGACGGAAACGTATCCGGAACTTGATATCGACCGCTATACAGAACGTGCCATCCGAGCGCTTGAAGGGAAGTCCTTACAAGCAGATCAAGTCTATGAACTGTTAACGATGCATGCACTCGATATGTTGAAGGCAGAAGAGCCGAACTGGACATTCGTAGCGACAGCGACTTACTTAAATCGGTTATATCTAGAAGCGGGTGAAAACCGCGGATATGCAGCGGAAGAACGATATGGTTCGCTGTATACATTGATTGAAAAGCTGACAGAAATCGGTATCTTCACGAAACATTTACTGGATGCGTATTCGAAAGAAGACATCAACGAACTGTCGGCAACGATTGATCCTTCCCGCGACCACCTGTTCACATACATTGGCCTTCGGACACTGGCAGACCGGTATCTTGCACGTGATCACGTCAAAAATTTGTACGAGCTACCGCAAGAACGATTCATGGTCATCGCGATGACGCTGATGCAGAACGAACCGAAGGAACGTCGTTTAGAACTCGTCAAAGAAGCCTACTGGGCATTGTCGAACCTCTACATGACGGTCGCGACACCGACGCTTTCGAACGCCGGTAAATCATATGGTCAACTCTCATCATGCTTCATCGATACAGTCGATGATTCGCTACGCGGCATCTATGACTCGAACACGGATGTAGCGACACTTTCTAAGGGTGGCGGCGGAATCGGTGTCTACATGGGGAAAATTCGCTCACGTGGATCAGACATCAAAGGCTTTAAAGGTGTTTCAAGTGGTGTCATCCCATGGATGAAACAATTGAACAATACGGCAGTCAGCGTCGATCAGCTCGGTATGCGCCAAGGATCAATCGCCGTGTATCTTGACATCTGGCATAAGGACATCCTCGAGTTCTTAGATGCGAAGCTTAACAATGGGGACGAGCGACTTCGGACACATGACTTGTTCACGGGCGTTAACTTACCAGACCGCTTCATGCGTGCTGTAGAAGCACGAGAAGACTGGCACCTGTTTGACCCACACGAAATTCGGACGATTATGGGCTTCAGCCTTGAAGATTATTTCGATGAGACAGAACAAGGCGGTAGCTTCACGGAACGATACGAAGCATGTGTCAAAGAACCGCGTCTCAGCAAAAAAACAGTCCCAGCGATTGATCTCGTCAAACGCTACATGCGTTCGCAACTTGAGACAGGGACGCCATACATGTTCTTCCGTGACGCCGTTAACCGTGCGAATCCGAATAAACATGCAGGCATGATCTATTCATCAAACCTGTGCTCGGAAATCATGCAAAACATGAGTCCGACGACCGTGACAGAAGAATATACAGAAGACGGTAAAATCATCGTCACGAAGACACCAGGTGACTTCGTCGTCTGTAACTTATCATCGATTGCGCTTGCACGTGCGGTTCGTTCAGATGTTCTCGAACGATTGATTCCGATTCAAATGCGGATGCTTGATAACGTCATCGACTTGAATACGATCGATGTTCCGCAAGCACAATTGACGAATCAAAAATACCGTGCCGTTGGTCTTGGAACATTCGGTTGGCATCATCTGCTCGCGCTCGAAGGTATCCGTTGGGAATCGGTCGAAGCGGTGCAATACGCAGACCGTCTCTACGAGAAAATCGCTTACTTGACGATCGATGCGTCGATGCAACTTGCGAAAGAGAAAGGCGCGTACCGTCTCTTTGAAGGTTCAGAATGGCAAACAGGAGAGTACATCAAACGTCGCCACTACAAAACGACGGATGAACTCGATTGGGATCGTCTCCAAGCCGACATCACGGCGCACGGGATGCGGAACGCTTACTTGATGGCAGTCGCACCGAACTCATCGACGGCGATCATTGCGGGAAGTACGGCATCGATTGATCCAATCTATAAAAAAGTCTACTCAGAAGAGAAGAAAAACTATAAGATCCCAGTTACCGTTCCGGATTTAACACCGGAAACGAACTGGTTCTATAAATCAGCGTTTGAGATTGACCAGTTATGGAGCATTCGTCAAAATGCTTCGCGTCAGCGTCACATCGACCAAGCGATCAGCTTTAACCTGTACGTGAAAAATAATGTCAAAGCAAAAGAATTACTCGAGATGCACATGGAAGCATGGCAACTTGGGATGAAGACGATCTACTACACGCGTTCGACGACGGTTGAGATCGACGAATGTGAATCGTGTTCATCATAAGATAAGGAGGACGATATCATGAAGGCAGCAATCGTATATGCGTCATTGAGTGGAAACACGGAGGAGGTGGCAGAACTCGTCGCGAAGACGTGTTCTGAGATGGGAATCGAGCCGACGATGTTGTTTGCGGACGAAGTGACGACGTATCAGTTAATGCCTTATGATATCGTCTATTTTGGTTCGTATACGTGGGGAGATGGGCAATTACCCGACGATATGCGCGACTGTCTTAGAACGGTTTTGAAGGAGAGCACGCATGCGATTCCGCAGGCAGCTGTTTTTGGAACAGGGGATAAGATGTTCGTCAAATATTGTCGCGCCGTCGATGAGATGGCGTATCACCTCTCGAAATTTGGGGTCCCGCTTGCCGGAGAACTGTTGAAAATCGAACAGTCACCACGCAATCGCCCGCATCTCGTCAAGGAATGGACAAGACGGACCATTCTTCAATTACAGCAAGAAGGAGTCGAAGCACATGGAACAGCTACAAAAAATCAAACTGCTTGATGCACGTCATCCAAATCGCGCGACAGCGATCATCGGTGGCGAAACAAGTGCCATCGTCAACTGGAACGACATTGCGTATCCACAGTTTTATTCGATCTACAAACAACTGTTATCGAACTTTTGGATTCCAGATGAGATTTCAATGTCAAAAGACATGCAACAATGGAATCAATTGAGCGAACGGGAACAAGATGCATTCAAACGAATCATTGGGCTACTCTCGATCCTTGACTCGGTTCAGACACGCTACATCTTAGAATCAGCGATGTTCACATCGGATTCATCCGTTCATGCGATTCTCGCCATCATCGCACAACAGGAAGTCGTTCATAATCAATCGTATAGCTACGTCTTATCCAGCTTAGTTCCATTGGCTGAACAAAACCGGATTTTCGATATCGCAAAAGACGATGATATGGTCATGAAGCGTAATGCATTCATTCTTGATTTATACGAAGATTTCCAAAATGACCGGACACCAGAGAACTTCGCGAAATCACTCGTTGCTTCAATCGTTCTTGAAGGGATCAACTTCTATTCTGGCTTTGCTTTCTTCTATAATCTAGCGCGCCATCAGAAGATGGTCGGAACATCGACGATGATCAGCTATATTCAACGTGATGAATTGCAACACTCGTACTTCATCAGCCAATTGTTACGTGCTGTCTTGTCGGAGCATCCGGAAATTGATGCCGATGGCTCATTCACACAATTCGTATATGACACGTTCAAGCGTGCCGTGGATCTTGAAATCGAATGGAGCGAATATGTCTTGCGTGATCTAGACGGTCTGGACGTCAGTGAAATGCGTGACTATGTCAAATATCTTGCGAACAAACGCCTTCGCGTCATCGGTTTGTCGGACCTCTACGAAGGACACGACGAAGACGTCATGCCGTGGATTCGTGCATATTCAGATGATTCGATGAACGCGACGAAATCGGACTTCTTCGAACAAAAATCACGTTCATATGCGAAGGTAACGGATGCGAATGGATTCGATGACCTATAATTGATGATTGCTTCTACTCTATATTTCCTTTACGCTAGGACAGGTGAGGTTCTGCTCGACTCCTGCGGAAAAACAAGTCGTCATGACCCTGGAAGATGCGACGCATCTGAAGCGGCATGAGGGCTTGTCCGCGGAAAGCGAGCAGACCGAGACTGTCCGTTTTTATTAGAGCGTTTTGAAAGTCGCTCACATCACTTTTCTTTATCTCTTTTTTTAGGTCAATTCAACAAAAGAACAAAAAAAGGGCCGAACTCGGAAAGTTCGGCAGAATCAGGGGGAATACTTGAAGTCTTGCTACTAAAATGTTCCCTTGTGAAATAAAAAATAAACAAATTCCAAAAATATTTTTTACGATACAAGAAAAGTGTGTTATTATAAGTTGATGAATTTAGTTAGGGAGTGTATACATTATGGCAAACTTTGAAAAAAACCAAGTCGTTACTGGTAAAGTAACTGGTATTCAAAACTTCGGTGCTTTCGTAGCACTTGACGAGCAAACACAAGGTCTCGTCCACATTTCAGAAATCTCACACGATTACGTAAAAGACATTAACGATTACGTAAAAGTTGGCGATGAAGTAACTGTTAAAGTTCTCGACATCGACGAAGCTAACAAAAAAATGAAGCTTTCGATCAAAGCAACTCAGGAAGCTCCAAAACGTGAAGCACGCGCGAAAGGTCCACGCAAAAACGCTGGACGTCGCGATGCAGGTCCTGCTTTCAAACAAGAAGAAGCACCTGGATTCAACGTTCTTAAAGGTAAATTGGAAGAATGGATTGAAAAATCAAACTTCCAAAAATAAGCCACATGAGAGAATCGACATCGGTCGGTTCTCTTTTTTTGCGCAATTTTTACATACAATAAGCATTAAATTAGATGCGAAAGGGGAATGTGTGGATAATGTAAGGTGTTCATTACTTATTGAGGAGGCAACACAGATGGAAAACTTTGAATATCGCAATCCAACAAGACTTATTTTTGGTGACGGTCAAGTCAGCCAACTGAAACCACAACTCGAGTCACTTGGTGCGAAGAAAGTCATGCTTGTCTTTGGCGGCGGAAGTATTAAACGTAACGGCGTCTATGATGATGTCACACGTGAACTCAATGCGGCAGGAATCGAGTACGTCGAATGCGACGGTGTCGAACCGAACCCGCGCATCGAAACTGCAGAACGCGGAATTAAAATTGCACGTGAAGCAGGCGTTGACGCACTACTTGCACTTGGTGGCGGTTCTGTCATCGACTGCACGAAATTGATCGCAGCAGGTATCCCGTATGAAGGCGAAGCATGGGATCTCGTCATCGGTAAAGCGACACCAAAAACAGTCATTCCATTCGGAACAGTCTTGACGCTTGCAGCGACAGGTTCTGAGATGAACTCAGGATCGGTCATCACGAACTGGAAAACACAAGAGAAATATGGTTGGGGTAGTCCGCTTACGTACCCAACATTCTCAATTCTTGATCCAAAATACACAGTCAGCGTACCGAAAGATCAAACGATCTACGGTATCGTCGATATGATGAGTCACTGTCTCGAACAATACTTCCATCCTGCACATGCACCGGTTCAAGAACGCATGACAGAAGGTGTCATGAAAGCAGTCGTCGAAGCAGCACCAAAACTCGTTAACGATCTCGAAAACGTGGAACTTCGTGGAACAATTCTCTTCGCTGGTACGATGGCGCTCAACGGTGTTCTTCAAATGGGAGCACGCGGCGACTGGGCATCACACAACATCGAACATGCTGTCTCGGCTGTTCATGACATCCCACATGCGGGTGGACTTGCCATTCTCTTCCCGAACTGGATGCGCCACGTACTCGACGAATCAAATGCACATCGTTTCGTCACACTCGGTGAGAACGTCTTTAACGTCGACACGGAAGGGAAATCAGAGATGGAAGCAGCACTCGCGACAATCGACGCGATTAGTGCTTTCTGGACATCACTCGGCGCACCAAACCGTCTTGCGGATTACGACATCAAAGAAGATACAGTCGATTCAATCGTCAAGTCAGCAATGACTCGCGGCGACTTCGGAAACTTCAAATCACTCGGAAACGAGGATGTTCGTCAAATCGTGACAGCTGCCCTATAACAACTCATAACATTTGCTAATCTTTTCACAAAAGACTTGAACGACCTTCCTTCTTGCGTTTTAATGAAAAGGAAGGTCGCATTTCGTTGCGAATGAATAAGGAGGACGATGGCATGTCAACAGTACGTTTTGATTATTCGAAAGCCCTACAATTCGTAGGTCAACATGAAGTAGATCACATGACGGAGACCGTAAAGACGCTCCACCATGCGATTCATGCAGGAACAGGTGCAGGAAGTGATTTCTTAGGATGGGTAGATCTTCCGACGAACTACGATCAAGCGGAGTTTGCACGTATCCAAGCGTCTGCAGAAAAAATCAAGTCGGATTCTGATGTGTTGCTAGTCGTCGGAATCGGCGGTTCGTATCTCGGTGCACGTGCGGCAATCGAGATGCTTGGACACTCATTCCATAACTTGTTATCAAAAGACGAGCGTAAAGCACCACAAATCATCTATGCAGGGCATAATATCTCATCAACGTATCTGCATGATTTATTTGAAGTACTTGAAGGAAAAGATGTATCGGTCAACATTATCTCGAAATCAGGTACGACGACAGAACCAGCAATCTCGTTCCGTCTCTTGAAAGCATTCATGGAAGAAAAGTACGGTAAAGCAGAAGCGAAACACCGGATTTACGCAACAACGGACAAAGCCCGCGGTGCATTAAAAACACTCGCAGATTCTGAAGGATACGAAACATTCGTTATTCCAGATGATGTCGGCGGACGTTTCTCTGTGTTAACGCCAGTTGGTCTATTACCGATCGCAGCAGCAGGAATTTCGATCGAAGAGTTAATGCAAGGGGCACGTGACGCACAAGAGCGCTACGCGAGCGAAAACTTAGCTGACAACGAAGCGTACCAATACGCAGTCGTCCGAAATGCATTGTATGCGAAAGGGAAAACGATCGAGCTACTCGTCAACTACGAACCAGCACTTCATTACGTATCAGAGTGGTGGAAGCAATTGTACGGCGAATCTGAAGGAAAAGACTTCAAAGGGATCTTCCCAGCAGCAGTTGATTTCTCGACCGATCTTCATTCAATGGGACAATATGTCCAAGAAGGTCGTCGTGATCTGTTTGAGACAGTCATTAAAGTCGGACAAGCGCGTCACGCGTTGACGATTGAAGAAGACGCCCAGGACCTTGATGGATTGAACTTCCTCGCAGGAAAATCGATTCAGTTCGTCAACGATAAGGCAGCAGAAGGCACATTGCTTGCGCACACGGACGGACAAGTTCCGAACCTGACAGTCGAACTTCCAGAGATGACACCGTATCACCTCGGATTCCTGTTCTACTTCTTCGAAAAAGCATGTGCGATGAGTGGTTACCTCCTTGGAGTAAATCCATTCGATCAGCCAGGCGTCGAAGCGTACAAGAAAAATATGTTCGCTCTTCTTGGAAAACCAGGATTCGAAGCAGAAAAAGCAGAACTCGAAGCACGTTTGAAGTAATACAAAACGACAGTCGATTGTTCCTTAGTGGAACATCGGCTGTTTTTTTTACGTTCACGAGATGAGGACGAGTAATCATTTTCCAGATTTATAGGCAATCCTAGCGTTTTCACTTTTAGAATACCCGTGAAACAGGTAAAGTGAAGTTAGAAGAAGAAATGAGGTGCACGTACGTGATTACATTCTTGGATTATTATCAAAATCAAGTGGAGTTAAGTTTTGAGGACCATCCGTTCTCGGATCGCCCTCTACATGTGTGGGTCATTGCCGTGTACGAAGGGAAATGGTTGCTGACCCATCATAAGCAACGCGGATATGAATTTCCGGGTGGGAAGGTTGAACCGGGTGAAACGGCAGAAGAAGCCGCACGTCGTGAAGTGATGGAAGAGACAGGCGGAAAAATCGATTCCTTGAAGTACATCGGGCAATATCGTGTTGCCGGAAAAGGGGATACGATCATTAAAAATATCTACTTCGCGCAAATCGAATCGCTGTCATCCCATTTGGCTGTAGATGAAACAGATGGTGCTTTTCTGTTCGAGGAACTCCCTGATCGTCTCGATACGAACCGACAATACAGTTTCATGATGAAGGACCGCGTCCTTCCGGAGACACTCCGTGTACTTAGCGAACGCCGATTGGTTTGAACTTCCGCGGCAAGGTCCGTTTCGGACGTTTCGGATGTTCTATACGACGACAGACGGGGAGCGCGTCGGTGCCTATATCGTACTTCCGCAAGTCGCGAACGGACAGGGGATTCTCTACTTGCGAGGTGGCACACGATCTATCGGAATGGTTCGACCGACACGGCTGCTCGCGTTCGCGCAGGCTGGTTTTTTCGTCATGGCACCTTTCTATCGGGGAAACTTAGGCGGAACAGGAAAAGAAGATTTCGGACATCGGGATGTCGAAGACGCATGCAGTGCTTTCGATTGGTTGCAACAACGTGTCTCGCATGTTCATGCATTCGGATTTTCTCGTGGGGGGCAAATGGCATTACTCCTGGCTCATCATCGTCCAGTTTCGCGGACGGTGTCGTGGGCAGGCGTGACCGAGTTGACATGGACCTACGAGGAGCAGAAGACGATGCAAAAAATGTTGCGTCGCTATACGGGGGGGACACCAGACACCGTACCTGAGGCGTATAAGGTGCGCTCGCCGCTTCATGTCGCTCCTCAAGGTGAAGTATTATTGATTCACGGTGCGTATGATGAGAACGTTCGTTTACGACATGCGACGGCTTATGCTGCACGTCATCCCGACCAAACCCTGCTTCAGACTTATGCGTATGCACATCAGTTCCCGATCCATGAAAAATTACGTGTGACGCGTGATATTTTGACTTGGTTCGAGACAGGCATTTGGAACCGATATGATACATGATTCAAGCAATACGACGTTTGTCGTATTGCTTTTTGTATTTTGGAAGATGAAGCATAGAGATTGAAAAAACAGACCATTGATACATTGTAAAAAACAATAATCTCCTAAAAAGTAAACTTTGATATAATAGAAACCATCTGAGGACAATGGAGGGGGCAGGAGAACGATGGATATCTTATTAGCACGTCAACCCATCGTTAATCGAGTTGGATCAATTGATGCATTTGAATTATTGTATCGTTCGATTGAACAAATGACTATTTTTGATGGGGATTTAGCGACGATGGATGTATTGACGAATACACTCGTCCATATGGGGGTGGAACATGTCGCGGAAGGAAAAAAACTTTTCGTCAACTTTACGTCAGATTTGTTGAAAAGTGATCTGATTCATTATTTAGATCCTAACCGATTCGTCATTGAAATTTTAGAGACAGTTGATATTGATACTGAAATGTTGTCGGTTCTGCATAGTTGGAAAGAAGCAGGCTTCACATTAGCACTTGATGATTTTGTGACAGATTTACTTCGACAGCACGGAGCGGAATTGTTTGCGTTGATTGATTTAATTAAAATCGACATCGAGGCAATTTCCCCTCGCGAGCAAAGTGCCATTTTGCATATCGTTCGACGTAATTATCCTCATATTAAGATGCTTGCTGAACGTGTCGAGACGCACGAGGATCATACACGTTGTCTTGATATGGGGTATGACTGGTTCCAAGGCTATTTTTATGCTAAACCGATGCTGATGAAAGGGAAAGCTGTTCCACCACAATTGCCGGTGTTGTTAAAGATGCTGAAGTGGCTTGATACGGATGAGAAGTACGATGAAGTCATTGATGAAATCGAAGCCAATCCGTATATCAGCATCCAGGTATTACAACTAATCAATTCTCCGGGAGTGGGATTACGCAATACAGTTAGTTCCGTTCGTCAAGCGATCTCACTACTTGGCTTCGCTCAACTTAAAAGCTGGATTTCGTTGATTGTCTTACGTGAAATGAAGCTCGCAAGTCCTTATGAATGGTCGAATGAGTTGCTGCGTTCTTCCTTACATTGCGCAAAGCTCTGTGAGTTGTTTGCAACAGAAACAAGGACGCTGCAACAAGAGAGTGCCTATATGATCGGCTTGTTATCGCATATCGATGCGTTATTGTCCGTTGATATTGACGACATCATCGATCAATTGCCAATCGAGGATTCCTTGAAGATTGTCCTCCAAGGAAAAGACCATCCGTTCCGGGATTGTCTAGTGCTTGCGATCAGCGCAGATCGCGGTGATTTCGAACAGTTCGAATTGCTCAGTCAACGGTTAGGTGTATCACTTCCGCGAGCATATGCGTTACTGACGGAAAGTCAGGAGTGGCTTATGCAAAAAGAGATGCATCTTCAAGAAGAGACAGATGCCATTCTATAAAAAAAAGAGCCCTGAGGCTCTTTTTTTTTATAGACATGGACCTGCTGACTTGATCGCATCCGTCGCACTTTCGAAACGAAGGAAATTATGTTGGAATTTCTCAGCAAGCGAACGCGCTTGTGTGTTGTATTCGTCAGGATTTGACCAGACGCGTACCGGATTGAGTAATTCACTTGGAACACCAGGAACTTCAAGTGGCATATGAAGTCCGAAGATTGGGTGCTTTTCTGTTGGAATCGCTGCAAGTGTTCCGTTGACGGCAGCGTTGACCATCGTCCGTGTATACGATAGCTTCATTCGACTACCTGTCCCGTAAGCACCGCCTGTCCAGCCTGTGTTGACGAGATAAACGGTCACACCGTGACGATCAATCAGTTCTCCGAGCATCGTCGCATACTTTTCAGGTATCAGTGGAAGAAATGGTGAACCGAAGCATGTCGAGAACGTTGCTTCCGGTTCCGTGATACCACGCTCTGTTCCAGCAAGTTTTGATGTATAACCTGATAGGAAATGATACATCGCTTGTTCTTTCGTCAATTTACTGATCGGAGGCAAGACGCCATACGCATCAGCCGTCAAGAAGACAATCGTCTTCGGATGACCAGCCCGTGATGGAACAGCGATGTTATCGATCGCTGTGATCGGATAAGCAGCACGTGTATTTTCTGTCAACGATGTGTCATCGTAATCAGGATGACGAGATTCATCGAGCACGACGTTTTCAAGGACAGTTCCGAAACGGATCGCATCAAAAATTTGCGGTTCTTTTTCGCGTGACAGATTGACCGTCTTCGCATAACATCCACCTTCAATGTTGAAGACGCCGTCATGCGACCAACCATGCTCATCGTCACCGATCAATTGACGGCTATCGTCTGCTGACAGGGTGGTCTTACCAGTACCGGATAGACCGAAGAACAAGGCGACGTCGCCTTCGTGTCCGACGTTTGCTGAACAGTGCATCGAAAGGACATTTTCTTGTGGTAAGAGGTAGTTCATGACGGAAAAAATCGATTTTTTGATTTCGCCCGCATATTCGGTTCCGCCGATCAAGACGATCCGGTGTTCAAACGACATGGCGATGAATGTCTCGGAATTCGTTCCGTCAACGGTAGGATCTGCTTTGAAATGTGGCGCGTAGACGACCGTGAACGGTTCGAAGGCAGCCACTTCAGGATACTCGCGTAAAAAGAGTTGTTTGGCAAACAGGTTATGCCAAGCGTATTGTGTGAGCACACGAACCGGAAGGGTGAAGTGCGTATCTGCCCCAGCAGCAGCTTCTGTGTAGTAGAGCTGATCGGCTTCGTTCATGTAACGAAGAACCTTTTGTAACAATTGTTCAAATTTGTCTCCATCCATCGGTTGGTTAACATGACCCCAATCGATGTGAGACTCGCAGGAAGAATCACGGACGATGAACTTATCTTTTGGTGAACGACCTGTAAATTTCCCCGTTTCTACAGATAGTGCGCCGTTCTCAGCAAGGACACCTTCTTCGTTTCGAATCGCATGTTCGACAAGTTCAGCAACAGATAGTTGTTTGAACACATGCTCTTTCTTGAGTAGTTCTTCGATATTCAGGACCGTCATCGGCATCCTGACCCCACCTTTCCCCTACGTTGGTTTTGGCTCACTGCATTTAGTATGACACATTCATTATATATGACATACTAAAGGGAGCGCAATCATTTTCTAGTGCTGATTTCTATTTATCTGGAAACGCTTTCAGCATTAATAGTTTAACATCTCTTTTAAAAAGTTTCGACTAGAATTTGAAACCTTGCTTGACAGAGTAGGTACAACTTTATATCATGTAATTCGTAACGGATACTCTTATTCTGAGCAGGTGGAGGGAACAAGGCCCGAAGAAACCCGGCAACCGTCCTACATTAATTCATATATTAATGAGGGAAAAGGTGCTCTCCTGAAGCGAAGTAAACACTTCGAACGATAAGAGGGTAAAGGAAGAACGCACAACCTTTCCCTGACCATTTTTTGGACTTGGAAAGGTTTTTTTCATTTTACCGTCCCACTCAACTAGGGGAAATGAGTACACCGTCAAATTCTTTTTTGGGAGGGTCATACATGACAAACCTTAATCGCCGACTATTCACGTCGGAGTCAGTCACTGAAGGTCATCCAGATAAAATCTGTGACCAAATTTCGGATTCAATCCTCGATGCGATTCTTGCAGCGGATCCAAATGCACGTGTTGCGGCAGAAACTTCTGTTACAACAGGTCTCGTTCTCGTTGCAGGTGAGATCACGACATCCACTTACGTCGACATTCCAAAAGTCGTTCGTGAAACGATTCGTGAAATCGGCTACACACGCGCGAAATACGGTTTCGATGCGGATACATGTGCTGTATTGACATCGATCGATGAGCAATCAGCAGATATCGCTCTTGGTGTCGACCAAGCGCTTGAAGCACGTGAAGGTAGCATGTCTGATGCAGAAATCGATGCAATCGGTGCAGGAGACCAAGGTCTTATGTTCGGTTACGCAACGAAAGAAACACCAGAACTCATGCCACTTCCAATTTCGCTTTCGCACCGTCTCGCACGCCGTTTGGCAGAAGTGCGTAAAAACGGTCAACTCGACTACCTTCGTCCGGACGGAAAAACACAAGTCACGGTCGAATACAACGAGAACAACGAGCCGGTTCGTGTCGATACGATCGTCATCTCGACACAACATGCGGAAGAAGTTACGCTTGAGCAAATCCAAGCTGATTTGAAAGAACACGTCATCACACCGGTCATCCCGGCTGAATACATCGACGCAGCAACGAAATTCTTCATCAACCCAACTGGTCGTTTCGTCATTGGCGGACCACAAGGAGATGCTGGATTGACTGGTCGTAAGATCATCGTTGATACGTATGGTGGATACGCACGCCACGGCGGTGGAGCATTCTCAGGTAAAGATCCAACAAAAGTCGACCGTTCAGCTGCATACGCAGCACGTTACGTCGCGAAGAACCTCGTTGCTGCAGGTCTTGCAGACAAAGCAGAAGTTCAACTTGCGTACGCAATCGGTGTCGCGCACCCTGTATCAATCGCAGTTGATACATTCGGCACAGGAAAACTTCCTGAAGCACAACTCGTCGAATTGGTTGCTGAAAACTTCGATCTTCGTCCGGCTGGAATCATCAACATGCTTGATCTCCGTCGTCCGATCTATCGTCAAACAGCTGCATACGGTCACTTCGGTCGTACAGATGTTGAGCTTCCATGGGAGCAAACAGATAAAGCAGCAGTTCTTGAAGAACAAGCAAAACGTTTCGCATAATCAAAAAGTCCGGAAATCCTACGTGGGTTTTCGGGCTTTTTTGTTTCCGCGGAACTTTGCAGGAAACGAATGTTTTTTCTAGAAAAGGGTAAAAGTACATGAGTCGATTTGTATGAGTATAAAGGGGGGTTCCGATTATGGAAATACGCGAAGCTATTCCAGCTGATGCAGGACGTATTCATGACATTGCTATCACATCTTGGTTGGATACGTATGAAGAAATCTATTCCGAACGTTCGAAAGCGCATTTCGTGCAGGAGGCGTATCCGCAAGAAGAAGTCGTTCGTGCGATCCGGACGGCGGAAGAAGCACGGGGAGAGTATTTTTATGTCGGAATCATCGACGAGGAAATCGTCGGTTTCATTCATGCTATTGATGTCGAAGGAACATGGGAGATCATTCGGCTTTACGTCTTGCCGGAATATCAGCAAAACGGAATCGGAAGACGTCTGATTCGTGAACTCGAACGACAAGGAGCCGTCCCACTCGAAGTCTACGTGGAAGCACGTAACTATAAAGCGCGTCAATTCCTGACCTCATTTGGTTTTGAAGAACTTAGTGAGATGACGGAAGAAGTGTTTGGGCAAGCGGAATCAGTCGTTCGTCTTCGCCATGTTGCCTCGTGAAATCCGTCTCGGGACGGTTTCGTTTGCGTTTGAAATAAGGTATCGTGAAAAGGAAGTATGAAGTGAAGAGGTGAGTTTGTGGTTGAACAACCAACAGGAATCATCGTATTAGTCTATCCGTTACAACTGCGTGCCCGTCCGAGTGAAGCTTTGATTCGAGTACTCGAAAGAGAGTATGAAGTGCTACTCGTCGACGCACCACGTCGCATTTCGTTTGAAGAGCACGGTCAACTGTTAAAAGAAGCATTACGCGAAGCAGGAAAACGAAAGCTACCGATTCATATCATCGCCTGTAGCATGGGGGCACTCGTCGTCAATCGTCTGTTGCAAGAATATGAACTACCAGTCGCAAGTCTTGCGTTCGTTTCACCATTGTTTGATTGGCATCCGTCGAAACAACTCGGAGGTGTCAAACAAGTCTTCGCGAGTGCGTTTGATCGTTTCCGTCCCGATGCGCCACTCGGTACGTTGCCGTTTGGTCAAAGTACGGAAGATACCGTTCGCATCGGTGAACTGACGTATGCGCAGTACCGGGAAATCGAAGAAGAGATCGTCGTACATGACGAGGAACGAAAAAAACTGCCTCGTGTAAACTTGGCTTGTTTTTATGCACCAGACGATCAGTTCGCAGACGTCAAACTGACACTCGAAGTATGTCGGAAAATGGGTGGCGATCAGATTTACTTACAACGTCTACACGGTTTCCCGCATTTCAGCTTTGAACGGTTGAATACACGGTTTGCGGAAAAATTATTGTTGTTTTTTAAATTAGTCGAAGAATGAAAGAAGTGATGGTTTCCATAGCGGAAGCCATCACTTCTTTATTTCTACTGTCAGCGCACTTTTTTCTCGATCGCGATGATGAACGGTGGATGATTCTGTTGATTCAAGAAGCGGTACTGAAGAACGGCATAACCTTGCTGATCAAGGGCTGTGACGTAATCTAGGACAGCATCGCGTTCCCGTTTTCCTTCAAGATGACCGTGATAGACGACAAGGACGACAAGACCACCAGGTGCAAGTACCGGGAGGAGAGCGTCGAGTGCTTCAAGCGTCTCTTCACCTGTCGTCGTGATCGATTTATCACTTCCAGGCAAGTATCCGAGATTGAAGACGCCGGCACGAACAGGCCGTCGTTCGTCCGAAAGACGCGCACCAACATGGATGTGACTTTCGTGATAAAGATCGACGCGTTCTAACATTCCGGCTTCGTCGAGACGTCGTGTCGATTCCTCGATGGCTTGAGCTTGGACGTCGAACGCAAGGACTCTACCTTCTGGACCGACGCATTCTGCTAAGAACTGAGTATCATGTCCATTTCCGGCAGTCATATCGACGACGCAGTCACCAGGTTCGATGACGGACTCCAGTAATTGTTTCGTATAAGGTAGTACACGGGCAAGTGACATGGCATAGACTCCTGTTCCTATGGGCTGTTTTTCTCTTTATACATGATCATCGTATGTATGATTCCTCCTGCATTATACCATCTTTTGAGTCATTGACGAAAAGTGAAGTGGCTTGACAGGCGGGGGAGGGATTGCGTAAAGTGGCAAGGTTGAGAATGAAATAGGAGGACCAAAGGTATGCCAAAATTACCAAAAGCGGTCTGGATCCTCGTCCTTGCGATGGCCATCAATACGACGGGATCCTCTTTTTTATGGCCGTTCAATACATTATATATTCATGAATATTTAGGGGAGTCGATGACAAAAGCCGGAATGGCGTTATTCGTCAACTCAGCCTTAGCAATCGTTGGGAACTACTTAGGCGGAAAAGCGTTTGACCGACTCGGCGGAAAGAAGACGCTTGTCATCAGTGTCATCGGACTTGTCCTGTCTTCCGTCGGCTTGTTGCTATTTCATCAGACGTATATTGGATACGTCGCGATGCTTGGATTGATTGGATTCGTCGGTGGGATGGTTTTCCCAACGATCTACGCAATGACGGGCGTCATCTGGCCGGAAGGCGGACGCCGCGCCTTTAATGCGATCTATGTCGCGCAAAACGTCGGTGTAGCCCTCGGGACAGCTGTTAGTGGTCAAATTGCTGCTTTTTCGATTCAGTACATCTTCATCGCCAATCTCGTTCTCTATATCGTCTTTGCCATCATTTTGTTTGTCGGTTTGTCCTGGATTCAGGCGCCAGCGCGGATGCATGCGGCACATGACGAGATCGAAACGACACGCACACCACTTTCGCGCGGATCCGCACGGACGATGTTGCTCGTTTCGATCGGTTATGCCTTACTTTGGTTCGTTTATGTGCAATGGCAAGGGACCTTTGCTGTCCATACGAAATCGCTCGGTGTCACGATTTCCGAGTACTCGATTCTTTGGACAATCAATGGAGCGCTTATCGTGTTCGCACAACCTTTATTAACACCAATTCTTCGTTGGTTTGGAGATGATTTGAAACGCCAACTGATGACCGGGACAGGCATCTTCCTTCTCTCTTATCTGATTGTTCCGTTTGCAGGCGGCTTCAAGATGTTCCTCGTGGCGATGATCATTCTGACAATCGGTGAGATGTTCATCTGGCCAGCGGTTCCTGCAATGGCGGCGCGACTTGCGCCAATCGGAAAAGAAGGAGAATTCCAAGGATACGTTAATATCGCTGCTTCAGCAGGACGGATGATCAGTCCGACAGTTGGAGGTTTGATCTACGATTTATCAGGTATGTCAGCAGTTTTCTTGACCTTAATTGGATTGATCCTGTTAGCAGGAGTTGTCTTCCTTCGTGCTATTCCTAAAACCACATCATGAGCTTTATCTTGTGAGACAGCGGACAATAGATCAGCTGTCTTTTGTTACATCATTCGTTCGAAAATTATAAAACAAACATTTAATAATATGGAATATTTCGGCAAAGAAACGGGTACTTTCTAATCAAGAACTTGAAAAGAAAGGTCATATGAACGTTGCTTCTTTTTGACTGGAGGTGCACGGATGGAAAGGTGTCAATTCATCACAGATGCCGCAACTTGGACGACACACGTACAGAAACAGCCTCTTGATATCTTCTATAGTCACCAATACGTCACGCTCAACGCTAGACCGTCTGAGCAAGCGGTATTATTTCTTTATGAAGGTCATGCAGGGACACTGTTTTATCCTTTTTTGAAGCGTCGTATTTTTGATACGCCTTATTCAGATCTCATTACCCCGTACGGCTATGGCGGACCGGAAATCATCGGTCGACTGACTGCGTCCGAGATCCAGCAGGCTCGTTTATCCTTTGAGAGGTGGGCGGAGCAAGAATCGATCGTCTCGGAAATGATCCGCTTTAATCCATTAACAGGTAATGAACGGTTTATGCAGGACTGGACAAAAGTTTCCTTCATCCGTCATACGACGAGTATTGATTTGCGTCCTTCACTTGAAGATATCATGCAGACATTTCATAAGAAGACGAGAAGCATGATTCGTAAATCGCTTGCTTCACCCTTAACCGTCAGAACAGGAACACGGGACGATCTACCTGTTTTTTTAGCGTTGTATCATGAAACGATGGACCGGAAGAATGCCTCGGCTCATTATTATTTTACCGCGACGTATTTTGAGCAATTGATGGAGACGAACCCACTTTGTGAGCCCTTATTACTGATGGCGGAAATCGACGGAAAAGCGGTTGGAGGATACTTCGTATTGCTTGGAAAAGAATACGCCCACGGTCATTTGATCGGCTGTAAGCGGGATGAAGCGAAGATGTTCCCGAATCAGCGACTTGAGTACGAAGCAATTCTTCAGGCAAAAGCACGGGGACTCGTCGAACAACATCTTGGGGGCGGGTATCAAGAACGGGATAGTCTTTTTGAGAGTAAATGCCGTTACACTGGATATCGACTATTTGAGTATCATCAAGGAAAATCCATCCTGCAGCCATCACTATATGATTTGCTCTGCATACGATACGGATCAAATGCTGATTCCGATTATTTTCCGGCGTATCGACAAGCTGGTATTCAGGTGGCAACTAGTTAAATAGATAATGAGAGTATGAAAACGACTACATCGTGTAGTCGTTTTTTTGATATGCTGAAGTCAGGATCGATCAATAAAGGGGGAGTTATCGTGAAAAAACGCGGTCTGATTTTTGATATGGACGGGGTTATCTTAGATAGTGAGATTCGCTACTTTGAAGTGCATCAACAGATGTTCAAAAGGTTATCGATTCCGCTTGATCCGGTTCAGTATGCGACGTTCATGGGAAAAACAGGAGATGAAATGTGGGAAGAACTCGTCGCCCAGCATCAGCTGAAAGAAACAGCTAGTGCGTTGCTTGAGGAAGAACATCGCTTGTTTCAAATTCATGCAAAGCCGGAAGAGTGTGGATTAAAAAAAGGCGTCACACAAGTCATCGAACAAGCGGCGACTCTTGGTTACGATATCGGCATTGCTTCTTCGAGTTCACTTCAGAAAATCGAACGTGTCATCCGTCATTATGGGCTTCCGATCACGCACTACGTCAGTGGAGAAGAAGTCATCCGTTCGAAACCGGATCCCGCGATTTTTCGACTTGCGGCAGAGCGGATTGGACACGCACCCGAGAACTGTCTCGTCATTGAAGACGCTGCGAACGGGATGATTGGTGCGAAAGCAGCAGGCATGGAAGTGATTGCGCTTCTTGATGACCGGATGCCAACGCAACGCTTAGAGCAAGCGGATCATGTCGCGCAATCACACGCAGAAATCGAGGAAATTTTACGGAAGCGTTGACGCTTGAGGAAGAAACAGATTACACTAGAAAAAGATAGTCAAATGCATGGAACTGAAGTAGTAGGGGAAAGGTGCCGTCAAGAGAGCTGGTGGAAGGTGCGAACCAGTCGGTAACAACCGTGAACTCGTCAGGGAGCACGATTCGTGAAGTCGTAGTAGCGAATCCGGTCTTTCACACCGTTATCCGTGAATCAAGCGGTCTGTCATAGACAGACAACGTGGGTGGTACCGCGGAAGCCAAACCGGTCTTTCGTCCCTTTTCTTAGGGGCGGAAGACCGGTTTTTTTTAGATTAGAGGAGGAAAAGACATGCCGTACAATCATCGCGAAATTGAACCGAAATGGCAGGCGCGTTGGGATCAAGACAACGCCTTCGTCACGACAGAAGATCCAGAAAAAGAAGGGTTCTATGCCCTTGATATGTTCCCGTATCCGTCAGGTGCTGGACTCCATGTTGGTCATCCGGAAGGTTACACAGCAACGGATATCCTCGCACGGATGAAGCGGATGCAAGGATACAATGTCCTTCACCCAATGGGATGGGATGCGTTCGGATTACCAGCAGAACAATACGCGCTCGATACAGGAAACGATCCACGCGAATTCACAGCGAAAAACATCGAGACGTTCAAGCGTCAGCTTAAAGAACTTGGATTCTCGTATGACTGGGATCGTGAAATCAACACAACGGATCCAAAATACTACAAATGGACGCAGTGGATCTTTACGAAGTTGTATGAAAAAGGACTTGCCTTCGTAGACGAAGTCGCAGTCAACTGGTGCCCGGCACTTGGAACTGTCCTTGCGAATGAAGAGGTCATCGACGGATTATCCGAACGCGGAAATCATCCGGTTGTGCGTGTTCCGATGCGTCAATGGGTCTTGAAAATCACGGAATATGCGGATCGCCTTCTTGAAGATCTGGATGATCTCGATTGGCCGGATTCTGTCAAAGAGATGCAACGCAACTGGATCGGGAAATCTGAGGGTGCTGAGATTGATTTCACGATTGATGGACATAAAAAACAAGTCACGGTCTTTACGACACGTCCGGACACGATCTTCGGTGCGACGTATCTAGTACTTGCACCGGAGCATCCATTCGTAGCTGACATCACGACAGCGGACCACAAGGAAGCCGTCGATGCGTACATTTCGCAAGTCCAAACGAAGTCAGATCTCGAGCGAACGGATTTAGCGAAGGAAAAAACGGGTGTCTTCACGGGTGCTTTTGCGGTCAATCCGATCTCAGGCGATCGTCTTCCAATCTGGATCGCTGATTACGTCCTTGCTTCTTACGGAACAGGTGCGATCATGGCTGTTCCAGGACACGATGAGCGCGACCACGAATTCGCGAAACAATTCGACTTACCGATCGTTGAAGTCGTCGCGGGTGGAAATGTCGACGAAGCAGCCTACACAGGAGAGGGCGAACACGTCAACTCGCATATGCTTGATGGACTTGGGAAACAAGAAGCAATCGAGACGATGATCGCTGAACTCGAAACGAACCAAGTCGGTCGTAAAAAAATCACGTATCGACTCCGAGACTGGTTGTTCAGTCGTCAACGGTATTGGGGCGAGCCGATTCCAGTCGTTCATATGGAAGATGGTTCAATGAAAACACTCAATCAAGAGGAATTACCGCTTGAACTTCCAATCATTCCAGAAATCAAACCGTCTGGTACGGGCGAATCACCACTTGCGCTTGCTGAAGACTGGTTGGATTACACAGATCCTGAAACAGGAATGAAAGGCCGTCGCGAGACGAATACGATGCCACAATGGGGCGGAAGCTGCTGGTACTACCTTCGTTTCATCGATCCACACAATGAAGAAGCGATTGCGGATCCAGAAAAATTAAAATACTGGCTTCCAGTCGATATTTATATCGGTGGGGCAGAGCATGCTGTTCTCCATTTGTTGTATGCACGGTTCTGGCATAAAGTCTTGTATGATGCAGGCGTCGTACCAACAAAAGAACCATTCCAGAAGTTATACAACCAAGGAATGATCCTTGGAGAGAACAACGAGAAAATGTCAAAATCTCGCGGTAACGTCATCAACCCAGATGAAATCGTCAAGTCGCATGGTGCTGATACGTTACGTTTATACGAAATGTTCATGGGACCACTCGATGCATCGGTTGCCTGGTCTGAGAATGGTCTTGACGGAGCGCGTCGTTTCCTCGATCGCGTTTGGCGCTTGTTCGAACGGACAGCAGACATTCAAGACGTCACGGAAGTCGATGCTGACTTCGAACGGACATACCACCAGACCGTCAAGAAGGTCACGGAAGACTTCGCGAACATTCAGTTCAACACCGGGATTTCGCAACTCATGGTCTTCGTCAACGAAGCGAATAAACAGCCGGTTCTCCCGCGTCACTTCCTTCGTGGATTCATTCAATTGTTAACACCAGTCGCACCGCACCTTGGTGAAGAACTGTGGGAACAACTTGGCTTTGAAGAGACATTGACGTATGCGGCATGGCCAACATTCGATGAATCAAAACTTGTCAGCGATACGATGGAATTCGTCATTCAAGTGAACGGTAAAGTTCGCTCGAAAATCGAAATCAACATCGATGCGACAAAAGAAGAAATCGAAGCACTTGCCTTTGCTGATGAAAAGACACAAGAATGGATTGGCGACAAGACGGTTCGGAAAGTCATCGTCGTACCGAAAAAATTGATCAATATCGTGGCGAACTAAGCCATAACCCCTTTCATTCACTTGATGCGAATGGAAGGGGTTTCTTCATTTCCGTCGCAAGTCCGCTTTTTTTTTGAACGTCCTTCTGCTACACTGAATCAGAAACCGAGAAAGAAAGGCGATTATCATCAATGAAACGATCTTATATAGTCTATACAACGATTTTTGCTGTCGTTTCGGGGTTGATCCTTTGTATACTGCTCGTCTTCTCGAAGCCAGAGACGTTGTCACGTATTCAGGAAACGTTCGCGAAAATCGAGACGCAATCGAAGCATCAGGCAGCTGTCAAACAGGTGCCACCGAAAACGCCTTCAGCCATTCCGAATCCAGAAGAACCGTTAATTAAAAATGTTCAACAGATGTTATATGATGATTCCATAGGTTCGTACCTCGTCGTAACAGAGGACTACCGTTTCTTTGAAATCAGTGGAACTGGAGAACGTATCAATGCGACGTTTCAGTTGGAAGAAGGGAAACTCTTATTGTCTGGTCTTGACGGGATGACACTCGTTGACGGAGAGACAGTCGCTTTATTGACGTCGAATCAAATTCTAGTCACGATTAAACGAAAAGATGGCGTCTGGAGTGAAGAAAAACGCGAAAAAGTACAAGGGACGACGATTCGAGACAGTTTCCATGGTCTTGGATATGATGCGAAGAAAAAAGAATTCTATACAATCAATCAAATTCGCTCGATTGGTCGTGTTGAATTGACTTACTTTGCAATGAAAGAGGACAAAATCAAGATTGATCCAGATGCTTCGGAAAAGAAGAAGCGTGCCTTAAAGAAAAAGCAAAAACCACCGTACTTGTCGATCATCAAACGAGAGAAAATCGAAGCGGCGAGCGGAATGCGAAGTGATGCGAAAAAAGCATTTGAATCCAGATTCCGTCCGATTGGTCTTGCAGAACGGCAAGGTCGGATCTATACGTTAGACTCAGAAGCACTTTATCTTTATTCGATTGATCAGAAAGAGAAAACGATTACGGGGGAGACAGCGAGTCCGAAAGTGTATGGATCAAAAGGAATCTTTGTACAAGATAATGAATTGTTCGCCTTAGTCGTCACGGATAAATTCTCAAGTCGATCGTTCACACCGATTGACTGATGTAGAAAAAAGACCCGATTTCTCTGATTAACAGAGAAATCGGGTCTTTTTTGTATTAAGAGACAGTGTCACGTGCCATCTCTGCAGCGTGACTACCGGCACAATGACCCGTCACGAACGCAGCTGTGATATTGTATCCACCTGTATAGCCATGGATATCAAGAATTTCGCCAGCGAAGAATAATCGCTCCGCCTTTTTCGACATCATCGTTTTGGGATCAATCTCTTTAATCGAGACACCGCCACCCGTGACGAAGGCCTTATCGAAATCGAGCGTTCCTGTTGCTTTGAGTGGGAATCGTTTCAATTGTTGCAGGAAGTCCGTCCAGTCCTGTTTCTTGACTTGTGTACAAACTTCATCGCCAAAGCCGATTCGAGCGAACAGGAGTTCAAGCAATCGTTCTGGTACAAAACCACGAAGGGCATTCCGAACCGATTTCTTCGGATTTGCCGCAAGTGCTGCCTGGAAGCGTTCTGTTAATGCACCAAGTGACTCATCCGGGAAGAGATCGATCGATAGATGAACGATCGTCTCTTTCGATCGTTTGCGCTCTTTGATCGTATATTGGCTACACCGTAAAGCGATCGGACCACTTAAACCGAAGTGTGTGAACAGTAGATCACCCGTATGTGTCTTGATTGCTTTGTCCTTTTTACCGTGAACCGTTAAGGCAACGTCACGCAACGACAGTCCTTGTAATGTTTTTTCATGAATGAACGTATCACCTAACAAAATCGGGACTTCCGTTGGGAAAAGTTCCGTGATCGTATGACCAACTTTTTCAGCCCACGGATAGCCGTCACCCGTCGAACCCGTGTGCGGAACAGATTGTCCGCCGACCGCTACGATACAACTTTTTGCTTCAAGACGCATGCCGTTTTCTAAGATGACAGCTGCAAAAGAACCATCTGGATGGAAGTCGAGCGTAGCGACTTGCGCGTCTGTTTGAATCTCGGCGCCATGTGCACGGATTTGATCGATCAATACACGAACGACGTCTGCCGCCTTATCCGAGACCGGGAACATCCGACCGTTATCCTCTTCTTTGAGTGCGACACCAAATCCTTCGAACAAATCGATGATCGATTCATTATTAAATTGAGAAAAGGCGCTATAAAGGAAACGTCCGTTTCCTGGAATCGACTGGACGAGCTCATCGAGTGGCTTTCGGTTCGTGACGTTACACCGTCCGCCGCCAGAGATTGCGAGCTTTCGTCCTAATTTATTTCCTTTATCGAGCAGGAGCGTCCGGGCTCCGGCTTGTAAAGAGGCGAGCGTCGCCATCAAACCGCTCGGTCCGCCTCCGATTACGATTACATCGTACATAAGGTCACCTCATTCATAGAATTCTGCTTGTTTCACTTTAGCAGAAGTTGCGACTGTAAACAAACCGTCTCTTTCAATTCAAGATAGACAGCGGTATAATGATTTGCAATTGTGTACGAGAGAACTTGTATAATGAGACAGTCACGATTAGAGTGTCGATTTAAAAATTAGAAAGCGTGAGGGATGTTACCATGTCCACAGTCAGTAATAAGCAGTCTACTTCTTCCGGCAATGCAGGATTCGTTCGTGGAACGATGCTCCTGTCCGGTGCGTCACTGATTTCCCGCGCACTGGGTTTGATTTATCTCTTTCCGTTTCAGTTCATGGTCGGTGCGACAGGTATCATGTTCTATACCTATGCCTACAACTACTATGCGATCATGATTGGTCTTGCGACAGCGGGGATTCCTGTTGCCGTCTCGAAATTCGTCGCCAAATACAATGCGTTAGGAGAATATGATACGAGTGAACGTTTGTATCGGTCTGGTCTAAAAATCATGTCCTTGACCGGGGTTGTCTCTTTTCTCGCCTTATTCTTCCTTGCACCGTATTTAGCACACCGGGCGATTCCAGGCGGTGACGTCGATTCAGCCTCGTACGTCGATGCCGTCACGATGACGATTCGAGGGGTTAGTTTTGCGTTACTCTTGATTCCACCGATGAGTATGACGCGTGGATATTTCCAAGGGTATCAATCGATGGGACCGACTGCGATTTCGCAAATCTTGGAACAAATCGTCCGCATCATCTTCTTACTCGTAGGAGTCAGCATCGCCATCTATTTATTTGATTCAGGTGTAGCCTTTGCAGCGACGATTGCAACGTTCAGCGCATTCATTGGTGCAATCGGTAGTGTCGCGGTTCTCATCTATTACTTCCGCAAACGATCCAGTGGTTTACAAGAACTACGCGCTACACAAATCGTCCGTTCGCCGGATCGCCCGTTAACGGATTTGTATAAGGAATTATTGACGTACGCGATTCCAATCGTCATGGTCGGTCTTTCGACGCCGCTTTACCAAGTCATCGATCAGAACACGATGAATGCCGCGTTACAAAGTATTGGCTATACGCTCGAAGCTGCCGGAAATGCGACGGCCTATCTGATTGCGGATAGTCATAAGATCGTCTTGATTCCGGTCTCTGTCGCAACGGGCTTATCTTTGTCTGCGACTCCACTGTTGACCGCCTCCTTTACGCAAGGGGATATGCGGAAAGTACGGGCTCAAATCTCACAGATTTATCAACTCGTCTTTTTCGTGACGATTCCGGCAGTCGTCGGGATGATTCTCCTTAGTGAAGAAACGTTCCATGTACTCTTCCCGAAAGATCAAGCGGCCTGGGTTTATCTATTAAGTTATGCGCCGAGTGCGTTGTTCCTTGCCTTGTATTCTGTTACGGCAGCCGTCCTTCAAGGAATTAACCGTCAATACTTTACGATCATCGCAACACTTGCTGGATTACTTGCGAAGTATCTTTTGAATGCACCGTTGATTCATTTGACGGGTGATGGAACAGGTGCTGGATATGCGACGATCATCGGCTATCTCGTTGCGACCGGTTTGATGTTCTTCCGGATCACACAAACGGTGAAGTTCCCATTCAGTACGGTCTTACGCCGGACGTCGTTGATCTTGATCATCAGTGCCTTGATGGGAGCGGGTGTCGCGCTCGTCAAGTGGGGAATGGTATCCATCTTGCCAGAGACGACATGGGCGTCTCTATTGATTCTGATCGTAGGTGCAGCAGTCGGAATCGTGATTTTTGCAGGACTCTCGATTTGGAGTGGCTTAGCAGAAGTCGTATTAGGACGTAAAATTTCATTGAAACGAGGACGAGGTCATGCGTCTAGATAAATTGTTATCCAACATGGGAGCAGGCTCCCGAAAAGAAGTGAAGCTGCTGCTGAAAGCAGGGGCGATTCAAGTCGATGGAGAGATCGTGCGTGATCCGAAACAACATGTCGATGTCGAGACGCAACAGGTTCTGATGTATGGGGAACCGGTTACGTATCAAAAATACATCTACTTGATGATGAATAAACCACCGGGTGTCATTAGTGCAACAGAAGATAAACGAGATGAGACCGTCATTGATCTGTTGTTTGAAGACGTGACGTATTTCAAACCGTTCCCGGTCGGACGACTCGATAAAGATACAGAGGGTCTATTGCTGTTGACGAATGATGGGTCGTTTAATCACGCTTTAATGTCTCCAAAGAAACACGTCGAAAAAACGTATTACGCAGAAGTGACAGGAGTGTTGACGCAAGAAGACATCGAAGCGGTTGCGGCAGGCATTACGTTAGAAGACGGTTATCAGGCAAAACCAGGAAAACTTGTCATCTTATCGACGACGGAAACGGGCTCGACGCTTGAATTGACGATCACGGAAGGGAAGTTCCATCAAGTCAAACGGATGATGCTTGCGCTCGGGAAAGAGGTCACGTTCTTGAAACGGCGCTCGATTGGCCGCTTGGAACTCGATCCGGCACTTGCGCTCGGAGATTATCGTGAACTGACGCCAGCGGAACTGTCTTTGTTTGATTGGCAACCTGAATAAGCAAAACGAAAAGGCGGTGGAATGAGCGTACATTCCATCGCCTTTTGTTATGGGTTTCGATTATTGATTACGCAATGCTTCTGCGATTGGATAAGGACCACTGAGTACTTCGAATACACGAGATTGTGTCGGATGATCGATCAAGTGAACGAATAATGCTGCGATATCGTCACGCGACACCTTACGATCTTCGTATGAATCGAAATGCTCTTTCGTTTCGACAGTGCCTGCCGGGTCGTCGTAGCTGAGTGGACCAGGACGTACGATCGTATAATTGAGTCCGCTTTCCTGGAGGTGTGCGTCTGCTGTTGCTTTAGATTCGAGATATACTTTCAATTCACCTTTTGGTTCTTCGGTACCTACTGAACTGAGCATCAGGAAACGATCGATACCGTTGGCTTTTGCTGCATCGATGACTTTAATTGCGCCTTCTTGATCGACGGCGCGCGTCAATTCGTCTGATGCGCCACCAGCACCCGCTGCAAAGATGACGACGTCCGCATTACTGATGACACCACTGACATCCTTCGTCAAATCCCCAAGTCTGACTTCAGATGCACCGAGTGCAATCAAATCGTTGATTTGATTTTCTTCTCGTACGACCGCGATTGCTTGATGATCACCTTGTTTAGCGATCAATTCGACCATCTTGCGTCCGGTCGTTCCGTTTGCTCCAATGATTAAAATATTCATTCTTCTCAACTCCTTCTCCCAATAGCTATACCCCACGTTTTAAAAAAGATAACAAAAAAAGACGCGAAGAATCGCGTCATCGAAAGATATACATAGTGAAACAGTGGATCAACCCGCTTGCTTTTGTTTCTTGCTCGACGTCCATGTACCGCGTCGAGGGCTCACAATGAGATTGTTGTATTCGAGCACGTTCAAATCCCGCTGAACGGTCCTTGAAGTGATGCCAAACTCTTCAACCAACTCTGCTGTCGTAGTAGCTCCGTTCTCTTGGATGTAGAGATAAATCGATTTAATCCGGGTCAACATACGGTCTGTAGAATCTTTCATTGGTATAACCACTCCCCCAATGGATAGAATAGTGTTCTAAAGCTTCGGGTGACAAAAGACAATGCAATATCCAGTTGTTTCGCCTTTAGTATAACGTTTTGATGTTAAATTGCAAGTGATTTAACCGAACGTTTGCATAAAAAACATATTCAAACAGATTGTAAAGTCGATAATTGGAGTTTTAATATCGTTTAATGTTCGTTATTTAAACAAATAAAAAAGAAAACAGAATTTGGATGTTCGTATCTGAACGAATATTCGCTATACTAGAAAGGTGTATAGGAAACGAATTCAACCCAGAATGAAGGAGCGAAATCAGATGGTGAATTGGAAAGAAGAAGTACTCGCGCGTCGCGAGGACTTATTAGAGGATTTAAAAGAACTACTGCGGATTCCGAGTATACTTGATGAATCAACAATCGAAGAAGGTGCACCGTTTGGTCAAGAAGTCAAACGAGCCCTTGATTGGATGCTCGCGACAGGGGAACGAGATGGATTCAAGACAAAAAATGTTGATGGATACGCCGGACATTTGGAATATGGTCAAGGGGAAAAGTTACTCGGTATTCTTTGTCACTTAGACGTCGTACCAGCTGGTGGCGATCACTGGACATACGGTCCATTTAACCCAACGCTTGTCGATGGGAAACTGTATGCGCGCGGTGCAATCGATGATAAAGGACCGACGATGGCAGCTTATTATGCCTTGAAGATCGTCAAAGAACTCGGATTACCGCTCTCAAAACGTATTCGTTTGATTGCTGGAGGAGATGAAGAGAGTGAATGGCGTTGTGTGAATCATTACTTCAAACATGAAGAAATGCCGACTCTCGGCTTTGCACCAGATGCCGACTTCCCGATCATCAATGCGGAAAAAGGACTGTATGATGGGTTATTGATTCAAGGGAAACCAGCGCAAGCATCTGATACAGGCTACCATCTCGTTCGTTTTGAAGGCGGCGAACGTCCGAACATGGTTCCGGGTCATGCCCAAGCACTTCTTCGTGTCGTCGAATTGGGGACGCTTGAAACGGATTTCCATACGTATCTTGAAGAACAAGGCTTGTCTGGGACGGTCAAGCAAGAAACGGAAGGTCTCGTTCTTGATGTGAACGGTGTCGCAGCCCATGCGATGGAGCCGGATAACGGTAAAAATGCTGCCTTACATTTAGCACGTTTCCTCAATACGCTTCACTTGGATTATAACGGTCGTCGTTATATTCAGCTTGTCACGCACATGTTCCGTGATTCTCGCGGTGTAGCGATTGGTGTCGCTGCTTCAGACGAGACAGGTGACTTAACGATCAACGGTGGTGTATTCCGGTATGTAGAAGAGCAAGGAACAGCGTCGATCAACATCCGTTATCCTTATTCAGCAGACTTCACGGAACGCTTGCAAATCATCAAGGAAGCGGCAGCGGGATATGGCTTCGAGTTACAGACTCGAACACATATGACACCACACCATGTCGATCCGGATCATGAATTGATTCAGACACTGAGTGCCGTGTATGAACGTCATACGAACCAACCAGCTGATCTGATTGCTATCGGTGGTGGTACATATGCACGTTCGTTAACGGCAGGGGTTGCATTTGGACCAGTCTTCCCAGGTGGTCCTGAAGTTGCCCACCAAGTCGATGAATATGTTGATTTTGAAGAACTCTTGCTTGCTGTCGCGATTTATGCAGAAGCAATTTATGAACTCGCAAAATAATGACTGATGATCCCCCGCATCGTGAAGATGGGGGGATTGCTTCTTGAAAGGAAGTTCCGTGTGAAAAATCGTCAAACTTATCATTTCCAAGCGTTATATTTCTTTATTTTCTTTGGACAAGGTGCACTCATTCCGTATCTTGCGCTTTATTTTTCAAGCGATGCGTTCGGTCTGTCCGCTTCAGAGATTGGTACAATCGTTGCGATCGGACCGATTCTCTCTATTTTCTTACAGCCCGTTTGGGGCATCGCGGCAGATCGACTCGGAAAGCCGAAACGTCTCTTACTCGTTGCCATGCTCGCCGCTGGAGTATTTACATTAAGTTACTTACTGACGTCCGCTTATCTACTTTTACTATTGATTTCATGTGTCTGGGCATTATTCCAGTGTGCGCATATTCCACTCGTTGATACATTAGCGATCGAATATACACGAAAACGTAAGGTAGATTATGGCGCCTTGCGTCTTTTTGGATCAGCTGGTTTTGCTTTAGCCGTCTTCATCCTTGGACAAATCACTGAGGAGGGTGGACTTGGTCTGATTTTTTATGCGACCGGTGCAGCGTGGGTTCTTGGTTTTCTTGTGTTGATCGGTATTGAAGAAACGGGGAGCGTACACATTTCACATCAACAACAGGTACCGTTGAAACAACTTTTTTCGAATCGACGTTTCTTATTATTCTTAGCGGGAGGGAGTTTGATCTTCGGACCGATCTTCGCCAATAACTATTACTTTGGCAGCTACGTCACGATTCGTGGAGAGACAACCGCGCTCGTCGGGACCTTGTTCTTCGTCGCCGTTCTGTGCGAAATCCCGTTCATGCGCATCGCTTCGCGTCTATTGTTACGATTCGGAGCGATTCCAGTTCTTGTCTTCATTTCCTTGCTGTCAGCTGCTCGTACGGCGATGATCGCATTAGAGCTTCCGATCGTCATGCTTTGGGTATTGTCTGCGATGCAAGGAATGATCGTCGGATTGTTGATCCCTGTTGCATTAGACTATGTTCGGTCACTCGTTCCAGAGACGATGGTCGCAACAGCTGTCAGTACATATATGGCAACGACGACAGGGCTAGCGACAGCGCTGTTTAACTTGATGAGTGGGTTTGTGCTAGACCAAAGTACAATCTATACCGTCTTTTGGGTATATACAATTAGCAGTATTCTTGGTGCCGTCCTGTACAGTGTCAGTGGTCGAATGAAGGAGTGAAGATACGATGAGACAGGAACGACACTTTTTCGTTGCCTTACCGATTCCTTCTGAAGATTTAGCAAATATCGCTAATCGTTTATCTCTATCTGATTACTTTCGAAATGTCTATACGTTAGAAGAGTACCATTTGACGCTTCGTTTTTTTGGTCCATTGGATGAAAAAGAACAACGATCGTGGAAACAGCAACTGCAGGAGATTGCGCGCACGATCGAACCTTTCGTACTTCGATTAGATCGTCTAATTACCTTTGGACAAAGCGAGCGACCACGTGTCGTCGGATTCGGAACAGAAGCAGAGGAATTGTTTCGATTAGTGCGTCTGATTGATCCAAGTGCGACTAAACCATTCGTTCCGCATGTCACGATCGCGAAGAAGTGGCGCACGGAGGCGGAAGAATGGACGACGAATCCGATACAACCGGTGGAATGGACTGTTCGTGAACTTATTCTGTTTGAAGTACGACCAGGCGTTTCGCCGCGATATGAACCGGTTTACCGGATTCATCTAGGTAAAGAGGAATGAGGTGATCCCCATCGCAATCTTGATGAAACTATATGACTTAGATAGTCGATTTGAAAAAAATCCGCTTGAGATGACAAAACGGTTCGGTGAACATCAGGCGCTTGATTACGCTCATGTCTATCGTAGATGGGAGGCTGGAGAATTATTTCCCGGGGAAACGCTCATCCGTCCGAAGAAGTGGTGGCAAGTGATGAAAAAAAGCGAAGTCATTCAACTTCCGGGTAAACAATTATCTCGAAGAGCGTTTGATAAATGGTACAAAAAACGTCTCGAGTTACAAAAATTATTAAACGTCACTGGTGGAGCGGGCGAAGAGGACATTTGGCGGATTCCGTTAAAACGTCATTTAGACTTTTATCAGATGTTACACCTCTTGAATGAACAGTATGCAATGTTTTATCGCGCCGTCATTCAATATCAAGTCGGGGAAGTCGAATTGAGTCCGTTCGTCGTCGGTCCATCCGCGATTTATATCATGGAATGGCTTGACGGTGACGAAAGTATCTATCATATCCGGCGAGATAAGTTGTGGCGGGAACAACCGTTCAAGGCATCCACAAAACAAATTTTGAATCCGAACATCGGTTTAAAGCGGACGGAAGATATTCTACGAGTCGTACTTGGGCGAGATTATGTCTTGCCGATCGAACGAGTCATTTTAGCACCTTCAGGTTATTTTGATCAGATTCCAAAAGAGACGACGACGACTTACGTCAATAAAGTCGAGTTTCCAAACTGGCTGCAACGAATGAATGCAAGTGCGCCGCATACAAAAGCGTTTCAGATGCGGGTGTGTGAAAAAATCCTAAAAGAGACCGTATCGATTCCGTTTCAAATGGCAATTCTAAGTGAAGGGCAGTCACGAATTCAAGAGTAGGGGAGGAAGCGACGGCATTGTCGTTGCGAAAGACATGACGAACCAAGAGGTGGTAATACCGGTGATCCGGGCAGAGTTCTCATCGTTTCGAAGCATCCGAGTCGAGGTCGAAGGCAATCCGTCAATCCACTGGTCGCTTGAATGTGATGGGAAACCGCTTGAAATTCAACAGACCGAAACGCATCGAGAGGAACAGTTCGTGATTTATGAGTTAACGGTTCTTGAACCAGTCGAGTTAGAATGCCGCTATGAGGTGTTCGGAGCAGGCAGGTCAATCCGTGTCGTTCCTGATCGATTAGTTCGGACGGAAGCGTTCGAGCGAAAGTACCGTTACGAAGAGAAGCTCGGTGTCTGGGAAGAAGACGATACGTATCATTTTGCTGTCTGGTCGCCTGTCGCAGAGCAAATCGTGTGTATCGTATACGATCAAGATGAACAGGTACTCGGAAGACACAAGATGGAGCGACAAGAGCAAGGTACCTATCACCTTCGACTTGGGCAAGAATCAGCAGAACGATGGTACCGCTATGAAGTGACGACGTACGTTGGCACACATGAAGTCGTAGATCCATACGCTCATGCGATATCGGAAAACGGTCGTTACGGTGTCATCGCCGACGTTGAACAGACGATTTCCGAGTGGTTTCCAAAGCGAGTCGCGCGTCCTCTGTTCGTCAAACCGTCGGACGCTGTCATCTATGAAGCAAATATTCGCGATTTTACGATTGATCGTTCCGCTGGTTCAAGTCATCCGGGACAATATGCAGGGGTGGCGGAACGTGGAACAGTTTCTTCTCGTGGACATGCGACAGGTCTTGATTATCTTCTTGATCTCGGGATTACGCATCTGCAGCTGTTACCGGTCCACTTCTTCGAAACGACCGATGAACGAACAAGGTCGCCATATAACTGGGGATACGATCCGATGCTTTGGTTCGGATTAGCTGGGAGCTACGCGAGTTCGGTCGCACCGCTCGTTCGCGTCCGAGAATACGCGGATATGGTGGAGCGACTCCATGAAGCAGGGATTCGTGTTACGTTCGATGTCGTCATGAACCACGTTTTTGTTCGGGAGCGTTCCTCTCTTGAACAGCTCGTTCCGGGTTATTATTTCCGTTACGAAGTAGACGGCACGCTCTCAAACGGAACGGGTGTTGGAAACGATACCGCATCCGAGCGATTCATGATGCGTCGACTCATCGTTGATTGCTTGACGTACTTTGCTCGTGTCTACCGCATTGATGCGTTTCGATTTGATTTAATGGGCATTCATGACATTGAGACGATGAATGAAGTACGTGCAGCACTCGATGCGATTGATCCTACGATTCTTGTGTATGGAGAGGGCTGGGATCTTGCGACGGCATTGCCGGAACGATTCAAAGCGATGAGCGCCTCGGCTGCGCAAATGCCGCGAATCGCTCATTTTAATGACGTATTCCGTGATGCCTTGAAAGGATCGACGTTCAGTGCATACGATCGAGGATTCGTTGCCGGAGACGGATGGAAAGAAGGAGAGGTCCGAAACGGGATTGCGGGTAGTGTTCATATCGATAACCAAACGTATGGACGTTTTCCGGAACCGACGTATTCGATCAACTATGTCGAGGCGCACGATAACCATACGCTGTACGACAAATTGAAGATCTCCTGTCCGGAAGCGGACGAACTTCAGTTATTACGGATGAGTCGATTAGCTCAAACGATCGCTTTGCTTGCGCAAGGCATTCCGTTTCTGCATGCGGGTCAAGAGTTCTTGCGTACGAAACAAGGTGTCGAAAACAGTTATAATGCATCGGACGAAATCAACCGAATGGACTGGGAACGCCGGGATGATCATCTCTCCCTCGTTACGTATATCAAGACGATTTTACAAATTCGCAGAATGCATGGCGGATTCCGTCTACACCGGGCGAATCAGGTTCGAGAACTGCTTCGTTTCATCAACTTACGTCCGGGTGTCATCGCCTACGAAGTCGAAGCGATCCATTCGTACGATGCGTGGCAACGCACGCTCGTTGTCTACAATACGACGCACGAAATCGTGGAAGTCGCACTCGATCACTCGCGCTGGAATGTACATGTCCAAGGGGATGATGCCTCGGTCGACCCGCTTCTGAAAGGTGTCGATAGGATTCAAGTCCTTCCGTTGTCAACGACGATTGCGACGTGTTAAGATAAGCATTGTGCCTTAGGCAAATCTACTAAAAAAGTTGAGCGGATTATAATGGAAATAGATATTTTAGATGCGCTTGGCGAAGGCTGGACCCTTACGCCAGCAGGTGGAATTACAGGAGAAGCGTACATCGCTTCAACCGGACAATCAAAATTGTTCTTAAAACGAAATTCATCGCCGTTCTTGGCGATTTTATCCGCGGACGGAATCGTCCCGAAATTATTATGGACGAAACGAATCTATAGCGGGGATGTCATCAGTGCGCAACAATTCATTGAAGGCGACGAGTTGGAGCCGGAAATGATGGAACGTCCGGAAGTGGCGCGTTTGCTTGGGAAAATCCATGATTCGAAGGAATTGCTGTTCATGCTACAACAGCTTGACCAACGTCCGATCGAGCCTGATGAGTTATTGCGCCAATGTCACTTATATTTTCAACCAGAAGACTTAGAGAATCCAGAACTGGTAGAACTTGCGATGGATTATCTCGAACGAAATCTGGAGCAAGTAAGAACGGATGAACAAGTCGTCTGTCATTCAGATCTAAATCATAATAATTGGTTGACGGGAGCGGACGGTCAACTCTACCTGAACGACTGGGATGATGCGATCATTGCCGACCGTGCGTATGACCTCGGGATGATGTTATACAGTTATGTCGATGAAGCGGCTTGGCCCGAATGGTTTGAGCATTATGGTCATCCGTTGACGAATGATCTGAAACAACGAATGCATTGGTATGTCGTAGCGCAAGCTGTATTATCCTTGTATTGGTATGAAGATATGCGTCATCCGGATGTCGAGGACAGCTATCATTTTCTAGAACAGTTACTTGAATACTCGAACGACTAAAAAGCGTGTCATTCCGAAAAGGAACGACACGCTTTTTTGATTAACCTTCTGCGATTTTAATCTCTTTTTCAATATCATGACTTTCAAGATCCGCCGACCGATACGCTTCAGTCGTTGGTAAACGTAAATCAAGCTGCGGTTTTTCTTCGAATGTGACGGTGACGTTCTTGACCGTGTAGTCAAAGACATGGCCTCCGCCCGCGCGTTCAGCATCGATGAAATGAAGATGATATCCAGCGACGGCGATACCGTGACCGAACCGTGGTGTGTAGTAACCGGCGAGTGTTCCTTCCGTTTGTTCGAAAGTACGCGCGCTTTGAGAGGCGACAGCTTCCGTGATTGGAACGAACGGTTTCTCTTGACGTGCGACGGTACGTGTCTGCACCTCTGTGAACGTTCCATCAATTCGAACGGCATAAAAACTATTGATCGTCGGTAGTTGTTCATTCAACCAGTGTTCGAATTCCGATTTTGACATCTCTTCTGTCACGGAGAACGTTTGCTCTGGCACAAAACGGGTCAATGTCGCAAACGGCGTTGTCGTCTCA
This sequence comes from Exiguobacterium sp. R-17, assembly GCF_049913315.1. Classification (NCBI taxonomy): domain Bacteria; kingdom Bacillati; phylum Bacillota; class Bacilli; order Caryophanales; genus Exiguobacterium; species Exiguobacterium sp. R-17. The sequence continues at coordinate 2,245,956 of NZ_CP184372.1, read as the reverse complement.
GGCTGAAGTGGCCGAGCGCTACCGTCTGAACGGAGCTGGTAGAACTGACCATCAAAACCAATCATCTCACCATCCAAGTGGTCGAACGTTCCAATACCAAAATTCCGTTGATCAAGAACGGACGCGTATGTGACTTCACTCTCGAATACTCCGTCGAGCAGTGCCATCATCGTTGAAATCTGGACGAGCGTTTTATCGTGTGTCATGTGAATCCTCCTCAGTTCAATTGATCGAGATGAACTTGTTCTCCGAGCGCGATGTTGTCGCGATAATCAATCGGAACATCGACGATGACTGGTCCTTCTGTCGCGAGTGCTTCATCCATGATTGCGGCTAGTTCAGATGGATGATTGACGCGTAATCCTTTTGCTCCGAAACTCTCAGCATATTTGACGAGATCGACGTCACCAAATGACGTACCGGATTTCCGTTTGTATTTCATCTCTTGTTGGAACGCGACCATGTCGAATCCGCTATCACGCCATACGAAGTGGACAAGTGGTGAGTTCAAACGAACAGCTGTCTCAAGTTCCATCGCCGAGAAGAGGAATCCACCATCACCTGAAATCGAGACGGCCTTCTTACCAGGACGTACGAGTGTTGCTGCGATTGCCCAAGGAAGCGCGACACCAAGCGTTTGCATCCCATTACTAAAGAGAAGGTGACGTGGTTCGTACGAACGGAAATGACGTGCCATCCAAATATAGTGAGAACCAACGTCGACTGTGACCGTGACATCATCCGCAATTTTTTCACGTAACGTCTTCATGAAATAGAGTGGGTGCGTCAACGGAGAATCCGCGACAGGAGGAACATCGCGATCGACAAGACGTTGATGTAATCCTTCAAGGAATTGAGCTGAACTTTCAGGTAATGTGAGTGGTTGCAGGCGCTCGGCGATTGCATCGACCGTTTTCGCCATATCACCGACAAGCTCGCGGTCTGGGCGATAGAAGTGGTCAATTTCAGCACGCATTTGATCAATATGGACAAGCGTCCGGTCGTGCGTCGGTTGGTTCCAGAATTTCGGATCATAGCCAATTGGGTCATAGCCGATCGAGAGGACGAGATCCGCTTCTGCGAGCAGTGCATCTCCCGGTTGATTACGGAATAGTCCGACGCGTCCATAGAAATTCGATTCAAGCTCACGTGATAATGTGCCGGCCGCTTGGAACGTCTGGACGACAGGAATCGAGACGTGTTTGAGCAGGGAACGAATCGCATGTACGACGTCCGGCTGACTCGCACGCATACCGAGCAACAAGACAGGTAGCTTCGCATCTTGGATCAAACGAGCTGTTTCTTCAACCCAAGCTTCTGGTGCAACACCGAGCTTCGGTGCTTCAACCGCACGGAATGCCGTGACGTTCGCTTCGCTCAATCCGACGTCTTGCGGGATACTAACGAAAGCAGCCCCAGATGTCGTTTCCGCTGTTCGGAAAGCATTGGACAGTACTTCTGGAATATTATCGGCATCTTGCACTTCTGCACTGAAGTTCGTAATCGGTGTAAAGAGTGCCTGATTGTCCATGGACTGATGTGTTCGTTTTAAGCGGTCTGCTCGTGTAACGGCTCCGGCGATTGCGACAACTGGGTCACCTTCAGAGTTTGCTGTCACAAGACCTGTCGCTAAGTTTGATGCGCCTGGGCCAGATGTTACAAGTACAACGCCTGGTTTGTCTGTCAAGCGACCAATGGCTTGAGCCATGAATGCAGCATTTTGTTCGTGACGTGCAACGATGAGTTCAGGTCCCCGATCCTGTAACACATTGAAGACGGAATCAATTTTGGCGCCAGGAATACCAAAAATGTAATCTACACCCTGTTCGATGAGTGAATCGACGACTAAGTCTGCACCTGTTTTCTTCTGTACTAGTTCTTTTGAATCACTGTTTTTATTTTCGTTCATTACAATTCTCCTTTTTACCAACGTTTTTTGGTGTTCGATAGCTGTAATAAATAATCTGTTTCGAAAAAAGTATACATCTGTTTCATGGTAAATCCAACCTAAATTCGTTTAGAGAATAAAAAAAGTACCTTGTGTACGATTACACAAGGTACAGAGATTGCGCTTATTCAACGTCGACTTTTCCGAAAGTCGCCCAGACGAATAAGGCACAGATGCCCATGACGAGAACGATGGGGGAGCCCCAAGCAATCAAGAAGTCTTCCATGGTATAGCCCTCCTTTTTAGTTCTTACGTACCTTTAGTGTAGTAGATTGCTCACTGTTTCTCAAGTGACGAACTGCTGAACATTCTTCAATCGGGATTGAAGAAGTTCTTATATAATTACCCGAATCATGATAAACTTATCTGCGGATAATTTAAGTTTGGAAAGGATGAACGATAGTGCGTTTACGACATAAACCATGGGCACAGGATTATATGAAGGAACAATCCTCGATCTATATAGCAGAACCAGCATCCCTGAAAGGAAACTGGGCGACAGAGTTTAAAAATGATAATCCGATCTACATCGAAGTGGGGTCAGGAAAAGGAGCCTTCATTACAGGGATGGCAAACCAACATCCGGAGATCAACTTCATCGCGATTGAACTTTTTGAGAGCGTAGCAGTGACGATCGTTCAAAAATTAGTAGAGGCTCCACAAGCAAATGTTCGCGTCTTGACGGTCGATGCGAAAGATTTACGTGATTACTTCGAAAAAGGTGAAGTAGCGCGCGTTTATTTGAACTTCTCGGATCCTTGGCCGAAGACACGCCATGCGAAACGTCGTTTGACGTATAAAACGTTCCTCTCAACGTATGAAGACATCTTACCTGCGAAAGGACAAATCCATTTCAAGACTGACAATCGAAAGTTGTTTGAATCGAGTCTGATGACGATGTCGGCATACGGTATGCGTTTTGACTGGATGTCGCTTGATCTACATGCGAATGAACCGGAGGATAACGTCCGGACAGAGTATGAAGAGCGCTTTTCTTCAATGGGTCAACCAATTTATCGGATGGAAGCAACATACCAAAATTAATTTAGACAAAAAGTTTTCTTATTTTCCTGGTATTTCTTTCACACTTTTTTCTTATTAATTGGTACAATGTTGTTGACTGAAGAACTTGTACTTATAGGTAAAGGGGGAATTTGGGGATGTGGCAGAAAAGCTTAGCCTTCGTAACGGCGCTCTTTCTCGCGTTAAGTATCGGTCAATCGGTACTTGCTGCGGTTGATACCTCAGAAATGACAAAAGCATTAAATGAGGAATTACCAACGACGCATTACGATTATAAAAAAGGTTCGGTCAAAATCGAGGATCCGAAGACGTTCACGAACGGAAAAGGAGAAGAAGTCATTGGCGGAATCGCTGTCATCAAGACAGTTCGTGACGGCATCTTCATCACAATCAAACGTGAAATTCACTTCTTCAATGCCGATAGCGGTAAATTGTTGACGAATGCCGACGCTGCAAAAGTTGATGGCGTAAAAGAATACATCGACAGCAACTCGGATAATCTTCATCAAAAAGTCGTTTACTGGTTACCGGTACTCTTGATGTTGTTGATCATCGCTGTACCAGCGATCGTCTTATACATCGTCGTACCACGTTTGTACTCTACTTCGGAATACATGAATCCGATTTATGAGCGCAACGATAACCCGCGCTAATCAAAAAAACCTCTACCCGTTTGGGTAGAGGCTTTTTTTTATGCTAACAACACAAAGATGAAAGCGAGTATGGCGGGTAATCCTTGTTTAAGTAAAATGGAACGATTAGCCGTCAAGGCGCCATAGAGTGCGGCGATGATCACACAAGCTAAAAAGAACAGTTGGACAGCAATATCTTCACGGATCAGACCAAACAGAAGACCAGCAGCTAAAAATCCATTGTAGAGACCTTGATTGGCAAAAAGCGTCTGGATTTGCTTAGATGCGACCGCTTCATCCGTCAGTCCGAATGTACGTCGTGCCGCCTTAGAGGATAAAAAGAACATTTCAAGAGCCATGATATAAAAGTGCTCTAAGGAAACAAGTAAAACGAAGATAGTAGCAAGAATGGACATGAATCATACCTCCTTTATAGGAACGTGAAAAAAAGACCGTACTTCATCGATTGAAGCACGGTCTTCTGATTAAGCGTATTCGAGTAATGCGCCAGTTTCGGCATCGACTGTGAATTGATACGTTTTTTCGTCATCACCTTCAAGGACCGAGATGCCACCTTTATAGCTTTGGTAGTCACGTGACTCATATGCGTAAGCCTCCGGTGTTGCAGAGATCCATGCACCTTGGACACGTCCTTTTGCTGAAAATGTGCGTTTCGTGATTTCGAGCGCTTCTTCGGCAGAAAGTTGTTTATTGTCAACGGCCTTCTTCACTGCGAAAGCGGCGACGACAGCTGCTGCCAATCCGATAATCCAATAGCGTTTTTTCATTAAAATTCCCCTCCTTACAGGTTCTATTCCTACTGTACCAAATAATTCGTTCAGAGAGAAACAAAAGGTTAAGTGATTGAAGCAATTTTTTGTATAATGGGTAACAGGAGGCGATACATATGAATGAAAAAACGAGAGAGTTATTTCGAACACTGACGGAATTAAATGGGGCACCAGGGTTTGAACACGATGTTCGTCAGTTCGTTCGCGAACGCATTACACCTGTCACGGATGAGATCGTTACAGATGGACTGGGTTCGATTTTCGGGAAGCGAACAGGGGATGCGACAGGACCGAAAGTCATGGTTGCCGGACACATGGACGAAGTGGCATTCATGGTGACGCAAATCACGAAGAATGGGATGTTACGGATCCAACCGCTCGGTGGTTGGTGGAGTCAAGTATTGCTTGCCCAACGATTCTCGATCTGTACAGACAACGGTATCATCCCTGGTGTCATCGCGTCGATTCCACCACACTTATTAACAGAAGAAGTACGCAATAAGCCAATGGCAATCAAAGACATGTTCATCGATATTGGTGCGGATTCAAAAGAAGAAGCGGAATCGTTTGGTGTACGTCCGGGTATTCCGGCAGTACCATTTTTCCCGTTCACACCGATGGCGAATCCGAAGAAAATCATGGCGAAAGCATGGGATAACCGCTATGGTGTCGGAATGGCAATCGAATTGTTGGAGGAGACGACAGCAGCGGATCATCCAAACATTTTGTTCTCTGGTGCAACGGTTCAAGAAGAAGTCGGATTGCGCGGTGCCCAAACAGCGACGACGCTTATCGATCCTGATGTGGCGTTCGTCGTCGATGCGTCTCCTGCCAATGATGCGTCAGGAGACAAAACGGAATTTGGTCAACTCGGACAAGGACCATTACTCCGTATTAAAGACAGCGTCATGATTCTTTCGAAAGAGATGACGGATTATGTCCTTGATACGGCAGAATCGAACAAGATTCCGTATCAATACTACGTCGGTGCAGGTGGAACGGACGGCGGTGTCATCCATCGCTCGAACAATGGTATTCCAACAACAGTCGTTGGTTTACCGGCACGTTATATCCATACGCACGCATCGATCATGCATACAGATGATTATGATGCGGCGAAGGAATTGCTACGAAAACTCGTCACGAATCTTGATACGACGACGCTTGCAACATTGCAAGTCAAGTAAATAACGAACGGGGAGGACTATCCTCATGAAATAGACGGCGGACTTATAATCCGTCGTCTATTTTATTGTAGTGAGAACATAATGATGTTGATTGTCTTGTCAGTTGGAAAAACAGCCTAGTCGAATCGAAAGTGGATTTGGTATAATGATACGCGATGTTGAGTAAAGGACGTGACAAGATGTTCAAGCAAAAGGGAATTTCACTTAGCCCTAAAGTATATTTCATCACTGTATTAAGTTATATGGCGCTTGGTTTATTCAGTTCGCTGATCATGGGCTTGATTGTTCAAACAATCGGAGAAGGGTTGGTAGATCGTGGTATCGAAGCAAGGTTTCTTATTCAATTAGGCGAGCAGGCGATTGCTCTGACGGGACCAGCGATCGGTGTCGCCGTAGCGTTTGCGCTTGAAGCACCGCCACTCATCTTATTTGCAGCAGTTGCGGTTGGAGCATTTGGATATGAAGCTGGCGGACCGGCAGGTAGTTACATTGCGACGCTACTTGCAACAGAAATCGGAAAACTCGTGTCAAAGATGACGCGACTCGATATTCTGTTGACGCCGTTCGTCACGTTGCTAGTTGGATTCGTTGCTGGACGTTATGCCGGGAAATGGATTGGAAAAGGCATGACCGATCTGGGTGAAATAATTCGCTGGGGGACGGAACGCGAACCGTTGTTCATGGGTATCTTCATTGCTACCGTCATGGGACTTGCATTGACAGCGCCAATTTCAAGTGCCGCACTTGGAATCATGCTTGGATTGGATGGACTTGCTGCGGGTGCTGCGACGATCGGCTGTGCCGCTCAAATGATTGGTTTTGGTGTCATCAGTTATCGTGATAACGGAATCGGGGGCGTCATCGCACAAAGTATCGGCACATCGATGCTCCAAGTCGGAAACATCATTCGCAATCCTTGGATTCTCATTCCACCAACGATCGCAGGTGCCATCCTAGCGCCATTTGCGACTGTTCTGTTAATGCTTGAGAGTAATCCGGAAGGTTCTGGTATGGGTACGAGCGGATTCGTTGGTCCGTTGATGTTATTAAAAACGATGGGGTTCGAAATGGAGTATTACCTAGCAGTTGCTGTCCTCTGTTTTCTTGCGCCTGGTATCATTAGTTATTTCATCTATCGTGTCTTACGACGCTTTGGGCGAATTCAAGATGGCGATTTAAAAATCGAATATTAAATACAAAAAGCTGATTCTAAAGGATATGCCTGTTTGACCGCATGATGGACGAACAAGCATATGACTTTTTGAATCAGCTTTTTTCATAAAGAGAATCCAAATGAACTTGAATAAAAACTCGTAAAGAAAACGTAGAGGTAAATGAGGTAAAGTGGAGTCAAATACCGCATGCGTACGACGGGCAATTTTCGAGCAAGTCGTTTTCCGAGTGCTTCGAGTAGAATGATGACCGCGAAACCGACGACTAGATATAAAAAGATTTCGGGTAAGCTCCGTTCGGAATCAATGAAGGAATAGCCGTAACGTAAACAACTCGTCATGCCAATGAAGCCGACGAAGCGTTCGAACGGATGTTTGATTGGTTGATCTGCCATAGTGAAGTCCTTTCCGGGTGTTTTCTAGTTGCAGTATAGCAAACCGAGCACGAAAACGCACAGCCACAATTGAATATGCTATGATGAGGGCAATGACTTCTAGGGAAATCAAAGGAGGAAACCATCATGAAAACATTACAATCTAAACAAGAATTCGATACAGCAAAACAAGGCAAAGCCGTCTTTTTATTCTCAGCAAACTGGTGCCCGGATTGTCGCTTTTTAGATCCGTTCATGCCGGAAATCGAGCAGACGTTTGACGCGTTCGAATTTTACTATGTCGATCGCGACGATCACATTGAAATTGCCCAGGAAATGGACATCTTCGGAATTCCAAGTTTTGTCGCGTTCCGAGATGGTGAAGAAACAGGGCGTTATGTCGGCAAAGAGCGGAAGACACCAGAACAAGTGACAGCATTTTTAGAAACGGTTTAAGAAAAAAGCGAGCGCTGACTCGCTTTTTTTCATGATAGAAAGGATGAAATCAAGTGGAACTACAACAAATCCGAAGAATGATGACACAAACATTCGAAGAAGAAGGTTATACAACGTATTTCGATCGTGAAAAGTCCGTGTTACGAATTGAGCGGAAGCATGATAAATCAGGCGTTGATGTCGGATTGAACCCGCTCGTCGCAAAAGCAAAACGAAGAGGTGTCATCGCAGTCGAAGAGACGATCGAATACATCCGTGCTGTACTCGGACAAACGGATCAAATTTCACTCGTTGGACAAGAACAGAAAATATTCCCTGTCATTCGGGCTAAATCGTTTGCTGATACGACAAAAGAAGGAAAAACGCTTGTCAGCACACCACATACTGGTGAGACGAAAATCATGTACGCACTTGATTTAGGGGCGACATATCGTTTGATTGACGAGGAGTTATTGGCATCTGCAGAATGGACGGCTGAACAGCTGTCGGAAGCTGCACGTTTTAACCTGAAATCGCTCGATGCGCCATTTAAACAAGATGAAGTAGCGGGGAACATCTTTTATTTCTTGAGTCTTGGAGACGGATATGAGGCGAGTCGTGTCTTGAACAAGACATTGTTAGCTGAGTATGCGGCGCGAATCGAAGGGGAATTCGCTGTTGGTATTCCGCACCAGGATGTCTTGATTTTTGCTGATATCCGCAATGACGCTGGATATGATGTCTTACAACAACTCATGTTTGATTTCTTCTCGAACGGTCGTGTGCCTGTTACGGCATTGCCATTCTTATATGAAGATGGCAATCTTGAGCCGGTCTTCGTCCTTGCGAAAAACAAGCAGCCGAAAGAGTAAAGAATCTGATACAATAGGCATTGTGAGAAAGACGGAAGGGAGTCATGGATTGAATGAATGTGTTTTATAATAAAGAGGGCGTCGGTGACGTCTTAATGATCATTTTAGAAGACGCACCACGTGCGGAAGTGACGGCGACTCGTGAAGGAGACGTAGCAACAATCAAGCATGGTGATCGTATTATTGGTTACAACTTGTTTGAGGCGTCGAATACATTTATGATCGAGTCACAAGGACCGGTTGAATTGACGGAAGAATTGGCAACACGCATCCAAAAGGAACTTGCAAACCGAGATATCGAATTGTCACTCGAACAAGTTGACTATTCTCCGAAATTCGTTGTTGGGTTTGTTGCTTCTTGTGAGAAGCATCCGGATGCTGACAAATTATCGGTCTGTCAGGTAGAGGTGGATAACGGAACTTTACAAATCGTTTGTGGAGCGCCGAATGTAGCAACGGGTCAAAAGGTCGTCGTCGCTAAACCGGGTGCGGTCATGCCGTCTGGGTTAATCATTCGTCCTTCAGCATTACGTGGCGTACCGTCAAGTGGTATGCTCTGTTCAGCGCGTGAGCTCGGACTTGCCAATGCGCCACAAGAAAAAGGGATTCTTGTACTTGATGATACATCAGCAGTAGGGGAAGCATTCTCAATCGGTCGATGATTCGACCGATTTTTTAACAAGATGGAGGGGTGAACGTATGAGTAATCGTTATGAACAGTCACTAAAGGAGCAGGCTGCCCGAATTCGTCGAGAGCTTGCGGGGGAACGTGAGACAAAGCCGGTAGAGCGTCCGAAAAAAGAGGAGCGCGAAGACCGCTTCGTTTTAACAGATGTTCCTTCACCGATTTATGGATTCCAACGTCCGAAACAATCTGTATCTGAAACGGTAGAAGCTGCGGAAGAAACAAAAACCGTTGAACAGGTTTCAGATGCAGATGAACAGGGAATTACTGATGAGGTTACTTTGACGGAGCAGGAGGCTGTTGCGCCGGAAGAAGTTGTCTTAGACAATGCAGAAGCAGATGCTGGCTTTGTACCGGTGACGGACGTTGAATTACTTGTACCGGAACCTGAAGCCAATCAAGATCACGTAAGCGAAGTCGAATTGCCAACCGTACCTGAAACAGAAGAAACGGTTGTAAAAGAGCGGGTAAGTGAAGTGCCTTCTACACGTGAAACCGTAGAAGAGCAAACTGTTCCGATGGATACATCGAGCGAGGCACTTCTTGATGATCAAGAAGCAGAGGAGCAACAATCGGAAGAGGTCACTTCGACTTTGGATCCATCTGTTGCTGAAGCGGAAGCAGTAGCACCCGTTCAGTCGGAAGTGAAAAAGCCGGTTGGACCGCCTGTCAATGTCGTTATGACGACAAAAGACTTGATGGCGATGTATCGCGCGCGTCGAGAGCAAAATAATTTACATGGTAAAAAATAAATCGGTTTGCTATAATGGTACAGGTTTTGTACCCGAGCCCGATGGTACGGACCGGAACGTGAATTGGAGGGCTTTTATATGACAAAGTATCATTTTGTTGGAATCAAAGGAACAGGGATGAGTGCGCTCGCCCAAGTACTACATGAGATGAATCATGAGGTACAAGGTTCAGACATCGAAAAGCACATTTTTACTGAAGACGCGTTACGGGCTAAGGGGATTCCATTTTTCCCGTTCAATGCGGATAACATCAAAGAAGATTATGTCATCATCCAGGGGAATGCCTTTGGAGATGATCATCCAGAAATCGCACGGGCAAATGAACTTGGTTTAACGATCCATCATTATTACGATTTCTTAGGACACTTAGCAAATGAATATCGTTCGGTCGCCATTACAGGCTCACACGGAAAAACGTCGACGACAGGTTTGCTTTCACACGTCTTGAGCGGTATTACACCGACGGCCTTCTTGATCGGAGACGGAACAGGGGCAGGAGTAGAAGATGCGAAGGCATTCGTCTTCGAGGCATGTGAATACAAACGTCACTTCTTATATTACAAGCCGGATTACGCTATCATGACGAACATCGACTTCGATCATTCGGATTATTTCACGGGAATCGATGATGTCGTTTCGGCTTTTCAAGAGATGGCGATGCAGGTCAAGCAAGCAATCGTTGCTTGTGGAGATGACGAACATCTTCAAAACATTCAAGCGAATGTACCTGTTCTTTATTATGGGTTCGGAGAAAACAATGATTTCCGAGCTGAAAATGCGACATCAACGCCAGACGGCACATCGTTTGATGTCTATTTACGTGATGATTTCTATGGCACGTTCCTGATTCCAGGATTCGGTCGTCATCATGTCTTGAATGCATTATCTGTCATTGCGATCTGTCAGTACGAAGGATTGAGTAAAGAGGACGTTGCTGAACGTTTAGCAACATTCGGTGGAGTGAAACGCCGCTTCAGTGAGTCAGAATTTGGCACACAAATCTTAGTAGACGACTACGCACACCATCCAAAAGAGATCAGCGCAACGATCGAGTCGGCACGGAAGAAATATCCGGATCGTGAAGTCATCGCGATTTTCCAACCGCATACGTACACACGCTTGAAATCATTCATGGATGATTTTGCGACATCTTTACGTGAAGCAGATGCGACATATCTATGTGAAATCTTTGGTTCAGCACGTGAGCAGGAAGGGCAAGTTCGAGTCGAAGATTTGCAGGAGAAAATTCCGCAAGCTTCTATTCTGACGCGCGACAACGTTTCTGTCCTACGTCAGCATGAAAATGCTGTGCTTCTATTCATGGGAGCGGGCGACATTCAAACGTATCAGCATCAATATCAAAGTGTAAAATAAGTGAGAACCAAAAGTGTCACTCGATTAGAGTGGCATTTTTTTGTCGTAAATTTGAATTGTGATAGTAAAATCAAAAAACTGATAGGGAAAATCTAAAATAGGATTGCATCTTGAAATAAAGTTTGAAATAGTGTGTATGTGTTGAAGTTATTATAGAGAGGAAAGACACCATGGGACAGATTTTACTCATCTTATTGCTCCAGTTGATTTACGTTCCTGTTTTGACATTACGGACGATCATGCTTGTCAAAGGACGGACCGTCATTGCCGGACTCTTTGGGACGGTCGAAACATTGATTTACATTTTTGCACTAGGAATCGTGTTCCAAGACTTAACGACACTTGGTATGGTCGTTTATGCACTCGGATTCGGACTTGGTATACTCATTGGTGGATATGTCGAACGAAAACTAGCCATCGGTTACAATATGATCCAAGTACACACACAAGAATTTCCGGCAGAACTCATTCAAGTCATCCGTGATAATGGTTTCGGTGTGACGCATTATCAAGGACAAGGTCGAGACGGTGTTCGTTACCGATTAGATGTCCTTGCGGCACGAACACGTATGAAAGTGCTCCGTAACCTCGTCGAGGAGTATGAACCGAAAGCATTTCTCGTTGCCTTCGATTCCGTCGACTTCAAAGGCGGATATATGCTAAAGGGATTAAAACGTCCGCGATAATCCAATCTTCCTGAAAATGATGTTTATCCTTTGTTATTTAAGGATAAAGATGAATTAGAACGTCATTTGAAATCAGGAAAGGGGAATATCAGATGATCAGTAATCATGCAAAATCAGCTTTGAATCAACAGGTCGCAAACTATGGGGTCCTATTCGTTAAGCTCCATAACTACCATTGGTATATTAAAGGTCCAGACTTCTTGACGCTTCACGAGAAGCTTGAAGAACTCTATACATGGGTGTCTGAGCAGTATGATGTCGTTGCGGAACGTCTCTTGATGAATAACGGGACACCTTCAGCGACGCTAAAAGAATATTTAGAACAAACGACACTCGAAGAAGCAAAATCAGGTTTGTCAGCAGATGAGATGATCGATTCGGTCATTAAAGACTTCCAACAAGTCCGAAAAGAGATGCTTGATGCGATTGAACATCTTGAGGCACAAGACGTAACAGTGGAAGATGATCTGCTTGGTCAAGCGAAGGAAATCGAAAAACAAATTTGGATGCTTCGTGCGACATTGAAAAAATAAGATATAGAAAACGGATGCCCCTGTCCTATGAAGGACGAGCCATCCGCTTTTTCTTATTTCAGGTTTTCAGGATTGAGGACTTCGAGTTCAGGAAGGACGAAACGACCGTCTTTACGGATCAATACGTCGTCAAACCAGATCTCCCCACCACCGTAATCAGGGCGTTGGATATTGACGAGATCCCAGTGAACGGATGAATCATTACCGTTGTAGGCTTCTTCATAAGCTTGACCCGGCGTGAAGTGGAAGCTGCCATCGATTTTCTCATCGAACAGAATATCCTTCATTGGATGCTGGATAAAGGGATTGACGCCAATCGCAAATTCACCGACGAAACGAGAACCCGCATCTGTATCGAAGACTTGGTTGATACGATCCGTATCGTTCGCCGTCGCTTCGACAATTTTACCGTCTTTGAACGTCAGTTTGACGTTTTCAAACGTGAATCCTTGATACGGAGATGGTGTGTTATATGAGATGACACCGTTGACGGAATCTTTAACGGGTGCCGTAAAGACTTCACCGTCCGGAATATTGGCATTTCCGGCACATTTAATTGCTGGGATGTCTTTGATCGAGAACGAAAGGTCCGTTCCTGGTCCGACGAGACGAACACGATCCGTCCGGTTCATCAAATCGACGAGCGGTTCCATCGCTTGTCCCATTTTTTCGTAATCAAGCGTACAGACATCGAAGTAAAAGTCTTCGAATGCTTCTGTCGATTGATTGGCGAGTTGAGCCATCGATGCTGTCGGGAAGCGAAGGACGACCCATTTCGTTCCTTTGACGCGATCCTGTGTATGCATCTTACCAATCGTTTGACCGTACAGTTTCATTTGTTCAGCTGGTACATCCGATAGTTCATTGATATTATCACCAGCTCGTAATCCGATGTATGCATCCATCGCCTGCATCTGCTTACGTTCGATGTCTGCCATCAATTGGAGTTGCTCTTCTGAAGCATTTCGGTATAATTTTCGTAGGATACGATTATCCTTAAGTAATACGAACGGATGACCGCCAGCCGCGTAGGCAGCTTCTACGAGTGCTTCGACTAGTTCACGTTCGATACCGAAATTTTCAATCAATACTTTTTCACCAGGTTCAAGGGCAACCGAATAGTTGATCAGATTCGTTGCCAGTTGAGTAAGACGTGGGTCACGCATGAAATTTCCCCCTCGAAATGGATGATGTAGGTTTCAATTATCATTGTAACGGAAATAAACCATTTGGAGTAGCAGGAACGACTTGCTACATGTCGAACTAACAACAAAAGACTACGCAAAAAATTGGAGGCAAGAACCATGGAAATCACATTAGGCGGAATCGCCGGATTAGTCGCTGCGATCGCATTCGTAGTACTCGTCATTTTCCTTGCCCGTGTACTAAGTGCTGCAAGTAAGACGCTGAACAATGTAGCCAACACGACAGCAGGACTTGAACGTCAATTGGACGGTATCATGATGGAGACGACAGCGTTGTTACATAAGACGAATCGTCTTGTCGATACGATTGAAGAAAAAACCGAGTTGCTTGCACCTGTTGCAAACTCGATCGAAGAGCTTGGTACGTCCTTGAATAAAGTAACAGATTCTGTCCGGACGGTATCCGATACGGTCGCTGGTGCGGCAGATACGAATAAAGACCAGATTGCACAAGCAGTCCGTTGGGGCTCAGTCGCTGTAGAATTATTCAAAAAAAATAAACCGGCAGAAACAACAGTTTCAAATCATACGACAGCAACGACGACAGTCGAGAAAAAACCACGTCGTCGATTCCGGAAAAAAGCAGAGACACCGGTTACACCGGAAGTCGTATCCGTCCCGGACGTCGAAAGCATTCCAGATGAGTTGAAAGGAGATCGTAAATCATGACGAAACAACACCCGTATCAAACACAAGATTCTTCTAAAGGAGGAGGTTTCCTCGCGGGAATCATCGTTGGTGGATTGATTGGTGCCGCGGCAGCTCTCCTTTCTAGTCCGAAATCAGGTCGTGAGATGCGCGACTTAATCGACGAGCGTACGGCTCCTGCGCGTCAACGTTTGACGGAACAGACGCAAGTTGTTCGCGAAAAAGCAGAACCACTCGTAGGAGAATGGATTCAACTGGCAAAAGACAAAGCAGCACCTGTCATTGAAAAAGCGAAGAATAATTCGACGGTTCAAGAAGCGGCACAATATGCTGGTTTTGAGAAGGATCAGGCAAGTATCGATGCAGCTCTCGCAGAAGCAGAACAGCTTGTACGTGACATCGAGCGTGAAATTGGGGACGAAGTCGATGGCGCATCCGTGGCAGAAGAAATCGATACGGAAACGGTCGTTAATCTTTCAGAGCTACGGGAACAGTTGGCGGAAGAGCAAGAGGAAGACAATGACCCACAATCTGATGTGAATCATAAGAAATAAGAAGTGAATACGGAGCTCTCATCATGAGGGCTCTTTTTCTATGTTTCTTTATAGAGAAAACGTAGAAAAAATTATATGAAAAAACGTAATTTATTTTCATATTTTAAGAAATCATGCAGCTTCTTTATGTACAACATGGAAAGAGTTCGTTATAATTAGTTGCTATTACGAGCTATATGCTGATTAGGGAGTGGTAGGACATGGATCAACACGCAGAATTAAAAAGATTACGGGATGAACTCGATTTAGTGAATGCAGAATTATTGGAATTGATGAACCGACGTGGTCAAATTGCTGTCGAAATCGGAAAAGTCAAACGAGCACAAGGGCTTGACCGTTACGACCCTGTTCGGGAACGTCAAATGCTCGAATCAATTGCTGCTAATAACCATGGACCTTTTGAAACAGGACGCCTTCAGCATGTATTTAAAGAAATTTTCAAAGCTTCTCTTGAATTACAAGGAGAAGATCGGACTCGGAAATTACTCGTATCACGGAAACAAAAACCGACGAACACGATCATCCGAATCGGAGATGCTGTCATCGGAGATGGTTCTCAACAATTGATTGCTGGACCATGTGCGGTCGAGAGCGAGGAACAAGTATTCGAAGTCGCGGAACAACTCGCGAAACACGGCGTGAAGTTCATGCGAGGTGGAGCGTACAAACCACGCACATCACCTTACGACTTCCAAGGTCTTGGACTCGAGGGTCTAAAAATGTTGAAAAAAGCAGCGGACGCGCACGGTTTGCATGTCATCACTGAAATCATGACGCCGAGTGCGGTTGAATCTGCTTTACCATATGTCGACATTATCCAGGTTGGCGCACGCAACATGCAAAACTTCGATTTACTAAAAGAAGTCGGTCGTACAAATAAGCCGGTTCTTTTAAAACGAGGACTTGCTGCAACACTCGAGGAGTTCATGTACGCGGCTGAGTACATCATGGCAAGTGGTAACGATCAAGTCATTTTGTGTGAGCGCGGCATTCGGACATATGAACGTGCAACACGGAACACGCTTGATATCTCAGCAGTTCCAATTCTGAAGCAAGAGACACATCTTCCTGTCATGGTCGATGTGACGCATTCGACAGGACGGAAAGATCTTCTGTTGCCAACGGCGAAAGCGGCTTACGCGATCGGTGCTGATGCTGTCATGGTTGAAGTCCATCCGTTTCCGGCACTCGCACTATCTGATGCGAACCAACAACTTGATTTCCAAGAATTCGATACGTTCGTCGAAAACTTGACGACTACCTTTCCGGCACTAAACGTTCAATGATTTTCGAAAAAGGGTGACCTAAAGCGAATGAAAACGTTTTACAATGAAGGAAGAATGGGAAAAGAAAACTATCTTTTCCTGTCTTCCTTTCGTGTTGCCTAAAAATGAAAACGAAATGAAAACACTTGAGATGGATCATACTAAAGGAGGAATTTGTTTTGAATAGTAATATTACGATTTATGACGTCGCACGAGAGGCGGCTGTCTCGATGGCGACCGTATCGCGTGTCGTCAACGGGAATCCGAACGTTAAACCATCCACACGAAAGAAGGTCCAAGATGCAATCGAACAACTGGGTTACCGCCCAAACGCTGTTGCTCGTGGACTTGCAAGTAAAAAAACGACGACTGTCGGTGTCATCGTACCCGATATCTCGAACATCTTTTTTGCGGATTTAGCACGGGGAATCGAAGATGTTGCGACGATGTATAAATATAACATCATTCTTTGTAACTCCGACCAAAATCGGGAAAAAGAAATCCATTTGCTCAATACATTACTTGGAAAACAGGTTGATGGGATCATCTTCATGGGTGGGCGTCTACATGAGGATCTCGTTCGTGAATTCAAGACATCACCTGTGCCCATCGTTCTCGCTGCGACACTAAATCAAGATTATGACCTTCCTGCCGTCAACATCGATTACGAAAGTGCTGCACATGACGCCGTCAAATCATTGATTGACCGTGGACATGAACGGATCGGGTTCATCACTGGTCCACTTGAACAGCAAATCAATGGTGAAAAGAAATTTGCTGGTTATCGTCGGGCGCTCGAAGAGGCAAATCTTCCGTTCAGCGAACAAAACGTCGTCCTTGGAAACTATACGTATGATTCAGGAATGAAGGCGATGAACCAGTTGCTTGAACTTGGAGAAGATTGCCCACGTGCGATTTTTGCTGGAACAGATGAGATGGCTCTTGGTGTCATCCATGCCTTACAAGATGCCGGACACCGTGTTCCAGAAGACTTTGAAGTCATCGGACACGATAATACACGTCTTGCGACGATGATTCGTCCGAAACTGACGACTGTCGTTCAGCCGATGTATGATATTGGAGCAGTCTCGATGCGTCTTTTGACAAAGATTTTGAACAAAGAAGAAATCGAAACGAACGATGTCACGTTACCACACCGAATCGAACAACGGGATTCGACACGTCCTTAATCGAAAAAGCGTCTCTTCTCTCAAGCAAGCTGCTTGAAAAAAGAGACGCTTTTTCATTTTATGACGGTGATGAGTTCATCTTGGTGATGATGGAGTTGATCATTTTCGACGTGCAGACGCACCGTCGTCTGACCGGGGGCGTTCAATGTGACTTTTCCGCTGTATGCATCACCTTTTTTAGTTAATGGAACATAATTATGTTTTTCAATACCGGTTTCAATGACTTCGACTTGAACGTTCGCCTTTAATGGTTTTCCATCGAGAAAAACGTGAAAGGAGACAGGGAGGTCAGCACCAGCCTTTACTTTCGTCGCACCCATATAATGGACAGACAGACCATCGACGGCTTCGTGTTCATGCGATGCTTTCTCTTTTTCATGTGAATGATCCATGACGACAAAAGAGATCTTATCCATGTGATGGAGTCCTTTTTTATCATTAATATGATAGAGACCTTCGTATTCACCTTCAGCAAGTTTGGCTTCTGCTTGATAGAAACCTGTCTTTTTCAAGGTTGCTTTGAATTTTTGATGTGCCCCATCTTGTTTTCCAGCTTTCCAAACTTCAAACGTCACGTCCTCAAGGTTGACGGGCTTTTTCTTTTCGACCGCGGATGCTTTAAAGACGACGGCATCTTCATCCATTGTCTTTGCTGGGATATCGACAGTGACGTCGACGGTCGGTTTTCCGACCCCTTGCATGTTATCGTGATCCATTGCCTGCTTTTCATTCCCACATCCTGCAAGTACGATCCCGGTCGACAGAATGAGACCGGAGTAAAGCCATGCCTTTTTCATGATGATTCCCCCAACTATTCGTTTACTAAGTAAAAATTCCATATTTAGTATAGCAACAAGATGTGAACTCCGAACGAAATAAATGTGAAGATAAAAAGTCAATTAATCAGCGGAATAGGGGGAAATCGCTGTCAGTTGTTTTTTACGTTCATCGTTTACGAATGGCCAAATCAATCGTTTGACGGTCTCCCAATTTTTTTCTTCAATTTCAGGACGTCTTGGAATTGCGGGATAAAGTGGTGACGGATCATGCCAGTGCGTGGGTGGCGCTATTTCCTGTCCGCCCCATCGTTCTTGCCATGCAATTGGAATTTCCCCGTGAAAAGGATCTTGTCCTGTCATGGCAGCAAAAACCTGACTCCACGCGCGAGGAACGACACGATACCAATCATAACCACCGCCGCCTAAAGCAACGATTTTTCCATCTGTATACTTTTCTGCCGCAGCCACAGCGATTTGAGGAATCTTTTCATAACTTTTCATCGTTAAGGATAGATGCGTCAATGGGTCAAGCACGTGCGCATCAGCGCCATTTTGTGTGATGATGAGATCCGGTTGAAACAACTCGCATGCTTCAAAGAGTGCCGTCTCATAAGCAAGTAAAAACGAATCGTCTTCCGTAAAAGCATCCAGTGGTACATTCCAGCTAAAACCGTATCCTTCTTCAGATCCTCTCTCCGTTACCATCCCCGTTCCTGGAAATAAGTAGCGCCCCGTTTCATGGAGAGATAGTGTCATGACATCATTTCGATTATAAAAGGCCCATTGCACACCATCCCCGTGGTGAGCATCCGTATCGACATAAAGGATTTTACAGTGATATTTTTCAATCATCGCCGCCATGGCGACAGCCGTATCGTTATAGACACAAAACCCTGAAGCACGTCCGCGGAACCCGTGATGTAATCCACCGCCGATATGAAAGGTGCGTTTATACTGACCAGATAAGACGAGGTCACATGCTTCAATCGTTCCGCCGACAAGGAGGGAAGCACCCGAATGCATGTCTTGAAACAAGGGAGTATCTTCCGTACCAAGACCGTACATCTGTGCCTTGAGTGGTGATAATACTCCGGTTCCGGCTGCTTTGACAGCAGCAATATAATCCTGATCATGAACGAGTGCCAATTCTTCATCGGTCGCATGACGTGGGGCGATACAAGGGATGTCATCTAATTGATGCATCGATTCAAGCAAGGAAACGGTTAATTCGAGACGGATTGGGTTAAATGGGTGGGTCTCGGAAAATCGATAGGTTGCTTCTTCAGGACTATACAGATAAGCAAAATCCTTCATCTGCTCACATCCGGTCCAAGTACATCGAATCCTTCTTTGCGTAACTTCTCGATGATCCGAATTGGATTCATCGTCTGAACACGAAACGCAACAATCCGGACATACGGATCGTCTGTTGGATACACGAGTACATTTAAAATATTAATATTCGTTTTAGCAAGCAGTGCGGAAATCTTCGCTAATGTACCTGCTGTATTCTCGACACGGATCTCGATTTGGGAACTTGGTTCGAGTGCACCCGTCAACTGAACGAATGTCCGTAACAGATCCGTTTCCGTGACGATACCGACAAGACGTCGACCGCGGACGATTGGCAAGCAGGATAAGCGATATTCATAAAACAGCACAGCCGCATCTTCTAGAAAATCAAGCGGATGGGCCGTGATAGGGCTTTCAATCATAATGCTTGAAACGGGATACTGTAGGTCTTGTTTTGCTGTGTCCGGATGAAAGATGCTACTCGCGCTTTGAATTTCCTTTAGTCCGACAAGACCGACGAGTTCATGACGGGCATTAACGACGAGAATATGACGAATCTGATGACGTTGCATGAGTTCAACCGCATGCGCGATGGAATTCGTCGGTTGCATCGTGATGCACGTCGTATTCATGATTTGTTCGATTAACATGACGATTCCTCCTCGAGCTCAGTCATACATGAAGCGTCTTCTCAAGCGTAGCGCATCAAAATGAGCGACGACTTCAGGTGAGACGTGTTTTCCGATACGTGCCATCAGGCAGTTAGCAGGGTGGGAGGCGATTTCCGGATCATCGGTCGGGAAAAAGACAAGACCACCATGGTTCATCATCTTCTCCATGATCTTCCGGTAATCCCACACTGATAGTCCACTCCCTTTTAAGTCCCAATGCCAATAATATTCAGTCGTTAGAATTAAATAATGTTCCATGGCAGGATCTAGCATGGAGATTTCAAGCAATTTTTTACCAATCTGTTGTCCGCGGAACCGAGAGGAGACTTCAATCGCCCCGAGTTCCAAGATGTACGGATTGTTTCCCTCACTCCATGTTTCATAAGGATCAGGATATAAGTAAGTCACATAACCGATGATTTCCGTTCCTTGACGAGCAACGATGATCCGTCCTTCTTCAAGGTCCGCAATCTCAACGAGCGCTTGATGTTGTTCAGCGGGTGGACGAAAAGCCGTTAACCCTGAATCGAGTGTATACGTTGCTAGTGTTTGACTCGGTACGGGACCTTCGATGTCAACAGGACCGAGTGATGTTTCATGCGTCCGATGATTGAATTGTTTTTCAAACATGTAAGCGTCACCACCTTCCTATTCATTATAGACGAAAGCGCTTGAGTAAAGAGAGGGATTTTTTAACAAATTGACGGCAAATGGATTGAACTGACGGATAACTAGCTTATAATAAAGAGGAAAACATAGAAGGGGAGGAACGAGACATGAAAGTTTTGAAAGCGCTTCCGGGGAAGCATTGGTTAGCAGAGTATGATGAAACGAACACGTACGACTGGAAAGATGCTGAGCAGTACTTTTCATGGGCGACAACGGGGAAAGTCAACATGGCCTATGAAGCAATCGACCGCCACGCTGAAGGCGAGCGGGCGAACAAGGATGCGCTGATCTATTTCGATGGAATGACGGAACAACGATTCACCTATGCAGACATGAAACGATTGACGAATAAAGCGGCAAACGTATTAGTCGATGCAGGAGTCAAAACGGGTGACCGGATTTTCATCTTCATGCCACGCTCACCAGAACTGTACTTTGCCCTACTTGGTGCACTGAAAGTAGGGGCGATCGTCGGTCCGTTGTTTGAAGCATTCATGGAACAAGCTGTTCGTGATCGTTTAGTTGATTCTGAAGCGAAGCTACTCGTGACAACGAAAGCGTTGCTCCCGCGTGTTCCAGTTGGGGAACTGGAATCACTTGAAAAAGTAGTACTCGTTGATGAAGGCGTTGAAGAATCAGAAACATTACTTGATTTCCGAAAAGCGTTCAAGCAAGCATCCGATGTATTCGAACCGGTCTGGTTGGATCGTGAAGACGGATTGATCTTGCACTATACTTCAGGATCGACAGGGAAGCCAAAAGGTGTCCTCCATGTTCAAAATGCGATGATTCAGCATTTAATGACAGGACGTTGGGTACTCGATCTACAAGAAGACGATGTCTACTGGTGCACGGCTGATCCAGGGTGGGTCACAGGAACAAGTTACGGTATCTTCGCACCGTTCTTAAATGGGGCAACGAACGTAGTTGTCGGTGGACGTTTCAATCCAGATTTCTGGTATAGTGTTATCGAGAAGTATGACGTAACGGTCTGGTATAGCGCGCCAACTGCTTTCCGGATGTTAATGGGAGCGGGGGCGGACGTCGCGAATCACCATGATCTTTCAAGTCTTCGTCATGTGTTGTCTGTCGGAGAACCATTGAATCCAGAAGTTATTCGTTGGGGAAAAGAAGCATTTGACCAACGCATTCATGATACATGGTGGATGACAGAAACGGGCGCGATGATGATTTGTAACTACAAGTCGATGGACATTAAACCGGGATCGATGGGGAAACCAATTCCAGGAACCCAAGCTGCGATCATTGATGATCAAGGAAACGAGTTACCACCGTTCCGGATGGGTAACCTTGCCTTGAAAACACCGTGGCCATCGATGATGCGTCAAATTTGGAACAATCCACAAAAATATGAATCCTATTTCTTTAAAGGATGGTATGTGTCAGGCGATTCTGCCTATATGGACGATGAAGGCTATTTCTGGTTCCAGGGGCGTGTCGATGACGTCATCATGACGGCTGGAGAACGGGTCGGTCCGTTTGAAGTTGAAAGCCGTCTCGTTGAGCACCCAGCAGTCGCGGAAGCCGGAGTCATCGGGAAACCAGACCCGGTGCGAGGCGAAATCATTAAGGCATTCATTGCCTTACGTGATGGTTATGAGCCAACGGATGAATTAAAACAAGAAATCCAAGCATTCGTCAAGGAAGGTCTAGCTGCTCACGCGGCCCCAAGAGAAATTGATTTCCGAGATAAGTTGCCGAAGACACGAAGTGGTAAAATCATGCGCCGTGTCCTGAAAGCATGGGAGTTGAACTTGGAAACGGGCGATTTATCGACGATGGAGGATTGAACATGAAAAAAGGATGAATCACCGAAACAGGTGATTCATCCTTTTTGTTAGTTTTCAGAAGCAGCATCTTTTTTCTTTTCATCTTGTTTCTTTTGTTGCTCTTGCTGTTTCTTCGCATCTGCCTCTTTTTTCTTAGCGTCCGCTTCGGCTTTCTTTTTTGCATCGGCTTCAGCTTTTGCTTTTGCATCAGCTTCGGCTTTTGCGTCGGCTTTTGCTTTTGCATCCGCTTCGGCTTTTGCATCCGCTTCGGCTTTTGCTTTTGCATCGGCAGCACGTTTTGCGTCATCTGCTGCTTTTTTCTTTGCCTCAGCATCTGCTTTTTCTTTAGCTTGATCTTGTTGTTTTTGTTGATCTTCTTTTTTCTGTGCGTCTGCCTCTTTTTTCTTTTCTTCTACTTCTTTCTTTTTCTTCGCTTCGGCTTTTTTCTTTGCTTCTTCGGCTTTTTTCTTCTTATCTTCTTCTTTGAAGCGACCACTGTTTTGGAAGTCATTTGCTGTTACAGAAGATGGTTGCGTGAAGCGGGCGCCAGATTTGAAGTAACTGCTGTTCGCACCATACGATGCATTCGCCATCTGTGACCAGAGCGTTTGCGTACGTTGGTAGTACGTTGACGGACCGATGAGTGAGTTGTTCTGGTCGTGTCCTGTCCAGACGGCAAGGGTTACACCAGGAGTAGAACCAACAAGATAAGAGTCTTTGACATCGTTGGTCGTACCCGTCTTACCGGCCCAATCTCCCGGTACGTTCAATCTAGCTTTAGCGAACGTCGCTGTACCTTTCGTGAAGACACCACGCATCATATCAAGTGTCAGGTAAGCTGTTCGTGGTTCATAGATCCGTTTTTTCTTCGGTTTTGCTTTATAGATATCTTTTCCGTCTTTCGTGATTTTCGAGATGATGTACGGTTGGACGAATTCACCATAGTTGGCAAGTGTCGCGTAAGCACCTGCAAGTTCGACAGGTGTGATTTCCATCGTTCCGAGTGCCGCAGAAGGGGCATAACGGATCGCATCAGGTACTTCAACTCCCATATCGACGAGTTTTTGAATCGAATTCGACATGTTCATCTTCTCGTAAATCTTAACGGCCGGTACGTTCAATGATAGTTCTAATGCCGTACGAACCGTTACATTACCACGGTAACGTCCACCTTCGTTCTTGATCGGACGATCGCCAGGTTGACGTGGTACAGTCTGGTAGTAGTACTCTTCATCATTAACGGTAGACCCTGGTGTGATCAAGCGATTTTCAATCCCGTTCGAGTAAACGAGGATTGGTTTTGCCGTTGACCCGATTTGACGTTTGGCTTGGAATGCCCGGTTGAAATCGTCAGCTTTTCCATCCATATACCGTCCGCCGACGAATCCGAGGATACGTCCCGTTTCATTTTGAACCATGACTGCTGCTGTTTCTTCTGGATCCTGTTTCGAAACGCTTTTTTTCGTTTTTGGATCGACGACTTGTTTGTATTGCATGCTTCCTGGGAAGTTCGCACTGTTCTTCGCAGGTTGTTGCATCGCTTCATGAATTTTTTTATCAAGTGTCAAGTGAACTTTGTAGCCGCCTTGGCGCAGTGCAACAAGTGCTTGATCTTGATAGTTGGCACGCACTTCTGCCAGTTCAGACGGTTTCACTTCATCTTCTTTCACGCCATCTTGTTTCATCAGATACTTCGTCATGATTTTCGTCGCTTCACGTTCGGCTAAATCGTAGACATACGGATACGTATCACGAGAACGTTTTGATTGTTTCGCGAAATCTTTCGTAATATCATGCTTGATTGCTTTTTCGTACTGTTCCTTCGTGATGTTTTTTGCGACATACATCCGCTTCAATACTGTTTTCATCCGGTTGACGCTTGGCGTCAAGTCCTTTTTGACAACGCCACCTTGAAGGTAAGGGGTGTAGTAATAAGGGTTTTTAGGAATCCCAGCGAGAAAAGCTGCTTGTGGTAACGTCAGTTTTTTCGCGGATTTGTTGAAAACTCCTTGTGATGCAGCCTCGATCCCAGCGATGTTACGACCGAGTGAATTGCGACCGAATGAGACGACATTCAAGTACGCTTGTAAAATTTCATCTTTTGACATCGCGTTTTCAAGGCGCAATGCTAAAAGAATTTCTTTCGCTTTCCGTTCGAATGAGACTTCGTTCGTCAAGATTTGGTTTTTGATTAATTGTTGTGTTAGCGTACTTCCGCCTGTGCGCGACGCAGAATTCGTTAGTTCTTGTAGAACTGCTCGTAATGTCGCTTTTGGAACGACACCATCGTGTTGATAGAAGTCTACATCTTCCGTTGATAAAAGCGCATCGATCAAGTAAGGAGAAATCTTCTTGATATCGACAGGCTGACGTTCTTCATCTGTTGAGATGTTCGTCAGCTTTTCACCACTTCCCCAATAAATTTGGCTTGTGACGGCATAGCTGTTGACTTGTTGTTTCATCTCAGTCAATGGTGGTGCTTTTGTGTCCTTGACGAGCGAAGCGAAATAGCCGCCCGCTGCACCAACAGAAAAACTACCGACGAGTAAGACAGCTATGATGAGGAACAAAATGATGTTCCATGAAACATCATATGTGATATTTGACCAGTGCCGAACGGCTTTCGTCCGGGGATGATTCCAAAACTTGAACCAGTTCTCGCGCATAAATGATCTCCTTTGCATCTTAAACTTAGGTGTAAATTAATATTAAATCACAGATAGACGTATTATACCATAAATCTACTAATGAAATCGGACTTGACAGCGGATTCGCCTTCGACGTATCATGAAACCATCTTATTTTCGTATATTGCGCTAAACCATGATCGGAATATAGTAGTAAGTCACTCCCTGTGACAGAGACCTAGTGGTGCTGCGAACTAGGACACAGTGAACTTATGAATTACGCTTCCAGGAGTTTCTTGAGAAATCAAGCGGTCCGTCCCGTTATCGACGAACCAAGTGGTCCTTTTACACAAAAGGACAATTAGGGTGGTACCACGGAATATTCCGTCCCTTCGTTTTAGACGAAGGGACGGTTTTTTTTGTTAATAGTGAACTTTAGGAGGAGAAACAATGACGTTATTAGAGGATTTAGAATTTCGCGGGTTAATTAACCAAATGACAGATGAAGAAGGGCTGAAAACATTACTCGAGAATCCGACGACGCTTTACACAGGCTTCGATCCAACAGCAGATTCACTTCACATCGGACACTTGTTGCCGATTTTAGTCTTAAAACGATTCCAACAAGCGGGTCACCATGTCGTAGGTCTCGTTGGAGGGGCAACTGGGATGATTGGGGATCCGAGTGGTCGTGCAACGGAACGGTCATTGAACACATCGGATATCGTCGAAGAGTTCGCGAATCGGATTAAAGATCAACTGTCACGTTTCTTACCACTTGAAGGTGAAAACCCGGTCACGATCGCCAATAACTTAGACTGGACGAAAGATTTGACAATCATCGATTTCTTACGTGATATCGGAAAACACTTCCCGGTCAGCTACATGCTTGCGAAGGACTCTGTTGATTCACGTCTTCAAAACGGTATCTCATTCACTGAGTTCTCATACATGTTACTTCAATCGTTTGACTTCTTGAAACTTTACGAAGACAAAGGATGCCGTCTTCAAGTAGGAGGTAGTGATCAGTGGGGGAACATCACAGCAGGAATGGAGCTGATTCGTCGTGCTGGTCATGAAGAAAAAGCATTTGGATTGACAGTACCGCTCGTTACGAAAGCGGATGGTCAGAAATTCGGTAAGACAGCAGGTGGTGCGGTCTGGTTAGATGCTGATAAAACGTCACCGTACGAGTTCTACCAGTTCTGGTTCAATGTAGACGATCTCGACGTCATCAAGTTCTTGAAATACTTCACGTTCTTGACGCACGAAGAACTCGATGCACTTGCAGAAGAAGTCAAGGCAGCACCAGAGAAGCGCGTCGCACAACGTCGTCTTGCAGAAGAAATGACGGTTCTCGTCCACGGTGAAGAAGGTCTGACACAAGCACAACGTATTACGACGGCACTCTTTAGCGGAGATATTAAATCGTTGCAAGTCGAAGATATCGAAGATGCCTTCAAAGGCATGCCACGCTTTACACTCGGCGAATCAAACAACCTCGTCGACGTGCTCGTTGAGGCGAAGATTAGTCCGTCAAAACGTCAGGCACGTGAAGACGTCACGAACGGTGCGATCTACCTCAACGGAGAACGCGAGCAAGACTTAACGAAAGAAATCACTGAATCAGATGCAATCGGTCGCTTTACGATCGTACGTCGCGGAAAGAAAAAATACTTCGTCGTCGAGCATGCTTGATGATAAACGAAACGCTCCCTGCACATAGATGCAGAGAGCGTTTTTTAAGCTGTCCGGAATAAGCGAAGTGGCAACAAACGAACGGCGATCGTCGTGGCAATGACGGCCTTGATCGTATCCCATAGGATGAAGGGGTAGTTGATCGCAAAAGCATCTTTGAACGACAGATCGAGTACAGCCATCAGACCAAATGTTCCAAGCAAGTAGACTAAACCAAGTCCGAAGACGATCATCCCGATGAAGAGGGGGACGAAACGACGTGTTTTTTCAGCGATGAGACCGATGAAGAATCCGGCAATCGGAAAGGCGATCAAATACCCAACAGTTGGTCCGACGAATGGAGCAAGTCCACCTTTTCCGCCGAGAACAGGGAGACCAGCAGCTGCGAGCAATAAGAAGATCAAGACAGCAAGTCCACCGCGTTTTCCACCGAGAATGGCACTGACCGTCATGATTGCGAGCATCTGAAGTGTGATCGGAACGGCGCCGACCAGTTGGATCTGCGGCAAAGAGCTGACGGCTGCGATGATGGCAGCACCAAGGGCGATGAACGTTAAATCTCTTGTTTTCATGAATAAAGTCCTCTTTTCTATTTGTGTTAACTATGTATGTTTATAGGTTAACACAAATAAATAATTGGCGTCACTCTTTTTTTAAGACCAGGTATACATTTTCATGATATGTACAAAAAAAGCACCCACCGAAGTGAGTGCTGGAACAATCGATTAACGTGAGTAGTACTCGACGACGAGTTGTTCTTGGATTTGATCGTTCAATTCAGAACGCTCAGGAAGACGGACGAACGTTCCTTCGAGCTTCTCAGCATCGAAAGTAACGAAGTCTTTAGTTGCTGGAGCAACTTCGAGTGCTTCTTTGATAACGACAAAGTTCTTCGATTTTTCGCGAACTGAGATCGTTTGACCTGGTTTCACGCGGAACGACGGGATGTCGACGCGAGCGCCATCAACTTGGATGTGACCGTGGTTGACGAGCTGACGAGCAGCACGACGTGTACGAGCCATACCCATACGGTAAACGACGTTATCAAGACGTGTTTCAAGTAAGAACATGAAGTTCTCACCGTGAATACCAGGCATTTTGCCAGCATCGTTGAACATACGGTTGAATTGGCGTTCGTTTACTCCGTACATGTGACGAAGCGTTTGCTTCGCTTGAAGTTGAAGACCGTACTCAGACATTTTACGACGGCTGTTACCGTGTTGTCCTGGAGCGTACGGACGTTTTGCGATTTCTTTTCCTGTTTCAGTAAGTGAGATACCGAGACGACGTGAAAGTTTCCAAGCTGGACCTGTATAGCGAGCCATAATAAGACTCCTCCTTAGTGTTCGTTATTATTTGCATAAAAATAATAACGCCATCAAACCCACGTTACGCCCATTTCATGATGTGGCACCCTCGCTTGATAGCAAAGTTACACGATGCCCCTCCGGTTATTCACCGAGTCATGAAATGTGATACGTAAGCGGTTTGACCGCTATCGTTATCATTTCTGCACTTTTACAAGTATACGGTGTGGACAATCGACTGTCAATCAGAATTACAGATGACGAAGTAGTGTTGTACAGAATGCTTCTAAACCAGCTTGGTCGACTTCATCGAAACGGTTGAATTCTGGGCTGTCGATATCGAGGACGCCGATCGTTTGTCCGTCTTTGACGAGTGGAATGACGATTTCAGAATTCGATGCCGCGTCACATGCGATATGACCTGGGAATTGATGAACGTCTTCGATCCGTTGTGTCGTTTGTTCTGTTGCGGACGTTCCGCAAACACCACGACCGAATGGAATACGGACGCATGCTGGAAGTCCTTGGAATGGTCCGAGGACGAGTTGGTTTTGCTCGGTATCCGTCAAATAGAAGCCGACCCAGTTGATACGGTCGAGGAATTGGTTGAGTAACGCGCTCGCATTCGATAAGTTCGCGACTTGATTGTCTTCTCCCATTAATAACGCATCGAGTTGTTTTGACAGCATGTCATATTGTTTCGTCCGGTCACCTTCATATGTCTTTGTTTCGAACATAATAAAATTCCTCCCGTGAAAAGCGTATTTTTTTTAGTTTAACGAGTTTTCGTGTAGCTGACAAACAATTGATTTTTGGACAAAGGATTCAAAACAGCGGAAGAAATCAGGAAAAGCCTCTGTAAATCTATGCAAAACGGTTGCGCTATACTATTATAAGGATAAGATTATTGCGATTTAGAGAAAATCTAAAGTCGTACGACAGAGTGGAGGTCGTGACAAATGTGGGCATGGGTGATCGGAGTCATCGTCATCGTATTACTCGTCATGCTATTCAGCATGATCAGTCGAAAAAAATACTACACGAAAATCGATGAACTTGATATGCGCAAACAAGGCATCGTCAGTGCATCGATTCCAAAGGAGTTGCAGGACTTAAAGCAACTACCGATGGCGGGTGAGACGGAGACGAAGTTCAGCTCCTGGCATCAAGCGTGGGAAGAGTTGTTAACGGTCCACGTCGCCCAAATCGATGAAACCCTTTACCGAGCGGAAGAAGCGCTCGATAAATACCGGTTCATCGCCGTCAAGAATGACCTTGAAGTAACGGAACAATTGATTGCGGAACTCGAAGGATTGATCGATGAGATGCTCGTCGAGATGTCGACGTTCAAAACGAATCAATCGGTTCTAGCAGAGTTGAAAGCGCAAGGGGAAGCTGATTCTGGGCAAGTTCGGAAATCGTTATTGATCCAAGCGAACTCATTCGGTCCGGCGCTCGCGCGTCTGGAAGAACGAAGTGAACAAATCAACGCGCACTGGAATGAGATGTGTCAATACGAAGCTTCGGGTGAAGTGACGAAGGCTTACGAAACAAGCTTGTTGCTTGAGCAAGAAGTAGCGACGACGCGTCAGCTTGTTGAACTCGTGCCGAAACAATGGAAGATTCTCGCACATGAATTGCGTCAACGGATTGATCAGCTCGGAGCGGGTTATAAGGAAATGTCGTTAGATGGGTATCCGCTTGAACCACTCGGTCTTCAATCCGAGATCAAACGGTTCGAGGAACAACGTCTGAGCCTTTCTGAAAAAATCGAGATGCTTGAAGTCGATGGTTTAGAAGAAGCGATTCAACAGTTATCAGCCGACGTTGATCAAATGTATGATACGTTCCGTCGTGAAGTTGATGCACGTCATCAAGTGAAAAAAGAAAATCAATCCTTGAAACAAAAAGCATTACGGATGCGCGAACGGATTCATCAATTGGCGCAAGAGTTCAGTATCTTACGTGAAAAGTATGAAATCTCAGCAGATCTTGGAATTCACTACGAAACGATCCAGCGTGACGAAGAGCTACTGTTTGAAGCAGCAAAAGATCTCGATGAGTCGATTGCTGGGAAAATCATTCCGTTCAGTATGCTCGAAGATCAAATGCGCGATGCGATTCGCTTAGAGGAACAGTTGATGATTCAGTACGAACGCTTTACGGTCGAACTTCAAGCGCTTCGAAAAGAAGAGACAGAAGTGCGCGAACGGATCGTCGAATGGCGTCATCAGCTCTCGCAAACACGTCTTCGTCTGAAACGACTTGGATTACCGAACTTACCAACGGAAGTTGAAGAAGCACTACGTAATGCGAACCGTTCGCTACAGACGCTTGAGACACGGCTCGAAGAGTTACCGTTTAATGTCCGATCGATCGTTGCACAAAGTCAAGACGTCCAAGAAACGTTTAAACATGTGCAAGAACGGTTAGATACATTAGTGTTCGAAGTCACGTATGCCGAACGGCTCGTCCAGTATGCGAACCGATACCGTCGCCACGACAATGAGATACATATGTCGCTGACGATCGCGGAAACGAAGTTCTTAGCGGGAGACTATGAACGTACGATCGTCTTAGCGGAACGTGTCCTAAATGAATACGATCCGGACGCGATCGAACGCATTAAACGATCGTGTGCACCAGAGGAAACGTTGCACGTTTAAATCAGGATTGACAATTCAGGGTGACCGTCATGGTCACCCTATTTTTGTAAAAAGAGGAGTGAGTAGAATGGGAACACTATACGTAAACGGATTGATTCGAACGATGGCACATGAAGAGGACGTCCATTCAGCGATGTTCGTCGAGAAGACGCGGATCATCGCAATGGGGGAGGAAGGAAAACTACGTCGACGTTTCGGTAGACGTATTGATCAGATTCAAGACTTGAACGGAAAAGCTGTTTATCCAGCCTTCACAGACGCACATATTCATCTGATTGGTTACGGGGAAGCGATCAACCGTGTCGATGCCTCGCGTTATACGACGCTTGAAGCATTAGGACAAGCTTTCCTCAAGGCAGAACCAATCAATGGGATTCACGTGGCGGAAGGATATGACGAAACGAAACTTGACCGTGCGCCGACAAAAGCATGGCTGAATCAGTTGTTCCCGGACGCTCCTGCCTTATTAAAACGGACAGACCGGCATACCGCACTTGTCAACGATGTTTTATTCCAACAGCTCGGCTATAAAGCATCGACTGTCATCGATGGTGGAAAGATCGGCTTATCGGATAACGGCGAAGCTGACGGATTTTTGTACGATGCGGCGCTTGAACCTTTGTATGCGTTACAAGCTGGAAACTTAGAGCGAAACAAATCGTCACTCCGATCAGCAATCAAGAGTTTGTATCAATACGGCATCATTGCGGCACACACAGAAGATTTATCGTATCACGGAGATGTCGCGGAAATCCTCCAAGCATATAAAGAAGTGACAGAAGAGACAGGCTTCCATACACATCTACTCGTTCATCATCTTGTCATCGATGAGTTCGTGCAACAGCAACCAATTTTGCCATCAACGATGTCAATTGGTGCGATGAAACTATTCGTCGACGGCGCACTCGGAGGACGGACAGCTCTTCTCGGTCGTGGTTATTCTGATGATCCGACGACACGTGGTATCGAAGTGCATACACCAGAACAACTCGAACAACTCGTCAAGCGTGCACGTAGTTACGGGTTTACAGTTGCGGCACATGTCATCGGTGATTTAGCGATTGAACGATTCGTACAGGTGCTCGAGAAATATCCAGCACCAAAAGGCAAGCGGGATCGGATCATTCATGCGACGGTCGTTCGACCAGAAACGCTTGCACGAATTCGGAAGTTACCGGTCTTGATTGACGTTCAACCGGTCTTTTTACTGGATGACGCAGACTTTATCGTCGATCGACTCGGATTGAACCGCTTAGACTGGAGTTATCGTTTACGTTCGTTAGCTGAGACCGGCGCATTATTATGCGGTGGGGCAGATGCGCCGATCTCTGACCCCGATGTCCGGCGTTCCCTGTATGCAGCGACGGAAGGAACAGCGGGACGTGTCAATAAGGCGAATGAGACGTTATCGATGTACGAAGCCTTGTTACTCTTTACGAAAAATCCACATCTCGCGACCGAGACACATGGACGCAAAGGATTACTCCTACCAGGATACGATGCCGATTTCGTCATCTTTGAAGAAGACTTCTATCGCTTGCGTGGTGAAGCCATCTTGAATAACCGTTTAGTGGAGACTGTCCAAGCTGGTAAAATCGTCTATCAGGCAGAAGCAACCTTAGTTTGATGTTGCTTCTGTATAGTGCGAAATAGCTTCTGAATAAAAAGAAGATAGTCCAGGTGCATACGCATCGTAATAAGCGCGAAACCGTTCGTCGGACACGTACATCTGACCGAGTGACTCAAAAATAGATAACTCACATGGGTAATAGTACGTATCGATGAAGTCATGTTGTTCCTTGACGACCTGTTGAACGTCCGGATCAGATGCCGCACGTCCGTCGCGGTAAAGGATCGTCAAGCGTTGATCGAGTTGTTTGTGCATGGCGCTAAGTCTTTCTTTCTCATTTGGGGTACGTTGTTTTTGTCTTTTTGCACTGATTCGATATGCGTCGGTGTCACCGTAGTGTTGTTGGACTTCATCTGCATGTTGTTTTTCGTGCATGACGATCTCTTCGTGACGTAAACCGCGGAATAATTGTTCATCTTTCATGGGGAGTCCTCCTATTAAAGTGAGTAATGTTTGTTCAGCGAGTTGAGCGAGCATCTGATAATGCGAAGCTTTTTCTTGAAGTAGTACAATTTGTTTTTTCAATATCGTGTGATGACTGGAGTCAGATTGTGTAAGTAATCTTTGGATTTCTGACAGCGGAAAATCAAGAGAGCGATAGAGAAGGATTTGTTGTAAACGTAAAAGATCCTCACTGCTATAATATCGGTGACCGGCATCGTTGCGCTTTGGCACAAGGAGACCGAACGTCTCATAATGATAAAGCGTTCGTTTTGTGACGCCGGTAAGTTTGGCGATTTCCTGAGTGGAATACATCATCTGTGTACCTCCTTTGATTGGAGTATAAGGGGTGACGTAACGGAAGACGCAATAAAAAAATCTGCCCCGAGGAGGCAGATTTTTTTGTTGTCATAAGAATGAGCGTTGAATCTTATGCCAAAATGTATTGTTCGTCAATTTGACGGTTTTAAGTTCTTTTTCAGAGAGCTGGATATCGACTGAATCTGTTCGTGTCAGGCTGAGTGCTTCATTATCCATCCCGATGATCGGATAATCGTTTCCGTCCTCAATGATGCGTAACGAGAGTTTCCGTCCGCGGTTCAATAGGAAAGCAGAACCGAGTGTCCGGTACCGGTTATTGTTAACGGAAGCGATCTCGCTGACTTGAAGACAGTGGATCAATGGATCGACGATCGCACCAGAAAGTGACTTGTTATAAGCCGTAGAGCCCGTCGGTGTTGAGATGACCATTCCATCCCCGCGGAACGTCTCAAACAGGAAGTCATCGATATAGACTTCGATTGCGAGTGATTTGATGATGCTCGACTTTACGGAACATTCGTTCAGACAAAGCATCGGTGGTCCACCGTTGATGGATGCTTCAAGTAGTGGATAACGACGTACTTCGATTTCGCCATCCGAGACACGATTGCCCGTCTCTTTAAAGATTGCTTCGACCGCAGAAAGATCATTGATATCAAAGTCACAGTAGAACGAGTTTGGTCCTTCAGCGAATCCGACATAGATCGCATCATCACGGAAACCTGTGAAGCGTGCCGCTTGCAAGAAAGCCCCATCTCCACCAATCGAGACGATGATGTTTGCTTGTCGATGATCTTGGACGACATTCAGTCCGTATCGTGTACCGACATCAATCAACTTTCGCACCTGCGTCTCGTGTCTTTGTGTATTTCGGTAGTACAGGTAGACATTATTTCGAGCCATGGTCAATTCCCCCTTGAAAGCGTTTCATGAACTCTTTTATTATACCTGTTTTTTAGAAAGACGGGTACTGAAGTCCATCAATTATGGCAGAATACTTGCCATCTTCGCAGATCATTCCTATAGTTAAATAGAAAATACAGTATATCCAATCAGGGGAAAAGGGGAATTCATATGGCAACGTTTAAAGGAAATCCAATCACACTTCAAGGGACAGCGGTTCAAGTCGGACAAACAGCACCGGACTTTCAAGTGTTAGCTAACGACTTATCGCCTGTAACACGTGATACATACCAAGGTGTTCGAATCATCAGTGTCGTCCCATCAATCGATACAGGGGTATGCGATGCACAGACTCGTAAATTTAACGAAGAAGCAGCTAAAATCGAAGGTGTGACGGTCATGACGATCTCAAACGACCTTCCGTTCGCGCAACGTCGTTGGTGTGCGTCAAGTGGTCTTGATCAAGTCGTGACATTGTCTGATCACCGTGATCTTTCATTCGGTACACAGTACGGCGTGGCAATCGAAGAATTACGTCTGCTTGCTCGCTCTGTCTTCGTCTTAGATTCGAACAACGAAATCACGTATGTCGAATACCTCGAAGAATCAACGGATGAGGTAAATTTCGAAGCAGCACTCGCTGCAGCACGTGAAGCGAAGTAAGAATGGTTTACAAACGACGCTGAAGCGTTACAATGGAACTAATGATAGAAACGGCTCCCGCTCTACGGGGGGCCGTTTCGTTTTGGAGAGGATGACGTACATGGAGCCGTTAGAAAAGTTATATAAGGAATTAACACGTCAAACAAAACAAATCGAACGTGATCTTGATATGCCTTACCTAGAAGCGTTGACGACTGTGATTGACCGGTTGAACGATCGCCATACTGAAAATGTAGACAAAGAGGTCATTCGAAAGGCAGTATCGCTTGCTATTTTAGAAGGGATGAAACAAGCGCAACCGAACCATTTGCCGACGCCAGACAGCGTCGCTTTGTTTGCTGGTTATCTAATCGGGAAATTGGTAGGTAAGGAGGACATCCGACTACTTGAATTAGGAAGTGGAACAGGTGGTATGTTACACGCTGTCTTGAGTCAGCTTTCGACGGGCACATCTGCTGAAGCAGTTGAGGTAGATGAGACGTTAATTCGTTTATCGGCAGCGGTAACGGAATTACTCGACTATCCTGTTACGTATACGCATCAAGATGCGTTACGACCTTTGTTGCTAGATCCAGTTGATCTTGCGATGGCTGATCTCCCAGTCGGTTATTATCCGGATGAAGAGGCTGCTGCTTCTTACATCTTGAAACGAGATGAGGGTATGAGCTATAGTCATTTCTTATTGATCGAACAAGCGATGCAATACGTCAAACCAGGTGGGTTCGGTGTTTTTGTCATTCCGAACGGTTTGTTCCAGCATGATACGGAAGGCAAGTTGAAACAGTACTTTGAATCAAAAGCGCACGTCATCGGCATTTTACAATTGCCGTTAACCATGTTCAAACAAGAACAGGCAGCAAAAAGTTATTTGATCGTCCGTAATCATTTAGCCGGTATGAAGATGCCAAACCAAGCGTTACTTGCTGAACTACCATCTTTCACAGATGCCCGTGCGTTTGGTGGTATGGTGAAACAGATTGATGAATGGATTAACACAGAATTAAAATGAATTACGCAAAGTGATTGAAATCTGTCGTTAATTTGACTATTCTAGTTGTAGAACAGAAATAGAAGAAAACCTAAACAGATGTGAATGTTCATTGGATTCAAATGGAAAAGGGGAAAAATCATGGCAAAAATTATGGCGGTAAACGCAGGTAGTTCGTCTTTGAAGTTCCAATTGCTCGAAATGCCGAACGAAACGATGATTGCAGTCGGACTCATTGAACGTGTCGGTAAAGACGATGCAATCTTTACGATTAAATATGGTGAAGGACAAAAGTATACAGATGTCCTCCCGCTTGCAACACATAAAGAAGCAGTCGAGTTATCACTCGAAAAATTAATGGAGTTCGGAATCATCTCGTCTTACGATGAGATTAAAGGTGTCGGACATCGTGTTCTTCATGGTAAAGAAAAATATGCAGACTCTGTATTGATCACGGATGAAGTCATGCAAGATATCGAGTCGTATACAGAACTCGGACCACTTCACATTCCACCAAACTTGATCGGAATCCGGGCATTTCAAGCATTGCTTCCGGAAGTGCCACAAGTGGCGGTCTTCGATACGGCGTTCCATCAAACGATGCCAGAAGAAAACTTCCTTTACAGCTTACCGTATGATTACTACACAGAATACGGTATCCGTAAATATGGTTTCCACGGTACGAGCCACAAATATGTTACGGAACGTGCATCTGAATTACTCGGTCGTCCATTAAAAGACCTTCGTTTGATCTCATGTCACTTAGGTAGCGGAGCATCAATCGCAGCAGTTTCGGGTGGCGAATCAATCGATACGACGATGGGCTTCACACCGCTTGAAGGAATCACGATGGGAACACGTTCTGGTTCACTTGACCCGGCTTTGATTCCATTCTTGATGGAGAAAACAGGGAAAACAGCGGAAGAAGTCTTGAACGTCATGAACAAAGAGTCTGGAATCTACGGACTCTCAGGTCTTTCAAGTGACTTGCGTGACGTCCAAACGGCTGCGAAGGAAGGAAACCACCGTTCAGAGATGGCACTCCGTATCTTCGCGAACCGTATCCACGGATACATCGGGCAATATGCTGCTGAGATGAATGGTGTTGATGCCATTATCTTCACAGCTGGTGTTGGGGAAAACTCAGATTCAATCCGTGAGCGTGTCCTACGTGGTCTCGAATTTATGGGCGTTTACTGGGATCCATCACTCAACAATGGAGCTCATGGAGAAGAACTCTTCATTAACTACCCACACTCACCAGTCAAAGTCATTATCATTCCAACGAATGAAGAATTGATGATCGCACGCGATACAGTTCGTATTGGTGGATTGGTTGCTCAAAACGCATAATTTTTAAAAAGGACTGAATCGTTAATACGACGATTTAGTCCTTTTTTTTGATGAAATCCTAGAAAGTTAATATGCGAACGTATGATCTATTGTTACGACGTTTGTCATACAACGAAAAAAGAAGCGTCATCATCGTAAAAATAAACCTAAAAAAGGGTCATTTCTTAAAAAAATGAGTCTTTTGTAACACAACGGTAATAGTACAGACATATTTTTGTGGTCTATATGTAACGGCACTACTTGCTTTTGTCATGTATATTAATCTCAGTTAACAAACACGAAACAATGATGGAGGAGAAAATACATGATGAAACGAATGCTCGCAAGTGTTTTAACGGTCGTGTTAGCACTCAGTTCGTTCGCAGGTCTTCAAGCAGAGGCTGCAACTAAGAAAAGCGTCAAGTCAACAGTCGATAGCCTAGTCATTCGTCAAAAAGCTACTACTTCTTCGAAGAAACTCGGTCTTCTATATAAGAACCAAACGTTATCGTACAAAGCAAAAACAGGGAACTGGTACAAAGTAAGCTACAAAGGTAAGACGGCTTATCTTAGCGCGAGTTACTCGAAGGTCGTGACGTCAAGCGGATCAAAAAAACAATCTACGGGCGGTTGGAAAACAGTCACGAACGTGAGTGCGACAGCCTATACACCGTATGATCCAGGCAGTGGTAACCTGACAGCAATCGGTTGGAACATCAAAAGCTCGAAAAAGAAAGTCGTAGCTGTTGATCCACGTGTCATTCCACTTCGTTCGACAGTCAAAGTGTATTACAAAGGGAAGTTGAAAGGGACATATACAGCTGCTGATACTGGCGGTGCCATCAAAGGTAAGAAGATGGATATCCTTTACTACTCTCGTTCAGAAGCATTCAACTGGGGTCGTCGTACCGTTACAGTAAAATACAAATGATTTCAAACCATCGGACATCGGTTCGATGGTTTTTTGTTTAAGCAGGTCGTCAAAAAGCCTCTCTTCCTTTGAGATGAAGGGAGAGAGGCTTTGTTTGATAGAAGAGTGGTTCATAAACGAACGATCAAGACATCACATTTTGCGTAACGCGTAATGCTTTCAGAGACACTACCGATGAAGAAACGCTCAACAGCGTTTAAGCCGGTCGCGCCACAGATGATTAAATCAGCATCGTGATTAGGAGCAAGTTTTTTGGCAATCGTGACTTTTGGAGAACCGTATTCAATTGCAACTTCGACTTCCTGTACACCGCGGTCTTGAGCGGTCTTGACATATTCGTCTAGCAATTCCTTCGCGTAAGATTCAGCACGTTCCGTGATGGTACGGTCATATGCTTCTACTGTTGCGAACGTCCGTGTATCAATGACGTGTGCGATGATCAATTTTGCATCATTTCGCAATGAAACATCGATTGCCGTCTCGAAGGCACGTTCTGCCTCTTTTGAGCCATCTACTGCTACAAGTACATTATGATAGACGATTGCCATGATGAATCCATCCCTTCGTAATCGATATGATGAGTACACCCTAATTATACCATTCTCTTACTGGAAGCGGACGAAACATTCAACGAGTTCTAAAAATTGTCCTACCTTTCCATTCCGTCGTAAGATGGAGTCAGTGAAAGGGGGCGATGCCAAGATGAGGCACGCGTTAATTACAGCAGGTACAAAAGGACTGGGAGAACGAGTAACACGCCATTTATTGGAAGAAGGATGGAAAGTAACAGCGTTCCATCGTTCTGAACCCGAGTTTACACATCCGAATCTTGTGACGATTCAAGCAGACGTGACGAACCAAGAAGAAGTGGAACACGCAGCTCAACAAGCGATTAACGAGCAAGGTCGGATTGATGCGTTGATACTTAATGCAGGACCATATATATTCGAGCGGAAAGCATTAGTAGATTATAGCGATCAAGAATGGAATGAAGTCATTACCGGGAATCTGACCGCTAGTTTCTGGTTATTACGTCAAGTATTACCCGTCATGCGTAAGCAAGCCTATGGTCGAATCATCACGTATGGTTTTCCGGAAAGTGCGACAGCGCCAGGATGGGTGTGCCGGGCGGCGTTCGCTGCTGCTAAAAGCGGGATGGTGAGTTTGACGAAGAGTGTGGCGCTTGAAGAGGCAGAGCACGGCATTACGGTCAACATGGTCAATCCGGGGAACATCGTCGGTGATAACAAGACGAAACGGATTTCCGAAGCAGAGCAAGATGAAGAAACACCAGTCGGAAGAACGGGTGTCGGGGAAGATATCGCTCGCGCCATCTCCTTCTTACTCGCAGAAGAATCAAGTATGATCACAGGTGCGATTCTTGATGTGACAGGGGGCGTCAATGTCGTCCATCAATCCCGTAAGTAAATAAAAAACACCTAATCCATCGCTTGGATTAGGTGTTTTTACTGATTTAAGATGATGGAATCGATTGAAGGTGTTTTGGTGTGCGAGTTAACGCAACCGGACCTTCCGCAGTAAGATGGATATCATCTTCGATCCGGACGCCGCCGACTCCGGGAACATAGATACCTGGTTCGAGCGTGTAGACGATACCAGCTTCAGCCGTCAGTAAGTTGTTTGAAGCGAGGGACGGGAATTCGTGAACCTCGATTCCGAGTCCGTGACCAACGCGATGTGTGAAGTACTGACCGTAACCAGCCTCTGTGATGACGTCGCGGGCTGCTTTATCCAACGAGCCGAGTGTCGTACCGATTTGACTCGCTTTTGTTGCGGCTTCAAGTGCTTGGCGGACCGTTTCATAGATTTTCGTCTGTTCTTCGCTTGCCTGACCATAAATGAAGGTCCGTGTAATGTCTGAACAGTAGCCTTTCCAAATGACACCGAGATCGAATAGGACGAAATCGCCTTCTTGGATGACGCGGTCACCTGGGACACCGTGTGGATCAGCACTGTTTGCACCAAATAGGACAAGCGTATCGAACGACATCTCGCGGACGCCTTTTTTCTTCATTTCATATTCGATTTCCGCAATGACTTCGATTTCCGTGATACCTGGACGGATCGCTTGTTTACCGATTTCGATCGCTTCATCCGCAAGTGCTGCTGCTTCTTGAAGGATAGCGATTTCTTCCGGTGTTTTCTTCAAGCGAAGCGCTTGTAAGGACTCACCAATATCAAGAATGGCTGCATTTTCAAGATGTGAGCTCAGTTCTTGATATCGACTAAACGTCATATGTTCACCTTCAATACCGATCCGATTGTTCGAATGTTCAAATGTCTTGAATAATTCAGCTAAACGATCGAATGGATTTTCATGATCCTCATACGTGACGACGTCTCCTTCCCAAGGACTCGCTGCAACGATACTTGCTTCGAGTGCCGGGCAGAATAATACATGTTTGCCGGTTACATCAACGAGGACTGCCATGACACGTTCGTGAGGTTCTGCGTAGACTCCTGAAAAGTAAAAGACATTTGCCTTTGAAGTAATGACGGCTAAATCGATTCCTTGTTCTTTCAAGAAAGCACTAATGTAATTCGTACGTTCGCTCATATGTGACTCCACCTCTCTACTCATTTTCTACATAAGTATACCATCGTCCGATTCGAAAAACATTTCTCGTAAATCAGACTAGTACACGTTTTCATCTTTAGAGTAGTACAGTATAATGACAGGAGAGTAGAAAAAAGGAAAAGAAGGGATACAGTATGCCTACGAAACACGAACAGATCATTCGACATATCGAAGATCTTGATGTCGGAACGAAGATTTCCGTCCGACAAATCGCGAAGGACTTGACCGTATCCGAAGGAACGGCCTATCGCGCCATCAAGGAAGCGGAGAATCTTGGGTTCGTCTCGACGATCGAACGAGTCGGAACGATTCGAATCAAAAAGAAACAAAAAGAAAATATTGAGAAGCTGACATTCGCGGAGGTCGTGAATATCGTCGATGGTCAAGTTCTCGGTGGAAGAAATGGATTACACAAGACATTGACGAAATTCGTCATTGGCGCAATGAAGCTTGAAGCGATGATGCGTTACATCGATGTCGACAGTCTCGTCATCATCGGGAACCGTGAAAAAGCACACGAACTCGTGCTTGAAGCAGGAGCCGCTGTATTGATCACTGGTGGATTTGATACAACGGAGGATGCAAAACGATTGGCGGATGAGATGGAGTTACCAATCATTTCGACGTCATACGATACATTTACGGTCGCAACGATGATCAACCGAGCGATTTATGATCGATTGATCAAAAAAGAAATCTTACTCGTCTCGGATATCTTGATTCCTTTACATGATACGTTCTATTTACAGACGACGGATCCGATTTCACGTTGGCACGAGTTGAACGAACAGACGAAACACAATCGTTACCCTGTCATCGATGAACAAATGAAGGTCGTCGGTGTCGTGACGGCGAAGGACATCATTGACCGTCCACATGACTGGGCTGTTGAAAAAGTCATGACGCGGCATCCAATTACGGTCGGCATTCGAACGAGTGTCACAAATTCTGCGCATCAGATGGTATGGGAAGGCATCGAAATGTTACCGGTCATTGACCAGTATGGGCGATTGCTTGGGATCATTAGCCGTCAAGATGTCCTCAAGGCGTTGCAACTAGCGAATCGCCAGCCGCAGGTCGGGGAGACATTCGATGATCTGATCACAGGGCAGATTAAAGCGGCAGAGGACGAACGGGGACCGTACTTATCCCTTGAGGTTTCTCCACAAATGACGAATTTCATGGGGACTGCTTCAAGTGGTGTATTGACGACGCTTCTCGTCGAAGGGGCGACGCGAATGTTGCGTCACATGAAGAAAGGTGACCTTGTCATTGAAAACGTCAGCATCTATTTCATTAAACCTGTTCAGATCGAGAGCACGGTAACGATCCGGGCCAATGTCTTTGACGTTGGTCGGAAATTCGGGAAAGTCGATGTCGAAATGTATCAAGGTAC
The DNA here is from genome assembly GCF_049913315.1 of Exiguobacterium sp. R-17. Lineage (NCBI taxonomy): Bacteria > Bacillati > Bacillota > Bacilli > Caryophanales > Exiguobacterium > Exiguobacterium sp. R-17. The sequence continues at coordinate 2,203,926 of NZ_CP184372.1, read as the reverse complement.
ACAAATCGTTGCGAAAGCACTCGTGACTTCGCAACTCATCGATCGTTAAGTGAATACAAAAAGAACCGAAGTCTATTGACTTCGGTTCCTCTGAATCTCGCTCAGGATTGCTCCATCTCACGGACGACATATGGATAAATCTTTTTGTAACGGATGAATCCAGCGATGAATGAAGCAACACCGACGACGATTAAAATAGAACAGACCACTTTTCCGACGAGTGTCGTTAATCCGTTCCCGGAAACGAACTGATTGACGGCAAATAGGATGACGAACAGACTCAACCAAATGCTCGCTTGTGTATTGAACAAGTATTTTCGGTTCGTACTTTTCGTATGGAACGCGCGGCGTTTTGCTAACAAATACCCACCAAGCGAGAAAACGATGAGGGCGATGAGGATGAATTGCATGTTAAAAGGACCTCCTTTTTGTCTTCATCTAGTATCATATCAAGATTAGAGGAGCTGTGCACAGTGAAAGAGCAAATCAAACAAATGATTGAAGCTGCAAATACGATCATCATTCATCGTCACGAACGACCAGATCCCGATGCACTCGGTAGTCAGTTCGGCTTACAATTGACATTGCAACACCAGTTTCCTGAGAAAACAGTCTTGTCGGCAGGTGAGATGGCGACATCATTGTCATTTATGGGGAAGCTCGATCGGATAGAGAACGAATTATACAAAGAGGCGTTAGTCGTGATTCTGGATACGGCGAATCAAGCACGGATTGATGGGAAGATCGCGATGACAGGAAAAGATGTCATTAAAATCGACCATCATCCCGATGAGGATCCATACGCGTCAGTGCAACTCGTCGATACGACGATGAGTTCGACATCGGAACTGCTCGTTCATCTATTGAATGAATGGGAATACGACATTCCGGCATCAGCTGCTATTCAATTCTATGCGGGAATCGTCGGTGATACGGGACGTTTTCAATTCCGTGGTACGACGAAACGAACGTTTGAAGTCGCGGCGCAATTGATTGATGTAGGGATTGATACAGATTGGTTGTATCGGAACATGTACCAAACAGAACTGGCGGCGCTTCATCTACAAGGATATGTTCTTCAACAGATCCAATTGACGGATAAAGGCGTCGGTTATGTCGTTTTGACACAGGATACATTGAAGCAATTTGGAGCAACGGTCGAACAAGCATCGTTACTCGTCAATAGTTTTGCCGGTTTACAAGGAATGAAGTGCTGGGCGCTGTTCCTCGAAACAGATATGGAAGTTCGCGTCCGAATTCGCTCGAAGGGTCCAGTCATCAATGAAGTAGCAAAAGAATTCAATGGCGGTGGACATCCAATGGCGTCTGGTGCGACGATTGAACAGTTAAGTGAAGTTGAACGTGTCGTTAATCGTCTGAATGAGGTCGCTGCAAACTTCCAGTTTTAAATGGAAAAAAGGCTGCTCGGTCTCATTCCTCTCGTGAGGAAGCGGAGCGAACAGCCTTTTTATGCTTATTTCGTTTTTGTTTCTTCTTGCGGAATGAACCATACGCCACGATCTGTGTGGTCTTCAATGACATTCAGTTGAAGTTCAGCGACCGACTTGCGAATCTTCTCAGCGATTTCTTCCGTTTCAGTAAAAGCAGTAACACCTAACTTTAGTTGTTCAACCTTTTCACGTGCGATTTGACTACGATTCAAAATCATGAGAAATGCTCCTTCCGTACCCGTCATGATATTTCTATACTTATTGTAGCGAATAATAAATCAGATGGCGAGTACTTGAGTTAGTTAGATATGAATGTTCTGAAAACTTTTTAAGCTTTCATCAGAAGAGAGAGGAGAATAGAAGATGCACTTAAATGTCCGGACACAATATAGTCCCTTACAAAGTTTGATTCGAATCGAGACGTACCTCGATGAGCTTGTTCATCGTCAGCTTGGACGAGCGATCATCTGTGAAACGACATTAACCGGAGTTCCGGCATTCATCGAGGCGTGTCAGCGTCGACAGTTACAACCGGTCATTGGCTGGGAACAGCGAATCGAGGAAGAAGACTGTTGTATCTTGTGGTTTGCTTTTTCTTCTGATGGCTTACGGCAATTGTACCGATTAGCTAGTGAACAACCGGTTATTGAAGCCTCGTCGCTCATTGCGGTGCTCGTTCCGCTTCGTCAGGCATCGGAAGATATGACACGTCTACGTCGTTCCGTCGTGCAGTGGATGGGACACGTTCGAGGAGCGCGTACATATATGGGAGTGACTTCGAGTCGCTCGACGGTCGAGCGAGAGAGTCGCATGCGTTATCGGGAAGTAGCCGCATCACTCGGTGTAGAGACAATCCCGGTCGATCCTGTCCGTTATCTTCATCGAGCTGAAGCCCCAGCTTATCAAGCAATACGTGCGATCCGTGAAGCAACGACGTTCCAAGATCAAAAAACAGATCGTCTGATGCATTTAAAGACTCGAGAAGAGTTACTCGAAGACTTTACGGAGCGAGAAATCACGATGGCTGAGCAATTTGCCGCGACATCTGAACGCTTAGAGTTACCGTTCCAGCAACGTCCATTACCGCGCGTCGCAGAAGATTCGAATGCGATGCTACGGACGCATGCTGAAGAAGGATTACTGGCACACGGTCATGAAAGTAAAGAGGCGGAGGAACGCCTCGCCTATGAACTGTCCATCATCGAACAAACCGGATTTGCTGATTATTTCTTGATCGTCGAGGAACTTATTCGACGAGCAAAGGCGAAAGGCATTCATGTTGGACCTGGTCGTGGGTCGGCAGCAGGCTCTCTCGTTAGTTATGCGCTTGGAATCACGACGGTTGATCCGTTGAAATATGGATTACTCTTTGAGCGGTTTTTGAATCCAGAGCGGATTTCGATGCCGGATATCGATATTGATATCGAAGATGAACGACGCGAAGAGGTATTAGAAGATCTCGTGATGCGTTACGGAAAAGACCATGTCGCCCAAATCGGAACATTATCAACGCTTGGTGCCAAAGCCGCTCTGCGAGATGTCGGACGAACACTGGAGTTTTCAAAAGATGAACTGGATGCTGCAGTCAAGCAGCTTGGAAAATCGACGACGTTACAAGGAATCGAACAAAATAAACAGACGTATCGCTGGTTCTCTGGAAGTGAAAAACGTCGACAACTCTTACAGCTAGCGCAAGCAGTCGAAGGTCTCCCGCGACAACGTTCGGTTCACGCAGCCGGCGTCGTCATCGGGTCAGAGAATCTCGTCGAGACGACACCCTTAGAGACAGGACCGAACGAGCGATACGTGACGCAGTTTCTGATGCAAGCATTAGAACGTCAAGGATTACTGAAGATTGACTTGCTGGGGCTGCGCAATCTTAGTCGTTTGCGTCGGATGGAAGAATTGATTCGACGAGAACACCCCTCTTTTACGCTCTCGCAAATTCCAGAAGAAGATCGTGCGACGTTCCAAGTCTTTGCCCGCGCTGAGACGGATGATATCTTCCAATTCGAATCACCAGGCATGAAACAAACATTGCGAGAAGTGAAACCGAATCGATTTGAAGATTTGGTCGCCACGATGTCGCTCTATCGTCCAGGACCGATGAAATTCATTGATCTGTACGCAAAACGAAAAGCCGGTCAACCTTATCAGATGGTACATCCTGTATTAGAAGAGGTGCTGGCGTCGACATATGGCATCATCGTCTACCAAGAGCAAGTCATGGAAATCACACGCCGAGTGGCTGGTTTTACGCTTGCTCAAGCAGATATATTACGACGTGCGATTTCCAAGAAGAGTACGGATTCGCTCGAACAGGAACGTCTCCATTTTTTAGAAGGTGCACGAACGAATGGATTCGATGATACAGTAGCACATTCACTTTATGAACAAATCGAACGTTTTGCCGGATATGGATTTAACCGAAGTCATGCAGTCGCCTACTCAAAGATTAGTTATGCCCTTGGGTATATCAAAGCGCATTTCCCGCAAATTTTCTTTCTCGTTTCGGTGGAACAACCGGAACGCCTCGTCCGGTTGATGCGCGAACGACGTCTCCCTGTCCTATCACCGGACGTCTGGATTTCCGATTATCGTTCTTCACTAGAGGGAAAGGGGATTCGACTTGGAATCCATGTGATTAAAGGTATTTCCGAGCGAGAGTTCGAACGGTTAAAAGAAGCGTCGAAGCACACGGCGACGATCGCCGATCTATTGACTCATGTCGGATGGGGTAAAAAGGAACGAGCAAAAATCGAATCACTACTTTATAGTGGCGCATTAGACCGAGCGACGCACGGCGATCGTGGACTCGCTGAACAAGAGGTGCTCGAGTACTTCACGGAATCATCGAATACCTTATTACCGGACGAACTGGCAATCCTCGGGAAACGCCGGACACAGAAGTCATCGAAACGAAGCGATTCCGACTGGGCACGCCTGGAACGAGATGCACTCGGATTCTGGTTAACGTATTCTCCTTTGACGACAGCGATGAAAGCACCAGTCGAATCTGCTTATTTTCATGATCTTAGTGTCGGAGCAGACACACATTATTTAATCTGCTATATTGATCAAATCCGAGAATTCAAGACGAAACGCGGTCAAGAGATGGCGGTCATTCAAGCGGTCGATGGGTATTCAAATGAAGAAGTCGTCGTATTCCCAAGTCAATTTGAGCGGTTCCGTCGTTCTCTTTATTTAGGGAATGTCTTATTGATCGAGTTGAAGGTTCAAGATCGTGAAGGGGAGCGCCAATTCATTTTGGAACGGCTCCGGCCACTCGGACAAGATGTATTGTTCGTCAAGCTAACATCAAAAAATGAGCTAGCCACACTCGAACAATTGTTAGAAGCTGCGCCAGGCGATATTCCAGTCGTCGTTCGCTACGCTGATTCACGCGAGACGAAATCGTTACCCCCACTTTATGCGGTTCGGCATGATGAGGAATTATTAGCTCGTCTACGTATGCAGTTTGGTGAGGATCATGTTGTCCTGAAAAATGTGCCTCGCTCAAACTAGTAGTAGGTAATAAGATTTGTTATAATAAAGGGTAATTGGTCTGACCAATGCCACCGATTAAAGCAACCGACTGAAGGGTCAGAAAGGTGGTGCCGTATCGATATGGAGAAGAAACGAAATGCGTTTGAAGCCAATATCGCGGCGATTAAATTGATGATCGAACAAGATGGATTAGTTCCAGGAGACCGAATCCCATCAGAACGGGAACTGGCAGAACGACTATCCATCAGCCGACCGTCCGTACGAGAAGCATTACGGACGCTCGCTTATTTAGGCATCGTCGAGACACGGCACGGAGGCGGAAGCTTTCTGTTGAACCGTGACGATCATACCTATATTCAAATCATCGCTCAATTCTTAGTGACTGGCGATTCGAAGTTCGAAGACTTGGCAGGAACGCTCCGCTTGCTTGAGCAAGCAGCGCTCGCGCAGCTGGATGACCTTTCGGTGCTTGCACCAGTCGTTGCATCCGATGCAGCGTTTCGTGAGACGTTGATTCAGACGGTCGATAACGATCTGTTTGAACGAATCTGGCGACAAGTCAATGCCTTCCATAAAAGCTTCGGTCAAGGGGAACTCTATACGCAAGTGGAACGGGAACAACTCTTGAACCGCCCATAGATGACAAGGGGGAACTGAACGTGCAAGCATTTTTTCGAAAACCTAAAAAGTTCGTCACGTTGACTTCAAAGGAGCAACGTGTCGATGTGCCTGTTGGCTTAATGACAAAATGTCCGAAATGTAAATTGATCCAATATACGAAACAACTAGAAGCGAACCTACGCGTCTGTTCATGTGGATATCATCATCCATTGACTGCGCAAGAACGTTTTACGCAATTATTTGATGAAGGTTCGGTAACATATTTTGATCTGCCAGCAGTTCAAGCGGATCCCCTCGGATTTGAGGACTATCCGGAAAAATTAAAAGGAGATCAAGTCAGAACGGGTCTTAAGGAAGCGATCGTCTGTGGCGTCGGGAATGTGAATGGTCACCCACTCGTCGCTTGTGTCATGGATGCGCGATTCCGGATGGGCTCGATGGGAGCTGCCGTTGGTGCTGCAATTTCTGAAGCTGTTCGTTATGCGACGAAACATCGTCTACCTGTCACGATATTCTCTGCTTCAGGTGGGGCACGGATGCAAGAAGGAATGGTCAGTCTCATGCAGATGGCGAAATCGAGTCTCTTTTTAAAACAGCATTCAGATGCAGGGTTACTCTATATTTCTTGTATGACCCATCCGACAACCGGTGGTGTATCAGCAAGTTTTGCGATGCTAGGTGATTTCAACATTGCTGAACCGGGTGCGTTGATTGGATTTGCGGGTCGCCGGATCATCGAACAGACGATTCGTGAAAAACTACCGGAAGATTTCCAAACAGCAGAATTCTTATTGCAAGCAGGTCAACTGGACGATGTCGTATCACGACACGATCTGAAGACGTACTATACGCGAATCTTAAAGCTACATGCGGAGGGAACGAACCATGCAACCATTTGACCAACCAGTCATCGCGTTACGCGAAAAAATTCTTGAGCTTCATGACATGGCGGAAACGCAAGGACTTGATTTCAAGGAAGAACTGCAACTTCTTGAAGAACGCCTTCATCGGTTAGAACTCGATATTTACGGGAATATGAAAGCGTGGAATCGTGTTCAGTTGGCACGTCATCCAGAACGTCCAACGACACTCGATTACATTGAATCGATTTGTGAAGATTTCATCGAACTGCACGGTGATCGTCATGGGTATGATGATGCAGCAATCGTCGGTGGAATCGGAACGCTAAATGGTCGTCCCGTGACGATCATCGGTCATCAACGCGGAAAAGATACAAAAGAGAACATTCGTCGTAACTTCGGGATGCCACATCCAGAAGGGTACCGGAAAGCACTGCGTCTCATGCAACAAGCGGAAAAATTCAACCGACCGATCATTACGTTCATTGACACGAAAGGAGCATATCCAGGACGTGCGGCAGAAGAACGCGGTCAAAGTGAAGCCATCGCGAAAAACTTGTTTGAGATGGCTGGGATGACTGTGCCAATCATCTCGATTGTCATTGGTGAAGGCGGTTCAGGTGGTGCTTTAGGAATCGGCGTTTGTGATCAACTCTTGATGCTTGAGAACTCGACGTATTCCGTTATCTCTCCTGAAGGTGCTGCAGCATTATTGTGGAAAGATGCGAGTCTTGCGGAAAAGGCTGCAGAATCGATGAAAATCACAGCACCTGATTTGTTACGCCTTGGAATCGCGGATGCTATCATTCCTGAAGTCATCGGAGGAGCACATCTTGATGTGTCATTACAGGCGGATAAATTAAAATCTGTCTTGGTACAGAAGCTCGAAACTTTGGTTCATCTGACCAAGGAAGAGCTCCTCGATCAACGGACCGAAAAATATCACCAAATTGGCACATAAGCACCATGTAATCGCTATCATGATTGATATTCCTCATTTCCGGAATTGATGATGAAAAAGATAGTGAAAGTTTATGCAATCTGCCCTGTTGTAAAACAAGAAAACAACGTGCTATTTTAGATTCAGATTAATGGAGAGGTGATTAACGTGAGTTTAAAACGGATTGCTGTCTTAACGAGTGGCGGTGATGCACCAGGTATGAACGCCGCGGTGCGTGCTGTCACGCGTAAAGCGATTTTTCATGGCTTAGAAGTATTCGGTGTCTACAACGGGTATCAAGGATTAATCAACGGGGACATCGTCCAGTTGAACCTTGGATCAGTCGGTGACATCATTCAACGAGGTGGAACGTTCCTACGTTCAGCACGTTGCCCTGAGTTCCGTACAGAAGAAGGACGAGCAAAAGCGGTCGTCAATCTTAAGAAATTTGAAATTGATGCACTCGTCGTCGTAGGCGGAGACGGGTCGTATCGTGGTGCCCAAAAATTGACTGGACTTGGCTTCCCGACAATCGGACTTCCAGGTACGATCGATAACGATATTCCTGGAACGGACTATACGATCGGTTTTGATACAGCGCTCAATACTGCGCTTGAAGCGATCGACAAAATCCGTGATACAGCATCGTCGCATGAGCGGACGTATGTCATTGAAGTCATGGGACGCGATGCGGGTGATATCGCATTATATGCAGGACTTGCTGGTGGAGCAGAATCGATTCTTGTTCCTGAACGTCCTGAAGATTTAAAAGAAGTGCTCGATCGCATTCAAAGTGGTGTCAACCGCGGTAAGAAACACTCGATCGTCATCGTCGCTGAAGGTGCAGGTCGTGCTCAGGACGTGGGAGACGCTATCGCAAAAGAAACAGGTCTCGATACACGCGTCACGGTTCTTGGTCACGTTCAACGTGGTGGAGCACCGACGGCAGCGGACCGTGTACTTGCAAGTCGGATGGGGGCACATGCCATCGAAATCCTACTTCAAGGAAAACAAGGACGTGTCGTAGGTGTACGTGGTGGCAAGATGATTGATCTCGATATCGATGAGGCACTCGACGCAAACAAACATGAGCTGGATCTTGAAATCCTTGAGCTTTCAAAACAGCTTTCGATTTAACGAACATCGATAGGATTGGAATGGGCAAGAGAACTTGGCCAAACACCGTAGGAGGTTTATGGAAAATGCGCAGAACTAAAATTGTATGTACGATCGGACCGGCGTCAGAAAAACGTCTCCCAGAAATGATCGAAGCAGGTATGAACGTCGCTCGTTTGAACTTCTCACACGGCGATTATGAAGAACACGGTGCACGAATCACAGATATCCGTCGTGCAGCAAAAGAAGCAAACAAAATCGTTACGATTCTTCTTGATACGAAAGGTCCAGAAATCCGGACGCATACGTTCGAAGATGGAAAAGCACTTCTCGTACGTGGACAAGAAGTCATCGTCGTCAGTGGTGACGCAAACGAAATCGTCGGAACAAAAGATAAGTTCTCTGTTACGTATGAAGGACTTTATGATGACGTCGAAGTTGGTTCGATGATCATGCTTGATGATGGTCTCATCGGTCTTCGTGTCGTTGAAAAACTTCCAAACCGTGAACTTCGTTGCTCTATCGAAAACGAAGGTGTCATCAAAACGAAAAAAGGTGTCAACTTGCCAAACGTGAAGGTTAACCTTCCTGCTTTGACAGATAAAGACGTAGCTGATATCGAATTCGGAATCAAGAGCGATGTCGACTTAATCGCACCATCATTCGTACGCCGTGCGTCTGACGTCGTTGCGATTCGCCAATTGCTTGAGAAAAACAATGCGACTCACATCAAAATCTTCCCGAAAATCGAGAACCAAGAAGGCGTCGATAACATCGAAGAAATTCTCGCGATTTCAGACGGTTTGATGGTAGCGCGTGGTGACCTCGGTATCGAGATCCCGACAGAGGACGTAACACCAACTCAAAAAGACTTGATCAAGCTTTGTAATGACTTTGGTAAACCGGTCATCACAGCAACACAAATGCTTGATTCAATGCAACGTTTCCCACGTCCAACACGTGCCGAAGCATCAGACGTCGCGAACGCGATTCTTGATGGTACGGATGCAATCATGCTTTCAGGTGAGACAGCAGCAGGGGACTACCCGATTGAATCTGTCAAAATGATGCACTCGATCGCAAAACGTACAGAAAAAATGCTCGACTACAAACTCTTGTTGAAAGATCGTCAAACTCGCAGTGAGCACACAGTAACGGATGCGATCGCTCAAGCCGTTACGCACACAGCAATCAACTTGGATGCAAAAGCAATCTTGACACCGACACAATCGGGCTACACAGCATCACGTATCTCGAAATACCGTCCGGAGCCGAACATCGTCGCTGTTACACCAAGCGCACGTGTCGCACGTCAGTTAAACATCGTATGGGGTGTGTATCCAATCGTCGTCGATCATCTCTCAGACAACACGGATGATATGTTGACACTTGCTGCAGATACAGCGAAAGATGCTGGTTTTGTTACAGACGGTGACCTCGTCGTCATCTCGGCTGGTATCCCTGCTTTGACTGCTGGTACAACGAACATGCTAAAAGTTCACATCGTTGGTAAAGAGATCGCAAACGGTCGCGGAATCGGCGAACGTGGTGTTGTTGGTGAAGTCGTCATTGCAAACAATGCTGAAGAAGCAAATGCGAAAGCGAAACCAGGCATGATCCTCGTTACGAACTCAACAGATCGTGACATGATGCCTGCAATCGAATTGGCTGCAGCAATGATCACAGTAGATGGTGGATTGACTAGCCATGCTGGTATCGTTGGACCATCACTCGGTAAACCGGTCATCGTTGGTGTTGAAAATGCATTGACAGTCTTCAAAGACGGTCAAATGATCTCAATCGATCCACTGACAGGTAAACTGTATAACGCATAATTCATTCATGACGGACGTGACTTAGGTCATGTCCGTCTTTTTTTCATGAGGAGGACGTATGGAAGCTTATCTATTTTTGATTGCCCTCGTCTTCATCGGGGTCATCGCACAAAATAAATCATTGATCATCGCTGCTGCTTTCCTGTTGATCGTCAAGGCGATCGGACTAGATGGTCGATTATTTCCATCCTTGCAGGCAAAAGGAATCACGTGGGGTGTCACATTGATTACGGCTGCGATTCTTGTACCGATCGCAGCAGGGGATATCGGATTTAAGGAACTTATTCAAAGTATTCGGGGGCATATCGGCATCATCTCATTTTTATCAGGAATCTTCGTTGCGATCGTAGCGGCACATGGTGTTGGTCTGATGAAAGAAGACCCACTTGTCACGACGGCATTGCTTGCAGGAACGATTCTCGCAGTTGGACTCTTTCGGGGAGTACCCGTTGGTCCGCTAATTGGTGCTGGGATCGCTGCGCTTGTCATCGGAATGTGGGATATCATCGCAAAAACGTTCACGGGATGAGCAGGATCAGCAAAGAATACGAATTAATTTTTTGATAATAGTATGCAAGTTCATTCACTTTTTGGGTAATTTTGTTTATACTAAGAACAGAAACAAGATGGTCTATTCAAGAGTACAGCGGTACAAGCATGGGGAACGACTCTTGAGTGGACGTCTTTTTTTCAATACGGAAATGAAAGCGTTTTAAATTTCTGGGGAAAAAAAGGGGGATTATTGTCATGACGCAAACTAAAGGTTTAGAAGGAATCGTCGCGACGACATCGAAAATCAGTTCGATCATCGATGGTCAATTGACGTACGGCGGTTATACAATTGATGATTTGGCGGAGCACGCCTCATTTGAGGAAGTCGTCTTCTTATTATGGAACGACCGTCTACCAAAAGAAGAGGAATTGAAGCAACTGTCGGAAGCACTCATTTCCGAAGCACCAGTTGCGACTGCCGTTCTCGAGACGATGAAGGCAGCACCAAAGTCGGCGAATGCGATGGCAATGATTCGAACAGCGCTCTCTCAACTCGCGCTTTACGATGAAACATCAGAAGATATGTCGACAGAGGCGAATTACGCTAAAGCCATCAAATTACAAGCGCAAATCGCAACACTTGTTACGGCTTACGCGCGTATCAAAAAAGGGCAGGAACCAATCGCACCTAAAACAGGTCTTTCTTACGCTGCAAACTTCCTGTTCATGTTGACAGGCGAAGAGCCGACAGAAGTGGCTGAAAAAGCGTTCAACCAAGCGCTTGTTCTTCATGCAGACCATGAGTTGAACGCTTCGACATTCACGGCACGTGTTTGTGTTGCGACACTCTCTGACGTCTACTCAGGTGTGACAGCAGCGATGGGTGCATTAAAAGGACCTCTTCACGGTGGAGCGAATGAAGCCGTCATGAAGATGTTGCTTGAAATTGATTCGGTTGAAAAGGTTGACGAGTATGTTCATAATAAACTTGAGAACAAGCAAAAAATCATGGGCTTCGGTCACCGTGTCTACAAGGACGGTGATCCACGTGCGAAGCACCTTCAGGAAATGAGTCGTCAGCTGACTGCTCAAATCGGGGAACCGAAGTGGTACGAGATGTCAGTTAAGATTGACGAGATCGTCCAGTCGGAAAAAGGATTGAAACCAAACGTTGATTTCTATTCCGCTTCTACGTACCATGCACTTGGACTTGATACAGAACTTTTCACTCCAATCTTTGCAGTAAGTCGAATGTCAGGTTGGTTGGCGCACATTTTAGAGCAGTATAGCGATAACCGTCTGATTCGTCCACGTGCAGACTACACGGGTGAAACGCACCGGACATATGTGTCCATCGAAGAACGTTAAAAGGACGGAGAGGAGTAATCCTCTCCTGATTTTTGATGTAGATTACAATTACTTAAGGGGGATTTTTAGACATGGCTACACTTCAAGGCGAAAACATCACAGTAACGAACGGTACACTTCAAGTTCCAAATGCTCCAATCATTCCATTCATCATTGGTGACGGAACAGGACCTGACATCTGGAATGCTGCGGTACGCGTATTTGATGCGGCAGTTGAAAAAGCCTATAACGGTGAGAAGAAGATTGAATGGAAAGAAGTCTATGCTGGCGAAAAAGCATTCAACAAAACAGGTAACTGGTTACCAGAAGAGACACTCGATCTCATCCGTGAGCACATCATCGCAATCAAAGGACCACTTACGACACCAGTCGGCGGCGGTATTCGCTCATTGAACGTTGCATTACGTCAAGAGCTTGATTTGTACACATGCCTTCGCCCAGTTCGTTACTTCACAGGTGTTCCTTCACCGGTTAAACGCCCAGAAGATACAGATATGGTCATCTTCCGTGAAAATACTGAAGACATCTACGCAGGAATCGAATATGCAGAAGGTAGCGAAGGCGTTGCAAAACTGCTTGAATTCCTTCAAAACGAAATGGGTGTCAACAAAATTCGCTTCCCTGAGACATCTGGTCTTGGAATCAAACCGATTTCAAAAGAGGGAACAGAACGCCTCGTTCGTGCAGCAATCGAATACGCACTTGAGCACAAGCGCGCTTCGTTGACACTCGTTCACAAAGGAAACATCATGAAGTTCACTGAAGGAGCTTTCAAAAACTGGGGTTATGAGCTTGCTGAGCGTGAATACGCAGAGCACGTCTTCACTTGGAACCAGTACGATCGCATCAAAGAAGAAGAGGGAACTGAGGCTGCGAACAAAGCACAAGCTGACGCTGAAGCTGCTGGTAAGTTAATCGTAAAAGACTCAATCGCTGATATCTTCTTACAACAAATCTTGACTCGTCCAAAAGAGTTCGATGTCGTTGCGACAATGAACTTGAACGGTGACTACATCTCGGATGCACTTGCTGCACAAGTCGGTGGTATCGGAATCGCACCTGGAGCAAACATCAACTACATGACAGGTCACGCAATCTTTGAAGCAACTCACGGTACAGCACCGAAATACGCTGGACTCGATAAAGTAAACCCATCATCTGTCATCTTGTCAGGCGAAATGATGTTCCGTCACCTCGGTTGGAACGAAGCAGCAGATCTCATCATCAAATCAATGGAAACATCGATCGAATCGAAAGTCGTCACATACGACTTCGCGCGTCTCATGGATGGTGCGACTGAAGTGAAGTGTTCTGAATTCGCGGACGAACTCATCAAAAACATGTAATCCGATCAGGAGGAATGAGTCGATGAACAGACGGAAGAAGATCGCAGTCATTGGAAGTGGCTTTACGGGAGCGACGACGGCACTTTATCTGGCCCAGCAAGAGTTAGGTGATGTCGTCCTCGTCGACCGGCCAGAGCAAGAGAATCCGACGAAAGGAAAGGCGCTCGATATGCAAGAAGCAGCGCCGATCCTCGGATTTGATGCTTCGGTAAAAGGGACATCGGATTATGCGGACATCAACGGTGCGGATATCGTCGTCATCACTGCCGGTATCGCGCGAAAGCCGGGTATGAGCCGTGAAGACCTTGTGAGTACGAATGCTGCCGTCATGACAGCTGTGACGAAGGAAGTCGTCGAGCATGCGCCGGAATCAATCATCATCGTTTTGACGAACCCTGTCGATGCGATGACGTATACGGTCTATCAAGCATCTGGTTTTCCGAAAGAGCGTGTCATTGGTCAATCCGGCGTCCTCGACACAGCACGTTTCCGGACATTTCTAGCAGAAGAACTCAATGTTTCTGTGAAGGACGTATCAGGGTTCGTGCTCGGTGGACACGGAGATGATATGGTACCGCTACTGCGCTATTCTCAGGCAGGAGGAATTCCGATTGAGAAGCTCATATCGAAAGAACGACTCGATGCGATCGTTGACCGGACCCGTAAAGGGGGCGGTGAAATCGTTCAGTTACTTGGAAACGGTTCTGCTTATTATGCGCCAGCAGCGGCGATCGCTGAGATGGTCGAAGCGATTTTGAAGGATCAGCGACGGATTCTTCCGGCAATCGCTTATCTCGAAGGCGAATACGGATACAACGATATGTACTTTGGTGTACCGGTCATTCTTGGTGGGAACGGTGTCGAGCACGTCTACGAACTCGAGCTGACTGCCGATGAACAAGAAGCGCTGAACCGATCTGCGTCTACCGTCCGTTCGGTACTCGACTTATTAAAATCCTGAATCTAAAAAAGACGAATCTGTCACTTTCGACAGGTTCGTCTTTTTCGCCTTTTCATAATCGATAAGGCGAGGCATGGTGTGATAATTTAGCATACCAAGGACAGACCAGTATGAGCAGAAATGTGAACCATGGAACCAAATAACCGATTCGAAGGAAGTAACCTTGGTGTTCCATATGGAGGTGCTGTTGGTTCTGACAATACGGGCAAGGTAGTCCGTGAGCAGACCATATCAAACGATAAATCGTTCGAGCAGACCAAGATTGACGACAAACAGTACAGCGTGCCACAAAATAGGCTCCTTTCATATATGAGCGTGTAATATAAATTGCTTATTTCACATCATACGATCCATGTAGGATAAAAGTTCCAATTTTAAAAAACATGTAGAATAAATGCTTGTATTAGGGTAAGGACAAAGGTACGTCATTTTATTCCACTAAGGGGGATTTTACATGCGCGCCGTAACGTACCAAGGAACAAAAGATGTTCAAGTCAAACAAGTACAGGATCCATCGATTGATAAAAACGATGACATCATCGTAAAGATCACCTCGACTGCAATTTGTGGTTCGGATCTACACATTTATCAAGGGAATATGCCAGCTCACAAAGACTATGTCATTGGTCATGAACCGATGGGCATCGTTGAAGAAGTTGGACCAGGAGTGACGAAGGTCAAACGGGGAGACCGCGTCGTGTTACCGTTTAACGTTGCTTGCGGTCACTGTTTCTTTTGCGAACATGATATGGAAAGTCAATGTGATAACTCAAACGGAAATCCGCATGTCGATACAGGTGGATATTTTGGTTTTACAGAAGAGTTTGGTGGACATCCCGGTGGTCAGGCGGAATATTTAAAAGTACCATTTGGAAATTTCATGCCGCTCGTAATTCCTGAATCGTGTGAACTAGAAGATGAAGCGTTGTTGTTCTTATCTGACGTTTTACCTACAGCATATTGGAGTGTCCTGCATGCTGGTGTGAAAAAAGGGGACACGGTCGTCGTACTCGGATCGGGACCTGTCGGACTGATGACACAAAAATTCGCATGGATGCAAGGTGCGAAACGGGTCATTGCGGTGGATGATCAAGTCTATCGATTAAATCACGCCAAAGTGACGAATAAAGTCGAGACCGTGAATTTTTCAGATCATGCAGAAAGTGGTGCCTACATCAAAGAATTGACGCAAGGTGGGGCAGATGTCGTGATTGATTGCGTCGGTCTTGATGGGAAGATGTCACCGGTTGAAAAAATCGAACAAAAGATTGGTTTGCAAGGGGGAACGTTGAGCGCCATTGATATTGCGAAGGATGCTGTCCGGAAGTTTGGTACCGTACAGTTGACGGGTGTCTATGCAAAAAAATATAATCAATTTCCACTCGGCGACTTTTTCACTCGGAATATCACACTGAAAATGGGACAAGCACCCGTCGTCCATTTGATGCCGGAACTGTTCCAGAAAATCATCAACAAGGAATTTGATCCGACGGACATCGTAACGCATCGAGTGGCACTCGATGATGCTGCTGCAGCCTATCAAACCTTCAACGATCGAACAGATGGATGCATCAAGGTCGTTCTAAAACCATAAGTCACTTCACATGCAAACAACCCATCCAAAATCGGATGGGTTGTTTGCATTAAAAGAAGAAAACTGGCCACAAGATACCGACAGCTAAACCGAGTAAGAGACCAACGAATACTTGAAACTCAGTGTGACCGACGAGTTCATTCAGAAGAGGGGTCTCATGACGAATTCCCTTAAAATAATCATTGAGTAATTTTGCCTGAACACCAACAGCTTGTCTGACACCCGTCGCGTCATACATGATGATTGTGGCAAATATGGCAGCTAGTGCGAAGAGCGAAGATGAGAAGCCTTCCTGAAAACCGATGACCACGGCTAACGCGACGACAGTCGAGCTATGTGAACTAGGCATACCACCGGAAGCAAACATGATCTCCAGGTCGAACTTTCTGGTCCGTACCAAACTCGTAACAAGCTTCGCTGCTTGAGCGATGAACCATGCCGTGATGGCTGCAAAAAGGGGATGATTCCATTCCATACATTCTACCTCCTACGATTGACGATATGTATTGATTCCCCGTTTTTATCGCTTTTACACGAATGATCAAGAGGGATTCATCGTCTCCTTTAAAGATTATGTAAAGAAACAGCAGAAAGATTTGTGATTTTCCAGTAAAAGTCGGTAAGATGAAGACAGACGAAGCGGATTCCACGGAATTCCTCATTCGAAAGAACGAAACTTGAGGGGGATGCAAGGTTTGAAAGATAAAATTATCGTGGTAGATGATGAATTGTCGATTGCAACACTATTGAAGTTTAATTTAGAGCAGGCTGGTTTTGTCGTCGAAACGGCACATGATGGAATGTCAGGTTTGAAATTAGCGGAAAAACAAGATGCCGCACTGATCGTACTGGATCTTATGTTGCCGGAACTCGATGGTCTGGAAGTATGTAAACGACTACGTCAACAGAAAATCAATACACCGATCTTGATGCTGACGGCAAAGGATGATGAGTTTGATAAGGTGCTCGGTCTAGAACTCGGTGCGGACGATTACCTGACAAAACCGTTTAGCCCACGCGAAGTCGTTGCCCGTGTAAAAGCGATTTTACGACGGATGAGTCATCAGACAGCATCCCCGGATGAGGTCACGGACGGAACGATTCTGATTGGTGACGTCAAAATCGTTCCGGATAACTACGAAGCTTTCAAAGCAGAAGAACGTCTTGAACTTACTCCTAAGGAATTTGAATTGCTCGTATATCTCG
Source organism: Exiguobacterium sp. R-17 (assembly GCF_049913315.1). NCBI lineage: Bacteria > Bacillati > Bacillota > Bacilli > Caryophanales > Exiguobacterium > Exiguobacterium sp. R-17. Next base: position 2,186,629 of record NZ_CP184372.1, on the reverse strand, counting down.
CTAAAAATAAAGGACGTGTCTTGACACGAGATCAACTGTTATCCGCGATTTGGAATTATGATTTCGTCGGCGATACGCGTATCGTGGATGTGCATATCAGTCACGTCCGTGAAAAAATCGAACCGAATACGAAAAAACCGATTTATATCAAAACGATCCGCGGTCTCGGGTATAAGATGGAGGAGCCGAAACCAGAATGAGTAAGTATCGGAAACGGTTCATCTTTAAAATGATTTCTTTCATTAGTTTGGTGCTTGTTGCACTCGGTTTTCTACTTGGACAATCATTTAAGGAATTCTATGTTCAAAATGAAAAAGAAAAACTGATGGATGAAACCTCGCTTGTCGAGACGATCCTACAAGGGCGCGAAGTTTCTGATATGGCACAGTACGTGAATCAATTGTATGCCGAATCCAACTTTGACATGATCTTATTTAACGGACGTGGGGAAATCATCGCAGGTACCCCTGTTGATGTCACGAAACTGAAAGTAGCAACTCTCAATTTCTCAGCGATTCCCAAAGATGGCACGTTTGAATCGAAGACGGATGACAGTGTCGTCCAGTTCACGAAGCCTGTTCCAACAGCAGATGGTGGAGAAGTGTACGTCAGTTTCATTCGTTATGCTAAAGATTTGAATATTATCTATTCGCGGATTTGGACGGTCATTTTCTTCTCACTCCTTGCTTCGCTCGTAATCATCTTTTTGACAATCTATCGATCAACGAAACGGTTCCTACGACCAATCGCGGAGGCGACCGATGTGTTGCACGAACTGTCACATGGGAATTACAAGTCACGCGTCTACGAGTTAGCGGCGCCAGATGAATCACGTGATTTAGGACGCTCGATCAATCTCCTCGCACGAAATCTAGAGAATGCATCATCCGGTGAAGCGATGCAACGGGCACGACTCGAATCCTTGATCGAATACATGGGAGCCGGTCTCATGCTGATTGATGAAAAGGGTTATGTACTACTTGTTAACCGTACCTATCGGGAGATGTTCCATATTCACGAACCATCTAGTGGAAAATTATATTACCGTGTGCTTCCGAACGAAAAGATGAGTCAGGTGATTGAAGATGTCTATCTGACAGAAAAACCGAATCGCAAACAATCGAGTGTCCGTTTCGGCATCAACAGCCGGACGTTTATGGTCAGTGCCGCACCGATTTTTGATAAGAACGGTCGCGTGCAAGGAACGACCGTTGTCTTCAACGATATTACGGAAATTAAAAAGCTGGAACAGATGCGCAAAGACTTCGTTGCGAATGTCAGCCACGAATTAAAAACACCACTGACGTCCATCAAGGGGTTTGCAGAAACGTTACTCGATGGTGCGCAAGATGTTCCGGAAATCCGGGAACAATTTTTGCGGATCATTCATGATGAGTCAGAACGAATGCAGTCATTGGTCGAAGACTTGCTCGAACTATCGCGACTGGAACAAGACAACTATCAGCTTGAGACAGCAATCGTTGATGTGACGAGTCTCGTTCGCGAAACCGCAGAGCTGTTGCATCGACGAGCAGCGGAAAAAGAGATGATGATTCATATCGAAACGGAAGAGGAAGTCTTCATCCGGGCAGATTTGAATCGGTTGAAACAAGTCGTAGTCAACTTAGTTGCGAATGCGTTGAACTACACACCGAACGGTGGTAACGTCTGGATTCAACTCGAGGATGGAGAAGAGTCTGTCCAACTCATCATCAAAGATGATGGGATTGGTATTCATCCGAAGGAGACACAGCGTATCTTCGAACGGTTCTATCGTGTCGATAAGGCGCGAAGCCGTAATTCAGGTGGAACGGGTCTCGGGCTGGCCATTGTTAAACACATCGTTGATCTTCACCATGGAGAAATTGATGTCGAATCGGCGGAGCAACAAGGAACGACGTTTACGATTCGTTTACCAAAACATGGCTGAATTTCACAGTGGATTCACAATTCCTTAATAGATGTATCTTATGATGAAAGTACCTTCTTCATCATCTGTATGGCGACTGGATCAGCTCCCATGTCGTCATGCTCTTGGCGGTTGACTCTCCGTGAGTCAATCGTCTTTTTTTGGTCATTTTTAGCGAACAAATGTGTGCAGAGTGATACAATAGGGACAGAAAATCGATTAAAGGGGCGTAGATGATGGAAAATAAATTGTTATTGATTGATGGGAACTCATTGACTTATCGGGCGTTTTTCGCTTTACCACCAATGACGGACGCGCAAGGACGAAATACGAACGCAGCCTATGGCTTTACGATGATGTTATTGAAGTTGCTTGAAGAAGAACAACCGACACATATGGTCGTTGCCTTTGATGCTTCGAGTGAAACGTTCCGTCACGATGTCTATCAGGAGTATAAAGGAAGTCGAGAAAAGACACCGTCCGAACTACGGGAACAATTCCCGATCGTCCGAGACATCTGTGAAGCACTCGGTATTCAAATGATGGAACTCCATCGCTATGAGGCAGATGATTTGATTGGTACGCTCGCACGGACGATGCCAACGGATCGGACGCGGATTGTCACAGGAGACAAAGATTTACTTCAACTTGTCACGGATAAGGTCGAAGTCTTGATCACGAAGCGTGGGATCACGGACGTCCAGTGCATGACAGAGGAACTGTTTGCTGAGACGTATGGTGGTCTAAAGCCGATTCAAATGATTGATTTGAAGGGGTTGATGGGTGATAAATCGGATAATATTCCAGGGATTCCTGGGATTGGTGAAAAGACGGCTGTTAAATTGATTTCGGCATATGGTTCTGTTGAAGGACTGTACGAACATGTCGAGGATTTAAAAGGGAAGCAGAAAGAAAAAGTCATCGCGAACGAAGAGCTCGCACGACTGTCGAAAGAACTCGCGACAATCAAGGTGGATGTCCCGCTCGAGACGACGCTAGATGATTTGCAAATTCGCAATGTCGATACCCAAGTTCCTTATTCGTTGTTCCAGTCACTTGGCTTCAAGTCATTGACGAATCGATTCGCCCCTGTCGTCAAAGAAGAGGATAAAGAACAATTAAACGTCGTGACGATCACTTCACTTCCTAAAGACGTCACGGATGCCGTATTGATTGCAGAACAGCTTCGAGAAGATTACATGGAAGAAGACATCATTGGATTTGCGATAGCAACGCCTGACACGATCTATGTTGCTGCTCCGACGCTCGTCGAGGATCCAGCATTCCGTCAATGGATCGAGTCGGAACATCAAAAGATTTGTCTCGATGCGAAACAAGTCGCATTTGCATTGCGTAAACACGGCTTGACATTGAACGGGTACGAAGATCTGTTATTAGCAGGCTATTTGTTAAACTTAAGTGGCGGTACAACACTCGCTTCGATCGCTGGTCATTATGCATTAATGGCGCCGAATGAGGAAGCAGTACTCGGTAAGGGGGCGAAACGTCTCGCGCCAGAAGATGAAGCTCTTCATCCTTATTTAGCTGAGAAAGCACGGATGGTTGAATTGCTGTTCCCAAAAGTCCGAGAAGAACTGAAGGCGAATCAACAATACGAGTTATATGAAACGTTAGAGCGTCCACTATCAGGTGTCCTCGCTGAGATGGAATGGACTGGGATTCGCGTAGACGTCGCGACGCTCCAAGAGATGCAAGCGGATCTTGCTGGGCGTTTAACAGAACTTGAGACATTGGTCTTTGAAGCAGCAGGTGAGTCGTTCAATATTAATTCTCCGAAACAACTCGGTGTAATTTTGTTTGAAAAACTCGAACTCCCTGCCTTTAAGAAAACAAAGACGGGCTACTCGACTGCCGCAGATGTCCTTGAAAAACTGCGCCCGCTGCACCCAGTCATCGATCACATCATGCTTTACCGAGAACTGCAAAAGTTGCAGTCAACGTATGTTGAAGGATTGCAAAAAGTCATCAAGGAAGATGGAAAAATCCATACTCGTTTTGCTCAGACAATCGCTCAAACAGGTCGTTTAAGTTCGGTCAATCCGAACCTTCAGAATATCCCGATCCGGATTGAAGAAGGACGGAAGATTCGAAAAGCCTTCGTTCCGAGTCAAACAGGCTGGTCATTGTACGCTGCTGATTATTCACAAATCGAATTACGTGTCATGGCCGATATGTCGCAGGATCAGACGCTTGTCGATGCGTTCCTCCATGATGAGGATATTCATACTCAAACGGCAAGTAGTGTCTTCGGTGTCGAACCGGAAGATGTCACAGGAAACATGCGGCGTCAGGCGAAAGCCGTCAACTTTGGAATCATTTACGGAATCAGCGATTATGGATTGTCTCAAAACTTGAACATCACACGCAAAGAAGCGCAATCATTCATCGATCGTTATTTCGAGTTGTTCCCGCAAATCAAACAGTTCATGGATACAGCAATCGAGACGGCACGAGCAAATGGATTCGTCGAAACGTTGATGAACCGTCGCCGCAATATTCCGGATATCAACTCGAAAAACTTTAACTTACGTGGTTTTGCTGAACGTACTGCGATCAATACACCGATTCAAGGTTCGGCTGCAGATATCATTAAAAAAGCAATGCTTGATGTTCATGCTGCTTTGAAAGCATCTAATCTGAAGGCACGCTTGTTATTACAAGTACACGATGAATTGATTTTTGAAGCACCAGACGAAGAACTCGACGCTTTACAAGCACTTGTCAAACAAGCGATGGAGCAGACCGTCGAACTATCCGTACCGCTACGCGTCGATGGGGGCGCAGGGCATACGTGGTACGAAACGAAGTAAGCAAGGAGGAATAGATGTGCCTGAATTACCTGAAGTCGAGACCGTTCGCCGCAGTTTAGAACGTTCGGTCTCTGGAAAGACAGTCTCTTCCGTCAAAGTCTACCATCCGAAAATGATTCGGGGGATGGAAGTGGCGCGATTTGCAGATGCCTTACATCAAGAAAGGATCGAACGCGTCGAACGTCGCGGAAAGTTCCTGCTCTTTGATTTTGATCGTTTTTATCTCGTCAGCCATTTGCGGATGGAAGGAAAGTACTTCCCATATCCACAACCGGTTGAACGGGATAAACATACGCATGTCGTCTTCCGTTTCACGGATGGTTCGGAACTTCACTATAATGATGTTCGGAAGTTCGGAACGATGGAATTACGTGATAAGCAAACAGCGATGCAGACTGCTCCACTGGCACAACTGGAGCGTGAACCGTTTGATCCGGAATTTACAGCAGAAGTGTTAGCGGAGAATTTAATTCGTAAAAAGAGAAGTCCAATCAAAACGGCACTGCTCGACCAGTCCATCTTCCTTGGTCTCGGTAACATCTATGTCGATGAGACCCTTCATGCTGCACGTGTCCACCCGTTGACGAAAGCCGGCGCCTTGACACTCGACGATATCTCACGCATTCATCAAGCCGGTGTCAACGTTTTACGACAAGCGGTGGAAGCAGGGGGAAGTACGATCCGGAGTTATGTCTCGCCGTCAGGAAAAGGTGAATTCCAGCTTCAACTTGCGGTATATGGTCAAAAAGGGGAACCGTGTCCTCGTTGTGGTACAGCCATCGAAAAAATCAAAGTCGGTGGACGGGGAACACATTTCTGTCCGACGTGCCAACAGGTTGCCTTATGAGAGTCGGTCTGACAGGGAGTATCGCAACCGGTAAAAGTACGGTTTCTAGCTATTTAAAACAAAAAGGAATAGCGGTCATCGATGCGGATCTTATTGCGCGAGAAGTCGTTGATCCGGGAGGGCGAGCATATGATGCAGTCCAACTGGCATTCCCAGAGGCGTTTGAAAAAGGACGTCTTGTCCGTCCAAAGCTCGGACAAATCATTTTTCAAGATAGTGAAAAACGACAACAATTGAATCAGTTGATGCACCCGAGTATTCGACAACAGATGCTCGAAGCAGCAGATGCCTATGAACGTTCAGGACATTCTCTCGTCGTATTTGATATTCCGTTACTGCTAGAAGGGGATTGGCGAAACCTGTTCGAACGCGTCATTGTCGTCTATTGCCCAGAAGATATGCAGTTAAGAAGATTGATGCAACGTAATGATTTATCAGAAGCAGAAGCGTATGCACGTATCCATGCGCAACTCGGCATCGAACAGAAAAAAGAGCTTGCAGATGATGTATTCTTCAATGACGGTAGTATTGATTCGTTATACCAACAAATCGATGAGTGGTTAAGTCGGTATGGTGATTGATGCAAATGATGACAAGTTATGAAAGACATGAAGTGAGAGAAGTTTCCATCTTCTCTCACTTTTTTTAGAGAACATAATGAAATCGCTTACATTTCATGATATAGTTCTATCTGTAAACGGAGCTACATCCGTCACATTGAAGGGGGATCCGCACATGGGAGTCAAGGTGGCAGTCAATGGTTTTGGTCGAATTGGTCGAATGGTCTTTCGACGTCTGATCGCTGAGGGGAAAAGCGAAGTCGTAGCAATTAATGCGAGTTATCCAGTCGAAACACTCGCGCATTTAATCAAGTATGATACGGTACACGGAAAATTCAATTATCCGGTCGACATCATCGATGGGGCGTTGATGGTTGACGGAAAAGAGATTCAAATCGTCAGTGAACGCAATCCTGAGCTATTGCCGTGGGGGGAACTCGGCATCGATATCGTCGTCGAAGCAACAGGGAAGTTCAATTCGGATACGGGCGCTGCGAAGCATTTAGTGGCAGGAGCAAAAAAGGTCGTCATCACGGCACCTGCTAAAGGGGATGTTCGGACGATCGTCATGGGTGTCAATGATGACATGTATGATCATGAAACGGATGATATCGTTTCGAACGCATCGTGTACGACGAACTGTCTCGCACCTGTCGTACAAGTCATCGACCGTGCATTCGGAATCGAATCAGGTCTCGTCACGACGGTTCATGCGTTTACGAACGATCAAAATAACATTGATAACCCGCATAAGGATTTACGGCGCGCCCGGGCATGCGGCTCATCGATTATTCCGACGTCGACAGGCGCGGCAAAGGCGATTGCGCTCGTCTTGCCACATTTGGAAGGGAAATTAAATGGACTCGCGCTTCGTGTTCCGACACCGAACGTATCACTCGTCGATCTCGTCGTCGAAGTCAGTCGGGATACGACGGTTGCTGAAGTGAACGAAGCCTTCACGAAAGCAGCGGACGGTGCGCTTGAGGGCATTCTCGGAATGACGATGGAACCGCTCGTCTCAATCGACTTTAACGGAGAAGAACGTTCGACGGTCGTCGACGGGCTCTCGACGATGGTCATGGGTGGTCGTCAGGTGAAGGTCCTCGCTTGGTACGATAATGAGTGGGGTTACTCATGCCGCGTCGTTGATCTCGTACACCTCGTCTCGGCACACTTAGAGGCGATGGGAACCGTTGAAAAAGAACTTGAATTGAATTAATTATAACGGGCAGATCCCAGCAATGACGGGGGCTGTCCCGTTTTTTTTCTTAAAATGTATTAATTTTTGAAATTTATCCTTGTGTATCTTTTTGATACTCGCTATAATTCAAATCGTGAACTTCAATCGGTCTGGCAATCGCAGCTTAAAGGGTTAGGACCTCTCTGGACTAACTTTCCCCCGTGGGTGCGAACGACTCAGGCGCAAAGTAAGTGATCAACTACTTTGAAGACCATTGAATGTAGGGGGGATCCACAAATGGATACTATGGGAAGACACATTATTGCAGAACTTTGGGATTGTAATCCTGAAAAATTGAACGACATGGAATTCGTTGAACGACTTTTCGTTGACGCAGCACTTCAAGCAGGTGCAGAAGTACGAGAAGTAGCATTCCACAAGTTTGCACCACACGGCGTCAGTGGCGTCGTCATTATCTCTGAATCGCACTTAACGATTCACAGTTTCCCAGAGCACGGGTATGCATCGGTTGATGTCTTTACTTGTGGGGATCGGATCGATCCAGCCATCGCAGCGAACTACATTGCTGAAAAGCTCGATGCGAAAATCCGTGAAAATGTCGAAATTCCACGTGGTATGGGACCTGTTCAAGTTCCAGCGGCTACTGTCCAGCACGTCAACTGACAATACACACGAATTCGTCAAGCCCTCGTCGTTCAGACGAGGGCTTTTTAATATGTCTGACGTCTGTTATTCTTAATAGTAGAAGAAACAAAGAAAAGAGGATGACCATGGGACTGAAGGAACGTTTGCAAAAACAGCTAGAGACATCCGATACACATAAAAACGAAAACCTACGCACACACTACTACGCAGCAACTGTGGAGATGTTGTTTGCTGGTTTAGAAAATATCTTAAAGCAAGATGGCGGAACGGTTCGTCGTGTTGACGCGGAACGTGGAGAACTCGCTTTTACCTTAAAAGAAGTCGATGGACTTGCGACAGTCATCATGGTGGCAGGCGGACATACTGCCGTCGATCTCTTCTTACACCGTGAAAGTCTTCTCGGACCTGATCTCGAGAAACAAATTGAGCGAATCTATGCATCACTTGATGCAGGGTATCGATTAAAGATGATTGGAACAAAAGAAATCACGTGAACGGAGGTACGGCATGCGCTGTCCAGCCTGTAATTTTAACGGAACAAAAGTACTGGATTCAAGACCAGTCCAGGATTTCGGTTCGATTCGAAGAAGACGTGAATGTGAGTCTTGTGGCTATCGTTTTACGACATTCGAAATGGTCGAGCAGACCCCTTTAATCATCGTAAAGAAAGACGGAACGCGTGACGAGTTCAATCGCGAGAAAATTCTACGCGGATTAGTGCGTGCCTGTGAAAAACGACCGATTTCGATTGAACAGCTAGAAACAGTCGTCAGTCGGGTCGAAAAGGCATTACGAGCGACAGCTCAGCATGAGATTCCAAGTGAGCAGGTCGGACGTCTCGTATTAAATGAACTAGCATCCGTTGACGAAGTGGCATATGTCCGCTTTGCGAGTGTTTATAAACAATTTAAGGACATCAATGTCTTTTTCCAAGAGCTCTCTGAACTGATGGAGCGACATCAGGAAAATGACCGTGAGAATTGAACGTGATATAAGAGAGGTCGTCTGTCCGGTCAGCGCACCTCTCTTTTTCTCCCTAAGGAAAGGACGAGTCAGATGGTAGAACGTGAACTTTCCGGTACCGACCTTTGCTTAGTGATGAGCAATGGTGTCGTCGACCGTGAAGCTTATCAATCTTTATATTATTTATACCAGCCGATTATCGGTGTTAAAGCGCTTGGGCTCTATCAAACGTTTTGGAGTGAGATGATCCCAGGGAAAACGAAATCCCAGTATATTTCCCATGCGGAACTCGGAACACTACTCGGGTTTTCCGTCGATGAGTTCAAGGAAGAGTTATTTAAGCTAGAAGGGATCGGGTTGATTCGAACGTTCGAAGCGCGCCAAGCCGCTTATCGTTACATTTATCAAATCCGGGTTCCGCTCGCGCCGAACACCTTCTTGAATGACGGGGTGTTATCGAGTCTGCTGTTCTATCGCGTCGGTGAAATCCGGTTCCGGTCGTTACAGCATCGTTTTCGGACGGAGCCGCTTCCGAAGAACATCGTTGATCGGACGGTTCGATTTGATCAAGTGTTCGACGTAAAAGCTGGTCTTGCTTCCGCTCATCAGCCGAAAGCTTATGCGAAACAGGAACGTGCGGTATATGAATTCGACTATTCGTTTGATCTAGAAGAGATGAAGCGACAGACCGATCGTTTCCTGCCACGAACATTTTACTCAAAGGCAATCGATCATCTGCTCGTGAAGCTTGCTTACGTCACGCAGTCGAATGAAGCATTGATGGCGGAACTGTTGAATGCCCGTTTCCGTCACGAAGCGTACTTGCCGATGACCGATGCTGAGAAGCAAGAACGCTGCAAACAGATGATGTTGTCAGCGAAACAAAAACTCAGCCGGGAGAAAAAAGCGAAGGTCGCCTCACTAGACACGATCGAGGTCGGAGACATCGAAGCGACGGAGACGATGGAAAGCACCCATCCGAAGCATTATGTAGCGAAGTTGCGAAAGGTCAAAGCGTTGTCTGAACGGGATGAAGAATTGATCCAACAATTGATCATCGATTATGAGATGTCGTCTGGGATCGTCAATGCTGCGTACTACTATGCGCTCGTCATCAAAAAAGATAATCGCTTCAGCAAGAACTTCCTCTTATCGATCGTTGATGATTGGAAACAGAAGGGATACGTGACGGCATCCGAGGCACTAGCGAAGACGCAGGAGCAGGATGAGTTGATTTCAAAAAAGCAGGAGCAAAAACAAGAACGTGCGCGTCAAACTGTTGGTGGTCGCCGGGGACGGACAAGCAACACGAATGGCGGTCCGAATCCGAAGTGGTTGCAAGAAGAGAAAGCAAAACAGCAGGAGTACGAAGCCTCTAAAAAAGCGAGTTTCGAAGCAGATGTTCCAGATGATGAAGAAATGGAACGGATCTTACGAGAACTGAAGGGGAACTAAAGGAGTCGAGACATGGAACATATTCAATCATCTATCGAAAAAATATTAAGTCGACCGGACGTCGCAGAATCGGTTCGAGCGATTCAACAACGAGTGTTGTCTCATCCAGGTGTCGTCATGTTCTTGCGGACACATCCGGAGATCGATCAACGGATGATCGAGCGGGGCATGCTCAAATTGAATGAATATGCGGAACAGATGGACGGAAATCGACTGATTGAAAGTAAGGCAGTCATCGAAGGGTACCAGCCGATCCTGCACGTCGAAAAAGGACAGATCGTCGTCTCGTATGAGAAGTCGCAAGCGTTAAAAGACCGAGAGGATGAACGTGCGCTTGAGAAGAAATTTAAGAGCCTGTTCCTGCCGGATGAAGTCCGCGATGCGAACTTCAGTGATTTTGACTTGTCGACGACGGACCGTAAGCTTGCCTTACGTGCGGCGTCTCAGTTCCTCAATCATCTCCGCTCGAAGGAGACGGTAAAGGGATTGTACCTTCATGGTAGCTTTGGTGTCGGGAAAACATACCTTTTGGCTGCGATCGGGAATGCTTTGAAAAAAGAACGGATTGCAACGATTCTCGTCCATGCCCCGGGGTTTGTCGCTGAAGCGAAACGGAGGATTCGGTCTGACTCGTTTGATACATTCCTCGAAGGATTTCAAACGATTCCAGTATTGTTGATTGACGATATCGGTGCTGAATCGATCAGTCCGTGGGTACGGGATGAATTGTTCGGGATCATTTTGCAGTATCGCATGATGCATCGTCTGCCGACATTATTCAGCTCGAACTTATCTTATGATGAACTCGAGCTCCATTTCGGAATCACAAATGATCAAGGCGATAAATTAAAGGCTGCACGACTGATGGAACGAATCCGGACGACGACGCAACCAATCGAGTTCCTTGGTGAAAATCGACGTCGCTACTAATTTTCCTTGTCAAGGAAGCAACGGATTCGTTATACTAATGACACGTCAATAGACGATGCAACGATTGAGGATATGAAGTATGAAATGAACCAAACTAGCGAGAGAAGAACGGTGGAAGCTTCTCATGGCATCATTCATGTCTTTACTCCCTCATAGCACGAACGGGGCTAATCCGTTTGCGCCTCACGCCCGTTAACGCGTGTTCGAGCCGAACCAGTGCATGGTCCGGGAACGAGGGTGGTACCACGAGATTAAGACTCGTCCCTTTTTAGGGATGAGTCTTTTTTATTTTGTAAAAGGGGGAAACAGTCATGTCAAACATCGCACTTACATTTCCAGACGGCGCCGTAAAGGAATTTGCAGCCGGCACGACAGCTGAAGAAGTGGCAGCTTCGATCAGCCCAGGTCTTCGTAAAAAAGCCTTTGCTGCTAAACTGAACGGGCACGCCATCGATTACCGTCGTCCAATCGAAGAGGACGGTACAATTGAATTGATCATGCCGGATTCAGAAGAAGGGCTCGACTTGATTCGTCACTCATCAGCTCATTTGATGGCACAAGCCATCAAACGTCTGTATCCGGATGAAACGATTCATCTTGGAATTGGACCGACAATCGAGAATGGTTTTTACTATGACATCGATATGGAACGTCGTCTGACAGAAGAGGACCTTCCAGAAATCGAGAAGATGATGAATAAAATCGCCGGTGAAAACTTGCCGATCGAACGAGAAGTCGTCTCGCGTGACGAGGCACTCGCCATCTATAAAGAACTCAATGATCCGTTGAAGATTGAATTGATCGAGTCGATTCCTGCTGATCAGGATTTGACGATTTACCGTCAAGGCGAATTCTTCGATCTCTGCCGTGGACCACACGTTCCAGCGACAGCGAAGCTACAAGTCTTCAAATTGATGAGCATTGCTGGTGCTTACTGGCGTGGTGATTCGAAAAACAAGATGTTACAACGCATTTACGGTACAGCATGGGCAACAAAAGATCAGTTGAAACAACACCTCCACTTCCTCGCTGAAGCAAAAGAACGGGATCACCGGAAACTCGGGAAGGAACTTGGTTTATTCTTCACTTCTCAAGAAGTCGGTCAAGGACTTCCGATGTGGTTACCAAAAGGAGCAGCGATCCGTCGGACAGTCGAGCGTTATATCGTCGATAAAGAACTCGAACTTGGGTATGAGCACGTCTATACACCGGTCCTCGGTTCAGTCGATCTATACAAGACATCGGGGCACTGGGATCACTATCAAGATGACATGTTCCCGAAAATGGAGATGGACAATGAAGAACTTGTTCTTCGCCCGATGAACTGTCCACACCATATGATGGTCTATAAGAACGAACCACGTTCGTACCGTGATTTACCACTTCGTGTCGCGGAGCTTGGTGGCATGCACCGTTACGAAATGTCTGGTGCCTTGACTGGTCTTCAACGTGTTCGTTACATGGTTCTTAACGATGGACATACGTTCGTCCGTCCTGACCAAATGAAAGATGAGTTTAAAGCCATCGTTCATCTCATTCAAGAAGTCTATGCTGATTTCGGGATCACAGATTACAAGTTCCGTCTTTCATACCGTGACCCAGCGGACAAAGAGAAGTACTTCGACAACGATGCGATCTGGGAAATGGCGCAACGTGAGTTGAAAGAAACAATGGATGAGCTCGAACTCGAATACTTCGAAGCAGAAGGCGAAGCCGCATTCTACGGACCAAAGCTTGACGTTCAAGTTCGGACAGCGCTTGGTAAAGATGAGACGCTCTCAACAGTCCAACTCGACTTCCTCTTACCAGAGCGATTCGAATTGACATACAAAGGGAACGACGGACAAGATCACCGTCCAGTCGTCTTACACCGAGGTGTCGTATCAACGATGGAACGATTCGTTGCTTACTTGATCGAAGAATACAAAGGCGCATTCCCAACATGGCTCGCACCCGTTCAGGTGAAATTGATTCCGGTTTCTGGTGTTCATGAAGACTATGCCCGTGAAATCAAAGCGATCCTGTTGAAAAAGGGAATCCGCGTCGAAACAGATTTCCGTGACGAGAAACTCGGTTATCGTATTCGTGAAGCACAAGTCAATAAAGTACCGGTCATGCTCGTTTTAGGTGACAAAGAAGTTGAATCACGCGAAGTCAACATTCGTCGTTACGGTTCAAAAGACTCGAGTAATGCATCACTCGAACAATTCATTGCAGATTTAGAGCAAGAAATCGCAAATCGTTCAAAATAATTCATGTATACAAAAACAATCCGCCCTGCTGATGTAGGGCGGATTGTTTTTGTGATGGGATGCTTGAAAGAAACCAATTTCATACCGATGAAACAGGTAGAACATCCAACTGAATCTATCTAAAATGACCAAATGTCATTTTTCCTTTAATTGGATAAATGCTATAATAAACCTTCAGTGGATGAAATGTTTTGAAGAATGGGAAGGAAGTTACAGATTGAAGAAAACAACTCTCGCTGTATTCATCGCTTCTTCACTTTTAATCGGTATTCATCCGAGCGAAGCGAAGGCGACAACGATTAAAAAAACATACCGGATTACACCAAAAACAGAAGCGATTGACCCAGCAATCCGTAAATATACGACCTATAATGCAAAGACACGCAATCATTATACGATGCGTTCTTATTTGGAACGACTTGAAAAAGAAGGGGGAGGCACCCTCGTTCTAACAAAGGGAACGTATCTGTCCCCGTTACGTGTTGGTATCCCGTCCAATACGACGGTGATCCTAGAGGATGGTGTCATCATCAAAAAGACGACAGAGACAGGGACGACAAAGATTAGTTCGACGACGAGTGTCTTTGATTTCGTTGCGCCATCTGTTTTACGTCTGAATAAAAAAGTTGGCAAATATAACGGTTCCCAGAATGTTAAACTCGTCGGTAAGGGGAATGCACAGATCGACTTGAATCAATATGCGCGTGGTTCGGCTTTCGCTATTGCCCATAATCAAAATTTGTACATCGGCGGTATTACGGTACGGAATCAAAAGGGTTCACATGCGATGGAACTTGATGCAACGAAGAAGGCAGTCATCGAAAACATGAAATTCGTCGATGCCGTCATGATACCGAATACAGGTCCGAATGAATCGATTAATCTCGATACCCCAGATCCAATCACGAAGGGTTTCAACTGGAAGTGGTCGAATCAAGATGGTACTCCAAATGAAGATATCACGATTCGTAATAACTTATTCCGTAACATCAATGTGGCAATCGGCACACATCAATACACGGAAAACAAATTACACACGAATGTCCGGATTGAAAAAAACACGATTGACGGAACGAAGGATTATGCGATTTCGATGATGAACTGGAAGAATCCAACGGTCCGTTACAATACGATCCGAAACGTGCATCGAGCAGATGGAAAAGCGATGACGATTCTCGGTAGAGGAGTTGTCGGAGGGACGATTCGCTACAATCGATTGGAAGACGCGGATCGCGCGATTCAAATGCAACCGTTCCAAAGTAACGGATATGCTCCAATCTATAATACGTTTACAGCAGATCAAAAACGGTACATGCAACAAAATACGGTCAAGCAGGTTGGACTCGATCAAATCGTCTTATTCAAAAAACTGAACGAGTTCACGTATAAAACGGCAGAGCGTTACGATTTTATTCCATACTAAGACACAAACAAGCACCCAAGACTAGTGTCGAGGGTGCTCGTTTTGCGTTATGAACGCATTTGTTGCAGGAACGGTTCGATATTGACTTGTAAAGCTTCTGATAGCTTCTGACCGAGTGATGCATCAGCACGATAGAAGTTACAGATTGCGAGCAGGACCGTATTTTCATGACGGACTTGCTGAAGGTCGTTGACGAGGTTCTTCAAGAGAGCTGCTTGCTCTTCTTCTGTCAGGCGACGGTATACTTCTCCGGCTTGACCAAAGTTATTCGTCTTCTCGATTTCGAGACGACCGTGTTTATCATCAAGCAACGGTTGATTTTCTTCCGTATACTCGGGTGTTTCTTTTGGTTCTTCTTGATAACGGTTCGGTTCGTAGTTGACCGGACTCGTTTGCTGACCGACCGGCATTGCACCGTCACGTTGGTAGTTGTTCACTTGTGCAAACGGACAGTTGATTGGAAGTTGTTGATAATTCGTGCCAATACGATAGCGTTGTGTATCTGAGTAAGAGAACAAGCGACCTTGTAGTAACTTATCTTCAGATGGCAACATCCCTGGAATCAAGACACCTGGGTTAAAACCAACCGATTCTGTTTCAGCAAAGTAGTTGTCGACATTTTTGTTCAATGTCATTGTACCAACGTGTTGGAACGGAATGACATCCTCAAACCAATCTTTTGTCGCATCGAGCGGATCGAAATCGAACTGATCGACGTCAGCCGGATCAAGTACCTGTACGAACAGATCCCATTCCGGGTAATCGCCATCTTCAATCGCTTGGAACGTATCGTTTGAAGCATGGTTGAAATCTTTTCCTTGAATCTCTGTTGCTTCTTCAGCTGAGAGATTATGAACACCAGCTTTTGGTACCCAGCGTAGTTTCACATAAACCGTATTACCGTGTGCATTCACCCATTTGAACGAGTGAACGGAAGAACCACGCATTTTACGGTAGCTTGCAGGAATACCCTCATCCGTGAAAAGATGCATGAGCATGTTCGTCGATTCCGGACGAAGTGTCATGAAGTCCCAGTAACGGTCAGGATCTTGAATATTCGTGCGTGGATCTGGTTTGAGAGAATGGACCATATCCGGGAATTTCATGGCGTCACGAATGAAGAAGACAGGAAGGTTGTTCCCGACGAAATCCCAGTTTCCTTCTTCTGTATAGAACTTGACAGAGAATCCACGTGGATCGCGGAGCGTCTCTGGAGAATGCGTGCCGTGAATAACAGTCGAGAAGCGGGCGAAAACAGGAACTTCTGTCCCTTCTTCTTGTAAAAACGCAGCTTTCGTGTACTTTTTCATCGAATTTTTGACAGTGAAGACACCGTGAGCACCAAAGCCACGAGCATGTACGACGCGCTCAGGTACACGTTCCCGATCGAAATGGGCCATCTTTTCAATTAATTGATAGTCTTCTAATAAAGTTGGTCCGCGACGTCCAGCCGTACGTGAATTCTGGTTGTCTCCGATTGGTACACCTTGATTGGTCGTTAATCGTTTTTCAGTCATCTGTTATTCTCCCCTTTATGTAAGATTAAATTAATTATAAAACAATAATCATTCTAAATAAACAGTTTTGCTTGCGAATGTTCTGAATCTTTTTTCATGTTATGAATGTACCCGTGAAAAACAGGTTAGAAACTTCTTGCTTATCCGTAAAAGGATTGCTATTATAATCAAGTATGTGAGCAACGTTCTGTAAGAACATAGAAAGCGGCTTGACATCACGGGAAAACAAGTGCTATGATAGCAAAGTGAAATGACAACAAAGCAGAAGCATCCCGCTTCTCACCATGTATGATAACTCGTACTGGTTCATCATGAAGATACGCAATGTATAGCAAATGCTGTGCCTTGGCGTTCCTTATGAGTGTGGGCGGGAAAAACTGCCGACGCTTTTTTTATAGCGTTTTCTATCATTCATTTTTCGTGCATTGCACGATGGAGGTGCTAACCATTAGCAAAGATCTGTTAATCAATGAAAGCATCCGTGCCCGGGAAGTTCGTCTTATCGGAGCGGATGGTGCTCAACTAGGTGTCCAATCACGCAACGAAGCGCTACGTCTCGCAGAGGAAGCGGAACTTGACCTCGTCATGGTCGCTCCACAAGCGACACCGCCAGTTTGTAAGATCATGGACTACGGTAAATACCGTTTCGAGATGCAAAAGAAGGACAAAGAAACTCGGAAGAATCAGAAAGTGATTCAGATGAAAGAAGTTCGTCTTAGCCCGACGATCGAGGAGAACGACTTCCAAACGAAATTCCGTAATGCGAAGAAATTCTTGGAGAATGGTAACAAAGTGAAAGCGAGTATTCGTTTCCGCGGTCGTGCCATCACTCACTCGGAAATCGGTAGACGCGTTCTCGAACGCCTCGCAACGGATTTAAGTGAGTTCGGTGTTGTGGAACAGAGACCGAAGATGGAAGGACGCAGCATGTTCCTCGTGCTTGCTCCTAAGAAAGAAGACTAATCGAATCGAAGTAGGAGGGAATCTCTCATGCCTAAAATGAAATCGCACCGCGGTGCTTCTAAACGTTTCAAACGTACTGCTTCTGGCAAATTGAAACGTGGTCGTGCTTACACAAGCCACTTGTTCGGTAACAAATCAACAAAAGCGAAACGTAAATTACGTAAAGCTAGCATGGTATCTACGGGTGACTTCAAACGCATCCGTCACATGATCGCGAAGTAATTTATCCAATCGTATACAGATTTAGGAGGGAATTTATATGCCACGCGTAAAAGGCGGATATACGACTCGTCAACGTCGTAAAAAACAACTCAAATTAGCTAAGGGCTACTACGGCTCGAAACATACACTCTTCAAGGTTGCGAAACAGCAAGTCATGAAATCTCTCATGTACGCTTACCGTGACCGTCGTCAAAAGAAACGTGACTTCCGTCGCCTCTGGATCACTCGGATCAATGCAGCAGCACGTATCAACGGTCTTTCTTACAGCCGCATGATGCATGGTCTTAAATTAGCAGGTATCGACGTTAACCGTAAGATGCTCGCTGACCTCGCAGTTACAGATGCAACTGCATTTGCTTCACTTGCTGACACAGCAAAAGCAAAATTGAACGCTTAAGTTCTACAATTCGTCGGGGAATTTAATTCTCCGACGTTTTTTTCGATTTAATGATAAAATAAGAAGGCACGTCGATGAGACGGTCATATGATTTTTTTAGATAGAAGGAGAATTAAAGATGGATTGGTTGACACTTTTTGAGATGCAAGAACAGTTGGATAAACGGATTCAGTCAGAACATCAATTAACAGGCAATCAATTCGACGAGCGTCTGCTTGCCTTATTGGTCGAACTCGGTGAACTTGCGAACGAGACACGTTGCTTTAAGTTCTGGTCGAACAAAGGACCATCCGCTCAAGTCACAATTCTTGAGGAATATGTCGATGGCGTCCATTTTCTACTCTCACTAGGTCTAGCGCTTGAGTACAAGAAGAGTCATTTTACAGAAGGTGACTTCTATTTGACAGCAACAGATGCTTTTTTAGACGTCTATAACAAAACGAACGTTTTTGCGATCTCGCGGACGGAACAAAGTTATGACGTTCTGATTGGTGCATACCTTGCATTAGGTGCTACACTAGGCTTTACACAGGATATGATTTTCAAGGCTTACATTTCTAAAAATGAAGCAAACCATGTGCGACAAGACAACGGTTACTAAGGAGGAAATCAGATGAATGAACAATTACATATGCTAAAACGTCTCACGGACGCAACAGGTGTACCGGGAAACGAAAAAGAAGTCCGAACCCTCATGCGTGAATATTTAGAACCTCATGCAGAAGCACTCCACCAAGATGGTCTCGGTAGTCTATTTGCTGAACATAAGGGCGCAGGCGAAGATGCACCACGTGTACTGATTGCTGGTCACATGGATGAAGTCGGATTCATGGTCACGAAGATCGATGAAAAAGGATTCCTTCGTTTCCAACCACTCGGCGGTTGGTGGGGACAAGTCCTCTTGGCACAGCGTATGAATATTGTGACGTCATCTGGTGAAGTCATTCCAGGCGTAATCGGGGCAAAACCACCTCATGTTTTACCACCGGAAGCGCGCAATAAGCCGGTCGACATTAAAGATATGTTCATCGATATCGGTGCTTCATCAAAAGAAGAAGTCGACGGTTGGGGAATTCGTCCGGGTGATACGGTCGTTCCACATTGCGAATTTACTGTGATGAAAAATGAGAACTTCTTGATGGCAAAAGCGTGGGACAACCGGATTGGTTGTGCTATCGCAATCGAAGCAATCAAACGCTTAAAAGCAGACGGACATCCGAACACGATTTTCGCAGGAGCGACTGTTCAGGAAGAAGTCGGGTTACGTGGGGCTCAAACCGTCGCACACCTGCTTAAACCATCAATCGCCTTTGCTGTCGATACAGGTATCCCGGGTGATACACCAGGAATGACCGATCGTGAGGCATTGTCGAAATTAGGTGAAGGCGTTCAAGTCATCATGTTCGATGCAACGATGATCGCGCATCGCGGATTGATCGATTTCGTGACGAAAGTCGCAACAGAAGAAAATATCAAGTATCAACTGGACTTAACACCAGGTGGCGGAACGGATGCAGCGAAATTCCATTTGTCTAATACAGGTGTTCCATCACTTGCATTGACTGTACCGATTCGTTACCTGCACACGAACGTCTCGATCATGCATAAAGCCGATTTCGAAGCAGCCGTCGATTTAGTCGTTGCTGTGACAAAACGTCTTGATGCAGAGACTGTCCAAGCGATCTACGAGGGGTAATAACATAATGAAGCACATCGCATCAGCAAAGAACGAAATCGTCAAACAATGGAAAAAACTTTTAACGAAAAAAGGACGTCTGCAGACAAACCGTTTCTTGATCGAAGGAGAACATCTGATTGAAGAGGCTGTTCGCGCCGGAATCGTCAAGGAATTGATTGTACGTGAATCGTATCAAGTACCCGGTTCTTGGAAACGAAATGCCGATGTCTTTACGATCGATGAAGCCGTCATCAAAGTACTGGCTGAGACGGAAACGTCGCAAGGCATCTTCGCTGTCTGTGAGATGAAACAAGCCTCGGCACAATTAGAGCGAGGACGCTATCTGCTACTCGATCGTTTGCAAGATCCAGGGAATGTCGGGACGATGATTCGGACAGCTGACGCAGCTGGATTCGATGGTGTCGTCGTCGGACCGGGAACAGTTGACGTCTATAACGGAAAAGTCATTCGTGCGACACAAGGATCGCTTTTCCACTTACCTGTTATCGCAATGCCACTCGAAGACGCAGTCAACGCCCTGCACGAGCAAGGAATCGCTGTGATCGGAACGGCGTTAGAAGGAGCGACGTCTTATCAAACGATCGCACCGATGGATGCACTCGGTTTGATCATCGGGAACGAAGCACAAGGCGTTGCGCCAGAGTTGCTCTCTTATTGTGATGAGCGTGCCTACATCCCGATCCGCGGTAAAGCGGAGTCATTGAATGCGGCAGTAGCGGCTGGCATTTTGCTCTATCATTTTGCAAGCGTGGATTGAAACCGACAGGCGTTCATGCTAAAGTGAACATCAGGAATACATCACGGACGTTGATGGAACAGAGTACGTTAGGGAACGATTCAATCAGGGAGAAGCGGTCATAGACTGGAAACTGCTTCGTGAATCTGCTAACCGAATTCACTCCGGAGTCGCACGAGAGATCGTGACGGGATGCGCCCGTTATCGCGCAATTGGAGGACTTTTCGATTGAAAAGTCAAACAAGGGTGGTACCACGGTGTTTACATCGTCCCTTCGGCATTTGCCGGAGGGACGTTTTTTTATATCTTCAACTAAAGGAGTGGGAAAGATGCGCGAGCAATTAGAAGCGTTACGCGATGAAGCGTTGACATTAGTCGATCAGGCAACAACACAAAAAGATCTCAATGACGTTCGAGTCAAGTATCTCGGGAAAAAGGGACCAATCACGGAAGTATTACGAGGAATGGGAAAATTATCAGCGGAAGAACGACCAGTCGTCGGTGAGATCGCGAATACGGTTCGTCAAGCGATCCAGGAGCAACTCGAACAACGTCTGACAGCCGTCAAACAGCAGGAAATGGATGCGAAACTGGCAGCGGAAGCAATTGACGTCACATTACCAGGACGTCCGAAAAAGGTCGGTCATGCGCACCTCTTGCAACAGGTGTCAGATGAGATCGAAGACATCTTCGTCGGACTCGGTTATACGATTGCGGAAGGTCCAGAAGTCGAGCAAGATCTTTTCAACTTCGAGATGTTGAATTTACCGAAGGATCATCCGGCACGTGATATGCAAGATTCATTCTACATCACGGAAGAAATTTTGATGCGAACGCATACGTCACCAGTCCAAGCGCGGACGATGCTCGCTTCTAAAGGGGAACCGATTCGCATTCTCTGCCCAGGTAAAGTCTATCGCCGGGATGAAGATGATGCGACGCATTCGCACCAATTCATGCAAGTCGAAGGACTCGTCGTCGGAGAATCGATTTCGATGGCAGACTTAAAAGGAACACTTGAAGCCTTCGCGAAGCAGATGTTCGGTGAAGCACGTGAAGTCCGCTTACGCCCAAGTTTCTTCCCGTTCACAGAGCCGTCTGTCGAAGTCGACGTCTCGTGCTTCAAATGTGGCGGTAAAGGATGCAACATCTGTAAACAGACGGGTTGGATTGAAATTCTAGGTGCTGGAATGGTACATCCTCACGTTCTCGAAATGGCTGAGTATGATAGCACGAAAATGTCAGGTTTCGCATTCGGGATGGGTATCGAACGGATTGCCATGTTGAAATACGGTGTCGATGATATTCGTCACTTCTATACGAATGACGTTCGCTTCAGCGAACAGTTTTAAGGGGGAACGCAGATGTTAGTCTCAAAACAATGGTTGAACGAATATGTGGATGTCAGTCATACATCAGGACAAGACCTGGCTGATTTGATTACGAAGAGTGGAATCGAAGTCGAAGGCGTCGATGTCCGGGATGAAGCGTTAAACAACATCGTCGTCGGACGTGTATTAACGAAAGAAAAACATCCAGAAGCAGATAAATTAAACGTTACGACAGTTGACATCGGACAAGACGAACCAGTTCAAATCGTGTGTGGTGCACCGAACGTCGAAGCAGGACAAGATGTCATCGTCGCGCGTGTCGGAGCTCGCTTGCCAGGGATTAAAATTAAACGTGCCAAATTGCGCGGTGTCGTCTCGGAAGGGATGATCTGTTCACTCGAAGAACTCGGATTCGAAAAAAAATATATCCGAGAAGATGAGCAGGACGGAATCCATACGTTCCGTGAACCAGTCACACCAGGACAAGACGTCTTGGAATTACTCGGTCTACGTGATGAAATCCTCGAACTTGGATTAACGCCGAACCGTTCGGACTGCCTCAGCATGTATGGTGTCGCACACGAAGTGGCCGCGCTTTATGACACGACACCGACTTTCCCGGTCGTTGAAGTCAACGAAGCAGAAACTGCGACGGCAGTCGACGTGACGCTTGATTCAGAGGACTGCCCGTTCTACGCGGCACGAGAAATTCAAGGGGTGACGATTCAAGAATCACCGACTTGGTTAAAAAACCGCTTGATCGCGAACGGCATTCGTCCGATCAACAACGTCGTCGACGTCACGAACTTCGTTTTACTTGAAACAGGTCAGCCGCTTCATTCATTCGATGCCGAAAAACTCGGGAAACAAATCGTCGTGCGTCAAGCACGTGCAGGGGAGTCATTCACGACGTTAGACGAAGTCGAGCGGACACTTGATTCTTCGATGCTCGTCATCACAGACGGTGAACGCCCGGTCGCGCTTGCTGGAGTCATGGGTGGAGCAAATACCGAAGTGGACGGTAATACGACATCGATCATTTTAGAGTCTGCTTATTTCGCACCGATTTCTGTCCGGAAGACGAGCCGTGTTCTTGGACTCCGTTCTGACTCGAGTGCGCGTTTTGAAAAAGGTGTCGATCCACGTCGTGTCTTGTTAGCACTCGATCGTGCTGCAGCTTTGATTGCTGAACTCTCGGGTGGAACGGTTCAAGCCGGTGTCGCTCAAGCCGGAACGCTCGAGCTTGACGATCATTTGATTGAAGCGAGTGTCTCGTACATCAATCATCGTCTTGGTATGGAAATTGAAGGAACGGTCATGCAAACGTTACTCGAACGTCTTGGTCTCGGTGTTGAATTATCGGGGGATGCCTTGACGGTCAGCGTACCGACTCGCCGCCAAGATTTGAAAATTCCGGCTGATTTAGCGGAAGAGGTCGCACGTCTCTATGGATATGATGCACTGACTTCAAGCTTACCGTCTGAAGCGAGCCGTGGTTTCTTACCAAAACGGAACATCCATCGTCGTCATTTACGCCGGACATTGCAGGGAGCGGGTCTCTCACAAGCAATCACGTATTCATTGACGAGCGAGCAACGCGCGATGCAATTCAATGAACGGGAAGATCTGCATCCAGTCAAACTGGCGATGCCAATCAGTGAAGCACGTTCGACATTGCGGACATCACTTATTCCGGGACTCCTTGAAGTCGCACAACATAACGTCGCTCGACAGCATGCAGATGTCGCGTTCTATGAACTCGGTAGTGTTTATCTACAACGAGATGCTTCACTTGAGACACTTCCAATCGAACAAGAAATGATTGGTGGCGTCGCAGTTGGTGTATCAGAACAACACCGTGCTCATGGTACACTTGTTAAAACAGATTTCTTCGTCATGAAAGGAATCGTCGAGACACTCGCATCTGCGTCTGGTATCACGTTGACGTTTGAGGCAGCGAGCATTCCATCGATGCACCCAGGGCGGACGGCACGTATTCTGCTTGATGGAGAAGCAATCGGATTCGTCGGTCAAGTGCATCCTGGTCTGTCAAAAGAACAGTATGGTCTAAAAGAAGTGTACGTCTTCGAGTTAGAGGCAATGGCATTGCGTTCGAAGGAAGAACAGGTCTACTCGGAAATCTCACGTTTCCCATCGATGACACGTGACTTAGCAATCGTCGTTGAGCGATCAGTGACGGCACAATCAATCGTCGATGTCATGACGGAGGCGGCCGGTCCACTTCTACAGGCAATCGAATTATTCGATGTCTATACGGGAGAGAACGTTGGAGAACATGAAAAATCGTTCGCCTTCTCTCTTCGTTACCAAAACAAAGAACGGACGCTCGTCGACGAAGAGATTACGACAGCGCAACAGCGAGTCGTTGATGCAGTGAAAGAAACTTTCAATGCGGAACTTCGTGCATAATCAGAATGAAAAAAACAGCCGCTTTCCTCTTAGAGGAAGGTGGCTGTTTTCGTTTGACGAGATAGATTTAAGAAGCTAGTTCTTCTGCTTCAGATGATGTAGCTTGTCGTTTCGTAAAGATAAAGTACAGTAGACCACTTACGAGAACGATTAGACTACAGGATAAGAACATATTCGAATAGCCAATACCGCTTGCAACTGTGGCGAGAATCAAGGCACCGATTCCGAAGCCTGTGTCGTAAGCAAGGAAAAAGGTCGAGATGGCTTTCCCTTTCTGTGCGGGAGGTGCGAAATTCAAGAGAACGGTTTGAAGACCCGGGAAGATAGATGCCGAACCGACACCAATGATGACGGCAGCAGTCAATAAACCGGCAAAAGAAGGATACATGCCGAGAATGACAAAGCCAATCATATAAAGAACAAACGATGGCAATAACACGAATGCGGCACCCCGCTGGTCGAACAGTTTTCCGGCAATTGGTCGAATCCCGACCATTCCAAGAGCAACTAACGCATAAAAATAAGAAGCATATGCCACATGTCCGATCGAGTCCGTATACAGTGAAATGAATGCTGAAGTACTAGAAATTGCAACGCCTGCCAAAAGGGTCGCTACTAACAAAAGTGGACGCGATAAAAAGAGAGACTGGCTTAAACGAAATGCGGATGTGCTTGGAATATGTTGGCTTGTTAGTGGCAAACGCATCATTAACAATAAGGCGATGATGGCTAGGGCAGCAACCGTCACGAAATAAAGAGCAAAGGCTTTTTCTTGAATAAAGGTTAGACCGATGACAGGACCAAGAACGGATGCCAAGTTCATCGATAGTACAAAATATCCCATACCTTCGCCTTGACGTGTTTTTGGGATCAATGTCGTGACAGCGAGACTGATTGAAGAAGACAACATCCCAAAACTAAAACCATGAATGATACGGATGATGATCAAATAGAAGAATGATTCCAGTGGTAGGACGAGCAGGTAACAAATGCTCATCATTGTAAAGAGAGTCGCAGAGATCATCAAGACGCGCTTCAAATCGTAACGATCCAACCAGTGACCAATCAATGGACGAGAACAGACCGTTGCCAGGATGAAGCTAGTCACAATCCATCCGAGTGCTGAAGCAGAGACTGGAAACTGCTTAGCAGCCAGTAAAGGCAGTGAGGCATTGAGTAGGTAAAACGTGATGAAGAGCAATAAATTGATGATCAACGTCATGACGTAATGACGTGAAAATAATCGAGTGGTCATGAGGATTCCTCCTGTCGATGTAGAGTGAGTAAGTGCGTCATCCATTCACCGAGTTGTTGCTGATCGGTAAGGGGGAAGGGGGCAAGTAATCGTTGATGTGTCTCTTGGACAGCAGCGTCGATTTGATCGAACCGTTCGATGGCTAAAGGTGTCAACGAGACGAAGTGTGTTCGTCCTTCTTTCGTTCGATTGATGAATCCGAGTGTCTCAAGACGTGAAACGGTTTTTGTCACAGCTGGTTTTTCGATGATCAAATAATGTGCCAATTGAACTTGTGAAACAGGTTGTAATAACGCAACTGCTTTCAATAGCGCCCATTGACCCGTATGTAAGGAATATGGAGCTAAGGTAGCATCAACTTCTCGTTTGACGAGACGTGATACTTTGGATAGTTGTCCGAGGACATCTTCTTGAGTATAAAGCATATTTATTTCTCCTTTAGTTAACTAGTTAACCTTAAGAGTGTATCAAAGCTGGGTGAGAGGTGCAAGGTGAAAAAACTTCGTGCATGTATTAACAGGAATGAGGTTCTTGAATGAAAAAGATTAAGCAATGCTTGAACGGGGTATGTTCCGTAAAAGGGTATTTGTATAACTTAAAACATCGAGTGCTTGCTCTTACGATAAGTTGACTGGACTATTTGGACATAGAGAGAAGAAGGGAAGAGTACATCATGAATCGACTAGCGAAGCTTCTGACTGAACTATTGCCAATTCCTATAAATGAAGCAATCAATCCATTGATCACGAATATCGCCACCGATTCACGTCAAATCAAACCGAATGGACTGTTTATTTGTATCGACGGTTACACCGTTGATGGTCACGATTATATCAATCAAGCAATCGAAAATGGAGCTGTTGCAATTTTGGCTGAACGGCCGTTTCCCGACTGTCCAGTTCCTATCATCATCGTACCGGATACAAAACGACTTGCAGGTCAAGTCGCGAATCGCTTTTACAACCAACCGAGTCAAAAAATGCGTGTTTATGGTGTAACAGGAACGAACGGAAAAACGACGACAACGAAATTAGCGTACGATCTCTTTCGGGCGACTGGTGTGAAAGCCGGCATGATCAGCACGGTCGGTGCACGGATCGATGAAGAACTCATCGAGACGCCCAATACGACGCCCGAAGCGATCATTCTGCATCGATTATTGTTCGAGATGGTTGAACAAGGTGTGACGGATTGTATTATTGAAGTGTCTTCTCATGCGCTCGCTGAAGGGAGAGTCGAGGGAGTTTCCTTCCATTCGGCAGCCTTTACGAATTTATCGCATGATCATCTTGATTATCATCATTCGATGGAAGAGTACGCCAAGACGAAAGCTTTGTTATTTCAACAAGTTGCTGCGTCAAATGGACAGACCATCGTCTTAAATCGAGAAGACGGTTGGAGTCGTGTCATGCGAGAGGCCGCACCTTTGCAACCAGTTATTTGGTATACGACGCAACCACACCGGACGTCACAAATCGCAGTCGAATGGCTGACCGACACCATCAATGTCCGGATCGATGAGACGACGACACGTGTACCGACAGCTTTACTTGGTGAATTCAATGCGGCGAATTTAGCGGCAGCAATGGGGTTATTGCGGGCAGGCAATGCCAATCTGTATGCACTGATTCGTCATATTCCAGAACTGGAGTTACCGAAAGGACGACTTGAACGACTGGAATGGACTTCTTGCGAAATCTATCTCGATTATGCGCATACCCCAGATGGTCTAGAAAAATGTTTACAGGCACTTACTTATATAGGCGAGTCGCTATCGATTGTCTTGAGTGCAGCTGGAGAGCGTGACCGATCAAAACGAGCGGAGATGGGACGAATCGCAAGTAAATATTGCGAACATATCATAGCAACCGTTCATGATGCGAGATCAGAGGCTCCGAATCAGATCATCGATGAGTTAATTGTTGATGTTCCGAAAGAGCGGTTAATTGGGTGTCACACGTCTCGTCATGAAGCACTCGTACAAGCCGCACATCTCGCACATCGAGGGCAACGCGTCGTCATTGTCGGAAAAGGGCATGATGAGGTGGAACGAATCGGAACTAAAACGATTCCATTTAATGAAAAACATATACTGCTTGCGGAACTAGAACGGCTGTCTGAAGAAGAATCCGTCATTTAAAAACCGACCATTCCGCAAGGGTCATGGTCGGTTTCGTTTCGTAGCTAATTGTTGTGCCTTTTTTGTATTCGCAAAATGAGCTTTCGTCCAGTCACGCAGTTTGTCAGAGCCATAACGTAAAATCAGTGAAGCCGCGACTTGGTCAACCTTGGCGCCAGCACCTTTAGGAATGACGACACCTGTAGACTCACTTAACTTGTCCATTTCCTTGAGAAAAATCGCACGAGCAATGATGGATGAAGCAGCGACGGCGACATGAAGTTGTTCCGCTTTAGTCGAGAAGTAGACATTTTCTCGAACGGGATTCACGACACCAGATAGGTGTTTATAATAGACACTTTTTTCGGCGAACTGATCAATTAAAATCGCTTCTGGTTTCGTCTCCAGTTGGTCAAGAAGCCGCTCGATTACATCATTATGCATCAGGGCAGTCATCTTTCCTTGAGTCATCGTCCGTTGCATCTGATTGTATTCTGGATTATGTAGAATACGATATGTGTACGGAATGACAGCATGGAGATCGCGAGCAATTCGACGAATCTCGATATCGTTCAAATGTTTGGAGTCTCGGACACCGAGTTCGTGAAGAAGTGCGATCTGCTTTCGATCAACAAAGGAAGCGGCGACGACGAGTGGACCGAAGAAATCGCCTTTCCCGACTTCGTCACTACCAACGACGGACCATTCCGAAAAACCGTTCGGTAACGTTGAAACAAGTGGTTCTCTCGACTTAGTCGGCGAAGCCGTACCGAAACGTGTAGCGATAGCTTCGGCTTGCGGTCCTTGAAACATCACTTTTCCAGAATTATAAATCGTGATGACACAACCAGGAATCTTGGCAGCAAAACGGGCATACGGAGGAGACTTCGTCTCGTTCTGTTTGAAGTTCTGTATGACTAAGTCCTGTTTTTCTTTAGATAAGCGTAAAACGGTCGTTCCCATAGGATAACCTCCCTTTCCGGGATTAAGCATACCATCCTTAAGACCGATGGGGGACTTCTTTTCCTAAAACGAAAATGATGGTACTATATGAAAGAAGCAAAGTATGAGGAGGACAGAAAAATGGCTGATTCAGAAGGGTTGAACCGGACGACGATTCATATCGCAGGCAATGATTATACGATTGTCGGAACGGAGTCGCCAGAACACGTACGCGAAGTGGGTCTCCTCGTAGATACGAAGATTCGAGAAATCCGAGAACAAGCACCACAACTCGACGTTCGTCAAATCGCCGTCCTAGCGGCGCTTAATATTGGTAGTGATTATGTAAAAATTAAAAAGAATTTGGGTGAACTATAAACTATGATTTCTATCGTTATCTTATTACTTCTCGCCTTAGGTGTCATGACAGGGGTCCGAAGGGGAGTTGTGTTGCAGGCCGGTCATTTGCTCAGCCTGATCATTTCCTTCATCGTTGCACTGTCGTTCTATGAGGAACTGGCTACGAAATTCCGATTGTGGGTACCATATCCGTCTACACTGGATGATGCGGGAATCGATTTGACGATGTTCGCGATTCCAAGTTCAGCACGACTCGATGAGGTGTTCTACAAAGCCTTTTGGTTCGTCGTCCTGTTCTTCGGTACAAAAATCATCTTATCGATCTTATTGTCGATGTTTGATTCGTTGACGAATGTCCCGATTCTAAAACAAGTCAAAGGGTTGTTAGGTGGCGTCTTTGGTTTCATCGAGATGTATATCTTCATCTTCCTGCTCTTGTTCTTAGCGGCATTCGTTCCAATCCAGTCGATACAGGATGCGATCGCGGACTCGAGTTTAGCAAGCTTCATTATCCAGCACACTCCGCTTCTTGCGAACTGGCTGATGGATCAAGTTGGATTGATAAAATAAACAGGCTCCCACGATTGGGAGCTTTTTTTGAGGGGAGAACTGCACATGCGTACGATTCAAGATGCGATGCGTCATTTGGAACGGATATCGGTCTACCTAGAGGTCAAAGGGGAAAATCCATTTAAGATTAATGCTTTTCGGAAAGCAGCAAGTATTCTCGAAGCGTCCGATGCTGACTTCATGGCGATCAAGGATTTCACGGCGATGAAGGGGATCGGGAAAGGAACGGCTGCTGTTCTAGAGGAATACCGGGAAACGGGAACGAGCACGGCAATGACAGAACTTGAACAAGAAGTGCCAGAAGGATTGATTGCCTTATTGAAGATTCCGGGTCTTGGTGGGAAAAAGCTCGCTAAACTGCATGAAGTCGGCGTCATTGATGCAGATTCCTTTGCAGAGAAATTAGCAGATGGTACAGTCGAAGCGATGCCTGGGTTCGGCAAGAAGACGGTCGAGAAGTACGTTAAAGCACTTGAAACGTTTGAAACACGACCGGAGCGATTACCATATGGTGTCATGCGAAAGATCGTCGCTGAATTGAATCAGACACTTGCATCGTTTGATGCAATCATTCGTTTTGAAGTTGGTGGAAGTTTCCGTCGAGCAGAAGAGACGTGTAAGGATCTTGATTTCATTCTCTCAACGAATGAACCGGAACGAATCAAGGAGCAGCTCCTAGAACTGTCGCTCATCGATGAAGTCATCGCAGCTGGTAGCACGAAAGTATCGCTCATCTTAAAACGAGACGTTCATTATATCGCGGTTGATTTCCGAATCGTGGATGATGCGGCGTATGCATCCACATTACATCACTTTACGGGTTCGAAGGATCACAACGTCCGGATGCGCCAACTCGCAAAAGAGCGAGGAGAGAGTATTTCTGAATATGGTGTCGAGACCGAGCAAGGATTAGTGCAACCGAAGACGGAAGAAGAACTGTTTGCGCGGTATGATTTACCGTTCATCGCGCCTGAATTACGAGCGGGACGACACGAATTCGAGCAAGATTTATCACGTCTCCTAACGGAACAAGATATTCAAGCAGATGTGCACATGCATACGACATGGTCAGATGGTACGTTGTCTGTTGAAGAATTGGTCGATGCCTGTGCCGCACGTGGATATACGTGGATGGCGATCACGGATCATAGTAAATATATGAAATTCGTCAATGGATTGACGGAAGAGCGTTTGCGTGCACAACGTATTGAAATCGAAGCGGCACGCGAGAAACATCCCGATATGACAATTTTATGTGGTGTCGAGATGGATATCTTGCCCGATGGATCACTCGATTATGAAGATGAGTTCTTAAAAGAAATGGACTATGTCATCGCCTCGATCCACTCGAAGTTTGATCAGACGGAAGAAGAGATCATGCAGCGGCTCGAGAATGCTTGTCGTAACCCTTATGTTTCCTTGATTGCTCATCCGACGGGACGAATCATTGGAAGACGAGAAGGATACGCCGTCAATGTCGATCGATTGATCGAACTAGCAGCGGAGACAGGAACAGCGCTTGAGATGAACGCGAACCCAGCACGTTTTGATTTAACGGCAAGTTCGCTTGCGAAAGCGAAAGCTGCCGGCGTGAAGATTTTAATTAATACGGATACACACCGACCAGAAATGTTAGAAGATATGAAACTTGGAGTCCTCCATGCTCGTAAAGCTTATTTGGAGGCGTCTGATGTCATCAATACGTGGTCTGCTGAAGAAGCACTCGAATTCTTCGGTCGAAAACGTTTAGGAGTGGATTAAATGAATGCCAACGCATTACGCGTTTTAGAATATGAGAAGTTAAAAGAAAACATGCTCGCCTTCACGGCTAGTTCACTCGGAGCACAGTTCGTCCGGGCAATGCGTCCGGCGGAAGACTTCGAGCAGGTCAAGGAACTGTTAGCTGTCACGACGGAAGCAACGACGGTCTACCGGTTGCGTGACCGTTATCCGTTCGGTGGATTGACGGACGTCCGAAGTGAAGTCAAACGGGCAGAGATTGGCTCTGTTCTCTCGACGAGTGAACTTCTAGCCGTCGCAGACGTCGTCTACTCGGGACGTCAAGTGAAGGCGTTCCAAGAACGGCTACATGAAGACCATGCGGATCTACGATTACCGCGCCTTGATAGTCGAATCGAGCAAATCACGAAGCTCGTCGAGATCGAACAGGGGATTCGCCATGCCATCGACGATCAAGGGACTGTCCAAGATTCAGCGAGTGATAAATTACGAGCGTTACGCAGTCAGTTACGCTCGCTCGAAGGACAAGTTCGTTCAAAAATCGATAACGTCTTACGCAGTAAAGCGAAGATGCTGTCTGACGCCATCGTGACGATGCGAAACGATCGTTATTGTGTACCGGTCAAACAAGAATATCGTCAAGCGTTCGGCGGAATCGTCCATGATCAGTCCGCTTCTGGAGCAACGTTGTTTATCGAACCGCAAGCTGTCGTCTCTGCGAACAATGAAATTCAAGAAGCGCGTTTGAAAGAACGGGCGGAAATCGAACGAATTCTTGCACAACTATCGGCACTTGTCGGTAGCGTTGGTGATTCGCTACGCATCAATCTGGATGTATTAGCAGAACTTGATTTCATCATGGCAAAAGCATTATACGGTCATCAGATTGGAGCGGTCGAGCCACGCTTGAACGAAAACCGCCATATCATTCTGAAGGAAGCACGACATCCGTTCATCCCGAAAGAGGAGGTCGTACCAATTACCGTATCACTGGGTGGTGATTTTACATCACTCGTCATCACCGGTCCGAACACCGGCGGTAAGACAGTTACCTTAAAGACGATCGGTCTTTTGCAATTGATGGTGCAATCAGGACTATATGTGCCAGCTGCAGATGAGACTGAGCTCAGTGTCTTTGATGCGATTTATGCCGATATCGGGGATGAACAGTCGATTGAACAAAACTTATCGACGTTTAGTTCACACATGACGAACATCGTCTCGATGATGGAAAAAATCGATTTTATGAGTTTGGTACTGTTCGATGAGTTAGGTGCGGGAACGGATCCGACAGAAGGGGCTGCCTTAGCAATCGCGATTCTTGATGAAGTGAAGCGACGCGGAGCACGTGTGGCAGCGACGACGCACTATTCAGAATTAAAAGCGTACGGCTATAACCGAGAAGGGGTCGTCAATGCGTCGATGGAATTCGATGTCGAATCACTCAGTCCAACCTATCGCTTACTCATCGGTGTACCTGGACGCTCGAATGCGTTCGAGATTTCAAAACGTCTTGGACTCGAAGACCGGATCATCGACGCGGCACGTGGTCAGATCGGTAGCGACGCACAGTCTGTCGAGACGATGATCGAACGATTAGAAGAAGCGAAACAGCGGGCTGAAACGTTAGAGGCACAGTTGTTAGAAGAGAAAAAACGACTTGTCGAAGAGAGAGAGCAGTTCGAGCAAGAACAAGCTGAAATCCAGGAAGAGAAAAACGAAATTCTGGCAAAAGCGGAAGAAAAAGCAGCACGTGCGGTCGAACGCGCTCAAAAAGAAGCAGAAAGCGTCATCAAACGTCTGAAGGAATTACGAGACGCTGGTGCCGTCAAAGAGCATGAACTGATTGAGGCGCGGAAGCGACTCGAAGACGCGAAGCCGAGTCTGCAAGAGAAGCGGATAGCTAAAGTAAAAGCAAAATACGACCAAACGCCGCGATTCGATAAAGGCGAAGAAGTTAAAGTCACGACCTTCAATCAAAAAGGCTACATTATCAACCAACAGGCGAACGGCGAGTATACCGTCCAAGTCGGCATCATGAAGGTGAACGTCAAACCGGAAGATCTCGCGAAGGTTGGCAGTACACCAAAACGTCCACAAACGAAAGGGCGCTCTGGTGGAACGAGTGTGACGAAACAATCGACACCTTCGGCTGAACTGGATTTACGTGGCGTGCGTGTCGAAGAAGGGTTGTCGAAGCTCGAACGCTTCATGGACCAAGCCTTGTTATCGAACTACGACCACATCCGTGTCATTCATGGCTTGGGTACGGGAGCGATGCGACAAGGTGTCCAAGAATTCTTGAAAGGTCATCGTCACGTCAAAGGTCACCGGTTAGGTGGTCAAGGTGAAGGCGGACACGGTGTGACGATCATCGAACTGAAATGAGGAAAGCAAGATGAACATTTTTGAGAACGTCTATGTCTATACGACAGCGCTCTATTCGGTCGCGGGATTACTGATCATTTTGGGGCTTGCACTTTTTGAGTTGACAACCCGGTATAAAAACTGGGAACATATCAAGAGTGGCAACATCGCCGTTGCGTTAGCAACAGGTGGAAAAATCATCGGACTCGCCAATATCGTTCATTTCGCTGTTCAAGGGGAAGAACGGGTCGGGTCGATATTTCTTGAAAGTGCCTTTGGCTTCTTATTGTTGATATCGACATACTGGATCTTTGAATTCCTGACACCGAATTTGCCGGTAGACCGTGAAATCGAGAATGGCAACATTGCTGTCGGTATCATTTCATGCGCTTTATCGATCGGCATGTCCTACGTCATCGGATCAGCGTTAGTGGGGTGAATCCGTGTTAGAACGTTTAGCGAAAATCATGTTCGGGGTTTCGATCGCCTTTTTGGTTGTCGGTATCCTCTGGATTGTATTTAATTAAAAGAACCGGTCTTACCGTGTGATCATTCCGTACTGACATCGTTTCAGTACGGAATTTTTATTGAGCCACGCCTAATCAAAAAAGGAGGAACGCATATGAACGTACGAAAAACATCAACAACGACAGAAACGAGACGCCGTGCTTTTGAGGCGATGCAATTGATTTCTTGGAAGGACATCTTCTGGGTTATCATCGGGTCGTCGATTCTCGCCTTTGGAATCAACTACTTTACGATTCCAAATGATCTCTCAGAAGGTGGATTGATTGGGATCACGGTCATTTTCTACTATCTTTACGGTTGGGATACGGGACTAGTCTCCTTGCTTGCGAACGCTTTGCTGTTCGTTGTCGGTTATCGATTCCTTAGCCGGAAGACGATGCTTTACTCAGTCATCTCAGTCGCCGTCACATCGTTTGTCCTCTCTTCGACAGCAAACCTTGCGACATCATCGGATAGCCGTTTGATTGGTACGGTCTATGCGGGTATTTTGATTGGTGTCGGAATCGGACTCGTCATTCGTGCGGGAGGAACGACGGGAGGTGGTGTCATTATCGCTCGACTGATGAATAAATACTTGAATCTCAGTATCGCAGTCTCGATGTTCATCATCGATGTCGCTGTTGTCGGTGCGTCAGGTTTTCTATTTGGAGAAGAGACGATGCTGTACACGTTAATTGCGATTATCATCGGTTCGTATTTGATTGATCTCGTCAGCGAAGGATTGAATGTCCGCGAAGCGGTCACGATCATTAGCCATCGCCAAGAAGAAATCGCGACGATCCTGACGGAGACGCTCGGACGTAGCGCAACTGTCATCCACAGTCATGGTCATTTCACGAAACAAAAGAATGACATGTTGTATATGATCGTCGATAAACGACAACTGGCACCGTTGAAACAAATCGTCGAAGCAGCGGATCCCCGCGCCTTCGTCGTCATTCATAAAGTGCGCGAAGTCATCGGAGAAGGATTCACATATCCCTCCCGGTAATATGGATTCAAAAGTAGTGCTTCCCTTTTTCGGAAATCGAGAAAGGGAGGTGCTGTTTTTTTAGTATCAAAATTTTGATTGAAAAAACCAAAAAAACAAGCAGATTCAATTTCTTTTTTTGGATTTTACTGGCATGTCGAATTCAAATCAACGTATAATGAAAATGAATAGTAATTCATTATCAGGGAGGGAAACGTATGGAATCCGTTTGGTTATCTGATTATCCAAAGCAAGTACCCGTATCGATTGATTACCGAGAAATACCTCTTTATCAGGCACTTGATGAGGCAGCGACTGATTTTCCAGAACAACGTGCCTTAAGTTTCTTGGGGAAACGTATGACTTTTCGTGAAGTGTGCGACGAAGCACA
This sequence comes from Exiguobacterium sp. R-17, assembly GCF_049913315.1. Lineage (NCBI taxonomy): Bacteria > Bacillati > Bacillota > Bacilli > Caryophanales > Exiguobacterium > Exiguobacterium sp. R-17. Next base: position 2,151,076 of record NZ_CP184372.1, on the reverse strand, counting down.
TGCACTCGGAAGTTTACTTCAAGAGCACGGCCTTAAAAAAGGAGATCGCGTCGGACTGATGTTACCGAACTGTCCACAATATATGATCAGTTATTATGCTGTCCTCTATGCTGGTGGAATCGTAGTGCAGGTGAATCCGCTCTATACGGACCGTGAACTCGAACAGATCCTCATCGATTCAGGTGCGCATCTGCTCGTGACCCTCGACCTACTTTATCCGAAAGCATCTCGCGTCAAAGCGGCGACGGCACTCAAAACGGTCGTGACGACAAGCATCGCAGATTACCTTCCCTTCCCTAAAAATAAACTGTATCCCATTAAAGCACGGAAAGATAACAACATCATCATCGATACGACGGGTTCGATTCCATTTTTATCGCTACGTGGTTATGAACCGATTACACCGATTGCGATTCAACCGAAAGAAGATGTCGCGGTTCTTCAATATACGGGTGGAACGACAGGTGCTCCCAAAGGTGTCATGCTGACGCACTATAACCTGAGTGCGAATGTCGAGCAAATCGACAAATGGTTTTATAAATATGAGCGGGGAGATGGACGGAAACTGTTAGCTGTCGTTCCGTATTTCCATGTCTATGGCATGACATGTAACCTCAATTTCGGTATTTTTAATGCCTATGAGCAAATCATCGTTCCAAAATTCGACATCGAACAAGTATTGAAAATGATTCATAAGGAAAAACCCAATCTGTTTCCTGGTGCACCGACGATGTATGTTGGTCTGTTGAACCATCCGAAGCTAAAGAAATATGATCTGTCTTCAATCGAAGCTTGTATTTCAGGTTCAGCTCCACTGCCGGTCGAAGTCCAGGAAAAATTCGAAGCATTAACGGGCGGACGAATCGTTGAAGGATATGGTTTGTCTGAGACGAGTCCGGTGACGCATACGAACTGTATCTGGGATCGCCGGATTCCTGGAACGGTTGGTATTCCGGTACCCGATACGCAAGCGAAAATCGTCCAAGCGGATGGAGAGACACCCGCAACTCCTGGTGAGATCGGTGAGATCATCGTCACAGGTCCGCAAGTCATGAAAGGATACTGGAAACGACCAGAAGAGACGCAAGCTGTTCTTCGAAACGGTTGGTTGCACACGGGAGACCTTGGCTATATCGGCGAAGATCATTACTTCCGGATCGTTGATCGGAAAAAGGATTTAATCATTGCTTCTGGATTTAATATTTATCCACGTGAAGTCGAAGAAATCTTGTACGAGCATCCGGCCGTCAAGGAAGCCGTCGTCATCGGTGTTCCGGATGCCTATCGTGGAGAGACCGTTAAGGCGTTCATCGTCGTCAAAAATGAGATGACGGTCACAGAAGAAGAGCTTGATCAATTCTGTCGTAAACAGTTAGCGTCATTTAAAGTGCCAAAGCAGTACGAATTCCGACAAGAGTTACCGAAGACGTTCGTCGGGAAGATTCTCCGCCGTGTTCTTGTTGAAGAAGAACGTGCCAAACAACTCGAAGAAAGCAGTTGACAGGACAAAATGGCATGATAGAATAAATATGAATGAACCATCATTCATTTTATGCGTTAGGAGATAGTGGAATGAAACGAACAATGTCAAAGAGTGACCGCATCATTGATGCCGCCGTAAAAGTCATCGCTAAAAACGGCTACCATGGAGCGAAGGTGACCGCCATCGCAAAGGAAGCCGGTGTTGCGGATGGAACGATCTATCTGTACTTCAAGAATAAAGAACATCTGCTGATTTCGCTATTCCAAGCGAAAATGGGAAGCTTCATCGAATATTCCGAAGGACAAATCGCGAATCACACGTCAGCGACAGAACAATTGGCCGCATTGATCGAAGCACATCTTGAGCAATTATCCGCCGATTATGATTTGGCTGTCGTCACGCAAATCGAGCTACGTCAATCCAATCAAGACATGCGCCAAAACATTGCCGCCGTCTTGAAACCGTACCTGCATCTGATTGACCGTGTCATCAAGCACGGGATGACGACAGGCGAGTTTTCAAACGAACTCGATTATCGATTAGCACGTCAGATGATCTTCGGAACAATCGATGAGGTCGTGACGAGCTGGATGGCAAGTGGATTCAAATATGAGTTGCTTGAGACACGCGACGGGATCCATCGGATGTTGATCAAAGGGCTGAGTTAAGCCCTTTTCATGACAACAGTTATGTAAGCGGATACAAAGGATGATGGTGAATAGACGATAAGGGGGAGCATGAGATGGAAATCTATGTACTTTTGAAACGCACATTTGATACGGAAGAAGCAATCCAACTCGAAAATGGTCAAATCGATGAGGATGGGGCTGAGTTTATCATTAACCCATATGATGAATATGCGGTAGAAGAGGCGATTCGTGTCCGTGATGCACAAGGGGGAACGGTGACGGTCGTGACGGTCGGTCCGGAAGACGCGGACAAAGAATTACGAACAGCACTCGCAATGGGAGCGGATCAAGCAGTACGCATCTCGATTGAGGATGACATCGAAGAGGCGGATCATTTCACGATTTCTGAGGTACTTGCTAGTTATTTAAAGGAACAGACAGTCGATCTTATCATCGCTGGAAACGTCGCAGTTGATGGCGGAAGTGGTCAAGTGGCACCACGCGTCGCAGAATTGCTCGATATTCCTTACGTGACGACGATCACGAAACTCGAACTCGACGGCACGAAGGCTGTCGTGACACGTGACGCTGAAGGGGATACAGAAACGATTGAAACAACACTTCCGTTACTCGTGACTGCGCAGCAAGGACTGAATGAGCCGCGCTATCCAAGTCTTCCGGGGATCATGAAAGCGAAAAAGAAGCCGCTTGAAGAACTCGAACTCGATGATCTCGAACTCGATGAAGATGAACTCGCACCACGTTTAGAGACGATTGAACGTTTCTTACCACCGAACAAAGCAGCCGGTAAGATTCTCGAAGGTGAACTAAACGAGCAAGTCGCACAGCTCGCATCATTATTACGCAACGAAGCAAAAGTGGTCTAAGGGGGAGAAACGAATGACAAAAGCATTAGTACTCGCAGAATCACGGGATGGCAGTTTACGGAATGTGTCGTTTGAGGCTATCGCAGCAGCGCGACGTGTCGCAGATGAAGTCATCGCAGTCCTGATTGGACACGATGTCGCTAAGGATGCCGACGCATTAGCGTCACGCGGAGCGGATCAAGTCCTCGTCGTCGAGGATGAGCGTCTTCTACACTACACGCCAGACGGTTATGGACAAGTCTTCCTTGAGTTGATGAACCGGACGTCACCTGACGTGCTCGTCTTCGGTCATACGTCGCTCGGCAAGGATTTATCACCGAAGATCGCGGCAAAACTGCAAGCCGGTCTAATCAGTGATGTGACGGCGATTGAAGGGGAAGGCGCGGAAGCAACTTTCATCCGACCGATCTATTCAGGGAAAGCATTCGAGAAAGTCAAAGTCGCAGAAGGCAAGACACTCTTTACGGTCCGTCCGAATAACATCGATCCGCTCGAAACGGGGAGTTCACAAGGAACCGTTGAGTCGGTCAAGGTCGAACTGAAGGATTTACGGACGATCGTCGCAGACATCGTACGTAAAGCAACAGGTGGTGTTGATTTATCAGAGGCAAAAGTCATCGTTGCGGGTGGACGCGGTGTCAAAAGCTCAGACGGCTTCGCACCGTTACAAGAACTGGCGGATGTCCTCGGAGGAGCAGTTGGTGCTTCGCGTGGTGCTTGTGATGCAGACTACTGCGATTATGCACTTCAAATCGGTCAGACGGGGAAAGTCGTTACACCAGACTTGTATATCGCGTGCGGGATCTCGGGTGCGATTCAACACTTAGCGGGGATGTCGAATGCAAAAGTGATCGTTGCGATCAATAAGGATCCAGAAGCGAATATCTTCTCTGTCGCGGACTACGGGATCGTCGGAGATTTGTTCGACGTCGTGCCGTTATTGACAGCTGAATTCAAAAAAATGCTTGTTCACGGATGAGTGAATGTACCGGTGCCATGCAGATGGTACCGGTTATTTTTTACGAATTCTTCACGTGAGCAGTTTCGTTTGTTGGAAGAGACTGCTATGATATACTCGAATCAATAAAGAGATCACCCATTTTTTTACCGGGTTGATCTACTCATTAGGAGGTTATAATCAATGGCAATCGTACACGCAACTAGCCAATCATTTAAAGAAGAAACACAAGAAGGACTCGTCCTTGTTGATTTTTGGGCAACATGGTGTGGACCATGTCGTATGCTCGCACCAGTTCTTGAAGAACTCGATGCTGACATGCAAGATGTAAAAATCGTCAAAGTTGACGTGGATGCAAACCCAGAAGTAGCTGGAGCATTCCAAGTTCAAAGTATCCCGACACTCGTTCTCTTCAAAGATGGACAACCTGTCAACAAAACAATGGGCTTCATGCCAAAAGACGCACTTAAAGAATTCGTTGAAACATCTAACTAATTCTTTCCTGCATATCAAAACAGACCGTTCTGCACAGGCAGAACGGTCTGTTTTTTTAGATTACATTGGCGTACAAAGTTCGATGAGGTGACCATCCGGATCAAGCACGTACGCAACGACTTGCCCCCATGGTTTTTCAACAGGCGCGAGTACGGTCTTGTATCCGGCAGCTTCCACCTTTTGAAAAAGCGTAGGGACGTCGTCCGTGACGAAACCAATCTCTAACGTCTGCTGCGCTTTTCCGCTTGGGATCGTGTAATCCGGAATCAACTGTTGCACGTCTTCACGAGTATTGAAGGCAAGTGTTGTCTGACCGGTCTCGAACTCAATGTAGCTTCCGTGCTCCGCTTTGACGGATAAGCCAAGAACGTCTCGATAGAATGTCAGCGTCCGTACAGTGTCTTCAACGTATAAAATCGTATAGCCGTATTGAATCATCAAAAAGCCTCCTGTCAATCCTCGAATAACGAAGCAATGTCTGAAGCAGGTGTCGGGTAAGCAAATCCAGTCTGTTGCATCGAAGTACTAGGAATCCGGTGTTGCATCGCAAACGAGAAATAGTTTGCGAGTTCCGCCGCATTGACACCAATGAAGTGTGCGCCTAGTACTTGATCATCTTCCCCGACGAGCACTTTCGCCCGAGCAAAATTATCCTTGATGCGTGCGTTCGTTTGCCAAGAGGACGTATCAATCAAGCGACCACGGTACGGAATACCTGCTTTTTTTAAGGCAACTTCCGTTTCACCGACGAGGGCAAGGTTCGGCGCAGTGAATACGACGCTAGGTACAGGGAGCAGTTCCAGTTTCCGGTTATTCCCTTCGAGCATGTTATCGGCAGCGAGTCGTCCTTCGGTTCCAGCAAACGGCGTCAACGCGGGATTCCCGCTGACAGCGACATCTCCTGCGGCATAGATATGTTCGACAGAAGACTGCAGGTACGCATTGACATGGATTCCTTTTTCATTATGGGAAACACCGATTTCTTCAAGTCCGAGTTGATCGATACTTGCGACACGTCCAGTCGCATTCAAGACGACGTCCGTCTTCAACACGTCACCGTTCGATAAACGAAGTGATTCCTCTTCGTAAGCGACGACCTCTGCTTCTTTGATGATCGAGATGCCAAGTGCTCGCGTAGCATCGAGTAAGACATCGACGAGTTCACTCTCGAATTGTTTTAAGGGGTTAGAACGTAAGACGATCGTGACGTCTGCACCAGCAATCCGAGCAAGATGCGCGAACTCGAACGAGATGTACCCGCCACCAATACAGACGAGTCGACGTGGGAGGTCTTTTAGTTCCAAAAACTCATTACTCGTTATAAAACGTTCACTACCGGGTACAGATAACTCGCGAGGGCGTAAACCAGTTGCGATCAGAATTTGTTTCCCTTCGATTTCTTCTTCACCAATCTGGAGACGGTGTGAAGAGACGAAGCGGGGTTCGCCGTGGAAATAGTCGATGTCCGTTTCCTCGTATCGTTTTCGTGTTTGTTCCGGAATGGCGCGCGTATATTCATTCTTGCGCTCCATCAACTGACGCCAATCGATTGAAATTAATCCCTTTACGCCATATCCGAGCAAGCGCTCGACCGCATCCTTCGTCTCACTACCCGTCAGCAGGATTTTTTTAGCGTCACACCCACGTTGGGCACATGTGCCCCCTGGCGTGAAATTTTCAACGATGGCAACACGTAGTCCTTTTTCAGCAAATTTATAAGCCGCTTGATTTCCAGCGGAACCTGTTCCAATCACGATGCAATCATATGTACGCATTTTTCATCCTCCGTATGTCATAATCAATGTATGGTATTTACCCGAACGAATAAAACTAAAAACGGTGAAAGGAGACATTTATTTGGGACATCAAGAACATATCAAAGCGAAATTATCCCTTTTGCCTGATGAGCCGGGATGTTATCTACACAAAAATGAATTTGGTGAAGTCATTTATGTCGGAAAAGCAAAAAATCTCAAGAACCGTGTCCGTTCCTATTTCACAGGAGCACATGATATCAAGACGGAACGCCTCGTTGCGGAAGTTCGTGATTTTGAATACATTATTACAGCGAGTGAACTAGAAGCGTTGTTGCTTGAGATGACGCTTATTAAGAAACATGATCCGAAGTACAATATCATGTTGAAGGATGACAAATCCTATCCTTACCTGAAGATTACGAATGAGACATATCCGCGCTTGATTACGACGCGTAAGTTGAAGAAGGATGGCGGACATTATTTTGGTCCTTACCCGAATGCATATGCAGCGAACGAAACGAAACGTCTGTTAGATCGTTTATATCCGCTACGCAAATGCCAGCCGATGCCGAAGAAGCTCTGTCTGTATTACCATATCGGTCAGTGTCTCGGTCCATGCGAAATCCCGAATCTCGAGTCGGAACAAAAAGCGCTCGTTTCGGAAATTCGACGTTTTTTGTCCGGAGACACGAAGGAACTCGTCGAAAGCTTGAAGCACAAGATGGCGGAAGCAGCTGAGACGATGGAATTCGAGCGTGCCGGAGAATTACGGGATCAGGTCCGAGCCATTGAGTCGATCATGAACAAGCAAAACATGATTACAGCAGATTTGACATCACGCGATGTATTCGGGATCCACGTTGATAAAGGCTGGATGTGTGTCCAAGTCTTCTTCCTCCGTGGCGGAAAAATGATTGAACGTGATGTCTCGCTTTTCCCGATCTACGGGACACCAGCAGAGGAACTCGAAAGTTTCATCGTCCAGTTCTATGAGAAGAACATCAAACCAAGTGAACTGTATGTACCACCACTCGTTAACCAACTTCTGCTCAAAGAGGCGCTCTCGATCAAAATTCATGTTCCGGTCCGAGGATCAAAACGGAAATTACTTGATTTAGCAACGAAAAATGCTGAAAATGCGATTTCGGAACGCTTCGAATTGTTAGCAAAAGATGAGAAACGGACCGTTCAAGCAGTCGAAGAACTCGCCGATGCGATTGATGTTCATCCACTATCACGGATCGAGATCATCGATAATGCGAACATTCAAGGAGCGGACGCCGTTTCGGCACTCGTCGTCTTTGAAGACGGTAAGCCACTTAAAAAGGAATACCGAAAATTCAAGATTCGAACAGTCCAAGGACCGGACGACTATGAGTCGATGCGTGAAATCGTTCGTCGGCGTTATCGACGCTTGTTACTTGAGGGAGCGCGCCTTCCGGACCTCGTCCTGATTGACGGAGGAGTCGGACAGTTGAATGCTGCTTTAGAAGTCATTCAAGATGAACTCGGCCTATCCCTGCCAGTCGGCTCATTAAAAAAAGATGACAAACACCGGACGAGTCAGTTGTTGTTTGGAGAAGATGCGCGATTGATCGAACTCAGCCCTCGTTCAAGTGCATTTTATTTACTTCAGCGTATGCAAGATGAGGTCCACCGATTCGCGATCACATTCCACCGCTCGCTTCGCTCGAAAGGGATGACCCGTTCCTTGCTCGATGAGATACCAGGAGTCGGACCAAAACGACGCCAACAGCTGATCCGTCATTTCGGGTCGATGCGTAGTCTAAGACGTGCGACGATCGAACAGTTGGCTGAGGCAGGATTGCCTGTGAAATTAGCGGAAACCGTTGCTGAGTATTTAAGCCAAGCGAATGAAGAATGAACAAAAGCCGTCCTCGTGAAGAGAACGGCTTTTGTTATGGCATTAGTTGTTGATGTACTTCTCGTAGTACGAACCGAAATCACGCTGGTTCCACTGATGGTAGTGACCTTGAAGCCAATCGAAGGATTGTTCAGACAACTCCTTGAATGTTTGCGGAACGTTCATGTCGCCTTGGCGAAGACCACCGAGAATCGTGACCGAATGATTTAATGAGCTATTCGCGAACTCGAGCATCTTTTGTCCTTCGTATTGTTTTTCAGCGATGGCAAGTAATGTCTTATACAGATCCTTTACATGCTCCAGTTGTTTTTTATCAACGTCGATCGAATAATGTTTGCCACCGATCTCGAACTTGATCTCGACATCGAGGTCGACTGTTCCGGCCGTTTCGAACATGACGTGGCGAATTGGATAATGTGCATATGGATAGCGGTAGAGTACACGTTTTGAACTGACAGCACTTTCTCCATCAAGGTGAATCAAGGCTAAGTTCGTAAAGCAATACTCGTCAGATTTGGACTTGATCAAGAAATAGATTTTTTCGCCGTCTTCATGTAAAACATAATCGTCAGCGGCTGCCTTGTCGAAATCATCAGGATGAATGACTTGTCCGATATCACTGAATCCCGTTAAATCTGCTGCTAGTTTTTTGAACATGTAAAGTTCCTCCTCGCAATTTGTGTACGCATGATTTTACGATCACTTGCTACAAAAAGTTTCATGGATCTATTTCGATGTTGAAAATAAAGATTCCTGTCACATTCTATGTAAAGTTCAACCGATTGGTTCGAGCGGATCTTTTGGATCGATTTGGACCGTGATTTGAACAAACTCTTTACTTGTCTCAGCATATCCTTCCGCAACACATCCATTAAAACGAGAAAACTGTTCAGCGAGGAAACCGGCTTCGAGTTGAAAGTAGCCTTGTGGCCGTTCATCTCTCGTCGTATCAGGAGGAGACAGTACGAACGAGATGACCGTTCCTTTACGTTTCTTGATTTCGAGCATTCCCCAACCGGCTTGTTCAAAGAATGAGGCCAATTCAGATTCATCCACGACAGGGAATTGACGCGCGAGACGTTTACCTGCCCAGTAGATGACTTGCCGATAATCCGACCCTAGAAGATCGGTTAACACATAATCCCGGATCAGTTCGATTCCGAAAAGTGGTGTTTGGTTTGGTGTAACATCCATCATGATTCACTCCTATCTGCCAACCATTATACCGAGATGATTCTAGCAGGTCATTGTTTTCCTGAAAAAATTTGCAGTTAAATGCAACGGCTCGGGTTGTCTTCTAAAAAGGACAGGAGTAGAATAAGTGATGAAAAGACGAATTTCCTTATGAAAGCGCTTTTCTACCAAAATGCGCCAACGGTTGATTGGCAAACAAAAGGGGGGATTTGGATGGCGAATCATCGTGATTTCGTGAGTCGTAAAATACACTCACTGCTCGGCGTCATTCCAATCGGGTTATTTTTACTTTCGCACTTAACGACGAACTACTTCATCGTACGTGGTGAGGAAGACTTCAATAAGGCCGCGGAATTTGTGGGGAGCGTTCCGTATCGATTGTTCTTAGAGATCTTTGTCATCTTCATTCCAATCATCTTGCATGGTGTCTACGGTGTTTACATCGCATTCACGGGTTCTGCGAACGCGGGACGATATACATATTTCCGGAACTGGATGTATGTCTTGCAACGGTTTAGCGGAGTGTTCCTCGTCGTGTTCATCACATGGCACGTTTGGGAGACTCGGATTGCCGCTGCGATGGGAACAGAAGTTGATGCGAGCATGATGCAGAACATCGTCGATAACGGATTCATGTTAGCGTTCTATATCGTCGGGATCTTGGCAACGACATTCCACCTCGCGAACGGACTCTGGACGTTCTGTATTACTTGGGGAATCACGCAGTCACCAGCATCTCAACGGGCGATGTCTTACGTGGCAGCACTCGTATTCATCGGTTTATCGTTTGTAGGCGTACGCTCGATCTTAACGTTTGCAGGCGTGTTGTAAGGAAAGGGGAACTGACAACATGGCGAACAAGAATCTTGTCATCATTGGCGGAGGGCTTGCCGGTCTGATGGCTACGATAAAAGCAGCAGAGCAAGGCGTACCAGTTAAGTTATTCTCACTCGTACCCGTCAAACGCTCACACTCTGTTTGTGCACAAGGTGGCATCAACGGAGCAGTCAATACGAAAGGGGAAGGGGATTCACCATACCAACATTTCGATGACACGGTATACGGTGGAGACTTCCTCGCAAATCAACCACCTGTTCAAAAAATGGCGGAAGCAGCACCGAAGATCATCCATATGTTTGACCGCATGGGTGTCATGTTCAACCGGACACCGGAAGGGTTACTCGACTTCCGACGCTTCGGAGGAACGTTGCATCACCGGACGGCATACGCTGGAGCGACGACGGGGCAACAGTTATTGTACGCATTAGATGAACAGGTTCGTAAGTTCGAAGCGCAAGGTTTGGTAGAAAAATATGAAGGATGGGAATTCCTTCGTGCCATCATCGATGACAATGGCATCTGTCGTGGAGCGGTTTGTCAAAACCTCCGGACGATGGAAATCGAGGCATTTGCCGCGGATTCTGTCATCCTCGCGACAGGTGGTCCTGGGGTCATCTTCGGAAAATCGACGAACTCGGTTATCAACACAGGACAAGCGGCAGCAGCTGTCTATCGTCAAGGTGCGATCTATGCGAACGGTGAGTTCATCCAGATTCACCCGACAGCGATTCCTGGGGATGATAAATTACGTCTCATGAGTGAATCAGCACGTGGTGAGGGCGGTCGCGTCTGGACGTATAAAGACGGTAAACCTTGGTACTTCCTTGAAGAGAAATATCCGGCATACGGAAACCTTGTCCCACGAGATATCGCGACACGCGAGATTTTTGACGTCTGTGTCAATCAAAAACTCGGTGTCAACGGGGAGAACATGGTCTATCTTGATCTATCACATAAAGACGCAAAAGAACTCGACGTCAAACTCGGTGGGATCCTTGAAATCTATGAAAAGTTCGTCGGTGATGATCCACGAAAAGTACCGATGAAAATTTTCCCGGCTGTTCACTATTCAATGGGTGGACTATGGGTCGACTACGATCAGATGACGAATATTCCTGGACTATTCGCAGCAGGCGAATGTGATTATTCGATGCACGGAGGAAACCGTCTCGGAGCGAATTCACTTCTTTCTGCGGTATATGGTGGAATGGTCGCTGGACCGTCAGCGATCGCGTATATGAATGAACTTGAGACATCGGTTCATGAGATGAGCGAAGACGTCGTCGAAGCGCATAAAATCGAAGAAATCAATCGTTTTAACGATATCTTATCGATGGAAGGTACAGAAAACGCGTATCAGATCCACCGTGAACTTGGAGAAATCATGACGGATAATGTCACGGTCGTCCGTTATAACAATAAGCTCGAAGAGACACTCACGAAAATCAAGGAACTTCGTGATCGGTTCACGCGCATTTCGGCAACGGACACAGCGCGTTGGAGTAACCAAGGAGCGTCGTTCATCCGTCAGCTCGACCACATGCTCGACCTAGCCGAAGCAATTACGCTCGGTGCCTTAAAACGTGACGAGAGTCGCGGGGCGCACTACAAACCGGACTTCCCGGAACGTAATGATGAACAGTTCTTGAAGACAACGATGGCTCGTTATACGAATGGTCATCCAGAAATCTTCTATGAAGATGTCGACACGTCGCTGATTCCACCGCGGAAACGCGACTACAGTAAGAAGTCGAAGAAAGAGGTGAAAGCATAATGGCGACACCACTCGAATCATCTACTACGCAAAAATCGGTTCAATTCATCGTTCAACGTCAAGATGGACCTGATGGTAAACCGTATGATGAAGCGTTTGAAATTCCGTACCGTCCGAACATGAACGTCATCTCTGCTTTAATGGAGATTCGTCGTAATCCTGTGAATGCAGCCGGTGAAAAAACGACACCGATCAACTGGGATATGGGTTGTCTAGAAGAAGTATGTGGCGCTTGTTCCATGGTCATCAACGGTACACCACGTCAATCGTGTACGGCACTCGTCGATAAACTCGAACAACCGATCCGCCTTCAACCGATGCAGACATTCCCGATCGTTCGTGACCTTCAAGTCGACCGTCAGCGCATGTTTGATGCGTTGAAAAAGGTTAAAGCATGGGTTCCGATCGATGGAACGTACGACTTAGGTCCAGGACCACGGATGCCAGAGAACAAACGTCAATGGGCGTATGAGTTATCGAAATGTATGACATGTGGCGTATGTCTCGAAGCATGTCCGAACGTCAACGATCGTTCGACGTTCATCGGACCAGCATCGATCTCGCAAGTTCGTCTATTCAACTCGCATCCAACAGGTGCCTTCCATAAGGAAGAACGTCTTGAAGCCTTGATGGAAGATGGCGGGATCATGCAGTGCGGTAATGCTCAAAACTGTGTCGAGGTTTGTCCGAAAGGCATTCCGCTGACGACTTCGATCGCAGCGATGAACCGTCAGACGACACTTCACTCATTCAAGAAGTTTTTCGGTAGTGACGAAGGACGGACAGGTGAAGCAGTTAGTTCATAAGTTATTAAAGAAGGAGCTTGCTCCTTCTTTTTTCATTCAGACAGGAGGAACCGATTGTGCGCGTACCAGCTTATATTCCAGAACTCGAATCATGGCTTGAACAAATGAAACATGGAACACGACTCGACGTCGCTGTTCGTTTTGCAGAGACTGATGCCTATGGTCATATGAATAACCGGGTACCTTTCGTCTATTTCGAGGACGTTCGGACATTGATGTTAGAGGAGACCGGATACTCGCTTGCAGAAGACGGGATCATCGTCGTTGCGGATGCCCAGTGTAATTACATTCGCCAAGTGTATCCACGGACGCGTCTCGCCGTCTATGCGTACCCAGTACATGTCGGAAGTGCATCGTGTGACGTCCATTATGCGGCATTTGATGAGCAGGGTGAACTGATGTTCACAGGACGGACATCGATGGTACAAATCAATCGTGCCGGGAAAGCCTTCCCATGGAGTGAGGCATATAAAAATTCCTTGCAGAATCGATTCGAATCCGTTATCATTTGATAATGAGTTCACATATTCGAAAACGACTCACTAGTACGTTATTAGTGAAGGGAGATTTCTTAATCATGGAAAAAACATTCAAAGTCATCGCGGATTCAGGCATTCACGCTCGTCCCGCTACTCAGCTCGTCAACACAGCTTCTAAATTCCAATCAGACATCAACTTGGAATACAACGGAAAGACTGTCAACTTGAAGTCAATCATGGGTGTTCTTTCACTCGGAATCGCGAAAGATTCAGATATCAAAATCGTTGCAAACGGTGACGATGCTTCTGAAGCAATCACGACTCTTTCAGATATGCTGACTAGCGAAGGTCTTGCTCAGTAATCCTGTAATCGTACATTCTCGGACGCCGGTCTTGCACCGTCGTCCTTTTTTGTTACCATAAGATTGAGAGAAAGAGGTGGAGAAGAGTGAATCGAGCGATTGGAGTACTGGATTCCGGAGTCGGTGGATTGACGGTCGCACGTGAATTGATGCGACAGTTGCCCCATGAGCGAATCATCTATGTCGGGGATACACTACGTTGTCCGTATGGTCCACGTCCAGAAGAAGAGATTCGTGAGTTTACGTGGGAGATGATTGATTATCTCGTACAACAAGATGTGAAATTGATCGTGATCGCCTGTAATACAGCTACGGCTGTCGTCTTAAAAGAAGCGCGAGAACGTTTAAATATACCTGTCATCGGTGTCATCGATCCGGGTGCCCGTGCAGCAGTCAAGGTGACACGTACGAAACGAATCGGTGTCATCGGAACAAAAATGACGATTACAAGTAATTCCTACGAAAAGGCGTTACGACATGTCGAAGGACAAGTCGTCGTTGAATCGTTAGCGTGCCCGCCATTCGTTCCGCTCGTCGAGTCGATGCAGACGGATGGCGCATACGTCGAACGTGTCGTTGCGAATACGCTACGACCTTTAATGAATTACGATATGGATACACTAATACTCGGGTGCACCCATTATCCGCTCTTAGCAGATGTCATTGGACGGGTCATCGGACCAGGCGTTCAACTCATCTCTTCAGGGGATGAAACCGCACTCGAAGTAGCAGCACTACTTGACTACAACACGATTTCAGCAGATGTGACACAAACACCAGAACATCGTTATTACGCGACAGGCGATATCCGCTCATTCGACCAAATTGCAACGGACTGGCTCGATCAGCCCATTCATGCGGAGCGCATCGTCCTTGGAACGGAGGAAGATTAAATGCGGACAGACCAACGAACGGCGGACGATCTCCGTCCAGTACAGTTATCGGTTGATATCAATAAACACGCGGAAGGTTCGATTTTGATTGAACTGGGTGATACGAAAGTCCTCTGCACGGCGACCGTCGAGGAAAGGGTACCACCATTTCTACGTGGAAAACGCCAAGGCTGGATCAATGCGGAATATTCGATGTTACCGCGGGCAACCGCTCAGCGGACTGCACGAGAAGCCGTTCGCGGCAAACAGACGGGCCGGACGATGGAAATCCAACGTCTCATTAGCCGATCGCTTCGGGCGGTCGTCGATTTAGAAAAACTTGGTGAACGGACGATCTGGATCGATTGTGACGTCATTCAAGCTGATGGCGGAACACGAACAGCATCGATCACCGGTGGATTTTTAGCACTCGTTCGAGCTATCGATCAACTGATTCAAGCGGGAAAACTGACCGATACACCAATCAAAGAGGGCATCGCCGCCATCTCAGTTGGAATCGTCGAATCGAATGTCTTACTTGATTTATGCTACGAAGAGGATGCTGCAGCTGAAGTCGACTTCAATCTCGTCATGACCTCATCCGGTAAAATCGTCGAGATGCAAGCAACAGGAGAAGAGTCGACCTTTTCCCGTCAAGAGATGCTCGAAATGCTCGAACTTGGGGAAAAAGGTATTAAGGAACTGATTGAAGCCGGTCGCGAGGCACTCGGTGTTTCGTGGTGGTATGTAGGAGAAGAAGTGGGGGAACATAAATGAAAGTCATCGTCGCAACACATAACGCTGGTAAAGTGAAGGAACTCGAAAGCATGCTTGGGCGTCTCGGCTATACAGTCGAGTCGTTACTCGATCATGCGGATGCTCCAGAGACGGATGAGACAGGTGAAACATTCGAGGAGAATGCACTCTTAAAAGCAACAGAAGCAGCAGCCTACTTTGGTCACGCAGTACTTGCTGACGATTCAGGTCTTGAAGTCGATGCTTTAGATGGCGCTCCAGGTGTCTACTCGGCACGCTTCGCGGGTCTTGAAAAGTCGGATGCAGCGAACAACGCTCTACTACTTGAAAAGTTAGAAGGTGTTCCGGAAGAGGAGCGGACGGCACGCTTCGTTTGTGTACTCGCGCTAGCAAAACCAACAGGCGAAACATTGACGGTACGCGGAACAATGGAAGGGCGAATCGGTTTTGAAGCAACGGGATCGAACGGTTTCGGTTATGACCCATTGTTCGTCACGGCAAGTGGACAAAC
Organism: Exiguobacterium sp. R-17; assembly: GCF_049913315.1. Classification (NCBI taxonomy): domain Bacteria; kingdom Bacillati; phylum Bacillota; class Bacilli; order Caryophanales; genus Exiguobacterium; species Exiguobacterium sp. R-17. The sequence continues at coordinate 2,135,388 of NZ_CP184372.1, read as the reverse complement.
AGCTGCTGAGTTGACGAAAGAAGAAAAAGCGATGATCAGTCATCGTGGCAATGCATTGCGCAAGCTCGAACAGGACTTAACTACTTTCCTAGGAGTGTGATGAAGATGAGAGCGTTGATCGTTAGTGATAGCCATGGATTAGAACAAGAACTGCTTACGATATTCGAACGTCATCAGGACGTGGATTTGGCATTTCATTGTGGAGACTCCCAATTGACGCGTGACATTGAATCATTATATCCATATCGTGTTGTACGGGGGAACTGTGATTATGGACACGATTTCCCGGAAGAAGTCACGTCGGAAATGGACGAGCATAAGGTCCTCTGTGTCCACGGACATCGTCAAGACGTCAAATATAGCCTAGATGTCTTGCAACATCATGCGAACGAAAAGCAAGCTGATATCGTTTTGTATGGTCATTCTCATGTTGCGAAGGCGGAGTATCGGGATGGTGTGTTATTCATCAATCCAGGATCGATTCGGATGCCACGCCATCGCCCAGACAAGACGTATGCGATTCTTGAAGTAGAACAAGACCGCTATTCTGTCGATTTTCTTGACATGAACGGGGATCGCGTCAATGCACTTCACCTCGACGGAACATTTTTGTAATAAAATAAATGCAATCTTTGTAATGTGATTGACACGAAAGAATTGTTCTAGTATAGTTTATTCGTGTTGACACGTCCCAATAGCTCAGCAGGATAGAGCAACGGCCTTCTAAGCCGTCGGTCGGGGGTTCGAATCCCTCTTGGGACGCTATAATTAAAATAGAGACTGCCCTTACGAGGGCGGTCTCTTTTTTTTATTTCAATTTTCGCTTATAATTAAGGTATCATGAACTCGAAAGGAATGAACGCGATGTGGAAGAAAGTTGGTACAGTCCTGTTACTCAGTACGTTTCTTGCAGGGTGTAGTGAGATTTCAAATACAGTTGATGATGCAAAACAACAGGTCAACGATGTGAAAAATAGTGTCGATTATGCTGGAGAACTTCAAGGGATTGCGAAAGATACGGCACAAGTCACGTCCGACTTATCTTCTTCTTTGAATGAAGCGGCTACGAAAGCACGCGAATCCACGAATCCGGAGCAAGCGCTCGACCAACAAATCGAGAAGTTAAAGGAAAACGGAACGATTGATCAGTTCAATCAAGAGCTGGACCAAATCGACCAACGATTGGCGGGACTTGAAAATCCACCGCAAGAGTTACAAAATTTAAGTGCAAAGCTCGAGCAGTTCGTGAATCAATCAGAAGATATCACACGACTTCTTGAAACAGACGTCTCTCTCGATACATTAAATCGTCTTGGCATCGAACAAGCAGGGAAATTACAAGAGGCGATCACGAACTGGACATCATTGCTTGATCCATTCACAAACTGAACAGTGAATTAAAAGGAGTGTCGGAATATGGGGACATCCCGCTGGATGGAACACGAATTAGAAGCGGAACGAGTGCGCATCCTCCGTTTGCCCGCATCTGAACAGGAACGGCTGGTCCAGGAATTAGAGACTGACCAATTGACAGGAGAAGACGTATTATACCGACTCTATGTCATTCAACCGCTATTACTGCATGACCGTGAACGATACGAAACTGTAGCAGAACGTTTTCTTGAAGTCGAGGGTGTGGAGCAAGTGCTCGCACTCTTTCTTTATGAACTCGGAGAACGATATCCAATGAAGCTCGCTCTACGCTCGGCGTCACCGTATCTGCCGTATGGACTTGCGCTTCGATTAGACGAGATTAAACAGCGGATGACGGTGCGAGAACAAAAGACGACACCGGTTCAAAAAAACAATACTACTCAGAGTGCTGTAACTTCCGGAACGGCGTTGATGCATGTGTTGCAACATGGAAGCTGGGTCGAACAAATGCGCCATTTGGCTGGTGCTGAATTCGAACGAACACCTGCGCTCTTTGACTACATCACACACAGATATCTTCGTGCTCAGGATACAGAACATCAAAGCCTACTCGTCATCGATCAGTTATTAGGAAGTGTGATTGAGCATCTGTCCTATCCAGCAGACATTTATGTGCCACATTTAAATGTACACTGGACGATCTCGACGCGTCAGGATTTAGAAGAGGTACTGATTGCGCATCAACAGGAACAACAAGCGTTACTCGCATCCATGCATACATTCGAAAAAATGGATCCTTTTCGAGCCTTACTCGTCTTGCGTTCGGACCAGTTGATTCATCTTGAAGAACGAGAAGCAATCGGGTCGGATATGGAGAAATGGCTCCTCGCATGCGAAGAACTAGCAGGGCTGTCGTTTGAAAAAGAAGAGCCGGAACGTGTCTTAAGTCCGCTAGCGAAGCGATTATATCAGGGGGTGCATATCCTCTATCCGGAAGTCATCGCATTCGAGCAGATTTACTTCGATTGAGACATCTGGAAACGATTCGTTCAACAGTGGTAATCGTCAGAACGATTGTGCTATAATGTGACTTGTTGTACACACATGTACGCTAATTGACAATTTTGGAGGGACTCAGCATGACTGCAAAATGGGAAAAACAATCAGGTAGCCTCGGCGTCCTCACGTATGAAGCGCCTGCTGAAGCATTTGATAAAGCGGTAGACCAAGCGTTCAAGAAAGTCGTTAAGACTTTGAACACACCAGGTTTCCGTAAAGGAAAAATGCCACGCGCAATGTTCAACAAAATGTACGGTGAAGAAGCACTGTACCAAGATGCACTCGATATCCTTTATAAGGACACAATCGAAGGTGCAGTCGTCGAATCAGGAATCGAGCCAATCGCGCTTGAAAACATCGACGTTGAAACACTCGAAAAAGGCAAGCCAGTAGAATTCAAAATCACGTTCGTCATCGAGCCAGAAGCTACACTCGGTGAGTACAAAGGTCTTGAGTACACAGCAGTTGAAACGAACGTTACTGACGAAGACGTCGACGCTGAACTCAAAACATTGCAAGAACGCGGTGCAGAACTCGTCGTTAAAGAAGATGGCGTCATCGAGAATGGCGATACAGTCGTATTCGACTTCGCAGGTTTCGATGGGGAAAACCAATTCGACGGCGGAACTGCTGAGAACTATTCACTCGTTATCGGTTCTGGAAACTTCATTCCTGGATTCGAAGAGCAAATGGTCGGTTTAAAAACTGGCGAGCAAAAAGATCTTGAAGTGACATTCCCTGAGGAATACCACGAAGCATCACTCGCTGGAAAACCAGTTACATTCAAAGTAACAATCCATGAAGTCAAAGCGCAAGAGCTCCCTGAATTGACAGATGAGTTCGCAAAAGAGATGGATGAAGAAGTTTCTTCACTCGACGAGTTGAAAACAAAAATCCGTACGCGTCTCGAAAACACACGCAAACAAGAAGCTGATGCTTCAATGCGCGATGAGTTAGTCGAAGCGGCTACGAAAAACGCGACAGTTGATCTTCCAGAAGTCATGGTCGAAAACGAAGTCGAGCGTATGGTTCAAGAGTTCACACAACGTATTCAATCACAAGGCATCGACCTCAACATGTACTTCCAGTTGACTGGAACGACAGAAGAGGCAATGCGTTCTGAAATGAAAGAGCAAGCGGAAGAGCGCGTTAAAGCACGTCTCGTCCTTAAGCAAATCGTTGCTGACGAAAAAATCGAAGTAACAGACGAAGAAACACAAACTGAACTTCAATCAATGTCAGAACTCTACAACATCCCTGCAGATCAACTTGAAACGATGCTTGCACCACAAGGTGGTCTTGAAACGCTTAAAGGCGATCTTCAATTCCGTAAAGCTATCGATGTTCTCGTCGACAACGCAAAAGCAAAATAAGCCATTTCATGGTTTTCGATCGACTTCAAGCCCAATTTCTGGTCTTGGAGTCGATTTTTTTGTACGATAGGTCAAACAAGGACAAACAATCCTTGGTTCAGGACATCAAACTGTAAATCGTTCGTCCAGGATTTGAAAGACTTTCCTTGTTCATGCTACAATCATAAATAGTAAAACGTGAGACGGGATGCTACAGGCGTCCATACAATTTCCACGTTAAAGGGGTGGACCTTTATGTTTAAATTCAACGAAGAAAAAGGTCAGCTAAAATGTTCTTTCTGTGGAAAGACACAAGAACAAGTACGCAAACTTGTTGCTGGACCTGGCGTTTACATTTGCGACGAGTGTATCGAACTCTGCAATGAAATCGTAGAGGAAGAACTCGGTACAGAAGAAGAAGTCGAGCTGAAGAATGTTCCAAAACCGCATGAAATTCGTACGACACTTGACGATTATGTCATCGGTCAAGAAAAAGCGAAAAAATCGTTATCTGTAGCGATGTATAATCACTACAAACGAATCAATGCTGGTGGTCGCGCAGATGATGTCGAGCTCTCAAAATCAAACATCGTCATGATCGGTCCAACAGGTAGCGGTAAGACACTTCTTGCCCAAACGATGGCACGTATCTTAAACGTACCGTTTGCGATTGCAGATGCAACAAGTTTGACGGAAGCCGGTTATGTCGGTGAAGACGTCGAGAACATCCTGTTGAAACTCATCCAAGCAGCGGACTATGATGTCGAGAAGGCTGAAAAAGGAATCATCTACATTGATGAGATCGATAAGATCGCTCGTAAATCAGAAAATCCGTCAATTACACGTGATGTTTCTGGTGAGGGTGTTCAACAAGCCTTGCTGAAGATTTTGGAAGGAACTGTTGCAAGTGTACCGCCACAAGGTGGACGCAAACATCCGCATCAAGAATTCATCCAAATCGATACGACGAACATCTTGTTCATCGTTGGTGGAGCATTCGATGGTATCGATCAGTCGATCAAACGTCGTCTCGGTAAAAAAGTCATCGGCTTCGGAAACGATTCAGAGAACCGTAACCTCACACAAAAAGAAATTCTAGCAGCCGCATTGCCAGAAGATCTTCAAAAGTTTGGTTTGATTCCTGAGTTCATCGGTCGTTTGCCAGTCATGGCAACACTCGAGCCACTCGATGAAGAGGCACTCGTTCAAATCTTGACGAAACCGAAAAACGCCCTCGTGAAACAATATAAGAAAATGCTTCAACTTGATGATGTCGAACTCGACTTCACGGAAGATGCACTTCTTGAGATTGCGAAGCTCGCAATCGAACGTAAAACAGGTGCGCGTGGTCTTCGTTCCATCATCGAAGAAACTATGCTAGATATCATGTTCGAAATTCCATCGCGTGAAGACATCGCGAAAGTCATCATTACAGCAGAGACGTTGACTGGTAAGCGCGGTCCAACGCTTGAGTTGAAAGATGGTACAATTGAACATGGGAAAGAAAAAGAAACGGCGTAACACCGTGACAAATCGGCTCGGAGGCTACTTGTACGCCTTTCCGAGTCTTTTTGTTTAGGAGGAATTCGAATGAAGAAAAAACAATATCCACTTTTACCGTTACGCGGTGTCGTCGCGTATCCGTTGATCGGATTGACGATTGATGTTGGGCGTCCGGTATCCTTAAAAGCCTTACTTGCATCAAAGGAACATGAGATCGATCTCGTCGTCGTCACGCAACGTGACCCAGAAGCAGAGCCGTCTGTCGACGGGTTGCATCAGGTCGGTACACTTGTTCAAATCGCGAAGATGAGTGAACTTGGGAATGATACAGTTCGTGTTCGTGTTATCGGGAAGGAACGCGTCCGGATTGAAAACGTTGAGGAGACGGACGAAGGATATCAAGCAGTCATCGAACCAATCGAGAAGATGGACATCAAAGGGGCGAAACAAGAAGCGCTCGTTCGTCTAATTAAAGAACAGTTCGGTCAACTCGTCTCTCGTATCAAAGGCATCGGAACAGATGAGCGTCGTCGGTTCGAGACCTATGAACGTCTCGACTCATTGACGGACTATATCACGTCGAAGTTACCGATCGATATCTCGAAGAAACAGGAGTTCCTCGAACAACAGGATCCGGTCGAACGGGGATTGATGTTGCTTGACGTCATGAAACATGAATATGAAGTCGTCGAACTCGAACGTGAGATGCGTGAACGAACGAAGAAGACGATTGAACAATCGCAACGCGAGTATTACTTGCGGGAACAATTGAAGACGATTCAACAAGAACTCGGTGGCGAGTCGGCATCCGTTGAAAGCGATGCGACGAAATACCGGGAGCAACTATCCATGCTTGATTTACCGGAAACGACGGTTGCGAACGTCGAGAAGGAAATCAGTCGTTTAGCTGTCGTACCGGCGACAAGTCCCGAACATGGGGTCATTCGTAACTATCTCGAGTGGTTCTTCTCGTTACCTTGGAATGAGGCGACGGACGATTTCTTGAACGTTTCAGCTGCTTCGGAACAGCTCGACGAGGACCATTATGGTTTAGAAAAGGTGAAGGAACGGATTCTTGAGTACCTTGCTGTTCGTCAGTTGACGGATTCGCTACGGGGTCCGATTCTTTGTTTATCAGGTCCTCCGGGGGTCGGTAAAACGTCGCTTGCTCGCTCGATCGCAACAGCACTCGAACGGAAGTTTGTCCGCGTCTCACTTGGTGGCGTGCGCGATGAAGCGGAGATCCGTGGACATCGCCGGACGTATATCGGTGCGATGCCAGGTCGAATCATCCGCGGTTTAAAACAAGCAGGAACGAACAACCCGGTCTTCTTACTGGATGAGATTGATAAGATGTCAAATGACTTCCGTGGTGACCCATCGTCCGCGATGCTTGAAGTTCTTGATCCGGAACAAAACAACAGCTTCTCCGATCACTACATCGAAGAACCGTTCGATTTATCAAATGTTCTCTTCATCGCGACAGCAAATGATGTCTCGAACATCCCAGGACCGTTGCTCGACCGAATGGAACTGATTCAGATTGGTGGCTATACGGAACAAGAGAAGACGGAAATTGCCGTTCGTCATCTATTATCGAAGCAACTTGCTGAACACGGTCTGAAAAAGAGTCAATTGACAGTCAAAGCAGACGCGCTAGAAGAAGTCGTTCGTCGTTATACACGAGAAGCCGGTGTCCGTAATCTTGAACGTGTCCTCGGCTCACTTTGCCGGAAAGCAGCAAAACAAATCGCGATGGGTGAGAAGAAGCGGGTGACGGTGACCAAGCGTAATCTAGATGATTTCTTAGGTAAACCGATCTACCGTTATGGTCAAGGCGAGCTAGAAGATATGATTGGCGCAGTGACTGGTTTAGCGTATACTGCTTTTGGGGGCGATACGTTGACGATCGAAGTCAGTCTTGCTCCGGGTAAAGGGAAACTGCAGTTAACCGGGAAACTCGGTGACGTCATGCAAGAGTCCGCTCAGACTGCGTACAGCTTCGTCCGAGCAAATGCGACGTCCCTTGGCATCGAACCGAACTTCTACGAAACGCAAGACATCCACATCCACGTCCCTGAAGGTGCTGTACCAAAAGATGGTCCATCTGCTGGTATTACACTGGCAACAGCACTGATTTCCGCCTTGACGAAGCGTCCGGTTCGCCGGGACGTCGGGATGACAGGTGAAATCACACTACGTGGACGGGTCTTACCGATCGGTGGACTAAAGGAAAAGTCACTCGCAGCACATCGTGCGGGCTTGACGACCGTTCTTCTACCACAAGATAATACGCGGGACATCGATGACATCCCGGAAAGCGTCCGCGCAGGAATGGAATTCATTCCGGTCGCGACGATGGAGCAAGTGCTCGAACATGCATTAAAAGGAGAGTAACATGAAAATTTATAAAGCTGATTTTATTACGAGTGGCGTAAACCCGGAGCATTATCCGGAGCCATTGTTGCCAGAAGTGGCACTCGCAGGGCGATCGAATGTCGGAAAGTCCTCTTTCATCAATAAACTGGTTCAGCGAAAAGCACTCGCGCGGACATCTTCGAAACCAGGTAAAACGCAAACCTTGAACTTCTTTAACATCAATGATGAAGTCATGTTCGTCGATGTACCGGGTTACGGGTATGCGAAAGTCTCGAAGACGGAGCGTGAAGCGTGGGGCAAGATGATGGAGAAGTACTTCACACAACGTGAAATCCTCAAAGGTGTCGTACAGCTCGTCGACATCCGACATGATCCGTCTGCGGATGACGTGACGATGTACGATTTCTTGAAGTATTACGATCTACCGGTCATCGTCGTTGCAACAAAACTCGATAAAATCAAAAAAAGTCAACGTGATAAACATATCGCGGCAATCAAACGTAAATTGCAATTTGATGGTCAAGATACCTTAATTCCTTTCTCATCTGAGACAGGAGAAGGCGTCGATGCCGCATGGGAAGCGATTTATCGTCTTTTGTAAAAAACGAAACGTTTTGTTCTCCTACAATAGGAGAGCAGGACGTTTTTTTATGAGGGTTAAAGTAATCTAAAAATAGTATCTAATTATTTCCTTACAACATTTTTGATTTCCATTATATGAACATCATTTGATTCACGTTACAATGATAGGAACAAATTGTTCTAGTGGGAGGCTATGCCAATATGAGGCGTTATAAATGGACGTTCGCAATCGTCGTCTTACTCATTCTGACACCATTTGCCATTTGGTTTTTGAAGCAGGAAAAGACATTAAACATTGCGCTATTTGATTACACGAACGGAACGGAAGAGCGAGAGCATGCCGGAACGACGTGGTTATTGAATCACTTAAAGATCCGAAATACGCAAGGGCAAGATTATACGTATTCGGACTACATCAACCGTTATGATGGTACACAAGGTAAAAAAATGTTACAACAAGCCTCTAAAGCAGATGTGCTGTTGTTTACGGATACGTACGGAAAATCATATGACGTCAACGGGAAAAAAGAACATCGTGGTGGCTTGACGACAGAAGATGTCGAGCTTGCAACTGAAGCGATTTCGCAAGGAAAAACCGTCGTGGCGGAATTTAATACAGCAGCAAGTCCGACGTCAGTCGAGCGTTCCAATGCGTTTCGACAATTATTCGGGACGGCTTGGACAGGATGGATAGGTCGATTTTTCCCAGATTTAACAAAATTGCAAGGTCTTGAGAAAAACGTCGTAGCTCAATTAAAAACACAAGCGAAAGAAAAAGAGTTCAAACTAACAGGTCCGGGTTATGTTTTTATTAATGATTCGACCGAAAAAGCTTTTTTCGTCAATGATGACACTCCTTTACTTTACAAGTGGGACCAAAATAAGGGGAATGCAAAAGATGAGGTCCGTTATAACTACTGGTTCGAGATTCTTGAACTAGATGGTGGGAAACAACAAGCGCATTTCTCTTGGAAACCTTCGAAACAGACACAAGCAATGCTTCGAAAATATCAGTTGCCGCTTGAGTTTCCAGCGTATGTCACGCAAGGAAGTGGTCACTATTTTGCCGGTGATTATACGGACGTCGCGGATATTCCACGTTATTATCGATACAGTGGTCTCGATTGGTTCCGCAAACAGTTCATCCTCGATAGTGCGGAAAGTGAATCGGCGTTCTTCTGGAAGATTTATGCCCCAACGCTGACGCGTATTCTTGAGGATACGAAACGGATCTCGACACAAACTGCGAAGGTCAAACCACTTTCACAAACGAAGGTCGGTAACCAAGAGTTGCGGACCCGAGCTCGTGAAGGACAGGACACGCTTGAGATGTATCAAGATGGTGAATGGAAGCCGTACTTCGTTAAGGGTGTCAACATTGGACTTGGTCGACCAGGTGCATTTCCCGGGGAACATGCCATCAGCCGAAACGAATATGATCGTTGGTTGAAGGAAATCGGAGCGATGGGGGTCAATACGATTCGTGTGTACACGTTGCACCCTCCTGCTTTTTACGATGCATTAAAAGCTTACAACGAAAAGGCGAAACAACCGATTTATCTCATGCAAGGCATGTGGGTCGAAGAGAAGCCGTTCGAGGAACTAAAAAATGCATTCGATCCAAAGTTCATGAAGATGACAGATACGGAAGCAAAACGAATGGTTGATGTCATTCATGGAAACGCAGTCGTTAAAGAAGTTGTTGGTCATGCTTCCGGAACATACACTTCAGACGTCTCGCAATACGTTTCAGCATTCGTCTTCGGAATCGAATGGTTACCGGAAGCTGTCGTCGAAACAAATAAAAAGAACAAAGGAACACGTTTCGAAGGACAATACGTAACGACGACGAAAGAAGCGTCTCCTTTCGAATCGTGGTTAGCAGGTCGGATGGATACGGCGACTGCACATGAAATCAAAGAGTACGGCACAACACGACCAATCGGTTCGACGAACTGGCCGACGACAGATCCGTTGAAACACCCGAAAGAGATTGAGGAAGAACAGGACCTCGTCTCCATTGATTTCAATCACTTAAAAGCAACGAAGGATTTCCCGGGTGGCTTGTTCGCGTCTTACCACATCTATCCGTACTATCCTTCGTTCATCAAGGAAGAATACAGTCAAAAAACGGACAAAGGATCTGAATCGTATGCTCGTTACTTGAAGAAGATGAAGGATTATCATGATATGCCGCTACTTGTATCAGAATTCGGAATTCCGAGTTCTCGCGGGAAGACGCACCTCGGACCAAATGGTTTCGATCAAGGGCATGTCAGTGAGAAGAAACAAGGCGAACTCGTCGCACAACTCTATCAAGACATTAAAGACGTCAAAACAGCCGGTGGACTCGTCTTCATCTGGCAAGATGAATGGTTCAAGCGGACGTGGAACACGATGGATTATGATGATGCCAATACGCGCCCCCGTTGGTCGAATGTCCAGACGAGCGAACAACATTTCGGTATGCTTGGTTTCCTGCGTTCAGATATCGTCATTGACGGGAAATTGGATGATTGGAAAGGGTATGCACCAGTCGCTGAAAATAAGGATCAAGCGATATATATGACATCCGACGAAGCCTATCTCTATTTGCGTATCGACCGGAAAAAAGCAGAGCCGACGACACTTGCGCTATCGACGAAACCAAACGATGGGAATACGAAAGTCGGTCCGTTGAGGCTTGATGAAGGAGCGGAATATCGCCTGACGATCGATCAGAAGGCGCGCATCGATGTCGATGCTCGTTATGATATCTTCCGTTATCACTATGGTCTCAAGATGCCGTTTGAGATGGTAAAACCACCGTCTGATCAAAAAGACAGCGGTAAGTTCGTTCCAATTTATCAAATGCTCGATTATGCAAGACGCGACCCGGTGACGAAAAAAATCGTCAAACCAGCCGTCAAGTGGGACACGGGTGTTCTACATGAAGGAGAACCAGACGATATCTTGACAGATATCTCAGATATCACGAAACCAACCGTAGAGCTCCGTATTCCATGGATGGTCTTGAATATGCGAGACCCTAGTAAACATGAAATTATCGGTGACTTCTGGAAAGATGGATTAGAAGCGAAGATGATTACGGAAGGAATCGAAGTCACAGGTCAAGTCGGTGAGACACGTATCCCTGAAAAAGATCGTGGTTTCTACAACTGGGCAGAGTGGACGAATCCGCAACAGCGAGAAGAACTGAAACCTGTCTATCGGACGATGAAAAAAGCATTCACTGAGGGAGGAAACTAAATGCGACGTGAAGAGATGTGGAAATTAATCAATCAGTCGTTTGAATCAATAAGTCAAGATCGTGAAGTCAGTTCGACGATTGAATGGACGGAAGAAACCGTCCGGCAATCGTCGACGAATATCTTGTTCGTGCACACAGTCGGACAAATGCCGGAGGCGGTCAACAGACTGATTGAAGAGGGGTGGTGCGTGCGGACGGACATTTCTTATGCCGATGTCGTTCTCGCAAGCGAACCTGTCATCGAAGAACGAATTCCCGTCGTGTATTTTAATACGGAGACCTCTTTCTATGGTTTAGAAAATGCGCGAGAAATTCTACCGGCGACACTGTCGCGGGAGCTTGTCCTTGACCGGCTAGCGCGTTATAAGAAAATCCATCATATCGCGGATGTCGTCGTCGTAACGGAAGATCCGCATATCCGTCGGATGATGGAACGGGAACTGACGGAACGCTTCGAACGGTTCGTAACATTCGAACGAGCAGAGACATTCCTTGACGAGTACGTAGCATCCCGTCCGTATTTACTCGTGTTTACGTCAGCACTACCACGAGCAGATGGGCTGGAATTACTACTGCGAGCGAAACAACAGAGTGTCGCACCGTTCCAATCGATGATGATCTCGATGTACAACCGTGAACGCGATCATGTTCTTGCGATTGACCGAGGTGTTGATTACATTATGACCCTTCCGTTAAAAATCGAAGAATTCCGCGCGTGGATTCGAAAAGTTGAGGATGGCCGATGATGCAGGCGATTCTAGTATTTATCGTTGTACTCGTTTTCTTACAAGGTGGAGCATTGGTCTATCTCGTCGTTCAAAAACGAAAACGTGCCAATCGCGAGCATGCCCGTAGCGATTGGCAACTTGCCTTTCGAGATGACATCTACGACTATGCGACAGGTGAACGTCAGGACATGCCGACGGTTCAAAAAGGAAACGAGGATCTAGCTGAGCTTGAGCTCTTCGCACTGTCTAACTTGACGGCAACACCGGCACATCTCGAACGAGTGCAAGCTTTTGTCGCTGCTAATATGCAAGTCTATTACGAACAAGAATTGAAGCATCGTCGGATTGACCGTCGCTTGAACGCTTATGAGGCCGTCTCTCAATTCCGTTTGGTAGCAGTCGCACCGATGATTCATGCGCGTTGGGGAAACACGATTGAAAAAGAAGAGAGCGATGTCATCGTTCGGACCCTCGTCTCACTATCACCGCAAGATGCGATCGCCATCGCCAAGCAAGAAAATGGGATTAGTTTCTTCGGTGCGATTCTTGCGGTCGGTCGTAGTCAAGACTTAGAGGAGTGGGTGGCTGCGTTCGAAGAATTGACACTGTCCTTTAAGTTAGCAATCCTTCAGTTGATCTTTGACCGCGATGAGACACGTTATATCGCACTCGTTCGTGACAAGACGACAGATGAAAATCCAGAAATCCGAAAACGTGCCCTTCGTGCGCTCACGCGAATCGGGCTTGAGGAGGACTGGAAGTTATATGTGCCTTACTTGGAAGAAGAATCAAGTTGGGTTGAGCAAATGCTTGCCCTTCGTTTCTTAGAACATGTCGTTCCAGCCGATGCGATACCAGCGATCTTGCCGTTTGTCGGTAGTCGATCGTGGTGGGTCCGGACAGCTGCCTTTGATGCGCTGCTTGCTTGTGGCGGGATCGAACAATTGGCGAAGGTATCAAGTACACATCCCGACCGCTATGCACGTCAAAAAGCTACAGAACGGTTGGCAAAGGAGATGAAGCATCATGTCGTCTGAGACAATCCAAGCCATTATTGAAGTCCTTTCATGGACAGTGTTGATTTATATGTTACTCGTCATCGTGTTCTATTCGATGCTTTACCTGATTTCAGCTCAAATGGTGCGACGGCAACGCTTCCGTCGGAAAGAGAGCTCTTACTTGCCACTGATGCGCTCTCTCTATACACGACCGGTCAGTATCCTTGTACCAGCGTACAATGAGGAATATACGATCGTCTCGAGTGTCCAAGCCTTGCTAGCACTTGACTATCCGGAGCATGAAGTCATCGTCATCAATGATGGTTCAAAGGACGGAACGATGGACGAATTGTTCCGATCGTATGAGCTGGAGAAGGAAATCCGCTATCCGCGGATTCTGATTGGTTCGAAGCCGGTCAAACAAGTCTACCGTTCGCGGATCGATAGTCGTTTGATCGTTATCGATAAAGAGAATGGTGGAAAGGCAGATGCCTTGAATGCCGGTATCGACCATTCCAGTTATCCGTATTTCTGCTCGCTTGACGCGGATTCGATTTTAGAGCGGGATGCCCTATTAAAAATCATGAAACCGATCGTCGAGTCCGACGAAGAGGTCGTCGCGACATGTGGTTCAATCTTCCTCGTCAATGGCTGTACGATTGAAGGTGGTGAAATCGTCGAGATTCGGACACCAAAACAACGGATTGTCTTGATGCAGATGATTGAATATTTCCGAGCATTCTTATTTGGTCGCCTTGGACTTAGCCGTTTCAACATCTTATTGATTGTCTCTGGTGCGTTCGGTCTGTTCCAAAAGAACATCGTTGTCCAAGCAGGTGGATATAAGGAAGGACTTGTCGGTGAGGACATGGAACTTGTCGTTCGTTTGCACCGGTACATGAAGGAAAACAAGCTTGATAAACGCATCGAGTACGTTCCGGCACCAGTCTGTTGGACGCAAGCTCCGGAGTCAATGGAAGTGTTACGGTCACAACGTACACGTTGGCACCGTGGGCTAGCTGAGACGCTCTGGACGCATAAGCGCATGATCGGTAATCCGAAATATGGTTCTGTTGGTGGCGTTTCGATGCTATATTTCTTTTTGATTGAATTACTCGGACCTATCGTTGAACTGATTGGATATTTCATCATTCCGCTCAACCTGCTCGTCGGGACGCTTAACTTTGAATTTGGTATCGTCTTATTGGTCGTTGCTTTACTCTATGGTTCCTTATTATCAGCAGGTGCCGTATTATTGGAAGAGTGGACGATGCACCGATTCAAGAACGTCAAAGAATTGATTCGGTTGTATTTATGGTCCTTGACCGAGTCGTTCTGGTACCGTCCGATTTTAGTCTTCTTCAAACTAGGTGGATTGATTCAATTCTTGACTGGTCGAGGAAACTGGGGACAGATGGAGCGCCAACGCCTCGAAGACGTCACCGAGGAAAAAGTCGGCTGACGAATAGGTATGAGGAGGATATGCTAGGTGGATTTGTTACGAAACAAATGGTTTAAAGCATTAATTTGGGTATTAGTGATTTTTCTTGTCATCTGGGTCGGTACAAAGATCTCATTTTTATTCCAGCCGATAAAAGTCATGCTGGCATTGATCTTCCCACCGCTCATTATTGCGGGTATTTTCTATTACTTCACGCTTGGGATCGTAGATACGTTGCAAAAACGAGTCAAGAAACGTGGTCTTGCCGTGTTGATCGTTTTGCTTGGTTTCATCACGATCCTGACGATCGCCGTCGCTTCAATCGGACCGATCTTAGTTGAGCAGGTGACAGATTTTGCAACGAGCATTCCGACGCTCGTCATCGAATTGCGTGATCAAACGTTAAATTTACGCGATCAGCTGATGGACAATCGTTTTATCTCGACCTGGGTACATGAGAATACAGATTTATTTGATAAGTGGACGAATGAAGCGACATCGTATGTCGGTACTGTCTTCAAGTCCGTCTCGACGTCCGTTGGAACGATTTTCGGTGTCATCTCTTCGACGGTCTTAATCATCGTCTTAGTGCCGTTCATTTTAGTGTATATGTTGCTTGACGGGTATAAGTTCCCTGACTCCGTCGTGAAATTGTTACCGCGTAACTACGAAACGGAAACGCGTAAAATTCTGCACGACATGCACGTGACAGTGAAGCATTACGTCAACGGACAGGTCATCGTCTCAATCTGCGTCGGTGTGATGTCCTTGATCGGCTTTTTCATTGCTGACATTCAATATGCGTTATTGCTTGCCTTATTCTGTACGGTGACGAACATCATCCCGTATCTTGGACCTTACATCGGTGCCGTACCGGCAGTCATTGTCGGGTTCATTGATGATCCGATTAAAGCGGTCTATGCGATCATCACGATCGTCGTCGCGCAACAAATCGAATCGAACTTGATTTCTCCTTACGTTCAAGGGAAAACGCTCAAGGTCCATCCCCTGACGATCATCATAGTTTTGCTCGTTGCCGGGAAAATCGGTGGCATCATCGGTGTCATCTTGGCAGTTCCGACCTATGCGGTCTCAAAAGTCGTCATTCAGAACATCGCTCGGATTTATCGTTTACGTCAGCAACGTCTCGACGTACCGGACGTGACGGTATCACCTGAATCATTGAAGTAAAGTGTAACCCTCTGCTCTTTTTAGGAGCAGAGGGTTTGTGATTTTTACGGGAGAGGGATAAGGTAGAAGAAGAGAAAAAATGAAGAAGATTTCACAACTTCGACTCATTTTAGTTTATAAATTGATTGGAATCTTTTTTATAATGGTTATAATGTAGGATAGAGAACGAAAAGATAGATCGGAACGAAATCTTTGGACGTAAGGGGTAGAGCGCATGCATATCGTAGTGGTCGGCTTGAATAACAAAACAGCGCCTGTATCAATACGCGAACAAGTCTCATTTGGGGAGCATGAGATGAAGGGAGCGGTCGTCGCATTGCGCGATGAAAAAAGTATCTTTGAAAGTGTCATCGTCTCGACATGTAACCGGACGGAACTATACGTCGTGACGGATCAGCCACATACAGGACGGTATTATACAAAACGTTTCCTTGCAAACTGGTTTGGTTTGACGATGGAAGAGCTCGAGCCGTATCTCTTCATCCATGAAGGATTCGATGCGATGAAACATCTGTTCCGCGTGACAAGTGGTCTTGATTCAATGATCGTCGGTGAAACGCAAATCCTTGGTCAGGTCAAGACAAGCTTCTTCATGGCACAGAAGCTTGAAACGACAGGAACGGTCTTTAACAAACTCTTCAAAGAAGCGGTCACGCTCGCCAAACGGGCTCACGCAGAAACTGGAATCGGTGAAAATGCCGTTTCTGTCAGTGCTGCTGCCGTCACGCTTGCCGAACAGTTACTCGGATCGCTTGAAGATAAATCGATTGTCGTCATCGGTGCGGGAGAAACTGGCGAATTGACGACGCTCAACTTATATGAAGCAGGAGCTCGTGACATCACGGTCTTTAACCGGACGCTTGCCAAAGCAGAAGAGGTCGCGAATCGGTTCGAAGGATCAGCGCATTCGATTAATGAAATGCAGTGCGGTTTGCTTCGGGCAGACATCGTCATCTCTTCAACAGGTGCAAAACGTGCCATCATCAAACGGGAAGACATCGCAGCAGCACAGCTGTTCCGTCACGATCGTCCATTCTTGTTGATTGACATCGCAGTACCGCGCGACATCGAACCGACCGTTGGTGACTTGCCAGGCGTTCATTTATATGATGTCGATGATCTGACATCGATCGTCCAGCAAAACATGGCGGAACGGATGAAGGAAGCGGCGAAAATCGAACAACGAATCGAAGCGGCAATCGCCGAGTTCGAAGGGTGGATGACGACACTTGGTGTCGTGCCGATCATCACGGAATTACGAGACCAAGCGTTGCGGATTCAACAAGAGACGATGCAAAGCTTGGAACGGAAATTACCGGAGATGTCAAAACGTGAAAAAACCGTCATTGGTAAACACATGAAATCCATCATCAATCAATTGTTGCGTGAACCGCTATCTTACATCAAAGATGCGGCAGCGAAACCGGATGCCGATGAGCGGATTGCGCAGTTCATGGATACGTTCGCATTAAACGAAGACTTGTTTGATGGGCTCGAAGATGAAATCGTGACGTCAGAAGAGACGACACCTGCAGCAAAAGCTGTGAACCGGTGAACAAAGTACGATTTGTGTTACAATAGAAAATGCATGGGGCGGACTTGTGCCGCCCCTTTATCATTGTACAGGGGGATTTTAGCATGCGAAAAATCATTGTTGGATCGCGAAGCTCGAAGCTAGCGATGACACAGACGAAATGGGTCATTGACCAGTTGAAACAAGCCGGCGCGCCGTATGAGTTCGAAATCAAGAACATCATCACAAAAGGAGACCGCATTTTGGATGTGACGCTCTCAAAGGTCGGTGGTAAAGGGTTATTCGTAAAAGAGATCGAACAGCAGATGATTGACGAAGAAATCGATTTTGCTGTCCACAGCATGAAGGATTTACCGTCTGAACTACCGGATGGTCTCATCATCGGTGCCACACCGGCACGTGTCGATGCGCGTGATGCCTTGATCACGAAAACAGGAGAAGGTCTTGCTTCCTTGTCAGAAGGTGCGGTTGTCGGCACGAGCAGCTTACGTCGTGGATCACAATTGCTAAAACTCCGCCCTGATTTAAAAATCGAATCGATTCGCGGAAACATCGATACACGACTTGATAAATTAAAGAACGGTCCGTTTGACGGGATTCTGCTTGCAGCAGCTGGTTTAAAACGGATGGGTTGGTCTGAAGATGTCGTTTCGGAATATCTTTCAACAGAAGACATGATTCCAGCTGTCGGTCAAGGAATCCTCGGTATCGAATGTCGCGAACATGATCAAGAAGTACGTGATCTCCTGCACCTGATCCATGATCAGATGACAGAAAAAGTGGCTTACGCAGAACGCGCTTTCCTAGCAGCCATCGAAGGTAGCTGTCACGTTCCTGTTGGTGGTTTCGCGACGATTAACGAAGACATGTCAACGACACTTGTCGGATTCATTGGATCCGTCGATGGAGAGCAAATTCTAATCGAGCGCGAATCAGGTCTTGACCCGATGCAACTCGGTCAAGACGTTGCCGAACGTCTGCTTGCTTCGGGCGGTCGTGAGATTCTCGCAACACTTCCGGATGACTTGTAAGCAGGTATTGTTCACGGGAAGTCGACCACCGACGAACGAGCAGATGGCGCGACTGCGTGACGTCGCAATCGAGTCGGTGCATTATCCGGTCATTGAAACGCGACCTGTTTCGTTTACGTTGCCGAGGGGAATTGATTGGCTCATCGTGACGAGTCCGAATGGCGTCCACCGGGTTGCTGATGCATTGCCTGAATTAGCAGAAACGCGTATCGCGGTCGTTGGACGAAAGACAGCAGATGCACTTGCGAAGTATGGTCGAACAGCCGACTTTTGTCCATCAACCTTTACAGGAGACGCACTTGTCGCAGAACTGGGACCATACTTGTCTGACGGCGATCATATCGTTTTTGCGCGAGGGAACCGTTCGCGGCAAGCACCGGTCGATCAGTTACGAAAATTGAATCGATATACGATCGAGGATATCATCACCTATGAAACCGTCACCCGTCGACTACCTGAAGCACTTATCAGAAATGCCACCTATATTGGACTGCAGAGTCCTTCCGCTGTCGAAGCGATTGCTCCGCTAGACCTGAAGACGACCTTCATCGTCATCGGGACGATCACGGAGCAAGCAGCAAAAGCAGCCGGACTTCAACCGATTCATGTCGCCCGTGAATTCACGGTGGACGGCATGATTGATCGTATCATTGAGGAGGAATCAGCATGAACACATTAGAATACGCACGTCACCGTCGTTTACGTCATACCGCATCACTCCGGTCACTCGTCCGCGAGAACCAGTTGCATAAATCAGATTTGATTTATCCGATCTTCGTTGCTGAAGGCGAAGATATTAAACGCGAAGTCAGTTCGATGCCAGGCGTCTTCAACTTATCACTTGATCATCTGACGGCTGAGATCGAAGAAGTCGTCGCACTCGGAATCGAATCTGTCATCTTATTCGGTGTCCCGCACGACCACTTAAAAGACGAGCAAGGATCAGGTGCGTTTCACGATCACGGGATCGTTCAAGAGGCAACACGTCTCGTTAAAAAGGTTGCTCCGCAGCTAACGGTCATTGCCGACACATGCTTATGTGAATATACGTCGACAGGTCACTGTGGAATCGTCGCGGACGGAACGGTCGATAATGATGCGTCATTACCGCTTCACGTCAAAACAGCCATCTCACAAGCTCAGGCGGGTGCCGATGTCATCGCTCCATCATCGATGATGGACGGTTTCGTCGCAGCGATCCGTCAAGGGTTGGACGAGAACGGCTTCAGCCATATTCCGGTCATGAGCTATGGCGTTAAATATGCATCTGCTTATTACGGTCCATTCCGTGACGCTGCGAACTCGGCACCAGGAGAAGGCGACCGGAAAGGCTACCAAATGGATCCGGCAAACCGTCGCGAAGCGTTCCGAGAAGCAACAGCGGACGTCGATCAAGGAGCTGACTTCATGATCGTCAAACCTGCGCTTGCGTTCATGGACATCATTCGTGATGTGCGCGAGCGGATTGATCTACCAATCGTTGCGTACAACGTATCGGGTGAGTATGCGATGGTCAAAGCTGCAGCCTTGAACGGCTGGATCGACGAAGAACGAATCGTCCTTGAGACGATGCTTGGCTTTAAACGAGCAGGAGCTGATTTAATTATCACCTATTTCGCAAAAGACATTTGTCGTTACCTGGAGGGGTCGAAATGAGCTTAATTAACCAGAACTCAAAATCAAAAGAAGCGTTCGAGCGGGCACTCCCGCTCATGCCGGGTGGTGTCAACAGCCCAGTCCGTGCCTATAAATCGGTCGGGATGACACCAATTTTCGCAGATCATGCCAAAGGATCGAAGCTCTATGATATCGATGGAAAAGAGTATATCGATTACGTCCTGTCATGGGGACCGATGATTCTCGGTCATGCCGATCCAATCGTCACGTCAGCGATTCAAGAACAAGCGACGCGTGGTTGGAGTTACGGGACGCCAACAGAAATCGAATCGGCGATGGCGGAAGTCGTCATCAGTCGTGTACCGTCAGTCGAAGTCGTCCGGATGGTCAATTCGGGTACAGAAGCGACGATGGCAGCCCTTCGTCTCGCGCGCGGCTATACAGGTCGGACAAAAATCCTCAAGTTCGAAGGCTGTTACCACGGTCATGGGGACTCGCTCTTGATTAAAGCGGGTTCAGGTGTCGCGACACTTGGACTACCGGATTCACCAGGCGTTCCAGCGCAAATTGCGAGCATGACATTGACGGTTCCTTACAACGATTTGGATGCTGTCCGGATCGCGTTTGAAAAACACGGCGACGATATCGCTGGTGTCATCGTCGAACCGGCTGCTGGGAACATGGGCTTCGTGCCACCAGAACCAGGATTCCTTGAAGGCTTACGGGAAATTACATCAGAAAACGGTGCGTTATTGATTTTTGACGAAGTCATGACCGGTTTCCGTGTCGGATTCCACTGTGCGCAAGGACACTTCGGTGTCACGCCGGATATCACGTGTCTCGGTAAAGTCATCGGCGGCGGAATGCCAGTCGGTGCTTATGGCGGACGTCGTGACATCATGGAACAGATCGCACCACAAGGTCCAATTTATCAAGCAGGTACGTTATCCGGGAACCCACTTGCGATGGCAGCGGGTCTAGCGACACTGACGCAATTGAAACCCGAGCACTATGAAGAGTTCGACCGGAAAGCGAGCCGTCTGTCTGAAGGCTACCTGAACGCTGCGGCGAAATATAACATTCCGCTGACGACGAACCGTGCGGGTGCGATGTTTGGTGTCTTCTTCACGGATGAACGTGTCACGAACTTCGAAAAAGCGAAAACATCGAACCTTGAGATGTTCCGTTCGTATTATCAAAAGATGGCGGCGCGTGGTGTCTTCTTACCACCATCACAATTCGAAGGTCTCTTCCTCTCGATTGCTCATACGGACGAAGATATCGAACAGACGATTGAAGCCGTCGAATTGACGTTCAAGGAACTCCAAGTTGAGTTCGATCGTTAAGCAGTTCTTGACGATTGCTTGAACTCTCGGCTAAAATGAATAAAGAAGAAAATGGCAACAGCGATGACGGGAAGAGTAATCCTGTATTCGTACCGGCGTAGAGAACACATCCTTGGCTGAAAGATGTGACGGACGAACAGGAGGAAGGTCACCCCACGAGCTGGTATCGTGAGTCTTACGAGCGATATCCGTCCTCCACACGTTACGTGGCTCGAGGGCATCCGATGTTGGATGAACTAAGGTGGTACCGCGGAAAAAAGCAACGGCTTTCTTTCGTCCTTAGCATAGGACGAGAGAAGCCGTTTTTATTATGGACAAAAAGGGAGCGATCAGGATGCAGGAATTATCAATGCCAACGAAGTATGATCCGCAGGCAACGGAAGAAAAATGGCACGACTTTTGGTTAAAGGGAGAGTACTTTAAAGCCGATCAAGATCCGGAGAAAGAGCCGTACACGATCGTCATTCCACCACCGAACGTCACAGGTAAATTACACCTTGGTCACGCTTGGGACACAACATTACAAGATATGCTGACGCGGATGAAACGGATGCAAGGGTTCGACGTCCTGTATCTACCGGGAATGGACCATGCCGGTATTGCGACGCAAGCAAAAGTCGAACAAAAATTGCGAGCAGAAGGGAAATCACGTCTTGAAATGGGTCGTGAGAAATTCCTCGAACAATCTTGGGCATGGAAAGAAGAGTATGCGTCAACGATCCGTGCACAATGGGCAAAACTCGGTCTTGGACTCGATTACTCGCGTGAACGCTTCACGCTCGACGAAGGGTTGTCGGAAGCAGTTCAAGAAGTCTTCGTTAAACTTTACGAAAAAGGCTTGATCTATCGTGGCGAATACATCGTTAACTGGGACCCAGCGACGAAAACAGCGATCTCAGATATCGAAGTCATCTACAAGGATATCGAAGGGGCGTTTTACCACCTCAGCTATCCACTGACGGACGGTTCAGGTCATGTTGAACTAGCGACGACACGTCCTGAGACAATGCTTGGTGATACAGCGATTGCCGTGAACCCGAAGGATGAGCGTTACGCTCACCTCGTCGGAAAAACGATCACGTTACCAATTGTTGGTCGCGAGATTCCGATTGTTGCGGATGAATATGTCGATATGGAATTCGGTACAGGTGTCGTGAAGATTACACCTGCACACGACCCGAACGACTTCGAAGTCGGTAACCGCCACGAATTACCACGTGTCCTCGTCATGAATGAAGATGGAACGATGAACGAGAATGCAGGTAAATACGAAGGCATGGATCGTTTCGAATGCCGGAAACAAATCGTTGAAGATTTAAAAGCAGAAGGTGTTTTGATCAAAATCGAACCACACTTGCACTCTGTTGGTCACTCGGAACGTTCAGATGCAATCGTCGAGCCGTATCTCTCACTCCAATGGTTCGTCAAAATGGAGCCACTCGCGCAAAAAGCACTCGAGGAGCAACAAGGACCAGACAAGGTCAACTTCGTTCCACAACGCTTTGAGAACACATATGTACGCTGGATGGAAAACATCCGTGACTGGTGTGTCAGCCGTCAACTCTGGTGGGGACACCGGATTCCGGCTTGGTACCATAAAGAAACAGGCGAAGTATACGTTGGCAAGGAAGCACCAGCAGACCTCGAGAACTGGGAGCAAGACAACGATGTTCTCGATACATGGTTCTCTTCAGCCCTTTGGCCATTCTCAACGATGGGTTGGCCGAATACGGACGCCGCGGATTATCAGAAATACTTCCCGACATCGACACTGGTTACGGGATACGACATCATCGCCTTCTGGGTATCACGGATGATCTTCCAATCGTATGAATTCACGGGACAACGTCCATTCCAAGACGTCTTGATTCACGGCCTGATTCGTGATTCGGAAGGACGCAAAATGTCGAAATCCCTCGGAAACGGGATTGACCCGATGGATGTCATCGAGAAATACGGTGCCGATTCACTGCGTTGGTTCTTAACGACTGGATCGACACCAGGGAACGACCTCCGCTTCTACTGGGAAAAGATTGAAGCAACGTGGAACTTCTCGAACAAACTATGGAACGCAAGCCGTTTTGCCTTGATGAACATGGATGGTTTAACGTTTGATCAGATCGATTTGACAGGTGAGAAATCACTCGCAGATAAGTGGATCCTGACACGTTTACAGACAACGATCGATGACGTGACACGTCTATCAGATAAATATGAGTTTGGTGAAGCAGGACGTATTCTCTATCACTTCATCTGGGAAGACTTCTGTAACTGGTATATCGAGATGGCGAAATTGCCGCTCAACGGAGAAGACGAAGCAGCGAAACAAACGACGCGTTCGGTTCTTGCCTATACACTCGACCGGATCATGCGCTTGATGCATCCGTTCATGCCGTTCATCACGGAAGAAATCTGGCAACACTTACCGCATGAAGGTGAGACGATCACACGTGCCGCATGGCCAACACGTGATGCGTCACTCGACTTCCCGGAAGCTGTTCCAGCATTTGAAGCGGTTCAGAACGTCATCCGTTCGGTTCGTAATATCCGCGCGGAAGTGAACGCACCGATGTCGAAACAGATCCAACTGTTCATCTCGACGAATGACGCACGTGTTCAAGACGACTTGTCGTCAAACAGCTCGTACTTGCAAAAGTTCACGAACGCGTCTGAACTCCGGATTGAAGAGCAAATGCCAGCGCCAGAAAAAGCGATGAGTGCGATCGTAACGGGGGCAGAATTGTTCATCCCGCTCGCAGACTTGATCAACATCGAGGAAGAAATCGCCCGCTTGAATAAAGAACTCGTCAAGTATACGAAAGAAGTCGAACGGGTCGAGAAAAAACTCAACAACCCTGGCTTCGTCGGTAAAGCACCGGCACATGTCATTGATGAAGAAAAAGCGAAGGCACTTGATTATACGGAAAAACGTCAAGCTGTCGAAGCACGCATCAACGAACTCTCACACTAATTACAGCAGTGGCTCAAGTCTCCTTGAGCCACTTTTTTTAAAGGAGCGAACAGCATGAGGACGCGAGAAGATGTATTGGATTGGTTATCGAGCTTACTAGCATTCGGCGTCAAACCAGGTCTTGAACGGATGCAGGCGATGTTACTGGAATTACAGATTGACCCGGACGCGATTCCGACGATTCATGTCGCCGGAACGAACGGAAAAGGATCGACGGTCGCGTTCTTGCGTGAGATGGGAATTGCGGAAGGATTGCAAATCGGGACATTCACGTCACCGTACATCATTCAGTTTGAGGAACGGATCATGTTGAATGGGGTACCGATCGCAGAAGATGATCTCGTTACAGCTGCCACAGCTGTTCAGGCTGCCATCGGAAACATTGATCGGTCACTCGGTACGGTCACTGAGTTCGAAGCATTAACAGGACTTGCTTTCTATTATTTTGATCAGATCCGTCCGGATTTCGTCATCTATGAGGTCGGACTCGGTGGACTGTATGATTCGACGAACGTCTTCAAAAAGCCGGTCGCAGCAATCATCACATCAATCGGTCACGATCATCAAGCGATTCTCGGAGATACGCTCCAAGAGATCGCCTTACAGAAGTTCGGCATCATCAAACAAGGGACACCGGTCATCGCCGGGAAACTGCAAGAAGAACTGACGGTGCCGTTAATGGCATATTGCGGCGACCGGAATGCGACATTGAAATGGAGCCAGGAAGCAATCATCCGTTACCGCTTAAAGGAAACCGGGACCTGGGCGACGTACGACGGGATTCCAGAGACCCGCTTAGGTCTCGAAGGCCATCATCAAGTCCATAATGCGGCGAACGCCGTTATTTGTGCGCGACGTCTCGGATGGTCGAAAGCGGCGATCCGAAAAGGGCTACGAGAAGCGAAACATCCAGGTCGGTTTGAAATCATCTTGCGCAAACCACGAATCATTCTCGATGGTGCGCATAATCCGGAAGGCATCACGGCACTTGTTGAACGGTTAAAGGAAGAATCAAAACCCGTGACGTTGCTCTGTTCGATTTTGCGTGATAAAGACCGGTCGGCGATGCTTGCGCAGCTACGCAACATAACGCCAGATATTTACGAGACGACATTCGATTTCCCACGAGCAAGGACACTCGATGAGTTAAAACAAGACGGGGGTAATGTAACGACGGTTGAAGAGTTCTTCGATCAATTAGAGATGGACCGGACATACGTCGTGACGGGATCACTCTATTTCATCAGTGAAGTGCGTCATTATTACGCTTCCATTTTTACAAAAAAGGGAAAATCCTGATTCTCTCGTTATAATGAAATGGGGGAGTATAGTCCCATATTTTGATGACACGATGAGGAGACGATAAATGATGAAGCAGTGGATCCGTCTAGCCTTAGCTACCTTACTGATTTTTTCAAGTTTTACGTATATACAGGAGCCACATTCTAAAGCCGCAACGGGTGAAAAGTTTAAGATTTTAGAGATTCGCGATGAATGGTCGACGACGAACCGGATTAATCCGGGAACGACAATTACGTCGTTGTCACTGTTAAAAGAGTTGAGTACTAGTCAATATGATGTCAAGATGATGACGGTTAAGGAGCTAAATG
Source organism: Exiguobacterium sp. R-17 (assembly GCF_049913315.1). Taxonomy (NCBI): domain Bacteria; kingdom Bacillati; phylum Bacillota; class Bacilli; order Caryophanales; genus Exiguobacterium; species Exiguobacterium sp. R-17. The sequence continues at coordinate 2,109,422 of NZ_CP184372.1, read as the reverse complement.
CGTCTCGTTTCCCACTTGATGGAGCGTTTGATGCAATCGTTTTTGATCCTTCAATCAATAGTAATAATCAAGAGAAATATTCAATTAAATTATCTGAGTTTGATAAAAGAAATCATAATACAAGTAAAATCGAAAATGATATTACAGGACTAAAAAGTAATGAAATCCTCAATGCATATGTTCGAAAAGGACTGCCAGTGTATCTGCATAAAGATGTCTTCACGCATGATCAAAGTAATTTCTCAAAGGTCTTGAAGAACTATGTATCGACACAAGCAACTGTTTCTTACGAAAATATCAATGATGTCATTAACTCATTGAAGCAAAAAATCAACGTGCGTCCCCGTATCTCGAATGTGACAGTAAAGCAAGCAGGAAACACATTGTCGTCTATCGGTTCGATAGCGGTTCCGAATCGACCAATTGAGTTTAGTTATACTCTTGATCAGTCGATAACTGATACTACAGCGACACTTTATATCGATTTTGACAGTAATGATCAGTTCGATGAATCAGAAAAAGTCGATGAATTACCAGCCGCAGCTAACGGGAAACTTACCTATACATTTGACGTTCCGAGTTATACAGGACCACGACAGTGGATGATTCGAATCAATAAAAGCAATGGATTGTCGGATTATAAGACAGGTAGTTTTTTAATGAAAGATCAATTAGCTGAAGCAAAAGTACTTCAGGTTCTTGGAACGAGAGGAACTGGTTCTCTTCTAGATAATCTAAAAGGAGAAAATTTAAGTAAAAATGATTTTTATAATTTTAATTTAAATGTCATAGATTCAGCTAAATTTTCGAGTGAAGTAACTTCGAAAGATTTAAATGCTTCATATGATATGTTGATTTTCGGATTCCAAGATTCTTATGGTACTGCTAGTCTTACTGACCTGGCATTTGATAAAGTTAAGTCATTTACTAATACGGGACAGGGACTCATGTTGACACACGATACCATCTTTAGATCGAATGTAAAAAATACGCCAACTCGCTGGGAAGCAGACTACGCTACAGCATCTGGTCAAACCTACTATACAAATATGGGGTTTGCAGCACCTAAAAAATCCACGAAAGCCATTCGTCAAAATGAAGGACAAATGACATCATTTCCTTTTACGTTAGACAATGAGATTTCGATTGCGCAAACACACAATCAATATTTTGCTCTTGATTTAGAACAACCGGATTTAATACCTTGGTATAACATCAAGGAAACAGAAGCAAGTACGGAGACTGGTAGGACGGTAGGAGATGCTCGAAATCACTACTATATGTACACCAAGGGAAACATCACATATTCAGGTGCTGGACATACCTCTTCCTTTACAAATGTAGGGGAGCAGAATCTATTTACCAATACGATGTATCGCGCTTTTATCGGTGCGAATCATAAACCTTTAATCAAAAGTCTTCTACCATATGACAAATCAAGTTATCTTGAAAATGAGCCTTTAGCAATCTCATACCAAATAAACGACTACGATCTACAAGATCGTGAGTTGAAGACGCGCATCTATATTGATGATGAAAAAGTGTTTGAAAACAATAAGTTGAAAAACAACTCATTCGTCAGTCAATCGTTTGAATCGAAACTTAAAGGAAAAACGAGCGTGACGATCCGAATTGAAGCAGAAGATCAACGCGGTGCGAAGACAATAGAGACACGGACCGTTCAAGTCGTGCGTCCAGCTGCCTCTGCACCATTCGTCCTGTCCCGTTCGATTGATCCAGCAACGATTCCAAAAGGGGAAACAGCAGATATCACCTATACCGTCAAAATGTCTCCGATGATGCAAAAGGATGCCATCGGAAACAATGGATACATCATGGGTCAGTTCTCGGTGACGATGGAAAACATTCTGTTCAACGAACAATTCCCGAGTAATCTTGAAATTTTATCGACGACGGGTCTGACTGAAACGAATATTACAGGACAGACGATCAAAGGAAGACTCCCAGATATCGAATACGACGAAGCGATTGAAGGCGTTCATAAAGGGGAATGGATCGCGAATCAATCGGAAGTGACGTTTACTGTCAAAGTACGTGCGAAAGATGCCGCAGGAGTTCATTTACTCGATAAAAAAGACAACAAGTTGACATCAATAAAAAATATATATCGTGATAAAAAGAATGGGAAAGATAAATCGACGATCGTCGCAAATGATCCCCAAGCTTTTCCGACGATTGGTTATGCACTGACACCATCCTTTGCGACAAGTGTGAAGATTCCGTCCGTTAAGATGGATATCACGACGACATCGTATAAAGTATTGCCAGAAATTAATCCTTCAGGCAGTCAATATGGCGCGTTAAAATGGTCGATTATCGATTCGGAAATCGCATCGATTGATGAAGCCGGTGTCATCAAACCGAAAAAAGTCGGGACGACACAGATTAAACTCGTCGTACCAGTCGGAAACGGAAAAGAGCTGACAGCGACTTCAGAACTCGTCATCAATGATGTATTTAGAGGATTAACCGTTCAAAATATACCGGATACATTATACGTGGGAGAGACAAAATCAATGTCCGGAATTGCTTCGATGGTATCGGGACGAAACACACCGATTCAATGGATCGTAACGAACGATTCTCGTGTGACGACGAATGGCTTAACTAAAAATACGTTGGAGCTGACAGGAAAGACACCAGGAATGGTCACGGTCAAAGCGGTTGTACCTGCAACAGCCGGAAGCTCAACTTATCTTGCTCAGTCACAAGAGTACACGATCCAAGTCAAGTTACCGGAGCTATCGGTCTCTCCAAGTAATCTGGAATTGTGGGTCGGATCGAATCAAGACGTAACGGCGACGTTTAAACCAAATTACCCATTATCATTTACGGCATCAACTGTAAGTAGTGCGATTGAGTTGAAACAGACGGCGTCAGGTTACACGATTACAGGTAAAGCCGGGACACCAAATGGACCAGTCGAAGCGTTACTAACGTTAACTGATTTCCCAGATACGGTCGCGAAGACACTCGTTCGGGTACGCGAGAACCCACTCAATCTGACAGCGGATGATATCGCAATGACGATGAAAGATGATAAGAAATCACCGATTCTGCGCTGGTTCCCAGTGACGACGACAGAACGCTTCTATCGTTTAGAAGTCCTACAGGGGAAAGAATACGTCAAGATTGATCCAACAGGACAAGCGTTGCAACCACTTCGTCCAGGTGTAGCACGAATCAAAGTAACGGCGTTAAAAGAGAATAAAGATGTGCTCGAAGTCATGAAAGATAATCAAAAAACACCACTAACGACGACATTCAAGGTAACGATTGGTTCTGAATCAGGAACATCAGACTTGGATGGAGATGTTTACTAAGAGGTGGGGACGCGAGATATGAAACGCAAACGAATCATTGCCGTCCTCTTGATTTTGATCATCATTGGAATCGGGGGAGCGGTATACGTCATAAAAGCGAATCAACATGCAGCACTTGAACAAGGACTACGTTCAGAAAAGCCGGAACGACTTGCTTCTGCGTTAAAAGATGCCTCTTTATCGACAAAGGAGAAAAATCGTTACATTCGTCGATTCCAAGAAACACTCGCCTTTGACAAGGCAAAGCTTCTCCTTGACGAACAGACCGTCCAAAATAAAGCGAACTGGTTTTATGCAGCACAATTCACGCCGCGTAGTACAGTAGCTGAATGGTTGGCAAAAGGTGCAAAAATCAGTCAACTGAATGCTCAAGGTCAGTCGGTCCTTCATGTCGCGACAAGTGTGAATCGATCGATTGATGTCTATACGCTTCTCGTGAAAAAAGCTTCAAAAAAAGAAATCAATCGGATCGATGACTTCGGACATACACCACTCTTTTATGCCACACTGGATCAAAACGATGCAGCGATTGAACTGTTATTGCAAGCAGGAGCTGATCCGAATCGTGGGAAAGAGCAACCAGTCTATGAAACGATTAAACAAAATCGAAAAGATCTATATGTGATGTTACAACAGAATGGTGCAACGGTAGAAAAGAACAAGGTGAAAAAGCTTGTTAAACAATACCGAGCAACGAAATTTTAATCAAAAAAAGAGTCGTTCGTCGCTGACGAATGACTCTTTTTCATGCTCCTTATGGTTGAATACGTTTTGGTGTTTCAACATACAATTGGACGGCTCGGTTGAGTGGAAGTAGTGCAGTAGGGTTTTTCAATACTGTCGCATCATACGCCATGCGTAAACGGGAAGCTTCGAAATCCGGTGATTTGTTGGCGACCATCAGTTTTTCGAGCTCCGTCACGTTTGCAGGGAACGCATTTTCAGGTAAATTCAGTTTCCCACGGTAAGCATTCACCTCGAGTTGTCCTTTCGTGAAGATTCCTCCACGTACATTCATCGTCGAACCTACAGAATAAATCGTATTTTTTTGATCGTCGTCACTATATAGAAACGCATTTAAATCAGGTGTAGTCGTTTGGGGCGTCGAAAATTTATTGACGCGGTTAATGACAAGATTTCCTTTACTAAGTAAAATCAATGTATTTTGTTTCGCAGTTGAAGTCAGCCCTTGAATGTTTGCGTCATCTAGACGACTCGTTCCAGTCGCATAAATCGTCGTTGCAAATCCAACATTTCCTCGAATCAGTAAGTTGCCAAGAACAACGAGAGGACGTTTGATCTCAAGCGGCTGGGTCAAAGGGTTCAACGAAGAAATCGTTAAATTTCCGTTAATGATCAAAGGTTCGAGTGTTTCTTGAACAAGATCATCTGTCAATGTCACAGTATTGCCTGTATTCAATGCTGGACTGATCATTTGTCGCTTCGTATCAAGTTCTGTTAAAAATGGTCCCTTTAATATAGATTGTGGAATTGAAGAATTTTTTAATGCAGAAGCCACTTGCGTAAAAGGCGTATCCACTGGTAATTTCAAAAAATCGTTCAACGCATAGTCGAAATCAAACGGAACTAATGTTTCTTTCGTTGATACTAGCTCCGTCGCACCTTTCGGATCAAAAATCGTTTTATCACACACGAGGTAATCCCCACACTTCAATAATGGCTGAGTCTTCTCTTGGAAAACGCGTACCTGACCTGCGATGTAGGGAAGTGCTTTAGTATTAGTGAAGGTACCATCCTCATTATTGTATTTGAATATCGGGGTCGCAGTTGCTTGCAGGGCGTTGCGGGAAAAAATATTGCCTTCGATCAAGGGAGCACCATTTAAGATGACTTGATCATCTGAGCCTAACGTATAGTACAAAAAACTAGGAATGGCAGATAAATAGACACGTTGTCGATACGTTTTTTTTATTGTCGGCTGGTCGCCTTTTTGTTTTGAAACTGTCGCTGTTAAATCAAACGCTTTGACCCGGACGTTTGATGCGGTTTCATTCAGCTTGACGGTCACGTTCGGAACAATTGTTTTTAAGGGTGAAACGATAGAATTATCGAGATTCTCAAACAATGCCTGAGAAGAAGTCGTTGGTGAAGTCCCGGTCGTCTTAGAGACGATGTTTTGCAGGGAGGCGACTGCTAAATCAAGATCATTTTGTGTCGTCGTCTCGACATCGATATCTGTCTCACGGATTTCAGTCAGGCGATTCGACTGTAAGCTGATACCGATCGTCGCAACAGCGAGAACGGACAGGACTGTTAAAGTCACAAGAACGAAAAGTAATGTATAGCCTTGTTCGGATTTACGCATACCGTGTTCCTTTCTGAGTTAAAACCCAATCGTACTCGTGAAGGTCTGAACTTCCTCTTGATCTGTCGATTGAATTGTAGTTGTAATCGTTAAAATACCGTGAATGACGTAGCGACCCGGATACGTTCCTGATGTAATGGTTTGATACTCCGGACTCGATAACTTGAAAGTCTGAAGTAATTCAGTTTGGTCGTCGATTGACTGTGTCGCTGATTCATACGTTAGTTCGGTACTGTCCAATGTTTGTTCTGCGAATGTATAACGGACTGGTCTCGCTTTCTCTTCAGAAGAAGAAGATTCTTCTGTTGCGTCAAAAGGTTCGAATCCACTGGCGCGTTCAAGTAATCCAGTATCGGCATTCAAGACAGGAAGTGATCTTTTATAAAACGATAATTGTTTTGTTTCATCGACCCGAATTGCATCAAATCCACCGATTTCATTTAAGATGATACCGACTCGACTATCAGCTTCACTGCGTAGTTCACTGATGATCCCAGTTGCCCGAAAGCTTTTCGTACCCGAAATGAATACGGTCAAAATGACCGCACTAAAAATCGAGGCAATGACGATCGCAACAAGCAATTCGACAAGTGAGAATCCATCATTTTGTTGTCGGAAAACTTTGATTGAGCGTCGCATTCGTAATCGATCCTTTCAATGACGTAATCGGTTCAGATGTACCTTCTATATAGACGAATACATGTAGGTCAAGAAGATTTGGATTAACGACTCCTTCTATTTTCCGAGGTGTCACACTGTATTTGACGTCAAAGGCAATATTATTGATTTCAGGATTAGTAAAGATTGATGTACATATAGCCGATAGTCCACAAGAAGGAGACGTAGGCTCGGGAATGACATAGTTTCCATTTAGATAAGTGGCTTTGTCTGCTTGTGTAGATAGAGAACTAAAAGCGAATGGTTCGTCATGTGTCGCTTCTAAAGCTTCTCGCTTGATATAAGATGTTGCGTTTTTTGCCAGATAATTCGCGAACGTCAACTCTGTACTGTCACGCGAAGCAGCCAGTGACTGAGAAAAAATACTGATAAGAGATACCGATATGATAGATAAAATCGTGATACTGACTAGTACTTCGATTAGCGAAAAACCGCCTTGCTCGCGTTGCATGGATTCACCTCTACTTCATGATAGATGAGGATGAGAGGTCCTCAATGATTTTTCTAGAAAATCAAAAACAGCACCTATTCACAGATCATGAAAGGATTTGTCAGGATAGGACTTATGTTTCATCATAATATTCATTATAATGGAAATACTAGGTACCTGAAATGATTAAATTCATACAGAAAGGAAACAGATGATGATTAATCCGAAGCGTTTTGTTATACATACACTCTTATTACTTGTACTTGTAGCCCTGATTTACGTACCATCGTTTGCCTTGATTTCCTTTACCGGTAAAGCAACGGCACCCACGACATTTTCTGAGACAGCACGTATTGGATCGGTTCCAGTCAGTGGCATGGATCGAAAGGAAGCACAATCGAAAGTCGAGAAAGCGATTACAGAGTGGACGAAGAAAACGCCGCTGTCGACTGGAACGGGAGAAGAGACGACACCGATTCCAACAGAAGTCGTGAAAATCAACGCTGATGACTCTGTTAAAAAAGCTTCTTTGAAAAAAGGTGGAGACTTGATGGTTGCGGTAGACGAAGCAGCGCTTGAGAATTTTCTGGCGACACAGCCGATCAGTTACTCGGATGAGCAACTCGTTGCCTTTAAGACATGGTTAATCGATACGAGCAAAACATTGCAGGAAGGAAACTTTGATCCTGCTCAATCGGAAACTGCAGTCGATCCAACAGGAGAGGTCGTTTCAACGGTTTCATTCTCGACACGTTCTGCTGCTGAAGAACAGATGATCACGGCAATGATGAATGTCGAAATCAAGCCGGGACAATTGATGAATGTCAAGACGTACGGTATGGATGCAGTCGCAGGATCGTATGTCGGTAGCAAGCTATACGAACTGTTCGCAAAGACACCATTTGAAATCGTCGAACGGATGCCGCATGAGTCGTTACCAGATGGTGTCACACTTGGATACGATGTCAAGATTGACGAGAAAACTGATTTTGCCGTTCGTAATACACAAGCATCCATCTATCGTGTCGTTGCGACACAAAACGGAAGTGATGTCACGCTTGAATTGCGAGGCACACCGTTCAAGGAAACGGTTACGACCATTCTTGAAGGCGAAAAAACGATTCCCTTCCGGACGATCACACGTTATTCTGCAACGCTTACAGCTGGAACGACGAGTGATACACAAGCGGGAGAAGAAGGGAAATCGATTGAAGTCTATCGTGTGACGAAGACGACTCAAGGGGAGAAGAAGCAGTTATTGTCTCTTGATTTTTACTCAGCCATCCCAGCAATCGTGACAAAGAGTAGTCAAGAAGAACAAGCACCAGTCGTCGTACCTGAACCAGAAGACGACACGAACGCTGATGATTCGACGGATACGAATGATTCCAATGATTCAACGGATACAAATAATGACCAAACGACGGATGAACCGCAGACAGATGGCGTCGAGACGCCAGATACACCAACGTCTCCGACAAGTCCGACGTCACCCGATACACCTGATAGTAACGAAACGGGTGATCCTGCTTCACCAGTAGAAGGTGAAACAACAGGAGAACCTGTCGGATAAGAAGGAGGAAACAAGATGAACTGGACGACGATAGCAATTGAACTCGGTATCATCATCGGTCTAGCGACAATCATCTGCGGTCTGATGTTTGCGGTGACGATCCCTTACGTGACGACGGTGACGACGAAAGCGATTTTATCTGTTGCGGCGATTTTGATCGTGACGTTGATCTATTTCAGTATTCAACTCGACTGGATTACAAACCCACTCGTTCTCGTGGGGATTGTCGTCTTATGTTTGTTGACGGCAGTCGTGACAAGTATAGTTGATGAAAAACATCAAAAACCGGATGTGTTAGAGGAAGAAGAAACATGGCACGCGGAAGGATGACACGTTAAATGGCAATGAAACGAAAACGTTTAGGGGAAATGTTGATCGAAGAAAGCCTCGTGACGGAACAGCAAGTCGAAGAGGCGTTGACGGTCAAACGGTCGACCGAAAAACTCGGGGATGCACTGCTCCGACTTGGTCACTTGACGGAACAACAATTATTAGAGGCGCTACACCACCAATTAAAGATTCCGATCATCCAGTTGTACAACTATCCAGTTGACGTCGCCGTCACGAAACTGATTTCAAAAGACCTCGCACAGCGACATACACTCGTCCCGGTCTACCGGGAAGGAAACCGTTTATTCATCGCGATGGCCGATCCAATGGATTTGATCGCGATTGATGATTTACGTATGCAGACCGGTTTATCGATTGATGTCGGAATCGCGACACGTGACGAAATCAGACGAACGATTCTGAAGTACTATGATATTGATTCGTCGTTACGAGAGCTGCTAGAATCTGACGACATGATGGAGTCGGATCAATCTCGTGATGTCGTGACGCGCGAAGATGCACCAATCATCCGGCTCGTCAACCAAATTCTAGAGAACGCGATTGCGCAGCGTGCATCGGATATTCATATGGATCCGCAGGAAACGTCAATGACGATCCGGATCCGGATTGATGGAGAATTGCGAACGGAGAACAATTATCCGAAACAGATCCAAAGCATTCTGACGACCCGGATCAAAGTCATGAGTGAACTTGATATCACCGAGTCACGCTTACCACAGGATGGGCGGATTAAATATGTCTTTAACGGATTACCATATGATTTCCGTGTCTCGACCTTGCCGACTGTTTACGGTGAGAAGGTCGTTATCCGGATTCTTGACAGCTCGAACTCGAACATCTCGATTTCAAAAATCGGTTTTAGTTCGCGGAATGAATCACAGTTCCGGGAGATGCTGAAGCGTCCGAACGGCATCATTTTGATCACCGGTCCGACCGGTTCCGGGAAATCATCGACATTGTATGCTGCGTTAAATGAGCTGAACGACGAGTCACGCAACATCATCACGGTCGAAGATCCGGTCGAGTATCAGGTCGATGGGATCAATCAGGTCCAAGTCAATGCGAAGATTGGATTGACGTTTGCGAGTGGTCTTCGCTCGATCCTTCGTCAGGATCCGAACGTCGTCATGGTCGGGGAAATTCGCGACATCGAGACGGCTGAGATTTCGATTCGTGCTTCGCTGACAGGACACTTGGTTCTTTCAACCTTGCACACGAACTCTGCCGTTAGCTCGATCACGCGATTGATTGACATGGGAGTCGAACCGTTCCTCGTAGCCGCTTCAATCAGTGGATTGATTGCTCAACGACTCGTTCGCCGTGTCTGTCGTGATTGTGGCGAAGTCCATCCGATTTCTAAACGAGAACAAGAGTTATTTGATCAAGAGGGAATCGAAGCGACGACGGTGATGCGTGGACGTGGCTGCTCGTCTTGTAATATGACGGGTTACCGTGGACGGGTTGCGATTCAAGAGGTCATCATGGTCGACGAAGTGTTACGCCGGATGATCATGAACCAATCGACGGAAAGTGATATCACAGCATACGTTAAGGAGCAAGGGCAACGATTCCTACTTGCAGATGGTCTATCAAAAGTCGCGGACGGTATTACGACGACAGAAGAGATTTTACGGACGGTGATTTCAGAATGAACAGTACGATGGAACGGGCACAAATCGAAGATATTTTACGCTCCTCAAAAGAACGAGGAGCGTCCGATGTCCACTTGACGGCGGGATCACCGCCCGTCTTTCGGATCAACGGGACGTTGACACCTTTTGGGACGGAGAAGATGAAACCGATCATCATTGATGGGTTTGTGCAGTCATTGATCACGGAAGAGATGTATCAACAGCTGAAACAGGACCGGGATATCGATTTTTCGTTCGGTGTGACCGGTGTCGCTCGGTATCGGGTCAACTGTTTTTATCAACGGGGTGCTTTATCAATAGCGTTTCGGACGATTCCGACTGAGGTGCCGACGCTTGAGCAATTAGCGTTGCCTCCTGTTTTAAAACGATTCTTAACGAAACCACACGGCTTGATTCTCGTCACGGGTCCGACTGGTTCTGGAAAATCGACAACACTTGCAGCGATGATCAACGAAATCAATCAGACGATGTATAAACGCATCATTACGCTCGAAGATCCGATTGAATACTTACATAGTCATCATAAAAGCCTAATCGATCAGCGAGAAATCGGGATCGATGCGCCACGCTTTGCGACCGGGTTACGGTCAGCGCTCCGTCAAGATCCAGATGTCATTTTGCTTGGGGAGATGCGGGACCTTGAGACGATTGCGACCGCCGTGACGGCAGCTGAGACGGGTCACCTCGTCTTTGCAACGGTCCATACGTCGACGGCTGCCTCAACGGTTAGCCGAATCATCGATGTTTTTCCGTCAGAGCAACAAGACCAGATTCGGGCTCAACTGGCGAACGTCCTTGCGGGTGTCATCTCGCAACGCTTGATGCCGCGTTCGGATGGAACAGGTCGCGTCGCAGCCCTCGAAATCATGGTCGATACACCAGCTGTCTCGAACTTGATTCGGACCGGTAAGGAATATCAGATTCAATCCGTCCTGCAGACGGGTAAACAATACGGCATGCAGACGATGCAGATGGCATTGCAGGATCTCGTCAGTCGGGGATTGATTCCGGCTTCTGCTGCATCACCGTACATATCGGGGTGAACACATGGCAGTATTCATTTATGAAGGTCGGACGATGGCCGGCAAACGAAAGAAAGGCAAGATTACAGCACTGACGAAACGAGAAGCCGCAGAACGGTTGCGGACGGATCAGATTGCTGTGACTTCGCTTCAAAAGCAAGAGTCAAAAGGATTAAACACCGAGATTACGTTTCTCAGTGCAAAACCGAAAATTGAACATCTCGTCATGTATGCCCGTCAGTTCGCGACACTTGTGCGGTCCGGTGTCTCAATCGTCAAGGCGACGGAAATTCTGCGGAAGCAGACGGAGTCGAAACCACTCGAACGGGCGCTCGTTGAGGTCGAAGATGACTTACGGAGTGGGATTCAGTTTTCGCAAGCGATTGAAAAACACCCACGGGTCTTTGATACATTCTTCGTCAGCATGGCGATGGCGGGAGAAGCGAGTGGGAATCTCGAGGAAGCACTTGATAACATCGTCACCCAACTTGAAAAACAATATGAAATCAAACGGAAAGTCATCTCGGCATTGATCTACCCAGCGGTCGTTTCACTCGTTGCCGTGGGGGTAGTCGTCTTCTTGATGATGAACGTCGTACCAACGTTTGCATCGATCTTTGATCAGCTTGGTAGTGAGTTGCCTTTGATCACGAAGCTCGTCGTCGCCGTATCGGATTTCTTCGTCGCGTACTGGTGGGTCATGTTGTTAATTGCTTTTGGATTAATTGGATTACTGTACTTTAATTTAAAAAACGAACGCCAACGACTATTTTTCGATCGCTTTTTATTAAGTATTCCCGTTTTTGGTCCCCTGATCCAAAAGTCGCAGATTGCCTTGATGACCCGGGGGCTGTCCGTCCTGCTTAATGCTTCCGTCCCAATTTTAGCCTCACTCGACATCACGGAGCGAATCGTCACGAATCGGATCATCCGGAAAGGGATTGCGGGCGCCAACGAAGCGATGGCACGTGGCATTCCGATGCACGAACCACTTGAGAAAAACAAATATTTTCCACCTCTCGTCACGCAGATGATTGCGATCGGGGAAGAGTCAGGACGTCTTGATACGATGCTGACGGAAGTCGCGAACTTCTATGAGACAGAAGTCGAGACGACGACAGACCGTTTAAAGTCAATTATTGAGCCACTCTTGATCGTTGTCTTAGCAGCAATCGTTGGTGTCATCGTCATTGCCGTCGTCGTACCGATGTTTAAAATTTACTCGGATATACAAGCGAGTTGACAATTGTAAAAACATTTACCTGATGTGAAAAAAAGACATATTCTACAAAAAATATGGTGCTACTATAATAGTATTCATCTGGATAGTATTACCTACTAACCAAGAACAGTGAAAAAGTACTAGGGAGGCATAAAGAAAATGGTAGAACGGTTAAAAGAAATCTGGTTAGATGCAAAACAAATGCGCGATGAGCGTGGATTGACGTTGATCGAGTTACTCGTCGTCGTCGTTATCTTAGGAATCATTGCAGCAATCGCTGTCGTCGCAATCGGTGGGTTGATCGAGAACTCACGTAAGGATGCCGTTGTTTCCGATGCGAAGCAATTAGTTGCAGCAGCAAAACTTTATACATCTTCAAATCCTGTCCAACCAGGTGAAACAGTGAAAGTTGGAGTTAATGACAATAACAACGCTATCGAGGCTAATGATGTTTCTAAAGGTACTGCAGCAGCACCGCGTACTGACACTTTGAAAAAATATATTGATGATATGAAAGATGCATTAAACTCAGATGAAGATTACAAAAATTCATATGTAGTCGTCACTGAGAAAAATGGTTCTTACACATATGCAGTTACGTTAACTAGTAAATCAACAGATTATACTTATTTCAATGCTTCAGCTCCTTCAGCATTGAAGCGCGGTGGAGTACAAGAAAAGAAATAATTACCACCCCCTCCTCGGGGGTTTTTTTCTGAACTTTTTTGAAAGGGAGGTCGTGTCATGACGATCGTCTTCACGGTTTATTTTTTCTTGTTAGGCTTACTCATCACGTCGTTTACGAACGTCGTCGGTCTGCGCGTCCCGGTCGGGGAGTCGATCGTTCATCCGCGCTCCCATTGTCCGACGTGTGGACATGTCTTAGGACCGCTCGAACTAACACCGGTACTCGGTTATGCTGTACTTGGTGGGAAGTGCCGCTCTTGCGGACAATCGATTTCAATCAAGTATCCAGCGCTTGAATTACTCGGAGGTATTCTTTACGCGTATGCCTTTTGGCAGTTCGGCTGGTCGATGGAACTGGCGTTGACGCTCGTCCTGACGAGCTTGTTATTTATCCTGACGATGTCCGACTTAGCCTACATGCTGATTCCAAATAAAATTTTACTCATCTTTTTGCCGATTGCCTTGATTGTGCGCTACCTTTCTCCACTCGAAAACTGGTATAATCCAATTATTGGTGGAATCGTTGGGTTCGTTCTATTATTCGTCATCTTTCTTGCTTCCCGTCGTGGTATGGGAGCAGGGGATGTCAAACTGTTCGGACTGCTCGGAATCTTCCTTGGACCGCTTCACGTCGTCATTGCCTTGTTCGTCTCGGCATTCGTTGGTTCCGTTCTTGGCTTAACATTACTTGGACTCGGACGCGTGAAACGGAAACAACCCATTCCCTTCGTTCCGTCGATTGCCGTCGGAACATTACTGACATATTATTTTGCGGATGATTGGGTATCGTGGTACCTCGATTTACTGCTTTAAGAAAGGAAGAACGTACATATGGCGCAACGGCGTAAAGGGACTTATATCTACTTTAATTTTACCGACGTCGCAATCTTCGGTGCGGTCGTCAAAAAAGGCGTCATCAAGCGCCGGGCAGTCGTCGCGCTGCCGCCAGGAACACTGCAAGGAGGCTGGTTACAGCCGGAAGCCTCGCTTGATTTCATCTTTGACGGGTTACTGACGAAACTAAAAGTACCGCGTGGTTCGCAAGCGGTGCTCGCGCTCGATGGTTCACTCGTTCTCGCCCGGAAACTTGATATTCCGGAGACGATCGAGACGAATCAAATCCGTGGCTATTTGTTTATGGAGATCGGACATAGTATCGTCTTACCGTTTGAAGAACCATATTTTGATTACACGGTTCTTGAAGAAGACGGCAAGCGGGAAATCATGCTCTATGCCGCGCCAAACGAGGCGCTCAAGCAATACACACAACTGTTCAAACAAAAGCATTTGCGACTGGTCGCAGCTGAACCACAACCGCTTGCGACCTACTTCGGGATTGAAGCCCATCATCCGGTCGCGACGGAAGCTGATACGTTATTGATCTGGAATGCGAATGCGACGAATCACCAGCTGATCATCATCGAAGATCACGTGCCACGTCTGATTCGCTCGGTCGACACGTTTGCGGCTGACGCGTGGGATGTTGATGTCATCGATGATCAATTGCATTATCGTTACCGCTCGGATGATCCGACGGTCGAACTCATCTTAGATGAGATGTTGCTCGAGTTCTCGCGTGTACTCGATTTCTATCGATTTTCGCTCGCGCGCGAAGGACGAGAAATCACGAATGTCGTCCTTGCCGGGGACTTCCCGTTCCGTGATGAACTGGCAACACGTTTCCGGTCGAACTTTGATTTAAGTCTCGATGAAATTCCAGATATGATGACGATCGACGGACAGTCAATTCCACGAGCGTACTTACCGCTCGCTGGTCTTGCTTCACCGCGAAAAGACCGCATCAACTTATTACCGGAAAACGACGAAGCACCGAAATATCCGCTTGTCGCTTCACTCATTCTGTTGTTGTTCGGCGGACTCGCTGGTGGTTATCTCTACTGGCAAACCGATCAATTCGCGGATCGCGTCGAATCGACGAACGATCAAATCCAGATCGTCCGTCAGTTGCAGTCGGAATCGGACCAATCGGCAAAGCAGGAAGTCGCGCAACTCAAACAGACGGTCGAAGGACTCGAGACGACGCCGCGCCCTGCCGTACCGACGCTTGAACGGATTACCCGTTATCTCCCGGAACGCGGTTATATTCTTCAATTCGCCTATGGGACAGATCATGCCGTGACGATGACGACCCAATTCGAAACGCTCGATGAACTAAACGATTTTTATCGTGAATTGTTGACGGATAAAGTCTTCTTGGGAACGAATCTTGCGAGTGTGACGACTCGGACGATGAATGAAAAGGCGGATGTCGTTACGACGACGACGGTTGATCCGACGACCGGGCAAGAAATTCCGACGACGGAAATTACACCGTCGGATGATGCGAAATCTGAAGAACCACGTTATATCGGACAATTCTCGTTGAACGTCAACCCGACGGAAGTCGTCAAAGGCGAAACGAACGAAGCTGATCCGGCAGTACCAAAAGAAGATCAGCCGTCTGAATCGGAAACGGATAGCTCGACGGAAGCGACTCCTTCAACCGATCCGACGACGGAGACGACTGATCCGAATGTAACGACTGAAATCGAGGAGGTGCCGGACAATTGAAACGTTATAGTAGCTTCATCCTCCTCGGTCTAACGATCTTAATCGTTCTCGGTGCGGTCGGTTACTTCGGTTATACGACCTATACGACACACCAAACGTTGCAAGAAAAAGAAGCGACGTTGAAACGGGAACAGATGGTGCTCGAGCAAGCGAAAGCGAACGAACAGAAAGTCGACGTCGCTGAGTCGAGCTTCCTGCAACAAAAAGTCCCGGTGACGGCAGCGAACGATGACGTCATCGATGCGATTAACGCGTCGAGTCAGATTGCCGGTGTCAAAGTCCAGTCGATCACGTTTGGTCAGGCGACCACAACGCCAACGCCACAGTCACCGGTGACATCAACGCCTGCCGTTGACGGAGCAATGGCGACGGAGTCTGATCAAGATCAAGCGACAACAGCTGCGGCGACAGGAACGACCACAGCGAATGCGACGCCACTTCCGGCATCATTGACGGTTGAAGCCCCGTCGTATCTTGAATTGATGGCATTCTTAAAACAAATCGAGCGGACGGATCGAATCACGGTCTTACGCCAAATCCAGTTATCGGGACCGGAAGAACCGGGTCCAAGTAGTGGGACGCTTTTGCTTGAGGATGAGATGCTTTCATTCACAGTCGAGATTGAATCGTATTATCGTCCGGACCTGACAAAGTTGACGCCGGATAAGCAAACGCCACTCGAGGAGAAGACACCGAAGTCGGATCCATTTGTCGATGTGACAGGAAATTAAAAGAAAACAAGCGGTTCCTATGCTGTTAGGGACCGCTTGTTTTTTGTTAGACTATTCGATGACTCGAATTATCCGATTCGAAATTAATGGGAAAGAACGTGATACTAATGATAACGCAACCACACTTGATTCTCGCCTCAGCTTCACCGCGCCGGACGGAACTCTTGCAACAAATCGGAATCGTTCACGCAGTCGTACCAGCGAATGTCGTCGAAGAAGCGCCGTACCCGATGTCCCCGCATGAATACGTCCGTCATCTATCGCAAAAGAAAGCGCGAGCGATTACAGCGGACGGTGTCATTCTGGCAGCTGATACAGTCGTTGCAATTGACGATATGATTCTCGAGAAGCCGGCAGATAGGGGAGAGGCACGGGCAATGCTTGCCCGTCTATCGGGACGCGCACATGAAGTCGTGACAGGAGTAACGATTCGCTTTGGTGAGAAGGAAGAGACATTCGACGTGACGACACACGTTCATTTTGGTGCATTGCCAAACGAATGGATCGAAGGCTATATTGCGACGAATGAGCCCTATGATAAAGCGGGTGGGTACGGTATTCAAGCGATGGGTGGTCTGTTCGTCGAAGCGATCGAGGGTGATTACTATAATGTCGTCGGATTGCCGATCCACGAGATCACGAAACGTTTCGCGTCCTTTGCGATCAAGCCGATGTTTGCGTAATCCTGAAACAGAGAGGTCGGATGCTGTGATTGAATGGCCAAAGGATATGGTTCAGTTGAAAGGCTTAGCACAAGCGACGACAGTCGAGTTGCTGGCATGTCTTGTCCGAAGCGGAACGCGCGACCGGACACCGCTCGAAATCGCGGAAGAATTACTGCACATCTATCCTTCACTGATTGAACTCGAGGCAGCTGGAGTCGGTGGACTCGAGAAAGCACCAGGTGTCGGGAAGGCAAAGGCGTTGCAAATCATGGCGGGACTGGAACTCGGTCGCCGTCTCGTCACGGAACCGAAGTGGATTCGACCGACGATCCGTTCACCGGAAGACGCCGCGGAGCTGTTGTTAGAAGAGATGCGCCTCTATCAACAGGAACATTTCATCTGCCTGTATTTGAATACGAAAAATGAGGTTGTTTCGAAAAAGACGTTATTCATTGGAGGATTGAACACGTCAATCGTCCACCCGCGAGACGTTTTCCGGGAAGCGATTCGCTGCTCGGCTGCGAACTTCATTGCCGTCCATAATCATCCGTCCGGTGATCCGACGCCAAGTCGGGAAGATATCGAGGTATCCGAGCGACTTGTTGAGGCAGGACGACTCATTGGAATCAGTTGTCTTGACCACATCATCATCGGGCATGGACAATTTATTAGTATGAAACAGCGCGGATTTATGTAAGAATAACGTCTGAAGGGAAAGTTTCGTTTCTTTCCGTCAGACGTTTTTTTGTGTGTTTTCTAAGGCGAACTGTAAACAAGCTGTAACGTTTTAACGCTTTCCAATGAAGGCTTTTCCGTTATAATTAGTGAAGTGTATTCTCAGAGAGGGGTTTTTTGAATAATGTTTGGATCATTCAGCCGTGAAATCGGCATTGACTTAGGTACGGCTAACACGCTCGTGTATGTAAAGGGGCAAGGAATCGTCGTCCGTGAACCGTCCGTCGTTGCTTTCCGTACGGATACAGGGAAAATTGAGGCAGTTGGTAATGCAGCAAAAAACATGATCGGTCGTACGCCGGGTAACGTGACTGCACGACGCCCGATGAAAGACGGGGTTATCGCGGATTATGAAACAACCGCTACGATGATCAAATATTTCATGGATCAAGCTTCAAAGAAAAAAGGCTTGTTCTCTTCTAAGACGAACGTCATGATCTGTGTACCAAGCGGTATTACATCGGTCGAAAAACGTGCGGTTGAAGATGCAGCGAAACTTGCGGGTGCGCGTGAAGCATATACAATCGAAGAGCCATTCGCAGCAGCAATCGGTGCAGGTCTTCCGGTTTCAGAACCAACAGGCTCGATGGTCGTCGACATCGGTGGTGGTACGACAGAAGTTGCTGTCATCTCACTCGGTGGTATCGTCACAAGCCAATCGATCCGTGTCGGTGGTGATGAGATGGATGAGTCCATCATTCGTTACATCAAATCGAAATACAACTTGATGATCGGGGAGCGGACAGCTGAGACGTTGAAAATGACGATCGGTTACGCTCGCATCGATGAAGAATCAGAAAACGAAACGATGGAAATCCGTGGACGCGACCTCGTCACAGGTCTTCCGAAACAGATCGAAGTCACAAGTGCTGAAATTTGTGACGCACTTTCAGATACGGTCGAAGCAATTCTTGCAGGTGTTAAGCACACGCTTGAGCAGACACCTCCTGAATTATCAGCAGACGTCATGGACCGCGGTATCGTCCTGACAGGTGGTGGGGCGCTCTTAAAGAACCTCGACGCTGTCATCGAAGACGAAACACGTATTTTGACACTTGTTGCAGAAAACGCACTTGATTGTGTCGCAATCGGTACAGGAAAATCACTCGAGATGATGAATGTCCTTCGTTCGAAATCAGGCATCTCGCAAAAAAGATAAGGACGGGATGAGCGATGAAGCGATTTTTAAATAATCGAAAACTGCTCATCACACTCCTTAGTTTTCTCCTTTTGGTGATCTTAATCGGGATTTCGCTGCAAGGGCGTAACCAATCCCACTGGTATCAAAGCTTCGTGCGTGATACCGTGGGCGTCGGTCAACGCCTTTTCGCGACACCGATTGGCTGGATTGATGATACGGTCACTTCGATTAAAGAAGTGCGTGATGTGTACAAAGAGAATGAACACTTGAAATCACGATTGAACGACTATGCCGGCAATGCCGTGAAAGTCCGTGATCTTGAGCGTGAGAATAAAGAATTAAAAGACATGCTCGACCTCAAAGGTTCGATTCGCGACTATAAACTGTTACCGGCAGAGATGATCGGGCGGACATCGTCCGAATGGCAACGGTTCGTGACGATTAACATCGGCGAACAAAAAGGGGTCAAACCGAACATGGCCGTCGTAACAGCAGATGGATTGATCGGTCGCGTCATCCAGGCGAGCGCTTATACGTCCCTTGTGCAGTTGATGTCGGATACGAGTCGGACGAATAACGTTTCGGCAACGGCAGACGACACGAAAGGAAAAGGAGTCTTCGGAACGATTGAAGGCTTCGATGAAGAGACGAAACTACTCAAGTTCACGAAAATTCCGAACGACGCGAAGCTGAAAAAAGGGCAGACCGTCACGACGTCCGGTCTTGGTGGAAAGTATCCGAGCGGGATCGTCATCGGAAAAATCGAAGAAGTGAAATCCGATCAGTATGGGGCTTCGAAAATCGCATACGTCAAACCGGCAGCAGACTTCGAACAGTTCGGTCATGTCTTCGTGATTGAACGCGAAGCGAAGGAACCTTTCGCTGAGACCGATAAGGGAGGGGACACTCGTGAATAACGTTAAGTTGTTTTTCGCCGTGTTCCTTCTTTTTATCTTAGAAGGAACGTTGTTCGCGGGACCGCTTGGAGATGGTTCGCCGTATGTCATTCATACGACCTTGATCGGTCTGATGTTCCTCGGTCGGTACGGGAAGCTTGAACAAGCACTCGGATTCGGACTCGTTTTCGGATTGCTCTATGATTTCGTGTACTCGGATATTATCGGAATTTACTTATTTGCGTTATCCGCCATTCCGCTTTTTAGTAGCTTCGTGCTAAAATATGTAAAGGAGAACGTATTGACGATTCTCGTCACGTTCACGTTCAGTGCCATTTTGTATGAACTCGATATATATTTCTTCACGGCTTCGGTCGTTGGTGTCGGGGTTTCCTTCCAAGAACTCGCGACACAGATCATTCCAAGGAGTTTGGTTGCCCAGTTGATCGGGATCATCATCCTGTATTATCCGATGACCCGACTCGTGCAGTCGACCCTTGACGAGAAAAGAGGATGAGTCATGATTGAGCGTAAACGTTATGTAACGATGAAAGGCCATCGTGGTGGCCTCGCCGTCTATGTGAATGAAAGGTGCAGTGTGGATGAATTTCTTGACGATTTAGAGTTGACGCTTGCGGACAAATCCGTCGAGAACGGACGCGCCGTACCCATCACCTTCTTCTTCGGTCGACGTTATGTCGATGAAGGGGTGTTGACGGCCGTCGAATCTATCGTCGCGCGACATGATTCCTTCTCTTTCAAAGGCTATGACAGTGAATGCATCACGAAAGACGAGGCAAAAGCCTTGTACGGAGAGCGGACGTTCCATTATTTTGGTGGCACGGCACGCAGTGGGCACGTATTAGACGTTGAAGGTTCGATCGTCATCATCGGAGATATCAATCCGGGGGCGGTCGTCCATGCGACAGGAAGTATCTATTGTCTCGGAGCTTTGCGTGGTACCGTTCATGCAGGTAAAGGTGGTAATACGGAAGCAGTCATCGCTGCAAGTGTGTTGCAACCGAAATGGGTCGCGGTCGCTGGAACCGTCCATGAGGAGCCGGATGACGCACCGATTCCTGCTCTCGATATGGGCTGTGCATTTTTAGGCGAAGACGGGGTGGAATTCTCCCGCCTTCAAACCGTTCCGCTTGCGCGGATGGATCAGTTTGCGATTGATAGTGAAAGAGGGTGACGGATATGGAACAAGTGAAAGAACAGGTACATATGGAGGCGAAGACGAATATGGGACGCGCCATCGTCGTCACATCCGGTAAAGGCGGCGTCGGTAAGACAACGACGACGGCGAACATCGGAACAGCACTTGCATTGATGGGGCATTCGGTTTGTCTCGTCGATACAGATATCGGGTTACGCAATCTGGATATCGTGCTTGGTCTCGATAACCGGAGTATCTATAACATCGTTGACGTCGTAACGGGACAATGTAAATTGCACCAAGCGCTCGTCCGCGATAAGCGTTTTGAAGAGATGTATCTGTTGCCTGCTGCTCAATCAAAGGATAAGTCCTCCGTCACACCCGAACAGGTGAAGGCAATCATCGACACGCTGAAACTTGAATACGATTTTGTATTGATTGACTGCCCGGCAGGAATCGAACAAGGATTCATGAATGCGATTGCTGGAGCGGATGAAGCTGTCGTCGTAACGACACCGGAAAAAGCAGCCGTCCAAGATGCGGACCGGATCATTGGGATGCTCGAACGCTCAGAACGAAACATCGTTCCAAAACTCGTCATCAATCGGGTGCGTTCGCACATGATGGCATCAGGTGATATGCTCGATATCGATGAGATCATGCGTATTCTTTCAATCGATCTACTTGGTCTGATCATCGATGATGAAGAAGTCATCGCCGCTTCGCACCGCGGTGTGCCTGTGACGATGAATCCGGATAACCGGGCTGGACTCGGCTACCGGAACATCGCCCGCCGGATTCTCGGAGAATCCGTGCCACTGCTTGATTTAAATGAACAACCGCAAAAAGGGTTCTTCGTCAAATTGAAGAAGATGCTTGGGATGAAATAAGAATGGGAAATTAGACTAGGACGACATCGTCGCGCCTAGTCTAATTTTTTTGGAGGGATCAGTATGCGATGGATTAGTGAACAGACCGCTTCACTCGAACGATTGGCGTTGGTCGAAGGCGGTCGATTGATTGAATATCATGAACGGATGCGTGACGAGATCCGGGTCGGAACGTTCGTTTATGCCAAGGTCGACCGGTTGCATCCGACGCTCGGAGCAGCCTTTTTGATCGCGACTGACGGTACGCCGCTTTACTTACCGCTTAATGAAACGGTGGAAGCACTTCGTCGCTATCCGGACGTGCCAACGATCGGACAAGCCGTCCAGGTCGGGCAGACATTGCTCGTTCAGGTCGTCAAGGAAGGGGTCGCACCGAAGCAACACAAGGTGACGCAGAACATCACTTATGGTGGACGTTATCTTGTCTATTTCCCGTACGGTCGCCGCGTCCGTTTCAGTCGGAAGTTGGATCTCGTCGTCCAGCGTCAACTGGCGGAGCAATTGACGACGACGGAAGAAGAAGGGATTCTTTACCGGACGGAGGCAGCGAAAGCATCAATCGACGAATTGAAACAAGAGTTACAGTCATTACGGATACGGCATAAAGAACTTTTGCAGGCGCCGCGTCTTGAGCAAGACGAGGCATTGATCGTCCAAGAAGCGAAGCGACTTCCGCATGTCACCGATGCGCTCGTCATGACGCGTCAGGAAAAAGAACGACTCGAATTACTCGGTCTGTCCGTTGAACGATCGCTACGAAAAGGGCGCTTACCTGAGATGGAAGCCATTGATGGGGCAATCGAAAAAGCGATGCAACGGGTCGTCTGGCTCGACGGAGGAGCGTATCTCTTGATTGAAGAAGTCGAGACGATGACTGTCATCGACGTCAACAGCGGGAAGATGATTTCCGTCAAGGAACAAAAGCGGACGTTTGACCAGATCAACGAAGCGGCTGCCGTCGAAGTCATGCGGCAATTACGGTTACGTAATATCAGCGGGATGATTGCAATCGATTTTTTACGTGGCTCAAGTAAAGGTCAGACACGGGTGACCCAACTTCTCAAAGAACGAGCCGCACTCGAGACGAAACAAATCGAAGTGTATGGATTTACGAAGATGGGCTTATGCGAACTGACGCGACAACGACACGGAAAATCATTGCAGGAACGATCGCAGGAATCCGGTCAATGGACACGATTAAGCGTCTATCGGTTGATTGAACCGAAATTGCTTGAGATCGCGACCTATGCGGAAGCGGTCGTGATTCGCGCGCCGCGTCACTTGTTACAAGACGAATTCATCTCTCGCCAACCACTCGAGGTGCACGTGTTAGAAGGCGATCCAGCCGTCCTATTCACTGGGTCGTCACAGGACTGTCTCGATTTCATCAAGCGATCGGAATAATCCTTCAGAACAGCATTGACAAGGTGGAAGAACGTTTGGTATTCTGAATAACGTTAGTTCGTTTGGAAGCACCCAAATGACTACAACCGCACAGACCGGGTTTTAAAGCATCTGCTGCCCGTGATGGCGAGTCTGAGTTCCTAAGAGGAGGTGCACGTAATGTACGCAATTATCAAAACTGGTGGTAAACAAGTCAAAGTCGAAGCTGGCCAAGAAATCTACGTTGAGAAATTAAACGCAGACGTCGACAGCACAGTTGAATTTGGTGAAGTATTGATCCTTGGTGGTGACGATGTTAAAGTCGGCGCTCCACTCGTAGAAGGTGCGAAGGTCGTAGCAACGGTCATCAAACACGCTCGCGCGAAAAAGATCACTGTCTTCAAAATGAAAGCGAAAAAGAACTACCGTCGTAAGCAAGGTCACCGTCAACCTTACACGAAGGTCCGCATCGAGAAAATCGAAGCGTAAGCCATGATACGTGTCAAGATTCGACGAGATGAAGCGGAACTCGTCCGCTCCATCGAAGTGACAGGACATGCCGAGTTTGCAGAACCAGGTCTCGACCTTGTCTGTGCCGGCGTATCGTCGGTGATCTTCGGGGCATACAATGCCATAGAAGCATTACTCGGGCAGGTCCTGCTCCTTGAAATGGCAGAACAACAAGAGGGTGGCTACTTTTATGTAGAACCGTACGCTGACTTAGCACCGGATGTCAGTGAACGCACCCAATTGTTACTGGAGGCGACTTTGGTCCAGCTTGGTACCATCGCTGAAAGTTACGGTGAGTTTATCCAACTTGAACAAGTATAGGAGGTGGATTCCACATGTTGAAACTTAATCTTCAGTTCTTCGCATCGAAAAAAGGGGTAGGTTCGACAAAGAACGGTCGTGACTCGCAATCGAAACGCCTTGGGGCGAAACGTGCAGACGGTCAAACTGTTTCTGCTGGTTCAATCCTCTACCGTCAACGCGGTACGAAGATTCACCCAGGTATGAACGTCGGACGTGGTGGCGATGATACACTTTTCGCAACTGCAACTGGTGTCGTTCGTTTCGAACGTCTCGGACGCGACAAGAAACAAGTCAGCGTTTACCCAGCATAAGGATCGACGAAGCAGACTCTAGCCACTTTCGAGGGTTAGGGTCTGTTTTTTTTAGGAGGGAACGACCGATGGAGGAACAACAGGTACTTGATCTTTTAAAGACTCTTCGTCACGAGTGGTTGAACCGGATACAACTCGTCCGTTCGTATGGCGCGATCGGAGACGAACAAGCAGTCGAGTCGATCTGTTCGGCGTACCGGGAGCAAGCATCTCGGGAAGGACGTCTAGCGCAAATCGGATTGCCGAAAACCGCACTGGCGTTGCTGCAAGCTGAATGGTCAGGCAAAACTGTGACGTATGATGTCATCGGAGCACCCCACATGGAAGATGAGCGGTTGAAGCAACTCGTCGAAGCAGCCATCACCATGATTGATGTAGGAGTAGGAGAAGTATCCGTGACCTTCCACGAGGGCGTGACCATCGAGATCTATCGGGATCTACTAGATATGTCGCGCCTTAAGGATCTAGTGACGCCGATGGAAATCGAGTCGCAGACGGAAAATGAGTGTGTGATTGAGATTGAAAGTCTTCCGTTTGAGGAAGAGAAGTAAGAGGAGGGATCCGACATGTTTGTCGATCAGGTAAATATTTATGTAAAAGCAGGTGACGGAGGACGTGGACAAGTAGCGTTCCGTCGCGAGAAATACGTTCCGGATGGCGGTCCTGCTGGCGGTGACGGTGGTCACGGAGCTCACGTCGTCCTTGAAGTCGACGAAGGACTTCGGACATTGATGGACTTCCGTTACAAACGTCACTTTAAAGCGGTTCAAGGTGAAAACGGGATGTCAAAAGGGATGCACGGTCGTAAAGCCGAGCATTTAATCGTCAAGGTTCCACCTGGTACGGTCGTCTATGATGACGATACGAACGCAGTCATTGCTGACCTTGTCCATCATGGACAACAAGCGATCGTCGCACGCGGCGGACGTGGCGGACGTGGAAATACACGTTTTGCGACACCAGCCAACCCAGCTCCAGAGCACGCAGAAAACGGTGAGCCAGGGGAAGAGAAGTACTTGAAACTTGAACTGAAGATGCTAGCAGATGTTGGTCTTGTCGGCTTCCCGAGTGTCGGGAAATCAACGATGTTATCTGTCGTTTCAGCAGCACGTCCAAAAATCGGCGCGTATCACTTCACGACGATCACACCGAACATCGGCGTCGTCGAAACGGAAGATAGCCGTAGCTTCGTCATGGCTGACTTGCCAGGATTGATTGAAGGCGCAAGTGAAGGCGTCGGACTCGGTCATCAGTTCCTGCGTCACGTCGAGCGGACGAAAGTGATCGTCCACGTCATCGACATGAGTGGGATGGAAGGACGCGATCCAATCGAAGACTACAACATCATCAATAAAGAACTCGCGGACTATAATCTCCGCTTGACAGAGCGTCCACAAGTCGTCGTCGCGAACAAGATGGATATGCCGGATGCGGCAGAACACCTTGAAGCCTTCAAGGAAGCTTTCCCAGAGCTTGAAGTATTCGAGATTTCAGCAGCAACACGCCAAGGATTACGTGATCTCTTATTCCGAATCGCTGACCTCGTTGATGCGACGCCAGAATTCGGTCTTGAGGAACTCGAAGAGAAAACAGCGACACCACGTGTCGTCTACGGTTATGAAGCACCTGAAGCCGGCTTTACGATTTCGAAAGATGAAGACGACTGCTTCGTCATCAAAGGACCACGAATCGAAAAACTCTTCACGATGACGAACTTCATGCGTGAAGAATCGATTAAACGTTTCGCTCGGACACTGCGTCAAATGGGTGTCGACGAAGAGTTACGTCGTCTTGGTGCAATCGACGGCGATGTCGTTCGAATCCGTGATTTCGAATTTGAATTCGTTGAGTCATCCTTCTAAGCGGTTCATTCCATTAAGAAACGGAGTGTGAAAGCATCGTGGACCCATTGCCCATGATTTCATTCGTTTGGTTAATTCCGATTCTCATCTTATCCGCGTTCTTTTCCTCAGCCGAGACAGCACTCGCGAGTGTCAATCGGTTGCGGTTGTTGCACCAGTCTGAAGCAGGGGACGCGCGTGCGTCCCGTGTGTTTCGGTTGCTTCAACGTTATGAGGAGACATTGACGTCGATTTTGATCGGGAATACGCTCGTCAATGTCGGATTCATCTTGTTTGGCGGCTGGTGGATTATCCAGTTCGCCGAGACGATCGCAACGCAGACCATTGCCTTTCTTGGGCTGTTCTTTCTGTTGCTGTTGTTTGGAGAATTGATTCCGAAATCGTATGCCCGTGAGCATACGGAACGTTACGTGTTATTGATCGGACGTCCACTGCGCTTCTTCTTACTGTGCTTTCGACCGCTCGTTTTCCTGTTACTCCGCTTACGCCAGTTTGCGCTTCGATTGATTGGAGCCGATCCGAAAGGGCCACTCGTGACCGAACAGGAACTCAAGGCACTCGTCGATATCAGTCAGGAAGAGGGAATCATGGGAATCGCTGAAGCTGAACTTGTCCACCAGGCGGTTGATTTTCAACATGCAACGGTAGAGAATGCTTTGACGCCACGCATGGATATTCAAGCGATCGATATCGATGCGCGGCTCGAAGACATCCTTGCAGAGGTCCAGAAGGGTGGCTATTCTCGTCTACCGGTCTATAAAGATTCGATTGATCACGTCATTGGTGTATTATCGGAGCGGGACTTTCTGCGTGCATACGTGAAGAATGGTTCCGTCGATATCCGGGAATGGATTCGACCGGTATCGTTCGTCGTACCACAGACACGATTGATGGATTTATTGCCGGAACTCAAAGTCAAGCAGTCCCATATGGCAGTCGTACTCGATGAGTTCGGAGGGACGGCAGGTCTGATCACCCTTGAGGATATTTTAGAAGAAATTGTCGGGGAGATTTGGGATGAACACGATGAATCATTGGAATACACGAAACGGATTGGTCCAGAACAATTCGAATGTCTAGCGGAGTATGACATTGAAGACTTCTGTCAGCAATTTCAATTGACGATGCCGGACACCGATGCCCAGTCACTCGGGGGATGGATCATGGAGGAAAGCGGACAACTGCCGGACGTCGGAACGGCGATGCGTTATGAACGTGTCACGTTGACGGTCTTGCATATCGAGAACCGCCGCGTCCGGAAAGTCTTAGCGACGTTTGATCCTCCCGCTACGATGCAAGAGCCACCACTTGAACCGATTTAATAATAAAAACCGCTTATTCCTTAGGAATAGGCGGTTTTTTAATGTTCAGACATCGAGTTCCGAGACGAGGATTCCAAGATGGTCAAGTTTTGCGATAGCTGCTTCTAGTGCGTCTTCATGATCCGCTTCAAGCGTATGGATATGGACTCCGTCGGTCAAGCTCGACAGTGGAGTAGCTTGTGTCTCCTCTAGCTGTTCAAGCAGTACACGGACATCTCGGCGACTTTTTAGCATCAACTCACCTGTAATGAAGCCGTAGACAGGATGCTCGATGATGACATCCCGGATGACGACGCCTTCGTCAACGATGGCATCACATTCATCCTTTAATTGCTCGATGCCGTGGCGACAGACGATCTTGCGGCGTAATTTCGAACCGTCGATTTCAGGGTCATTGATCAAATACCCACGAGCTGTCGCAATGACGGGATATCCTTTTGCTTTTAACAATGATAAATCCTGCACGATCACTTGGCGGCTGACGCCTGCTTGTTTCGCCAGTGCTGTTCCCGTAACAGGTTGTTCACTTTCCTCAATCATACGAAGTAATGATTTCCGGCGTTCTTCTCCGGAGATGCGTTTCCCCATGATGTCTCCTACCTTTCTCCAGTGTCATGAGATCGTGTTCAACACATCAATGCACTGTTCGATTTCTTCGTTCGTCGTGTGTCTTCCAAAACTGAGTCGGATCAATCCATGAGCCGCCGATTCATCGAAGCCGATGGCGCGTAATGTCGCATTCGGACCATTTTCTCCAGCCCGACAGGCACTACCGGCGGAAACGGCGATTCCAGCACGATTCAAGGCGAGCAACGCGTGTTGACCGTCCCGTTGTTTCGTATGGATGGCACAGATCGAAGCCAGTTGCGTTGGAGATTCAACGATCAGATAACGAGACGAAGACAATGTTTTTTTTAGCATACCACGAAATACCTGACTGGATGCCTGGATTCCTGGATTTTCTAAGCGCGACGCCTCACAGGCAGCGATGAAGGCGGCAATTCCCGGAACATCGACTGTGCCTGGGCGAATCCCGAACTCATGATGTCCTTCGTAGTATGGACTAAAGAGCGGTCGTCGCAAATACAGGGCACCTAACCCTTTAGGACCGTAGACTTTATGGCTACTCATCGTGTAAGCGTCAAAGGAGTCGATGGTAATATCATCTTTTAAAAATCCTTGAACCCCATCGCAATGAAACAGAATCCCGCGCGATTGACAATATACTGCAATTCGTTCGACTGGGAACCGAAAACCGGTATCCGAATTGACGTGTTGAATCGAGACGACACCAACCTCTTCCGTACAAGCCGTAACGAATCGATCCCAGTCGAACGTTCCGTCCAGTAGTAGAGAAAGATGACGTGTTTCTTGTGCCCAGCGCGCAAGTGGAAGCAAGACCGAGTCGTGTTCACATCGAAGTGTCAAGACAACTGATTTGTTACTCTGTCGTATCAAGTGTGTCAAAGCGATGTAATTTGCTTCTGAACCGCTTCCTGTAAAGATGATAGATCCTTCTTTTTGAGCTAATTGTTGCATCAGGTACTGTCGTGCTCGTTGAAGCAGGCGTTCTGCATCCCCACCGATGTCATGAAGAGAAGAACTGTTGCCGTAGAACGATTGAGCGGCTTGTTGATAATGGTCGAGTGCTTGTGGATGCAGCGGAGTAGTAGCTGCGTAATCGAGATAGATCATGAAAAAATCCTGTCCTTTCGTCTTGTCACTCAGCTAAAAGTATGCCAAACTTATTGTCAAGTCAATAGTAAACATTTAGATATAGAGGTGTAAAACATATGTCTTTACATAAAAGGCTTGAGACGGATGTGTTGATCATTGGAACAGGGCTTGCCGCGATTTCGGTCGCCTTGCATCTTCCGCCTGGAACTGAAGCGTTGCTTGTCACAAAAGGCACGCGATTTGAGACCAACTCTGTCCGAGCACAAGGTGGGATTGCTTCTGCTTATGCAGAAGTTGATCATCGTGGTCATTTTGAAGATACGTGTCAGGCGGCAAAAGGGCGCATCAATTTGTCCGCTGTTGATTATGTGACCCGATCAGGAGCCGAGGCAATGGAATTCTTGTTACGACAAGGTGTCCTGTTTGATCAATCCGAGGGAGAGTTCTTGCTCGGTCGAGAAGGTGCGCACCGTTTGCCGCGGATTTATCACTCTGGCGGGGACGAGACCGGCAAACGAATCATGGAGACGTTAATGCCGCGAGTGCCTTTTCCGATTCTTGAGCAGACGTGTATCACGGAATTGATTCAAGTAAATGGACAGGTTGTAGGTGCAGTTGGATATAGCCTTGGAGAACCAATCGAGATTGTGGCGCGAGCAACGATTCTCGCTACTGGTGGAGTTGGTGGAATATTCGCGTCGTCGACGAATGATCCATCGATTCAAGGAAATGGGATTGCACTCGCTTTTGAAGCGGGAGCGACGATTCGTGATCTCGGCTATATCCAGCACCATCCGACGGTACTTGTTCATGCAGGTCGCTCAGAAGGTTTGATTACGGAAGCACTACGCGGAGCAGGAGCCATTCTTGTGACGAAAAGCGGGGATCGGATCATGGCAGATCATCCGATGCAAGATTTAGCGGCGCGCGATGAAGTCGCAAAACGAATCCATGAGGTGCGAAAACACGAACCGGTCTATCTCGACACGTCAAAAGTCGTTGATCGAACAAAACGGTTTCCAACGTTTGTCGAAAAATGTGAAAAATTGAACATAAATCCAGATCTCGTTGAAATCGCACCAGGCATTCATTTCTTAATGGGTGGAATCGAGACGGATCTGACAGGGCAGACGAATGTCGAAGGACTTTACGCGGTCGGCGAGACAGCATCGATCGGACTGCACGGTCGAAATCGTCTGGCGTCGAACTCGCTTCTTGAGTGTGTCGTCATGGGGAAAGCAGTAGCAGAACAGCTCGAGTTGTTACCGGGACCATCAGTAAAACAAGTGAAACGACGTCCAGGAACACTTCGTTCCGTAACAGACCGTTTATCGCAGGTCATCGGTGTCGAAATGGATATTAGGCAGGTACAAGAATGTCTGGATGCGTTAAAAGGCTGGTCATTAGAAGAATCCGGACAGGAAGCAGAAGAAAATCGATTAAGTTACGTGACAGCATGTCTATTGCTTGAAGGGGCGCGAAGTCGGTTGACAGGAGAGGATGAGAACATTGAACAAGTGGCAGTTACGGCAACAACTGGAGGCATTTTTAATCGAGGACATCGGACAGTGGGATATCACGAGTGAAGGATGTCTGACGGGACAAGAACGCGGAACCGGTCGTTTTTTAGCAAAGGAAGACGGTGTCTTCTGTGGAGGAGACATTATTCGTGAGATGGCGCATCTGTTACAAGTCAACGTGACGATTCATATAGCGGAAGGGACGGTCGTCACGCGAGGAACGCTCCTTGCTGAGTGGTCTGGTTCGTTACAGGATATTTTAAGCGGAGAACGGGTCGCTTTGAACCTTGTGCAACGCTTATCTGGGATTGCGACGCAGACACGTCAAGCGGTCGAGGTAGTAGCAGGACGAATCCGAATCACGGATACACGGAAGACGACTCCTGGATTACGGATGCTAGAAAAACACGCCGTTCGCGTCGGTGGTGGCTATAGTCATCGCGGACGACTCGATGACGCGGTCATGATCAAAGATAACCACATCACGGTCGCAGGATCGATTACGGAAGCGGTGATGCGAGCAAAACGAGTTGCAGGTCATACGACACCAATCGAAGTCGAAGTTGAGACGGAAGCGGAAGTGCTTGAGGCAGTGGCTGCAAAAGTCGACATCATCATGCTCGATAACCGGACACCAGCAGAAATCAAACAGCTCCGGCAATTGATTCCACCACATATCACGGTCGAACTATCCGGCGGGATTACGATAGACACGTTATCAGACTTCGCGGATAGCGGAGCAGACGTCATCTCACTCGGTGCGTTGACGCATTCAGCAACAGCACTTGATATTAGTATGAAAATCGAAGGAGGAAAAAAAGATGTCATTTGATCTATTACGTCACGAAGGGATTCCGGCGTCATACTTACAGCAATCAGAAGCAGAATTGATTGCGATCATCGAAGGGGTCAAAGAACGGATGGGCAGTCGCTTATTCTTACCTGCCCACCACTATCAAAAAGACGAAGTCGTCCAGTTCGCGGATGCGACGGGAGATTCGCTCCAGCTTGCACAAGTCGCGAAGCAGATGACAGAAGCCGAATATACGGTCTTTTGCGGTGTTCACTTTATGGCGGAGACGGCAGATATGCTGACCGATGCGTCACATACGGTCGTTTTGCCTGACATGCGTGCTGGCTGTTCGATGGCAGATATGGCGAATGATATACAAACGGAGCGTGCCTTTACGATCTTGACGGAACGGTTCGGAGATTCGATCTTACCATTGACGTATGTCAATTCGACAGCAGCCATCAAAGCATTCGTCGGTCGTCACGGTGGGGCGACGGTGACATCATCGAACGCTGTCCAAATGGTCGAGTGGGCGCTTGGTGAACGAGACATCTTATTCTTCCTGCCGGATCAACATCTCGGTCGCAATACGGCACATGCGCTCGGAATTCCGTTAGAGCAGATGGCGATTTGGGATCCGATTCGCGACGAACTCGTTTTTGACGGGGAGGACCAAGACGTCCGCGTCATCTTATGGAAAGGGCACTGCTCGGTGCATGAGAAATTCACAGTCGGTCAAATTGAACAGTTCCGTAAGACGGATCCGGAGCGAAAGATTCTCGTTCACCCGGAATGTTCGCATGAAGTAGTAGCAGCGTCTGATCTCAACGGATCAACTGCGTACATCATTCAACAAATCGAACAGGCTGCTCCTGGAACGAAGTGGGCGATCGGAACAGAGATGAACCTCGTCAATCGACTCGCGACGACTCATTCGGATCTCGACATCGTGTCGCTCAATCCGTTCATGTGTCCATGTCTGACGATGAACCGGATTGACTTGCCGCATTTGGCTTGGGCGCTCGAACAGGTCGAAGCAGGTGAGCCGGTCAACATCATTAAAGTCGACGCAGAGACGACGCGGCATGCCGTATTGGCGCTCGAACGAATGCTTGAGCGTTCGTAAAATAGAGAGTGAGAGCGTGGTC
This sequence comes from Exiguobacterium sp. R-17, assembly GCF_049913315.1. Lineage (NCBI taxonomy): Bacteria > Bacillati > Bacillota > Bacilli > Caryophanales > Exiguobacterium > Exiguobacterium sp. R-17. The sequence goes on along the minus strand of NZ_CP184372.1, from coordinate 2,076,520 downwards.
GTGCAAACGATCACGCTTTTTGTCTTCTGATTGAGAGAGCGAACGTATGTATTGATTTTTGCTGAAGAACGCTTTGAAGCCAAACGAAGATGTATGCTACAATAACACGAGAGTTTGTTTATAGATGGGAGCGTTCCACATTGATAGAATTCGTACGCGGCGAAGTCGCTTATGTCTGTGCGGAATTCGTGACGGTAGAAGTTGGCGGGATTGGCTACAAGATCGTAGCACCGAACCCGTTTTTTTATCGGACCGGAGACGAACAGATCATCGTATATACGTATCACTATGTCCGTGAGGACCAAGAAGTCTTATTCGGATTCCGTTCCCGGCGTGAGCGTGCCTTGTTCACGAAGTTGCTCGGTGTGACAGGGATCGGACCAAAAGGAGCGCTTGCAATCGTCGCATCAGGGAATGTCGATGCGCTTGTTGAAGCGATCGAACAAGAAAAGGAAAGTTATCTCGTCAAGTTCCCAGGTGTCGGCAAAAAGACAGCAAAACAAATGACACTCGACCTAAAAGGAAAGTTAGCAGAGCTCGCGCCAGACTACGTACCGAGCGAAGGCTTGTTCGCACAAGGTAACGCAGAGCTGAACGAAGCCTGTGAAGCTCTGACGGCGCTCGGTTACAGTGATCGAGAAGTCGAAAAAGTCAAAAAAGCGTTGCAGGCAGAAGTCCTGTCAACGGATCAATATGTTAAACGGGCACTCCAGTTGTTATTGAATGTGAGGTGAGGACATGGAAGAGCGCATTTTGTCAGAATCCGCCCATGCGGAAGATCAAGAAGAGTGGAGTCTGCGTCCTCAGACGCTCGAGCAATATATCGGGCAGGAGAAAGCAAAAGGAAACTTAAGTGTCTTCATCGAGGCGGCAAAAATTCGTCAGGAAACACTCGATCACGTTCTTCTCTACGGTCCTCCAGGTCTTGGTAAGACGACGCTTGCGACAATCATCGCAAACGAGATGGGGGTCGGCATCAAGACGACAGCCGGTCCTGCGATCGAACGACCAGGTGATCTGGCGGCAATTCTCTCATCACTTGAGCCGGGAGACGTCCTGTTCATCGATGAGATTCATCGGTTGAGTCGATCGATCGAAGAGATTCTATATCCGGCAATGGAAGACTATTGTCTCGATATCGTCATCGGTCAAGGGGAACTCGCGCGTAGCGTTCGGATCGACTTGCCACCATTTACACTCGTCGGTGCGACGACGCGTGCCGGGATGCTGTCGGCACCGCTACGTGATCGTTTTGGCGTGACGCTGAAGCTTGAATATTATACGATGTCAGAGTTGTCTGCCATCGTGACCCGGACGTCACGGTTGTTTGGATTCGAAGCGGATCGTCTCGCAGCAGAAGCGATCGCCCTTCGTTCACGCGGAACACCACGTGTCGCGAACCGGTTGTTACGGCGTGTCCGTGACTTCGCTCAAGTTGCTCATCAAACTGAGATCGATGCCTCGCTTGCGACAAGTGCACTTGATCGCTTGCATGTCGATGCGCTCGGACTCGACGATGTCGACCATCGTTTACTACGATCGCTTGCAGAACGGTTTGCCGGTGGTCCGGTCGGTCTTGAGACGATTGCAGCGACAATCGGAGAAGATGCGCAGACGATCGAAGATGTGTATGAACCATATCTGTTGCAACAAGGCTTTTTACAACGTACCCCGCGCGGACGTGTCTTAACATCGTTCGCCCGCCAACATTTAGGACTGAAAGAAGGAAATTGAACCAATGGATGTAAACTTATTTGATTTTCATTTACCAGAAGAACAAATTGCTCAAGTGCCATTGCTCGACCGGACGAGTTCGAAATTGATGGTCCTCGACCGGGAGACAGGTGCGATTCAGCATCAACACTTCCATGATATCGTCGACCACTTCCGGGAAGGCGATACACTTGTCATCAACGATACGAAAGTCTTACCAGCACGTCTCTTTGGTGTAAAGGAAGAGACAGGTGGAAAAATCGAATTGTTGCTTTTAAAGCAGACGAGTGACGATGTTTGGGAAACGCTAGCAAAACCAGCAAAACGAGTCAAACCAGGTACAATTCTGTCGTTTGGTGACGGATTACTCCGTGCTGAGTGTGTCGAAGCACTTGAAGACGGGGGACGGATTCTGAAGTTTTTCTACGACGGGATTTTCTACGAAGTGCTCGATCAACTTGGAACGATGCCATTGCCGCCGTACATTCATGAACAACTGGAAGATCAAGATCGTTACCAGACGGTCTACGCTCGCGAACGCGGGAGCGCCGCAGCACCAACAGCGGGTCTTCACTTCACACCGGAATTGCTCGAAGCGCTTCAAGCGAAAGGTGTCCGGATCGCACCGTTGACGTTACATGTCGGACTTGGCACATTCCGTCCTGTTTCGGTCGACGACGTCGATAGTCACAAGATGCATAGTGAGTACTACGAATTGCCGGAAAGTTCAGCGGCACTGCTACGCGAAACACGGAAACAAGGCGGACGGATCATCGCGGTTGGTACGACGTCGACGCGAACGCTTGAAACGGTCATCCGTGATCACGGTGACTTCGTCGAAGCAACAGGTTGGACAGACATCTTCATTTTCCCAGGTCAGGAAGTCAAAGGGATCGATGGATTGATCACGAACTTCCACTTACCGAAATCAACATTGATCATGCTCGTGTCCGCGTTATCGACACGGGAACACATTCTGCATGCCTACGAAGAAGCTGTCGCGAATGGCTATCGTTTCTTTAGCTTCGGTGATGCGATGTTCTTAACGAGAGAGGAACGAAACTAATGACAAAACACGCGGTAACATACGAACATATCAAAACATGTAAACAATCCGGAGCGCGGTTAGGAATCGTCCATACGCCGCACGGTAGTTTTGAGACACCGGTCTTCATGCCGGTCGGAACACAAGCGACGGTCAAGACGATGGCACCAGAACAAATCAAGGATATGAACGCGAACATCATCCTCGCGAACACGTATCACCTATGGGTTCGTCCTGGACACGATGTCATCAAGGAAGCGGGCGGTCTGCATAAATTCATGAACTGGGATGGCGCGATTCTCACGGATTCAGGTGGCTTCCAAGTCTTCTCACTCGCTGATCTCCGGAATATTTCGGAAGAAGGCGTTCATTTCCGTAACCATTTAAACGGTGACAAACTGTTCTTATCACCGGAAAAAGCAATGGAAATCCAAAACGCACTCGGTTCAGACATCATGATGGCGTTTGATGAGTGCCCACCATATCCTGCTTCTCACGAGTACATGAAAGCATCTGTCGAACGAACAAGCCGCTGGGCAGAACGTTGTCTTGCAGCGCACGAACGTCCGCACGATCAAGCGCTGTTCGGTATCATCCAAGGTGGCGAATACGAAGACTTACGTCGCCAAAGTGCGAAAGATCTCGTAGCGCTTGATTTCCCAGGTTATGCGGTCGGTGGTCTCTCGGTTGGTGAACCGAAAGATGTCATGTACCGAGCACTCGAATTCACGACACCACTCATGCCAGAAGATAAACCACGTTATTTAATGGGCGTTGGTTCACCGGATGCATTGATTGAAGGCGCGATTCGTGGAATCGATATGTTCGACTGTGTCTTACCGACACGGATTGCACGCAATGGTACATTGATGACATCACAAGGACGTCTTGTCGTCCGAAATGCAAAATATGCACGTGATTTCCGTCCACTCGATGAGAAATGTGATTGCTACGCATGTAAGAATTACTCGCGTTCGTACATCCATCACTTAATCCGCGCGCAAGAAACGTTCGGACTACATCTTTGTTCGACACACAATCTTCACTTCCTCGTCAAGTTGATGGAAGGCGTTCGCCAAGCGATTCGTGAGGATCGTCTGCTTGATTTTAAAGAAGAATTTTTCGAAGAATACGGTTACAATTTACCGAACGCAAAGAATTTCTAACAAATCGTCTGACAAATCAATCCTTTCACGGTATAATGAACGTGATTTGAATGATAAAAGGAGCTGAATATGATGCAACAATTATTGACATTCCTCCCGATGATCTTGATCTTCGTGGTGTTCTATTTCTTGTTGATCCGTCCACAGAACAAACGCCAGAAGCAAGTGCGTCAGATGCAAACTGAACTTTCACGCGGCGATTCGATCGTAACGATCGGTGGTCTTCACGGGGTTGTCCAAAAAGTTGACGACACGACGGTGACATTGAAGTCAGGAAACGCACAATTGACATTCAACCGAAGTGCTGTGGCAGAAGTGACGAAAAAATCAACAACTGTCATGGGCGACGAAACGGTCGAATAAGGTATTGAAAAGACGCTTTCCGGATTCCGGAGCGTCTTTTCTGTTTATATATGAGAAAAACGTTTGCTAAGATTACCATTTCTTTTGTAAGCTAGGGTAGGAGAACAAAGTTGTCTGAAAATATACTGGGAACTAGAGAAAGGACAATGTAGCATGATCAAGAAAGGGAAACTTGCCACATTCTTCATCGTCGTCATCGCGTTGCTCGTGCTAATCGGTACGACATCGTCATGGTTGCTGAAGGATACGAAGCTTGGCCTTGACCTTAAAGGTGGCTTCGAAGTCTTGTATGAAGTACAACCACTGAAAGAAGGAGACGTCATCGACCAAAATGCGATGAGTGCCACATTGACGGCAATTGAGAACCGTGTCAATGTTCTCGGTGTCTCTGAACCGGATATTCGGATCGAAGGTAACAACCGGATTCGTGTTCAACTTGCTGGCGTCAAGGATCAGACGGAAGCGCGTCAAATCCTATCTTCGACGGCACAATTGTCATTCCGTGACATCAACGATAAGTTGTTGCTTGACGGTTCAGACTTAAAAGCTAAAGGAGCAAAAGTCGGATATGATCCGAATACGAATGAACCACTCGTCGAATTGACGATGAAGTCAAAACAGAAATTTTATGAAGTAACTCAAAAAGTCTCACAAATGCAAGCACCGGCGAACCGCCTTGTCATCTGGCTCGATTACGAAAAGGGTGATACGTACGAAAAAGAGATTCAAAAGAAGAATTCGAAAATCGTTTCGGATGCATCGGTCACTCAACCAATCAACTCGGATAAGGCAATCATTTCCGGTGGCGATATCGATGCCGAGTATGGTAAACAATTGTCCTCAATCCTTAACGCAGGAGCACTGCCGGTCAAACTCGAGGAAATCTATTCGACGTCAGTCTCGGCTGCTTTTGGACAGGATGCACTTGATCAGACACTCTTCGCGTCAGCTATCGGTGTAGCTGCTGTCTTCTTGTTCATGCTAGTGTTCTACCGGATCTCTGGATTAGTTTCGATTATTACCTTGTTGTTCTACATCTATCTCGTCATGATCTTCTTTAACGGGATTAATGCCGTCCTTACATTACCGGGGATTGCGGCACTCGTTCTTGGTGTCGGTATGGCGGTTGATGCGAACATCATCACTGCAGAGCGGATCAAGGACGAATTACGAAGCGGCAAATCCGTCTTATCCGCATTTAAAGCCGGAAACCGTCGTTCGTTCGGTACGATTCTTGATGCCAACTTAACGACATTGATTTCTGCTGGTGTCTTGTACTACTTCGGTACAAGCACGGTCAAAGGATTCGCCATCATGTTGATGGTCTCAATCGCTGTCACTTTCGTCACGAATGTCTTTGTCTCACGTTACCTGATGCAACTCCTTGTCAGTAGCCGATGGTTCGATAAGAAGAAATCATGGTTCGGTGTAAAGGAGAGTGAAATCCGTGAGCTTTAATCCTACGAAATTCGATTACGTCAAACATCGCAAAATCTATTTCGCGATCACGATTGCCCTCGTCATCATTTCGGTACTTTTGCTGTCGTTCCGCGGTCTTAACCTTGGGATCGACTTCTCGCAAGGTACACGCGTCGAGATTTCTTCTGAGAATCAAATCAAGGAAGCCGATGTCCGCTCTGTCATTGAAGAGTCAGGCATTGATGCTGCGGAAATCGATGGCATCCAATTTGCTCAAGGTGGAAAACTAGCGAACGTCACGTTCGTTGGGGAATTCAGCCAAGATCAAATCTCTAAAATGAAACAAACGATTGAAACGGAATATAAGAAAGAACCGAGTATCTCGACGGTTTCGGCGCAAGTTGGTCAAGAAATCGCGCGTAACGCGATTTATGCGGTCTTACTCGCGTCACTTGGGATCGTCATCTATGTCTCGTTCCGATTCCAACCGTTATACGGGATTGCGACAGTGCTTGCACTATTGCATGATGCGTTAATGATCGTCGCCTTCTTCTCGTTGTTCCAAATTGAGGTCAACTTGTACTTCATTGCAGCGATCCTGACGATCATCGGGTATTCTGTCAACGATACGATCGTTACGTTCGACAGGGTTCGAGAAAATCTCGGACTTGCCGAAAAAGGGGGACGAAAAGTTTCGTTCGATGAGTTGGCGCATATCGTCAATGAATCGATTCAACAAACAATCGTCCGTTCGATCAACACCGTCGTGACGGTCATCATGACAGCAGCAGCGCTCTACATCTTCGGTAGCGAAGCGATCCGTGGATTCAGTCTTGCGTTGCTCGTCGGGTTGATCATGGGGATGTATTCTTCGATCTTCATCGCCGCGCAACTCTGGCTCGTCATGAAAGGTCGGACACTTGATCGGACAAAACGTGCTTCTTAAAAGAGTATCCGCATCAGCTATCGCTGGTGCGGATTTTCTATTATAATGGGGAAGTTGATTGGAGGGTTTGAGATGTACCATGCTAAAAAAACATGGCTTGATAAAGTCATCGAATCAGAACAAATCGAACAATTGACGGCGGATGGCACGATCTCACCGCACGTCGCACAACTACTTGTCCAACGGGGATTCACGACTCGTGAAGCAGCCCGTGATTTTTTAGAAACCGATCAAATGGCATTTCATGATCCATTTGCTTTTAAAGACATGCCAAAAGTCGTCGAACGGATTCAACGTGCCGTCAACGAAGGTGAAATGATTTTAATTTACGGCGATTATGACGTCGATGGTGTGAGTTCCGCGGCGATTCTCTGGCACGCCTTGATTGAAATCGGAGGGATGGCAGAGTGTTATATCCCAAACCGATTCACGGAAGGCTATGGACCGAATGAAGCCGCATTTCGCTGGGCAGCGGAAGAAGGGTTTAGTCTCGTCATCACCGTCGACTGTGGGATTTCCGGTATCCACGAAGCAGATGTCCTGAAAGAACTCGGGGTCGATTTAATCATCACCGATCATCACGAAGCAAAAGAAACGTTACCTGATGCTTTTGCCTTGATTCATCCGGGTGTTGATCCAGCGTATCCGTTCTCGAAACTCGCAGGCGCAGGAGTTGCTTTTAAAGTCGCGCATGCTCTCCTTGATCGTGAACCAGTCGAATTACTCGATCTTGCCGTGCTCGGAACGATTGCCGATCTTGTTCCGCTCGTCGGCGAAAACCGCTTGCTTGCGATTCGTGGCATCGAAGCACTGAACGCAAGTGAACGTCCAGGTATCCTTGCGTTACGTGACGTCTGCAGTTTAACTGAGGACGAACTAACGGAAGAGTCGGTCGGATTTGCGTTCGGTCCACGGATCAATGCAGCAGGTCGTCTTGATTCTGCGATGCCAGCGCTCGAGATGTTGTTAGCAGAAAGTAAAGATGAAGCACTTCATCTCGCGAAACAGCTCGACCAACAAAATAAGCAACGTCAAGATATCGTCAAGCAGATTGCGGAAGAAGCAACGGCGCTTGTCGAGGAACGCTTCAAGGATGACCGCGTCCTCGTCGTCGATGCGGCAGACTGGAACCCAGGTGTCGTCGGGATCGTCGCCTCGCGACTCGTTGAAAAATATCATCGCCCCGTCATCATGCTGTGTCATGATGCTGAAAAAGGAACAGCCAAAGGGTCTGGGCGATCGATTCCAGCCTTTGACCTCTTCGCTGAGCTGACGAAGTGTGAAGATATCTTGCCACACTTCGGAGGACATCCCGCTGCGGCTGGGATGACTTTATCTTCTGATGACGTTGAGACGTTACGTCAACGCTTGAATGAACAAGCGAGCACGTTACCGGATGACGCGTTCATCGCGACAATCGATGTCGACCTACGTCTACACGTTAGTGATGTCTCGATTCAGTTGATTGAAGACATTCAGCGATTGGCACCGTTCGGGATGGGAAACCCCGCGCCACGGATCGTCATTGAGCAGGCGAAGATTCGCGATATGAAACGAATCGGTCGTGATCTGACGCATGTCAAGGCACTCCTATCAGACGACGGGAAGGAACTCGATGCAATCGGCTTCGGCTTCGGCGACCTCGTCGATGAAGTTTCAACCTTATCGGAGATTCACTTGATGGGCAGTCTGAACATCAATGAATGGAATGGTTTCCGTAAACCACAATTGATGATTCAAGACGTCGCTGTCGAAGATGTTCAAGTGTTTGATTACCGTGGAGGTAAGCGGCCGCTGAGCGATCTATTCGCCTTACCGCACGAGACGACGACATTCGTCGCCTTTACCGATGAGATGAAGGAGAAATACACTGAACGTTCGTTGAATGGTCCGATTCGACAAAACATCGTCTTTCTTGACCTGCCGGAAGAGGAAGCAGCATTTTATCCATATGTGCAACAGGCAGAGCGGATTTATTGTGCCTTTAAGGATGAAGGCTATTATTTCGAGACGATTCCATCGCGTGAGGACTTCAAACAGTACTTCCAGTATTTTGCGAAATGTCCACGGGATGAGCTCCGGATGGGTCTCGTACGTTTGTCGAAATCGCGAAAATGGACGAAACGATCGATTAACTTTATGCATTCGGTATTCTCGGAACTTGATTTTCTTGTTACAATGGAGGACGGGCTGCCGGGTGTGAACCCAAATGCTGCAAAACGAGATCTGACGGAAGCACCGACGTACCAGCGTCATGAAGCGCGTCAAGAGCTCGAGCAACAATACATTTATTCGTCACTCGCTCAGTTGAAAGAGCGTTTTGATACTTTGGTAGAAGCGGCGAAGCAGGAGGAAAAGACATGGAGTTCAAACAGCATATAAAAGAGGTCGAGAATTGGCCGAAAGAAGGAATCAGTTTCAAGGACATCACATCACTCATGCAAAACGGACCGGCGTATAAACAATCGGTCGATGCGCTCGTTGAGTATGCACGTAGTAAAGGCGCAGATGTCATCGCAGGTCCAGAAGCACGTGGATTCGTCGTTGGTTGCCCAGCAGCTTACGCGATGGAAATCGGATTCGTTCCTGTTCGTAAAGAAGGAAAATTACCGCGCGAGACAGTCCGTGTCGAGTATGGTCTTGAGTACGGAAAAGACGTCTTGACGATGCACGAAGATGCAATCCAACCGGGACAACGCGTCGTCATCCTTGACGATTTGCTTGCGACAGGTGGTACGATTGAAGCAACGATCCAAATGATCGAAAAATTAGGCGGAACAGTTGCCGGAATCGGATTCTTAATTGAACTCGATGGTCTTGGCGGACGTGAGAAACTCGAAGGATATGACATTCTTTCATTGATTCGCTACGAAGACTGAAGACACTATACTCTCTTGGTACTTGATGACCAAGGGGGTATTTCTTTTTATTTTGACATCTTCTCAAGATTTCACGATAATAAGAATTATATATTAGGGATTCCGTTGCAGACGATCCCGGGGACTGGGTGAGGAAAAGGGATGACAAATAAACAAATCGTAAATGTAGAAGACCTTCTCGCTCGATGTGCGGAATACATGACGCAAGTTGAAGTCAAAGACATCGAACGTGCTTACCAATTCGCGAAAGACGAACATGATGGGCAATTCCGCCGTTCAGGGGAACCGTACATCATTCATCCGGTACAAGTTGCCGGTATCTTAGTCGATATTGGTTTGGATGCAACGACGATCGTCGCTGCGCTTCTTCATGATGTCGTCGAAGATACGGACATTACACTCGAAGAATTATCCGAACGATTCGGATCTGACGTTGCGATGCTCGTCGATGGCGTCACGAAACTCGGGAAAATTAAATATAAATCGAAGCGCGAAGAGTTAGCTGAGAACCATCGGAAGATGTTCATCGCGATGGCGGAAGACATTCGTGTCATCTTGATCAAACTGGCTGACCGTTTGCACAATATGCGGACGTTGCAACATATGGTCAAGGAAAAGCAAGTGCAAAAAGCAGAAGAGACGCTTGAAATCTTCGCGCCACTTGCACATCGTCTCGGGATTTCGACGATCAAATGGGAACTCGAGGACATCAGTTTGCGCTACATCAATCCGCAACAATACTACCGGATCGTTTCGATGATGAAACAAAAACGGACGGAACGAGAAGCGCTCGTTAGTTCGGTTATTGAAGAGGTCAATGAAGTACTCGATGATGTACAGATTGCAGCGGAAGTCGATGGACGTCCGAAGCATATCTATTCCATTTATAATAAGATGCAAAACTCGAAAAAAGAGTTCAGTGAAATCTATGATTTGATGGCTGTTCGCATCATTGTTGACTCAATCAAAGATTGTTACGCTGTACTCGGAATCATTCATACGCAGTATAAACCGATGCCGGGACGCTTCAAGGATTATATCGCGATGCCGAAGCCGAACATGTATCAATCGCTGCATACGACAGTCATCGGACCGAAAGGCGAGCCGCTCGAGGTCCAAATTCGGACGCGAGACATGCATTTCATTGCCGAGTACGGGATTGCCGCTCACTGGGCGTATAAAGAAGGTAAGGAACAGGAAGCAAAATCTGGATTTGAGGATAAGATTGCTCACTTCCGCGAGATTTTGGAGTTACAGAAGGACACGGCAGATGCCGAGGAATTCATGGAATCGGTCAAAGTCGACTTCTTCAGTGACATGCTGTACGTCTTCACACCAAAAGGTGACGTCATCGAGTTGCCGAAAGGTTCTGTTCCGATTGATTATGCCTACCGAATTCATACGGAAATTGGTCACCGGACGATCGGAGCGAAAGTCAACGGACGGATGGTACCGATCGACTATAAGCTAAAGACAGGTGACATCATCGAAATCGTCACGTCGAAGCATAGTTATGGTCCAAGTAAGGATTGGCTCAAGATTTGTGTGTCGAGTCAGGCGAAAAATAAAATCCGTCAATGGTTCAAACGTCAGCAACGCGAAGAGAACGTCTCAAAAGGACGGGAACTGATCGAAGCAGAGGTGAAGAAGCTTGGCTTTGAGCCGAAAGAAGTCATCAATGAGAAGACGCTCGAAGACGTGACGCGGAAGTTCAACTTCTCGCAAGAAGAAGACATGTACGCTGCTGTTGGCTATCATGGTCTGACTGCTGCCCAAGTCGCGCATAAATTAACGGAAAAATTACGCAAAGACAAAGAATCCAAAAATCTAGAACTGAACGAAGCAATCAGTGAGATGAAGACGTTTGATCGTCCGAAAAAGGAAAATCCGGAAGGGGTTCGGGTCAAAGGCATCGATAACATGCTCGTTCGCATGAGTCGTTGTTGTAATCCAGTACCAGGGGACGATATCGTCGGATATATCACGCGCGGGCGTGGCGTCTCAATTCACCGAACGGACTGTTTGAACGTCATTCACGAACAAAATCCGGAACGTCTGCTCGAAGTCGAGTGGGAACATGAAGGTAAAGCCGTCAAGAGTTATAACGTCGAAATCGAAATTTCTGGATTTGACCGGGCAGGATTGTTGAATGATGTCTTGCAGTCGGTATCTGCAACGAATACGAACATCGTCGCTGTCAGTGGGAAGGGCGACGACAGTAAACAAGCCAAAATCACGATGACGATTGCGATCAATAATGTCAATCATCTACAAAAAGTCGTCGATCGAATTAAACAAATCTCTGACGTGTATGCTGTACATCGCGTCATGATGACGTAAGGAGCGGATCCGTCGTGCGAGTTGTATTACAACGAGTCAAAGAAGCAAGTGTCACAGTCGATCAAAAAATCATCGGTCAGATCAAACAAGGATTTCTTTTGCTCGTCGGTGTCACGCACGAAGACACGATCGATCAGGTGAACTGGTTAGCTGATAAAATCGCAGGACTCCGTGTGTTTGAAGATGAGGAAGAACGGATGAATCGCTCGTTACAGGATGTCGACGGTCAGATTCTATCCGTCTCGCAGTTCACGCTGTATGGTGATGTCAAAAAAGGACGTCGTCCAGCCTTCACGGAAGCGGCGAAACCGGATGTTGCCAATGAGTTGTATGAAGCGTTCAATGAACGTCTTCGTGCGCAAGGACTGACGGTCGAGACAGGTCAGTTCGGTGCCATGATGGATATCGCGCTCATTAATGATGGGCCTGTAACGTTGATTCTTGAAAAAGAAGCAAACGCTTGACAGGAACCGAGAGACGAGGCAATATTAGACGTAACCAAATGATTCATACGACCGAAGACGAAGAGGAGTAATCAAGACCTCGTCTGCTTAGAGAGTCGCCCCTTGGCTGAAAGGGCGAACAGACGAACTCGATGAAAGACCCTTCCGAGGTATCTTCCTGAACCGATAGTAGGGAAGGTCGTACGCAGGCGTTAACTGCACCGAGTGGTCAAATGTGATTTGACAACCAGGGTGGTACCACGGGATCTTCAAGTTCTCGTCCCTTTGCGGACGAGAACTTTTTTGTATTCAAAAAAGGAGGAATTTGAGATGAAATTACCACGCGGTACGTTTGATGTCCTTCCAGGAACAGTCGAACGTTGGCAGTACATCGAACAACAATTACGTAAAATTAGTAAGCGTTACAACTATAAGGAAATCCGGACGCCGATTTTTGAGGAGACAGAACTCTTTAAACGTGGCGTTGGTGAGACGACGGATATCGTTCAAAAAGAGATGTTCATGCTTGAGAAACGCGGAAAAGACCAGTTGACGTTACGCCCGGAAGGAACGGCTGCCGTCGTTCGTTCATTCGTGACAAACAAACTGTTCGGTTCACCGAACCAACCAACGAAATTATTCTACATCGGCCCGATGTTCCGTTATGAACGTCCGCAAGCAGGACGTTTCCGTCAGCTCCACCAATACGGAGTTGAAGCACTCGGAAGTGAACAACCGGCCATCGATGCAGAAGTAATCAGTCTCGCGATGAGCATCTACCGTTCATTCGGATTGAAGCATCTTAAACTGGTCATCAACACGCTCGGGGATAACGAAAGTCGCGCCGCACACCGGGCAGCACTCGTCGAACACTTTAAGCCAGTCGTTCACGAATTATGCCAGGACTGTCAAAATCGTCTCGAAACGAATCCACTTCGTGTCCTCGATTGTAAGGTCGACCGCGATCACCCGAGCATGGCAACAGCACCATCGATTCTCGATTACTTAAACCCGGCATCAAAAGCGTACTTCGACGAAGTGTTGCTTCACTTAGATGCACTCGGTATCGAGTACGTCGTTGATCCAACGCTTGTTCGCGGAATCGACTATTACAATCACACGGCTTTCGAAATCATGTCAGAAGCAGAAGGTTTCGGAGCAATCACGACACTATGTGGTGGTGGTCGTTACAACGGTCTCGTCGAACAGATCGGTGGACCGGCAACACCGGGAATCGGATTCGGAATCGGTATCGAGCGTTTATTGATGGCGCTTGAAAATGAGAACGTCTTACCAGCAGTCGACGATCGAATCGATGTCTTCATCGTCGCGCAAGGCAGTGACGAAGTCGAAAAGACAGCGACACGCCTCCTACAATTAATGCGTCTTGAAGGACTTGTCGCGGATCGGGATTATCTCGGTCGGAAGTTCAAAGGACAATTTAAGGCAGCAGATCGCTTGAAAGCACGTTACACGGTCATCCTCGGGGATGAAGAAGTCGAGCGTGGTGCAGCTGCCCTCAAAAACATGGCTACAGGGGAACAGACGGACGTTCCGTTATCAGCAGTCGCTGATACGATCGTCGCGAAATTAAAGGAGGAAGCACAATGATCGGACGCACGCATATGAACGGACAGGTGACAGAAGAAGTCATCGGACAACACGTTCAACTTAAAGGATGGGTTCAAAAACGACGTGACTTAGGAGGATTGATCTTCCTTGATCTCCGTGACCGTAGTGGCATCGTCCAAATCGTCTTCCAACCGGAAAACGAGCAGGCACACCGTCTTGCCGAATCGATTCGTTCGGAATATGTCCTCGATATTAAAGGACATGTCATCGCACGTGAGAATCCGAACCCGAACATCCCGACTGGACAAGTCGAGGTCGTCGCGGATGAAGTCGTCATCTTAAACGCAGCGAAGATGACACCGTTTCCGATCAGTGAAGAAGCGGAGCAGACGTCAGAAGATTTACGTCTCAAATACCGTTACCTCGACTTGCGTCGCCCATCGCTCCAAGAGACATTCCGTCTTCGTTCGAAAGCATCGAACATCATGCGGAACTTCCTCGATGAGCAAGACTTCCTGGAAGTCGAGACACCGATCTTAACGAAATCAACGCCAGAAGGCGCACGTGACTATCTCGTCCCAAGCCGGGTTCACCCGGGCGAGTTCTACGCCTTGCCACAATCTCCACAATTGTTCAAACAATTGCTGATGGTGTCTGGTTTTGAGCGGTACTTCCAAATCGCACGTTGTTTCCGTGATGAAGACTTACGGGCAGACCGTCAACCTGAATTCACGCAAGTCGACATCGAGACAAGCTTCATGGACATCGAAGACTTGTATGCCATGATGGAGTCGATGATGACACGCGTCATGAAAGAAACGCTCGGAAAAGATATCGTGACACCATTCCCACGGATGCCGTATGCAGAAGCAATGAGCCGGTATGGTTCGGATAAACCGGATACACGCTTCGGTCTCGAATTGATCGATGTCGCGGATGCCGTCAAAGGAGCAGGATTCAAAGTATTCGATATGGCACTTGAAGCAGGTGGAGAAGTCAAAGCATTGAACGTCAAAGGTGCAACTGAACGCTTCTCACGAAAAGACATCGATAAGTTACAAGAATTTACGGCGATTTACGGTGCAAAAGGTCTCGCATGGGTCAAAGTGACAGCGGACGGATTGAATGGTCCAATCGCGAAGTTCTTCGACGAAGAAGCAACCGCTCGCTTGACAGCGGCGACAGATGCGGAAGCAGGCGACTTGTTGTTGTTCGTCGCAGCAAAAGCATCGATCGTAGCAGACAGCTTAGGTGCGCTCCGTCAGAAGTTGGCGAAGGAACTCGACTTAATTGATGAGTCGGTCTTCAACTTCCTTTGGGTGACAGACTTCCCACTTGTCACGTACGAAGAAGAAGATGGTCGTTTCTATGCGAACCACCACCCGTTCACGATGCCACGTCGTGAGGATCTCGAATTGCTCGAGACGGATCCTGGCAAAGTCCTCGCAGTCGCGTATGACCTCGTCTTAAACGGATATGAGCTCGGCGGTGGATCACAACGGATTTATGAACGGGATATCCAGGAGCGGATGTTCAAGTTGCTTGGCTTCTCAGAAGAAGAAGCAAACGAGCAATTCGGCTTCTTGATGGAAGCATTCGAATACGGAACACCACCACATGCTGGGATCGCACTTGGTCTAGACCGTCTCGTCATGTTACTCGCAGGGCGTTCGAACTTGCGTGATACAATTGCCTTCCCGAAAACAGCATCAGCAAGTGATCTGTTGACGGCAGCACCAAGCCCAGTCTCGGATGCGCAATTAAATGATCTCTCAATTCGTACAGCAGTCAAACAATCTTAAGTCACGACAAGCGAATCTTCCGGTATGGGAGGTTCGCTTGTTTCATGAAGGAGGGCGAACGGATGGAACGACACTTTTTTGAACGGTCTCCAGTTGAAGTCGGACCAGACTTCTTAGGAACACACATCACGGTCGATGAGGTAACGATGCGAATCGTCGAGGTCGAAGCCTATCTCGGTCCTCACGATCAAGCGGCACACTCGTTTTCCGGTAAACCGACGAAACGAACGGCACCGATGTTCGGTCCACCCGGACATTTATATGTTTATTTTACGTATGGTATGCATCACTGTATGAATATCGTTTGTGGACATGAAGGGGAAGGATACGGACTGCTGTTACGAGGTGCCGAAATCATCAGTGGGCACGATCTTGTCGCTGAACGCCGTTTCGGTTGTTCCTACGCAGAATTGACTGCGATTCAACGACGAAATCTCGTCAATGGACCGGCAAAATTGTGCCAAGGATTCGGTCTAACGACTGCTGATTCAGGTCAGGATCTTTATCAAGACCGGTTTCGACTCGTTGCCGACCCAGTCGATGCAATCGTCCAGACGACACGCATTGGTATTCCAAATGCTGGAGAAGCGACGGCCTATCCATGGCGTTTTTATGTCGACGCGAGTGAAGGTGTCAGTAAACGTTAAAAAATGGACGCTCCGATCAGGAAGCGTCCATTTTTTATTTAGGATTGTTGATTGATTTTTTAGCTTGTTGTTTTTTATAGAATTTATAAACGATTGGTCCAACCGTCGTTACAAGCGTCACTAATGTTCTGAGTTTACCGCGTTTTGCAGCCATTGATCCATTCACTCCTCTGATTTGTTGTAGTAATCATATTCCACGAAAACAACGTCTTAAAACCTCGTCGGCACATCGATTGGTTTTCTAAGTCCCTTGGTCGGGTCATAGTATAAGAGAAGGGAGCCGATCAATATGGGAGCAGTCGTCTGGTACCGCAATGATTTGCGTGTCGATGATCATGAAGCACTTCGGAGCGCATGCGAAGAACAAGATACGATTCGGGCAGTATACGTTAAAAATCATAAGGAACAGCTGTTTGAAAGAGGCGCACAACAAACGAAATTCGAAGAAGAAACATTAGTGAATTTAGCCGATCATTTGTCTCAAATCGGAATTGCATTAGATATTTTAGAGGGGAAGGTGAATGAGGCACTTGATTCTTATCTACAAACGGATGATACAGTCTATTTCCATAAGATGACTGGAACAGAAGAAGCGGCAAGTGAGCAGTATGTCAAAGACAGATATACAGTCCGTTCTTTTGAGACACAGACACTACATCGCCGGGAAGATATCGGAAGTGACGAACTGAAGCGCGTCTTTACAGCGTTTCGAAAACGTGTCGAGGCGAAAGGAACCTTCTACGATCCACTTGAGCCACCAACGGGTATTCGATTAATAAGGGAGGAATCAGTCAAAGCGGATCCAGAGATTGCGTTCCCGTTCCGTGGTGGAGAATCAGCGGGGAGAGCACGTCTTCAAGAATACTTTGCTGAGCCTGTATTCACCTATAAAGAAACACGTAATGGTTTTTTGCGAGATGATTCTTCGAAGTTATCTGCCTGGCTAGCGAACGGATCGCTGTCACCGCGTCGCGTCATGACTGAATTGCAGAAAGCCGAGCGAAAAAAGGGAGCAAATGAATCGACGTACTGGTTGTATTTCGAACTGTTGTGGCGTGACTTTTTCCATTTAACGATGCGTGAGACAGGAAGTCGTCTGTTTCGATCGAATGGATTAAAGGAAGGACAATACACGTGGAAGACGGATCAGCTAGCTGTCGAACGTTGGATAAAAGGAAAGACCGGTGTACCGTTCGTTGATGCCTTTATGAACGAGATTCGCGAGACGGGATGGATGTCGAACCGGGGCAGGCAGATCGTTGCCAGTTATCTCATTCATGAATTAAAACAGGACTGGCGCATCGGAGCACAGTATTTTGAACAACAATTGATTGATCATGACGTCGCTTCGAACTATGGCAACTGGGCATTCATCGCAGGGGTCGGGAATGCGACACGGACGCCACGATTCGATCCCGTGTTCCAGCAACAACGATATGATCCGAACGAAGACTTCACGAAACGTTGGACTTAAAAAAGCATCTTTTTCTTGAGTGGGAAGTAGTTGCATTTCAGAGGGGAGGATGCTATATTAAATGCATCAGATGGGGTTCCTGAATTGTACGAGAGCCGCCTTTTATCTTTGAGCCACTCTTTTTTGATAGGGAGTTTGACGTTCCAACTAGTAGTACATGCCTCGTAACACAGCAGGAGGACGTACGAATAGGAATCGGATAAGACACCCACCTGCACAGCAGGTTCAAAAATAAGGTATCGACACGGCACTTCGGGTCCCATCGTCTTATTATTTTATTGTTTGACACGTCGCATGACGTTTTTTTTTATGATATAATTCCGAGTAAAACAGTATGAGTATTGTGAGGTTATGAGATGTTACATCAATTTTCGCGTAATGAACTAGCAATCGGTAAAACTGGACTTGACGCATTGGCATCCAAGTCTGTCGCTATTCTGGGAATCGGTGGTGTTGGATCGTTCTCGGCAGAAGCGCTTGCCCGTAGTGGTGTAGGTCGTTTGATTCTCGTTGATAAGGATGATATCGACATCACGAACGTCAACCGACAAATTCATGCCTTGCTTCCGACGGTCGGTCAGCCGAAGGTCGATGCGATGGCTGAACGTCTTGCGTTAATCAATCCAGACCTTGAAATCGTTCGTTTAAAGATGTTCTACAATGAAGAAACATTCGAGTCGTTCTTTGAACAGCAGCCGGATTATGTCATTGATGCATCGGACACGGTCTCGTTCAAAATTCACCTGATTCAAGAATGTAAGAAACGTAACATCCCGATTATCTCGAGCATGGGGATGGCGAACAAAATGGATCCGACACGCATCAAGATCGTTGACATCAAAGATACAAGTTATGATCCATTAGCGAAGGTCATTCGGACGAAACTCCGGAAAGCCGGCATCCATAAAGGTGTTCCTGTCGTCTTTTCCGATGAACCACCCGTTAAGATCATTGAAGAAGTCCGCCAAGTCGTCGGAAACGATGCCGCTGCGATTCGTAAAGCGAAGATGCCACCGAGTTCGAATGCATTTGTTCCATCTGTCGGTGGACTGATTGCAGCGAGCTACGTCATCAATGAGATTGTCCGTGAAGCTGGCGTGACGATCGAACGCGTTCGTTAAAAAAAAGCGACCTTATGGTCGCTTTTTCTGATGTGTGGCTGTTTGTTTGTTCCAAAAATCAAGTCGAGCTTGCAGTTGTTTCTCAAAACCGCGCGGGCTCGGGCGATAAAAGACCGGCTTTGTTCGGGCCAGGTTCTCGGGCCAGTAATTTTGTGGCACATAGGCATGCTCGAACTCATGAGGATATTGATAAGTGACACCATTCCCGAGCGCCGCTGCCCCCGGATGATGAGCATCGCGCAAGTGCGGCGGGACGGGTCCGCCGTCCGAACGACGAACGAGCGTCAATGCTTGATCGATTGCTGAGATGACAGCATTCGATTTCGGTGCCGTCGCGAGATATAAGACCGTTTCAGCAAGCGGGATCCGTGCTTCCGGGAAACCGACGTACTCGCACGCGCGTGCGCAGGCATCGACCATTAATAACGCTTGCGGATCAGACAGACCGATGTCTTCTGCCGCATGGACGTAGAGACGACGGACGATGAAACGTGGACTTTCGCCCGCTTCAATCATGACGGCGAGCCAGTAGAGCGCGGCGTCCGGATCGGAACCACGAATCGATTTAATGAAAGCGGAGATGACATCATAATGACGATCGCCGTCCTTATCATACTTCAATGCCTTTTGCTGAATCGATTCCTCCGCGACAGCGAGGTCGATCGTAATTTGACCATCGATTTCCGGTGTCGTCAAGACGGCGAGTTCGAGCGCATTCAATAATGCCCGGTAGTCGCCGTCTGACAACTTGACGTAATGATCGATTGCTTCATCCGTGATCGTGATTGGATATTTGCCAAGACCACGCTCCGTGTCCTTCAGGGTCCGATCGAGGACGATCCGTAAATCATCTGCCGTCGGGGGTTCAAAACGAAAGACTGTTGCCCGCGATAAGAGAGCGGCGTTAACCTCAAAACTCGGATTTTCCGTCGTCGCCCCGATCAATGTGATCGTACCCGCTTCAAGCGCTGGCAGTAAGGCGTCTTGCTGCATCTTATTGAACCGATGGATCTCATCGAGAAAAAGGATCGTTTTTTGATCCTCGAACTGAAGACGAGCTTCGGCTGCTTTTAGAATTTCCCGTAATTGTTCCAGTTTCGCCGTGACCGCATTCAATTGCTCGAATGCTGATTTCGTATAACTGGAGATGACACGTGCGAGCGTCGTCTTACCGGTACCAGGTGGACCGTAAAAAATGACGGTTCCGAGACGATCGGCTAAGATGGCACGCCGCAGGAGCGTTGTCTCTCCAATCAGATGACGTTGTCCGACGATTTCATCCAGATTCTGCGGACGCATTCGATTCGCGAGCGGTCCGGCAGGAGACTGGGATTCAAATAAATGTGCCATACACATACGCTCCTTCCACTTTTAGCTACTACTATACTAGAAAGGATGATCCTTCGCATGATGAAAATCTCGACGAAAGGGCGATATGGTCTGACGATCATGATCGCACTCGCGAAAGAAGCTGAATCTAAACCATTGTCCTTAAAGAAAATCGCGCAGATGTATGACTTATCTGAACACTATCTCGAGCAATTGATCGCACCACTTCGTAATGGTGGTCTCGTCAAAAGCGTCCGCGGCGCTTATGGCGGATATAAGCTCGGTCGTGAAGCGCAAAGCATCACGGCGGGTGAAATCATCCGCTTACTTGAAGGACCACTCGTTGTCGTTGAAGGTGATGCGTGTGACGAGGTCACGAAACGCAAACTGTGGGATAAAATCCAACAAGCAGTCGATCAAGTACTCGATTCAACGACGCTACAAGACTTAGCGGAAGAAGACGATACAGGATACATGTTCTATATTTGAGAGGTGAAAACGAATGAATTACTTTGACCATTCGGCGACGACGCCGATGCGTCCGGAAGTCCTTGAGGCGATGACGCCTTATTTGCTCGAACAGTATGGTAACCCATCGAGTGTCCATGCGGCTGGTCGGTCTGCTCGTGCAGCGATTGACAAAGCACGTCGGCAGATCGCACAAGAATTGAACGCGAAACCAACTGAACTGATTTTCACAAGTGGTGGAACGGAGTCGGATAACTATGCCATCTTCGGTGCGGCAGAGGCAGCGCGTGAAAAAGGATGTCATCTCATTACGACACGTTTTGAGCATCATGCCGTGCTCCGCGCCTTCGAAGAGCTCGAAAAACAAGGCTATGACGTCACGTATCTTGATGTACCAACGACAGGCGTCGTCTCATTGGATGCCTTGCAAGAAGCTGTCCGGGAAGATACGACACTTGTCTCGATCATGTTCGGCAACAATGAAGTCGGGACGATCCAGCCGATTGCGGCAATTGGTCAATTCTTACGGGAACGCGGTATTTTGTTCCATACGGACGCGGTGCAAGTGTTCGGAAAACAAGCAATTGATGTCGAAGCGTTACAGGTCGATCTTTTATCCGCGTCTGGTCATAAAATCAATGGTCCAAAAGGAATCGGGCTATTATATGTACGGACAGGTGTGAAATTAGCGACGCAGACGTATGGCGGAGAACAGGAACGCAAGCGTCGCGCTGGTACGGAGAACGTACCGGGAATCGTCGGTTTAGCGAAAGCGCTCGAACTGATGATCGCAGAGCGCGATCAACAGCAGGACCACATCAAACAACTGCGTAGCGTTTTGCTAACACGCTTGGATGAAAGTGGCGTCACTTACGAAGTCAACGGTGTTGAAGGATTGCCGAATGTCCTCAATCTTTACTTCCCGCAAATTGAAATCGAACCGTTCTTGATCATGCTTGATATGCGCCAGATGGCTGTATCGAGCGGGAGTGCATGTACGGCAGGATCCGTCGAGCCTTCGCATGTCTTGTCGGCGATGTATGGTGAAGATGAACGGACACGGGCATCGGTTCGGATCAGTTTTGGTCACGGAAATGAGCTCGCGCAAGTCGAACTACTCGCACAAGCCTTGCAAGATGTCGTAAAATCGTTTCAGAATTAACTAAGAGGTGAAATGAATGAATACACGAGCGAAAGCCCCGAGTGAAACGACAGTCGTCGTTGGGATGTCGGGCGGTGTCGATTCGTCTGTGACGGCTCATTTATTAAAAGAGCAAGGCTATAACGTCATCGGGATCTTCATGAAAAACTGGGATGACACGGATGAGAACGGCTTTTGTACGGCGACGGAAGATTATGAAGACGTCATCGCCGTAGCCAATCAAATCGGCATTCCGTATTATGCGGTAAATTTTGAAAAAGAGTACTGGGATAAGGTCTTCACGTACTTCCTCGATGAATATAAACTCGGTCGGACACCGAATCCAGACGTCATGTGTAACAAGGAAATCAAGTTCAAAGCCTTCCTCGATCACGCGATGCGTCTTGGTGCCGATTTCGTCGCGACAGGTCATTATGCACGTGCTGTCTATGAAGATGGAGAACATAAATTGCTTCGTGGTGTCGATGCAAACAAGGATCAAACGTATTTCTTGAATCAATTGTCGCAAGAGCAAATCGCGAAGGCGATGTTCCCGATCGGTCACATGGAAAAATCAGAAGTGCGCCGGATCGCAGAAGAAGCGAACCTTGCAACAGCTAAGAAAAAAGACTCGACCGGTATTTGCTTCATTGGCGAGCGGAATTTTAAACAGTTCCTCGGTCAATACCTACCGGCACAACCCGGTGAGATGCGGACGCTTGACGGCAACGTCATGGGTCGTCACGATGGATTGATGTACTATACGATGGGGCAACGCCACGGGCTTGGTATCGGTGGCGACGGAGAACCTTGGTTCGTCGTCGGAAAAAACCTAAAAGAGAACATTCTCTATGTCGATCAAGGATTCCATAACGAATTATTGTATTCGGAAGGATTACTTGCTTCAGATGTTAGTTGGACATCTGAACGTCCAGTCGGTGAGACATTCCGTTGCACAGCGAAATTCCGTTACCGTCAACAAGACACATCCGTCACGGTTCGTGTCCTTGAAGATGGACTCGATGTTTCGTTTGACGAACGTCAACGGGCGATCACACCAGGACAAGCGGTCGTGTTCTATGATGGAGACATCTGCCTCGGTGGTGCCACAATCGATGCAGCCTATAAAGCAGGCGAACGCCTCGCTTATTTAGCGTAAGGAGCAAAAGAAGATGAACTATAATGAAGTAGGGTTCCGGCATCTAGAAGCTGGAAATTATGAATTAGCAGCGCAAGCTTTTAATGATGCGATCGAACAAAACCCAAAAGATCCGACAGCATACGTCAATCTTGGAACATTACTCCAATCGATGAACGACGCTGATCGTGCCCTCCGTTTTTATGACCGGGCACTGATGATTGATAATACGTTTGCGAGTGCCTATTATGCGAAAGGTGCCTTGTTCTTTGCTGCCGACAAACTCGTCGAAGCAGAGGAATCATTGCGGGCAGCGTTGTTATATGGACTTGACGACGCGGATCTCCATTTCATGCTTGGGATGACGTATCAAAAACTCGGTGATCCAGTCCGCGGGTTGCCCCGTTTACAGCGTGCGTCAGAACTAAACGGTGTCGATATCGAGATCGCATTCCAATACGGACTTGCCTTAGCGCAAAATGAGAAGTTGGAAGAAGCGGTCGAGATGTTCGAGCATGTCTTGATGCTTGACGAAACGCATACAGATGCACGATACAATTATGCGATTGCTCTTGCCTTCCTCGGTCAACAGGAAGCCTGTTATGCAGAACTTGAAGCCGTTCTTGCCTATCAGCCGGAACACGCGCTTGCACGAGATGCAAAAGCGAAGATGGATGCGTTATTAAAACAAGCAGATTGATCTAAAAAAAGACGATTCCAGGCGGAATCGTCTTTTTTGTATGGTATTTAATTCCCGACTTCACGGATGACACGAAGCGGAGGTCCGGAAAAGTCTTCATAGGCTTCATCCATGTTTTTCGTATACAGTTCGATGACGTTATTTTCTGTATCCTTGAAATAAGCGGAATACTCTTTTTGGTTCGAGGTCTCCTGTTCATCCCATTCTCTGAGCTTCACGGTGATTGAAGCTTCCCGAAGCTGATTTAAGGCTTGCTGGAACTCGTCCTTCTCAACGTAAAAGGCGCAGTGGACATGGACTCCGCCTTCATCGTACAACGTATCCCATTCGGAGACCGGTAAATGTTTAACGGTTCGTTCTTCCATCGTGAAGTCCCGTTTCAGCCAAAGACCGAGTCGGGTGTTGCCGCCAATGTAGAGCCACGTTGCCCAGACCCCATCTTGTTTAGATTGTTCTTTGCTCGGCTCAGCATCCTCAGGTGCCCATTGCTCGACAATCGGAATACCAAGTGTCTCATTCCAAAAACCAAGGGCGCGATCCATATCCTCGACTTCAAGTACTAATTCACACAATCCTGCAATCGGTAAACGTGCCATCCTTGAACTCCTCCTCTTAACGAAATGTTTCACGTTATCTTTCCCTGATTTAAAATCTGGTAAACGAATGCTATGATGAAAGCAGCGAATGAAAAAGAGAGAAAGAAGGTGGAGTGATGGAGCACCCCCATCAAGTCGTCGGGCGCGTCAAACGTGTGCTCTTTTCTTCTGAAGAAGAAGCACACTCCATTGTACTGGTCGCCGTCAAAGAAAAGAACTTTGAGTTAAAAGAGACCGAGCTCGTCATTACGGGTACAGGAGTCGGAATCGAACTCGGAGGAACGTATCAAGCATTCGGTCGTCTCATTGATCATCCTCGCTTCGGAAAACAACTGAAGGCGGAGCTGATTCGCCGATCGGTTCCGATGACCAAACATGCGACGATCCGCTTCTTGACGAATGGTTCGTTCACCGGCATTGGTCCGAAAACAGCGAAAAATATCGTCGATGCTCTTGGAGAAGACGCAGTGGATCTCATTTTGAAAGATGAACGGGTACTGAATCAGGTGCCTGGGTTGAAACAAAAACAAGCCGACATCATATTGAATCGACTCGCCACGTTATACGGTGTCGATCAGTTGATGCTGTTCTTAGCACCGTTTGATGTCACACCGAAGCTAGCGGCAAAGATCTATGCCGCGTACGAGGGCGACGCCATGGCACGGATTCGAGAGAATCCGTATTCCTTGATGTATGAAGTAAACGGGATCGGCTTTAAGACAGCCGATCATATTGCCGCGCACCTCGGACTTGTCGGGCTACATCCAGAGCGTGTCGCTGCTTCGATCATGCATATATTAGAACAAGAAGCGGGCGAGGGACATGCCTTCGCGACTGTCGACTCTCTGTTGCAACGGGCACCCCGTCTGCTAGGGGAAGATCCGGGAGAGCGGCTGGAACAAGCGATCGAACTGTTGCTCGCTGAAGATAAGGTCAAGCTTGAAGAAGGTTGCTTGTATTTACCGACGATCTTTTATGCGGAAGTCCGAGCGGCGAAGGAGCTAGCACGCGTCATGGCAAACGGTGCCGAACAGGAAGTCGATGTCGCGACGATTCTTGAAGCAATCGGGCACCTCGAAGAACAGTTTGGCATGGAATATGCCGCGCAACAGCGAGAAGCGATCGAGTTAGCGGTCAAAGCGCCGCTGATGGTCTTGACTGGTGGACCGGGTACCGGTAAGACGACTGTCATCAAGGGAATTTTGCATGCGTTGCAAGAAATTCATGACTGGCCGCTTGAGAAGAGTCGCGTCAAGACAGGGGATGTCTATCCATACGTCCTTGTTGCACCAACGGGACGTGCCGCTAAACGTCTATCGGAAGCAACAGATGTACCGGCGATGACGATTCACCGTCTCTTAAAGTATGACGGAACGAACTTCCAACTGAATGAGGATCAGCCGATCACGGGAAAAGTACTGATCATCGATGAATCGTCGATGATTGATATCTACTTGTTATCGAGTTTGCTTCGCGCCGTCCCGAATGGCATGAAGATCTTGTTCGTCGGTGACCGCGATCAATTGCCATCCGTCGGTCCAGGACAGGTGCTGGCAGACTTGATGGATACGGAAGGAATTCCCGTCGTCCGTTTGAACGTCGTCCATCGTCAAGCAGAAGATTCTTCGATCTTGCGTCTTGCGCACGATTTGAAGAACCGGACGACGTCTGCTGATTTGTTATCACCACTTGCGGATCGCCGCTTCTATACTGCGTCTCCGCAAGAGACGTTACGGGGCATCTCGGCCTTCGCGGAAAAAGCACTCGCAAAAGGCTACTCGAAATTCGATGTCCAGGTCCTCGCGCCGACCTACCGGGGTCAGGTCGGGATCGACGAATTGAATGTCGCCTTGCAACGCGTCTATAACCCGGAGGAACCGAAGAAACGGGAAGTCAAACAAGGAACGCGGATTTACCGGACCGGGGACAAGATTCTCCAGCTCGTCAACAATGCGGAAGAAAACGTCTATAACGGAGATATCGGCGAAATCGTCAATATCTTCTTCGCTAAAGAGAATGTCGATAAAGTCGATAAAATCATCGCCCGGTTCGATCAGACGGAGGTCGAGTACAACCGGAGTGATTGGGATCAATTCACGCACGCCTATGCGATTACGATCCACAAAGCGCAAGGATCTGAGTTTCCGATCGTCTTGATGCCAGTCTATTTCACGGGGGCGTTCAAACATTCCCGAAATTTAATTTATACGGCAGTTACTCGGGCAAAATCGAGTTTGTTATTATTCGGTGATCCGCGTGCGTTCCATAAAGCGTCGCAAGAAGAGGAACCCCGGCGCCGAACACGATTGATCGAACGACTCGGTGGGGTGACAAAGACTTGACGGATGCTGTTCGATAGGTAATAATCACGATAGATGAATGGACGTAACACGTTGATGGAAGATAAGTAAAAGGAAAACTCGAGTCCAGAGAGAAGTGAGTCTGCTGCAATCACTTTCTCGAGTCCCTTTGAAGCTCCTTCCGGAGTCGGGTGTAAACACCTGCGGGTCATCCCCGTTATCAGATGTTCGAGGTAGGCAATAGGTTGCTTACGAACGAGGGTGGTACCACGGAAGCGATGCTTTCGTCCCTTTTCAGGGATGAAAGCATCGTTTTTTTGCGTCCAAATAAAACCATTGGAGGTAACTGTTCATGAAAGCTCTAAAACCATTAACGGGTGCACAAATCCGTCAGATGTATCTTGATTTCTTCCAAAGCAAAGGGCATGCGATCGAACCGAGTGCTTCGCTCGTACCGGTCGAGGATCCATCGCTCTTGTGGATCAACTCGGGTGTTGCAACACTCAAGAAATATTTTGATGGTCGTGTCATTCCTGATAATCCACGTATCGTCAACGCACAAAAATCAATCCGGACGAACGATATCGAAAACGTCGGGAAAACAGCGCGTCACCATACGTTCTTCGAGATGCTCGGAAACTTCTCTGTCGGTGATTACTTCCGTGAAGATGCAATCAAATGGGGTTGGGAACTCTTGACGAGTGATGACTGGTACGGTCTTGACCCAGAACGTCTTTCGGTCACGATTCATCCGGAAGATGATGCAGCGCGTCAAATCTGGCTTGAACTCGGTGTACCGGCTGAGCGGATCATTCCGCTTGAAGATAACTTCTGGGAAATCGGTGAAGGTCCATCTGGTCCGAATACGGAAATCTTCTTTGATCGTGGTCCAGCTTTCGGAGACGATCCGAACGATTCAGAACTTTATCCAGGTGGCGAAAACGAACGCTATCTCGAGATCTGGAATATCGTCTTCAGTCAGTACAACCACGACGGACACGGCAACTACACGGAACTTCCGCGTAAAAACATCGATACTGGGATGGGACTCGAACGGATGGCGTGTGTCATGCAGGACGTGCCGACGAACTTCGATACGGATCTGTTCATGCCGATCATTCATAAGACAGAAGAAATCAGCGGCAAGATCTACCGTGATGATTCGAAACTTGATGTAGCATTCAAAGTCATCGCAGACCACATCCGTACTGTATCATTTGCGATCGGTGATGGTGCTCTTCCTTCGAATGAAGGACGTGGATATGTCCTTCGTCGTTTACTACGCCGTGCGGTTCGTTATGCGAAAATGCTTGGGATCGAACGTCCGTTCATGTATGAACTCGTTGATACGGTCGGGAATGTCATGGTTGACTTCTACCCACAAGTTCCGGAAAAAGCGGACTTCATCAAACGCGTCATTAAAAACGAAGAAGAACGTTTCCATGAGACGCTTCATGACGGTCTTGCAATCTTGAACACGGTGGCTCAGAATTCTAAAGCAAACGGTGAGCACGTCATCAGTGGCGAAGATGCGTTCCGTTTGTATGACACGTATGGTTTCCCACTCGAATTGACAGTTGAGTATGCGGAAGATCATCAGATGTCTGTTGATGAAGAAGGCTTCAAACAAGCGATGGACGCTCAACGTCAACGGGCGCGGGCAGCACGTGAAGAGAGCGGTTCGATGCAACAACAATCGGAAGTCCTCTCGACACTAAAAGATAAAAGTACGTTCGTCGGCTATACCGACCTTAAGGCGGATGCAAAAATCATCGCATTGTTGCATGATGGAGAACGAGTCACAGAAGTGGCTGCTGGTGAAGAAGCGCAAGTCATTCTCGATATCACGCCGTTCTACGCTGAAAGTGGTGGTGAAGTCGCGGATACAGGAACAATCGAAGGCAAAGACTTCGTTCTTGATGTCAAAGATGTTCAAAAGGCACCAAACGGTCAAAACTTGCATACGGTCATCGTCCGTACAGGAATCGCAACGGAAGCGGCGGATGTCGTTGCAAACGTCGAAGCAGCAGAACGTAAAGCCGTCACGAAAAACCATACAGCAACACACTTGCTTCATAAAGCATTGAAAGACACGCTCGGAACACACGTCAACCAAGCGGGATCACTTGTTTCTCCAGAACGTCTCCGCTTCGACTTCTCACACTTCGGTGCCGTGACACAAGAAGAGTTGACAAAAATCGAACAAGACGTCAACCAAGCGATCTGGGCATCATTACCAGTTGATATCGAAGAGATGAACATCGCTGATGCAAAAGCAAAAGGCGCGATGGCATTGTTCGGTGAGAAGTACGGGGAAACGGTCCGTGTCGTCTCAGCAGGCACATACTCGATCGAGTTGTGTGGCGGAATCCACGTCGGAAACACTGCAGAGATCGGTCTGTTCAAGATCGTCTCAGAGTCTGGGATCGGTGCAGGTACACGCCGAATCGAAGCCGTGACAGGTGCAGGCGCGTATCGTGTGATGAATCAACACTTAGAAACACTCGAACAAGCAGCAGCTGTCTTGAAAACGAAAACGACGGAAGTTCCGGTCCGTATCGAAGCACTGCAACAACAACTTCGTGAGACGGAACGGGCGAACGAATCGTTGCAAGCAAAACTTGCGAACATCGAAGCTGCTTCACTAAAGGACGATGTTGAGGAAATCAACGGCGTACGTGTGCTTGCGAAACGTGTCGACGTCTCAGATATGGATGCCCTTCGCGGTATGATGGATGAGTTGAAGAGCTCACTCGGATCAGCAATCATTGTTCTCGGTAGTGCGCAAGGTGAAAAAGTCAATCTCGTCGCAAGCGTTTCAAAAGATTTAATCGACCAAGGCTATCATGCTGGTAAATTGATCAAGGAAGTCGCAACACGCTGCGGTGGTGGCGGTGGCGGTCGCCCTGACATGGCTCAAGCTGGTGGGAAAGATGCGTCGAAATTAGAAGAAGCACTCGCGTACGCTTCACAATACGTGCAATCACTGGCATAATAGAAACGTAGTGTATATGAAAGAGGTGATGAACGTGAGTCAGATGGATCAAACGATGAAATTCAACTTTCCAGAAGACGATAACAAAGCAGCGACACGGGATGTGTTGTTGACGGTCTATCATGCTTTAGAAGAAAAAGGATATCATCCGATCAACCAAATCGTCGGCTATCTCCTATCTGGAGATCCTGCTTACATTCCTCGTCATAATGACGCACGTAACTTAATTCGTAAGATTGAACGTGACGAATTGCTCGAAGAACTCGTGAAATCTTATTTGGCGGAGAGTGGAAATTCAAAATGAAACGTGCAATGGGACTAGACGTCGGTTCGAAGACGATCGGGGTAGCGGTCAGTGACTTGATGGGCTGGACGGCGCAAGGTGTCGAGACGGTCAAGTGGACGGAACCGGATTACCCAGAAGCCTTCAAACGGCTCGATGTCATCATGGAGACATACAATGTCGAAATCCTAGTCATTGGTCTTCCGAAAAACATGAACGGTTCCATCGGTCCCCGTGCGGAGGCGAGTGAAGCCTTTGCGAAGGAAATCGAACAGCATACTGGGCTTGAAGTCGTCTTCATGGATGAACGGTTGACGACGATGCAAGCAGAACGGATGCTGATCGATGCCGATGTCAGCCGCAAGAAACGAAAACAAGTCATCGATAAGATGGCTGCCGTCATGATCCTGCAATCGTATTTGGATCGGGCGAATCGATGAAGGGGGGAGAAACCGATGGCTGAAGAAAAACGTCAGTATCTCTTTCCAGATGAAGAGGGCGGCGAACATCTTTTCGAAGAATGGTACCGTTACTCAAGTGAACGGACAGGAAAAACCTATCTATTTCTTGAAATGATCGGTAACCCTGACGAAGGAGCGGATGATCTAATCATCTGCGAGATCGATGAATATGGAGAAGGCGAAGATGATTTTGAATTGAGCCTGATCGATGAAAATGATGAGCAAACTTGGGATGAACTCGAGCTTGCGTTAAAGGAGCGGATCACTGATGCAACAGAATGAGCCAACACGTTACGTAATTCCGGACGGCGAAGGAAATGATTTCGAATTCGTAGAACGTCTGCGTTATGAAAGCCCACGTTCGAGCAAGACATACATCTTCCTCGAGCCAATCGGAGCAGATTATGACGAAGCAGAAGAAGTCGATATCTTCGTTTACGAACTCGACGAATACGGTGATGGAGACAACGACTTCAACCTCGTACCAATCGACGAAGACGATACAGCGACTTGGGATGAAATCGAAGAAGTCTTTAACACGCTCGAAGATCAGTTAGACTAACCCGACTCATGACAGGTGACGTCGTAAGAGACTTTCTCTTACGGTGTCACCTTGTTTTAAGAGAAGAAGGAGGAACCGATGGAGAACGAATGGAAGCAAAATGCTGAAATCGAAAAAAGGCGACGCCGGACATCACGCCGGATCACGCTGATCATCCTTTCTGTATTGTTGACGATTTTTCTAGTTACCAGTGCGGTCATCTATGTCTTTTTGAAAAATGCGCTTGAACCGGTCGATGAAGCAGCGACGAAATCCGTCAAAGTCGAAATTCCTTTAGGCGCAGGAACGAGTACGATCGCTTCCTTACTAAAGGAAAAAGATTTGATTGCAAACGAGACGATTTTCCGTTATTACGTCCGTTATAAGAATGAATCGTCATTCCAGGCGGGTACATATACCCTGTCACAAGCCATGTCCCCGGATGAAATCATCAATGAATTGAAAACGGGAACGGTCATGAAGGCAGCGGATGTGAAAATCACGTTACCTGAAGGCATCACGATGGATCGTCAAATTGATTTAATCGCGAAAGCGACGAAGTTCAAAGAAGAGACGATTCGTAAAGAATTGACGGATGCGATGTTTATCGATGCCATGATTGAAAAATATCCGATGTTGACGGATGAAGTGAAGAAGAATGGCGTCTTGTACGCACTTGAAGGATATCTCTTTCCAGCAACGTATGAGTTCGATAAAGGAAAAAGCATTGATCAAATCGTCGAGACGATGCTCGACGAGACAGAAAAAGTCTACGATGAAAATGAGGATGCCATTCGAAAGTCAGGCATGACCTTCCATGAAGTGCTCAGTCTCGGTTCAATGGTCGAGCGTGAAGCCGCGACACCGAAGGATCGTCGTGAAATCGCAGGCGTCTTCAAAAACCGTTTAGATGATGGCATGAAACTTCAGTCGGACCCGACGGTTTGGTATGGCACAGGCGAGAATACGGCATTGACGACGCTGAAGGATCTTGAGAATAACTCGAAGTACAATACGTATAAGTACGAAGGAATTCCGATTGGTCCGATTTCAACGGTCAGTAAGGATTCCGTATTAGCTGTCTTGAACCCGAATAAAACAAAATATGTCTATTTCTTCGCCCGTCCACCAAGTGATACACATCCACGAGGACAGATTCTTTACGAAGAGACATATGAAGAACATCAACGAAACGTCGTTAAGTATAAACCGGAATGGGTGGAATACGAAGCGAGTAAAGAGCAATGAGCAACGGGTTGGGTTGAAGCGGAAATGACGCTTCAAGTCAACCTGTTTATGCGGAAGAGGGAGTGAATGGCGTGAAGGATTTCACGACCTATGTCGAATCGATGATTCATCCTCGTGATGCCCTACTAGAAGAAATGGAGCGTTATGCGGAAGAACATCATATACCGATCATCGAGTTGACCGGTTCCGAAGTCTTGTTGTCGCTCCTGCGATTACAGCAACCGAAGCGTATTTTAGAAGTCGGAACAGCAATTGGTTATAGTGCGATCCGGATGGCACGCGCGTTACCGGATGCGCGTATTACGACAATCGAACGGAATGCAAAGCGGTATGAAGAAGCAAAAACCTTCATCGCCCGGTCAGATGTGGCGGATCGGATTGACATCATTTTTGGTGATGCAGTAGAATTAGCCGAAACGCTTGAAGACCAGTTTGATGCAGTCTTCATCGATGCAGCTAAAGGACAGTATAAAAAATTCTTTGCGGGATATGGGCGACTCATTCCAGAGGGTGGCGTGCTTTATACGGACAATCTCTTCTTACACGGAGATGTCCTTGAGCCTGACCCGAAGACGTTCGATCGAAGAAGACGTCGGCTCGTGCGTCTCGTCAAAGAATTCACGGTCTGGATGATGGAACAAGAACAATATGATACGACGATTTTTCCGCTCGGTGACGGTGTATCCGTCAGTCGGAAAAAGTCGAAATGATGGAGGAACGAATGACATGCAAAAACCGGTAGTAATAGGCGTAGCGGGCGGAACGGGTTCAGGGAAGACGACGGTGGCACGTTCACTTGTCGATGCGTTCCCAAGCGAATCAATCGTCATGATTGAACAGGACGCATACTATAAAGACCAAAGTGAATTATCAATGGAAGAGCGATATCAGACAAACTATGATCATCCATTTGCTTTCGATAATGGTCTTTTGATCGAACACATTCAAGCGCTCCGCGAAAACATTGCCGTTGAAAAACCGGTATATGATTATGTCGCACATACACGTGCTCAAGAAACGATTCGTCTCGAACCACGTGATGTCATCATCGTAGAAGGAATTTTAGCGCTTGAAGACGAACGGTTACGGGAACTAATGGATATTAAGGTGTTCGTCGATACGGATGCGGACGTTCGCATTCTTCGTCGGATGCAACGTGATATCAACGAACGTGGGCGTTCAATTGATTCTGTCGTTGAGCAGTACACGAATGTCGTCCGTCCGATGCATCTGCAGTTCTGTGAACCGACAAAACGTTATGCGGATATCATCGTACCAGAGGGCGGCGAAAACCACGTGGCAATCGATTTACTCGTAACGAAAATCCGAGCGATCCTTGATTATCGTTCGGCACTTGATCAAAGAGGATATTGATTCCAAAAAAGATGTGAATATACTATACTAGTGGAATAAAAAGGAGCGTGACAAAAATGGCAGAAAAGCAATACTACATGACGCTTGAAGGTAAAGCGAACATTGAAAATGAATTGAATGAATTGAAGTCAGTCCGCCGGAAAGAAGTCGTCGAGAACATCAAGATTGCCCGTTCGTTCGGTGACCTTTCAGAGAACGCAGAGTATGATTCAGCAAAAGAAGAGCAAGCAATGGTCGAAGGCCGGATTGCTCAACTGGAAGAGATGCTTCGCAACGTTGCCATCATCTCGGAAGAAGAGAAGGATATCTCAGTCGTCGGTATCGGAACGACAGTCACTTTCTTGAGTGTCGAAGACAACGAAGAAGATACGTATACGATCGTTGGTAGTGCCGAAGCAGATCCGTTCACGGGTAAAATTTCGAACGAATCACCAATCGCAAAAAGTTTAATGGGGCACCAAGTCGGAGATCAAGTCTCTGTACCAGCACCAGGCGGCGAATACGCAGTAAAAATTACATCGATCAAATAAAGAACACAGGAGCCGGAGCAATCCGGCTTTCTGTTTGATGGAGGAATGGACCATGCCAATCGCAATCATCGGCGCAATGGAAGAGGAAGTCAACTTATTGCGCAACGAGTTGTCAGAACGTAAAGATACAGTCATTGCAAACTATCATTTTTATGAAGGACTCTTGAATAGCGTTCCTGTCGTCATTTTGAAGTCAGGAATCGGGAAAGTGAACGCTGCGATCGGTACGACATTATTGCTTGACCACTACAAACCAACTGCTGTCATCAATACCGGCTCAGCTGGCGGATTTAAAGAAGGCTTAACGGTTGGGGATGTCGTCGTCTCAACAGAAGTACGTCACCATGACGTAGACGTGACAGCGTTTGGTTACGAATATGGTCAGGTACCTGGAATGCCAGCTGCCTACCAAGCAGATCCAAAGCTCGTAGCAACAGCAGAAGCTGTCATCGAGCGCATGGATGCAATTCGTGTCGTTCATGGATTGATCGCGACAGGTGACTCATTCATCCATGATTCAGAGCGTTCTGCTCAAATCAAGGCGCACTTCCCAGAAGTCGCAGCCGTCGAGATGGAAGCTGCGCCAATCGCACAAGTCTGTCATCAGTTTGGTGTTCCGTTCGTCGTGACACGTTCGATTTCAGATAGCGCTAATGAAGAAGCGTCACTCTCGTTTGATGAATTCCTCGAGATTGCGTCAATCAATTCCGCTAAAATGGTCATGGAAGTCGTTCGGACGTTAGCAGAATGAGGTAGAAGGAAGGGCACGGGAGACCTTGCTCTTCCTTTTTTCTTTGACAAAAGCAAATTAACGCTTTATATTAGTACCAGATACTAATAACAAAAGGGGATGCCTTATGAAGATCGGGATTGTAGGATTAGGAACGTCTTTGCCATCACGTCGCGTAACGAATGATGAGCTAGCAACGACGCTCGACACAAGTGATGAATGGATTCGGACACGAACAGGAATCGGGGCACGACGAATTGCAGCCGATGATGTGGATGTAACAGACTTAGCGACAGAAGCGGCTCAGAAGGCACTCGATGATGCTGGATTGACAGTAGAGGACATCGGCTTGATCGTTGTCGGAACGGCAACAGGACGTGCGTTCCCTTCTACAGCCTGTATCGTTCAAGAGCGCCTGGGAGCACGAGGGGCGACCGCTTTTGATATCAGTGCGGCCTGTAGTGGATTCATCTTCGCATTACAAACAGCTGCAAGCATGTTAGCAACAGTCGAAGGAAAACATGCACTTGTCATCGGTGCTGAAAAAATGTCGAGTATCGTTGACTGGTCAGACCGGTCGACAGCGATTTTATTCGGAGATGGTGCAGGAGCGGTCGTCATCGGACAAACTGAGCAAGAGGGATTAAATGCTTTTGAACTCGGAACAGACGGACGTGGAGCCCATCTGTTGTTTAAGGATATCGATGGACCAATCGAGATGAACGGTCGCGAAGTCTTTAAGTTCGCCGTTCGTAAATTACCGGAAATCGTTGAGAAGGTCATTCAAAAAGCAGACAGCACGCTTGAAGATGTCGATATCTTGATTCCGCATCAGGCGAACCTACGCATCATCGATGCAGCGTGTGAACGACTGCATATTCCGCAAGAAAAGGTCATCGTTACGATCGATGAGCATGCGAATACATCTGCTGCTTCGATTCCACTCGCACTCGAAGAAGCACGTAAGCAAGGTCGTCTGACACTAGGTACGAAACTTGTACTTGCTGGCTTCGGTGCCGGATTGACTTGGGGAGCAGCATATATTACTTGGACTAAAGGAGAGAACACATAAGATGATGAGAAAACGCGTTGTAGTCACAGGAATCGGGGCATTGACACCAATCGGGAATGATGCGAATACATTCTGGGATGCATTAAAAGAAGGAACGAACGGAATTCGTCCGATGGAGCGTCTCGATATCGATGAGTATCCAACGAAGGTTACGGGCGAATTACAGAACTTCGATGTCACAGAATTCATTGAGGCGAAAGAAGCACGGAAAATGGATCGCTTCGTTCATTATTCACTTGTCGCAAGCCTGGAAGCTGTAAAAGATGCTGGAATCGACATTAAAGAAATTGCAGAACGTGCTGGGGTCTGGATCGGATCTGGAATCGGTGGCGTTGAGACGATCGAGAAACAAGCGAAAATCTACTTTGAACGTGGACACCGTCGTGTCAGCCCATTCTTCATTCCAATGATGATCCCGAATATGGCAAGCGGTCAGGTATCGATTTATACTGGAGCTAAGGGACCAAATAACTGTTCCGTCACTGCATGTGCTTCAGGAACGAATGCCATCGGAGAAGCACTGCGTGTCATCGAACGTGGTGACGCGGATGTCATGATTGCTGGTGGTGCGGAAGCTCCGATCACGAACTTAGCATTTGCTGGTTTTTGTGCCAACAAAGCGATGTCAACGAACCACGATCCTGAGACGGCAAGCCGTCCATTTGACGAAGGACGTGACGGATTCGTCATGGGAGAAGGAGCAGGAATCTTAATTCTTGAAGAATATGAGCATGCAGTAGCTCGTGGTGCGAAAATCTATGCAGAGGTCAGTGGGTATGGATTAACAGCTGATGCGTACCACATCACGGCTCCGGATCCAGACGGAGACGGTGGAGCACGCGCGATGGCGATGGCGATTCAAGATGCGGGCATCACTCCGGAGGCAGTCGGATACATCAATGCTCATGGAACGAGTACACCAATGAACGACATCCTTGAAACAAAAGCGATCCACAGTGTCTTCGGTGAACAAGCGAAACAACTCGTCGTCAACTCGACGAAATCGATGATCGGTCACTTACTTGGTGGAGCAGGTGGTGTCGAGGCGATTGCAACAATTAAATCGTTACAAGAACAAACAGTTCACCCGACGATCCATCTGAAACAGCCGAGTGAAGGCTGTGATCTCGACTACGTGACAGAAGGTTCACGTCACGTCGAAATGACTTATGCGCTCAGCAACTCGCTTGGGTTCGGTGGACACAACGCATCACTCGTCTTCAAACGGTATGAAGCTTAAGCTCAAGCGACTCCCTTGAAACATCAAGGGGGTCGCTTTTTTGATGAAATTCTGATTCAATAGAGAAATGCGTGTTTGACGCAGAAAGGAGTCGTTTATGGCTAACATCACAAAAAAGACATCGATCATGGCACTGCTCCTATTTTTACTGATTGCACTTAGTGGCATGCTCATATATCGTCTGTCGTCGTCTCAAGAAACTAAAACAAGTAACGAAACAAAAACAGCAAAAGTCGAACTGATTGAATCATCGCTTCCGAAAACGTCAGATATTGCGCTGGCGACAGATAGTCGTTCACAGACACTTTTAGCGCAATTGTATGAAGGATTATATGTCTTTACTTCCGGAACATCGGTCCGTCGAGGTTTAGCGCAGGATATGTCAGTCTCGAAAGATCGATTGACGTATACGATTCAACTCAAAGAAACGAAGGATGCCAATGGTCAGCCGATTACGGCGCAGCAGTTCGTCGATAGTTTTCGGCGTATCGCTGCTAATCAAACCAATTCACCGTATGGTTTCTTGTTTGAAGTATTTAAAAATGGACGCGCCGTCAATGATGGAAAAATGAAACCAGAGCGTTTAGGAGTCAAAGCCAAAGGACGCAATCAACTCATCATCACGTTGAATCAGCCGGTTTCGAATCTAAAGGAATTACTTGCGATGTCCGTCTTCTATCCACAACCGGAATCAAAGAAGTGGGAAGAACTTGTTGGAAATGGTGCATTTACACTAGAAAAAATGTCGAAAAGCGGATATACGCTTAAGAAAAATGATCAGTATCATCAGCAAAACGTTGTCACAGTAGCGAAAATAGAAAGCCGTATCACTCCCGATCATCAGACGCAATGGAGTTCGTATGAGAAAAGCAAGGCGGCTATCCTCCCATTACAAGAAAGTGTCGAAACACAAGGTGATCAGGTTTCACGACCGACCTATCAAAAAAAGCGGAGTGGTGTCTTTTATATCGCCTTTAATCAAAAAAATGACACGTTCCGCGATACGACACTCAGAAAGCGGATTGCTCACGCCTTGATGGAAAAAGAATCAGTTCAACTTCCTTTAGGGTATGCAGGTATTCCGACGAATCGATTCGTCGTCACGGATACGAACGTATTGATGTTAGAATCCGTTCAAGAG
Source organism: Exiguobacterium sp. R-17 (assembly GCF_049913315.1). Lineage (NCBI taxonomy): Bacteria > Bacillati > Bacillota > Bacilli > Caryophanales > Exiguobacterium > Exiguobacterium sp. R-17. The sequence continues at coordinate 2,038,303 of NZ_CP184372.1, read as the reverse complement.
AAACCTGAAAAATCACAAGAACATAGTAAACAACAAATTGAGATGCTTAATTTTGATGATCCACAAGCAAAACGGATTGGGGAACAACTCGAAACCTATCTTGAGAAACAAATACCTGAGATTGATATCATTCTTAAGCCAGTCGCGATTGAAGAGAAAATCGACAAAGAACAATCATCACGATATGCGATGACTTTGACTGGATGGATGCCAGATTATCCAGGACCGCTAGCCTATTTAAATCAGTTCGTCTCAGACAATCCTTTAAATTCGGTGAATTATCAATCCAAGGTATACGACCAGACAGTTGAAAAAGCAAGAAAAGAAAAAGAGATAAAACGAAAACAAGCACTCTATCATCGAGCCGAAGAACGGTTAATCCATCAGGATGCTGTCGTCGTTCCTTTGTATCAGACGACTGAGAAATTATATGTTTCTGATACGATTCAAGGAATTGAAGTACCGATTTATGGACCGGAATACCTACTCCGCTCGATGAAAATTTTAAAATAATCACTTAACTGGGACCATTATTTCTTAAGGTCCCAGTTTTTTTTGAAAAAATATTTAGAAAAATCGGATAAAAGGTTTGCAAAATTATCAGAACATTGTAAACTATTTGTAACGAAGGGTTTGATTCGAATATAGTATTTCTTTTTTTTTCGGTCAAAAACCTGACAGTATCATTTTTTTAGAAACCTAGGGGGGTCATCGTAACATGAAGAAGAAAAGCTTTGCTTTAGCTACATCGGTAGCACTCGTATCAAGTGCGTTCCTCGCAGCTTGTTCGACAACGGATTCAGGCGACAAATCGGGCGACACAGGTTCAAGCAAAAAATCCAATGATCAAACACTTAATTTGATCGAAGGTTCGGACATCCCGACACTCAACCCGACGACTTCAACAGATGCAGTGTCTTTCAACGTGTTGAACAACACGATGGAAGGTCTTTACCGTCTTGATGACAAGCAGCAGCCGACACCAGGTATCGCTGAAAGCCACACGGTTTCAGATGACAAATTAACATACACGTTCAAATTACGTGATGCGAAATGGTCTGATGGTACACCAATCACGGCAAAAGACTTTGAATATGCATGGAAAGAAGTTCTCAACCCGGAGAACGCTTCACAGTATGCATATGTCTTCTACAATATCGAAGGTGCAGAAGAGTACAACACGAAGAAAGGTGATCGTGATGCTGTCGGCGTTAAAGCGGTTGACGACAAAACGTTTGAAGTTAAATTAAAAGCCCCTGCAGATTACTTCCTCGGACTCACTGGATTCGGACCATTCATGCCGAAATCAGAAGAACTCTCGAAGAAAATCGGGAAAGACTTTGGTTCGACTGCAGACAAATCGCTGTACAACGGACCATTCAAGTTAACAGATTGGACACGTGAGCAAGGCTGGAAAATGGTTAAAAACGATAACTACTGGGATAAAGATGCCGTTAAACTCAAAACGATCAACGTTAAGGTCGTTAAAGAAGTTGCGACAGGCGTTAACTTGTATGAAAAAGGCGACATCGACCGTACAGGTCTAACTTCTGAGTTCGTTGCCCAGTACAAAGACAATAAAGAGTTCAAAACAAAAGGTGAATCAACGATTTTCTACCTTTACCTCAACACAAAGGTGAAAGCGCTTGATAATGAAAAAATCCGTCGCGCAATCGACATGGGTTACAACAAAAAAGGAATCACGGATGTCATCCTTGCAAACGGATCACTTCCAGCGAACTACCTCGTACCAAAAGATTTCGCAAAAGATGCTGACGGAAAAGATTTCCGCGACAAGTATCCGGCATTCAACGAATACAATGCCGATGAAGCGAAAAAACTTTGGGAAGAGGGTCTCAAAGAAATCGGTCAAAAATCGGTTGATCTTGAGCTCTTGAACTACGATAGCGACGATGCTAAGAAAATCGGTGAGTTCTTGAAAGGGGAACTTGAGAAAAACCTTCCAGGTATGAAGGTTACGATCAAACAACAACCATTCAAAAACAAACTTGATCTTGAAAACAAAGGTGACTTCCAGTTCTCATTCGCTGGCTGGGGTCCTGACTACCAAGATCCAATGACGTTCCTCGATCTCTTCGTCACGGGCGGACCATACAACCGTGGTAAATGGTCGGACAAAGAGTACGATAAACTCATTAAAGATGCACAAACTCAAACAGATGCAACAAAACGTTGGTCTGAACTACAAGAAGCTGAGAAAATCCTTCTTGATTCAGCAGCGATCTCACCTGTTTATCAGCGTGGACGCGCATTCCTCGTTAAACCATACGTTAAAGGAGTCGTCGAACATAACTTCGGCGCAGACTTCTCATACAAATGGGCTTCAATCGAAGGAAAATAAGCAAAATAAAAACGGCTTCCGATTTGATTCGGAAGCCGTTTTTTATCTGTAATATAAAAAAAGACCGGGACATCCCGGTCTTTCGCGTAGAGGACGAATTATTTTTTTACTTTCGCACGTTTCCGTTGTAAGCCCATTGCCTTTTCGATCTTCGCGAGTTTTTTGGCAGCAACTGCTTCTGCGCGATCACGTCCAGCGTCGAGAATTTGATCAAGCTCTTCAGAGTCAATCAATTCATAATAGCGCTGTTGAATCGGTTCGAGTTCCGCAATGATCGCTTCTGCGACATCTGCTTTGAATGTTCCATAATTCGAGCCCTCGTATTTTGCTTCAAGAGCTGGAATCGAGATACCAGCGAGTAGGGAATAGATCTCAAGTAAATTCGACACACCTGGTTTGTTTTCACGATCGAATTTTACGATGCCTTCTGAGTCTGTGACAGCTGATTTCACTTTTTTACGAATGACATCTGGTGCGTCAAGCATCGAGATGAAGCCTTTCGGATTTTGATCAGATTTTGACATCTTTTTATCTGGCGTCGTCAAACTCATGATCCGAGCACCTGATTCCGCAATGATCGGTTCTGGTAATGTGAACGTCTCATAATAGCGGCTATTAAATCGTTGGGCTAAATCGCGCGTTAACTCAATGTGTTGTTTTTGATCGTCACCGACCGGAACGAGTTCCGCGTCGTAGAGAAGGATATCAGCTGCCATGAGCGTCGGGTAGACGAACAACCCTGCACCAATCCGCTCTTTTCCTTGTGATTTATCTTTATATTGCGTCATACGTTCTAGTTCACCCATACCGGAAAGACATGTCAACATCCAGCCGAGTTGCGCATGCGCTTTGACTTCTGATTGAACGAAAATCGTTGATTTTTCTGGGTTCAGACCACTTGCGATATAAAGAGCAGCAAGGGCGCGTGTATTGTTCATCAGTTCGACACGATCGATATCGACCGTGATGGAGTGCAGATCGACGACGCAGTAATATGCATCATGACCGTCCTGTAAGTTCACGAAGTGTTTCATGGCACCTAAGTAATTTCCGAGTGTGACCGTTCCGGTTGGTTTGATACCTGAGAAAATCGTTTTCATAATGAAATCCCTCCAAATAATAAGATCAAAATAAAAAACGCCCCTTGAAAATCAAGGGACGAGTCATCGCGTTGCCACCCAAGTTGCTATTTACATAGCCGCTCAATTTGCTGTAATGGGCAAACCCATCTGACTCTACTTGTTTTCGAATCAGCCACTCGAAAGTCCATTCACTTAGGCATCACCTGTCCATTTTCAGCACCATGGACTCTCTGAGAGGAGTGGATCTAAGTTACTACTCTTTGTCGTCGTGTTTTCTTGTTTGATTAGCTTGAGTTTACCATACCTTAGGTAGAGCGTCACGTTGATTTCGTTTAAAAATATGAGATGATCAGTGAGACGACGATGAAGATGATACCGCTTGAGACATAGGGTTTCGTCCGTGCTGAAGCACGGCGTTGCTTTTTACGAAGCACTTCTTCCTCTTCGTCCTCGTCTTCGTAATAATCTCCGTCAATCTCTCGCAACTTTGCTTCCCGCTGCTTTTTGAATCCAGCTGTCATGCCGCGGAAGAAGCCGTTAGCAGACATGTTCGAGAAGAATCCTACTGCAATTAACAAGAATCCTGCTATGAATAAACCACCAGACAGATGATACAGGATACCGTGTGTCGAATCCGTCATAGTTGCCCAAATCGTATAAAGCAGAACAAGAATGACCGCAATGATGACCGGTCGGAAATACGTCGATCGCATGAAAATCCCCCTTTACGTACATAGATATTCTTAGTATACGAAACTTTTAACGCTGTTACGAATCGGTAACAAACGAATGATGCAAAATAGCAAATAGTGTGACTATTCACTTGACGTTAATGCTATTCTCACATAAAATCAATTTATCACTTCGTTTAAGTTTTTGAAACTAGGTCAATGCATTTTGGGGAATACATTGCAGTTTCGACGGGACGTTATTGATGTCATAGGCATTATGGCAACTTGGAAATTGAAAAGGAGATGACTTACCGATGAAGAAAAAAACAGTCGGTCTCGCTTTATCAGTCATGCTTGCAGGAAGCGCTGTGCTTGCTGGATGTTCGACAGGTGGCGGAGACAAAGATTCAGGATCGACAGACGGCAAAAAAAATCTACGTTTAACGGACACTTCGGATATTACGACAGTGGACCCAGCGAAAGCTACGGATTCCGTCGCTTTCAACATGATCGGAAACACGATGGAAGGTCTTTATCGTTTAGACAAGGACGGAAAAGCGATTCCAGCACTTGCAGAAAAAACGGATATCTCAAGCGACAATTTGACGTATACGTTCACACTTCGTGATTCGAAATGGTCAGACGGTTCACCTGTCAAAGCACAAGATTTTGAATTCGCTTGGAAACGTGCTGCTGATCCAAAAACAGGTTCTAGTTACTCATACATCTTTGACACGTTAAAAAACGGCTCTGATGTTACACAAGGTAAAAAGCCTGTTGATGAACTCGGCGTTAAAGCAATCGATGATAAAACGTTAGAAGTAAAACTCGAGCGTCCAGCTCCGTATTTCCTCTCACTGACATCGTTCGGTACGTATACACCAATCAGTGAAGACTTCTACAAGAAGAATGAAAAAGACTTCTCGCTTAAACCAGATAAATTGCTTTACAACGGTCCTTTCGTTTGGGAATCTTGGAAAACGGATTCAAAACGTGTTCTGAAGAAAAACGACAACTACTGGGATAAAGATGCTGTCAAACTCGACGAAGTCACGATTAGTGTCGTTAAAGATACGTCAACAGTCGCAAACTTGTATGATTCAAACGAAATCGATTACGCAGGTCTAACTTCAGAGCAAGTTGAAGCTTATAAATCGAAACCTGAATTCAAGACAGCGCTTCGCTCTTCGATCGCTTACTTGAAATTCAACAACGAAGATAAAACGATGAAAAATGTCGATGCGCGTAAAGCAATCGCTCGTGCGATCGATCCAAAAGGGATCACGGATACGCTTCTTGCGAACGGTTCGATTCCAACAACAAGCTTCATTCCAAAAGACTTCGTCAAAGATGCATCAGGCAAAGACTACACGAGCGACATCAACTGGTTCGACCGTGACGCGAAAGAAGCAGCAGATCTTTGGAAAAAAGCAAATGGCGATAAGAAAACGACGATTGAATTGCTTTCGTTCGATAGTGAAGATGCGAAGAAAATCGGTGAGTACATGAAAGGTCAAATCGAGAAGAATCTTCCGAACGTCACGGTTTCGATCAAACAACAGCCGTTCAAGAACAAACTCGATCTTGAAACAAAAGGAGATTATCAAATCTCTTACTCACTTTGGGGTCCAGATTATCAAGATCCAATGTCTAACCTGTCCATCTTCGAATCAACGAACAGCCAAAATGACGTGAAGTACAAATCAGCTGCGTATGATAAATTATTAAACGCGGCAAACGATGAGTCAGACTTGACGAAGCGTTTAGATTTGTTCAAACAAGCTGAGGCGCAATTGATTGAAAAAGATCAAGCCATCGCACCAATCTATCAAGCGGGTTCTGCATACTTGAGCCGTCCGACGGTCAAAGATTTCAACCGTCAATTGTTCGGAGCAGATTTCCAATACAAATATGTTGATGTGAAGTAATCGAGAACGGGAGCGTCCCTAAGTCAGTTCGGGTGCGCTCCTGTTTTATACTACTTTGAATGAACGGAAACTCATTTTTAGCGGAAATGTGAAATTTTCGTAAAAAAATGGTTCTAATTACTTTGTTAGCAAAGTATAATGGAATCAAACGAAAAATTCTGACTATTGGACGACATTAAAAAAAGCGTCTGATCGAACATCGAATCAAAGCACAATTAAAAAGAATTTTAAATTTTTATAACAAAATTCTTGAATGTTCCGACAATTGTGGGTCATACTGATTTTATTGATGTTTCGAAAAAAACAGAAAATCTTTATAGGGGGTGCCATCTTATGGGCCGTTATTTAGCTCAACGCCTGGTTTACGGCGTACTGACGTTTTTACTCATCGCTTCGTTCACTTTCTTCCTGATGGATCTGCTACCAGGTTCACCATTCCAGAACCAGGAGAAACTTTCTCCTGAACAGTTGAATATCCTTCGGGATAAGTACAATTTGAATGATCCACTACCACAACGCTATGCAGCGTACATGGTTAACTTATTCCAAGGAGACCTTGGTGTATCGTTCAAATATGACAGCCGTCCAGTTACAGATTTAATTTCTGAACGAATTGGACCATCGGCTCAACTTGGAGTTCAAGCACTCGTACTTGGTGTACTCTTAGGTCTCGTACTTGGTGTAGTTGCTGCACTTCGTCACAACACAGTTGTCGACTACGGAGCAATGTTCATCTCGGTTCTCGGGATTTCAGTACCATCTTTCGTATTCGCCTCACTCCTTCAGTATTATGTCGGCGTGAAATGGGGCGCTTTGCCAGTAGCGTTCTGGGAAAGTCCGGCGCATACGATTCTACCAACGATTTCGTTGTCTCTTGGGGTCACCGCCTCGATTGCCCGATTCGTAAGGACGGAAATGCTTGAGGTTACAGGTCAGGATTACGTCACGTTAGCTAAAGCAAAAGGCCTAGATGGTCAATCAATCACTTGGAAACACATGGTTCGGAATGCATTGATTCCTGCTATTACGATTCTTGGACCTATGACTGCTGCATTGATTACAGGTACATTTGTCATCGAAAAAATCTTTGCTGTACCTGGGCTTGGTGAGTTGTTCGTATCGTCAATCACACAAAATGACTATACAGTTATCATGGGTACGACGCTGTTCTTCTCGGCAATCTTCATTCTCATGATTTTAATCGTCGACTTGCTATACGGTGTCGTTGATCCACGGATTCGTTTGGGGGGTAGTAAATAATGGCTGAACAAAATTCAAATGCAAAAGCGGAACAGTTCGATTCATCGTTATTTCAACAAGTTGAGTTCAATGAACAAGCCGGTGAACGAATTGCCGGTAAAAGCTTAAACTTTTGGCAGGATGCTTGGATGCGCTTGCGTAAAAACAAAGCAGCGATCATTTCTCTTGTCTTGATCATCGTGATTGCCATCATGTCATTAGCGGGTCCTGCAATCTCTGGTAAAGATGCTTATACCCAAACAATCACTCAAGCTAAACTTCCACCTAAAGTAACAGGATTAGAGTGGGCTGGCTTTGATGGTATGGCAACACTTGGTGAGACACCAATCGATTTTTATAAACAAAAACAAGTAAAAGAAAATTATTGGTTTGGTACGGACCACCTTGGTCGTGATCTTTGGTCACGTGTCTGGGAAGGGACTAAAATTTCACTCTTCATCGGTTTGATGGCAGCGCTTATTGACGTTCTCGTCGGTGTCACATACGGTGGTATTTCAGCTTATTACGGCGGTCGCGTCGATAATATCATGCAACGGATCGCGGAAATCCTGACAGGGGTACCGAACTTAATCCTGATCATCCTCTTCATCTTGATTCTTGAACCAGGAATCACGACGATCATCCTCGCGATGACGATTACTGGTTGGATCGGGATGAGTCGACTCGTTCGTGGTCAGATCCTGAAACTAAAGAACCAAGAATTCGTTCTTGCAGCACGTACACTTGGTGCTTCTAGCGCACGTTTAGTCTTCAAACATTTGATTCCAAATACCTTGGGTACAATCATCATCTCGCTCATGTTCACGATTCCTGGGGCAATCTTCTTCGAAGCTTTCCTAAGCTTCATCGGTCTTGGGCTTGCACCACCGCAACCGTCGCTTGGTACACTGATCAATGAAGGGTACAAAGAACTTAAGACGTTTCCTTTCTTGCTCGTCGTTCCATCGACAGTGCTCGTACTCCTCATGATCAGCTTCAACATGTTGGCAGATGGATTACGTGATGCGTTCGATCCACGTCTACGTCGCTAACAAATATTAGATTAGAGAGGAGCTCATCCAAAATGGAAACAATCTTGTCAGTCCGCGACCTGAATGTCGCTTTCCATACGTACGCCGGGACGGTTCAAGCCGTCCGCGGAGTATCGTTCGATTTAAAAAAAGGTGAAACACTCGCAATCGTTGGTGAGTCCGGTTCTGGTAAATCGGTTACTTCAAAAGCCATCATGCGTCTGATTCCAAATCCGCCAGGTGAAATCACAAAAGGTGAGATCTTATTCGAAGGTCGCGATTTGGTTAAGCTTTCCGATAAAGAAATGCAAAAAGTACGCGGTCGTGATATCGCAATGATCTTCCAAGATCCAATGACATCACTTAACCCGACAATGACGATCTACAAACAGATTGCCGAAGGTTTAAAACGTCACCAAGGATTGACAGGTGATGCTGCTAAAAAACGTACGCTTGAATTACTGACGCTTGTAGGGATTCCAAACCCAGAAGCACGTCTGAAACAATATCCACACCAATTGTCTGGTGGGATGCGTCAACGGATCGTCATCGCAATCGCACTTGCTTGTAATCCGAAAGTCTTGATTGCCGATGAGCCGACGACAGCACTCGATGTTACGATTCAAGCGCAAATCCTCGAGTTGTTGAAAGACATTCAACAAAAAACGGGTACAGCGATCATCTTCATCACGCACGATTTAGGCGTCGTAGCGAACATGGCCGATCGTGTAGCGGTCATGTATGCAGGTAAATTGATTGAGAAGGGTACAGTCGATGAGATTTTCTACGAGCCACGTCATCCATATACTTGGGGACTCCTTGGTTCAATGCCACGTCCATCGGATGACCGTTCACAAGATTTACCGGCGATTCCAGGAACACCACCTAACTTACTTCATCCACCAGTCGGTGACGCGTTTGCACCACGAAATAAATATGCAATGAAGATTGATTTTGAAAAAGAACCTCCTTTCTTCAAAATTACAGATACTCACGAAGCGGCGACATGGTTGCTCCACCCACAAGCACCGTATGTTGAGCCACCACTTGCAATTCGGGATCTGGCGTTGAAATACCGCCCAGATAGCGTATTCGCGAAATCGCTTCTGAAAGGCGGTCTGAAATAATGGAAAACCGTAATAAATTACTTGAAGTAAAAAACTTGAAGCAACACTTCAACATTGGACGCGGACGTGTCGTTAAAGCGGTTGATGGTTTATCATTCGATATCTATGAGGGCGAAGTACTTGGTCTTGTAGGTGAATCGGGTTGTGGTAAATCAACGACTGGTCGCTCAATCATCGGATTGTATGAGGCGACAGACGGCGAAGTCATGTTCAAAGGTGAAAACGTTCATGGTAAAAAGTCGCGTAAAGATAAACTGAAGTTCAACCGTGCGATGCAAATGATTTTCCAAGACCCTTATGCGTCACTTAACCCACGTATGACAGTCGGTGATATCATCGCTGAGGGAATTGATATTCATGGTCTAGCAAAGTCGAAAGACGAGCGGAATAACCGTGTGTACGATTTACTCGAAACAGTTGGTTTGACGAAAGAACATGCAAGCCGTTACCCACACGAGTTCTCGGGTGGTCAGCGTCAACGGATTGGAATCGCGCGTGCGCTTGCTGTAGAACCGGACTTCATCATCGCGGATGAGCCAATCTCGGCACTTGACGTATCGATTCAAGCGCAGGTCGTCAACTTGATGAAAAAACTGCAACGTGACCGTAGTTTGACTTACTTGTTCATCGCCCACGACTTATCGATGGTAAAATATATCTCGGATCGTATCGGTGTTATGTACCAAGGTCACCTCGTTGAACTATGTAGTGCGGATCGCTTATATGAGAATCCGGTCCATGCTTATACGAAATCGCTCTTGTCTGCGATTCCTCTTCCGGATCCAGAGCACGAGCGTACACGTAAGCGGATCGTTTATGATCGTCCGACGAGTGGACCTGTTGGTAAATCAGATGAAGATTCAAGCATTCCACCACTTCGTGAAATCGAACCAGGTCATTTTGTTTCGATGACGGATGCAGAACTGGAAGCATATCAAGCGCAACTCGTATAATTGTTTAAAACAAAAGGCATTTCCACGATCAACGTGGAAATGCCTTTTAATTTTCTGATGCAATTCGTGGAAGATGCGCGAAGCGATGAACGACAGAATCAATCGCATCAAGACGGCGCATGGCTTCATCAAAATCGATTTTTTCATAGTGATGTAGTCCGCCTGGTTGTTCTTCCAGCGTATCCGCATCGTGCACAAGTTGTTGAAGTGGTGTCCGGTTGATTGCACCAGGTGGAAGATACGAATCCGTATGCAAGAGAACGGCAAGTGCGATTTCTTTGGCACGAGCTGGTTCTTCACCAAGGCGAATCAAAAGTTTATGAGCGCGTTCAGCCCCTTTAATGGCATGAATATCATTTTGACGATAGAGATCATAGTTCCAAGTGCCATCGGTATACCATTCGTAATGCCCGATGTCATGGAGGAGTGCAGCTTTCGTAGCTGTATCCGCATCTAAACCTCGCTTCGTAGCGAGCGTCAGTGCGCGTTCAGCTACTGAAATCGCATGATTCAAGCCAGAACGGGATAAATATTTTTGAGCGATCGGATGATCGAGAATAGTGACGAGTGTTAATGACATGAATGAAAAACTCCTTCCTGAGCGTTGATATTTCTATACACTCTACAGAAAATTGAAAGAAATTGCAACTATTTTTCATTACTTAATCGACAATCTCACATATTTAATTGTTTAAAGTAGGAATAGATTATTGTTATACGTGGTATAATTACTAATGTAGAAGATGATTATTTTGCTTTCGTAGGTTGTTAGTTCTGTTTCGGACCGATTGGGGTGTCGGAATATGAAAGAACGTGACAAAAAGAAAAAGCTGAAGAAGCGCCTTTTGCGGGATATTTTAGAGAAAAAACTAAAAGAAATGAAACTTCCTAAAGCAAAAGAAACGATTTCTCAGCCATTTGATCACACGCCAGCTTGTTAAAGCCACGTGGTGGCTTTAACAAGCTTTTTTACGAAAAGTTCTTTCATCTTTATAAAAAAGCTAGGTTTTCTGCTTTATTAGATGTAAACTGTCAAGTAATAGAACCATCATCGATATCTATGTATTCACTTAGGTGTTAAATGATGTTAAATCAGGGGGAGGATGTTTTTCAATGGTAACACTCTATACTTCACCAAGTTGTACTTCTTGTCGGAAAGCACGCGCGTGGCTTGAAGAACATGAAATCCCGTTCGTAGAACGTAATATTTTTTCAGAACCATTATCGCTCGATGAAATCAAACAGATTCTTCGAATGACGGAAGATGGAACGGACGAGATTATCTCAACGCGTTCAAAAGTCTTCTCGAAACTCGATGTTTCCGTTGAAAACTTATCGTTGCAGCACCTATACGATTTAATTCAAGAATATCCTGGATTATTGCGTCGTCCGATTTTGATTGACGAAAAACGTCTTCAAGTAGGATATAACGAGGATGAAATCCGTCGATTCTTACCACGCAAGGTGCGTACATTCCAACTTTTGGAAGCACAGCGTCTTGTAAACGAGTAATTTTAAAAAGCACGCTGCTTCGTGAGCAGTGTGCTTTTTGTTACCGATAAAAAAGGTTAAAATAAAGATAACAAAGGAATAGAAATATATCCTTCGGATTCGAAAGTATGAATCCAAGTCATGTCCTCGTTCGTATTCTAGATAAGGAACGAGAAGAAAGGAGTGGACAGATTGAAAATCGAACGCGTCAATGACAATACGGTCAAGTTCTTCATCACTTATACTGACATCGAACGCCGTGGTTTTGCCCGAGATGAGATTTGGTATAATCGGGAACGGGGAGAACAGTTATTCTGGCAGATGATGGACGAAGCGAATGAAAAAGAGTCCATCTCCTTCGAAGGTCCACTATGGATACAAGTGCAAGCTTTTGAAAAAGGTCTTGAAGTCACTGTAACGATCGCAAAAAATGCAGTCGATGGTGAGCAAGTCGATGAAGACGAACTCGATTCACTTTTACGATCAGCGATGTCTGAGACAGAAGATAAAGATACAGAATTAAGCCAGGATGTCTTATTCGAAACTCATGATTTCGAGCATATCATTGCGCTTAGTCAATATGCGAATGCTCCTGTCTTCGCAGAACTTGAAACAGCGCTTTACCAAAAGGATGGACTCTATCTACTACATGTTCATTTCGAAGATGATGTGAATGTAGAAGCACAAGAAAATGTCATGAGTTTAATTGCCGAATATCTTCATTTCAGCGAACAAACGATTCATCCTGTCGCTGAATATGGAAAACAAATCATTGCTTCAGACGTCTTTGCCTTTATTCGGAAATACTTTCCGAATTAAAGGAACTAAAAGTGCGAGTAAAAGGAGGATCACGAATCGTGATACCTCCTTTTATTCTGACATTAAGTGAGGGTATAACCACCGTCTACGATAAGGGCTTGCCCATTGATGTAACTCGCTTTATTCGAGAGTAAGAAACAAACGACTTCTGCGATTTCAGAAGGTTGTGCAGGTTCGCCACGAAGATGATGCTTCATCGCAAGATCAAACTTATCTTTCCCGCCATATAATGCGTGGCTCAATGATGTGTCGACCGGTCCCGGACAAATGGCATTAAAACGATACTTGCCATGGAAGCGGGCAGCGTATGTCTTTGTCAGTGTCAATAAAGCGCTCTTAGACGATGCATAGGGTAAGAGCATGGCGGGAAACTTGACGTGACCGACGATCGCGCTATTATTGACGATAGAGGCACCTTTTGAGAAACGTTTCGTCGCGAGCTGGATGATTCGTTCAGGGGCATGATAATTCACTTGGAACACTTCTTTTTGTTGATCGGAGATTCTCTCGGGTGCGACGGGTTTTCCAAATGTCCCTGCATTATTAAAAATCCCGTCGATTTCTGGAAAATCTTCGAGTGTTTCTTCAAAGAACCTGTCGATGGCAGAGGAATCAGTCAAGTCGACAGGGAAGAAATATAAACGTCCTTCTCCGCTAGATTCAAGAGAAGCTCCTTTGTCTTGATTACGACCAATGGCAAGAACGGTATGACCTTCTCGAATCAGTTGGAGGGCAGTGGCTTCTCCGATTCCACTTGTTGCACCAGTAATGATATACGTACCCATTTAAACGCTTCCTTTCTGTCATGAGTTCTTAACTACAATTTTTACAACATACATAAAAGGAGGGGGATTCATGCTACGACGTGTACAACTTCTCATGACCCTCATCTTGACCATCGGTTTAATCGCCTTTTTATCCTACTATTGGAGCGTCTATATGGTAGGCTGGCTGTCCATCGTCATCATTTTGGTCGTCATGAGCGTGTTCGTCATCATTTTGCTTGAAAATCGTAACCCAGAACGAACACTCGTCTGGGCACTTGTCATGATGGCACTACCTGTTGTCGGCGTGTTTGTTTATTTTACGTTTGGTCAGAACTACCGCCGGAAACGAATGTTTCGATTGAAAGCAATGCTTGATGAAGAGTCTTATATTAAATACCGTACCCAGTTTAAAACAGCAGTACACCAATCAGTGTTCCAAGAAGGACATTATGGAAAAGTTGTCACACTTATCGATTCGATCAGTCGACTTCCAATTTCGTATAATACACATACAAGAATTTTGACGAATGGTCAGGAGAAATTTCCGATTCTTTTAGAAGAGATTCGTCAAGCACAACATCATATCCATTTGGAATACTATATCGTACGGGATGACGAGCTCGCATTGCAGTTACAGGAAGTATTGATTGAAAAGGCACAACAAGGAATTGAAGTCCGTTTTCTTTATGATGCCGTCGGGTGTTTTTCGACAGATAAGCATTATTTCAAGAAGATGCAGGATGCAGGTGTTGAAGTTCGGGCATTTTTCCCTGTCGTATTACCGTTCATTTCGAGTAAGTCTAACTACCGAAATCATCGGAAGATCGTTGTCATTGATGGAACAGTTGCTTTTACGGGTGGAATTAACGTTGGGGACGAGTATATCGGTCGCGATCAGCATTTTGGATTTTGGCGTGATACGCATCTTCTTGTACGCGGAGAAGCTGTTTCTGAACTTCAATTGATTTTCCTCCAAGACTGGTACTATATGACGGGGGAACGCCTGTTTACACCGTTTTATATGGAACCACTGGAATATGTCGATGAAGCAACGGGAGGCGTTCAAATCATTGCCAGTGGACCTGATGAGCCACATGAGGCAATGAAGTCACTTTACTTCGGACTCATCACAGAAGCGCGTGAATCTGTTTACATTGCATCTCCATATTTAATACCAGATGAAGATTTGATGACAGCACTAAAGACAGCCGCTATGTCTGGAATTGATGTTCGTATTCTTCTGCCAAGCTTTCCGGATCATAAAATCGTATTTTATGCGAGTCGCTCTTACTTTGATGATTTACTCCAGGCTGGTGTGAAAATCTATGAGTATAACAAAGGATTCATGCATTCGAAAGTCATCGTCGTGGATGACGCCATCGCAACGATTGGAACAGCGAATATGGATTTACGGAGTTTTCATTTGAATTTCGAGGTAAATGCTTTTTTATACGGAACAAATTCGGTACATCAATTAACACGTGATTTTTATGAGGATTTTAGCCAGTCTACACAAGTTGATGCTGATTTGTTTCATCGTCGTCCATTACGCCGCCGTTTAGTTGAATCAATTTCACGCTTATTCTCACCGCTACTCTAGCAAAAGGGGACGATGCTGATGTTTGAAGCCATTGATGGGTCAGGTAAACGCATTCTGATTCATAGGTTTTCTGTCCATGAATTAAAAGCGATGTCCTTACGTTGTCCGTATTGTCTGAAGCCATTGCGCGTCAGGCAGGGACGACGACCACATTTTGCACATATCTCAGCATGTTCAGGAGAAAGTAGCTTACATGTATCTTGGAAACGACGAATTGCAGATTCGTTGATGAATGCAGGCGTTCGCGTCGAGACCGAATGGACGATTGGACAGCGACGCTTCGACCTGTGGATTCCGGAAAAAGAGATTGGGATTGAAATTCAGCGTTCTCCGATGTCGGCAGATGAATGGATTAGACGAGCAAGACTTGATGCGAAACAAGGACAAACGGTTCGTTGGATTGGGTTTCATCCGTCACATGGTGTCACATTTCGTTTACAAGGATGGATGCGTCAAGCCTTCTTAGAAAATGAGTATTTGGACTTGATTGTTGACAATCAAATCCGACGGTTTCGACATCCGCTCCCTTTTGCGAAACATTATGTCTATTGTACCGTTCAATCCCTTTCATTATCCGACTTCCTTTCGACGGAACTTCCGTCATTTCCTCGGAAATTTTCAATGGCTCGATGGCAAGGAATCGTCTTGCGCTATCGACAGCGACCTTTTTATCCTTCGTTACCTCCACGAATGCTTAAACTTCCATTATATGAGGCAGGGTTTCATCTTCTGAATCTGCCGTCATCGGTCTTTCTTCCGATCAGTCACTTATTATCGTATCCCGTTCATCCTTTTGAGTTTCAAATGGCAGTCTTTTTGCGGTTAAAAGGGGTTTATTCCTCTACTGCTTTAGAACAAGCCGTCTTTCATTTACTTCATCGATTGGATATCCCGTTTGAACGACCGATGATCGATTTACTTATCACGGAATGGTTAGAGCGGATCGAGGAGGCGAATCGGCTGTTTTAGCAGGAGCACTTCGATTGTTTGTCGAAAAGAAAACAGGTATAACTGAATTAAAGGAGTGAGGGAAATGGCAGAAGTATTAACACGTCAAGATGTTGACGTTTCAGAAACTTGGAATCTAGAATCGATTTATGCATCAAACGAAGCGTGGGAAGAAGAATTTGAATCGGTGAAAGCGATGCTTCCATTACTCGTCGAGTATAAGGGTCGTCTTGGACAGAGTGCGGACACACTCTATGAAGGGTTACAGTTACGAGACGAAGTCTCAAGACGTCTTTATAAGCTCTATACATACGCGCACATGCGTTACGACGAAAATACAGCGGATAGCTTCTATCAAGCCATGAACGACCGTGCTCGGACGCTTGCGTCACAAATCGGAGCCACACTTGCTTTCATGACACCGGAATTGTTAGCTGTACCTGAAACAACGATAGAAGCGTATCTTAATGAGAATGCAGACCTTGCGATGTACCGTCATGCATTTGATGAGTTGAACCAAGAACGCGAGCATGTGTTGACGGAAGCGGAAGAAGCGATTCTAGCGAAGGCGGGAGAAGTTCTCGGTCAATCCGGTACGACATTCGGTATGCTGAATAATGCAGATTTGACATTCCCGAAAATTAAGGGGGAAGACGGGGAAGAGACAGAATTGACACATGGTCGTTTCATCACATTCCTTGAATCATCTGATCGTTCGGTGCGTGAAGCCGCATTTAAAGCGATGTACGGAACGTATGCGAAATACACGAATACGCTCGCCTCAACTCTTGCTGGGTCAGTTAAGAAAGACAACTTCTATGCAGATGTTCGGAAGTTTCCTTCTGCACGCGCGGCAGCCTTACATGGTAATGCAATCCCTGAATCCGTTTATGATGGGTTGGTTGAAGCGGTGCATGAGCACTTACCATTGCTTCATCGCTATGTTGCCTTACGTAAACGGGTCCTCGGTCTTGATGAGTTACACATGTACGATATGTATACCCCCCTCGTTTCTGAGGTCGAGATGAAGGTCTCTTATGAAGAAGCGAAACAATTGATGGTCGAAGGGCTCGCGCCGCTTGGAGCAGAATATAAACATATTCTCGAAGAAGGGTTGTCTGAGCGCTGGGTTGATGTCCGGGAAACACGTGGTAAACGGAGTGGGGCATACTCTTCTGGTGCTTACGATACACAACCATTCATTTTGATGAACTGGCAAGATAACATCAATAATCTCTTTACGCTCGCACATGAATTCGGACATTCGGTTCATAGCTACTACACGCGGAAATCACAACCATACCCATACGGTGACTATTCGATTTTCGTCGCAGAAGTCGCTTCAACAACGAATGAAGCGCTGTTGAATGATTATCTATTGAAAAAAGTGACGGATCGTAAAGAAAAACTCTATCTGTTGAACAATCAACTTGAAACATTCCGTGGAACATTGTTCCGACAAACGATGTTCGCTGAGTTCGAACATGCGATTCATGATGCAGCGCGTCTTGGACAATCGTTGACACCAGAATTCTTGACGTCAACGTATTATGCCTTGAATCAAAAATACTTCGGAGAAGAGATTGTATTAGATGAAGAGATTGGTTTGGAGTGGGCTCGGATTCCACACTTCTATTACAATTACTATGTCTATCAGTATGCAACAGGCATTTCGGCGGCGGCTGCTTTGACGGATCAAATCCTAGAAGAAGGACAACCGGCTGTAGAACGTTACATCAATAATTTCTTAAAAGCGGGATCAAGCGATTATCCAATCGAAGTACTAAAAGCTGCTGGTGTTGATATGACAACAAAAGCACCAGTTGAAGCAGCACTTCGTCAATTTGAACGTGTCCTAGATGAATTCGAAGCGTTATTAGCAGAGTGACATCTTTGTGACAAAGTGAACAAAGTGTGGAAAAGAAAAAAGACTCACGGTATACTTATATTGTGAAGAGGGTCACATTCCCCAGTCGATTCTCTTTTTCCCCCATCCAATGGTCAAAAGAAGAAGTCCTTCTCGTCATGAAGGACTTCTTCTTTTTCTATGAGTGAATACCAAAAAAGGATAGTGAAGCTTGCTCCACTGTCCTTTTTGTATTAAGCATGTGCTGAATCTTTTAAATGACGCCATACTTTTCCATCACAGTACGATAGAGAAGCACATTTCTGTTGTAAGACCAGTTTTTTTAGTTCGTGTTCAACCTGGGATTCAGGAGCGTCATAAATAAAGGCAATTTCAGCCGTAGTTGCTGTTTCATACCGTCTCAAGAATTGTTCAAGTGGTGGCTTCGATTGTTTTTCAATCGTATGATCTAGCAGTTCACTTAAGATCGAAACATAGACCAAATACTCATAAGGTCCTTCTGCCTTAATGGCTTCCTCATCTCCAACGAAAGCGAGTGTCGGAAGAATTCGGACATCCCATTCCGTGACCAGTTCAGTCTCTTTCTCGAGCATTTGCTGAATCGTGTCCGACGAGACATCACGGTGGAATTCATCTAAATCCAGACCATACTCTGTCAATGCTTCGGCTAACCGCATCAATGATGGACGGCTGTAAGCACTCTCACCTTCGACATTATGAAGCATCCGAAGGCGTCGCATGAACCGCATACCAAACGTTTTTCCTTGAAGCTCGATTGCTTTTAGGATGACGAGTGGTGACATATCGCACGCGGAACGTGAAGGAGCACAAGGAATCGTAGCAATCGTGCGGAGACGAAAAAGATGACCATATTCTAGCTCTAATTTCTTGAGAACGGGTATCAACCGTAAACCGTCCGTTTGTGTCACATCTAAAAAATGATAGATTTCCAGAGGTTTCGTCGGTTGTTGAATCGATGGTTCGTCCAATGAACAATAAGATCCGTTACATTGTGCGTGTTCCATCCGTTCACCCCTTCCTGTTGTTATCGTTACCCTATTTTAGCAACGAAAAAAAAGAAAGAGCAAAGGTTTTGCTTGTTCATTCTTACACGAAAAATCAAGAAAGCGCTTTACGTTCCATGAAGCGAACGATTTTATTTTTTGTTTTGCGCTGTGGAATGTCGTGTTCTGAAAGAATTCGCTCGAAATCCTTTTGCCCTTGTTCGAAGTTGCTGACCTCAAACTCTAACTCATAATCGGTATGTCCGAGATAGCGACTTTTATCAAGGACGAGTAAGCCTTCTGGAAGCACCGTCTCGATGCGTTCGGTTTCTAAACGTCCTAAATGTTCCAACGAACCTTGCAAGTCAAAAGACGACAACTGGTGATTCATCTCTTCGGAGTGAATCAGACCGTATTTGAATAGATCTTCCGCTTCACTTGCTGATAGTGTGACATGTGTTTCAAGCAATCCATTTTCATGAGGTTGTTTTAAAGTAAGGACAAGTCCTTGTTTTTTTTCACGTATCCGTAAGGCAGCACCTTTTTTTCGAAGTTCGAAATCAGGCGTATCAAAATAATCATTTGCTTGCCAAATGGGTTGTTTAGTTGACGCATAATGGGTAAATAACGATAGATATTCTTGTTCAGACAATAAGTTCTTGAATTCGATTTCCAATTCTTGTCTAATCGGAATCACGCCTTTCTAGTTGAATGTCTGAAAATATGATAACATGAATGAGGTAGGAACAGGCACTGAACCAATACTATTCGATTAAAAGTGGTGACAAATCAGATGACAAAAGAAAATTGGGATTTATTTCTTGCGCCGTATCAAATCGCGGTCGATGAGTTGAAAGTAAAGCTAAAAGCGATTCGTAAACAATTTCAGCAACGGGGAGAGCATTCACCGATTGAATTTGTCACAGGACGGGTCAAACCTGTAAAAAGCATTCTTCAAAAAGCAGAACGAAAAGCAATTGCGCGTGAATCATTGGAACAAGATATGCAGGATATTGCCGGATTACGCATCATGTGTCAATTCGTCGATGATATCATTCATGTTCTTGAACTATTACGTTCGCGCGGTGATTTTAAAATCGTCGAGGAACGTAACTACATCACTCAAAAGAAGGATAGTGGTTATCGATCGTATCATGTCATCATTGCTTATCCAGTACAGACGATCGAAGGTGAAGTACCGACATTAGTCGAGATTCAAATTCGTACGCTTGCGATGAACTTTTGGGCGACGATCGAACACTCGTTAAATTACAAGTACCAGGGGAACATTCCGGAAGAAACACGGGAGCGCCTGCGGCGTGCGGCAGAAGCGGCATTTTTGCTTGACGCGGAGATGAGTCAATTGAAAGTAGAAATTCAAGACGCGCAACTCGTCTTTCAAC
Source organism: Exiguobacterium sp. R-17 (assembly GCF_049913315.1). Taxonomy (NCBI): domain Bacteria; kingdom Bacillati; phylum Bacillota; class Bacilli; order Caryophanales; genus Exiguobacterium; species Exiguobacterium sp. R-17. The sequence continues at coordinate 2,018,011 of NZ_CP184372.1, read as the reverse complement.
GCGACGCTAAGGCGTCGGAACGATTAAAAGAGTAGGGGGATGACCATGCGTTTTGCAATCACGGCTCGTGATGATGAGCGTTCTCATGCGCTAAAACAACAACTCGAGCAGGCGTTGACGGAGCGGGGATGTGTGCTTGATGTCAGTCAACCGGAAATCGTCGTTTCAATCGGGGGAGACGGGACAATGTTACAAGCGTTCCATTCGTATCTCGATCAAGTAGAGACGATTACCCTTGTAGGGATTCATACAGGGCACCTTGGTTTTTATGCGGATTGGCGTCCTGAAGAGATGGATGAGTTGATTGATCATATCGCGAAGCAGGATTTAGCGACGGTCGAATACCCGCTGCTTGAACTATCAATTGACTATGCGGATGGCTCACATAATCAACTGCTTGCTTTGAACGAGTGTACGATCAAAAGTTTCAATCAAACACTCGTTTGCGATTTATCGATTCGAGGCGACTATTTTGAGACGTTTCGAGGTGACGGGTTATGTATATCGACACCCTCTGGTTCGACGGCATATAACAAGGCGCTCGGCGGTGCGATTGTCCACCCGGCACTCGAAGCGATCCAAATTACAGAAATGGCTTCGATCAATAATCGTGTTTACCGGACGATCGGCTCACCGATGTTGTTACCGAAACATCATGATGTCGAAATTCGTCCCGTCAATCCGATTGATTTTCAGATGACCTATGACCACTATGCTTCGATTGTCCATCAAAATGTGACATCGATCCGGTGTCGAGTATCAGATAAAAAAGTGAAATTTGCTCGTTTTCGTTCTTTCCCGTTTTGGCAACGGGTGCGGGAATCTTTCCTGGCAGACGAAAGACGTTGACGCAGTATGTAAAGGAAATGGAAACATGAATGGATTTCAGCTACAACAGACGGTTACTGATATCGAGGATGGCTGGCGCGTCAGTCATTTTTGTACGACCCGTCTAGGTATCTCACGAAAAATGTTAGTATCAATCAAAAATCATGGAGATATCACGCGGAACGGTCATCATGTCAACGTCCACGACGTCTTGTGCGCGGGTGACCGTGTCCACGTCTTCTTCCCGGAAGAAACACCAGCACCGGACATGGTAGCGACAGAAGGGGAACTCGATATTTTGTTTGAAGATGATTGGTTACTCGTCGTCAATAAACCACCGGGGATGGCATCGATTCCGTCACGATTGCATCCGGAACACTCATTGTCGAATTATGTTCTTGGTTATTATCGAAAACAAGGGATTCCGTATGCGATCCATATCGTCAATCGACTCGATCGAGACACGAGTGGTCTCGTTTTATTCGCGAAACACGGACTCGCCCATCACCGAATGAGTCTCATGCAACGATCAAACGAATTAGAGCGGCATTATTTAGCCTATGCACCCGGACATGTACCGGTACAAACGATTGATCAGCCGATTGGTCAAACCGATCATTCCTTCATGGAACGAATGGTACGACCGGATGGTCAACGGGCCATTACGCATATTTTAAATAGTCGACGGGTCCAAGCTTTGGATCGAGAGTTTTCCTTACTGGATATTCGACTAGAGACGGGACGGACGCATCAAATTCGTGTCCATCTTGCCTTTTTAGGACATCCTTTGATTGGTGATACGATGTATCAGGGTGAACCATTGCTCCCGCGTCAAGCACTCCATAGCGCGTCAGCGACGTTCCTTCACCCTGCGACAGGAGAACGTGTCCGATTTGAAGCGCCGCTTCCCGAGGATCTTCGATTGGAATAATGAACATACGATAAAAGGCAGTGGACTTAATCCACTGCCTTTTATCGTATGCGATTAATCTTCATCAAACATGGAAATCCGAGACTGAGAAGCGATTGCCATAATTAATCCTAGACCGACGAGGTTTACGATCATCGTTGATCCACCATAACTGATGAATGGTAATGGAAGACCTGTGATCGGTAAGACACCGATCGTCATCCCGATGTTCTGGAAGATTTGGAACGTGAACATGGCGACATATCCTGTCACGATATAGGTACCAAATGGATCCGCCGTCTCAAGAGCAATTTGAATCAAGCGATAGACGAACAGGAATAAGACGATCAATACGATGGCAGCCCCGATGAAACCATAGTGTGAGGCAATCGTCGTAAAGATGAAGTCCGTATGCAGTTCCGGAACGAATACCTGCAGTTTTCCGTATCCAACCCCGAACATTTGACCAGAACCTGTTGCATTGATTGCTTGGACGAGCTGATACGAGAGATCATCCGCATATTCAAAAGGTTGCAACCAAGCCATGATCCGGTTCATCGCGTGACCTGGGAAAAACGTTGCGAGTAAGTCGTTGTGGAAATAAAACAGGTAAAAGAAGATGATGACAGAACCTGCGAACAGGGCAAACATCGTCAAGAGCCATTTCCAGTTCAGTCCAGATAACAACATGGCACATGCAAGAATGACACATAAGATCAAACCGATTCCTAAATCGGGTTGGATGATAATGAGACCAAGTGGCAAAGCCGTGACAGCAACCATTTTAACGAGCAATAAGAAGTCGCGTTCGTGTTGAACATAACGGGCATTGTGTTCGGTGATGACGGCAGCGAGCGAAACAATCAAAAAGAATTTCATGAACTCAGCCGGTTGAACTGTCCCAATGACCGGGAATTGATACCACCCATACGCTCCTTTGATTTCAGTAACGATTGGTGTACCACGGAAAATAACAAGACCAATCAATGACAGGATACCAGCTCCGTATAAAAACCAGTGGAATCGCTTCAGCTGTTCATAGTCGATGAAAATGACGACGGATAACGCTATGAAACCGATGACATACCACTGAATTTGTTTGGCGGAGAAGTTGATGGCACTGATAGCACCTTTAAGCGAAGGTTGGGCCGTATAGATGGCGATGACGCTGATGACCATCAGACAGGCGAGTAAAAACAACAACGTATGATCATAACGTTGTGTAAATGATTTGAATCGATTCATTTCATCCCTACTTTCTATCACTTTCTATATTACCGTAATTTATCAAATCCGCAATATCAAGAGCGATGGTTGACAGAAGCGTTACGTTTTTGTAACCTGAAGATAGGTTTTATTACCAGGTACTAATTCAAGGGGGACTTTATCATGAATATTTATCCTTCACTCGAAGGCAAGACGTACGTCGTCATGGGCGTCATCAACCAACGTTCGATTGCATGGGGCATCGCACGTGCACTCGACGCTGCTGGAGCAAGCCTCGCATTTACATATGTCGGGGAACGTTTCAAAGCACCACTTGAAAAATTAGGACAGGAATTATCACGTCCGGCTTCTTATTATACGTGTGATGTCACGAGTGATGAAGAAATCGAACAGGTCTTCCAGACGATCCATGCAGATCACGGTAAGATTTCAGGAATTGCTCACTCGATCGCATTCGCGGATAAAGAAGCACTTCGTGGTGAATTTTCTGGTGTGACACGTGAACAGTTCGCGCAAGCACTTGATATCTCTGCCTACAGTTTGACGGCAGTCGTCAAGGCAGCGAAAGATTTCTTCACAGAAGACGCATCTGTCATCACATTGACTTACCTTGGTGGTGAGAAGATGGTTCCGAACTACAACGTCATGGGTGTTGCGAAAGCAGCATTAGATGCTAGCGTTCGTTATCTCGCTGCTGAATACGGACAGCAAGGTGTTCGTGTCAATGCGATCTCTGCTGGTCCGATCCGGACAGTTTCAGCAAAAGGTGTTGGCGATTTCAACTCAATCCTTGATAGCATCGAAGAACGCGCGCCACTTCACCGTAACGTTACGACGGAACAAATCGGTCAGAGTGGATTATTCTTACTTTCGCAAATGTCGAGTGGTGTAACAGGAGAAATCCTTCACGTCGATAGTGGATTCCACATTCTGTAATAGGTGATTTAGTGAACCGGGCTTCCCTTAGGAGGGGAGCTTGGTTTTTTTTGTGCTTAATCGGGGAAGTGTCAATTATGAACAACGTTAGAATTAGAAGGGGAGAGGAAGTGCAGAGGATGAACGCAATCGATTTTACGGTCGTACAATATGTGAATCGTCAAGTACGAGTCGACCCACAACTGAAAACTGAACCGGTCGCAAGGGTTCAACCGATACGCCCAGTCGATCCTTATCGAGAACATGAAACGCAAGATTTTTTAGAAGAACAGGCGAATGCATATGGAGTGTTACCAGAACTAAAACTTCCCGGTCGAAGCTTCGACCGGGAAGTTTAATCATTCATTGACCTGTAAAGCGGAATGTCTCGTAGACACTCCAAGCTCCATTTTCCAGTTCATACAATAAAGCCATTTTCGTGACATCTTCTTGGAAACGGATATCTTCCATCTTGAGACGTTCTAGTACATCGAACAATTCGACATCCGACAGTTCTTGACCAATCGTGATATGTGGCAAGAAATCGTATTTCGGATTATGTGCGAGTGGTCCTGTATGCAAGGCACGATGTAATTGTTCTAACTCATCCGATGGCATTACTTTAAGGAACAAGACATTGTTCGTCGGATGGAACGACCGGGCTCCTTGGATGTGCAGATTGACCGGTTTCGTTTCGGACGCGATTCGATTTAACTCTGTCACGATGTGATTTAATTCTGTCTCATCGACTCCCATCCGCTCCCGTAACGTGATGTGCGGTGTGATCAGTGAATACTTCGAGTCATATCTCTTTCGGTATGAATTGGCAAAATCTTGAACGCGTTTCGATGGAAACAATACAACCCCGATGTTCATCGAAAATCCCCTACTTTCCCCTGAAATGATAACGCTTTACAAAATAATCATGACGGATTCTGGCGTCGATGTCAAAGAAGTTTGAGAGGAGCTTTAGAATCCGTGTATACTAATGAAGTACTTTGTTGGAGAGGTGGATACAGTCATGAAGAAAACACATTCAAAAGAGGTCAAACAAGCAGCAATTGACAAGTTACATGAACGCGGGGTGACGATTCATGCGATTGCTGAGATCGTTTACCAAATGCAAGCACCATACACAGTGGATCTGACAGTAGAAACATGTGTCAGTTCGGTTGAACGAGTTCTTGAAAAGCGTGAATTACAACATGCGATCCTTGTCGGGGCAGAATTAGATATTCTTGCTGAAAAAGGATTATTATCAGAACCACTCTTGTCCATCATCCAAAGCGATGAAGGATTATTTGGCGTAGATGAAACGATCGCGATTGGTGCTGTCAATACGTACGGTTCTATCGCTGTTACGACATTCGGATATTTGGATAAGGCGAAGGTTGGGATCATCAAAGAACTGGATACGAAGCTCGGAGACGGAAAAGTCAATACGTTCATGGACGATATCGTTGCAGCCATCGCAGCAAATGCATCAGGGCGTTTGGCACATCGTTTGCGGGATAAGGAAGATTATTCAGCAGAAGAATTAGAAGAACGTAAGGGGACATACTAATGCGGGGGGCAAGAGCGGCGTGGGTGGGTGCATCCATCGCTGTCGTCTTGTTCGTGATCATCGCCGTCTCGATTCGAATGACGGGCTATTTTTTATTTGACGCTCAATTATCGTCGTACATGTCTCAACATGTTCCAGGGGACTATGTCTCTTGGTTCACTCAACTAGGCTCTGGTCCTGGGGCGATGACAATGACGGTGTTACTTGGAGTAGTGAGTTATGTCTTGTGGCGAGATCGTATCGCAAGTATTTGGTATGTATTGATGGCGATCTCTGTAGGAGCATTGAATCAAGTCGTCAAATTTGCCTTCGTACGAGAACGTCCTTCATTGAATGAGTTAGTTGGTGGTGTTGGCTATAGTTTTCCAAGTGGTCATTCCGCGATGGCATTCGCTGTATATGTAGGATTTCTTGTCGTCGCTTTCCGGCATTTAAAAACGACTGGCAAAGTAATCGTATCGGTGTTGACGATTGGGTTATTTCTTGCCATGGGAGCTTCCCGCATCATTTTAAACGTTCATTATTTTTCAGACGTCATCGGTGGTTATTGTTTTGCAGCGATTCTTTTATGTAGCTCCTATGCATTCATCGTCTCCCGCAGAAAAAAAGGAGTGTCTTAATGCTAGTATTAGATGTAGATCATAGTTTATTATTTGATGAAGAAACGATGCGTTCTATTGATAAACCGACCTTGCTTGTTGAGCGAGTCGCCGGACGACCGCGATTCATGACGATGCGAGCGCATCTTAGATTAAAACGATTGGTCTCAATCAACGGTGTCATTCCGGTGACGAAACGAACGATGGAAGAATATCAGCAGTTGGAACTTTTCCAAATCGATGCGCCGCCTAAATGGGCAATCATTGCTAGTGGAGAGATATTGCTGAAAGAAGGAAAAGTAGATCGTCGATATGAAAACTGGCTTCGTCAATTTAAAAAGGAAAGCTCACTTGATTCTATCCTTGAGTATCTTATTGAGATGGAACAAGTGTCGTTTGATGTATATCCTTCCGACACATTATCGAATCAAATCGCACTTCCGCACGAACCGATTCATCGTACGTTGGACGAAGCGATGTTGCTAGAAGAATTATTTCGTAAATACGAAACAAAATAAAGAACCGGACGGTCTTTTTTAAGACCGTCCGGTTCTTTATTTTTTAATGTTAGGTATCAAGTTGTAGGTAGAGAAATGTCGTCGAACCAGAACACGCCGACCGTCTCAGCACCAGCATGTGCCAAGATGGAAGGACCGAATTGCGTGATACGAACGTTGATTTCAGGATGTTCCGTTACAATCAAACGTTTTAATTCTTCAGCAGCAGTATGAGCGAGCGTATGACCGATATATAGTGTTCGATCGTAGACTCCTTGTGCTGTCACTTTAGAAGTGATCTCGGTTACCATTTCCTTAAATGCTTTTTTGATCGAGCGTACCTTCTTGAAAGGAACAAGCTGTCCTTCTTCATTAAATTGAACGATCGGCTTGATGTTGAGCATATTCGCTAATAAAAATTGACTTCCTGAAACTCGACCACTACGTCGCATCGTCTCCATATTTCCAATAATCAGATAAAAATGCGATTTGTGTTTAAACGTTTCAAGTGTCGACATGACTTCCTTTGGATCGTTACCAGCAGCTACTAGTCGCTGTGCGATCCGGACAAGTTCTTGTTGATTGGCAGCACCCGTGTATGAATCAATCGCATACAGCGGGAAACCGACAGCCTCAGCTGCAGCGACCGAACTGGAGTAGGTACCACTTAAGCCACTCGTGATGTGAATCGCATATCCGTAATCATAACCGTCTTCGAGTAACTGTTCGTATAGAGTTACGAAGTCACCAAAAGACGGTTGCGAAGTCGTAGGTGAGATTTTCGAATCGTCCTGCATTTTTTGATTCAATTGTTCAATCGAGATATCGACATACTCCCGGTAAGACTCCCCGTTCAAGATGAGTAATGTCGGTATCACATGGACTCCGATTTTTTCAGCCTCTCCTGGCTCGAAAAAAGCCATGCTGTCGGTAATCCAAGCAATCTTATCCATGTATATGACGCCTCCATTAATATAACCATTTTGTTCATCATACCATAGCTATGAAAACGGAATCACTAGCTAGCGCGTTTTTGTATGACGGAAGGGGTGGAAACGTGTCCAAACCATGAACTGAGACCAAAGGCGATAAGTGTCGGAAACAACCATTCTAAACTTTGATCCACTAAAGGAAGTGATTGATAGAAGGTTTTGAGATTTCCCGGGAAAAGAGAAAGTTGGTTTAACGCACTACAAAGTGAGAAGAAAATCGTTACTCCAAGAGTGAACTGATAAACGACCGACTTACGACGGAACAGATGACGCATGAATGTTAATGCGATTAAGACGATGACGATTGGATAAAGGAACATCAACACGGGAACAGCGATTGATAACAATGTCTGTAATCCGACAATAGATACCGTGAGACCAAGAACAGTCGTGAAGATACTTGCTGTTTTTAATGTGACACGTGTTGAAAGAGTCATCATATATTCTGCAAATGCAGTGACGAGACCAACTGAAGTCGTCAAGCAGGCAAGTAGGATCGCAAGACCAAGTACAGCTAAACCAATTGAACCGAATGCTGTATTCGCATAATGCTGAAGAAGGGTCGGACCATCGACTTTTCCGATTGCGGCAAATGTATTACGTCCGATCATTCCGAGTCCGATATAGACGAGAGTCAAAGCAACCGCAGCAATCGTTCCAGCACGAGTGACGACTTTAAATTGTGCTGTTCGTTCATGAACGCCTCGGCTTTTTAATGTATGAAGTACCACGACACCGAAGACTAAGGCGCCGAGTGCATCAAGCGTTAAGTATCCTTGAAGAAAACCTTGGATGAATGCTTGACCTGTCGTCTCATAGGCTTTGCTTGGTGAAGCGACACTTGAAAGTGGTGAGACGATGCTACTGATGCTTAACGCAGCAAGTGCAATCAGCAATAAAGGTGTGATGAAACGTCCGATGATTTCAAGTAATTTACCAGGACGCAATACGAGGTAAAGCGTAGCAATGAAAAAGAGACTTGATGAGAGAACTAATGTCATTTGTGAAGGCGCACCGAGAAATGGTACAACACCGAGCTCATACGTGACAACCGATGTCCGAGGGATTCCGAAGAAAGGTCCAATGGCAACGTAGAGAGCAAACGTCAAGGCAGCACCTACAAAACGAGGGAGAGGAGCAGCAAGCGTTTTGATACCGCCTCCGATAGATGCGACAGCAAGTAAGCCGAGCAACGGAAGACCCACACCTGTCACGATAAAGCCGAGGATGGCTGGGAGGAATTGTTTACCTGCAAGGGCGCCGAGTTCTGGTGGGAAGATTAGGTTACCCGCACCGAAAAATAATGCGAAGATCATAAATCCTAAAGCGAACGTATCTTTTGTCTTAAACATGTGTTGTCCTCCATTCCTTCTAATTTCAATAAAAAAAGCCTCATCCACGATGTGCGTGGATAGGCGTCGTGTGATCAGACGCCTTGTCGAAATGACGAAAAGGGCCTGGTCTTCATCTTCTCAATCGAGAAATGAATCTTCAGTCCCTGGTCCTAATCACAATCAGTCGTACTGGGATAAGCGATGTATATGTCATGTTTAAAACCTCCTGTTTGAATTTTTCTAAGGATAACATGAAGAATCTAAGAAAACAATATTTTCTGAAAATTTATCACCGAGACTTTTAAACAGAAAAAAACCCTTAACTCATGAATGGAAGTCTTGAGTTAAGGATTTTCATACAAATGTCAGCTTGTCGCAATCGAGCGTATTTTTTTATGGCGTTTCAATTTATGGAGGAGCCAAGCGTGAACGACCTCACAGGATTGACGTGGTAACGTCAGTTCAACAAGCGATTCCTGCTGTTGCCCTTTAATGACGAAAAGTCCATTTTCTTCATCGACAGGGGCGATGGTCATTGAACTCGCTTCATTCAGCGACAGTTTCACTTCACCGAGTGTCGCATCCTTTAATTTGAGGATGTTCCCGTTCGTCGCAAATTTCGTGAATGAGCCAATTCCGTTCACTTTTAACTGATCCATATTGAATTCCTCCTTCTGCTGATTCCAGTACCATCCCTACAAAAAAACAGGTCTAACTTCTATCTTAAAAAGGTTATCCTCATTATAGCGAAGTCCTCACAAGATGCTAGTCTTATTTTGTGTGAAAATTCGAAAAATTTTTTAACGATATTGTCACATTGTCCATAATAACCGTAAAGAAGGAATCATCATTTAAAATTCAAATAGAACAAAAGCATCCTTTTCTAAAAGAAAAAGATGCTAAAGGTCAATCTAACTCAAAACTCCATTTCTTTTTTCGACACACAAGCGTTCCACGTCTAAGAATCGATTCTTTCTCGGCTTCAAAATCTTCATGTAATACGCTCATGTCTTCATAACGGCCAGCCACGTAGACAGGAATCGTAATATTTCTTGAAAAAACAGATCGCTTTGCGCTTTCGAAATCAATCAGGACCCCTTCTCCGAGAAAATGACGGATATGGATCATGATTTCAGCTGTTAAAGCAATAGAGGCAACGGATCGTGCGTGCTGTCGGAATTTTCGTTGCACAAGATCAGCAATCAATTGTTCGACGCGTGCCCAGTCTTTTAAGTAAACGGAAGCATGAAGTCCGTCATGCTCGCTAAAATAGACCAATTCATTTTCAATCGAATCAAGGAAGGGAAGTGGCATTCCACGTTTCATATGCATTAAAAATAACAACTCTGCGATCTCGACATCCGTTAATACGTCGAGTGAATGGGAGGAACGAATATCGATAGCGATCAATGGATGACGCTGCACATCCGTGGATTGTGAAAACTGTTCGATTTCATGCGCTTCGATATAATGTAGCATTGTCCGAAACGATTGTTTCGTCTGCTTGAAATCACTTCCTGAAATAAGCAAAGGACGCTTCAAATCGACGGCTGCGGCGAAATCAGAGAAATGCACCCCTGACATCGTCAAGCGTTGATTTTCCTCGTCCTCATATAAGTAAAGTAACGCACTTGACATACCACTTCGCTTCCTTTCCGTGACTAACTCCTTCATAATTCAATAGTAGCAAAACTTCGAATTGCCTGAAAGGATATTTACTCCTGAAAACGGGCATACTACATAGAGAAGCATAAAGAGAGGTGATGGAGCATGTGGGGCTTGCGAAAGCCATTCCCGGAATTGCGAACCGAGCGCTTCGTATTACGTGAGCTCGAAAACCGTGACGCACGTGAATTGTTTAAAATCCTATCAGATGATGAAGTCATGTACTATTACGGATCAGATCCGCTTGTGACAGTCTATGAAGCAAAAAATGTCATCAGTTACTTCAAGGAACAGTTTACACAAGGTAAAGCGATTCGCTGGGCAATTGCTGATGCAGAAACGAATCAATTGATCGGTACGATTGGTTTTCATAACTGGCTCTCCCAATACCATCGAGCTGAAATTGGCTTTGAAGTCAGTCAAGAGTATTGGCAACGCGGAGTGGCTTCCGAAGCGGCTCGAGCTGTTCTGACTTACGGATTTGATGAATTCGCTCTCCATCGCATCAGTGCTCTCGTAGCACCTGAGAATCTTGCTTCCAATGCATTGGTGCAAAAATTAGGGTTTCAAGCAGAAGGATTATTAGAAGATTATGCATATAGTCATGGTCGTTTCATGAACTTGACGATGTACCGTATGCTCGCATCTGAGTGGAAGGGATGAGGTAGTCAATGGAAAAACAAACACTTGTACTCCTACATGGATTTACAGGAGGGACAGATTATTTTAATCGGGTAGAGGCAAATTTACGACATTCTTTTGAAGTTTTACCGTTGAGTTTACCAGGACATGAAGGACTGGATGTCGGACCTGATACGATTGAGGGATTCGCAGAATGGGTCATGGATGATCTAGAGCGACGTGGTGTTCAAAAGCCAATCATCGTTGGTCACTCTTTTGGCGGGTACATCACGGCTGCAATCGTGGAAAGGTATGCCGAACAAATCAGTGGATATGGTCTCGTTTACTCAACGGCGAAAGCAGATGATGAACAAGCGAAACAAAAACGAAATCAAAATATCACGCGCGTCGAAGAAGTTGGTGTAAGAGAATTTGTCAATGGTCTTGTTCCGTCCTTATTTGCGGAAGGAGCCGATGAATTCGCTGTTGCTGAAGCACTTGAAATTGGGTATATGATGACCGTCGAAGGAGCCATCCGTGCACTCTCTGCGATGCGAGATCGTCGGGATATGACGAAAGCTTTAACGAAAGCAAACGTAAAAGGTGTCATCATTCATGGTACGAAGGATCCATTGATCTCAGAGGAAAGTGCGTTTGCACCAACAAATGATCATCTCATACATCGGTCAACAGACAGTGGACACATGGGGATGCTTGAGACACCGGATGCTTTCGTTGCAATTATCGAAGAAGCATTCAAGTAAGTTTTTGCCCTACGGTCATGTCTGTAGGGCATTTGCTTTGCATTTCAGATTAGATATCTGAAATGATAGAAGTGGAGGGGATACACATGAAAATCGTAGCGATTGAACCAACACCAAGTCCAAATAACATGAAAGTCATCGTTGATGAGGTCTTTTCGGAAAAGGGGCAGACATTCGAGCATGCCTTTGGCGCACCGGAACACATTCAGCGATTACTTGAAATACCTGGCGTTAAGTTTGTTTATCAGGTCAGTGACTTTTTATCGATCGAGCGTTATCCGAAATATGATTGGCGTTCGCTTGTCATCGATATACGACGTGCGTTCGGTGAAACGTTAAATGACGTTGAACAGCACGAGACAGATGCTGAGTATGAGCCAGTCCATTTATTTGTACAGTTCATTTTAGGCGTACCAATGCAAATCAAAGGTGTGAAAGGATTAGAAGAAAAACGAGAAGGGTTGCCAGAACGATTCCGAGAAGCAGCGCTATTCGTCCAACCATTCGTTCAGAATGTCATTAGCGATCGACGCTGGGTGGAACAAGCACCTCGATACGGTGACCTTGACGAAAGTTTGCGTGAAGTAGCGAATGAGATTGAGATCGCATATCCAGTCGAACGTATCGAACGTCTCAAGTCGCTCGCAGCAGGGGAAGATATTGCCTTTAGTGGTCAAGCTATTCGTTCGTCTGATTGGAAAGAACGATTTGCGGCGCTTGATGAACTGCCTGTTGAAATGGAATGGGTTCCGGCGTATGCACGATTATTACAGGATGAAAAAATGCAAATTCGTCGTCAAGCAATCGTAAAGCTTGGGATGTTCGAAGAACATCGGGAAGAATTATTAGAGTATCTGACAAGTGCACTCCATGATCCATCAGGTATCGTACGACGAACAGCAGGTGATACGATTTCGGATTGGGCGATGCCAGAGGCTGAACCAATGATGATGGAGGCTTTGACGGATAAAAATAAACTAGTACGTTGGCGGGCTGCTCGATTCCTGTTCGATGTTGGAACAGAACAGTCGATTCCAAGACTGCGTGAAGCGAGTCGAGACCGAGAATACGAAGTCGCTTTACAGGCGGAACTCGCCTTGACTCGAATCGAAAGTGGGGAAGAAGCACTAGGGACGGTCTGGCAACAAATGAATCGAATGATAGATGAAAGTTCATGAGAACTCAAAATAATATTGTGTGAAAGAATCATTCGACAAAATGAGCCATCGATTGTCTAGGTATATTTTCCCTGTTATCTAAAAATGATGGTAAAATAATCAAAATTATGTTGTCATCTTTTTGAAATCGAAATGAAATGTGTTGGAAACGCTCGTAAAAACGCTTGCATGCAACAACTATATAGATTATTCCAAAATATCCCTATTTGAACTGGAATATTGTTTTGAAATGAAATGTCGAATGACTATTCTCTTCTTTTTTCATCTCTTTGATACAGTAAACCTACAATAACGAATTCGAAGCATGTAGGTCATCTTTTGGCTTGGCATATGAATGAGAAAAGGGGAGAATCGGGGATATGTTACTTTTCGCTGAAACTGATTTAGCAGTAGGATACAAGGAACGGACAACAACAGGGGTATATGTCACGATCGAAACAATTGACAGTCGTACGATTACATTGGTTGCACCAGCAAACGCGGCAGAAGATATTTGTGACGAACTGTTTGCGACAGGTTTAGAGCAATTGTTTTCATTCAAGATGAATCCATCTACTTTACCTGTAGCATAAGAGATGAAATGTGCGAGAGAGGAAATCCTCTCTCGCTTTTTTTTGTGATAAAATTGATTAGATAAAAGGAGGGATGAAATGAAACGTCTCGTTTTCATTCTGTTGCTGCTTACTGTTTGTTTAGCAGGTTGCCAAGAAAAGAAACAACAGGCAACAAAAACCATGAACGAACCGATTCAGATTGCAGTCAAAACGACAAAGCAAGACAGTATGATGCAATTAGACATTTCCTTAACGAATCCAAATGATCACAGTGTAAACGTGACATATCCTTCCTCGCAACGATTTCAGGCTCAATTGATTGATGCGAAACAACACGTAACGTATGATTTTGAGAAAGAGCAAGTATTCACGCAAGCGATTGAGAAGGATACGTTCACAAAACGCGAAACGAAACAGTACACGGTTGAATTACCGATCTCCTCTTTAGGTGATAGCAAGGAAGTTCGCGTATCGACAATCCGCCAGTTCAAAGGAGCAAATGCAAAACAAACGACGGATCACCAAATGATTGATTCAAAATGACGATCAAAACGATGTGAAGGAGTGAATTTATTCATGCAACAAGAAATCATCCAAGTAACAGGCGTTAAACCTATCATTGATCCAGCCCAAGAAGTAAACGAGCGGGTAGCCTTCTTGAAGGCGTATCTCAAGCATACAGGGGCGAAGGGATTCGTATTAGGCATCTCCGGGGGACAAGATTCAACGCTCGCAGGTCGTCTATGCCAACTAGCAGTTGAAGAGTTGCGAAAAGAAGAGGGACAAGATGTCTCATTTTATGCGGTCCGCTTGCCTTACGGTGAACAACAAGATGAAGCAGACGCACAGGCAGCCTTGACTTTTATTCAACCGGATCATTCGCTTCGTGTGAATATCAAACCAGCGGTCGAAGCATCGATGCGGGCATTCGAAGAGGCGACAGGTGCAGAACTTTCAGACTTTAGCAAAGGAAATACGAAAGCGCGAGAACGAATGAAGAGTCAATATGATTTAGCCGCTCATTATGGCTGTTTAGTCGTTGGAACGGATCATGCAGCCGAATTCGTGACGGGATTCTACACGAAACATGGGGATGGTGCATGTGATTTAACACCATTAACGGGACTGAATAAACGGCAAGGGAAACAACTCTTACGTTACTTGAACGCCCCAGAAGTCTTGATTGAAAAAGTTCCGACAGCAGACCTTGAAGAAAATCGTCCGGCACTACCAGACGAAGTGGCACTCGGAATGACATACGAAGAAATTGATGATTATTTGGAAGGTAAGTCGATTTCAGAAGCAAGTCAAGAAAAGTTAGAGACGCAGTATAAACGTGTTGGACATAAGCATCATATGCCCGTCTCACCACTTGATGAATGGTGGAAAGCATAATCAAAAATAAGGAGATATGATTTCATGATTGAAATCATGTCTTTTTTCATGTTCTTCGATTCTTCTCCGGTCGTTATGGGAAAAGAAGAGAAACGATGGTTGAGGAGGCGAGAGTATGACGATTGGGATCATAGGTGGAGGGTTATCCGGATTGACAGCAGCGGCGTTATTTGCAAAACAAGGAACACCGGTCACGCTCTGGGATGCTGGATTACTCGGAGGACGTGCCACCTCTCAAACCGTAAAGGGCTTTACATTTAATTACGGTGCCCATGCGATTTATGGACGCGATCAATCAATTCTTCGCAAATTAACGAAACAACTCGGTATCGAAGTGACGTGGCTTGATTTTTCAGCGAGTCGTGCGAAATATGAGTTTTCAGGTCATTTGACGGCTGTTCCTGCGAATGCCTGGGGACTACTGAAAACAGAAGTCATCGAAGGAACGAACAAAGTACGTTTTACATGGGAGATTATTAAAACGATTTTACGAGTCGAACGAGGGAATCCGCAACAATCCATCGGGCAATGGTTAAAAACAGAACGCGTCGATGAACAAGTGGCACAGTTGATGCTTGATTTGGCATCAACGAATTTTTTTACGGCAGAACCAGAAAAAATTCCATCAGATGTCTATTTCGAGTATTATCAAAAGCTTTTTCGGACGCGAAAGCCTGTCTCATACATCGAAGGGGGTTGGCAAGGGTTAGTACAGGAATTGGAACGGATCATCCTAGAGAACCGCGGAGAGATCTTGAAAAAAACAAAAATAACAGCAGTCGAATTGACTACGACAGGATTCTTGGTACGTGATCGAAAAAAACAAGAATGGAATGTGGAACGGATCATCTTTGCCGTACCACCACGTGAAATCTTAAAAATGGCGACTCCAACGACGATCCAAAAATTCGTGACACCGCATGCGAGTCATGAACCCGTCGAAGTTTTCGTGTATGATCTCGGACTTCAGCCTTATATCCAAACACCGTATTCATACATCTACGACCGTTCGCATCGAGCGTTCATCACGGATTTATCGCATTATGATGCAAGCCTCGCACCAAAGGATGGTCAAGTCCTTCAAGCAATCGCTTATCTTGAACACGATCGACTTGAGGATCCTGATTATATCGGACATGTTCGAAAGGGAATCGAACAGATGCTTGACGTTCATTTCACAGACTGGAGAGAACGTATCGTTGCAGAACGAACGATTAAACGAGCAGTCGTACAAGAAATCAAATGGAAAATGGGGCAAGGTCCTCTTGCGACTCAAATTCCGGGACATGCAGGTGTCGCTTTCGTCGGAGACTGGTGTGAAGGGACGGGACAACTCTCAGAGCTTGCGTTCTCAAGCGCCGTAAGTGTTTTCAATCGATGGACGTGATGTAAAATGACGAAAGAAGGAGAAGCCGAATTGACTTCTCCTTCTTTGTATTGACCAAAGATTCATATCTTACGCTTCATTGTTCGAACGTGCTGGATAGAACGCCAGAATTAATAGTAATGTAAAGGCAATGAGACTCATCATCGGAATCGTCAAGAAACCGAAATAGTTGACCCATTTGATGAGACAGCCACTCGAACATAACGCTTCGCCATCGGGTAAACGCTCAAGGATGACATGGTACAAGGCGACACCAAAGCCGGCAAGCACATATAGGCGTACAAAGAGTGGATCGATCGTTTTTGACCGGAACAAGGATATGAGCAAATAAAAGGCTGTCGTATACATGAATAGTCGTTGCCACCAACAGAGAGGGCAGGGAATGAATCCACGAATTTCACTAAAATAGAGACTGCCAAGCGTTGCAATCGTTGAGATGATGAACATAAAATGATAGCGTGTCATATGTATCGTCCTTTCTAACGTGTTAAACTAATGCCATCTTATATCATGAGGAGTCGAATCTCACATTGCAAGTGTCGGAAATGGAAATGTTGATCACTTTATCGGAAGAATTGAATATGAGGCGAGCTGCTGAACGATTATTCGTTTCACAACCTGCGCTTAGTCAACGTCTTGTTGCGATTGAGAGACGCTGGGGAACCAAACTATTCATTCGTTCATCGCGTGGCTTAAGCATCACACCGCAAGGAGAAAAAGTGATTGGTCTCGCAAAAGAGATGAATCGGAAGGAACTCGAACTAAAAAGTGAATTGACGGCAGAAGAGGGTGCCGTTTACGGAACGCTTCGGATTGCTGTCGCCTCCATCATGGGACAATACTGGCTCCCGCGTGTCTTAAAACGATTCGTCGAGCGTTATCCGCATGTGCGTGTCCAGTTGGTCACCGGATGGTCAAGTGAGATGATGCGTCATATGTTAGAGGAACACTTTCATATCGGGATCATTCGTGGAAACCCGGACTGGAAAGGTGTTAAAGAGCGCCTTTTCTCAGACCCGCTCTATCTAGTTGATAGTGAGTTGACGTCGATTGAACAATTGCGTGTGACGGATCGCCCGTTCATCCAGTTCAAAAGTGATTCGACGTACTATCAAGAAATTTTAGAGTGGTGGCAAGATCGGTTCGCAAGTCCACCCTCTCGGACTTTGGTCGTCGACCAAATCGAGACATGCAAACAGATGGCGTTACATGGCATCGGTTTTGCTATCTTACCTGAGTCGACGATTCAGCAATCGAATGAAGTCATGCAGCTTCCGTTGAAGACATCATCCGGAAAAGTACTGAAGCGAGATACTTGGATCTTGTCCACGGAATCGATGCTTGAATTAAAACAAGTCCAAGCTTTTTGGGACATCGTAAAAGAAGAAGGAGGAAGTCAGTCAGATGGAATACGCCATTGAGATGCGGCGCGCGCTTCATAAAATACCGGAACCAGGGTTCAAGGAATTTAAGACGCAAGCTTTTATATTGGAACAAATTCGTGCATATCCGCCAGATCGTGTCACATATGACACATTTGAAACAGGTGTTTTCGTTCGAGTGAAAGGATTGACTGGAAACCGAACGATCGGGTATCGCGCAGATATTGATGGGTTACCGATTGAAGAAGCGACAGGGCTTCCGTATTGCTCAGAACACCCAGGGTTCATGCATGCGTGTGGTCATGACATGCATGCCTCGATTGCTTTAGGGTTGATGAAACGGATCGTTGAACTACCAGTCATGGATGATGTCGTCTTTTTATTCCAACCGGCAGAAGAAGGACCGGGCGGGGCGGAGCCGATGATTAAAAGTCCATTGTTTGAAAAATATCGTCCGAGTGAGATGTATGGTCTTCACGTTGCACCGGAATATCCAGTCGGTACGATTGCTAGTCGTCCAGGCGTACTGTTCGCGAGTGCTCGAGAAGTTCATATCACGATCTATGGTCAAAGTGGTCATGCGGCTTTTCCTCATTTGACGATTGATACAGTTGTTGCGCAAGCAGCCTTGATCATGCAATTGCAAACGATCGTCAGTCGATCCATTAATCCGATGAATTGTAGTGTCATCACGATTGGGAAAGTGGATGCAGGTATTCGTGAGAATGTCATTGCCGGTAGAGCGGTTCTTGACGGAACGATGCGTGCGCTAAACGGCGAAGACATGGAAAAACTCGAACGTCGTGTCCGTGACATCATTCGAGGAATCGAAGCTTCGTTTGGTGTTAAAATCGATCTGCAATTCGGTAATCGCTATTATGAAGTCGTCAACGACCGGCAAATCGTGGATAAATTCTCATCATTCGTAAAGATGAATGCCAACTATATCGAATGTGACGCGGCGATGACAGGGGAAGATTTTGGTTTCATGCTGAAAGAGATCCCAGGGATGATGTTCTGGCTCGGCGTCGATAATCCGACATCTGGTTTGCATCAACCAACATTAAACCCGGATGAATCAGCCATTTCTTTTGTCATTGATTTACTTGACCATTATTTCCGAGAGTATGTTTAAAAATTTTTATGAAATAATAAAGGATATAAAGCTTTCCCTTTCGAATTCAGGAATGGGAAAGTTTTTAATATATGTAGGAATAAGAGTTTTCGAACATTTTGTGAAAAAAATCACGTGTATATGTGAACAATTTGTTACATCAAACATTATAAACAGACACAAAGGGTTATGTTCTCTATGATACGGTTATAGACCATATAGAGAAGTATGTTTTAGGAAGAGGGGGCTAAATACATGTTCAATGATCCCGTAGTGCTCAGTCGATTATTGACAGGGCTCACACTAGCGTTTCATATTATTTTCGCGACGATTGGTGTCGGAGTACCGCTCATGGTACTGGCAGCTGAATTCATCGGTCTGAAACGCAAAGATCCAGATTATATCTTATTAGCAAGACGGTGGACGCGTGGATACGTCGTTACCGTAGCAGTCGGTGTCGTAACAGGGACGGCAATCGGCTTGCAACTATCATTACTTTGGCCGTCACTCATGCAAGTAGCGGGTCAAACAATTGCTTTGCCACTATTTATGGAAACGTTCGCGTTCTTCTTTGAAGCGATTTTCCTTGGTATTTACTTGTATACGTGGGACCGGTTCAAAAATCCATGGTTGCACTGGTTGATTGGGATTCCAGTCGTCATTGGTGCGACAGCATCAGCGTTCTTCATCACGACAGTCAACTCCTTCATGAACTCACCAGAAGGATTTAAGATCGTCAATGGTACGTTAACGCAAATCGAACCATTAAAAGCAATGTTTAATACAGCGACACCGACGAAGGCGACACACGTCATCGTTTCAGCTTACTTGACTGTTGCCTTTATCTTGGCAGCAATCGCGGCGTTCCATTTGCTTCGCAAAAAGACACTCTCAGCAGCAGAGACGGCATATCATAAGAAAGCTCTTCGTCTCACTGTCATGGCTGGTCTGATTTTCGCGTTCTCGACAGCACTTGTCGGTGACTTCTCAGGGAAATATTTAGCGAAATACCAGCCAGAAAAACTAGCAGCTGCGGAATGGCATTTTGATACGACAAATGAAGCAGAATTGATTTTTGGTGGGATACTTGATCAGCAAGAAGACGGCAGTTATGAAATCAAAGGAGCCGTCAAAATCCCATATGCGCTCTCAATTCTTGCAGGTGGGGCTCCGAATACGGAAGTCATCGGTTTAAACGAATTCGCAAAAGAAGATCAAGCACCACTGATCGTCCACTATTTCTTTGATATCATGGTATCGATCGGGATGTACTTGACTGCTATCTCTGCTTTGTTCATCTTGGCATTCCGATTGAAAAAATTGAATCCATATAATAAGTGGATTTTACGAGGGGTGTTCATCGGTGGTCCGTTAGCGATGATTTCAATCGAAGCGGGATGGATGTACGCTGAGATTGGTCGTCAACCTTGGACGCTTTACGGTATCATGCGAACAGCGGACGCGGCGACGACTTCAACAGCGGTTGGTCCGATGCTCATTTTATTCAGTGCATTGTACTTGTTGCTTGGTACGATTTGTACGGTCGTCTTATTACGCATGTTTAAGAAAAACACGGTTGGAAAAGAACTTCAAGAACTTGCTGAAAACCACCATGCACGCGGTGAAGCAATGTTCGTGGATGATAACAAGTAAGGAGGGAACGATTTGGACGTTCAAACACTAGGGATCACGGTCCTTTGGACTTTCCTGTACGGATATCTCATCGTTGCCTCAATTGACTTCGGTGCTGGATTTTACGCCTTTTATTCAAAATATACGAAGCGGGATCATCTGACGAATCGATTGATTCTTCGTTACCTCTCTCCTGTTTGGGAGGTAACGAATGTCTTCTTCGTATTCTTCTTCGTAGGACTAGTTGGGTTCTTCCCAGACTCCGCTTATTATTTCGGTACGGCACTACTCGTACCAGCGTCAATTGTTCTTGTCTTGATTGCGATTCGTGGTAGCTTTTATGCGTTCGCCAATTATGGATCAAACGACAGCATGTTCTACACATTTTTATATGGAGCGACAGGGTTGCTGATTCCTGCTGCGATGTCGACGACATTGACAATCAGTCAAGGTGGTTTCATCCGCAAAACGAATGATACAGTTGAGTTTTTAGGAACGAAATTATTTTCGAACTTTTACTCGTGGACGGTCGTAGCGCTCGCTATCGTATCTGTCTTATACATCAGCGCGATGTTCCTCTTATTCTACGCGGATAAAGCGAAAGATGAGGGAGCTACGCCGCTTATTCGGAAATGGGCACTCTTTTGGAGTGGACCAACAATCCTCGTCTGTGCGCTCGTCTTCTTTGGACTGAAGAACCAAGCGGCATGGCATTATGAAAATATCCTAAACGGCAACTGGTGGTGGTTCGCTGCTAGTTTCTTATTTTTCCTCATTGCCGTGACACTCGTCTATATGAAGAAAAACTATGGCATCGCGTTCGTCGCGGTCATGTTACAGTATGCAGTCGCGTGGTTTGGTTACGGATATACACACTTGCCGTATATCTTGTATCCATATATCGATATCAACAAAGCAGTCGTAAACGAAACGATGGCTTCCGCACTCGTCGTCGTTTTCATCTTCGGACTTTTACTCTTAATTCCGGCGTTGTATTTGATTTTACGGCTCTTCTTGTTCGATAACGATTATGTACGTGGAAAATCATCAAAATAATGAATGGATAAACGCCTCTGCGATTCGCAGAGGCGTTTATAGTATTTTTAAATTGAATCGGGTACACTACTAATGAAGAGCGATTGTGAAGGAGAGTTGTGAAAATGAATGGAGAGTTTGCAGTAATCGGACTAGGGCGTTTTGGTGGCTCGATTGTCCGCGAATTATCGAAAAACGGCTATGATGTCTTGGCAATTGATTCCGATGAGGAACGTGTCAACGAATTCATGGGGATTGCGACACATTCTGTCATTGCCGATACGACCGATGAGAACGTTTTAAAAAGTTTGGGGATTCGAAACTTTGATCATGTCATCGTCGCTATTGGGGAAAACATTCAAGCGTCTATCTTGACGACGTTGATTTTAAAAGAGCTCGGTGTGCAATCGATCACCGTCAAAGCAACGAATGATTACCATGAAAAAGTATTGCGAAAAATTGGAGCGGATTTCATCGTTCACCCTGAGCGGGATATGGGGGTTCGGATTGCGAACGGATTGATGAGTTCGAATATCCTTGACTACTTAGACTTATCACAAGAATTCTCAATCGTTGAGATTAAAGTCAGTGATCGGATGGCAAAACAAACCTTGATTGATCTCGACTTACGAAGTAAATATGGAGCAAATGTTGTCGCCATCAAACGGGGTGAAAATGTCATGATCTCCTTGCAGGCAGATGAAGTCATCGAAAAAGGCGATTATCTCGTCGTCATTGGTGAGAACGAAGATCTTGATCGCTTAGAACGCGCGATTCATAAAGTAAAGAACTAAAAAAAGCTGAGGCATGCCTCAGCTTTACATCTATCTATTAGATGAGTTGGAATTCTTTAAGTCCATGTGCGATACCGTCTTCAAGAATAGGTTTCGTGACATAATCGGCAGCGGCTTTTGTTTCCGGAAGTCCGTTGCCCATTGCAATACCGGTTCCGACATAGCGTAGCATTTCAAGGTCATTGAGAGCATCTCCAAAAGCGAAGGTATCCTCGCGGCGAATGTTTGTCAATTTCAAGAACTGTTTGATGCCTTCTGCTTTCGAGGACCCGACGTTGATGACATCCATCGCATGGGGATGCCAGCGAATGAAATCAAAAGCATCGTAACGTTTGATGTAATCTGCTTCTTCTTCTGCCGTGCAGTAGACAAGCGTTTGAAACACATCGTGAGACAAGAAGGCTTCTTCATCGTGAAGCGGTAACGGCATGTCGAGATCTCCGAGCGAATCAACGACATGAAAATCATTTGATTTCGTTGTAAAACCTTTTGTTTCGCCAAGATAGACAAGCGTATGTCCGTTTTCCTTTGCTTGTTGCGTCAAATGTGTCAGATCGACTTTAGGTTGTGGACGTTTGTAGATGATTTCGTTTTGATGAACGACAATTTGCCCGTTGTAACCGATGATCGTATCAATGTTGAGCAACTCACGAATCCCAGATAACATTGCGGGACCGCGTCCAGTCGCGAGCGCTACATATACACCGTTTTCTTGAAGTTGACGAATTGCCTGTTTTGTTGATTCCGGAACGAAATGACCATCATGCAATAAGGTTCCGTCGATATCGAAAAAGACGACTTTCTGATTTGCCATGGTTTCACCTTCTCTTTTTAATTGGTCGAAATGACCTGTTCATGTGAAAGTATAGCATAACCAAAAGCGTGTTGCCGGAAGGGAACATGCGGAATAAGGATGAAAAATAGTCCATGTATCGTGTATACTGTACTAAGGACAAAAAACAATGTACTGATAAGGAGTTGCTAGACATGATTTTTAAAGTATTTTACCAACCGCTTCGTTCGGAAGCACCTGTTCGTGAACGGACAGAAACGATGTATGTAGAAGGGGAAAGCATTCGTGACGTGCGATCAACGATTGACCACCTCAAAGAGATCAACATTGAGTTCATCCGCGAAGTTAGTGGAGAATTTTTGACATACGAACAACAACATCCTGACTTCAAGGTTGCGACGTTCGAATGAAGTTCGTCAAAAACCATCAAGCCGCCGTCTTCGCACTCGGTGGACTCGGGGAAATCGGAAAGAACACGTATGTCGTTCAATTCCAAGATGAAATCATCGTCATCGACGCAGGTGTCATGTTCCCTGAGGATGAATTACTCGGAATCGACTATGTCATTCCGGACTACACTTATTTAATCAAGAACAAAGATAAGGTCAAAGGGGTCTTCATCACGCACGGTCACGAAGACCATATTGGCGGTCTTCCTTTCTTGCTTAAACAAGTAAACTTACCGATTTACGCTGGAAAAATTGCAATGGGTCTCATTAAAGTCAAACTAGAAGAACACGGTTTGCTTCGGAATGCAGAACTTCATGAAATCGATGAAGATTCGATCATCAAGTTTCGGAAGACGAGTATCTCGTTCTTCCGTACGACACACTCGATTCCGAACTCGTTCGGTGTCGTCGTCAAGACACCACAAGGCAATATCGTGCATACAGGGGACTTTAAGTTCGATTTCACACCGGTCGGAGAACCTGCTGATTTAGCGAAAATGGCTGAACTTGGTAAGGAAGGCGTCTTGTGCCTCTTATCGGATTCTACGAACGCTGAAGTGGAAGGTTTTACGATGAGCGAACGTGTCGTTGGGGAAACGATTTCAGACATCTTCCGTAAGGCGGAAGGACGAATCATTTTCGCGACATTCGCATCGAACATCTATCGTCTCCAACAAGTCGTCAATGCTTCTGTTGAAGCAGGACGAAAAATCGTCGTTTTCGGACGTAGCATGGATAAGGTCATGATGATTGGTCAAGAACTTGACTTCATCAAGGCGCCGAAGGGTACGATCATCGAGCCGAACGAGATGAAGCGTTATAAATCAAACGAGTTGACGATCCTTTGTACCGGTTCACAAGGAGAACCGATGGCGGCCCTTAGCCGTATCGCAAACGGAACACACCGTCAAATTTCAATCATTCCAGATGATCTCGTCATCTTCTCTTCGTCACCTATCCCGGGGAACGTCGTCTCAGTCGGAAAGACGATCAACCAGTTGTACAAAGCTGGCGCGGATGTCATGTACGGTAAATTAAATGACATCCATACATCAGGTCACGGTAGTCAACAAGAGCAGTTGCTCATGTTACGTCTATTGAATCCGAAATACTTCATGCCGATTCACGGGGAATACCGGATGCTGAAGAAGCATATGTCGCTTGCGATGGACGCTGGTGTACCGGAAGAGAACTGCTTCGTCATGGATAACGGTGAAGTACTGGCATTAGATGCGAATGCAGCCGCTATCACTGGGAAGATTCAAGCGAATGCCGTTTATGTCGATGGAAAAGGAATCGGTGATATCGGTAACATCGTCTTACGAGACCGCCGTATTCTCTCAGAAGAGGGACTTGTCGTCGTTGTCGTGACGCTTGACTCTAAAACGAATCGTCTCGTCTCAGGACCGGATATCATCTCGCGTGGTTTCGTCTACATGCGTGAGTCAGGTAATTTGATTAAAGATGCTGAACGTCTACTTAAGCGTTCGCTTGATCAATCGCTTGCGAACCGTAACACGAAATGGACGGACATCAAACAAGTCATCAATGATACGCTCACACCGTATTTAACTGAAAAAACACAACGTCATCCGATGGTCATGCCGATCATCATGGAAGTCTGATTCGAAAAAATCCTCGTTTCCGGAAACGGAAACGAGGATTTTTGTATTATGTGGCAGGACCATATTCCTTGAATGGTTCTTTTTTATCGATCCGATCATAGAACATGACACCATCTAAATGATCATATTCGTGTTGACAGACGATTGCTTTCATCCCTTTTAAACGTAATTTTACCGGATTTCCGTTATGATCGATGCCAGTTAGGGTAATACGCATATAGCGCGGTACATGTCCTTCGACTTCACGGTCGACGGACAAACATCCTTCGCCGCCTGTTAAATACGTCTGCTCGACGGAATGACTGATGATTTTTGGATTATAAATACCGAATTCCAATAAATCGTCACCATCCGGTAAGCGGATCGCGAACATGCGCTTGTTGACACCGATTTGTGGTGCTGCAAGTCCAATGCCGCTTCGTAGGTCATATTTCTTCGCAATTTCATCATCTTGACTGTTGGCGAGGAACTCGCGCATGAGTCGCATCGTTTCCTTATCCTCGTCGCTGAGAGGGAAGGTCACTTCTACTGACCGTTCGTGAAGAGCAGGAACGTCTTCGCGTACGATTTCATTCATGGTGATCATGAACAACACTCCTTTCGTCTACAAAAAGTATAGCATAGGAAAGTGGGGAATGATGACAACTAACACAGTAGGAAAATATCGAATGATACAGAAGATGGAATATTCTAGTTTTGTGATTGAATTCACAATGTGAAACGCGAAAAAAATAAAACATTTCCTTTGATTTTAAGGTGTTACAGATTTATACTTGTAACGTAATGAACAAGACACTATAACGTGTCGATTCATGATAATACAGTTTACTCAACTGAATAGGTACACAGACACATGTTCAAAGGATAGTCACACGGGACTTCGTTTTTTGGACACTATTGTCATGTGGGCAAATCAGTCAGAGGAATATTTCGCTGAACGCAGTGAAAGGATGAGGTGAAAAGATGAACGTAAACATGTTTAAAAACGTGGAAGAAAACTTTGAAACGTTCCGCATTCTTGACGAGAAAGGTGAAGTCGTCAATAAAGACGCTATGCCAGACCTCTCGGATGAAGAGCTTACGGAATTAATGCGCCGTCTCGTATACACACGTATCTGGGACCAACGTGCAATCTCACTTAACCGTCAAGGACGTCTTGGTTTCTACGCTCCAGTAGCTGGACAAGAAGCGTCAATGATCGGTACGCAATTCGCTTTGGATAAAGATGACTGGATTCTTCCTGGATACCGTGATATTCCACAAATGGTCTTCCATGGCTTCCCACTTTACAAAGCATTCTTGTTCTCACGTGGTCACATCACAGGTGGTAAGATCCCTGAAGGTGTTAACGTCTTAATGCCACAAATCATCATCGGTGCGCAGATCGTTCAAGCGGCTGGTGTTGCTCTCGGTCTTAAGAAAAGCGGTAAAGAACAAGTAGCGATCACTTACACAGGTGATGGTGGTTCTTCACAAGGGGACTTCTATGAAGGTATGAACTTCGCTGGAGCTTTCAAAGCACCTGCAATCTTCGTCGTTCAAAACAACCGTTTCGCAATCTCGACACCTGTCGAAAAACAATCTATGGCGAAAACAATCGCTCAAAAAGCTGTCGCTGCTGGTATCAATGGTATCCAAGTCGACGGTATGGACGTTCTTGCTGTATACGCAGCTACGAAACAAGCACGCGTAGAAGCACTTAACGGTGTTCCGACATTGATTGAAACATTGACTTACCGTTATGGACCACACACACTCGCTGGTGATGATCCAACACGTTACCGTACAAAAGACATGGATGATGAGTATCAAGCACAAGATCCACTCGTCCGTTTCCGTGCTTTCATGGAAGCAAAAGGTCTTTGGAACGAAGATAAAGAGAACGAAGTCATCGAGCAAGCTAAAGCTGACGTTAAGGAAGCACTTGCACAAGCTGACAAAGAACCAAAACAAAAAGTTACAGATTTCATCAACGTGATGGCTGAAAAGCTTCCACTAAACCTGCAAGAGCAGCTTGATGAGTATACAGCAAAGGAGTCGAAATAACCCATGGCACAAATGACGATGATCCAAGCGATCACTGACGCAATGCGCGTCGAGATGAAACGCGACGAACAAGTTCTCTTGTTCGGTGAAGACGTCGGTAAAAACGGTGGGGTATTCCGTGCGACAGAAGGTCTTCAAGATGAGCTCGGCGAAGACCGTGTCTTCGATACACCACTTGCGGAATCAGGTATTGGTGGTCTTGCTGTCGGATTCAGTCTGACAGGATTCCGTCCAATCATGGAAATCCAATTCTTCGGATTCGTATTCGAAGTATTCGATTCAGTTGCAGCACAACTCGCGCGTCTCCGTTACCGTTCAGGTGGCACATACAATGCACCTGTAACAATCCGTTCACCATTCGGTGGCGGTGTTAAAACACCGGAACTTCACGCAGATAACCTCGAAGGACTCATGGCTCAGTCACCAGGACTTAAAGTTGTCATTCCTTCAACACCATACGATGCAAAAGGTCTCTTGATCGCGTCAATCCGTGATAACGACCCAGTCGTATTCCTCGAGCACATGAAACTCTACCGTTCATTCCGCGGTGAAGTGCCAGAGGGCGATTACACGATCGAACTCGGAAAAGCTGATGTAAAACGTGAAGGTACAGATGTAACAATCGTCACTTACGGTGCGATGGTGCACGCTTCACTTAAAGCAGCAGAAGAGCTCGAAAAAGAAAACATCAGCGTCGAAATCATCGACTTGATGACGATCAGCCCGATCGATATCGATACGATTCTTGCTTCTGTCAAGAAAACAAACCGTGTCGTCGTCGTTCAAGAAGCACAAAAACAAGCGGGTATCGCTGCAATGGTTGCAACTGAAATCCAAGAACGTGCAATCCTTGACCTCGAAGCACCGATTCTTCGTGTTGCTGCTCCAGATACGATCTTCCCATTCGCACAAGGTGAAGACGTCTGGATCCCGGATCACAAAGATATCGTCGAGAAAGTCAAGACTGTCTACAATTTCTAAGAGCATTTCGGAAAATAAGGAGAGGGGTACATTCTCTCCTTGCTTCCGTTTTTACAGATAACAATCGACTAGAAGAGTGAACTAAAAGGAGGCATATTCAAATGGGTTTATTTGAATTCAAATTGCCGGATATCGGTGAGGGTATTCATGAAGGTGAAATCGTAAAGTGGTTCGTAAAAGCGGGCGACACTGTCAAAGAAGATGATGTTCTTCTTGAAGTACAAAACGATAAAGCAGTCGTTGAAATTCCATCGCCAGTTGATGGTACTGTTAAAGAAGTAAAAGTTGACGAAGGTGTCGTAGCTGTCGTTGGCGACGTCCTCATCACTTTCGAAGTCGAAGGCGAAGGTTCTGCTCCTTCTGAAGAAGCAGAGCAACCAAAAGCTGAAGAAAATGCGAAAGACGTTCAAGATACGGATCAAAAAGTGGAAGACAAACCAAACGAGGTTCAAATCCATAAATCAGAACGCGTCATCGCGATGCCATCTGTCCGTAAATATGCACGTGAAAAAGGTGTCGACATCCGTGAAGTCCAAGGTTCTGGAGACAACGGTCGTGTCGTTAAAGAAGACATCGATGCATTCGCAAACGGTGGACAAACTTCTGATGCACCAGCAACTGAAGAAAAAGCACCAGCTGCTTCTGCACCAAAAACAGAAGTGAAGCCATACGTTGCTGCTCAACCTGAACTTGAAACACGCGAGAAAATCAAAGGAATCCGTAAAGCGATTTCGAAAGCAATGGTTAATTCGAAACATACAGCTCCACACGTAACACTCATGGACGAAGTGGACGTTACGAACCTCGTTGCACTCCGTAAAAACTTCAAAGAAGTTGCGGCTGCTCAAGGTACGAAATTGACTTACCTTCCGTTCGTCGTAAAAGCATTGACTGCTGCTGCTAAAAAATACCCGGCAATCAACGCATCAATCGACGATGTAAACGAAGAAATCGTCTACAAAAACTACTTCAACATCGGTATTGCTGCTGATACAGACAACGGTCTTGTCGTACCAGTCGTCAAAGATGCAGATCGTAAATCGATCTTCGCACTTGCTGACAACATCAATGACCTTGCTGGTAAAGCACGTGACGGAAAACTTTCTGGAGACGAGATGAAAGGCGGATCAATCACGATCACTAACATCGGTTCTGCTGGCGGTCAATGGTTCACACCAGTCATCAACCACCCAGAAGTTGCAATCCTCGGTATCGGTCGTATCGCTGAAAAAGCGGTCGTCAAAAACGGCGAAATCGTTGCTGCACCAGTTCTTGCACTTTCATTCAGCTTCGACCACCGTCTCATCGATGGTGCAACTGCACAAAACGCGCTTAACTTAGTTAAACGCCTATTGAACGACCCACAACTTCTCATCATGGAGGGATAAGCAATGGTAGTAGGTGAATTCGCACAAGAAACAGATTTACTCGTAATCGGGGCTGGCCCTGGTGGTTACGTTGCTGCAATCCGCGGCGCGCAACTTGGTATGAAAGTAACAATCGTTGAACGTGAAAACGTCGGCGGTGTCTGCTTAAACGTAGGATGTATCCCATCAAAAGCCTTGATCACTGCAGGACATAACTTCCAGCACGCTAAAGGTTCAAGCGATATGGGGATCACTTCTGAGAATGCAACTGTCGATTTCTCGAAAGTTCAATCTTGGAAACAATCTGTCGTCAACAAATTGACTGGCGGCGTTAGTGGTCTTCTTAAAGGCAACAAAGTCGAGACTGTCGTTGGGGAAGCTTACTTCCAATCAGAAGATACAGTTCGTATCATCAACGAAGATTCTTCGACTCCTTACAAATTCAAGAAATGTATCATCGCGACTGGTTCGACTCCAATCGAACTTCCAGCTTTCAAATGGTCAAAACGCGTTCTTTCTTCAACAGGCGCATTGAACCTTCCTGAAATCCCGAAAAAACTCATCGTCATCGGTGGCGGATACATCGGGATGGAGCTTGGTACAGCGTATGCGAACTTCGATACAGAAGTCGTCATTCTTGAAGGAACAAAAGACATCCTTTCTGGTTTCGAGCCTGCTATGACACAAGTCGTCAAGAAAAAGCTCAAACAAAAAGGTAACATCACGATCCACAACGAAGCACTTGCACAAAGTGTGGAAGAGTCAGAAGATGGTGTTAAAGTAACATTCGAAGTCAACGGTGAAGCACAAACAGTTGAAGCGGACTACGTCCTCGTCACTGTTGGTCGTCGTCCTAACACAAGTGATCTTGGTCTTGAAATGGCAGAAGTCAAAGTCAGCGACCGTGGTCTTGTTGAAATCGACGATCAGTGCCGTACTTCAAACGAAAACATTTACGCAATCGGTGATATCGTTCCAGGACCACCACTTGCGCACAAAGCTTCATTCGAAGCTAAAATCGCTGCTGAAGCAGCTGCAGGACACCCTGCATACCTCGACTACAGCGCGATTCCAGCGGTCGTCTTCACAGACCCAGAACTCGCTACAGTCGGTTACACGGAAGCACAAGCGAAAGAAGAAGGACTCGACTATGTCGCGTCTAAATTCCCTTACGCTGCGAATGGTCGTGCACTTGCACTCAACGAGCCAGACGGCTTCTTGAAAATGATTACTCGTAAATCAGATGGTCTCTTGATCGGCGCGCAAATCGCTGGTACAGGCGCTTCTGATATGATCGCTGAAATGGGACTCGCAATCGAGTCTGGTATGACAGCTGAAGATATCGCACTCACAATCCACGCGCACCCATCACTTGGTGAAATCGCAATGGAAACTGCTGAAGTTGCAATCGGTAGCCCGATCCATATCATTAAATAATTCCGAAACACCTCATGCACGGGGAGCCGACCGTGTATGAGGTGTTTTTTTTGTTTTGTCTTGATTCAAAAAAGGAAAAGAATAAAAAATGGAGAGGGTGGACGCATATGGAATCCGTGACTGCCTTAGAGGAGCTGTATTACGTATCAGAGATGGATAAGGTTCGCTTTGTAGGCTGGACGACCGCATTCGCTCGCTATGATTTCGCTGTCATCTGTACAGGACAATTTTTTGGGAAAGTACTCGTCGTTAGTTTAACCGGTGGTCAGTCAGCGTTATTTGATCAACAGGATGTGTTAAATGGAGAAGTTTTAGCTCGTACTTTTGCAATTGAGCAAGAGGATGTTGCATTAATTGGTGAAGCATTAGCGGCATTCATTCCTTGTTCGCCAAACGATGAATATGCAGAATGAAACGATCCAATTAAAAAAGCAGTAATCCTCATCTAGTAAGGATTACTGCTTTGTTTTGTCTTCACCGAATTGCATTCGATTGCTGAATGACTTTGATCGTCTCGAGCGAATGATCCTCAAGACCTTGAACCGGAAGACCAGCTTCAATGTTTTCTTTAATATAGGCAAGATTGTCTGCCGTGATCATTTCGCCAGGAATAAAGATGGGAATACCAGGAGGATACACCATCATGAATTCAGCTGAAATCCGTCCGACCGCATCGACTAACGGAATTGTCTCTGTTTCTTCATAGAAAGCATCACGTGGGCTGAGAGCGAGCGCTGGAATGTCTGGAAGGACGATTGAGTGATCAGTCGTTTCAGCGCCATTATTCTGATAGCGTGCAACAAGTAAAGACATCGCATGTAGGAATGCATCGATTGTCTCTTCCGAGTCACCAGAAGTGATGATGACAAGGATATTATTTAAATCAGAAAGTTCAACTTCGATCCGATGTTCTTCACGCAAAAACTCTTCGACAAGGTGACCAGAAATACCAAGTCCCTTAACGGAAACGAGCACTTTCGTTGGATCAAAAGCGAACGTCGCACTTGAATGAAGATCGGATTCGCCGAAAACGGCGAGATAAGGAAGCTTCGCTAATCCGAAACGCATCCGTGTCGCGAGTTCGAGTGCCCGACGATTCATCGCTTCACCGTTGATTGCAAGATGGCGCCGTGCGCAGTCAAGAGAAGCAAGCAGTAGATAGGATGTTGAAGTCGTCGTCAACATCGAGAGTACCGCTTGAACCTTATCCGGAGAGACAAGACCCCGGCGAACGTTTAAAACAGAGCTTCCAGTGAGTGATCCACCGAGTTTATGGACACTCGTTGCTGCGAGATCAGCTCCTGCTTGCATTGCAGATAATGGCATATCTTCGTGGAAGGCGATATGGACGCCGTGTGCTTCGTCGACGAGTACCGGAATACCCTTACTATGGGAAAGTTTGACGATGCTCTCCAAGTCGCCAGCAACGCCGAAATAGGTCGGGTTGATGACGAGCACTGCCTTTGTATCAGGATGAAGTGCAAGGGCACGTTCTACCGCGCTTGGTGTGATACCGTGTGCGATACCAAATGTCTCATCGAATTCAGGATGAATGAAAATCGGGTGCGCACCAGAAAGAACGATAGCTGACATCACCGATTTATGAACATTTCGAGGAACGAGAATTTTATCATCAGGTCCGACGACGCTCATGATCATTGCCATGATTGCGGTTGACGTTCCTTGTACGGAAAAGAACGTTTCGTCGGCATGGAAGGCTTGAGCTGCCAATTGATGAGCTTCCTTAATGATTGCCTTTGGATGATGAAGATCATCAAGGGGAGCGATATTGATTAAATCGATATCGAGCGCATTCTGACCGATGAACGATCGAAAGGCTGGATCCATTCCTTGACCATTTTTATGACCGGGAATATGAAATTGAATTGGTTGACGTTTCGCATGCGCGAGTAGCGCATCGAATAAAGGTGTATCGAGCTGTGTTAAGCTTTTTGTTTGCACCAGATTTCCCCCCCTTAAAACCGAATAAAAATACAATCAAACAAGCTAACTATAACAAGTTTTCGGACGGTTGCAACTGTTTTATGCTTCTTTTCCGTGTAAAATAGAAAAGTGCAGAAAGGAAGTGGGAATGATGGCATTGAATTATCCGCTCAATTCCGATTGGTCGACGGAAGAAATTGTGAAAGTCATCGACTTTTTCAATTTAGTCGAACAAGCGTATGAATCAGGTGTAGAACGACAACGTTTGCTCGAGGCATATCGGGAATTTAAGCAAATCGTCACCTCGAAATCCGAGGAAAAACAGTGGGATCAGTTTTATATGGAAGAGACAGGTTGCTCAAGTTATCGGACGATGCAACAGGCAAAACGCCAAGAAGATCCAATCGTGCGCATGAAAAAATAATGACATCATAAAAGATAAGACTCCTATGCGATCGTATAGGAGTCTTATCTTTTATACGGACTGGAAATGTGCGGAAAATGATCATCATTTGTTTAAAGTGGAAGGGAAGCGGCTATATACTACATACAAGACGTTATCCTTACAAATATGTGAAACTGTATTTTTTAAAATTAGATGCTTTACATCTAAGTTGAATCGTACTATTATTGATTCAATCCACTGATAAGTCGCAATTGTCTGACAAATTAAACTTCTGTTTATCCCGCGAAGGAGTGTGGTTACTGTGAAACAAGTGATAGAAGCATACAAGAGAAAAGATGCAGAAAAACGCATTCCTGTATTGCGTCTCGAAATCGACTATGAGCTTGCTACATTACATGATGCGATGGTGGCAAGTGACGCAGAAGCTGTTGGTGCAAGTAAAGAGCGCCTCGAAAAATATCGTCAAGAGATGGTACGTCTTGAAGCTTGATTTCAACGTCCTTTTCTCTACCTTATAATAAAATATCACCACTTCAACCAGCGAATCGTTCGCTGGTTTTCTTTTTTTGTTACTATAGAAGAAGCTGGAAACGATGATGAAGGAGTGAAGGAAGATGCAAATCGAGTTGGATGCGATAGACTTGATCAAGCGAGCAGGGAAATACATTCGCGAAAAGATTGATGTGTCGTATCACATTGAACAGAAAACCGGAAAAAGTGATTTAGTGACGGAGATTGATCAAGCCGTCGAGGATTTATTGATTAAAGGTATTCTAGATCGCTATCCGGATCATCATATTTATGGTGAAGAGGGGCGCATCGCTCGACCCGATACACTCGAAGGTACGATTTGGTTCGTTGATCCGATCGACGGAACGATGAACTTCATCCGTCAAAAGCGAATGTTCGCCATCTCAATTGCGATCATGATGGAAGGGGAATTACGGTACGGATTTGTTTATGATGTCATGGCTGACGAGCTATTTCATGTTATCAAAGGACAAGGGGCTTATCAAAACGGTATTCGGTTACCTCAACTGACAGAACGGAGCGTTAAGGAAGCGATCATCTGTATGAATGCTACCTGGGTGACGCCGAACCGTCGAATTAACACGGATCGTCTTGCTCCGCTCGTGCGACACGCAGTAGGTGTACGAGCGATTGGTGCAGCTTCCCTTGAACTCGCATGGACGGCTGCCGGACGCGTTGATGGATATATCACGATGCGTAACATGCCTTGGGATTATGCAGCCGGTCAATTATTGATTGAAGAGCTTGGTGGACGTGTCGGGACGATTACCGGAGAGCCGATGTCGTTTCTCGAGCAAACGAGTGTATTAGCAGGGAGCCAGACATTTGTTGAAGATGTATTGACGTTCGTACAAACACAAGAGGATTGAAAAAAGGTCCTTTCGTTTTAAACGAAAGGAACCTTCTCAGTCATGTTTGTTTGCGCAAACGTGCCTTTAAAACGAATCCGGCACCCATCGCAACTATCATCAAGACGACAGAGGCGATCGTCATCGGTACGTTTTGTTCCGCGATGAAAATGCCGATGCCTGCCATGGATCCTACTGCAAGCATGGCAAGTAACAAAAATAGTAGACGCATGTTTTTTCCCCCTCTACCCGTGAGTACGTTAACAGTGTAGCGTGAATGAAGAATAATGAAAAGGCTTTCGAGATGATGTCGAATCTTAGTCATTGCCAATTAGGACTCTACCTGTGCTATACTCTTAAAGTTGACCGAAAGTATGATAAGATTTATTTAAATGAATAGAAAGAGGTACACACCTATGACAACATTAGTACGAAATGATTTACGCAACGTTGCGATCATCGCTCACGTTGACCATGGTAAAACAACATTAGTCGATGAGCTTTTAAAACAGTCTGGTACGTTCCGTACGAACGAACAAGTCGAAGAACGCGCAATGGACTCAAATGACATCGAGCGGGAACGTGGAATCACGATTCTTGCGAAAAACACTGCAATCGACTACAAAAACACACGCATCAACATCGTTGATACGCCAGGACACGCCGATTTCGGTGGAGAAGTTGAGCGAATCATGCGTATGGTGGATGGCGTCATCCTCGTTGTCGATGCACGTGAAGGCTGTATGCCACAAACACGTTTCGTTTTGAAAAAAGCACTCGAGCAAGGACTTCAACCAATTGTCGTCGTCAACAAAATCGACAAACCGATGGTCCGTCCTCTTGAAGTCGTCGACGAAGTCGTGGATCTCTTGATCGACCTCGGAGCTGACGAAGATCAACTCGAATTCCCAGTCGTTTATGCATCGGCAGTCAACGGCTCAAGTTCATTCGAACCTGAATTAGATAAACAAGAAGATACAATCACGAACGTTCTTGATTTAATTCTTGAGCATACACCAGCACCTGTCGATAACACAATGGAGCCACTTCAGTTCCAAGTTACGATGCTTGACTATGATAACTACCTCGGACGGATCGGTGTTGGTCGTGTCTTCCGTGGCGAAATCAAAGTTGGCGATAGCGTTTCACTTTCAAAACTTGACGGTTCAACGAAGAACTTCCGTGTCACGAAGTTGTTCGGTTACTTCGGTCTAAAACGTGTCGAAATCGAAACTGCAAAAGCAGGAGACTTGATTGCGATCGCTGGTATGGAAGACATCAATGTCGGTGAAACAGTTTGCCCAACTTCACACGTTGATCCACTCCCATTATTACGTATCGATGAGCCAACGCTTCAAATGACATTCATCGTCAATAACTCGCCATTCGCTGGTCGTGAAGGGGATCTTGTTACTTCACGTAAAATCGAAGAGCGTCTTGAAAAAGAACTTGAGACGGATGTTTCACTCCGTATCGAAAACACGGATTCACCGGACCGCTGGATCGTTTCTGGTCGTGGGGAGCTTCACCTCGGGATCTTGATCGAGAACATGCGCCGTGAAGGATACGAAATCCAAGTATCTAAACCGCAAGTTATCATCAAAGAAGAAGAAGGTGTCAAAGTCGAGCCATTCGAACGCGTCGTCATCGATACACCAGAAGAGTACACAGGTTCTGTCATGGAATCGATTGGTCTCCGTAAAGGTGAATTGACGAACATGCAAACAATGGACAACGGTCAAACGAAAATGGAATTCATCGTTCCTTCACGTGGTTTGATTGGTTACCGTAACGAATTCCTTTCTGCTACACGCGGATACGGAATCATGAACCACACGTTCGAAGAATACCGTCCGTTCATCCAAGCGGATATCGGTGGACGTCGTAGTGGTGTTATGGTCTCAATCGAAACGGGTAAAGCAACTGCTTACGCGATCTCAGCTCTTGAAGACCGCGGAACGATCTTCATCGAGCCTGGTATTGAAGTATACGAAGGTATGATCATCGGCGAATGTAACCGTGATGTCGATCTCGCTGTCAACGTCGTTAAAGCAAAACAATTAACGAACATGCGTGCATCTGCAAAAGACTCAACGAACGTTCTTAAACGTCCACGTGTCTTCTCACTTGAAGAGTCGTTGACATTCTTGAATGAAGATGAGTACTGTGAAATCACACCACAATCGGTTCGTCTCCGTAAACAAGTCTTGAACAAAAACGAACGTGAAAAGCAAGAAAAACGTCGTCGTCTAGGTAAAGATTGAGTCTTGAACGAATAGGGGGATTGGCAATGAATGCACAAGCTGCCGTTGCTTCTGATTTTCCGAAATACGATATTCCGTTCATCGCGAAACTTCTCGGTGTCGGAAGTGATCCGAATAACATCGAAACGGGATTTTATCCTTTAATGATCACCGTCGTCATCTTGACGCTTGTCGTCTTTAAGTTAGGATTTGCTAAGGAACTAGCATGGTGGAAATCACTGATCGTCTATCTGTTGCTCGCTGTCTTCTCGGCAGCATTGACGCTTGTCTTCTGGACATGGCCGATTCCTGAAGTACTCCTTGCGATGGTCTTCGTACTTGGTATTTATCGCTTCCGGATGTGGATGGTCAAGCGTGAACGTGAACGGACAGCTTCTTGACGGAAGCATGTCATGAATCAAAAGAACGAATCTCTTCGGAGGTTCGTTCTTTTTTTGTGCTAATTCAGATGCATGATTTAAAGCGTAGCGGGAACAGGGATACTAAAAGGGGGGAGAAAACAGTGAAAATAAGGTATGTCATACCCCTGCTGTTAGCGGGTATTCTGATCGGCTGTACACAAACGTCAGAAGAATCGTCAACAAAGGAAACCAATCAGAAGACACAAAAAAACAATCAACAGGATTCAGGTAATCAAGAAGATACGCAATCATCACAAACGCAAGAAGGAGTCGTATTTAAAGAGCTAAACGCCCCATGGAATATCGTTCGCGAAGGAGAGACTTTTTATATTACAGAGCGCGAAGGAACAATCGTCAAAGGAAAACAAGGTGATTATGAGAGGATGCGCTTGCAACTGAAGAAAGATGTAATTGCTGAAGGAGAAAGTGGATTACTCGGTATGGTACTTGACCCTGATTTTAAGAACAATAAGACGGCATACGTCTATCATACGTATGCAAAACAAAATCAAGCGACCAATCGTGTCATTGCAATCAAAGAGGAAGGCCATCAGTGGGTCGAAGAGCGTGTGTTACTCGACGATATTCCGGGAGCGACGATTCACAACGGAGGACGACTTGAGTGGGGTCCAGAAGGTGCACTCTACGTCACAGCAGGAGACGCAGCAAATCCTGAACTGGCGCAAGACATCGATTCACTTGCAGGAAAAATTTTACGCATCACACCTGAAGGAAAACCGTTCAAGGGGAATCAAAAAGGCTATGTCTATAGTCTTGGTCACCGAAATCCACAAGGGCTTGTTTTCGTCGATGACCAACTGTATGCAAGTGAGCACGGACAAAGTGGACACGATGAAATTAATCGAATTGAACAAAAAAATTATGGATGGCCAACGATTGAAGGAACAGAGAAAGCAGAGGGACTCGTGACACCGTGGTACGAAGTGGGAGAGCGATCCGTTGCACCAAGTGGGATTGCAGAAGCGGATGATACGTTGTATTTTGCAACACTTGTAGGTCAACGATTACAAGCGATTAATCTAAAGACGAAACAGGTCAAAACGATTGTCGAAAATCAAGGGCGGATTCGCGATGTGTGGATTGATGAGACGTCAATTTATTATATTACGAACAATACAGATGGTAGAGGGACTCCGTCGACCGAGGATGATCGATTGGTTCGAATCAAGCGGTGAACAAAAAAAGGTCTGCCAGGGAAGTTTCCCACAGACCTTTTATTTACCAGTGTTTTCGTTTTGTTTCCCAAGTAGGGTATAAATGAAATTGTCCAGAGGCATGGCGTTCGAGTGTCCGTTCTTCTACGCGAGATCGACACTCATCACATAGATGGACACGAACTGGTTTATTGCGTAATCGCTTCGCCGTGAAGGACCAATCATCAATCGTCTCACGCTTATCGCAAATCGTACATTTCACTCGCATGTCGGGTCCTCCCTTTTTTTCTTAGTATATCATATTAGAAGATTATTCAGATGTAAAAAAGGGAATCGAGAAGTATATCTCGAAATATCATCACTAAGTCATAGAGGAGGTGATGTCATGGCAAATAAAGTAGAGCAACATCTCAGCTCACATCAACTAGATGCGTTATCACAATTACCACTTGTTTTTTTGATCACGCATGATCAATCCAAACATTGGCCGATCACACATGCAATTAGTTGGGTATATGCGAAGGATTCACAAACGGTTCGTTTTGCGATCGAAGCAGATTCTCATCTCGTCAAAACGTTACGAGAACATCCGGTTTTCACCTTGATCTTCTTTGCAGAGCAGTCGACACACAGCTTAACGTGTACGGACGTCAAGGTGTTTACGCCGCAAGAACCACTTCCACTTTCGCTCTCTTTTTATGAGGGGCGCGTCGAAGAGGTACGTGACATCTTATTTTACGGAGCAGCTGTCACACAACGACCGACCATTGAAAAAACATACGATGAACAGGCAGCTGAACGGTTGGATCAACTTGTTCATCGCATCCTAAAAGCGTAACATTCATCACAAACTCGACTCTAAAGGGGCGAACGATGGAATGAAAAAAATATACGTACTTGATACCAATGTCATGCTGCACGATCCACTTTCTCTCTTTCAGTTTCAAGAGCATGATGTCGTCATACCAGCGATCGTACTAGAAGAACTGGATGGAAAAAAACGCAACATGGATGAGGTGGGGCGCAACGCCCGAGAAACAGCTCGCATTTTAGACCAATTGCGGGAAACCGGTCAGCTTCATGCGGGAGTTCCGCTTGGTAACGGTGGCATTCTTCGCGTCGATATCGGTGACTCCATTTACGAGGGCTCGCCGTTTATCCATGAATCGAACGATAATAAGATTATCGAGCTCGCATGGTCGATTCATCGTGAACAACAAACTGAAGCGACGCCACGAGATGTCATTCTCGTCTCAAAAGATATCTTAGTCCGCGTTAAAGCGGATGCGTATGGATTAGTCGCTGAGGACTATATGACGGATCATATCGCTGACTTGACTGGTCTTTATACAGGATTCATCGAAGTGACCGTCGATCAGGAATATATCGATGCTTTCTATCAGGATAAACGACTTTCAGTTGATGTATTGCCGGAAAAAGTGCAACCGAATGAATTCATCATTCTAAAAAGTAATATGTCAAAAGCCTCTGCCATTGCTGTCGTTGATCAGAATTTGCCGATCATCCGGGCACTTTCGATCGATGTCGATCAAGTCTGGGGTGTTATTCCCCGAAACGTTCAACAACGGATGGCGTTTGAGTTATTACTTCGAGACGATGTACCGCTCGTTACACTCGTTGGGAAGGCAGGTACCGGAAAGACATTACTTGCACTCGCTGCGGGGCTCCTGCAAGTAGAAGACGAGCATAAATATAAAAAACTTGTCGTTGCTCGTCCAGTCGTGCCGATGGGAAATGATATTGGCTACTTGCCAGGTGAGATGGAGGAAAAGCTTCGTCCGTGGATGCAACCGATCTACGATAATCTCGAACATCTCTTTAATACGGGATCAGGAGACGAACTTGGTAACATTCTCGCGGGAATGAAGACGATTCAACTGGAAGCGTTGACATATATTCGAGGACGGAGCATGCCGGGGCAATTCATCATCATCGATGAAGCGCAGAATTTGACGAAACACGAAGTCAAGACGATTTTAACACGTGTCGGTGAAAACTCAAAAATCGTGTTAGTGGGTGATCCGCAACAGATCGATCACCCGTATTTAGATGAATATTCGAACGGTTTATCCTACGCCGTAGAACGCCTTAAAAATGAGAAAATGACGGGACACGTCAAACTCGTCAAAGGGGAACGCTCGAATCTGGCGCGCCTCGCAGCCGATTTATTATAAAAAACGTGGTGCGTCTATTCAGGCGCACCACGTTTTCCTTATATGACGGTAACCGTGTGAACAGATTTGACGATCCGTTGTCCGTGCAACAGGTGAACGGGTCCATCTGCTAACACTTTGCCGTCTTGTGAGAACTGCAGGTATACTTCGTCGAGTTGCTCAAGTGGAAGTTCGACCGTTTCTTCACCTTCGAAACGAATAGCGGTCGCTTCCGGTAAGAGTTCAGCATTCCGGATGAACGGTGCGAGCGCCATGGCGAATGACCCTTGAAGCGCGGCTTCTTTTTCAGCGCGTGTCATCGGACGATTATGATCCGTACGACTGCCTTCCATGATGCCTTTATCCCACGCTGCCCCCATTTTCGCGTAGTACGCCTCTTGTTCGCTCGTATCTGCTGGTTGGCCAATCTTCTCGATCGCAACCTTTCGTTCATCAAAGATCCAAACTGTCGGATCAATCGTCAACTGGTGCCGTACTTTACCGTTAATCGGAAAAATCATTTGTTATACCCCCTAAATGTGTAAGTCCAACAAATCCATTATACCGAAACGTTGAATTGTTGGCGAAAGTAAGGTAAAGTTTAGCTATAACAGGAACGCGTCATTTGATGAGGAGGGATTGGATTGTCAACTGAAATCGAGACAGTTCATCGCCAGCGCGCTCTTGAGCTACTAGAAGCGGATGCACAAAAAATCCGCCGGTTGATCGAGGTCCAGCTTGCGAATTTAACGATGCCACAATGTCCTCTTTACGAGGAAGTATTGGATACACAAATGTTCGGATTGTCCCGTCAGATTGATTTTGCGGTACGTCTTGAACTGATTGATGCGGGTGAAGGGAAACAGTTGCTCGAATCACTTGAACAGCAATTATCTGATTTACATGATGCGGAGACGTGCTGATTTTCTACTCAAACGTGAAATGCGGCGTTTGGGTATTTTTTTTTAGAAAACGAAAAAAAGGACGTGTACATATGTTAGCGAAGTTTAAAGAAAAACGAGCATTTTTTGACTACGGTCTCTTCTTTACGATGCTCATCCTCATGGCGATCAGTACAGTCATGGTCTATAGTGCCAGCGTTTGGAACGGTGGCGATTATGCGAATACGTCCTTCTTTGAGAAGCAGTTGATGTTCGATGCGATGGCCATCGTGCTGTTCCTTTTAGTTTCGCAAGTGAATCATGAAGTATTTCGTGGACCAGTCATTCGTTTACTCTTGTACGCGATTACATGGTTGATGCTGATGGCAACACTATTTTCGGCTCCCCTAAACGGAGCTCGCGCCTGGTTGAACTTCGGTATCTTCTTAATTCAACCAATCGAGCTTTGTAAATTCGTGCTCGTCGTCGGGCTTGCCAGTTATTTTGATCAAAAGCACAAAGGAAAGATGGATGGCGTGATTGGGATTGTCCATCACTTCATCCATCGTCAAATTCCAGCGACGTCCCCCGGAAAACGGATTTTACTTAGTTTCTCGGACTGGATCTTGATTCCAATGCTTGTGTTACTTGCACCTTACGCGATCATCATTCGTATGCAACCGGATGACGGCGGATTATTCATTCTGTTACTCATCACGGCGATGATTTTATTTGCAGTAGGATTACCGAGTGGTTACATCATGTTATGTGTCGTTACCGTTCCGATCATCTTCTTGTACGCATGGAACAATTTTTCGGATAATCAGATGCAACGGATTCAAGCGAGTTTGAATCCCTTTCTTGACGCAGAAGGTAAGGGATATCAGCTCATCAACTCCGTCATATCGATTGCCCATGGGGGATTGTTCGGAGTGGGTCTTGGGAATAGTTTTCAAAAGTATGGTTATCTGCCAGAGCCTGAAACCGACTACATCATGTCGATCATCTCGGAAGAACTCGGCTTCATCGGGGTCCTTGTCGTACTCGGTCTATTGTTTTACCTGATGATTCAAGGGGCGATCATCGCTAACCGGTGTGTCTCACTTTATTCGAGCATGCTCGCACTTGGGATTTCCGGTATTATTTTCATCCAGACATGTATCAATATTGCAGCCATGTCTGGTCTGTTTCCAGGTACAGGTGTCACCTTGCCATTCATCAGTTACGGTGGGTCATCGTTACTCGTCATGAGTACGATGCTTGGTGTAATGGCAAACATTTCTATGCAAAACAAATATCGGGTGGCTTATCATAAAGAAGTGCAAACTGCACGTTCGATGAGTGCCACGAGCTCATTAACTAAAGGGGGAGCATCAGTTGACTAAAATCCAGAAGATTCTCGTAGCAAACCGCGGGGAGATCGCGATTCGCGTTTTCCGTGCAGCGACAGAACTCGGTATTCGTACCGTTGCTATTTATTCACGAGAGGACATGGGTTCTCTTCATCGTTATAAAGCCGATGAAGCGTACCGGATCGGAGAAGGAAA
This sequence comes from Exiguobacterium sp. R-17, assembly GCF_049913315.1. NCBI lineage: Bacteria > Bacillati > Bacillota > Bacilli > Caryophanales > Exiguobacterium > Exiguobacterium sp. R-17. Next base: position 1,974,755 of record NZ_CP184372.1, on the reverse strand, counting down.
AAAACCGATCGAAGCCTACCTCGACATTGAAGATATCATCGCAACAGCGAAAAAAGCCGAATGTGATGCGATCCATCCTGGTTATGGATTCCTCTCTGAGAATATTGAGCTAGCCAAACGTTGCCGCGAAGAAGGAATCATCTTCATCGGGCCGCAAGAAGATCACCTGTATAAGTTCGGAGATAAGGTACGGGCACGGACGACTGCAATTGAAGCGGGTCTTCCTGTCATTCCAGGAACAGATGGTCCGATCTCATCAATTGATGAAGCGTATGCGTTCGCAAAAGAAGCAGGCTATCCACTCATGGTCAAAGCATCGCTTGGTGGTGGTGGACGTGGTATGCGTGTCGTCCGGACAGAAGAAGAGCTTCCAGACATGATTGAACGAGCGAAATCTGAAGCTTTAAAAGCATTCGGTTCGGATGAAATTTACGTTGAAAAATTAATCGAACGACCAAAACATATTGAAGTCCAAATCATAGGGGATGCACATGGAAACATCATTCATTTGTTTGAACGAGACTGTTCCGTACAACGACGTCACCAAAAAGTCGTCGAAGTGGCGCCATGTGTCACGCTTTCAGAAGAAGGGCGTAAAAAGATCTGTGACGCGGCTGTCACGTTGATGAAACATGTCGGATACGAAAATGCGGGTACGGTCGAATTTCTCGTCACACAAGATGAATCGTTCTATTTCATCGAAGTCAACCCACGTGTACAAGTCGAGCATACGATTACGGAGATGATCACAGGCGTTGACATCGTTCAGACTCAAATCCGTGTTGCTGAAGGCGAATCGTTACATAGCGACCTTGTCGGCATTCCACAACAAGAAGAGATTAAGATGCTTGGTTTTGCGATCCAGAGCCGAATTACTTCAGAGGACCCAGAGAACGGCTTCTTGCCGGATACAGGTAAGATTAAAGCGTATCGTTCACCAGGCGGCTTTGGTGTACGTCTCGATGGTGGGAATGCCTATGTCGGAGCAGAAATTTCACCGTATTATGACTCGTTGCTCGTTAAAATCTCGACGCACGGTTTGACGTATGACCAAGCGGTCGCGAAAATGCGTCGAAACTTAAGTGAATTCCGGATTCGTGGTATTAAGACGAACATCCCATTCTTGAGCAATGTCTTGAAACACCACGCGTTCGTCAGCGGCGATTACAATACATCGTTTATCGATGATACACAAGAATTATTCATCTTCCCAAAACGTCAAGACCGGGGAACGAAGCTGTTGACGTACATCGGAGAGGTTTCCGTCAATGGATTCCCGGGAATCGGAAAACTGGACAAGCCACTTGCGCGTGACGTCCGAATTCCAAAAAATCTTCCGGCAGACTACACGCCAGGCGCAAAAGCGATCCTTGATGCAGAAGGACCGGAAGCTGTCGCGAAATGGTTGAAAGCACAAGACAACGTTTTGTTAACGGATACGACATTCCGTGACGCTCATCAATCGTTACTTGCGACACGAATGCGGACGAAGGATCTCGTTGCGATCGCAGAGGCGGAAGCGAAACTGCTTCCTGAATTGTTCTCAGTCGAGGCATGGGGAGGGGCAACGTTTGATGTCGCGTATCGATTCTTATCAGAGGATCCATGGGTTCGTCTGATGAAATTGCGTGAAAAGATGCCGAACGTCCTGATTCAGATGTTACTTCGCGGTGCGAACGGCGTTGGTTACAAGAACTATCCAGACAATGTCATCCATACCTTCGTCAAGGAAGCGGCGCAAGCGGGAGTCGATGTCTTCCGGATTTTCGACAGCTTGAACAACCCGGAATCAATTCAACTCGCCATCGATGCGGTCTTGCCAACAGGTAAAATCGCGGAAGCAGCTGTCTGTTACACAGGGGATCTGTTCGATGCGAATCGTCCGAAATATCATCTGCCGTATTACGTCAATCTGGCGAAACAACTGGAAGAGAGCGGTGCTCACATCATTGCCATCAAGGATATGGCGGGTCTCTTGAAACCGGAAGCAGCCTATGCGCTTGTATCGGCACTTAAAGATGCAGTATCGTTACCAATCCATCTTCACACCCATGATGCGAGTGGAAACGGGATTTATACGTATGCGCGTGCGATCGATGCCGGGGTCGACGTCGTTGACGTCGCGGCATCAAGTATGTCAGGACTGACGAGTCAGCCAGCGGGTGGTAGCTTGATTCATGCCCTAAGTGGTCATCCACGTCAACCACTCGTCTCAGCACAGAAGTTCGAACAGATTTCGGACTATTGGCAGGACGTGCGTCATTTGTATCAAGCATTCGAACTTGATATGATCGCACCAAATCCAACCGTCTACGATCATGAGATGCCGGGTGGGCAATATTCGAACTTACAGCAACAAGCAAAAGCGGTCGGGCTTGCGGATCGTTGGTCTGAAGTCAAAGAAATGTATGCGCGTGTCAACATGTTGTTTGGCGATATCGTTAAAGTCACACCGTCGTCGAAAGTCGTTGGAGACATGGCGCTCTTCATGGTCCAACATCATCTGACGGAAGAAGACGTACTGCACCGAGCAAGTGGACTTGATTTCCCGGATTCAGTCGTTGAACTGATGAAGGGCGAACTCGGAACTCCGCCGGACGGTTTCCCGCAAGAAGTACAACGTGCCATCTTGAAGGGAGCTGCTCCGTTGACGGAACGTCCTGGTAAGATGATGCAACCACTCAACTTTGATGCAATAAAAAATGAGTTGTTTGAGAAACTTGAACGACCAGTCACTGAATTTGATGCTCTCGCTTACGCGCTCTATCCAAAAGTCTTCATGGACTACAGTTCGTATGTCGCGCGATATGGCGATATCTCGGTTCTTGATACGAATACATTCTTCCACGGTATGCGCCTAGGCGAAACGATCGAGGTCGAAATTGAACGAGGGAAGACACTATATCTCAAGTTGATTCAAATCGGCCAGCCAGACGATCACGGGATGCGGACAATCTATTATGAGATGAATGGTGTTCCTCGTGAAGTCGAAGTCAAGGACATCAGTATTAAGGAAAGTTCATCAAGCCGTCCAAAAGCAGATCGAAGTAACGCAAAACAGATCGGTGCGTCGATGCCGGGTAGTGTGCTGAAGGTACTCGTTGAGACAGGCACTCGTGTCCGTAAAGGAGAACAACTTCTCGTTACGGAAGCGATGAAGATGGAAACGACGATCCAAGCACCAGAAGACGGTGAGATCAAAGCCGTCCATGTTAAAGAAGGCGAAGCTATTGCGAGTCAAGACTTATTGATTGAATTCGTATAAGGTCACAATGAAAAACAGGCGCACGCTCGGCGGGCTGCCTGTTTTTCATTCAATATGTAATGGGAGAGGATACGGTTGAACATTATTTGTTGGATTCGAAGCGATTTTCGATTACAAGACAACCACATGTTGGCACGTGCGATTGAATTACTGAAGGAAAATCCAAAAGCGACAGTCGAGTTCGTCTTTTGGCTCAATCCAGATTACATTGGAGAATATGAAGCGCGGCAACAATATTTCTTTCAAGCGCTCGAATTGTTTTCAGATGATTGTAAAGAAAAAGAGATGCCGATTCGCTTCATCGAAGGCGATGAACAAGCTTTCTTAGATGCAACCAATGATGCGGACGTTCTGTTATTCAACGCGGAATATGTCGAACCATTCAAGGCGCGGGATGAGGGAATCATCAAAAAACGTAAGGAACGACAAACGGAGCGCTTGTTAGACCGGCATCTGCTCCATCCACATGACATTAAAAAGCAGGATGGAAAGTTCTATAAAGTATTCACGCCATATAAGAATGCATTCATGAAAAAAGAAATTCCAACACCCTATGATGTGAAGTGGCAAACGCTACGGGATCATTATCATAAGCGCCAGCACACTAATAGTTTCATTGATGCCTATTTTAAAAAGGCACAGTCTGATGCGGCATTTCATCCGGGTGAGAAGCAAGCGAAACAACGCTTAAAGAAATTCATCGAGCAATCGCTTGAAAACTACGAAGAGAATCGTGATCTTCCAGCGATGGACGGTACGAGTTTACTCTCACGTTATCTACGGACCGGTGAGATCGGGATTCGAACGGTCTATGCAGCTATTCAAGATGCAAAAGAGTCGAAAGGGAAGCAGACGTTCATCACCGAACTCATCTGGCGTGAGTTCTATTACATGATTTTAATGCACTTCCCGGAATCGAAACGACAAGCGGTCAACACCCAGTACCGAGAAATCGATTGGGAAGAAAACGAGGACGGATTCAAGGCTTGGTGTGAAGGGAAAACCGGCTATCCGATCGTCGATGCAGCGATGCGTCAATTGAACCAAACCGGTTGGATGCATAATCGTCTGCGGATGATCGTCGCGTCGTTCCTGACAAAAGATCTATTGATCGATTGGCAAAAAGGGGAACGTTATTTCCAACAGAAACTCGTCGATTATGAAGCGGCTTCGAACATCGGTGGTTGGCAATGGGCGGCATCGGTCGGGACGGATGCCGTACCGTACTTCCGAGTCTTCAATCCGACGACACAATCAAAGAAGTTCGATAAGGACGGAGAGTTCATTCGGCAGTATGTCACGGAAATCAAAGATCTGTCGAAGCAATATATTCATGAACCGACGCAGCAACAACGAGAAGACTCTGGATACCCAGAACCAATCGTTGCACATGATGAAGCGCGAAAGCGTGCAATCGCTCGATTCAAATAATGAAAAAAGGATATTCCTCAGCGGAGGAACATCCTTTTTTTTACGACCTTATTGAAGACGGCTATTTGCTTTACGTGTTCGGAATGCATGATACGTCAAGTAGGATAAGACACCGAAATAACACGTAATCAAGAAGGCGTGCAGTAACGGTACATATGTTGCATGTCCACCGAGAACGATCCAAGCACCTGTAGCAACTTGACACGAGATGAAGAACGTCGCGAATGCCATGCCGATTGTCGTCGTCCGGTGTTTTAAGCGAATGGCTGTAATATGAACGAACAACGTATAGAGGAATAATAGCCCAGCCATGATTCGGTGAATCATTTGGACCCAGGCTTCGAACGTCATCGACGGTTGGGAACAAACGGGCCAACCCACACACGCATATGTAGCGCCAACATGGCGAACGTAAGCACCAGTATAGACGACGATCAGCGTGTAGACGAGCAGACCGTACAAGAGCTTCCGCAAGAATGCTGGGACAGATTCCCTGAATTCCTGACCAGGACGCTCCATGATCAATATCGTTAAAATCAATAAGGCAGCAAAGGAAATCAAGGAGATACCAAAATGTAACGCCATGACGAGATCTGATTGTTGCCAAACGACAGCTCCTGCTCCGACGATGGATTGAATCAACATGAAGATGAAGGCAAGAAATGCAAAAATCTTCGTATCTAATCGATCCTTAAAGGCAACGAGCGTCCAGAGACATAAGGCGATGATTAGGAGTCCAACGACTCCGGTCACAGCGCGGTGACTATATTCAATCATCGTTTCAACACTTGGGTTTGTCGGGATGAGTTCCCCATGACAGAGTGGCCAATCTGTTCCGCAGCCATCTCCCGAGTCCGTTTTTGTGACTGTCCCACCCATCAGCAAGACGATCATCATCGTAAACGTGACGAAGGCTGAAAACATCGAAAGCTTTCGATTCAAGATTTGGACACCACCTTTCTAAAAAATACGAAATACATGGATTTCCATAGGACTAGTATCGCATAAAAAGTCTCGAAACGCTTGCAATCTTTTAGAACAACGCTATTCTAGTATTAGGTAAATATGGTGAACTGTGATGAAAATCACATAGATTTCACATTTTGTTCATTATGTCGAAAGTATTTTCATACGTCACGGTCCTAAATATGTGGTATCTTTTATAGAGAAAAGGACGTTTCGTGGCATGTCTGTGTTATTTCTGTGAAGAAATTACGTGAAGCCTAGGTGCTACACGGAAGCAGATGGTGAAAAGGAGGGAACAGCATGGCGAAAGTTACTGGAGAGGCACTGGATATGGCAATCGAGCAGGCGGATCAGCCCACATTCAAGGACTATATCACCCTAGCAAAAATGGGGATCGTCCGTGCCAATCTGATTACGGTCTTCGCAGGGTATGTCGTAGCGGCATCGTACATAACGGATGATGTCCTATTGTATCTATGGCAAACCAAGTGGATGTTACTGTGGACGCTTCTCGGGAGTGGATTAGTCATTGCCGGAAGTTGCTACCTCAATAACTACATTGACCGGGACATCGATTATAAGATGGAACGGACGATGGGAAGACCAAGCGTTACTGGGAAGATGGATGGACAGCGAATACTCGCGCTAGGACTCGGGATTCTTGCGACCGGTACGGTATTGTTGTTGATCGTCAACCATGTGGCGGCAGTGTTCGGATTGATCGGATCATTCGTTTACGTCGTGATTTATACGATGTGGTTAAAGCGAACACACACGATCAATACAGTCGTAGGTGGTATATCAGGAGCTGTGCCACCAATCATTGGATTTGCGGCAGTCACTCCGACGCTTCACATTGATGCGTGGATTTTATTCCTCATCATGTTCGTGTGGCAACCACCACATTTCCTCGCACTCGCGATGCGACGGACAGAGGAGTATCGGGCAGCAGGTATCCCGATGTTACCTGTCGTAAACGGATTCGCGATCACGAAACGACAAATTGTATGGTGGATTGCAGTACTTATTCCATCATCACTCCTCTTAGCACACTATGGCATCATCTACATGATCGTCATGGCATTGCTCGGTGGATATTGGCTCTATATGGGACTGAAAGGTCTGAAGATCCAAGATGAACAAGCCGAAATCAAATGGGCGTCGAAGATGTTCTTCTTCTCACTGTTTTATTTCACGGCTTGGATCGTGACGGTCGTACTCGTTTCTTTCTAAAACGATTTGACATAATTCACGTACACCATTACGAAAGACAAAATTGGGGACAAAGAAAGTGGGGATGGTTGTGAAAAAATCAGTAAAAATGCTCTTCCGGCTTCTTCCAATCGGCTTGATGGCACTCATGTTATCAGGTTGTGGAATTCCGGAATTGTCTGCGCTACAGCCTCGCGGAGAAGGCGCTGAAATGCAACTTGAGATCATCAAGCTTAGCTTGTGGGTCATGTTGTTCGTCCTTGCGATCGTAGCCGTCATTTATATTTACGTACTTATGAAATTCCGTCGTAAATCAGGTGATAACACGGTTCCGAAGCAAGTCGAAGGGAACCACACGCTTGAAATCATCTGGACAGTTATTCCGATCCTTCTCTTGATCGTTCTTGCAATTCCGACGATCAAAACAACGGTTGAACTTGCGGATGCAAAAGAAGCGAAGAAAAACGAACAAATCAACGTTACAGCGAACCTTTACTGGTGGGAATTCGAATATCCAGACAAAGGTGTTTCGACAGGACAAGAACTTGTCATCCCAGTCGGTAAACGTGTTGCGGTTAACTTGACGTCTAAAGACGTCATTCACTCATTCTGGGTACCGGCTCTTTCTGGTAAGACAGATACAAACCCAGGTCTTGATAACGAAATGTGGTTACAAGCAAAAGAAGCAGGCACGTACTACGGTAAATGTGCCGAGTTGTGTGGTCCTTCTCACGCATTGATGGACTTTAAAGTCGTTGCGATGGAGCAGGATGACTACGACAAATGGTTGAAAGACATGAAATCTGCAAAAGAAGCAGAAACAAAACAGCTTGATAAAAAGAATGAAAAGAACTGGACGACTGGTGAGCAAGTCTACGCCCAGAACTGTCTCAGCTGTCATGGCGGCGGGAAAGTCGCACCTAGCTTGACGAACTTCGGTGATCGTCAGCGTATCGCGGGTTACCTCAAGCATGATAAAGAAAACCTCGAAAAATGGATTCGCGATCCACAAAAAGAGAAACAAGGTACAAAAATGCCTGGATTCTCTGAAGATAAGATCAGCGATGAAGAATTGAGCGAATTGGCAGATTATCTATTGGACAAAAAGCTCCAATAATTTTTTAAGGGGGAATCATAGTGGGGACACATACTATGGGTATGCCGCAGAAAAAAAGCGGCATCATGGACTGGCTAACGACAGTCGACCATAAGAAAATCGGGATTCTCTACATCATCTCTGGATTGTTCTTCCTTCTAGTTGGTGGCGTAGAAGCCCTAATGATTCGTTTTCAATTGATTAAACCGATGAACGATTTCGTCAGCGGTGAACTTTTTAACCAATTGATCACGATGCACGGTACGACGATGATCTTCTTGGCAGCGATGCCGATGTTGATCGGTTACATGAACGCAGCAGTACCGCTTCAAATCGGAGCACGCGATGTTGCGTTCCCATTCTTAAATGCACTTGGTTTTTGGTTGTTCTTCTTTGGTGGAGTCTTACTGAACCTTTCATGGTTCTTCGGCGCTGCGCCAAACGCAGGTTGGACAGCTTACGCACCACTCTCGACAGTACCAGAGTCGCTTGGTGTTGACTTCTACTCACTCGGGTTACAGATTTCTGGTTTCGGTACACTCATGGGGGGGATCAACTTCCTCGTTACGATTTTGAACATGCGTGCACCAGGTATGAAACTGATGCGGATGCCGCTCTTCACATGGACAGCATTCGTTGCTTCTGCCTTGATCGTTTTCGCATTCCCACCACTTACGGTTGGATTGTTCCTCTTGACGTTCGAGCGACTCTTCGGAGCGCATTTCTTTGACCCGGCAGCGGGCGGGAACATCGTCATCTGGGAACACCTCTTCTGGATCTTCGGTCACCCGGAAGTTTACATCTTGATTTTACCGGCATTCGGTATCTTCTCTGAAATCATCCCTACGTTTGCTCGTAAACGTCTCTTCGGATACACGACGATGGTCTTTGCGACGATGTTGATCGGTTTCCTCGGATTCATGGTATGGGTTCACCACATGTTCACAGTCGGTCTCGGTCCGGTTGCGAACGCGATCTTCGCAGTAGCGACGATGGCGATCGCTGTACCGACAGGGGTCAAGATCTTCAACTGGCTCTTTACGCTATGGGGCGGGAAGTTGACGTTCCCAGTCGCGATGCTTTATTCGGTCGCCTTCATTCCATCATTCCTTGTTGGTGGTATGACAGGGGTCATGCTTTCAGTAGCACCTGCCGATTATCAGTACCACGACAGTTATTTCGTCGTTGCCCACTTCCACTACGTTATCGTTGGTGGGGTCGTCTTTGGTCTCTTCGCAGGTCTTTACTACTGGTTCCCACTCATGTTCGGGAAACAACTCAACGAGTTCTGGGGTAAAATTCAATTCTGGTTGTTCTTCATCGGCTTCCATTTGACATTCTTCCCACAACATATTCTTGGTCTTACAGGTATGCCACGTCGTGTCTTCACGTACTTGCCAAACCAAGGCTGGGAAACAATGAACTTACTTTCTTCAATCGGTGCAGCCTTCATGGGTGTGTCGACGATCATTCTCGTCATCTCGATCGTTGCCGCATTGATGTCAAAAGAATATGTAAAACGCGACGTATGGGGCGATGGACGTACGCTTGAGTGGACACTTCCTGTTCCAACTCCAGAATACAACTTCGCACAAATTCCACTCGTCAAAGGTTTAGATACGTACTGGCTCGAAAAAATGGCAGGTAACAAAACAGTCTCTGTTTCGGAAGAAGTCGGTGATATCCACATGCCGAACAACTCGATCTTGCCGTTCGTTATGTCAGTCGGTCTGTTCCTTGCAGGTCTTGGATTCATTCTTCGCCTAGATTACGGTACTGTCGGTCTGGTCATTGCCTTGATCGGTCTTGCGATGACATTCATCGCGATGTTCTTCCGTTCTTGGATCGACGATGAAGGATACTACATCCCGAAATCAGTCGTCGAAGAAGATCTACGCCTTGAAGCAGAAAAGGAGGCGAAGTAAGATGGGTCATCATTCAGTACCAAACAACCCGATCACGGGTATTCCGGATCATGTTGAAAAAGCAACACTTGAGGGTAAGAATAAATATGTAGCCTTCTGGTTCTTCCTTGGAGGAGAGACGACTTTGTTCGCCTCTCTCTTCGGAACATACATCGGACTTCATAACTCCGGTGCTAAAGAAGGTCTACGCAGTTATGACATCTTCGAAATGGGTCTCGTCTTCATCATGACGATGCTCCTCTTGACAAGTTCGTTGACAAGCGTTCTTGCAATGATGGCAATGAAACGTAACGATGTGAAAAAGATGAAGCTTTGGCTCATCATCACATTGCTTCTCGGTCTTGGATTCTTAAGTGGTGAGATCTATGAGTTCAATCACTACTACCACATCGGTCATACGTTTACGTCGAGTGCATTTGGTTCTGCCTTCTATACACTCGTTGGGTTCCACGGTGGACACGTCTTATTTGGTCTTCTTTGGATCTCGACATTGTTGATCCGGAACTGGAATCGTGGCATTACAGTCGTGAACGCGCCGAAGTATTATGTTTCAAGTCTTTACTGGCACTTCATTGACGTCGTCTGGGTCTTTATCTTCTCAGTCGTCTACCTCATGGGGATGGTGAAATAAGATGGAAAAACACGAACCGCAATTAACACGCAATCAAGTCGAACTCGAAATGAAAGCAGAACGTGGTCGTGAGACTCAACTGCAACTCATCAGTTTCGCACTCATGATTTTCTTGACGCTCATCGCTTTCGGTGCAGTCATGGCAGATCTCATGCCTCACTGGGCAGCTGGTGGATTCTTGATCATCATGGCAATCGTTCAAGTTTATCTCCAGCTTTATATGTTCATGCACATGAACAATAAAGGCAACACATGGATCAAAGTTATGATGGGTCTCGGTATATTCGTCGCCTTGACGATCGTCGCAACGCTCCGTCTGTTAATCTGGTAAGAAATGTGACCATTCTGCTAACGTTTAGCAGGATGGTCTTTTATTTTGGAATCGTTTTATGAGAAACCTTTACAATGAAATAGGGGAACGGTAATCTTAGTTTGTAAGAGAAAGGAACGGGGTGAAGAAATATGTTAGGCAATTTAAGGGGAGCACTTTCGCAATTCGAATGGACTGTCTTATGGAGTCCATATTATGCGTTGATACTCGTTGGATTGTATATCCTATATGCTGTCGTGACAGAAAAGCTGCGTCGTCCGGACGAGCCGGAAACAACGCTCGGACAAAAATTTTCGATGCTCGCGGCATTGGTCGTTTTTTACATCGGTTTTGGAAGTCCGTTAGACCTGCTAGCGCATATCACCTTCTCTGCACATATGTTGCAGATGGTATTCGTCTATATGGTCGCACCGCCGCTCTTGTTGATTGCACTACCAGAGTGGCTTTATAAGCGCTTGTTCAATATACCGTATCTTGGGAAGATTCTTCGTTTCTTCGTCAAGCCGTTGATTGCGCTCGTCGTCTTTAATGCCTTGTTTACGTTTTATCATATGCCATTTATTTTTGATTATGTCCTGACGAACTATACCGTTCACCGTCTGTTCCATGGAACACTTATTTTCTTGAGCATGACGATGTGGTATCCGATCATTGCACCCGTCAACGAAAACGATAGTTTGTCTGACCTGAAGAAGATGGTCTATATCGTCGCGAACGGTGTCTTATTGACACCTGCTTGTGCGTTCATGATCTTTAGTCAAAGTTTCCAGTATCAAGCGTATCAGGATCCAGCGACGTTCGCGAAAGTACTCGCTTACTGTATGCCGAACAATGATTTGAGCGGGTTGAATCTGGAACGATTGCTTGGAACGACTGATGACTTACTAGAGGATCAACGCTTCGGTGGTGTCCTGATGAAGCTCGGTCAAGAACTCGTATACGGTCTATTCTTCGGATTGACCTTCTTTACATGGGTACGCCGTTCGAAAAGTACTGCCGTAGATGAAGGCATGTCCTTCACACCAAAAGCGGATTAAATTGGAGGAAGTTGGAACATGAGTTATTTGCCGTTGATTTGTGTATCGCTGATTGTCATCAGTGCGATTTTCGTAGCGATTGGCTGGTTCTTGATTGCTCAGACACGTCGCAACATGAAAGCTCACCAAACCGTGATGACAATCGCTGCTGCACTCGCTTTACTGTTTTTCATTATGTACGCCTTACGGACGATTCTACTTGGTAATACCGCTTTTGGTGGTCCTGCATCCGTCAAGCCATATTACACAGGATTCTTGATTTTCCACATCCTACTTGCGACATCCGGTGGGGTGCTTGGATTGATGGCGCTCTATCATGCCTATAAGAAGAACTTTGCGCGTCATCGTAAAATCGGACCAGTTGCTTCGATCATTTGGTTTTTGACGGCAATCACCGGCGTCATTGTCTATTGTCTATTATATGTCGTCTACGATCCTGGTGAGACGACGAACGTATTCCGGGCGATCTGGAGTCATTAAGGGGGAGCCAACTTGAAAAAAAATAGTTACTTGACGGTTGCTGCCGTTGTCCTCATCTTAGTTGCGGCAGCCGGGGGATATTATTATTTCTTCATGAAAGAAAAATTGCCTGTTATCGCTGAGCCGACACCATTTGAATTAACGAACGCCGTGAACGGTAAGTCGTTTAACTCGGAAGATGGAAAGGTCAAGGTATTGACATTCTTCTATTCGAACTGTCCTGATATTTGTCCGTTGACGCTAAATGATTATCGGAAACTAGAGAAAAAGCTTCGTAGCGAAGAGCTATATGGAAGTGACGTCGAGCTCGTTGCAGTGACAGTCGATCCGAAAGTCGATACACCGAAAGTCTTAAAAACGTATGCTTCCAACTTCGAAGCAGATGCTGAAGGATGGAGAGTACTGACAGGAGACCCAGTCGTCATCGATCGTCTGACACGTCAGTTGAACTTCTATTATTCAAAAGCAGAAAGCGGCTTAGTGACACACGGGACGCAAATGTTTATTTTAGACCGTGAGAACAAAGTTCGGGCAATCTCTTCGATGGCGAAGACACCGGACGAACCAGTCGACTTGGAAGAAGTCATGTCTTCAGTCACACAACTAGCAAAGGAGTGAAGGAAGATGACTTATGAAGATTACATGCAAGGAGATGTGATCGTCTCTGTTCAAGCAATCGAGGAGTTACTCGCTTGTACGATCGAAGATTACGGGGTTCGACACTATCGGATTAAACGGATGGACTGGGAAGAGATTGCTTTTAGTGTAAAAGTGGATGTCTCAGCGACGTCACTGCATGCGCTCTATCAACATGTACGTCAACAACTTAAGATTCAACTCGGCGATGACGTCGTATCTTACGTACAATTCGTCACGCGCTAAGATAAAACACACGAACGCTGCGCAATCACTATACAGATAGGTAATGAGCCGATGACTTCATAAGTAGTACGAAGTCATCGGCTTTTTTATTGGAAAAAAGACCGAAAAAAATAGAGGTCCCGATTGGAACCTCTACGTGTAGCTTATTTTTCAAGTGTTTCAAGCAGTGCTGCTAAACGACGTTCGCAGTCCTTGACGATTTCCGGTGGGAACGTCTCATCATACTCGACGCCGTGTGGATAGTAATGTTTCCCTAAAAGTGGTGTCATCATACGGACGACAGCGTGACGGTCTTCGATCTCACCTTGGATCGCATAGACTGGAACACGGAGATAGAATACTTCGCCTGTTGATTGTTTTTCGTATTTCATGTCGTACATCGCACGTTCGTAATCCCATTGTCCTTCGCGAACGAAACGGTGATGATCCATAATTGTTTCAAGAAGACCGAACTTCAGTTCCTTGCCTTCGATGCCATATTGTTCAAACTTCATGTTTGAATCCCCCTATACCCCAGTTTGCTAGTAGATACTAGTCTTTCCAAACTATCATACCATAATGAATGAAACGATGACGTAAAAGTTGTGAAGTCATTTTGAAGAATTCATGAACTTCCGTATTTTCGTTCAACGTACTCAAGGATCGTATCTGGTGCATGAATACCGAGATGATTGAGTCCTTCACCACCAAAGAAGACGTTGAACTCGAGAACGTACCATTGTCCGTCGCGGATGATAAGATCAAAACCAGCGTGATCGATATCAAGCTGTTTCGCAAGCGCGAGCACGAAATCAATTGCACCTTGAGGCACATCATCGAAATCAAGGACGCCACCTTGAGCGACGTTATTTAAGAACTGTGCACCACCGACGCGCCAATATGCCGCGAGGACTTGATCACCGACAACGACGACACGTAAATCCTTTTCGTTCGGAATGTACTCTTGGATGTAGAACGTCTCGTGTGTATCCGTGTATTTCTTCCAGTCCGCTTCATTTTTGATGAGATGAACACCTTGCCCCATCGAGCTACGGACTGTCTTAGCGACGAACGGAAACGAAAATTCACGTAAGACTCGATCGACCGTGAACTCATTTTTCCCGTAGATGCCTGTCCGAGGGATATTGTCCGGAATGACGGTCTGAAAAATCCGAGTCATCTCGATTTTGTCATGACCTAGGTGGAACGTAGCGGCAGATGGAAAAATCGGCTTCTTCATTCCATAGATGATCGAGTGGATTTGCCAGTATTCCGGGAACAAGACGACGTCCGCCTGTTCAATCTTTTTCAAGGAATCAAAGTGATAATCTGATTTGGCATGTTCCGTCTTGATTCCAATCGTCCGGAACATATTAAAAGAGAGCAGTTGCATAAAGTTCATTCCTTCCTTCTGAACAAATTATACACAATTCAACGGGCTAGGAGGGAGAGAAATGTTATGATAAGATGGTAAAGTTAAGGAGGAGATTCGTTGTGATATATACCGATAAGACGATTGACCTCATCAACGCAGCGGAAGACCTCATTCGATCTCTCGCTCAAAGTGAAACGGGGCAAGCATATAGATGTGCGAAACAAGCACAGCAAGAGTCAGTGGAGGCACAGTCCGTCATTCGAGACTTTCATCAAGTCAAAGAAGATTACGAACTCGTGCAACGATTTGGACGGTACCATCCGGACTATCAGACGATCACAAAAAAGGTCCATGAAGTCAAACGTCGACTTGATCTACAAGAGGAAGTCGCGCAGTTTAAAAAAGCAGAAAAACAACTCGAGACGCTACTTGGACAAATTAGTCTGAAACTCGCTGGTGAAGTATCACCGCAAATCAAAGTACCAACGGGGAATCCATTCTTTGACCAAGGATGTGCCGGAGGCTGTTCGACCGGTGGAAGTTGCAGTTGTAGCGGATAATGAAGATGAAGGGGGTAGGCTGGCGTGATCAAGGAACGAGTGGGACTCATCGTCTATGTCAATGCGATGAAAGCATCCCGTCAATTACGCCGTTACGGGAACGTCTACTTTACGTCTAAACGTGAACGATACGTGCATCTGTATGTCGATTTAGATCAGCATGAACAGGTGATGGAAGTCATTTCGACTCTTCCGTTCGTCGAATCGATCAAACGTTCAGAACGACCGTTCATCACGGAGACGTTCGCGAATAAAAAAGGTAAAATGCAAGAAGAAGCATAATCCAAGGAGCGATGAGGACATCCTCGTCGCTTCTTTGTTGAAAGGAATGAAGGAAATGCGAGTCATTTCAGGGGAACGGAAAGGAACGCGGCTAAAAGCAGTACCAGGGGATCAGACACGACCGACGACGGATAAAGTAAAAGAATCGTTGTTCAACGTCATCGGTCCCTATTTCAATGGAGGACGAGCGCTTGATCTGTTTGCGGGTAGTGGTGGTCTTGGCATCGAGTCTCTTTCGAGAGGATGCGATGAGGCGGTATTCGTCGACCAACACCATAAAGCCATTCAGACCATTCAAGATAACTTGCAGACGACGCACTATACGGATCAAGCACGTGTGTTGAAAAAAGACGTTACGATCGCCTTGACGGAACTAGCCTCCGAAAAGCCATTTAAATTAATTTATTTAGACCCTCCCTATGCAAAAGAACGACTGACGGAACACGTCACGTACATAGAGCAACACGACATGCTGACAGACAATGGTGTCATCGTGTGTGAACATGACTCTGCTGTTGTATTACCGGACCGGATCGGACGGCTAGAGGTCGTTCGTCGACTTCGTTATTCCGCTGTCATCTCAATCACGTTATATGAATTTATGGAAGCGGAGGAAGACCACGTATGAAACGAATCGCCATTTGCCCAGGGAGCTTTGATCCAATCACGAACGGACATTTAGACATCATTGAACGGGCTGTTCCGATTTTTGATGAGATCATCGTTGCCGTATTGAACAATTCTTCGAAGCAACCGCTCTTTTCTGTTGAGGAACGGATGGAGTTGATTGCAGATGTGACGTCGCATCTACCACATATCAAGGTCGATTCCTTCAATGGTTTGCTCGTCGATTACGCAGCGGAAGTCGGCGCAACCGCGATCGTCCGTGGTCTACGGGCGGTCTCGGACTTTGAGTATGAAATGCAGGTCGCATCCATCAACAAAAAGATGAACGATCAAATTGAGACACTGTTCATGATGACGAATAACCAGTATTCCTTCTTAAGTTCTTCGATCGTCAAGGAAGCGGCCAAATACGGTGCTTCCGTCGTTGATCTCGTGCCATCTTCCGTCGAAGAGGCGCTACGTCAGAGATATACGAGAGGAGAACTGCGATGAAAGCTTGGAAACCCGCCTTAGCAGCGGTCATTGCTGCCTTGCTCGTGTTTTTCGTGCCACTTCCGTATTTTATCTCCTATCCAGGTGATGCGACATCGACTGAAGATTTGATTGATGTGTCTGGGGGTGACAAGGAGCCAGGCGATTTGATGATGCTGACGATCGCCCAACGTCGAGCAACCCCTTACTTCCTCGTAGAAAGCCTCTTCCTACCGTTTTCCGAAACGTCGAGCGTAAGTGATTATTTGTACGACGGAGAGTCAGATGCACAGTATGAAACACGTCAGAAACTATACATGGAAGAAGCACAACATAATGCGACGATCGAGGCCTATGAATTAGCTGATAAAAAGGTCGATATCGACTTTAAAGGGGTCTATGTGTCCGGTGTCATTCCAGGTGGTCCAGCCGAAGGGAAACTGAAAGCTGGAGACCGGATCACGGGCGTCGATGGGAAATCGATTACGTCATTTGATGGCTTCATGAAGACGATTCAATCGAAAAAAGCAAAAACAGTCGTTCCAATTCAGTTCACGCGTAAATCGGAAGTCAAGAAGACGACGATTCGAGTGGATCAGTTGTCGAAAGAAGTCAAACGTGTCGGACTTGGTATTTATGAACCATTACCGATCTCAAACGTAACGACAGACCCCGCTATTAAGTTTCAGATCGAGGATGTCGGTGGTCCTTCTGCAGGAATGATGTTCACGCTTGAAATCTATGATCAATTGACGCCGGGTGATTTGGCGAAAGGACATAAGATTGCCGGTACAGGAACGATTGAAGAAGGCGGTAAAGTTGGACCGATCGGTGGTGCGTGGCAAAAGGTAGTCGCTGCTGACGAGGCAGAAGCAGAAATCATGTTCGTACCAGCAGGAGAGAACTACAAAGAAGCAAAACCATCCATTAAAAAACTCGGAACGAACATGAAGCTCGTTCCGATCAAGACAGTTGAAGATGCGATTGATTATTTGGAAGAACTTCCAGCGAAATAAGGAAAACGACGGTGTTCGAGCAACGCGTCGTAGCGAGCCAAGGGCAGTGCGTATGCAGCTGTCACTTGGCTTTCTTTTGTTAGCCAAGGATGGCTCGTGAACGTACTTAAAACAGGGACACGCGTTTTGATACTCTTAAGTGCCAGTCGTCCTTGTTCTGAAAAAGCGAGGGGGCGAACGAAATCAACATGATCATAATCAATCCGTGCGACCTCTTCCGTTGTCGTTGAAGTCAACAGATAGACAATGGCACGCTGCAGGCTTGTACGCGTATAACGACGTGTTTTGACGTGATTTAAAAAGAAATCGAACGTCTCTGCTTGTTTGGCACCTTCGATGAGACGAGGAGCTAGTGAAGCATCAATTCCGGCGATTCGTATCAACTCAGATACGGGAGTCGTCAATAGGCGTTGTCGAATCCATGGATAATAGTGCGAAAAATGAGCGAAAGAAGCGTTTGTAAGGACGTCCTCCGTCTGTTCGGGAAGTGCGAGCAGCTGACCGTGCGTCTGGTAATGGGCGCGTATCGCAGTGGCGCTCATGATAGCTCCGGTTGATAGGTCATGATAGCCACTTCCAATTCGTTTTGTCGTATGAAGCGAAACGGTCTTCGCGGCGCGAGCATAATAATAACCAAGTGTATTGTTCGGTTGTGTCAAATCAAGCGTCTGTGAGACACTCTTGAACGCTTGACTAGCAGCGTGAGCAGAAGAAAGACCAGCTGTTAATCCGTCACGTAACGCTTGCTTATATGCAAGAGTCTCTTCAATTTGTTCCGATGCCGCATGCAAAAAGGGATGGATGTCTCCACATTCGCTTCCGAACGAAAGTGACTCACAACCAATCGTCTCAGCGATCGTCACCCCACCGAGCGCAAACCGATCTGCGCGTTGGACGGCAAAATAAAAGGGGAGTTCAAGAACGAGATCAACGGCACCACTTGCGACTGCTGCTTGAGCACGTGTCCATTTGTCTGTAAAAGCGGGCTCACCACGTTGCATGAACGTCCCGCTCATGATGGCGACGATGACGTCGGCATCCGTTTCCCGTCGTGCTGTCGTCGCTTGATAATAGTGTCCATTATGAAACGGATTGTACTCTGAAATGATAGCTGTCATCCTCATGAAAACTTTCTCCTTTGCAAACCGAATTAAGTGCGGTAATATGGATAAAGACGTCCAAAAGTGTTCGTTCTCTAGCGATTTCAGTGTAAAGAAAAAACATTGACAAAACAAGATGTCCTCTCTATAATTCATATTGTTGCAATTGAGGTGATTCGGATGAAATGGTCCCTGATGCAATTGAATAAATTGCGCAATCTGGGTCAACTTCAGGTTAACGAGACGATCGAGCTCAATGAGCTAGTCGCCCTCCATCCGGATATCCGGGCGGTGCAACCTGTGCACGTTCGTGCAAATGCATCGTTTACATCGAATCAATTAATATTCAATCTCCGGATTACCGGCGAAATGACGCTTCCGGATGCCCGGACGCTAAATGACGTCGCTTATCCATTCGAGATTGAATCCATCGAGCCATTCCTGCTCGAGGTTGATGCTGTTTCGAACGAAGCAGATGACATCAACGTGCCGATCGGGAATACGGTCGATCTTCGACCGCTCGTGCAAGAATTGATTTTACTTCATGTGCCAGTGCAAGTGCATGGGGATGATGAAGAGAATCAGTTGGTTGAGGGGGAAGGCTGGACGATTCTTTCTGAAGAGGATCCAGAGGAAACCGAACCAAAAATCGATCCGCGACTCGCGGGTCTCGCTCAGTTCTTTAAAAAAGATCAGGATTCCTGATTTCTGAAGTAAAGGCGAGTGTATTTTTTCAAGGAGGTGGACAACGATGGCAGTACCATTCCGCAGAACGTCGAAAACACGCAAACGTCTTCGCCGTACTCATTTCAAACTCCGTGTACCAGGTATGGTCGAGTGCCCAAACTGTGGTGAAATGAAACTTTCACACCGTGTTTGTAAAGCATGTGGCTCGTACAAAGGTAAAGAAATCGTCAGCAAGTAAGCTGATTGATCGGTATAAAAGCGACCTTCGAATCGAGAAATCGGTTTTGGGGTCGCTTTTTTCATGAAAGGGGAAATGATGAAGATGAACGTTGGAATCATTGGCGCGGGAGCCATCGGTTTATTGCTTGCCTCTTATTTATCGGAAGAGCATGCAGTCACGCTCTATACTCGACAAGAACAAGAAGAGGAACGTTCGATCATTCGCGATGGACAGGCAAGTCGACTTGTACGAATCCGGAAGATTGATCGACTCGAGTCAGAAGACTTGGTGTTTGTAGCGACAAAGTCGTATGATATAAAAAGTGTGATTCCATTCCTCAAACGGCTGACGTGTCCCGTCATGTTCCTGCAAAATGGAATGGATCATTTGAAATGGAAAGAGCAATTGCCGCAAGTCTTATTCGGTGTCGTCGAACATGGAGCCATGCGCACTGCGCCGTTTGAAGTCAGGCATACTGGACAAGGACGTATTCGATATGGAAATCAAGAAATTTCGAACTTGTCGTCAATACAGCTCCGTTTTGAATTCGAGTCGGATATGGAAGCGGTCTTATTGACGAAACTGTTCATCAACGTCGTCATCAATCCAGTGACGGCATATTACGGTGTTGAGAATGGATCCTTGTTAGAAATGCCTTATCGACAAGAAGCACGTCAATTATTTGACGAAATGCAGACGATTTTTCCGAATCATAGCATTACTTATTCCGAAATCGAGCGAATCATGGAGAACACGAGTAAAAATCGTTCTTCGATGTTACGAGATCTTGAGCAAGGACGCCAAACAGAAGTGGAACCGATACTTGGATACGCGTTACGTCAGGCGACGACTGCGACGCCACGTTTATCTTTTTATTATGAACAGATCAAACAGAGGGAGGGTCCGCAGTGACGGTTTTCATCATTTTTCCTTTATTCAGCCTACTTGCGTTGTATCTCATCTTTTTACTTCTGTTTCGAAAACACGGGAAGGCAGTCCGATTCGCACTCGACGTTGGGACATTCATTGTTCTATATGCCATTCATGTCGCATTGATTGCCTTGACCGGAACAAATTACTTAGGATGGATCGTCATCGTCGTGTTGGTAGTGTTTGCGTTGAACGCGCTCTGGCAACGGATTCGGCAACTTGATGTCGATTTAAGACAAATGATTCGGCACAGTTGGCGGATCATCATCTTGCTAGCGTTACCCGTTCATTTCGTGTTATTCGTGCTCGGTATACGTCAACTGTTCATCAGCTGACGAGTTAGGTAAGAAAGAAGGGATTTTGTTTGAAGGTACAACCATTTGAAGCCTTATATGATGACAACTCGCTGATGCATCGTGCTTCACGAGAAGAATTCTTAACATATGTCGATCACCTCGGAACGAGTGGTTTAGCGTCGAGAAGCCGCTTACTTGAAGAGCGTCACTATCCGCATCTTGCGGCGCTAACGGACGAACTCGAACGCCAAAATCCAAATATGACGGAGCGATTGCGGGAGCGTGTCGCGAAACTTCGTACAGGTGAGGCACAAGCTGTGGTCACAGGGCAACAAACCGGCATCTTTGGCGGACCATTATATGCCATCTATAAACTGTTGACCTGTCTTAAGGTCGCGCAGCAGGCGGAAGCGACACTTGATCGCCCTGTCGTTCCGATTTTTTGGCTCGCGACCGAAGATCACGATTTTGATGAGATCAATCATGTTTATGTTCCGACAGCAGATTTTCAAACGCGAAAAATCGCAGTCGCCCCTGCGGAAACGATTGCCCGCTCGGTCAGTCGCTTGTCTTTTGATCAGCCGGCACTTCTAGAAATCATTGAAGAAACGTTCCGGGCAATGCCGGAGACGATCCACACGAAACGATTAGTTGCGCGGCTGAAACAACTCGTTGAAGAATGTACATCGTATGGCATGTTTTTCTCACAATTAATCGGCGAATTGATCGATTTCGATATCGTCTTCTTTGATGCTGATACACACCCTGTCCGTGAACTCGAGATTCCGTTTTTTGAACGATTGATTCAAGACAATGCGGAATTCAGACAGGCATTGACGGACGGAATAACACAGACGAAAGAATTACCCGACACATTCTTGAACGAGGAGGCCGCGCATCTTTTCATCGATGATCACGGTCGTCAGTTGCTTTATCCGACAGCAAGCGGATTTGAGACGAAACAAGGGAAGCGGTATACAGAACTTGAATTGATCGCGTTACTGTACGCCAGTCCGGAACGATTCTCAAACAGTGTCGTGACCCGACCATTGATGCAGGATTATCTGTTCCCGACGCTTGCCTACATTGGTGGACCGGGAGAATTAGCTTACTGGACGCGCTTACGCCCACTGTTTCACCATCTGAAGTGGACGATGCCGTTATTAATCCCTCGTATGGGCGGATTACTCGTGCGTCATAGCGATGAAAAACGGCTTATGAAACTCGACGTATCACTCGAAGAGATCGTCCGGTCAGGCGTTCCGATTCCCGTCTATTCGGAAGAGCAGATGACAGGGCGCCTGCAGACGGCAGCGATGCTGAAAGATAGCTTCGTCTCCGAGTTTCTTTCGCTCGAACATCAGCTACTGCGAACTTCGAGTAAGAGTGAGAAAATCAAGAAACAACTCGAACAATCGATTGCTAGTTTGTTAGCAGAAGATCGACGTCAATTTGATCGACAGACGCGACAGTATAAAGAAACGGCCTATCATTTGCTACCGGATGGAGCGCCACAAGAAAGGATTCACTCCATCTTACCGTGGTTGAATCATCATGGTCCTGATTTTGTTCGGGACTTAAGGAACGCTTATGAGGCAAATGCGGCTGAACAACTGAAAATTTTCCTTTAAACCTGCTGAAACAAGCAGGTTTTTTTGATTTTTTAGCGAAAATTACACAAAAGTTAAATAAATCAAGGAAACTGTCTCATTTTCGTAACGTTTTCATGAGAGAATGTGATACATTGAAAAAGAGTAACGTCCTTCAAGGACAGTGAAAGGTGAGGCAGGACATGTTTGAGCATGAAACGGTATTGAAATGGGAGTCAATCGAAGGACTCGCGATTAAACCCGACGGTATTTACGTCGATTGTACATTAGGTGGAGCAGGACATAGCGAAGAGATCGTCAAACAACTGACGACAGGTCATCTATACGCATTTGATCAAGATGATGTCGCCCTTGCTCATGCAGCAGAACGTCTCGCGGCGTATGAAGGTCGCTTTACTTTAATAAAGAGTAATTTTGCTTATCTAAAAGAGCAATTAGCAGCACATGGCGTCGAGAAAGTAGACGGCATCTTATTCGATCTCGGTGTCTCTTCACCACAATTAGACGAAGGGGAACGGGGATTTAGTTACAATCACGATGCACGTCTCGACATGCGCATGGATCAATCTTCTCCACTTTCTGCCTACGAAGTCGTCAATGAATGGTCTTACAATGATCTCGTACGTATCTTCTTTACATACGGGGAAGAGAAGTTCTCAAAACAAATTGCACGCAAAATCGAAAAAGCGCGGGAAGAGCAACCGATTGAGACGACGTTCGAACTCGTCGAATTGATCAAGGATGCGATTCCAGCACCAGCACGACGTAAAGGTGGTCACCCTGCGAAACGGACGTTCCAAGCGATCCGAATTGCCGTCAATGACGAATTGAACGTCTTTGACCGTGCGGTACACCAAGCAATTGATGTATTACGGGTTGGTGGACGTTTATGTGTCATTACGTTTCATTCACTTGAAGATCGTATGTGTAAACAGGCGATCAAAGAAAAATCATCACTACCCGAGCTTCCACCGGGATTGCCGATGATACCGGTCGAGATGGAGCCCGAACTCCGACTCGTCACACGCAAGCCGATTACAGCTGGTGTCGAAGAGCTGGATGATAATCGTCGCGCTCGATCGGCAAAATTACGAATCGCTGAAAAAATGAAAGAATCTTGAGAGGAGCATTCCAATGGCAGAACCACTTCGTAAATCGGTCCAAACGGTTCAACCCGTTCGTCAACAACCTGTTCAGGAACCACGGAAGACGGAAGATATCGCACGTCGCGTCGCCGTCCGTCCGAAGTATCGCTTGTATCCCTTTGAAAAATTCTTATACAGTGCGATGATTGGTGGTCTTGTGTTATTTGGGAGTTTGACGATCAGTACGCACAACGAGGCGTACAATGTCAGTCGTGACTTAGCGAAAGAAAACCAAGTCACACAGTCACTCAAAAAAGAAAATGAACGTTTACAACTAGAGGTCACGAACTTAAGCTCTCCGGAACGGATTTATAAGATTGCAAAAGAACAGGGTCTTGATATGCGTAAAGGGAACATCAAGGTGATTCCTAAATGAATCCACTGAAAAAATCCCGTTGGAGAGTAGCCTTTATCATGGTGATATTTGCTACTCTCTTTTTTGTGTTTATTGGCAGATTTTTATACTTAGCGACAACTAAACAATTCCATGGGGAAGATATGATTGCCTATGCTGAGAAAAAGCGATGGGAGTCCCAGGAGACGCTTGGAGCAGAACGCGGTGAAATTTTTGACCGTCTCGGTTCTCCAATCGCCATTAATGTTCCGTCGTATCACCTGATTGGTATTTACCGACTAGGTGGCGTCAAGGATCCGGATGAGACGATCGTCGACTTCAAAAAGACGGCTGAAGGTCTTGCACCGATACTTGGAATGACGACGAAAGAACTGGAAACCTATTTGATTGAGAACAAAGAACGTTCGCAAATCGAATTCGGAAAAAAGGGAAATGACTTAACACTCGATCAAAAAGAGAAGATCGACAAGTTAAAACTCCCTGGAATCCGGATGATCGAAGAGCCAAAACGATACTATCCGAACGGTATCTTCTTGTCCGATACACTCGGATTCGTCCAAAAGATCACCGAGGAGAATGGTCGTGTCGCGTTACAGGGACAAATGGGGATCGAAAAACAGTATGATAATGCCTTGAGTGAGTCTTACGGTGCACGCGTCTTCGAGAAAGACCGGAGTGGTAATCCGTTGATCCAAGGTTCTTCACGTGTCTCGAATGAACCGAAGGACGGATCGAATCTGTACTTGACAATCGATCATCGCATTCAACAGTCGCTTGAGAAACAGATGCAAAAAATGTACAACACGTATAAGCCGAAAAACGCAACGGGTATCGTCATGGATGCGAAGACTGGTGAAATCCTTGCCATGGCGGATCGGCCATCGTTCAACCCGAATTTACGTGACATGAAAGATTTTACGAACTTCGCCGTATCCTCACGATTCGAACCGGGTTCAACGATGAAGATTTTTACGCTCGCAGCAGCGATTGATGCGGGAGTCTTCCGTCCGAACGAGAAGTATAAATCGGGTAGCTATAATTACAAAGGAACGGTCATCAAGGATTATAATGATGTTGGTTGGGGCACAATTCCGATGATCGAGGGCGTCTATCACTCCTCGAACGTCATGTTCTCGAAGTTGACAGCAGAAAAACTTGGGATCGAACGGTATAAAGAATACTTTAAGAAGTTTCATTTTGACCAACGAACGGGTATAGACATCTCGGGAGAAGTAAACAGTCAGTCTGATTTGTCAAAACCGCTGAATGCGCTCATCACTTCATGGGGACAATCGACTGCAGTCACACCAATGCAATTGCTCCAAGGGGCAACAGCAATTGCTGGTGACGGTGAAATGGTCAAACCGCATATCATACAAAAAGCTGATCATACGGATAAAGCACCGTACCGAGCGAAAACAGAAGTCGTCGGTAAGCCAATTTCGGCAGAGGCGGCCAAAGCGACGCGGGATGCACTGGACGGTGTCGTCAACAGTAAAATCGGAACGGGTCAAATGTACAAGTTGAAAGACTACCGTGTCATCGGTAAGACCGGTACAGCTCAAATTTCTGAGAACGGAAAATACATTCAAGGAAAATTCATTCACTCGTTCATCGGCATGGCACCAAAAGATGATCCGGAATTGATCATGTACATCGCGGTCGATCGTCCGTCAAAAAATGAATCATCGGTTTCAGGACCACTCATCATGAGTCCGGTGTTCAAAAGTGTCATGAATACAGCATTACAGTACCGGAGCATTCAACCGGAAACGCAAAAAGATTCGGTGGATGTCAAAGCGAAGATTACGCCGAGCTATATCAAGAAGAGCGCTCGACAAGCAACGGATTTGGCGAAAGAACAAGAAGCTGTTCCAATCATCCTTGGGGATGGAGCGGAGGTCGTTTCGCAGATTCCGTCTCGTGGTCAAGAATTCGTCAGTGGAGAACGTGTCTTGCTGAAGACGGCGAACACATTTAAGATGCCGAATCTGACGGGGTGGTCGCAGCGAGACGTCAAAAAGCTCGTCAGCTTATATGACTTGAAGCTCGATGTCATCGGTAAAGGTTTTGTAACCAAACAATCAGCTCGAACTGGTACACTAGTGAAGGAAAATGGAAAGTTGACGGTCGAACTAGCTGAACCTAAAGAATAACGGTGGGGCAAGTTTCCTGATTTCTACAGGAAGACGAGGACGAACAGGAGTCATTCGTTGACTTTTGCATTCGTCCTCTTTTGCTGTCATCGAATGGAGGTATATATCATGTTAACAATTACGCAAATTGCTGAGTGGCTGCATCTTGATGTCAGAGACGACCGGGTCGTCCGCCACTTCGCAACGGATTCACGCGCACATCTTGAAGATGGTCTCTATGTTCCAATTCAAGGAGCACGCGTCGATGGTCATCGCTTCCTGGAAGGCGCAAAAAATCAAGGAGCGATCGTCACCTTATGGAAGAGAGGGATTGATCGACCGGACATCGATGTCGTTTTCTTAGAAGTCGATGAACCACTGGTTGCCTTGCAAGAGATCGCTAAACAATACTTAATGCGGATTGCGCCAAAAATCGTTGCCATCACTGGATCGAATGGCAAGACATCGACGAAAGACATGGTCGAAAGTGTACTCAAGACAACGTTCAAGACACATAAGACACAAGGGAACTTCAATTCGGATATCGGGATGCCGTTAACGATTCTCATGATGCCGGCTGACACGGAAGTCGCCGTACTGGAAATGGGGATGAACGGTTTTGGCGATATCGAATTCTTATCGAATCTTGCTGAACCAGATATTGCGCTCGTCACGAACATCGGTGAATCCCATGCGGAGCAAGTCGGTGGACGTAGTGGAATCGCCAAAGCAAAGCTTGAGATTCGGTCTGGTCTTAAACCAGGAGGTCATCTGTTCGTTGATGGGGATGAACCACTTCTAGCAGAAGTCGAAGCGGAGAAAATCGGTTATCAGATTGGGAATACGTACCGGATCGAGACGACAGAAGCAACATTTTTCGGAACAGCCTTTGCTTACGATGGTACTGCCTTTCATCTGCCTGTGTTAGGAAAACACCAAGTCCGAAATGCAGCGTACGCGATTGCGACAGCGCGCGCGCTTGGCGTGACGGATGCCCGGATCCAAGAAGGATTCGACGCGGTTGAACTGACACCAATGCGGATGGAACGACTGCTCTTTGAGGAGACGGCGGTCATCAACGATGCGTATAACGCAAGTCCGACATCGATGAATGCAGCGATTGAGACAATCACTGCATTAGAAGGGTATACGACGCGCGTCCTCGTGCTCGGCGATATGTATGAACTAGGAGACCAGGAACGCTTGTTACATGCCTCGGTCGGAAAGCGGATTACGTTACCGGTCTCGCATGCTATTCTAGTAGGGGAGAAAGGCGCGTGGATTGCTGAAGGAATCAGCGACCCATCCGTCCAAATCCAATTTGCGGCAACTGTTGAGGATGCTGCTGAACAATTGCGTTCGCTGCTTGGAGAACGAACAATCGTTTTATTGAAAGCGTCACGTGGGATGGCGCTCGAACGGATATTGACCTATCTGAACGAAAACTAATTTTTGAAAAAGGGTGTCTGCTATGATCACATTATTCATCAGTCTTATTCTTGCATTTCTTGTTGTACTACTTGTTATGCCAAAGGCAATTCCGTTTCTACACCGATTGAAGTTCGGTCAGGAAATTCGGGAAGAAGGACCTCAATGGCATCAGGTCAAATCGGGAACGCCAACGATGGGCGGGATCGTCATTCTCGTCGCGATGATCGTCAGTGTTCTTGGAGCAATCGTCATGGGTGATTTATCAAC
The DNA here is from genome assembly GCF_049913315.1 of Exiguobacterium sp. R-17. Lineage (NCBI taxonomy): Bacteria > Bacillati > Bacillota > Bacilli > Caryophanales > Exiguobacterium > Exiguobacterium sp. R-17. The sequence goes on along the minus strand of NZ_CP184372.1, from coordinate 1,947,013 downwards.
GACACAGTTATCGTTACTCTTTTTAACACTTGCATATGGTGCGATTGGTTTCATCGATGACTACATCAAAGTCGTCAAGAAGCGTAATCTCGGCTTGAATTCGAAGCAAAAACTGATTGGGCAAATCGTCGTCGGATTGTTATTCGTTTGGTTGAGTGGTGGATTTACGAGTGACGCGACGTATCTGTCGATTCCCTTCACAGACTTCAAACTTGATTTTGGTATCATCTATCCGTTCGTTGCCTTGTTCTGGTTAGTCGGATTCTCGAATGCTGTCAACTTGACAGACGGGTTAGACGGTCTCGTATCGTTTACGGCGATTCCGACATTCCTCTTCTTCGGTTTGTACAGTTGGTTCATCGCGGATGAAGTGGGTGCTGCTTGTTTTGCCTTCTCAGCAGTTGGTGCCCTAATTGGATTCCTTTTATTCAATGCTCATCCAGCAAAAATCTTCATGGGCGACACAGGGTCCCTTGCACTCGGTGCCGCACTAGCAGGTCTATCGATTGTCCTAAAACTAGAACTTCTCCTTGTCTTGATCGGCATTGTCTTCGTTGTAGAGACACTATCTGTCATTCTACAAGTCATCTCATTTAAGACGACAGGGAAACGTATCTTTAAAATGAGTCCGATTCATCACCATTTTGAAATGGTTGGTTGGAGCGAATGGCGGATTGTCGGTACATTCGCAGGAATCAGCTGTTTGATGGCATTCATCGCCTACGTATTTATGTGATAAAAACGAAGAGAGAAAGTGAGCGATTCAACAATGGAACAACGACAATGGAATGATCAAAAGGTGCTCGTTCTCGGAACGGCGAAAAGTGGAATCGCAGCCGCTCGTTATTTAGCGAGCGTAGGTGCAGAAGTGACAGTGAATGACGGGAAAACACCGTCCGAGAGTGATCAAGCAGTGCTTGCATCACTCGATGTCCAAACGGTTTATGGTGGGCATCCGCTTACACTACTCGATGACATCGATTTGATCGTCAAGAATCCAGGGATTCCGTATCAGATCGAATTGTTACAAGAAGCATTACGACGCAACATTCCCGTTTGGACAGAGGTGGAACTGGCGTATCACGCAACAGATGCGACGTGGATTGCTATCACAGGATCAAACGGGAAAACGACGACGACGACACTCGTTCATGAATTGTTGAAAACAGGGTCTCGACGTGTGCATTTGGCAGGAAACATTGGATTCCCGGCAATTGAAATCGCACGTCAGGCGAAACGAGATGACATCATCGTCATTGAATTATCGAGTTTTCAATTGATGGGGATCGATCAGTTCCGACCATACACAGCAGCCTTTTTAAATCTATCACCGGCACATCTCGATTATCATGGTGATTTTGAATCATACGGAGAAGCAAAAGCTCGGATTTTCAAAAACATGGCATCTTCGGATCGGCTTATCTTGAACGCTGATGATGCATCGGTCAACGAGCTCAGTAAGACAGCAAATGTGACGCCGCTCCTATTCTCACGTCGTCAATCTGCTTATGCAGAAATAGTGAATGATGTGTTGACGATCAATGGATCGAGTATTCTACCCGTCAAAGAACTCGCTCTCGGTGGTGGTCACAATGTTGAGAACGTCCTCGCGGCCTTAGCGCTCGTCGAACCATTCGACTTACCATTAGCGAATGTCCAGCATGTGCTACGGACATTCGGAGGAGTAGAGCACCGGACACAGTTCGTCGGTGAAATTGCTGGTCGAAAAGTTTATAACGATTCGAAAGCGACGAATAACGTCGCGACAGAAGCAGCCCTATCTGGATTCACGACAAACATCATCTGGTTATGTGGTGGGCTCGAGCGTGGAGCGGATTTGACACCGCTACTCGATGCGATGAAGCACGTCAAACATGTCATCGGACTGGGAGAAACCGGACATCGCTTCGGAACGCTTGCATCTGAAAACGGCTATTCATCAACGGTCGTCAAGACGATGGATGAAGCCGTGAAAGTAGCGTTTGAAGTATCACAACCTGGAGACATCATTCTTTTATCACCAGCATCCGCAAGTTGGGATCAGTATAAGACATATGAAGAGCGCGGCGATCATTTCGTTCGTGCCGTACATGAAGTAGGGGGAACAACAGTATGAAAATCGTCGTCTCTGGTGGCGGTACAGGTGGTCACATCTATCCGGCACTTGCCATGATCCGAGAGCTCGAAGAACGCATGCCGTGTGAGGTCCTCTATATCGGAACAGAAAACGGTCTCGAAGCGGATATCGTCCGTCGGGCAGGAATTCCATTTGAATCGATTGAGATCTCTGGCATCCGTCGTTCGCTGTCGTTCGAGAACGTCAAGACGGGTATCCGGTTCGTCAAGAGTGTCCGACGGGTTCGCCGACTACTGCGCCAGTTCCAACCGGATATTGTCGTCGGTACAGGTGGGTTCGTCTGTGGACCTGTTCTGTACACGGCAGCAAAAATGGGTTTTAAGACACTCGTTCATGAACAAAACAGTCTTCCCGGTATCACCAATAAATTTTTAGCGCGTTATGTGGACCGTGTCGCATTATCCTTCAAAGGATCCGGTCATCACTTCGGTAAAAACGAAACAAAGACGGTTCTGATCGGAAACCCACGCGCTTCTGAAGTAGCGGAGTTACAAATCAACCCAACGGAAGAGCGTCAACGTTTCGGTTTCGAGGAAGGGCGTCCACTCGTCGTCATCTATGGTGGTAGTCGTGGTGCGCCTGCCATCAATGAAGCAGTCGTCGACATGATGCCGAAAGTTGAACAAGCCGGATGGTCGCTCCTCTTCGTTACGGGTCAGATTCATTACGATACGATTGTTTCACGCGTTGGCTCAGTACCTGAACGCATTCAACTGCGTCCATTTGTATATGATTTACCGAACATCCTAAAAGCAAGTCAACTTGTCATTTCGCGTTCGGGAGCAAGTACATTAGCAGAACTGACGACGCTTGGGTTACCGAGTGTCCTCATTCCAAGTCCTTACGTGACGGAAAACCATCAAGAAGTCAATGCCTCATCGCTCGTCGAGACAGGTGCGAGTCTATTGATTCGTGAACAAGAACTGACAGGTGAACGGTTATTTGATGCATGTGAAAAAGCATTGGCGCAACAACAAAAGATGTCTGAAGCAGCACTTGCGCTTGGTATGCCGAATGCATCACGAGACTTAGTTGATGAATTGTTACGACTAACAGGACAAAAAAACTAAACTATTGCAGGAAAAGACCGATAGGGAAATGAACTGTTACGTATAGAGGAGGAATGAGACGTGAGGGAACGGAGAGCGGTCGAACGACCGCAAGAGGACAAGAACGTCCGCAGTCTCGAGGATAAGATACCTTATATCCGTGAACAACGTCGCAAAAAAGCTAACCGAAGACTCATTTATGTCCTGATTTTGATTGGTCTATTGGTCGGTGTCGTCTTTTATCTGCAGTCAAGCTATTCCCGGGTCGCTCGATTTGATGTTGATGGTAACGTCAATGTGAAATCAGAGGATATTTTGCAAGCATCCGGGATCAAGGTGAAAGAGACACATGCCTTTAATGTGTCAGAGGAAGACGTTCTTGAACGGATTGAGAAGGTCCCAGGTATTCAAGAAGCAACGATGCAAAAGCAATTTTTGCACCAATATCGCGTGACGGTGACGGAAGAGAAAGAGATTGCCTATGCGAAAGATAAACCGGGAGACCGGATCGTCCTTGCGGATGGAACGATCATTCCCGGTAAGTCGAAGGAAGAATTGTTTGACGCTCCGATCCTGACTGGCTTCACCGATCAATCTCTAAATCGATTGACGAAGGAGCTTGTTAAAATCGAGCCGAAAGTACGGAGCCGGATATCCGAGATCGTCGCTAATGATAAGACTGACAAAGGTGGTCTGAAGTTGTTCATGACGGATGGGAATACGGTTTTGCTCAGTACTTCTGCCTTTTCCAATTCATTGAATGAATATGTAAAGGTCATTTCTGCCTTACCAAAAGGAAAGACAGGAACAATTACAATTGATGGTGGTATCTATTTCAAACCATATAAAGGGAAAAAATAGAAGATTCGTAAAGGGCTGACGAACAAAAAAACAAACATGTGTTTTCATTCGTCGACCTTTATTTGAATCGTCATCAAATCGTAATCTATTAGGACGCTAAGACGGGCAATAACTTCTTTTCGTAAGTATTTATATAGTGTAGACTTAAACGAGAAGAAGCCTGATCTATTCCTAGAATATAATTAGGAATAAAAAGGATTAGTATTATGAAAGTGGAGGTGTCACTCCCATGGAAACGAAAGGTACGATTGCCGCACTCGACATTGGGACATCGGAGGTGAAGCTCATCGTCGGTGAACTACTTGGTGGAACGCTGAACGTTCTTGCTGAAGGTTCTGCACCATCCGCGGGTGTTAAACGAGGTGTCATCGTTGACATCGATCAAACGGTACATGCCATTAAACAAGCGGTCACAGAAGTGGAACGTACACTTGGTGAACCAATTGGTGAAGTATATGTCGCTATTTCGGGCGAGCACATTCAAGTCAAGGATTGCCAGGGGATGACGTCAATCAAAGGTGAGGACAATGAAATCACGGATGATGATGTGAAAGATGTCTTGCATTCTGCGATGGTCATGCGAATTCCAAATGAACTCAGTGTAGTTGATGTCTTGCCGAAGACGTTTACGGTTGATCAGCAAACAGAAATCACTGATCCAAGAGGAATGATTGGTTATCGTCTCGAAGTAACAGGGAAGCTCATCATCGGAGCGAAGACGATCCTACATAGCATTAAACGTTCCATTGAACGGGCTGGTTTAGAGCTTGCTGGATATGTGCTGGAGAGTTTAGCGGTATCTAGAATCGCAGCATCGATTGATGAACTAGAACTCGGTGTTGGGATCATCGATATCGGACATGAGACGACGACGCTTTCCATCTATGAAAAGAACGATCTCGTCTACTCGACGACGTTGCCTTACGGTGGAGATCATCTGACACGTGATTTGACGTACAAGATGAACTGCAAATACCAAGATGCGAAACTCGCTAAAGAAGAATACGGCGTTGCACTCGAAGCACTCGGTGATCCGGAGGAGAAAGTCTCATACGTCACGATCAACGGGGAACATCGTTTCGAACCACAATCAGAGATCGGATTCGTTTTAGAAGCGCGACTTGAGGAAATCTTCGAGATGATTCAAAAACGAATGACGCAAGCGGGATACGCTCACATGAATAGCGGCTTGATCTTATGTGGTGGAAGTTCTTCACTACCTGGCATCGATCAGCTCGGAAAACGGATTTTCAAGCAGAGCGTCAATGTTTATCAGCCTGCTAGTCTTGGTATTCGTCATCCGAAGTATGCCGTTGCAGCTGGTATGTTACGTTATGTACTCTCAAGAAGCGCCGTATCGAAATCAGGTTTCGACCGGGCAGAAGAGAAAGAAGTCGTAGCATCTGGACGTGAGCAGGATGCACTGCTCATGAACGAACAGGCATCACCTGCTCGTGAAGAACGACCAACGCGTGAACAGCCTCCAAAAGAGAAAAAGTCATTCAGTAGTTTCTTTGAGAAATTCTTTGGTTAATGCCTACAAAAAAATCCAATGAGTAAAAAATATTAGGGGGCCCTTTTTATGTTGCATTTTGATGAAATGATGGACCAAGTAGCAAAAATCAAGGTCATCGGTGTAGGCGGTGGCGGTTCGAACGCCGTCAACCGAATGATTGAACACGGTGTCCAAGGCGTAGAGTTCATCGCTGTAAACACAGACGCTCAGGCATTGAACATGTCACAAGCTGACGTGAAATTACAACTCGGCGCAAAATTGACACGTGGTCTCGGTGCGGGTGCAAATCCGGAAATCGGTAAAAAAGCGGCAGAAGAGAGCCGTGAACAATTAACAGAAATCCTTTCAGGAGCTGACATGGTCTTCGTCACAGCCGGTATGGGTGGCGGAACTGGAACAGGAGCTGCTCCAGTCATCGCTGAGATTTCAAAAGAAATTGGCGCATTGACAGTCGGTGTCGTGACAAAGCCATTCATGTTCGAAGGACGTAAACGGATGCAACATGCTGTTTCTGGTGTCCAGAACTTCAAAGAAAAAGTCGATACGTTGATCGTCATCCCGAATGATAAGTTGCTTGAAATCGTCGATCGGAACACACCGATGCTTGAAGCGTTCAAAGAAGCGGATAACGTCTTACGTCAAGGTGTACAGGGTATCACGGACTTGATTGCCGTTCCTGGTCTAATCAACCTCGACTTCGCCGATGTGAAGACGATCATGACTGAAAAAGGTTCTGCTTTGATGGGTGTAGGTGTCGCAACAGGTGAACATCGCGCGACGGAAGCCGCTAAAAAAGCGATTTCAAGTCCATTGCTTGAAACATCAATCGAAGGCGCGAAAGGTGTTCTAATGAACATCACGGGTAGTGCGAACCTCAGCTTGTATGAAGTAACGGAAGCCGCACAGATCGTTCAAAGTGCAGCAGATGAGGAAGTTAACTTGATCTTCGGTTCGGTCATCAATGATAACCTAGAAGATGAAATCATCGTCACAGTCATCGCGACAGAATTCGAAAACGAACCACTCGACTTCGAAATTCCATCCGCACAAGAGATGATGAAAAACCTATTGAAGAAAAAACAAGCGACTCCACCACCAACAGAGGAGTCTAAACCACAAGTCGAAGAGACGCCTGTCAGCTCAAATCCTGAACCAGCTAAAGCGCCAGATGTCGAAGAAACGATGGACATCCCATCTTTCCTTCGCCGGAATAATCGTTGATCGATGTTCCAGTGACACGACTGCTAAACCAAGAGGTGTCGCGAAAGCGGCGCCTCTTTTTTTAAAATCGAAGGAGGCATCAACATGTTTGGACAATGGATCAAATGGGATACACCAACAGGTACCGTACGTGCCGCCTTTACGACGAAGTTTGCAGCACCACATGGAAACGGTAACTTAGGATTACATGTCAACGATGATCGTGACGGCGTCATCCAGAACCGACAAGTCATTGCTCGACAGCTTGATCTATCTCTTGAGAACTCAATTTGGGCGCAGCAAATCCATGGGAATCAGGTTGAACAGGTGACGACACTTGACTCCGGACGCGGCGCTCTGGATTACGAAACAGCGATTCCGGGTACAGATGGATTGGTGACGACTGATTCGAATGTCTTACTGATGATGCTCTTCGCTGATTGTGTTCCGCTTGTCTTCTGTGATCCGACGACAGGAATCATCGCGAATACGCACGCCGGATGGCGGGGGACTGTTGGCAATATCGTTGAAGAGACAGTCAAACAAATGGAGCGTGCAGGTGCGAGTCGCTCATCGATTCAGATGGTCATTGGTCCATCGATTCGTGATTGTTGTTACGAAGTCGATCAACCCGTTATCGATGCGATCGACGCACTTGAACTCGATGAGTCTCCTTACATACGCAAGGAAGATGGAAAAGCGATGTTATCGCTACAAAAAACAAATGCTGCGCTTGCTGAGCGTTGTGGAGTGGGTGATGTCCTTGACTCAGGTCTATGTACACATTGTCAGGCGGAAGATTACTTCTCTTATCGCCACGGCGACCACGGCGGTCGGTTCGCGAGTTTGATCGTAAAGGAGTCATTGGATGTCAATTCTTGAAAATGTACAAGAGGTTACACGACGGATAAAACAAGCGAGTGAAAAGAGTTCATCCAAAAAGCAGGTACAGTTGATTGGCGTGACGAAATCAGTCTCAAGTCAAGTTGCTTCTGAATTATTAGAGGCCGGTGTAACGCATCTTGGAGAAAATCGTCCGGATGGACTGCTCGAAAAACAAGCAGAACTTGGACGTACAGCCTGTACATGGCACTTCATCGGCACGTTACAGACGCGTAAAGTTCGTCAGATCATCGATGCCATTGATGTGCTGCATTCGCTCGATCGTCTTCATTTGGCAGAAGAGATCAATAAACGAACGAACCGAATCATTGATTGTTTCATTCAAGTCAATATCTCGGGAGAAGAATCGAAGCAAGGTATTGCACCGGAGGATGTACCGTCGTTCTTACACGAAATCGGTCAGTATCCCGCGATTCGTGTCATCGGACTGATGACGATGGCACCGTTGACGGAAGACACGACGCGTATACGTGAGGTATTCCGGTCATTAAAAACATTGCAAGAAGAGGTCAAGGCAAAAAAATTGTCGTATGCTCCATGTACAGAGTTATCCATGGGGATGTCATCGGATTTTGAGATTGCCATCGAAGAAGGGGCGACGTTCGTCCGAGTCGGGACGACGCTCGTTCACACCTAAACGAGAAGAAGGGAGAATGGATATGGGTTTCAAATCAAAAATGCAAAATCTATTTCTCGGCAACAGCGATGATTTAGATGAACTCGAATATGAAAATGATGCTACAATAAATAAAGGTAGAGGTGCTTCACAACAAGAGTACGAAGAGTATTACGAGGAATCTACCCCAAGTGTTACTCAAAAGGAGGACAGCGTGAGACAATCGAATATCGTGCCGCTACATGCGACGAAAAAAACGAAATCGCAGGTCATCTTGAGTGAACCACGTGTCTTTAACGAAGCCCAAGAGATTGGAGAACATCTTCGTCAGAACCGTGCTGTCATCGTCAATATGCAACGTATGTCAAAAGATCAATCACGACAGATGATCAACTTCTTATCTGGTGTCGTTTTCGCTCTCGATGGAACGATCACGACGATCAGTCAGAATACCCTCCTCTGTGTTCCAAACAATGTCGAGTTGGCTGGTAGCATCTCGAATCTTCTAGGAGAAGATGATATTAATCATAAGGGGTGGTAAGTATGGATTCACAAGTGATGTACGCGATTGGTCGTACATTAAGTACGTTATTACAATATTATAGTTATGTCATGATTGTGTACATTCTGCTATCTTGGTTCCCGAATGCCCGTGATTCGAAATTCGGACAAGTGCTCGCGATGTTGGTCGAGCCATTCCTAGCACCCTTCCGTCGTATTATCCCGCCTATCGGAGGCATGCTAGATATCTCGCCGATTGTTGCCTTTCTCGTCTTGAACTTGGCACAATCCGGTATCCGAGCTATCTTCTTCGTATGAGTGTATATGATCATTATCGTGGAAGCGAGCGGGAATTCGTCGATTCGGTCTTGAACTGGATTGATCACGTGGAAGCGACGTATACGTTTAAATTAACGGATTTTCTAGACCCTCGTGAACAGCAAATCACACAAGAACTCGTCGGTTCGAAATGCGCCCTCTTTTTTGAGGGCGGTTTCGAAGGCGCCGAACGTAAACGAGCAATCCTCGCACCAGACTATTATGAATACAACGCGGATGACTTTGACATTTCCATTTATCGCATTCATTATCCTACTAAATTCGTTGAACTATCTCATCGTCAAGTCACCGGTACATTATTGAACGTCGGATTGAAGCGTGCCAAGTTCGGCGACGTCATCATCCAGGATCAAGTGCAATTTGCTGTCGCGGACGAAGTTGCGACATATATCGAAGCAAACGTCGAACGCGCAGGTAAGACGAAGATTCGTCTTTCGCGCGTAGACGCAGAAGATCGCTTGAAAGTGAAGGAACAAGAGTGGGAAGAGACGCTCGGGTTCGTCAGCTCACTTCGGTTCGATACGGTCGTCAGTGAAATTCTCGGCTTCTCCCGTCAAAAGGCACAGACGCTCATTAAACAGGGTGAAAGTAAAGTGAATTATAAGGTAGTCGATGACGTGAGTTTCATGCTTGAAGAAGGGGATCTGCTTTCCTTACGTGGAACGGGACGCGTTAAACTGATTGCAATTCTCGGATCAACGAAACGGGATCGAATCAAACTACAATACGGTATTTTAAAAGGATAAAAAAAATGCGGAGGAGGAATTCATCATGCCATTAACGCCACTCGATATTCATAATAAGGAGTTCACACGAAAGTTTCGCGGCTATGACGAGGATGAAGTGAACGAATTCCTAGATCAGGTCATCAAGGATTTTGAGTTGTTGTTACGTGAGAACCGTCAACAACAGGAAGTCATCCAAAACATGCAAGCGCGTGTCGATTACTTTAGTTCGATGGAAGAAACATTAAATAAATCGATTATTGTCGCACAGGAAGCGGCAGAAGAAGTGAAAGCGAATGCTTCAAAAGAAGCAAGCTTGATCTTGAAACAGGCAGAACGCGAAGCAGAGCAATTGCAAGATGCGGCACAACGCCGGGCACAACGGACGGACTTCGAAGTGGAACAGATGCGTAAGAAAATCGAGCTCTATCGCAATCGCTTCAAAGTGTTGATCGATGCTCAAATGGAATTATTGACGAGCCACGACTGGGATGCATTTGATTTCTCTTCTCGTGGAGCGCTTGACGATGTTCCAGCAGTTGCGTATAATGACGACGATGTCGTATAAATAAAATCAATGATAAGGACACGTCGCATCTTGGACAGTTGACAGCGAATCGGGAAATGGTGGAAGCCCGAGCAACGAAAGAGATGGGATATCCCCTTAGAGTGTATGACTGAACGTTCTCCGAACAGTAAGTCATGCCGGTTCACTCCCGTTAGCGAGTTCTTAAGCGGTCCTGCGTCGTCGAACAGACGAGCAGGATTAGTAGGGTGGTACCGCGAGTTCAGCCAAGCTCGTCCCTATCTCAGGGATGAGCTTGGCTTTTTTTGTACTTTTAAAGCGAAAGGTGAGAGATGGTCAGATGGATTACAAAGAAACCTTATTGATGATGAAAACGGAGTTTTTAATGCGAGGCAACTTGCCAAAACGTGAGCCGGATATGCAAGCACGATGGGAAGAGATGAATCTCTATGCTGCGGTCCAAGAAAAGAATGCTGGAAAACCGACGTTCATTCTTCACGATGGTCCTCCTTATGCGAACGGTGACATCCACATGGGTCACGGATTAAACAAAGTCTTAAAAGACATCATCGTCCGTTACAAATCGATGAATGGCTTCCAGTCCCCTTACGTACCAGGTTGGGACACACATGGCTTGCCTATCGAGACAGCACTTCAAAAAGCAGGTGTTGACCGCAAATCGATGACGGTCGCGGAATTCCGTGAGTTATGTGCGAAATATGCGCTCGAACAAGTCGATCACCAACGTGATCAATTCAAACGTCTCGGTGTTCTCGGTGACTATGACAATCCATATATCACGCTTCAACCAGAATTTGAAGCAGCTCAAATTCGTTTGTTCGGGGACATGGCGAACAAAGGCTATATCTATAAAGGGAAAAAGCCGGTCTATTGGTCACCGTCTTCTGAATCAGCACTAGCTGAAGCAGAAATCGAATATCAAGACAAACGGTCAGCTGCGATCTATGTCGCATTCCAAGTCATGGATGGAAAAAACATCCTTGAGCCGACGGATCATTTCGTCATCTGGACGACCACTCCATGGACGATCCCAGCGAACCTTGGAATCTCTGTCAGTGCGGAATTGACGTATGCGCGGATCGAGTATCAAGGAAAAGGATATATCGTAGCGGAAACACTTGTTCCAGAAGTCATCGAAGCGCTCGGATGGGAAGACGCGACAATTGGACGTGTCTTCAACGGTGCGGACTTCGAGTACGTGAAAGCGAAACATCCGCTTTATGACCGTGAATCACTCGTCATGCTTGGCGACCACGTTACAGCTGAAGCGACGGGTGTCGTTCATACAGCTCCAGGACACGGGGAAGATGACTTCCGTATTGGTCAAGCATACGGGCTTGACGTTCTCTGCCCAGTTGACGATAAAGGTGTCATGACGGCAGAAGCTCCTGGATTCGAAGGCATGTTCTATGAAGATGCGAACAAAGAAATCGGTCTCGCACTCGAAGAAGCAGGCGCTCTCTTAAAACTGTCATTCATCAAACACTCGTATCCACACGACTGGCGGACGAAAAAACCGGTCATCTTCCGGGCAACGCCACAGTGGTTCGCTTCAATCAAAGACTTCCGTGCGGAAATCCTTGATGAGATCAAAGGCGTCCAGTGGGTACCAGAGTGGGGTGAAACACGTCTCCACAACATGTTCAAAGACCGCGGCGACTGGGTCATCTCCCGTCAACGTGCTTGGGGCGTTCCACTTCCAATCTTCTACGCTGAAGATGGAACGGAAATCGTCACACCAGAAACGATTGATCATATCGCGAATCTATTTGCAACTCACGGATCAAATGTCTGGTATGAGCGCGAAGCAGTCGACTTGCTTCCTGAAGGATTCACACATCCAGCAAGTCCGAACGGTATCTTCAAAAAAGAAACGGACATCATGGATGTCTGGTTCGATTCTGGTTCATCACATGCCGGTGTCCTTGCGACACGTCCTGAATTGACACGTCCAGCGGATCTCTATCTTGAAGGTTCTGACCAATACCGTGGTTGGTTTAACTCGTCGCTATCGACAGCCGTCGCAACGACTGGGAAAGCACCATACAAAGCGGTCGTCAGTCACGGATTCGTTCTGGATGGTCAAGGTCGCAAGATGTCGAAATCGATTGGTAACACGATTGCACCAATCCAAGTCATGCAACAATTCGGAGCAGAGATCCTTCGTTTGTGGGTGGCATCTGTCGATTATCAAGCTGATGTTCGGGCATCGATGGATAACTTCAAACAAGTCTCAGAATCATATCGTAAAATCCGGAACACGGTTCGTTTCCTTCTCGGAAACTTGGATCAATTCGATCCTGCGACGCACCGAGTCGCATTTGAAGACTTACCAGAGTCAGACCGTTTCATGCGTACGAAACTGGACCAACTTGTTGGAAAAGTAAAAGCGGCTTATGATGCGTACGACTTCATGTCGGTCTATCAATTGCTCCACAACTTCTGTGTCCTTGATTTGTCGTCGTTCTACCTCGATTACACGAAAGATATCCTGTATATCGAAAAAGCAGACGCGACATCGCGTCGTGCGGTTCAGACGGTCATGTATGATACAGTCGTCGCCTTGTTGCAATTGATGGCACCTGTCTTGCCACACACGGCAGACGAAGCATGGGAATTCGTACCAGCTGTTGAGACGAAGAGCATCTTCTTGACGGACCTTCCAGAAACGGTCGAAGTCTCAGAAGAAGGACTTGCTCTCATCGAGAAATGGAACGCGTTCCTGACATTCCGTGATGATGTCTTAAAAGCACTCGAGGAAGCACGCGTCGAGAAACTCGTCGGTAAGACACTCGAAGCAAAACTCTTGCTTGCACCGAAGGAAGAAACAAAAGCATTGCTTAAAACGATTGATCATCTTGAGCAGTTGCTCCAAGTCTCACAACTCGAATTCGTGGATACAACGAATAAGATGTATGAGACGACTGGTATTACAGTTCAAAAAGCTGACGGTGAAAAATGTGAACGTTGTTGGACATATTCGACAGAACTCGGACAAGATCCGGCTCATCCGACGCTTTGCCCACGTTGTACTGAAGTCGTCAATTCTTTATAATGATACAAAGGGAGGGGCGACTGCGACTTCGCAGGACGTCCCTCATTATTTTTGGATGCGGAGGACAATAGGATGTGGCTTTACTTAGGGATTGCTGCTTTACTCGTTGGAATCGACCAGTTGACGAAATGGATCGTCGTTCAAAATATGACGATCGGTCAAGCGATCACAGTCATTCCGGATTTCTTTTATCTCAACTCGTATCGGAACCGTGGCGCCGCATGGGGAATGCTCGAAGGTAAATTCGGCTTCTTCTTCTTCGTCACGATTATCGTCGTCATTGGATTGATTTACTTCCTCTACAAGGAAGGCACGAAAAATAAGGTATTTGCTTGGAGTATCTCGCTACTACTTAGTGGTGCGATCGGAAATTTCATTGATCGAATGGTTCGAGGAGAAGTCGTTGATTTCTTCCACTTCTTCCCGTTCGGCTATAATTTCCCGATCTTTAATGTCGCAGACGTCTGTTTGACGTTTGGTGTCATCACGATGCTGATTAGCGTCATGTTCGAAGAACGGTTGACTAAGAAAGGAACGATGGATAAATGAATGAAGTAGAAACATGGTCCGTACAAGCGGATGGAGCGACAGGGCGCATTGATAAGTGGCTCGCAGATCAAAATGAATGGTCGCGTTCGCAAGTACAGGAATGGTTAAAAGCGGGACGCGTCGAAGTCGATGGTCGTGTCGTTAAACCAAACTATAAATTATCGGGAACAGAATCGATTGCCGTTCATATCCCGGAAGCGGTAGAACTTGAGATTTTACCAGAAGATATCCCGCTTGAGGTCGTCTACGAGGACTCAGATGTCATTGTCGTCAACAAACCAAAAGGAATGGTCGTCCACCCAGCTGCAGGTCATGTCTCAGGGACCCTAGTCAATGCCTTATTACATCATTGTCAAGATCTCTCGGGCATTAATGGTGTCAAACGTCCAGGAATCGTTCACCGAATCGATAAGGACACGTCTGGTCTGTTGATGGTTGCTAAGAACGACTTAGCGCATGAATCACTCGCGCATCAGTTGAAAGAGAAAACGACGGAACGTCTCTACATTGCGCTCGTACACGGTGAGATTCCGCACGAGCTCGGAACGATTGAAGCACCGATCGGACGCGATAAGAACGATCGTCAACGGATGACGGTAACGGATAAGAATTCAAAATCTGCCGTAACCCATTTCCGTGTTCTCGATCGGTACGAAGGGTTTACAGTCGTGGAATGTAAACTCGAAACAGGGCGGACACACCAAATCCGTGTCCACATGCGTTATATCGGTTTCCCGCTTGCCGGTGACCCGAAATATGGTCCACGTAAGACGATGAAAATGAATGGTCAAGCCTTGCATGCTGCGGTTCTCGGCTTCGAACATCCACGGACAGGCGAATGGATGCGTTTTGAAGCACCACTCCCAGAAGAGATGACATTCGAGATTGGTCAACTGAAAAAACTTGAATTAGAGTCTTGACGTTTTTCTAATAAAACGGTAGAGTATCACCTAGAGAGCGATGCGAGACATCCTCTACTGACACTTCGGTCGTCCGAGCGATGATCCTACCAAACTAGTATCACCTTTAATCGAGTCCGGAGAGGCTGCGAAAGGGAGAACCTACCACAAACGTGCGTAGGCATGCATACAAGACGTATGCCATGATTCTGTCTTCGATGACCTTCTGCGGATTTCCGCAGAAGGTCTTTTGTATGAAAGGAGAAACTATGAAACCAGCCGTCATCTTAGATGAAGCCGCGATTGGACGCGCACTGACACGGATCGCCCATGAAATCATCGAACGTAACAAAGGCATTGCTGATTTAATGATCGTCGGAATCAAGACGCGTGGTGAGACACTCGCGCGCCGCCTTGCGAAGCGGATCGAACAGATCGAAGGAAAGCCGGTCTTACTCGGTGTCGTCGACATCTCAATGTACCGAGATGACTTGTCAAAGCGAAGTTTAGAGCCAGAAATAAAAGGATCTGATCTACCGGAAGACATTACCGGAAAAATCGTCGTCCTCGTTGACGATGTGCTCTACACAGGACGCACCGTCCGTGCCGCGATGGACGCACTCGTCGACCACGGAAGACCGAGTATGATTCAACTCGCTGTCCTCGTCGATCGTGGGCATCGAGAGTTACCGATCCGTCCAGATTTCATCGGCAAGAACGTTCCGACGTCACGTGACGAGCAAGTCGTCGTCGCGCTCGCTGAAGTCGACGAAGCCGATCAAGTATTCATTAAACGCTAAAAATCAAAACCTTTAAGGTGGTCCAGAGAGACCAGAAAGGGAGTCATCCATATGGCAAAACATGCCGCAGTACTTGATGTACAAGAAGTACCTACTCACCCTCTAAATTGGCTGATGCTCAGCCTACAACACGTCTTCGCGATGTTTGGTGCGACCGTGCTCGTCCCACTCTTAACGGGACTCAACACATCGGTTGCACTCGTCGCAAGCGGAGTCGGCACACTGATTTTCCTCGCCGTCACTCGCTTCAAAGTACCCACATATCTTGGTTCTAGTTTTGCCTACATCGCCCCGATCATCGCCGTCAGTGAACGGTGGGGTGTCGAGGACGCCTTAATCGGCGGAATGGTCGCTGGACTCGTCTACGGACTTGTCTCACTTCTCATCCGTTACACGGGGGCTGCTTGGTTGCTTCGCTTACTCCCGCCTGTCGTCATCGGTCCGGTCATCATGGTTATCGGGTTATCGCTTGCCCCGACCGCTGTCAACATGGCGATGAACGGAGCGGACGGTAAGTACAACGGACTTTACTTCCTCGTCGCGATGGTCACGCTCGGTGTCACACTTCTCGCAATGACGTATTTAAAAGGAATGTGGAGCACGATTCCGATCCTGTTCGGAATCACGGTCGGTTATCTCGTTGCGGCATCGGTCGGAATCATTGACTTCAAACCACTTCAACAGGCAACGTTCTTCCACGTGCCGGACTTCACGATTCCGTTCTTGAATTACACACCATCATGGAATACAGCTGCCTTGCTTCTGATCGTTCCCGTGACGCTCGTCACACTGACGGAGCACATCGGCGAACAAAAAGTGACATCACGGATCATTGGGCGCGAGACGCTCCTTGATCCAGGGATGCACCGGACAGTACTTGGCGACGGAATCGCGAAGACAGTCGCTTCGATGCTTGGTGGACCACCGGTTACGACGTACGGTGAGAACAACGGCGTCATGTCGATCACACGGGTCTACAGTGTCTTCGTCCTAGGTGGGGCAGCGGTTCTTGCTATCAGCTTCGGATTCCTCGGATATGTCGAAGGATTCATCAAGACGATTCCTACACCAGTCATGGGTGGCATCAGTATTCTCTTATTCGGAGTCATCGCGTCAAACGGTCTCCGGACACTGACGGAAAGTAAGATCGACCTTGCTGATAAACGGAACTTGACGATCACAGCTGTCATTCTTGTCACGGGAATCGGAGGGGCCGCCTTGAAAATCGGGAACTTCTCCCTCGAAGGTATGGCACTGGCGACGATCCTTGGGATCATCCTGAATCTGATCCTTCCGAAAACGACGGAACAGGTCGAAGAAACAGTTGAAACAACGGAAAACTCTACAACTCAATCTGTAGCGAACAACTTTTAAGACGTTCCGAGAGAACGATAAAGTGAAGGCCATGAAAAGATGCAGGGACTCCTCTGTCTTCTTTCGGCGCACCTTCACTTAGAAGGTGCGCCTTTTTCATGACCTGAAGGAGTGAAATACATGAAAACGATCTTGCAAACCCGACATTTCGTCAATTTAGAAAGCTTATCCATAACGGAGATCAATTCGTTGATTGAACGTAGTCTCGCTTTTAAACAAGGCGAACCGGCACCAGACTTTTCCGACAAGACACTCGTCAATCTGTTTTTTGAAAACTCGACGCGGACACGCTCTTCCTTTGAAATGGCAGAGCATCGTTTGAACATGCATCTACTGCCGTTTGAAACAGCGACGTCATCCGTGCAAAAAGGGGAGACGTTACACGATACGTGCAAAACACTCGAAGCGATTGGCGCCGATGGATTGGTCATTCGTCACGGTGACACCGGTTATTATGAAGAATTGATTCAGACACTCGATATTCCGATCATCAATGCAGGAGACGGGAGCGGACAGCATCCATCGCAGTCCTTGCTTGATTTGATGACAATGGTCGAGACGTTTGGAACGATTGTAGGAAAAGTAGTCGTCATCTGTGGGGATTTACAACATAGTCGTGTCGCTCGGTCGAATGCCGATATCTTAAAACGACTTGGCGCCATCGTCTATGGATCAGGGCCACGCGAATGGTATGACGAAGCGATGGGAATACCGTATCTTTCAATGGACGAAGCAGTTGAACAGTGTGACATCTTGATGTTGCTTCGAGTCCAGCACGAACGGCATGACGGAACGACACGGTTTGATCCAGATGTCTATCACGTCACACATGGATTGACGCATGAGCGGATGAATCGACTGAAACCTTCAGCGATCGTCCTACATCCGGCACCGGTCAATCGCGGAGTCGAGATTGCCGACGAACTCGTCGAACACCCGCAATCGCGGATTTTTGAACAGATGAAAAATGGTGTCTTTGCGCGAATGGCGATTCTGGAATGGTGCTTTTCGATGAAAACAATCAAAGGAGACGATGCAGATGACAACACGAATTGAAAATGCGAGATGGTACGAGGCTGGAAAAGTTCGAACAGGGGATATTCGAATCGAAGCTGGAAAAATCACGGACTTAGCAGCAATACCGCAAGTTGGGGAAACGGTCATTGATGCTTCCGGATTATTCGTTGCACCAGGATTCGTCGACATCCATGTCCACCTGCGGGAACCGGGCGGCGAACATAAGGAGACAATTGCGACAGGTACGGCAGCTGCGGCAGCTGGTGGATTTACGACGATTTGTCCGATGCCGAATACGCGTCCCGTACCGGACGATCGTCAAACACTTGATGCATTGTTCCAAAAGATTGAAGAGACGGCATCTGTCCGGGTTTTGCCTTACGCGGCGATTTCAAAAAATCAACTCGGACAAGAACTCGTCGCGTTCGATCAATTAACGGATGCCGTGGCATTCACGGATGATGGTGTCGGGGTCCAGACGGCAGCCGTCATGCGAACGGCAATGCAACATGCAGCACGGCTCGGGAAGACGATTGTTGCCCACTGCGAAGATGATTCGTTAAAAGCAGGATGTGTGCACGAAGGAAACTACAGTCGACGGGAAGGTTTGCAAGGTATTCCATCGCTTTCTGAGAGTATCCACATCGCACGTGATGTCCTGATTGCAGAAGAAACCGGCTGTCATTATCACGTCTGTCATGTCTCGACGAAAGAATCCGTTCGCGTCATTCGTGACGCCAAACGAGCAGGGATCCGAGTGACAGCAGAAGTCACACCGCACCATCTTGTATTGATCGATGAAGACATATCGAATCAGGATCCGAACTTTAAAATGAATCCACCACTGCGGAGTGAGGCAGATCGCCAAGCATTGCTCGAAGGATTAGCAGACGGAACGATTGATTGCATCGCAACGGATCACGCTCCTCATGCAGCAGAAGAGAAGGCACTCGGTATCGAACGCGCCCCGTTTGGCATCACAGGATTCGAGACAGCATTCCCGCTCCTCTATACGAAGCTTGTCGCTGAAGACAAGATGACACTTGAGACACTGATTCGGAATTTGACGGACAAGGCAGCAGCGATTTTTGAACTACCTTACGGGAAACTCGAAGTGGGAGCGGAAGCAGACTTAGTCCTGCTTGATCTAGAGACGGAGCGGACGGTTTCACCGGAACGGTTCCGTTCAAAAGGTAAGAACACACCGTTCGCAGGAGAACGGTTAAAAGGATTCCCGGTCATGACGCTCGTCAAGGGAGAAATCGTATTCAAGGAGGACATAGCACATGCGTAAACGGACACTGGTGTTAGAGGATGGTATGACGTTTGAAGGAACGGCGTTTGGATCGGACACGACAACAACAGGAGAGGTCGTCTTCCAAACCGGAATGACTGGTTATCAAGAGATGCTATCGGATCCATCTTACTGTGATCAGATGATCGTGCTGACGAATCCGTTGATCGGCAATTACGGAGTCAATCGAGAAGACTATGAAACGACGCGTCCACTCGCTAAAGCATTGATTGTCCGCGAACATTGCCAAACACCGTCGAACTTCCGGAGTGAGATGTCGCTCGATGCAGCTCTTCGAGATCTTGATATTCCAGGATTAAGTGGAATCGATACGCGACAGTTAACACGACATATCCGCTCGAAAGGCGTCATGCGCGGCCGACTCGTTGATGGAGAGTTCGACCTAGAAGAGGAATTAAGCCACCTGCAAGATGCACCAATCGAGACGAATCAAGTCAAACGTGCTTCAACGGAACGGGCGTATATCATCCCAGGAGCTGGACCACGAATCGTTCTCGTCGACTTCGGAGCGAAGCTCGGAATCGTCCGCGAACTTGTCAAACGCGGCTGTGAAGTTGTCGTCGTACCATACGACGTGAGCGCAACGGAAGTCTTACGCTATCGTCCAGACGGTGTGATGCTGTCGAACGGACCAGGGAACCCAAAGGATGTCCCGACAGCGATTCCGCTGATTCAAGAATTGACAGGGAAAGTCGTCATCTTCGGAATTTGTCTTGGGCACCAGTTGATTGCACTAGCACATGGCGCGGATACGTTCAAACTGCCATTCGGTCACCGGGGTGCGAATCATCCCGTCCAAGATATCCGGACAGGTCGCGTCGACATCACGTCGCAAAACCATGGATATGCCGTCGATGAACAATCATTGCAACATACAGTGCTTGAAGTAACGCATCTCGCAATCAACGATGGAACGGTCGAAGGCATCCGTCATACGTCAGCATCCGTCTTCTCCGTCCAGTATCATCCGGAAGCATCACCCGGTCCAATGGATGCGAACGGTCTATTCCAACAGTTTTTAGAAGAAATCACGAAACAACAGGAGGTCTCTCATGCCTAAACGTCAAGATATCCAGAAGATTCTCGTTATCGGGTCCGGTCCAATCGTAATCGGACAAGCCGCTGAATTCGACTACGCAGGAACACAAGCGTGTCAAGCCTTAAAGGAAGAAGGATATGAAGTCATCCTCGTCAACTCGAATCCAGCGACAATCATGACAGATCCAACAGTTGCTGATCGTGTCTACATCGAGCCTCTTCAAGCAGAGTTCGTTTCGCGGATCATCCGGAAGGAACGACCAGACGCCTTACTTGCGACACTTGGCGGTCAGACGGGTCTGAACTTGGCTGTTGAACTAGATCGTCTTGGTGTCCTAGCTGAATACAATGTCGAGTTGCTCGGAACGAAATTATCAGCAATCGAAGAGGCAGAAGATCGTGATTTGTTCCGTCAACTGATGTTTAGACGCGGACATGGCGTACCGGATAGTGAAATCGTGCATTCGCTCGAAGAAGCACAACAATTCCGACAACAGATTGGTCTACCAATCATCATCCGTCCAGCATATACACTCGGAGGAACGGGTGGTGGAATCGCCCATACACCGGAAGAGTTCACGCGAATCGTCGAAGGGGGACTCAAGGCAAGTCCGGCAACACAAGTACTCCTTGAAAAATCAATTGCTGGGATGAAAGAGGTCGAATTTGAAGTCATGCGTGATGCAACGAACCAAGCCATCATCGTCTGTGCGATGGAAAACTTCGATCCGGTCGGTGTTCATACCGGAGACTCGATCGTCTTTGCTCCGACGCAAACGTTATCGGATCGCGATTATCAACTGCTACGTAACGTCTCGCTCGATATCATTCGCGCACTCGGTATCGAAGGTGGATGTAACATCCAGTTCGCGCTAGATCCGACGAGCTTTGACTACTATGTCATCGAAGTCAATCCACGTGTTTCCCGCTCGTCCGCACTTGCTTCAAAAGCGACCGGTTATCCGATCGCAAAACTTGCTGCAAAGATTGCCGTCGGGTATGCCTTATCTGAATTAAAGAACCCGATCACCGAGACGAGCTTTGCTTCGTTCGAACCGGCACTCGATTATGTTGTCGCCAAAATTCCGCGCTGGCCGTTCGATAAATTCGAAACGGCAGATCGGACGCTCGGGACACAGATGAAGGCGACCGGTGAGGTTATGGCAATGGGGCGGACGATGGAAGAGGCATTACTGAAAGCCGTTCGTTCGCTTGAAATCGGTACAGCGGATTTGTACATGCCACGCTTCATCGAAATGGCAGATGATGCTTTGCAACAAGCGATTCGCCAGGCGACAGATGATCGACTTTTCGCCTTATACGCTGGTTTTGTCCGCGGCTATAGCGTCGAACAGATTCATGCTTGGACGGCAATTGATCGCTTATTCCTCGAAAAGCTACAGCACATTTGGCAACTTGAGCAATCGGTCGCTACCGGTTTGACACCTGAACTGCTACTTCATGTGAAGCGGTATGGATTCAGTGACCCAATGCTCGCTCGGATCACAGGACAAACGGAAACAGAGATTCGCCGGATGCGTGAAGCGCAAGCGATTCATCCTGTGTATAAAATGGTCGATACGTGTGCGGCAGAGTTCGCTTCTGATACACCGTACTACTATGGAACATACGAACGCGAAAATGAGGCAATCGCGACGAATCGTTCTTCGATCCTCGTCTTAGGATCGGGTCCGATCCGGATTGGTCAAGGAGTCGAGTTCGACTATGCGACAGTCCATTCGATTCAAGCGATTCGTCAAGCTGGCTATGAAGCAATTATCGTCAACAACAATCCGGAAACCGTGTCGACCGACTTCTCGATTTCCGATCGACTCTACTTTGAACCATTAACGACGGAGGATGTCCTCGAAGTCATCCGAAATGAACGTCCGCTCGGTGTCATCGTCCAGTTCGGTGGCCAGACAGCAATCAACTTAGCTGAGTCATTAGCAGCAGAAGGTGTAAAAATCCTCGGGACATCGCTTGAGGATTTAGACCGGGCAGAGGACCGAAAACAGTTCGAAGCAGCGTTGACGGCGCTCGACATTCCACAGCCACCAGGTAAAACGGCCGTCACGGTCGAAGAAGCGGTCACGGCAGCAGCGTCACTCGGTTACCCGGTCCTCGTTCGTCCATCGTATGTCCTCGGCGGTCGGGCAATGGAAATCGTCTATGCACAAGAAGAACTGGAACATTACATGAAACACGCGGTCATCGCCTCACCGGAACGACCGGTCCTCGTCGACCGTTACCTGACAGGAATCGAACTCGAAGTCGACGCGATCTGTGATGGAACAGATGTCGTCATTCCAGGCATCATGGAGCATATCGAACGTGCCGGTGTTCACTCAGGTGACTCGATTGGAGTTTATCCGCCACAACGTGTCTCCCAAGACATCAAGGACCGGATCGTCGACTACACGACACGAATCGCCAAAGCATTCGGCATCAAAGGATTGCTCAACATCCAGTTCGTCTATGCGGACGGCGCACTCTATGTTCTTGAAGTCAATCCGCGTGCCAGCCGGACGGTGCCATTCATCTCGAAAGTGACGGGACTTCCGGTCGCGCGGCTCGCGACGGACATCATTCTCGGTGAAACGCTCGCTTCTTACGGGTTAACAAGTGGTGTCCTACCGGAAGAATCGCTCGTCTCGGTCAAAGTACCGGTCTTCTCGTTTGCGAAGCTTAAAGAAGTCGACCCGACGCTCGGACCGGAAATGAAATCGACCGGAGAAGTCATTGGAACAGACCGAACACTTGAAAAAGCACTCTACAAAGGATTGCTTGCTTCGGGGATAGCGATTCCAGAACACGGTCGTGTTCTCTTGACGGTCGCAGACCCGGACAAAGCAGAAATGACGGATCTCGCACGACGCTTTGCCTCACTTGGATTCACGTTGCTTGCGACGGAAGGAACGGCAGCGTACTTGACGGAGCAAGGGTTACCGGTTCAGACGGTCGGTAAAATCGACTCGTCTTCCGAATCGATGCTCGACGTGATTGAAAAAGGGGAGATCGAGTATGTCATCAATACGATGAGTCGCGACTCACAAGTCACGAAAGACGGCTTCATCATTCGCCGGGCAGCAGCGGAGAATCAAGTCGTTTGTCTAACATCACTCGATACGGCGGAAGCGATTCTACGCGTCATCGAGAGTCGCTCGTTCGAAGCGAGTGCGATTCAAGCCTTCACACACGAAAAGAAAGTGGTGATCCAATGAAGCAACTCTTGACGGTCGTCTCTCGACGAACGGTAGCTCAAGGCGCGACAGAACTCGTCTGTCGCCTCGAGCAACCGCAGGACATTGCGCCGGGGCGATTCATGCATCTACGCGTCGGTCCACTCTTACGCCGACCGATCTCGATTGCTCGGGTCGATCGTGATCTGATTACGTTTCTTTTTAAAGAAATCGGACAAGGGACAGCAGAACTAGCTTCCTTGCGTCCCGACGACAAAATCGATGCCCTCGGACCACTCGGAAACGGTTTTCCGATCGACGCCATCAACCGAGATCAACGGGTCGTTCTCGTTGGTGGAGGGATTGGGGTACCGCCGCTGTATGAGACGATGCGCCAACTTGTCGCGCGTGGTGTGACGTGTGAAGCGATTCTAGGATTTGATACGGCAACGAGTGTCTTTTACGAAGCGGAATTCCAAGCACTTGGTAAGACGACGGTCTCGACGGTTGATGGAACGCATGGAATGAAAGGGTTCGTTACGGTTGCCTTACATCCGGAAAGCTATGATGTGTTACTCGCTTGCGGACCAGAGCCGATGTTGCGGTCACTCCAGCAACAACCGATTGAGCATAAGTATCTCTCCATCGAAAATCGAATGGGGTGCGGCATCGGTGCTTGTTTTGCCTGTGTCTGTAAAACACCAACAGGCGGGTACGTCAAGACTTGTTCCGATGGTCCAGTCTTTCGGGCAGAGGAGGTCGTATTATGATGGAACGATTACGTGTCGAGTTGCCAGGACTTTCCTTGAAAAACCCGATCATGCCGGCATCTGGATGTTTTGGATTCGGTGAGGAATACGCGAAGTTATATGATCTATCAGAGCTTGGGGCAATCATGATTAAAGCAGCGACGGGCGAAGAACGTTACGGAAATCCGACGCCGCGTGTCGCGGAGAGTGGAATGGGGATGTTGAATGCAATCGGTCTCCAAAATCCGGGTGTCGATGGTATCTTAACGAAAAAACTACCGTTCCTTGAGACGTTTGATACAGCAATCATTGCGAATGTCGCCGGATCGACACCAGAAGAGTATGAGCTTGTCGCAGAAAAAATGAGCCGTCACCTTGGCATTCATGCATTGGAATTAAATATCTCCTGTCCGAACGTCAAATCAGGTGGAATCCAGTTCGGAACGGATCCGTTGCTTGCCGCTGAATTAACGCGTCGAGTCAAACAGGTCTCGACCAAACCGGTTTACGTTAAGCTTTCACCGAATGTCACTTCAATCGTCGAGATGGCACGTGCCGTCGAAGCAGCAGGTGCAGACGGGCTGACGATGATCAACACACTCGTTGGGATGCGAATCGATGTCCGAACGGGACAGCCAATCCTTGCCAACCGGATTGGTGGATTATCCGGTCCATCCATCAAGCCAGTCGCGATTCGGATGATTCATGATGTCGCACAAGCTGTCTCGATTCCTATTATCGGGATGGGTGGCGTGATGGAAGTCGATGACGTCTTAGAAATGATATACGCTGGGGCTTCCGCTGTGGCCGTCGGTACCGCAAACTTCGTCAATCCATATATCTGTCAAGAATTAATCCAGCAGTTACCGGATCGCATGGATGAACTCGGCATCGACCATATTTTAGACATCAGGGGGAAAGCATATGAATCAACTTTACATCGCGCTTGATTTTCCGACCGAAGCAGAAGCGTTTTCGTTCCTCGAACAGTTCGAAGAGACACGACCAGCCGTAAAAGTTGGGATGGAATTATTTTATGCTGCAGGGGGATCGTTCGTCCAAAAACTCGTCGAGCGTGGGCACGCTGTATTCCTCGATGTCAAAGTCCATGACATTCCAGAGACGGCGCGCCGGACGATGCGCATCATCGGGCAATTAGGTGTTGAATTGACGAACGTCCATGTTGCCGGTGGGAAAGAGATGATGATCGCAGCGCGAGAAGGACTTCGTGAAACGAATGCTAAGACACAACTAATCGGCGTGACGCAGTTGACATCGACGGATGAAGCGATGTTACGCGACTTAAAGGTTGAAGGAGCGATGCCAGCAGTCGTTCGTGAGTATGCGCAACTGGCAGAAGCAGCCGGACTAGATGGTATCGTCTGTTCGGCGCTCGATCTTCCTGAACTAATCGAAGTTTGCCGAACGGACTTCCGTTTTGTCACACCAGGTATTCGTCCTTCTAGTAATGAAGCAGATGATCAAAAGCGAGTCGCGACCGTTCTTGATGCGCGTCGAAATGGAGCGACGGATTTAGTGATTGGTCGCCCGATTACACGTGCCAAACAACCAGAACAGGTCTATCAGGCGTTACTCGAAGAATGGAAGGGGCAATTATCATGGTAAATCCAATTGCAAATGCATTACTCCATATCAAAGCCGTCACGTTATCTCCAAACGATCCGTATACGTGGGCGAGTGGGCTCCGTTCTCCGATCTATTGCGATAATCGGTTGACACTTTCGTACCCAAAAGTCCGCTCTTTGATTGCCGATGCCCTCGCTGAGAAAGTGAAGGATTTAGGAATCGAAGTCGTTGCCGGAACAGCGACAGCAGGTATTCCTCACGCGGCATTCGTCGCGGAACGATTAGGGTTACCGATGGTCTACGTGCGTAGTGGCAGTAAGAAACACGGGAAAGGTAATCAAATCGAAGGTGTTATTCAACCAGGCCAACGCGTCGTCGTCATCGAAGACTTATTATCAACGGGGATGTCTGCGATCGAGGCAGCGGAAGCACTCCAAGCAAAGGGAGCGAACGTCATTCGGATTCAAGCGATTTTCTCTTACGGGATGGAACGCTTGAAGAACAATCTCCGAGACGCGAAGATTGACGCGGATGCATTATTGACGTTCGAAGCGTTACTCGAAACGGCACAACAACAAGGGGATATCACGGTAGAAGAACAGGAACAATTGGCAGATTGGTCGAAGGACCCAGTTGCTTGGAGCGAACGTTTTACCGCAAACGTGTAAAAACAGATAGATTCCGTCGGACGACCTACGATTTCTAGTGAATGATTTGGTACACTATAGAAATAAAGGAGGTCGTCGACTATGGTGACGCATTATCGTGATTATGAACAATTCAAAATGGTCGTCCTCCCGTTTCTGCTTGAACGTCCAGATACGCATCAGTTGATTCTAGGTATATTAGAACGTGGGGATGAACCGCTCTTGATGGCAACGGCACAAGAAGGCGATCATCGTCTCGTCATATTGCAAACGATACCGGAGCAAGTCATCGTCGCAGGGGATATGTTCTCGCAAGAAGGGATTCGAAAGCTTGCGCGAATTCTGGATAGTCCAGGATTCGTCGGAGAACAGGCCATCTTAGCGCCGCTTTTACTCCCACATTCCATGTATGAGGTACATATGGAACAAGGGATGTATGCATTGACGAAGGTCGAGATGCCACATGTTCCGGAGAACGTCGTCTTCCGACCGGTTTCGAACGATGAAGGACAACAAGCCTTAGAATTTGCGTCCGGATTTTTATATGAGGTCGAAACGCGTCCATCTGATCGACAGCTTACGCAACTCCATCAGTCAATGACGCGACACATTCAGCAAGGAAGCTTGTTCGGATTGTTTAGCGGAAATACGCTCGTAGCGATGGCGGCAGCGACACGTCCCACGCAAACTGGGATTACGATTTCTTATGTCTATACGCCGAAAAAACTACGTGGGAATGGATATGCTTCTTATCTTGTCGCAAAACTATCTGAACACCTCCTACAGTCTTATCCGGTCGTGACGCTCTATACCGATTGGTCGAACCAGACAGCGAATAAAATCTATCAGCATGTCGGTTTCGAGTTAGTCGGACGATCCTTACATATCAAAAAACAAGAACGCTACCGGTGAACATGGCTGATGCTTTTTCAGTCAACGTTCAGGAATTAAAAAATAGAGTACGACAGCAGCCGACCGTCCTATTATCTAAGGACAGTCGGCTGTTTTGTGCCGCGGCAAGTATTAGTTAAATTTAGCGATGATTTTACCACGGACGTGACGTTCAGATAGACGTTGTAATCCTTTGACGATGTCCGCTGCTGGAATCTCCTCTGTGACGAGTGGATCGAGTTCTTTCGTTGCGACGAGTTGTAATAATTCACTTGCCATATGACCAAGGTTTCGGATCGCGCGGTCATCTTCGCTTGCATAAGCAGCCGCAAGTGCTACTTCATGGATCGAAGGGGAGAGCGTGAATGGCTTGACGACCGATTGATCAGGACCGCCGGCGATGAAGGCGAGTTGACCCGAGAAGGCAAGACGTCCGAGATCTGCTGTTGCTTCATTTCGACCGACCGTATTGAAAATCAAGTCAGCGCCGCGATCATTCGTCCAATCGCGAATGACCTCGGTTACATTTTCTTTTTTGTAGTCGATGGCAAGATCGGCACCGAGTCGCTTGACCCACTCATGGTTTTCCGTTGAAGCAGTCGTCGCGACCTTAAGACCCAGGCGTTTTGCGAGTTGAATGCCGATGCCACCCACACCACCTGCACCAGCATGGATGAGAATCGTCTCTTTACCTGTCGTATTCATCTTTTGGACGATCGCTTCATAAGCTGTCATGCCTGCGCAAAGAATCGCAGCGGCTTCAGCGAATGAGACGTCTTCTGGAATCGGGGCAAGAGCACGTGTATCAACAAGTACGTATTCAGCAAAAGCACCATCGCGTTGCAGGTTCGTATGAATCGCTACACGATCGCCGATTTTCACTTCTGCGCCGGGTCCGATTTGTTCGACGACACCCGCTAGGTCAACGCCCGGAATATGCGGGAACGTCCAAGCTGGATTTTTGGTTGCCTTATAGTCGACGGGATTCAGTGCGACCGTCTTGACGCGAATCAAGGCTTGTCCTTCTCCTGGCGTCGGTGTCTTGACCTCTTCGAATGTCCATTGATCAATGGCTGTACCTGAGTGGTTTAACCATGCTTTCATGTTTAATAAGCTCCTTTCGAATACGTGAGTTAATATGAGTGAGAGTAAATTTCGACGAGATTACCAAATGGATCCTCACAGTAGACTATCCGGTAAGGTTTGTCTCCTGGATAGTATTCGCAGATCGACATCCGTTGTTTACCGCCGTGAGGACGATTTTTTCGACGAACCCTTCGACATCTGGGCCTTGAACCGTATAATGCAAGATACCTGTTTCAGGAATTCGCAATTACTCTCGGATTGTTCATTGTTCGGGAATTCAAACAACTCGATGTCGATGCGATCATCTGACGCCATGTGGGCGATCCGGAACTTGTCCCATCATGTACCAAAGACGTCTGTGTACATGACACCGATGGTAGAATCATCTTCGAGGACATCAAATGGTTCCATGATAATATACCAGTCCTTCATCTCTTGATAAAAACGAACAGCTTCGTCGAGATTCGGCACGGAAAGACCGATGTGCGAAAAATTATATGGATACGTCATGTCTAACACTCTTTTTGCAAAATGATTTAAGCATACTTTAACCTGCGCTACACTCCATTTCATAGTACGCACTTTGAAGTAACGACTTTGGGGGAGAGAACAACATGTCGACTGAACAATTTCCGGTCAATCGGGAGCTCGCCATCATCGGCGGAAAATGGCGTTCACAATTATATTGCACGTTAGAGAAAGATACGAAATATTTTTAAGTTACAACGTGCCATTCCCGGGATTTCTCGGAAAGTCTCGACTGATCAGTTGTAGGAACTTGAACGACTCAAAATAATTGAGCAGATTGAGTATGATGAAGCCGTTCTGCACGTCGAATACAAATTGACAGAGGCGTCATTTACACTACAACCGGTTATGAAAGGTTTATGTGCATGGGGGGAAGGGAATCAATTATCCGAATCCTAATCGAGAGGCAGTGAACTAGATGAAGCTAACTTATCATGGACAGTCAACAGTAACGATTGAAACGAATGGTCACCATCTCGTCATCGATCCCTTCTTTAGTGGTAACGATAAAGCGACGACGAATCCCGATGACGTCAAGGCGGACTTCATTCTTTTGACGCATGCGCATGCCGATCATATGCTTGATGCAGAGCGGATCGCGAAAGCAACGGGGGCGACGATCATCGCTACGCATGAGTTGGCAACGTATTTAAGCTTCAAAGGATTGAATGTCCACCCGATGAACCTTGGCGGACAGTTTGAATTCTCGTTTGGTAAAGTAAAGATGACACAGGCATTCCATTCATCAAGCATCATCGATGAAGAGAAACAAACCATTACGTATATGGGGATGCCGGCTGGATTCTTGCTGACAATCGAAGGCAAAGAAATCTATCACGCAGGCGATACGGCACTGTTCGGGGATTTAGCCCTTTATGGCGCTCATCACGCAATCGATTTAGCCTTCTTACCGATCGGTGATAACTTCACGATGGGTCCGGATGATGCGTTGATCGCTGCAGATATGTTGCAAGCGAAAGCAGTCGTACCGATCCACTACGATACATTTGATTTAATCAAACAAGATGCGAACGCATTCTGTGAACAAATTGAAGCGCAAGGTCAAACTGGTCATTTACTCGCGATCGGCGAGTCACTCGAATTATAATCCGTTCTTAAGCAAAGGAGAGGAAACGTCAAGGTTCCTCTCCTTTTTGTCGATTATTCTTCTGGAATATCTGTAGTTCATCCGATTATGCTTCCTTCTTCCGCCCGATGGCGAAACGGTGAACTTCTTCTATGATAAGAAGGGGCTGTTGACAGCCGATTCAGATATTCGGAATAATGGTAGACATGAGATGGAGGGACTGACATGGAAGAGCATAACAGTAGGAGTGTGCGGAAACGAAAACAATCGTCGTTCACACGCTTAAAAAATAAACAAAAACAAAAGATGGATGCACGGTTGAACCGCATTGGAGAAAAAGGACCAGTGAAGCGACCGCTTTATTTATACGGTGGTGTCGTTCTCGGACTTGTCGTCATCTATTCGATTACATTGCTCGTCTCAACGGAATTGTTATCGCGCGGCGAAACATTCAAGACGACGAATCGCTATAAGTCTCTCGCCATCGAGGCACCGCACGCAACGGTACAATTCGTTCGAAGCACAGACGGAAACGTCCAAATCAAACTCGTCGATAGTGCATCGAGTGGAAAACGACTGAAAATCAGTACATCGACGAATACGGTAACGGTGACAGGACGAGATGGTTGGCTGTCTCGACTCGGCAATCGTCCGAGCGAAAAAACAGCAGACTATACGATTCAAGTGGGACTACCGAGTTATATGAACCGTGTCGATGTCGATGCAGGAACACTTAAAGGAATGGGCATCTACGCAAAAACGATCGAGATGGACGGAGAAGCAATGAGTCTCGATAAAGTAAAAGGTGATGAGATTACACTGAATGCAACACGTGCGATTTCCATCAAAGAGATGGATGCCGTCCATGCGCAAGTGATAGGTGAAAGTGTTTCTCTTGCGGAATATGTGGCGAAGTTGAGTCTCGACGTCACAACGATTGACGGCGCGACGAAGCTAAAACCAAATAAATCAGCCGGTACGATTACGATTGACACAGGAGGCGATATTAAAGCCTCTGACCGATATACGAAACAAAAGAATAAGGATGAGACAATTTATGAACTGTCGAAACAAGAAAAACCGGAAGTGACAGTCAATAGTGAAGTCGGGCAGGTGACGCTCGAGTGAAATTAAAGTTTCGGATTGGACTACGAACGGTCAAGACCGGTATCGCGGTAGCTCTTGCGCTTAGTATCTCCTGGTATGTGTTCGATATTTATTCGGGAATGGGGGCTGTCGCAGCAATTGTTGCCATGCAACCGACGATTCATCGGTCGTTTAAAATCGTCTTCAACCGGATTTTCGGAACAGTACTTGGATTAATGTGTGGTCTTGCGATTGTTGCGACACTTGGGGCGAATCCGCTGACGATTGGACTCGCCGTAATTGTCTCGCTCGTCCTTAATTCGATGATTGGAAGAACGGATATGTCGACGTTCGCGGCCTTTGCCATCGTGTTGATGTTCGAGAGTCCGACCGCCGACTACGTCCACTATGCATTATCACGTTCGTTGTTGACTGTCGTCGGTGTGTTATCTGCTGTCCTCATCAATTACATCGTCTTCCCGCCACATTATGAGGATCGTTTACTCTTGCTTGTCAAAAAAACGACGCAACAGTTGATGGAAGATTGGCGGAGTCTTGTGCAAGATGATACGAGGCTGCTTGCCGTTCGGAAACAAATTCTCAAACATGAAGAAATGATGTTGATGCTTCAAGAAGATCAAAAATATCCATTGATGGCAAGCGGTCAAAGTGAAGCGTTCATCCGACTGAAGGAGCTTGTCGATCTTGAAGACAAGTTGCTCGTCTTGCTTGAAAGCATTGCCAGTCATCGGGATATCCCGATGACAGAAGAACAGGAAAAGACGCTCGGCCAGGAAATTGATTTCTTACTCAGCCATCATTACGATGTCATCTTCTCCCACGAACGAAAACAAGCGATGTTCTCATTCGATCAAGAATTAAGCGAGGCGAAGGATATCATCCATGGGCATTTGCTCGATTACCGGGAACAGTTAGAAAAAATGAAGTGAAGATGAAAAAGCGCTGTCTCTCCTAAGTGATATTTAGGAAAAACAGCGCTTTTTTGTGTAGCGTCATTGACGTAAGGATTGGACGACATCTGGATCAGGTGTGACGTAAAGTGTCGTTTGATCCGTATAGATGACGAAGCCGGGTTTTGCACCACTCGGTTTTTTGACATATCGTAACTCCGTAAAATCGACCGGGACTTGGCTCGATTCACGTGCTTTCGAGTAGTAGGCGGCAACAATCGCTGCTTCTTTTAACGTTGTCTCATCCGGTGCATCACTTTGAATGATGACGTGCGATCCTGGGATATCCTTCGTGTGTAACCACGTATCGGACCGACGTCCAAACTTGAACGTCGCGTAATCATTTTGTTTATTGTTCTTTCCGACGAAGAATGGAAGGCCGGTCGAAGAACGATATTCTTCGAGTTGTGGGAGTTGTGGTTTCTTTTTCTTCTTTTGTCGTTCGCGCAGATAACCTTCTTCGACGAGTTCCTCGCGCATTTCCCGGATATCTTCCGGGGATGCGACATCGAGTTGGGCAAGCAAACCTTCGAAGTACGCAATCTCGGCTTGGTTCTTCTCAAGCTGGCGCGCGACTTCGACTTTGGCGGTTTTTAATTTGTTATACCGTTTGTAATAACGCTGTGCGTTCTCGTTTGGCGAGAAGCGGGGATCAAGCGAGATCGTGATTTCAGCACCGTCTGGATCATAGTAATCGACGACGGTTGCTTCCTTCATCCCGCGTTCGAGCTGATAGAGATAAGTCGTCAGCAGTTCTCCTTTATGCTTCCATTCATCCATTCGTAACGTCGCTTCTAAATCTTTTTCGAGTTTTGAGCGCTTTAAGATATTCTTATCGTACTCACTCTTGATGAACCGTTCGAGATCGGCCGCTTGTTGTTTGACACGATCGCGGTTTGCTTTTTGATGGAAGAATGCGTCGAGGACTTGACCACTCGTCGCGAACGTCTTTTCGTCAATGATTGAACCTTCCGTTAAGCGGACCGGTGCAAAGCGTTCCTTGCCGCCTTCCATCCGTTGCAATACATAAGGACCGTTTAGTTCTTTTAAGACGTCCTGGAAAGCGGTAGCAAGATTCGTCCGGTTCGCAAGACCTGCCCGCGTGACGACTTCCTTAGCAATTTGTGGAGACAGACCACTGAAGAGACCAAGTAACTGGCGATCCAGTTTCCCAGCGTTCCAGTCGATTCGGTGGAGTGCCTTTTCGATATCTCCTGTGAGTGGATCCACTTTATCCTGTGCTGGTGGAAGTTGATAGGTCATCCCTGGCATGATCGTCCGGAATGTATTTTGACTGAGTGGTAAGTGTTTGATCGCATCGAGGATCTTATCTTGTCCATCGGTCAAAATGATGTTCGAGTGTCGTCCCATCAACTCGACATAGATTTTTTTCGCTTCCTCATCGCCAAGTTCGTTGCGGGAACGGACACGTAAGACAATGATCCGGTCGCGTTCGAGTTGTTCGATCGATTCGATGAATCCGCCTTCGACATGCTTGCGAAGCATCATACAGAAGAGTGGGGGTTCACTCGGGTTGCTGACCGCTTCCGACGTAATGTGCATCCGTGCATACATGGCATTCGCAGAGGCGAGCAACAATACGTTTTTTCGCTCGGCCCGGACCTGGAATACTAAATCCAATGTATATGGTTGGTATACCTTATTGATCCGTCCTCCGACGAGCGGTTGGAGTTCTTTGACGACGCGTGTCGTCATCAATCCGTCAAAAGCCATACGATTACCTTCTTTCTTGATTTCGTTCTCACTTTCTAAAGGTAACAGAAATGGCATCGTTATGGTATGATAAAGCAGTCGAGCTAAAAAAGATGACTTGCGAACTTCCTATCTCTACTGCTAATATGAAACAATGTGAAGTTTGTGAGATGGAGGGGTTTTGAAGTGATTTTCAAAGAGCGTGGCTTATTACTCGTATTATCTGGTCCAAGTGGTGTCGGAAAGGGAACGGTCTGTCGTGCCTTGCGCGAAGATCAGGATAACGATCTGCATTACTCGGTATCCTGTACGACGCGCCAACCGCGTGAAGGAGAAGTAGATGGTGTCCACTATTTCTTTAAATCGCGTGAAGAATTCGAAGAGATGATTGCGAACAATCAACTCTTGGAATATGCTGAATTCGTAGGGAACTACTATGGAACACCTGTCGAATGGGTGAACCAGATCCTAGATGAAGGAAAAGACGTCATTCTCGAAATCGAAGTTCAAGGGGCCATGCAGGTCAAAGAACATTTTCCGGAAGCTGTCTTCTTATTCCTTGCACCTCCAAGCCTCCAAGAATTACGGAACCGCCTCGTAGGGCGTGGAACGGAATCGGAGGAAGTCATTAAGCAACGTCTTCTCGTCGCTAAGGAAGAGATCGAGATGATGGATGCCTATGACTATGTCGTGACGAACGACGAAATTCATAAAGCCTGTGACCGGATCCAAGCGATCGTCACGGCGGAACATTGCAGTCGGGAACGTGTCGCGTCCCTATATAAAAAAGCCATGGAGGTTAAGTGATATGTTATATCCATCAGTTGATAAGCTTCAAAAGAAAGTACCGTCGAAATATACAATCGTTACAGTTGCCGCTAAGCGTGCGCGTCAAATCCAAGACGGGAAACGCGTGAAAGTCACGAACCCAAAATCGCATAAACCGGTCGGGAAAGCTTTAGAAGAGCTTTATTTCGAAGAAGTATCCGTCACGAACCAACCGCAAGACTAATTTTGAAGCAGCCACTTGTCATCGTGGCTGTTTTTTTCAATAAGGAGGACACCTACATGTTAACCAACCGAAACATTCTACTGTGTGTCGGCGGTGGAATCGCTTCCTACAAATCAGCAGCACTCGCTTCAAAGCTTGTTCAAGCAGGCGCACATGTTCAAGTCGCGATGACGCGTAATGCGCAACAATTCGTCGGTAAGACGACGTTTGAAGCACTGACGCGAAAAGCGGTCTATGATGACGTCTTCATCGAGCATGATCCGTCAAAGATCGCCCATATCGATTTAGCGGACGAAGCGGACCTGATCGTCGTCGCACCAGCGACCGCGAATTTGATTGCAAAACTCGCGCACGGGATCGCGGATGATTTCATCACGACGACGATCCTTGCAGCGACATGTCCCGTCATCGTCGCACCAGCGATGAATGTCAACATGCTCGAACATCCGGCGACAGTCCGCAACATCGAACAACTGAAGCAGGACGGTGTCCAGGTGATTGCACCGGGAGTCGGAAATCTCGCATGTGGTTGGGTCGGGAAAGGTCGTTTACCTGAACCGGAAGACTTAGTCGCAACACTCTCAACGTTCTTTGAAGAGAAGTATCTAGCCGGACGAAAAGTCTTGATCAGTGCGGGACCGACCGTGGAACGGATTGATCCGGTTCGTTACTTGACAAATGATTCTTCCGGAAAGACAGGAATTGCGCTAGCAGAGGCGGCAAGAGACGCAGGTGCCGATGTCACGCTCGTCCATGGACCACTTCGGATCGGATTACCGACCGGGATAGCGACGATTGCTGTTGAATCAGGAGAAGAGATGCTTGAAGCCATGTTACGTGATTATGAAACGCAAGACATCGTCATCATGTCCGCTGCCGTAGCTGACTATCGACCGTCTATCCAGTACGATCAGAAGCAGAAAAAAATCCACGGACCACTTCGAATTGAACTCGAAGAGACGACCGATATTCTGAAGACGCTTGGTGAGCAGAAACAACATCAGCTATTAGTCGGATTTGCGGCTGAGACGACGGATGTCGAGACGTTCGCTAAACAAAAACTCGTCCGAAAGAAAGCCGATTTCATTGTCGCGAATGATGTGTCACGATCTGATATCGGATTCGTCAGTGATGAAAATGAAGTCGTCGTTTTTGGAAAGAACGATTCCGTTACGCGATACGATCAACAATTGAAATCGACGCTCGCCAAATCGCTCATGCGCCAATTCGCGGAGGCATTGGCATGATAGCCGAAGTCATCGTTGACGTCGCAGCAGCAACGGTCGATCGTCCGTTCGATTATGCCGTTCCAGAACTCTGGCAAGAGCTGATCGTTCCCGGTATGCGCGTCGAAGTACCATTTGGTCCACGGGCGTTGCTTGGAATCGTCGTCGGAACGAAAGCAACGTCTGATCTGACGAACGTCAAATCGATCGTCCGTGTCTTAGATGAGACCCCGACCTATACACAGGAATTACTCGAGTTATCGGCGTATCTATCGGAAACGACTTTGTGTTTTCAAGCGACGGCATTGCTTGCGATGCTGCCGGCTGCCTTAAAGGTGAGTTATGATAAACTGGTCATAGTCGAGTCGGGCCCACTTCGGGCATATCATGGCAAGAAAATGAGTCAATTGCCAACGGAAGTCCAACAAATCGTCTTAACAGCGGCGAAACAAGCTGACGTGACGCTTCAACCGGTCATTCGCGAGAAAAAGACGTCTAAGATCGATAAACGGATTCGTCTTCTAGAGGAGCAAGCAACTTTTACGAAACAAGCGAGCCAACAAGCGGCACTTTACTCGTATATTCAAGAATTTCCGGATGCGCTTTGGAGTGAAGTCAAGCAGGCAACGGGCGCAACGAGCGCGACGTTGAACGCCCTCGAGAAAAAGAGCATCATTCAAGTCGAGACGATCGATGTTCGGCGAAATCCTTATGAACATCTCGTCCAAGACATCTTTGTGCCGTCCTCTTTGACGGAAAAGCAACAGGAAGCTGTCTCGGCGATTACGGCTGAAGCTGAGACCGGAACGTTTTTGTTACATGGCGTAACAGGAAGCGGTAAGACGGAAGTGTATCTTGAATCGATTCATGCACAACTCGAACGCGGTAGACAAGCGATCTTGCTCGTCCCAGAGATCAGTCTGACGCCGATGATGGTCAAACGGTTTAAACGCCGTTTCGGAGAACGGGTCGCTGTCTTGCATAGCGGTCTATCGCTCGGAGAAAAGTATGATGAGTGGCGCAAAATCGCCCAAGGCGAGGTCGATGTCGTCGTCGGTGCACGGTCTGCTGTGTTTGCGCCGCTGACGAACATCGGAATCATCATTCTCGATGAAGAACATGAAACAACTTATAAGCAGGAAGAGAATCCGCGCTATCATACGCGCGACGTCGCAAAATGGCGGGCAGCCTATCATCGTTGTCCCGTCGTGCTCGGAAGTGCAACACCGTTACTCGAGACGTATGCACGGGCACAAAAAGGGGTTTATCGTTACTTACCGCTTCGTGAACGATTCGGTGGGGAACTGCCTCCAGTCGACATCGTTGATATGCGTAAGGAACTCGAACGGGGCAATCGTACGCCGTTCAGCCTCGC
The DNA here is from genome assembly GCF_049913315.1 of Exiguobacterium sp. R-17. NCBI lineage: Bacteria > Bacillati > Bacillota > Bacilli > Caryophanales > Exiguobacterium > Exiguobacterium sp. R-17. The sequence goes on along the minus strand of NZ_CP184372.1, from coordinate 1,909,432 downwards.
GCTAGTCGAAGGCATCAAAGAACGCATCGAACGTGGGGAACAGACCGTCTTACTCCTGAACCGTCGCGGATATACGACCTTCGTCTTATGTCGGGATTGCGGGGAGACGCTACAATGTCCGCATTGTGCCGTGAATTTAACCTATCACCAACATGAAGATCGCTTGAAATGCCACTACTGTGGGTTTGAAGCCGCAATGCCGAAAACTTGTCCGTCCTGTGAATCGACGAAAATTCGTCAGTTCGGAACGGGTACGCAAAAGATTGAGGAAGAATTGGCACACTTGATTCCGGAGGCGCGAATCATCCGGATGGATCAGGATACGACGTCGCGTAAAGGTGCGCATGAGAAATTACTCGATGCCTTTGAACGCAAGGAAGGAAACATTCTGCTCGGAACACAGATGATCGCAAAAGGTCTCGACTTTCCGAACGTTACACTCGTCGGAGTGATTGCTGCCGATGCGACGCTTGGTATTCCGGATTTTCGAGCAAGTGAGCGCACGTTTCAGTTGATCACCCAAGTGTCGGGTCGTGCCGGACGGGGTCAACTCGCTGGTCAGTCAATTATCCAGACTTACAACCCGGAGCATTACGTCATTCAAACGGCCAAACAGCATGATTTCGAAACGTTTTATAAGCGAGAGATGCAATTGCGAAAGCTCGGTGGGCATCCACCATTTTGGTTCCTTGGTCTGATTACAGTTTCAGCAGCGCATCCGCTCGAAGCACAAGCAGAAGCGCAGCAAATCGCTTCCGAGCTTCGTGCCTTTGAATCTGAGGATTTAGTCGTCAATGGACCGTTTGATGCACCACTCGCTCGACTCAAAAATATGTACCGGCAACAGGTCTTAATTAAACATAAAGGACAGGAGGATGTCCGGACACATCTCCGTGATATCTTATCCCGTCGTCAAAAATCAAAAACACAAGTCGCGATTGACTTGAATCCATTTGTATTCATGTGAGGTGTCTGTATGTATAAAGTAGTAGAAGTACCAAATGATGTATTACGACAGGTGTGTGAACCTGTCACGAAGTTTGATAAAAAACTCGGTAAAATGATCGACCGGATGTTCGATACGATGTACGAATATGACGGGGTTGGTTTAGCCGCACCGCAAATCAACCAGCCGATTCGTGTAGCCGTCGTTCATACCGATGATGAGACGGGACCAATCGAGCTGATCAACCCGGAAATCATCGAAGCGGACGGTTCGCAAATCGATGATGAAGGATGTCTCAGTATGCCGGGCATCTTCGGACCGGTTGAACGGTTCGACCGAATCGTCGTCAAGTCTCAAGATCGTCTTGGGCGGACGGTTAAAATCAAAGCAAACGGTTTTTTTGCACGTGCCATCCAACACGAGATGGATCATTTAGATGGTGTCCTGTTCACGGATAAACTCGTCGAGCAAGAAAAACCGCGCGTCGTTTTCATGGGTACGCCTGAGTTTGCGGCAGGAACGCTGCGTGAAGTCATCGATGCTGGGTATGACGTCGTCGGTGTCGTCTCACAACCAGATAAACCAGTCGGACGAAAACGGGAAGTCAAACCGACGCCTGTAAAACTCGTCGCGATGGAACACGACATTCCTGTGTTGCAACCGAAACGAATTCGAGAGGATTATCAAGATGTTCTCGATTTAAAACCAGATCTCATTATCACGGCAGCTTACGGTCAGATCGTCCCGACCGCTATTCTCGAAGCACCACGTTTTGGGGCGATCAACGTCCATGCGTCACTCTTACCGAAATATCGTGGCGGTGCACCGATTCATCAAGCGATCATCGATGGAGAAAAAGAGACAGGTGTGACGATCATGTATATGGTCGATCGGCTAGACGCAGGTGATATGTTGTCAAAAATCATCGTTCCAATCGAAGAGAACGATACAGCCGGTTCGATGTTTGAGAAGTTAGCGGACGCAGGAGCGCGCCTGTTACTTGAAACGTTACCACGTCTGTTAGCAGGTGAATTGACACCGGAAGCACAAGTCGAGGAAGAAGCGACATTTGCGCCGAACATTTCACGTGAGCGGGAACGACTTGATTTTACGCTACCGGGTGAGACACTCTACGATCAAATTCGTGGGATGAATCCATTCCCGAGTACGTATACGATGCTTGGGAACGATCGCTTAAAAGTCTTTTTCGCAACGAAAGTCTCAGGAACGGGACGACCGGGTGAAATCATCGCATTAGAAGCGGATGGTCCCGTCATCGCGACAGGTTCCGAAACAGCGTTGAAGCTGATCGACTTACAGCCGTCCGGCAAAAAACGGATGGATGGTGCCACGTTCATGCGCGGGATTGGTCAATCGCTTGAACTCGGACAACAAGTAGGTGAGAACGCATGAATGTACGCGACGCAGCAGTAACGACACTGATGAAAATCGGACAAGGTGGCGCCTTCTCAACAATTACGGTCCACCAAATGCTTGAAAAACGCGCCATCTCGGCGTCAGATGTCGGCTTGTTCACGGAACTCGTTTACGGGACGCTCAGTCGTGAATTGACGCTTGATTATATTTTAGAACCATATTTAGCGAAACAGAAAAAACTTGATCCATTCATGCGCCCATTGTTAAGAATGAGTGTCTATCAGTTGTTTTATCTCGATCGTGTACCGGATCATGCCGTCATTCATGAAGCCGTTGAAATTGCTAAAAAACGTGGGAAAGTCCATGTCTCGAAAGTTGTCAACGGAGTGCTACGGAATGTATTACGGGCGGGAATGCCTCATTTCGCTGAAATTGAGCCTGCTGCAAAACGAATCAGCATTGAAACGAGTCACCCGCAGTGGCTCGTCGAACGTTGGATCGAACTGTTTGGTCCGGAAGAAACGCTTCAGATCTGTCAATTAAATAACACACCGGCACCGGTCACGGTCCGCATCAATCGCACGAAAACGACGCGGGAGGAAGCAATCGAGCTTCTACTCGATCAAGGTGTGACGGCAAAACCATCTACGGTCGCGCCGGACGGTCTCGAAATCGAACGAGGAAGCGTCCAAAAAACTGATCTGATTGACCGTGGGTATCTTTCTCTTCAGGATGAGAGCTCAATGCTCGTCGCCCGTGCGCTTGGTGCAGAAGCATCCGATCATGTACTCGACAGCTGTGCCGCACCTGGTGGGAAAGCGATGCATATTGCTGAAGGTTTGACGACGGGTACACTACAGGCACTTGATCTTCATCCACATAAGATTAAATTGATTGAACAGCAAGCGACACGATTAGGTCTTACGACTGTTCGAGCAGAAGCGTTAGATGCCCGTAAAGCAGGGGAACGCTTCGAAAGCGAATCCTTTGACCGGATTCTTGTCGATGCACCTTGTTCAGGACTTGGTGTCATTCGGAGAAAACCGGATATCAAATGGACGAAACGTCCAGAACAACTCGAGCAACTCCCAAAAATTCAACGAGACATCTTGACATCTGTCTTACCACTCGTTAAAAAAGGTGGAATCTTCGTCTATTCGACTTGTACGATTGATCCGACCGAAAACGAGGAGCAGACAGCGTTCATTCTCGATCAGGGTTTTGACTTTGATGCATCTTTCGCGGAACGCATGCCAGAATCCGTGCGACATCTGATTGGGAATCGAGCAGAACTCAAGTTGTTACCGACGACAGTCGGAACGGATGGCTTCTACATTGCCGCGTTTAAGAAACGAGAAGATTGATACGAACGGAGGACTGTCATGGAGTTAGCTCACCTTTCGACCACTGGGAAAGTCAGGACTAAAAATGAGGATACGGTATTACTCATCGGGAACGCTGAACGTGGTCTTGCTGTCGTTGCGGATGGTATGGGAGGTCACGCTGCTGGCGATATCGCAAGTGCGATCGTTCGCGAGGTATTTGAAGCATCCTTTTCCCTCATGCCAAATCGCCCGATGGAATTGTCCGAATGGATAGAACAACGTGTAGCCGAAGCGAATGCCCGGATTCTTCAGTTTTCAAAAGAAGAACAACTTGCGATCGTCGGAACGACCATTGCCTGTGTGTGCTGGGTCGAGGATTTGCTCGTCATCGGTCATGTTGGAGACAGTAGGGTCTATGCTCTTGAAGGTACGGCGTTAAAACAATTGACGGATGATCATTCTTACGTCAACATGTTACGACAAATGGGAGAGCTTTCGGACGAGGAAGTCGAAAATCATCCACGTAAAAATGTCATCACACGATCGGTCGGCTCGAACGAAACGGTCGAAGTCGACATTCAAGTAAGAGATGCTCCAGACTATGACCTCGTCCTTGTGTGTAGCGACGGGTTGACCGATGAAGTGCCAGATGATGTCATTGAACAAATCATCTTACGGGATGATCCGCTTGATGAGATCGTCGGACAATTGGTGAAAGAAGCGAATGCTCGAGGAGGCGCGGATAATATTACGATTGCCGCCATCCGGTTCAAAGAAAGAAAGAGGGTCTGAATATGCGATACGGAGATCGATTAAATGACCGCTACCGCATAGAACGGCTAGTTGGAAGTGGCGGGATGGCGAATGTCTATCAAGCCTATGATGAGATTTTAAAGCGTCATGTTGCCATTAAGATTTTACGGACTGAATTTTCGCATGACGAACAGTTCATTCGTCGATTCGAACGTGAAGCGCATGCTGCTACCAGCTTGAATCATCCAAACATCGTTGCCGTCTATGATGTAGGCGAAGAAGATGCCATCTATTACATCGTCATGGAGTATATCGATGGTATGACATTAAAGACATTTTGTGAAAATCAAGCATTACCTGTGCCGCAGGCCGTCGATATCATCGCTCAAATTTGTGATGCGATCGATCATGCCCATGCACACCGAATCATCCATCGCGATATCAAACCGCAAAACATGTTGATTCGAGAGGATGGTACCGTCAAAGTAACGGATTTCGGAATCGCTGTGGCGATGTCGAATGCGACTCTGACGCATACGATGTCGGTCCTTGGGTCTGTCCATTACTTCTCGCCAGAACAAGCAAAAGGTAAATTTGCCGATGAGAAGTCGGATATCTATTCGCTTGGTGCTGTCTTATACGAACTTGTGACAGGACAAGTCCCGTTTGAAGGTGATTCACCGGTTGCGATCGCTTTGAAGCATCTGCAAGATACACCGCGTCGTCCATCCGTCTTGAATCCGAAAGTGCCACAAGCGCTTGAGAACTGTATCATGCAGGCGCTCGCAAAAGCACCGCATGACCGTCAGCAGTCCGTCGCAGCCTTTAAGGCAGATATGGTGACGGCGTTGTCTGACGAACGAGCAAGTGAAGGCATCCGAGGTGCAGAAGAGGATGAGATGGAAAAGACGATGGTCTTATCACCTGTACAAGTGCCAGAAGAATCAAAAGCGGAACCGGACACACCTGTCGTCACGACCGTTCAACCGAAACCGTCAGAAAAGAAAAAGAAAAAACGCTGGTGGGTCATCCTATTATTACTTGTATTACTCGGTGGAGCGGCTACGACGTTTGCGATGTGGCCGGATCCTACCGTTACGGTACCGTCCGTCGTCAAAACGGATGGAGATGAAGCGGAAACGAAGCTTGAGAAACTTGGATTTGTTGTCGAGACGACAGAACGAAACAGTGATACGGTCGATGAAGGAGACGTGATCAGTCAGACACCGCGTGAAAACGCGCAGGTGAAAAAGGGCTCAACAGTCAATTTGGTCGTCTCAACCGGCAGTGCTCCGGTCGAAGTGCCAGATGTAACGGATGATGTTGAAAAAGAAGCAATTGCGACGTTAAAAGAAGCTGGATTTGCTAAAGTCGAGGTCGAACGTGAAAAGTCGGATGAAATCGAGCGAGGTAATGTGATCCGGCAATCGATCTCGGCTGGTACGGAGGTCATCGCGAAAGAACAAACGATTACGATCACCGTCTCGGAAGGAACATCTTCTTTCGAGTTGAAGGATTTGACGAACTTATCGAGTGACGAAGCAAAAGCCTACCTGGACGAAAAAGGGCTCGATGGAACGTTCGAGCAAGAATTTTCTAGCGACGTGAAACTCGATCAAGTTATCCGTCAATTCCCACAAGCAGGGACTCAAGTCGAACCGAACGACTCCGTGACGGTCTTCATCTCAAAAGGTGAGGAAGAAAAAACGTTGACAGCGACGTTCCCTGAAAAGGTCGTCTATGACGCGGTCAGCGAGAACGAGGACGAGGAACCACCGAAACAAGTCATCCGGATTGAGACGGAAGATGCGAAAGGGAAGCGGACCGTCATCGAGGAATCAATTGACCAAGATGAGACATTCGACGTGCCGGTGACGATTGATCCGGGAGAAGAAGGCAAGATTACGATTTATAAAGACGATACGGTGTATCGTTCAAAAACCATCACGTACAATCAAGCAAAAGACGCACAGTGAATGTGATGAAAAAGGAGTGCATAGGATGACGGAACAACGCATCGAAGAGAATCGAGAAGGAACGATCATACGCCTGCAGGGTGGCTTTTATGATGTCATGACACCAGAAGGAGAGGTCCGTTCACGGGCAAGAGGGAATTTCCGAAAACGCGGCATCAGTCCAGTCGTTGGAGACGAAGTCGTTCTTCATATCGAAAGTGAGACCGGGTATATTCTCGAAGTGAAGGAGCGGGACAACTTTTTAGTACGCCCGCCTGTCGCGAATATCGATCAAGCGTTGCTTGTCGTCTCGGCTGCAGAACCTGATTTTTCAGCGCACTTGCTCGATCGTTTCCTCGTCTTGATCGAAGCGAAGGAAATCCAACCCGTCATCCTGTTAACGAAGATGGACTTGCTTGATGATGTCAAAGGTCCTGCAGTTAGAGAGGCAATTGCCGCTTACCGGAAGATTGGTTATACGGTCATCGAGACATCAAGTGAGACATTGACAGGTGTTGAACAAGTCCGTCCGTTACTGGCCGGGAAAACGAGCGTTCTTGCCGGACAATCCGGTGTTGGGAAAAGTTCGCTCTTGAACGCACTTGAACCAACACTCGACTTAGAGACGAGTGCGATTTCGAAATCACTCGGACGTGGACGGCATACGACACGTCACGTCACGTTGATGCCACTTGCCGAAGGCTTGATTGCTGATACACCAGGTTTCTCGAACCTTGATTTTCCGTATGATATGGAAATCGAGGATGTACGGTGGAGTTTTCCTGAATTCGTGGCTGTACAGGACGAATGTAAGTATCGAGGATGTTTGCACTTGAATGAACCCGGATGTGCCGTCAAGGAAGCCGTCGAAGCACAAGAAATCATGTCCTCTCGTTATGAGAACTATGGTATGTTTATAGACGAAATCAAGAATCGAGCCCGGAGGTATTGAAGATGATTAAAATTGCACCATCTATCTTATCAGCAGATTTTGCGAATCTTGAGCGTGATGTCAAAGCAGTCGAGGCAGCAGGCGCGGACTATATCCATTTCGATGTCATGGATGGTCAGTTCGTACCGAATATCTCGTTTGGACTACCTGTGCTCAGCAGTTTACGTCAAAAGACGGATATGGTCCTTGATGTCCATTTAATGATTGACCAGCCAGAACGTTTCGTTGAAGATTTCGTTAAGGCAGGGGCAGATATCGTGACGTTCCACGTCGAAGCGACGAACCACGTCCATCGTGTTTTACAACAAATCAAGCTAGCTGGTGCAAAAGCAGGGGTCGTCTTGAATCCTCACACGCCATTATCAACGATTGAACACGTCCTTGAGGATGTCGATATGGTCTTATTGATGACGGTCAATCCGGGCTTTGGTGGACAAGCCTTCATCGAGAGTGTCATGCCAAAACTCGCATCACTTGCACAAATGAAAGCAGATCGTGATCTGACATTTGAAATCGAGATTGATGGTGGCGTCAACCCGGCAACAGCAAAACTTTGTATCGAAAACGGTGCGAACGTTCTTGTCGCGGGATCAGCAATCTACAATGCACCAGATTATGCGGAAGCGATCACTAGCATTCGTCAAGGGGCTGCCGTATAATAAGAACGAGAAAACGAAATATGATGACCGCAAGGGGTGTCGCTTGAAAAGCGGCTGAGAGGAGTCTTTTAGACTTTAACCCTTCGAACCTGTTCCGTTCAAACGGACGTAGGGATGTGGCGCACGCAGGCAGTACGGCGTTCGTCGTACTGCCTTTTTGCGTCCTCTCGTACAATGAAGGAGGAAAATAGCATGAAACGGTTACAAATGATGATGGAAATTGCCATCTTCGCCAGTCTCGGAGTCGTCTTTGATTTACTGATTCCATTCAAAATGCCACAAGGTGGCTCGATCAGCTTAGCGATGTTACCGATCTTCGTCATGGCATTTCGCCACGGGGTCGTCGGAGGGGTCGTCACGGGAGCGCTTGTCGGTACGATTCAATTGATGTTCGCTCCACAAGTCTTGACGATCGTTCAACCGATGCTTGACTATACGATTGCGTATGGTGTCGTCGGATTAAGTGGTCTGTTCGCGCGTCAAGTCAGACTAGCCGCACGCAATGGACAAAAGAAAAGCTTGATGGCGTTCGTTCTCCTGGCGACGTTATTAGGCGCAGGACTCCGTTATATCTGTCATGTCATCAGCGGAATCGTGTTCTTCGCGAAATATGCAGAAGGTCCAGTCGTGCCATATTCATTAGTTTATAACGCGACATACATGGTACCATCTTATGTTTTATGCGGTGTCGTCGCGGGTCTCCTCTTTACAACTGCGCCACGTTTACTACGTTATTCAGCACGAGGCGTCTGAGATGCGGACGATTCTCGTGTGCGCCGGTCCTCAAGAAGAAGTGCCGGATTTACGGACGTTTTGTCAGCCAGGTGACTTTATCGTCGGTGTCGACGGTGGTGTTCAGACGATTGAATTGTTTGGGCTGACATGCGACCTGACGATTGGTGATTTTGATTCGCTTGGTTATGTACCTGAAGGGGCAATCGTTCATCCGGCCGAGAAAGATGAAACGGATCTCGAACTGGCACTTCGTACAGTTTCAGAGAAGAAACAGTTTGAGGATACCTTCATTATCGGGGCGACAGGTGGGCGGCTCGACATGACCGTCCAAAATGTATATCTATTGAAGCGATACCCAGAGGCACGACTCGTGACGAAACGAGAAGAGGTACGATACTTGGCTGAGGGAACGTATGCAGTCGAAGCCGAAAGCTATCATTATCTTTCGTTCATTCCACTCGTACCATCGACTTTAAGCTTATCCGGAGTCAAATATCCACTTGATACACATCCAGTACCGGTCGGAGGTTCCTTGACCGTCAGTAATGAATGGAGTACGTCAGAAGCGACAGTAGAGCTCCATCAAGGAGAACTATTGATGATGCGGACGCTTAAGGAATAGAACAATCATACAAAAAGAGGCCGTGGATGACTCCGCGGCCTCTTTTTAGATGAAATTATTCTTCGAGTTGAGAAGGGGCGACACGGATGTCGCTTTGAGCGGATAGATGTTTTCCTTTGACGAAGAGATGATAACTTCCCCACATGACAAGGAAGAAAGGAACACCGATGTATAAAGCAATCCGTTGATCCGCTTGAAACGCAAGACTGACGAGGACGACGACATTAAGTGTCAACGATATCAACGGTAATACTGGATAGAATGGCGTCTTGAACTTTAGTTCGGATAGATCATGTCCGTTTCGGATGAACTGACGGCGGAACGCAAGTTGCGAAGCGGAAATTGAAATCCAACCGACTTGAGCGCCGAGTCCAGCTAAAGACAAGAGCCAGATGAAGACGGTATCCTCTGCGAAAAATGCTGTCAGAAGCGATAACATTGCAAACATCATCGTAAAGAGTAAAGCGCGCATCGGCACACCACGTGCATTAACATAAGATAATTTCTTTGAAATCATCCCTTCTTGTGCCATTGCCCATAACATTCGGGTCGCGGCATACAGTCCCGAGTTCCCGACGGATAATAGTGCTGTCAAGACGACGATGTTCATCAAGTCAGCGGCATACGGGATGCCGATCGCATCAAAGACCATGATGAATGGACTACTGACTCCGCCAGCCGTCTCATACGGAATCAATGCACCGACGATCGTGATCGATAAGACAAAGAAAATGAACGTCCGCCAAACTGTATTCCGGATAGCTTTTGGAATCGATTTTTCAGGCGTGTCAGACTCCCCAGCCGCGACACCGATCAATTCCGTTCCCTGAAAAGCAAAATTGACAGCAATCATCGTCGTCAAGACACCGAGAATTCCGTTTGGAAACCAACCGCTTGCCGTGAAGTTCGCAAACAATGAGGATGGACGATCTGCTTCCATCGGTAACCAGCCAAACCAAGCTGCGCCACCAAGAATGATGAAGAAAAGAATGGCGAGTACCTTTAAACTTGAGAACCAGAATTCCGCTTCCCCGAACGCTTTGGCGGAGACGGCGTTTAAACCGAATAACAAGACCGTAAAGACGGTACACCAGACAACGACCGGCACATTCGGAAACCAACGGTCCATCAAACTACCGGCAGCTGTGATTTCAAGTGCCACCGTCACAGCCCAGCCGAGCCAGTAAATCCAACCGACGGCAAAGCCGATACCTGGTCCGATGAAGCGTGTCGTATACGTTTGGAATGATCCTGAGACTGGCAAGAAAACTGCTAACTCCCCTAAACATAACATCGTCAGATACATGATGGTCCCACCCACGATGTAACTGAGGACCGCCCCGAGAGGTCCTGCTTGTGAAATCGTTAACCCTGATCCTAAAAATAAACCTGTTCCGATAATTCCACCGAGTGAGATCATGAACAGGTGTCGACTCGTCATCTCTCGTTTGAGTTGCATGATGACTTCCCCCAATTCTGACAAAATAAAGTACGTTCCTATCGTAAGCGTTTTCAATAAAAGCGACAATTAGTTTATGAGAAAAATAAATGAGAGAATAAAAAAACCGGAAGGGAAGATTCCCATCCGGTGGTTGCGCCTTATACGCGTTCGACTTTACCTGATTTAAGAGCTCGAGCTGAAACCCAAACCTTTTTCGGCTTACCGTCGACGAGGATACGTACTTTTTGTACGTTGACTCCCCAAGTACGTTTTGTTTTGTTCAATGCGTGTGAACGGTTGTTACCCGACTTTGGCGATTTCCCAGTAACGTAGCATTTACGTGCCATGCGTTCCGCCTCCTTTTATGTTGTTTTGCGTTCGTCCTAATAGACACTTTGCTATCTTAGCATGGTGTCAGGGCGGTTGCAACATAAAAAAAGTAGCTGACAAGAAAAAAACTTGACAGACAACCTCGAAATTTAAAATAATAAATGAGGATGATGGTAAAAGTTCATTTGACCGCTACTATTTTTCACTTATTCATTGTATAGTCAGTACGGCGACTTTTCAATAGTAGGTCCTTATAGTAGAATTATGAGAAGAATACAATATTCAAAGGGGGCTACTCAGGTGGCGATCGAGATGAAAACGACCTATGGAAAGATTGATGTAGATAATGATGTCGTCGCGCAACTTTCGGGCGGCGCAGCAATGGAATGTTTTGGTGTCGTTGGTATGGCATCTCAGTCTCAAATCAAGGATGGTCTTGCTGAACTCTTAAAACGTGAGAACTTTGCACGCGGTGTCATCGTTCGACAGGCTTCAGAGCAGGTCCATATCGATATGCATATCATCGTAAGCTATGGAACGAAAATCTCAGAGGTGGCGAACAACGTACAGAGTCGCGTGAAATACACGCTCAGTCAGGCACTAGGTCTTGACGTGACATCTGTGAACATCTTTGTCCAAGGAGTCCGCTTGACGAATGTCTAAGGCGGGAATAGAGGAGGAAACTTTAGTGAGTGTAGATCGTTTAACAGGAGCGCAGTTAGTCAAGATGATTCAAAATGGCGCGGCGAATCTCTATCAAAACGCAGATTTCGTCGATTCATTGAACGTCTTCCCTGTGCCAGATGGTGATACGGGAACGAACATGAATTTGACGATGACTTCAGGTGCGAAAGAAGCAGGTAAATCCACTTCGGATTCTGTATCGGAAGTCGCAAACGTCTTCGCACGTGGATTATTGATGGGGGCGCGCGGAAACTCTGGCGTCATCTTAAGTCAATTGTTCCGTGGATTCTCGAAATCAATCGAAGGAAAAGCAACGATTGATACGAAAGAGTTCGCTGATGCGTTACAAAAAGGTGTCGATACAGCATACAAAGCAGTCATGAAACCGGTCGAAGGAACGATCTTGACAGTTGCCCGTGAGACAGCTGTCGCTGCTATCGCACAATCTGAAACGACGACGGATTTCTTAGAGTTGATGCGTCAACTCGTCGAAGCATCGAAAGTATCGCTTGACGGAACTCCTGACCTTCTTCCTGTATTAAAAGAAGTTGGTGTCGTTGATTCAGGTGGTCAAGGTCTCGTCTGTATCTATGAAGGATTCCTCGCGACACTCGAAGGAAAAGAACTTGATAAGCCACATGCGCCAGTCATGGAAGCACTCGTCGAAGCAGAGCATCATAAATCGGCTCAAAGCTTCATGTCGACAGAAGAGATCCATTACGGCTACTGTACGGAAATCATGGTTCGCTTCCAAGATGACAAGTTAGCAAATGCGCCGTTCAGTGAAGAAGCATTCCGGAACGAATTAGCGGAATTCGGTGATTCGTTGCTCGTCGTCGCGGACGAAGAGCTCCTTAAAGTTCACGTCCACGTTGAAACGCCAGGAGAAGTCATCACAAAAGGACAACGTTTCGGTGAGCTCGTTGCTGTTAAGATTGAAAATATGCGTCAACAACACTCGACGATCCTCGAAGAAGAGGGCGCGAACCAAGTCACTCCAGTCGCTGCACCGAAGACAAAAGCGAAAGCAGCCCTCGTGACAGTCGCAATGGGTGAAGGTATCAGTGAACTCTTTAAATCACTCGGTGTCAGTGTCGTCATCGAAGGCGGACAAACGATGAACCCGTCAACGGAAGACATCGTCAAGGCGATCGAGGATGCACACGCTGAACATGTCTATGTTTATCCGAACAACTCGAACATCATCATGGCCGCTGAACAAGCAGCTTCTGTTGCGAATTGTGGCGTAACTGTCGTGAAATCAAAGACAGTCCCACAAGGTTTGGCGGCGACGATCGTCTATAATCCGGAAGCGACTGTTGAAGAGAACGAAGCACACATGGAGGATGCGATCGCAGCTGTGAAGTCGGGTCAAGTCACATATGCCGTTCGTGATACGAATATTGATGGTGTTGAAATCAAGAAAGACGATCACATGGCGATTGCTGAAAAACAAATCGTTGCTACGGACACTTCGAGTCTTGGTGCTGTCAAGAAACTGGTCGATACACTCGTCACAGAGGACGACGAAATCATCACAGTTCTTTACGGTGAAGGCGTTTCGACAGAAGAAGTCGACGACCTCGTCGCGTACATCGAATCGGTTAATCCGGATGCTGAAGTGGAAGTCCACGACGGCAAACAACCACTTTATTCGTACATTTTAAGCGTCGAATAAAACCATCATACTGAAAAAGGGCGACTAGCCTTTTCACGAATCCCACCATCTGCGATAATAGAGGTGGGATTTCGTTTGTTTCATAGAGAGGGGAAAAGAAATGAAATATCGTAGCGTCTTTGACATCATCGGACCAGTCATGGTTGGTCCATCGAGCTCGCATACAGCAGGGGCTGCACGGATTGGATTGATGGCGGGTAAATTATTCGGGGAAACGCCTACTGTCATCCACATCACGTTTTACGGTTCATTCGCTGATACGTATCGTGGACATGGAACGGATGTCGCCATCATCGGCGGTGTTCTCGGATACGATACGTTTGACGACCGGATTCCGCAATCGATCGATATCGCGAAGTCGAAAGGGATTGAGATTCATTTCGAGACGAGTGAAGCGTTGACGGATCATCCAAATACGGCTCGTGTCCATTTGACGAATGGAGTAGAAGAGTTTGAATTGGTCGGTATTTCAATTGGTGGGGGAACGATTGAAATCACGGAATTAAATGGCGTACCGCTTCGTTTGTCCGGTGGGGGACCGGCACTTGTCGTCTTACACCATGACCGGTTCGGAGCAATTGCAGCTGTGACGAGCATTTTGGCTGATTACGAAATCAACATCGGGCATATGGAAGTATCACGGCACGAAAAAGGAAAACAAGCACTCATGGCAATTGAGATTGATGACCGGATTACGGCAGATGTGTTAGAAGAAATCGATCGGTTACCTCAAGTCGAGCGTGCCGTCATGATGGGAGAGTGAAGAAATGTTCAAATCCGTTAAAGAACTCGTCGCCATCGCGACGGAACGAAATATTCCAATTTCGGAAGTCATGATCGAACAAGAGATGACGGTTCGTCATTTGGAGCGAGATGAAGTCTATGCGATGATGGAACGAAACCTACAAGTGATGGAAGATGCGGTCGCTCGTTCACTTGATGGCGACGGTGTGCAATCGGTGACAGGTTTAACTGGTGGAGATGCTGTCTTACTCCAGCGGTACCGTGCTTCAGGTAAAGGATTATCCGGTGATTTATTACTGGACGCCGTTAGTAAAGCAATCGGAACGAATGAAGTCAATGCTGCGATGGGAAAAATTTGTGCGACACCAACGGCAGGGAGTGCCGGCGTCGTGCCAGGTACGTTATTTGCGGTCAAAGATCGCTTAAACCCAACGCGTGAGCAAATGCTACGCTTCTTATTCACATCCGGTGCGTTCGGCTTCGTCGTCGCGAACAATGCGTCGATCTCCGGAGCGGCTGGTGGCTGTCAGGCAGAAGTTGGTTCAGCAACAGCGATGGCAGCTGCTGCCATCGTTGAGATGGCGGGCGGAACACCGGATCAGTCAGCACATGCCTTTGCGATCGCACTGAAGAACATGCTCGGACTCGTCTGTGATCCTGTCGCAGGACTCGTCGAAGTGCCATGCGTGAAACGCAATGCGATGGGCGGGGCGAATGCTGTTGTCGCTGCCGACATGGCACTCGCAGGAATCACGTCACGGATTCCGTGTGATGAAGTCATCTCAGCCATGCATGAGATTGGTCAGATGATGCCGTCTGCGCTTCGCGAGACAGCAAAAGGTGGACTCGCGAATACGCCGACGGGTCGCTGGCTCGAAGCGAAAATCTTCGGAGAGTTATCGAATGAATCCATCACGTGACGTCAAGACATTAAAAGGTGTCGGACGGGATTTGGCGAAAAAACTAGAAGAGATGAATATTCTCACCGTTGCGGACGTGCTCGAGCACGTCCCGTTTCGTTATGACGACTTCGTGACGGGAAGTCTAACGGAAGCAATCCATGAGGATAAAGTCAAGTTCACGGGTCAAGTCCAGTCTGAACCACTTGTGCGCTATTATGGCAAAGGAAAGAATCGTTTAACGTTCCGTCTGCTCGTTGAAGAACGGTATAGTGTGACCGTAACGATGTTCAACCGGGCATTCTACAAAGACCAATTGCAACTCGGAGCAGAAGTGACGGTCAGTGGCAAGTGGGATTTACACCGGATGACGATCTCTGCGACGGAATTGCAATTCGGGGCAATCGAAGGCGAATTGACACCAGTCTACTCGCTCCGGGGTGACATGCGGATGAAGACATTCCGACGCGTCGTCGACTTGGCGTTCAAGGAGACTGAGGCATTAGCTGAACGAATCCCGGATAGCATCCGGAAGACGTATCGGTTGCAAGACCGGATGACGATGTTGAAGTCGCTTCATTTCCCAACGAATCGACAAGAGTTGACGGCTGCTCGTCGCAGTTATGTCTACGAGGAGTGCCTCTATTTCCAACTGAAATTACAGGCGTTACGTCTTGGACGACGGAAAGGTCGAGGGATGGCCTTGCCTTTACATGAAACGGATATCGCGAATTTCATCAAGAGCCTGCCGTTTCCGCTGACAGGTGCCCAGCAACGTGTGACAAAAGAGATCCTAGACGACATCGGTCGCGGCGAACGAATGAATCGGTTGCTGCAAGGGGATGTCGGAAGCGGGAAGACCGTCATCGCTGCCATCGCCTTGTTCGCGACGGTTCGTGCGGGAAGACAAGGCGCTTTGATGGTGCCGACCGAAATTTTAGCG
Source organism: Exiguobacterium sp. R-17 (assembly GCF_049913315.1). NCBI lineage: Bacteria > Bacillati > Bacillota > Bacilli > Caryophanales > Exiguobacterium > Exiguobacterium sp. R-17. The sequence goes on along the minus strand of NZ_CP184372.1, from coordinate 1,893,389 downwards.
GAACAGCATGCAGCGTCGCTCGCCCCATTGCTTGAACCACTTGGAATCCGAGTCGGTCTACTGACGAGTTCCGTTAAAGGGAAAGCGCGTGCTCACTTGCTCGAAGCTCTTGTAACAGGAGAGATCGATGTCTTGGTCGGAACACATGCGCTGATTCAAGACACCGTCCAGTTCAAGGCATTACACCTCGTCATCACCGATGAACAACATCGCTTCGGTGTCGAACAACGGAAACGATTGCGTGCGAAAGCTGAACAGGCAGATGTATTATATATGACAGCGACACCGATTCCGCGTACGCTTGCGATATCGGTCTTTGGAGATATGGATGTTTCGATCATCGATGAGATGCCGGCGGGACGAAAGGAAATCGAGACCTACTGGGCGAAACCGCAACAGATGGAACGCGTTTTCGGGTTCGTCGAGAAAGAATTGTCGCAAGGTCGACAAGCCTACGTCATCACGCCATTGATCGAGGAATCCGAATCACTCGAAGTTCAAAATGCGATCGAATTACATGCGACATTGACTGAGCGGTTCAAGCCCTATCATGTCGGTTTGATGCATGGGCGCTTGACTTCTTCAGAAAAAGACGAGGTCATGCAGGCATTCAAGGAGAATACCGTTCAAATCCTTGTTTCGACGACGGTCGTCGAGGTCGGTGTGAACGTTCCGAATGCATCGATCATCGTCATTCATGATGCAGAACGCTTCGGTCTTGCGCAATTACACCAATTAAGAGGACGCGTCGGTCGAGGCGATGCCCAGTCTTACTGTATTCTAATCGCCGATCCCTCTTCCGATACGGGAAAAGAACGGATCAAGACAATGACGGAGACGAACGATGGCTTCAAGCTAGCGGAAAAGGATTTAAAACTGCGCGGAGCCGGAAATTTCTTCGGTACCGAACAAAGTGGATTACCGCGCTTCGTCTTGACTGATCCTGCGCTCGATATACAAGTCATGGAAACCGCGCGACAAGATGCAGTCCGATTACTGCGATCGGATGCTTTTTGGCAAGCGCCGGAATACGATGTCTTACGTGAATATATCGAACGGCAAGGGCTTCTTGAAGGAGAAAGAATCGAATAATACTTGAAAGTGAACAACAAGGGATATATACTACTGTTAGTACCAGGTAATAATAGTAGTCATCCTTCTTGTGGGAGGAACGTACATGCGGGTACCTAAAAAACAGAGACAACAAGAATTATTACAGACGATCGAGCAAAATCCGTTCATCACGGATGAAGCGCTGGCGACACGATTTCGTGTCAGTATCCAGACGATTCGTCTGGACCGGATGGAATTAAAAATTCCGGAATTACGGGAGCGAATTAAACATGTCGCGACTGAACGCCTGGATGATGTGCGTACGTTGACTGAAAATGAAGTCATTGGTGATATGATTGACCTGAAACTTGATACATCTGCCATCTCGATCCTTGAGGTTTTGCCGGAACATGCGTTTAGTCGAAATGCAATCGCCCGTGGACATATCTTGTTCGCACAGGCGAACTCGCTTGCGATTGCGCTCATCGATGATGAACTCGCGTTAACGACCCGTGCGAACGTTCAGTTCACACGCTCCGTCCACGTCGGAGAACGCGTCGTCGCGAAGGCATTCGTCAGTTCCCATCGCCAAGATGGGCGTTCTGACATCACGGTAGAGAGTTATGTCGGTGAAGAATGTGTCTTCATCGGCGAATTCACAGTGTATCGAAGTAGTAAGGAGGAATCGAAATGATTTTAGCAGTTGACGCCATGGGGGGCGACCATGCACCCCGTGCCATCGTAGAAGGGGTCGTTGCCTATCTGGCAGAACGTCCAAACGACAACATCGATATCCGACTAGTCGGAGATGAGTTGAAGTTACGCTCATACACAATCGAGGATCCGCGCGTGACGATCGTCCACGCAGCATCCGTCATCACCGGAGAAGATGAACCGGTACGTGCCATTCGCCGCAAGAAAGATAGCTCACTCGTTGTGGCTGCAAACCTGGTGAAATCAGGAGAAGCAGATGCCTTGATTTCAGCAGGCAACACGGGAGCGCTCATGACTGCCGGATTGTTCGTCATCGGTCGGATCGAAGGAGTTGACCGTCCTGCACTGGCCCCGACTTTCCCGACACGTAATGGGAAGGGTGTCGTCATCTTAGATGTCGGCGCCAACCCGGATGCGAAGGCAGAGCATTTGCTCGATTATGCCATCATGGGGTCTGTCTACGCAGAACAAGTTCGCGGCATCACACGTCCTAAAGTCGGGCTCCTGAATATCGGATCAGAAGCCGGTAAAGGGAATGCATTGACGAAGGAAACGTATCCGCTACTTGAGACAGCACCGATTCATTTCGTTGGGAACGTCGAGGCGAGAGAAGCGATGAGCGGTGACGTCGATGTCATCGTTACGGAAGGTTTTGCCGGCAACACGTTACTTAAGAGTACTGAAGGGGCAGCCAGTATGATCATGGGTGTCATGAAAGAACAATTCATGAGCTCGTGGACATCAAAGCTCGCCGCTCTCGTACTTAAACCGAAGTTGAAAAAAATGAAGCAGTTGCTCGCCTATGAAGAATATGGTGGTGCCGGACTATTCGGTATTGCGGCTCCGGTCATCAAGGCGCATGGATCAAGTAATGCCTATGCATTCAGCAGAGCGCTCGTTCAAGCTGAAAAGATGGTCGAACAAGAAGTCGTTGCCAAAATCGTTCAGGCGAAAGCAACTGAAGCACGTTAAGAAGGAGTGAGACGAGATGGGGAAAACAGTTTGGATGTTTCCGGGACAAGGGTCACAGACGCCTGGAATGGGACAGACGCTCATCACGCAAGACGAGACACGCCAAGCACTCGCTGACCTCGGAACGCGAATTGGTCTGGATCTGACGACGCTGATGACGACAGGGACGAAGGATGAATTGAAAGCGACGGATATCGCTCAACCAGCCATCGTCGCACACAGTGCATTACTCGCACAGCAGTACGCAGCACAAGGACATACACCTGATTTCGTACTCGGACACAGTGTTGGAGAATATAGCGCGCTCGTCGCAGCTTCTGTCATCACACCGTCTGAAGCCGTCTATCTCGTCCGCGAACGCGGAAAACTCATGAATCAAGTCACGGGTGGAACGATGGCAGCAGTCATTGGCATGAATGATGTCGAGGCAGCCCATCACGCGGTTGAATCAATTGCGGCAACGGGAGAAATCGTTCAAATCGCCAACTACAACTGTCCTGGACAATTCGTCATCTCTGGACAAATCGCGGCGGTCGAATCTGCCACAGCGAAGTTAAAAGAGCTCGGAGCAAAACGTGTCTTACCGCTTGATGTATCAGGTGCGTTCCATTCGTCGCTCATGACACCATTCGCACCACGATTCGAAGATATTCTCGTCTCGTCACCGTTTGAAGCGGCGAAGACGAAATTCATCTCGAACGTCGACAGTTCGTTCCATGATCAACCAGACGAATTGATTCGTTTGCTCGTTCAACAGCTCTATTCGCCGGTCCGGTTCGAATCATGCGTCGAGCGTTTAATCGAAGAGGGTGCGGATACATTCATCGAGTTTGGTCCATCATCTCCACTTAGCGGTCTCGTGAAACGAATCAAAAAAGATGCGAAGATCATCAGCATCACGACACTTGAGCAATTGGAAGCGGAGGGAATTCGTTGAGTAAAGTAGCACTCGTCACTGGCGCGTCACGCGGCATCGGAGCTGCCATCGCGAAGCGATTGGCAACGGATGGTTTCCGTGTCGTCGTCAACTATGCAGGAAGCACGGACAAGGCGGAAGCTGTCGTCCGTGAAATCAAGGAAGCAGGCGGTGAGGCACTCGCGATTCAAGCGAATGTCGCTGAAGCGGATGCTGTCAAACAGATGATCAAACAAACGATTGATGCGTTTGGTCAACTGGATTGTGTCGTCAATAATGCCGGCATTACGCGTGATGGTTTACTGATGCGTATGAAGGAAGCAGACTTTGATGCCGTCGTCGATACGAACCTGAAAGGGGCATTCCTGGTCACACAAGCCGCGACACGTCCTTTGTTAAAAACAAGCGGTCGTATCATCAACATCGCATCAGTCGTCGGTATTTCCGGAAATCCAGGGCAAGCGAACTATGTCGCAGCGAAAGCAGGTCTGATCGGGCTGACGAAATCCGTCGCACGTGAACTCGCTAGTAAGGGCGTCACAGTCAATGCCATCTGTCCAGGCTTCATCGAGACGGACATGACGGATGAATTGACAGAAGAACAGCGGAACCTGTCACTCGGGCAAATTCCGTTGAAACGCTTCGGTCAAACCGACGATATCGCTTCACTCGTCAGCTTCATTGCTTCAGATGAAGCACGATACATCACAGGTCAAACTCTAGCCGTCGATGGCGGCATGACGATGTAACACAACTAACGGTAGTACTTTGCCAAATCGGCAATCATCTTATATACTCAACTCATGGAGGGATTTTAAAATGACAAAAGAACAAATCTTAGTAGACGTACAAGAAGCAATCGCAGAAAAATTAGGTAAAGAACAAAGTGAAATCACACTTGATAAATCGTTCAAAGACGATCTCGGTGCTGACTCTCTCGAAGTCATGGAACTCGTCATGGACTTAGAAGACAAGTTCGAAATCACGATCGAAGATGAGCAAGCAGAAAACTTGAAGACTGTCGGCGATGTCGTCAACTACATCGAAACACAAGTCTGATCATTGAAGCTGACCCACCGCAATTTGCGGTGGGCTTTAGCTGTTTAGGAGGAACTATGACGAATCAAAAAGGACGTCGTGTCCGAAAAGGACCCTATGTAAAACGACGCAAGGATGCTCGGACGCTCGCTCAGATCGAGCAAAAATTTGAAGCGTTACAAGAGCGTCTGAATATCAGGTTTTCTAATGTTGAGCTATTGAAACAAGCCTTCACGCACTCTTCGTTCGTCAATGAACAACGTGAGTCGGAAGGGGATAACGAACGCCTAGAATTTTTAGGGGACGCTGTCTTAGAGTTGACGGTGTCACGCTATCTATTCGAACACTACCCGGAACGTTCCGAGGGGGAATTAACGAAATTGCGAGCGGCGATCGTCTGTGAACCGTCACTCGTCCAATTTGCGAATCACTATCAGTTTTCCGATATGATTCTGTTAGGTAAGGGGGAAGAACTGACCGGTGGTCGGAATCGTCCAGCCTTACTTGCGGATGTCTTCGAATCCTTCATTGGCGCCTTGTATCTTGACCAAGGCATCGAAGCAGCCGAACGATTCCTCGCCGAAGCGGTTTTTCCGAAAGTGGCGACAGGCTTTTTCGAAGAACAGACAGATTTCAAGAGTCAATTACAGGAAGCGATTCAACGTGTCGGTTTAGGTGTCATCGAATATGAAATCATCGAGGAACGCGGTCCGGCGCATAGTCGGGAGTTCATCTCTCGTGTTCAAGTCGCGGATGAGCTCGAAGGGATTGGAACGGGGCGTTCGAAAAAAGAGGCAGAACAACAAGCGGCAAAACAAGCCTTACTTGAATTAAAAAAACAGTTTTAAGCAACAAAAGGCCGACCATCTCTCGAACGCACAAGAGATGATCGGCTTTTATCGTGTGGTGCTTACTCGATTAAACAGTCTTAAGGGATTTCAGTTCGTCGACGATCGCGTCGACCTCTGCAAGTGATAGCGAGTCTCGCATCATGACGAACTCATAAATCTCTTTTAAGTCCTCATTTTTTGAGCCATCGAACTGTTCTGCTTTAATGACCCCTTTGTTGATGATATTCAATTTATCTAAGATTGCTTCAATCATTTGTTCAATCGTCATCGTGTTATTCGCTCCTCTTCTTCTTGTTTCGCATGATACTACCTTAAAACCTATCATGTTGCTAGCGTTTCGGCTATGGTAAACTGAAAGAAATTCAAAAGAAATTTAAACATACGGGTGATCAAGATGTACTTAAAACGAATTGAAATCAATGGCTTCAAATCATTTGCCAATCGAACTGAACTAGAATTCCTTCCGGGTGTCACGGCAGTCGTCGGACCGAACGGAAGTGGAAAATCAAATATATCGGACGCTGTCCGTTGGGTGCTCGGAGAACAATCTGCGAAGTCACTACGTGGGGCGAAGATGGAAGACGTCATTTTTGCCGGCAGTTTGTCTGAACACCGAAAACAATTTGCAGAAGTGACGCTCGTCTTAGATAACGAGTCGGGAACGGTCGCGTTACCTTATCAGGAGATCAGTGTTACACGTCGTGTCAGCCGTAATGGCGATAGCGATTATTTTTTAAATAAAAAACCATGTCGCCTGAAGGATGTCCTTGATTTGTTCATGGACACAGGCTTGTCGCGTGATGCTTTTGCGATCATCGGACAAGGGCGAGTTGAACAAGTCATCTCCGGTAAACCGGAAGAACGCCGTGCTGTCATTGAAGAAGCAGCAGGCGTCTTGAAGTATCGTCATCGCAAAAAGCAAGCCGAGCGGAAATTAAGTGATACGGAAGCGAATCTATCGCGTGTCGATGATATTTTATATGAACTTGGTGGACGAATCGAGCCGTTACGTGAACAAGCGGCGCTTGCGAAAGAGTATCTCGTCGCTCGAGAACGGCATGATGTACTGGAACGTGGCATCTTGGCGCATGAAATCACGACGTATCAGACGGAGCTCGAAACACTGGCGCGTGATATCGCACAATGTGAAGAACGTCTTGCATCTCAAAAGACAACTCACGAAGAGACCGTCGTGTCCCGGGAGAAACAAGAAGCGACGCTTGAAGAAGAACGACAACAAGAAAACGCTTTGCAGGAGCAACTTCGACATGTCTCGACGCGACTTGTTGAGATCCAAGGTGCCCTTAACCTAGCGAAAGAACGTGAAAAACACGGTACCGAGACGAAAGAGCGACTCGAACAAGAGGTCGCGATCGTCGAAGAACGCGTCAAGGAACTAGAACTCGAACTAACCGCTTTACAGGAACGCCAAGCAGAAGTCGATCAGGAAGCAAAACGGATTACGGCTGAGCGAGAACGAGCTGATCAAGCGTTGACACAAACTGATCGTGATTTTGATAAGGAAGCCGAAGCATTACGTTCGGAAGCCTTTGAAGTGGCGAGTCGATTGGCTGCGACGAATAATGCCTATAATCGGGCGAAGCAAGATCTCATGCAGGCAGAAGAACAACAACGTTCCTTTACGGTGGATAGCGGTACGAAGCAGTCGACCCATCGTCAACTTGAGGAAGACGTCGCTCGATTAGAAGCGGACGTTGCTTCGATCCGGACAGAATTAGATCAAGTGACTGAGGAAGAGGCAACGGCACTCGCAGCACGAGACGAACAACAACATGCGTTACGCCAAGTTGAACAGTCCGTTGCGGATTTAGAGCGACGTCGTCATAAGACGGAAGATCGGATTGAATTTCTTGAATCCGTCAAAGCCGACTATAGCGGTTATTTCGGTGCCGTTAAGACGATATTAAAACAACGAGATCATTACCCAGGTATTCACGGAGCGGTCGCGGAGTTGATTTCGGTTCCTGCGCGATTTGAAGCGGCAATCGAGACGGCGCTTGGTGGGGCAATGCAAAACATCGTCGTTGATACCGATGCGACAGGACGTCGTCTAATCCAGGAACTGCGACGCTTAAATGCCGGTCGAGCGACGTTCATGCCGCTCGCCTCACTCCAAACACGTGAAGTCAACCGTTCGGTGCGAGAACAAGTCGGGGAGATGTCTGGATTCGTCGGGATCGCAAGTGATCTTGTGACGACAGACGAGACGCTGACGAAATTAAAGATGAACTTACTCGGTACGACACTCGTCGTCGAATCACTTGAACAAGCGAACCAAATTGCCCGTTCGACAGGACATCGCTATCGTCTCGTCACGCTCGAAGGAGATGTCGTCAACGTCGGTGGAACGATGACCGGCGGAAGTCGGAAAAAAGGCACACCATTGTTCAGTCAATCGCGCGAGCTCGACGAGTTAAAAGAGGGACTGACGCGAGGGCAAGCGGTCATTCGGGAGCAGATGCGCCGCTTGGAAGATCTAAGAGCGGCGATTCAGACGCTTGATGCTACTGCTCGGACGCGGACAGAAACGATTCAAGAATTACAAGGACAACTCGAGCAATCGCGGGATACGTTGGCAGATGCGAAGCGTCACCTCGCCGTCATGACGTCCGAATTATCGGTTGAAGATCGGCAGATGGCACGTGTGCTCGAACAAGAACAGGAAGCACGCCGTATCATCGAAATGTCAGAAGTCGAGATCGCGAAATGGACGGAACGTCAAACAGAGCTCAGACAAGCACTTGATCGTCTTAAGGATGCTCAAGCTCGTGGTGCCGTCACGATGGACGAACTGAAGAAGGAACAAGCAGAAGCAGTTCTTGAAGAGCGGACGATTCAAATGAAACAAGCGCAACTCACGCAAGAGATCGAGCGTCTGACGGAACAGGTCAGTCACGCGAAGCTTGAACGTGGTCATAAACGCCGTGACTTGCGTCATGTCCTTGAAGGCTTCGATGAAGCGAAAATCGATGCCTTGCACGGCGAGCAGCGCGAACAGGAACAGGAACAACAACGGGTCGAGACCGAAATTGTCGCGATTGGACAACGGATTCAAGTGCAGGCAGAATCCTTGCGCTTAATTCGAATTCGCGAAGCGAAGACGAAGGACGATCAACATACGACGAAACAGGCACTTGAGCAACTACGACTCTCACAAGGGAAAACGAGTACACGCCTTGAGACAAGACAAGAAATGCTCGAAGAGATGGGATTACTGCTCGAGTTGATCGCTCCGCTCGATCAATCGTATGAAGAGGCGAAAGAGGAAATTCATCTGCTCAAGCGACAACTCGAAGAAATCGGCATCGTCAATATCGGTGCAATCGAAGAATTCGCGGAAGTCGATGAACGGTTTACGTTCCTATCGGCGCAACGAGACGATCTCGTCGCCGCTAAAACGGATCTCTATGGTGTCATTGAAGAGATGGACCGGGAAGTCATTCGGTTGTTCCGACAAACGTATGATGCCGTCCGTGAGCATTTCCTAGAAACGTTCCGGGAGTTGTTCGGGGGTGGAGAAGCCGACCTTGTACTCGTCGATCCGACTGATCTACTGACGAGCGGAATCGATATCGTCGCGAAACCGCCAGGCAAAAAGCTACAAAATTTGTCGCTCTTGTCAGGTGGAGAGCGTGCCTTGACGGCGATCGCTCTCTTGTTCGCGATTCTAAAGACCCGTCCTGTCCCATTCTGTGTCCTCGATGAAGTCGAGGCGGCACTTGATGAAGCGAACGTCGCGCGATTCGGCGAATTCGTCCATCAGCTAGCGCGCGAGACACAGTTCGTCATCATCACCCATCGGAAAGGAACGATGGAGGCGGCAGACGTCTTGTACGGCGTCACGATGCAGCAAAACGGGATATCTGAAGTGTTATCCGTTAAACTAGAAGAGGCACGACGTACATTAAGTGAAGAACCAAAGGAGATTAAACAATGAGTTTCTTTAAAAAACTGAAAGACCGCTTGACGACTTCGACGCAAGAAGTCACGACGAAATTCACACAGGGACTGACGAAGACACGCGATGGGCTAGCAAGTGCCGTCAATGATCTCGTCTATCGTTTCCGCGAAGTCGATGAGGATTTCTTCGAAGAATTAGAGGAAGTATTGATTCAAGCCGACGTCGGCGTGACGACGACAATGGATTTGGTCGAGGAGTTAAAGACAGAAGTTAAACGACGTAACGTCAAGGATCCAAAAGAAGTACGTGATGTCCTCGTTGAAGTCGTCGCGAAGATGTTAGTTGAAGAGGAAGAGACAGCACTTGATCTCGATCATGAGCTGAACGTCATTCTCTTCGTCGGTGTTAATGGGGTCGGGAAGACGACGACGATCGGGAAACTTGCGAACCGCTTGAAACAAGAAGGCAAGAGCGTCATGTTAGCAGCGGGTGATACGTTCCGTGCGGGTGCAATCGATCAACTGCAAGTCTGGGGCGAACGCTCCGGTGTACCGGTCATCCGTCAAGGAGAAGGATCGGATCCGGCCGCTGTTGTTTACGACGCTGTCCAAGCAGCTAAAGCACGTAAGGTCGATGTCCTGATTTGCGATACGGCAGGACGCCTTCAAAACAAGGTCAACCTAATGAACGAACTTGAAAAGGTCAAACGTGTCATCGAACGTGAAATTCCAGGCGCTCCTCACGAAGTATTGCTGGCGCTTGACGCGACGACTGGACAAAACGCGATGGTGCAGGCGAAAGCCTTCAAACAAGCGACGAACGTCAGCGGGATCGTCTTGACGAAGCTTGATGGAACGGCAAAAGGTGGAATCGTCCTTGCGATCAAGAACGAATTGAACCTCCCGGTCAAGTTCGTTGGTCTTGGTGAAAAAATCGATGATTTACAACCGTTTGATGCAGAACAATTCGTGTATGGATTGTTCGGTGATGTCTTTGAAGAAAAAGAAAACGTTGACACGGAAGAAAGCGCAGAATAAGCGACGTTTCATGTAAAGAAAAAAACTTGACAACACACTGTGAGGGCTGTACTATACTATCTGTAAAGGAATTTCACTTAACATTGCGGAGGTGCTCGGATGACACTTGATAAAACGAACCGGATGAACTATCTGATTGACTTTTATCAGGAGCTTTTGACGCCAAAACAACGGAATTACATGTCACTCTATTACTTAGATGACTTTTCCTTAGGTGAGATCGCCGATGAGTTTGAAGTCAGCCGACAAGCAGTCTACGACAACATAAAACGCACGGAAGCCATGCTCGAGCAGTATGAAGAACGACTATCCCTGTTCAAGAAACACGAACGGCGAAAGCAGTTACTCGATCAGCTGAAGCAATGCGACCTTCCGGGTGAAGCCCTAGTGATCATTGAGACATTGGAGCAATTAGAGTAGGAGGCATTCTTAATGGCATTCGAAGGATTATCGGAACGGCTTCAAGCCAGTCTCGCTAAAATGCGAGGTAAAGGTAAGATTTCTGAAGCAGACGTCAAAGAGATGATGCGCGAAGTTCGCTTAGCGCTACTTGAAGCCGACGTCAACTTCAAGGTCGTCAAACAATTCGTAAATGATGTAAAGGAACGTGCCGTCGGACAGGACGTCATGACATCTTTGACGCCAGGGCAACAAGTCGTCAAGATCGTCCATGATGAATTGACGAATCTGATGGGTGCGGAAGTGTCACCATTGACGCTTGCGAACCGTCCTCCGACCGTCATCATGATGACAGGTCTGCAAGGGGCAGGTAAAACAACGACAACGGGTAAGCTTGCCAATCATTTACGTAAAAAACATAATCGTAGTCCTTTGCTTGTTGCGGCGGATATTTATCGTCCGGCAGCAATCAAACAATTAGAGACACTCGGGAAACAATTGGAGTTGCCGGTCTTCTCAATGGGAGATCAGGTCAGTCCGCAAGAAATCGTTACCGGTGCACTCGATTATGCAAAAGAGCATCATCACGATATCGTGTTGATCGATACGGCAGGTCGTCTGCACGTCGATGAGGAACTAATGCAGGAACTCGTTGATGTTAAAGAGATCGCCAAACCGCATGAAATCTTCCTTGTCGTCGATTCGATGACGGGTCAGGACGCCGTCAACGTCGCAGAAAGCTTCAACGAGAAGCTTGGCGTGACGGGGGTTGTTCTGACGAAGCTCGACGGAGATACGCGAGGTGGTGCAGCACTCTCCATCAAGGCAGTCACCGGAGCACCGATTAAATTCGTCGGTCTTGGAGAGAAGCTCGATGCCATCGAACCATTCTATCCCGAGCGGATGGCGTCTCGGATTCTAGGCATGGGAGACATGCTGACACTGATTGAAAAAGCAGAGTCACAAATGGACGCTACGCGTGCCAAAGAGTTAGAAAGCAAAATGCGCGATGCATCGTTTACATTCGATGATTTCATCGAGCAGTTGCAGCAAGTGAAACAGATGGGTCCACTCGACGAACTGTTGGGAATGATCCCTGGGGCAGGTAAAGGGAAGATGAAGGGGTTGAAAAACGCCCAAATCGATGAGAAGCAACTCGTGTATGTCGAAGCGATTATCCAATCGATGACGAAACGAGAGCGGACTGAACCTGAAATCTTGAATGCGAGTCGTCGGAAGCGGATTGCCCGTGGTAGCGGACGCAGTATCCAAGAAGTCAACCGTCTCATTAAACAGTTCGAAGACATGCGGAAAATGATGAAACAATTTTCCGGACAGATGGGCAAAGGGAAAAAGAAAGGCTTTGGCCTTCCATTCTTTTAAAAGTCTTTTCTCTTTTGCTGTAACGTTGTATACTAATGAAGTTGTCAATTTGACTAAACGAAAAAATCATCTATTATTTGGAGGGACTTACGAATGGCAGTTAAAATTCGTCTTAAGCGCATGGGCGCAAAAAAATCACCTTTCTACCGTGTGGTAGTAGCAGACTCACGTGCACCACGTGATGGTCGTTTCATCGAGCAAATCGGATACTACAATCCAGTTGCTAAACCAGAAGCAGAAGTTAAAATCAACGAAGAGCTAGCTCTTAAATGGCTCTCTGAAGGTGCTAAACCTTCGGACACAGTTCGTAACCTCTTCTCACAAGCTGGTATCATGGAGAAATTCCACAACGCGAAACTCGCGAAGTAAGACGTTAGGAGGTGAGCAAAAGCTTACCTCCTTTTTTTAATTCAAGAAAGGAAGTGAAATGAATGGAATGGTTGGAAATTGCGAAAATCGCCAATACACATGGTCTAAAAGGTGAATTAAAGTTACTCGCGAGCACGGATTTTCCGGAGGAACGCTTTAAAGTCGGGAAGGAAGTTTTTCTTGGATCTGACGGAACGTACACACCGGTGACAATCAGTGGTTACCGAAAACACAAACAATTCATCATGGTGACGTTCAAAGGGATGCACCATATCAATGACGTCGAGAAGTATAAAGGATTGAAACTCTATGTCCACGCAGAAGATTTACAAGACTTAGACGAGCATGAATTTTACTATCATGAGATCATCGGTTGTACGGTTTATGACGGTGAGACGAAAATCGGAGTCGTATCCGACATTCTTGAAACAGGCGCAAATGACGTCTGGACGATCAAACGCGATGGGAAAAAGGATGTCCTGATCCCGTATATCGAGCAAGTCGTTGCTTCCGTCGATGTCGAGCAAAAACGTATCCAAATCACACCGCTTCCAGGATTGATTGAAGAATGAACATCCGAGTGTTGACGCTGTTTCCGGAAATGTTTTCAGCGCTCGATCATTCAATAGTCAAACGAGCGCAAGATGATGAACGTGTCAGTCTTGAAACAATCAATTTTCGAGACTTCTCGACGAATCGTCATGGTAAAGTCGATGATTATCCGTATGGTGGGGGAGCAGGCATGCTGTTGACCCCTCAACCCGTCTTCGACGCGATGGCGAGTCTGCCGGAAGGAAAACGACGAATCATCGTCATGACACCGACCGGTAAACGTTTTTCGCAACGGATGGCAGAAGAGTGGGCACAAGAAGAAGAACTGGTCTTCCTATGTGGTCATTACGAAGGATTTGATCAGCGGATTCATGATCACCTTGTAACGGATGAGGTCTCGCTTGGGGACTTCGTCTTGACGGGAGGGGAACTGGCTGCGATGACAATGATTGACGCTGTCGTCCGTCTCTTGCCAGACGTCCTCGGTGCGTCTGAGAGTCACGAAGACGATTCCTTTTCGACGGGACTTCTTGAATATCCACACTATACACGTCCTGCTGAATATGCCGGATACCAGGTACCCGACGTCTTGTTATCAGGCAACCATGCCCGGATTGCAAAATGGCGACGGGAACAGTCGCTGAAGCGGACATTTGAGCGTCGTCCGGATCTGTTGGCTGACGCTCCATTAACCGAGGATGATCGTCTTTATTTAGAATCGATTTCAGGATTGTCAAACGATTGAATCTATGATAAGTTAAAACATGTGGCAAAAGCCACCCATTAACGATGTTCCGCTGTCGGATGCTGAAAGCAAATGAAGATAAGAACATTGGTGAAAAAAGGAGAAATCATTCATGAACACACAACAATTGTTCCGTGAACTTACACAAGAACAAATCAAGTCAGACGTCCCTGCGTTCCGTCCTGGGGATACAGTCCGTGTACACGTTAAAGTCGTCGAGGGTACGCGTGAGCGTATTCAGCTCTTCGAAGGCGTAGTCATCAAACGTCACGGTGGCGGCATCAGTGAAACATTCACAGTCCGTAAAATTTCTTACGGAGTTGGCGTTGAGCGTGCTTTCCCGCTCCACTCACCACGTGTTGCACAAATCGAAGTTGTTCGCTACGGTAAAGTCCGTCGTGCGAAACTTTACTACCTCCGTAACCTTCGTGGTAAAGCGGCGCGTATTAAAGAAATTCGTCGTTAATCATGTGAAAAAGTGGCTTGTCTCCGGACAAGCTTCTTTTTTTTGTTGTTTATGCGTATACTAGTCCATAGGAAGAAATTGCGTTAATCAAGGGAGTGGAATTCGTGAAGGAGTTATTCAGTTGGGTAAAAGCGCTCGTCGTAGCGCTTGTCATCGCGTTCATCATTCGAACGTTCCTGTTCGTACCCGTCATCGTCGATGGGGAATCGATGATGCCGACCTTACACAATGCGGATCGGATGATCGTCAATAAGATTCCGTATTATTTTAATGAACCAGAAAGAGGCGATATCGTCGTCTTTCATGCAACGGAAACACGCGACTATATCAAACGAGTGATCGCTGTTCCGGGAGATACGATGTATTATAAAGACGATACGTTGTACGTCAACGATAAGAAAGTAGCTGAACCGTATTTAAAAGAGTACAAAGCTCAGATGAATGGTGTTCCATTGACGGAGGACTTTACACTTGAGGAACGGACAGGAAAAACGACTGTTCCAAAAGGGAAGGTATTCGTCATGGGAGATAATCGTCAAAATTCAAAAGATAGTCGTGATATCGGTTTTGTGGATGAGGATCAAATCGTCGGAACGACGAACTTCGTATTCTATCCATTCAATGATTTACGCTCTGTCGATTAAAACGAAAGAAGATGAGACGCTTACCGTGAAAAGTAAGTACCTCATCTTCTTTTCTTGTCTTAAGTTGCGTATACTAGAGAGTGGATGTTTTTTCAAGTATCGTATGATCAGCAAGAAGTCCAGGAATATATGAACGAGGTGAAGGATATGACGATTCAATGGTTCCCCGGTCACATGGCCAAAGCACGGCGGGAAGTTACAGAAAAATTAAAGTTGATCGATGTCGTGATCGAACTTGTCGATGCACGTCTTCCAATGTCGAGCCGTAACCCGATGGTCGAACAAATCACGGCAGGTAAGCCACGATTGATCGTCCTCAACAAAGCGGATATGGCGGACAAACGAGTGACCGAACAGTGGATGCACGCATTACGGGCAGATGGTGTTGATGTCGTCGCGGTCGACGCGAAGCACAATAAAGGATTGAATCAAATTCATGAAGGTGCTTTACGACTAATGAAAGAAAAACATGCACGAATGCGGGAGAAAGGTCGGAATCCGAGTGCGATTCGTGCCTTGATCATCGGCATTCCAAACGTTGGGAAGTCGACACTCATCAATCGACTCGCCGGTCGGAACATTGCGATCACGGGTGACCGCCCAGGTGTGACGAAACGCCAGCAATGGATCAAGATGAAGACAGGTGAGATGGAATTACTCGATACACCAGGTATCCTCTGGCCGAAGTTCGACGATCAAGTCGTCGGGTATCGGTTGGCAGCGACAGGAGCGATCAAGGATGATATCTTAAACATCGACGATATCGCGCTGTTTGCCCTTCGTGAGCTAAAGACGCGTTATCCGGAGCAGTTACGTGAGCGTTATCGTCTCGACGAAGTATCAGGAGAAGCGGTTGATGTACTCGAAGCCATCGGTAAAAAGCGCGGATTCGTTTCAGGTGGCTACGTCGATTTCGAACGGACGAGTGAAATGCTTCTGCATGAACTACGGACGGAAAAGCTAGGGCGTGTGACGCTCGAAACAGTGGAAGAATGGGAAACGCATGCATAACGGACTTGGACATCCTTCGATGTCCAAGTTTTTTTCAAAGGAGCGAAACAGATGAAGATTACGGAATTAAAGGAACGTCTACACAACATCACGATCGAGGAGTTTTCACAATTGAAGCAGGAACTCGCATCGGACGCGCGAAAAGGGGTGCATACACTGTTTCGTCAGACAGAACGACGATTTGCCCTCGAAGAGCAACAACGGATCGATTTCAAGGAGCGGTTCACGTTCGAAGAACAGTATCATCAGCAAGGATATAGACGGATTGCCGGAGTGGATGAAGTGGGACGGGGACCGCTTGCTGGTCCAGTCGTCGCGGCAGCTGTCATCTTACCAGAAGGGTTCTATCATCCAGGACTAACGGATTCAAAACAAATGAGTAAAATACAACGACAAGCGGCATTTAAACACCTACAAGACGTTGCAGAGATTGCGGTCGGCATCATCGAACCAGCTGAAATTGACGAGATCAACATCTATCAAGCATCGAAACGGGCAATGCAAGTCGCGGTTCGTCAACTCAAACCTGAGGCCTTGCTGGTTGATGCGATGACACTCGACGACGACACACCACAACTCTCTCTCATCAAAGGAGATGCGAGAAGTGTCTCCATCGCTGCAGCAAGCGTCGTCGCAAAAGAGACACGAGATGCGATGATGGAACAATACGCGATCGAGTATCCGGGATACGGATTTGAAACTCACGCAGGTTACGGGACTGCGACGCATTTACAAGCACTTGATACACTGGGCGTCACACCGATTCACCGAAAAACATTCCGTCCTGTCAAAGAACGTCTCTAGGAGGGATCGAGCATGCACATCGAACATCGTGCCTTACTACCATTTAAAATCATCGATCATGCGAACTTACCGTTACGGGAAGGCGCAAACATCGTCGGCAAAGTATTAAAACTGTTGCCGGACGGATTAATGGAACTACAGGTCGGTCAACGCGTCTTGACGGCAGGGACGACGGCTGAACTAAAAGAAGGGAGCATGTATCGCTTTCAAGTCGTTTCAGCAGAAGGACAACCGGTCTTAAAAATCATCTCGACTGAGTCTGTCCCGCAAAAATCAGCATTACCCCAGTTACTCGATTCCTTTTTACAGCGCCAGATGGTACCGACTGCGGAAACACGGGAACTACTAAGGCAAATCGGTCAACCCGTGACGGAAGGAGAAGCGAAGCAGTTAAAACACGCTCTTACTGAACTCGTTCAATTGGCAAAGGGCGACGAGGCAGGTCGATCGCTTGATCGAAAGACGAGTGATCAAATTTTAGCGCAACAACTCGTTCAAGCAACAAATGAAGTAGGAAAAGGAGTATATTTATTTCAATTACCTCAATTCGGACCTTTCGAAGATGTTGATCTCATGATGGAAGCACCGTTCGAACGAACGTTTGATCGAAATCATGCCCGTATCGTCTTATACTTACAATTACCGACGCTTGGTGAGGTCGCAATTGATGTCTTGATCGTAGACCGGAACGTTTCGATTTCCGTCTTTCATCCAAACGCACACGTCAATACGTTCATGCAAGCCTATACGCCTCAGATTCAAGCACGACTCGAGGAACAGGGCTATGCGTTGACGCGATTCGATTGGGTCGAACAGACGAAAGAACGCATACCACATGATATCTCGACGCGTAATGGAAGGGTGGATCTCCATATATGAAAAAAGCGATTGCTCTATCATACGAAGAACAAATGCATGCGCCGAAAGTCGTCGCTAAGGGATCAGAACATATCGCGGAACGGATTTTAGAAGAGGCATTAAAGCACGATATTCCGATCCGGCAGGACGAAACGCTGATGACGTTACTGGATGCTGTTCAAGTATCAGAACAGATCCCAGAAGAACTATATGGTGTCATTGCCGAATTATTCGCCTTTTTATATCGTCTTGATCAAGATGGAATTCTGAAAAAATAAAGCTTTCGGTCGATAACGATAGACAGCGCTTCCAATTTTAACTACAATGAAAGAGCCGAAACTAAAGGGGTTAAGGGGGATTTTTTCATGAATGTACATGAGTATCAGGCAAAAGAATTACTTCGTTCGTACGGGGTACCCGTACCAAACGGAATCGCAGCCTTCACCGTCGAAGAGGCGGTCGATGCATCAGAACAATTGTCAGGCCCGATTAAAGTCGTCAAAGCTCAAATTCACGCGGGGGGACGCGGTAAAGCAGGTGGCGTCAAGCTTGCGAAATCGCAAGAAGAAGTGAAGGAATATGCGACGGAGTTACTCGGCAAAACGCTCGTCACGCACCAAACAGGTCCCGAAGGAAAAGTCGTTCAACGTCTTCTCGTCGAAGAAGGCTGTGCGATTGATAAAGAATACTATCTTGGAATCGTACTTGATCGTGTGACAGGACGTGTCGTCATCATGGGATCAAGCGAAGGTGGTATGGACATCGAAGAGGTGGCGGAAGCGACACCGGAAAAAATCATTAAAGAAGTCGTCGATCCTGCAGTTGGTCTTCAAGGATTCCAAGCGCGTAAACTTGCGTTCGCAATGGGTGTTCCTGTGAAGCTCGTCAACAAGTTCGTCGGTATGGTCACGAAACTTTATAATTTCTTCGTCGACAAGGATTGTTCGATCGCAGAAATTAACCCACTCGTTACGACGAAGGATGGCGAAGTTCTCGCGCTGGACGCGAAGTTGAACTTCGACTCGAACGCATTATATCGTCATGCGGACATCGTGGCGTTACGTGATGAAACAGAAGAAGATCCACGCGAAGTCGAAGCATCGAAGAGTGATTTGAACTACATCGCGCTCGATGGAAATATCGGCTGCCTCGTCAATGGTGCTGGTCTTGCCATGGCAACGATGGATATCATCAAACACTTCAGTGGTGATCCTGCGAACTTCCTTGATGTCGGTGGTGGTGCGACGAAGGAGAAGGTAACAGAAGCCTTCAAACTGATCTTGTCGGATGAGAACGTTAAAGGGATTTTCGTTAACATTTTCGGTGGAATCATGAAATGTGACGTCATCGCAGAAGGTATCGTTGCGGCGACAAAAGAAGTCGGTCTCGAATTGCCGCTCGTCGTTCGTCTTGAAGGGACGAATGTTGATGCAGGAAAACAAATTCTCAAAGATTCAGGTCTAGCGATTACAGCAGCTACATCAATGGCAGACGGCGCAGAAAAAATTGCTGCGCTCGTGAAGTAAGGGGGAGCTAAAGATGAGTATTTGGGTGAACGAATCGACGAAAGTCATTATTCAAGGGATTACAGGTAATCAAGGGATGTTCCATGGTGAACAGATGATCGACTACGGAACAAACCTCGTAGGTGGTGTCACACCAGGAAAAGGCGGTACGGAAGTACTTGGTGGTGTTCCGGTCTTCGATACGGTCGCACAAGCGGTCGACAAAACAGGTGCGAACGCATCGATTATCTACGTGCCACCAGCATTCGCAGCAGATGCGATCATGGAAGCAGCAGATGCGAACATCGCATTGATCATCTGTATCACGGAAGGTATTCCAGTTCTTGATATGGTTAAAGTAAAACGTTACCTTGAGGGCAAGCCAGTTCGTCTTATCGGACCAAACTGTCCAGGCGTCATCACTCCAGGTGTCGCAAAACTTGGTATCATGCCAGGATACATCCATACACCGGGACATGTCGGAATCGTTTCGCGTTCTGGAACGTTGACGTATGAAGCCGTTCATCAATTGACGACGGCAGGCATCGGTCAATCGACAGCTGTCGGTATCGGGGGCGACCCAGTCAATGGAACAGACTTCATCGATACACTAAAAGCGTTCAATGAAGATCCAGAAACAAAAGCCGTCATCATGTTAGGTGAAATCGGTGGAACAGCGGAAGAAGAAGCGGCTGAGTGGGTCAAAGCGAACATGACGAAGCCAGTCATCGGTTTCATTGGTGGTCAAACGGCTCCTGCCGGTAAACGGATGGGTCACGCAGGTGCGATCATTTCCGGCGGTAAAGGAACAGCTGCTGAAAAAATCAAGACACTCCGTGCAAACGGAATTGAAGTGGCAGAAACACCAGCTGTCATTGGTGAGACGTTAATCCGTGTCATCAAAGAAGCAGGGATCTATGACGAGTGCGTGACGAACAGCACAGTCAAATAAATCAAAAAAAGAGCTGTCCTGATCAAATCAGGACGGCTTTCTTCTATATAAATAAGAAGCTTAAAGAAGGAGCGTTGATCTCATGAATCGAGAACTGTATGTCCGCTTCGCCATGTGTCAGGTACCGTATCCGATTGTTCAATTGATTGAACGGTTCGGAATCGTTCCAAGTCATGAATTACCCGTTTCAAATCGGCTTCGAAAACGATATGAACAAGCACTGCAACTTGATCGGATCGAAGAGTCGATTCTAGTTAAAGGAGATCCACTGTTTCCAACCGTACTACTGACGATTCCTCAACCTATCTATGCCCTCTTTTACCGCGGTGATCCGTCCCGCCTAACTCTTCCACGCATCAGTATCATCGGTAGTCGAACTCCCTCACCGCAACACCTTTCCCGCATGCATTTTCTACAACCCTTCTTTCATCCAGATCTCGCCACCGTTTCCGGAGGCGCATATGGCATCGATGCCCTCGTCCATCGTCTATCCTTAAAACATCAACAGACAACGATTGCGGTTCTGGCCGGCGGACTTGATCGTCTATATCCTACTTCCCATGCTGCTCTTTTTGAACGTATCTTCTCGAATGGTCTTCTTCTCTCCGAATATCCACCTGGCACACCCATTCAAAAATTTCAATTTCTAGAACGAAATCGGATTATTGCCGGCTTGTCCTCGTCGTTGATCATCGTCGAGGCAGCAAAACGAAGTGGTACGATGAACACAGCAAGTCACGCGCTTGATCAAGGAAAAGATGTCTATTGTTTACCGGGGTGTCCGACTGAAACGTTCTTTGCCGGAACGAATCAATTGATCGCAGAAGGAGCGATTCCACTCCTTGATCCGGAAGAAGTTTCAAAAACTATTCGGCTGAACGTTGACAAATGGGAATCGAGACTACTATGATAAGTGAGATTAAAATACGGAGTACGCCTCTAATAGGGAGCGATTGCAATGGCAAAATATCTAGTAATCGTCGAGTCACCCGCTAAGGCAAAAACCATTAAACGTTATCTCGGATCCAACTATACCGTGAAAGCGTCGATGGGGCACGTCATTGACTTGCCGAAAAGCCAAATGGGAGTCGACGTCGAACATGACTATGAACCGAAATATATCACGATCCGTGGTAAAGGTCCGGTCTTAAAAGAACTCAAGACAGCTGCGAAAAAAGCACAAAAAATCTATCTCGCAGCCGACCCCGACCGTGAAGGGGAAGCGATCGCATGGCATTTAGCCAAAGCATTAGGCGTTGATGAATCAACAGAGTGCCGCGTCGTTTTCAATGAAATCACGAAAGATGCCATCAAGGATTCGTTCAAGCGACCACGCAAGCTCAATTATGATCTTGTGGATGCACAGCAAGCACGTCGTATCTTGGACCGCCTTGTTGGTTATAGCATGAGTCCGTTATTATGGAAGAAGATCAAAAAAGGTTTATCTGCAGGACGTGTACAATCGGTTGCCGTTAAGATGATTATCGACCGGGAACAAGAAATCAATGCGTTCATGCCAGAAGAATACTGGACGATCAAACTCGAACTCGATGCAAACGGTGAAAAGCTCGAAGCAAACTTCTACGGAGTGGATGGTAAGAAACGTGAACTTCATTCGCAAGAAGAAGTCGATCAAATCTTGAATCAACTCTCAGAAGACTTCACAGTTGATTCCGTCACGAAAAAAGAGCGGAAACGGAATCCAGCGTTACCGTTTACGACTAGTTCTTTGCAACAGGAAGCAGCACGTAAACTGAATTTCCGAGCGAAGAAGACAATGATGATCGCACAACAGCTATACGAAGGAATCGAGATCGGAAAAGAAGGTACGGTCGGTTTGATCACGTATATGCGTACCGATTCAACACGGACGTCTGAATCGGCGAACCTCGAAGCACACGGGTTCATCGAGCAGGCGTATGGAAAAGAATACATCGCAAGTGAAAAACGCAAAGAAAAAAAATCAGCGAACTCACAGGATGCGCACGAAGCGGTTCGCCCGACTTCGACAATGCGTGAACCACAATTCGTTAAATCGTATCTATCGCGTGACCAATTCCGTTTATATAAACTGATCTGGGAACGATTCGTCGCAAGTCAGATGGCGCCAGCAATTCTCGATACCGTCAAAATCGACCTTGTCTCGAACGATGTTATGTTCCGTGCGAACGGATCAACTGTTAAATTCCCAGGCTTCATGAAGGTTTACATCGAAGATACCGATGATGAGGCCGTCACCGACGTCAAGGAAGGATTACTTCCTCCACTTGATAAAGGGGAAGAGTTGAAACAATCAGCAATCGAACCGAAGCAACACTTTACTCAACCACCACCACGTTATACGGAAGCGCGTCTTGTCCGGGCGATGGAAGAACTCGGAATTGGTCGTCCGTCGACGTATGCGCCGACACTTGATACGATTCAAAAACGGGGTTACGTGACGCTTGAAGAGAAGAAATTCTTACCAACGGAACTTGGTGAACTCGTCATCGATATGATCAGCGACTATTTCCAAGAGTTCATCACTGTCCAGTTCACGGCAGACATGGAAGCTTTACTCGATGCGATCGAAAAAGGCGACATGCAGTGGACGGAAGTCGTCGATCCAATCTATAAATCCTTTGCGAAACGTCTGACACGAGCGGAAGCAGAGATCGAGAAGATTGAAATCAAAGATGAACCAGCTGGAGAAGATTGTGAAGTCTGCGGTCATCCGATGGTCATAAAGATGGGACGTTATGGTAAGTTCATGGCGTGCTCGAATTTCCCAGAGTGTCGTAACACGAAACCGATCCAAGTCGAGATTGGTGTGAAGTGTCCGACATGTGGAACGGGCGATATCGTCGAACGACGAAGTAAAAAAGGACGTTTGTTCTACGGTTGTTCGAACTATCCGGAATGTGAGTTCGTTTCGTGGGATAAACCGGTCGAAGAACCATGTCCGGTATGTAGCAGTATGATGGTACAAAAGAAAATCAAGAACGGTGTGAAAGTAGAATGTACATCTTGTGGACATCATGAAACACGCATCGATCAGGAGCAAGAGGAGGAATGACCGTTGAAACGTGTAACGGTAATCGGCGCGGGACTTGCAGGTTCTGAAGCAGCATGGCAACTTGCAAAACGCGGCGTACAAGTAGATTTATATGAAATGCGGCCAGTCAAACAGACACCCGCGCACCATACAGACCAATTCGCAGAACTCGTCTGTTCGAACTCACTTCGGGCAAATCAGCTGACGAACGCAGTCGGTGTATTAAAGGAAGAAATGCGTCAGCTCGATTCCTTGATCATGAAGGCGGCAGACTTAGCGAGCGTCCCAGCAGGTGGAGCACTTGCTGTCGATCGGCATGACTTTGCAGGATACGTGACGGAAACGTTGAAAAACCATCCAAACGTTACAGTCCACCATGAAGAAATCGAAGCGATTCCAGATGGTCCGACGATCGTTGCGACGGGTCCGTTGACGAGTGCGGCATTATCGGAATCACTTAAACAATTCACAGGCGAAGATTACCTGTACTTCTTCGATGCAGCGGCACCGATTCTCGACGGGGATACAATCGATCGTGAGAAGGTGTACCTAAAATCGCGTTACGATAAAGGGGAAGCTGCCTACTTGAATTGCCCAATGACGGAAGAAGAATTCCAACTCTTCTATGACGAGCTAATCAATGCGGAAGTCGTTCCGTTGAAGGAATTCGAAAAAGAGATTTACTTCGAAGGATGCATGCCTTTTGAAGTACTCGCTTCTCGTGGTCCGAAAACGCTCTTATTCGGACCAATGAAGCCAGTCGGACTCGAAGATCCGAAAACAGGAAAACGACCATATGCTGTCGTTCAACTGCGTCAAGACAATTCAGCAGGGACACTGTTTAATCTCGTCGGCTTCCAGACACATTTAAAATGGGGCGAACAAAAGCGGATCATTCGTTTGATTCCAGGTCTTGAAAATGCAGAAATCGTCCGTTATGGTGTTATGCATCGGAACACGTTCGTCAACTCACCGAACTTGTTGAAACCGACTTATCAAACACGTACGCGTGACGACTTGTTCTTTGCTGGTCAAATGACAGGGGTCGAAGGATACGTCGAGTCAGCAGCATCCGGCTTGACTGCCGGAATCAATGCGGCGCGTCTTGTTAACGAGGCAGAACCGGTTACATTCCCGCAAGAGACGATGATGGGTGCAATGTCGCATTACATCACGACGACGGAGGGGAAAAATTTCCAGCCAATGAATGCCAACTTCGGTTTGGTTCCGGCACTTGTCGGTCACCCGGTTCGGATGAAAAAACCAGAGAAGTATGCGCTCTATGCAGAGCGAGCGCTTGAAGCGATCAAAGATTTCACGGATATGTGATTGTTGATGGGGAGAAAGGCGTGATTCAGCGCTCTTTCTCCCCATTTCTTAATTTGTCATAAAAGCGTGATAATTTCGTTAATTTTTCGGTTTTTGGTCTATTGTCAGACTACTTGGTCTGTGCTATGCTAAGGGCGATTCGAGAATGAAATGGTCAGAAGGGGGCGCATTCATGGGGATAGACACTGCTTTTGAGCGACTGCTAGAAGATTTCATGCGGTATGTTCATATTGAACGTCAATTATCTCCGAATACAGGTCGCTCTTATGATCAAACACTTCGACAATACGCCGCTTTTTGCCGCGATCATCAATTACGATCGATTGAATTGGCAAGTGCACGGCGTTATTTGTATGCTCTTTACGATCAGGAGCTGGCGCGAGCAACGATTGCGCAAAAAGTTTCCTGCCTCAAACAATTTGGTCGTTTTTTGACACGTGACACCGATGAACCTAATCCATTTGATGGATTAAAAGCACCAAAACGACAACAAGGACTTCCGACATTCCTTGTCCCAACGGAATATGAACGTTTCCTCGATGCATTTCGATCGAGTGATACGCTTGGTAACCGGAATGTCGCGTTAGTGGAACTTTTATATGCGACGGGTATGCGAGTCAGCGAGGTCGTTCAACTGGATCTTCGTGATCTCGCAACTGATCATTCCTACGTCCATGTGTATGGAAAAGGTGGGAAAGAGCGCATTGCGCCAATTGGAACCTTTGCGAAAGATGCATTAGAACTGTACTTACCATCACGAGATCCAGTTGCAGGTCATGAGCAAGCATTGTTCTTGTCTCATTCAGGACGTCGATTGACGACGGATGCGATTCGGAAAATCATGAAAAAAGGAGAACAACTCGTTGGGAAACATGTGACACCCCATGCGCTTCGTCATAGTTTCGCGACGGATTTGCTAGAAAGAGGAGCCGATTTGCGAGCGGTCCAGGAGCTACTTGGACATGCATCTCTTTCGACGACCGGTCAGTATACACACGTAACAACGGAACGATTACGACATGTTTATCAACAAGCACATCCTCGTGCCTAAGGGAGGAAACATTGATGTTTCATGCAACGACGATTTTTGCGATTCAACATAACGGACAATCCGCGATGAGTGGAGACGGACAGGTGACTTTCGGAAACCAAGTCATCATGAAGAAAAGTGCGAAAAAAGTACGGCGCCTCTATGGTGGCAAAGTCATTGCCGGATTTGCTGGAAGTGTCGCGGACGCGTTTACACTCTTTGAAAAATTCGAAGCGAAGCTTGAAATGTATAACGGGAACTTACAACGGGCAGCTGTTGAACTGGCGAAGGAATGGCGAGGCGATAAGATGTTGCGTCAACTAGAAGCACTCTTACTCGTCATGGATGGAACACATCTGTTACTTGTATCCGGAAACGGAGAAGTCATCGAACCGGATGACGGCATTCTTGCGATCGGTTCAGGTGGTAATTATGCGCTTGCTGCAGGTCGCGCGTTAGCTCGACACGCAAGTCATCTCACGGCAGAAGAAATCGCTCGTGCGGCGCTTGAGACGGCTGGAGAACTCTGTGTCTTTACGAACGATCAAATCATCTTAGAAACGATCGGAGGCAATGACCATGCATGAATTGACGCCAAGACAAATCGTCGAGAAGTTGAATGAACATGTCATCGGACAAGCTGATGCTAAACGTGCGGTGGCGATCGCTTTACGTAATCGATACCGTCGACAATTACTCGATGCATCGATGCGGGATGAAGTCACGCCAAAAAATATCCTGATGATCGGACCTACCGGTGTCGGAAAAACAGAGATTGCGCGACGTCTCGCGAAACTCGTCCGAGCGCCGTTCGTCAAAATCGAAGCGACGAAGTTCACGGAAGTAGGATATGTCGGTCGCGACGTAGAATCGATGGTACGAGATCTTGTGGAAGCGTCTCTACGTCTTGTCAAAGATGAGAAAAAAGAAGCGCTTAAAGATCGGGCGGAGGCAGTGGCGAACGAACGAATCGTTGATGCGTTGTCTGGCAAAAAAGCGTCATCTGGTCTCGGTGGTGGAACGAATCCGTTTGAGATGTTGTTCGGTGGGAACCAAAAGCAACAAGAGCCAGATACATCGGAAGCAACAGCTGATCGTTCGCTACTCCGTCAGCAATTGCTGACAGGTCAACTCGAAGATCGAATGATCGAGGTCGATGTTGAAGAACGTCAAGTTGATTTATTCTCCGGACAACAAGGCATGGAGGGGCTCGCAAATCTTCAGGATATGCTTGGACAAGTCATGCCGAAGAAAACGAAGAAGCGCCAGCTCACGGTTAAAGAAGCACGTCCGATTTTGACCGCAGAAGAAGCGGAACGATTGCTTGACTTAAATGAAGTTCATGACGAAGCGGTCCGCCGTGCAGAACAAATGGGCATCATTTTCGTTGATGAGATTGATAAGATTGCGACAAAGGGACATGATTCAGCAGGTGTTTCACGAGAAGGTGTTCAACGAGATATTTTGCCGATCGTTGAGGGATCGACGATCGTCACGAAATATGGACCAGTCAAGACGGATCATATCTTGTTTATCGCTGCCGGTGCATTCCATATGGCGAAACCGTCTGATCTAATTCCTGAACTCCAAGGTCGTTTCCCGATCCGTGTCGAACTCGACAGTTTGACGGAAGATGACTTTGTTAAAATTTTAACTGAACCGAATCAAGCATTACTCAAACAATATAAAGCATTACTAGGGGCAGAGCACGTTCATGTCACCTTTACAGAAGAGGCCATTCGTGAAATTGCACGGATTGCTGCACAGGTAAACGATGAGACGGATAATATCGGAGCGCGGCGCTTGTATACGATCATGGAGCGCGTACTTGAAGAATTATCCTTCGAAGCAGCAGACATGCCTGAAACGGATGTAACGATCACGCCACAATACGTGACGGATCGTGTTGGAAAAGTAGCAGATGATCGAGACTTAAGTCAGTTCATCTTATAAAGTGGAGGAAGAAAAAATGAATTTATTGGCGAAAACGCGGAAGCTGAATACGATGTTACAACAAGAAGCAAGCACACATGTTGATTTCAAGGTCATGGCTGATCGGCTCAGCGAAGTCATGGAATCGAACACATTCATCGTAAGTCGACGCGGTAAGTTACTAGGTATCGCAATTAAGCAACAAATCGAAAATGACCGGGTCCGTGGTTTCTTGGAAGAACGCCAATTCCCGGAAGATTACACGAAAAAATTATTTAACGTCACTGAAACGACAGCAAACATTGCCATCGATAGCGAACACACGGCATTCCCAGTCGACAACCGTGATACGTTCGAAACGTCGAAAACGACGATCGTACCAATCATCGGTGGTGGAGAACGCCTTGGTACGCTTGTCCTAGGCCGTATGGTAGAAGATTTCAACGAAGAAGATCTCGTGCTTGCAGAGTATGGGGCGACAGTCGTTGGGATGGAAATCCTTCGTGAGAAGGCTCATGAAGCGGAAGACAAGGCACGTAAGAAAGCAGTCGTTCAGATGGCGATCAATTCGTTATCTTATTCAGAACTCGAAGCAATCGAACATATCTTCGAAGAACTCGAGGGTAATGAAGGACTACTTGTCGCTTCAAAAATTGCCGATCGTGTTGGTATTACGCGTTCTGTTATCGTCAATGCACTTCGTAAACTCGAAAGTGCAGGAGTCATCGAGTCACGTTCGCTTGGTATGAAGGGAACGTATATTAAAATCTTAAATGATAACTTCCTATATGAATTAGAGCGAATTAAATCAAACTAAAAATAGAAAATGGATATTAATAAATAAGAGACCTAGTAAAGTACTAGGTCTCTTTTGTTTGACTAGGTATTATTTATCATTTTTATAAGAAAAGGGAATAAAAAACAGAATATTAGCATCTCATTACCCTATTTTTTAAAAAACTTCTTTTCAAACATTGACCTATTTGTTTCAATTATTTCAGATGTGTTACTAATGACTTAATATTTGTCGCAAATTCGAATACTAGTTCCATGAGTGGAGGAAAGAACATGAATTGGTTAGGGTCTGACTACAGTTTGATGACGCAAGCCGTCAATCGAACGGTCATGGCACAAGAAGTTATTGCTAAAAATATCGCGAATGTCGATACACCGGGTTATAAGGCGAAGCGAGTGGCGTTTGGAGATGTTCTCGATTCAGAGATGAAGATGAGCCTGAAACGTCATGCAACAATCGGAACGACCGGTAGTATCGTCGATCGACCAAATACGATGCGTAATGATGGAAACGGTGTCGATATCGATCTTGAGATGTCTGAATTATCACGCAATCAAATTGAGTATGAGGCGCTCGTGGAGCAATTAAATCGTAAGTTCTCGGGTATCCAGTCTGTCATCCGGGGAGGAAAATAATCGATGAGTATGTTCAATGGCTTTCATACATCTGCGTCTGGGCTTACTGCCCAGCGTTTACGACTGGATACTGTCTCAGCAAACATCGCCAATGCTCAAACGACACGTGGTGAGCTTGTCAACGGTCAATGGCAACCCTATGCAAGGAAACTTGCTGTTTTAAAAGAAACTGCTAATGGGGTCACGGTCAGCGAATTGAAGAAAGATCCTGAACCATTCAAATTAGAATATAATCCGACGCATCCAGATGCGGATGAACTTGGATACGTCAAGATGCCGAATGTCGATCTATTGAAAGAAATGGTCGACATGATGGGAGCGACACGTTCTTACGAAGCGAACGTAACGGCCTTAAATGCAACAAAAGCGATGCTCGTCAAAGCGATGGAGATCGGTAAATAAATAGAGGAGATGACGGGATGGCAATTCAACCTATTCAAAACATGCAAATGGTCTTACCCACTCAGACAATCGCGAAGACGACACCAAGTGATTTCAGTGAGGTGCTCAGCGAGGCGATGAACGGACTGAATGCAACACAGCAAGCCTCATCTCAAGCGCGTGTCGACCTAGCGACAGGGAAGACGACGGATCTACATAACATCATGATTAAAACAGAAGAGGCATCGCTTTCTATGCAACTCGCCCTTGAAGTCCGAAACAAAGGCATCGAAGCATACCAAGAAATGATGCGTATGCAACTGTGACTGTTAAGGAAAGCGTGGGAGATGTTGAATGAACGAACGAATAAAAGCTCGATTCGGAGCTATGAATACGACATGGAAAGAGTGGTCACTTGCGAAAAAAGCGATGATTCTTGGAAGCATCGTCGTCGTTTTAGCAGCGTTGATTGTCGCCACTAT
Organism: Exiguobacterium sp. R-17; assembly: GCF_049913315.1. Lineage (NCBI taxonomy): Bacteria > Bacillati > Bacillota > Bacilli > Caryophanales > Exiguobacterium > Exiguobacterium sp. R-17. Next base: position 1,863,579 of record NZ_CP184372.1, on the reverse strand, counting down.
CTGGTTATCTAAACCAACGATGACGCCACTTTATTCGAAATTGTCACCTCAAGAGGCAGGGCAAGTAACAGAAAAGCTAAATGAGGATGGAATCGCGTCGGAAGTCGTCAGCTCAGCAAACGGTGTGACGATTCTCGTTCCGGAAGCAAACGTGGAAAACTTGAAAGTCGAATTAGCAACGGCAGGTATTCCGAAGTCTGGTCAGATTGATTATTCCTTCTTTAGTGAGAATGCTGGATTTGGTACGACAGATAAAGAAATGAATATTCTTGAACGCGATACGATGCAGACAGAACTTGAAAACTTGATTACACAAGTTAACGGAATCGAGTCTGCAAAAGTCATGATTACTCTTCCAGAAAAGAGCGTCTTTCTCTCCGATGAAAAAGAATCTTCAACGGTTTCTGTCGTCTTGACTTCTAGTGCGGGTAGTAATCTGAACAATCAAACAGTCCAAGGTCTTTACCATCTGATTGCAAAGAGTATCCCGAACTTAAAAGAAGAAAATATTACGATCATGGATCAGTACTTTACGTACTACGAGCCAGGTAACGCTACGCAAACAGCGGGCGGGACAGATCCGATGGCGCTGAAAAAAACGACGGAAAACGATTTACGTAAACAGATTCAACAAATGTTGTCTGTCGTTCTCGGTCCACAAAAAGCACTCGTTTCGGTTACGGCAGATGTCGATGTCACGAAACGTCAGGAAGAACAAAAGCTTGTTGAACCAGTAGATCCCGATAAAATCGAAGGGATTGTCACATCGGCAGAAAAAGTAGCAGAGGCGTATACAGGGTCTGCGAATGCCGGAACAGCAGGTACGGGACAAAATGAGACGACGAACTTCCCAGCAGGTACTGGAACGACCGGTGATACGAGTGAGAAGACGCACGACATCATCAACTATGAAGTCAATCGCATCACGAAACAGATTACAGGTGCTCCTTATGAAATTCGGGATTTAGGAATTCAAATCATCGTCGAGCCGCCAAAAGGTCAAAATCAAATCGATCCGCAATTACAGACGGATTTACAAACGATGATGTATTCCATCATCCGGACGTCGTTAACGAAGACGGATGCGAAAACGACGCTGACGGATGCAGAACTTGCTAATAAAGTCGTTGTCATGTCTCGACCGTTCGCTAAAACAACGACGGCGACGAAAACGACGACAATGACACCGATGTGGGTATGGTTCGCGCTTGGTGGTGCAGCAATCCTCGTCATTGGAGCAGTCATTCTCCTCATGCGTCGACGGAGAGCGAATGAAATCGAAGAACTTGAGGAATGGACGCCGATCGAAACCGAAATTCCTGAACTCTCAACAGAAGATACAAGCGATGGTGCGGTCAAACGCAAACAGCTTGAGAAACTCGCCGCGTCTAATCCGGATGAGTTCGCAAAATTATTACGTACTTGGTTAGCGGAGGATTGATGAGATGAAGAAGCTAGAAATGAACAGTCGTGAAAAGGCTGCGATTCTCATGATTTCGTTAGGTCCTGAAGTCGCTGCCAGTGTATATAAACATTTATCGGAAGAAGAGATGGAATGGTTAACCCTTCAAATCTCTAGCATGAAACGGATTGATCCAGAAGAGAAGTTAGTCGTCCTTGACGAGTTTCATGAACTAGCGATGGCGCAGAACTATATCACGCAAGGTGGAATCGGATTTGCTAAATCTGTCCTTGAAAAAGCACTTGGCGAAGAAAAAGCGATGGAACTCATCTATCGCCTGACGTCGACGTTACAAGTCCGTCCGTTTGAGTTTGCACGAAAGGCAGATCCGAAACAGCTTCTGAACTTCATTCAAAATGAACATCCACAAACGATCGCACTTGTTCTTGCCCATCTCGATCCTGCAAAATCAGGTCAGATTCTCTCGGAGCTCCCGGCAGAAGCACAGTCCGATGTAGCAAGACGGATTGCGACGATGGACCGGATGAATCCGGAAATCATCAGCGAGGTAGAACAAATTCTTGAACGGAATCTATCACAAGCAGGGATGCAAGATTTTGCTCAATCGGGAGGCATCGAGGCTGTCGTTCAAGTATTAAATGGCGTCGACCGCACAACGGAACGAACGATTCTCGATACGCTCGAGATTCAGGATCCAGAGCTTGCGGAAGAAATCAAAAAACGGATGTTCGTCTTCGAAGACATCGTCACACTCGATGCGCGGGCGATACAGCGAATCATTCGCGAAGTCTCAAACGAGGATTTACTATTGGCACTCAAAGTATCGTCAGACGATGTCAAGGACATGGTCTATCGCAACATGTCACAACGGATGGTCGAGTCGTTCAAAGAGGACATGGAATTCATGGGTCCTGTGCGTCTCCGAGACGTCGAAGAAGCTCAAAGTCGAATCGTCGGAATCATCCGCCGCTTAGAGGACATGGGTGAGATCGTCGTTGCTCGTGGTGGAGGAGATGATATTGTTGTCTAACGTCATCAAGAGACAAGCAGTAATTGAACGACAGGAGCGAACGCTCGTGCAGGTTCGGACTAGTCAGGAAGAGCCTACGATCGTTCCAGATACATTCTACGAAGAGCAGATGGCAGAAGGACACGCTGAGTTAGAGCGCCTTCGACAGGCAATGCTCCTAGATTTCGAACAGCGTCAACAGCAGTTCGAGCAAGAACGCCTTCAAGCGTTAGAAGAAGCACGTCAACAAGGGTATCAAGCTGGATTTGAAACAGGACATGCGGAAGGACAAGCAACGTTTGAAGAGCAGATTGCCAAAACGAATTCGTTTGCTGATCGCCTAGAAGAACAGAATCAAGAACGATTGATGCGACTAGAACATGAACTATGTGTCCTCGGACTCCAAGTGACACATCAATTTTTAGAACAGTTACATGATGAAGAGGAAGAAGCGTTATACCAATTGTTACATCAATTGATCATTCAGTTCCGAGATCGTGAAAAAATCATCATCTATGCGTCACCGACTGATTTTGAACGGGTCGTGTTACTTGAAGAACGACTACAAGGCGTTCTAGGTGCCAACGCAACGATTCAATTGCGATTTGATCCAGCGTTAAAGGCACGCGATTATCGGATTGATTCGGAGAATGGAGCAATCACTGGCGGTTTAAACAGTGGCTTTGAAGCATTGCAAACCAAAATCAATGAGGTTTTACATCATGTTTAATCTCAATGCGATGCAGGCCGCGGTTCGAGAAATTCGCTCAGAAGAACTTGTACAGCACTCTGGTAAGGTCGTCCAAGTGATCGGGTTGATGATCGAATCGCGAGGACCGACAGCAGTGGCAATCGGTGAGCGGTGTTTAATCCAAATCCAACAACGTCAGACAATCGAAGCAGAAGTCGTCGGATTTAGAGAAGGGCATGTCCTACTCATGCCATACGGTGAAACGACATCGATTGCTCCAGGCTCGATTGTTCTTGCGACAGGAAAACCACTCCACGTTCCAGTAGGGAACGAACTGATTGGTAAGGTGCTTGATGGTCTAGGAAGACCACTAGATGGTGAGTCATTAGAAAATTTACGCACGACATCGATCGTTCGTAAACCACCTAGTCCACTCGAACGTCCTCGCATCAGTGATGTTCTCTCGACTGGCATTCGTGCCATTGATGGACTGTTGACAGTCGGTCAAGGACAACGTGTGGGTTTGTTCGCAGGATCAGGTGTCGGAAAATCGACATTACTCGGGATGATCGCGAAACGATCGACAGCAGACATCAATGTCATCGCTTTGATTGGTGAACGAGGACGTGAAGTCAAGGAATTTGTAGAGGCAGAACTTGGTGAAGAGGGGATGAAACGATCTATTTTAGTCGTAGCAACGAGCGATCAACCTCCACTTGTTCGTCTAAAAGGTGCCTATACGGCAACGGCAATCGCTGAATATTTTCGAGATCAAGGGAAAAATGTGGTCTTGATGATGGACTCAGTTACTCGTTTTGCGATGGCACAGCGGGAAATCGGTCTTGCAACAGGTGAACCCCCTGCGTCGAAAGGATATACACCAAGCGTATTCGCTCTGCTTCCTCAGCTACTTGAACGGAGCGGGAAATCACAAGACGGTTCGATTACTGCTTTCTACACAGTCCTCGTCGATGGTGACGACATGAATGAACCAATCGCCGACGCCGTACGAGGGATCTTAGACGGTCACTTCGTTCTGGATCGTAACCTTGCGAACAAAGGGCAGTTCCCAGCGATTCATGTCTTACGGTCCATCAGCCGTGTCATGAACCAAATTACGACATCTGAACAAAAGACCGCTGCTGTCGCATTTCGACAATTGTTATCGACGTATCTTGATTCGGAAGACTTAATCAATATCGGTGCATACAAAACAGGAACGAACCCGGAAATTGACCGTGCCGTCGATACATATCCGGAGCTGATTCGTTTCTTGAAACAACAAATTCATGAAGACAGTGATTTCGAAGCGGCTTGTCATCAACTCATGGCAACGATTCAGTAAGGAGGACGAATGATGAAGACGATCTATGAACGAATCATTCCTTTAGCTGAAGCGGAGAAGGATCGCGTCGCTAAAGAACTGAGCCTTCATAAAAAGCAATATGAGCTTGAAGTCGAAAAATTATATCATCTGCTCGTTCGATATGAGTCCTTTCTGAAGGCACAAGATGAGATTGGCGTCGTGGAACTGACGTCTTCGCAATATCGAGAACGCGCTCGGGATGTCGTGAAGCAGGAAATCGAACGACAGCAATTGTACGTGACACAATCGAAAAATCGTTACGAACGTACACAAGAAGCACTCGAACGAGCGTTAATCGAAGAGAAGAAATTTAGTCGTCTCCAAGAGAATCATACAGTCGAAACGAAACGAATCGAAGCATTGACGGAACAAAATCAATTAGATGAACTGGCATTGTTACAGTTTGGAAGAGGACGGATGATATGAGTGAAAATAAAACATCAAAAGGGTGGATTTTACCTTTATTGGTCATTCCTTTGATTTTAATCTTGTTGACGGCTTATTTCGTATTGAATTATGCGAATGGACGTCCACTACTATCCTTACCGTTCGCAACCGAAAAAACGACTACGAATCAGGCGAATCCATCAGCAGAACTCGAACGTCGTCTGAAAGTAGCGAATCAAGAGATCAAAAAATTACGCAATCAAAGTAAGGAACAATCGGATACCTTAAAAGCGAAAGAGCAGGAAGTTGAACGTTTGATTGCTGAGAGGGATCAGTTAAAACAGACACCTGCGCAAACAACGGATCAAACAAAAACGACGAAGAAAAAAACAGCATCCGTGACGGATGTATATGCTGAAATGGCACCAAAGGATGCTGCGCTGATTTTAAATGAACTCAGTCCGACCGAAGTCGTACCAATCATCGAGGACATCGATGCGGAACAACAGGCGGCGATCATTGCCAAGATGGATGCTAAGAAAGCAGCCGCCTTGACACAGTTACTCGCGACGAAGTAAGGAGGGAAGCCTGATGAACATGACGGAAGTAACACAACCATCCTTCCCGACCTTAAATACAGGATCAGGAAAAAAAGGAGAGATGACTACGGTTGGTGGTCAATTCGCCTCATTACTTGATTATCTGACAAAACTGCCGACGGCGTTACCGTCATCAGTCTCAGCGGATGCGATGACACTCGAGCCGGAAACGGAGACGCAACCCTTCCCGGACTGGATGCAACAACTTGTAGACCAGCCGGATGAGATTCTCTCCTTACTGAAACAACCAGAAGTAGAGGCGTTAAAACAAGACCCAAAGAAAATGGAGCAACTTCTAGCGTTCGTCAAACAATTGCTCGAAGGAAATATGGAGCAGGCGAAAGGTCAGTTCGATCAATTGCCACCATCACTTCAACAGTTCGTCTTGCAGACAATGACGAATGATACGATCAAAGTAAAAGATTATGACACGAACATGTTAAAGCAGTCGCCAGTTTCAACAATGGACGGAGTGGTTTCTGCGATGCCAGTGAAACAGACACTCCCGCAAACTGGTTCTGTTGTCGAAACGATCAAGCCGGACACTGTAGCTGTAGCCGAGCAGGCAAAAGGAAAAACACCGCTTCCGTTAGCATTCGCTTCACTCATGCGAAAAGCGACCATGCCCGTTGATCCAGAAGGAAAAGCCGCACCGCCTCCGATGAGTATGCCGATTTACAGAGGCACTCCGTTGCAAACGATTCGTCCAGTGCCGCTACCTGTCTCAGAACAGATTCAACAACGGATTGAAGCCGCACTGCAGCAAGCACCATTCATAAAAGGTGCGGATGGGTCCACACGATTGTCGATTCGCCTGTACCCAGAGCAACTTGGTGAGGTTGTCGTTCAACTCGATCGTAAAGAAGGGGCATTGACTGTCAAACTATTTGCGAGCACCGAGCAAGCAAAACAATCAATCGAGCAACAACTTGGGAAATTACAAACCGTCTTGCATCAACAGACGCCAGTCGTAAAGATCGAGACGGGGATGACTGCTTCGAGTGCGCGGGAGTTCCAACAATCTTTCACACGTGATCAGCAGGAGCATGAGTCACCGTATCAAGAGACACCCGTTCCAGTAGACGAAGAAGAGGAGGAAGACGATGACTGACGCAATCAAAACGGATAGTAGTTCATACCAGCTTCCTGAAAAATCACAGGTACCGACGAATAAAGCGATGGATAAGGATATGTTCATGAAAATTCTGATTGCCCAGCTTTCGAATCAGGATCCAACAGCACCGATGGAAGACAAGGATTTCATCGCTCAAATGGCCCAGTTTTCTTCGTTGGAACAGATGCAAGCAATCGGGAAGACGATGGATACGATGGTCTTGAACCAACATGCAACAGCATTGCTGTCCTACAGCAATCTGATTGGTAAAAAAGTCAGTTATGAAGCGGAGTCGAAGACGACGGATGCTTCAGGTGCTGAGCAGACGACCACCGTCGAAGAGACAGCCAGTGTCGTTAGTGTAAAACGGGATGGGCTGGATATCATGGCCGAACTATCGAACGGAAAACAGATCAGTGTTTACGAGTTGACGCAGATTCAATCAAAGGAGGAAAAATAATGTTACGTTCAATGTATTCAGGAATCAGTGGGCTTAAGAACTTCCAGACAAAACTGGATGTCGTCGGGAATAACATCGCGAACGTCAACACGTTCGGTTATAAAAAAGGACGGGTGACGTTTAAAGACCTCGTCAGTCAATCGGTCGGCTCATCATCTGGTGCAGGCGGCAATGTCGGTGGGACGAACCCGAAACAGGTCGGTCTTGGAGCATCGATGTCAACAGTCGATAATGTGTATAACCAAGGTGCGCTTCAGAATACAGGTCGCGTCCTCGATGTCGGGATCTCTGGGGAAGGATTCTTCCAGGTCGTCACGGCGGAAGGGATTCGTTATACCCGTTCAGGTAACTTCTATACGGATCTTGATGGAAACTTAGTTACAGGTGACGGAAACTACTTAATCGGTACCGGGACACAAGCAGCTGCAAACGGTACTCCGCCAGTACCACTCCCGGAAGCAGGTGGTGCAGGATTCCAAAAACTAAAAGTACCAACGGATGCACGTAACTTATCGATTGGTAAAGACGGTCTCGTCACTTACGTCGATACGACGGGAGCATTGCAAAACGTCGGTTATATCACGATCGCGAACTTTGCTAACCCGGGTGGTCTAGAAAAATCAGGTGTCAACGTATTCGCCGCATCACAGAACTCAGGTCCACCGGTACTCGGAACACCGAGCTTGAACGGAATGGGACAGTTGACGTCGGGAACGCTTGAGATGTCGAACGTCGACTTATCAGAAGAATTCACGGAGATGATCATTGCTCAACGTGGTTTCCAGGCGAATACACGAATCATCACGACATCGGACCAGGTTCTTGAGGAACTGGTCAATTTGAAACGATGATCACGTTAACGACGTTACGTAACGCACCACTCGTACTGAACGCCGTGTTGATCGAATCCGTCCGTTCTACACCGGATACGACGATTCAACTCATCGGAGGACAGATTTATGTCGTGAAGGAATCAATGGAAGAGGTCAAAGCAATCGCAATCGCTTTTTATCAACAAATCGGATTAGCGGGCTTGAACAGTGTAAGGAGGCTCGAAGATGGCCGAGGAAAAGAAGAAGAGTAAACTGAAAATCCCCTTGATCATGATCATTGTTGCAGCATTGATGATCGGGGCAGGATACATGATCATGAATTATTTTTTAGCAAATGACACGACGGAAGCAAAAGTTGAACAACCGACAGGTGAAGAACTTGATGCACGAAGTCTGCAAACGGACGACTTGACAACGAACATCGCTGACGAACGTTTCTTAAATGTCCAGTTCACGATCGTCACCGATGATCAAGCAACGCGTGACGATTTAGAATTACGAAAGTTTCAAATCAATAACATCATCTTGGGTGACCTTTCGGCTATGAAAAAGTCGGACTTAGACTCAAAAGCGGATATGGAGAAGCTTGAAGAGCGGTTACGGATGCAATTCAAAAAGCTCATCCAAGAAGGCGATGTCCAGCGTGTCTACACGACGAAAAAAATCATCCAGTGAGGTGGCAGCATGAGCGAAGTATTATCCCAACATGAAATCGATGCCTTGCTATCAGCCATTTCAAGCGGAGATATGGAAGTCGAGGAAATCCGAAGTCAAGAGGAGCAGCGTCGAGTCAAGGTCTATGACTTTAAACGAGCACTCCGTTTCTCAAAAGATCAATTACGGAATTTGACGCGTATTCATGAACAGTTCGCCCGAGTCTTGACGACACATTTTTCTGCACAACTTCGGACATATGTTCAGTTCACGGTTAATACGGTCGAACAACTTCCGTATGATGAATTCATTCATTCCATTCCGAACATGACGTTGATTAATCTAGTGAATCTTCATCCGCTCGATGGAAAAGTCTTATTTGAAGTCAATCCGAACATCGCCTATGCGATGCTCGATCGTTTACTTGGGGGACCAGGTGAAGGAATGAACAAGATCGAGAATTTGACGGAAATCGAGACACGTATACTAACACAACTGTTCAAGCGTGCCTTCGTTCAATACGGGGCGGCTTGGGAGTCGGTAACAGAAGTCGAAGCGGAATACGATGATTTGGAAATCAATCCGCAGTTTCTGCAACTGGTCTCTCCAAATGAGACAGTCATTCTCGTCTCGATTTACGTAACGGTCGGAGAAGTGAGCGGTACGTTGAATGTCTGCTTGCCGTTCGTGACCCTTGAATCCGTTCTTCCGAAATTATCAAGTCATTATTGGATGCAACAAGAAAAGCGAACGACAGCAGATAATCAAGAGTCTGAACACATGCAAACGCAGTTGATGAGTTCCGTCGTCGATTTAAAAGCAGTGCTCGGCCAAACAGAGCTTTCGTTTGGTGAATTGTTACACCTCGAAGTAGGCGATTGTTTATCCCTGAAGACACGAGCCTCGGATGCCGTCGATGTATTCGTCGACGACCGGAAGATGTTCAAGGCGCGACCGGGATTAAACGGGAAACACCTCGCTTTGCAAGTCTTACAACGAATTGAGGAGGAATAACATGAGCGATATGCTTTCGCAAGATGAAATCGATGCGTTATTACGCGGAACGCCATCCACCGATGAACCGCAAGAGCCAGACGTAAAGGAAATACTAGATGACATGGAGATTGATGCATTAGGGGAGGTCGGAAATATCTCACTTGGTAATTCGGCAACGGCCTTATCGGCATTGTTGAATCAAAAAGTAGAGATTACGACACCGCACGTCCGAATGATCTCCATGGAAGAATTACGCAGTCGTTATCCGATTCCGCACGTCGCGCTACGTGTCGGTTATACGGAAGGATTCAAAGGAGAAAACGTCCTGATCCTGACACAGCGAGATGCTTCCGTCATCGCGAACCTGATGATGGGAGGCGATGGCGTCATCGACGAGTCACTGGAGATGGACCCGATTGCTCTATCTGCCGTACAGGAAGCGATGAACCAGATGATGGGAGCAGCTGCTACCTCGATGTCGACTGTATTCTCGATGCGAATCGATATTTCGCCGCCAGCAGTTGAAATCTTCGACTTTTCTCAAGATAAGAGTATCGTCGATAGCTTTTCTCTTTGGGAGAACATGGTCATCATCGAGTTTGATCTTAAGATTGGCACGATGATCGATTCAAAAATCGTTCAATTAGCACCACTGGACTTCTCGAAACAATTGATTCAAAAACTCTTTAGCGCGAGTACGACTCAACAAGCAGAGCCTGCACCACAAGTAACGGAGCAAGCACAACCATCACCATCACCACCATCGGCGCCAGCAATGGCACAACAAACTACAGTTGCATCACCTGAACCGAAAGCAACGCCAGTCGGTGTCAGTCCGGTTCAATTCAGCCAATTAGGTGAGATGGAAGTAGAGGGTACGCCAGGAAATATTGGGATGTTATATGACGTTCCGTTGAACGTCACGGTTGAGTTAGGACGGACACGTCGCTCCGTTCGTGACATATTGGAATTGACACAAGGTTCCGTGATTGAGCTGGATAAACTGGCAGGAGAACCGGTTGACGTTCTCGTCAACAATACATTGATCGCAACAGGTGAAGTGGTCGTCATCGAAGAAAACTTCGGTGTACGCATTACAGAAATCGTAAATACAAAAGAACGTCTTCGGATGTTCTAAGGAGGAACTAATATGAGTGCAAAAGTATTAATCGTAGACGACGCCGCTTTCATGCGGATGATGATCAAGGAAATCTTATCGAAGAACGGCTATGATGTCGTCGGTGAAGCAGAAAACGGACGCGAAGCGGTCTCTAAGTACAAGGAATTGACACCGGACCTCGTCACGCTAGACATTACGATGCCTGAAATGGACGGAATCTCTGCGCTTAAAGAAATCAAAGCATTTAACCCTGCCGCTAAAGTCATCATGTGTTCAGCGATGGGGCAACAGTCGATGGTCATCGATGCGATTCAAGCAGGTGCAAAAGATTTCATCGTTAAACCGTTCCAAGCGGATCGCGTGCTTGAAGCGGTCTCGAAAACTGTCTCGTCATGAAAAAAGTGACTTTGCTGATTTGTCTCCTGTTTCTGCTTGCGCTTCCTGTGCAAGCGGAAACAGTCGAAGAAAAATTGAATCCAACTCAGAGCGATACACCAACGACTCAGCAAGTCGATGAGAGTCCTTCCATGGCGTTGACTATCTTCAAAGGAGTCGTCGTTCTCGTCGTTTTGATCGGCGGATTCATCCTTGTGACACGATTCATTCATGAACGGACACGAGGTGTGAGACATTCTGGTCGATTGACTCACCTAGGTGGTGTACCACTAGGAAAGGATCGATCCGTCCAGTTAGTGAAGGTGCAGGACAAGATTTATGTCGTAGGTGTTGGAGAGAACGTACAGTTGTTAGATACACTTGATGATTTAGAGGGATATGAGCCGATGGATCTTGAAGAGTCTTCATCTAAAACGGGATCTTCACCGTTTCTTGAGACATTCAAACAACAACTCGAACAATTGCAAAAGAATCGAGGACGCTCATGAACACGATTGAAAATCTAATCTCACTTGATACTCCTTCAGGAACGGCGACATCGATCAAACTACTCGTATTGCTGACATTATTGTCGTTAGCCCCTTCATTACTGATCTTGATGACTTGTTTTACGCGTGTCGTCGTCGTGTTGTCTTTTGTCCGTTCTGCCCTTGGAACACAACAAACGCCGCCGAACCAGCTACTCGTTGGACTGGCACTGTTCATCACGCTGTTCGTCATGTCACCCGTTTTATCAGAATTGAACACGACAGCCTTGAAACCGTATATGGCAGATAAAATCAGTCAAGATGAGGCATTTGATAAAGCTGGGGATACGATGAAGCGATTCATGTCAAAACACACGCGAACGAATGATTTAGAGTTGTTCTTAAAATACGGCAATTATGAAAAACCGAAAAAGATTGAAGATATCCCACTCGTCGCACTCGTTCCAGCATATGCGATTAGTGAATTGAAGACGGCTTTTCAAATCGGATTCATGATCTTCATTCCATTCCTTGTCATTGATATGGTCGTCTCGAGTGTCTTGATGTCGATGGGGATGATGATGTTACCGCCGGTCATGATTGCCTTACCGTTTAAACTTTTGTTATTTATTTTAGTCGATGGCTGGCACCTGATCGTTGAATCACTGCTCGTCAGTATGCGTTAGGGGGAGAGAAGATGACTCAAGAAATGATTATTCAGTTGGCAAGCTCTGCTGTCTGGACATTACTAAAAGTATCAGCTCCCTTATTACTGGTCTCGCTCGTCGTCGGTCTGCTCGTCAGTATTTTGCAGGCGACGACACAGATTCAGGAACAGACGCTATCGTTCGTTCCAAAGATCGTTGCCGTATTTTTAGCACTCGTTTTTTTCGGACCATGGATCATGCAGGAATTACAGACCTTTACGATTGACTTATTTAAGCAAATCGCTGAGGTTTCCCGCAAATGACGTTACTATCTTTCCTGAGTGTTTTTTTGCTCGTCTTTGGACGAATCGTCGGTTTTCTTGTCGCGGCTCCATTGTTTTCCTCAAAGCAATTACCAGCGCAACATAAATTAGCGCTTGCGGCCGGTCTTGCTTACTTTGCGAGTTACGCTGTAAAGACAGACGTTCGAGTAGAAGACTTCGATTTTTTCTTTCGGATGGGAACGGAAGTTTTAGTGGGTCTAGCGCTTGGCTTACTTGCTAGTTTTTTATTGTATGCGCCACAAATTGCCGGTTCGATCATCGATTTGCAGATGGGTCTCGCGATGGCTTCCGCTTATGACCCGATGTTTGGTGGACAGTCACCGATCGTCGGACGATTTTATTACATGTTGACGTTACTTGTTCTACTCGCTTCTGATATGCATTTAATCCTGCTTGACGGAATCTACACGAGTTTTCAAATCTTTCCGCCGGGCAGTCTGCTTGCGGTATCGGGCGACGCTGGGATGAGTCTTGTCATTCGGGTCGTTGGGCTTGCCATGTTAACTGCGTTACAAATGGCGATGCCACTTGTCGTTTCCCTATTTTTAGTGGATCTCGCACTCGGATTCCTCGCGAAGACGGCACCTCAGTTCAACATTTTTGCAATTGGTTTTTCCGTCAAACTGCTGATGGGATATGTGATTCTATTTTTATTAGCAGGTGCAACGATCACAGGAATCGGTCGATTCGTTCCGTTGTTGCAGGATGTACTTGCAGATGCCATTCGATTACTAGGAGGTTGAGGACATGCATTCATATCGATTACGCCTTGATCTTCAGTATTTCGCTGGTGAAAAGACGGAAAAGGCGACACCTCGAAAGCGGGATGACTCCCGTAAGAAGGGACAAGTCGCAAAATCAGCAGATTTAACAAGCAGTTTCATGTTGTTCGCCATGTTTCTCGTCCTCTATTTTTTTGGTCCGTTTCTAGGACGGCGTTTCGTTCTCGTCCTGCAAGATGGTCTTAGTGCTAGTCAAGTCCTGCAAGCGGTCGAAGAAGGACGAGTTGAACAGATTCTCATCGAGATGCTGATGCAAATGGGGATTTTAGTCGCACCTTTCTTTTTAACAGCGGTCGTGATTGGTATTCTCGGAAACTTCGTCCAAATCGGTGTGCTCTTAAGCGGTGAGGCGATTCAGCCGAAACTGGACCGGATCAATCCGCTTCAAGGCGTCAAACGGATCGTGAGCGTCAAAGCACTTGTCGAGTTTTTGAAATCGGTCTTTAAATTGCTGGTGATCGGTGTAACAAGTGGAACAGTCTTATGGAACAACAAGGTCGAGATCTCGAGATTGACCTCGGAACCGATTGGCGATGCGTTAGCTATCATTGGTCATTTAACATTTTTACTCGGTTTATCGGTCAGTATCGCCTTGATTGCATTAGCCATTCTTGATTTTGCCTATCAGAAATTTGATTTCGAGAAGTCGATCCGAATGAGTAAGCAGGATTTAAAGGATGAGCATAAAAACACAGAGGGTGACCCTCAAATCAAAGGAAAGATTAAACAACAACAACGGGAGATGGCGATGCGGCGGATGATGCAAGAAATACCAAATGCCGACGTCGTTATCACGAACCCGACCCATTATGCGGTAGCGATCCAATACGATGACGGTAAACATATGGCACCGATCGTCGTTGCGAAAGGCGTAGATGCTGTCGCGTTCCGGATTCGGGAGAAGGCGACAGCAGCTGAGGTCCCGATCGTTGAAAACCGTCCGCTCGCGCGGGCGTTGTTCGCTCAATCAGAAATTGGTATGGCAGTGGATGAAACGTTCTATCAGGCGCTCGCTGAAACACTCGCCTTTGTCTATCAACTGAAACAAGCAAAATGAAAGGATGAAGCATCATGAGTATATCAACAAGAGATTTAACGGTCCTGCTAGGCGTCATCATGATCGTCTTCATGCTCGTCATTCCACTGCCCGCTATCATGCTCGATTTTTTAATCATCATCAATATTCTCATTGCCTTGATGGTATTGCTCGTTGCGATGAATGCCAAAGAGGCACTAGAGTTTTCTGTCTTTCCAACATTGTTATTGATCGTTACCTTGTTTCGTCTTGCGCTTAACGTTTCGACGACACGGGCAATCCTGTCAAACGGAAACGGTGGCGAAGTCATTGAAGCATTTGGTGATTTCGTCGTCGGCGGAAATGCCCTCGTCGGCTTCGTCGTCTTCTTGATTCTCGTCTTAATCCAGTTCCTCGTCATCACGAAGGGTTCGGAACGGGTCTCAGAAGTGTCGGCACGTTTTACGCTTGATGCGATGCCAGGGAAACAGATGGCAATCGATGCTGACTTGAATTCCGGTATGATCGATGAATTACAAGCTCGGACCCGCCGCCAAAAAATCCAATCTGAAGCAGACTTTTACGGTGCGATGGATGGTGCCTCGAAGTTCGTTAAAGGAGATGCGATCGCCGGGATCATCATCGTCATCATCAATTTAATCTTCGGTATGATCATCGGTGTCGTTCAGCAAGGTTTACCGATGGCGGACTCAGTCAAACTGTATACGTTACTGACGGTCGGAGACGGACTTGTCAGTCAGATTCCAGCCCTTTTAATTTCGGTGGCGACCGGGATCATCGTCACGCGCTCGACTTCAGACGGAAACCTCGGTGAAGATGTCATCGGTCAATTGGCACGGACACCTTTACTTGTCGGAATCGCAGCTGGGGCGATCTTCTTACTCGGATTGTTCACGGCGATTCCCGATTACGTCACGATGCCGATTGCAATCCTGTTCGGCTTCTTCGCTTGGCGGATGAAGCAGACGACGAAGACGATGCAAGAAGAAGTTGCGGTTGAAGAAGCACCGAGTGAAAACTTACGATCAAGCGAATCAGTCATTTCCTTACTCAATGTCGATACGATTGAATTCGAATTCGGTTACGGATTGATTCCACTCGCTGATGAAGCCCAAGGCGGCGATTTACTCGATCGTGTCGTCATGATTCGTCGGCAACTAGCGCTTGAACTTGGATTCGTTCTACCGACCGTTCGGATTCGCGATCATCTGCAGTTATCCCCGAACCAGTATCGAATCAAGATTCGCGGAAGTGAGATGGCAAGTGGTGAGCTTTTACTGGATCATTACTTAGCGATGAGCCCAGGTGTCGATGATCCAGAAATTCGAGGTATCGAAACGGTCGAACCAGCCTTTGGTATGCCAGCACTCTGGATTGATGAACAGACACGTAGTCGAGCAGAGATGTCAGGGTATACGGTCGTTGATCCACCATCTGTCGTCGCGACACATTTGACGGAGCTCTTGAAGAAACATGCCGCTGAATTACTCGGACGAGAAGAGACGAAACAATTGGTCGACCATTTGAAGGAATCGCATCCGATTCTAGTCGAAGAAGTCACACCACAGCTGTTATCGATCGGTGAACTTCAAAAAGTATTCGTTCAATTACTAAAAGAAAAAGTCTCGATTCGAAATCTACCATTGATTTTCGAAACGCTCGCAGACTATGCAGCTGTGACGAAAGACAGCGAATTGCTCGCGGAATATGTTCGTCAATCCTTATCGCGTCAAATTACGGAACAGGTCATGCAAGGAGATGTCTTGCACGTCGTGACGATCTCAAGTGAGATGGAGCTGGATATCCAGTCGGCCATCCAAAAGACTGAGTTCGGTAATTATTTAGCGCTTGATCCCGAAAAGGCTACACGTTTCATCGAGACGTTGCAAGAGCGAGCAATGGAATTCGAACGATACGGGGCGCATCCGATCATCCTGACTTCTCCAAGTATCCGGATGTTCGTTCGTCAATTGACAGAACGCTATTTTCCAGATATTCCGATTTTGTCCTATAACGAATTAATGCCGACGATCGAAGTCAAGAGTATTGGGGTGATTTAAGAGATGATAGTCAAAAAAGTCACGGCGGATTCTGTTAGCGAGGCCATGGAACGGATCAAACGCGAACTCGGGAACGATGCCATTATATTAAATACTCGCCACATCAAAGTGGGCGGATTCTTTGGTTTATTTGCGAAGAAAAAAGTGGAATTGGTTGCATCGGTGGATGAACATGTCTCAAGCGAACCTGTCGTCTCGAAGCAAGCAACGAGTCGACAGGAGGTTGTGGAAATTATCCAACCAGTACCAGTGCGTCCGACGATTGTTACGGTCGGCGAGCGACCATTGCCAAAAGAATTGCGACATTATGCGCCGTTACTGGCTGAACCAGCGTTACAGCAGGTATCTGAACGATTACACGAACGGTTATTGACTGCGTATTATCAAACACAACAAACGGAGTTAACGGATCTCTTGACGGAAGAAGTGAAAGCGTCATTACGCGTCACACCGTCGACTGCACGGTATGTCATGTTGACAGGACCGACTGGTGTCGGAAAGACAACGACCATCGCTAAGCTTGCTGCTCACCATGCTCTCATTAAAAATCAACGAGTTGGACTCATCACGACCGATACATACCGGATCTCAGCGATTGAACAATTAAAAACATATGCAGACATATTAGGCATTCCGATTCATGTCGCATATGACTTGGATGATTTCGAACGAGCCAAGCAGGCGTTAGCATCGTGTGACATCGTACTTGTCGATACAGCGGGGCGAAATTTCTTAGACGAAGCGTATGTGGAGCAGTTACGAAGTCGGCATGATTTTGCGGATACGGATGTATTTTTGGTTCTTAGTTTGACCTCGAAATACCGAGATTTATTACAAATCCACGACCGTTTCGGCAAGATTCCTTTATCCGGAATCGTCTTTTCGAAAGCAGATGAAACAAGTGAACTCTGGTCGATATTCGGACTCGCGACCGAGACGAAGTTGCCGATCTATTGTGTGACGACGGGGCAAGAAGTGCCGGAAGACATCACGTTCGCTACGGCGGATGAGTTATCCCGAATGATTGTCGAGAGAGGGATGAGATGATGCGAGAAGATCAAGCACGTGTCTTACGATCTAAAGTGACCGTCAAGGAAACGAAGACGATTGCCATCGTGAGTGGAAAAGGTGGCGTCGGAAAAACGAATGTCGCGGTGAATCTTGGCGTGGCATTATCGTTGCAAGAAAAACGAGTGCTTTTGATTGATCTTGATATTGGAATGGCGAACATCGGGATTCTATTCGGTAAATCGTCGAAGTCATCTTTAATGGAATGCGTCAAACGACGAGAATCACTCCAGCACGCAATCGTGGAACAGTCTCCGTCTCTTCATTTCATTCATGGCGGAAGTGGTTTTGCAGAATTGACGAATCTGACGAAGGAAGACGTGATGTTCCTTCTACGGGAGTTCCAATTTTTCTATGAATATGACTATGTGTTACTCGATTTAGGAGCCGGTGCGAATCATCAGACATTTGATTTCATCAGTAGTGCAGACGAAGCATGGTTGATTGTCACGCCAGAGCCGACTTCGATCATGGACGGATATGCGTTTGTCAAACTGGCACACCATCATGCGACGGATCTTCCGATTTCCGTTGTCGTCAATCGGGCGACGAATGGTGGGGAAGCGCTTGAAACGTTTGATCGATTAGCACTTGTCAGCCAACAGTTCTTGCAAAAACCTCTTCGCTTTACCGGTTTTTTACCAGAAGATCCGACAGTCGTTAAAGCAGTCAAGGCACAGATGCCATTTTATTTAATGGATCGAACGAGCGACGTCAGTTGGCGGCTCGATCACATCACGACATCGTTAACAGGTGTACAAGTCAAGGAACGGAAGTTTTTAGATCGATTGTTACATCGTCTGAAAAAAAGAAAAGATCATGTCCGTTAAGATTAAAGGAGGGTATCAGTCATGGACTTAAATGAATATGTAGGGTTGTTCCTCGATGAGTCGATGGAGCATTTACAAGCAATCAATACAAGCTTATTAGTTTTTGAGGAGCGGCGAGACGACGAGGCGGTCATCGATCAAATTTTCCGTTCTGCCCATACGTTAAAAGGAATGGCAGGAACGATGGGATACGACGCAATCGCTGATTTAACGCACGAGATGGAGAGTGCCCTTGATTTAGTCAGATCGAAAAAACAACCTGCTACTGCTGAACTGATCGATGTTCTCTTCGTAGCCGCCGAGCAACTAGAGACGATGGTAGAAGACATCAGTCGAGGTGGGAAAGGAAAGCTTGACGTCACTGAAACAGTGAGACGTTTACAGCAGTTCATTCGTCCCGAGCAAGAAGAAATCGTTCCAGTTACACCTATAGTTGCTTCACAAACCTTTGAGTGCGACGTTTACTCGGAGGCAGTCGTCAAACAATCGATTGCATCCGGTTATCAAGCGTATATCGTCCACGTCGAACTCTCGGCGGACGTCATCTTAAAAGCGGCACGCGTTTATATGGTGTTTGATCGTTTACAACAACTCGGAGATGTCATCTTATCGAACCCGACATCTGATGAACTGGAGCAGGAGCATTTTGAGACGACGTTCTCAGTCTTGTTCGTGACGCAACAAGATCAGGTGACGATTCAAGAAGCGATTGCTTCTGTATCCGAAGTTGCGACAGTAACGATCGACACATTCGAGACAACACCTGAAGCGGAGGTGGCGACGTCCACACTGCCGCAGGAAGTTCCTGTGCCGACATCTGTCTCTGCATCAGTAGCTTCACCGGAATCATCCGACCAGACAGACATATCTGCGCCTGTCGCTTCGAAAACGATTCGTGTTAACCTCGAGCGAATCGATCGTTTGATGAACCTGTTCGAAGAGTTCATCATCGATCGCGGACGTTTGGAGCGTATTGCAGCAGAAGTCAGCTCACCTGAATTGACAGATACGGTCGAACGGATCAAACGAGGTACGAATGAATTGCAATCGCTCGTCCTAACGTTACGGATGATGCCGATCGAACAAGTGTTCAACCGATTCCCACGAATGGTGCGTTCCGTTTCGAAAGATGTCGGAAAACATATCAAATTACACATTACGGGTGCCGAGACGGAACTTGACCGTACAGTTATCGATGAGATCGGTGATCCACTCGTCCACTTGATCCGAAATGCCATTGATCATGGGATTGAGAACAAGGCAGAACGTATTTTAGCAAATAAGCCGGTCGAAGGAAATCTTTCGCTACGTGCTTATCACTCAGGAAACCGGGTCTTCATCGAGATTGAAGATGATGGAGCCGGTATCAATCACGAACGTGTCACACGGATCGCGATTGAAAAAGGATTGATCACGGAAGAAGAAGCAATGCAATTAACGATGGAAGAGGCTTCGATGCTGTTATTTGCACCTGGTTTCTCAACGGCAGAAGAAGTCACCGACTTGTCTGGTCGTGGTGTTGGTCTCGATGTCGTCAAATCGAAGATCGAGTCACTGGGCGGAGAAGTGTTCGTCGAGACACGTCGAGGAGAAGGAACGATTTTCCGAATCAGTTTACCACTGACGCTATCGATCATCTCAGCCATGCTCGTAGAACTCGGACAAGAGACGTATGCGATTCCATTGACTGCCATCATCGAAACAACCTCTTTACGTAAATCAGCCATTCTACAAGCACACCGGGAAAAAGTATTTGATTTCCGTGGGCAGTTGGTTCCGCTTATTTCGTTAAATGAGGTTTATGGGTTGCCGCAACATGAGGCAGAAGCCTATTCGGTCGTCGTCGTCCGGAGTGGTGAAAAATTAGCTGGTTTGATTGTATCTGAATTGATTGGTCAACAAGAGATCGTCATGAAACCACTTGGCAGTTATCTTGAAGGAATCCGTGCCATTTCTGGTGCGACGATTCTTGGAGACGGGCAAGTCGCGTTGATCATTGACAGCAATGCACTATTACGGAAGTGAGGGGAACGAAGATGGAACAAAAATGGGTTGTTTTTCAATTAGAAGATAATGCATACGGTATTGATGTACAGTCTGTTCGTTCAATCGAACGGCTCATCCCGATCACGCGGATTCCGAACGCTGCATCTTATGTCAAAGGAGTCATCAATTTACGCGGTGTCGTTACGCCCGTGATTGATTTGCGTGCTCGTCTTGGATTCGAGTTAGCGAAAGAGACAGAAGAGACACGCATCATCATCGCCACTTTAGAGCATGGAGATGCTGGATTCATCGTCGACCGGGCAAACGAAGTCGTCGAATCAACGGATGTTCGCATTGAACCGCTCAGTGAACAAAAGCAGGAGGATGCCTCATATTTGACTGCAGTCGCCAAAGGCGATCAGCAATTGTTCTCGTTGATTGAACCGAATCGCTTATTTGAGGACATCGTTCATGCTTAACCCAAACGAACGTGACATCTTAAGAGAAGTCGGCAACATTGGAGCCGGTCACGCGGCAACGGCACTTTCTACTTTACTCGGACAGCCGATTGAGATCGAAGTCCCTTCCGCTGAGCTGGAGGATTTCACGACGATCGTCGAGCGAAGTGGAGGAGCTGAGACGTATACTGCTGGTGCATTATTACGTTTTTCTGGAGACATTCAAGCCACGTTACTCTTTTTGATGCCACTACGCGATGCAGAAAAACTTGTGAGTCAATTGATGCAGACGGAATTCCACTTTTTTTCCGAGTCCCACGAAATGGGGGTTTCCGCATGGGAAGAAATTGGGAATATTTTAATAGGAGCGTATGCTCGGGCTATCTCCGATTGGCTTAACTTATCGTTACATGTCAGTGTTCCTGCATCGGCGTTTGATATGGTAGGTGCGTTACTTGAAGTAGCCTTACTTGAATCAACGACTCCTGGAAATATGGCTGTCTATATTGACACGCACTTGTCTAGTGCAGGAAACGATTTGACCGGACATTTACTTTTGTTGCCTGAAGCTAACGCCTTTCAGACGGTCTTTGAACGATTGGGTGTGGACATGAATGGATGAAATCGTACGGATTGGCATTGCGGAGTACGCCATCAGTAAGCACCCCGTCATTTTACGAACGGCAGGTCTTGGATCGTGTGTAGGCGTTGTCATCTACGACCTGGAACAAGGGTTATCGAGTATGGCGCATGTCATGTTACCTGATTCAGCTATCAGTCGGAATCGGGAGCTTGAAGTCGGGAAGTTTGCCGATACGGCAATTCTAGAAGTAGCCCGCCAACTTCGAGCAAGTGGTGCCATCCGATTACGTGCGAAGATTGCTGGTGGGGCTCAGATGTTTCAATTTAAATATGAACATGAATCAATGCGGATCGGTGAGCGAAACATCGCTGCGGTCAAAGCAATGCTTCAACAAGTCAAAATTCCACTCGTTGCTGAAGATGTTGGCGGCACGAATGGACGAACGATCGAGTTCCACTCACAATCAGGGCGTCTCGTCATCCGGACGGTGAATGTCGGGACGCTGGAAATCTAGAGGAGGAATGGTCATGCGTGAGGAATTACAACAACTTTGGGATCGATGGCTGACCACACGCGATATTGCGGTGGCAGACCTGTTACTTCACAATTATGAACCACTTGTTCAATACCACGTTCAGCGTTTAAGTGCGACATTGCCTAAAAGTGTCGATCGAGACGAGTTGAAAAGTTTAGGGATGATGGGATTGTACGATGCGCTTCAAAAATTCGATCAAAATCATAATAATAAATTCGACACGTATGCCGCCTTTCGGATTCGAGGAGCTATTTTAGATGGGCTTCGTAAAATCGATTGGTTACCACGTTCCTTACGCGAAAAAGCAAAGCGGGTCGAGGCAGCTGTCGAGATCCTAGAACAATCCTTGCAACGGACGCCGACGATAGAAGAAGTCTCTTCTATCGTCAATATGACACCAGACGAGGTCAAGGGTGCGTTAGCAGAAAGTTATTTCGCGAATGTATTATCGATCGATGAAGCAGTCACGTTACAAGATGAGGGAAAAGCGATGACCGTCTCCTATCTTGATCCGGATACCGCTACACCAGAAGATATGTTGTTAATGCGTGAGTTGATTGCTAAACTGGCAGAGGAAGTCGAAGGGTTATCAGAAAAAGAACAACTTGTCGTTTCTTTGTTCTACTATGAGGAATTGACGCTTACTGAAATTGGTGAAGTTCTCGGACTCTCGACTTCCCGTATTTCGCAAATCCATTCCAAAGCGCTTCGTAAGTTGAAAAACGCGCTCGGAAGTGCCTATTTAGCAGATCGTGTCGCCATGTGAAAGGGAGAATTATGACTGTCGTTTATATCTTATTAGCTGCACTCGTCTGTTATGCCCTGCTAGTTTTATTTCGTCAGCAGGCGGCGCTCAAAGACCGGATCACACATTTAGAACGCGAAAAAAACGAGACGGAGCAAGTGTTATTACATTTCATGGAGCACGTCAACGCCATGACGGATACATCTATATATGAGACAACCGAACCCGTTGATCAAGTACCGGATGCGTCTTTACAAATAGTGCAGGTTGCTACAAATGAGAAGCCAGAAACCGTCGAAGTCGAACGGTCCGTTTCAAAGGAACCATCGTTAACGGATATCAAGCAGGCGCTACGAGAAGGAGCAGATCTTGAGACGCTTGCACGATCTTTGAATCGGGGGACCGGCGAGGTGGCTTTGATTGCTAAACTTTCTCATCAAACGAAGGTTGCCCCTCGGTAATCTTTATGCTATATTAGTCTACGGTGTTAATTACGCACGCATGTATCGCCAGCTGCGGTGCCTTTAATAGGTTAGCTGGACAGACGATCATCGCGGAGGACATCCAAAACCCAAAAGGAGGAATTCATCATGGCAGTAATCTCGATGAAACAATTGTTAGAAGCTGGTGTACACTTCGGTCACCAAACACGCCGTTGGAACCCAAAAATGGCAAAATACATCTTCACAGAACGGAACGGAATCTACATCATCGACCTTCAAAAAACGGTCAAAAAAGTAGACGAAGCATATAACTTCATCCGTGAAGTAGCGTCTGAAGGCGGAAACGTTCTTTTCGTTGGTACGAAAAAACAAGCTCAAGACACTGTGAAAGAAGAAGCGATCCGTGCAGGTCAATACTTCATCAACGAACGTTGGTTAGGTGGAACTCTCACGAACTTCTCTACAATCAAAAAACGTATCAACCGTTTGAAACAACTCGAAAAAATGGAAGAGAACGGTACATTCGAAGTTCTTCCTAAAAAAGAAGTCATCATTCTTAAAAAAGAAATGACTCGTCTTGAGAAATTCCTCGGCGGTATCAAAGATATGCCAGGCGTTCCGGATGCACTCTTCATCGTTGACCCACGCAAAGAGCGTATCGCGATTGCAGAAGCACACAAACTCAACATCCCAATCGTTGCGATTGTTGATACTAACTGTGATCCAGACGAAATCGACTACGTCATCCCAGCGAACGACGATGCGATCCGTGCAGTCAAATTGCTCACTGGTAAAATGGCTGACGCAATCCTCGAAGTTAAACAAGGCGAAGATAACGTAGCACCTGAAACTACTGAAGAAGTAGTAGCAGACGCTGAGTAATTCGTGATGCCAGGTGATAAAGGGAATCGACCTTTTATCACCTTTTTTTTGAAACTAAGGATGTTATAAGGAGGAATATCGAATGGCTATTACAGCAGCAATGGTTAAAGAACTTCGTGAAAAAACAGGTGCAGGGATGCTCGACTGCAAAAAAGCACTCGTTGAAACTGACGGTGACATGAACGCAGCAGTAGATTTCTTGCGTGAAAAAGGGATCGCTAAAGCAGCAGCAAAAGGCGATCGTATTGCAGCTGAAGGGTTGACTGCAGTTGCAGTTGACGGCAACAAAGCGGCACTCGTCGAAATCAACTCAGAAACAGACTTCGTTGCGAAAAACGAACGTTTCCAAACACTCGTTCAAAATATCGCAGACGCTGTTCTCCGTAACGGTTCTGAGACTGCTGAAGCAGCTCTTGCTTCTGAATACGAAGCAGGTAAAACAATCGACACATACATCTCAGAAGAAGCTTCAACAATCGGAGAGAAAATCTCACTCCGTCGCGTAGCACTCTTCACAAAAGCAGATGACGCAGTCTTCGGTTCTTACCTCCACATGGGTGGACGCATCGGTTCAGTCGTCGTCATCGAAGGTACGACAGACGAAACAGTTGCAAAAGACGTTGCAATGCACATCGCAGCAGCACGTCCACTTTACGTTGACCGTACTTCTGTCACAGAAGAAGAAAAAGCGCGTGAAGAAAAAGTCCTCACTGAGCAAGCGTTGAACGAAGGAAAACCAGCTAACATCGTTGAAAAAATGATCGTTGGTCGTATGAACAAGTTCTTCGAGGAAATCTGCCTCGTCGATCAAACGTTCGTCAAAGATCCAGACTTCAAAGTTGGTAAATATGTAGAATCTAAAGGCGGTAAAGTCGTGTCATTCGTACGCTTCGAAGTTGGAGAAGGTATGGAAAAACGCGAAGAGAACTTCGCTGAAGAAGTTATGAACCAACTTAAAAAATAAGAATCGGGATCATCCTGATGACAAGAGAAGGAACACGTATGCTTCAATCCACTTTCGTGTGGAAGTGGTTCGTGTTCCTTTTTTACGGAATTTAGCAAGGGGGACATAGTCATGCAACCGAAATATAACCGGATTGTGTTAAAATTGAGCGGAGAAGCGCTCGCAGGAGATCAAGGGTTTGGAATCAATCCTGTCATCGTCAAATCTATCTCGGAACAGATTCGCGAATTAGTTGAACTGAACGTTGAAGTAGCGGTCGTCGTCGGAGCTGGAAACATTTGGCGTGGCAAAACAGGTGCAGAACTTGGGATGGACCGGGCCAACGCCGATTATATGGGGATGTTAGCGACAGTCATGAACTCGCTTGCGCTTCAAGACAGCTTGGAAGATGTAGGTGTCGAGACACGCGTCCAAACATCTATCGAGATGCGCCAAGTAGCAGAACCGTACATCCGCCGCCGTGCGATGCGTCACCTTGAAAAAGGACGCGTCGTCATCTTTGCAGCAGGTACAGGGAACCCGTATTTCTCGACAGATACGACAGCTGCTCTTCGTGCAGCTGAAATCGAAGCAGAGGTCATCTTAATGGCGAAAAACAACGTCGATGGTGTGTACTCAGCTGACCCGAATGTTGATCCAGAAGCGAAGAAATTCGAGACGCTCTCTTACTTGGACGTCTTAAAAGATGGACTTCAAGTTATGGATTCTACAGCAACTTCACTTTGTATGGACAATGACATCCCGCTCATCGTCTTCTCGTTGATGGAAGAAGGTAACATCAAACGTGTCGTCATCGGTGACGAAATCGGGACAATCGTAAGGGGGAAATAATATGTCAAAAGAAATCTTAAAACAAGCCGAAGAACGGATGGAGAAAGCACATCTTTCACTTAAGAAAGAACTTGCGACGCTCCGCGCAGGTCGTGCAAACGTTGCGATTTTGGATCCCGTTCAAGTCGAATACTACGGTTCACCGACACCGCTCAATCAAGTAGCGAACGTCAACACACCAGAAGCACGTCTGATCTTGATCACTCCTTGGGATAAATCAATGGTCAGCGAAATCGAAAAAGCGATTCAACGTGCTGATCTTGGTCTTGCGCCGTCGTCTGATGGTACGGTCATCCGTCTTGCGATTCCACCATTAACGGAAGAGCGCCGGAAGGAACTCGTCAAACTCGTCAAGAAGTATACGGAAGAAGGTAAAGTTGCCCTCCGTAATATTCGTCGTGATACGAACGAGCAGTTAAAGAAACAAGAAAAAGATGGTGCATTGACAGAAGATGATCTGCGTGGATACACAGAAGATGTTCAGACGTTGACAGACAAGTTCGTTAAACAACTTGATCAGACGGCAACGGAAAAAGAACAAGAAATCATGGAAGTATGACGCGACGGATCGTCATGGGGGGGACTCTTTGTCACACGAAGAGTCCCTTTCTTCATAATTGAGAGAGGAGGAAGTGCGGATGTTTCAATGGTTGAATCAGACGAAAGAAACCGAAACCTATGACCGGGTACCAGAGCATGTCGCTATCATCATGGACGGAAACGGTAGATGGGCACAAAAACGCGGACTTCCGCGTATCATGGGACATCGCGAAGGTATGAAATCGATTCGTGAAGTCGTTCGGGTTGCAAATGAACTCGGCATTAAGAGTCTGACATTATATGCTTTCTCGACGGAGAATTGGACGCGTCCGGAAGAAGAAGTGAGTTTTCTCATGAAGCTGCCGGCGCAATTCTTAGAGTCGGATTTAAAAGAGTTAGACGCGCAAAATGTTAAAGTCGAGGTAGCAGGAGAAGTATCACGCCTCCCTCATTTCACACGTGAGGCAGTGGAACAAGCGAAACTGGATACGCAACATAATACAGGACTTCGTCTGATTTTCGCTCTGAATTATGGAGGACGCGATGAACTCGTTCAAGTCATGCAAAAACTGGGCGAACAGGTTCAGGCAGGAACACTGTCACCGGATGCGATTACAACGGAGACGATTGAACGCGAGTTGATGACAGGATCCGTAACCGACGTCGATTTCGTCATTCGAACGAGTGGGGAACAACGGTTATCGAACTTTTTACTTTGGCAAGCGGCATATGCGGAGTTTTATTTCACAGACGTCTTGTGGCCAGAATTTCGCCGAAATGCTTTCTTAGCAGCAATTGAAGATTACAATCAACGGACACGCCGATTCGGTGGCGTCTGATTAAATGAGGAACTAGCTTATGAAAACTCGAATCATCACAGGGATATGGGCTGGTGCTATCTTTTTGGCACTTCTGTATCTCGGCGGACTTCCCTTTTTAGCATTTATGGCAATCTTAACGCTTCTCGGATATACCGAGCTCGTTCGGATGCGACAATGGAGCGGCTCACGCGTTCCTCGGATTCTGTTTGGTATTGGGACGTTATTGCCTTTCGTTGGTATTTATGAAGAAGCAGTCGATCAGACGCTTCCGATCGGACTTTCGCCAATCGCTTGGGCAATGATCATTTTATTGATCGGTCTCTTCTGGAACGTATTCTCAAAAAATGTCTTTACGTTCGATGATGTTGCGTTTTTACTGCTGACGGCCGTGTATGTCGGTGTCGGTTTTGCATCATTCGCCTATATCCGCTTACTCGAACACGGATTAACGTGGTCACTGTTGATTATCCTCTTGATCTGGTTCACGGATTCAGGCGCTTACTTCGTCGGGAAACGATTCGGTAAGAATAAACTGTGGCCGTCGATCAGTCCCAACAAAACGATCGAAGGGGCAGTCGGTGGCGTACTGCTTGCCATCTTACTCGGTGTCGTATTTGAAAGTATCGAACCGACAGTCGGTATTGGGAAAGTCATTGTCCTTGCCATCATCGTTGCCGTCGTTGGGCAACTTGGTGACTTGGTCCAGTCTGCTTACAAACGCCATTATGGTGTGAAAGATTCTGGAACGTTACTACCGGGTCATGGTGGTATTCTAGATCGGTTCGACAGCATGATGATCGTCTTTACGGTCCTCGTCGTACTTGATATCTTTGCTTGAGGAGGCACTTCATTATGAAGAAAATCAGTATCATCGGTGGTACAGGATCGATTGGTACGCAGACGCTCGATGTCATTGCGGCTAATCCAGACCTTTTTGAATTGACGAGTTTTGCATTTGGTCGAAACACGACGGTCGCCATACCGTGGTTGAACCGTCTGCAACCGATGCTTGTCGGCGTCCAAGATGAGACGACACGTCAAGAACTCGAGCAACACTTGACTTATCAGCCAACGATCGTTGTCGGTGAAGAAAAATTGCTTGATGTCGTGACGCATCCCGAAGTCGATACGGTCATTACAGCGGTCGTAGGAGCTGTTGGCTTACGTCCAACGCTTGCTGCAATCGAGGCGGGTAAGACGATTGGTCTTGCGAATAAGGAGACACTCGTCACGGCAGGTCATCTTGTCATGAAGTTGGCACGTGAGAAAAACGTGACGATCTTACCAGTTGACAGTGAACATGCGGCGATTTTCCAATGCTTAAACGGGGAACGTCGTGAAGATGTGCGTCAAATCATCTTGACGGCTTCAGGTGGTAGCTTCCGCGACCAAACGCGGGATGAGTTAGCGAATGTTACGGTCGAACAAGCACTAGCGCATCCAAACTGGTCGATGGGAGCAAAAATCACGATTGATTCTGCGACAATGATGAACAAAGGGTTCGAAGTCATTGAAGCACACTGGTTATTTGATGTCGATTATGCAGATATCGATGTCGTCATTCACCGTGAATCCATCATCCACTCGATGGTCGAATTCAACGATGGTGCGGTCATGGCACAACTTGGTATGCCTGACATGCGAGAACCGATTCAGTACGCTCTTACATATCCGTCCCGCCTTGAAATTCAAGGGGGAGAACGGTTAAACTTAAAGGAAATCGGACGCCTACACTTTGCTGATGCTTCATTTGAGCGTTATCCGTTGTTGCGACTTGCTTTTGAAGCAGGTCAAGCCGGCGGATCGATGCCATCAGTACTCAATGCTGCGAACGAACAAGCGGTGGATCGCTTCTTAAAAGGAGACATTCGCTTTTTAGAAATCGAAGCGAGCGTTGAGGCGGCGCTTCAAGCTCATGAACTTATCGAGGAGCCTTCCTTGGATCAAATCCTTGAGGCTGATCGATGGGCGCGTGAGTTCGTATCGTCTCTTACATTCGCTAACTAAGGATGGGATAAGTAATGACGACCTTTATTTCAATCGTGCTGATGTTCGGTGTACTCGTCGCCGTCCATGAATGGGGTCATCTCGTGATGGCGAAACGGGCAGGTATTCTCTGTCGGGAATTCGCGATTGGATTTGGACCGAAGATCTTTTCAGTGTTTAAGAATGAGACGTTGTATACGGTACGTCTGTTGCCAATCGGCGGTTACGTCAAGATGGCGGGTGAAGAACCGGAACTCGTTGAGATCAAATCAGGTCAAACCGTCGGATTACAGTTAAAGGACGGCGTCATCGAGACGATTTATTTCGATGCGGATCAGCCACAAGTCGACCAAGTCGTTACTGTCGAACGGATTGACTTATTGCGTCAACTCGAACTCGTTGGATTACAAGACGAGACATCGGTTCGCTACCCCGTTTCACCGACAGCATTTCTCGTTGAAGGTCAGACACGGACACAAATTGCACCGTACGATCGTACATTCGGTTCGAAATCCGTGTGGAAGCGCGTCCTTGCGATCGCTGCAGGACCGTTCATGAACTTTGTCCTCGCGTTCGTTATCCTGTTCGGTCTTGCCTTATATAATGGCTCTCCAACGGGGGACAGCGTCATCGGAACAGTTCAAAAGGGTTCTCCGGCCGATCAAGCTGGACTTGTTGAAGGTGACCGGATTGTCTCGGTCAACGGTCAGGATACAGCCAAATGGACTGATTTACGTGCTGGATTCCAAGATCGTGCCGGTAAAGCGACAGAAGTGAAATACGAACGTGATGGGAAAGAAACGACAACACAAATCACGCCAAAAGTACAACAGCAAGGAGAACAGAAGGTCGGCATCATCGGCGTCACGAATGAGACAGAAAAATCATTCGGGACAGCACTCCAAACCGGAGTTTCAGAAACATGGCGGATGTCGACGCTCATTGTCGGAGCTGTTGGAGATCTCGTGACGGGTGTCGTCGGCGTCGATCAATTATCAGGACCAGTTGGGATCGTCAAAATGACCGATCAGGTCGCAGATAGTGGGTTCTCGATGCTATTGACATGGACAGCATTGTTGTCCGTCAACTTAGCAGTCTTCAACTTATTGCCACTTCCAGCACTTGACGGAGGACGATTGTTGTTCCTCTTCCTTGAAGCCTTACGCGGTAAACCAGTTGATCCTCAAAAAGAAGGATTGGTTCACTTCGTCGGTTTCGCGCTTTTGATGCTACTCATGCTCGTCGTCACTTGGAACGACATTCAAAAATTCTTTTAATTAATCACTCAGTCAAAGGAGTTCGTGACTCATTATGAAACAATCAAAACTATTCATGCCAACGTTGCGTGAAGTACCATCTGATGCAGAAGCCATCAGTCACCAACTCTTGCTTCGTGCAGGATTCATGCGTCAAAATGCCGCTGGGATCTATTCGTATCTACCACTCGCAAAACGAGTACTCGCAAACATCGAGACGATCATCCGCGAGGAATTAGAAGCGGCGGGTGCGCAAGAATTGCTCATGCCAGCGATTCAGCCAGCTGAACTATGGGAAGAGACGGGACGTTGGGATATCTATGGACCTGAATTAATGCGCTTGACGGATCGTCATGATCGTCGGTTCGCGCTCGGTGCGACACACGAGGAACTGATCACTTCGATCGTTCGTGATGAATTGAACTCGTACAAAAAGTTGCCGGTCAACCTCTTCCAAATTCAAATGAAGTACCGTGACGAACGTCGTCCACGCTTCGGTTTATTACGCGGTCGTGAGTTTATCATGAAAGATGCTTACTCGTTCCACTCGTCACAAGAGAGCTTAGACGAAGAGTATCAAAACATGTTTGATACGTACTCGCGGATCTTTACACGTGTCGGTCTTGAGTTCCGTCCAGTCGTCGCTGACTCAGGTGCGATAGGTGGTAGTGGAACACATGAGTTCCATGCGTTAGCAGCAATCGGTGAAGATACGATCGTCTATTCGGATCAGTCGGACTATGCGGCAAACTTAGAGATGGCAGAGTCGATCGACGCCTATCCGAAGCAAGACAAAGCACCAGAAGCACTTGAAGAAGTGCATACGGCAGATGCGAAGACGATCGAAGCGGTCAGCGCACATTTGAATTTACCAGCAAACGAATCAATCAAGACCGTCATCTTCAAGACGGAGCAAGGGCTTGTCATGGCACTCGTCCGGGGCGATCACGAAGTCAACGATATCAAGTTGAAAAACTATCTCGGTGCACTCGACATCACGATGGCGAGCGACGAAGAGATTGAAGCAGCGCTTCACTCAACGCCTGGAACACTTGGACCAATCGGGGCAGATATGAAGGTCGTCGCGGACTACGCGATTCGTGCCTTGACGAACGCTGTCTGTGGTGCAAATAAAGCGGAAACGCATTATATCCATGTCGACCCAAGCCGTGATTTCGAAGCAGAATATACAGACTTGCGCTTCGCAGAAGAAGGTGACGCGTCACCAGACGGTAACGGTCAAGTCAAGTTCGCTCGCGGGATTGAAGTCGGTCAAGTCTTCAAACTCGGAACACGTTACTCAGAAGGAATGGGAGCGACGTTCCTCGACGAGGGCGGTAAAGCACAACCTCTCATCATGGGTTGTTACGGCATTGGTGTCTCGCGGACATTGTCGGCAGTCGTTGAACAACATTATGATGAGCGTGGAATCATTTGGCCAAAAGCAATCGCGCCATACGATGTTCATTTAATCGTCGTCAACGGTAAAAATGCAGAACAGCTCGAACTCGGAGAGACACTATACCGTGAGTTAACGGCTGCAGGATTTAGCGTCTTGCTTGACGACCGGAAAGAACGAGCAGGTGTCAAGTTCGCCGATGCTGATTTGATCGGTCTACCGGTTCGCTTGAACGTTGGGAAAAAAGCGACAGAAGGAATCGTCGAATTAAAAGCCCGTCGTGGTGGCGATGCAGAAGAAGTTGGACAGGAACAAGTCGTTGAGGCTGTTCGTTCACTCTATGAAGGTTTAGAATAAAGAATGGAGACGGTCACTTTTCATAAAGTGACTGTTTTCTTGTCTCACACCCATTCGCCCCTTGGGCAATCCGCAAGAGGAGGAGGAGTTGCTGTCACGGTGTGAAGCGATCAGACAGCACAATTGCGAGTGGATACACAACAACGCATGTCACTGTTGCTCAGTGACTTGGAATTACCGAACGGTATCATTGAAGAATACTTTCACGAAGCAGTTCTCGAGAAGCTTCGCGTCAATAAAGCAAAGGCAACCTGGACATTTGAAATTCGCTTGCCACATGTTTTACCCCAAAACGTCTATCAACTCTTTACGAGTCGTTTGACAAGTCGGTATCAGCAATTTGCCGAAGTCAAAATCATATTACACGCAGATAGCCGTCCAGATGAACGGATGTATCATGATTACTGGCCATATGTCGTGCAGGATCTCGCAGATGTCTCATCGGCAATGCGGACACAACTCGGGCGTGTCTTACCGGAGTTTAAAGAACAGAAACTATTCATTCCGGTCCGAAGTGAACCGGAAGCAGGTTTCTTAAAGAGTAGCTTATGTGGGGAATTACAATTACTCTATAGTGCTTACGGATTCCCAAAATTCAACTGTGAACCGATTGTTCAGATCAACGAATCGAAACAAGAAGCGTTGCGAAATCAGGTGAAACAGGAAGACATGGAAGAAGCAAAACGGATGCTCGAGTTGCAATTCAAACGGGAACAATCGCGAGATGACGATGATGGCCCTGTCGAAATCCGGATCGGGAAACCGATTCAAGATGAGATCGTTCCGATCAAGACGATTCAAGATGAGGAACGACGGATTGCGATCCGTGGTCTTGTTTTCTCAGCTGAGAGTCGTGAACTACGAAGTGGGAAGACAATTTTTACGTTCAAGATGACAGATTATACAGACTCGCTCGTCGTCAAAATGTTTGCGCGTGACGAAACAGACGTCAAAATCCTCTCAGCCATCAAAAAAGGCATGTGGATTCAAGCAGCAGGTCGTGTCGAGTTCGATACGTTCCTGCGCGATCTCTGTATGATGATTGCCCAACTGTCAGAAGTGAAGATGGAAGCCCCTGCTGACCCTTGGGCAGGCGAGAAACGTGTCGAGTTACATGCGCACTCGCAAATGAGTCAGATGGACGCCGTCATGAACGTGACAAAATACGTCGAGCGTGCCGCAAAATGGGGTCACCCTGCTGTCGCGATCACGGATCACGCCGGTGCACAAAGTTTTCCGGATGCCTACTATGCCGGAAAGAAAAACGATATCAAGGTACTGTACGGAATTGAAGCAAACGTCGTCAATGACGGGGTGCAAGTCGCCTACCATCCGGTGGAGCGCAATTTGGATGACGCGACATTCGTCGTCTTTGACGTCGAGACAACGGGTTTATCGGCGATGTACAACAAGATCATCGAACTTGCAGCTGTTAAAATCCACGATGGTGATATCATCGATAAATTCGAAGCATTTGCGGATCCGAAGCATCTATTGTCGGCGACGACGATTGACTTGACAGGGATTACCGATGATATGGTCCGGGGAAAACCAGACCCGGAACAAGTCGTCAAGGAATTCATGGACTGGGTCGGCGACTCGATTCTCGTTGCTCACAATGCCTCGTTTGATATTGGATTCTTGAATGCGACACTCCGGTCTGGTGGTCACGATGAATCAGTCTTACCGGTCATTGATACGCTTGAGTTAGCCCGTGTCCTGATGCCGACACTTAAAAACCACCGATTGAACACACTTGCGAAACGATTTGACATCGAATTAACGCAGCATCACCGCGCCATTTATGATGCGGAAGCGACAGGCTATTTGATGGTCAAGTTGCTGCAAATGGCAGATGAGATGTTCAACATGAGGACACATGCCTCACTCAACCGAGAGATGGGAAAAGATATCTCGCGGGCACGACCATACCACGCGACGGTCTATGCGAAGAACCGGACGGGCTTGAAGAATCTGTACCAATTGATTTCGATTGCTCACACAAAACACGTGCACCGTGTCGTCCGCACACCACGCTCGCAACTCATCGCACATCGGGATGGATTGATCATCGGGTCAGCTTGTGATAACGGCGAGGTATTTGATGCCGCCTTGAATAAGTCGGACGAAGATTTAGCAAAAGTGATGCAGTTCTATGATTTCATCGAGATTCAGCCACCCGCAATGTATAGTCATTTGATCGAACGGGAAATCGTTCAGAATGAACTCGAACTGCGCGAACTGATCAAAAAGATCATCCGCGTCGCGGAAGAACATGATATCTTACCAGTCGCGACTGGTAACGTACATTACCTCGATCAACATGACGCGACGTACCGGGAGATCTTGATCCGGACGCAAGGTGGAGCGAACATGCTGAACATGCGAAAACAATTGCCACCGGCGCATTTCCGGACGACGAAGGAAATGATGGACGACTTTAAGTTCCTCGGACCAGATGTGTCGGAACGTCTCGTCATCACGAACAGTCAAGCCGTCGCGGAACAGTTCGAGAACATCGATATCATTCCAAAAGATCTTTATACACCGAAGATCGAAGGGGCAGACGAAGAAGTTCGGAATCTATCGTACGATATGGCGCACCGGATTTACGGCGAGACGTTACCGGAGATCGTCGAAGCCCGACTCGAAAAAGAGTTGAAGTCGATTATCGGTCACGGATTCGCTGTCATCTATTTGATTTCCCATAAACTCGTAAAAAAATCACTCGACGACGGCTATTTGGTCGGTTCACGGGGATCGGTCGGATCAAGTCTCGTTGCGACGATGACCGAGATTACGGAAGTCAATCCATTACCACCGCATTATGTCTGTCCGAATTGTAAGGAATCGGAGTTCTTCGATGATGGTTCCGTTGGTTCGGGATTCGACTTACCGGATAAATCCTGTTCGAAATGTGATATCCCGTTGTTTAAGGATGGTCATGATATTCCGTTCGAGACGTTCCTTGGATTTAAAGGGGATAAAGTACCGGATATCGATTTGAACTTCAGTGGAGAATACCAACCGCAAGCCCATGCCTATACGAAAGTCTTGTTCGGTGACGATTACGTCTATCGTGCCGGAACGATCGGAACGATCGCCGAGAAGACGGCGTATGGCTATGTCAAAGGGTATCAGTCGGAGAATGAGCTGACGTATCGGAATGCGGAAGTCGATCGTCTTGTCAGTGGTGTCACTGGCGTCAAACGGACGACTGGTCAACACCCGGGAGGGATCATCGTCGTACCGGACTACATGGATATCTATGATATCAGTCCGATTCAGTATCCGGCAGACGATATGGGTTCTGAATGGAAGACGACACACTTCGACTTCCATTCGATTCACGATAACTTACTCAAACTCGATATTCTCGGTCACGATGATCCGACGATGATCCGGATGCTACAGGATTTATCGGGACGTGATCCGAAGACGATTCCGGTCGATGACCCGGAAGTCATGAAAATCTTCAGTTCGACGGAATCAATCGGTGTGACGCCGGAACAGATTGATTCAAAAACGGGAACGCTCGGTATTCCGGAGTTTGGGACGAAGTTCGTTCGCCAAATGTTAGAGGAGACGAAACCGACGACGTTCTCAGAGCTCGTTCAGATTTCAGGACTCTCGCACGGAACGGATGTCTGGCTTGGAAACGCCAGCGAATTGATCTACAACGGAACGTGTGAACTAAAAGATGTCATCGGTTGTCGAGATGACATCATGGTCTACTTGATCTACGCCGGTCTTGAACCGTCACTTGCCTTTAAAATCATGGAGTCGGTCCGTAAAGGGAAAGGACTCTCGATTGACATGGAAGAGGCGATGATTGAGAACGATGTGCCGCTCTGGTATATCGATTCCTGTAAGAAAATCAAGTACATGTTC
Source organism: Exiguobacterium sp. R-17 (assembly GCF_049913315.1). NCBI lineage: Bacteria > Bacillati > Bacillota > Bacilli > Caryophanales > Exiguobacterium > Exiguobacterium sp. R-17. The sequence goes on along the minus strand of NZ_CP184372.1, from coordinate 1,827,620 downwards.
CCGAAAGCCCATGCTGCCGCTTACGTCTTGATGGCTGTCCGGATTGCTTATTATAAAGTCCATCATCCGATGTATTACTATGCTTCGTACTTTACGGTACGTGCGGGTGACTTTGACATCGGTGCGATGAATAAGGGCTCTGCTGCTGTTCGGAAAGTTTTGCAAGACATCAAGGATAAAGGATTCGAGGCAACGGCGAAGGACAAAGGGTTGTACACGGTTCTTGAAATCGCGCTCGAGATGATTGAACGCGGCTTTACGTTCCAAAAGGTCGATCTCTATCGCTCAAGTGCAACGGAATTCCTCATTGACGGGGATACGTTGTTACCACCTTTTAACGCCGTGACAGGTCTAGGGACGAATGCTGCGAAGCAAATCGTCGAAGCACGTAAAGGCGGCGAATTCCTCTCAAAGGAAGATCTCCAAAAACGCGCCAAGTTATCGAAATCCATCATCGAGACGCTCGATAACCTAGGCTGTCTCGAAGGGTTACCAGACGAGAATCAGCTCTCCTTGTTCGACTTGTAAGCCCTTAGGAACACTTGCTTTGAGCGCTTTCCTATGCTATATTGAGTGAGGAAATGTTTTTTATACTACGACTTGGAAGGAGTAGGGGGACCTGCTCCTTTCTTGTTTGTTTTTTGAAGGAGGATGAAGATGACGAACGTAACGGAAAAGGTCGAAGCGCTCGCAAAACCAATCGTCGAACGAGAGGGGATGGAGCTAGTCGACGTTGAATTCGTCAAAGAAGGGGCGGATTGGTTCCTACGTGTCTCCATCGACAAAGAGGGTGGCGTAGATCTTGAAGACTGCGTCAAAATCAATGAACAGTTATCGGAAGCATTGAATGACAATGATCCGATCGACGAGCCGTATTACCTCGACGTCGCTAGTCCAGGAGCGGAACGTCCACTGAAGAAAGACGAGGACTTCGAAAAGGCGATTGGGAAACATGTGTACATCAAAACGCACGATCCAGTAAAGAATGCGGTTGAATTCGAAGGAACGTTGCTCGCGTACACACCTGAGATGCTTGAAATCGAAGTGCGTGTCAAAACAAGAAAATTGAAAATTGAGATACCGGTCGACAAGATTTCACTTGCGCGACTTGCGGTAATGTTCTGACGGAAAGGAAGAGAACGATGGGACCACAGTTACTCGAGGCGATCAATCAAATCGCGAAAGAGAAGGAAATTGACAAGAACATCATCATCGATGCGCTCGAACAGGCATTGATTTCAGCGTACCGACGCAACTTCGGAAAAGAGTCGGAGGCTGTAAAGGTCGAATTCGACCAGCAGACAGGAGACATTCGTGTCTTCGCGCTCAAGGAAGTCGTCGAACGATTGACGCAACCAGAGGAACAACTCTCGCTTGAAGAGGCGCACGAGATCGATCCGACATATGAACTCGGCGATTTCCATAAAGTCGAAGTGACGCCAGGCGATTTTGGTCGCGTTGCGGCACAAACAGCAAAACAAATCGTCACACAAAAAATGCGTGAAGCAGAACGCGAACGCATTTACAATCACTTCGCGGATCGTGAAGACGAGATCATGACAGGTATCGTCGAGCGTCAAGATGCACGCAACTTGTACGTCAACCTAGAAGGTATCGAAGCTGTCTTGACGACACACGAGCAAATGCCGAACGAGCGTTTCGGGATTCGTGATCGCATCAAGGTGTACGTCACGAAGGTTGATCCGATGGTCAAGGGATCAGGGGCATCGATTCTCGTATCACGGACACATCCAGGTCTCTTAAAACGTCTCTTCGAAATCGAAGTACCAGAGATTTCAAGTGGCGAAGTCGAAGTCAAGTCTGTGGCGCGTGAAGCGGGCGACCGTTCGAAAATCGCAGTCGCAGCGGACGACATCGATCCAGTCGGTGCATGTGTCGGACAAAAAGGGGCGCGTGTTCAACGCATCGTCAATGATTTGAACGGGGAAAAAATCGATATCGTCCGTTACTCGGATGATCCGAAAGAATATGTCGCGAACGCACTCAGCCCAGCTCAAGTCGTTGCGGTCTATGTCAACGAACCAGCGAAAGCGACAATCGTCGTCGTTCCAGATTTCCAACTGTCGCTTGCAATCGGGAAACGTGGTCAAAACGCGCGTCTCGCAGCAAAATTGACTGGTTGGAAAATTGATATCAAGAGCGAGTCTGAAGCGGAAGCGATGGATCTCGAAGATGTCTTCGCGACGGAAGAGCCGGCAGTAGAAGCGGTCCAAGTTGAAGGCGAGGAATAATTCGTGCAAAAAAAGGTACCATTACGAAAGTGTGTCATCACACAAGAAATGAAACCGAAAAAAGAGTTGATTCGTGTCGTCCGAACACCTGAACAAGAAGTCGTCATCGATTTAAATGGTAAGATGAACGGGCGGGGTGCCTATTTATCGAAAGATGCGGCAGTTATTGCGACGGCGAAGAAAAAACGGACGCTTGATCATCATTTAAAGGTCAAGACGACAGATGCCTTATACGATGAATTGCTTGAAATCGCGGGAGGTACAAATGAGTAAATGGGAATCCCTTCTCGGTCTCGCGAATCGAGCTAGAAAAGTGACGACGGGAGAAGAACTCGTACTGAAAGAAGTACGAGGAGGGCAAGCGAAGCTTGTTCTTTTAGCAGCAGATGCGGGGGCTGCCACGCGTAAGAAAGTCACAGATAAATGTACGAGTTATCAGGTTCCTTACCTAGAAGTCGCCGACCGTACGATTCTCGGTCAAGCATTAGGAAAGGATGCGCGTGTTGTCGTGTCAGTCAATGAAGCCGGATTTGCGAAAAAGCTAACTGAACTCCTCTCGAACGACTAATTGGAGGTGGATCCTTTGGGTAAACGTGTATACGAATTCGCCAAGGAACAAAATGTAACAAGTAAGCAGGTCATCACCCAGCTTGAAAAGCTGGAGAAACCAGTCAAGAATCATATGGCAGTATTAGATGAACAGACAGTACAGCAACTCGATCAAGTATTTAATCCCGAGAAATATCGGGCTCAAAAGACGGAGGCTCCAAAACAAGTGAAATCAGATAATAAACCGAACCGACCAGGAAGTACAAACAAACCAGCAGGTAACCAATCACGTAACAGCAAAGGCGGACGCCCAGAATTCGGCAACCGTAACAACCGTGGCGGCAAACGTCGTCCGAACCAAAAGAAAGCAGAACCGCGTAAACTTGAAGTAGCGGATCCGAACTCGAAGTCGAGTCAACGTAAAGCTGCTCGCCGTGCACAAGAAGAGGCGATGGCAAACGTCGTTCAATACTCTGACAACTTGACAGTCGGTGAACTCGCTGAAAAAATGGCGAAAAAACCGAATGAACTGATCATGAAATTGATGGGTCTCGGTGTCATGGCGAACATCAACCAAGATCTTGATGACGAGACAGTGGAACTTCTCGCGACAGAGTTCGGCTTTGAAGTCGAGAAGACAGTCCAAGTCGATGAGACGGACTTTGATCAGTACGAATTGAATCTCGACCAGTACGAATTGTCTGAGCGTCCACCGGTCGTTACGATCATGGGACACGTTGACCACGGTAAAACGACATTGCTCGATTCGATTCGTAACACGAAGGTTACTGCAGGCGAAGCTGGCGGGATCACACAGCACATCGGTGCTTACCAAGTTGAGATCGACGGCAAGAAAATTACGTTCCTTGATACACCAGGTCACGCGGCGTTTACGACAATGCGTGCACGTGGAGCAGATGTCACGGATATCGCGATCATCGTCGTTGCAGCGGATGACGGTGTCATGCCACAGACGGAAGAAGCGATCAGCCACGCGAAAGCAGCTGGCGTTCCAATCATCGTTGCTGTCAACAAGATGGATAAAGAAGGCGCAAACCCAGACCGTGTCAAACAAGAATTGACAGAGTTCGAACTCGTTGCAGAGGACTGGGGTGGCGATACGATCTTCGTACCCGTTTCAGCACTTAAAGGTGACGGTATCGATGAATTGCTCGAAATGATTCTTCTCGTTTCAGAAGTACAAGAATACAAATCAACACCAGAAATGAACGGTCGCGGAACAGTCATCGAGGCGAAACTCGATAAAGGACGCGGTCCAGTCGCGACGCTTCTTGTACAACACGGAACACTTCGTGTTGGGGATCCAATCGTTGTCGGTCACACGTTCGGTCGTATCCGGGCAATGGTCAACGATATCGGTCGTCGTGTTAAAGAAGTTGGACCATCGACGCCAATCGAAATCACAGGTTTGAACGACGTACCGAAAGCAGGCGATCAATTCTTCGCATTCGAAGATGAGAAAAAAGCCCGCCAAATCGGTGAAGCGCGTTACCAGCGTGAAATCGAAGCACAACGTCGTGATTCGGCGAAAGTCAGCTTAGAAGATCTCTTCGATCGTATTAAAGAAGGCGAAGTCAAGGACCTCAACATCATCATCAAAGGTGACGTACAAGGTTCAGTTGAAGCCTTAGCCGGTTCATTGAAGAAAATTGATGTCGAAGGTGTTAAAATTAACATCGTACACTCAGGTGTCGGTGCCATCACGGAAGGTGACGTCATCCTTGCTTCGGCAGCGAATGCAATCATCATCGGATTCAACGTTCGTCCGGATGGTAACGCGAAATCAATGGCGGATCAGGAGAAAGTCGAAATTCGTCTTCACCGGATCATCTATAACGCAATCGAAGAAATCGAGCAAGCGATGAAAGGTCTTCTTGATCCTGAATTCGTTGAAAAAATCATCGGTCAAGCTGAAGTCCGCGATGTCATCAAAGTATCGAAAGTCGGTACGATCGCAGGTGGATATGTCACAGAAGGTAAGTTGACGCGTGATGCAGGCGTCCGTGTCGTTCGTGACAGTATCGTCATCTACGAAGGAAAACTCGATACACTTCGTCGTTTCAAAGATGATGTCAAAGAAGTCGCTACTGGCTATGAGTGTGGAATTAAGATTGAAAAATATGATGATATCAAAGTCGATGATGTCATCGAAGCGTTCATCATGGAAGAAGTCAAACGGAAGTAACAGAACGGAATCCATTCTTCCGAACTGGAGGGAATAAATATGAGTTTACGCTCGAATCGTGTCGCCGAACAGATGCGTAAGGAAATTACGCAATTGCTCATCAAAGATGTCAAGGATCCTCGCGTCAAGACGATTACCGTCACAGGTGTCGAAGTGACAGGAGACTTACAACAAGCGACGATCTTCTACTCGGTCCTCGGTGACGAAAAAGCACGTGAGGATGCGCGCATCGGTCTCGAAAGATCAAAAGGCTTCATGCGCAAGGAAATCGGATCGCGGATTCGTCTACGGAAAACACCTGAACTATTGTTCGAGGTCGATTCTTCTGTCGAATACGGATCACGCATTGATGAGTTGCTTCGGAATTTGAACAAAGATTAACATCTAAGGCAACCACGTGTGTGGTTGCCTTTTTTCAAGGAGGAACTAACGTGGAACCCATCGGAGTATTACCGTTAGATAAACCAGCGGGTATGACGAGTCATGATTGCGTCTTTCGTCTACGTCGCTTGTTTCAAACGAAAAAAGTCGGACATACAGGTACGCTTGATCCGGAAGTAACGGGTGTCTTACCGATTTGTCTCGGTCGAGCGACGAAGCTTGCCCGCTTCATCACGGATGAAGGAAAGCGCTACGCGGCGGAAGTGACGATTGGCTTTGCAACGACAACGGAAGATGCGCACGGGGAAACAGTTCGCGAAACAGCGGTTGAACCGGGAGCTATTACCGAGGAAGCAATTGCAGACATCTTGACTCAATTGACAGGAGAGATCGAGCAGACGCCACCGTATTATTCAGCTATTAAAGTGAATGGGAAAAAACTATATGAATATGCACGAAAAGGCATTGAAGTCGAACGACCGACACGAATCGTCCGCATCGATCGATTAGAACGGACATCGGACCTTGTGTTTGAAGGTGGTCTTTGTCGTTTCCGTCTCGATATCGCTTGTGGAAAAGGAACGTATATTCGGACATTAGCAGTAGAAATCGGAGAACGACTTGGTTACGCGGCACACATGAGTGAACTACGCCGGACAGGCTCTGGTGCGATTGCTGAGACGGATACAGTGACTCTTGAGACACTCGAATCGTATGAGACGGTCGAAGAACGGATGCAACACGTTCTACCGATTGAACACGTCATCCAAAAATGGCCACGCTTGACGGTCGATGCGTCAACAGCGCAACGTGTCTTGAACGGAGCAAAGCTAACAAGCATTCCAGTCGAATTCGAGCTGTTTACTGTCTATAATGAAGAAGACGTACCTTTAGCGCTATATCGACGTCTTCCAGAAGAACAGGTAGCACGCGTCGAGGTCATGCTACAAATCGATTAAGATCGGAGAGAGCATTATGGACATCATACATTTAACATATCCGGAACAACCTCAAAAAGACCCTGCTGTCATCGCACTCGGCTTTTTTGACGGTGTACATCTCGGACATCAGCAAGTCATCGCAGCAGCACGGAAAGAGGCGGAGGCTCGTCGCCTGCCTTTGGCTGTCATGACCTTTGATCCCCATCCGAAACAAGTGCTTGGTAAAGGGGATGAACCAGTCCACTACATCACGCCGCTTGAACGCAAATTAGAGAAACTCGAGCAGCTTGGTGTCGATCGTGTTTATGTGATTGAGTTTACGATTCCTTTCTCGGAATTATCACCGCAAGCTTTCGTCGACGAATATCTGATTGCGTCTGGAGCAGAACACGTCGTTGCTGGATTCGATTATTCCTACGGTCGCTTCGGAGCCGGCAAAATGGCGACGCTTGATTTTCATAGTCGTGGCACATTTACGCATACCGTTGTAGCAGAATTCCAAGAAGAAGCTGAAAAGATCAGCTCAACCCGGATTCGTCGTTTACTTGCTGCAGGAGAAGTCGAACCGGCTGCACGTTTGCTTGGAGAATCCTACCAAATCAAAGGCACGATCATTCACGGTGACGCACGCGGACGGCAAATCGGTTTCCCGACAGCCAACATGCGACCGGAATTCGCCTACGTCATTCCGAAACTTGGTGTGTATGCGACATTCGTTCGCTTAGCAGACGGTCGCCGGTTCAAGGCGATGACGAATGTCGGGAGACGCCCAACGTTCTATGAGACGGGAGACGTCAGTATCGAGACGCATCTTCTTGACTTTGATGAAGATCTTTATGGTCAAGAATTGACGCTTGAATGGATCGCTTACTTACGCGATGAAAAAGCCTTCAACGGTATCGATCAATTGAAAGAACAATTGGCACGGGACCGCGAAGAAGCAAATGTACAATTAAGCGTTTGACAGTACGGACAGGGTTCGTTATGATAGGTCAGTACGATCACGTACAGCCGATTCACTTGGCATCTGGTCTCACCATCCGATGCTCGGGAATACGGTCATTTATAAGATGGAGGTGGAGTGACAATGGCACTCACAAAAGAACGTAAAAACGAAATCATCGAAGCATATGCTACGAAACAAGGCGATACTGGTTCGCCGGAAGTACAAGTTGCTGTTTTAACTGAACAGATCACAACTTTGAACGATCACTTACGTACACACAAAAAGGATCACCACTCACGTCGTGGTCTCTTGAAAATGGTCGGTCGTCGCCGTAACTTGCTCACATACCTTCGTAACAAGGATGTTGCACGTTACCGTTCGTTGATCGAGCGTCTTGGTCTCCGTCGCTAATCCCGACGAGAACGAGGTAGGGAAGCAGGAGCATCGTCTCCTGTTTCTTTTTTTTGCCGATTCATGGACTTTTTGCGCAAGAACCTACATAATTAGATTTGAATGAAAAAACGGATAGCAGTGAGAGGAGATTTGTGCATGTCACAAACAAAACAGACGTTTTCGACCGAACTCGGTGGACGTCCATTAACGATTGAAATCGGTCAATTAGCAAAACAGGCGAACGGAGCAGCATTGATTCGCTACGGTGATACAGCCGTTCTTGCTACGGTCGTTGCATCAAAACAACCAAAGGACTTAGATTTCTTCCCATTAACAGTGAACTATGAAGAAAAATTATATGCGGCAGGGAAAATCCCAGGTGGATTCCTTAAACGTGAAGGACGTCCTGGAGAGAGCGCGATCTTGACTTCGCGTCTGATCGACCGTCCAATCCGTCCATTATTCCCGGATGGTTTCCGTCACGACGTACAAGTGGCGACGACGGTTCTTTCGTCAGATGCTGACAATTCACCAGAAGTCGCTGCGATGATCGGGGCTTCGATTGCGCTTTCGATCTCGGATATTCCATTCGACGGTCCAATCGCAGGCGTGACGATCGGTCGCGTCGACGGAGAATTCGTCGTGAACCCGACTTCAGCGCAAATGGAAGTCAGCGACATCGACCTTCAAGTTGCCGGAACAAAACATGCCGTCAACATGGTTGAAGCAGGTGCGAAGGAAGTATCGGAACAAGCAATGCTTGAAGCGATTTTACTTGGACACGATGTCATCAAGGAAATGATCGCGTTCCAAGAAGAAATCGTCGCACAAGTCGGTAAAGAGAAGTTCGAATATACGGTATCAAGCTTCGATGAGACAATCGTCAATCGCCTGAAAGCAGAAGCATTGGCAGAAGTCACACAAGCGGTTCAAGTTGAAGAAAAACAAGCGCGTGACGTTGCTATCAACGAAGTCATCGCAAAATACATCGAGTTGTATGCAGCTGACGAGTCCGTCACAGCAGAGCAACTGGCAGAAGTATCAGGCGTGCTCAACAAGTTCGTCAAAGACGAAGTCCGTCGTCTCATCACGGAAGACAAAGTTCGTCCAGATGGTCGTGGTCTTGCTGAGATCCGTCCGCTTGATTCAGAAGTCGGTCTCTTGCCACGTGCACACGGTTCAGGTCTGTTCACACGCGGTCAGACACAAGTCTTGTCTGTAGCGACACTTGGTGTTGCGGGTGACGCTCAAATCATTGATGGACTTGGTCTGAAGGAAGAGAAACGTTTCATGCACCATTATAACTTCCCACCATTCTCAGTTGGGGAAGCACGTCCGATGCGTGCACCAGGTCGTCGTGAAATTGGTCATGGGGCACTCGGAGAACGCGCACTTTTACCAGTTCTTCCGAATGAAGTTGATTTCCCGTACACGATTCGTCTCGTGTCAGAAGTGCTTGAGTCGAACGGTTCTTCATCACAGGCTTCCATCTGTGGTTCGATCCTTGCCATGATGGATGCGGGTGTTCCATTAAAAGCACCTGTCGCTGGTATCGCGATGGGCTTGATCATGGAAGGCGAAAATTACTCGATCTTGACAGATATCCAAGGGATGGAAGATCATCTCGGAGATATGGACTTTAAAGTCGCTGGAACTCACGAAGGTGTCACAGCTCTCCAAATGGATATGAAAATTGGCGGAATCACGCGTCAAATTCTTGAAGAAGCACTTGAACAAGCACGTCTTGGTCGTCTGCATATTCTTGAGCATATGCAATCTGTCATTGCTGAACCGCGTGTCGAATTGTCGCAATACGCGCCGAAAATCGTCACACTTAAAATCAATCCAGATAAAATCCGTGATGTCATCGGACCTGGTGGTAAAGTCATCAACGGTATCATCGATGAGACAGGCGTTAAGATCGACATCGATCAAGACGGAACAGTCTTTATCGCTTCGACGGATCAAGCTGGCATCGATCGTGCCCGTCAATTGATCGAAGATATCGTCCGTGAAGTCGTCGTCGGTGAAGAATTCGATGGAACGGTCCGTCGCGTTGAGAAATTCGGTGCATTCGTCGAATTGTTCAAAGGAAAAGACGCACTCGTCCACATCTCGGAACTCGCACTTGACCGTGTTGGTCAAACGGAAGATGTCGTTAAACTTGGAGATAAGCTAAAAGTCCGTGTCACAGAAATCGATGACAAAGGACGCGTTAACGCGTCGCACAAAGTCCTGCTCGTCGAAGGATTAAGCGAAGAAGACCGTGCCGCATACGAAGAAAAGAAAAAGACAGAGCGTGAGAACCGCCCGCCACGCCGGGATCAGGGTTCACGCCCACCACGTGACGGACAACGTCCACCACGTCGTAACTAATGAATCCAAGGTGGCTCGACGGTGCAGAGAATGCAACGAGAGCCACCTTGTTTCCTATATTTGGAGGAATTACTATGATCGAACGGATACAACTAGAAAACGGGGTTCGACTAATCGTTGAACGGATGCCAGAAGCACGCAGCGTCGCGACCGGAATCTTCATTCAAGCAGGAAGTCGGACGGAACAGGTCGAGGAGCATGGTATCAGTCATCTCATCGAGCATATGATGTTCAAAGGAACAAAACGCCATACGGCAAAAGAGATTGCGGTTTATTTTGACCGACTTGGTGGAAATATTAATGCGTTCACGAGTAAGGATCAAACGTGTTATTACGTCAAGACATTAGATGAACATGCAGGTGAAGCCTTTCAAGTGTTGGCGGACATGTTCCTCGAATCGACGTTCGATGCGGAGGAACTAGAAAAAGAGAAAAAGGTCGTCATTGAAGAGATTAAAATGTACGATGACACACCAGATGATCTCGTCCATGAGTTATTAGCTGTTGCGGCTTACGGAGAGGATGTCATGGCTCGTCCGATTCTTGGAACGGAAGAGAGTGTACTTCGGATTGATCGTACAATGATTGAACAGTATCTCGAAGAAGCATATGCTCCGGATCAAATCGTCATTTCCGTTGCCGGAAACGTCTCAGACGAGTTGATTACGCAGATTCAAGAGCGGATGTCGATCCTCATATCACGATCGAAGACCCGTGAGACAGCGTCACCAAGGTTACAAAATGGTGTGATTCGTAAGGAAAAGGATACGGAACAGGCACATATTTGTTATAATTTCCGTGCGATTCCTTCTGCTGATCCACGATTGCCTGCCCTCGCCTTACTCAACAATGCATTCGGTGCGACGATGTCGAGTCGCTTGTTCCAATCAATCCGAGAGGAACGCGGTCTTGCTTATTCGCTCTTTTCCTATTACACGACGTTTGACGATCATGGCACGTTCACGATCTATGTCGGTACGTCTCCGGAATCAGTCGAAGAGGTCGAACAGGTTCTCGCTGCTGAGATTGATCGCTTGAAGCGAGACGGACTATCCGCTAAGGAACTCGAAGATGGCATTGAACAGCTAAAAGGTTCTCTGATTTTAGGAAACGAAGGCACATCGAGCCATATGAACCGAAATGCCCGAAATGAGTTGCATCTGCATCGTCACCCGTCACTCGAAGAAGTACTAGCGGATGTAGAACGAATTCGTCCATCGGACATCGAAGGGCTGATTGAGCACATCTTTTCGGAGGAACCGGCAAAGGCCTATATTCTTCCGGCAGACCAAGAAGAGGAAGCATGACAGCAGAACGGAATAGATGAAACATATGAAATGACGATGTCGAGAAAGAAGGAATACCGTTGAATTTAGCTGAACTGATTCAAGTCATACAGACGCAAAAAATCGAACGAATGGTAGAAGTGGACGTCACGTCCATCACGACCGATTCACGGGATGTTAAACCGGGAACATTGTTCGTCGCCATCAAAGGGTATACTGTTGATGGACACGACTATGCCAAACAGGCAGAAGCACAAGGAGCGGTCGCAATCGTTGCGGAACAACCGGTCAATGTGTCGATTCCTGTCATTCTCGTTCGTAGTACATCACGTGCCATTGCCGAATTGGCTGGCAAATTCTATGATTATCCTTCTGAAAAGATGCGGATGATTGGTATTACAGGAACGAACGGGAAAACGACGACGACGACGATTGTCCGTGATATATTAGCGCACCTTGGTCGGAAAACGGGTATCATCGGAACGGTCGAAGTCAAGATTGGTGACCGCGTCGTACCAAGTCGCAATACGACACCACAAAGCTCCGAATTACAAGCATTTTTGCATCAAATGCATAAAGAAGATGTCCAAGACGTCATCATGGAAGTCTCTTCGCATGGACTAGAGCTTGGTCGAGTAACGGGTGTCGATTACGACATTGCGGGATTCACGAATCTGACGCATGATCACCTCGATTTTCACAAAACGTTTGAGAACTATGCACGTGCCAAAGGATTGTTATTCGCACAGCTCGGACAACGGCTGTCGACAGAGAAAGTCGCGGTCTTGAATGCCGATGATCCGACGAGCGAACTGTACGAAATGATGACAGGTGCTCGTGTCATGACGTACGGTATCGACAACGCAGCTGACCTCCGAGCAACGGCGATTGAACAGTCACTTCAACAAACGACGTTCACGATGATGTACAAAGAAGAACAAGTCGACGTCACGGCGAATTTCATCGGTCGCTTTAACGTCTACAATCTGTTGCTTGCGACAGGGATCCTCTTGTCTTGCGGATACGACCTAACGACGATTGCAGGAGCGATTTCAGCAATCCGTCCGGCAAAAGGTCGGATGCAACGCTTACCAATCGAAGGATATAACGTGTATGTCGACTACGCGCATACTCCTGACGGCATTGAACAGTGTCTGAAAGCACTCGTTGACGTACCGAAGGAAAAGATCGTCTTCCTGATCGGGACAGGTGGAAACCGCGACGTGACGAAACGACCGAAGATGGGCGAACTGGCTTCGACCTACGCAGGAACCGTCGTCATCACGACGGATGATCCACGATATGAAGCATATGAGTCAATTACATCCGGCATCGCCAAAGGGATGACCCACGATCAGTTCGTTGAAATCGGTGATCGGGAAGAGGCCGTGCGTTATGCAGCACGACTCGCACGACCAGATAATATCGTCATCTTAGCCGGTAAAGGTCATGAAAAATATCAAATCATTGGGGATGAGAAAATCCCTCTCGATGAGGAAGTCATCGTCAAAGAGATGATACGGCAAATGGAGGAACAGAAGTGACTTATCAACCAATCGTTGTAACCATAGATCAATTTGAAACATTCGTAAAAACACATCCAAAAGGCGACTTACTCCAGCTTCCAGCATGGGGAGAAGTCAAAAGCGCGACAGGATGGACACATGAACGGATCGCGGTCGGAACAACTACTGGTGAGATTGCCGGAGTTGGTCTGCTCTTGTTTAAGAAAGTACCGAAGCTACCGTTCACGCTTTGTTATGCACCGCGCGGTTTCGTCGTCGATTATACGGATACGGACGCACTTCGTGCTCTTCGTGATGAAGCGATACGTGTCGCAAAACAACAGAAGGCGATTGCGATTAAATTCGATCCGAACGTCGAGCGGGAAGAATATCCAGGTCTGTTACAGGAGATGCAAGGACTTGGCTTCAAACATAACGGTTTTGGCGGCGGTTTTGATTACGCGCAACCACGCTTTACGATGGAGACGAATCTTGAAGGAACAGAAAAAGAGATCTTCGACGGTTTCCATTCGAAGTTCCGCTACAACGTCCGTCTTGCTGAACGCAAAGGGATCGTATGCGAACAAGCGGATCGTGAAGGACTCAAGACATTCGCGAAGCTGATGGTCGAGACGGGCGAACGGGATGGGTTCTCGATCCGCGGTCTGGATTATTTCGAGAATCTGTATGATCATCTCCATCCAAAGGGTGATGCGGTCTTGTTTTTGACGAAACTTGATGTCGTACGTGCTCTTGAGAATACGGAAGCCTTATTACTTCAAGCCGATAAGGAACTTTCGAAGATTCACCGTCAGCTTGAGAAAGAGACGGCTGAGAAGAAGCTAAAAAGCTTAAACAATCGCTTGGAGCAGACGACAGCACAAATCGAAAAAGCAGAAAAGTCGAAAACGGAACTGATGACGATTGCTGCCAAACATCCAAACGGTGTCATCCTGTCTGGTGGTCTTTTGACGCTTGCTGGTCGTCGTTCCTATTACTTATATGGAGCCTCATCGAACGAGTACCGGGAATTCATGCCGAACCATTTGATGCAATGGACGATGATGCAATATGCGAAAGAACATGGTGCGCTCTCCTATGACTTCGGTGGAGTCAGTGGTTCGACCGACCCGGATGATCATTACGCGGGACTCTATGCCTTTAAATCTGGGTGGGGCAGCCGAATGATTGAAAAAATCGGTGAGTTTGATTATGTACTCAATCGTCCGCTCTATCTGTTGCTTGAGACGGGGTTACCGATTCTACAAAAACTTCGGAAGAAGCTTCGCCGCTGATGAAACGGGGAACAATCTTCGGTTGGATCGTATTTTTATTGACGATGTTTGCGATTGGATTGTTTCTTGCGGCATCCATGAACCGGATGCCGACGATTTTGATGGACCAACCGGAACTCGGGATTGATAGTTGCCCACGAGACGTAGCAGGGGAAAACCGTTTGATCAATGCAAGCGAGGCGAACCTGAAGCGTCTCCATCCAGCTGTCGAGGCAGGGGCAAAGGATCTGATCCGTGTTGCACATTCTTGCTACAATATCGATATCAAGATCACGCAAGGGTACCGCTCGATCCAGCAACAGAACGCACTTTTTGAACAAGGGCGTTCTGAGGCAGGTGAAGTCGTCACGAATGCACGAGGCGGTGAATCGATGCATAACTACGGACTTGCAATTGATTTCGTGCAACTCGTAAATGGACAGATTTCGTATGATCTTGAGTATGATGGGAATCGGTCAGGGAAAAGTGATTGGCGTGAAGTCGCTGATATCGGGAAAGCACTCGGTTTTGAATGGGGAGGCGATTGGAAGCGATTCGTCGATTACCCTCATTTTGAGATGACGTTCGAGTATTCGCTCGACGAACTGAAGGCTGGTGAACGTCCAAGCCGTTCGGAAAAAGCGAAACGAACAGAAGAAGTCGAAGATTTGTTGAATACATGATTAACGTCATTCCTGGAGTAATGTGGCAGGAATGACGTTTTTTTTAGATTTCCTAGTCCGATTGTTGGCAGATTGTGAAAATTCGGCTAGAATAGTGATAGTGATAAGTGGACGGCTCACGAAAAGTGAATATGAATTATAGGAGGTCATGTCGTGTCAAAGAAGAAGACGGAAAAAGTAAGCGTCTTTGCTCTTGGTGGCGCCGGTGAGATCGGTAAGAACATGTACGTCGTCGAACTCGACGAGGACATCTTCGTCATCGATGCCGGGTTAATGTTCCCAGGAGATGAGATGCTTGGAATCGATAAAGTCATTCCAGACATCAGTTATTTAAAAGAAAACAAAGAGCGGATTCAAGGGATTTTCATTACCCATGGTCACGAGGATCATATCGGGGCACTCAGTTACGTCTTGCGTGACTTGAAGGTACCTGTTTACGGAACACGTTTGACGCTCGGTTTGATTGAACACAAATTAAAAGAAGCCGGTTTATTGAAAAAGGCAGATCTTCGTCCAATTGATGCCAAGACGAAATTAACCGTTGCAGGTCATTTTATTACGTTCTTCCGGGTCAACCACTCGATTCCGGATGCAGTTGGGGTTTGTATTCAAACGTCTCAAGGTGCCATCGTTCATACGGGGGATTTCAAGTTCGATTACACACCAGTCGATGGAAAACAAGCAGACTTCGGGAAAATTGCAGCGATTGGTCAACGGGGCGTACTGTGCTTGCTGTCTGACTCGACGAATGCAGAGCGACCAGGGATGTCTGGGTCAGAATCGATTGTCGGTTCTGAATTGAACGACGTCATTTATGAAGCACCGGGTCGTGTGATTGTAGCTTCATTCGCTTCGAACATTCATCGTCTACAACAAGTGTTTGCAGCAGCAGAAGCGAACAATCGAAAAGTAGCGGTCGTCGGTCGTAGCATGGTCAACAACGTTGAAGTGGCACAGCGTTTGAATTACTTACGCTTCAAGCAGAAAACATTGATTGATCTATCTGACATCAATCGCCTCGATGATAACCAAGTCGTCATCTTGACGACAGGATCTCAAGGTGAGCCAATGGCAGCCTTGACACGAATGGCACGTAACGCACACAAGCAAGTCAATATTCGCTTGAATGATACGGTTGTCGTCGCGGCTTCCCCAATTCCAGGTAACGAGAAGTCGGTTTCGAAAACGATCGATCTCTTATTCCGTGCGGGTGCGAATGTTATCTACAACCAACGGAAAGTACACGTTTCCGGTCACGGTCATGCGGAAGATCTGAAGCTGATGCTCAACTTGATCAAACCGAAATTCTTCCTACCGATTCACGGAGAATTCCGGATGCAAAAGGCACACAGTCGTCTCGCACAGACGGTTGGCGTCAATGCGAACAATATCTTCATTATCGAGAATGGAGATGTCGTTGAGTTTGAGAAGCGTAAAGCACGGATGTCACGCAAAGTGAACGCCGGAAACGTCTTGATCGACGGAATCGGTGTTGGTGATGTCGGAAACATCGTCCTTCGTGATCGTCGCTTGTTGTCACAAGATGGTGTCGTCCTCTGTGTCATTACGATTAGCCGGAAAAACAAAATGATCGTCTCGGGACCCGAAATCATTTCTCGCGGATTCGTCTATATGCGTGAATCAGAAGATATGATCAATGAAGCGAACCGAATCGTCGCGAAACAACTACAAGGTAAATTAAACGGAGAATTGGATTGGACGGAGATGAAGTCGTTGATTCGAGATAAACTCAGTGCTTATCTCTATGAACAGACGAAACGCCGCCCGATGATTCTTCCAATCATCATGGAGATTTAACAAACGAGCGGCTCAGATTGACCAATACCTGGTCCACTGAGCCGTTTTTTTATCAGGAGGGATGACGTATGGCGACGACGAAACGAAAAACCGTACGAAAAAAAACGCCGCCACGGAAACGACCGGCAGCGAAGAAACAACGTCAGCCGATTGCGTATCGTACATATGCGACCATCATCGCAATCGTTTCACTACTTGCCTTCGTTCTCGCATTTGGGGAATTCGGGAAAGTCGGACTGACGCTAGCTGATGGAGGAGAACGATTAATCGGTCAGTTCGGTTCCTTATTATACGGCGGGATAGGTGCCGTGCTACTCTTGCTACTATCGAACGCGTCACGGGCTCAGAAATGGGCATGGTCGATGCTACTAATGGGTTCAGTCGTCTGGATTGATCTAATGCTCGGAGCACCGCGTGGTATTCTCAATGGATGGCTCTATCAAAACGCAGCATATTACATTTCAAGTAGCGGTGCCTTCTTGATTGGTCTGTTCTTCATCGGCGCA
This sequence comes from Exiguobacterium sp. R-17, assembly GCF_049913315.1. Classification (NCBI taxonomy): domain Bacteria; kingdom Bacillati; phylum Bacillota; class Bacilli; order Caryophanales; genus Exiguobacterium; species Exiguobacterium sp. R-17. Next base: position 1,810,504 of record NZ_CP184372.1, on the reverse strand, counting down.
GCTGTTCATCTACTACACCCTTCGTTTTATGGAGAACTATGGCTTGGACTGCGGGAACGCGCAGAAGAATTTCGTAATCGTGAACGGACACCTCGTCCTCGGATCGAAAAAGACCTGACACCGAAACCGGTCCGCGAGAAAAAAGCAAAGACGTTGCGACCAGCAACTGTTGAGGAACCAATCGAAACAGAGCAAGAAGCAGAGGATCCTTCGGTCAACATTCAAGACGTTCCAATTATCGGCTTTACGGATCACGTTGAACCGCAAGCAGCGGAGACACAAGGACCACTGACGATGACAGAGACACCGGACGGATATCAATTGCCGTCGCTTGATTTATTAGCAGAGCCGACGTCCAAAGACTTATCGGGTGAGAATAAGCGACTAAAGGATAATGCGACGAAATTGATTGCGACCTTAAAATCGTTCGGGATCGGAGCGAAAGTGTTGAAGATTCATCTCGGACCAAGTGTCACGAAGTATGAGATTGAACCAAAACAAGGTATCAAGCTTAGTCGGATCACAGGACTCGCCGATGATTTAGCGCTTGCGTTAGCGGCGAAAGATATTCGAATCGAAGCACCGATTCCTGGTAAAGCGGCTGTCGGAATCGAGGTGCCAAACCGTGAAGTCGCCATGGTATCACTTCGAGAAGTGTTAGGAGCGGAGAGCGTTCAATCCGACAATGATCGTTTGCTCGTCGCACTCGGACGAAGCATTTCTGGTGAGACGGTGACAGCAAAGCTGAATAAGATGCCACACGTCTTAGTTGCCGGTTCGACCGGTTCCGGTAAATCGGTCTGCATTAACGGGATGATCGTCTCAATTTTGATGCGAGCTCGACCGGATGAAGTCCGCCTGATGATGATTGACCCGAAAATGGTCGAATTAAACGTCTACAACGGTATTCCTCATCTTTTGGCACCGGTCGTCACCGATCCGAAAAAGGCGGCGCAGGCGTTAAAACAGGTCGTCTCGGAAATGGAACGTCGTTATGAGATTTTCAGTCAAAACGGAGCGCGCAACATCGAAGGCTACAATGCACTAATCGATAAGATGAACGCAGAGGAAAAAGTGCATCAACGATTACCGTATATTGTTGTCATCGTTGATGAGTTAGCCGACTTGATGATGGTCGCGTCAAACGAAGTTGAAGATGCAATCATGCGACTTGCACAAATGGCGCGAGCAGCTGGGATTCACATGGTTATCGCGACCCAGCGACCAAGTGTTGATATCATCACTGGTGTCATCAAAGCGAATATTCCGTCACGTATCGCCTTCAGTGTGTCGAGTGCGACGGATTCACGGACGATCCTTGATACGGGAGGCGCTGATAAATTGCTTGGACGAGGGGATATGTTGTTGCTCGGTAACGGCATGAACAAACCCGTCCGTGTACAAGGTGCGTTCTTATCAGACGAAGAAGTCGAGAAGGTTGTCAATCATGTCATCAGTCAACAAAAAGCGCAGTATGTTGAAGCGATGATTCCAAAAGATGTACCTGAAGGTGAAACAGAGGTCGATGACTCACTCTATGATGAGGTCGTCCAGTTCATTCTGACCCAAGAGACGGCATCGACGTCGATGATTCAACGAAAGTATCGTATCGGCTACAACCGAGCTGCCCGGTTGATTGATGCTCTAGAAGAAAATGGTCTGATTGGTCCTTCTGAAGGATCAAAACCACGCCGCGTCATGGGACGTTAATCAAGAATCACGGTATCCACCGTGATTCTTTTTTATTAAAATAATGGATATATATGGATGAGCGTATAATGTGCTCAAAAAAATGATACAGGAGTCGTATATGAGATGAGAAAATTAGAAATGAAAGGAAGGAAAAAAGACAAAAATAAAATAAAATCGCTTTCATGAAAATAGTTGTCAGACGTCTGTTGATTTTCAATATTTTTTTTGGCATACTCAGACATATGAGTGACCGACCTTCAACATGAGGGCTGGGAGCGACTTTTTCACAAATAGATAATGAAAGCGCTCTCATAAATGCAGAGGAGATGGATGATATGAAGAAAAAACAGGTAATCGTATCGATGATGTCAGTAGCAACAGTTGGACTTGCAGCCTGCGGCGGTTCAGGTGAGAAAGCTGACCAAAAAGATCAGTTCTCTGTCGCTATGGTAGCGGATAAAGGTGGAATCGATGATAAATCGTTCAACCAATCAGCTTGGGAAGGTCTGCAAGCGTACGGTAAAGATAACAAACTCAAGCAAAATGAAGGGTTCTCTTATTTACAGTCTAAATCACAACAAGATTATCAACCGAACTTGTCACGTCTTGCACGTGGTGGAGAAGATCTCGTTTTCGGTATCGGGAATACATTCAATGAAGATGTTAAAACCGTAGCAGATCAATTCAAGGATACACAATTTGCAATCGTTGATAATGTCGTTGAAGGGAAAAACGTCACATCGATCACATTTAAGGAAAATGAAGGGGCGTATCTTGCAGGGATCGTTGCTGCTATGGAGACGAAAAAAGATCACATTGGTTTCGTCGGTGGCATGAAAATGGACGTCATCGAGCGGTTCCGAGCTGGTTTCGAAGCTGGAGCGAAATCCGTCAATCCAAAAATCAAAATCGATGTTCAGTACGCAGAGGACTTCGCAGCACCTGAAAAAGGTCAAGCCATCGCAGCCGGCATGTACGGTAAAGGAGCGGATATCATCTTCCCAGCAGCAGGCGGTACAGGAAATGGTGTCTTCACAGAAGCGAAGAACCGTAAGAAAAATGGAGAAGATGTATCGGTCATCGGTGTCGACCGTGATCAAAAAGAAGAAGGTATGCCGGAAGACGTGACGTTAACATCGGTCATCAAACGTGTCGACCGCGCAGTTGAAGATACAGCTAACGCAGCGAAAGATGGAAAACTCGAAGGTGGTAAAACGGTTCGTTATGGTCTGAAGGAAGACGGCGTTGATATCGTCCCATCTGAAAAAATCTCGAAGAAGACGATGACTGCGCTTGAGAAAGCAAAAGCGGCTGTCGTTTCAGGGAAAATCGAAGTACCTGAGCAATAAGCGTTGAAAAGATAAAGGGCATTCTTAGGTAGAATGCCCTATTTTCTTCCATTATTGATTACGTTATGAAAAGGGTTACAAAAGCGCCAGAAGTCAGACTTCTAACCTGTTACAAAATGATTGCAGGATTGTGTTAAGCGTCATATACTTATCTTGGCTGGAGTTCTCATACGTCAGAAGTCTGAGCACTGGTTACAACTAGATAGAGGATGGAGATGCGTCATGTCGATTAAACTAGATCATCGTTTGCTTTATTTACGTGTGATTGAAAAAATCAAGTCAGACATCGATGACGGCGTTTACAAGGAAGGCGAGAAGCTCCCTTCAGAGTTTGAACTTTCAAAGCAACTTGGCGTCAGTCGAGCTACTCTTCGAGAGGCATTACGAATTCTTGAAGATGAGAACATTGTCATCCGTAAACACGGTGTCGGTACGTTTATCAATGCAAGACCACCGTTTACTTCTGGTATCGAGGAGTTGTACAGCGTGACAGAGATGATCGCGCGCGCAGGCATGATTCCGACCTCAGAAGTGCTATCATCCGAGATGGTCCAACCGACTGAGCGCGACCGAGAACGCTTTCAACTTGGTCCGGATGAATTGGTATATCGAATCGAACGAATCCGACTCGCAGGAGATGTTCCTGTCGTCTATTGTATCGATAAGATTCCAAGCCATTATATTAAAAATGAAGAGCAGTTCACCTCTTCGACATCATTGTTTGATGCTTTAGAAAAAGAACTCGGACGACGTGTCACACATGCTGTGACGCATATCGAGCCGCGTATTGATCCGAAAATCGCTGAACAATTACATACGGACCAACCTCTGCTCGCTTTGCGTCAGACGCATTATGATGAGCTCGACCGTTCCGTTCTTTTTTCAGCGAACTATTTCCGAGCAGATAAGTTCGATTTCCACGTCATCCGTAAACGTGTGTGAGCCATTGTTTTAGGATGAATACTGAAAGCGCTTCCCGTCAAAACCTACGTAACGCTCCTCATCGCCAGCCTCAGGTGCTAGACGTAGTCTTGAACTTTGTATGACCATATTCGAAAGGGGATTTTTCCAGATGAAAAAGAAGTCACTTCTCGCATTAGCAGCAACAGGTTTAGCAATGAGTTCCGTCCTTGCAGCATGTGGTGGCAACGACGATTCGAAAGATTCAGGTAGCGGCAGCAAATCAGAAGGCTTTAAAGTAGGTATGGTTACAGATACAGGCGGCGTGGATGATAAATCATTCAACCAATCTGCTTGGGAAGGTATCCAAAAGTTCGGGAAAGACAATGACTTAAAAGAAGGTACTGGCTATAAATATCTCCAATCTGCAAAACAATCAGACTATCAACCGAACCTTCAGCAATTAGCACGTGCAAAATACGACTTAATTCTCGGGATTGGTTTCTTGATGGCTGAAGATATCGGTAAAGTAGCGGATCAGTTCAAAAAGAACAACTTCGCACTCGTTGACCAAGTCGTCGATAAACCAAACGTCGCTTCAATCGTCTTCAAAGAAAACGAAGGTTCGTTCCTCGTTGGTGTCGTTGCAGGTCTAACGACGAAAACGGATAAAGTTGGATTTGTCGGTGGTGTCAACTCGGACTTGATCAAAAAGTTCGAAAGCGGATTTAAAGCAGGTGTTAAAGCGGCTAACCCGAAAGCGGAAATCGAAATTCAATACGCAGAAGATTTCAACGCTGCAGAAAAAGGACAAGCAATCGCTTCAGGTATGTACGGTAAAAAAGTCGACGTCATCTATCACGCAGCTGGTGGTACTGGACAAGGGGTATTCACAGAAGCGAAAAACCGTAAAAAGAACGGTGAAGATGTTTGGGTTATCGGTGTAGACCGTGACCAAGTCGAAGAAGGTATGCCAGAGAACGTCACATTGACATCAATGGTCAAACGTGTGGATACAGCAGTAGAGCAAGTCGCGAAAGACACGAAGGACGGCAACTTCCCAGCAGGTAAAGTCGTTGAGTTCGGTCTAAAAGACGGCGGTGTCGATATCGCTCCTTCAAAAGACAACGTCTCAAAAGAAGCCCTCGACAAAGTCGAAGAGTACAAAAAACAAATCATCGATGGTGACATTAAAGTTCCATCGACTGACGACGAGTATAAAGAGTACGAAGCGTCACTTAAATAATAATGAAAGCGGGGGTCGCTAGCATTGCGACTCCCCTTTTAAACTAAACATGGGAGTGGATTTTCTTGGAATACGTCATTGAGATGCTGAACATCAGAAAAGAGTTTGGCAATTTCGTCGCAAATGATAATATCACGCTCCAGCTTCGGAAAGGTGAGATTCACGCTTTACTTGGTGAAAACGGTGCCGGAAAATCGACGCTGATGAACGTCTTATTTGGTTTGTATCAGCCTGAGGCTGGAGAAATTCGTGTACGTGGTGAAAAAGTCAATATTACGAGTCCGAACGTCGCGAATGATCTTGGAATCGGCATGGTGCACCAACACTTCATGCTCGTTCAAAATTTCACTGTTACTGAAAACATCATTTTAGGTGCAGAGCCACGTACAGGGATTAAGATTGATCGTGCATCGGCGCGTGAAAAGGTACGCCAGATTTCTGAACAGTATGGTCTTGCTGTTGATCCTGATGCAAAAATCGAGGATATTTCAGTCGGAATGCAACAACGTGTTGAAATTTTGAAGACGTTGTACCGTGGGGCAGACATCTTGATCTTTGATGAACCATCTGCTGTTTTGACACCGCAAGAGATCAAAGAATTGATTCAAATCATGAATCGCTTGATTGCGGAAGGAAAGTCGATTATCCTCATTACGCATAAACTGAAAGAAATCATGGAAGTAGCTGATCGCTGTACGACGATTCGCCGTGGTAAATATATCGGCACGGTCGATATTGATGAGACGATGACACAGTCGCGTCTTGCTGAAATGATGGTAGGTCGTGAAGTCAACTTTAATGCGGAGTATTCCAAGGCAACTCCACAAGAACTCGTCCTCGATATCAAGAATCTAGTCGTCAAGGACGGTCGTGGCATCAAAGCAGTCGATGGGTTGAATCTCGACATTCGTGCCGGAGAAATCGTTGGAATTGCCGGGATCGACGGGAACGGACAAACGGAATTGATTGAAGCCATTACAGGTCTTCGTAAAGCAGACAGTGGCGAAATCTTCCTCAACAACAAATCGATTAAAAACCTGAAGCCACGGAAAGTAACGGAATCAGGTGTCGGTCACATCCCGCAAGACCGACATAAACATGGACTTGTCCTTGATTATTCGATTGGACATAACATGGTCTTACAAACGTACTACAAACAACCGTACTCAAAAGCAGGCATCATGAACTATAAACAAGTCATGGAAAAAGCCAAAACGCTCATCGAGAAGTTCGACGTCCGAACTCCAAGTCCAGAGACGTTCGCTCGTGCCTTGTCTGGTGGTAACCAACAGAAGGCGATCATCGCGCGTGAAGTCGATCGTTCACCAGATTTGCTGATTGCGGCTCAGCCGACTCGTGGTCTTGATGTTGGGGCAATCGAGTTCATTCATGAACAATTAGTTCTTGAGCGCGAAAAAGGTCGTGCTGTCTTGTTGATTTCATTCGAACTCGAAGAAATTCTGCAAGTCTCTGACCGGATTGCCGTGTTATATGAAGGAAAAACAGTGGCCTTCTTGGATCCGAAAGAAACGAACGAAATTGAGCTTGGCTTCCTGATGGCCGGCGGTAAGAAAGAGGAGGTAGGTCATTCATGAAGTTAGAGCGTTTTTACGGCATCCTCATTCCGATTCTTTCCATCGTGCTTGGGATGGTCGTCGGGGCAATCGTCATGCTCATTGGTGGGTATAACCCGATTGCTGGGTTTGATCAATTATTCTATGGTATTTTTGGCGAACCGTACAGCATCGGTGAAACATTGCGTGCGGCGGCTCCATTGATCTTCGCGGGTCTTGCTGTCGCGTTTGCTTTTCGGACAGGACTTTTTAACATCGGTGTCGAAGGTCAAGTGCTCGTCGGCTGGATGGTTGCAGTCTGGATTGGAATCAAGTTTGATTTGCCGACAGTTGTTCATTTACCACTCGCTTTGATTGGAGCAGGTTTAGCAGGTGCGCTTTGGGCATCGATTCCTGGTATCTTAAAAGCGAAATTCCACGTACATGAAGTCATCACGTCGATCATGATGAACTATATCGCGTTATACGTCACGAACGATATTTTACGTCATGTCATCGGCATTACGAATGAGCGGACGGAGACAATCAAGGAATCAGCATCACTTGCGTCGCCGTTTTTACAAGAGATCACGGATTTCTCACGTCTTCATAACGGAATTTTCATCGCAATCATCGCTGCACTCGTCTTTTGGTTTATTCTTTGGAAAACAACACTCGGTTATGAACTTCGAGCTGTTGGATTCAATAAGAATGCTGCTGAATATGCAGGGATGGGCGTTAACCGCAATATCATCTTATCGTTCGTCATCTCAGGTGTGTTCGCTGGTCTTGCTGGGGCGATGGAAGGTCTTGGGACGTTCCAAAACATGACGCTGAATGCGTCCTTCACTGGTGTTGGATTCGACGGGATCGCGGTTGCCTTGTTAGGTGCGAATAATCCGATCGGCGTCGTGCTCGCTGCATTACTATTTGCAGGACTCAATATCGGTGGTCTGTCGATGCAACAGATTGGTATTCCACCGGAACTGATCAAAATTATCATTGCGTTCATCATCATCTTCGTGGCTTCTGGATACGCGATTCGTCTCGTCATCGAGAAGTTCGCAGTTAAGAAAGAATCTAAAAAAGCGAAAGGAGCCGGTCAGTAATGGGCTTTCTTGAAGTACTTTATATCATCGTGCCAATCGCACTTGCCTATTCGGCTCCGTTGATCATTGCAGCACTTGGCGGCATTTTCAGTGAGCGTTCTGGCGTCGTTAACATCGCGTTAGAAGGTTTAATGGTCATGGGTGCCTTCACGGGTGTCGTCACGGCATTGACGCTATCAAAAATGGGCTTGGGTGCTGCGAGTCCTTGGCTTGCGATGCTCATTGCGATTGTCGTCGGAGCAGTTTTCTCGCTCTTCCTTGCGATTCCGGCAATCCTTTTCCGGGCTGATCAAACGGTTCTTGGAGTTGCGATCAACTTGCTTGCAGTCGGTCTTGCCATCTTCCTCGTCCGGGCGCTTTACGGAAAAGGACAAACGGATTCGATTCCAAACCGAATCTCAAAAGAGAACGTGCCATTCTTGTCCGATATTCCTGTGCTGAAGATGTTCTTCGCGAACGTCTACTACACATCGTATATCGCGATCATCCTTGCCTTCGTCGCGTGGTACATCATTTTCAAGACGCCATTTGGTCTTCGTTTACGTTCTGTCGGGGAACATCCGATGGCGGCAGATACAATGGGAATCAACGTCACGAAGATGCGTTTCATCGGTGTCATGATCTCTGGTGGTTTCGGTGGTCTTGCTGGTGCTGTTTATGCGACATCAATCTCACTGAACTTCAGTGTGACGACGATCCTCGGTCAAGGGTTCCTCGCGATTGCGGCGATGATCTTCGGAAAATGGAATCCACTCGGGGCTATGGGTGCTGCACTATTCTTCGGATTCGCTCAAGCGATTTCAATCATCGGTCAGCAATTGCCGTTACTCGATCAAATTCCGCAAGTGTATCTATTGATTGCACCGTATCTCTTGACGATCCTAGCACTCGCTGGTGTCGTTGGTCGGGCGGATGCACCAAAAGCTGTTGGTGTACCATATATCAAAGGAAAACGCTAAATTTTTTACCACTTAGAAACCGGATGTTGCCAAATGGCGACATCCGGTTTTTTTAATGATTGATAGATATATCGAGTGAATAAAAGACCAACAAAAAAAGATGTTTCGCAAGGAAACATCTTTTTTTATTCACTTATTCGAATTTTAACGCATCGCCTTCGAACGATTCATCTGCTACTTTGATTGAATCCGTCGGGCATCCTTCAAATGCATCAATCATATCGTCGAATAATGCTTCTGGAATTTCGGCAGTACCATTGTTATCATCAAGAATGACATATGCCAAACCCTCATCATCATAATCATAGATATCTGGTGCCGCTGCTCCACAAGCACCACAAGCGATGCAAGTATCTTTGTCGACAATCGTAAATTTAGCCATTGAACGGTCTCCTCTCTATACGAAAACATTATTGAAACACGCTGTTCTCATCTATATGTCATTGTATCGGACTCATCGTTGCATTTCAATGACGAAGCGTAAGTGATAACAGAAAATGTATATATCATCACATGCCCGCAAACAGTATGTCTAAAACGTAACGAAAAGAAAATGGATGAGGTATCATCTTCAAATCGATAAACACTATATATCAGAAAGGAGCGTGGCAGATGGAAATTTCATTACTAGAGCGCATTTTTCTAGAATCGATTCAGCGTCTTCGAGACGAACGTTCGGACCGGAGTCTTTATCATGTTTTTCAAGGGAAGAAGTCAGCAACTTCTCTTCAAGATGCTCATTTTTATGATTTAGAGTCGACGTTCGGTACCGTATTAGTCAGTAAACAGCGATTCGAGTCGGTTTTAACGGAACTCGCTCAGAAAAAGTGGATCGAACGGCAAGAGACACTTCGACTGACGAGCGAAGGCGCTCGACTAGTAGGACAAACGGATGGAGTAATTATTGATCAACTTGGTGGTGAACTTCGGGGATATGCTGAAATGATGTGGAAACGGCTCAGTCTTCTCGTTCAAACGGTAATTTGTCTAGAAGCGCAACAACCATTCATTCCCGTGCAACAAGAGACGATCGTTCGGGAGTGGGTCAAGAGTGTTCTTCCGACCATCTCGAATCGAGCAGATTGGTTAGCGCAGATGTATCAAGAATTGACGCTCCTCCTTGAGCGCTTACCGGAACGAGATGCGACATTGATCAGTCATCGATTATCAGGTGTGCAAACGGGATGGTCATATCCTCAATTGTCACGAATGATGAAGGTAGATGTCGAGACGGTCCAGTTCGAATTTATCATAGCTTGGCGAAGATGCATCAATGACTTAAAAAGTACACCGCTCATTCAACAAATCGGAGCCGGTCTCCACACTCCGAAGATGACGCAGTCTGCTCAAACGACTTGGGAATTATTGCAACAAGGACTCACTGTTGAAGATGTTGCGGTCAGAAGACGTCTAAAAAATAGCACGATGGAAGATCATCTTGTTGAAATTGCAATGTATGCACCCACTTTTCCGTTAGATCATTTCGTTGATACGGCTCAACAAGAAGAAATTCGACATATCGCACAACAACTCAAAACTTATGCGCTCAAGCGAATCAAAAGCGCGATGCAATCAGACGTATCCTATTTTCAAATTCGATTGGTCTTAGCTCGTAGTAAATGGGAGGGAAGTTAATGGAAGCGTTATTGCATCGACATTTCGGTTATGAAGCGTTTCGACCTGGACAACGCCAAATCATCGAATCCATCCTGAATGGAACAGATACGTTAGCAATTTTACCGACAGGTGGAGGAAAGTCTGTTTGTTATCAGTTTCCTTCGTATGTAAAAGGAGAGGGACTGACATTGATTTTGTCTCCGTTGCTCTCTTTGATTGAGGATCAAGTCATGCAAATCAAACGTCGGGGAGAACGTTCTGTCGCAAAATTAACATCTGTTGAGACGCGAGAAGAAAAAGAGCAAATCTTATCCGTACTCGAACATCTACGGTATCTCTACTTATCACCGGAACAACTCGCGTTACCACAAATACGGGCTCGTCTGAAACAGGTCGACATCGCGCTATTCGTCGTCGATGAAGCCCACTGTATCTCGCAGTGGGGACACGAGTTTCGACCTGAGTATGCAAGACTTGGGCAAATTCGCCGGGAACTAGGTTTTCCGCAGTGCCTCGCCTTAACCGCAACAGCGACTCAAGCTGTCGAACGAGATATCCGAATACAATTGCAGATGCGAGAACCGCATGTCATCCGTCGTTCCGTCAATCGACCGGAAATCCAATACATCGTGGATCGCGTCGATCGAGAAGAAAAAGACGCAGCACTCGACCGTTGGATGACTCGTATCGTTCGTCCATGTGTCATCTATACGACAACGCGTAAAGAAGCGGAACGGATTGCAGGAATCATTGAAGGGGCAACCTACTATCATGCCGGATTAACGATGGAAGACCGTCAGCTTGTTCAACAACAGTTTCTTCATGATGAAATGGACTGTCTCGTTTGTACGAGCGCATTTGGAATGGGTGTCGATAAAGGAAACGTTCGTACAGTTATCCATCATACGATGCCGGCGACGCTTGAAGCTTATATGCAGGAAATCGGACGTGCCGGTCGGGACGGAAAAGAGGCGACGGCGATCTTGCTTTATGCTCCTCAGGATGAACAATTACAAACCTTTCTGATTGAGACACAATATGCGCCTGTCCTTTGGATTGATCAGTTACAACAAGGGGTGAGAAGAGGTGAGTCCTACGCGAAAATCGAGACTCGTCTACACCTCAATCCGGAAGATCCAGCATATCGGTTACTGAAATCGCAACTTGAGAATGGCTGGTCGAAGGAACGTATCATGCAATGGCAGGTGGAACGAAAACAGCTCAAAGGACGAGAAGTCAGCCAGATGATGGACTATATTCACCGGAATGAATGTCGCCGTAAGATGTTATTGCATCATTTTGATGAACCGGCAATCGTTCAGCCACGTTGTTGTGATATATGCGGTACGATCGAATGGCAGGATCCCGTGAAGAGTAAGGTGCTTCAAACGGTAAATTGGAAAAAGCGTTTAGAACAAGTCTTTTTTTCGTCACTAGATTCGGTGTAAACTAGAAAATATCCTTATTTTTTTCAAGAAAAGGTGATGAACATTGAGTAAACAAGATCAACGGCGGTTACATCAGAACGAAGAGGAGCAACTCTTACCACCACGTTCCTCGCGAATCGAACACGTTCGAAATGAACGACTGAAGCAACCATTTCGAAAAAATCCGCTGGCAATCACGCTAACGGTACTCATGATCACGATCATCATCGCCTTCGTCTCCATCGGTTTCATGATGTAAAGGCACATTGTGAACGGAGATTTTTTTCCTTTCAGCGTATACTAGAAAGGAAGGGGAAGGAGGCACGATGCATGGATCGTGGGAAATACAATATCAAAGCAGTCGCTGCGTTGGTGGGACTCAACCCGACGACCATTCGTGCTTGGGAGCGGAGATATCAAGTGCTTGATCCGGATCGAAGTGAATCCGGGCATCGCATTTATAGTGATAGTGACGTTGCGAAATTGCGTTGGATCGTCGATAAACAAAAAGAAGGATTGTCGGTTTCAAAGGCAATTCAATTATATGAGATGCCTGTCAATCGAGCTGAAGTGCCCCATGATTACGGAGTCGAACTACGAGATCAGTTATTCCGTGCATTGACGAACTTCGAAGAACGACACGCGCATGACATCATGAATAAAGCGTTCTCGATGTTTAGTTTCGATAAAGTCATTCAAGATATCGTTGGTCCACTCTTACATGAAATCGGACTGAAATGGGAGTCAGGAGAGATTACAATTGCGCATGAACATTTTGCAACAGCTTTCTTAAGAGCCCGTCTTTCGACGTTATCACTACAGATGCCGATCAATCCGTTCTTGCCGCGAATCGTTTGTGTCTGTGCACCAGAAGAAGAACATGAGCTCGGACTACTCTTCTTCACACTCTACTTGCGGCAATCGGGTTTTGATGTGATTTTCCTCGGTTCTGGTATTCCGGTGCCGGACTTAGTAGCCGTGACACATCAATTGCAACCGAAAGCTGTCATCTTATCGTGCACGTTATCCGATCATTTACCATTGCTTGATGAAGCATTAGACTGTTTGATGGCTGATTTTCCGAATCTTGAAATTGGACTTGGAGGATACGCGGTCGATCAGCTTCCGGAACGATACGGACCACACTTACTTGGTGCGGACGATCAATCGTGGAAAAGTTGGTTAAGTCGACTCACTCCGGTATCTGGTGTATAGTATGGTTCATAGCGAACGGAGACACCTATGTTTCCGGTCTTGACTGGAGGAGTCTATATGAGGTTTGAACAAATGAAACAAGGACACCTTCGTGTCTTCATTACGAAGCAAGAGTTATCACTTCACGATGTCCGACCAGAAACGTTGGCCGTTGGGAAGGGACAAGCTCTATTGCGCAATTTATTAGAGGAAGCTGAATCGAATTTTGGTTTTCAGGCAGCAGGAACACTCGAATTTTTCGTCACATTCTTTCCGAATGACGGCATGCTCGTTGATGTGCGTCGTGAAGGTGATCTACCGGAAGAGATGAATGACGAATTTGATCAAGTCGAAATTCGCATGACGGTCGACATCGTCCATCATGTCTTGTATGCCTTGAATTCGCTCGAAGATGTCATTCAAGCGAGCCATGGGTTATTACGACATATGCCGTACACGGAGACAGGCGGTAGTCTTTATTTCTTCGAAGGCAGCTATTATCTCTATTTCCAGGAACGAATGAATGACGCGCTCGAGCGTACGGTGACGACGATTTTGTCAGAATACGGGGAACCGAGCCCGAAAAGTCCGCTCGTCATGTCAGAGTACGGAAAAACGATTCAATCGAAACAAGCCATTGCCACGATTGCGGAACAATTCCACATTTAGAACATTAGGTGCGACATTGCCTCGTCAGGCAATGTCGCACCTTTTTATCTTCTACCAGAAGTGGCACCATTTTGTATTTTTTCGTGGTCAGAAGGATGGTATGATAATCATTGAACGTAAGAAGAAGGAGTGAAGTAGGATGAAAGTGGCAGTGTTATATGGTGGGACTTCAGGTGAACGGGAGGTTTCATTAAACAGTGGAAAATCAATCATGGAAGCGTTAAACAGTAAAGGACATGAAGTCACGGCTGTTGATTTCCATCCTGATCGAGCACATGAACTCTTCCAGCTGGATGTAGATGTGGCTGTCATCGCTCTTCATGGGAAAATTGGTGAAGATGGACGCGTGCAGGCGTTACTTGAACTTGCGAATATTCCATACACAGGTTCAGGTGTGTTAGCGTCAGCACTTGCGATGGATAAGGCACGTTCAAAAGTTCACTTTGATAAAGCGGGTATCACGATTGCACGTGATGTATTATTAGAACGTGAAGATGATGTCGAGGCGAAAATCGCAGAATGGAATGGTCAATTCCCTTGTGTCGTTAAACCAGCACAAGAAGGTTCATCGAATGGATTGACAATCGCACAAGACGAGACGATGTTACGTGAGGGGATTGCAAAAGCGTTCGAAGCCGATGATGCGGTTCTCGTCGAACAATTCATTAAAGGACGCGAAGTGACGGTTCCAGTCGTTGGTCATAAAGGTGCAGAAAAAGCATTACCGGTCATCGAGATCATTCCGAAGAATGCCTTTTATGATTACGAATCGAAATATGCAATCGGAGGTTCAGAGCATATCTGCCCAGCCGAACTAGATGAGACGACGACAGCAATACTTCAGGAGTGGGCCGTCAAAGCACATCAAGTACTGGGTTGTGCTGGGTATTCCCGGTCAGATTTCCTTGTTCCTGAGTCCGGAAATCCAGTTATTTTAGAGACGAATACATTGCCAGGTATGACGTCAACGAGTTTATTCCCGGACGGAGCACGAGCAGTTGGTATCGAATATCCGGAATTGGTCGAGTATTTCATGGAATTAGCGATTGAACGCCACGCCCAAATCAAGTAATCCAATCATTGATATCCTAGGAAAAGAAGTGAGAAAGCGCTTACAAATATGGGCGTAACCCCTTTCATTACGTTCGAGAAAAGAGTATACTTTATCCGAACAAGGAAACGGCATAGGGGATGCCACTTATGGGGAGGAACGTTGGAATGATTACTGACCAACAACATGCGAATCATCGCAAGAACGTACTGGAAGCAACACAAGAAATCGTCAAGGAAGCACTAGGGAAATTAGGGTATCCAGACGAAATGTATGAATTACTTAAAGAACCACTCCGGATGTTGACAGTCCGGATTCCGGTGCGAATGGATGATGGTTCGACGAAAATCTTCACAGGATATCGTGCGCAACATAACGATGCTGTTGGACCGACAAAAGGGGGAATTCGTTTCCACCCAAACGTGACGGAAGTCGAAGTCAAAGCATTATCCGTCTGGATGAGTCTGAAGGCAGGTATCGTTGATTTACCATATGGCGGCGGGAAAGGCGGGATCATTTGTGACCCACGTGAGATGAGCTTCCGCGAAATCGAACGTCTCAGCCGTGGATATGTCCGTGCTATCAGTCAGATCGTTGGACCGACAAAGGATATTCCAGCACCTGACGTCTTCACGAACTCACAAATCATGGCTTGGATGATGGATGAGTACAGCCGGATCGATGAATTTAACTCTCCTGGTTTCATCACAGGAAAACCGCTCGTTCTTGGTGGCTCACACGGTCGTGAAACAGCAACGGCGAAAGGTGTCGCAATCATGATCCGAGAAGCGGCAGCAAAAAAAGGCATTACACTTGAAGGAGCACGCGTCGTCGTTCAAGGGTTCGGGAACGCAGGTAGCTTCTTGTCGAAGTTCATGTATGACTTAGGTGCAAAAGTCATCGCCATCAGTGATGCTTACGGTGCACTTCATGATCCGAACGGACTCGACATCCCATATCTACTGGACCGTCGCGACTCATTCGGAACGGTTACGACATTGTTCAAAAATACGATCTCGAATAAAGAATTGCTTGAACTCGAATGTGATATTCTTGTTCCTGCGGCAATCGAGAATCAAATTACAGAAGACAATGCACATGATATCCACGCAGCGATCGTCGTAGAAGCAGCAAACGGTCCAACGACGAACGAAGCGACGAAAATTCTTGCAGAACGTGACATTTTGATCGTTCCGGATGTTCTTGCTTCGAGTGGTGGCGTAACGGTTTCTTACTTCGAATGGGTACAGAATAATCAGGGGTATTACTGGACGGAAGAGGAAGTCCACGAGAAACTCGAAAAGGTCCTCGTGAACTCATTCAACCAAGTCTATCAGACAGCACAGACGCGAAATGTCGATATGCGTCTCGCCGCTTATATGGTAGGTGTGCGGAAAATGGCAGAAGCATCCCGTTTCCGTGGTTGGGTCTAATTAAACGTTAAAAATACGTACCACCCGTTCCTCTAGATGAGGAGCGGGTGTTTTCCTATTGCAATTTCTTTCGTCTCTTGATGAGATTTGCTAAGATATAAAAAAAGCAACCGGAAGAGGAGATATTCGAATGTTAGATTGTATCGTAATCGGTGCAGGACCATGTGGTTTATCGGCAGCGATCGAAATGCAAGATCGAGGACTAGACGTCGAAGTGCTCGAAAAAGGAAATATCGTTGAAGCGATCTATCGTTATCCGACGCATCAAACGTTCTTTTCAAGTAGTGAAAAATTAGAAATCGGTGGCGTGCCGTTCATCAATAAGGAATTAAAACCACGTCGTCTCGATGCACTCGTCTATTATCGAGAAGTCGTCAAACGAAAGCAGTTGACGATTCGTCCATTTGAGACGGTCGAGCACATTGAACGTCAGGCGGATCGCTTCATCATCCACTCAGAACGCTCTGGAGTGAAGAAACAGCGAGAAGCACGATCTGTTGTGCTTGCGACAGGTTATTATGGGTTACCGAACCGAATGGACGTCCCAGGAGAAACGTTACCCCACGTATCGCACTATTTTACGGAAGGGCATCCATACTTTGATCAGGATGTCGTCGTCATCGGTGGGAAGAATTCAAGTGTTGATGCAGCAATCGAGCTTGAAAAAGCAGGAGCACGCGTTACCGTACTTTATCGTGGACCCGAGTATAGTCCGTCGATCAAACCATGGGTCTTGCCGAACTTCGAATCACTCGTTCGTTCGGAAAAGGTCAAGATGGTGTTTGACGCGATGATCGAGGAAATCACGGACCAAGAAGTCGTTTACCGAGTGGAGGGAGACAAGCGGACTGTCCGAGCAGATTTCGTATTTGCGATGACGGGTTATACACCAGACGTCGGCTTGTTCGCTGATGCTGGTATCGCGATCGATCGCAAGACAGGTGTTCCGAGTCATGATGAAGAGACGATGGAGTCGAATGTTCCTGGGATTTATATTGCCGGCGTCGTTGCAGCAGGATACGATGCCAATAAGATATTCATTGAAAACGGACGTTTTCATGGCGCGAACATCGCGAATCATCTCGTCGAACGATTACGTGGTCTATCAATTCACGTCTAAAAAAACCTCTTGATTCGGAATGATGAGTTCCCAGTCAAGAGGTTTTTTCATTTATTCGACCCGGAATGACTCTTCGAGTTCTGATTGGGTCGCATTGATTTCGAGTTCAATCATTAATTTAAGTCGTGCTTTTTGTGAGTTCAGTCCATTTGAGAAAATGACACCGATCTCTTTTAACTGTTGACCGCCACCTGTATATCCATAAACATCTTGCACGATTCCATTGAAGCATCGACTAACGATGACGATCGGCATGACTGCGATCAATTCGGCAATGGCATCGACGATACTCGGAGGGACGTTTCCTTGACCGAGAACTTCAAGTACGAGTCCATCGTAACCGAGTTGTTTCACGGCTAGTAATAAATCTGGTTCCATTCCGGCATATACTTTCAAAACAGCAACACGTTTAGAGAGCGAGGTTACCATATGTGTTTGCTTCAGAAGTGGCGTGTTGAATAGGTAAACGTGATCTTTCGTCACCATGCCAAGATTTCCGAAGTGAACCGATTTAAACGTATCGACGGATGACGTATGCGTTTTCGTGACGTTGAATGCCGAATGAATCTCACCATTAAAGACGACGAGAACACCTTTTTCACGCGCTGCTTCACTGACTGCGACACGGAGTGCCGTGATCAAATTAAACTCGCCATCCGATCCGACTTCGTTGGATGAACGCATGGCTCCAGTCAAAACAATCGGAACAGGTGCACCAATTGTCAAATGCAAGAAATAAGCGGTCTCTTCAAGTGTATCCGTCCCATGGGTGATGACGACTCCATCGTAGTGTTCCTTAGCAAGTTCACTTTCGATGAAGTGTGCCAAACGTAGCATGATGTCGGGCGTCATATGTGGAGAAGGTAAATTCGAAAAATGACGCGTTGTGATGTTTGCGATATCCGTCGCTCGAGGTAGTGAAGCATCCAGTGGATTGATGTCATTCGGTAAGACGTGACCGGAGTGATCTTGCGCCATCGCAATCGTTCCACCCGTATGAATTAATAATAATGATTTCATTCTAAATGGTCTGTGTCAAAAGACAAAAGACCTTCACCTACTTTCTATAGCATATTCAATTAGTTCTTCCATATTGTAACCTTTTTCCCTCCCGAAACAACGAGGACGTTTTCTTTTTTCCAAGAAACCTTTATTCTTATGGAGAGGAAGAAAGGGGGAGAGGAAGCGTGATTCAAATCGTTTTCTCCGGAGTTGCCCCAGGCATCGCACTCCTAACTTATTTTTATCTACGTCACGAACATGAATCAGAGCCCGTTGGATATATCCTTCGAAGCTTCATTTTTGGAATTTTACTCGTTTTTCCCTTGATGTTCATCGACTATATCGTTCAAACGGAGTTTGGTGGGCGTGAAGAGGTGCAATTGGTTCGAACAGCAGTCACAGAAGAGTTTGCAAAATGGTTCGTCGTCTTTTATACCGTGTATATCCATCAACGGTTTAATGATTATTATGATGGGATCATCTATGCCGTAGCGTGCTCGCTTGGATTTGCTACCCTTGAGAACATCTTATATCTGATGGTGAATGGAACGGTCGAACACATGCTATTCCGAGCTTTACTACCGGTATCCGGTCATGCTTTGTTTGCTGTCATCATGGGTTTCTTCATGGGAATGGCGAAATTCTCGCCTCACCCGTATCGGTGGTTGTCCTTATCGATAACGATTCCGGTATTTGCACATATCTTATTTAATTTGTTAATATTGGAAAATGGTGGTATATCTGTTTTGCCAATCGTCTTCATGATCATTTTATGGACGATCGGATTATTTCAAGTACGAGGTGCCAACCGTTTGAATCGTCGATTCAAACGAAAAAAACAACATTCAGATGGCATCGAATAGAAAGTAGGAGCGAAGTAGGATGATGGAAATCGGGGATTTAGTAATGCTTTCGAATAGTGAAGATCGACAAGGACGGTCAAAAGTAACAGCCGTAACGAATCGATTGATTTGGATCGAGGCACCAAGTGAGGTCGCGACATTGAAAACGTTCATCTTGTCAGACCACGAAGAAGTTTCGTTTTACTTCTTTAAAGAAAAAGGTAAATTATTTGGATTTGATACGGTCGTCGTGGAACGACAAAATGATCCACTTCGTGGTCAGCGGTACGCCTTAAAGCGACCAAGTGATGATCAAATCGAGCGCATCCAACGACGTCAATTCGTTCGAGTACCACAAATGCTCGATGTCGCCGTTCATCCGCATAAAACGCAATTTGATCCGTTTACGACGGTGACGCTTGACTTATCGGCTGGTGGCATGATGATTTTGTCAGATCAGTTACCGATTCAAAAAGAGGAAGAGGTAGAGATGACATTCATTCTACCTACTGGTGACGGTATTTCGAGTACGTTAGATGTTATTGCTGAGCTCGTCCGTATCGATCGACGGGAAGAACGGTATGAACTCGCATTCCAATTTACAATGATTCCTGACAGAAGTCGTGAGCTAGTATTGCGTCACTGTTATCAAATGCAAATGAAAAGTTCAAGAAGGGGCATGAATCCATTCACCTGACCGCATTTTTTTGCTATGATAACGTTCGGAAGAATGAATCCCCATCAAATATGGGGAAGATGGAAGGATTGGATGGATGATGAAGAAGATTCAAATTGCATTAGATGGACCAGCAGGTGCTGGGAAAAGTACGATCGCAAAACAACTGGCGGCACGCCTTGACTATGTATATATCGATACAGGGGCGATGTATCGTGCCGTTACGCTCGCAGCACTCGAACAATCGCTTGATCTGAACAACGGAGAAGTGCTTGGCGAATTGATGAAATCGCTTGATATTCGTTTAACACCAGGCGAAAACGGGCAACGTGTCTTTATTGGTGATCGCGAAGTGACGGATGCGATCCGTTCCATCGAAATCACGAATAACGTATCGTTCGTCGCTCGTCAAAAAGAAGTTCGAGCAGCACTCGTCACGGCGCAACGAAAATTAGCAGATCAGGGTGGCATCGTCATGGACGGTCGTGACATCGGTACAGTCGTATTACCTGATGCTGAATTAAAAGTTTTCTTGACGGCAACTGTGGAAGAGCGTGCAGCTAGAAGGCACCGGGAGAACATCGCGCGTGGGATGGATAGCGATATCACAGTTCTTCAAGAAGAAATCGCGCTGCGGGACAAACGGGACAGTGAACGTGAAGTCTCTCCACTACGCCAAGCAGACGACGCATTATATCTAGATACGACAGAGATGACGATTGATCAAGTCGTTGTTCGCCTGATGGAACTAGCGGAAGGTGTTCTAAAATGAAACGTCAAGATACCGTTTATCGGATTGCGCGGTTTGTCGTCTGGGTCATAGCCAAAACAGTCTTCCGATTGAAGGTGACGGGGCAAGAGAATATTCCGAAAGACGGTTCCTTACTCATCTGTGCCAACCACAGTTCAAATTGGGATCCCGTCTTCCTCGTCAGTGCGATTCCACCGAAACGTTCGGTTCGTTATATGGCGAAGGAGGAGTTGTTTAAAGTACCTGCCTTAAAGCAGCTGATGATTGCGGCAGGAACCTATCCTGTCGGTCGTGGTCAAGGGGACCGTCAAGCCTTGAAACGGACGATCGAGCTGTTAAATACGGATGAGACTGTTGGCATTTTCCCAGAAGGAACGCGTTCTGCTCCAGGAGAATTTACATCAGCACAACCCGGTGTAGGGTTCTTCGCCTTACGATCGAATGCTCAAATTTTACCGATTGCCATCATTGGATCGTATCGCCCTTTCAAACGAATGCGCGTCGCGATCGGAAAACCGGTCGATATTTCGGATTTACGTGATCAACGTGGTGCTGCGAAAGCAATTTCTGATCGAATCATGGACGAAATCAAATCCGTCTACTTCAATCACGCTTAATACCTTGACAAATAGTCAGAATTGTAAGAAGTTAGAAGCAGGATAAACGCATTGACACGTGTCAGGCGTTTCTTGTACTCATCGTGAGGAGGTTGTTTTGGAATGGTCGAAGAAATGAAAGATATGCCTGATTTTGAAATTCATCGGGACCAGGTAGTTACCGGAATGGTCGTGAAAATTGAAGACAAGCAAGCACTCATTGATATCGGATATAAAACAGAAGCCATCTTACCGATCAGCGAAGTATCGAGTCTTCATCTCGATGATATTCGTGGTGTGTTGAACGTCGGAGATGAACTACAAGTGAAGGTCAAGAAAATCACGGATGAAGAGGTCGTCGTCTCAAAACGAGAAATTGATGCACTTAAAGCGTGGGAGCAAGTTGAAGAGAAGTATAAATCAGGTGAGATCTTTGAAGTTGTCGTGAAAGACATCGTTAAAGGTGGTCTCGTCGTTGATATCGGTGTTCGTGGATTCATCCCAGCGTCGCTTGTCGAGCGGCATTACGTCGAGGACTTCTCGGATTACATCGGTCGTTCGATTGACGTCAAGGTCGTTGAACTCGATCAAGAGAAGAACCGTGTCATTCTCTCGCACAAAGCCGTCGTTGAAGGTGAATTGAACGCGAAGAAAAAAGAGACACTCGAAAATCTAGAAGTGGGGCAAGTTCTAGAAGGAACAGTCCAACGATTGACAGATTTCGGTGCTTTCGTTGATATCGGTGGCGTCGATGGTCTCGTTCATATCTCGGAAATGGCGCACCATCGTGTCGAACGTCCTTCGGACATCGTCACGGAAGGTCAGAAAGTCGAAGTCAAAGTACTTGGCGTCGACCGTGATACAGAAAAGGTTAAGTTGTCGATCAAGGAAACACAACCGGGTCCATGGCAACAGATGGAAGGGAAAATCGAAGCTGGGGATATTGTCAAAGGACGCGTACGTCGTCTTGTCCAGTTCGGTGCCTTCATTGAGCTTGCACCGCAGGTAGAAGGGCTTTTGCATATTTCACAAATCGCGAACCGTCATATCGGATCGCCTTCAGAAGTACTTGAAGAAGGACAAGAAATTGAAGCGAAGGTACTCGAAGTGCGTCTTGATGAGCACAAGATCTCGCTCTCGACACGTGTTCTCGAAGAGGAAGAAGGGTCTTCTGAGGACTATTCGGATTACTCGAATCAATCAGAAGGATTTTCTGTCGCTGACTTGACAGAAGACGATTCAGAGACGAAAGAATAAAGGTTGACACAAAGCGGACACAAGCGTGTCCGCTTTTTATATGCGGTTTGTTATGGTATATGAGAGTTTGATTTGATACAATAGAACGGCTATGAAGCGAGAGAAGAGAAAGAAGGTGTTGGGATGGCAATTCCAGTCGTGGCGATCGTAGGTCGCCCAAATATCGGAAAGTCGACGATTTTTAACCGGGTGATTGGAGATCGGGTTTCAATCGTAGAAGACAAGCCAGGCGTTACCCGCGACCGTATTTACGGAACTGGAGAATGGCTGAATCGTCATTTTCATTTGATTGATACAGGTGGAATCGAAGTTGGGGATGAGCCCCTACTTCAAATGATGCGTCATCAGGCGGAGCTCGCCATTGATGAAGCGGACGTCATCATTTTCATGGTGAACGGACGCGAAGGAATCACAGCAGCGGATGAGGAAGTCGCGAACATGTTGTTCCGTTCGAACAAACCAGTCGTCGTAGCTGTCAATAAAGTGGATAATTTTGAGATGCGTGATTTAATGTATGAATTCTACTCTCTTGGATTCGGGGACTTATTCCCGATTTCTGGTACACATGGTCTTGGACTTGGTGATTTACTCGACCGTGTCCTTGAACTCGCGCCAGATAAAGAAGAGTTGGAATATGACGAAAGTACGATTAAGTTTGCTTTGATTGGTCGTCCAAACGTCGGGAAATCAAGTATGACGAACTCGATTCTTGGTGAAGAGCGTGTCATCGTCTCGAATATCGCTGGTACGACACGTGATGCAATCGATACACCGTTTACGCGGGATGAACAAGAATACGTCATCATCGATACGGCAGGGATGCGAAAACGCGGGAAAGTCTATGAATCGACAGAACGCTTTAGTGTCATGCGTGCTCAAAAAGCAATCGAACGAGCAGATGTCGTCTGTGTTGTTCTTGATGGTGAAGAAGGTATCATCGAACAAGATAAAAAAGTAGCAGGATATGCCCATGAAGCAGGTCGCGCGGTCATCATTGTCGTCAATAAATGGGATGCTGTTGAAAAAGATGATAAGACGATGAAAAAGATGCAAGAAGAGATTCGGGAAGAATTCCGTTTCCTTGACTATGCACCGATCGTCTTCGTCTCAGCTAAAACAAAACGTCGTTTACAAACGTTATTACCAGTCATTCAGCAAGCAGCGCACAGTCATGCGCAACGGATTCAGACAAGTGTCTTGAACGATGTCATCGTCGATGCCGTCGCTATGAACCCTGCGCCGACAGATAAAGGAGTTCGTTTACGGATTAACTATGCGACTCAGGTCGCGTCGCGTCCGCCAACGTTCGTCTTGTTCGTCAATGATCCAGAGTTGCTTCACTTCTCTTATAAACGATATCTCGAGAACCGGATTCGGGAGGCATTTGATTTCACAGGTACACCAATCCGGATTTTAGCTCGTCAAAAACAATAATGAGGTGAGTCAGTATGACCAAAATCGCTGTCATCGGAGCGGGAAGCTGGGGAACAGCGCTCTCGCTCGTCTTAGCCGATAATGATCAGGAAGTCATTCTTTACGGTCGTGAACAAACAAATGTCGACCGTATCAATGAACATCATGAAAATGCGCAATTCTTGCCGGGCGTCGTGTTGCCACAATCATTGAAGGCGACGACGGATCTCAAAGTGGCGGTCGAAGGCGCGACACATATTTTGATCGTGACACCGTCATCTGCGATTCGTGCGGTTTCTCGTCAATTAAATGAACTATTGACAGAACCAGTCGTCCTGATTCATGCATCAAAAGGAATCGAACCGAAGACACATCTTCGATTGTCTGAGTTGATCGAAGCAGAGGTCGACCCGGCGAAACGTAAAGCGGTTTGTGTCTTGACAGGTCCTTCACATGCTGAAGAGGTTGCGTTACGTAAACCGACGACGGTGACCATTGCATCGGATGATTTAGAAGAGGCTGGTCGTGTGCAGGAATTGTTTACGAATGAAAACTTCCGTGTCTACCTCAATGCGGACATCATCGGGGCAGAACTTGGTGGAGCATTGAAGAATATCATTGCACTTGCTGCGGGTATGACAGATGGTCTCGGTTACGGGGACAATGCCAAGGCAGCCTTGATTACGCGTGGAATGGTCGAGATGGCTCGTCTTGGAACGATGCTTGGGGCAAACCCAATGACGTTCACCGGCTTGACAGGAATGGGTGACTTAATCGTCACTTGTACTTCTGTCCATAGCCGAAATTGGCGTGCGGGAAATGCCATAGGTCGAGGAGAAAAACTAGAGACAGTGCTTGAAAACATGGGAATGGTCGTAGAAGGTGTTCGTGCGACACAAGCTGCATATGATCTAGCAGAGTCGAAACAATGTGAACTCCCAATTACTTCTGCTTTATACCATGTTCTCTTTGACGGTCATACACCGGAAGAAGAAGTCAAAAAGTTGATGCAACGACCACAAAAAAATGAGATCGAGCATCTCTTCACGACGAAAGATTAACGGAGTGGGGTGGAAACCTTGAGTCCAGGATTATTAAAAATGTGGATTTCGTTCGCTGGCATCGGACTCTTTGCGATCAGTGTCTTGCTGGTCACGGTCAGTCGGACGAAGTTGAAAGGGATTTGGCAGATTCTCGTGTCAACCTTGGCATTCGTTTGTTTCATCGTTGCGTCGATCATCATGGTATTCATCGTCATGGCGGGACCGAGCGCATGAAAAAGTGGTTCGTACTACTCATGCTCATTCCGGTGACGTTATTATCAGGTTGTCTCTTTCCGGACAGCCAGAAACCATCGAACCGCGTGCCGTATCCGCAACAATTACGTACCGTTCAGGATGCCGTCGATGCATACCAGAAAGACACAGGTGTTTTGCCGATCAAAACGATGGAGGCAGATACGCCTCTCATGGAACGTTATCAAATCGAACTGGGCCGTCTGATACCTCGTTATATGAGCGATCCACCAACGAACAGTTTTGAAGGCGGGGGAACATTCATCTATTTGTTGGTCGACGTTGAGACGAAGCCGACTGTCAAATTGATGGATTTGCTTGTCGCGGAAGAACTACAGAAGCTTCAAGTCCGAATTGATGCGTATCGCAAGAAGAATGATAAGTACCCATTTAAAGGCTCCATCGGAAAAAATCAGTTTACCCTTGACTATAAAAAGTTATTCATCAAAAAAGAACCGACTGTCCCAAGTCCGTACTCAGATGAAAAGCTATCAATCTATGTCGATGGTCAAGGTCGTCTTTTCATCAACTATTTGCCAGAGTTGAAGAAAGCTGTACAAACTGCGAAGAAAAAGCCGAAAGTCGGTCAGGATATTCGGTATTTGCTTTATGAAGATCAACCTTTTGTTCCTGCCTATT
This sequence comes from Exiguobacterium sp. R-17, assembly GCF_049913315.1. Lineage (NCBI taxonomy): Bacteria > Bacillati > Bacillota > Bacilli > Caryophanales > Exiguobacterium > Exiguobacterium sp. R-17. The sequence goes on along the minus strand of NZ_CP184372.1, from coordinate 1,784,714 downwards.
CTCAAAGCTACACGATAAACGAAAAAGGCGAACCTGTGTTTTCAGAGAAATCGAGCGAAGAATCTGAAAATTGAACGTTATTTACACGAAAATGTTGTAATAGCAACGTTTATAGGGTATGATTACCCTCGAAGAAGTGATTGGGAGGGGGTGAAAGTAATGAACAAAACTGAACTCATTCAAGCAGTCGTCGAAAAATCAGGTCTTACAAAAAAAGACGTGACGAAAGTTGTTGAATCAACATTCGAATCGATCACTGAGACACTTCAGTCTGGAGAGAAAGTCCAATTGATTGGATTTGGTAACTTCGAAGTCCGTGAGCGTGCAGCCCGTAAAGGTCGCAACCCACGTACGAAAGAAGATATCGAGATTCCAGCAAGCAAAGTACCTGCCTTCAAACCAGGTAAAGCATTGAAAGATGCTGTGAAGTAATCCGGCTACATAGTCGCCCGAGATTTTCTCGGGCGGCTTTTTTGTGGACATTCAGAAGCGTGAAAGCCCGCCGATTATGGTATATTAAAAAAGAAGAACGTCCATCAACGAGATGGCACTGGAGATCGGGGGGTAAAAGCATGGAACAACATGAGCTGCGCGTGGATGAAATCATCACTGCACTCACCATTAAACAAACGACACGATTGGCTCGACATGTGGATTTCCCTTCCATCGATCGTGAACAGATCCGTTGGTTGATTGATGTCGCTCAACATGACAAGCTAGATTCAGAAGCACTCGTCAAAGCGATTCATTTCGCACAAGTCGCCTTACGTCTGCATGAACGCGTCAATAAAACATTACGCGGTTCGAAGGAAAGACAGCTTCTTGTATTAGCTGGAGATCTTTTCTCGAGCTACTTCTTCGAACAATTAGCGGGTTTGCCGAAAGAGGTTCTTGTCTCACTCGGACGGACCATTCAACGTGTCAATGAAGCGAAGTGTGCCTTACACGAAATGAACTATGAATCAACGGAAGAACGGGTTCTCTTATGGTTAACAGCAGAGTTCGGATTAATGCAAGGACTCGCGGCAATCACCAAACGAGAATGGCTGACACGACAAGGACGGCAGATCATTCAACAACAGGCAGAGCAGCTAGATCTGGTCGCACAGAAATTACTGTTATCGCATCTCGAACAGATGGCGGTAGCATGAGATCTTGGAAAGGGTGAGCAGTGTGCAGACAAAAGATAAAGAAAAAAAAGTGTATGAAGTGTTCCAATCGATATCAACGAACTATGATCAAATGAATTCAGTCATCAGCTTCCGACTGCATAAATTGTGGAGACGCGAAACGATGCGCCGGATGCAAGTCTTCCCAGGTGCTAAATGTCTTGATCTTTGTTGTGGAACGGCAGACTGGACGATTCAACTGGCAAAAGCAGCCGGTCCGACTGGTGTCATCAAGGGACTTGATTTTTCAGAGAACATGTTAAAAGTCGGCGTGGAGAAAGTAGAAGCGCTCGATATGAAAAACATCGAATTGATTCACGGAAATGCGATGGATTTACCGTTTGGTGACAACTCATTTGATTTCGTGACAATTGGTTTCGGTTTACGGAACGTTCCTGATTACCTTCAGGTCATTAAAGAGATGCATCGCGTCTTAAAACCAGGTGGAACGGTCGTCTGTCTGGAAACGAGTCAACCGACGGCACCGATTTTCCGAGAAGCATATTCGCTATACTTTGGAAAAATCATGCCACAAGTAGGTCGTTTGCTTGCTAAATCGTATGATCAATACAACTGGTTACAAGAATCAACGGAAGTGTTCCTCGACCGTGTCGAACTGAAACAACTCTTCGAACAGGCAGGCTTCATGCAAGTGGAAGTCAAAGCATTCGCGGGTGGGGCTGCTGCGATGCACCTTGGGAAGAAGTGGTGAGATGTCACTGCATTCCATCTACCGTGATGTCACGAAGGAAGTTAATTTAGTCGATCGTTTTCTGATCAGTCATATCGCTTCGGAGGAACCAACGATTGATGCAGCAGGAAAACAACTGCTGAAAGCTGGTGGAAAACGGATTCGACCAGCGTTCGTATTGTTAGCCTCTAAATTCGGTGAGGCAGATCGAGATGAACTGATCCGTGTAGCAGCAAGTCTCGAGCTCGTCCATATGGCATCGCTTGTACACGATGATGTCATTGATGACGCTGAACTACGACGAGGAAAACCGACCGTTATGCAATACTTCGATGAAGAAGTGGCGCTTTATTCAGGCAATTATTTGTTTGGGGAAGCGATTCGGTTGATTGGAGAAGTCGGAAAACCAGAGCTGGTCCAAGTCATGGTCCATACGATGCGTGAAATTTGCGAGGGTGAGATTGAACAGATCTATGATCAATATGATTGGGAACAGTCGATTAAACGTTATATCAAACGAATTGAACGAAAAACAGCCATTCTCATTGAAGCAAGTTGCCATCTAGGTGCAATCGTTGCGAATTGTTCAGCGGCCGATACGAAAGCGTTACGACTGTTTGGACGAGATATCGGACTCGCTTTTCAGATTGCTGATGATTTGCTTGACTTCACAGCGAATCGAACGCAACTTGGTAAGCCAGTGGCAGAGGATCTACGTCATGGACATAAGACGTTACCCGTCTTTTATGGAGCGGAAGATGCTGCCTTTTACGAAAGTCTTTCGAAAATCGAGACGATGCCTACCCATGAAGAAGTTGCACCATTGCTAGCATTTCTTCAAACTTCAGGTGCCCTCGAACGAACACAACGAACGGTCGATCTTTACATTCGTCGTGCCATCAACCGGCTCGAACCCTTACCTAAATCTTCCGCTAAACGATCGCTCGAAGAAGTGGCGCGCTACGTTGGTAAACGAAAAGGATGAAGATTGTCAAAAATTTCTTGCTGTTCTTCTAAAAAGCCAGTAAACTGACTATGTAAGCGCTTTTCTAAAAGCATTTCATAGGGGGAACTAGAGATGGAACAGACATTTTTAATGGTCAAACCGGATGGCGTAGAACGTGGGTTGATTGGGGAAATCATCGGACGGATCGAACGCAAAGGATTCATCATTCGTGAAATGAAAATGATGAACGTCACAGAAGAACTCGCAAAAGCACACTACGAGGAACATGCGGAGAAACCATTCTTTGGAGAGTTGGTCACTTTCCTGACGTCAGGTCCTGTCGTCGCTTTGCGTGTTGAAGGGGCAGACGTCGTTGCCGTTTCTCGTTTGATGATCGGAAAAACAAAACCACTTGAAGCAGCACCTGGAACGATCCGTGGTGATTTTGCGAACACGATGAGTGAGAACGTCATTCATGGTTCAGACAGTATCGAAAGTGCGGAGCGTGAGCTTGGTCTTTGGTTTCAAGGACAGCCAGTTAATGTCTAATACATGAATAGTAGGACAAGCGGGGAGGGATTCGATTCAATCGAATCCCTTTTGTCGTATTCTTGTAAAACGGACTGACCGGATTGGTTAATTGCTTTTTGGAATGCCTATAGCTTTATGCTACTATAGAAAATAAGTTGAACCGGTCAAAGAGATGACCATTTGATATCGAGAGTGAGCGAGGTGTGCCAATTGGAAGATTACGAACTTTTCATACAACGATTCAAGACCAAATCAGGGATTGATCTCGGTCAGTATAAAGAAGCACAGATGAAACGACGGTTGACGGCGTTACGTGACAAAAAAGGGTACAGTACGTTTGCGTCCTATATGCAGGCAATGGACAAAAGTACCTCGTTATACGAAGAATTTCTAGATCGGATGACGATTAATGTCAGTGAATTCTTCCGTAATCCGATACGTTGGCAACAATTGGAGCAAGACATCTTACCGGTCTTGGAATCACGTGCCCATGGACGAATTCGAACGTGGAGTGCTGCCTGTTCGACAGGAGAGGAACCGTATTCCCTAGCGATGATCTTAAGTGAACGACTCGATTCGTCGGCTTTTACGATTCAAGCAACGGATTTGGATGAGCTTGTCCTTGAAAAAGCGAAGCTTGGTCGATACGGAGCTTCCGCATTGAATGAGGTCGTAGAAGCGCGGAAAAAGCAATATTTCATCGAGCAAGAGCAGACATTCGAAGTTGTTCCAGAAATCAAACGACTTGTTCGTTTCAGTAAACATAATTTGTTAGGCGACCGGTACGATACCGGTTTTGATTTAATCATCTGCCGTAATGTACTGATTTATTTTACGGAAGAAGCGAAAGCACATGTCTATCGTTCGTTCGTCGAGGCATTAAAACCAGGCGGTATTCTGTTCGTTGGAGGAACGGAACAAATTTTCCAACCAGAACGATTTGGATTAAAGATGAAACAAAGCTTCTTTTACGAAAAAATCGGTTGAACAGGAAGGGATGAAGTGAATGCGTTACATGACAGCAGGAGAATCGCACGGAAAAGGATTGACCGTCATCATTGACGGGATGCCGGCAGGACTCACGATTGATTTCGAAGCCATTCAGCGTGATATGACGCGTCGTCAAGGGGGATATGGACGAGGTCGACGGATGCAAATCGAACAAGATCAGATTGATGCACGTGGTGGGATTCGCCACGGATACACGACGGGATCACCGATCAGTTTGTTCATCGAGAATAAGGATCATACGCACTGGACACAAGTCATGCAGGCGGAACCGCTCGAAGAAGAGTTGGAACGCCCACGGACATTAACGCGTCCACGTCCCGGACATGCGGATCTTGTCGGAGGATTGAAGTACGGTCATCGCGATTTACGCGATGTGCTGGAACGTTCTTCAGCGCGTGAGACAGCAGCACGTGTTGCCGTCGGTGCCTTCGCTAAACAATTACTGAATGAACTCGGAATTGAAGTATTCTCGCATGTACGATCGATCGGTGGGATTGATGCCCCTTGGAAAGATCCTGTAGAATATCAGGAAACCATTGATGCTTCACCTGTTCGCTGTGCCGACGAACTTGCAGGACAACGAATGATGGAGGAAATTGATGCTGCCAAAAAAGAAGGCGATACACTCGGCGGTGAGATCGAAGTCGTCGTGACGGGCATGATGCCAGGCATTGGATCCTTTACCCAAAACGATCTAAAGCTCGACAGCCGAATCGCGCAAGCTGTCATCAGCGTCAATGCGATGAAATCAGTCGGTTTTGGTGACGGGTACGAGCTCGGTCGTCGCAAAGGAAGTACCGTCCAAGATGAGATCGTCCATGATGCATCCGGATATCATCGACGGACGAATCATCTAGGTGGAATCGAAGGAGGGATGTCGACAGGGATGCCGATTCGTGTCCAGGTCGCGATGAAGCCGATTCCGACTCTCTATCGCCCCCTGCAATCAGTCGATATTGAGACGAAGGAAGCCTTCACGGCACAAATCGAGCGAAGTGATGCCTGTGCCGTTCCTGCCGCATCTGTTGTTTTAGAAGCCGTCGTTGCGTTTGAGATTGCGGTCGCTATCCTTGAAATGTTCGGAACATCAACGATTGATCGTCTTCAAGCTGCCGTTACCGCTTATACAGAGGAGGTTCGAACGTTTTGATCGAGCTTGATATCCGGTTAAAAACTTCATATCCAGTATTTGTCGGAAATGGGGCATTAGCACGTTTATCGCATCTTTCGGCGCTGAACGAGGCGGATCGCATCTGGATCATTACAGATGAGACAGTTCGCGACTTACACTTGCACACATTGCAAGAGGCATTAGGGTCTATATCTCAATCAACAAGTATTCATGTCAGCACTGTACCAACTGGGGAGAAGAGTAAATCGCTTGCGGTCTACGGTTCTTTATTGGAAGAGGGAATACGTCATGGAATGACACGACATAGTATCATCCTTGCGTTTGGTGGTGGCATGATAGGTGATTTAGCGGGATTCGTTGCAGCGACTTTTTTGCGCGGCATTCCGTTCATTCAAATTCCGACGACACTCTTAGCACATGATTCGAGTGTAGGTGGAAAGGTCGGTTTGAATTTATCGCTTGGAAAAAACTTGGTCGGGGCATTTTATCAACCGAGCGGTGTCTTGTATGATTTAACGCTTCTTCAGACATTACCAGATCGGGAATGGCGGAGCGGCTTCTTTGAATTGGTCAAACATGGATTCCTCGCACGACCATCGTTTGCAGATACGTTACTCGATGTCTCGTTGGATACTATCAAAGGGCTTGATCTTGAAGACTGGCTCGCACGAGGGATTAACGTTAAACGGGATATCATCGAACAAGATGAGACGGAACAAGGGATGCGTGCCTTCTTGAATTATGGGCATACATTCGGGCATGCCGTTGAATATGCGAGCCCGGGTCTGTCGCATGGCGAGGCAGTAGGGATCGGACTCGTCTTCGTCAAGTTTTTGGAAGGAAATGAGGAACAGGCGGAACAACTCGGACGATTGCTCCACCGTCTCGGAACCGGATTGCCGGACCGACAATCGTTCGAGACATATCTGGAACTGATGCGTCGTGACAAAAAGAATCACCAAACTACGATCCGATTCGTCCTTGAGAAAGAAGGACGTTTTGACTTAGAGGCAATCAGTGAAGAACGATTGCAACAAGCGTTCAATCAAACAATGAGGTGTTTAGAATGGGATTAAGAGGAACAGTACAAGTACCGGGCGATAAATCAATGACACACCGTGCTTTTCTGTTCGGTGGGATCGCTAAAGGAACGACACATGTCAGAAATGCACTCGAAGGAGCGGACTGTCTCGCTTCATTAGAAGCGATGCGAGCGCTTGGGGCACATGTCGAGCGAACAGCAGGAGAAATTCGCATCACCGGTACGGAAACGTTTCAAGAAGCAACGATCGATTGCGGAAACTCGGGAACGACGATCCGTCTTTTATGTGGGATTCTAGCAGGCGGTCAAGCAACGTATGTACTCGATGGAGATGCTTCCTTGCGCAGACGTCCGATGAAACGGATCACGGAACCACTTGCCTTGTTCGGAGCGAACATAACAGGTGAGACGGCACCGCTTCACATTACGGGAACGCCACTTGTCGGAACGACGTATACGTTACCGGTCGCAAGCGCGCAAGTGAAAAGTGCCGTCTTACTCGCAGGTTTACAAGCGACGGGCGAGACGACGGTCATCGAGCCGATTCTATCACGGGACCATACAGAACGCATGTTGCCGCAGTTTGGCGTTGACGTATCGATCGATGACTACGAAGATGGTCGACATATTCGTGTTCAAGGTCCTGTACATTTACAAGCGACGTCACTCGACATCCCGGGGGATCCATCGTCAGCAGCGTTTTGGTGGACGGCAGCAGCGATTGGGCAGGATAGTCGGATCACAACGACGCACGTCTTGATGAATCCGACACGGATCGGTTTTTTACAGACGTTGCGCCAGATGGGGGCAAGTGTCGAAATCGATCATCGCTCAGAAGACGGTGGAGAGGAGACGGCAGATGTGACCGTCGAGACGACATCGTTGCAAGCGACCACGGTCGAAGGTGAACAAATCCCTTCCTTGATCGATGAGATCCCGTTACTTGCATTGCTTGCGACGCAAGCGGAGGGACGGACGATCATTCGCGATGCGGAAGAGCTCCGTGTCAAGGAGACGGACCGAATCGAGACGGTCGTGACGGCGTTACGGCGTCTCGGGGCGAATATCGAGGCGACGGATGACGGTATGATTATCGAAGGACCGACACCTTTGCAAGCAGCGGAAGTCGACAGTGCAGGTGATCACCGACTCGCGATGATGTTGACGATCGCGGCGACGATCAACCCGGAAATTATAGTGCATGGACGCGAAGCAGTTGAAGTCAGCTACCCAACGTTCTATGATGATTTAAAGAAACTTCAATCCGACCGATCTGAGTAAGAAATAGGCGGATGACAGAAAGTGGGGCGTTTGCCTTGAATGAACAAGTATTGAATGGCATCATCGAAGAACTAGAACACGGCCATACCTCGGAAGCCTTAGCGACACTAGAACAACTCGAAAAGACAGGAACGGATGAGGATCGCCTCGCGGTTGCCGATCTCTATATCGAACTTGGATTATCAGACCGAGCAGTTAATCTATTGGCACCGCTTTACGTCGAATACGCAGGTAACGCCGGAGTCGCCTTGTTACTGGCAGAATGTTATATCGATTTGGACCGGGAAGAGGAAGCGATTTCTGTCCTTGAGCAGGTCGACACAACGGACATGGAATATGGTCCCCGTTCTCTCGTATTACTCGCTGACCTCTATCAGTCACAAGGTCTTGACGAAGTGGCATTAGCGAAGCTGAAGGAAGCACGTAATCTCGCTCCTGAAGAACCACTACTGGCATACGGATTAGCCGAGCTCTACATGACGCTAGGAGCATTTGATCAAGCGGTACCACTATTCGCTGAAATCGCAGAGCGTCCAGAGTTACGTGCTGAATTGCCGCTCGATGCCCTGTACGCGGAATCACTCGCGATGACAGGACAATTTGAAGATGCGATTCCACTGTATGAACGTGCTGTCGCAGAACGTTCCGACTTGCATACGCTGTTTGGTCTTGCGATGACGGCTCACCGTGTCGGTCAACACCAAAAAGCAGTCGAGACATTCCAACAATTGATTGCGCAGGATCCGGATTATACATCAGCGTATGTACCGTACGCAGAAAGCCAAGCCGAACTTGGTCTGACGAAAGAAGCACTGAACGTCATCAAGCAAGGGATGGAGCGCGATGATTATAATGACGAGTTACGGACGATGGAAGCCTTATTCCTTCTCAAACTCGGCGATCGCGCAGGAAGTGTTCAAGCGTTACGTGAAGCACTCGCTTTGAACCCGGAATCAATCGTCGCAGCGGAACGTTTGCTTTCGTTACTGGCAGAAGACGAGGACCATGAAGCGATGATTGAGACGATCTCAGCCATTGAAGAACATGTCACGGCTCCGATTTTGACATGGTACCGAGCGCGCGCTTTATATGCGTTAGAGGAATACACGCAAGCGATGGAGAACTATGCGATAGTCGAAGGCGCATTCACGGAAGACGCGCTTTTCTTAAAAGAGTATGGTTTTGCACTCGTCGAGGAAGGACGGCGTGAAGAGGGACAACGTCTCTTACGACGCGCTGCACAGTTGACACCAGAGGATAACGAACTCGTCGACTATGTTGAACGAATGGATGGATGACTTCACGGGAGAAGGGAGTAGGATTGAGATGATAGAGAGAAAGCAGCGATTCTTACGCCGCATCTTGACCTATTACACGTTAAAGCGACGGGAAGCAAAATGGATCATCGATTACTGGTTGCGTAACGAGGCAAAACTCGAGCAGGTACACTTCGTTCAAAATGCGACTTTCGCTCCGAAAGCCATCATCATGACGACATATGGATTCGATGCGGAACCGTTTCTTTTTAAAAAAGGGGACGTCACGACGCTAGATCCAGAAAAAGCGTATCATGACATTCGTTTGACATCGGAAGATATCTACATCGAGCTAAACTTCCAAGGCATGATGATGGACGATGAATACTTGTCTTTACTGGAAGAAAATCCATTTCGTCCGGAAGTCGCTGTTGAACCGCGTTTAGCAGATGAAGCGACTCATTTCATCGCTGTCACGGTCAATCGACAAGAAGAAGAACGGTTGGTCCGATTGATCGATGAAGCACTTGATGCACGCGATCAACATCGATTCCACTCCCTGTCCGAACAGTTACGTCTCGTTCGAAATCAACTCCCTTAATCAAAGAACTCTATTGCTTATAACAGGCGATAGAGTCTTTTTCGTATGTGAAGATTTGTGCAAAATATGAAGAAAAATAGGGTGGAATTTCATAAAACGTTCACATTAAGAGAGCAGGAGGAAATGTGGATATGATACATTAAATGTGACGAATTGTAAGTAAGAAAGAAAGGGGGAAATGACTTGCGTTTCAAACCATCCGACGTACAGCGGACACGAAGCGAGCAAGCGTATATCGACACGCTAATCGTGCCTTTGCTTCCGATCGGTTTCGATGAGGCGATGCATGCTTATGCGGAATGCGCAGACATGACATTGACGGTGGCGTCCGAAGTCGAACGCCAGCTATCTGGACGGGCGTTGCTCTTACCTGCCATGACCTACATCGATGTACCGTCGATCGAACAGTTGGAAGGATGGCGTCAAGCGGCTGCTTCCGGGCAATTCCGTTTCATCACCTTCATCACCGCTGATTTAAGGTGGAAGGAGACTGCCGCAGAAGAGATTATCTACGTGCCACGTCTAGCTCTTGAGACGATGAGTCGTGACCAACAAGGTCAGATGGTCGGGAATTTTGTTGGACAAGTTCTCGAACAGTTAGGAAACCGTTGGACCGCGCTATGAAGCGGTTGACGCAATGATTTTATTAAGATACTATTACCATGTGAGAAATTTGTGTGAAGTACTGTCGTCTTGGGGCACAGCGTACATCACAAGGGGGGATCGAGATGGCTCAAAACGGGTCTAACGTAACACGTCGTCAATTCTTGACGTATACATTGACAGGCGTCGGCGGTTTCATGGCTGCGACAATGGTCATGCCGATGGTCAACTTCGCAGTTGATCCAGTCCTGAAGAAATCAGGAGCAGGCGATAAAGTAAAAGTAATGAAGTTGTCGGATATCACGACAGAACCAAAACGGGTCGACTTCAAGAAACAAACGCAAGATGCGTGGTATGAGTTCGAAGAAACGTTGTCGGCTTGGGTGTTCAAAGATGATAAGGGAGAAATTTTGGCCCTTTCACCGATTTGTAAACACTTAGGTTGCCAAGTCAGCTTCGGCGCAGATCCAACGCACCCGGAGCAATTCTATTGCCCATGTCACTTCGGACGGTATACGAAGGATGGCACGAACGTACCTGGTACGCCTCCAACGAAACCACTCGATGAGTATGAAATGCAACAGAAAGATGGTTACCTCTACCTTGGTAAACCAGTCGAAAGAGGTGCGTAAGCGATGATGCAAAAAATCTATGATTGGATTGATGAGCGCGTTGATATTACGCCGCTCTGGCGAGACATCGCCGATCATGAAGTACCGGAGCACGTCAACCCGGCACATAACTTTTCAGCTTTCGTTTATTGTTTTGGCGGATTGACGTTCTTTACGATCGTCATCCAGATTCTTTCGGGGATGTTCTTGACGATGTATTATGTACCGGACATCATCAACGCACACGCGTCCGTCTACTATCTACAAAACGAAGTCGCACACGGACAAATCGTTCGTGGTATGCACCACTGGGGTGCGTCTGTCGTTATCGTAATGTTGTTCCTACATACATTACGTGTCTTCTTCACTGGTTCATACAAAAAACCACGTGAATTGAACTGGGTCGTCGGAGTTCTCTTGTTCTTCGTCGTCTTAGCTCTCGGTCTGACAGGATACCTATTGCCTTGGGACATGAAAGCGTTGTTCGCGACAAAAGTTACGATTCAGATTGCTGAAAGTATCCCGGTCATCGGTGGTATCGCGAAGACCCTCCTTGCGGGTGGAGAAATCGTCGGCGCAAGTACAATCGCTCGATTCTTTGCGATTCACGTCTTCTTCCTTCCTGCAGCATTGTTCGTCTTGCTCGGGGCCCACTTCATGATGATCCGTAAACAAGGGATCTCTGGACCACTTTAAACCGACTATCATCTAGACAACAAAAAAGGGGGAGAACACGATGCATCGTGGTAAAGGAATGAAATTCGTCACCGATTCACGGGTGTCGATCAATAACCGGATGCCGAACAAGTCAAAAGACTATTCGGAATATCCAGGTCGAACGGAAGCGTTCTGGCCGAACTTCTTACTTCGCGAATGGATGGTTGGAGCGGTCTTCTTGATCGGCTTCATGACTCTGACAATCGTAGAAGCAGCACCACTTCAAAACATTGCCGATCCGACGAATACGTCGTACATTCCACTTCCGGACTGGTACTTCCTATTCCTCTATCAGCTCTTGAAATACCAATTCGCTGCAGGTCCATACATCTTGATGGGAACAGTCATCCTTCCAGGTCTTGCGTTCACAGCACTTCTCGTCGCGCCATGGCTCGACCAAGGTCTTGAACGCCGTCCTGCGAAACGGCCAGTCGCCGTCAGCATGATGCTCCTCGCAGTCGTCTCGATCGTCTTCTTGACATGGGAATCTGTTCAAACGACACACTGGGATACAATCCACAAGCAAGGTGAGTTGACGATGAACGAAGGACCAAAAATTGATACATCGGCAAAAGGATACGAAATTTATTCGAACCAGTCATGTGTCAACTGTCATGGTAAGAACCTCGAAGGTGGAGCAGCAGCTCCAGCGCTCGTCGGAACGAAAAAGACTGAAAAAGAGATTTATGATATCGCAGTCAAAGGTGTCGGTTCGATGCCGGCTGGTCAGTTCAAAGGCTCAGATGCCGATCATAAAGAACTTGCGAAATTCATCGCTTCATACGGTGAAGGCGGCGAAAACAATAAATAAGCCAAAAGCCGGGGGAGCAATCCTCCGGCTTTTGTCGATGATGAGGTGAAACGATTGCAAGGAATATTTACTTTACTCCGTCATAAAGCCGTGCTTTGGATCGTCGGATTGATCAACTTAGCAGGCACCTTATACGGCTACTACTGGTATGAACCACAACTCGCGACATCGAAGTGGTACTTCTATCCGTTCATTCCGGATAGCCCAACCGCATCGCTGTTCTTTACGATCATCGTTTTTCTATGGATTTTCGGACGACGTTCCCGCTTGTTTGAAGCGCTCGCATTCGTGACATTGATCAAATATGGTGTCTGGGCGGTCGTCATGAATGCCTTGATGTTGAACGAACTCGGCACATCAAACGCCTACTTAACAACGATGGCACTGATGCTGATGGTGTCGCACGGAGCGATGGCGTTTCAGGCGTTGTTATTCAGTCCTTTGATGACATTTCGCATCAAGGAACTTGTTCTCGTTGCGATTTGGGTCGTTCATAACGATGTCGTCGATTATGTCCTTGGGCAATGGCCCCGGTACCCGGCGCTTGCAGAGCACATCAAATGGATCGGATACGGTTCTTTCTGGTTGACTGGATTATGTCTTTTGATGGGATATCTGTTTGTCGCACGCGATTCAATTGACAATAAGGTCGCTTGAACATAAAATAGACCTATAAACAAAAAAGAAAGGAACGATGTCTCGTGGCAAACTATTTGATTTATCTCGCGATCATCATGATCGTCCCGATTTGGGCTCAGATGCGGGTGCGGAGCACCTATAAAAAATATCAAGATGTTCCGATTCAGAGTGGGGTGACAGGAGCACAGGTCGCTGACTTCATCATGAAGCAGAACGGGATTACGAACGTCCGGCTCGAGCCGATTGGTGGAACGATGTCCGATCATTATGATCCGACAAATAAAGTCGTCCGGCTTTCAGAAGACGTCTATTACGGTTCGACGGTCTCAGCCGTTTCGATTGCGGCACACGAAATTGGTCACGTCATCCAAGATGCGACGGATTATAACATGATGCGTGTCCGGCACCGCATTGCACCTGTCGCCTCAATCACGTCGAACTTATCGTTCCCTCTGTTGTTGATTGGTCTATTCGCTGGGTTCACTGGTCTTGCGATGCTAGGTGTCGTCCTGATGCTTGGAGCGGTCATCTTCCAACTCGTCACGTTACCGGTCGAGTTCGATGCTTCGAACCGAGCAATGGCGCAATTGACAGATCACGGAATCATCGACGCGGAAGAAGAACGTGGTTCACGTCGTGTCTTGAACGCAGCCGCTTGGACATACGTCGCGGCAACACTCGTTGCCGTCGCCGAGTTCCTTCGTCTCGCACTAATCGTCTTCAACCCGTCAAGTGATGACTAAAACGAAAAACACGGATCGCTCGTTTGAGCGATCCGTGTTTTTTACGTTTCTTTGATCGGAATCCGATTCTCATCGAACGTGAAACCTTCCCCCGTCACCTCATAGACATCATGCAAGGTGATGAAGGCATGCTGATCGACACTTTTAACGAGTGTCTTCAAGCGATTGATCTCGTTTCGAGCGACGACGACATATAATACTTCGAGGTCGCGTCCCGAGTATCCACCCTTCGCAATCAGACGGGTCGTACCTCGGTTCATCGTCGCATGGATGCCGTCCGCGATCTCCGTGCGGTGGTCACTGATGATCATCGCCGCTTTACCAGCGTAAGTGCCTTCTTGCATCCAATCGATGACACGGGCACCGACGTAGACGGCAAGTAACGTATACATTGCCTGCTTATAATCGAGATACGTCAAAGAAGCAACGATGACGAAGAAGTCAAAGACTAAGAACGTTCGACCGATCGACCAACCAAAGTAGCGTTTCGTCAGACGCGCGATGATATCGACACCACCCGTCGTTCCGCCATTGTTGAAGATGATTCCAAGTCCCACCCCGATGAACACACCTGCAAACAGGGCAGCAAGGACCATGTCTTCTCGTAAATCAATCACGAGTGGTGAATACTTCGCAATCACTCCGTACCAAAAGGAAAAACTGAATGTACCAATCAACGTATAGACGAACGTCGTTCGCCCTAAAATCTTATAGCTGACGAAAAAGAGAGGAACGTTCAGCACTAAGTTCGTGATCGATGGTGATAACCCGAACAGTCCTTTTAGAATCAGCGTGATTCCGGTGAAACCGCCCTCTGCCAATTCGTTTTGGACGTTAAAATGATAAATACCAAAAGCAAAGATGAATGACCCGACTAAAATCCAGAGAATGTTCTGAACCCGAATCGGAAACTGGAATGGAGGTGCCATTTCCGTGTGCTCCTTTCAAATCAAGACTCTTTCTCTAGGGTAACGGCACGGTCGGAAAAAGACTAGCTTTTCCTACGAAAATCAGTCGAAAAGTGATCAGTATGGTCATTCTGATCGATATTGCTTAGAATAGAGACGAATAGAAGTCATAAAGAGAGTGTGGTTTTATCATGAAAAAAGCAATTGGGATTCTCTGTTATCCATCAGTCGGCGGTAGTGGGGTTGTCGCGACTGAACTTGGTATGAAGCTAGCAGATCGTGGACATGACGTTCACTTTATTACATCGAGCATGCCGTTTCGGCTGACGGAATATCGACCAAACATCACGGTCCATTTGGTTGAGGTCAACCAGTATTCTGTTTTTAAATATCCACCCTATGACATTACGTTAGCGTCAAAAGTCGCAGAAATCATTGATTTATTCGATCTCGATGTGATCCACGCCCATTACGCTGTTCCGCATGCCGTTTGTGCAGAACTCGGACGAAACATGGCGAAGAAAAAAGGCGTCGCCGTCGTCACGACATTACATGGAACAGACATCACCGTCATCGGTCAGGACTTAGAGATGCAACCGGCCATTCGGTATGGTATCGAACAATCGGATGCGGTCACGGCTGTTTCTGAGAGTCTTGCGCTTGAGACGAATGCGACACTTAACGCCCATTACGACATCGATGTCATCGCGAACTCGATTGATGAGAGTGTCTATTATCCGATGCGGGATGAACGATTGAAGCGGCATTACGGTATCGAATCGGATGAAGTCGTCGTCATCCATATCTCGAACTTCCGACCGGTCAAACGAATCGACGATACAATCGCGGCATTCGCAATCGCGGCAAAAGATCGGAAGATGCGTCTGTTGCTCGTCGGAGATGGTCCAGAGATGGGACAAACGAGACGGCGTGCGAAGGAACTTGGCATTGACGACAAAGTCATTTTCGCTGGTAAACAGGAACATGTCGCGCAGCTGCTCGCCATCAGTGACATTCATGTGTTGCTGTCGGAAAAAGAAGCGTTTGGACTCGTCGTCCTCGAGGCGATGGCAATTGGTGTTCCAAGTGTCGTCTCGACAGCGGGTGGATTACCAGAAGTCATTCAGGACGGCGTGACAGGATATATCGTTCCGACTTACGACGTTAAGGTCGCTGCGGCGCGCATCGGTGAACTTGCGGATGATCCGTTGTTACGAGAACGGATGGCAGAAGAGGGTATTCGCGATACTCGTCGTCGTTTTGATTCGAATGAGATCGTCCGTCGTTATGAACAAGTCTATGAACGGGTGTGTGCGCGTCATGAACTTGCTTGAAGGCGCGCATCATATCATTCAGACGATCGAACAAGCGGGTGGTGAGGCTTATATCGTTGGTGGTGCCGTTCGCGACATGTTACTCGACCGGACACCAGGAGACTATGATTTAGCGAGTTCGATGTTACCGGAACAGATCATCGACTTATTCCCTGTCGTCATTCCGACAGGGCTCGAGCATGGAACCGTAACGGTTGTTCTCAACCACGTACCGTACGAAATCACGACGTTCCGCTCGGAAGCAACCTATAGCGATCGTAGGCGACCGGATGCGGTGACGCTTGGCGTTAGTTTGGAAGAGGATTTGACCCGGCGTGATTTTACGATCAACGCGATGGCACTCAGACCATCCGGACGTGTGGATTTGTTCGGCGGAGCGCGCGACATCGAAGAGCGGATCATCCGCACGGTCGGTGAACCAGTCGAACGTTTTAATGAAGATGCACTCCGTATGATGCGGGCGTTCCGCTTTATGAGTCAACTTGATTTTTCGCTTGACGAGACAACCGAGCAAGCAATCTTTGAACTTGCTCCGCATCTAGAGGCCGTTGCGATTGAGCGGATCGCGACCGAGTTTGAGAAGCTCTTACTTGGTCCAGGGAAACAGCAGGCGTTACAGGCGATGCTCCGGACAGGGATCGAACGCTATCTACCCGGCATGACTTCAGAAATCGTCGAGAGACTCGCCAAGCAATCGTTTCGGGGTGTTTCAAAGGATGCCGTCTGGACACTCGTACTTGATGCCGGTCTAACGCGCGATCAATTGACACGCTGGAAACGATCGAAACATCAAATGCAACTCGCTGTGCGTTTAGTCCCTCTGTTATACCGACCGTTAATGGACTGGGATCGTTATCAATTGTCGGATGAAGAACTGGCGATTCTGCGGGAGATGACTGGAATGGATTATCCGGATCGATCGGATTTACCGATTCGCGGTCGCAAAGAGCTCGCTGTTGACGGAAAAGACATGATTCGTCTTGGTCTTCGAAAGCAACAGATTAAAGAAGCACTCTTGCACTTGGAGTACAGCGTCGTCATACGGTCTTGTCCAAACGACCGAACGGTATTGATGAAGGAGGTAGAGCGATGGCACACACAGTCCGAGAACAAATCTTGATAGCACTGCGCAAGCGAACGTGGTATTCCGGACAGGAATTAGCGAAGACACTGAATATTTCACGTACCGCTATTTGGAAACATATGCAAACCTTAAAGGAAGAAGGATACCAGATCATCTCCAATAAAAAACAAGGCTATCAATTGGTCGATGAAGGTGACTTGTTGACACCGATTGCAATTGAGGACGGATTAACAACAGTGCGTTTCGGTCGACACATCCTTCATTTCGAAGAACTGGACACGACGCAACGGATCGCACATGAACAAGCACAACAGCAGGCGCAGGAAGGAACACTCGTCGTATGCGATCATCAGACGAATGGTCGCGGACAACTGGGACGGACTTGGCATGAGGCGAAGAATGAGGGGATCGCGATGAGTTTGCTCGTCCGTCCAGATGTACCGATGCACCAAGCGGGGCAATTGACGCTCGTAGCAGGTATTGCGCTTGCGCAGTCTCTCCGGACATTCGATGTTCCGGTTACAATCAAATGGCCGAACGATATCTTGATCAACGGTCGCAAGGTAGCTGGCATCTTAACAGAGATGCAGACCGAGGCAGACCGGATCAGTTCAGTCATCATCGGCATTGGAATCAACGTGCATCATGAAAAGTTTCCGGAAGGGATCAAAGATCGTGCTACCTCACTTGTCCGAGAATCAGGAAGAACTTTCAGACGTGCGGAAGTCGTCGCAGCTTTTTTGAATCGATTTGAACGACTATATACGCAGTGGGTCGAGCTAGGGTTCGGACCTTTCGTATTCGAATGGGAAACACTCGCTGATCGCCTACATGAACAAGTGACGCTACGGACGCGTCAAGCGACCGCTTCCGGAACATTGCTCGGTATTGACGAGACGGGAACGATCCGGATTGAGACGGATGCAGGCGAGACCCGTTTCCATTCGGCAGAGCTGATTTACTGGGAAAAAGAATGAGGATTTGAATCAGACGGTTTGCAGAGAGCTTTTCCCGTCATGTATAATAAAACCACGGATGGTATCCGCTCGTCGGAATCATACCGAATCGACAGGTGTCAGTTTTAGCTGTTTCAACTGCCTTGATCTTAACGGACAGGGACAGAAGGACGATATTCAATTATTCCGCCTTCTTTTCCGCATGCGTTTATTTTGGAGAAGAAGGCGTTTTCCTTTTGTCCTCCCTACACACGTAAGGAGAGAACACGATGCACACAATGGGTCCATTATTAAAAAAACAACAAGCTGGAGAGAAGCTCGTCATGTTGACGGCGTATGATTATCCTTCAGCAAAATTATCAGAGGCAGCAGGGGTAGATATGTTACTCGTCGGGGACTCCCTCGGAAACGTCATCCTCGGCTATGACTCAACGATTGCCGTCACGGTCGACGACATGGTCCACCATGCGCGTGCTGTTCGCCGTGGCGCACCACAGACGTTCATGATCGTCGATATGCCGTTCGCAAGTTATCATGGTTCATTTGATCGCACGCTTGAATCAGCGGCCCGTATTTTCCAAGAATCACAGGCGGATGCTTTGAAACTAGAAGGGGCAGGGGAGATCTTAAAAACGATTCGTCGTTTGACGGACGCTGGGATGCCTTGCGTCGCACATCTCGGACTAACACCACAATCCGTTGGAGTTCTTGAAGGATTCAAGGTCCAAGGGAAATCACTAGAAGCAGCCGAACAACTGATTGCAGATAGTTTGGAAGCAGAGCGTGCCGGAGCGAAAATGCTTGTCCTTGAGTGTGTGCCGCATCCGCTCGCGAAACGAATTCAAGAGCTCCTCTCGATTCCCGTCATCGGCATCGGAGCCGGTGCAGATGTCGCCGGTCAAGTTCTTGTCTATCATGATATCTTGACGTATGGCGTCGGACGTTTACCGAAGTTCGTCAAAGCGTATACGGACTGGAATACTTCAGGAACAGAAGCAATCGCTGCTTATGTCAAAGATGTCAAAGCCGGTGCCTTCCCTGAACTTGCACATTCGTTCCAGATGGACGAGGAACTAATCGGTGCGCTTTATGGAGGAAACAAGGAATGAAGATTGTTCAAGATATTCAGACGTTACGAGAACGTCTAGCGGGAGCCGGTTCAATCGGATTTGTACCGACGATGGGATTCCTGCACGAAGGGCATGCCTCATTGCTAAAACAAGCACGACAAGAGAATGATGTCGTCGTCTTAAGTATTTTCGTCAACCCGACACAATTCGGACCAAACGAAGATTTGGATCGTTATCCACGAGACGCGGAACGCGATCAGAAGATCGCGGAGGCAGAAGGTGTCGATTATCTGTTTTATCCGACGAACGAGACGATGTATCCGCTGGATATGGCCCGTGTTACGGTCCGCTCCGGTGATGATGTCTTATGCGGCGCATCGCGACCAGGACATTTTGACGGTGTCTTGACGGTCGTCAGTAAGCTGTTGAACGTCGTCCGTCCAACGCGTGCATATTTCGGCTTAAAGGATGCACAACAGCTCGCCTTGATTGAAGCGTACGTCGCTGATTACTTCGTTCCGGTTGAAATCGTCCGTTGCCCAATCATTCGCGAAGCGGATGGTCTAGCGAAATCGTCACGAAATGTCTATCTTTCGGAGACGGAACGCACGCAAGCACCGGGAATTCAACAGGCGTTGCAACAAGCGAAACAAGCACTCGATCAAGGAGTGCCCGTTGAAAAGGTTCTCGAACAGACGCGCGCAGCACTTCAATTTGAAGGAACGACGATTGATTACGTCGAAGCTGTCGACTATCCATCACTACGACCTGCCACTGAACAAACGACTACGATTCTCTTAGCTGTTGCCGTGCAGTTCGCATCGGCACGCTTAATCGATAATTTACTATATACGAGAGGAGTATGACGATGTTACGCACATTCATGCATGCTAAACTACACAAGGCCCGGGTCACCGAGGCAAACTTACACTACGTTGGGTCGATTACGATTGATGAAGATTTACTCGATGCTGTCGGGATCCTTGAAAATGAAAAAGTCCAAGTGACGAACAATCAGAATGGTGCGCGGATTGAAACGTATGCGATTAAAGGGGCTCGCGGCTCAGGTGTCATCTGTTTGAACGGTGCTGCAGCACGCCATTTTCAAGTTGGAGATGAGGTCATTATCATGGCGTATGCGCAATTGTCGACGGAAGAAATTGCGACACATGTCCCAAAAGTGGCTGTTCTAAATGAGCAGAATGACATCAAACAAATGTTGTCTCAAGAAATCGCCCACACGATCTTATGAAATTTTAGAGACCCGATTATGTCAGCGGGTCTCTTTTTTGTTAAGATGAAGAATGAGATGCCATCCAATCATGGATAGGATGGATTAAAGGTGGAGGATCAGTGTTGAAGAAAAAGTACGTCGTAGTCGACCTGGAAACGACAGGTCATTCCATAAAGGCTGGCGATGAGATGATTGAAATCGGAATGGCGGTCATTGAAGATGGACAGTTGACAGAACAACTGTCTGCCTTCGTCCGTCCGACCCAACCGATTCCTCCATTCATTTCCCAGTTGACGGGCATCACGGATAAAGATGTCAAAGATGCCGAGAAGTTCGATGTCATCGCACCACGAGTTTTATCATTGCTCGATGGTGGCGTCTTCGTCGCACATAATGTGCAGTTCGATTTAAACTTCTTAAACGATGCGTTAGAAGAAGAAGGATACTTGCCGTACACAGGTCCCGTCATTGATACGGTAGAACTTGCGCGAATCTTACTTCCAACAGCAGAAAGCCATGCGTTGTCGCATCTGTCAGAATCATTGCATCTTGCTCATCAAGAAGCACATCGGGCAGGAAGTGATGCTTCGGCGACGGCTGAATTGTTACTTGAACTACTCAAGCGACTACATACGTTGCCGCTCGAGACATTAAAACATCTCAGACGGTTATCACCACGTCTATTTAGTGCCATCGAAGAGGAAATCGACCATGCGATTCGTTTAGTCGGCATCGAAGAGGATGAGCGATTCGATCGTTTTCGTAAAATCGCTTTGAAAAAGCGTCAGACAATAGAACGTTTGTCACATCCGCCCATTCTTGAACCGTTCGGACCGTTCGTTGATGAATTGAATGCCGTGACGTTCCCTCGTCTATTTGAAGGATATGAAGAACGGCGTGGGCAGCTCGAGATGATGCGTCATGTCTATCAGTCGCTCGATCAAGAAACGCCGTTACTTGTCGAAGCGGGAACAGGGACCGGGAAATCGCTCGGTTATCTCGTGCCTGCAGCGCACTACGCGCTCGAACACGAAGTGCCGATTGTCGTCAGTACACACACGATTCAATTACAGGAGCAACTGTTTGCGCGTGATTTACCGCTATTGCGTCAATTGTTCGATACGCCGGTCCAGATTGCATTGCTTAAAGGACGAAGTAACTATATCGATTTACGGAAATTCGAGTTTTTCTTGAATGAACAAGAGGATGTCTATAACTTTACGCTCGCAAAAGCGATTCTTCTCGTATGGTTGACGGAGACGGAAACAGGAGATTTAGAGGAAGTCAGCTTACCGGGTGGTGCAGCGCAAGGCAATATCGGAATCAAGCAATTGATTCAATCTGATAGTCAATCGCAGCTTGGACGGTTTGATCCCTGGTACAGTCGGGACTTCTTCCAGCATGCGATTCGCCAAGCGAAAGATGCGACGATTATCGTCACGAACCATGCGTTGTTGTTTAGTGATCTGCAGTTCGAAGCAGGGGTCTTACCGAAAGGAAGCCCGTTGATTCTCGACGAGGCACACCAAATCGAAGAAGTCGCGAGCCATCATTTTGGTCTCGTTTTTGATGGTCATACGTTTGATCGTCTGTTCCGCCAACTCGGGTATTCATCTGACAAAAAATTATTGCACCGTTTGCTTGATCTATCGGAAGAATGGGATATTGCCGAGATGGTTGAAGCCCATAGTGAGACGGTCGATGAAGCACTGACGACGTTGCTCGAAGAAGCGGACGGCCTACTGATGATCGTTCAAGCATATGGGCTCGAACTGGCTTCCCGCAAAGCACGACGGGAAGGAATGGTCAGCATTCGCTTTAAGCGACTTGATCGTTCGATGCGTGCCGTCCAAGAGAGTGCCAAGCGGGTTGAATTGGTGTTGCGGCGTTTGCGTCAAGCAATTCGTGCGATTCATAAACTGTTCCATGAACATCGGGAGCAAATGAGTTATCGGGAGCGTTCGCTCGTCGCGGATTTAAAAGCGATCACGGCACAAATCGAAGAAGCAGAGCTCGCGATCTTCGAGACGATGCTTGCTCCGCACGATGAGACGGTATCTTGGATCGAGACGTCCGTTAAGAACCGGAAGCTAACACGCGTATACACACAACCAATTGACATTTCAGAGCGATTACGACGCGATGTCTTTTCAAAACGCACGTGTATCCTGACGTCTGCGACGTTGACTGTCTCGAACAAATTCCAATTCATTGAGAACCGATTAGGACTCGATGCTTTTGAGACTCGTCGTTTCGTCGTGCCGTCGCCGTTCGGATATGCCGATAATGTGCGACTGATGATTCCGACGGATCTCCCACTCTTACAGGATGTGCCATTGCCAGAATTCGCGGAGACGATTGCGGAAGCAATCTTACAAATCGCAGAGGTGACGGAGGGACGGATGCTTGTCTTATTTACCTCGAACGACTTGCTACGACTGACGCATGAGGCGACGAAGCTGTTGCTGCCAGACCGGTTTACATTACTCTCGCAAGGGGTCACGCAAGGTTCACGGCAACGACTGATGAAACAGTTCAAGCAACTCGATGCCTGTATCTTGTTCGGGACGGCTAGTTTTTGGGAAGGGGTCGATATCCCGGGAGATGATCTCAGTTGTCTCGTCATCGTCCGCCTACCATTCGCGCCACCAGATCAACCAATTGTCCAAGCACGCTCGGAACGGATCGAAAAACTCGGAAAATCATCATTTTTCGAATACAGCCTACCGCAAGCAATCATTCGCTTTAAACAAGGGTTTGGTCGCTTGATCCGGACGACGAACGATCGTGGTGTTGTCTTCGTGCTCGATCGCCGGATTGAGACGACGAGATACGGAAAACGATTCGTTACGAGTCTGCCGAAAGTGCCTGTTTTATCAAAACCGCTTGATGAACTGACCGCAGAACTTGAATTGTTCTTGAATGATGGCGATTGAGTCTATTCAGATAAACCCTATCGCATTATAATAGATAGAGAAAAATGAGGGAGGACATACAGATGGATTCAAAAATTGAAACACTTGCGACCGTCAAAGTGAACCGCCATGACGATACGTATAAAATCGTCGACTTATTGAACCGGACGCTGAAAACGGAAGATTTAATGTTCGGTCTTGCTCTCGATGAAAAAGACAAGGAGCAGATGGTTTTCACCATCTATCGCACATGAAGTGGAAAGTCACGCTTGGTCTACTGAGTGCACTCCTCATCTTGGCTGTTCTTGGAACAGCTGTTTATCAGGTGACGATCGCTGAGGCAAAAGACCGAGAACAGAGCGTCGCGGAACAAGCAGAGACGCGTCTGAAAAAAGAACTAAAGCCGACAGACGTCCGGTTCGAATCTGTCTTTAGCGGAAAACGCCAATATGTCGTTTTTACGATGAAGCAGAGTGGACAGGCGGTACGGGCGTTTGTTCCGGAAAAAGGAACGATTGAGACACGACCGGTTGCTGATGGTATTGCCATTAAAACGGTCATCGCGGATCATCCGGAACTCGGAGATATCGTGTCTGCTAAATACGGTTTTGAGGACCGTGCTGTCATCGAGATCGTTTCAAAGACGAAGACAGGCTATGATTATTCGTATTACACATATCAAGAAGGATCTTTTATCAAACGATTACGAATTAAGTAAAGGGAGTGGGCGACATGTTATCGAAACGCGTACGACAATTGACACCATCTACGACGCTAGCCATCACAGCGAAAGCCAAGGCACTACGTGAAGAAGGTCAAGACATCATCGGTTTAGGTGCGGGAGAGCCCGACTTCAATACACCGGAATTCATCATCCAAGCAGCATTCGAGGCAGCAGAAGCGGGCGATACGAAGTATACGCCGTCTGGCGGAACGGTTGCCTTGAAGGATGCGATCATTGAAAAAACACGCCGTGACTTATGGATGCCATACGAACGCTCAGAAGTCATGGTCGCTTCAGGAGCAAAGCATGCACTATCAACATTGTTCCAAGCGATTCTCGATCCAGGCGATGAAGTCATCGTCCCAGCACCATACTGGGTCAGTTATCCAGAGCAAATTAAACTCAGTGACGGCGTACCGGTCATTTTAGAAACGGACGAATCGTCTCGCTTCAAAGTGACACGGGAATTGCTCGAGCAACACATTACCCCAAAAACGAAAGCACTCGTTTTGAACTCACCATCGAATCCGACAGGAATGGTCTATTCGAAAGAAGAGCTCGAGATGGTAGCAGATGTTGCGATCAAGCACGATCTACTCGTCATCAGTGACGAGATTTATGAAAAGTTGCTCTATAACGGTGCGACACATATTTCGATCGCGTCCTTGCCAGAGATGCGCGAACGGACGGTCATCATCAATGGTGTCTCGAAGTCCCATGCGATGACAGGCTGGCGGATCGGGTATGCAATCGGACCGAAGGAAATCATCTCTGCGATGACGAACTTAGCGAGCCATTCGACGTCGAACCCGACATCGATTGCGCAAGCAGCATCGGTTGCTGCGTATGCAGAGGGTGATGCACCGGTCGAAGCGATGCGTGTCATCTTTGAAGAACGACTTGAAAAAATCTACGCACGACTCATCGAGATTAAAGGATTGACGTGTCTGAAGCCGGAAGGGGCATTTTACTTGTTCCCACATGCAAAGCAAGCTGCTGAGATGTGTGGATTCGATAATGTCGATGACTGGTGTACAGCTGTTTTATCTGAAGCGAAGGTTGCCTTGATTCCAGGTTCAGGATTTGGTGCACCGGACTATGTCCGCCTATCTTATGCAACGGATCCGGCACGTGTCTTAGAGGCACTCGACCGGATTGAAGGATTCATCACGGCCCATACAGCCGTTTAATAGAGAGAGGATGTTGACTGTTGAAAACAATGATTCGGGATGTAAATAAATATGTAGGAGAAGAAGTGACGATCGGGTGTTGGTTAGCAAACAAACGCTCGAGTGGTAAAATCGCCTTCCTCCAACTTCGGGATGGCTCTGGATTCATGCAGGGTGTCGTCGTTAAAGAAACGGTCGGCGAAGACTTATTTAAACAAGCAAAAGGCTTAACACAGGAATCATCACTTTGGGTGACCGGCGTCATCAAATCAGATGGCGGTCGGACAGCGATCGGTCATGAAATGGAAATTTCAAAAATCGAAGTTATCCATGAAGCGATCGATTATCCGATCACACCAAAAGCACACGGAACGGATTTCTTGATGGATAACCGTCACCTCTGGTTACGTTCAAAGCGTCAGCATGCGGTCATGGTCGTTCGGAATGAATTGATTCGTGCGACGTACGAATTTTTCAACCAAGAAGGATTCATCAAAGTGGATCCGCCAATCTTAACAGGTAGTGCGCCAGAAGGAACAACAGAATTGTTCCATACGAAATATTTCGATGAAGATGCATACCTTTCACAATCTGGTCAGCTCTACATGGAAGCGGCAGCAATGGCACTTGGAAAGGTCTTCTCGTTCGGTCCGACGTTCCGTGCTGAAAAATCAAAAACACGTCGTCACTTGATCGAATTCTGGATGATGGAGCCGGAGATGGCATTCCACGATCACGAGATGAACCTCGAAGTCCAAGAAAATTACGTCTCGCACCTCGTGCAATCGGCACTGAAGAACTGCCGTGCGGAGCTTGAGTTGCTTGGACGTGACTTGACGGTCCTTGAAAACATTAAAGCACCGTTCCCACGCGTCAAGTATACAGAAGCAATCGACATGCTCAAAGAGCAAGGATTCGACGATATCGAATTTGGGGATGATTTTGGTGCACCACATGAGACAGCGATCGCAAACAGCTTTGCGCGCCCTGTCTTCATCACGCATTGGCCAAAAGCAATTAAGCCGTTCTACATGAAAGAAGATCCGGAAAACCCAGATTTCGTTTTATGTGATGATTTGATTGCCCCTGAAGGATACGGGGAAATCGTCGGTGGTTCACAACGTGAAGAAGATCATGACAAACTTCTCGCTGAGATGAAGAAACATGGTCTTGATGAGACGGGTGCCTATAAATGGTATCTTGAAACACGTCAATACGGTTCTGTTCCACACAGTGGCTTCGGTCTTGGTTTAGAGCGGACAGTTGCTTGGATTACAGGCGTCGAGCACGTTCGGGAAACGATTCCGTTCCCACGTCTGCTGAACCGCCTCTATCCATAAGCAGTAAGGAAAAACATCGACCCATCGTCTCGACGGGTCGATTTCTTGTTTAGACTAGAGAATCGAGGAATTACGATGAATCATAATTTAGTGCAATTATTCGAGGAAGGGACGGTCGTCTTACCAAAACGATTGTTCACAGAGGCGAAACGATTAGGTATCAGTTTTGTCGAGTTCACGTTAATTGGTCAACTGTTTGCCTGTCGGGCGGAAGGCATGGAGATGCCGTCTCCGGAAGAGTTAAGTAATCGACTTGGACTATCCGAGACGGAAACAATCGAGACGACACTCGGTTTATTACAAAAAGGATTACTAGCGATGGAGAACGTCAACGGGTCTGAACGTTATTCGCTTGTGCCGCTTTACGAAAAACTGATGGCACCACCGGAACAGGAAGCACCGAACTTTGATACAATCAACCCATCCGTCTTCCAACAATTCGAGCGGGAACTCGGGATGATGTCACCGTTTCAGATGGAGCAAATCATTCAGTGGTTGACGATCGAAAATATTTCGGAAGAGCTCGTGCTCGCTGCACTTCGAGAAGCGGTCTATCATAACGTTCGCAAGATGACTTATATCAATCAAATTTTACGAACATGGGAACGCGAAGGCATCAAGACACTTGAGGATCTTGCCGGGCGAGGAGGCTGAGTAGATGTTACGGAAAGCAGAAATCGATCGGATTGAAGCGACGTTAGAAGAGATGTTTCCGGATGCATTTTGCGAGTTGATTCACCGCAATCCGTTTGAACTGGTCGTCGCGGTCGCACTGAGTGCGCAAGCGACCGACGTACTCGTCAATCAGGTGACGCCTGGATTATTTGCTGCGTATCCGGATCCTGCTTCACTTGCTGCGGCGCCGGTTGAGGAAATCGAGGACAAGATCAAACGACTTGGATTATACCGGAATAAAGCAAAAAACATCAAGGCACTGGCAGCACAACTCCTTGCGCAACACGACGGTGAAGTCCCGACGGAACGAGCCGGACTTGAAGCATTACCTGGTGTCGGGCGTAAAACGGCGAACGTCGTCTTGTCTGTCGCCTTCGATGTCCCGGCATTTGCAGTTGATACACATGTCGAGCGCGTCTCGAAACGTCTCGGAATCTGTCGGTGGAAGGATAATGTCACACAGGTTGAAGCGACACTCATGCGCCGTTTCAAACGAGAACGTTGGTCAAAACTCCATCATCAATTCATCTTCTTTGGACGTTATCACTGTAAGGCACAACGTCCGAACTGTGAAGCTTGCCCGTTACTCGACATGTGTCGAGAAGGGAAAAAGCGGACAAAAGGATTAGCGACACCATAAAAAAGTGGATCCCTATCGGATCCACTTTTTTTGAGTCATCAACCATTCCAAGGGGTATCGGACCATTCACGACGCTTTTTCGTGATCGGTACTTTTTTGAAACCCCAGTTTCGGAAATCTTGGTCCGGGCTATCGCGGCGAATGTAAATTTTATCTTTGATGGCTTTAAAAATCCGGTTTTCGTCCCCATAATGGACAAACCGTGGTTTTACCTCGATGACACCACGACGGACGCGGGACAAAGGTAAGCAGACCAAATCGGCAATCTCAAGACCAGATTGGTAGAGGTCGCTGTCTTTTTCAGCAAAGATGAAGCCCTTGATTTTTTGACGGCTTTTTTCAACGTCGAGATGGACCGTTCCTGAATTGAAGATATCGAAGAATGCCTTTTGAATTAGCAAGTTCTGATAATCATCACGACTTTCAAGCACAACACGTGCACTCGTCGCTTCTGTCTCATCAAGGAAGGAATAGAACGATTTCATCAGATGAGCGAAGGCAACGACATACGGATCCTTCGGTGTCGAGAAGAAGTCTTGCAGCTTCTGTTTATCGACTTCGACACTGACGATCGTACAATCGATATCGACTAAAAATTCCGGTAAGGCAATCCAGAAGTGACGCAACATATCGATCGTGATCCCGTCTTCTTTTCCATATGGATGTTCGGCTTTTAAAATTTCTTTGAGATGAAGCGGAATATGTGGATCCTCAAAGACTTTTGCCTTGAAGTCCATCAAACGTTGACGAAGCGGACTCGGTTCGCCCGTCTCATCCGAATCGATGGCATATTTATATTCCATCAAGACACCTGTTAGATTGAATTGTGTATTCCCCTTAGGTGTTCCTGTCTCATCAACGAACATGATGTATTTCTTCGGGGCAGGGGTTGAGTTCTTAGGAAATCCTTTGACATCAACGCCTTTGACGTTCGATTGTACCCGTTTGTTCAAATGAATCTCCTCCAATTGCACGATAATTACACAGTCTTTAAGAAAGAAATGCTCTTGATGCCACTTTACACGCTAGGCGACTGAAAAGCTATAGCCTGGCAAGTGAAACCGGTGAAACATTCCCTTATAGATTAGGTGTTCGACTCAAGGAAGATAATTCCTGTTTTTAATTATTATTCTTCGCCATTCATCAATCGATCGATATAGCGGACGGATTTAATCGTTTCATTGAAACGTTTCAGACTCGTCTTTGGCTGAAAGGCTTGGACAGAAATCTGCTTCAGTTGATCCACAGCACTTTCGACCATGCTCGGACGTAAGTAAGGACTATCTTGGGCATTCGTTTGCCACTGCGCAATCAGTTGATCTGCTCGTTCGACGAACGGTACGACGTCTCGATTGAAGTCATATTCGGTTCCGGCACGTCCTTCCTGATATATACGTTCAATCTCTTGTAATAACGGTTCAATTGTCATTGGTTTTTAACTACTCCTCTCGGCCGATACGGTACAATCACATATCATGGTACAATAAACGCGATAGGAGGGGAATCGTTTTGAATTACCCGAATGGGAAAAAATTTCAAAAGCCACTCGAGTCGCACGGAACCCGAATCAAGAAGGCACGATCAACCGATTCAACCTTTTCAAATCGTGGGATGACGCTCGAAAAATTATTGAATGAAAGTAATACGTTTTATCTGACTCATAATCGGGCAATCATTCACAAGAAACCCACTCCGTTACAAATCGTTCAAGTGGATTATCCAAAGCGATCTGCAGCTGTCGTCAAAGAAGCTTATTTTAAGCAACCATCGACGACCGATTATAATGGTGTCTACCGCGGAAAATATATTGATTTCGAAGCGAAGGAGACGACAAATAAAACGTCCTTCCCGATAAAAAATTTTCACCCCCATCAAATCGCACACATGCGTCAATGTGTCGAACATGGAGGAATTTGTTTTGTCATCATTCGATTCAGTCTGTATAATGTGCAATATGTGCTTTCAGTCGAGCACGTGTTCCCCTGGTGGGATCAACTCGAAAGCGGACGGAAATCCATTCCGCTGACGATCATCGAACGAGACGGTATCAAAGTCGAGACTGGCGCGTACCCTGCTATCGATTATTTAAAGGCAGTGGACGAACTATATTTCAATTCAGACACTTTTTGATTGAAGGAGAAGGATAGCATATGGAAAGAAGTCGTGTCGCACGTCGTGAAGAGACGAAGTCATCTGAGAAAAAGATGAAACGGACGAAACGTCCCCAAAAGAAAAAATCAGGTGGAGGATCCGGTGGGAAAGGTCCACTCTGGAAAAAGTTATTGTTGATTGCTACCGGATTATTTATCTTGATGATGTTGATCGGAGGCGGATTTGCGGCTTATGCGATTGCTACGGCACCTGAGCTTGATGAAGCAGAGCTTCGTGATGCTTTACCGTTAAAGATTTATGCAAGTAATAAAGAGGAAATCACAAAAGGTGGAACGAGCCGAGAATATGTGTCGATTGATGAAGTACCAGAAGTCGTCAAGGACGCATTCAT
This sequence comes from Exiguobacterium sp. R-17, assembly GCF_049913315.1. Taxonomy (NCBI): domain Bacteria; kingdom Bacillati; phylum Bacillota; class Bacilli; order Caryophanales; genus Exiguobacterium; species Exiguobacterium sp. R-17. Next base: position 1,754,378 of record NZ_CP184372.1, on the reverse strand, counting down.
CTCGATCGAGGACCGTCGTTTTTATCAGCATAACGGGATTGATTTCCGTCGTCTCGGAGGTGCCATCATCGCGAACGTCACCGATGGATTTGGTTCTGAAGGCGCTTCGACGATTACGCAACAGGTCGTCAAACAATCATTCCTCAGCTTTGATAAAACAATCACACGGAAAGTCCAAGAGCAATGGCTTGCGATCCGCTTAGAGCAGGATTATACGAAAGATCAGATTTTAGAGATGTACTTGAATAAAAACTACTATGGTCAAAACTCATTTGGCATCCAGACCGCTTCAAAAGCCTATTTCAATAAATCAGTTGATAAGTTGAATTATGCGGAAGCTGCAATGCTCGCGGGATTACCGCAACGTCCGACAGCTTATGATCCAATCAAAGGATCTCCGAAGCTAACGAAATGGCGTCAGACGCAAGTCCTCAATGCGATGCAAACGACAGGCGTCATTACAAAAGCGCAACGAGATAAAGCGGTTAAACAACCAATTTCGAAATTAATCAATCCGGCGCCGAAGTCAACGAAGGATGAATCATATGATAGTGTCATCTTCGACATGGTATCAAAAGAGTTAGAAGATGATTTTGGTCTAGAAGGAAAAGATATCTATGGTCAAGGGTTAAAGATCTATACGTCGATTGATAAGCCGATGCATGACTATATGAACGAAGCAATCAAAAAAGATCAAATCGTTCAATTACCGGAATATGCTGAAACGGCTGCTACGGCAATTAATACGCAAACCGGAGAAATTCTTGCAGTCGTCGATGGTAAAAATCCAGGTAAAGGAACAGCGCGACGAAACTATGCAAATGAACCCCATCAACCGGGATCATCCGCAAAACCATTCTTCGCATACGGCCCGGCCATCGAAAATGACAAATGGTCGACTGCGAAACAATTGACGGATAAGCCGACAGAAGTCAACGGAAAAGAGATTGGAAACTATTATGATGGATATCGTGGTACGAATACGATTCGTTATTGGTTGAAAATCTCGGCTAACACACCTGCCATTCAGACGTTCCAAGAAATTGGTGGGGATGCAGTCGAAGCATTCGCTGAAAAGTCTGGCTTGAAAATGAAAGACGATGAGTCGATTTCACCAGCTTATGCAATTGGTGGGATGAAGCATGGTTTTAATACGACTCAGATGGCAGGAGCTTATGCAACACTGGGTAATGGGGGCGATTATATCAAACCGCACGTCATTAAATCGATTGAGTACAGTGACGGATCTAAAATCAAGTCACCAATCAAATCGAAAAAGGCGATGGAAGACTACACAGCTTATATGTTGACGGATATGCTTCGTGATGTCTTGAAACCAGGCGGTACGTTCCCAAGTGCTGGGTTGTCGTTTGATGCAGCCGGTAAGACAGGGACAACTAATGCTTATAAAGATGTCTGGTTTGCAGGATATACATCTGATGTCTCGATCAGTGTCTGGACAGGAACAACGAAATCAGGAAACAACAATGGATCCGGACTCAGTGGTCCGTATAACAGTACGATGGCACAGCAAATCTGGAAAGATTTCATCACGAAAACACGCGATCGAACGCCAGCGCCATTTGAACAACCAAGTTCTGTCCTCAGTATCGGAAACGAATTATACGTGAAAGGGACGAAGGAACCTGTCGTTGAAAAAAAGACGGTACCCGCTCCGACTGGATTACAAGCATCTTACGATGAAGACAAAAAGAGCGGTGAACTGACTTGGAACTACAATGACGCTGCGCTTCGTGCCAATGGGTATGATAATGTATCGTTTGAAGTAAAGATGACAGATGCTGATGGTAAATCATCGACAGTCGGAACGAGTACGACGAATCGAATCAGTATCAGTGGATTAAAGCCAGGTCGCTCGATATTCCAAGTCGTAGCGAAAGCGTCAGGAGAAAAATCGGGACCAGTCTCGACGACGGTAACGGTCACCGATCCTGAAGAAGAAAAACCGTCAACGGACGAGCCAACGACGGATGAACCAACGACGGATGAACCGTCGACGGACGAGCCAACGACGGACGAACCGTCAACGGACGAGCCAACGACGGACGAACCGTCAACGGACGAGCCAACGTCGGACGAGCCAACGACGGACGAATCGTCAACGGACGAGCCGACGACGGACGAGCCAACGACGGACGAGCCAACGACGGACGAACCGTCAACGGACGAGCCAACGACAGACGAACCAACGACGGATGAACCGTCAACAGATACACCGAATTCAAATGATGGTGCGAATGCACAAAACAATTCGAACGGTTCAACGGAACGAAACAACTCGAATGATAATGGAAATAATGGTCGTGGAAACGACGCTACGAATTCTACAACACCATAAGCACGACTTGTAAAGAAAGACAAGACCAAAGACGAGTAGATCGTTCTTTGGTCTTGCTTCTTTTTTTGTATAATGAAAAGTGGAAGGAAGTGAAGGCATGCAAGCGAAACAAACGCTCGTTGCATTTCTTGAAGAATTGAAACAGGACCGTTCATTCATGGAGCGGATTACGTATATGAAAACGATGGAAGCGACAGCGGGACGCTATGTCGATTTTCCAGAACAGTTACCGGAACGCTTGCGCCAAGCCCTCCGGACACGTGGCATCACTCAGTTATACCGTCACCAAGGATTGGCGTATGAACGCGTACAAGCAGGCGAGTCGACGGTCATCGTCACTCCAACCGCCTCGGGAAAGACCTATTGTTTTAATTTACCGGTCTTATCACACTTGCTCGAACATCCAAATGCACGAGCGTTGTATCTGTACCCGACAAAAGCGCTGGCACAAGATCAAAATAGTGAATTACTCGAACTGATCGATCAATTAGAGGCTCCAATCCGTTGTTTCACATATGACGGAGATACGTCACCGACGATTCGAACAAAAGTACGAAAAGCCGGGAACATCGTCATTACGAATCCAGATATGCTACATTCCGGAATCTTACCACATCATACAAAATGGATCGAACTATTTGAGAACTTAAAATATATCGTCATCGATGAGCTTCATACGTATCGCGGTGTCTTTGGCAGTCATGTCGCGAATGTCATTCGTCGCTTACGACGGATTTGTCGGTATTATGGCAGTAATCCCGTCTTCATCATGACAAGTGCAACGATTGCAAATCCAAAGGAACTAGCCGAACGATTAACGGAGAAAACAGTCGGACTAATTGATGAGAATGGTGCGCCGACAGGACGTAAACATTTTCTCGTCTATCAACCACCGATCGTCAACGCACAACTCGGTATTCGACGCTCGGCGACACTTGAGACAAAACAATTAGCGATGCGCTTCATCAAGAACAAGTTTCAGACAATCGTCTTTGCACGGTCTCGCGTCCGCGTCGAAGTCTTACTGACGTATCTGAGAAGTATCTATCCGCACGAGCTTGGTCCTCGATCCATCGAAGGGTATCGGGGTGGTTATTTACCAAGTGAACGTCGCGATATCGAACGACGATTACGCCAAGGAGAAATCACAGGTATCGTCTCGACAAATGCTCTTGAACTCGGTGTCGACATCGGTCAACTGCAAGTGTGTATCATGAACGGCTATCCGGGTACGATTGCTTCACTTTGGCAACAAGCAGGACGAGCGGGGCGTCGGCAAGATGATGCACTAATCATTCTTGTCGCCTCATCTGGTATGCTCGATCAATATGTTGCAGAACGACCAGAGTTATTCTTGAATCAATCCCCGGAAGCAGCGCGACTTGATCCAGATAATTTGATCATTGCCGTCGATCACGTCAAATGTGCGGCGTTTGAACTGCCTTTTACGAAAGGCGAATCATTTGGAACGCTTGAGACGGAAGACATCCTCGAGTACTTAGTCGAAGAGCGTGTCCTGCACGAGCGAGGCGATCGTTTTTATTGGATGAATGACGCGTTTCCAGCACACGGGATATCGCTACGGTCGAGTGATCAAGAGAATGTCATCATCGTCGATCAGACCGAGGTACCGAATCGAGTCATCGGCGAGATGGATACCTTTAGTGCAATGACGTTGTTACATGACGAGGCCATTTATTTGCATGGGGCCGATCAATACCAAGTCGAGTACTTGGATTTTGAGGAGAAAAAAGCATTCGTCCGTGCAGTAGACGTTGATTATTATACAGATGCTAATTTTTCAGTCGACCTTTCCGTTCTCGAAGAAGATGAACAGTATGCAGAGGGAGAATACAGTGTTGCGCGTGGAGATGTCAGTGTTCGGGGGATGGCGACGATGTTCAAGAAGATCAAGTTCGGAACACATGAGAACATCGGGTCTGGTCCGATTCACTTACCGGAACGAGAGATTCATACGACAGGTGTCTGGTTCACCTTACCCGATCATGCACGCTCCTCGACGGAGCTTGAACAAGTGTTGGAAGGTGTCGCGAATAGTTTACGGCGTGTTGCTCCGCTTTATTTGATGTGTGACGCTAGTGATGTCTTCGTCGTGCCGCAAGTCAAGGCGACACACACGCAGCAACCGACCGTCTATCTATATGATCGTTATCCTGGAGGCGTTGGTCTCGCGGAATCAATCTACAAACAACGCGGTGTCATGCTACGCGCAGCGCGTGATTCAATTGTCACATGTCCTTGCCAGGACGGTTGTCCTGCTTGTATCGGCATGGTCGGCGTAGCAGACGAGAAAGAACGAACGATTCAGTTGTTAGCAGAAATGGAGAAGGAATTATCATGAAAAATCGTCTTAGACGAATGCTGAAATCTACATCAGACGTCTCATCGGAGAATATAGAGCCTTCTGTCCTCGAAGTGGAAACGCTAAAGCCAACAAGCGGATGGACTGAAGAGCAACAAGCCTGGATTGATCGTGGGGCGGATATCTTAACATTCGAACAAGAGTGGATTGTCAGGGTCGACAAACGCTATGCTTTGACGGACCGGCATGGAGACCGGAGTTTTGCCGAAGTGTATGAGTCTTTACAGCTTCCTCATCCACCACTTGCGCTGGATGTCCCACTTGAGCAGGTCATCTTCTTTGATACGGAAACGACAGGATTGCGGGGAACCGGAACGACGATTTTTTTACTCGGGTTTGCGCGCTTTGAGCAGGGAGGATTGTTGATGCGACAATATTTCTTACCGCATCCGCACTTTGAGGCTGCCTTTTACCATCACTTCCTGCATGATATCGGGGATGATGTCCGATTCGTGACCTATAATGGAAAAAGCTTTGATTGGCCGCAAATCAAGACACGACACGTTTTCGTTCGGGAACGTGTTCCACGATTACCGAAAGTCGGTCATCTTGATTTACTCCATGTTGCGCGGCGCATTTTTAAAGGAATGTATGACTCGTATCGATTGACAGCGATGGAAGAGCGGATTGGATTCGAGCGGGAAGGTGACCTACCTGGTTTTTTGGCACCAATGCATTATTTCCAATATGTCGAACATCAGCAACCGGAAATCATGACGGGCGTCTTACAACATCATCTAGATGACTGTTTAACGCTCGTTGGACTGTATGATGCGTGTAACCGTCTTGTCACGCATCGGGCGGAAGCACCTTCTCCTATTCAAGAGAACATCGCGATTTGGTTAGCGGATCTTGGAATCCATGAAGAATCCCATGCTCATTTTCAGCAGGTTAAAGAATTATCAGCAGAAGGATGGCTACGCCAAGGGTATTTGCATAAAAAAATGAAGAACCATGAACAAGCTAGAGACTGCTTTTTAAAAAGCGATAGTTACTTGGGGTATCTCGAACTTGCGAAGTGGGCAGAGCACATTGCAAAAAATCCTGTGCTTGCTTATGATTATACGGAACGAGCACGACAACACGTCGAACGGCATCATTGGTTAATCACTAAAAAAGAACGAATATTAGCTGAACTGGATCATCGAGAACGTCGGTTAAAAAGGAAGTGTAACTCGTGAAAGTAGTCGCCATCACAGGATACAAACCAAATGAACTAGGCATCTTTGATCAAAAACACCCGGGTATCCGGGTCTTAAAGGCAGCATACCGAGAGCGGATGATTCGCTTGATTGAAGACCGTGGAACAGAGTGGTTCATTACGAATGCCTCGCTTGGATGCGAAATCTGGGCATGCGAAGTCGTTCTTGAATTAAAAGAAGAGTATCCAGATATTCATCTTGGTATCCTCTTGCCGTTTTTAGAACAGGAAGCGCGCTGGAAAGAACCAGTCCAAGCACAGTATCTTTCGATTCTTGAACAAGCTGACTTTGTCGAAGCAATCAGTCAGAAACCGTATACGGATCCATCGCAGTTGCGTAATAAAACTGAATTCATGATCCAAAAAAGCCAAGGATTGTTGTCGGTTTTTGATGAAGAGCATGGAGGATCAGCGAAATTTTTAGTAGAGCGTGCTAGAATGGAAATGGAACAATCCGATTATCAGTTATTTTTGATTACACAAGATGATTTATCTTGGCTCGAACAAGAATTACAATACAATGATCAGTGGGAGTGAAGAGGATGTATAAGCCATTGTTGACAGCGGACGATATTTACAAAAAGGAATTCAAGACCGGCCTCCGTGGCTATGTCATCGAGGATGTCGATGGATACTTGGATCAAATCATTAAAGACTATGAAGGATTCGAACGTGAAATCGAGCGTCTGAAGAAAGAGAATGAGGCGTTGAAACAAGCACCGGCTCAACCAGAAAAACGGGAAGAGCGTCGTGTTGAACACGTTGAACCACAAGTGTCGAGTTCATCCAATTATGATATGTTACGTCGTATTTCGAATCTTGAGAAGGCGGTTTTCGGTCGCCCTCATCAAGACTAATGAAAAAAGACATTTCTGCCAATCGTCAGAAATGTCTTTTTTGATTTCCTTCTTTTTGAAAGAATCGTCATGTATACGAAAACGGTGTTAAGATAACTACTAATACATATTACAAAGGATGATGAATCATGTTACAAGTCATGACTGCTTCTGTTCCGGCACCACCACGCCGTCGCTTTTTTGCAAGTAAGCAAGTGAATACGATGACGCATGAAACAGATGCGCTCTGCAATGAAATCCGTCATGTATGTCGTTTTGATTGGATGTTATTTGAACGTATACGTCTAACTGAAACGATTATCATTCCCTTTGCTTTGATTGGTCCAAAAGGGTTGTTTCTTGTGTTGCAAAACGATGCAGTCGTAGAATGGATGACGGAAGAATCCTGTCATGTCAGCGATCCTATGCATGGGAAAAAGGTGTTTTCACCCCATCCGATTAATCAATCGAAACGAATTGTCCAAATGGTTCGAAAAACGCTAAAAAAACAAGGGATCGTCATACCGATTCATGGCATCACACTTTTTCCGAATGCACCACAGATGCGGACGGAACGAATTAAATTTCCGACGGGTCATACATTCAAAGATGTGCGAGCGTTCATTGTTTCAAAGAAATCCTCTCCTGTTCAAGAGCAAGAACGAAAACAAGTCGCGTTTTATCTCGCGCAGCAACAGGAATGAATAAAGGCAGTGAAGCGAACGCTTCACTGCCTTTCATTTAAATTTATCGTCTTGGTCGAGACGCAAGGATGTTCTCGGCTTGATCCAGGTCTTCTTTTAAGACATACACCGCTACGCGATCGTCTAAATCTTTACTGAAGCGTCGGAATAAAAACGAAGTCTTGACGCCGCGTTCGACTCGAATGTCTAGATCAGCTGCCTCAAGTCGAGCAGCATCCTTCAATAAATCTTCTCCTTTTTCACCGAATGCTTCTCCGAGAAGCGACCATCGAAGATTTTCCTTCGCTCGTCTACTGACGATGACAAGAAATGCCACAATCAGAAGAATGATCAAAATCGTTCGAATCAGTTGTATATCCATATCTGCCTTCACCTCATCTTCTATCATACCGAGTTAGCGCGCATAAAGTAAACGTTCAACATAACGGGCGAACGATTTACTTTTTAAACCTTGCTGGCGATACGCGATATAACCGTCAGGGCGAATCAAATATAGTCCGGATTGCTTAATGCCGAAGCGTCGTGCGAGTTCGCCACCTTGATCGACGACACCATCCTCTTTAAGGGATTGATGGATGGGTACTGTCTCAAATAGATCTGGATAGGTATAGGCGAGTTCCTTAAATGGCTCAAGAAGATCGTCAGTTGCGTTTTTTGGTAAGAACAACAGTAATAAGAAATTTCGATCCGCGCGACGTAACAAGAGTTCATTTTTTTTCGTCCGCGGATGTACGACTTCACTGTAGGGCATCGGTTCACCCGGCTTAGGTGTCAATGGACTGAAGTGTCCTTGCGTGACAAAGGTCAGGCTTGCTGGGTAGTGACTGTTGAGTTGAGCAATTCGATTCGTCACGAAATGATGTAAGGGTGCGATCTTGAGACTATTTCGAATGACTTTTTCTTGTAGAGGCAACAAAAACGGAATGTTGATCTGCAAGAGTTCGGTTGCTAAATTCGTTGATCGTAAGATACCTTGTGCCGCTTCGCGGCGTTCGACACTGTAAGAATCAAGCAACGGAAAACTCGCTTTGAACTGATGCACACACCAAAGTTTCCAAGCAAGGTTCATCGCATCAGCAATCCCTGTATTCATTCCTTGACCACCGACAGGGGAATTGATGTGTGCCGCATCCCCAATCAAATAAATTCGATGGTGACCAAATTTCTCGATAATTCGATTATGGACACGGAACATGGAGTACCAATGGACTTTTTTTAGCTCGAACGGTACTTTGGCTCGATTTTGTAAAAAATCATCAATCGCTTTATGATCAGTCGGAACAGGTCCGCTCGTTAGGTTGCCCGTAATGCGGAATAAATTCGACTGAAGTGGGAAAGACTCGATGACCCCATGATCAGAGAAGAAAATGTGGACCTCTTCGGAAGAGAGCGGCCAGTCGACTTCGATATCGGCCAATGCCCACGACTCTTTGAACGATTTTCCGCTAAATGGAAGTCCAAGTTCTCGACGAACAAAGCTATTCGCGCCATCAGCTCCGATGATAAAGGAAGCATCTACCGTCTCTGTCTCTCCTTTATGTTGTAAGGTAGCAGTAACGAACGTTGGAAATTGAGCGAATCCTGTTAATTCCGTCTCTCGTTCAACGGTATGTCCGTAAGTGGCGAGTCGTGCTTCGAGAATCCGTTCCGTCTCACTTTGAGGCAAGAGCGTAACAAACGGAAAAGGTGTATTTAAATCAGTAAAATCAAGCTTTGCCTGCCATGCACCATTAACATAGAGGTTTCCTTGATTGATTTTAATCGCATTTTCCATTAAATCTTCTGCCACGCCAAGTCTTGCGAACAATTCAAGGGAACGTGCTTGAATGCCGATGGCTTTGGAGACGACAGATGGTCCACTTGCACGTTCGACGATGCGGAAGGATAATCCATAGCGCGAGAGTGCGAGTGCGAGTGTTAAACCGGTTGGTCCGGCACCAATAATGAGGACATCTAATTTTTTATTCACGGATAACCCCCCTTAATTTACATCTTAGCCAAAACTCGTTACCATTAAACTATTGATGACACGCTCGACGTGTGAAAGGATGAAACTTGTGAACGAACAACTTTTTACGACAGAACGATTGATTGCGAATTTTAAGGAATATATCCGTCAGAACGAGGCTCATCTGACAAAGCGCAATGCTTTAAACGCCTACTACAAGACGGTAGCGGGATCGATTTTATCGGACCGGATCGCTAAAAATGCGGATCTGATCGTTCGTATGCGCCATCTTGAAGAAGCGTATCATCATGTTGCACAAGAAGGGCGATGAAGCAGGTGAACTTAGCCGATATCCGAAAACACTATGTAGATTCAGAAGAACGTTTACCTCGACATGCAGCAGCCGTACTCGTTCCTTTGGTTGAACAGGATGGCGAAGTCTATCTGTTATTTCAAGTACGAGCCAAAACCCTACGTTCGCAACCAGGCGAAATCGCTTTTCCAGGTGGTCGGATCGATGGCGGTGAATTACCGAAAGCAGCAGCCATCCGTGAAACGGTTGAAGAATTAAATGTCAGTGCTTCCGAGATTGAAGTGATTGGAACGCTCGAACCACTCGTGACACCGAACCGGTCAATTATTTATCCGTATCTTGGTATTCTACATGCAACGGATTTTAATCCTTCACCGGCAGAAGTCGATCATGTCTTTCTCGTATCCTTGACAGAATTGATGACTTCTAAACCAATCAAAGGGGATATGGAGTGGCGGATACGCCCTGGTAAGGAAGTGCCGACCGAACGAATGGCGAATCGAGAAGCATATCTCGATCGTACGTATACAGTCACGGAGCATTTCTATGAGCACGGGGATTATCTAATTTGGGGATTAACCGCTAAAATCTTGCGCCAGTTCTTAGCTCAATTGACGCGTGACTAGCTTTTTTGGTCGTTATTTTATATGATTAACTGTAATTGAACGTGTCAGGAGATGAGTCAAATGGAAGAAACAGAAGAGTTATTCGATTATATCGTTGGTGATATGGTAAAAACAAAAGAAGGCTGGGTTGCGGAAGTAACAGCTGTATTGACAAATACGGTCGTCGGTGATGTATCCCATACGAAAAACTTTGAGGCACTCGGCTTAGAATTTGAAAAACAAGTCTTGTTAAAGTCAGAGATCGAATTGTTAGAACGTAAAACAAAATAATACATGAAAGCATACCAAGCTACTATGGTGTGCTTTTTTTATGTTCATTCAAAAAAATGAATAATAATGAAATATGATATTGGCTGGAGTGTTGTTAGGTCAATCGAAATGACTGAAAACATCGAAAAGATACATTTATTACAAAAGAGTAACAAAAGATAAATCGTAACAGAACGGTTACAAAATATAAAAACGTTGCTATACAACGAATGAGAGCGTTTTTTGTAAGCGTGTAACCATTTCGTTACTTTTTGACAGATATATTTCAAATCATGGTGTTCGCTTTTCAAACGGTTTGTCGCCGTGATACGTTGTGCGGGTCGTAAAACGGCGAGAAAGGTTGGCACCAACATGAAACGAACATCATTCCTATTATCCCTCTGTTTAGCGGGATTCATATTTATTCTTTTGCCGCATCATGAAGCTTCAGCGGCACAAATCGGGATTGGAACAGAAAAGACGATCGTACAAAATCCGTTAGAGATGAAACGTCAAGCTGCTCAAAAAAAGCGGGAACAAGCTGAGGCAGAAAAGCGAGCTCGATTACAAGCCGTAGCCAAACAAAAAGCAGAAGCGGAGCAGAAAGCAAATGCAAATGCTAAAAAGAGAGCACGACAAGCTGCGAAGCAAAGCCGGAAGCAAGTGAAGACGGATCGTTCATCAAAACGTACGGTAACATTTGAAACGACAGCGTATACGACAAATCCAGAAAACAATGGAAGCCGCTTGTATAATGGTCGTGCCTTAACGGCATCAGGTTATGACGTCACGAATACGATTACATATGAAGGTCGTCGGATCGTGGCTGTTGATCCATCTATCGTGCCGCTTGGAACAAAAGTTCATGTAGAAGGTTTTGGTGACGCAATCGCACTCGATACAGGTGGTGCGATTCGTGGAAGAATCATGGACCTTCTAGTAGGATCAAAACAAGAAGCACTAGAATGGGGACGCCGCCAAGTGACGGTAACGTTCGAATAAATCAATATCGAGACTAGACGATGGGTAAACTCCATCGTCTTTTTTTGTGTTAGTAAAAATGAATCAGTATTCGGTTATAAAACAAATTGTTTAGGAAACGAGAGATCAATTGGTCAAAATAGGTTTTAGAATACGAGAGAAAGGGGAATTTTACAAAGATAATAAACAGGGGAAATGAGGGATGAGGAGTGATTGAGTTCAAAGATGTCGGCAAAACGTATGCGGATGGAACAAAAGCGGTGCAACACGTTAACTTTACCGTCGATCAGGGTGAGATTTTTTGTTTGATTGGTCCATCGGGTTGCGGAAAAACAACAACGATGAAGATGGTCAATCGATTGATCGATCACACAGAGGGTCAAATTTGGATCGACGGTGAGCCGATCATGTCAATCAACGAACATGAATTGCGGCGGCGAATCGGTTACGTCTTACAACAGATTGCCCTCTTTCCACATATGACGATCGAAGAAAATGTCAGTGTCGTGCCAGAATTATTAAAGTGGGACAAAGAAAAGGTGGCGCGTCGAGTCGATGAATTATTCCGTCTGACAGGTTTAAACACATCGCTTAAGAAAAAATATCCGAGTGAACTTTCTGGGGGGCAACAACAACGTGTCGGTGTCATGCGTGCGCTCGCAGCAGAGCAAGACGTCATCTTGATGGATGAACCTTTCTCCGCCCTTGATCCAATTTCACGTGAACAATTACAAAATGATTTGTTGCATCTAAACGAAGAGCTTGGAAAAACAATTTTATTCGTTACGCACGATATGAACGAGGCATTAAAACTGGGTAGTCGCATTTGTCTGATGAACGCTGGGGAGATTGCTTTCATCGGAACAAAGGAAGAAGTACTAGCGAGTAATGATCCATTTGTTCAAGAGTTCATGCGTCAAGTCAGGGGGAAAGTCGAATGAACGGCTTGATTGAAACGTATCAAGATCGGAAAAGTGAATTGCTTCAAGCGTTAATTGAGCATATTCAACTATCGGTCATTTCGTTACTTATCGCATGTATCATTGCCATTCCGCTTGGGATCTACTTATCACGGAATAAACGTCTGAGTGAGTGGTCGATTGGTGTGACTTCCGTCATTCAAACGATTCCATCATTAGCGCTACTTGGTCTGATGATTCCACTTGTCGGAATTGGTACAGTCCCGTCTATCATTGCACTTGTTCTCTATTCTTTATTACCAATCGTTCGAAACACATATACAGGTCTCGCCGAAGTCGATCCTTCAATCAAAGAGGCGGCACGCGCATGTGGGATGACCCCGATGCAAAGTCTATGGAAAGTCGAACTTCCGTTAGCTTTGCCTGTCATGATGGCCGGAATTCGAACGGCGATGGTATTGATCATTGGTACGGCAACGATTGCCGCTTTGATCGGTGCTGGTGGACTAGGGTCGATCATTCTCCTTGGAATTGACCGTAATGATAACTATCTCCTTTTGCTTGGTGCGATTCCTGCAGCTCTCCTTGCTCTTCTATTTGACGGTTTACTACGCCAAACGGAAGTCGCAACTCGTAAGCGGCAGACGGCACGTCTCGTGACGGCAGTCGTCTTAATGGTCGCAATCGTCATCGCACCTTTCGCATTCGGCCGTAGCGAACGACCAGATCTCGTCGTTGCCGGAAAACTGGGCGTGGAACCGGAAATCTTAATGAATATGTATAAAATCGTCATCGAAGATGAGACGGATTTAAAGGTTCAAGTCAAACCAAACTTCGGGAAGACGACATTCGTTTATAAAGCACTCGAGTCAGGAGACATTGATGCTTATCCAGAATTCACAGGAACGGTGCTCGCTAGTTTGACGAATGAAAAACCAAAATCAAACGATGCAAAAGAAGTATACGAACAGGCGAAAACCGGTCTAAAAAAACAAGATTTGACCTTATTGCCACCAATGAACTATAACAACACCTATGCTGTAGCCGTTCCGAAAAAATTAGCGGAACGCTACGATTTAAAGACGATTTCTGATTTAAAACAGGTCGCGAATCAACTGACGGCTGGATTTACATTAGAATTCAAGGATCGCCAAGATGGTTATAAAGGAATCCAAGATAAATATGATGTCAATTTCAATAAGGTCGTCACGATGGAACCGAAATTGCGTTATAAAGCGATTGAATCTGGTGAAATCGATGTCATTGATGCGTATTCGACCGATCCAGAGATTGCGAAATACGACATGCTTGTTCTAAAAGACGATCAGCAATTATTCCCACCGTACGAAGGAGCACCTTTACTTCGTCAAGAGACAATCGATGAGTATCCAGAGGTAAAACAAGCGCTTGAGCAATTATCGGGTAAGATTTCCGATGAAGAGATGTCGAAAATGAACGAAGCTGTCGCGTATGGTGGAAAAACTGCAAATGCGGTCGCCCGCGATTACTTGAAGAAGGAAGGCATCATCCAATGAAACTATTACTGATCAGTAACCCGACAGCCGGTACGAATGGTACAGGATTACTTGGAGAAGTCATCGAACCGTTAAGTACGTTGTTCGACGAGATCGTCATTCGAAATACAAAACAAGCAGGAGATGCGATGCATTTTGCGGAAGAATCATCCGCGTTTGACGCTGTCGTCGTCATTGGTGGAGATGGGACGGTCTTTGAGACGATCAATGGTGTAGCGAAATTAGAAAATCGCCCGATACTTGGCATTATTCCTGGAGGTACGTGTAATGATTTCGCACGAACACTTGGCTTACCGATGGCGCCACGGCTTGCAGCAGAAGCAATTGCTATGCAACATGTCGTTCAAGTCGACCTCGGGCAAGTCGGAGATAGCTATTTCTTGAACTTTCTGGGTGTCGGTCTCGTCGCCGAAGCATCGATTGGGATCGATACAGAAGAAAAAGCGCGTCTTGGGAAGATGGGGTATTATTTATCGACGATTCGCTCGAGTTTAGAAGCAAAACCATTTGAATATGAATTAATTTTAGATGAAGGTCGTCATATGACAGGTGAAGCAGTATTGATTCTGGCAGCAAATGGAGAATCACTGGGTGGAATCGAGACGAATTTGTCGGATGGAGCTTATAATGATGGAAAACTAGATTTGGTAATTGTTGATGAGGTAAATCTGACGACAATCCGGGACGTCATCCTTCAAAAAATTGGTCTCGCCAATGATCCATCTTTTACCCATATCTTGACGAGCGGATTTCAATTAAAGACAAAAGAAGCAAAAGTCATTGATACAGATGGTGAAAAAGCCATCCATACGCCAATTACCGTCAAAGTGTTACCGGAATATCTTCGAATGTATGGTGGCACTGATTAATACAAATTGAGTCGAGAGAAGGTCGAGATAATATTCGACCTTTTTTTTATTTTCATGCAATGCGTATATGCGGTTATGCTTTGACGCTTTAAAGAAAATATTTGATAAAGGATGACTTTCATGATTTCTTTCTGTACAATGAAAAAGTATTTTGAAAAGGAGGTGGAGCACCATGAAAGGAAACGCATGGGCTTCAAAAGTTGGATTTATTTTAGCAGCAGCGGGATCCGCCATTGGTCTGGGGGCCATTTGGAAATTCCCGTATACGACTGGAACAAACGGAGGGGGCGCCTTTTTACTTTTATTCCTCGTGTTTACCTTGCTACTTGGATTGCCTGTCTTGATTGCTGAGTTTTTAATCGGTCGAACGAGTGGGAAAACGGCACTTCAAGCGTTCTCGGCGCTTGGTCATAAGAAGTTCACGTTCATTGGTGTCCTGGGTGTCATCGCCTGTTTCTTGTTGCTCTCTTTCTACAGCGTCATCGGAGGCTGGGTCTTAATTTATACCATTCTTGGTTTTACAGGTCGGTTAACGACAATGGATAGTGGAGCACTCGGTGAATTATTCGGAACGATTTCAGCCTCACCGCTTTATGTCATCTCGGGGCAATTGATTTTCCTCGCTCTGACATGTTGGATCGTTTTACGTGGTGTTCAATCTGGTATTGAAAAAATGAGTAAGATCATGATGCCATTATTATTCGTGTGTTTTATCATTCTTGTCTTACGATCGTTAACGCTTAATGGTGCGATGGAAGGCGTCAAGTTTTTCGTTCAGCCTGATTTCTCGGTGCTCAACCGAACTTCTGTCCTGAGTGCCCTTGGGCAAGCGTTCTTTTCCTTATCGCTCGGTGTATCAGCGATGCTGACGTATGCATCCTATATGAAGGAACGTGGAGAAATTAACCGTTCGGCAGCATGGATTGTTGCGATGAATGTAGCCGTCTCATTATTAGCAGGATTTGCGATTTTCCCAGCCGTTTTTGCTTCAGGTCTTGACCCGGCAGAAGGTCCAGCGTTACTGTTTATCGTCTTACCGACCGTCTTCAGCCAAATTCAATTTGGTTCGTTGTTCTTGATACTATTCTTCTTGTTGTTCGCTTTCGCGTCGATCACTTCATCGATTGCGATGCTTGAGGTCGTCGTTGCTTCCTTGACGGATCGAAAAGAAAACGCGACGATGCGCGATAAAAAGCGGACGACTTGGCTTGCGACACTCGCAATCGCCATCGTCGGGATTCCATCTGCACTCTCGTTTGGAATTCTAGGTGATGCACAATTCATGGAGAAAACATTCTTTGACAGTGTTGATTTCCTCGTCTCAAACATTCTGATGCCGATTGGTGCATTATTGATTTCAATTTTTGCCGGTTACAAACTCGACCGAACTCTTATCGAGCAGGAGCTAGTAACAAGTCCATTCATGAAAAAAATCGTTCCTGTGTGGCGGGTAAGCGTATGCTACTTGAGTCCGATTGCGATTTTGATTATTCTCATCTGGCCAATTTTTGGATGATATATAACTCTCAGAAGGTAGTCGACAACGTGTGTCGACTACCTTCTTTATCGAAAGAGTTGATATAAAAAAAGGCGAACAGTTCGTTCTTCGGTCTGATGTCATTACTGCAAAAGTATGTTGAAATATAAATATACGAGGCGTAACATTTCGGGAAAACGGGAAACTTTTTGTTAAACGTTACGTAATGTTAAAATAAAGACATGTAGACCTGATAAAAGAATCAGCAAGAAGGAAGAGGGGATGATATGAAGTCTTCATGGTGGATATTTGGCTCCATCGGTATGATGTTCGTATTTTTACAATTGGCTGATACGTTCAACTTTTCGGGAATCTTCATCGCACTTGGGTTATGGTTCATTTGGAGTGGTTATCGGACTAAACCAGGACGACGATATCGGACTGAACGAAAATCGACCGAAATCAAGCGGAAAAATGTCAAAAAGAAACTACTACTCGATGACGAAGATGAGTTTGTGGGCAGTGTCATCTTAAAACCCGAGCGGGCGACACGACGCTTTGAGGAGACGGATGATTTAGAACTTCAAGTCTTGCAACGGACGATTGAGGAAGGATTTGTGAAAATCCAGACGTATGATCAAATCGTTCCCTCCATACGAGATGGTGAAATTAGAAGTGAGATGCGAATGGTTTCACGCGAAGCCCATGTATTGTTCGAAGAGTTATATGAAAGTCCACGAGACGTCAAAAAAGTCCGAGACTTCTTTACATTCTACCTAGATTCCTTATTATCGATTTCAGAAAAATACGCCGATCTGGAACGCCGTGGTGCCCAAGTTCAAGTTGATACGAAAAATCAACTGATTTCGAATTTGAAAATGATTGGTCAAAAATTAAAACAACAACAAACCTTATTGCTCGAAGGGGATACCGTTGATTTAGAACGGGAACTCTTGACGATTGAAAAGGTTCTAGCACAAGAGACCGAACAACAAAAACAGGAGGAGAGTTACCGACATGACCCATTCTGATAAAGAAACGTGGCAACAATGGCCTGATGAGCAAGATCAACCAACGATCTCCGATCCGTCGGTCGATCTAAATATAGCGGAGACACCTCCTAAAATGCCGGCACGCCCTGTCGAAGAGATGATTCCTTCGGATGTTCCAGCAGAACAACGACAAAAGATCGAACGTTTGCTGCAAGTAATCGATCTTCAAAAGACGGATGCCGTCATGCAATTTGGAGCACCCGTCCAGCGTGAACTCTCTCAATTCTCCGATCAAGTCTTAAGTGAAGTAAAAATGAAGGACGGCGGGGAGGCAGGAAAACTGCTGAGTGATTTAATGCAACGTGTACGTCAAATGGATCCAGACACACTTCAAGAAAAAAAGAGTTTCTGGTCGAACGTTCCGGTTATTGGGCGAGCAAAGAAAAAAGCAGAAACGTATTTCTTACAGTATGAGAAAATGAGTGCTTATCTCGAAGAAGTCGTACACAATCTTGATCGATCGAAATTTGGATTGATGAAAGACATCACTTTACTCGACCAAATGTATCAAAAAAATAAACGTTATTTTGAAGAATTGAACGTCTATATTGCGGCTGGCGAGACGAAAATCGCTCATGTGCGTCAGCATGAAATCGAACCGCTACGGACAGAAGTCGAGGTATCTCGGGATCAGACGAAGTTACAGGAATTAAATGACTTGATTCAATTGACGGACCGTTTCGAAAAGAAAATCCATGATTTAAAATTATCACGAACGATCAGTTTGCAAATGGCGCCGCAAATTCGCGTCATTCAACAAAACAACCAAATTTTAGCGGAAAAAATCGAATCGGCGGTCGTCAATACGATTCCGCTCTGGAAGAACCAAGTCGTCTTATCCTTAAGTTTATCACGTCAAAAAGCAGCACTCGAAATGCAAAAGGATGTCACCAACACGACGAATCAGCTACTTGAGCAAAATTCGAAGTTACTGAAAGAATCGTCGATTGAAATTGCGGAAGAAAACGAAAAAGGAATTGTTTCTGTCGAATCATTAAAAGTGGCACACCAAAACTTGATTGAGACACTTGATGAGACATTACGCATTCAACAAGAAGGAAAACAAAAACGTCGCGATGCTGAGCATGAATTAGAACGAATGGAAAACGAATTGAAACAAAAAGTCATCGAAGTTGCCTCAAAAAGTAGAGAATTACCGAATCGACCATACTAAGGAACACGAATTTTCGTGTTCCTTTCCTTCATGAAAGGAAGGATTTTAAATGAATATAGAAGAGAAGCAATTGAAGTGGGACACAACATGGTTATTATTTGCGCGGATGATGGCAGATCGTCATTCAAAATGCGCCTCAAAATCCGTTGCTTGTGTCATCGTCAAAGACGAAAAGCCGATTTCGATCGGGATAAACGGAACACCCAGTCAGCATGTGAATTGTAATGAAATTTACTTAAAGCAAGAGGGTATTCTCTATACATCAAGATCCGACCATCCGATTACTGAAGAGTCGATTGAACGAAACGGGATTCTCTTTTATCGTTGTGAAAATCAAGAGGAACATCATGAGTGGTCGAAGCAGCATGAGATTCATGCTGAAATCAATGCACTCGGTAAGCTAGCTGCCGATTCGACGAGTGCGCGTCATGCGACAGCATACGTCACACATAGTCCGTGTCATGCGTGTAGTTTAGCGCTCATTGCCTCTAAAATTGATCGTGTCGTCTATTCGACAGGATATGAATATGGGGACGGATTGAACCTGATGCGACAAAGTGGAATCGAAGTCATCCACTTGCCACTCGCAAACGAATATTTTCTTGAAAAAATTTAACGAAAAAGGGTTGTAAACGCTTCCATGGCATTGTATGATGAAATCAAGCATTGCCATGGTAATTATTCACTCTTCCATTCGGACTGATTTTCAATCGAAAATCGGTCCACTTTTTTTAGAAAAGAATTGACAAGACTTGAATAGTTTGGCATGATGACTATAGAATATGACGAAGCGGAACGCCGCATTTTCATACAAAACCAATCAAGGAGCTGGAATGCCAGGTCGTTGAATGAAAAATCCTGACTCATTCGAGTCAGGATTTTTTTATTATGGATGAACAAGCATGGTTTCCTTGAGACGCTTAGCACTGATTTTACATTTTGTAGCGACTGCACCCGCGAGGATTGTCATAAATCGTTGACAAAGAATGTCTGGTTGCGACTGATGTAAAAACAGTTGATGCAATAGTCGATTGAAAGCGGCATCAAGTGTAGAAAGATGTCGTTTGATAGCGGTCGGTGACATATGTTGAATTTCTTCTGCTAAATAACCTGCATCACATTGGAAAGCAGAGAGGATCAACAATTCCGTCTGCATATCAGCCAAGGATAGTCCTTCTTCTTTAACACAATGACATGCCTGACGTAACTCATGAAGCAACAACTCTTCCAGAGCATGCGACGTATGCGATTGGTACGGATCATACGATTGAACAGCTTGCCGAATTTGGTCGCGTGTCACGATTTTGGATGGATCCAATTGATCGTGTGTGACGACAGCTTCGCTGTATAAATGAGTAAGTGGTCGAATCATCGTTTCTCCTCCTTAAAGCATAAAAATTGACTTCCATGTTCATCATAATTCATTTAGAAAACGCTTACAATATATGTTTGATAGTAGTCGTGATGAAATCGTCTCTGCTATGATATGGATGAAGAAAAAGGAGTGAGATGAAGTGATGCAATTATTCAAGGCACTTCCAGAAGTGACGATGCCTTCTAATGAAAATGACGCTTTTTCTATCAATCAATCAAATCAACCGATTGGACTTTCGCTAGATACACTTGTTCCTGGTGAGCGAATCGAAGAAGTACTACTCGTTGCCTCGGGTGAAATTCGCACAGGTCAAACCGGACGAGAGTGGTTACAGTTTACATTCAACTCGCCTGCTGGATCTTGTAAAGGAAAACAATGGATCAATCAAGGAACAGCAGAAGAAGCACTCCGTCCATATCTCGAGACACGAATTGTTCGAGTCGAAGCAAAAGTAGAAGAGTATCCGCCGCAATCCGGTAATAAATCATTGACGGTTCAACGCGTCGCACCGATTTATGATGCTTCACCTACGCAGTTCTTGCCGCAGCTACCGTCAGAGGAGTCGCTTGAAACGTATCGTGATCAGTTACTTGGATTGATCGATCAACTAGATACGCCTTACCGAGAAATCGCGCTATCGATTCTGCGACAGTACTGGGCGGACTTTTCAACGCGACCGGCTGCCTTATTTCATCACCATGCCTATATCGGTGGATTATTAAAACATACTGCCTGTATGATGACGATTGGTCAAGGAATCTGTGGTAGTGAACAACCGTATTTGACATTGCTGAAATGTATCCAAGAAGCAGAGGCCGATCACAAAAATGAACTATTCCAAGCATCTGAACGAGAGATGCGTCAATTTTCTTGGGATGACAGCTTTGATGCGCTTTATCAAGCAGCAAAAGGAATTGCTCTGTTAGATCAACGACCGAATCCGAATGAATTGTTGCTCGGTATTTTATTGCACGATATCGGTAAATTGTGGGAATATACACATGCAGGTGCATCGACAGATCGTTTTTCGAGACTGTTACACGTAACCGAAGAAGAAGAAGAACTAGCAGGTATTGCGCTTGATCCAGATGGTGTTCTTATAGGACATATGCCATACGGATGCTTCGTGCTCGAACAAACGCTTCGAGAAGAAGATATTCGGTTACCACGAGCGGTCTATCATCGTCTCATGCATATGGTATTATCGCACCATGGGAAACGCGAGTGGGGATCAAGTGTTACGCCGCAAACGGCGGATGCCTGGTATCTTCATGCGATTGATCTGCTCGATGCACGAAAAGAAAAATGGCGTCAGCAACAAGGACGCTAAGGAGTGAAATCATGCAAGACAAAATACGTACGACCGTCATTACTGGTTTTTTAGGTGCTGGTAAGACCACGTTACTCAACCATCTTGTTTCTCAACCGACAGAGAAGTTTGCGTTGCTTGTCAATGAAGTAGGTTCTGTTCACATTGATGAAGCATTGATTGAGCGAAGCGATGAAGAGATGATCGAATTGACAAATGGTTGCATCTGTTGTTCTATTCGAGGTGATTTACGGGATGCATTGCTACGGATTGCCAAACGTCGCCGTGATGGGGAACTATCATTCGATCGATTATTGATCGAAACGACTGGTGTCGCTGATCCAGGACCGATTCTTCAGACATTTTATTTTGAACCAGCCGTTGAACAGTCTTATCAGATTTCAAGTGTCGTCACAGTCATTGATGCGTATCACTTAGAACGACAATTGACGTTCCAAGAAAATGTGAAACAAATCGGATTTGCTGATGTACTTGTATTAAATAAGATGGATTTAATTAAAGCATCAGAACGTGAAACGTTGATTGCTTTGCTGCGCGAACGAAATCCATCTGCAGCCATCATTGAAACGGAACAGGGACAACTGGAATCAAATCGACTATTTGAAACATTCCATTTTCCAAAAGAAGAACAAGTGCGACTCAGCCAACAAACAGATCAGATTCATCAATCTGTCGAAGATTTTACGGCACTAACGATTGTTGAGGAACGACCATTGAATCGAAATCGATTCGGTATGGTCCTACGTGAGGTGTTAGAAGCCTACGCGGAAGATCTCTATCGTTATAAGGGGATCATCCATTTTGCAGATACAGAACGAAAAGTAATCTTACAAGGGACAGGGATGATTTACGGAACAGCAATCCGAGAACCATTTAGCGAACAACCAAAGACGACGCTCGTCTTCATTGGGAAAGGGCTAGATGAGCAAGCGATACGAAAAGGAATCGAGGCGGCAATTGAACATGGTTGAACTTTATTTTGACGGAACGGTCCGTCCCTCAAACGACGAAGCAGCGGTTGGACTGTTTAGCAAAAGCTCCGAGGGAGAAGTCACAGAAAAAATGTATCAAATTCAAGCAATTAATAATCATGAGGCAGAATTCATCGCATTTGCAAAAGCCGTCGAGTGGGCGCACGAACTAATTACTCAAGGAGAGAGCGTCATTTCGTTTCGGACGGATTCAGAAGCGGTTGCATTAGCGGTCGAACGTGAATTCGTCAAGAATAAACGAACGCAGACGATCTTTGATCCTGCTTTTGAACGCTATCAACTCTTACCACTCGCCTTCGTGAAGTGGATTCCGCGGTCTGAGAATAAAGCAGATCGCGTCGCACGCGAGGCATTACGATTATACGAAGCATAATTGAAGGCAAACACCCCTATCCTTATGGAAGGGGTGTTTGTTCATGTTCGATGCGCTCAATCAGGATTTGATCGACGCGACGTCCGTCTAAGTCAACGACTTCAAATCGGTATGATCCAATCACGACAGCACTTCCACGCGTTGGTACATCACCTAACATATACAGGATTAAACCGGCAACTGTATGATAGGCGTTTAACTGTTCACCGGGTAAGTCATCTGTATAGCCGAGCGTTCGTTTTAAATCATCGATGTGCAATAATCCGTCCGCTAGGAACGAACCGTCTTTCCGCATGACGAGTTCCGGTTCTTCCTCGACGCTTGAAATCTCGCCGACGAATGCTTCGAGAATATCGAACAAGGTGATCATGCCAAGAAAACCACCGTACTCGTCTAAAACGAATGCAATCGATACAGTTTCCTTCCGCATCCGTTCAAGTAAAACGGTTGCTTTCAGTTGGCGGGGAACAATCAGTGGAGATTGAATTAATCGTTCAAGTTCTTTGACAGGATGTTCCGTTGATAGTATTTCTTTTGCATCGATGAATCCGACAAAATGATCCAAATCCCCGTGACCGACCGGTAAGTTTCGGTGTCGCGCTTGTCGGAGCTCTTGTAAGATCGTGTCGGGTTCATCAGCTAAGTCAATCCACTCCGTAACCGTTCTGGGCTCCATCAGTTCATATGCATATAAATCATGAAAATCAAAGACACGAGAAACTTGCTCAGCTTCTGAACGATTAAATGTTCCCTCTTTCGTGCCACGAATTAGTAATTGCCGGACTTCGTCTTCCGTCTCGTCTTTCGTCTGCAATCGATCGAGACCAATCAAGCGGAAGATGGAACTCGTCGATTTACTCAAAACCCAGATGAATGGTCGAAGAACGATCGAGAAGAAGCGCATCGGTGGGGCGAGCCACATCGTAACTCGTTCTGGACTGACAAGAGCAACACGTTTAGGAACGAGTTCACCGATGACGAGCGAAATATAGGTGATGATTGTCACGACAAGAATATAACCAATTGTACTGGCATAAGGAGCGATCCATCCGAATTGTGCGAGCCAATTGATGACAGGACCGGAGAGCGCGGCACCACCGAATGCACCATTGACGATTCCAATTAACGTGATGCCGACTTGAACAGTCGATAACAGGTCAGTCGGTCGATCCAGCAACTCTAATGCGACATGGGCTGATTTTTTACCATCATCCATTGCTTTTTCTAATTTCGATCGTTTGGAAGAGAGCAAAGCAAGTTCGGTCATCGCAAATATACCGTTTGCCAGAATCAATAATAAAACAATTATTAAATTTATTAACCACATGAAATCTTCACTCCTTTTCGATAATAAACTATTCCCCAAAACTGTCTCCCTCATTCCCATTCTGCGAGCTTTCCGGTAAACTAGAAGAGAAGTAATCAAAAGGGGGAATTTGTTTATGGAATACCGTGTAGAACGTGACACGATGGGGGAAATTCGTGTACCGGAAGCGCAGGAGTGGGGCGCACAAACACAACGTAGTCTAGAAAACTTTAAGATCGGAACGGAAAAAATGCCGATTGAAGTCATTCGTGCCTTTGCAGTCCTGAAAAAAGGAGCGGCGCTTGCGAACCGCGACTTAGGTGTGCTTGAGACAGAAAAAGCTGGTGCCATTGCTGAAGTATGTGACGAAATCATCGCGGGGAAATTCGATGATGAGTTTCCGCTTGTCGTTTGGCAAACGGGTTCAGGTACTCAGTCTAATATGAACGTCAATGAAGTGATCGCTCGGGTCGCGACACGCAAATTAAAGGAACAAGGCAGTGAAACGACGATTCATCCGAATGATGATGTCAATAAATCACAAAGTTCAAATGATACATATCCAACAGCGATGCATTTAGCGGCAAAAACAGTCTTATTGGAATCACTTTTCCCAGCTATCGATGCGCTGCATGCGACCCTTGATGAAAAAGCAAAGGCTTTTGCGGATATCGTTAAAATCGGACGAACACACTTGCAAGATGCTACACCAATCACACTTGGTCAAGAAATCAGCGGCTGGGTCCGGATGCTTGCGCTTTCGAAGCAAATGATCGAACGGACGCTTGATCCATTAACGGAACTAGCAATCGGCGGTACGGCAGTTGGTACGGGGATTAATGCGCATCCTGAGTTTGGTGATTTGGCAGCGAAGAAGATGAGTGAAGAGACGGGTTATGAATTCACGAGTGCGGAAAACAAATTCCACGCTTTAACAAGCCACGATCAACTCGTCTTCACACATGGTGCTGTCAAAGCACTAGCGATGGACGCGATGAAGATTGCAAATGACGTCCGCTGGCTTGCATCTGGTCCACGAGCAGGAATCGGTGAAATCACGATTCCAGAAAATGAACCAGGGAGCTCAATCATGCCAGGAAAAGTCAATCCGACTCAAAGTGAGGCATTGACGATGGTCGCTGCGCAAGTCCTCGGAAATGACGCAACGATTGGTTTTGCTGCAAGTCAAGGTAACTTTGAACTAAACGTCTTCAAGCCGGTCATCATGTATAACTTTATTCAATCCGTTCGTTTACTTACAGACGCCTTGCATTCGTTCAATGACCATTGTGCGATCGGCATTGAACCTGAGCGGTCCGTCATCGCTGAGAACGTCGAACGGTCACTGATGCTCGTAACAGCGCTCAATCCGCATATCGGATATGAGAATGCGGCAAAAATTGCGAAAGCGGCGCATCAGTCAGGGTCGACATTAAAAGAAGCGGCACTTGCGACAGGATTGCTAACAGAAGAACAATATGATCAATGGATTGTACCAGCAGACATGGTTCGTCCGAACTTAAAAGCATGAGTTGAAAAAGCGGGGGATATTCCCTCGCTTTCTCTTTATCCGAGAAATGTTATTCGGATCTATAGAAAGAGAGGGAATTGCATGGAGCAAAATCGAAAGCGGGCAGAAAAACAATTACAGCAAACGATCAACATGGTAGAGACATTACTTCGGATGCCGGCTGTACCACGATCAGAATTGCTTGCATTGGCGAGCTGGATAGAAGGACTCGGCAGAGAGGAACTCTTTAAGGGACTCGCCGATCAAGTAAGCCATGAAAAAATTACTTGGGAACGAGTAGACGTTGTCATTGATCAGTCAAGCGTCAAAGAATTATTGCAACCTATCGTCGATCAGTTATCAGAGCGCTCACGTGCTAACCGGATCCGAAAGCAATTAGTCGTCACTGTGACAAAACGTTTTCTTGAGAATATCAAATGGAAAAAGTCACTGGAACAAGCGCGCTATATGTCACGTTTTTTTAGCTCGGTAGAAGATACCTTATCAATGTCACACGACATTACGATGGACGCCGTCATCATCGATTATGCATGTATCACTGATTCAGTGGAAGTGTTCAAAAAGCTCATGAAGCAGATGGAATCCGCATTCGTTCCGATCATCATCGTCGGTCCGAGCCAATCAGAAGTCCGACAAAGTAGTTATGAGATGGGGGCCGATGATTATTGGGATGAAACCGTGAGGAATGAAGAACGTCATGTCCGCCTTGCGCGACTTTTACGAAAACTGAGAGTTGTATCGTCAACAATTTTGGTCGATGAATTGACAGGGGCTTATAATCGGAAATACCTTCAGAATGCATTTGATCGTCGCACAGCACGTTTAGAACGTGAACAACGAACATTTGGATTAGCGATTTTTGATCTTGATCACTTCAAACGAATCAATGACTTACATGGACATCCGACAGGAGACTTAGTCCTATCCGAACTAGCGACCGTCGTTCAACAAGCGGCTCGTCTCGACGATGAGTTCATTCGTTTCGGTGGTGAGGAATTCATTTTACTGTTTTCAGCAGAAACATTGCCTCAAGCAATCGCTAATATGAATAAAATACATGAACGTATCGAACGACATGTTTTTGCGAATGGATTAAAAATTACTGTTTCGATTGGTCTATCCTTTTTATTTGATATACATACGACGCTTGCTCAAGCGACGGCGGAGGCAGATGAAGCGTTATATCAAGCAAAACGTAATGGACGTAACCAAGTCCTTTCCTACTCTACTTCAATATCGATTGAAAAATTATCTGTGTCTATCCGTGTCGAGGAAAGATTGCTTAAACAAGTCCGTCAGTTGGATCTACCCGATCATCCCAAATACCACTTCGAAGTGGTTCCATTAGACGATCAGCAGACAACACAACTACAACTGGCGATTCTTTCGCTTGATCAATTAGCGATCGAGAACTTTCTGCGACTAGAAGAATGGAGAAAACAACGAGATTCAATCATTGATGTTTTGGTCGTGACAGAACAAGAAGATGATCGTCTTGCAGAAGCCTTATCTCGAGGTGCTACCGATTATGTGATGGTAACTCATGTAGATCAAGAAGTGGAAGAATGGATCACAGAGTGGATTATGCAAATACCGTAAAAAAACCAGCCTTTTCCTTCCGCTATTCGGATGGAAGAGGCTGGTTTTATAATGATCGATCATATTGACGAATGACAAAGGAGTAATCATTTCCTTCTACTGCATCATAATGCGTTTCAGACGTGATTTGAAAAGTAGACGGGATCTCGGGGTAATAGACATCTCCCTCAAGCGTCGCATCAATTTCTGTTACATAGATGCGCCGTACGAGAGGAAGCGTTTGAGCAAATAATTCTCCTCCACCAATCAAAAAGACTTCTTCCTCTGAATCAACATATGGGTGTAAGGTAGATAAATCATGCCAAATTGTCACGCCATCTACTACATAATTTTGATCACGCGTGATGACGATGTTCTCTCGACCAGGTAACGGGCGTCCAATTGATTCGAACGTCTTTCTCCCCATGATGATCGGTTTACCAAGCGTCGTACGCTTAAAGTGTGCTAAATCAGATGGAAGGTGCCACGGCATGGCATTATCGCGTCCGATGACATGATTTTTCGTGTACGCTACGATGTGTGTAATCATACAGCCACTACACCTTTAATATGCGGATCAGGATCATATCCTTCGATGATGATATCTTCGAAGCGGAAGTCTTCAATACGATCGACTGTTCGAGCGAAGCGCAGCGTCGGTAATTTTTTAGGGGTACGTGTCAACTGAAGATTGACTTGTTCCACATGGTTCGAATAGATGTGGGCATCTCCGAGCGTATGGACGAAGTCACCGACTTCGAGTCCACACACATGAGCAATCATATGTGTCAGTAAGGCATAGGATGCAATATTGAACGGTACGCCTAAAAAGACGTCGGCAGAACGTTGATACAGCTGACAGGACAGTTTTCCGTCAGCGACATAAAATTGGAACAAGAGATGACATGGAGGTAACGCCATCTCATCGACTTGTCCAGGATTCCAAGCGCTGACGATCAAACGACGGGAATCCGGATTCGTCTTGATTTGTTCGATGACTTGTGCGAGTTGATCGACCGTTGTTCCATCAGGACGTGGAAAAGAACGCCATTGTGCCCCATACACAGGTCCTAAATCCCCATTCTCATCTGCCCATTCGTTCCAAATGCGCACTCCGTTTTCCTGCAAGTAACGAATATTCGTATCACCCGAAATAAACCAGATCAACTCATGGATGATCGACTTCATATGTAGCTTTTTCGTCGTAATAAGCGGAAAGCCATCTTGAAGGGAGAAGCGCATTTGGTGACCAAACACGCTCAGCGTTCCCGTTCCTGTCCGGTCTTCCTTTTTTGTTCCGTGTTCCAAAATGTGTTCGCAAAGTGCATGATATTGTTCCATCGGATGACAGCTCCTTTTAAAAAAATCCAATTTCCATTGTACCATAAACCATCACGATTTTGAGGAAGCTGGCAGATGTCTTGTGAACAGATAGCGGAATAGACCAAAAAGAGGAATGCCGTCTTGCCATTGCAATGATTGTTCATTTCGAAGACGAATGCGTCGTAATAAATAAACCTGAAGAATATAAAACAGTAATAAATCGACTGTCATCGTTCGAACAAATTGATTCGTCTCGAAATAAATACGGAAAATATTCCAATCGGCACGTGCGAGGGCAAGCCAAAGCAATAATGTCGTCACGACACTCAGTAAAGCGACGACAGTTGGAATCCAACCTCGACGCTGAAACGGTAAAAAGGTTTTCCTTGGAATAGCGAGTGCGACATAGGGCATTAAAACGAATGCACCTAAGAAGAACGACCCTATGCTTGCAACGAGCGGTCCTGGTCGCATGAATCGTTTTTCATCTAAAAATAATAAAAAGAAAGCAAATGGATAAATACCAAGTAAAGCAAACAAACTTAATGCGGAAGTATCAAATTGACTTTGATCGAAACGTAAAAATGAAATTAAGAAACCTTCCGGAAAGACACGATTATTTCCAAATAACAAGATAAAGACAATGGCAATCGCCCAGACCAAGAAGAGCAAATACCGACGATACATTCGCCCACACTCCTTTCCCATACCGTTCTTTCCCATTATATTAGATGTGGTAAACGCCCCTATTTCATATTCCATGATATCAAATATGTAAAAGTTCTCACTTGAGCACCTCTTATGGACATGTTAAGATGACGTTGTGAGAATTGAAAGCGCTTTTACGAATTGATGCAATCGTTTGCTCAATATGTAGCACGACAGGTACATAAAAGAGGAGAGTGTAGAAGATGGAACGTAAATGGTGGCATGATAGTGTCGTTTATCAAATTTACCCTCGTAGTTACAAGGATTCAAATGGAGATGGAATCGGTGACTTAAACGGAATCGTTGAAAAATTGGATTATCTGAAGACCCTTGGCATCGACGTCATCTGGTTAAGTCCAGTCTATGATTCACCGAATGACGACAATGGATATGATATCCGAGATTATGAAGCCATCATGAAGGAATTCGGAACAATGGATGATTTTGATCGTCTTCTAGATGAAGCGCATGCACGAGATATCAAAATTGTCATGGATCTCGTCATCAATCATTCGTCGGATGAACATCGGTGGTTTGCGGAATCACGTCAAAGCAAGGACAATCCGTATCGGGATTATTACATGTGGCGTCCAGCAAATCCAGACGGTTCATTACCGAACAATTGGGGTTCGATTTTCTCTGGTCCTGCATGGGAATATGATGAGTCAACAAATGAGTATTACTTACATCTATTCTCGAAAAAACAGCCTGACTTGAATTGGGAAAATGAACAGATGCGTCAAGAGGTTTATGGGATGATCCGTCGTTGGTTAGATCGAGGAATCGATGGTTTCCGGATGGATGTCATCAACTTGATTTCAAAGACACCTGGATTACCCGATGCGACGGTCCATCCAGGAGCATTGTATGGAGATGGTGGAGAACACTATATCAATGGACCGCGTGTCCATGAATTTCTACATGAGATGAACGAAGCATCGTTTGGAAAGTACGATGTCCTGACAGTCGGTGAGATGCCGGGAGCAACAACAGATGATGCCATTCTTTACACGGATCCGGCACGTAAAGAGGTCAACATGGTCTTTACGTTCGAACATATGGATCTTGATTCAGGTCCGAACGGAAAATGGGATGTCATTCCGTTTGATTTGCTTAAACTCAAGCAAAATTTCACCAAATGGCAAACAGCGTTGCATGAAACAGGCTGGAACTCCCTCTATTGGAACAACCACGATCAACCTCGAGTCGTCAGTCGATTTGGTAATGATACGACGTATCGCGTCGAGTCAGCTAAAATGCTCGCTACGCTCTTACACCTTCTAAAAGGAACGCCATATATCTATCAAGGCGAAGAAATCGGAATGACGAATGTCGCGTTTGAAGACATTACGGACTATGAAGATATCGAAATTCGGAACATGTGGAAAGAACGTACGGCACAAGGAGCATCACCAGCGGAACTACTACGTTCCATCCATATTAAAGGACGCGACAATGCGCGGACACCGATGCAGTGGGATGCATCGGAAAATGCTGGTTTCTCGACGGGAACACCGTGGTTGAAGGTCAATCCGAATTATCCAGACATCAATGTGGAACAGGCGCTTGCCGATGAACAGTCCATCTTCTATTACTACCAGCAATTGATTCGACTACGACATGATCATGAACTCGTCGTATACGGTCGCTATGAACTCTTACTTGAAGATCATCCGGAAGTCTACGCGTATTCGCGGACGCTTGAAGGAGAAACGTGGTATATCTATTGTTCGTTTGCAGATCATGACATTCATGTACCGATTTCTCACGCGACAACGGATCGCGTGATTGGTAACTACGCTGACACCAATACATCGGATGGCTTGACATTACGGCCATATGAATCTGTCGTTTTCCGAACATTTGACGCTTAAATTTTCTGATTAAAAAATGGCATTGCCCTTACAAATGTAGGGCGATGCCATTTTAGTCTTTATGAAGTGACCGTTCTAATTGCACGATCTGTTTCACTTGTGAAATAATTTTTTCGCGATCAGTTATTGTCGAATTAAGATGGATACCGTACAACCGCTCAGGACCAGAAGGCTTCTCATGCAATAAAAATCCATCGATGCAGAGCGGCTCGTGCCCTTCGATTAACGAGAACTCAACAACGATTTTCATTGATTTTTGAAGAGGCAGTTTTAATGCAGTAGTGATTGCGATTCCATTTGGTGAGATGTTATGAATCTTCATCAAGCCTTTTGGTGTCCGTTGCTCATTTTTCAGCAAATAAAACTCGCCCGTTACGGGTGTTTTCAATGTATAGCGAAACGGTTCATTACGTTTAATCTTCATCTAGGCACCTCCATTCCCATTATCCGACAATTCGCAAAACTCTTCTAGTCTTTTTTATCAGGCTGCAGCATCTGTTGATCGTTTCGTCGGATGGATGCGCTTTGCTAAATACATGAATGGTGTCGCGAACCAGGCGACGACGAATTTTGCGAGATATGTCGTAATGAAGATTTGCCACCAAATAGAGAATGGCATATCGTGAAAGGCGATCGCACAAAATGTCAACGTATCGAGCAATTGGCTTAATACAGTTGATCCTGTCGTCCGTAACCAAAGTTTTCGTTCGCCTGTCTTTTGACGAATCTTCGAATAAATGAAGACATCAAACAATTGCGACACGAGATAAGCGGCAAGACTACCTACAGCAATCCATGGCAGGAGTCCGAATAGTAGATGTAAAGAATCAGATGTTTCGAGTGCTGCTTTATCGGCGAGTGGGGTATACAAGAGACTGAATTGCATGAGGACGGTCGTCGTGATCAAGGAAAAGAAACCCATATAGACACCTTTTCGAGCGACCTGTTTGCCATATTTCTCATTGAGAATATCCGTCGCTAAATAACAACTGCCATAAACGACATTTCCTAACGTGAAGACGAAACCAAAAATATCGACGGTTTGTGTGACTTGAATGTTTGCAATGATTGTTGCGATGGCAATCCACATCAACAATCCGGTCTTTCCAAATAGATAATAACTGAAAATCAATAATCCCATCGTTAATAAAATGGAAGGGATCCATAACCATTCGTTCATGAGGTAGACTCCTTTCTGTTCATACAGATGAAAATTGTACGCTGAAATTCATCAACTGTCAAAGGTGATGAAGCGATAAGGGCATTAAAAAAGACCATGAGTTTCATGGTCTTTCGGACGGTCTTTAGCCCATTCGTTGCAGAGAGTACCGACGACGTCTTCCTTTGACGTAATAGTTCTCAATCGACGTAAAATCATTCGCTTCCAAAATGCGTTTTGCAAACGAAGCGTGTGGTGATTGTTCAAGGACACGCGCGCGTACTTCGTGACGATCTAGTACCCCGGAATACGTCAATGCTTCAGCAACTGCTTGAGTAGCTAGACCCCGACGCGTATAGGGATCAAACACCATGAAGTCGAGTTGGAAGTAATGACCCATTTTTAAGAGCAGAACCCGCCCCACGATCGTATCTGCTTCAACGATATCAAAGTAATAATCTTCAGGATAACTGTGCTCGACGGAATCAAAAGCCCGCTCTTCTCCAAGCTCATGGTCATACCCTTTGATTTCTTGCGGAGTCAGTCCATATGCTTGCTCGCCATACTTCAAGAAATGATCGTACTCAGCTTGATCGACATGACGTAATGTTCGACGTCTTAATTCCATCACAAAATCCTCCCTCATCCCAATTGATGCTTCGTTTACATTATAGCGATACCCTCCGTGCAATTGCAAAAATTAACTGGAATCGATCCGCAGGAAGAAATCTAAAAAAAGTCATTCTGTAATCATCTTGTGATTGTTTTAATTACCTCGGAATATGGTAAAGTAATGATGTAGACAACTGCATACTGGAAGGGGCTGGAAAACGTGTTCACAGAACGTGACGGAATCAAATTGCGTCTAGAGCAAATCGAACGATTGTATTCGGACTTGAATCGTGAAGCGAAACAATTGACGGAACGCTTACGCCAATTAGATGAACAAGGGGATGAAGTTCAACATGATCTTTCCCTTAATAAAGAAGACCGCGATCATTTGAAGTCAAGCATCGATGAAACGCTTCAGGCACTCATGAAGCGGACGACGGTCGATGCAAAAGTCGAACAGGAAAAGCAAGAAGACCTGATTTCGAAAAAAGCATTGATTGAAGATATCGAAGGATTATTGAAGAAAAAGAAATAAGCTAGCTCCGGCTAGCTTATTTTTTTATGGGGGAAATAAGTATGAAACCAACCATTGGACTGACGACATGTCTTCGTCCGACTGACGACGTGCATCATCGTGTGAAGCAGTTGTTAGCGGATGAGACGATACATTTTATCTATGTCGTGCGTCAGAAAAAAAGCATAGAACACTTGCAACAGGAGACAGGATTACCGGTGCTTGTCGTCGATAAACAACGGCTTGATTTATATCCACTAGGTGAGACCACATCGTTCTTTTTCCATCCTTCGAGTGCGGTGTTTCGCATCAAACAAATTGATGCAGGAGGAGGCGATCCTCTCGTTACAATCGGACGCTTATCGGAAGGGATGCGTGTGCTTGACTGCACACTTGGTCTTGGAGCAGATGCCATCGTCATGAGTCATGCCATC
Source organism: Exiguobacterium sp. R-17 (assembly GCF_049913315.1). NCBI lineage: Bacteria > Bacillati > Bacillota > Bacilli > Caryophanales > Exiguobacterium > Exiguobacterium sp. R-17. Next base: position 1,720,642 of record NZ_CP184372.1, on the reverse strand, counting down.
GGAGAGCGGGGGCGGATCATCGGGTTAGAAAGCCGGGTTGAGACAGCATTTGTCGTCAAGAATGGATTAAAACGGTGGGAAGAATCTTACGAACCGATCAATCAAGCGATGCGACGAATCGAAGTGAAAGTCAAACACCATTTAGCCTTTTTGAAAGAATGTCCGGATAATTTTTTTGATGTCATCTACTTTGATCCTATGTTCGAACAGACCGTCGAAGAATCGACGCATCTCGATGCTTTACGAACGCTTGCGAATTATGAAGCCTTATCCGAGGAAGCGATGGTGGAGGCGAAGCGTGTGGCACGTCAGCGCATCGTGTTAAAAGCACATTATGAGAGTCCCTTGTTTGAACGGTTTGGGTTTGAACGAACTAAGCGAAAGACGTCGAAGTTGCATTATGGCGTGATTGAACTGTAAGTCAAAAAAAGACCTCTGCCGATGTTTCGGCAGAGGTCTTACTTGTTATTTGCTGATTATTGAACAGCGTCTTTTAATTCGTCTTCCATCTCTTCAAACGTTTCCTGAACGGCATTGACCGGTTGTTTCGTCATCAAGCTGACGACGACCGTAAAGATCAAGCTTGTGAAGAATCCAGGTACCATTTCATAAAGCGTCGTACTAAGTCCGAGTTGAACCCAGATGATGACAGTCAAGGCACCTGAGATAATACCAGCTAGTGCACCTTGTTTCGTCATCCGTTTCCAATAAAGAGAAAGCAAGATGATCGGACCAAAGGCAGAACCGAATCCAGCCCATGCATAACCGACGAGTGCAAGAATCGTCGCTGACGGATTCCACGCGAGAATACTTGCGATGACGGCAACGACAAGAACGGCAATTCGACCTGTCAGGACGAGTTCTTTATCCGATGCGTCTTTTTTCAAGAACGTCTTATAAAAATCTTCTGTCAACGCACTTGAAGTAACGAGTAATTGTGATGAAATCGTCGACATGATCGCTGCAAGAATCGCAGCCATTAAGAATCCTGTGATATACGGGTGGAATAGTACATCCGAGAAACGGATAAAGACTGTTTCCGGATCACCGAGTCCATTGCCTTGTCCTTCGAAATAAGCGATCCCGACAAGACCAGTCATCATCGCACCGATGATAGAGACGAACATCCAACCGATCCCGATGCGACGGGCACTTTTTAAATCTTTAACAGAACGAATCGCCATAAAGCGGACGATGATGTGTGGTTGACCGAAGTAACCAAGTCCCCAAGCAAGGAATCCGATGATTCCAAGAACTGTTGTCCCTTTGAATGGGTCAAATAATGAAGGGTCTAATTTTTCAGCGTAATTGTACGCACCATCGATTCCGCCGACGTCGGTCAATGCGACGATCGGTACAAGAACGAGTGCGATGAACATGATACAGCCCTGGACGAAATCGGTCCAACTAACTGCGAGAAAACCGCCGAAAAGTGTATAGGCGATTACGACCGCAATCGTCAAGAGCATACCATAGTGGTAATCAAATCCAAATGAGCTGACGAACAATTTTCCGCCTGAGACGATTCCAGCTGATGTGTAGAACGTGAAGAAGATGATGATAACGAGTGCTGATACGGTACGAAGCACGCGTGATTTGTCTTCAAAGCGATTCTCTAAGAAATCAGGGATCGTAATTGAGTCGTTTGCCATTTCCGTATAGAGACGGAAACGTGGTGCGAGTACGATATAGTTTACGTAACATCCAATCAATAAACCAAGTGCGAGCCAAAGGGCTGAAACACCTGTTGCATACATGGCGCCGGGAAGTCCCATGAGCATCCATCCACTCATATCTGATGCACCAGCAGAGAGTGCTGTGACACCTGGACCGAGATCGCGTCCGCCTAACATGTAATCTTCTGTATTCGTCGTTCGCTTGTAGGCAAAATAACCGATTGCCAACATGAGAACAAGATACAGGATGATCGAAATCCATTCTTGCGTCATAAAGTTAAATCCTCCAAATGCAATAGTTTTTTCAGCGATCAAGCATGTATTGACTTGTTCGCCAAATGATATGTTACCCACCTTACAGGGGATAAAACGACTTTGCAAGTCACTTCATTTTCATGAAAAGTGCCGCTACGCCTAGTGCCTTAAGGGATTGGGACGGTTTTAGTCCCTATTAAAGTTCTACTAATCAAAATATTCCGAATAATTCACTGTATTAAAAAATGACCTTAATGATTTAAGGTCATTCGAGTCAAATTAATTGCTCCAAAATCGTTCGTACGCAGCGCTTAAGCGGTCTAGAGCTTGATCGAGCTGTGCGCGAGGGCAACCGATATTTAAGCGTTCAAACGTTTCTCCATGGGAACCGAATGAAGAACCGTGTGTCAAAGCGAGTTTTGCTTCCTTAACGAGCCAATCGGCGCGCGTTTTGCTATCGAGATTAAGTGCTTTGAAATCAATCCACAACAAGAATGTAGATTCTGGAATGATGACATTTAATTTCGGCATTTCTTGACGAATACGACGGACGGCATGGTCACGATTGTCTTCCAAATAAACAAGGAGTTGCGCTAACCATTGCTCACTCGCATGATCTCCGTACGCCGCCGAAATAGCAGTTGAAGCCAATGCGTTTGGATGAACAAAATGACGTTGCTGGACACGCTCGATCCGTTGACGAATCGAAGTGTCTGGTACGACCAAATAAGACGCGTAAAGTCCAGGAATATTGAATGTTTTGGATGGTGCGCTGACCAAAATGATTTTTTCATAATCTAAGGCAAGAATTGGTGTGTGCAAAGAACCCTTATAGACGAGATCCGCATGAATTTCATCGGACACAAGGTAGACATCGTGTTGTTTCGCGAGTGCTACGATGCGCTGTAATTCCTCTTTAGGAAAGACTTTTCCGCTTGGATTATGAGGACTACACAGAATCATCATCTGCGCAGTCTGCATTTGTTGTTCGAGAAGCGAGAAATCCGTCCGGTACGTCTCTTCTTCTAAAAGAAGTGGATTCTCAACGATCTGCCGTTGGTTAGACTGGATGATCTGATGAAATGGTGGATAGACAGGTGTCTGGATGATGATTGAATCACCAGGTTCAGTTAGCGCTAGGACTGTATGGGCAAGTCCTGGAACTACACCGTTCGAATAAAGAATGGAATCGGTAGTGATCGTTACGTCATATCGCTTCAGAAACCAATGCTGAATCGCTTGTTTTGCTTCCTCTTCAAACATCGAGTAACCGAAATGACCTGTAGCAGCACGTCTTGTCAACCGTTCTGTGAGATGATGCGGTGGACGGACATCCATGTCGGCGACCCACATCGGAATCAGCTCATCGGATCCATAAAGTGAATGAAGTCCGTCCCATTTGACGGATCCTGTATTTCGTTTCTCAATCGTTTCATCGAAATTAATCTGTTCCATCAGACTTCACTTCCTATTCTTTTTAAGTTAAACTGCTCCATTTCACCATAGCGGATAAAGAGAGGAAGGAGCAAGTCGGAAAATAAAAGGTTTAACATTTATTCGATCAGGCAATTATTTAACTCGAACCTACCATAACAGAACGGAGTGATGATCATGTTACATTCTAAAGTAGTTGTCGGGCGAACGCCTGAAGAATTAGAAGAACGATTGAACGAATTTTTTGAGAACAATGGTGTTGGATCAAACGCCATCATTACGTTGAAGTTTTCAACATTCGTCGCGTCTAAAGCGGATGAACATTATTCGGTTTTAGTCGTCTATGATAATTCATTAACAAAAACGACACTGTAAAAAAGTAACAAGGAGTTGCGTGGAAATCACGTCGACTTCTTGTCTTGTCTTTTTTTATAAGTTATACTAGAAACAGATTTTACAAGCTTCCGTAGGTTAATGGCAGACCTCAGCAATGGTAATGCTGCAGTGCGAGTTCGATTCTCGCCGGAAGCATACACGCGTCTTTCGTCTCAAGTGATATATACTTGAAACGAAAGACTTTTTTTATGATGGATTCATCTTTGATTGAGGAGTGAACTTCATGCATCCAGTCATTCATTCTGTTGGCGATAAGATCAAGCAAGAACGAAAAAAACAAGGAATGACACAAAAAGCACTTTGTGAAGGAATTTGTAGTCAGGCTGAGATCAGCAAAATCGAAAATGGTCGAAATTCTCCGACGATTGATTTACTACAGCAAATTTGTCGAAGACTGCGCATTCCGATTTCATTGTTTTTTGAAGATGAAATCGTGTCACATAAGTTAAACGAAATTGATCAACGAATGATTCGTCATTTACGCGAAAAAACATATTCAGACATGGCAAAGGACTTAATATTATATGAAAAATCAAAAAACGCTGTCGAAACTCAAATTTTAATTCGTTATCATCAAGAATTACTTGAATATGAAAGAGGAAATGTTGATTTTCGGACCTGTATTGCGTCCTTGTTGCAAGTTGTCAGTGAGGAACGGGTGGAAGAAAAATCATTTTTACTTTATACACGAATTCAGATGGTGATAGCGGTACTTTATACGAACCATGAAGAATATAATCGTGCTCATCAAATCTACAAGGCATTATTAGAGTTGCCTTATCAAACGAGAGAATATAAAAAAATTCGAATGAAGATCATGTATAATTTCATTCGTAACTTAGTAGAGTTTGAACGATTCGAAGAAGGGTTGCAGAAAGTTGAGCAGGTAATTAAAGAAACGAAACAATTGCAAGATTTAACGTATCTTGGACAGTTTTATTTTCAAAAAGGCATTTTGTTAGAGGCATTAAAAGCATCGGAACGAGATACAACGGAAGCCTATACGACCGCCTATTCCTTTTTTATTGCGACTCAGAATCACTCTTATTTAAAAATCCTTGAAACGTATTTTTCTGAACATCTCTTATTTCCGCTTAATGAAAGTGAGTGAGTAAACGATGGAGATCACTGCATTAACTTCATCGATTGGTACAAAAATCAAACAACTGCGAATTGAGAAGCAGATGACACAAAATGAACTATGTGAAGATATTTGTAGCCAAGCTGAAATCAGTAAAATCGAAAACGGCTTAAATTCACCGACTGTCGATTTGTTGCAACAAATTGCCAAAAGGTTAAAGGTGCCCATTTCTTTATTATTTCAAGAACATACGGATGAAGAACAATTTTTTCAAATTGATCAATTCTTATCCGATTTGCTTCGAGAAGAGAAGTACGAAGAAGCAATGGAGCGAATTAATCAACAAGAAAAAAATATGATCACTGAAGTCGATATTTTAAAAAATTACATTAAAACGATCATTGATCTAAAACAAAATCGGATTGACTTTCGAACAGCTGCGAGCCTACTCAGTAACTTGTTGAATGAAAAAGAAGTGTGGTCGCACTCCATCCAATTGTTCATTCGAATCAAAATGGCAATTGCGAATATGTATTCAGAACAGGATCTATTTCATTTAACAGAATCCGTATACCAGGAATTAGAAAAAGAAATTGAAGCGCTCCAGTCGACTGCTCATCTGAATGCGCTACTGAAAATTTATTTTAATCATTGTCAGATTCTTGAATACCAAGAAAAGTCTGAGGATAGTATCGTCATCGCTAAGAAAGGATACGAACTATGTTTGATGCATAACCATACATTTTTATTTGGACATTTTTATTATCAACTCGCGCACTACCACGAACAATCGGGTGAAGATGAAATGTCACTTCAAAAACAGTATTCCATCGCATATGTGTTGTTCCATGCGTTTGAGCATGATGTTCGAAAACAGATGATTCTTCGCATGAAGGAAAAGTATATGTTATTTACTTTTGAGAAGTGATAAATAGGATGCGTAACCTTCTTGCCAAACAAGAAGGTTTTTTTATTAAAAGTGCAATCAAATGAGTAGTGAGAGGTGATAATATGAAAAACGTACATCCAATTGGGGAGACACTGAAATTTTATCGACGTTTGAACAACGTATCACAAAAAGACATTAGTACAGGGATCTGTAGTCAGGCTGAAATTAGTAAAATTGAAAACGGTAAGGTGATGCCGACCGTTGAATTATTACAGCAACTTGCTATAAAACTTTGTGTTCCTATGTCCGAACTCGTTAAAGATGGTGCTGAACATCGTTTGGAACAAGCTCGTATTCTTGACCAAGCACTTCGTAAGTTAGTACGAGAAAATAAATTTGATAAATGCCTTCGTGTAATGAAACAAGTCTCATCCAGTCGATCTTCTGACGAAGTAAGGCGAATAATGAGATACTATGAAATCGTGATCGCCTACCGGCAACAGCACGTTGATTATCGAACGACCTCAGTCTTATTTGCACGATTGATCGATCAAGAAGGTTTACAGGTGCAGGATCCGATTCTTTACTTTCGAGTCAAGATGGCACTATCCATTTTATATGCGGAGTGCGAACAGTATCAACAAGCAGAAAAAATATATACTGACGTATTACAGTTCACGACAGAAATTAGCGGTTTAAAAGAAGAACGACTTAAGATTCTTTATAATTATGCGAAATTATTATATAAAGTCAATCAGCCAGAAAAGGGACTTCGTATCATCGAGGAAGGGATACTGCTCAGTCGAAAATTGAAACAGACATCCTATTTAGCGCACTTCTATTATCAACGTGGTGAATTTCATGAGCGAATGGGTGTAGATATCTTGCAGACGAAACATGATTATACGATGGCCTACGAATTATTCTCTGCCTTTCAGATGAAACAATATGCTGACATCGTTCTAGAGGTGAAACGTTCTTTTTTGCAGTCTATACCTGAATGAGGTCATTGCTTAACAAACGAGAAAAGAGGAGAAACGTTGCGTATTGAATCATTTGGTAAACAGATCAAACAACTACGGATCGAGAGGAAGTTGACACAAAAAGAATTAGCGAAGGATGTATGCAGTCAAGCTGAATTAAGTAAGATTGAAAATGGGAAAACTATACCAACAATTGATCTTGTTCAGCGTTTGTCTCAAAAGTTACATATTTCAATGGATCAGATTTTCATCGATTCAAATGAAGTAAAACTATTTCAGCGCTATGAGGTACAACTAGCGGACTTTTCTAGACAACGTCGTTATGATGAAATGCTTGATTTCATGAGATGTTTACCAACTAGTCTTCCTCCTTCCGTTCAGTTATTGATTCGTTATTTTGAATGGGTCGCTCGCGAAGGGAAAAAAGATATCGATTATCGAACATGTATCTCACAGTTGCTTCGGTTATCGGATGAACAACAAATGGAAACAGAGTACCCTGTTCTTTATTTACGTATCCGGATGTCTGTTGCAAACTATTATTATTTAAACAGTCAGTATCCGTACGCAAGAAAAATTTATCAAGAATTACTAACCTATGATTACTCGACGGATACGCTGAAAAAGTTACAATGTAAAATTTTATATAATCATGCGCAACAGCTCTATTTTCAAAATGATTTTCTAACAGGGTTAGAGATTACTGAAAAAGGAATCGCCTTATCCGTTGAGCGAAAAGATACAGCGATGTTAGGACACTTCTTTTATCAAAAGGGATGTTTCTATGAAGAATTGAGTTACGCAGAACGTGATATTCGTGACGCGTTTACCTACGCTTATTCTCTTTTTACTGCTTTTGGTAATGAAAATCATGCCGCGCTAGTATTAAAAGGAAAAAACCAGTTTCTCTACTTTCAAATGTAATCATGGAAGTAAAAGAAAGGAGTATAATTTGAATCATTTACCCGTCTCCATTGGCTATGAAATCAAGCGACTTCGAAAAGAAAAAAAGATCACACAAGCAGAATTATGTGAAGGCATCTGTAGCCAAGCTGAAATTAGTAAAGTCGAAAACGGTAAAAATTCACCTACCATTGATTTACTCCAACAAGTGGCAAAACGGCTGAAAGTACCATTATCGATGTTGTTTCAAGATCATTTACGAAGTGATGTCTTTCAATCATATGATGAACAATTAGCGGACTTGTTACGTACTAATCAATATGTAGATGCTCTGAAATTGAGCGAACACGTACTGTCTACAACTGAATATGAACAGGTACGTAATTTAGCAAGATATTATCAAGTCATCGTGCAGGAAAGAAGTGGTCAAATTCATTACTTAAAAGCTGTTCAATCGCTCGAACGGTTACTAAATAAAGAACAACTCTGGTTTGAATCAGCTACCTTGTATCTACGGATTCAGATGGGGATGGCGAATCTGTATGTCGAACACGGTGACTTTGAATTAGCGGATGATCTTTTTCAGAATTTGATTCAAGCAAAATACGAAACGATCGAATTAAAAAAAGTTCGAATCAAGATTTTATATAATTATGGACAACAACTTTCACTGCAAAAAAAATACCTTGCCGGTCTAAAAATCACCGAACAAGGTATTCAGGAGAGTCTTCAGTTGGAAGACGGTCATTTCTTAGGTCACTTTTACTTTCAAAGGGGGTACTTTAAGCAGCAATTAAATGGTGATCTCTCAGATATCCAGCGTGATTTTACGATGGCCTATTCTTTATTTTGTGCATTTGATATGCCGATTCATGAAAAACGTCTTCTGGAAGAATATGCAGAGTATGTTCTATTCCCAATTTAAAACGAACGACCGAATTGTCGGCACTCTTGAAGCGCTTGTTCGATCAATTCAGATGCACGATCGGGGTATTGCTGATGTCCTTCTAAGATGACAGTTGATACATCATTGATCCCAAAGAATGCTAACAAGTCTAACATATAGCGAACCGCGTGTTCACTTGGGGCTTTCTCTTTTGTCGAGTAATCACCACCGCGTGAATGAATCAACAGCACTTGTTTGTCTTCAACAAGTCCGATCGAACCTTCGGCTGTATAACGAAATGTTTGACCAGCCTGGGCGAGATAATCCATGTAATTGTGAAGCGGTGCCGGAACCGTTAAGTTCCACATCGGAAATGAAAAGACAACTTTATCGGCATCTAAGAATCCGTTTAGATATTCTTGAAGCCGTTGTGCATGAGTCGCATCATCTCCAGTTAATTCTTCCCCTTTAAATAGCCGCCCTGCCGCGTTCGCAAGTTTTAGATCAAAGAAGGGAAGACGTTCTTCGAATAAATTCAAAACCGTAATTTTGTCCTCAGGATGATTTTCACGATAAGCATTCAGAAAGGCATCGTTTAATTCAGAACTAATGCCTTTTTTTTGATGTGTGCTATCGTTTGCTTCGATGAATAGTAAATGAGACATAGTGATCGCTCCTTTCTATACCTATCTATTCCCATTTTGCTTAAAATCATGACTTCCCATTATTTTATTATTTTTAGAAAATTCAAGTTTTATTTTGGTTCTGATAAGGAAAATAAACGACAGGAACTTGAAAGAGGGGATGGCGGTGAACACACAACGACGTTCTTCCAATAGTCAGCAATATCATCGAGAAATTCGGGCAAATTATCAATTGTTCGGGATGATCATTTTTATTTTGACGAGTTGTGGTGCCGTTTTATATATCGTTGCCAATACATTTAGTAGTTATGGTTTGAAAGGGGAGGATTGGATACGTGCACTTGTCATTGCGAGTGCTGGGAGTGTTCAATACTTCATCGGTAAAAGTACATTGTCAGACCGACTAAAGCCACATATGATGTCTAGCGTTTTTTTATTGATTCCATATATTTATCATCCATTCATCGGTAGGGGAGTCCAGACAGTTTGGGCATGTGCCCTTCTATTCATATTAGCTTCCTTAGTCGTCATCAACCGAACGATGCTACTGTACGCAACAAGCATCACGACGGTTTCTCTTCTTTATATTTGGTATCAAACTCCATCACTTGAAAACACTTCGATGTTTGTATCCGATCACATCGCGCGTATTGGACTTATCTTGATTGCGACGATCATTAGTTTACTGATCCATAATCAATATGTTACCCGTCTTGAACGAAATATTGAATACTTAGCCCGTTTACAGGAACAAGCATTTACGGATCCCGTGACAGGTTTACCAAACCGCTCTTCGTTTGTCATTGAAGTAGATAAGAAAAAACAAGATGGCGATATGATTTGTCTCGTGGATTTGGATGATTTTAAAACAGTAAATGATGCATTCGGTTACCGAACTGGTGACCGTTCATTACACATCATTGGTCGACGATTGATGAATCGTTTTTCAGATTGTACGATTGCGAAAGCGAGCGGTAGTGCTTTTTTACTGCATGCGCCTTATCATCATGATGCACGAGTCCTCTGTGACGATATTTTATCAAGTGTATCAGAACGGGTACAAATTGACTTTAAGCAAATCAATGTTACTGCGAGTATTGGTGTTTCCTATATTAATGATGAATCGACGGACCATGTCATCAATGACGCGGAGATTGCATTATTTACAGCCAAAGCAAATCGAAAGAACACGTATGCGATCACAGACTTAGCAACACAAAATGAACGGAAGCGAGCACTCCAGTTAACGCGCGATTTATATGATGCAGAATTGGATCGAGACTTCTTTATTTTATTTCAACCTCAAGTCAATGCGAGAACGCGTCAAATTACAGGTGTAGAGGCTTTAATTCGTTGGAATCATCCGGAATACGGTCTTGTTCCACCAGTTGAGTTCATTCCACTCGCGGAAAGAACACGATTTATTGAGACATTAGGGCGATGGGTCATGCGTCAAGCCTGTCTTCAAGGAAAAGCTTGGTTGGAGGAAGGGAAGGAACCTCTGACGATTTCGGTTAATGTTTCACCGTGGGAATTACGACAAGCTGATTTTACGAATCGAGTGCTCACTATATTAAAGCAAACAGGTTTTCCTCCATCACTACTTGAAATCGAGATGACAGAACATATCTTTATCGAAGGAACCGAGCAAATTATCGAAACATTAAACGCACTCCATTTGTATGGCGTTCGAATCGCTCTTGATGATTTTGGAACTGGATTCTCATCCATGCAACCACTCGTGGAACTACCGTTCGATCAATTGAAAATTCCAAAAGAAATCGTTCAAGAAGCGATTCATTCTGAAAGGAAACGAGCAATGATCGAGACGATCATTCAATTAGGAAAACGATTAAATATGACAATCGTAGCAGAAGGAATCGAACTTGAAGAAGAGGCAACATTGCTCGAACAGATGGGTTGTCATACGTTGCAAGGATATCTATTCTTTCGACCGCTACAGCCGCAACAATTAGAACATTTTTTAGCCATGTATCGAGAAGGCTAAACAGATATCAAACAATTGAAAATACAAACAGGCGAAGGATCATGTCCATCGCCTGTTTGTATTACCATATACGAGATAATAAATCAGAGATACCGGGCAAAACGACGCTCGAGAATCTCTTGGATGACTGCGATACATGAACATATACCCCAGTAAATGAACGCAACGACAAAATAGACGGTCATATAGTCGAATTCACGCCCACCAACGATTTTTGCCTTTTGAAAAATTTCAGGGACAGTAATCATGGCAGCAAGCGACGAAGCTTTGACAAGATCTAGCAAGACGTTCGAAAGCGGTGGGATGGCAATTCGAATCGCTTGCGGCAAAATGATGCCAACAAACGTCCGATACCTAGATAAACCGAGGGACGCTGCTGCCTCTTCCTGCCCACGATCAATCGAGAGTAAGGAAGAACGAATGATTTCTGCCATGTATGCCGCACTATTCAAACTAAAACCAGTAATCGCAGCGGTCAACGCGTTCAGTTGAATATTGATGACTGGCAGCCCGAAATACAACATGAACAATAGCACAAGGATGGGTACACCACGCATAAATGAGATGTAGGCGCTCGCTCCAATACGCAATACTCGAAAATGAGAGAGACGACAAAGCGCAAGAATTAACCCAATTCCAAGACCAATCGCCATGCTGAGCAAAGAAATCCATAATGTTTGTCCAAGTCCACTTAAAATATATGGAAACGAATCAACCGCCAATTCAGGATTGAAGACGGACCGCCAATCAATCGATGACATCGTTAGTTCACATCGACAATCGTCGTTTTGACGTCAGGCATTTGGGAAACATTTTTTCCGGCATAAAATTGCTTCGAAATATCTTTTAATGTACCGTCTTCCTTCATTTTATCGAGTTGTTCGTTAATGTTGGATTGAAGTTCTTTATTGTCTAAATCCATGATTAAACCGACTTGGCTCGGATTATAGGCGATGTCCGGATGAATCGTGATATCGAAGTCTTTGAAGAAATCGACAGCCAGTGTTTGCAAGTAATAATCATTCAAGATGACGTCTGTGCGACCATTTGAGACATCTCGTAGATATTGATCGTTCGTCGCATTATCGTAAGTGACTTCTTTTGCACCGTATTTTTTAGCAATCTGCATATACGTCGTTGTTGCTTCTCCGGCAGCTTTTTTTCCTTTTAGATCTTCTAGAGACTTGATGCCTGACAAATCACTTTTACGGACGATTGCCGTACCATACGTATATTTATATGGTTTTGAGAAAGCGAATTTTTCTTTACGGTCATCTGTGATCGTAATGTCGTTAGCCGCAAGGTCAACTTGACCTGTATTAACGCTTGTCAACATACCGTCGAAAGACATCTCTTTGAACTTTACTTTCAAATCAAGACGTTTGGCTACTTCTTTGACGACTTCAACGTCAAACCCCGTCAATTTATTACTTTTTTCATCATGATAGGACGTCGGGTAAAGTGTACCTGCTGTTGCGACGACGATTGTGCCTTCTTTTTGGATTTTATCGTATGCGGTTGCTTTCTCGTCTTGTTGACCGCATGCGCTTAATAGAATCGAGCTTCCTGCAATCAAGAGTCCCGTCCATTGCATTGTTTTTTTCATCGTATTGTTCCTCTCTTTATTTCCGTAATCAGTAACGCTGTTCCTACTTAAAAATACCACGGAATCACATGTTCGGGCAAAGCAATACGCGCATAAAGTGTTGGATTTAATTAAAAAAAATATTGAATGAATATCCAAGTATATGTAAGCGTTATCAATGTTGATATATGGTAATTCTACCTCCTGAGGGTGGACAAGATGGTGATTATGCATAGTAGCGAATAAACATAAAAGGGTGTAAAGTGTAACTTAACTGAATATACAGAAAATTAAGAAGGCAAGGAGAGTGCTACTATGACATTTCATAAATACCCTGAACAGCAGGGCTTATACGACCCTCGTATGGAACATGATGCGTGTGGGATCGGGGTTTACGCACATCAAACAGGACGAGCGAGTCATGAAATCGTTGAACATGCATTGGCCATGCTTTGTCAAATGGAACACCGTGGTGGACAAGGGAGTGATGCGAAGACTGGAGACGGGGCGGGTATTTTAACGCAATTACCAGATCGGTTGTTTCGTGAAACGGTTCGGCACATTTCCTTCCCTAAAAAAGGGGATTATGGCGTTTTCATGATGTTCTTGCCACGTGAGGAACGGGAACGGATGCGACTCGAACGAACGTTAGAGTCAATCATTTTGACAGAAGGGCAAGACGTATTAGGGTGGCGGACCGTACCTGTTCGGTCCGAAGTGCTTGGATCAGGTGCACGTCGTACGGAGCCAGTCATTCGTCAATGCTTCATTGGTGCACAGGCGATGGAAGGATTGACATTTGAACGAACACTTTTTTTGATTCGACGAGCGTTTGAACGTGAATCGGAGCAACTCGGTCTTGAGCAATACGTCTTGAGTAGCTCGAGTGAAACAATCGTGTATAAAGGACTCGTGACGACGGATCAACTGCGTGCGTACTTTGATGATTTACGAGACGAACGCTATCAGTCAGGCTTTGGTATTGTACATTCACGTTTTAGTACGAACACGTTCCCAAGTTGGAAACGTGCCCATCCAAACCGTTATTTGATTCACAATGGCGAAATCAATACGTTGCAAGGAAACATTCGGGCAATGCGCGGTCGAGAACGTCGACTTGCTGAGACGACGTACGGTAATCGGGCAGAGGAAGTGTTGCCGATATTGGATGAGACAGGTAGCGACTCATCAATGCTTGATAATGCGTTTGAGTTTCTTCATCTGTCAGGTCTTTCTCTCGCTGAGACAGCACTGATGCTCGTGCCGGAACCATTCGAACATGCCGAAATCAGACCGGCGAAGCGCGCGTACTATGAGTATCACAGTAGCATGATGGAACCGTGGGATGGTCCGTCTGCCATCGTCTTCACGAACGGAAAACAGATTGGTGCGACGCTTGACCGAAACGGTTTACGCCCGGCGCGATATGTATTGTTACGCGATGGTCACTTCATGTTGTCGTCAGAAGCAGGAGTACTCCCTCTTCGTGAACAAGACATTTTGTACAAAAAAAGATTAGCACCGGGTGAACTCCTTTTACTCGATTTTGCGTCCGGTCAGTTAATCGCAGATGAAGAGATCAAGCGGGAGCTAGCGACACGTCATCCTTACGCGGAGTGGCTCGCTCAAGAAGTCGTTTCTCTCTCAAGTAACGACTTCAAGGAAACACTCATTGAACTTGGAACGAAACAGCGGCATTTTGGATATACGCGTGAAGATATCGATCAATACTTGATTCCACTCGTCGAAGAACAAAAGGATCCGTTAGGCGCGATGGGAACGGACATACCGCTAGCGGTCTTAAGTGAACGTCCTCAATCCTTGTTCCGTTATTTCAAACAGCTATTCGCACAAGTCACGAATCCACCGATCGATGCGTTACGCGAAGAGATCGTCACCTCGACGCTAACATGGCTTGGTCGACAAGGGGAGCTGCTGACGCCGAACCGTGCGAACTGTCGTCGTGTTCGCTTAGAGACGCCGATCCTGCGACCAGACGAAGCCCATGTGCTTAAACAATGTGGACTTAAGCAGAAAACGATCTCAACGACGTTCACCGACTCGCTTGAAGAAGCGCTTGACATGATCGTTGATGAGGCTGTGACCGCTGCACAAAACGGGTATGAATTATTGACGTTATCGGATCGTCTCGTTCGCCCTGGAACATTACCGATGCCAATCCTCTTAGTAACGAGTGCGATTCATCATGCGCTGATTCGTAAGGGATTACGTACAAATCTCAGCTTGATCGTTGAAGGTGGAGAAATTCGTGAAGTCCATCATGTCGCCACGTTGATCGGGTATGGTGCGGATGCGATTTATCCGTACCTTGCATATGCGACGCTTGAAGAAGCAGTAGGGGATCGTTTTACGGATGTAGCCAAACGTTATCAAAAAGCAGTCACGGAAGGCGTCGTCAAAGTCATGTCGAAGATGGGCATTTCGACGATCTTCAGTTATCGGGGTGCTCAAATCTTTGAAGCAGTCGGAATCGATCGCTCTGTCATCGAACAGCATTTCACTGGCACGGTCTCTCAATTGAGTGGGATGACGCTTGAGCTGATGGAAGAAGAAGTCCGACGAGCACAACAGGTTGCAGATGAACGGATTCATTTAGAGTCCGGCAGTGTCTTCCGGTACCGTCAAGCAGGAGAACATCATGCGTTTAATCCAGCGACGATTCATTTGTTGCAACACGCATGCCGCACAAATGATTACCGGCTCTATCAAAAGTACGCACAACGCATTCAGGAGGAACCAGCAACGGTGCTACGACATCTGTTGACGTTCAAGGAGACGACGGCGATCCCGATCGAAGAAGTTGAGCCTGTCAGCGAAATCGTCAAATACTTCAAGACGGGTGCGATGTCATACGGTTCGTTATCAAAAGAAGCGCACGAGACGCTTGCGATCGCGATGAACCGCTTAGGTGGTAAAAGTAACAGTGGTGAAGGTGGGGAGGAAGAAGAACGATACGAACGGGATGAAAATGGTGACTTCCGGATGAGCCGAATCAAACAAATCGCCTCTGGTCGTTTTGGAGTGACGAGTCATTATCTGGTACATGCCGACGAATTACAAATCAAGGTGGCACAAGGTGCGAAGCCCGGTGAAGGCGGTCAATTACCCGGTGAAAAAGTCTATCCATGGATCGCACGGGTGCGTGCATCGACACCTGGTGTTGGATTGATCTCACCACCTCCACACCATGATATCTATTCAATTGAAGATTTAGCCCAGTTGATTCATGACTTAAAACGTGCGAACGATCAAGCCCGGATTAGCGTCAAACTCGTCGCCAAAGGAGGCGTTGGAACGATTGCTGCTGGCGTTGCGAAGGGGTTAGCAGATGTTATCGTCATCAGTGGTCATGACGGCGGAACGGGTGCCTCACCTAAGACGAGTATTCAACATGCCGGACTGCCATGGGAACTCGGTCTTGCTGAAACACATCAAACGTTGACATTAAACGGGTTACGCGAGCGTGTCGTTCTTGAGACGGACGGAAAGCTATTGACCGGTCGTGATGTCATCCTCGCAGCAATGCTCGGAGCGAATGAATATGGGTTTGCGACAGCACCACTTATCGCTGTCGGCTGTATCATGATGCGTGCGTGTCATCTCGATACGTGTCCTGTTGGTGTCGCGACACAGGATCCAGAGCTCCGCAAGAAATTTACCGGATCTGCTGATGACGTCGTCCATTTCATGACATTTATCGCTGAGGAAGTACGAGAACATTTAGCAAAGCTCGGTGTGAGACGGTTGCAAGATCTCGTAGGGCGTACGGATTTACTCGAACCATCGGAACGACAACGAACGCATTGGAAGGCGAAAAGTCTTGATTTCTCTCGTCTCCTCGTTCATGTGTCACACGGTCCGGCTGAACAACAACAGCATCACGTCGAGCGTTCCTTTGACGCCCGTGAAGTCGCACCGTATTTAGAGTCGGCAGATTTCAGTCAACCACAGACACTACGTTTAACGATTCAAAATACAGACCGTGCGATTGGCACGCAGACCGGTGCGATGCTGACCAGACGATTTGGGGCACTTGGTCTTCCGACGGATCGATTGAAACTTGAACTGCAGGGATCTGCCGGGCAAAGTTTAGGTGCGTATCTCCCACGTGGGATGACGCTTGATGTCACGGGAGAAGCGAATGATTATGTAGGGAAAGGGTTGTCCGGCGGTATCATTGCCGTTCATCCTCCACGTTCGATTTCGTTCGTCTCGTCCGATCAGTCGATCATCGGTAACGTCGCACTTTACGGGGCGACGAGTGGAGAACTCTATGTGAACGGTCAGGCAGGTGAGCGATTTGCGGTTCGAAATAGTGGAGCCGTTGCCGTCGTCGAAGGAATCGGCAACCATGGACTCGAGTATATGACCGGTGGATCTGTCGTTGTCCTTGGCGATATCGGAAAAAACTTTGCAGCCGGTATGTCAGGCGGTGTCGCTTATGTCTTACCGCGTAATCCCGAACAATTTTTACAACGTGTCAACCGCGAACTCGTCTCGACTGGACCCGTCACGCATGCCGAAGAGATCACGCGACTGAAGACGTTCATCGAGCGGCACGTCGAACGGACCGGAAGTGAGCAGGGCGATGCGATTCTAGCGAACTGGGATCATGTCATCCATTCGTTCATCCGCGTCATTCCATCGACGTACGAGAAAGTGACGACATTGATGGCTGATTTCGCAAAACAAGGACATAACACTGAAGAAGCGATGTTACTCGCATTCGAGACACATCTTGGTCGAAGAACAGGAGGAGTACGATGAAACGACGCGATCAATTCATGACAGTTGCTCGTTCAAGCGGAGCGGAACGACACCCAAGCGAACGGGTGGGGGATTTTAGTGAATACAAGACGGCTTTGACGGAAGCGGAAGCGAGTCAACAAGCAAGTCGATGTATGGATTGTGGCACCCCGTTTTGCCATGTAGGGGAAGTATTTGATCAAGTGAAGATTGGTTGTCCAGTCTATAACTTAATTCCAGAATGGAATTTACTTGTAGAAGAAGGACGTTTTCAAGAGGCCCTCGATCGACTGCTTGAGACGAACAATTTTCCTGAATTCACGGGTCGCGTCTGCCCAGCGCCGTGCGAAGGATCGTGTACGTTATCAATTCATGAACCTGCAGTTGCAATCAAGGATATTGAACGATCGATCATTGATATCGGGTTTGAAAAAGGATGGGTCGTGCCTCGAATTCCAATGATACGTTCGTCGCATTCTATTGCCATCGTCGGATCTGGTCCTGCCGGTCTTGCAGCTGCTGATCAGCTGAATCAAGCAGGGCACCAGGTCACCGTCTTTGAACGAGAGGACCGCGTCGGCGGGCTTTTGACATACGGTATACCAGCGATGAAACTCGATAAAGAGGTCGTACAGCGTCGTGTTGATTTGCTTGAAGCAGAAGGAATCCACTTTCGGACGAATGTTACGATCGGCACAGATATCACGCTCGAGACACTTGAAGCAGAGTATGATGCTGTAATCTTGTGTGTCGGTGCGACGGAACCACGAAAATTGACAGAAGCACCAACGCAAGGAGTCGGTTATGCGATGGATTATCTGACTGGAGTGACACGCCACGTGCTCTCGAAAGAACCGTTGTCTCCTGATCACGATGCGAGAGATAAGGATATTCTTGTCATTGGTGGCGGCGATACAGGAGCGGACTGTGTAGCGACGGCGCTCCGTCAACGCTGCCGCTCCGTCGTCCAATTCGGCAAGCATGAACAACCAGGTACGACACGTGCAACAGGAAACATGTGGCCGGATACACCTTTGCTTTATTCGATCGATTATGGATATGCGGAAGCATTCCAACAATTCGGTCGAGATCCCCGTGAATACTTGATCGCCATCAAGCGATTCACGACAAGTGAATCGGGTCAAGTCACCGGTGTCTGGACGATTCAGACGACAAAAACAAAAAATGAATCGGGTGCGGTGATCTTTGAGGAAATCGAAGGGAGCGATCGTTACTTCCCGGTCGATCAAGTCTGGATCGCTATCGGATTCAGCGGTGTGGAAGAGCGTATACTCGAGCATTTAGCGGTTGCATCGGAACGCGGAAAAATCAAGACGATTCGTTATGCGACGAACCGTTCAGGTGTATTTGCCGCAGGTGACGCACGACGTGGTCAATCGCTCATTGTCTGGGCAATTCGAGAAGGTCGTGAAGTGGCGGAAGCCGTCGGTCAATATTTAAGAACAATGCAACAAACTGGCTAAATCACGCAGTCTGGATTTTCTGGCATCTTCAGAAATCCAGGCTTTTTTGTGTTTGGCAAGGAAATCTGCCAGTTCAAAAATAACTATTGATTTTGTTTCAAGGTAAAACCCCGAAACTATTTCTGATATTCTTATAAAATGAAGGGGAGGAATGACGGATGAATCCAGAAATCATCTATTTCGTATGCGAGAGTGGAATGGCAAGTAGTGTCATAGCGGCTACGATTTTTAGAAAACGCTTACTTGAATGTGGGATTACGACAGACGTCAAGACATGTCGAATCGTAGATCTTCCTGATCAGGCATCTTTTATCGTCGGAGAAGCACAACTTATCCATCGACACGTCTGGAAAGCGTATTGTTCTGTTCATCCAGTCGATCGGATTCTGGATCCGACTGCATATGACGTCATCCTCGAATCTTGGCGGAAAAGAGTGAGGCTACATGACTGAATTCACACCACGGGAACACGATATCTTATTTTTCCTCTTATCACGTGAGGAACCTGTTCAAATACAAGAAATCGCGGAAACGCTCGAGACATCGGAACGAACGATTCAGCGTGAACGGGATCGTCTTGCCCAGTCTTTAGAAGACCATGAGTTACGTTTGACATATGTCCGCGGTAGAGGTCTGTTGATTGAGGGAACGGATGAAGCCAAACACTTACTACGGGACCAATTATTGTTATCACACAAACAATTACCGACTGCTGAGGATCGCCAAGTCGAGTTAGCGTATCGGCTACTGCAAGAAGACGGGATGGTCAAATTACAGGCGATCGCCCATGCGATGTACGTGGCACCGAGTACGATCAGCCAGGATTTAGAGCGGATTGATGAGTGGTTTATGCAATATGACCTTGAAATCAAGCGCAAAAAAGGCATTGGTGCCGAAGTCATCGGCGAAGAGATCAACAAACGACGCTTATTGATCTCATTGATCTTTACACAATGGGATGTTCTTGCTTTCTATCGGTTGTTGCAAGGAGATGTCGATCAGTTACCCCATCTGTTACAAATGAACCGAACATCATGGCTTGAGATGATCAATCAAGCGTATGCAGTCATTGCACCGTTGACGAAAGAAGGACGTCTCAATGACCGACAAATCATGCGTGCCACACTCAGCTTAGCTTTACAAGCGTTGCGCAAAGATCAGTTTCCGATGCGTTACGAGTTAAAAGCGTACCCAGTCGAAATTCTCAAATGGGTGGAACGCGTCGAAGAGCGATTACCTGACACATTGTCGATTGCCGAACGTCAATGGTTATCAGAAGAGTTGCGCGCGTTTTTTCAATCGGACGCAGGAGATACGGAAGAACTCGTCACACGTCTCCGTGTGAAACGATTGATTGAACACGTCTCTTTATTATATGGAACGAACTTTACGAAAGATTATGCTTTGGAGCGGGGGCTCGTTTCGCATATTCAATCCTATACGCGTCAAAATAGCGTCAATCCGTCCTATGTCATCAAACAAATTGAACGGGAATATCCACGTCTGTTCGATGCGGTCAAACAAGCAGCATTGTCGATCTTCACAGATGCGACATTTGAAGACGTGGATTTAGCATTTTGGGTCATGCATTTCGGGGCTGTTCTCAGCAAACCGACACCTAAACTACCATATCGCGTTTTAGTCGTCTGCTCTGCTGGACTCGGCTCTTCAAAGTTATTGATGAATCGGTTACGGCAAGAATTTACTGAACTTGAACATATCGATAACTCGTCGCTGTTTGGCATTGAACGGTTACCGATTGAATCGTATGACTTCGTTTTATCGACCGTGCCGTTGCCTGACATCCGCCCACCACATCTTCTTGTCAACCCGTTGCTCCCTCAGGATGAAGTCGAACGGATCCGAAAATTGATTCTTGCCTTACCAAAATCCTTCCAACCAGAACCACGGCAGACGAAAACAGAATGGCTCGATCTCGAGCAATTGCATCGGCTCGTTGCATCGTCGATTCAAGTGTCGAACGGATTTCAAATGGAACGGTTGGAGCGTGTGGACGATGGAATTGAATCGTTATTGTTTGAGATCAGCACACGAATGGTCGATCAAGGATTAGCAAAATCAGCTGTTTCACTCTCGGCGCAATTGTTGCGTCGTCATGAGATGTCGGGTCTTGGTATTCCAGGAACACGGCTTGCTTTATTCCACGGACGTGATGCGACAATTCAAAGAGGAGGATTTCTCATTTTTGAATTGCCTGAACCAATCGACTTACTCGGGATGGATCAACAGTTGCAATCCGTCGAACGGCTTCTTGTCCTTGTCGCACCGGAAGAGACCTCGAACGAACTGCTTGAATTACTCAGTTCGATTAGTGCCGCAATCATTGAAAGTCCCGAACAAATGGATCAATTTGAGTTCGGAGAGGAACATGCAATTCGTCTGCTTTTAAATCGAACGTTTCGAACGGTAATTGATCAATTCCTAGGCAATACTTGAAAAACCCCTGTCACTCGATCTTTGAAGTGGCAGGGATTTTTTCTTAGATCAGGCAGGCTTCTTTCCAGTCTGTCCAACTTCTTGGACAAAGACTGAACTAGGAAAGATTGAGTAAGCGTTTGCAATGGTCTTACAATAAGGGCATAGCAAAGCAATCATCTTATCAACTTATACACGAAATGGAGGCTAACGCAATGGCGACAGCTCAAAATGGAGCACGGGGTATCCGTGTACAAGTTCAACGGTTCGGTAGCTTTTTAAGCGGTATGGTCATGCCGAACATCGGTGCATTCATCGCTTGGGGGATCATCACGGCACTCTTCATCCCGACTGGATGGGCACCGAATAAGGAACTCGGTGAACTTGTCGGTCCGACAATCACCTATCTCTTACCGTTGCTGATTGGATACACGGGCGGGAAATTAATGCATGACGTCAGGGGAGGCGTTGTCGGGACGCTTGCGACGATGGGGGTTATCGTCGGAACAGAGATTCCGATGTTCCTCGGTGCCATGATCATGGGACCACTTGGTGGATACGTCATCAAAAAGTTCGATCAGTTAATTGAAGGAAAAGTCAAACCAGGTCTCGAGATGCTCGTCAATAACTTCTCAGTCGGAATCATCGGTGGTTTGTTGATGCTCGGTGGATTCAAAGTATTCGGACCACTCATGACAGGTCTTGACGACATCATGGCCGCAGCAGTTGGTGCGATCGTCAGCGCACATTTGCTACCATTAGCGAGTTTGTTCATCGAACCGGCAAAAATCTTGTTCTTAAATAATGCGATCAACCACGGTATTTTAAGCCCGCTTGGTCTCGACCAAGTAAACGAGGCGGGTAAATCAGTTCTGTTCTTACTCGAAGCCAACCCAGGTCCAGGTCTTGGATTGTTACTTGCTTACTCGTTCTTCGGTTCTGGTGCAGCGAAGAAGACAGCACCCGGTGCAGCATTTATCCAATTCATCGGTGGAATTCACGAAATCTATTTCCCATACGTCTTGATGAAGCCAGTCTTGTTGCTTGCGATGATTGCAGGTGGCATGAGTGGTATCCTCACTTTCGTCCTGTTTGATGTCGGATTAGTCGCACCCGCTTCACCAGGTAGTATCATCGCGGTCCTCGCAATGGCATCACGCGGTTCTTACGTCGGATTGATTGCAGGTGTACTTGTTTCAGCATCTGTGACATTTGTTGTCTCGACTGTCCTGCTAAAAACTAGCAAGGCAAAAGAAACGTCGCTTGAAGAGGCGAGTGCGAACGTCAGTGCGATGAAAGGAAAACAATCGATTGCCTCGACACTCGTTTCAGCTGATGCCAAACCACTTGCGGAAGTCGAACATATCATCTTCGCTTGTGACGCTGGTATGGGATCGAGTGCGATGGGAGCATCCGTCCTTCGCAATAAGATCAATAAAGCGGGCTTACCCATTAAAGTGACGAATACGTCGATCAGTCAATTGCCGCAAAACGCCGAACTGATCATCACGCATCGTGATTTGACGGAGCGGGCGAAGGAACAGGTACCAACGGCAGAACACCGATCAGTCGATAATTTCTTAAATGCCGGATATTATGATCAACTCGTCCACGAGATCGAAACAGCACGGAATAAGATTTCTTAAAAATAAAGATAGAGACACTCAAGGAGGAATAAACATGACAACGACAATGAACCTTTCACCGGAACTTGTATTACTTGATCAACAATTCGCAGACGAGACGGCAGCCATTACGGCTGCCGGTCAACTCCTCGTCGATCACGGATATGTCGAAGCGGGGTATATCGATTCAATGCAGGAACGTCATGCCTTATCAACGGTCTACATTGGCAACCATGTCGCGATTCCCCACGGAACAGAGTCGGCTAAATCACAAGTCAAGAAAACGGGGCTATCGATTCTACAAGTACCGCAAGGCGTAGCGTTCGGAACGGAACAAGCACGACTCGTTATCGGCATCGCTGGCGTCGGTGATGAACACCTCGAGTTGTTATCAAATATCGCAGTCATTTGCTCCGATGAGGAGAACGTCGAGCGTATCGTGGCAGCGACATCAAAAGAAGAAATCATCGCCTTATTGACAGCGGAGGTGTAACCATGAAAGCCATCCATTTTGGTGCCGGTAACATCGGACGTGGTTTCATCGGCTTACAACTTGTCAAGACGGGTTACGAAGTCTGTTTCGTAGATGTCAATACAACGGTCGTCGATGCATTAAAAGCACGACATACCTATGAGGTGGGTTATGCCTCTGAAAGAGGAGGGCGTGAACGGGTCGACGGCGTGACGGCACTTAACAGTTTATCTGAACCAGATCAGGTCATTGCAGCGATTCGTGAAGCAGATGTAATCACGACAGCTGTCGGACCGAGCTTGTTGTCGAAAGTAGCTCCTTTGATCGCGGAAGGGTTACGTCAACGGGATCAACAGACACCTGTCTACGTCATTGCGTGTGAAAACATGATTGGTGGGTCAAAACACTTACAAGCAGAGGTGGCGAAACATCAACCGGTAGCGGAGAATTGGTATTTCCCGAATGCAGCAGTTGATCGGATCGTTCCACTTCAGCACCACGAAGATCCGTTGTATGTCGAAGTGGAAGAATTCTTCGAATGGGTGATCGAAACGACTGGACTACCGGAAGCCTATCCACGGATCGAAGGCGTCACCTATGTCGAGAATATTGAACCGTTCATCGAGCGGAAGCTGTTCACTGTCAACACGGGACATGCAATTGCTTCATACCTCGGAGCACTATTTCATAAAGAGACGATCGCTGAAAGTCTAACAGATCCACGCATCCGTCGGGGTGTCCAGACGGCACTTTACGAAACAGGGTGGTTGTTACTTGAAAAGTACGGCTTTAATCCGGTCGATCATAGTGCGTACATCCAAAAGAATATGAAACGCTTTGAAAACCCGCGAATTCATGATGAAATCATTCGTGTCGCCCGTTCACCGATTCGTAAATTGAGTCCAAGTGACCGACTTGTCAAACCAGCAAAGGAATTGATGGAGCGTGGGATCGAAGCAGATGGATTAGCACGTGGGATTGCAGCAGCCCTAACCTATTTCGATCCAAATGATTCAGAATCTTCAGAATTAAATGCGTATATTACGAAACATGGAATCGAAGATGCGCTGAACGCATATCTACAACTGTCAGCAACGGATCCACTTGGATCTCGGATCGTTGAACACTATGAAGCGATGCAACAACAAGTCAATTCGATTGCTTAAGAATGAATAACTCTGTGAGCCGAACACCTTTCATATCTGTGGAGGGTGTTTTTAGTTTACGATTTAAATATGTCTTGGTATCAACGAAAAAAGCAGTTTCTAAAAATCTTACTATCACAATTTGATTACAATTTGTATATTAAATTTGGAATATTCGAAAACGAATATTTAGCGATTAAAATACATTGTACGCTATATGAACGGAACATCTCTATTCCGATTTTTCAGGTAAGAGAAGGTGATCATATGTTAAATTATAAAGTGAATGTATATAGATTAAACGGAGCACGACCAAAAGCAACAAAAGGAACCGGACCGAAGCATTTGATTTATTCGAGTCAATTTTCTTCACGTACACCAGTCCATTTATTGCATCAACTTATCTTGAATCGATTGTTGGTTGAGCAAGAAAAAAACCTAGATTTAACGTATACGATCGAAGTAAATGCGGTACTTGATCAATTCGTGATCGACGTCCGTGTCTTTTCAACAGATACGGTCAGCATCCAAGTCGAGCGTGACTTGATTGAAATCATTGAACGTGAAGAAGTTCGTCATATCCCAGCGCTTGAAATCGGAAAACCGGATTTCGCGGAATTCGCTCACATCGTCTTAAAGGTTAAGGAAGGTGGACCACGCCTTTCACAAGAGGATACGCAACGAATTTTCAATGAGTCTGGTGTTCGAGGACGAATTATCCTGCATAAGGAGCGAATCGATAGTCATGAACCCTCCCATTCGATTCAGTTGTTGATTGGTGGAGCCGAGAAGTGTTTGTACAGTCTCTCGCAATATCAGCTTGATCCACTCTTCCGTAAACATGGTTTGACGATTCAATCCTTGAATCTGTTACCGTTTGATTTATTCATGATTCGCGACAAAATCGCGATGCTGTCTTCAGCAGATGCTTCGCAACTGTGGATTGATGACATCACGACATCCAAGAATGGACGATCACATCAGATTTGTTTTAACGATGGGAATGAATGTATGACGGTTATCTGTGATCTTCATGGATCAATTCGGTCTTATAAGTGTTCGTGATGGTTTAATTCTTCTTCGAATAGGCTACATTCTTAACAGAGGTTCTAACGAAGGGGAGTCGAACAATCATGTTATCTAAACAACAGACGGAAGAATTCAAGCAACGGTTATTGAAGGAAAAAGAAAAGACGACATCAAACATCGAACAACGCGATACCGATTACGATGAAGGTGAATTGTCGAGTTACGATAATCATCCTGCCGATTCTGGCGATGAATTGTTCTTACGGGAACGTGATCAAGCAATCACGGATATGCAAGAGGATATGCTATCAGATGTGGATCGCGCCTTAAAAGCGATCGAGGACGGAACGTATGGCATTTGCAAAGTCTGTGGAAAAGAGATTGAAATCGAACGCCTTGATATCATTCCAGAAACCCTATTATGCATTGAGCATGCAAAAGAAGAAGCAGAACAAAACGAGAACGATCCGAATTCGCGACCAAGCGAAGAAGATGTACTAGATCCATCTGTCACAGCTCGTGGGAAAGACATCGACGGTGATACGGACGGATTCTCGAAAGTGAGTGACTTTGGTAGTTCTGATACACCGTCTGATCAAGAAGATGGAATCGATCCGACACGGTCTTGACCGGCAAAACATCTCCCGAAAATGGAGATGTTTTTTTTCGAAAAATATCATAGATATTTACTAGAATTTTTTGACTTTTCATATAATTTTGGTACGATGGTATCGAGAGGACTGTTTTTAGCCTATATTAAAATGTAAGCGCATACAAGCATCCGTCTCACTGCTTGACCATTTTAGTTGAGGGAGGATATAACGCATGATTTATGACATTCCGAACAAGCAAGGGTCAAAAGTACAGTACAAGGAACGGTATGAAAACTACATTAATGGAAAATGGACGGCACCAGTCGGGGGAGAATATTTTGATAATGTGACACCTGTTACTGGTAAGGTGTTGTGCCAAGTCGCTCGTTCTACAAAGGAAGATATCGAACTCGCTCTTGACGCAGCACATGCGGCAAAAGAAGCATGGGGAAAAACATCTGTAACCGAACGTTCGAATATTTTAAATAAGATCGCCAATCGAATGGAAGAAAATCTCGAGATGCTCGCTTATGCGGAAACACTTGAGAACGGAAAAGCCGTTCGTGAGACACTTAACGCCGATTTACCGCTCGCGATCGACCACTTTCGTTATTTCGCTGGGGTCATTCGTGCCCAAGAAGGTTCGGTCGGCGAACTCGATCAAGATACGGTTGCGTATCACTTCCATGAGCCACTTGGCGTCGTCGGTCAAATCATTCCGTGGAACTTCCCGCTCCTGATGGCTGTCTGGAAATTAGCACCAGCTCTCGCAGCAGGAAACTGTGTTGTCTTAAAACCAGCAGAACAAACACCAGCGAGCATCATGGTACTCGTTGAGATCATCGAAGATTTACTTCCACCAGGTGTGCTCAACATCGTCAATGGATTCGGTCTTGAGGCAGGGAAACCGCTCGCCTCAAGCAAACGAATCGCCAAAATCGCCTTTACGGGTGAGACGACGACAGGACGTTTGATCATGCAGTATGCTTCGCAGAACTTGATCCCGGTCACACTCGAACTCGGTGGGAAATCACCGAACATTTTCTTTGAAGATATCATGCAGGCAGACGATGCATTCTTTGATAAAGCAATCGAAGGATTATTGATGTTTGCGTTGAACCAAGGGGAAGTCTGTACGTGTCCGTCGCGTGCCTTGATTCAAGAATCGATTTACGAACCGTTCATGGAACGTGTTTTAGAGCGCGTCAAAGCCATCAAAATCGGAAATCCTCTTGATGCCGACGTCATGATGGGTGCTCAAGCTTCGAACGAACAGATGGAGAAAATCCTTTCGTATCTTGAAATTGGTAAGTCGGAAGGCGCAGAGTGTCTCATCGGTGGAGAGCGCAACATGCTCGAAGGAGATCTCGCAGAAGGATATTACATTCAACCAACGATCTTTAAAGGACACAATAAGATGCGCATCTTCCAGGAAGAAATTTTCGGACCAGTTCTATCGGTCACGACATTCAAGACGGAAGAAGAAGCACTCGAAATTGCGAATGATACGTTATATGGTCTTGGTGCCGGCGTCTGGACACGTGACATGAACCGTGCTTATCGGTTTGGTCGTGCGATCGAAGCAGGGCGCGTCTGGACGAACTGTTATCACCAATATCCAGCTCACGCGGCGTTTGGTGGTTACAAAATGTCAGGGATCGGACGCGAGAACCATAAGATGATGCTCAACCATTACCAACGGACGAAAAACCTACTTGTTAGCTATAACCCGAATAAACTCGGTTTCTTCTAAGTCGGAAAGGACGTGGATGCAAATGGTGGAACGTGTTCAGGCGACAGCAGCTTGTCTTGAGTTGATCGACCAGTTGAGAGAAAAACACGGTCCGTTGATGTTTCATCAATCTGGTGGTTGTTGCGATGGCAGTTCCCCGATGTGTTTTGCGCAGGGCGATTTATTCCTGGGAGATCAGGATAAAAAACTAGGAGAGATCGGTGGTTGCCCGTTTTATATTCATGAAGATCAATATGAGTACTGGAAACATACCCAACTCATCATTGATGTCGTGGATGGTCGAGGCGGAATGTTCTCTCTTGAGGGTGTCGAAGGGAAACGTTTTTTGACACGCTCCCGTGCGTTCACGCAAGAGGAATACGCTGAACTATCAGCATCAAGTTAATGAAGGATATAAACGCGATTTTGTCTAGGCGACTTGTTCATTCAGGTCGCTTGTACAGAATCGTGTTTTTGTTCGTATTACAGCGTTCTAACAGGATAAAAGTTGGTAATGCGGCATAAGAACGGTATAATGAACTCATATTTTGACGAGAAGATTTTTTCATACTATGACATTTAGGGGGTCACCATGAAATATCCATTTTTAGGTTGGACAGGTCACACGATCGGAGTGACGGCGCCCTCCTCCGGATTACGTGAACAGCAAAAGGAATGGGTCGAACGAGCAGTTGAACAGGTACAAGCACGGCAAATGAACGTCCGTTTAGGTGAAACGATTTGGTCGCATCAACTTGCTGAGAGTGCACCGGTCAAACAACGCGCCGAAGAATTGAATCACATGATGGCGGATGAGACGATTGATGCTGTTATCCCGCCATTTGGTGGGGAACGCGCCATTGATCTTTTACCCGAGTTGACACCAACTGCTTACCAAACAAAATGGTTGCTTGGCTATTCCGATATCAGTACGTTATTGCTCAGTTTGACGCTTCAGACGGGAATTGCGACAGCACATGGTCCGAACTTCGTTGAGCTTCGGAGTAAAGAATGGGACGAGACGACAAGTGCCTGGCGACGGGTGCTCGCGACGCCATCTGGAAAAACCGTCACACAGTGGGCTTCCGATCGTTATCAAACCGCGTGGACAGACGAAGAACGTCCAGCAGGTTCGTTATTTCAGCTGACGGAAGCGACAGAATGGAAAGCACTTGATGAGCGAACAGAAGTGACCGGACGGTTACTTGGGGGTTGTCTGGAGACGATTCGCCATCTGATTGGGACACCGTACGGGGATGTGAAGCGCTTCCAACATGAAGAGATCAACGGAGAACCGATTCTCTGGTACTTCGAGGTGTCTGAAGCGAGTTCTGCCGAGGTGCATCGGACGCTTCGACAAATGGCGTATGCAGGATGGTTTGACCATGCGGCTGGCTTTTTATTTGGCCGTACGTCTGCAAGGATTACAGAAGATCTGACATGGCTAGACGTGTATCATTATCTAGCGGATGAAACGGGCTTACCAGTCTTATATGATCTTGACATCGGTCATCAGCCGCCACAGTTAACGTTAATCAATGGAGCGACAGGTACGGTTCGTATTCAAGGAAAAGATTCACGAATCGATCTTACGTTCAACTAAAAAGGAGAGCACGCAATGGCACGTCGTAAGTTTCAAGCATTAGGCGTTTATAAACGCGTCCATATTAACCCGGAAACACGTCGAATGACGTTACCGGAACCGTTTTACGATGCACTTCGTCTAGAAGATGAATTACTGATTGCACAAGTCGGAGATGTTCTCGTCATGCGACGTCCGGGGGAAGTCGTCGAGACAGAAACGGATTTATTGAGCGAACTCGTAGAAGATGGATTCACGGGTACAGAGCTTGTCCAAGAGTTTGCCTACCGGCGTCAGCAACAGGAACAACGATTACGTCAACAAGTCTTGCAGGATGAAGAGGATGACCATGCTGCTCAACTGAAGATCGAGCTATAACTTAAAGAAGGAGTGGGGCAGATGCGTCGCAGAACAAAAATTGGAATCGGAGTCATCGGATCCGGATTAGTAGCAGCGAGTTATTATTTTTATGAGATGGCAATCGCCACGAATCCGAAGCCGTTCTTATCGAATAATCGGGATTTGAGTGATGAGATGGTCCGATTGATGCAACCTGGACAGACATGGATCAAGGAGCAGCCGCTCGAGCGGATCGAGATTCAAGCAAAAGATGGCTTAACGTTACGCGGACATTTCCTCCCGTCTCCTGTTCCGTCAGACCGGATTGTCATTCTCGTGCATGGATACGGAGGCGTCGGAACGGATTTAGCCGGATTCGCCTATCTGTACCATCAGGCCGGTTTCCATGTCATGATGCCAGATAATCGAGGACACGGAATGAGTGACGGTCATTATATCGGATTCGGATGGCATGATCGGGAAGATTGTCTCAGTTGGTCGAACTATCTGATTGAACGGATTGGACAGGATGCTAAACTGTTCTTACATGGTGTGTCGATGGGAGGGGCGACCGTATTGATGACGAGTGGCGAACAACTTCCACCACAAATCAAAGGAATCATTTCTGATTGTGCCTATACGTCCGTCAATGCTGTTCTTGCGTATCAGATGAAGCGGATGTATCGACTACCACACTTCCCGTTTTTAGGGATGACGAGCGTATTGACGAAGCTAAAGGCAGGTTATACGTTCCGTGAAGCATCAGCTTTGAAACAGGTCAAAAAGGCACAGGTTCCGATTCTCTTCATTCATGGTGGGGCGGATACGTTCGTACCGACAGATATGGTGTATGAGCTGTACGAAGCCTGTCCAACGGAAAAGGAACTGGTCGTCATTCCAAATGCCGCACACGCGATGGCATATTTCGAGGATCCGGCATTGTATGATGACGTCGTTGAGAAGTTCGTCCGGAACATCTTGCGAAATGATTGACAACTCAGTTCGTTACCCGCTATATTAATATCATAAATCAACGTCGTCGTGGCGGAACTGGTAGACGCGCTAGACTCAGAATCTAGTGGTGGCAACACCGTGGAGGTTCAAGTCCTCTCGGCGGCATAAATGATTGAAGGAGGCAATCCCATCAAGGGGTTGCCTCCTTTTTTGATAATGAATAGAAAACGGTTGCATCGAATAAAAATTCAGAAATGTTTATCTTTTTAGAACTTTTCTGGTAAAATACGTTTTAAAGAGGGTACTCTTCAGGGAAAGTACTAAGTGGAGTCGACAATCTTTAACACATAGGAGAGGGGAAACAAACATGAAAAAAGGAAGTATTTTGCTAGCGCTCTTGATGAGCTGTATTCTCGTACTTGGTGCATGTAGTATCGGTTCGAAGGATGAAGGGTCTTCAGAAGGAAAGACGTATAAAGTTGGTATCGACGTCACGTATCCACCATTTGAGTACAAAGACGGGGACACGTACAAAGGAATCGACATCGATCTTATGAAAGCAATCGCTAAGGATCAAAACTTCAAGATTAAATTTGAAGCAATGGATTTCAGCGGTATCATTCCAGCACTTCAAGCAAATCAATTGGACGTTGCCATTGCCGGTATGAGTATTACACCAGAACGGAAAAAAGTCGTCACATTCTCAGACCCATATTTCAAAGCTGGTCTTATTTTAGTCGTCAAAAAAGATGAGAATGGTATTAAATCTGTTAACGATCTTAAAGGGAAAAAAGTAGCCGTCAAAAAGGGAACGACGGGTGCAAAATATGCAACGGACAACGCGGATAAACTTGGCTTCACTGTTACACAGTTCAATGACAGTCCAGCGATGTTCCAAGAAGTAAAGAACGGTAACGCAGCTGCCTTGATTGAAGATTATCCGGTCATCTCATATGCAAACAAACAACAAAACCTTGGATTGAAACTTGTCGGTGATCGTCTCAACGGTGATAACTACGGGATCGCTGTCTTAAAAGGTGAGAATAAGGATCTGCTGAAGAAAATCAACAAAGGACTTGCGAATCTGAAAGAAAACGGTGAATACGATAAAATCGTTGACACGTATCTGAAATAAGTCGCAAGGCGATAAGGGAGTGGGATAGCCAATGGAAGTGGTCAAAACCGCATTTCCATTTTTCTTGGAAGGGCTTCAAGTCACATTGTATATTTTCATCATTGCGGTCATCGTCGGCTTTCTGATTGGCTTAGTCGTCGCATTGATGCGTTTGTCACCGTTAAAGATTTTGAACGCAATCGCGATCATCTATATCGATGTCATTCGTGGTACACCGTTCATCGTTCAGCTTTTCTTCATCTACTTTGGACTCAACTCGCTTGAGTGGTTATCGATGGACCGGATGTATGCAGGGATACTGACGGTCGCGATCAATGCTGGTGCTTATTTCGCGGAAATTATTCGAGCAGGTATCCAGTCGATTGATAAGGGACAAACAGAAGCCGCACGTTCACTCGGGATGACAGGACGTCAAACGATGGTTCAAATCATTTTACCGCAAGCATTCCGACGGATGTTACCAACAATTACGAATCAATCGATCATCAGCTTAAAAGATACATCGTTGTTATCGATCATCGGCATCGCTGATTTGACGCAACAAGGTCAAGTTCAGCAATCGACGACGTTTGAGCCATTCATCGTTTGGTCTGTCGTCGGATTGATGTACTTCGTCATCATTTATCTCTTGTCATTAGTGGCGAAGTTCTTGGAACGGAGGTTTACATTACGATGAGTATCATTGAAGTGAAGAATCTAAAGAAATCATTCGGTTCGAACGAAGTCTTAAAAGACATTAACGTCTCGATAGCCGAAAAAGAAGTTGTGTGTGTCATCGGTCCGTCGGGATCTGGGAAAAGTACGTTTTTACGCTGTTTGAATCGACTGGAGGAGATTACGGGTGGAACGGTCATCATCGATGATTTCGACATCACAAATCCGAAGGTCGATATCAACAAAGTTCGGGAAGAGGTCGGAATGGTCTTTCAACATTTTAATCTCTTCCCGCATAAAACCGTGCTTGAGAACGTCACGCTCGCACCGATCAAAGTACGTAAATCGGATAAGGACCAGGCGAAAAAGCGAGCTTTGGAACTACTCGATAAAGTTGGGCTACGGGAAAAAGCGAATAATTATCCAGGCGAATTATCCGGGGGTCAAAAGCAACGGGTCGCAATTGCCCGAGCGCTCGCGATGAACCCGAAAATCATGTTGTTTGACGAGCCAACGTCAGCGCTTGACCCGGAAATGGTCGGGGACGTGCTTGCCGTCATGAAACAACTTGCTCTCGAAGGGATGACGATGGTCGTCGTGACCCATGAGATGGGATTTGCTCGTGAAGTCGGAGATCGCGTGTTGTTTATGGATGGTGGGTATGTCGTCGAAGAGAATGTGCCACAAGCGCTCTTTGATTCTCCACAGCATGAACGGACGCAATCGTTCCTCAGTAAAGTTTTATGATTAAACCGGCGTATCTAAATGCAGATACGCCGGTTTTTTGACGAATCATAAATAACTGGCTAAGCGCTCATAAGAAAAACTTATACATTTAAGCGTGAGAATTTGGGAATTCGAAATGCACACACAGGAAAAGAGTAGTAATATAGTAACGAAGGCACTTTCATGGAAGAATGACACGATCATTCCTTCTCATGACGTTCAGCGTTTTATTCATGCAATTCCTTTTGAAAGCGCTAACAGGTAGAGGGCTGGAAACACATCGAGTATCCACTGGATGTGTGGGGAGAAATATAGAAACGGGGGGAACCGTACATGGCAGGCCACGAGCAAGATCAACAAGCATTTTATGGACCAAACCTTGGCTACATCATTGAATTGTACGAGCGTTTTTTAGAAGACAAAACATCCGTCGATGAGGAGACACGTACTTATTTCGAAGAGCATGGTGCACCTGTGACGGAACCAGTAGTACCGATGCAAGTCGAGACGGGAGATTTCGAAAAATATCTTGCGGCGAATCGTTTAGCGGAACAAATTCGTGCAAAAGGACATCTTGCGGCGGATATCTATCCGCTGAAGGACCATCCGCGAGAAACAGGATTATTCGAACTAAATCAGTTTGGACTGACAGAGGCAGATCTTCGGAAAATGCCGGTTTCACTCGTCTGTCCTGAGCCGCCAGCGGGTGTTCAAGATGCATTTGAAGGCATCGAGCACTTGAAAGCGCAATACACGGAAGCAGCGGCTGTTGAGTTCCAGCATGTTGATGACTTAGAGGAAAAGAAATGGCTCCGTCAAAAAATCGAACAAGGTGCTTTGACGGCGACGCTTGATGCTGAGCAAAAGAAACAATTGTTCAAACGCTTGGCTGAAACGGACCTTTTCGAAAAATATCTGCACAAAACATATGTCGGTCAAAAACGATTCTCGATCGAAGGGCTCGATGCGATGGTGCCATTGCTCGATACGATCGTCGGACACCTCATTTCGAACGGCTCGGAGACGATCAATATCGGAATGGCGCACCGTGGACGATTAAATGTTTTAGCTCATGTACTCGGTAAACCATATGAAATGATCTTTGCTGAGTTCCAGCATGCACCAAATCATGATCTCGTACCGTCTGAAGGATCAATCGGTATCACATACGGTTGGACGGGCGACGTGAAGTATCACCTCGGACTAAACCGGAAACTCGAGCAAAAGACACGTGACATCCGGATGACGCTCGCGAACAATCCGTCGCACTTAGAGTTCGTCGACCCAGTCGTCGAGGGCTTCACGCGTGCGGCACAAGATGACCGGACCCAAAAAGGCGCACCACGTCAAGAGCAGGCAGCCGCTGCTGCGATCCTGATTCACGGGGATGCAGCGTTCCCAGGTCAAGGAATCGTTGCTGAAACCTTGAATTTAGCAAATCTCAAAGGATATAACACAGGCGGAACGATTCACATCATCGCGAACAATACGATCGGCTTCACGACGGAACCGACAGATTCGCGTTCGACGCGTTACTCGAGTGACCTGGCTAAAGGGTATGAGATTCCAGTTTTCCACGTCAACGCCGATGAACCTGAAAGCTGTCTCGCTGTTGCGCTACTCGCGAGCGAGTACCGTGCAACATTCAAGAAAGACGTCATGATCGATTTAATCGGATATCGTCGTTTTGGACACAACGAAATGGATGAACCGATGAATACAAACCCGGTCTTATACGATTTGATCCATAAGCATGATCCGATTCGTGTCTTGTACGGAAAGACGCTTGTCGCGAACGGGGATGCGACAGCTGAGGAAATTCAATCGATTGAGACGTCAATCAATGATCACATGAAGGCGGCTCGAGAAAAAGTCCCAAATGTAGAGAAAGAGTATGGTGGGGTCATGCCGGACGTCGTCTTTAAAGGCGTTCCGACGATCGAAACAGGAGTAGCGATCGAAACATTAACTGCATACAATGAAGAATTGTTGCAGTGGCCAGATGGCTTCCAAGTGTTCCATAAACTTGAGAAAGTCCTGAAGCGCCGGACAGATGCATTCTCGACGAAGAACGGGATTGACTGGGGACACGCCGAAACATTGGCATTCGCTTCAATTCTCTCGGATGGAACACCAATCCGATTAAGCGGGCAAGATTCTGAACGGGGAACGTTTGCACAACGGAATATCAATCTTCATGATGTGAAAACGGGAGAAGGATTCTCGCCACTTCATGCTTTATCAACGGCAACAGCTTCGTTCTCGGTCTATAACAGTCCACTCTCTGAGGCGGGTGTTCTTGGCTTTGAATACGGCTATAATGTCTTTGCACCAGAAACGCTTGTCTTATGGGAAGCGCAATACGGAGACTTCGCAAACTCAGGCCAAGTCATCTTTGACCAGTTTATTTCTGCGAGCCGAGCCAAATGGGGACAAACGTCAGGTCTCGTTATGTTGCTTCCGCACGGTTATGAAGGACAAGGACCAGAACACTCGAGTGGTCGTTTAGAGCGCTTCTTGACGTTATCGGGTGAGAAGAACTGGACAGTTGCGAACGTATCGAGTGCTGCGCAGTACTTCCATTTGTTGCGTCGACAAGCAGCAATCCTCGGAAAAGAGGAAGTTAGACCGCTCGTGGTCATGACACCAAAGAGTCTCTTGCGTCATCCGCTTGCGACATCTGACGTCTCTGAATTGACGGAGGGTAGTTTCCGTCGTGTCATTGAACAAGCGGGACTTGGAGAAGCACCAGATCGTGTCAAACGTCTTGTGTTCTGTTCTGGTAAGATGGCAATTGATTTAGCGGAAGCGGTCTCGAAATCAGAGGAGAATCTCGACTGGTTACAAATCGTCCGGGTTGAGGAACTGTATCCGTTCCCAGCGAAAGCCTTACAAGAAGTCATTGCGCGCTATGAATCCGTCGAAGAGATGGTCTGGGTGCAAGAAGAACCGAAAAACATGGGGGCGTGGTCCTTTATGGAACCACGGCTTGAAACAGTCGCACCGAACGGAATTCAAAATGTTCGTTACATTGGTCGTCGTCGCCGTTCAAGTACAGCAGAAGGTGACCCGGCAGGTCATAAAGTAGAGCAAGCACGTATCATCAATGATGCGCTCACAGTAACGGCTTCTACACCATCAGCACCATCACACGTATCGAATCACACATCATAACGTAAGATAGAAACGAGTCATAGGGGGAGAATACGATGGAAATCAAAGTACCAGAACTTGCCGAATCAATTACTGAAGGAACGGTGGCATCTTGGTTAAAACAACCAGGTGATCACGTGGAAAAAGGGGAAGCCATCGTTGAGCTCGAGACAGATAAGGTCAACATCGAAGTACCGTCAGATGAAGCGGGTACGTTAACGGAAGTAATGGCTGCTGAGGGAGATACAGTCCGCGTCGGGGAAACGATTGCTGTCATCTCTGCTGGTGGCGAAGCTTCAAAACCGGCTGCAACAGAAACAGCACAAGAAATTCCAAAAGAGACACCAAAAGCAGAAGAAAAAGCGGAACAACCAGTGGCTGCAGCAGCGACGGAAAGTACATCCGTTGCAGATCGTCCGATTGCTTCACCTGCTGCCCGTAAATTGGCTCGTGAAAAAGGAATTGATTTAGCACAAGTGGCGACGCAAGATCCACTTGGTCGGATCCGTGTCCAAGATGTCGCGACGTTTGAAGTAGCGCCACGTGAACAAGCAAAACCTGCTCCTACGAAGCCTGCTGCGCCGACACCAGCTCAAGCGGCTGCTCCTGGGAAACCAGAAGAGCGAATCAAGATGTCACGTCGCCGGAAGACGATTGCGAATCGCCTTGTTGAAGTTCAACAAACGGCAGCGATGTTGACGACATTCAATGAAATCGATATGTCTGCTGTCATGGCGCTCCGTAAACGCCGTCAAGAAAAATTCGTGAAGGAAAATGAAGTTAAACTCGGCTTCATGTCATTCTTTACGAAAGCAGCAGTCGCAGCACTCAAAAAGATGCCATACCTGAATGCTGAGATTCAAGGCGATGAAATCGTCCTGAAGAAATTCTATGATATCGGCATTGCCGTCTCAGCACCAGACGGTCTCGTTGTTCCAGTCGTTCGTGATGCGGACAAAAAGAACTTCGCTGAAATTGAAAAGGACATCATTCAATTAGCGGTCAAAGCGCGTGATAATAAACTTGGTCTATCTGACTTAACGGGTGGTACGTTCACAATCACGAATGGTGGTACGTTCGGTTCACTCATGTCGACGCCGATCTTAAACGGTCCACAAGTCGCGATTCTCGGCATGCACGCAATCAACCTGCGCCCTATTGCCATTGATGCAGAACGCATGGAAAATCGTCCGATGATGTATGTTGCTCTCTCTTACGATCACCGGATCGTGGATGGAAAAGAAGCTGTTACGTTCCTGAAACACATTAAAGATCTTCTTGAAGATCCAGAGTCATTGATTTTCGAAGCGTAATCATTAAAAGACCCGTTTTAGATGCGGGTCTTTTTTCTATGGAATGATATCGTTTTGTCATCAAATCAAGAAATGACGTTAACAGCTTCTCTATATCATCTTCATACAAACAATTTAAGATAAGTGTTGTAAGAATATTTTAAGGGGGAATAGATGATGCTGAAACAAATCGGATTGACGATGGTAGCGGGAGCCGTATTAAGTACAGGACTTCCGACAGAAGATGTCGGTGCACAATCAAAAGGCAAATCGTTACTCGATTCAAATCGAATCATTAACGTTGCTCATCGTGGAGCTTCAGGTTATGCGCCGGAGCATACGATGCCAGCTTACGAAATGGGACATAAGAAATTTAAAGCAGATTACATCGAAATTGATTTACAGATGACAAAAGACGGTCATTTAATTGCGATGCATGACGAAACCGTCGATCGGACGACGAACGGAACGGGTGCTGTCAAAGAGAAGACATTAGCTCAAATCAAGAAACTTGATGCGGGTAGTTGGTTTAATGAAGCAAATCCAACACTCGCTAAAAAATCATATGTAGGATTAAAAGTCCCGACACTCCAAGAAGTCGTGAATAAGTACGGGAAACATGCGAATTACTACATTGAGACGAAGTCCCCTGAAGTATACCCAGGAATGGAAAAGAAATTACTCGATTTATTGAAACGGAACGGATTGTCTAGTGATCGTGTGAAATCAGGACAAGTCTTGATTCAGTCGTTTAGTGCAGAAAGTCTTCAAAAAGTCAGATCCATCGATTCAAAAGTCCCGTTGATTCAATTGATGGAAGCAAAGGAGGTGTCTTCCTTAACCAGTACGAAATTAAAGGAAATCCGTAAATATGCAGTTGGAGTCGGTCCTTCATATAAAGCATTGACACGTGAAAATGTTAAAGCAATTCGTCAACAGGGCTTGC
This sequence comes from Exiguobacterium sp. R-17, assembly GCF_049913315.1. NCBI lineage: Bacteria > Bacillati > Bacillota > Bacilli > Caryophanales > Exiguobacterium > Exiguobacterium sp. R-17. Next base: position 1,681,838 of record NZ_CP184372.1, on the reverse strand, counting down.
TGTTGCATCCGTATACAGTAAATGAAAAAGTCGAAATGGTTCGCTTGCTTGACTATGGTGTTACAGGTGTCTTCACGAACTACGCGGATCGCTTTAATGCAGTCATTAAAGAATCGTCCAAAAAAATTTCAAAATAATTCAAAGAGTGATTCCTCGTTTCGAATGCGAAATAAGGAATTGCTCTTTTTTTGATGAAATCTCGTATTTTAAATCCAATATTTCCTTCCTTACGTAATCTGTGTAGAGCATGATGACAAATTCGAATTATGAGATGAATAGTGAGACAAAACTATGTAGTCGTTAGAGTGTTTCATGTTACGATAACAGTGCAGTTTTGGGAAGGAATGGAGTGAGGATTGTGAGAATTACACAGTATACGGATTATGGTTTACGCGTGTTGATGTATCTCGGTGTGCACCGGGATGTTATCACACCAATGCCGCAGATTGCCCAGCATTATGGCATCTCATCCAACCATTTAATGAAAGTGACACAACAGTTAGCGAAACTTGGATATGTCGAATCAACGAGAGGTCGCTCAGGGGGACTCCGTTTGATTCGTGATCCAAAGGACATTAACATCGGAAAAGTCGTTCGTGAAATGGAACCAATGGATATCGTCGAATGCTTCGGAAGCAACGGTCATTGTGTCATCGAACCTGGGTGTCGATTAAAAGGTGTGCTTGGGCGAGCATTGCGAGCCTTTATCCGAGAACTGGAACAGCATACACTAGAAGAGTTGCTTGATAATCGTGATGAGTTGGCGCTCTTATTTGCTGCTTCACCCTTACAGCGTTCCTAATCAAAAACCCTCGTTTCCGTAAGCGGAAGCGAGGGTTTTGTCATGTCGATATACTCACATGTCATCTTGGCGTTTCTTCGGTTCCACATGTTCTTTATTCTTAGACAGGTCGTCACGGACAGACGATTTCCATAATGGCACGTCGCTATAGTAAGCAGCACGCGCAATTAAATGTCCACCAATCGGTGCCGTGATGAGTACGAATAGGATACCAAGCACGACACGAGAGGAGAAAAATCCATCTTCAGTGACGAAATAAATAATGACGCCGATCAAAATCGACATGACGCCTAATGTCGCACTTTTAGATGCGGCATGCGCACGCGTATAGACATCGGGTAAGCGGATCAAACCGAGCGCGGTAACGAGACTAAATCCCATACCGAGCAAGGCGAAGACCGCGACGACCCATTCATTGATTGCGATCACGTTCGATGATCTCTCCTTTCTCGATATATTTTGAAAAGGCAACCGTACCGATGAAGGCAAGGATACCAATCAAAAGAATGACTTCGAGGTAGTCGCTCGTCCGTAAGATGATTGAAACAAGACCAACGATTGAAATCAAGCTGATACCAATCGAATCTAAGGCGATAACACGATCCGCAACACTTGGACCTTTAATGACACGGTAGAATAGACCGAGCATCGAGAGGAAGACACCCCCGAGTGCGATATAGATTAAAATATCGAACATCACCGACTCACCTCCAGAATGGCTTTCTCAAAACTATCGCGAATCGATGCGACGGCTTCGTCGACTTCTGGCATATGAAGCGCATGAATATAGAGTATCTTATTATCGTCCGAGATATCGACGACAAGTGTTCCAGGTGTCAAGGTAATCAGCATCGATAACAATGTGACTTGCCACGGTTGATCGAGTTCCGTCTCATAGGCAAAGATACCAGGCTGAATATCTAACTTCGGCTTTAAAATGATTTTTAGGACATCGATGTTCGCTACGACAAGTTCATAGAGAAAGCGGAAAAACAACAAGACGAGTGCGACGACAGGTCCGAGATAAAAACGACCCTTAAAGCCGCGACGGAAAGCGAACATCGCAATCAGACCTAATGCATAGCCGATGGCGAAACCGGAGGCCGAGAAATTATTCGCAAGAAACATCCACAAGAAAGCAAGAAATAAGTTGAGCAAGACTTGAAATGCCATGAATTAACGACCTCCTTTGAGTACGGCATCGATATAGAGCGTTGGATTCGTCAGAGGTTCAACGGCTTGTTGAATCAGTGGACGCATCGCCTCAGCGCCTACGCCATAGAGGATGCTAAGCGCAACTAAGGCAATCGCAGGTGCAAGCAGTCGAGAAACGAGCGCTTGCTTCTCACCTGAGTACGGTTTGGGTATCCCCCAAAAAGCACGCATGAACAGTTGGACGACCGAATACAAGACGAGCAGACTGGATAGTAGAACGATGATCGGTCCGACCAATTCACCAGCTTCAATGCCGCCACGAACAATCAAGAACTTCCCGATGAACCCACTAAGCGGTGGAATGCCGGCAAGCGATAACGCTGCAATGAAGAATGTCCAACCCAGCACCGGAAAGGCTTTGATCATGCCACCCATATCCTTTAGTTTAGTTGATCCGGCAATTCCGACCATGATGCCGACGAGCAGGAACAATGCAGCCTTGATCACCATATCGTGAAGCAGGTAGAAAATCGCACCTTCTAGTGCTTGCGGTGTCATAAGGGAAACCCCATACAAGATGACCCCGACTGCGACGATGATGTTGTAAATGATGATCTGTTTCGCATCCCGTGTCGCTAATGCGCCAATCACACCGATGATGATCGTGCTGAGGGCAAGGACACTTAAGATTTGATGAATCGTTCCGATCTCGTTTGAGAAGAACAAGCTATACGTCCGTAAAATTCCGTATACCCCGACCTTCGTCAACAAGGCACCGAACAAGGCAAGAACAGGTGTCGGTGGTACTTGATAAGAACCAGGTAACCAGAAGTAGAGTGGGAAAATCGCGCCTTTTAATCCGAAAACGATCAGGAACAACAAGGCGATGACGTTTAGAATCGCTGGTTGTCCAATCTCTGTGATCTTCTGACTGATGTCCGCCATGCTGAGTGAACCGATGATCCCGTACAAGAAGGCAACCGTCATGACGAATAATGCGGACGAGATGACGTTAATCAAAAGATACTTGAGCGATTCTCGTAACTGTGCCGGTTTCCCGCCGAGAACGATCAAGACATAAGACGAAATCAGGAAAACTTCGAAGAAGACGAACATGTTAAAGATATCACCTGTCGTAAAGGCACCATTGACACCAACGAGCAGGAATTGAACGGCAATGAAATAGTAGTACCGTTGATAGGAAACGCTCAAGTAGACGATGGCATACCAGATGATACAAAGAACAAGAATGCTCGTCGTCGTGACGAGTAAAGCGGATAGCATATCAGAGACAAGCGTAATCCCGAAAGGTGCTGGCCAGCTACCGAGTGTGACGGTTAAAATGCCATTCGAACGGACGGTCATCACTAGATAGATGGAAGCACAGACAGTTAAAATCGTCGAAAAGAGGGAAACGATTCGTTGTCCTTTGAGGTGTCGCGGGAAAAACATCAAGATGACACCCGTCAACAACGGGATGATGATTGGTAATAACGGTAAGTTAATCATTCGAATCGGTTCCTTTCATTTCTTCGATATTATCGGTTCCGAGTTCTTGATAGGCACGATAAGCGAGTACCAAGAAGAAGGCAGTGACACCAAAGCTGATGACGATGGCGGTCAAGACGAGTGCTTGCGGTAGTGGATCCGTATAGGAAGTCACGCCGTCCTTTAAAACCGGAGCCGCGCCTCGTTTTAGTCCACCCATTGTCATGACAAGCAGATGGGCAGCGTGGCTGAGCAACCCTGTTCCGATGATAATGCGAAGAATGCTTTTCGAGAGAATGAGATAAATGGCACACATCGTCAGGATGCCTGCAGCGATCGCCATGATGATTTCCATATTAATCACTCTCCCCAATCGTTTGAATAATCGTCATCGTCACACCGACGACGACAAGATAAACACCAAGATCAAACAACATCGCCGTATGAAGTGATGTCTTACCGAATAACGGTAAGTTGAAATAGTCATGTGCATGTGTGAAGAACGGGACGTTAAAGACAAGCGCTCCTGAAGCCGTCAGTACGGCAATCAACATGCCAAGAGCCGTGATCCATTTGTAGTCGAATGGCAAAATCCGGCGTAACGTCTTGATGTCGTAAGCAAGTAAGATCAAGACAAGAGCAGACGCCGTCACAAGACCACCAATGAAACCGCCACCTGGCGTATAGTGTCCAGCAAAGAACAAGTAGACAGCAAACAGGAAGATGATGAACGTGATAAAGGAAGTCGCGGACTCTAAGATGACGTCATTCGTATGCTTTTTTGTCTGCTTTTTCATTTATCGATCCCTCCTGTTCGTCTGAATTTAATCATCGTGTAAATACCGATTCCAGCCAGTGCGAGAACGGCAATCTCAAACAACGTATCGAAGCCACGGAAGTCGACGAGAATGACGTTGACCATATTACCGCCAGCGGCAAGATCAGCGACGTTATCGATGTAATACTTGGCGATTGAAGTAAACGATCGTTGGCTAAGAGAAGCAAGGGCGACGAGTGTCACTGTCAATCCGACGAGTGCCGAAATCAAGGCATTGCCGAGCTTGAACGGGATGCGTTCTTCTTTCCGGCTGATTTCCGGTAAACGATAGAAAACGAGCAGGAACAGAGCGACCGATACTGTCTCGATGACGAGTTGCGTTAAAGCAAGGTCTGGCGCTCGGAATAAGACGAAGAACAGAGCGACCGTATAACCTGTCACACCGAGTAAGATGATCGATGTCAGCCGCGATCGTGCAAAAGTGATCGAGAGAGCACTTGAGACAAGAACGAGAGCGAGAATGATCTCATAAGCATGAATCGAGCTAATCGGATCTACCGCGAAGCGGAAAGCGTCGAACCCGTATAGTGCTGTCAAAATCAAGATGACGACGAATCCGAAGATATAAACGAGATACGACCGCATGTATCCGGTCATGACCGTATCATGGATCTTTGTCGAGGTCTGTTCACCACGGCGTAACAAAGCGTCATATTGATGATTCAAGGAGATGGCACGAGGCATCCGGTTATAGAGCGATTGCCAGCGCGGCAGTGTCTTATACAAGATGAACCCGACTGTAAAGATGAGTAACGTCAGGAAAAATTCTGGTTTGAATCCATGCCACATCGTAATGTGAACGTCAATCTTGCCACCGGCATCAACGACTTGCGGTAAGATTGCTTCGACTGCCGGTCGAATCAACGTATCCGATAATATATTCGGGAAGAGTCCGATGATGACGACGAGCGAGACGAGGACGAGAGGTGGAATCAACATTCCAATCGGTGCCTCGTGTGGTGCTTTCGGTAACTTGTCGTCTTGACGCTTACCGAAGAACGTTCTGCGGACGATCAAGATGCTATAGACGAATGTAAAGATACTTCCGACGACGGCGAGTACAGGAATGATCCAACCGTAAGACGATAAGTGGAACAAGTCAGATCCTGAAACTTCAAGTACACCTGTCAAGAACATCTCTTTACTTAAGAAACCATTGAATGGAGGAATCCCCGCCATCGAAAGGGTCCCGATCATCGCAATCGTCATCGAAATCGGCATGAGTTGCGCAAGACCACCGAGCCTCCGAATGTCGCGAGTACCAGTCTCGTGATCGACGATTCCCGCCATCATGAAGAGACTGCCTTTAAACGTCGCGTGGTTGATCAGGTGGAAGATCGCAGCGACTGTCGCAATCGTATATAATCCGTCATCTAACGCGTCGACGTGCAAGGCAGCTGCTCCGAGTCCAAGTAATGACATGATCAATCCAAGCTGAGAAATCGTCGAGTAAGCAAGGATTCCCTTTAAATCATGTTGTTTCACCGCATTGAGTGAACCCCAGAATAAGGTGAATATTCCGACAGATGAGACGAGATAGAACCAGAGCGACTCATCCGCAAAAATCGGACTGAAACGAGCGACAAGATACAACCCTGCCTTGACCATCGTTGCCGAGTGCAAGTAGGCGCTGACAGGGGTCGGTGCTTCCATCGCATCTGGTAACCAGATGTGGAACGGAAATTGAGCCGATTTCGTGAAGGCGGCTAGCAAGAATAAAACAAGGGCGACCGTAAAGAAGGGTTCACCTTGAATCGACTCAAGCGACGCATAGGTCTCACGAATACTTAACGATCCACTGAGTGTAGAGAGAATCGCGATTCCCCCAAGCATCGCTAATCCACCAAAGACGGTGATCAGCATCGATTTTTGAGCGCCGTAACGAGAACGTTCCCGCTCGTACCAGTAGGCGATCAATAAGAACGACGAAATCGACGTTAATTCCCAGAACAGATAGAGGACGATCATGTTATCTGACAGTACGACCCCAAGCATGGCGGTCATGAACATCAACAGATAGACATAAAATGTTCCGAGTGATTCTTTTTTCGCATCTAAATAAAAAATCGAATAAAGAACGACGAGTGAGCCGATTCCTGTGATCAATAGTGCGAACAATAAGCCGAGTCCGTCAAGATACGTGACGAAATCGATACCGAGCGATGGTATCCACGGCATACGTGCCGTAAAGGTCTCACCTGACATCGTACCAGGGAGAAAGCGGCTGAAATACGAAACGAGCAGTACAGGTACGACAAGTACAAACCAACCGGTATGAATGTTCGGAAGGCGTTTCGCTAGAAGCGGAATGAAAAGACTGATCAATATGGGCAGTAGAATAGCCCCGTGCATCACGGACACGAAATTCCCTCCTTTGTGACATCGACGACCAAAAATGAAAAAGGGACGCGAACGCAAGCTGTTGAAGCTCGGAACTGTCCAGTAGAAAACACGATTCATTTTGTTCGTCGAAGATGTTTCTGAATCAAGTATAGCGTACTTTTTTCCTTCTTGCATGACGTGAAGCATTGAAGCATAAGGGATAGAGCCATTTTCTCTCTTGATTATTAAATATGTAGGAACACGGCAGAAATAGGTTGAAATTTTTTTTTGTTTTTTTCAAAAACACGTTGATCCATGCGAAGAATGATTCAAAATCAAGTAACCCGGGTACATCTATCTAGAGCACAACTAATGATCATAGAGGGGGAATTTTCATGAGAGCAACATTCAAGACAGGTGTCATTTTAGGTGGTTTAGCGGCGATTGCGACAATCGCCTATCAACAATACCAACAACGAAAAACGACGTCTAACGATATTGATCATCGACCAAGCGTCGACGCGAAACGCGATCCGGCTGAAGTCGGACTGACACAGCTTGATTCCATTCATCGGGCAGATTGGCAAGCGAATGGATTCCCACAAACGCACGCAGAACTCGAACGCTTAGAACGAGAAGAAAACTAAAAAACACGTCTCTCGCATGAGAGGCGTGTTTTTTGATCATCAAGCACTCGTTGTGACAAGGGCACGTGTCCGTTCACTGTGTGCGGTATAAGAAGAGAGATGTTCGAACTGATAAAGCGTTAAGGTTGCTGTACGACGCTGTCCAGTGCTAGATTCGAGCATCAAATAAGCCTCATTAAAATCAGTGCCACCACCGTCATAGCGGATATGTGCCGTAATCGTTCGTCCATCCGTCGTCTGCATATAAATATCGTAACCTCCGAAATCAACACGTTTGAAACGGGTCGCCTCGCTTACGATGTGCTTAAATGTTTCAATTAAAGAATATGTCATCGTTCGTTCCTCCCTTTATTTCTTCAAAACAAGATAAGTTATAATTAACTCCGAATATTACTGTTCCCATAAAATTGAAGAAATAAACATCACAAATGAATCTTTTTTTATTCTTGTTATGAAACGCGTTTCATACTTTATGATGATGATAGACGGTGCGTGACCGATTACGGGCGTTAACCGATATAGAAACTGTATAATCAAAAAGACAAGGGGATGGTTACGACCATCCCCTTGTCTTTTTGATTATAACTCTACGTTATGGTAGACCTGTTGTACATCCTCAAGATCTTCAAGTGCATCGATCATTTTCTCGAATTGTGCAACGTCGTCCTCAGATAACACGACTTCGTTTTGAGCGAGCATGACGAGTTCGGCAAGCGAGAATTCGGTGATTCCTGCAGCTTTCAACGCTTCTTGCACAGCATGGAATTGTTCTGGCTCGGCGTAGATGATGACAGAATCGTCTTCTTCGAGGATGTCGCGAACATCGATATCCGCTTCCATCATCAATTCGAGCACGTCATCCGCAGATTTTCCTTCAAACGCAAAGATAGCAGTCGCATCGAACATGTAAGCAACGGATCCACTAACGCCCATGTTTCCGCCATTTTTCCCAAATGCAGCACGCACGTCAGAAGCCGTCCGGTTGACGTTGTTCGTCAATGTTTCGACGATGACCATTGAACCGCTTGGACCAAATCCTTCATAACGAAGTACATCATAGTTTTCTTCCGCTCCACCTTTTGCTTTTTCAATCGCTCGATCAACGATGGCACGGGGAACGTTATATGTCTTCGCTCGTTCGAGTACGACCTTTAACGCTTGGTTAGATTCTGGATCTGGTTCGCCTTGTTTTGCCGCTACATAAATCTCACGACCGAACTTTGCGTAGATCCGACTCGTATTTTTGTCTTTTGATGCTTTTTTTTCCTTGATATTGTTCCATTTACGACCCATTTCGTATCCACTCTCTTTCCGTAATATCAGAAATCCCTGATTTCCTATGCGTTATCAGTATACCTTAAACTACCTGACAGACTGAACTAAAATGTCGGTGGAACAGTTGAATTTCTACTAAATACGTTTAAGCGATGCGGAAGAAAGGAACTTTACCGATAGAGAAATATCAATTTAAGGGAGAGTGGCAGAATTTGAACCAGGCTGGGGTAGTTCATCGCGCATTATCACCGTTCGTTTATGCTTACGATCAAGAGACGGTCCATATCCGACTCATGACGGCTAAAGGCGATATTGAAAAAGTTGAATTGATATATGGTGATCCGTATGAATGGGAAGCGGAAAAAGAAGAAGACCGAGATTGGAATTTTGATCCGGAGAAAGAAAAATCATGGAAAGTAGAGCGGACGCTGATGCAACACAATGGAAGTGATGCGACGTATGACTATTGGTTCATTGCAATCCGTCCAGAACGGAAGCGGGTACGGTATGGGTTTGAGGTTCATGGCGATACGACAGCCGTATTAACCGAGCGTGGCTGGTTTGATGAAGCGCCACTCGATCATCCAGGCTATTATTTTTCAGTGCCATATGTTCATGCGACGGATGTCTTTGATACACCGGATTGGGTGAAGGATACGGTCTGGTATCAAATTTTCCCGGAACGATTTGCGAATGGTGACCGGGCGAATGATCCAGCGGGAACGAAGGAGTGGGGAAGTGAAGCACCGGCTTTTCAGAATTTCTTCGGTGGAGATTTTCAAGGTGTCATTGATCACGTCGATCATTTACAACGTCTCGGCGTCACCGGTGTCTACTTCTGTCCAGTCTTTGAGGCACCATCCAATCATAAATACGATACGCTTGATTACTTGAAGCTTGATCCTGCGTTCGGTGACGAGAAAACGTTCCGCAAGATGATCGATGTGCTACATGAGAACGGTATCCGCGTATTACTCGATGCCGTCTTTAATCATATTAGTGAAGAGCACCCAGCATTTCAAGATGTCTTAGAAAAGGGACAAGACTCAAAATACGCCAACTGGTTTACGATTGATTCCTTCCCGGTCGATCCATCGATTCCAAACTATGAAGTGTTTGCATTTGAACGAAACATGCCGAAGTTGAATACTGCCCATCCGGACGTCAAAGACTATTTGCTTCACGTCGGACGTTACTGGGTCGAGGAATTCGGAATTGACGGCTGGCGTCTGGATGTCGCTAGTGAAGTCGATCATGCGTTTTGGCGTGAGTTTCGAAAGGAAGTCCGGGCTGCGAACGGAACATGTTATATCGTCGGTGAATGCTGGACGGATTCACAACCATGGCTCCTCGGCGATCAATTTGATGCCGTCATGAATTATGGTTTGACCGAGAGTTTTTTGACTTGTTTTGCGACGGGCGAGACGAGCGTTCGTGATTTCTCACATGCAGTCAGCCGGAATTTGAACTGGCATTCTCAAAATGTCAACGAGGTCATGTTCAATTTGATTGACTCGCATGATACGCCGCGTGCTCTAACGCGTGCGAAAGGGAATATCGAGCGGATGAAATTGCTCTTCACTACACTGTTGACGTTTCCAGGTTCACCCGTCATCTATTATGGTGATGAGATTGGAATGAAGGGTGGGCAAGATCCGGCCAACCGTGCGTGTATGGAATGGGACGAGACGAAGCAGAACCTTGAGTTGTTCGATCACGTTGCGCAGTTGATCGCCCTTCGAAAACAGCATCCGGTTTTAGCAAATGCCGGAACGTATCATTTCCAAAGGATCGATGATACAAGACAAACATATATTGTCGAACGACGTCAGGGCGAACAGGTTTACTTGCTCGTCGTCAACGTCAGTGAAGAGGTACAATCTCTTTCGCTTGAAGGAACGTATGAAAGTCTGTTAGACGCAACGACGTTATCGGGAACTATTCAAGTAGAAGCTGTGTCAGCTCTTCTTTTGCGACACGTATAAGAAAAAGCAAGTCGTGGATATCGCATCCGCGACTTGCTTTTTTAGTGTGCATTACGAATCAAACGGATGGATCAGTAAACCGCTCCGAAGTTTCGGTTCGAACCAAGTCGATTTCGGTGGCATCACTTCTCCGGCATCAGCCACCGCCATTAAATCTTCGATCGAAGTCGGATGCAAGTGGAAGGCGACAGCGGCATGTCCAGAGTCCACGATTTGCTCAAGGCCGGCATACCCCTTATGACCACCGACGAACTGGATCCGTGCGTCCGTCCGTGGATCTTCGATACCGAGTAACGGTGTCAACAGCTCTTCTTGCAAAATCGAGACGTCGAGATTCGCTTTCGTACCTGTTCGTTCAGAATTGTACGAAAGGGTATACCATTGCCGGTTGAGATACATCTCGATTTGGTGAGGCTTCGTTTGTTCGGCACGTCCTTTTGTGATCGTAAAGCGATGGGCTAATCGCTCGAGGAAATCAACGACGGATTGACCGTACAAATCTTCAACGACGCGATGGTAACCGAGAATCCGTAATTGATCCTGCGGGAAGGAGACGCCAAGAAAACGTTGGGCTTCTTCCTGGTCGGTCCGACTGGCAGCGATGGCTGCTGCTGCAGCACGATGATGACCATCAGCGATATAGAGAGCATCGTGACGGGCGAACTGGCTCCCGGTCGTCAATAGATGATTGCGATCGGTGATTTTATAAATTCGATGCGTCACTCCATCGACGGTGAAATCATATAGGGGATCGCCAGCAGTAATCGTCGTGACGATTGCTTCGAGTTGTGCATCGGTTTGATGCGCAAGTAAAATCGGACCCGTATGTGCTTGTAACTGTTCGACGTGTCGGACACGGTCGCGCTCTTTATCAGGACGTGTGAACTCATGTTTACGAATTTGATTCGTCTCATAATCACTGACGGCAACACATCCGACGAAACCGGATTGCGTATGTGTTCCATCTGACAATTGATAAATGTAATACGTCTCGTCTGCATCGAGCTGTAAGATGCCGTTTGTTTGACTCTCTTCGAAGGCAAGCGCTGCTTGCTGATAAACGCGTGGGTCATCTTCAGCGATTAATGACGGAAGAGTAGCTTCTGCTTTATCAATCCGTAAAAAAGACAGCGGATGACGTCGGATCTCGGAACGTGCTTCTTCGCGCGAATAAACATCATACGGTAAGGCGGCAAATTCTGCCGCATATTTTGAGTCCGGTCGTAACGCCGCAAAAGGTTCGAAAGTTGGCATGGGGTTCACTCCTTTAGAGTAGGCGTGTTTTCAAGACGCCAGGAATCTGATTCAGTCGGTCGAGCGAAATCATCTCGTCCGCATGGTTATCGATATCGATGATCGTATAGGCAATCGCATCTTTACTACCATTGATCATATTCGCGATATTGATCGACTCTTGCGCTAACACGGAGGCGATTTGACCGACCATGTTCGGAATGTTGTGGTGAGCAATCGTAATTCGTCGTTTTCCAGTGAACGGTAACTCGACGGCTGGGAAATTGACCGCATTGCGGATGTTTCCTGTCTCAAGGAACAGACGCAGTTGATCGACCGCCATGATGGCACAGTTTTCCTCCGCTTCACTTGTTGATGCCCCGATATGTGGTAAAGCAATGACCCGGGGGAGGGACAAGATGAAGGCGTTCGGGAAATCCGTCACATAATTCGCCAGGCGACCGGACCTGAGCACTTCGGCTAGCGCTTGTTCATCGACGAGTTCACCACGCGAGAAGTTGAGTAGGGTCGCGCCGTGTTTCATTTTTGAAAAGAGTGACGCATCGAGTAAACCCGTCGTCGCATCAACGAGCGGGAGATGCAACGTGATGTAGTCGCTTGTCGCGAGGAGATCCTCGAGCTGTGTTGCCCGCTGAATCTGATTCGAGACGCGCCAAGCGGACTCAACGGACATATGTGGATCATAGCCTGTGACGGTCATGCCGAGCTCGTGAAGGGTGTTGGCTAAGTTTGCCCCGATCGCCCCAAGTCCGACGATCCCGATTCGTTTCCCGAGTAACTCCGTTCCGACGAATTGTTTTTTGTTCGCTTCGATCCGCTCTGGAATATCCGGTCCGCGTAAGTTATTCGTCCAAAGCAGACTCGGTACGAGTTTTCGCGCCGTCAGGAACAAACTACCGATGACAAGTTCCTTGACGGCATTCGCATTGGCACCTGGTGTCGAAAAGACGGGAATCCCGCGGTTCGCGAGTTGATCGAGTGGAATCGTATTGACACCGACGCCAGCTCGGGCGACGGCTTTGAGACTATCTGGAAAGCGCATGTCATGTAAATCCTTGCTGCGGACGAGAAAGGCGTCTGGTTGCTCCGTTTCCCGCTGGACGTGATAGTCGTCTGTAAATCGTTTTAATCCTTTGTCTGATAGATCATTCCATAGTTGGACTTGATACATTTAACGTTCCCCCTGTTCAAAACGGTGCATGATATGAAGCAGTGCCGTAACCCCTTCGGTCGGCATCGTATTGTAAAGACTCGCGCGCATTCCACCAATCGAGCGGTGACCGGCAAGATTGATCAAATCGTGACGCGCAGCGAAGTTCAAGAAAGCAGCGTCTTCCGATTCGCTTCCAGTCGAGAATGGAATGTTCATCCGGCTTCGATCCTTGACGGCTACATGGTTATGAAATAGATCGGATTGATCAATTGCTTCATATAACATGCGCGCTTGTGAGACGTTTCGTGCCGCGATCGTCTCGAGTCCCGTCTCTTCAATCCAATCGAGCACTAATTTCGTCATATAAAGACTAAACGTCGGTGGCGTGTTATAAAGAGATCGCTGTTTTGCATGGATGTCATACCGTAAGTAGGCACCGATCGTGTCAGGAACACGATCAAGCAACTCGTTCTTCACGATGACGACCGTTAAGCCAGCGACACCAAGGTTTTTTTGAGCACCGGCGTACAACACATCGAATGACTCGATTGGCAATGGTTCAGACAAAATCGATGACGAGACATCAGCGACGAGTGGCACATCGACATGAGGCGGTGTCTGATACGTCGTCCCTTCGAGAGTATTGTTCCAAGTGATGTGCAAATAGTCGGCTGTTGACGTGAACGGACCTTCTGGAATGAAGCGATAACCGTGATCAGCGGAAGAGGCGAGCACGTTGACCGTGGCGTACAGTTTGGCATCTGCAATCGCCTTCGTCGACCAGCCGCCGGTATCGATGAAATCAATCCGTCCGGTCTTCGTCGCCAGATTTTGCGGTAACATCGCGAACTGAAGTGTAGCTCCTCCTTGAAGAAACAATACGGAGTACGAATCGGGAATCGACATCAGTCTCCGTAAGGATTGTTCAGCTGCCTCCCGAATCGATTCGAAGATTGGCGAACGATGACTCATTTCAAGAACGGATTGTCCTGAATTTTCATAATCGAGTAGCTCGGATTGAGCCTTCAATAGGACCGGGGCAGGAAGGACTGCTGGACCGGCAGAGAAGTTATAAACCGTCATGAGGAACACTCCTTCTTGAATTTTCAGAAAATATGTACCACTCAAGTGTAACGGAATGAAAAATGAGAAGCAATTCCAACTGACGATGAATGGAAAATGAAAACAAAAACATCCCTTGAATCCGTTACGACGGATCAAGAGATGTCAATTGACCAAAGTGCCATTTCCAACCATCTGACGTAGCACGATAGATGGATACGATCCGGAAACGACCAACGTATTGAGTTGTTCCGTATTCAAATCGATCTTCTGTCAAACTATATTGGATTGCCGTATCTTCGAAATGATCAATGTATGAAAAATCATCGGTCCGGGATAACCAGCGGATGTTTGCAGGATCCACGTAATGATCGAGGTAGGTCTCGGCATCGAATGACCGCCCTAACGCATCGATGAACGTGAATTCAGGAGATAATAGATGCGAGACTTGTGATAAATCTCCTTTTAGCATAGCGTCTTGAAGGTGTTGCATCGTTTGTTCGAGTGTCATGTTAAATCTCCTTTCTTCCTGAATCGCTAGTGTAGCATATATAAACACAAAAAAGACCCTGCGTGAGCAGGGTCTAAAAGAAATTAAAGTTTTACAACGTTAGTTGCTTGTGGTCCACGTTGACCTTCTTCAACTTCGAAAGAAACCTCTTGACCTTCGTCAAGTGATTTGAAACCTTCAGATTGGATTGCTGAGAAGTGTACGAATACGTCGTCTCCGCTTTCGCGCTCGATGAAGCCGAATCCTTTTTCTGCGTTAAACCATTTTACTTTACCTTGTTCCATGTGTATTGCCTCCTGCGTGTGACTGGCACACTGATTATTACTACCGTGATCAATTTCATCGAATATAAAGTGAAACACTTCGTATCTCCACCGAACAACAATAATTACTTAATAATATAGCATGCCTGAATCGAAAAAGAAAGGACAAAACAAAAAAAGAACAAACGAAGCTGTTCTTCTCTAAATACATCATTGAATTAAAGGGTTCATTTTACCTGTGTCGAAAGAGTATAACTGATTCTTTCAATTAAGTCGGAATATGTTCTCTTTTACTACTGAGTTGTCGTAATGTATGCAAAATGAATCCTTGGAAGTTCGGGTAACGTGTCGGTTGTTCCCAAACAGTGCGGAATAATTCGGTCATTGCAGAATGAATAAGTGCTTCATCGACCTGTGTACGACGAAATAAAAGAAAGAGTGTTTTTTCGTAACGATCGTATAATCGTTCGAGCGCGACAGAATCACGCTGTTTGATTTGATTGAGCAAATCAGTGTCTGAATACATAGGTCACTCCCTCTTCGACAGTTTTCTCTATAGTATGCTGTCACAGTAATGTAATGAAACTATTATGTAGATTCCCGCTGGATGAATTATGAAACACCCAAACTTCTTGAACTAAAGATAATAATCAAAAGGAGGAAAAATGATGTTACCTATATATATTCGCCCGTATGTCTTAGATGATGCGGCAGTTATTCTTGAGATGAACTTACGAAATCGTGAACACTTCGAATACTGGATGCCAGTTAAGCCGTTACCCGAACAGTACACATTAGAGGGGCAGCGGGAACGAATTTTTCGTCATCAAGAGTTGATGAAACAAGATGCTTATTATGCTTACGGTGTTTTTTTATCAGAGACCGATCAATTGATTGGCGATGTCTCAGCGATGTTCATCCAGCGTGGACCAGCCGAGACGTGCATGATCGGCTATCAGTTAGATGCCGTCTATGGTGGAAAAGGATATATGGCTCAAGCGGTCGGATTGTTCGTAGACCATCTATTTGATGTCCATCAGTTCCACCGGATTCGTGCTGAGGTCATGCCGGCGAACGTCGGATCGATTCGTGTTCTTGAAAAAGTCGGATTTCGTAAAGAAGGAATCGCGAAACAAAATCTCTTCATCAATGATGCCTGGGAAGATTTTATTCTGTTTGCTCTATTAAAAGAAGATCGGGAGGAGTCAGGTCATGCCAATCTCTGATTATTATGCCAATCTACGGCGACATGTCGGAACACAATGTCTGTTTACACCATGCGTCGCAGCAATCATTCGAAACGAAGCAGGGCATATCCTTTTCCAGGATCCAGGTGGTCCGTTTTGGAGTTTGCCTGCCGGGGCGATTGAACTAGGAGAATCCCCTGCACAAGCAGTCATTCGCGAAGTCTATGAAGAAACGGGTCTATTCGTTCGACCCGTCCGACTAATCGCGACATTTGGTGGGGAATCGTTTCGACTTACGTATCCTGACGGAAACGAGGTCGAGTATGTAGCAACGATGTTCGAATGTGAGGTAGTCAGTGGGAAGCTCGAGGCCATTGATGGGGAATCTAAGCAACTGGCTTATTTTCCAAAAAATGAGCGTCCGCCACTTGCCTTGCCTTATCCTGATCAAGTGTTTGAGAAATCGGAGGCATCGAGTTATTTCGATTGGGAAGAGCAGTGGTTGACTGATTTACAACAACAATATTGTTAAAATCCGAACATTATTTTTTTGTTAACTAAAAAAGTTCATGAAAAACCTTAAAAACACGAAAATTTCTTTGACACTATGATAACAGTTCGTTATAGTAGTCAATGGGCGAATGATTATCGCCGATATATAAAAAATATTCGTAATTAGAGGTGTTATTCATGGATGTAGTATTCGATTATGAAGATATTCAATTAATTCCAGCAAAATCAATCGTTGGTAGTCGTTCGGAATGTGATACGTCAGTCGAGTTCGGCGGTCGTCGTTTCAAGCTTCCGGTCGTACCCGCAAACATGCAAACGATCATTGATGAATCGATTGCTTTGTTCTTAGCTGAAGGCGATTATTTCTATATCATGCATCGATTCGAACCGGCACGACGTCTAGCGTTCGTTCGTATGATGCAAGAGCGTCAACTGTTCGCTTCGATTAGCGTCGGTGTCAAGGAAGAAGAATATCAGCTGATCGAACAGCTCGCGACAGAGGGACTAACTCCTGAATACATCACGATTGATATCGCACACGGTCATTCGGAAGCAGTCATTCAGATGATTCGCCACATCAAATCGCTTTTGCCAACAAGTTTCGTTATTGCCGGAAACGTCGGTACACCGGAAGCGGTACGCGAACTTGAGAACGCAGGAGCAGACGCAACAAAAGTCGGGATTGGACCAGGTAAAGTTTGTATCACGAAAATTAAAACAGGTTTCGGTACAGGTGGTTGGCAACTCGCAGCACTTCGTTGGTGTGCGAAGGCAGCAAGCAAACCGATTATCGCCGATGGTGGTATTCGGACGCATGGGGATATCGCGAAGTCGGTTCGGTTCGGTGCTTCGATGGTCATGATCGGTTCACTTTTCGCAGGGCATGAAGAATCGCCTGGTGAGACACATGAAGTGGACGGGGTGCTCGTCAAGGAATATTTCGGTTCTGCTTCTGAGTTCCAAAAAGGCGAACGCAAGAATGTTGAAGGGAAAAAGATGTTTGTCGAGCATAAAGGAAGTCTAGCAGATACATTGATTGAAATGGAGCAAGATTTGCAATCAGCGATCTCATACGCTGGTGGAAATAAATTGAAGGCGATTCGGACGGTCGACTACGTCGTCGTCAAAAACTCGATTTTCAACGGTGATAAAGTATTTTAAGTATGATGAATCCGCTCTTAACAGAGCGGACTTTTTTTGTTTCCTTAGCATAACTCTTCCATAGGAGGGGTATAAGTCAAATGGACCGAAAAATTCGGAATATTTTGGATAGGGAGTGATTGACATGCTATTTGAAACGACATCGTACTTAATTGAAAAATTCGCAACCGTTCGCAACCAAACGATCGCCTTAATCGAACCGCTCGAAGCAGAGGATTTCATCATTCAAGCTAGTTCAGACGTGAGTCCGCCAAAATGGCACATTGCCCATACGACTTGGTTTTTTGAACGGATGATACTACAGGAATATAGTGAAAACTATCAAGTCTTCCATCCGAAATACAATTATTTGTTTAACTCGTACTACAATTCAATCGGACCTTATCAACCTCGTCAACAACGGGGAATGTTGTCACGTCCGACCGTCGAGGACATCATCGCTTACCGGGCATATGTCGATGGACAAATGATCGAGTTCTTGAAAGAAGAACGGACTCCAGAAGACCAACGAAAAATCGAAGCATTGGTCGAGATGGGACTACAACACGAACAACAACATCAGGAATTGATTTTGATGGACGTGAAGTATAACTTTTTCACGAATCCGTTATTACCTGCCTATCAGTCAAAGTCGTTAGAACTGGATGTGCCTGAAAATGCACTCATGGAAACATCCTTTATCCCATTTGAGGAAGGACTCGTCGAGATTGGTCATACAGGAGACGGTTTTGCGTTTGATAACGAGAGTCCGCGCCATAAAACGTGGCTGCATCCGTTTGAATTAGCGACACGTCCTGTCACGAACGGGGAGTATTTGGCATTTATTGAAGCAGGTGGCTATGAAAAGTCAGAGTATTGGTTATCTGATGGCTTTGCAACGGTTCAAAAAGAAAGCTGGAAAGCGCCATTATATTGGATGAAGGATGACGCGGGAGAATGGACGATCTTTACGATGAATGGCGTCGAACCATTGCGGCTCGACGAACCAGTCTGTCACGTTAGCTTTTATGAGGCGGATGCTTACAGCCGTTTTAAAGGGAAGCGTTTGCCGACAGAAGCGGAATGGGAATGGGCTTCTCGTCAAGTCGATTCCGTTACGAAGCGCAACATGATGGGAAATGGTACGTTTCATCCAGTCGTAGTCAAAGAGTCAGAGACGACACTTGCGAGCATGTTCGGTAACGTCTGGGAATGGACATCAAGTCCTTATAGTTCGTACCCAGGCAGTAAACCACTCGAGGGAGCACTTGGAGAGTACAATGCGAAGTTCATGTGTAATCAAATGGTACTACGTGGAGGAGCGTGCGTGACGCCTGACGATCATATTCGCGAGACGTACCGAAACTTCTTTCCACCCGATAAACGCTGGTTATTTGGCGGCTTCCGATTGGCGGGTGACATGTGATGCGCGAGACGGTCATTGGCTACGACTTATATACTCCGCAACAAAACATGCGTTTAGAAGTCATCGAAGGTCTGATGCGCGAACAAAAAGTCTTACCGGCGAAATACTTTTATGATCATATCGGCTCCCAGTTGTTCGAGCAGATCACGCAACAACCGGAATATTATCCGACAAGAACGGAACTTGCTATCTTGGAGCAACACCGAGCGGAAATCGCTCAGAGTATTGGGGATGTGCATACGCTGATCGAATATGGAAGTGGAAGCAGTCGTAAAATCCAGATGTTGCTTGAGACGTTTACGCACTTGGATACGTACATGCCGATCGACATCTCAAAAGACTTTTTGATGGAATCTGCTCGTCAATTATCGGAGCGGTATCCTGCATTGCATATTAAAGCTGTTTGTGGTGATTATTCACAAGCCATTTCCTTACCGGTAGAGGAGTCTCAAAAACGGGTCATCTTTTTCCCGGGTTCGACGATCGGGAACTTTGAACCGGAGGAAGCGATGCACTTTTTACGTCATTCATCGCGGATCCTTGAAAGTGGAGATGGATTCTTGATCGGCGTCGATCTAAAAAAATCGACCGATGTCCTTGAACGTGCTTATAACGATGCAGCCGGTGTCACGGCAGCATTCAATTTGAACATGTTGACGCACTTGAACCAGATGCTCGATGGAACGTTTGATGTGACCCGATTTAAACATCATGCTTTTTATAATGAAGAAAAAGGACGAATCGAAATGCATCTTCGGAGTCAACTTGATCAATTAGTACAAGTCGGAGACGTGACGGTTCCGTTTAAACAGGGGGAGACGGTTCATACGGAGAACTCTTATAAATACAGTAAAGAAGAGTTTGAGACACTCGCTCGTCAAAGTGGTTTTCATCCGGTCAATTGCTGGATTGATGATGACAAACGATTTAGCGTGCATTATTTAGAAAAAATGTAACGGCGTCATAACTAAAAAACACTCCTACACGTAAGCTTCCGTTAAAAGCATGACTGGGGAGTGTTTTTCATAGATTAAAGTGTCTTATTCGATCCGTGCACCTTCCGGAATCGGATGTTCCGGCACGACGAGAATCGGCATCCATTGCTCTGAACGCCCAATCTCAAGTACTCGTCCGGACTCTTCTGGCGTACGACCAGGTACGTTGAGTACAGCAATCGCTTGTTTTCCAAGCAGCTCGTGGACATCAGGTCGTAGTGAATCCCAAGCGAGTGAAAAAGAACGTGTAAATCCGTCGAATTGTAGCTCAAGCTGAATTGAGCCATCCGTGCGATTCGAAATCGACTGGATCGTACCGACACGAATATCTAAAGCATCAAATAATTCAAGTGAAACTACTGGTTTCATGGACAATGACGTACTTCCTTTCAAAAAGCATAAAGTGAGTTAGGAGTCGAAAGAGACGTATGTCGGCTCATAGGTCTGCCATTCGATATCAAGCGTTTGATGATTTGCAAGCTTCGCTAATTGGCTACCGAGATAAGGTCCAATCGTCAAACCGGATGCGCCGAGTCCGTTTGCTAAGAACACGTTTGGATGATTTTGAAGCGGTCCGATTACTGGTAACGAGTTTTTTGTATAGGGACGTAAGCCGATACGGAGTTCATCAATTGTCGTTTCCTCGAGACTTGGTAAGACAGGTAAAGCACGATTCAATAAAGCATGCATTCCTTTGACGGTCGGCTTTAAGTTGTAATCGGTCTGTTTCTCGTGTGTCGAACCGACGATCAGTTTCTTTTCGTGGATCGAAACCAGGTACAATCCGCGTTGTCCCATGACGACAGGCCACGTCGTTGATGTAGAATCCGTCAAGTCGAGTTGTAGGATTTGTCCCTTCTCTGGGTGCAAATCGATTTTAAGGTCAAGCGGCCGAAGAAGGTCATTCAACCAAACGCCTGCCGTTAAAATGAAGTGGTCTGCCGAGTACTGTTCGTTTTCCATGGTTATACCGGTGACGACTCCTTTGTCTACGACAAGAGAAGCATCTCCTTCTAGTACAGTCGCACCGTGTTCGACAGCACCACGGATCATAGCGGCACATAAGGCACGTCCATCAACACGTGCACCGCCAGAGACGAATAAGGCATCTTCGATCTGTTCAACGAGCGGGAACAGCGTTTTGACACGTTCTTGATCGAGTCGTTCGATCCGTTCGATGGCAGGGGCTTCTGGAAAGCGGTTTTGCGCAATCGTCTCCATCTTATCGATTTTTGATGTTTCGTGTAAGGCGATCGCTCCAACTTGCTGATAACCAGTGCTCGTCTCACCGAGTGCTTCGAGTTCAGGAATCAATGTCTTGTAAAAATGAGCACCGTTATTCGCTAACTTGTACCATGCTTTATTGCGTCGTTGTGTCATCCATGGACAGATGATGCCGGCTGCCGCATGGGAGGCGCGACCGGGTTCCTTCCGATCGACGAGTAAGACGCGTTCACCAGCCTTTGATAAATGATAAGCTGTCGAGGCACCAAGAATTCCGGCACCGACAATGATATGGGTGTACATGAAAAATTCAACTCGATTCTATTCAATTGGAATATCTTATATTGTAGCAGTAGAAGATCCGGGCGACTAGCAAGAGTGAGAATCGGATCGGTAGCACATCGAATAATGGGAAATGATGGGGAAAGTGAACTTTTTCGAAACCAATCACGTATACTAAATATACAGTTTCTATAAACTGTGAATTAGATGATTAGAAACAGTTGAATTTGGAAACATACCCTTATAGGCATCATGTCCTGTCATCATTGACTTTGAAACGGTCCATCATGAAGGAGGGGAAGGCAATGAATATGAGTCAAGCCATCGTACGCAAACGCTACACGGATCATACTTTATTTTATTCCGCCATCCTAATCTGGAAATTGCTATTCTTCCTGCCACTGCTCATGTTCGTCAACAGTGGCACGGACCATGTGTTTCAAATGTATTTCGTACCGTATCTAACTGTCATCTTG
Organism: Exiguobacterium sp. R-17; assembly: GCF_049913315.1. Taxonomy (NCBI): domain Bacteria; kingdom Bacillati; phylum Bacillota; class Bacilli; order Caryophanales; genus Exiguobacterium; species Exiguobacterium sp. R-17. The sequence continues at coordinate 1,659,840 of NZ_CP184372.1, read as the reverse complement.
TTGTTTCGCGTGATGACCTACTTCGCGACCTATAAAGCATCTTTTATGGAGATGACGGAAATGGGTCTCTCGCTATCTTTACTCATCGCAGATGTATATTTGATTGCTTTGTTCGATATTCCACTTCCATTTGCCTTGATTATTCTGACACTCGCTTTACTCCACTTCAGTGCAGCATTTAGTCGTTTTCGGTGGTTCCGTCGTCGTCTCTGGTTGAATCGGCATCTTGAGATCCTCAATTATTTGACGGATCACGGTGAAGTCCCGATTAAAATCGCGGTCATGGCAGAAGATGAGATGCTTGTAACGACGAAAAGTGGTAAAGAATTTACGTATCGTCAAGTGTATTGGAGCGGTTTTTATATTGAACATGGTTGATCGTCCATAAGAAAAAGGATTCCTTTTTTTGGAATCCTTTTTTGTTGCATTTGAAAAAATATAGTACGCTTAAATAATAAAAGGGGGGAGAGGAACTTGATTCGTTGTATATTGATCGATGCGAACGATACGATCATTTTGACAGATGATATATTTCGGATACAAGAGCCGGGTATCAAACGCTATTTCGTTGATTTCAATCAACCGACAGATACAGAAAAGCAAAAATTGATCGATGCCTTTGATTTTCATCCGCTGGCGATTGAAGACTGTTTTCATTATTTACAGCGTCCGAAGCTCGAGTATTATGCGGATCACAGTTTTTTTGTCCTTCATGCGCTCGATGAAGGAACGTTGACGAGTCGTGAAATCAATTTGTTCGCAAGTGATCGGCATCTCGTCAGCTACCATGAGCAATCCTCGCCGGAAATTGACGTCGTGTTTGAACAGTGTAGCCAGCGCCTCGACAAACAAGAAACGGTCGATCTCGTACATAAAATCATGGACAAGATCGTCGACGGTTATTTTCCGATAGTCCATGCGACAGAAGATGAATTGTTTGCGCTTGAGGAACGCTATCGATCACGCGGAAACGATCGTCGGTTGATGGAAGAAACTTTCGAACTAAGAGCGCAGTTACTTCGAATCTCACGGACTGTCATGCCGATGCGGGACTTATTGTATCGGGTCGTCGAATCGAAGCGGTTATCGATTCATCCGAAGAAGCAAGCATTCTTTCGCGATTTGTATGATCATTTACTAAAGTTATCCGAAATGATTGAATACAACCGATTGATGACATCTGAGTTTCGGGATAACTTCATTTCCCTCAACTCGTACCGGATGAATAGCATCATGAAGACGTTAACGATTTTTACGACGATTTTCATGCCGTTGACGTTCATCGCTGGTATATATGGCATGAACTTTGAACATATGCCAGAACTGACCACCCGGTATGGTTATTTCGTGACGTTAGGGGCAATGGGACTCCTTGCTTTAGGAATGATTCTGTTCTTCAAAAAAAATCGTTGGTTTGATGAATAAGGAGAGATGTAAGTGGATATTCGACAATTGCTCTTTTTTACTACGATCGTCGAGCAAGGCTATAACTTAACGCGTGCTTCGAAACACTTGTCGATTTCGCAACCGGCGCTTAGTCAGATGATTCGCGACTTCGAACAGCTGGAGCAAGTAGAACTGTTCATTCGAAAGCACGGACGGTTGACAGGGTTATCGGAAACGGGACGTCAATTGTATGAGGATGCGAAAATCGTTTTGACGCGTCATCAAGCATTGATGGGGCATCTACGCGAACGCTCAAACGTCGTCCGAGGGAAAGTCCGTCTCGGAATACCCCCTGTCATTCTCCCTGTCTTATTTTCACAGTTAATCCCGAAGTTCATGGCGGAACATCCTGGGATTGAACTCGAAATCATCGAAGAAGGGGCGTTTGAACTCAAACGTCGACTGCTACTTGAAGAACTCGATTTGGCCATTTTGATCGAACCAGGTGAATCCTATGGCATTGAACGTTTTCGATTGATTGAAGATGAAGTCGTCGTTGCCGTTCGCCCAAATCATCCGTTTCAAGCAAAAGAAGCTCTATCTTATAGTGATATCGGGAATGAACCACTCGTCATCTTAAATGATCGATTCATGTTACATCATCAAATACTATCGGAGTTTCGCAAAGTGCAGCAAGAACCGAATATTTTCTTCATGTCTGGTGCATGGGACTTGTTGATCGGGATGGTTCAAGAACTCGACGTCATCTCGATCCTACCCGAACCGATTCTGCGGTTTCATCATGCGGATGACATTAAAATCATTCCGTTCGAGCCGCCGATGTTATGGGATGTCTCGTTGAACAGACTTGTCGGGACAGAATTACGCCCAGTCGTCCGACACGTCCATCAATACATCGTCCACTATTTTCAGTCGTACTGGCCAACGCCTGTGCGGTGAAGAAAATACAAAAGACCGGAACGCGTCGCACTCCGGTCTTTTGTATTAATTGATCATGTTTCATGACGTGACGTGCTGCGTCAGATTGCGAATCTTTGCGGCAGCTTGTTTGTAAGGTGTCAGTGTCTCTTGTGCCTGTAACGTCGCACGTTCACTCTCGAGTTGTTCGAGTGCTTGGCGTAACAGGTGCTCTGAAAGGGATGTTAAAGAGACATCTAGATGTGCCGTCGCGACTGTCAGCAAACGCTCTTCTTGAGCAGTAGTGTATGCGAGTGCTTCTTGTTTAGTTAACGTCGCCAGTTCTTCCTTCAGTTGTTCTTTCTCATTTTTTTCAAAGAAGGCTTTCGCATTCCGGAAGTGGCGTTTGACACCAATATAAGGGGTTGCATCCTCGAAGGGTCCGTCGAACGTCATTTCGTTCAACCGAGAGACCGTGACAGGCGCGAGCTGGAAGGATTCGTTCCATTGCTCAAGCAACTGTTGCTCCTCTTGCTGACGATGGACTAAGGCGGCTTCGAGCCATTGGTCGACGCGGAAATGCGTGACCCGAAGTTCCTGCTCAAAGTCGAACCGGAGGAATGTCAACAGTTCCCTCAACGCCTCTTGTAAGGCTACCCCTTTACTCGTCTGAGCAAAACGAACGGGATTATAGGCTTCTTTGAAGAAGTCAGGGAAACGGTAATAAATGCGTTGTACGACATGGTGCAACAGTTCATGAATCTCTGCTTTGAGTGCAGGTTTGATCAAAGTAGCACGATTGTCCTCGAAACGATCGGTGACCTGCTGTTCTAAAGTAGACAGTTCAGCCAGCCGTTCTTCTTTTCGCAGGAGGTTTGCTTCAGTCGCAACGATGAACCGTTCGAGGCGCTCGACGGTCTTTTCCGTCTGCTCAGACAACGATACTTTAGCAAGACCGGTCAAGTCCTCCGCTAGGAATTGATGAAATGCTTCCTCGAACTCGGGTAAACCGGAAATTGAATCCGTTCGCTCTTGCTGCTTTTCAGCGAGTCCTTGTAAGCTCGAGACTCCATACAGTCGGGGCGACCGAATCCCGAAGCGTTGCAGTTCCGTAGCGACATAGTTCAAGACATCTTGACGTTCGCTTTCTGAAGCAGCGAGATCAATCGCATTGACGAGGAAGAACATCTTATCGAGTTCGAATGCATCTTTGACACGACCGAGTTGAATCAAGAATTCACGGTCAGCGCGAGCAAAGGCATGATTGAAGTACGTGACGAACAAGATTGCATCCGCATTTTTGATGTAATCGAAGGCGACATCGGTATGACGGGCATTGATTGAATCCGCTCCTGGTGTATCAACGAGTGTCACGCCGAGACGAGTTAAGGGACTATCATAATAGAAATCGATGACATCGACGAAACAGCTTCGTTCTTCCTGTGCGACATATTGTTTAAAAGCTTCTTGATCGACCGTCTGGACGGTACCGATGAATGATTGAACGGTTGGGAATCCTGTCAAGAAAGCACGCAAGAACGGATCCGTCAGCGATGCGGCACGTGGTAAGAGCGTATCGTATGCCTGTTTCGTTGACTCGAACGTCATCGTTGCGACCATCGCTTCATTTAAGTCTTCAAGCATCGCTGCTTCCGACTTGAATGTGACTTCTGCCACGCCGTGCGAGTGTGTAGTGTCAACGGGATGAATCCGGTTGATGGACGCGGTCGTTGGGTTCGGAGAGACGGGTAGTACCTTCTCTCCGAGCAAAGCATTGCAAAACGATGATTTGCCAGCACTGAAGGCACCGAATAAGGCAATCGTGAACGATTGGTGTGTCAGTCGATCCAATTTGTCATTTAAATAAGCGACGGCTTCTTCAAAGCCCTGTAGACCATTCAGCTGCTGACGGATTTGAGCAACATCTTCTGGTGTAAACCGGACGGATTGTTGCTCACTGATCGTCTTCGCGAGCTCAAACGCAGTTGTTTCTGTCACCGATTCATACCCGGTAAAGGAAACGATTGTCGCTTCTTGCTGAATCAATTGCTCTTCCCAGACTGAAACTTGTGTCCGAGCCTGTTCGAACTGTTGGTCAGATGGATTGGCAACGCCATGCTCATATCGCTCGAGTGCTACGGTAGCCTGTTGCCATGCTTGAACGTTGTCCCATTTATGCTGTAATGACGTTTGTTGTTGCAATAGCTCAGCTTGTTCTTTCGGGAAAGTTGATGTCAACTCTAGTCGAACATGCTCCCGCCACGCATTCGTTTCCTTGACGAACCAAGCTTGTGTCTGTTCGGCGACACGATTCGTGAACTGGAGCACCGATTCACCCGTGATCGTAATGCCAGTCGGCAGGGCACTCTCGAGTACGGAAAGCGGCGGGGCGAGTGAAAGCTGATCGATCGCGACGATATGCATATCCTGCAGGAGACCAAGGTCGCGTAACGATTGTTTCATCAAGTTACGTAAATGGAGCGAAATCTCGGAAGCGGTCACCGTCTGATAGGCACGCAACACATCTTGTGCAATCTCTGCTTGAGCCGCTTCCGTTTTTTTTGTACTTCGGAACAATCCGACCTTGAAGTCGCGTTGGCGTGACTCGAGGAAACGGCGCATCTTCTCGCGTAATTCGAACGGCATCAATGTCGCGTTTTTCAAGAGTTGATCTCGATGCAACGAAAACGTCTGTACCCAGCGGTCCGGCTGACATGCTTCTAATTGTTGCGAAACGTGGGCTAATTCGGTTTCGATCGTCTCTGGATCACGTCGTTCAGCGTCATTCAATTGTTCAGCCATCGTCTCGTGGGCTTCTGAGACGAGACGTGTGAGATAACGTGTGTGCTCTTGATGAAGACTTTCAAGCGTTAAAGCGGCAGAAGCCAACAACTTCGGTTGAGCATCACGAATGCTTTGTTTGACGAGCTGTTCGACTTTCATGAAATCGTTATACGGATGATCTGGTTTCCGCAGGCTTGTAAAGAAGATCCCTTTCGGCGCGACACCATGTTCAGCGAAAGATGCATGGACCGAGCGGCGGAAGGCGTCGAATGATAGTTCATCTTCACGATGTTTATCGATTTGATTGACGATTAAATATAGTTCCGGTACGGCAGCTTGTAATTCATTCGTCACTATGAAGTTCAATTCAGATTGAACATGATTGTAGTCCATGACGTAAAACAAGATGTCAGCCAAGTGAAGGGCGGATTCCGTTGATACACGGTGGGCATCATCGACCGAGTCGACGCCTGGTGTATCCATCAAGACGAGACCAGGAGGCAGATTGGACGCAGCATGCGTCAAATCGATTTGACGGACATCACCACTCTTCCCAAGTGTTTTAAGATGCTCCTCTTGCTCTGTTGCTGTCAGACGAACAGAAGGCTGTTCATGAAAGTGAACGATCGCTGAATCAGTGTCCCCTTGTTGAAGTGTCACGATGTTCGCACTCGTCGGAATCGGACTTGTCGGTAAGACCGATTCACCCGTCAAGGCGTTGATCATGCTTGACTTTCCAGCCGAGAAATGACCAGCGAAAGCAATCGTGAACTCTCGTTTCAATAGTTTCATAGCGAATTTATCTAGTTTATCTAAACGGAGTTGATCCGTTGAAGGTTGAATCAACGTGGCGAGTGAAGCTGTCGCTTCGAGTTGGTTCGATAATCGTTCCTCAAATGAGCGCATGCAATGAAACCCCTTTCTTTCAGTCATCGTTCAGTGTATCACGATTTTTTTAGTTTCGTCATCCTTCTGCAAGCGACAAAAAACGATCCGCCAAGGAAGAGGCGGATCGTTTTAATCGGGATCAAGATGACGGAACGATTTCGTCTGCGTGTGTTGATTCTTGTTCCGTCGAATGAATTCGACGCAATAAGTGTAATTTAAAGAGATACATGACGAGCAAGTGAACGTTCGCCTGCGTCACCTTATAGAGTATCCACGGTAAAGCAGGGACAAATTCGTGAATGGCAATGATACATTCCTGTGTACCGGGAATTTGCCGAAATTCAATCCGACCCCGGCTATCTTCCTCGACTTTTGCGAACAGTCCGCCGGTAATCCGGTAGGTCGCCATTTGTCGATCACGAACCGGTTCCTTCGTCAATTCAAGTAGGGGTTGTTCGTAAAATGGAATGTTTATTCCAACGACTTGATCTTTCATAGTTGATGATAGGAAAGGACGCGCAAACGAAGATAACCAATCCATGTAATCGTCAGCTGCCCAGTCGGCATCGCGATCCTTCGGCAAAAGAACACGTTGAACTGAACGAACGTCAAGGGCGTCTGGTGTTGAAGACGACGAGGAAGAAGAACCTTTTTTTTCTTCCTCCTCTTTTAGCGCATCACGGACCGATTGTTCGAATGTAATTTTTCCGTCACTGATCCCTGGAACCATTTTTTCTGGATCTGCAACCATCTCATGAACCATGCTTTCAACGAGTGGATAGACGGTTTCTTTTGGTTCTCCAGACACGAGCGTCACCCAAAGTCGAGATAATTTAACGGTCAATAAAGGAATATCGATGGTCGGTTGTCGTTTTCCCATGATGTCAGCAGTTCGAAGGATCATCTCTTTATAGGTCATCGCTTCCGGTCCACCGATATCGATTGCCCGGTCTTTAACATCATCGCGATCGACACTTTCACCAAGTGCATGAATGACATCCGGTAAAGCGACGGGGTGTGTCTTGTTACGTGTCCATCGTGGGAGTGCCATGACGGGGAGGCGTTTGACGAGCTTCGATAAGATTGGGAAAGATGAGCCTTTTGGACCGACAATCAATGCGGCACGGATCGTCGTCACCGGTGTGCCATAAGCACCAAGAACGCGTTCGACCTCGAGTCGGCTCTTTAAGTGACGCGATAGATTTTCTGTTTCCTCAGGAATGATACCACTTAAGTAAATGATTTGTCGGATACCATTTTCTTTTGCTGCACGGGCAAAGTTATCGGCTAACAATAAGTCCATGTTTTCAAACGATCCTTGTGTCAATTTAGCAGAAGGCATCATCGAATGAACGAGGTAGACAGCGATGTCCGCTCCTTTCATACCAGCAATCGTATCGTCTAGAGAAAAGAGATCGCACGATCGCCATTCGACACGTTCCTCATTGTCCTTATCATCGCCGTTTCGAGAAAGGGCAATGACGTCATATTTTTTCTTCAGTTCATTCAGTAGATTGTGACCGATGTAACCGGTAGCTCCGGCTAAAGCTAGGCGCGTTGGCATGGATGTAAACTCCTCTCTTATATCTGTTGTAATGTACCCCCAATCGTGTCAGTTCAATCGCAAGAGGATACGCTGAGATGATTCAGTTAGATGGAATAGGGAATAAAAATATAAGGAAAAGAATCAACAGGAAGAATGAAAAACAAAGGAGGCTTCAACCATGCAGACGATACAATTCATGCAAGCGGAACATGAACGACGATTCGATCTGTTGTGGAGACGCTTAAAGCCGAAACAACGAGAAGATGCAGCGATGGTCTCGATGCTGTATCTCGCAACAGGACAGCCACAAGTGCTCGAACGATTCTCGGATTATTTCTTTCCGGATAGTGGTGAGTTTTTTGATCGTGAATTTCTGGCAGAACCCTATCCAAGTCCAGCGTTAGAAGCGATCATCCACTTGATCGTACAATTATATAATGGGCGAACGACGATCACGATCATCGAGTTGATTGAACGATTGGATGAACAACAGATGTTGCTTGTACTCGAATCGATTAAATTACGGGCTTACGGGTGTCAGATGCTACAAAAAGTCGCGAAATCGTAATGACCCTAATATGAATCCGATCGACGAAGAGACTTCCTGATTCGTCGGTCGGATTTTTTATGATGGAAGAAAAGTTGTAAGTTCAAGAATTGATGAGAAGATGTTCGTAAATCAGAGTTCAATAAAATAAATCGTCCTGAAAATAAAAGCTAAGTTTATTCACGAAGAACTAATTGAGGTGGGCGACGACTGGAAATAAGATGAAAGTATCAGTAAAAGGTGGTTTATCTATGGAAGGAGTGACATCATGCAGCTCAAAGAATCGATCTACTTTCACTCACCGATCTTCATCCAAAACTTGTTGACGACTTTACAAGGACGTCGCCTGTTCCACGAACGATATGGTCCAGCCTATCAACAACGCCTACAAGAACTGAAGCAGAAGTTAGGACGACCGAATGACGTACGGGCGGAACAGTTGCATCGATTAAACGACTTCCTTTCTTTTTGCCAAACGCATAGTCCGTATTATCAGGAATTGTTTTCCTCTCTTGCGTTAGAGCTCCCTTTACGATCGATTGACGAACTAACACAAATTCCTCCTTTGACGAAAGAAATCTTACGACAACAAAATGAGGATGTCCATGCGCGCGTCCATGCTCCGATTCTCGGGAAAACGGGCGGTACGACCGGCAAATCGATTCAAGTCCATTACACGAAAGAAGACATGCAAATCCGCATGGCGCATCTCGACTTTTTCAAATGGACACATGGCGTCGATCAAGGGATGCGCCGTGCGAGTTTTACCGGTCAAATGCTTGCCTCGCCTCAACAAAAGGCACCGGTTTATTGGCGGACAAATAAAGTCATCAATCAAATGTTGTTCTCGATCAAAAACATCAATCCGAAAACCGCAGCTGCATATATTGAACAACTCAATCGGTTTCAGCCGGAATCGATTGATGGTTTGCCTTCAGGGATGATCGAAGTCGCGCGATATGCTAAAAAATATGGGATGACCTGTTCGTTTCGACCGAAAGCGATTTTCCCGACGGCAGAGATGATGACGGCAGAAGAACGAGCACTCATCGAAGACGTTTTCCATGCACCGATCTATGATCAGTATGCGTCGTCAGAAGGGGCCCCGATCGTCGCCGAATGTCCGTATGGCAAAAAACATCTACATTATGAGATGGGAATCATTGAACGTGATGAGGACGGCGAAATTCTCGTAACGAGTTTTGATACGCACGGGACACCTCTCGTCCGTTACCGTGTCGGCGATCGGATGACGCTCAGTCAGGAAACGTGTCCTTGTGGTCATCAAGGTCCGATCATCGCTTCGATCGACGGACGGGGGAGAAGCTTCATTCAACTCAGAAACGGTCACCGTGTCTTTGAAGGGGAACTCGCGGGAATCGTTCGGGCGTTCCCGAACTGTATCGAACGCGTACAATACATTCAAGAGACACGGGACGAGATTGTTTTATTATATGTTCCGGATGAACGATGCTTCGAGAAAGAACACGAGAAGAAACTCTTTTTTGTTCTAGACCGACTGTTTGACGGACAATTGAATGTCGTCATGCGCGCGGTACCGGAAATTCCGAAAGAAATCAGTGGAAAGACACTACTGATTAAACAACAGTATGCATGACACACGAAAAGGCGAGATCACCGATGATCTCGCCTTTTCATATGTCCTGAAACCATCAGTCGCGCGGACGCACCGGAATCCAGATGGCAGATTGATAATCGGCGGCAGGCGGGTCGCCTGCCGAATAGACTTCGAGTTCTGCATGAGGTAACGGCTCATAACCATGTGACGGAAGCCATTCTTGGTAGATGCGGTGCCACATCTCTTGAATGGCATGCGGCATCGGACCGACAACTGGGAACGTCGCCCAAAGACTTGCCGGAATCGTCATCGTTTCCTGACCAGGCAGGACTTCCGTTGTCGTCGTCGCGATCCAATAATCCATCGATGCTTCGGTGAAATTGGAGCAGACACCAATCACACCATCAATCTGACCGTCATTTTGTTTGAACAAGGTAGCATCTTGACCGGAATGATTCACATCATTCCAAAACAATGGAATCAGTTGCTGTTGGGCACCATCTTGCGTAGGGAAATGTTTTCGCCATCCTGAAATCTGTAAAGCAGGTCGTTCGATGAGTTGATAATCCATTTGATCCAGTCCCTTCAAAGTCACCTGAATGCTCAGGCGGTTATAGGCGTGAATCCGACGTCGCTCGTTTCTCATCAACGTCGGGGAACAACCATGCTGACGTTTGAAAGCTTTTGTGAAAGCTTCCGGTGTCTCATAACCAAAACGTAAGGCAAGATCGATGATTTTTTCGTCCGTCTGTGTCAATTGTTGCGCAGCAAGCGTCAGACGTCGCCCTCTGATGTATTCCGGTAAGGTCATCATCGCAAGTAAGGAAAACGTTCGTTGTAAAGTATACGTTTGCATCTGAGCCACGCTTGTCAAAACGTTGAGATCAAGCGAGTCTTCTAAATGATCTTCAATATAGTCAATAACCCGTTGAATCGATTCGAGCCACATCTTGTCACCTCCTTGTTTTCAGTATAGTAGAGCGATGATCGTTGAACCTGTCCAAGGTGATAGCAATTTGTCAGGGTTCACTCTTCGCTGATTTTGTCCTATTCCTGTCAGATATAGCAGGTATCGTAAAGTAACGAGGACATGGGTAACAAAGAGTAATCTACAATCGCTTTCCTCTATTTCCCTACCAGCTGTCCACCTTCTAATTATTTCTCATCATACCTCGTTTAAACATATATTTTAAAATACACGCGTTATTAGTACTTCTAAAGGTGTACCACTTTAAGGGTATGTTAGATTACCTCAGTCATTCAAATTATTTTCGATATCTCTTCCCTTTTGTAAAAGCCATTTTTTATTTTTTTTGTCTTTTACGATGATAAAATCTTCTGTTCCTTTAACAGCATAGATGGTGGACCCGACTGAAAAGAGATTCGATTGACTGTTCGCTTGGGGCATTTCATGAGCTTTTGTTTTCTTTAATATCGTACTAATTTTTTCTCCTTGTTGTTTAGATGCGTCCAATTCAGCTTCTGTTCCGTTATATTCTTTATTGTTCACAATGACAATCATGGCATAACTAGTTTCATCCTCTATACCGGTTTGGTTGCATCCGAATAAAAATCCAATGAACACAATGACGAATATCCTTTTCATCGGAACCTCCTTATATGAGTATTTGTTGAATGGTAACGTAAATTCATAATAGGTAAAGGTCGCTTCCTTTACCAAATATAAGGTAAAATAAGGAAAAGGAGGGATGTAGATGAAGCCCCAGATTTTACTGTTAGGCATGTTCCATCTTGATCGACCGGCAAATTGTGATCTGATTCGTCCAGTAATTTTTGATGTCGCATCAGAGAGACGGCAACAGGAAGTTAAGGAAGTCGTTGTTCGATTGAACAGATTTCAACCGACTTGCATTGCTCTTGAAACGTCACCTGAACGCATGAGTGACCTGCAACATACATATGACACCTATCAACACGAGAGTGATTTAAGAACGGCAACAAATCGGCTTTCGCCTAGCCCGGATGGCAGGATTAGCACAGTTGCATGGAATCGATTGGAACGAAATCGTACCAGGCGTACCGGATTTAGGAATAGTCCGTTCACATCATCCGGAAGCTTTCGAGACGATCGTCACTGCTGAGATGAAGCGGACTGAACAGTTAGAGAACGCGATGGAGCAGTTATCCTTTTCCGAATGGCTCGATCGATTGCACGCTGAAGAGACGATTGCAGCGTCCGCTAAGGTCTACGATCAAATCGAACAGCTGGAAAACGGGCGGATTTGGATCGAATGCTACTGGCATGCCCGTAATCAAAAGATTGCCGATCGTCTACTGCAACTTGCCCAGACGACTGAGCGAATCGTCTACTGCAACTTGCCCAGACGACTGAGCGAATCGTCTGTTTGTACGGTGCTGCGCTGCGCACCTTCCGCTATTAAGACAATACTTAAATGAATCGAACCAAGTTGTAGTGATGACATGGAACGATTGGAACAAGTATAAGGAGTGTATGTAAATGCTATTTCACTACCATATTTGGACACCACATTTGGAGGAAACAGAAGCCTGGTATACAGCACGCGGGTTTCACGTTTCTCAGCGCATTGGGAAGAAAAATGGAGAATTTTCTTCGTTTAATCCACCTCTGACATGGAACGATTTTCGAACGGATAAGATTGTGTTTCGGATCATTGAAATGAAACGCGGGGCAGTGAACGTGACTATCGGGTACGGGAAGGTCATTCGCTTCGACCACATCGGATTTTTGATTCAATCAGATGACTTGCAAATGATCCTTGACCGTGCAGAAACACTTTCATTTACAGTCCAACCGAATGAGCGTCGGACGTTCTTGCAGACACCATACGGATTACGGATTGAACTGCAAATCCATGAAGATGCGATTGCGGATACTGATGGAACAACACTTGAGCGTCTGATCCTAGCGACGCCGCTCGAAGGATTAGAGGCGGATTTAGCGAAACTGTTCGATCAACCGGTTCCGCAAATCCAAACCGTCCGCGGGGAGAAGACCGTCTTGCAAGAAGCAGTCTTTTCCGACGTATCGCTAGCAGGTACGGATCCGAACGGTGTTCAGCTCGTCTGCTCATAATCAACGAAGACTTTGATCGGGAGATCGGTCGATGCCATTAAGGCAGCGAAGCAGTTGGCGAGCTCCGAAAACGAAGTTTCTTGTTCGAACAAAGCAGGTAATGTCGCGTGACGATCGTTGGAAAAAAGCCAGTCTGCATGCTGCCGGTAGTTCCAACCGTCACTCGATGCAATGATCTGAAGTTCCTTTGCGTGAAACGCGGGCGTCAACGTCAAAGATTCACGGTTGCCGTCCGATAAGACGCAGATTGCACCATGAGGACGGACAGCGGATTGAAGTTCGGCAAAGGCCGCTTGACGCCCGGAACATTCGATGGCGGCGTCATACGTGTCTGAATCCGGCGTGACGACACGTGCACCGAATTGACGTGCTAATTCAGCTCGGGAGGCGAGCGGCTCGATGATATCTATCTGGCGAACGTTAACGTAATGCCGCAAGTAATGTACCGTCAACAAACCGATCGTACCCATTCCAGAAACTAAGACGCTTGTGTCGGGCGTCAATGTCAGTTTTCGGACGCCTTTTGCCGCGTCACAAGATAGAATCAGTAGCAAGGCTTCACGTGGTGAGACACGAGCAGGAACCGGAATGACCTTCGACTCAGGTACGACCGCTTGATCTTGATGACCGTAGAAGCCGACGACCCGATCACCGGGCTTGACGGTTTGGACGGCGTCACCAACAGCAAGCACCTTACCGTAACTTTCATATCCGGTCTCTAGCGGATAGCCATAATCGGTTTCAGTCATATCTTGTTCCAGCCATTGGGGAAGTTCGGCACCGATACTGATGGAACCGGCAAGGGTGCGAACGTGGACGTCATGGATGCCGAGCGGCGGTAGGTTCCGAACGAGATAACCAGGCTTCTTCAGCTCAATGAGACAGCAGGTCGTTGTAGTGTTCAAAATGCAAACCCCATTTCAATAAAGAATCAAATATGTATAAGCATACCTCAATTTACTTGTAAAATATAACAATTCGAAACCAGAAATGATGTAGAATAAAAAAGAAGAGGGGGGATCAAATGGCACCATTATTGATTTTGGCATTGCTCGTGTTCGGATTTTTGACGTTTCGGTATAGTAAGATTCTCGTCCGAAAGGATATCTCTACCGCAAACAAACGACTCGCGATCGTCTTTTATTTGATTGCTGTCAGTGCACTCGGCGCTGTCGTCTATTTCAACGTATAAGGAGGATCATCCATGCACTCAACAACAAAACGACGAATCGGTGCGTATATCATCAACCAGGCTGTCTATCTCGGACTTTCCGTCGTCATCGAAAAAACGGTATTACGACGTGTGAAGTCAGAAGTCGTTCACGCCGTCGTGACACAACCGACGATCAGTTTTCTAGGAGAAGTCGCGCAATTAAAACTGTTGAATGGAAAAACGGTTGGTGGTCAGATCTGTGGCATACAGGTCGAGAGCGAGAACGGATTGCCGTTGACGACGAAACAAATCGTCCGTCGAACAGTTTATCGCGATACGGTCTCGTTGTTTAAGATTCGACCGTACTGGAAACCGTTTCTCGAGAACGGACAACGATTACCGGAAGATGACTTTGCGAGAACGATCGTCCGCTTGAATCAGGAGAAGCTAAAAAATGAAGCTTGATTTTCATATCCATAGCGTCCGCTCCTCTCACCCAACAGGAGCCATTCTACTCTACCATGGTTGGGGCGGTACGGCTGTTTCTTATCTAGAGTTTGCACGACAATTATCTGAAGAAGGGTTCGATGTCTTTATACCGGAACTTATTCGACACGATCAACGTGAACCGTTTGATCATCCGTTTGATCCAGAAGTATCGACGACCTATTTTTGGACGGTCGTTGAACAATCGATCAAGGAAGCGACAGCTATCATCGAACAATCAGGCTGGCATGTTTCAGAGGTGATCGCGATCGGTGTCTCGATGGGTGGGTTCATTGCCCACGGGATCATGGCGCGTTTGCCGATTAAAGCACTCGTTGCGATCAATGGGGGCGGTGCCTATCTTGAAGCGGAACGTCAATTCCGCACGCGCGACGGACGACCTGCTATCAAAGAAACAGATGTACCATGGAAGCTCGATCCAATCAGTGTGATGGATGAGCGTCCACGGTTGCTCCTGCATGGTGATGCGGATAACATCATTCAACTATCGATCCAGCAGTTCTATCACGCAACCGCTGTACAAGCAGGTATGGCGCAAACGACTGAATTATGTGTTTTTCCGGGTGTGAATCATACTGTGACGGAGGCGATGATCGAACAACTGATTGTCTGGGTGAAGCACGTCAAACTTCAAGGAGCGACAGATGGACTACATACGTTTTCTTCGCAGTAAGGTCGGTCAGGAAAAAGTGATGTTGAACTTTGCCGGTGGGATTGTCTTTGACAAGGAGGGGCGCATTCTCCTGCAAAAACGGCGGGAGCAACAAGCATGGGGCTTTCCCGGCGGCGCACTGGAACTCGGAGAGTCGATTGTCAAAGCAGCCAAGCGTGAGATTTTCGAAGAGACCGGTTTTCATGTCAGGATCGAACGTTTGAGTGGTGTCTATTCGAAATACGAAGAGATGTATCCAAACGGGGATGTCGCCCAACCGATCGTCCATTTTTTCGTTTGCCGAATCAATGGGGGACAGTTAACGATCGACTCCAATGAATCACTCGATGTTGCTTTTTTTGAAAAAGATCAGATGCCAAAACTCTATAGTGAACTGCATCAAACCGCCTGGAACGATTTTTTGACGGAACCGGGTCCGGTCTTTCGATAACGTAAAACATCCTTCTGATTTTAACGTCAGAGGGATGTTTTCACATGCGACATATTCAGCGTTCAAAGCCACCTTCGGAATGGATGACTTGCCCGGTCACCCAGCCACCGTCAGGACTGACGAGGAATTGGATCAATCGTGCGACGTCTTCCGGCGCGCCGATTCGACCGAACGGAAAACTAGGTTTAAGCGCCGTCCGGGTTGCTTCATCCATCCAAGTCGAGTCGGTCGGACCCGGATTGACGGCGTTGACGGTAATGCCAAGCGGTGCCACGGCTGCCGCGTATGTCTTCGTAAACGTCGACAAGGCACCTTTCGTCGTAGCGTAAGCAATCTCGTCAGGCATCGGACCGAGATCCTGCCCGGACGTCAGTTGAATGATACGACCGGACGTTAGATGTGCTTCAGCGAATCGCTTCGTAAAACGTGTCGCGAGCAACAGCGGTGCCCGGAGATTGACGGCATAGTGTTGATCAAGACTTGCTGCATCAAGCGTTCGCCAATCTGTCATTGTCGAATGGGCAGCGTTGTTGATCAGGATACTTGGTGTTCCAACATCTTCTATGCGTGCGAATAACTCGTCAGCAGCATCTGATTGACTTAAATCGAGTTCAATCGCAAGGACGCGGGCACCATGACTTTCGAGTTCGGTCGTAAAACTAGCCGCCCAATCCGCTGTTGCTTTAAAATAAGTAAAGACCAGGTCATGTCCAGAAGAGACAAGTTGGCGGCAGATTGCAGCTCCGATGTCGCGTGTCTGACTGGCACCGGTCACGATGGCAATCGATCGTTTTGTCATATATATGCTCCTTTTAAGTAGATGGATTTGTAAAAACCAAATGTTTACAGAATCAGTATAACGGAATGAAGAGAAGAAGAGAAAGCGTTATCATGATTTAACATACTAAAAAAATGCATGTTTATACCCAAAGTGTGGTAAAGGAAAAGTGTACAAAATCATTCGTTAAACAGGTAGGGAAGGGTGAATCAATCATGAAAGCAATCGTATTATTCGATGGAGAATGCAATCTCTGTGACGCGAGCGTCCAGTTCATCTTAAAACGAGACCAAGGATATCATGATTTTGCTTCGTTGCAAGGGGAAACAGGACAAGAGCTCGTCCGGCGTCATAATCTTCCGGAAACGATCGACAGTGTCGTTGTGATTGATCGAGGTGTACCCTATATTAAATCAGATGCAGCGTTACGGATTGCCTGTCATTTAAAAGGTGGATGGCGTCTGTTGAGTGTGTTTCAGATTGTTCCACGTTCACTTCGGGATCGCGTCTATGATTTCGTTGCAAACAATCGTCATCGTTGGTTTGGACAAAAGCAGCAGTGTGCACTGCCGTCTCCGGAGACACGTGCTCGATTTCACGACTAAATATGAAAAACCGCGACGAATCGGTCGCGGTTTTCTTCTGTTCATTAGTTGGTCACATGCAACCAGTGACAACTTGGCAACGGATTGCCGAGGAAACTTAAACCTAAATCATGGGCTTGGTGGATTGTTTCAAAACAATCGTTTCCTTCATCCAGATATACTTCATGGTGCGGTGATTGGAGATGTGTTCCTGCGATACGCCAAAGATTTGCATGATGCGCTACCTTGATTTCGTAGTCGATATTAGGTGAGACGACGAGCGGATTGCCGACAGAGTGGTGGAGCGTATATCGTGCTTTTGATTGATCTGATAAATAGACCCGCTGAGTCGACGCTACATCTTCTCGATATAACTGATGACGAGCATCAAAAGATCGGGTAGGGTTTGCTTGTTTTGATAGTTGATGAGTGGTTTCACCATCAAATGTCAGGACTTCTGTAAAGGTGCGATACTCTTTTGAAAAAGGCGAATATTGTCGCGCATCGCCTTCGAAATAACGATGCGGAGAAAACGGATTCGGGTTCATGAGAATTGGAGGAGCAATGAACGTCAGTACACGCAATCGGTAAGAAGAAACCTTCTTATGTGAAGCGGATAGCGGGTACAAAGAAAAATAGAGCACGAATTGTTCAAATTCTCGTTCACGGTCTTGTTCCTGTTTTATCTGATTCGTAACGCGGGCGAACGTCTCGATCATCCGTGCGAACGGCATCGATTTTCTTGAAATTGGACGGAGCACCCGGATTTCAAAACGTGTAAATTGTTCAGGGTTAATCGTTCCTTTCCATTCGGGTGACGCAGTTTGACCTAATCGATGCCCATCTTGAAATACCGTATAATGCGATACCTCTGGGATTTCACCCCACAACAGTCGGACAGCATGATCTTGTTGGATCAGGACAGTCATTTTTCGGTTCCAGAACAAATCATCTGTACTTGAAACAAGAGCGGTGACGATACGTGTCTTCGAATCTGAATCAATCAGTTCGAATGACAAAGGCTCAAATAAAGGAAGTGTCTCCGTTTGATAGCTATTCGAGTTCTGAATGAAACACGGTCTACTATTTAATAAGAGACGGACGTTACTTGTCCCTTCCCAGGTGAGACAAACAGTTTCTCCACTTTGTTTGATTTGAATATGATCGATGTCAATCATGAGACTGATCGCTCCTTACACGAATTCTGAAAGAAAACCCCTTCCACTTCAAAATCAGAAGGGAAGGGGGAACGTCATAGTAAGCCTTTAGCGACTTCTAGTTTTTCTTGATCGTGTTTTAATTGTTTTTTCAAGTCATGCACGTGATACATCTCATGATCGATCATGTATCCGGCGATTGCTGCGTGAGTCTGAATGGCTTTGTTCAGCTGTTCAGTCAAGACTTTTCGAACGTCAGGAGAAGCCGTTTCCGTAATTGCAACAGCATAAGCGCGGACAAGTGATTTGCTGCTAATCAAGAAGTCTGTCGCAATCAACTCGTCGCGTTTTTTACTGGGACGGCTAATGAATTTCGAGTGTTTCACGGATTGCGAGTGGTGATTTAGCCATCGATCTCACTCCTTATCATGTAACATACGTTTGACAGTATCTTTGACGTTTTGCATTCCTGTTTTTTCTGCTAGGTCGTGGTGAAGTTTGTGTGCCGGTACCTTCATGTTCGGAATATTTCCTTGCGGTGCAGGATTTTCTAGATGAACGAATTCACCGGTTCCATCCTGCGCTTCCCCTTGAGCCCAGCGACCTTCTTTTGAAGCTGTGCCTTCCGATAGGTCCCAGAACTCATAAGCATGCGGTTGCGCTTCCATCTCATCTTCCGGTGCGAAAGTAGCAGGCACGACAACTCCGTTTTTCGTCTCCAGTTCTTCGATCGCAGCCATCCATTGATACTGATGATACCGGTCGCGAGCGAGCATCTTACGGAAGGTAGCGCGAACGCCTTCATCCGTCGTCATATGATAGAGGCGAGCGACCTGAAGACGACCTTGTGATTCAGCATGTAAATTCGAACGCATGTCTGCCAATAAGTTACCGCTCGCGACGATATAAGATCCGTTCCACGGAATGCCGTTGGCGTTCGATGGCAGTCCACCGAGACCGCTGACAAGAAGATGCTGTGGATTCATACCCCCGAGAATTGCTGCCGTCGCTGGATCTTTGGCAGCTTCTGCCTGATCATCCGGTGACGCCCCGTCGAGCAATTGAGAAATGAGGGAACACAGCATTTCAACGTGCCCGATTTCTTCCGTCCCGATATCCATCAGCATATCCTTGTACTTTTCTTCACCACGGCAATTGAAGCCTTGGAAAAGATATTGCATCATGACCGTCATCTCACCGAATTGTCCACCGAGTACCTCTTGCACGGCCCGAGCAAGCTTTGGATCGGGTCGATCAACCTTGACTTCGAATTGTAATTCTTTTTGATGGCGAAACATGAAAAGAACCCCCTTTAAGTTTTAAACATATGCGATTTACACATGTTATATACCTTAATCAGTTTCTTTCAAACCTGTTTTACCTTATTTTTCGATAGGTTGAAGTGAACGTTTAATCAAAGAATGACTTTTAGGATCATTGATCCATTCAGTGATGTTGTTAAAGATGAAGGATGTCTCGTTCAAGATGGACCGTCGCCACTGTTTATTTTTAGGGATGTAAAGTGCATCGAATCGCTCTCTAATCCGTCGAGGGGCAACTGCTTGATTGAAAAAGAGACGATTTTCATCGATCGTTGCTTTTAACGTTCGGAGTAGGGCAAAAGGATGCTTTCCAAGCGTTCCACACTCTAATGTTAAACCTAAAAAACCGATGTGTCGCTTTTTTGTTTCTTCATACAGATAGTTTAACCATTCTCCTTCAATTGCATAAAACTGTTGATCTCGTGGTTGATCGACGATCGGATAACGTGTGTATACTTCTACCTCCCTAGCGTGTCGTGGATCTTCCGACGACATGACGAGTTGGACTTGACCCGCTGGTCCATAACCCGTATGGCAGTCGAGCATCACGACGTGTTGGTAAGCAGATAGTGTATCGACGAGCCGACTTAACACATCGGAGAAGTAAGCGTCTTGTGTATGTCCGCCATAATAGAATCCGGTCGGATGCTTGAATTGTCCAAGTGTCGCAGCCTTTAAAAAGCGTGTGGACCTAGACGAAGCAAGTCGTATAAGACATGCAGTGTAAACGGTATATAATCCAGACGCCGTCCTGAACCTGACCGTTTTATAAACAAAGATTGCAACTCATCAAAACCCGGATTGCGTAAATCTGCCTTTGAAAAATCGTGAATCGCGTTTCGATTTAAATTGAGGTTATGCTGTGTTTCTTTTCGATGATGTTTCATCCCATATGCATTAATACCATGGATCAGCAAAATATCGACTTCTTCCGTATTTACCTGTTTCATATGGTCTGATAAAAACTGGAGCTGCATGGCACTCCCTGCGTACCCTTCGATTCCATGTAATCCACTGGTTAAGATCAATAATGTTGAATTATTACCGGACTGGCCGTGCCACCAATCGGAATAGAGTGATGCTTGTTGTTCCAGTGAATCATGCGTTAGCTTCGGATAATGCTGAGAAAGAATGCACTGTGCAGTCTTATTGAAACGTTCGCGTGCTGATTCATACGTTCCAGAAAAATAATGAAGCATGGTTATTCCTCCTTATTCATCAAGCATGAACTCGAGGAGCAATCCAGTGATAATGTCGAACTGAGAATTTCTAAGGCATGATCTTTTGCGACAGTGGTTTCTGCTGCCGTACAGTCTGCAGGGACATGAATGGCATATTCCCGCATATAGGCGTCATTTGCTGTAAATAAGATACACATATCGGTCGTTAGCCCGGTGATAATAAGACGCGAGACATCCAAATGCTTCAATAAAATATCGAGCTGAGTACCGAAAAAACCTGAGTGCTTGGGCTTGATGATGAAGTAATCATCCTCTTCTGGATGGAGTGCTTCGATGAGTACATCCCCAAGACCCCCGCGGCACTCATCAATGATTTGAGTGACGTTTTCCTGCCACAGACCAAAATTGTCATTAACGTAAATCACGGGAATATTTTGACGTTTACAATGTTGTTTTAATTTTGTGAGTGGTGAGAGGATAGGGAGCGTTTGTTGCATTAACTGCTCAGCTCCTTCAAAATCCATCTTATTAATGACGTCAATGATCAACAATGCTGTATTTTCTTGAACAGTCATGGTGGACTCCTCTCATAAAAAAGTAATCAAATAATGATAAGGCGAATAGAGTTGGGCTTTAGAGATAAAAATCTCGGAAGGGGAGGCGGATTCACGGGCTCCCCGGACATCAATTAAACAGCGATAAATAAGTGATTCCAATTCAGCGATGAAATCAGAGTATTGATACAAAGCATCATTCAATCGTCTTTTGCGGTGATCCTCCATCAAGACGATGCAGGGGTTGGTTTCTTTCAGTGCCATTGCACTGAAGACAGTTCTATGCTGTTTAAAATCTTGATTTAAACAGTGAACGATTTGATTTAAATCAGCTTCCACGTTCTTCACTTCCTAGTTGTAGATTATTCATACTGTTATTGTACATGTTATTGGTTGTGTTCCACTCTTCATCACGAGGTAAACGGATAAAAAAGTCAGATCCTTTTCCGATTTCTGAATGAACGGTGATTCTCCCACCATGCGCTTCGATGATTTCCTTACAAATCGGTAAACCGAGACCTGTTCCTTGAACTTGGAGGTGGTCTGCTTGTTCGACACGGTAATACGGATCAAAGAGGTAGGGAAGATCTTGTTTTGGGATACCATATCCGTCGTCGCTAATGGTGATGACGATTTCAGCTTCACAGCACGCTAACGAGATTTGGATATTTGAATCAACGGGAGAGTATTTTATCGCATTATTTAAGATGTTTAATAAGACCCTCCGGATTTTTTCTTGGTCAGCCGTAATCAGGCAAGGACCGTCAGTTTGGATTTGTAAATGATGCGTCGATGTCGCAACGTTCAACCACTCCGTTAACTCGATGAGCATATGTTCGATGCAAAATGATTCTAACTGATAGGATTCTTTTTGATGACTAAGTCGCTGATAATCTAGGAATTCGGTTAACAGTTGACTGAGTCGCTGTGTCTCACTCCGCATGGTTTCTAAATATTTTCGCTGTTTTGAAGGAGATAACGACCGGTGTAACATTAATTCACTGAACCCTTCGATGGATGCAAGTGGCGTTCGAAGCTCATGTGATAAAACCGAAATGAAGTTTTGCTCCTTTTTAGCATGGTTGACTTCAACTGTGCGTTCACGAAAAACAAATAGAATACCTTGACGTTCGGGTAAAAATTCTGTGTAAAGTCGTAAATGACGATCGTCTGGCATTGAAAAATCCTGAGCTGGAATAACTGATGCGTGGTCAAAGCCTGCTTTGATTTGTTCCACATATGCATATAATGCCTCTGTTTCGAGAATCAACGGTTCGAAGGCTTCGATGACGAATGCTAAGTTTTCAGATTGGTTTTCAGAAGGTGACCAGTTCGGAAATAATTGATGAAACATGCGATTCGTAAAGATATTCGTATTCGTCACATCGACGAATAAGATAGCTTCTCGTAAACCATTTAAAATGCGCTGAATTAATTGATGGTGTTCTTTTATACGAATGTCATCAAGCAATCGCATCAACCCAATATTTAATAAATGAGTCGTTTTCTGAAGTGCGACAGTCTCAGTAAAACGATGATGAAATTGTAACGTCAATGAACCAATGAATTTTGACGGACTGTGTAAAGGGAGAGCACATAACGTCAACTGCTCCTTCTCGATTAGATGGATGGATGTATCTAGCTCGGTCTTCGCTTCTAACTCCAACCGTTCTTGGTCATAAATGGGTTCGTCTGATAGTGCGATATGGACAGGTTCAAAATTCTCCGACTGCGGTGAAAAATAGATATGAGCCGCCCGAAAATGACTACCGATTGCTTGTAGCCAGGTGTGAAGACCTGAAGTAGATTGATGACGCAAAATTTGAGTAGCTAACTGATTTTGAAATTGAAGTTGTCGCTTGATTGTTTTTTGTTGGTATAAAGACTCTTGAAGTTGTAAATTAGCAACTTGTGTTTGCTGGTGTTCAAATGCGAGCAACGTTGTCATTTGTTGCATCGATCGCCCAAGTGTACCAATCTCATCGTGACGATTATGAAAATCATTCTGTTCCAATCGATCAGGCTGTTTCGTTTGATCGACGAGATCGAGTAAATCTGTTTGAAAAGACCGCACAAGTCTTAAAATCAAGTAACTGAGAAGACAAAAAGCGATGATCATCACACCAAAGGCGTAGCGTAATACTTCAACGGTTCTTTGTTGTAGCGACTGCTGTGCGTTTTTCTCTTCATTATGAATCATTCGAAAGTAGTCGTTAACGACGAAGTCAGACTGCTGAACCAGCTTTTGATTATCCGTAGGTATTTGCAAAGTGACTTCCTGTTCCAAAAATCTTGAAAATTGAACGAGTTGATGCGCAAATCGTTCGTCTGATGGATCTGAATAACGTTGACTGAACGATTCAACGTTTTTTTGTAAACGTTTCAATCTTTTATTGATTTGCTTCAGATCATCTTGATCATTAAAATCAATTTGTTGGACTTGGAAATTGACTTGTTGTGCTTCATTCCAAAGCGTGCGAGCTTGCGTTTTTTGTAATGTGATCTTCTATGATGAAGTTCGGTGTTGCTCTAGCTCTTTTTGAGCAAAGTAAAATGTTAAGACGCTGATGCTTGCAAAAATTAAGAAATTCGAAAACAATAAAATATAAAACCGATGGAACATACTTGATGAGAGCCAATTCATGACAAGACCTCTTTCTAAAAAATATATAAATAAACTTTAAACGTACATGTTTAAAAGAATCTTATCATAGACTTGAAATAACTAAATAATTTGCTTCATGAAATTAAAATATCATTTTACTTTTTCCGAGAAATGCCTAGATTTTGACACTTCATATCCTTTAAGATAAACGATATACATATGTGCAAAACCACTATAAACGACACTTTAAGCCATACTATTGATTGTGAAAATGAGTGAGCTTCTGTACTATGTCTATATAAAGGAAAGAAAAAGAAGGTGAAATGGATGAAGATGACTCGCTCTACGGACTATGCCATTCGTGTGCTTATTTTCGCAGCGTCGCATCCGACTCGGCTCGTGCAAATTCAGGAAGTGGCAACCCATTATGATATTTCTAAAAATCATTTGATGAAGATTGTCCATTCATTGAGCAAGTTTGGTCTCATCATTTCTGTACAAGGTCGTAATGGTGGGTTCAAATTAGCGAAATCCCCAGAAACGATTACGTTAGGAGAAATCGTTCATTTATTTGAAGAAGTATCCTATCTTGAAAATGTGACAGTTCCAAATAAAAATGGTAGTTTGCAAAACACACGACAAGCGTTCGATCAAGCATTCACGTCCTTTACGGACGCGCTGCAGGCATATACGTTACAAGATTTAATCGCGCCAACGATGAACGATTGATGGAAGAGTCAGAGAGGAATAGATGATCTCTGGCTCTTTATCCGTGTACATATTCCAGTCATGCAGATTTTTATCAGATGATCATATTAAATATGATTATAACTAGTATCTTTTATGTTACTATAAACAAGATTCGGAGGCTATTCGAATCTTAGTTTTGAAACATAAACATGTACACTTTGTACTTGTTTTTGTGGTATAACTTTACAGAAGGGAGGTTTTTTTCCCAATTCACCTGCTTGATTTCATACAGGACTCTTACTGTCCATTCACATAAAGGATTAAAGGCATTCGTCCGTTGATCCATGCAAAAGGGAGGGTTTCGGTATGTCCGAAATGACCATCGAAATGTTCGTTCACTTCGTTCAACATTTAGTGCATTCTCCACGATTCATCGTCCAGCGTCAGCATGAACATGAGAACGCCTACATGTTTGAAATTCGAGAGTTGAATTTATCGCGAGTCTCAAAAGCCGTATTGCTTCATAAGACAGTTGATCTTCTCCAGGAAAAGACGTCAGAAGATACACGCGAAACGTTGACGAATGAACTGGTCACTCTATCACAAAAGACATTAATGAAGTCAGATACGATTGCTACACTTAAAGTGGAGTATACAATAGACGACTCATTGCATCTTACATTTTCAGAAGACAAAAAGATCTGGTTTTCTGGAAATCTTGATACAGAAGAAGCGATCAATCGATTCACAGAACATTTTCAAAGCGTCATAAATGACGATCGAACGTCTTATTAAATAATGCAGGTCGAGCCACATCAATGGTTCGACCTGCTTTTGTCTTATCTTCTGCAGAGCATCAAGACGTTGCCTTAGGAATAAAGTAAGCCAGCGCGCAATGAGAGGAGGCGAAATCGGTATAATAATCTCATTCTTCATACATGTTCATTTCGGCGAGCGCATCTTAATCCCTAGATTCAATCCCTATAATTGGAATATGTTATGATGTATCAGGAAAATCATTTACGAATTGGAAAGGAATGATGATATGGAAACCATCATCTGTACGACGTGTGGAGTCGAACAAATCAATCCGCATCGCGAAACGTGTTTGATTTGTTTAGAGGAGCGACAGTATGTCAATCCAACCGGTCAAACATGGATGACACTCGCTGCCATGCAAGCGTCAGGAACGTACCAAAATATCATTACGGACGACGGAGCAGGTGTCTATGCGATTCAGACGACACCAGCATTCGGCATCGGTCAAACGGCATATCTCGTCCAAGGAAAATCGTTCAACCTGTTATGGGACTGCATTACATATCTTGATTCCGCAACGAAAGAGCAGCTTGACGAATTAGGCGGGCTTCAGGCGATCGCTTTATCACATCCGCATTATTACGCGACACAAGTCGAATGGGCAGAGGCTTTTGACGTACCGATTTATATTCATGAAGACGATGCGTCGTTCGTGACGCGACCAAGTGAGCGCATCGTATTCTGGAGTGGTGAACGCTTGGAGTTAACGGAAGATTTGATGTTACATCGCGTCGGTGGTCACTTCAAAGGAGCAGTCATCTGTGAACGAAAAGATGCGTCAGCAGGGCTGTTGTTGACAGGAGACATCATTCGAATCGTTGCCGATCGGGCATGGGTCAGTTTCATGTACAGTTATCCGAATATGATTCCGCTTCCTGCAAAGACGGTCGCGCGCATGGCAGAAACGATACGCCCGCTTCGCTTTGAAAAATTATATGACGCCTTTCATCGGAAGATCGAAACCGGTGCGTCTGAAGCTGTAGCGCGCTCTGCAGAGCGGTACATTGCTGCCTTGAACGGAGACTGGTTCACGACATGAAGTCGCGCTTGATCGTCATCCGTGGAAACTCCGGTAGTGGAAAAACGACGCTAGCTAAGGCATTACGATTGGTCTTACTGGATAGTATCCTGTTTTCGCAAGATGTCATCCGTAGAGAAATGTTGAACGTAAAAGATGGACCAGGAAATCCGACGATTCGCTGGATCGAGGAGTTGGTTGGACTTGCTGACGGACGTCATGCGACGATTCTGCTAGAAGGAATTCTCGCACAGGATTGGTACGGTGAGATGATTGACCGGTTGGAACGACGCTTTACTTCACGGTACGTGGCGTATTATTTTGACGTTTCATTCGAAGAAACCGTCCGTCGCCACGCAATGCGCCAGCCGACGGAGTTTTCTGAGACGGATATGAAACGCTGGTGGATTGATCAGGATCACCGCCCGACGGATCGTCTGATTGCTGAGGATAGATCCAATAGAAGCCATGATTCAGATAATAAAGCGTGAGCAGATAGGAGAGAGTCAATGACACATTATATTTTTGACATGGATGGAACATTGTTTCAAACAAATGCTGTGCTTGCGCATACGTTAGAAGAGGTCTTTCATGAATTGCGTCAGACGGGGCGCTGGGAAGGAGAGACTCCACTCGCGCTCTATCAGAAGATCATGGGCGTCTCGCTACCGGAAGTATGGGAGACACTACTTCCAGATTTTTCAGCCGCAGACCAACAGGTTGTGGATCAAAAGTTTCGACATAGCTTAGAGCAGGCAGTCAAGTCCGGGCATGGTTGTCTATATCCAGGAACGGTCGAGTTGCTCGCTCGTTTGAAACAAGCGGGTCATTCGGTCTATATCGCTAGTAACGGGTGGCCGTCCTACCTATCAGCGATCGTGACGACGTATGGTCTTGAAGCGTATATCGATCATGTCTATAGCATTGAAGACATTCGTTCCGGTGATAAATCAGCACTCGTACGAGAGATTTGTAAGACGCACGACATCTCTTCCGGATTCGTCGTCGGCGACCGATTGTCCGATTTCAAAGCGGCGCAAGCGAACGGACTAGTAGCAATCGGTTGCCAGTTCGATTTTGCGCAAGAGCAGGAACTCGTAGTTGCGGATCGAATCGTAACAGAGCTGAGTGCTGTCTACTAAAAAGAGCCGTCTTCTGCGGAAGACGGCTCTTACTTGTAGCAATTATTCTGCCCACCAGAGGGCATCGTCTGGTTTTTTTGCGATCGACGCGACTTCTTTTTCACTCGATACAGTCGGATGCGATCCTTTAAGTGCTTTACCGGCTGTATTTTTAAAGAGGAAGAAGAACGTGACGAACCCGATGACGCTGACTGCTGTTAGATAGAAAGCGGGAGCGAGCGGATTTTGCGTCTCATGGACGAGCCAAGTCGAAACGAGTGGCGTCGTTCCACCGAAGATCGAGACCGAGACATTGAACGTCACGGATAGTGTCCGGTAGCGGACATCCGTATAGAAGATACTTGGTAGCAGACTAGGCATCGTTCCTTCAAAGATCGCCAAGAAGAATCCGAGGATGAAGATTCCGATTCCGACGAACAAGAGTGGTTTAAGACCAATCAAGAAGAACGACAGGATCGAAAGCAACGATAGTCCTGCTAACGCGAAGAGGACGATATTGCGATTGCCTTTTTTATCACTTAGTTTTCCGAAGAAATAAGCGAGTGGAATCATGATCACCATGACACCGGTGATGAGAATCGTACTTGTCGAACTTGACATACCAATGACTTCATCAAGGTATGATGGCATGTAGGACAAGAGCATATAGTTCGTAATGTTGAAGAACGCGACAGCAATGAAACAAAGGATGATATCACGCTTATGATCGCGTAAGATTTCGCGGAATGTCGCGGGTTCTTCTGTATTTTCATTAATCTCATTTTCGAAGATTGGCGACTCATCCAAATGACGACGTAAATAGAGACCGAATAAACCGAGTGGTGCTCCAAGGATGAATGGAATCCGCCATCCCCAAGATGCCATTTGATCATCTGATAAAGTGACAAAAAGTGTTGTAGCAAGTAATGAGGCAAGAATGTACCCACCTAGTGTTCCGATTTCAAGACCACTTCCAAGAGCACTCCGTTTGTTATCAGGTGACGACTCGGCAATGTAGACCATTGCTCCGGCATATTCTCCGCCAGTCGAGAACCCTTGTAAGATGCGGGCTAATAGTAAAAGGATGGGTGCCCAAATTCCAATTTGATCGTAGGTCGGTAATAATCCGATGATAAGCGTTGAACCGGCCATCATAACAATTGTCGTCGTTAAGACGACCTTCCGTCCAAGTCGATCTCCGATGCGTCCAAAGACGATTCCGCCGATTGGTCGCATTAAAAAAGCGATCGCAAAGGTCGCAAAAGTAAAGACAAGCTTCAGTTCATCATTTTCAACAGCGCTAAAGAAGTTTTGACTGATGATGATTGCGAGATAGGAATAAAGACCAAAATCGAACCATTCCATCGCATTCCCAATTCCGGTCGCGTAGACACTCTTTTTGGTTTGCTGCATGTCAACGACATTGACTTTTTCTTTTCTGAATTTCATAAGTTCTATTCACTCCCTTTGATAGGTTTGTATCGTACCATAGCAGGAAATGAAGTCAAGTTACCAATGTGCTTAACCAATTGAAAATGACTGAAAATGGCTCTATGCCGGGAGTTGTTAAACCGTTGATGCTCTAAGGACGAACAAGGGTGTGCATTTTTTATGAAAAAAATTGAAATTTTTTTGGATGTTTTCTTAAAATCGAAACAATTTTCATGTGTTTTCATAATTAAAAAAATCAGTAATCCGCCTATAGAAGGAGGGCAAAAGGACCATATTTTGGTGATTTAAAAAAACAGATGGAAAAGTGAAGGAGGAGTATATATGAAAAAGAAATGGATCGCAATCCTGGTTATCGGTCTCATTGTAATAATCGGTGGTTGGTATGTCAGTTTTCAAGAATCACAAGCATCTGGTTTTCCGGTGCCGCGATTTGCTACGGCAATTGAAAAACAAGGTGAGTGGAGGATCAAAACTCGACTTGTCTCGGAAACCGATGGACCGGGTTTACTGTATGGAACTCGGATTCGACAAGCCGGTTGGGAAGAACTCGATCGTGAAGGCGCAACAGCGTGGTATGAAAAAGAAGGGAAAGTGGTTGCCTTGACGACGTTTGATGGGGAACTGTATCTCGAAAATTCTAGTAAAGAAGAGATTCGATTATAAAATCACAAAATGAGGCCATGATTGGATCATTGCTGTAAGAACTTCAAAAGGATTGCATGGCACTGGCTCATGCAATCCTTTTTGTTTTAATCGTCTTTAGAAGAGGAGAGTTGTTTATGGGTCTTAGAATCGTAAATTTTATAGGAAATCGGGAACTGATGATTCTTCGTTGAAATGACGCGACAATAATAGGGCACGTCTTCTCCGTACGCTCCTAATTCCGGATTTTCTAGGAAGGTGAAATCCTCATAATCCTCTGTTGAGTCGAAAATAATAGAAATGGAGTGAGTCTTGCCCGAGTTTTCCTCTACATAACAGTCACCTTTGATGACAGCATGGTTCTTGAAAACGATCTGCGTAAGGCTAGGAACCGTCCAGTAGAGTAGTCCAACTCCAAATAACGTGATCAAGATGAATTGAAGTTTGTTTTTAAGTGATTCTGTTGAGTCTTTCCATGTACTAATCGTAAAAAAAACGCCGCCAAAAAGTGTAATGATTCCGAGGATGAGCATTCCATAGTATTGAATAAGTTCACGATTCATTCAAGTTTGCTCCGTTCCTCATAAATATAGTCCGTTCGCCTGGACGACGAAGTGTGAATGTTCGTAATGGTAGGTGATGACGGAATAGTCAAACGGACGACCATTCGTTAAGTGAAAGACTGTCTCGATCGTCAATCCAGGATCGCCCTCGGCGAGATCCAGATGACGAGCCGTCTCTGCGCTTAATTTCCCGACGTGCATGTACATATCCGAGAATCCAATGTTCAATTGCAGTGCTGTCTCTAAATATTCGAAGATTGATTGTTCGACGATTTCGCGATTTAAGTACGGTACGATCGATTGACGATAATAAGACTCTTCGAGACAGAGGATTTTGCCGTCAATGAAACGGATTCGCTTAACGTAATAGACTGTCTCACCCGATTCGATCCCAAGATTCTTCGCGATATTATCCGTTGCATCGATTGGTTCGAGTACGAGAACAGTTGACTCAATCGTATGACCGATGAGATTCTGCTTGAATCCTTGAGTCGAGAACAGTCGAATATAGCCGGTCCGATTCGTCTTACGGACAAAAATCCCGCTTCCACGGACTTGAAAGATGATGCCTTTTCGTTCAAGCAATTCGAGTGATTTTGTCATCGTCGTTTTACTGACGGCGAACTGCCGGATTAGTTCTTCGAGGATGGGTAGTTTGTCGCCTTGCTTTAACTCATGTTTTTCTATGTATTGCTCGATTTCATCGGCAGTTTGCTGGTATTTCAGCATAGGACACCTTCTTTTCTCACGAACTGATTTCTAATGTGAGTTTAGCATATTATTGATGTCTCCAAAATAGAATAGTTAATTAAATTATTTATGTATTGATTAATTGTGCATGTACAATTAAAATGAAAGGGTATTCAACGCGTCATATTCAGGGGAGGTACACAATATGGGCAAGGTTCGCGATTATCAAAAACTGGCGCACTCGATTTTAGAAGCGGTCGGAGGAGAAGAGAATATCATCAGTGCTGTTCGATGCGCTACACGACTTCGTCTTGTCTTAAAACGTTCAGATCCAGTAGCCAAAGAAACGGTCAGTGCATTACCTGGCGTCATTACGGTCGTTGAGTCTGGCGGGCAATTTCAAATCGTCATTGGTCAACACGTTGGAGAAGTCCATCAAGAATTTGTGAAACTCGTCGATCTAGAGCAATCGGACACGGAAGAGGCACCGAAAGGGACGGTCCTTAACCGAATCATAGCGACGATGTCAGCCGTTTTTGCACCGTTCGTTTATATTTTAGCTGCAGCAGGAATTCTGCAGGGAACATTGATTTTGGCGACACTTGCTTTTCCAGCATTTGCGAAGACGGGCACTTATGAAGTCTTCAGCTTTATTTCGTGGGCGCCTTTTACGTTCTTGCCAATTTTCATTGCCATCACGGCAGCGAACCATTTTAAGGTCAATGCATTCATTGCCGTTGCGTGTAGTGCAGCACTGGTCAGTCCAACGTGGGCAGACATCGCGGCGCGCATTACTGCAGGTGAATCCATCACGTTTCTAGGAATTGCTTTATCCGGAACAACTTATACATCATCGGTCTTACCTCCATTATTCCTCGTCTGGATTTTGTCCTACGTCGAACGATTCCTGAACAAGACGATCCACGAAGTCGTTCGTCCATTGTTCGTGCCATTCTTTAGTATGGTGTTGATGGTTCCATTTACGATTCTCTTGATCGGACCGATTACGACACTTGGTGCAGAAGGGATTGCAAATGGGTATAACTACTTAGCAGAGAATGCTCCTGCGGTCGCTGGTCTGATCATTGGTGGCTTCTGGCAAGTCATCGTCATCTTCGGTGTCCACTGGGGTGTCACGCCGATGGTGCTTGCGAACTTCGAACAATATGGTCGTGATTCATTCCAGGCGTATCAAACGATTGCCGTCATCGCCCAAATCGGTGCTGTCATCGGCGTCATCTTAAAAGCACGAAACAAAGAAACAAAAAAAGTCGGTGTCTCAGCAGGACTAACAGGTATCTTCGGCATTACAGAACCAGCCATCTATGGTGTGACGCTTCGTTTTAAGAAACCGTTCATCTACGGTTGTATCTCTGGTGCGATCGGCGCCGTCACGGCGAGTTTCTTTAAACCGTATTACTTTGCTTACGCCGGATTACCGGGACCATTGACGCTCGTCAACGGAATCGATTCCGACTACCCGTCGTCCATCATCGGTTTATTGATTGGAACAGCGATTGCCTTGATCCTGCCGATTGTCTTGATTCAAGTATTCGGTTTCGGTGAACAAGCATCACCTGTCGTCGCAACGGAAACGACAGCGACCCCTGTTGCTGAACAAGAAGTCAGTGCAACACTAACGAACGAAGAGACGCTACGTGCACCACTTGAAGGAACAATTGTTGCCTTATCGGATGTGCCGGATCCCGTCTTTGCTTCGGGGGCAATGGGTCAGGGAGTAGCGATTCGTCCGACGAACAACCGGGTCACGGCCCCGTTTGACGGGACCGTCGTCATGGTAGCCCCGTCCGGTCACGCAATCGGGCTACGGTCAACGAGTGGCGTCGAAGTTTTGATCCATGTCGGTCTCGAGACGGTGAAGCTCGACGGTAAACCGTTCACGTTACACGTCAAAGAAGGTGAAGCTGTGACGACCGGTGACCGCTTGTTGACGTTTGATGCGACAGCAATTGAAGCGCATGGACTCGAGACGATTACGCCGATCATCATCACGAACACCCAAAGTTATGCGCAAATCTTACCGACGGACGAGACCGTCACGACGGCAAACACACGGATTTTAACAATCATCAAGTAAGAGAAATAGAAGGAGGACATGAAGATGAAGACATTACCAAACGATTTTCTATGGGGCGGTGCGCTAGCAGCGCATCAATTTGAGGGTGGCTGGAACGCTGGTGGCAAAGGGCCGAGCGTCGTTGATGTATTGACGGCAGGAGCACACGGCGTCGCACGACGTATCACGGATCAGGTAGAGGAGAATGAATTCTATCCGAATCACGAGGCGATTGATTTTTATCACCGTTATAAAGAGGATATCGCGCTGTTCGCTGAGATGGGACTGAAATGTCTTCGGACATCGATCGGTTGGAGCCGGATTTTCCCGAACGGAGACGAAGCTGAACCGAACGAAGAAGGACTGAAGTTTTATGATGACGTCTTCGATGAATTACTGAAATACGGCATCGAACCAATCATCACGCTGTCGCACTTTGAGATGCCACTCCACCTTGCGCGTGAATATGGCGGTTTCCGTAATCGGAAAGTAGCGCTGTTCTTCGAAAAATTTGCGGAAGTCTGTTTCACGCGTTACAAAGACAAGGTCAAGTACTGGATGACGTTCAATGAGATCAATAACAAGATGGATGTCAGCAATCCACTGTTCCTCTGGACGAATTCAGGTGTCCTCCTCGATCCGGAAGAGAACGCGATGGAAGTCATGTATCAAACGGGACATCATGAATTGCTAGCGAGTGCGCTTGCTGTCGCAAAAGGGAAAGCGATCAACCCAGACTTCGAGATCGGAGCAATGGTTTCGCACGTACCAATCTATCCGTACTCATCGCACCCGGAAGATATTCTACTTGCTGAGACATCGATGCGTCAGCGTTACTTCTTCCCGGATGTTCAAGTCCGTGGTTATTATCCGTCTTACGCATTGAATGAGTTCAAACGAGAAGGATATGACATTCCAATCTTAGACGGTGATGCGGAGATTCTTCGTAACGGAACGGTCGACTATCTCGGATTCAGTTACTACATGTCGACGACTGTCAAACATGATGCCGTCGTCAATAATACAGGTAACATCGTTAACGGTGGTCTCGCACAAGGTGTTGAGAATCCGTACATCCAGTCGAGTGATTGGGGCTGGGCGATTGATCCGGTTGGTCTTCGTTACGCGATGAATCGTCTCTATGACCGTTACCAGATTCCGTTGTTCATCGTCGAGAACGGCTTTGGTGCGATTGATACAATCGAGGATGGTCAAATTCATGACACGGCGCGAATCGATTACTTGCGTGCGCATATCGAAGCGTTCAAAGCAGCCGTCCTCGAAGATGGTGTTGAGTTGATTGGGTATACGCCGTGGGGCGTCATCGACATCGTCTCCTTTACGACGGGGGAAATGAAAAAACGCTACGGTATGATTTACGTCGACCGAGATAACGAAGGCAACGGATCGATGGAACGGATGAAGAAGGATTCGTTTGACTGGTATCGTCACGTCATTGAGACGAATGGTACTGCGTTACACAGTTCAGAGACAGCAAAATGATGAAGCAAGGGGTAACGGAAAAATCCGTTGCCTCTTTTTTTAAGGATTGGAATGAAAAAGAGACGGGGTATGGCACACTAAAGAAAAACGGAGGATAAATAGATGATCAAAAAACGATATGCTGATCGGCGTGACTGGAATCGTATCAAACAGCGACACTATGTTCAAGAGCAGGTCGAGAATGAAGTGTTTCAAGGGCAAGTGACGCTTCTTCAACTGATTGAAGTCGCTTCACCATTAGACGTCAAGTATGGCGACGAAACGATTCGAATCGCTGACGCTGGTTACGTCTGGGTACAACAATTTCCAAGTGATGCTCATTATGCTGTGACCTCGATGTTTGATGCTTCAGGTCGGTTGGTGCAAACCTATATTGATATCTGCCTTCGTACTGGAATGGAAAACGGACGTGTCTACTGGGACGATCTATTTCTTGATCTGATTGCTTTGCCATCGGGAGAAGTCTTGTTAGTCGATGCGGACGAACTGGAAGTAGCACGGGAGCAAGGGACGGTCTCACAATCAGACTATGCGCTCGCTTGGGCAGAAGCAAATCAACTCCAGAACCAACTACAAGACGGGTCTTTTCCGCTAGTCGCTCATGCAGAAGTGATGAAAAGGCAGTTAGAGCAGCAACTCAAGTAGGGAACCCCGCGCTGACGGGATTCCCTGTTTTTTAGGCATGTTGTTCTTCTTTCACTTCGTCCGTTGTAAAATACTGTTGCTTGTGCGGGAGGAAAACCATTCCAAGAAAACAGATTGTCACCAACATGAGCAAACCAGCGAACAGGATCGTACTGAAGCGAATCGACCAAATATCGCCGAGTAGACCAATGCTGACGATCGCTAGAATCTGTAGCAGACTGACACCGACTCCGTAAAGACTCGTAAAGCGTCCCATTAAGTGTAGTGGAATATTCGTCTGTTGGAACGTTAGGAAACCGGTCCCCGCAAATGCGTGGAAACAACCGAGTAACAAGAAACCGATACAGACGATTGAAAACGAATTTGCACTTGCGTACAGCATATAACCGATAGCGACAAACGTATAGCCAATCGTCAGCATCGTCCGAACGGAAAGGGTTTTAGCGTAGCGGGCGACGACCCAGCTGCCGGCGACGGAACCGATCCCAGTCAGACTCATCAGTAAACCATAATCGGTTTCCGATAAGCCGATGCTTCGCTGTAAAAAGACGACTTCTTGCGTATCGAGTGCAAGCGTCGCGATCATCATCAGCATCGCGAGGACATACAATCCAGTCACATAATACGCGTCTTTACTGAACTGATAGACAAGCCGCCAATCGGACAAGATGTCTTGCAGCCGCATCCCTCGTTCGACCGAAGCGGTAAAACGCGGCAAGCGCATCAGCAGAACAGCTGATCCGAAAAACGAGACAGCGTTGAGCCAAATCGCAATGTCGGCAGAAGCAACATAGAGCAATCCTCCAGCGAGAGCAGGACCAATCAAAAAGGCACCTGACGTGATCAGACTACGATAGGCATTAAACGACGTCCGATCGTTTTGTGGAACAAGCGTCGTGATGTAGGTCAACGTTGCCGGTTCAACGACTGCTTTGATAATGGCTATGGCGATCAAGTCGATGTAAAGCAACGATAGTGGTAAAAATGGCATGATACCGATTAAGAAAGCACGCAACACATCAGTCTGAATCAACAGTCGACGTAAGTCGGATCGGTCGACCCAACTTCCTGCGAACGACTTGATGACGAGAGAGACGACCGGGCTGATGATCCACAGCGCAGCAACGGCAGACGCTGAACCGGTCAAACGGTAGATATAGACATTGATCGCAACGAGATAAATGAAGTCACCAAACTGTGAAATACCGAGCGCACTTAAGAGTATTCGTTCCCGAGAAGACATGACAGCATCCTTTCTTACATCATTTTCCAATAGTATACCAGAAAATTCAGATAACGTTTTCATATATCTCTATACTTTTTAAGAAAGAGTGGGTATACTTGGAAAAAATCAAAGGAAGAAGGGTTCGATCATGTTAACGACCATCGATTTATATCAAGCTTTGCCTGTACTTGAAACGGAACGACTCCGTTTGCGACCAGTTCGCACAGAAGATGCAGCAGATATCTATGCCTATACGAAAGATGAAGAGACAGCAAGATATGTCAGCTGGCATGCGCATAAAAGCCTTACGGATTCTGAACAATTCGTCGAACACATCCTTCGCCAATACGAACTAGGGAATCCTGCACCATGGGCAATCGAAGACAAAACGAGCGGACGGGTCATCGGAACGATTGATTTCATCAAAGTCTCGTTTGAGCAACAGCAAGCAGAACTCGGTTATGCGCTGTCGCGCGAGTACTGGGGGAAAGGTTTGATGCCGGAAGCAGCAGCGCGTCTTGTACAGTACGGTTTTGAGACACTCGGACTCGAGCGCATTCAAGCTCGTTGTTTTGTTGCAAATGATGGATCTGCTCGTGTCATGGAAAAGATCGGTATGACGTTCGAAGGAATCTCGCGGAGTGCTTTATTTGTTAAAGAGCGTTTCTGGGATTTAAAGATTTATGCGATCACGCGTAGTGATTTTGAAGGAAGGTAAGCGATGGGTTCACGACTGATGCATGCCTACATCGGACAACGATTGATTACGTCATTACCGGAACTTGACCCCGCTCGATTTCTTCTCGGTACGATCGCTCCTGATGCACGCTATGACGAGAAGGAGCAAGCCCACTATTATACGGGTGAATTAGCGAGCGGGACACGAACAATTGACTACGAAGCATTTTGGGGAGACTCGACGTCTTGGAATCCATCTTTTCGAAGTGGCTACTACGTCCATCTGATAGCGGACGATATTTGGTTACGCGGTTTTTATATGGGGTGGTTACGACAAGCGATCATAGCCGACGCCTCGATCGGTTCAAGATATCATGATGACTTTAGGCGGTACAATACACGCATCGCTCCGTTCGTGAAATGGAATGAACAAGCGATCAACGGAGCGCTTCATGAAGTGAGTGTACAGTCGAGGTGGAAAGCACTTCCACAATTTGTTGGCGAGGTAGAAGAGGACCGACGAACCGTTCTGCCACAAGAATATGATATCTTGTTGCCGCATCAATTGGACGGATACATCGAAACAGCGATTGAACGGTCCATCCATCACTTAGGTGAAAAAGGGCTAAAGATCGAGACAGCCAAAGAATCATCTCCGAATCATTGAATTGATCCATCTAACGGTTCCGAATAAGATGTAGCAGCATCCGTTCAGCAGACCAATCCACATCAGGTTAATCAGACTTTCTAAACCTTCAAACTAATCCATGAGTGGTGTGACGAATAAAGCGAATACAAAAAGTACCATGACGGTCCAACTGACGGTTCGAATTAGGAAGAGAATTGTTAAGCCAGCGACTACAGCTGGTACGATTCGTTTATAGATAAGATAGATTGCTGCCACGTTCAACGATAAAATATAGATTACAAACGCAATTAAAAATAATTGCGACATAAAATCACCTCCGAATAACAATAAGACGAAGAACGCATCCATTTAGATTAGGATGCGTTCTTCTATATTTATTGTAAGATGTCTTGAGAATAATCGTATGAATACGGTTGAACAAAAAGAAAATCGATTTTTAAATTTTAATTCAAAGCAAAATACTCGGAATAAGTTTAGAAACATGTTAAACTGGAAATAAGAAAAGTAAGGAAGTAAGGAATATAAGAAAAACATAGAAAGAAGGAAGTTCGTGATGGAGCTATCAAAGTTAACGTCAAAAGGACAGATCACCATTCCTAAAAAAATTCGGCAGGCCTTGCAAGTGGAGGAAGGAGATCGCGTGGCATTCATTGAGGAGGACGGGTTTGTCATCATGGCGAAAGCGGATTTGAAACAGCTGCATGACCTTCAAGATATATTGAGCGATGAGACGTTCAAGACGCTCATCCACAAAGCGAATCATCATTTATAAAATTTAAAAGAGGAGGAAATATAACATGGATATGCGAGAAGTAGATTTACCAGGAATCGGGCGGAAGTTCGAAGGCATCACGACACGAGGAGATAAGGTGGTCGTCATCGTTCACGACGACGGACGTCGAGAGGTCCATCATTATGATGACGATGATTTTGATGAGAGCATCTCGAGTGTGACGTTTAATGACGCAGAAGCTCGTCAAATGGCAGGAATTCTCGGAGGACTGTCTTATAAGCCGAAAGATCTCGAAAAAATCGAATTAGCATTTGATGATCTTGTGATCGAATGGTTTAAAGTCGGTCAGGATTCAAAAGTCAACAATCGAACGATCGGAGAACTCGATGTCCGCAACCAGTACGATATCTCGATTATTGCCGTGCTCAAGCATGACCGTTCAAAATCGCTGAATCCTGGACCAGAAACGCGTCTTGAAGTGGGAGATACCATCGTCTTATCAGGTGAGCGTCAAAACGTCCGTCACATCACGAAAGCATTATTCTCAATCGAAGGAGGCGGATAATATATGGATCATCTCATATTTGAAGTCGGTACCGCGCTTATCTTAGTGGCGATCGCGGCATTGCTCGCGAATAAACTTAACTTCTCGATCATTCCGTTTTTAATTGTTTTAGGAATGATTGTTGGACCGCACGCTCCGACAATCGGGATACTAGACTTCAAGTTCATCGAAAGTGCTGAGTTCATCAGTTTTCTCGGACGAATCGGCGTCCTGTTCCTTTTATTCTATCTCGGTCTCGAGTTCTCGATTGGTAAATTGATCCGGTCTGGGAAATCAATCGTTACGAGTGGAACGATTTATTTATCCATTAACTTTACGGGTGGTCTACTCTATGGATTCATCGCGGGTTTCCCACTTTACGAAGTGTTGATCATCGCTGGAATCATCACGATTTCCTCGAGTGCGATCGTCGCAAAAGTCTTAGTCGACTTACGTCGGACTGGTAATACAGAAACAGAATTGATCCTTGGGATCATTATGTTCGAGGATATCTTCCTAGCAGTTTACTTGTCTGTTTTATCTGGACTCTTGCTTGGTGACGGAACAACCTTAATGTCTTCTGTCACATCGATTTTGATTGCTCTTGGTTATATGTTGTTGTTCTTCATCATTGCTCGAAAAGCGACACCACTCTTGAACAAAATGCTAAAAATCGCATCGGATGAAGTCTTCATCATCGTTGTCTTTGCTGCCCTGTTCTTCGTTGCTGGTTTTTCAGAAACGATTCATGTCGCAGAAGCAATTGGTGCCTTGTTACTCGGTCTCGTTTTCTCGGAAACGGATCAAGGAGAGCGGATTGAACATCTTGTCGTACCGTTCCGTGACTTCTTCGGCGCCATCTTCTTCTTTAGTTTCGGATTGAGTATCGATCCGACGATGCTCTTAGATGCTGTCTGGCTCGCACTTGGTGCTGTCGTCATCACGATTGTCGGAAACTATGTCGCGGGAATGATTGCAGGACGTAAAGCAGGACTTTCGCATAAAGCTTCATCGAACATCGGCTTGACGATCGTCTCGCGCGGGGAGTTCTCGATCATCGTCGCGAATCTCGGTATCGCCGGTGGATTGATGGATATCTTGTCACCATTTTCGGCTCTGTATGTCTTGATTCTCGCGATTCTCGGACCACTGATGACAAAGGAATCGAAACGCATTTACAACGTCATGAATAAAATCTTCAAATGGACGGAACCGAAAGAGAAAAAGACAAAGAAAAATGCGTAATACGATGTAAACGAACAGCCAGTTCGGATTTCTCGAACTGGCTGTTGTTTTGTTTAAGTCAAGACATCATATGTCGCCATCAGGAATTGTCCCGATTGACGACTGTCCTTCAAGTGAAGATTCGTCTCAACGGTTCCTTCTGGGAATAACGGGATACCCGTTCCGAGAATGACAGGGGCCATCGCGAGTTCGATTGAACTGACGCACTGTAACCGTAGCGCTTCTTGAATCAATTCGCCGCCACCAACAAGCCAGA
Organism: Exiguobacterium sp. R-17; assembly: GCF_049913315.1. NCBI lineage: Bacteria > Bacillati > Bacillota > Bacilli > Caryophanales > Exiguobacterium > Exiguobacterium sp. R-17. The sequence goes on along the minus strand of NZ_CP184372.1, from coordinate 1,619,622 downwards.
CCTTGCCATCAATTGTCGGTGTGATCCGCTCAAGTAATTGATCGAGCGGTTCATCCGTATAGGTGACCGTCTCTGACGTTCGTTGCGTCCGGCTGTAAATATAACTTGGAATATCCGCGTATGGATACGTCTCGCTGAGTTGAAGGACTTCCTCATACGTTTTTCGACCCATGATGACGGCACCAATCTGTTCATAAAAAGCTTGGTAACCATTATCACCGTCTCCAGCAACAGCAAATAACCAGTCGAGGGAACCATCGTGTCTGGCAATTTTTCCATCAAGACTACAAGCGATATACAGTACGGTCGTAGAGTGAGACATTAAAATTCCTCCTTTAGATTTATCTGACTTCATCTTAGCGTATAATGACGACAAAAGATGTCGTCATTTGAGGAGGAACTGTATGAATACGAGACAATGGCGTTTGGTCCGTTTATTAAACCGGGGGGAACACTTTTCTGCACGTATGCTGGCGGAAGAATGTAAGGTATCGATCCGGACGATTCAACGAGACATGACGGTACTTGAAGCAAATGGTTATCCGATTTACAGTGAACCGGGCGTAGCCGGGGGCTACCGGATGCTGCCGCACCGGAACATGCCGCCACTCGTTTTGACAAATGAAGAGACGATTGTCTTGTTCATGCTACTCGAATGGGTCGGTCAGATTCCAGATTTTCCGTTCGGGACGATCCGCCAGGAAGTCGCTGAACGCTATACGAACGAGTTACCGAAGATGACGGAGCAACAGATTGTAAAATGGAAAGACCGCTTTCGCTTTCAAGCGGTCGATACACCACCGTCGCCGCGAAATCCTGCGTTACTTGACTTGTTAGAGAGCAAACGTATGGGGAATATTCTCTATGAGACGACAAAAGGTCAAAAGTCGATCGTAGTGGATCCGATCGGCTTATCGTTCGAACAGAATCGTTGGTATTTTTATGGACGGACTGACCGTGGATTTCGGCAGTTCCGTGTCGACCGAGTTCTAGGTGTATCGCTTCATGAGTTGCCAGCAACTGATTTGACCTTTTCTGATTTAGAAAAGAACATGACACATGTACCGATGACGACGGTGAAACTAGAATTAACTTCTTTAGGTGAACGAATGCTCGAAGGCATTTTACCTCTTCGTCGTGACCGAACATGGCAAATTCCGGTTAGTGAGCTCGATTTTTTAGGACGCCAATTGATGCGGCTCGGTCCGGAAGTTCGAGTCCTTGAACCACTAGAGCTGAAGGAACAATTGGTTCGTCAAGCAGAAAAAATGATCGCTGTGCAACAGTCCGATAAGCCGTTCGGACAGAATTGATCAAAAAACTATGTTACGATATAGCTAGAAAGAAACAATAGAGGAAGGGGTCTTCCATGGAAACACTATCACTGATTTTATTGATGCTTGCGCTCATCTTACTGACGCAAGTCGTCGGACATTACATCCGTTTCATCCCAACGGCTTTGATCCAAATCATTGCCGGAACCGTCGCCGCTCTCCTGATGAGTGGCTTGACGATTGAGGTCGAATCCGAATGGTTCCTCCTGTTATTTATTGCGCCATTACTTTACAACGATAGCTCTCACTTTCCGCGCGAAGATTTGTGGCGGATGCGCACAGCGATCTTCGGTAATGCAATCATCCTCGTCTTATTGACGACGATCGTCGGAGGATACTTCATCAATTGGTTGATTCCGGTCATTCCAGTCGCTGCTGCGTTTGCCTTAGCCGCAATCTTATCGCCAACGGATCCAATTGCCGTCAACGGAATTGCAAAACGTGTCCAGATTCCAGAACAAATCTTGACACTCGTTCGCGGAGAATCGCTGATCAATGATGCATCGGGATTAGTCGCGTTCAGTTATGCTGTTGCCGCTGTTGTCACGGGTTACTTCTCGATTCAAAGTGCGACAACAGAGTTCTTTTACATGTTCTTCGTTGGAGCCTTGATCGGATTGTTGATTTCGCTCACGATGAACTTTCTCAAGGTACGCTTGCGTCGAGCGGGTATTGAAGATGTCGTCTTCTACGCTTTACTGCAAATCCTGACACCATTTATCATCTTCTTCGTTGCTGAAGAAGGATTTCATGCATCAGGCGTCATCGCCGTCGTCACAGGTGGTATCTTGCATGCCTTGATCAAAGAACGAACAGAAACGTTCTTTGCGCAAGAGCAGACGTTGACGGATAACATCTGGACGATGATTGCGTATACGTTAAACGGGATTATCTTCTTATTGCTCGGTTTGACGTTGCCAGAAGCGACACGCGAGATTTTTGCGGATGACGCGATCAACAACTGGCGTCTCATGCTATATGTCATCGAAATCGGTTCATTCATTCTCGCGATCCGTCTCGTCTGGACGATGTTCTTCAATTGGTTCGATCATCGGTTCTTTAAAAAAGAGGACCGCGATCATCGTCGACCGTCCTTCAAACAAGATTTAATTACGACACTGGTCGGGGTTCGCGGAACGATCACGATGGTCGGGGTCTTGTCATTACCGTTCTTGACGGAGTCCGGCGAAGCCTTCCCGGAACGCTCATTGATTATCTTCCTTGCAGCGGGTGTCATCATCTATACGCTCGTTCTCGCGACGATTCTCTTACCGGTATTGAACCGTGGTGAGGCGGCAACGCCGATCGCACTCGACCTGAATGCCCAAAAACAACGGATGATTCGCCGGGCGATCTCAGAGATCAAACAAGTGACGGACGAAGACAATGCGGTCGTTGCGTTTGATTTACTCAATGAGTATCATGTGATGCTCCGGTTGTTGCGCGCGCAGGAAAAAAGTCAAGAAGAGCTCGATCAATTCAATGATCAGTTGAAGGCACTTCGTCTTGAAGCCGTCCAGTGGGAAAAGGAAGAATCAAAACGTTTCGTCGCTGAGAACAAGGTGCCGGATCTGCTGAAAAAGGATGTTTTCCGCTCGATTGAAAATCGTCGCAAGGCGATCGGTAAGGATTCGCGTTTCCAGATCGTCCAGCCGATTCGTAAATTGTGGTGGAAACGGAAACGATCGAACATGTCGTCGGATGCGTTAATTCAAATGACGCAAGTCGAGCATGATCTGTATGAAAAGGTCATGGGCACAGTCATCGAACGTCTCGAGAATTGCCGCACGTCTTATCCACCAGACGTCGTTCAAAGTGTGCTTGAGTTCTATAAACGACTTCGTTTCAAACATACGCGTTGGTCATCACCAATCGGTGGCAAGGACGTCGATCAGCAGAAGGAAGAGCTCTGCTTGAAAGCCATCGAAGTCCAGCGTCTTGAAATCGCCAATATGTCAAAAGAAGGGGATCTCTCGAACGAAGAAGAGAAGGAGTTACGCCGCTTCATTCACTATATCGAGAGTGTCGTTCTCTACGAATACGTTGAATAATATATAAAAAAAGACAAGAAGAGCAAACTTTTAATGCTCTTCTTGTCTTTTTTTATATCACGACTTGAGTGCCAACTTCTGAAAAAATAAAACGAGTAACTGTATGCGCATAAGGATGGATTTGTTCTATAAAAAATTCTGCCTCTTGAAACGTTTGGAAATGTAATTTTAGCATGAAGCAAGAATCACCAGATATTCGATAACAAAAGTCAACGTTAGTAAGTTGCTGAATATGATTTTTAAATGAATCGTACCGTCCTTCTTTAATGGTTGCTTCTACTAAACATTCAATAGGAGAACCTAGCTTTTCGTAATCGATTTTTAAACTGTATTCTTTAATGAGTCCAAAAGATTCCATTTGTCGGACACGCTCTGTTACGGAAGGAGCTGATAAATTAATTCGTTTAGCTAATGAACGCATCGACAGTCGACTATCTTGAGCCAGTTCATTTAATATTTGTCGATCAATCATATCGATTTTCAAATGTAAATCCTCCTTCAAAATAAGTTGTTGGATATAAAGTATTAGTTCGATATTTGTTTCAAATGAAATGTGATAATTTTTAATCATTATATAAAATTATTGTATAAGGAGTGAATAAAATGACAAAAATACCTTTATCCCAAATAGGAGAAACACCATTTCAAAAATTACTAGGTCATAATCCTAAAATCTTATCCAGTTGGACAAGGCTAGAAAAAGATTTGATTGAAGAGGGAGCCTTAAGTTCGGATGTGAAAGAACAAGTTAGAAGAACATTAGCGCAATCAAATGGATGTGCATATTGCAAGGCAAAAGGAAAGCCAAAGAAAAAAATGATGGATGAAAAAATGATTTTAGCAACTGGATTTGCAGATCTTTTTTTAAAGGTGAAAGGAAATATTCCTGATTCAATATTTTTACTCATGAATGAAACATTTACTATTCCAGAAATCAGTGAATTATGTGCATTCATTACATTTTGTACAGCATCTCAATACTACGGAGCAATCATGAATTTACAGCCAATTGATAGTCCCTGATTTTACTTTTTTTACACACTTTTATATTTTTTCTTTAGTGCATTCTGAACAGTCCATCTTTGATGTTCATGAAATAGATGATCGATTGCATCAGCCGGATCGATCCATTGTAAGACATGATCATCCTCGATTGGACTTTGTACTTCCTCTCCAGCATCACAACGATAGAACTGCCCTTCGTTCAAATAATATGTCGTTTCATTTTGTGAATAGAAATATTGATTGGCTCGTCCGATGAAATCACCGATATTGACGTCCATTCCCGTTTCTTCAAGTACCTCTCTTTTTAAACATTCTTCTGGCGTCTCATTGGCCTCAATACCGCCACCCGGAAGAAACAACTTGCCGTCCTTTTTTTGAATGACGGCGATTTTACCTGTTTGAGGGTCGCACATGACCGCATAAACAGCAGATCTCGTGATGTAGTGTTGATTCTGTTCTTTCTGCCCGAAGGTGATGACATCCATTTTTCCGTAGCTCCTTTCCCCTAAAATCGTTCGATGTCAATCATACCTTAAATGTCGTATGCAAGCATCAGCCATACAAAAACCCTCATTTCGATATAGAAATGAGGGGTGACCTATGAGCAAAGATCGTTTGTTTCAAGCGAAATTTTTAATCGATTAACCGAGTGACAAGTATTTGACCTCGAGATAATCTTCGATGCCGTAGACGCCACCTTCGCGGCCAAGACCACTCTCTTTATAGCCACCAAATGGAGCTTGTGCAGCAGATGGTGCGCCATCGTTCAGACCAACGATTCCGTATTCGAGTCGTTTTCCGAGCAGCAACGCTTCATCGATGCGTTCTGAGAACGCGTAAGCTGCAAGTCCGTATGGTGTGTTGTTCGCCCGTTCGATGACTTCATCGAGTGTCTCAAAAACAGAGATCGGTGCGAGCGGACCAAACGTTTCTTCCTGCATGCAGAGCATGTCTTCCGTGACATTGGCAAGTACCGTTGGTGTAACGAAATAGCCGACTGTTTCGTCAATCGTACCACCTGTCAAAATTGTTGCCCCTTTTGCGACAGCGTCATCGATGTGTGCTTTGACTTTCGCGACGGCTTTCGCATTAATCAATGGACCGACTGTCGAATCAGCGTCCATGCCGTTACCGACTTGTAATTGTTTGACGGCAGCTGTGAACTTTTCTGTGAATGCGTCAAGAACCGATGCTTGCACGTAGAAACGATTCGTTGCGACACACGCTTGACCACCGTTGCGGAATTTCGAGCGCATAGCCCCTTCGACGGCTTTGTCGAGATCTGCGTTTTTAGTGACGATGAATGGCGCATGACCACCGAGTTCAAGTGACAATTTTTTCATCGTATCGGCTGCTTGGCGCATGATCAATTTCCCAACGGCTGTTGAACCTGTGAACGTGATCTTCCGGACACGGGAATCGGCTTGCCAGACGCCACTAATGGTTGCTGCATCACCTGTTAGCACGTTGATGACACCTTTGGGGATACCTGCTTTTTCTGCTAGTTCAACGAGGCGAAGTGCCGTAAACGGTGTCTCTTCCGATGGTTTAAGGACGATCGTACAACCTGCTGCAAGAGCCGGTGCGAGTTTACGTGTGATCATCGCTGCCGGGAAGTTCCACGGTGTGATTGCTGCAACGACACCAACCGGTTCTTTTTCGACGAACAGTCGCTTTCCTGGAACGGAAGCCGGAATCGTTTCACCGTAAATCCGGCGTGCTTCTTCAGCGTACCAACGAACATATTGATTGCCGTAATCGACTTCACCGAGCGCTTCGACATACGGTTTCCCTTGTTCCGTCGTCATGATTCGGGCGAGTTCCTCGCGGTGTTCATTGATCAAGCGATACCAGGCATCGACTAAATTTGCACGTGTGTCTGCTGTTTCGTTTGACCACTTGACGAATGCTTCGCTCGCTGCGTCAACGGAACGTTGTGCGTCTTCCGCTGAACTTGCTGGAACATGTCCGAGCAATGCTTTCGTTGCTGGGTCATAGACCGGAATCGTTTCTGACTTATCGTACCATTCCCCATTAATTAAGTTCTTTTCAATCATCTTGTTGCACCTCCGTGAATTTCGTTACGTTCTTTATTAAACACCTCAAGACGAGTGAACGGAAGTTCCGCTTTGGATGGACAGTCATAACGAAACGGAATGACTCAACAAATAGTTAATCGACTGAACAATCGGGAACAGTTAAAATAATAGAGAATGAAAATGTCAAAATTAATGAAGGGGGTCGAAAGACATGAAACGAAACTGGATCATTGGCGGTGTGGCGCTGAGCCTACTGCTAAGTGGATGTGGGGGAAGCGAAGTCGCCGAGAAAAAGTCTGAAAAACCACGAGAAACTGAACAAAAAAGGCAAGCTACTCAGCAAGCATACATAGAAAAGACGATACAGCGTGCCGAGCGTTACGCTGCCCAGTACGAATATGAGCGAGCAATCAAGGTATTAAAACCTGTACGCACAAAAGAGACAATACAAAGAACGAAAGAATACGAACAGAAAAAGCAGGCGCTCCTGCCTGTGACGAAACCTGTGCCGCATCTCTTTTTCCATTCATTGATTGCCGATCCAAAACGAGCATTTGACGGCGACCGGAAGGAAGCAGGATACGATGATTACATGGTGACGCAACAGGAGTTCGAACGGATCTTGGATGCATTGTATAAAAACGATTACGTACTCGTCCGACCGACGGATTTAGCAAAAGAGGTGAACGGAAAGATCGTCGAGACACCCGTCCGTTTACCAAAAGGAAAACAACCGCTCGTGTTGTCGCAGGACGACGTCAATTATTACGAATACATGGAAGGCGACGGATTTGCGAAGAATTTAAAAGTGAAGGACGGCAAAATCGTCAACGCGATGGTCGGAAAACCCGATGGTGCCTATGATCTCGTACCGATCGTCGATGCGTTCGTCCAGTCTCATCCTAGCTTTTCCTATAAAGGAGCAAAAGGGTTGCTCGGTATTACAGGTTATAATGGGGTGCTCGGGTATCGTTCCTCCTACAACCAGTACGGACACAATAAACAGGTCGAAACGGCACGAAAACAAGCGAAACAGACCGCCGTCGCATTAAAACAGGATGGCTGGCAGTTCGCGAGTCATACGTACGGACATATTTGGGTCGGGAAAGAATCAGTCACGACGATTCGCGCGGATCTTAAACGCTACAAACAAGACGTTGCACCGCTGATCGGAAAAACGACGCAATTGATTTATCCGTACGGCAGTGATATCGGAGATTGGCACGATTATTCGGGTGAGAAATATCGTTTGCTCATCGATAGCGGTTTCCGCTATTTCTTTAATGTGGATGCGAGTCAACATGCGTGGAAACAAGTTGGTCCCGACTATTTCCGTCAAGCCCGAATCAACGTTGACGGGATTCGTCTACGTCAAGCCGTTGCTGGAAAGACGAGTGTCCTCGATCCATTCTTTGATGCGAAAAAGGTCTTTGATCCAGCGCGACCGGAACGGAAGTGACCTGGTCCTTCGATTGATCATCTTGCTAGTAGTGAGACGAGAGCTTTTCCTCTTTGAAGGTAACGTTCTAGGTGATTGCTCAATTCCTCGTTTGTAACGATAAAATCAGATAAAAGGTTGAATGTTTGTTGAACGAAATGGAAATTGAAACAACCCGAAAGCCAGAGTAAGGATTCAAGTCGAACAAAATCATCGTGATCAAAAATATTCATGTCATAGTTTTCTAAAATCGCTTGGGCTAGTTCAGGAGACACGCTAAAAGAATGAATCCCTTCATTTCGTGCATACCATTTAAGGATCCATGCGAGGTCTTGTATACGATCAGAGTAACCGATATGTTCATGATCAACGATTCCGACGATATGATCGTTCCTCCATAAAATATTTAGTGCATTGAGGTCTGTTGATAAAACAGGTAGCATATCGTTCTTCGATCTGCGTTGTGCCTGATAGATATGAAACTGGACGAGATCGAGATAGTTACCTAACCTTTGTTGTTCTATTGAGGTGATGACAGTATCCACCTTTGATAAATCATGATGCCATTTTTGATAGGCGACGGTATGGTCAACGACCGGAAAAGAAAATTGCGAATCGACCGGTATATCATGTAGTTGTCTTAGCAACGCACCCATTTTTGACGCTGATGATTTGGTTTATGCAGTAATATGTGTGCCGTCTATCCAATCAAAGAGGACACAGCGCCATGCTTGACCAGCATCATCCTGAATCATTGAAAATGTATTTGAGTCAGTTGTCGGTTGAACGCGTTTCATGAAGGGGAGTCCGTGTTCACGTATCCTATCAGTTACGTATAATTGCTGATTCAAATCAGATGCAGAGGCAAGTTCTGTCTCAGAACTATATCGATCATCCGCAAGAAGGCGTAAAGAATAAGCGTTACTATTACAGATTATTCGATAATGTTTGTCACCATGAATTCCGAAAGTCGATAAAGAGATTGAATGATCTAGAGCAGAATCACATGAAATCCCAAATCGTGATAAAGCGAGCGAAATCAATTGATTATCTTCAGGACACATAGTTTACACTCCTCTAACGGTATAGGTCAAAACGGTAGTGGCTGCGTTCCGTCCTGATCTGTAAATTGATACGTCTTCGCGAGATCGGCAACGAAGATGGCTTGTCCAGAATAACGGCTAACGGCGTCATCCGCCATCAGCGCTGCAACGGCTCGTCCGATATAGGTCGTCGATTCAGTCGCGGCACTCGCGAATCCAGCATCGACGACCCGTTCCGTTCGCATGAAACCGGGGCAGAGCGCGATGACAGAAATGGTCGTCTGAGCTAACTCCTGCGCCATGACGTGTGTCATTCGATTAATCGTTTGCATCGCCAAATCATAATAGAGGTTTCCTGCCACCTGATCTGGAGCGAATGACGTCAGATTGATGACGAGCGCGGCTGGACTCTGTTGCAGTAATGGCATCGCAGCCCGAATCGTCCACAAATACGCTTGTGGTCCGGCAGACATCATCGCGTCCCAATGTTCCGGTGGTCGCTCCCAAAATCGTCGTCCGGTTCCAGACGGCAAGTGGCTTTCCGAACCACCGAACACGCAGTTGACGAGGAGATCGATTCGACCATGTTGATGTTGGATCTGCTGAATGAGACGATCGATATCATCAAGACTTGTATGGTCACAAACGACCGGGATGCCAAGTCCGTCGCGTGCCGTGACACCAGCAGCCGTCTCTTCGATCGTCTCGCTACGATTGTCCGTCGTCTGTTCATTCGTACTTCGTCCCGTGACGTAAACAATCATTCCGGCGTCACCTAAAGCATAAGCGATGCCACGTCCGGCGCCACGGGAGGCGCCAGCTACGAGTGCAATACGTTTTGGCATGATGAAACTCCTTTCAGATATGAGAAGACGGATGGGCAGATGCGCATCCGTCTTCTTCTGTTTTAAAAACCTTTAATCGTCATCCCGCCATCAACATAAAGTGTTTGTCCCGTCACGTAACGGGCAGCGGCAGATGATAAGAAGACAACTGGACCAACGAGCTCTTCTAATTCACCCACCCGACCGAGTGGTGTCACGTCAACGATCTCCTGCAGATATGTAGGATCTTTTAGTAAGGGTTCCGTCAGCGGTGTTTTAAAATACCACGGTCCGATCGCGTTGACACGAATGTTTTGTGGTCCCCATTCAAGGGCTAATACCTTCGTCATCTGAATCATCGCCGCCTTCGTCGTCGCATACACGACACCGGTCCGTAAGGCGACGTGACCCGCGACGGAGGCGATGTTCAGAATACTTCCACCTGTCTCCTGCATCCGTTTACCGACTTCTTGAGCGAAAAAGAAGGCGGATTTCAGATTAGTCTGTTGGATCGTTTCCCACTCGTCTTCCGTTACATCGAGTGCCTTCGAACGAATGTTCATCCCAGCATTGTTGACAAGCCCGTCGATCTGCGGCACTTGTTCATAAGCCCGAGCTACCGTCTCGACGACTTGTTTACGGTCAGTGATGTCGCACGGGAATATGTAAGCCGTTCGACCGAGTCGTTCGATTTCTTGCGCTGTTTCCTTTAAGTCCCGTTCCGTCCGGGCGACGAGAATGATGTCGGCACCAGCTTCTGCCATCCCGATAGCAAGTGCCCGTCCGATACCACGACCAGCTCCGGTGATGAGGAATGTCTGATCGGTTAACGAAAAACTTGGAAGATACATGATGTCACGTCCTTTTATTGAGAGTCACTCCTTACTCTAATGAAAAATTGACTGAAAAGAAAGAAAAATCAATGCATTCCGAAATGATAATGGTAAAATATTGAAAAGGAGGGATGAGATGAAGCGTGGTTTAGTTATGACATTATGTATAGCACTCGTGAGTCTTGCTGCTATTCAATTGGTCGGAACGGAAGCCTATCGTTATTTCTTTTATGATCCGGCAACTTCTCAAACCCAAATTATAGTTAATGGAGGAGGAGAAGAAGGTAAACCGACCAAACAAAAGATAGATGTACGAAGCGAGGGATTTGCGGATAAGGATGCATTAGGAGTGGCTACCTTTTACGGCGTTGTCGGTCTTGTCATACTACTGATTGTTCTCTTCAGTGTACGCTACTTCTTGAAGCGTTTACGAAAACGGCGCAAACAGGAGAGTGTAGTCGACGATCTCATGGAGCCGCCTCCAGTGTTTACACAGAATCGTTCGACACGACAAACATTTGTCGGTGAAGAATCAGAGTCAGAGATTCGCCGGCTTTTACAAACATTCGATCGGCAGCTGACACGACAAAAACGCCGCCGCTCTGAAGAGACGGTCGGCGAATGGTTACAACGGATTGATGTCTCGCTCGATTCGTCGATCTATCATATCGTCCGGTACGGCGAGACACCGGATTCAGAGATTTCGCAAGAGCAGGTCGATGATCTGAGACATGAACTACAAGTGCATCTTCAGCGTGACTGACCGAGTAAATCAAGTAAGATGGCATGATGGGAAGCATCTCGTGAGACAAGTGACAATTCGCGGACGACATCAAACCCATCAACCGGTAACGTCTTGATTTCAGGGGATAGTCCGTCTTGAAAAATCTCCGGTAACAGGGCGATGCCGAGCCCGGCGCGAATGAAACCGAGGACGCTTGATCCGAATTCCATCTCGTTTTCTGCCTGATAGACGGCACCTCGTTCGATGAACGCGTCTTTTAGGATGTTCGTCGAATCGCAATCAATCGGAAGCGACAAGAAAGAGGCATTTCGAATTTGATCAAACGCAACCGACGTACAGCCCGCGAATCGTTCATCGTCTTGATGCACGTAAAGTAAAAAGTTCTCCGTATATAAATGCGTCGTATGGTACGGATGGACATGATGACGATCGTCGAGTAAGACGGCATCATAGCGGCGCTCTTCAAGCCCTTGCATCAAATCAATTGTCGTATGCGCCGTCTTCAACTTGAGGTCTGGTGCCGTCGCGTGACGTGAGACGTGACGAGGAAGATATGTCATCGCGACGCTTGGCCATGATCCGAGCGTCAACGTCATCCGTTCATCGATCGTACCGATCCGTCGTTTCATCTGATCGATCCGGTCAAGCAATTCACGGCTTTCTTCAAAGACGATTTCGCCAGCTGTCGTCAACGTGACACCATGTGCAGAACGGTGTAACAGTGAAACTTCGAGTGCACTCTCTAGGCTTTTGATTTGTTTGCTTAATGCTGGTTGCGTCATATGCAGTACCTCGCTTGCTTTCGTCAGGCTTCCGGTTTCTGCAGTGACGAGAAATGCTTCCATCCATTCGGTCTTCATTGGTTCACGCTCTTTTCATACAGGTTGTTTAGAACGTACGTTATTTGAACGCGTCTGACAATCATTTTGCACTTTTTATATTCTTAGTTTGGAATATTCTGAATTGGGAATATATAAAATAAAGAGGTGAACGAATATGAACGAGCGGATGTCCGCACGATTTTCAGCACTCGGCGACCCAATACGATTACAACTCATCGAAACATTACGAGACGGTCCTCGCTCCGTCAATGAGTTAGCCGATCAACTACACTTACGCCAACCGCAAACCTCGAAGCACTTAAAGCTGTTGCTTGACGCAGAACTAATCACTGTCGAGCGGCAGGCGAATCGTCGCTTGTATAGCCTTCGTCCAGAAGCTTTTCGAGAACTTGTCACGTGGAGTAACACAATGGCTCAGATGGAAGCACGCATGTATCGTCTAGATGAACATTTGCAGCGGATGCAATCATCCGCGAAGGGAGACGAGACGAATGAAAAAGGAACTGAAGACATCGATTGATGGTAAGGTGCTACGAATGGAATGGGTTTGTGAGGCACCGCGAGAAATCGTCTTTGCCGCATTCACGGAAAAAGAGCAACTCGAAGCCTGGTGGGGACCAGAAGGCTGGGAGACGACAATCAAGACGTTTGAGTTTCAACCGGACGGCGTTTGGCATTATTGCATGCGGTGTGTCGATCCGACACAAGGTGATTTTTATGGAATGGAGTCGTGGGGGAAAGCAATTTTTAGACATATCGATGCCCCGAACACCTATAGTCATGCCGATTACTTCTCCGACGCGTCAGGAGCTATCTCTGAAAATTTACCAGGTAGTGAAAATGTCACGACATTCATTGATCATGGAGAAACGACCTTGATTGTCTTTGAATCGACCTACGAAACGGAAGCAGCTGTGCAAGAAGTGCTGGGGATGGGAATGAAGGAAGGTTTCACGTCGCAACTGTATCGCCTAGATCACCTATTGACGAAACAGTAAGAAGGAGTCGATGTTTTGGTGCGGAAGATCGGTTTGGCTTTATGTATCCTATTCTTAGTAGGATGCGGAAAATACACGATGGAAGAGGCAAAGGAGAACGGCGACATCATCGTCCAGAAAGGTGTTGAGAACAGCGACCGATTCGAGTCTTTTTTGAATAAGTCGAAGCAAGGAAAATCAGATCAGATTCGCATCACAGCCTACACGACCGAGGGAGATCCGATTGTGTATGACGTCGAGTATGACGGCAAGACGTATCAGTATTCGTCTGATGCATCACGTGATCAGTTCGGTTCAACAGACGACGATCGAAAGAATGAAGTCTGTCAGCAACTCGATAAAACGATCGTGAAGCAAGAGGCAATCTATACGTTAAGTAAATGCGCTGAAGGAACGGATCATGAATTGCTACGATTACCAAAACAATAATCAAAAAGGATCGTGTCCCGTCGAAATGATCAGCGGGCACGATCCTTTTCATTCGCTATCAAGACGACGCAAAGCTTCACGCCAACTTGAAAAACGTTCAATCAATAAAGTCAGTGAAGGTGCTTGGTGCGCACGTGCCCACTTAGCATACTGCTGACTCGTCAATAGCGGTCCATGAGTTTCTGCAGCTTGTTTAAGTGCTTCTAGGCAGTCTTGGTCAGTGAAGAAACCGTTCGAGGTGAGGTCGAAGTGTGCTAAGGCTTTTTTCCACGTACCGAACCGACGAATGATCGTATTCGCACTTAACATCTCTGGATGTAAATCCCGTAATTCCGTGTAGGAGCGAATCGTCATGTTCGTTCCTTTTTGTGCGACATAAAAGGCGACGCTTTCTTCGATTGACCACCGTTTCGTTCGTTTGACCGCAGCCGGGCGATTCAACGTCATCCGGTCTTTGGTCGATAAGTGAGAAGCCTTGACGATGCCAGCTTTCTCTAAAAGGTGTGCCCACGAGCCGAATCGTGCATTGATTTCTTCAAGTGATGGGTAAGGAAGTTGAGCCGCTAACTTTTGATAATGGGTAGCTTTCATAGGTGAATGGTGCATTTGATGAAGACCTTGAATCAAGCGGATGATCTTCTCATCCGTTGCTAAGGTGGAAGTGGAAGTCGGATGTTGACGCATGCAAGATATCTCCCTTTTGAATGGTTGTTTCAATTAAAGGCTAGTGTAGCATGAGCGATTTCGAGAACATACTAACAATATCGTAAGGTAAGAAAAATAGCGCATTTTCATCCGAGAAATACAGGAAAATAAGAGGTTGAACACGAATACAATATTATAGAAGAAAAGAGGGGGAACTGATCAATGACAGAAACACAGACGATTGATACGATGGAGGATATTTTAAAGATGCTTGATGCGCGATTGCGTGAACCAGAACCGTTTTGGGACAAGTTTTATGAAGATCGGACGAAACCGATCCCGTTTTTTAAGAACATTCCTGACGAGAACTTAGTTCGCTACGTCGAACAGGGCTGGATCTCGCCAGGTGACGCGTTAGATCTCGGAACAGGACAGGGGCGAAATGCGATTTATCTCGCAGCACACGGTTTCTCGATGACAGGACTGGATCTCTCATCAACCGCGTTAGAATTGGCAACGGAACAAGCACAACAGACTGGAGCGCACGTTGCGTTTCGAAAGCAAGATTTTCTAGAGACGACCGAACAGAATACATATGATTTCATTTACGATTCAGGCTGTTTTCACCATATGGCGCCACATCGACGTTTGACCTACGTGACGCGAATGAAGGAGATGTTGCGACCAGAAGGATATTTCGGATTAACGTGTTTTGTTGCGGGCGGTCCGCTTGGCGGGGCGACGTTGACGGACTGGGAGGTCTATCAAGAAAATAGTCTCCAAGGTGGACCTGGATACACGAAAGAGCGATTACTCTCTATATTCGATGCATTCGACGTCATCGAACTAACGGAAATGAAACCCGTCGACAATCCGGAGGCATTATTTGGTCATGCTGGACTGTGGACTGGTCTGTTTCGATTAAAGGATTGATTCGTCCGGCATTCGAGACGCGAACCAGTCCACAAAGTAGTGGACATCTTTTAGCGAAACGATTTGGTGTGTATCGTAAGCGGCGAACAGTGACAAAAAGCGCGGTTCGTCAGGGAAATAATGAAGCAAGATTGGACGTAGTGTCTCTAGGTCATGCACGAAGCTTTGATCTCTCTCTAAGATGAGGTGATAGGCACTCCGAATAATCCGTTTCACGATCGAATCGGAATGAAGCAAAGCGACCTGACCTGTTTCTAGGAGAAAACAATCCGTTTTCAACTGCTCACATACTCCACTGTTTAACGCGAAGCCAAGAGCGCGTGTCGAACGAAGGGATGGAAATCGACCTTGGAGATTTTCGCCTGCCAAAAACAAGTTGACGGATTTCAACCAGACACCCCAGCGAAGAACTTCGTCATCCCGCATGACGTCGCCAAGCAGACCGATGTCATAATCGATTTTGGTGACGAAGGGATAGTCCGTCAACCAGTGTTCCGTCTGTTTATCTAACTGCATGTGTTCTTCTTCCGTCAACGGTTCTGTCAAAATCAGTGTAAAATCGAGGTCGGATTCAAAAGGACGCGCCGTTCCTTTGGCGACGCTGCCATACAAGTACACGCCATGAAACGCGGATAAGGTTTGTACATAGGCGACGACGTCCTGAATCACGGCACGATAACGGACAGGAATTGCTTCAGCGGAAGTTGGATTGTGGATGTAGCCATTTTTCGTGCCCAATGTCGTTGGATACTGCATCTGTCTTCCTCCTCATCCTTCAGGAATGGATTGATAGCGATACCAGGTCTTGTTTCGCTGCACATATAGAAACATCGTATCATCTTTTTCTTGATAGATGACTGTACCGCTCATAAGATGAGTTGCCATGCCGTCCTCGAGCGTCTTTTCGGGTGCTATTTTTTGAACACGTGGACCAGGAGTCAAGAAAAGATCGGAGACGGTTACGACCTGATCTAGTCGATACACGCGATCGTTCAAGCGGATGACGTCTTGATCTTGTTCAATGGCTTCTGCCGCGATGAGGTCCGTCGTTGTCATCGTCGTCTCTTCCTGGCATCCATTGAGACAAAGAACAATTAACATTGTAGTAGCTAAAACTTTTTTCATGAAACACACCTCTTTTTCTAGTTATATATCGTAATTTCGATATATTCGGGTTATGCGATATAAGGGGGAGCATCATGATTTCATCTGATTTTGAAAAAAATTTACAACCGACTACAGTCACGGTTCAAAGAAAACCTATCTCACCAGAGTGTACGTATTCTCCAACACATTCAATTTGCGACGAATCCGACGATCAAGGAGATTGCCGAGGCATTTCGCCTCTCACATAATACGACGTCCGAGCACGTCAAAAAGTTGGAGAAATTAGGTTATATCGAAAAAAAACGGAATCCGGAAGATCAACGTCAAGTAACGATCGATTTAACAAACGATGGAGATACAATCGTTCGGCGTCATACAGAACTTGATCCTGAACGGTTGAATCGAGTGCTTGCTAAGATGTCAAAAACAGACCAACAGACGATTGAACAGGCGTTTCGATTATTGCTTTTCTCGTTAAGGTATTGTCAAGCGCAGTGGTCATCGGTCTCGTTACCGAAGTTGCCCGTCGTTCACCGTCACTAGGTGGCGTATTGTCCGCGTTGCCGGTAGTTAGTCTGATCAGTTTCGCCTGGCTCGTCAAACAAGGAAGTGAACGGACCGAGCTCAGTACATTTTTAAAGAGTGTGTTACTCGGGTTACCGGCGACATTTTTATTGCTAGCTGTCTTGTATTGGCTCATTCGCTTAGGGATTCCTGTGTTTTACAGTATAGTTGGTGCAACGAGTTTTTTTATCGTCTGTTGGTATGTTCAACGTTATCTACAACAGTGGTGGCAGACGTAACGGAAAAGGAGAGAAAGCGATGGTAACCCTTCAAACAGAACGATTGACGATTTATCCATGCACAGCGACAGACGTAACGCGTTTACAACAACAGCAATACGAGAACGGACCTGAAGTACAGCATCACTTGACGTTACTCGCGTCAGATCCATCGATGCTGCACTGGGGAAGTTGGCTCGTCATGACAAAAGACGGGCAGGTAGTCGGAGATATTGAATTCAAAGGGAAACCAGACTCGCGACAAGCAGTCGAAATCGGTTATGGTTTGTTACCAGCGTTTCTCAATCGAGGTTTTGCGACGGAAGCCGTCCGAGCCTTGATTGATTGGGTGTTCGACCAAACCGAAGTGAAGGCTGTACTCGCAAAGACGGATTTGACGAATCAAGCATCGATCAGGGTGCTTGAAAAAGCGGAATTGATTCAGATTGGGAGCGACGATCGGTATATCATGTGGGAGCGTTTGAAGTGGGTGTAAAGGAAACTTGACAGATGGTGCGTCATTTACATATAGTGGAATAAGTGAGGTGGAACTATGAAAAATCAGGTCAAGAAGATGCGTGAGGGACGAGGTTGGTCGCAAGGCGAACTGGCAAAACGATTGAACGTATCGCGTCAGACGGTCATTTCCATCGAAAAAGAGCGGTATAATCCGTCACTTGACCTCGCTTTTGCACTGGCTGATCTGTTTGAGCGGCGAATCGAAGACATCTTTACACCGAATCGAATGAACGAGGAGGGAACAGAATGAAGCGAGTCAATGTGTTACTAGACATCATTTTAATTGGAGTAGGTCTGTACTTAACGATGACAGATCCGGCGGCTAAAACACTCGGAATCATCCTCGTTTTAGCTGGCGTCACGTCACGTATCACAGGAACGGTGTTCTCGCCAATGGAACCGTATGATGAGCGCCAAGGAGAGATTAAAATCCGTAGTGGACATATCGCTTATCTCGTAAGTATCGGATATCTTTTCTTGATTTTGATTCTCGTCAATCTATCGTTCATAAAAGACATTCAATTTGCCCTGTTGCTAGCATTAGGAGGACAAGTCTTGTTCTTTCCACTTATACTGCTGTACGTGAATCGAAAGATATGAAGAAGCAAATGTTTATAAAAATGATACTTGTAACCGTTATCAACAATGGTATAGAATGTAATGGAATAGGGATTGTTACTGGTCAAGCAGGCGAAACCCAAATCAGCGATCACTGAAACCGTGAGTGACGTTTGATTTGGGTTTTTCTATTTTTCCTGATTTGAAAGGAGGTCACCGATGATCATTCACCAAATTTTCAACAACAATGTTATTAGTGTATTTGACGAAGTAGGGCGTGAGCGAGTCGTCATGGGGAAGGGAATCGGATTTAAGCGGAATTCAGGACAGACGATATTAGCCTCAGATGTAGAAAAAGTCTTTTATCTCGATGATGTAGGTAATCATGAACGATTTAAATTATTACTTCAAGAAATTCCTGAAGAAATCATCGTCTTGACTGATGATATCGTAACGATTGCTAAATTGACGCTTGGAAAAAAACTCAATGAACTTGTCTACATCGCTCTTGCCGACCATTTGCATTTTGCATTAGAACGTCATGAAAAAGGTTTAGAGATCAAAAATGTATTGCTTTGGGAGATTAAGCGTTTATACCAAGATGAGTTTAATGTAGGTTTGCAAGCACTTAAATTGGTTGAAGAAAAATTCAATATTAAATTACCTGAAGACGAAGCAGCCTATATTGCACTTCATATCGTGAATGCTGAATTAAACGAAGAGATGCCGAATATCGTTTCAATGACAAAAGTCATTCAAGAAGTATTGAATCTCGTAAAATACCATTTTGCACTGGAGTGGGATGAGAATACTCTCGCCTATCATCGTTTTGTTACTCATCTCAAATTTTTTGCACAACGACTCGTGACGCGAACCGAATATGAAGGAGATGAGAGTGCGCTTTTTGATCTAGTGAAAATGCAATATCCCAAGTCCTATATTTGTACTGAAAAAATTTCTTCCTTTATTCAGACAAAATATGATTATCGGTTGACGGATGAAGAAAAATTATACCTAACGGTTCATATCACAAGATTAATTAAAGAAAAAAAGAGTAGTTGACATATAAAAGTAAAAATGTTATTATTTGTTTATTAAATATATATTTATTGGGATTGTTACTGGTCAAGCAGGCGAAACCTAGGTGAAACAAGACGTATTTTCATGAAATACGTTACTTGTTCTCATCTAGGTTTCTTTTTGTGTCTATCAACTATGGAGGTGTCTTATGAAATACGATCAATTAGCAAAAGAAATCATTGAATCTGTCGGAGGCGAACAAAACGTTAGTTCACTTGTTCATTGCGCGACTCGACTACGTTTCGTACTTAAAGACAAAGCAAAGGCTGATAAATTAAAACTTGAAAAACTAGAAGGTGTCATTGCTGTAAAAGAGAGCGGAGGGCAGTTTCAGGTCGTTGTCGGAAATACAGTACCTGAGGTATATCAAGCAATTGGAAAACAAACAAAGCTGATGGAGGAGTCGACAGAAACTAGTAAGACAAATGAAAAAGGAAACATTTTTGGTCGAGCAATCGATATTATTTCCAGTATCTTTACGCCATTGCTTGGTGTCATGGCGGGAGCTGGTATCTTAAAGGGTTTACTTGCGATTGCGACGAATGCAGGTTGGTTAATTCCTACTGAAACAACGTATATCATCTTAAATGCTACAGCGGATAGTCTCTTTTACTTTTTACCTATTTTGTTAGCGGTTACATCAGCGCGAAAGTTTGGTGCCAATCAATTTGTTGCCATGACAGTAGCGGGTGCTTTGATCTATCCAACAATCATTCAACTGAAGACGGATGCAGTCGCGACGACATTCTTCGGTATACCCGTGACGATGATGTCATATACATCTACGGTCATTCCAATCATTCTTGCCGTTTGGGTTATGAGTTATGTTGAAAAATTCTTCAATCGACATGTCCATGAGAGTGTTAAAAATTTTGTTACACCTTTGATTGCTCTCATTACAATCGTTCCATTAACGTTAATCGTGTTTGGACCAATCGGTGTCACGTCAGGCGACTTGATTGCTGCCTTCATTCTAAAGGTATTAGCATTTAACCCAATTTTAGCAGGGGCGTTCATTGCTGGTGTATGGCAAGTCCTCGTCATTTTCGGTATTCACTGGGGAGTCGTTCCGATTTTCATCAATAACATTGCCACTAAAGGATATGACTATATCAAACCGGCAACTGCTCCAGCAATTTTTGCACAGGCAGGAGCATCGTTCGGTGTCATGCTTCGTTCAAAAAATAAAAAGTTAAAAACATTAGCAGGTTCTACGGGAATTACCGCGTTATTCGGTATTACAGAACCTGCCGTATATGGAGTCACTTTACGCTTAAAGCGTCCTTTCATTGCGGCTGTTATTAGTGCAGCAGTGGGTGGAGGGATCGTAGGGCATTTTGGAAGTGTAGCAGTAGCTTCTGGTCCTCCGGGATTATTGACGTTACCCGTCTTCATTGGCGATAGTATGACAGCATTTTACGGGTTGTTAATTGGTGTCGGTGTCTCATTCTTTTTATCGATGGTCTTAACATACATCCTTGGATTTGAAGATGATCCGATTGAAAAAGAAGCAGAAAAAAATGTTCGTGCATCAACAGATATGACGATTCCAAGCCCAGTTTCAGGTCAAATCGTTTCTCTCGAAAAAGTTTCTGATAGTGTATTTGCGAGTGGAGCGATGGGACAAGGTTTCGCAGTCGTTCCAACTGAAGGAAAAGTAATCGCCCCAGTATCAGGTCAAGTAACTGCTATATTTGCAAGTAAGCATGCGATTGGTATTCGATCAGAGAATGGGATGGAAATCCTCATTCATGTTGGGATTGATACGGTACGCTTAGATGGAACTCACTTTGAATTACACGTCGCACAAGACCAGAAAATCGAACCAGGAGATGTATTAATCACTTTTGATATTGAATCGATTCAAGCGGAAGGATATGACATCATCACACCTGTGATTTTCACGAATTTATCAGAAGAACGACAAATTACGATTGATCAAGATCAAATTTCAGTAAGTGAATACAATAAACCTGCTTTTGCATAAGAAAGGATGAGACGATGCAATTTCCAAAAAACTTTTTATGGGGTGGCGCTATTGCGGCCAATCAAGCAGAAGGTGCCTATTTATCCGATGGGAAAGGATTATCTTCCGTTGATTTAATTCCTAGTGGTTCAACTCGAAGAGCCGTTATGAAGGGAGAATTATCGCATTATGAGCCCCTTCCAGAATTAATTTATCCATCCCATGAGGCGATTGATTTTTATCATCGTTATAAGGAGGATATCGCTCTATTCGCTGAAATGGGGTTTAAAGCGCTTCGTTTATCGATTTCATGGGCACGTATCTTCCCAAAGGGTGATGAAGAACAACCAAATGAACAAGGATTGAAATTTTACGATGAGGTGTTCGATGAATTATTAAAATATGGAATTGAGCCAGTCGTTACAATGGCACACTTTGATGTACCCGTTCATTTAGTAGAGCATTATGGAAGTTGGCGTAATCGAAAAATGGTCACATTCTTCGAACGATATGTTGAGGCAATCTTATCCCGTTATCATTCGAAAGTACGTTATTGGATGACTTTCAACGAAATAAATATGTTGTTCCATCTTCCTTACATGGGAGCTGGATTAGTATTCGCAGAAGGAGAGAATCGACAACAGATTCAGTATCAAGCGGCACATCATCAATTGGTAGCGAGTGCGCGTGCCGTGGAAATTGCTCATACGATCAATCCGAATCTTCAAGTAGGGTGTATGTTGGCAGCAGCCATGACGTATCCTTATACCTGTAATCCAGATGACGTCGAAAAAGCAATGGAACGTGATCGTGAGAATTTCTTCTTCATTGATGTACAAGCTCGCGGTGCCTATCCGGGTTATGCATTAAGACAATTGAAAGAGGCTGGTATTGAAATTCAGATGGAACAAGGTGATATTGAACTATTACGCAACCACACAGTGGACTTTATTGGTTTTAGCTATTATTCGAGTCGCTGTATCAGTACTGATCCAGAAATACTGGATAAAATGACGGCGGGGAATGTGTTCCCGACTGTCAAAAATCCATATTTGAATCAATCAGAATGGGGATGGACGATTGATCCGAAAGGACTCCGTCTAACGGCAAATCAGCTATACGACCGTTATCAACTTCCCTTATTCATCGTCGAAAATGGCTTAGGTGCATTTGATGAATTGGATGGAGAAGGAAACATTCAAGATGACTATCGGATTTCTTATTTAACAGATCATATTCGAGCAATGTACGAATCGATACAAGACGGAGTAGAACTCATCGGTTATACGAGTTGGGGATGTATCGATCTCGTCAGTGCGTCTTCCGGAGAATATGCAAAACGGTATGGCTATATTTATGTAGATCGTCATGATGATGGTAGCGGAACGAATAGTAGACGGAAGAAGGCGTCCTTTGATTGGTATAAAAAAGTAATTGCATCTAATGGTGCCTGTATAGAAGATCAAAAACATATTAAAATTAAATAAAAGTATAGCTAACGATGCGTACCTGAGTACTTCTAAGATACGCGTCGTTAGCTATTTAGCTATTATTAATGATATGTAGTAAGAAGTTATGTTACTTTAACCGTGGCGTGGAGCAAACAGCATGACGCTGACACCGATTAAACAGATTAAGGTACCAATTATGTCATAGGTATCTGGTGATTTACGATCTACGATCCAGCCCCAAAATACGGACATGACGATGAATACACCACCATAAGCTGCATAGACGCGACTGAATGTTGGAAATTGCTGAAACGTAGCAATGATGCCATATAAAATCAGGATCAATCCACCAGTCAGACCGAAGTACGAAGGTCGTCCCTCTCTTAGCCATAGCCAAATCAGATATCCGCCACCAATCTCACTTAAACCAGCAATAAAGAAAATGAAAGCCGACATGATCACGATTCAACCCTCGATCGCAAACGTATCACGCAATTCGATGATCGTTCCTTCCGGTGCTTTTAATTTACTCAGATGTCCATCGACGACGAAATAGATGTTGCCACCGTGTTTTGGTAAAAAAGGCATCCCGAGTTGTTCCAGTCGTGTTACTTCCTCTTGCAAGTCGTCAACATAGAGGGCGAAATGAACAGGACCCGCTGCTTGTTTCGTGTAATCGGTGAACGGTTGACCGGATTTGGGTGTCTGTAACTCGATGTAGAAATCACCGAGACGTAACCAGCTGTTAAAGTCGCGGTCATGAAAATCGGGTGTTTCTTGAACGAGCGAAAAGCCGAGCTGTTCATAAAATTGTTTAGACGCGACGTAATCCGTCGTCTGAATGCAAATGTGATGAATTTGTTTCATACTAAAACCTTCCTTCGTGTTCAATGAAATCATGCAGAACTAGTGTAGCATTTCGCGGATCAGTTGGAGTGATAGAAATGGAGAATACGATGCAACATGCCATAAATTTGATGTGTGAACGTTTTTCGATAGGGCAAACGATCAGCGAACCTATCCGATTGACGGGTGGTCTTCTGCATGAGACGTGGCGACTACAGACAACGAAAGGATTCTATGTCTTAAAACGATTGAATCCGGAAATCATGCGACGCTCTGAAGCACGAAACAACTTTAAAATGTCAGAAGACGTTGCGATGCAAGCATCTCTTTACTTAGCAGCATTACCAGCACGTCGCGTCAACGATCAAGTGGTACAGACGATTAATGGTTCTGATTACCTTTTGTTTGATTGGGTCGATGGCGAGACGTTATCAGCCGATCAAATTCGACCGACACATGCACGACAAATCGGAGTTCAACTAGGAAGGTTACACGGTCTTTCCGTGGCGACGACTGGTTTTTCACAGCCGGATACCTCCAATATGCCAATCGATTGGAACGGATATATAGAAGAAGGAAAGCGACAGCAATCAGACTGGCTACAGTTGCTAGTCGAAGAGCAGGAACAGCTACAACGACTGGAGCGATTAGCACAAGAAGCAAAACTGCAACTACCTGCGGATTGGATCGTCAGCCATCGTGATCTTGATCCGAAAAATGTTCTCTGGACAACAAATGATCCGGTCTTGATCGACTGGGAGTCTGCAGGGTTGATTCATCGTGCCGTCGATTTATTTGAGACCGCCTGTTATTGGTCAAAGCGTAAAGACGACACGTTTGATCATGATCGATTTTCTGCTTTCCTTGACGGCTATCAAACAGAGCAATCTTTGCCTATCGTTGACTGGGTATACATCATTGACATCAGTGTCCAAGGGAAGCTAGATTGGCTTCGATTCAATCTGGATCGCTCACTCGGGAAACATGGTATACCTGAAGTGGAACGGACGCTCGAGACAGAACAGGTTCTTTTGACGATAAAAGAACTACAGGTTCACGATCGGAATCTCTGGATTAAGTGGATATTGGCAAGATGATCATAAGAAAGAGGCACTGAATCATTCGATTCGATGCCTCTTTCGTTATTAAAATGATTTGACTAGATGTTCAACGGTTGATTCAGGAGTACGAAACGAAACATACCCGAGTTGCTTGATGCGGTCATTCGAAAATGTCGCTTGTTCCGCTGAACGATCTGGTACTTTAAATGGTTTACCACTCGCTGTAATCAATTTCATGCGGAAATCTGTTTCTGGCAGATTGATATCAATCGCATTAAAGATGTCCCCATCTTGCGCATTTATTGCAGCAAGAACAATCATCTCGGCTAGGTTATCCGTATGGATCCACGGAACGACGTCGTCCGGGTGTACCCAAGTAATGAGGTCTGCCGCTTTCATCCGCTCGACTTGTCGATCTCCCCAGTAGGACTGCTCCTCGGCACAAATAGAACCAGGTCGGAGAATGATTAAATCGGAATCGGGTGTATATTCCTGTAACAGGCGTTCCGATAACTGCTTTGTATGAATGTAGACGTGCTCTGACGGTGGGAGCGGTGACGTTTCCGAAAAATGTCCACTCACGACTTCTCCGTAAACGGAAGTCGTCGAGATATGTATGATGCGCTTGACACAAGCATTTGTTGCAGCATCGGCGAGATGTTTCACACCTGTGACGTTTGCTTCTTCCGCTAAGTCGGGGTCATCCCCAAGGTAGGCAGCACAGTGAATCAAGAGATCAACGCCTTGAAGTGCTGCAAGAAGCGAAGGCGGATTACCGAGCTCACCAATGACTGGAATCACGCCATTTAGTGAATGCTTGTTCGCCTGTTCCTGAGAACGATAGAGTCCTCGAACTTCACGCACTTCCTCTAGGAAGCGTCGCGCGACACGAGAGCCAAGCGTTCCGGTCATTCCTGTAACTAAAATCGTACTCTCTTTCAGGTTCATAAGTGCTTACCCCTTTGACTCTGTCTTTTCAGCGAAACATTGCTCACAAATGAAACGTCCTTCGCTTTTTAGGTATGCTTTGACTTCCGTCATCCCGCGATGTTTCGGATAGCGCATTTGAATGTAGACTTTTTCGTTTCCTTCGATTGTTTTGCCACAATGCATACATGTCGGTTCTTTACCAAACATCCTATCGCCTCCTATATATTTGAATCTTCTATCTTATCGTAAAGGAAAAACCAGGGTGTTGGAAGAATAAAGTAAAAAAGGAATCTAAAGGAGGGCGTCTATGATCTTTATTGCTATTTTTCTCGCCGTTGGTGGAGTCGTTTGGTTCATTTCAGCGCGGAGTCAATCGAAACATCGATCGCTCGACGATCAGGAATATACATTGAATCAACATGATGTCCATCAGCAACAAAATCATCGTGATTTTTGAAGGCATGTATAGGAGCATTCGGTCGAAAGACTGGGTGCTCTTTTTTAGCGATAAATCAATTATAAGTCTGGAATAAAATGTATACTAGAATATGGTGAAAGGAGATGTGGACGATTTTGAGGAAATCTCAACTACAGACAGACAATATTTTGTACGTACAGGACGTGAAAAGTCGAATTCATTCGATTCTTGAATTGGAAGAATCGTTGCTTAAACAAAAAATCATGTATCTCCAAGACGTGACAGACTCGGACGCAAGTAATACATACGAACAAGGACGTCAGCAGCTATCAGACAAACTCGATACGTTAAGACGTTCGGTAAAAATGAATCTTATCTCTCGCGACGATGTCCCGCTCCGAACGCGAGCACTCTGGAAACAGTCACTCAGAGCGACGCGTGTAACGGAAGAGGAAGCGCGTCTCATCCAAGAGTATCTTCGGATTGAGGCAACGATGCTGACACAATCAGGAGAAGTGGTTTCTGATCTCTATGCCGCCTTATTTGATGCAGATGAGCCGACACGGAAACAAGCATTCTTATCGATTGAAGAAGCGTTCCGGACGAATGAATCCGTCATTCAACGATTATTTTCGCAACTTGTCGACTTGCGACAAGTGCGTGCTTCTGCAAGCCATCAGGCGGGTTACGAAGAATTGGCTTTTTCGGAGCTTGGTCGTATCGATTATTCAAGCAAGGATGTCAATCATTACGCCAGCATCGTTCAAACTTATTTCCGACCGGTTAAACAGCAATTTCAGCGCGAGCAACAAACGTTTCTTGGCAAACAGGCGCTCCATCCGTGGGACGTCCGGCAATCGGCCTATACGCAGATTGATCATCGCATAACCGGTTCTGACGCTTCATTTTTAGATAAGGCACAAGCGATTCTTGAGAGCGTTCATCCGTCTTTTGCTGACATATTACAAGAAATGCGCCAAGCGGTTCATCTCGATATCGATGCCCGTTCAAACAAAGCTGGAGGAGGATTTTGTGAGTATTTACCCGTCGAACGTCAATCATTCTTGTTCATGAATCGTATGCAGACATTCGATGATCTCGTCATCTTCATGCACGAGATGGGGCATGCCGTCCATCACGATGCAATGAAAGAGACGTATGATGGACTTCAACCGATTCCGCTCGAAGTAGGGGAATTCGCCGCCATGTCACTTGAGCTGTTGACGATGAACGAGTGGCACCAAGTGATTCCAGATCGAAGAGACGTTGCTCGAGCGAAACTCGAACAGATCCGTTCGATAGTGGAGTTCTTGCCGCAAACGATCATCGTTGATCGTTTCCAGTCGTGGCTCTATGCTCACCCGGACCATCTGCCGGAAGAACGACAAGCTTCTTTTGCACGTCTCCGGGAGACGTATGATACGGACATCCTCGATTGGTCGGAAACGCTCGATTGGAAAGGACTCGAATGGATGAGTGTCATTCATCTCTTTGAGACGCCATTTTATTACATTGAATATGCGATCGCCCAAATTGCTGCTCTTCAGTTGTATCATCGTTTTACGAAAGATCCTGACCAAACGATGAAAGACTTCATCGCAGCTTTAGCGCTTAGTCAAACCCATTCGGTGCAAGACATCTATGCCAGAACGGGTGTGTCATTCTTACCGAGTGATGCGAAAATGAGAGAGTTGCTGACATTTCTAGAAGGTCAAATCGAAGCTTGGATAAATGAGTTAGATCAATCAGACGACGAAGATGTTAAAAAGAGAAAGTCTTAATCCGGAGCGACAGATGTACAAAACGATAGGAGGACGAACATGAATATACGTAAAAACATTGTCTATGCGACGTTATTCAATACTACAGGCAGTCAGATATTGATGGTCGAGAACCGTGGCGAACACGGTGACTACTATACACTGCCGGGAGGAACCGTCGAACATGACGAAACGCTACATACTGCAATCACGCGTGAAGTACTTGAGGAGACAGGCTTCACCATCATTCCAGGTGACATCGTCCATGTGGCGGAAGCATTCTTCCCGCAAGCGGGGGAACATTGTCTCTTTTTCTTCTTCGCGGGAGAAATCACTTCCGGTCAGTTAAAAACGAATGTTCCGGAAGAGATTTCCGGACTCGTCTGGATGGACCGTGAAGAAGCGTTCAAACACCTCAATTTACCGGAAGCGTCAAAAGAATCGCTCTTTGCTGGTCGAACGGTACCGTATGATTTTGCCGGAGAGATCATTCACGCATAAGGAAGTGTTGCTTGACGTACTAAGGTGACGGATTTTCGGGTACAACATTACAGGTGTATTACCCGAAATTTGTAGAAAGTCAGGTGAACACACAGTATGTCGATTCTTACGTTTCACGAAGTCAGCTATCAACACATCTTACACGAAATAACGGGTGAGTTCCGAGAAGGTGTCATTACGACGCTCGTCGGACCGAGTGGTGCCGGAAAATCCACGACATTGAAACACATCAACGGACTTATTTCTCCCGATCGCGGCGAAATTTGTTTTCGAGGCGAACCACTCGAGCAGATGAATCTGCTCGACGTCCGCAAACGGATCGGAATGGCGTTCCAAAGCGCGCCGATGATTCCAGGTACCGTCTACGATAATATCAATTTACCGAAATCGATCTTCGGGGAATCGTTGCCACGCGAGGAGGCGGAACGCTTGCTACAACAAGTCGAACTATCCGTCGAACTTGAACGACCGGTCAAAGATTTGTCCGGTGGCGAACGGAGCCGACTCGGAATCGCACGAACACTCGTTAATCGACCGGACGTCCTGTTGCTTGACGAAATCACGGCAAGTCTCGATTACCGGATGGTACAAGAAATTGAGAAGCTGATTCTTGATTTACAGCAGGAGTTGCAGACGACGATCATTTGGATTACGCATGACTTAGAGCAAGCCAAGCGGGTCAGCGACGACGTCTGGTTTTTAAAAGACGGTCGATTGATCGAGTCTGGTGCTTTTAAAGAACTCGTTTCAAGTGGTCAAGCAGAGACACAAGCGTTCTTGAAGGGGGTATCGGTATGAGTTACCTCCAACTGGCGACTTCGCTGATCTTCATTTTGATCCCCCTCGTCTTAGCGCGGACGTTACGGCTTGGTCTAGAGAAGGACATCCTCATCGCAACCGTTCGATCAATCGTCCAACTCTTGATCATCGGTTATATTTTGACGTTCGTCTTTGAAAGCGGTAGTCCAATCTTCATGTTACTGATGATTTTGTTGATGATCGGTGCAGCGACACTGAACGTCATCCGTAAAGGAGACGGGATTCCCGGGATCCAGTGGATCATCTTGTTCACACTGATTGCGGTCGAAGCATTGACGATGGGCATTTTGCTTGGATTACAAATCATTCCGTTTGAAGCCCAGCAAGTCATTCCGATCAGCGGGATGGTCATTGGGAACTGTATGATTTTGTCCTTGTTGTTTCTTAATAAGTTCAAGGACGAGGTCGAACGAAGCGACGAGGTCATCGAACTGATTCTTTCGCTTGGTGGAGATGCGAAGACAGCGATTGATACGAGCTTAAAAGGCGCGATCCGGACAAGTATGATTCCAACGATTGAAGCGCAAAAAACGATGGGCCTCGTCCAATTGCCAGGGATGATGAGTGGGTTGATCATCGGTGGCGCGGATCCAATGGAAGCGGTCCTTTATCAACTATTGATTCTATTCCTCATCTTGACGACGGCGGCGATGGCATCGGTCCTCGTTGGTTTTCTATCCTACCGTCGACTATTCAATGAAAAAGCACAATTCATCGGTTTGACCTATAAGAAAAAAGACACTTAAGGAGCACGTTATGCAGACTTATCCGATTACTGAAGCCGACCTGCAACTGGTCGAACTAGCAACCGAAACGATTCAAAGCCGTTACGCTGACGATAAACATCACGTCGCAGCTGCGTTGCGGACAAAAGATGGCGCGACGAAAACGGGTGTTCATGTCGAAGCGTATATCGGACGGGTGACGGTGTGCGCGGAAGCCATCACGATTGGTTCCGCCATCACGGATGGATTGACGGATTTTGAGACGATCGTCGCCGTCCGACATCCCTATTCGGATGAGGCGGACCGAACGATTCGTGTCGTCAGTCCGTGCGGCATGTGTCGCGAATTGATTTCCGACTATGCACCGGACGCATTTGTCCTCTTAACGATCGACGATCAGTTGACGAAAGTCCGGATTGCAGATTTGATTCCATTAAAATATGTTCGACAATAACCAGTAACTCCTCGTCATTTAGATGAGGAGTTTTTTGCATTTACTTCTAAATCATCCTTATTATGATTATGATAAAGACGGAATAACTAAGGAGGGATATGCGTGTCAGCTTTATTAGAAGTCGAACGGTTATCAAAAACCTACATACGTGGTACGGAGACGATTCATGCATTGAAGCAAGTCAGCTTTACATTAGAGGAAGGAGGGTTCATCGCCATCATGGGCACGAGTGGCTCCGGGGAAAGTACACTGTTGAATATCCTGGGAGCGCTTGACGCGCCAACCGGCGGAACGTTGACCTTAAAGGAAAAACGGCAACACGACATTTTTACTGAACCCGCAGCGACGTTGTACCGTCAGCAACACATCGGGTTCATCTTTCAATCGTTTCACCTGCTCGATGACTTGACGGTCCAGGAGAACATCGCCTTACCATTGATGTTGAAGGGGATGGATGACAAAACGATCAACCAAGAGGTAGAGATTTGGCTCAAACGAGTCGGACTGACGAAGTGGAACAATCATCGACCGCAAGAGCTGTCGGGTGGACAACAACAACGTGTCGCGATTGCACGTGCCTTGATCAGTCGACCACCGATCATCTTAGCGGATGAGCCGACGGGGAACCTCGATTTCAAGACATCTGCTGAAATCATGCAGTTGCTACAAGAACTTAATCGAGAACAACAGACGAGCATCCTGCTCGTGACCCATGATGCGACCGTAGCCGCTCATGCGAAGCGGGTGCTGTATTTCCATGACGGACAGATCGTCGCCGATCAGCTGTCGACCGGAGACATGGCACCGATCTTAGAGACATACGAGCAGTTCGTGGGGGCTGTATGAAACGACAACATCTCTTCCGTCTTTCCCACCGACTGTACCGTAAAAGTCCGATGATTTTAGTGACCTCAATCGGAAGCGTCATAATTTCGATTGGTCTTGTCTTAACGATGGTCATTTTTTTATTACATAATCAAGCCGCTATCGAAGCGGATCGTGAACAAAGATATGGTCAAGTCGATCTGACGGTCAAATATACACCTGAAGACGAGCGGAAGGATCAGTCCGTGTTTGAGCAACTTAAAAAGGATCACGATGTCTTGAGAGCAGAGTCGATCTTACAAACGACTGCGCGCGTCGCTGGTCAAACAATGGCCGACGTGGAGACGATAGGAGTTCATTCGGATGCCCTGACGAAAAGTCGGTATCATTTCACGAACGAGTTGAAACAGGGAGAAGCGATCGTGTCAGCTCGACTCGCGACGTCGCTTGATCGTAGTGTCGGGCAAACGCTTCGCGTCGGAGAAGAAACGTATCAGATTCGCGAGATTCTACCGGACACCAAAACATCAAAGAACGCGCAAGATCAAGTCCTGCTTTCATATGCTGATTTGCAAAAACATCACATAAGCGAAACCAAAGCAATTTTGCTCGATATGAAAGAAGGGAAGGATGTCGTACGCTATGCCGATACGCTCGTCCAATCGAATCCGAAGCTCCGCGTTGAGCTTTCAGAAGGACAAGCACTCTCTCAAGCGATGAATGGCTATATTGGAATCTTATCATTGCTAATCCTTGTCGTCTCCGGCTTCATCTTGATGGCGAACTTCGACTTGTATTTACGTAAACATGCTGTCCAATTTGCGATCATGCGGACGCTTGGGGCGACAACACGACAACTGTTCCAGCTGTTCTTCGTTCAATCTGGGTTGATTGTCTTAGCCGGAATGATGCTTACGATTCTAGGGAGTATTTGCTTACCGTTACTTGGTCAACTCGTATGGCCGACAGAGGGTAAGATGATTGTCTCCCTCATGATTGAACAGGGAGCGTTCTTGATGCTCGTAACGTTCGGTAGTGCCTTGTTAATTCTGCTGTTGCTCGCGAGTACGGCTTACCGAAAACGGGATGTCTTACCGCTCCACGTCTTACGAGAAAATCTAAAAACGGCGTCACGACCAACACGACGAAAACGTCTCGTCCTTGCTAGTAGTGGGTTGACTGCTAGCTTGATCTTATTCGCAGAAGTGATCGCAAGCACAGAAGGAGCGCGGGCGATGACCTGGCTTGGTGCGACCATCGCCTTTTTACTGACGATGTATCTTGCGACGCCACTGCTCTTGAAGGGAGTGCTGCATCGAGCGGAACCGATTGTTCGACGGTTAGCGGGACCGACGAGTTTCGTCGCCTTCCGGGGCGTGTTGCCGCAACTTCGGAAAAATGCCTGGTTGATGCTGATCGTTCAAGTCTTAATGATCATCGTCGTCATCGGCTCGACGTTCCTTGAGACGGTGCAACAAAACGAGCGGAACTACATCATCAGCCAATATCCGACGGAAGTCGTCTTACAGAGTCGCTTGGATGAAGGATCGCAAGGGGATCCGCTGCAATTGATTCGACGGATTGAAACCGAGCTACCTGGCGCAAAAGCGACCTTCCTATCGTCTCGAAGCTCCTTTGAATACCAGTTGCCTCAGGAAGATGTCTCAATCGAGTACGAAGTGACGGACTATCGTCGTCTTGACGTCTTAGAAGGAGAACAGACGAGTGACACAGACGGAATCATCATCTCACGTACCTTCGCTAAAAAACACAGTCTCCAAAAAGGCGATACGTTGCCGCTCGGCCGATGGGACGGGGAACAAGAACGAAGTGTTTCGCTCGGTCAATTCCGAATCGTTGGAATCGAAAAGAAGATAGCACCAGACATCCTCGTGGATTGGCGGAATGAGGAGCTACGGCAACCAAGCGATCACATGTTGAATGTCTTTATCGACGTTCCATCCGAGTTAAAGAAGGCGCAAGTGACAAAAAAATTATCAGAGATCACGCAAAGTTATCCGACATTGCAAATGAATCGACTATCTGACGCGCTTCATGATGCGGAGCGACAAACGACGGAACGTTGGTTCGTCTTCATCATTGCGCTTGTCGTCATGAGTGGATCCGTCTGGTTCGGACTTGCGAACGCCTTACTCAGTTTCGTGAGTGGAAAACGAGGCGAGTATGCCTTGCTACGGACGATTGCGCTGACTCGAAACAGGCTGCGTCAATTGACACTCATTCAAATGCTCTTGTTCATTGGGAGCGGCATCATCTTTGGACTAATCAGTGGTCTTGGTGCGACAATCTTCGTGACACGGATTGATGATACAGGATCATTCTATCTCAACGTCCCGACGATTGCTGGAACGATTGCCGGTTTGGTGGTGCTTGTCCTAGCCATCGCTTGGTTCGTCACCCGACGGAAGCAGGAAAACCTCGTTCACGAATTGAAACAGTAAGTATGGGCAAGTGAACCGGGGGGATCGAAATGCGAAAAACGATCGGGGCGATTCTATTACTTGTAGTGATTGGCGGTGTTGGTTGGTGGATGATCGCAGATGAACGGGATGCAACCTATGAGCAAATCGTTGAAGTGCAAGTCGTTCGGCACGTGACTAAGCAGTTCGGGCGCGACAATATCGCGTCAGTCAAACCTTATTTCGTAGCGTCCGAATCATCAAAATCACGACGTCACCAGATTGCCGTTCAATTGAAATCGGCACCGACTGGAGAATACCGGATGTACCGAGTATTTCAGAATAAGGTCGAATACATCGGTCGATCACGAACCGTTCGATCAGATTAAACAGGTACGTTGAATCAGTTGGGGGATTTAAATGAAAACGAAAGCCGAACGTATCGCGTTCATTCAAGAAGAAAAACGTCAACTCGCTAAACCACGTTTGTACAGCTCGTTACTGTACGGCTTTAGCATCTTGTTAGTCGTCGCCAATCGGGACATGTACTGGTCACTACTTTTATTATTTGTAGCACTAGTCTGGATTGCGCGGATTCACTCGCAAGAAGTCGAACGTGATATGGCGTTGACAGAAGAACCACGGATGAAGAAGATCATTCAATGGCAGTACGTAACGGATTTCTTTTTCGTCATCTTAATGGGATTATTCTTCCCGATGATTATCGTATTCGATTTACCGTTTTTCCTAAGTTTTGCCGTCTACGTCGTCCTTGCAATTGTTTTGCTCGTATCCGATATGCTACTTGAACGTAATGGAAAGCGGCTCGATGTCGAGCATCCGACAAAGAAGGAATTGCGGACGTATCCGAAGACGTGGAAAAAGATTTGAATCGTGGAGCCGGTCATTGAACCGGCTCTTTTTAAGCAATCTTGTCGCTTCAGCACGAGAGGCTACCGTATGATGGAGAAGCACATGAAAAAGGAGGTCCTCGTATGCTTGCTATCATCATTGGATTCATCATCGGGTTACTCGTACCGGTTCAAACGAGTGTCAATACACGATTGCGAGGCGTCGTCGGTTCACCGTTCCTCGCTTCGCTGATTTCCTTTTCGATCGGCTCACTATTTTTACTACTTCTCGTGCTGCTCGTCGATGGCAATCTCACAGGTCTCACGACTACTGCCGATGAACCGTTCTGGATTTGGGGTGGTGGACTGCTTGGGGTCATCTATTTGACTGGGAACATCTTGCTGTTTCCGCGACTCGGAGGCGTCCAAACGGTCATCATGCCGATTTTCGGTCAAGTCATCATGGGACTGTTGATCGATCATTTCGGATTGTTTGAAGCGAACGTTACTACACTCTCGCTGACACGGATCATCGGAGCAATTCTTGTTTTGTTCGGCGTCGTTGGGACGGTCGCGCTCGGTGACTATTTGGCACGACGACGGAAGCAACATGTGGAGTCACGAGAGAACTCGTTACTCGTTTGGCGTATTCTCGGAATTGTTACGGGAATGATGAGCGCAGCTCAAACGGCCATCAATGGCCATCTCGGAAGTGTTCTCGGGTCAGCTGTGAAAGGGGCATTAATCTCATTCGTCATCGGAACGGTTACCTTACTGCTGCTAAATCTGATCCTACGAACAAAGTGGCAAATGGATCGCACCCAACCACTTCCCGCGTGGATTTGGATTGGGGGATTGATTGGTGCATTGTTCGTTGCCGGCAATGCGTTCATCGTTCCGCTCGTTGGTACGGGACTCGCCGTCGTCATCGTCACGATCGGGTTACTGACCGGAAGCTTATTAATTGACCGCTTCGGTTGGTTCGGTGCAAAAAAACAACCGGTCACGGGTGTGCAGATCGTCAGTCTGCTTGTCATGCTTGGAGGTATCGTGTTGATCCGCATTTAAGAACAGCTCGTTCGAACGTATGGATAGATGCGTTGAGAACGAGCTGTTTGTTTAATCGTTCTCAATAAAAAGCAGGAAATGATTTCCTAATCGATGAATTGAGGTAAACTGAAGAAAGAATCATCATTTAGGAAGTGGATTCGGAGGAGAAATGCATGAATCTAGTGGATATCGAACGACGATTACGAGAAGACGATGAATTACAACAAATGCTAGAGATCGTAGAACGACTCGATTTACCGGATTGGTGGATCTGTGCCGGTGTCTTACGCTCAAAGATTTGGAACGTCGAACGACAGGCGACATCGGACATCGATATCGTCTATTTCGATCCTACTGATCTTTCGGAAGCCACGGAAAAACGTCATGAAGAACAGTTACGAAAATTATTGGATTTGCCGTGGTCTGTTAAAAATCAAACGCGAATGCATCTCGTCAATGGATTACCACCTTATCAGTCTGCGACGGATGCGATTTCACAGTTTCCTGAGACCGTCACAGCAATCGGCGTGACGAGACGATCAGACTTTGAACTATACCTTCCATATGGAGCAGATGACTTTACGGATCGAGTTATTCGCCCGACACCATCTTTTCAAACCGGCACCGCGCGTCATTCGATTTTTCAGCGACGGGTGATCGAAAAAGGATGGCAAGACGATCCAGGTCTACATATATGTACATGAAATAAGAAGGAGCTTATGCGATGAAACGAATCAGTTATAAAAAAACAATACCGCTCATACTAATGGGACTCCTCTGTATCAGCGGTTGCGCGCCGGAAAAGAATATCGAAGTGAAGGAAAAGATTCACGTTGATGGTACGAGTCTGTTTGACAGCGGGTCCTATCCGACTGCTGTAGAGACGGCCGAGCACCAGTTTAAGTATGACTTGAGCGACAAAACCACCTATACGTTAAAGAAAGACGATTTCCGAGTGGACGCACGATTCGGTGACTATAATCTACTGCTGGCAAGTGTGGTTGAAGGGCAATACGATTCGCTGATGATCTACGAAAAAAAGTCGAACTGGATGTTAAGCAGTTCGATGGATCTCATTCGGGACCAATCCACGAAAGGTGAGGCGATCGAGGGGAGTCTAGCGTGGGAAGGAAACAAGCAAAAAATGACGACGAAACTTGTCACGAATCGTCATTATACGGTAATTGAGACACGACTGAAAAGTGAGCAGATTCCGGAACGATTTGGAAAACGGGTACGTACCATCAACGGATTGAAGGTACACGTTCAAAAGCAAGGGAAACAGCTCAATCTTGCCTACCAAAACGGAACAGACGTGATGTGGATTGTCAGTGATCGACCAGAACAAGTCCTACTTCGGCTCATAACGGCATCTCCAGACAGTCCGATTTCGGAACTATCCGATGACTTTTAGATCCGCCTCGGTGGGTCTTTTTTTTTATTTCCCGTGACCCGGTGAGAAATTGTATGTGGTTGAGGTTATGGTGCGTTTATCGGTCCTGCTTAGGGGGAATCTTATCCATGCAATCATATGTTGAAAATAATGAAAGCAATCGATGATTAAAAAGGTGAGGTGAGCTGTTAACCGTAACGCATTCATAGTAAAGGAAGTGAGAATTTCATGCGATTCAGAAGGGAACATGTCAATGTCGTTGATCCGGCGCAAACGAAAAAGAGTGTCTATGCGACCGGAATCGGCAATGCGATGGAGTGGTTTGATTTTGGGTTGTACTCCTACCTCGCCGTCATTATCAGTCAAAATTTCTTTAGTGGTGTAGAAAATGATGAACTGAAGCTGGTCTTTACGTTTGCGACGTTTGCGATCGCCTTTTTGATGCGACCACTCGGCGGATTGATCTTTGGACGAATGGGTGACCGTTTAGGACGAAAAGTCGTCTTGACGACGACGATCGTCATGATGGCATTTTCGACCTTATTGATTGGATTGCTGCCGACGTATGATCAAATCGGTGTCTGGGCACCGATTCTTTTACTGTTGGCAAGGATCTTGCAAGGCTTTTCGACTGGTGGTGAATATGCTGGGGCGATGGTCTATATCGCCGAATCTTCACCCGATAAACACCGAAGCGCGTACGGTAGTGGTCTTGAAATCGGAACATTAGCTGGGTATATCCTTGCTTCCGTGTTAGCGACGATCTTGTTCGTCTCTCTATCAGACGATCAAATGTCATCTTGGGGATGGCGGAT
The DNA here is from genome assembly GCF_049913315.1 of Exiguobacterium sp. R-17. NCBI lineage: Bacteria > Bacillati > Bacillota > Bacilli > Caryophanales > Exiguobacterium > Exiguobacterium sp. R-17. The sequence goes on along the minus strand of NZ_CP184372.1, from coordinate 1,582,132 downwards.
TCCCTTCATCTTAGGCGCACCACTCGGATTATTTGGTCTTTATCTTCGGCGACATCTGGATGAGTCACCGATTTTCGAGAATGAGATCGATGAGAGTGAACAGGAACAAGCGACGTTTCGGACGATCATCCAAGAACACCGGAAAGACATCATCGTCTGCTTTATCGCCGTTGCTTTCTATAACATCACGAACTATATGTTGTTATCCTATATGCCGTCTTATCTGGATGAAATCATCGGTCTACCGAGTGCAACGAGTACGATGTTAATCACCGGTGTCATGATCATTATGATTCCGCTCGCTTTCTCGTTCGGTCGCTTGAGCGATCGACGCGGCAATCGACGATTGGTACTGCTTGGATTGACGGGGTTAGCCTTAACATCAATCCTTTCATTCTTCCTGATCGGGCAAGACTGGTTGTTATTCGTCGGCATCGGGATCTTCATTATTGGTTTCTTTTTGTCAATTTTCGAGGGAACAATGCCAAGTCTGTTGCCAAGTATTTTTTATTCAGATGTGCGATACCGGACGCTTTCCGTTACCTTTAATATCGCAGTGTCGATCTTTGGTGGGACGACCCCACTCGTCTCGACCTGGCTTGTGCACACGACAGAAGATCCACTCGCTCCAGCCTATTACCTGACAGCCGTCAGCGTCATTGGCTTCATCACTTTCTTCTTTTTCTTTGAGAACACAGCAGGTAAGGCGCTCAAAGGATCACATCCGACGGTTGCTTCGGAACAGGAAGTACATGAAGTCGCAAAAAATCCGGAAGATGCGCTGTGGTGGAAAGAAGATGACAAAAAAGAATGACGATAAAACGAACAGTCCCTTACTCGATGGAGTGAGGGACTGTTGCTTTTCATGAATTTGTGATACAACGTTACGAACGTTTAGCAGACTGAAAGACATGTCTAAGAAAATCAGCAATCCGTTGCCAAGCCTGAAGCGCTACGTTTGCGTCACCGTGATGCGTAAAGGCATGGGGTTGTCCGGCAAATTCCTGGTGTTCGACGTGAACACCTGCTGCTTGAAGTCGTTTCGCATACTGCTGAGCTTCCTGCGCCAGCGAGTCGAGCTCCGCCGTCAGGACGAGCGTTTGTGGTAACGCATCGAGTTGAGCCGCATAGAGTGGCGAAGCGAGGTGATGATACGCGTCTTCCGCACGAGCGATGTACATCGCATTGAACTGCCGTGCCTGTTCAGTTGGAATCGCTTCCTCGAAGAATGGTTTATCCGCGGGATCCGTCGCGAGGTCAAGCGGAGGGTAGTCTAGAATTTGAGCGATGAGCGGCACAGGATCTGTCTGCTCAACGTTCCATAACGATACGGCAGTCGCGAGATTGCCACCGGCACTATGCCCTCCGATTGCGATGCGGGAAGCATCGAGGCGTAGTGTATCAGCATGTTGGAAAATCCACTGAACGACCTCATAGGCGACGTGGACCGGAACAGGAAATGGATGTTCCGGCGCTAATGGATACGCGACATTGAGAACATGACAGTTGGCGGTCTCAGCGAGAAACAGATTCCATGGTTCATCCATCTCTGGCGTTCCGGTGATGAAACCGCCACCATGGAAACTGATGAATCCAGGTAATGGTTCTGTTGCATCGATCGGCGAGTGCAGCAATACTCGGACATCGCCGATCGATGTCGGCACCTGTAACGTACTCGTTATAGCTTGCGGTGGTTGAGGGGGTGTGACTTGAGGACGTTCCTCATCTGAGCGGATTTGTTTGGCAAGGTCAATCATCTCTTGGCGATTCATCGAATTCCTCCTTTATGTCTATCTTCATCATACCGAACGGATTGGTGAATTTCTCTTCTGGATTCGTTTTCTCTAGTTGCAGGAAAAAACAGCCAGAGTTTGATACACTTTTGAAAGAAACTAGAAATCGAAAGGATGGAACAGATGCCAACACTTTACATGACGCGTCATGGCGAGACGGAATGGAACTTAGAAAAACGAATGCAAGGCTGGGAAGATTCTCCCTTAACAGCGAAAGGCAGACAGAATGCGCGGGACCTCGGTCACCGCTTACGTGAAGTTCAGCTGGATCATCTCTATATCAGTCCGATTGGCCGCGTCCGAGAAACAGTTCGAATGATGGATCTCGATCCAGCGATTCCGGTCACCATCGACGATCGATTGCGTGAAATGCACATGGGAACCTGGGAAGGACGGACGGCGGCGGAAATTGAAGTCGCGCATCCGCTTGCTCATGCTGCATTTTGGCAAACGCCGCATACCTACATACCGGAGAGTGGAGAATCCTTTGACGCGGTCAACGAGCGCATCCTATCGTTTTTGGAACGACTGGCAGACCATGAAGAAGACGAAAACATCTTAATCGTCACCCACGGCATCTTCCTTAACATCTTGCTGACATATCTTCAACGTAAGCCGTTCGCGACATTATGGGATCCGCCGTTCATTCATGGAACGAGTTTGACGATCGTCGAATACAGGGATGGGGAAGCCGTGATTCGATTAGAAGCTGATATGTCGCATGTCATAGCGGACTAAAAAAACGGCGGACTTTTTCTCGGTCCGCCGTTCTCCTTATCGTGATTTCGCCAAATAAATCAAAATTGCGCCTTCTTGTTTTCTGACCTTTAGGTGAGGAGAAGATAACGTGTCGATCGAGCGACCGATGATCGTCTCGCCGGTCGTATAGCGTTTCAGTAGTAAGGGATAGAACGAAACATTCGTCTGTTTCTGATCATTGAACTGACCGCTGTCAGTCTGGACGTTTTGAGGTAAGGTATAGATCGTTTTCGTCTCAGGAATACTATTCTTCGCATCAAGCGAATAGGTGAAGGCATGCGAATCGTTGAGCAGCTTCAAATCATACGTCAACTGGAACGGTGTGCGATCATATGTACCGGCAGGAATCGATTTGTCGATCAGCACCTCTGGTAATTCTGTATCGTCAAATTGGACCGCTTTGAGCTGGAGCGGGCGATCGAGTGTACCAGTTAAGAAAAATGTCCGCTGTTGCTGCGACTCGTCCTTCGCGGTAGAGGGTGTGATCGAAAAGGAAGACTTCTTGATCTTGACGGTTTCTTTTGGAAGGACGGTTGCTTCTGTTGTGCAACCAGCAAGCAAGAAGGGAAGGGTGAATAAGAGCGCATATTTCATGACGTATTCCTCTTTTCCATAGTCATAGTGAATCGGGATGAAATTGAAATATTCAAAAAATAGAAATAATACCTAGATTATACCAATAATGTTCTTGCTAAATAAAGGAGGAAATCATGAAAGGCAAATGGTTATTAGCAACCGTCCTGCTCGTCGGTTGTGCCTCGACGGGGGAAGAGGCAGAATCGACGGCAAAATCGTTATACGTCGCACCGAACGGCAGTGATAAAAATACCGGCACGTTGAAGCACCCGTTTAAAACAATCCGGCAAGCGACATTAAAAGCGACTGCGGGTACGACGGTCTACTTGCGAAAAGGAACGTATCACGAGAAGCTGAACGTTAGACAAAGTGGAACGAAACAACATCCAATCGTCTTTCGGAATTATAAACAAGAACGAGTCGTCTTAAATGGGGAAAACATTAAAGATCGGGACGCAACCTTACCGATCATCCAGATTAAGGATCAAAAATATGTGACAATTCAAGGACTGACGATCGAAGCCGTTCAGTCGAAACGAACGGACGCAACACCAATCGGCATTTTGGTCACGGGATCAGGGTCACACATCACGTTAAAGGATAATACGGTTCGCCACATCAAGACGCTCGCGAAAGATGGGAATGCACACGGCATCGCCGTCTACGGAACGGGAGCGATTCGTCACCTGACGATCACCGGCAACCGAGTCGAGCAGAATCGTCTCGGTTTCAGCGAAGCCCTCGTCTTAAACGGAAATGTCAAACATTTCCGTGTGATAAAGAACGTCTTACGGGATAACAACAATATCGGTATTGATTTGATCGGACACGAAGGGATTGCTCAGTCGAAAAAAGACGACTATGTCCGTAAGGGCATCGTATCGGAAAATCGTGTCTACCATACGTCGAGCTACGGGAATCCTGCTTACGGGAAGGAATACAGCGCAGCCGGTATCTATGTCGATGGTGGGAAGAATTTGACGATTGAGAAAAATCTCGTCGAAGCGAGTGATATCGGGATTGAAGTGACGAGTGAACATGCCGGACGGTACGCAGAAGATGTCATCCTCCGCCAGAATGATGTACGGCAAAATGTCTTCACCGGAATTGCGATTGGTGGGTATGACACGAAGCGAGGCGGTACAAAACGTGTCCGGATCGAGCAAAATCAGCTGATCGGGAATGATACAAAGGGACTCGAGGGTGGTCAATTGCTCGTCCAGCATGATGTCCATGACAACACGATCATCGGGAACACATTCGATGGTCCGTTAAGTGTCGCTCATTACTTCAAGACGAGTTCTGGAAATCAGTTTGAAAAAAATACGTTCAAGCATACAAAACGTTTCATATGGCGCGACACCTCCTATAAAACGGAACAAAGCTTTCTGAAAGCGGTCCGAAAGGTGGAAGGAAGATGAAGTTATCGGAGCGACTCCTCGCTTACTGGATTCGGATTCCGCGACGCTGGCGGCTTGCAGCGTTGACCGCCTGTATGTTAACGATTTGGACAGTGGAAGGCGTTCGGTTTTTAACCAGTCCGGCGTTACGACTGCCGACCGTTACCGATGCAATCATCTGTCTCATTCCGGCGATTCTATTGTTCATGGTATGGAAAACAAAGCGTTCAAAATAACACCTGAATTAATCGATAATAACAAGGAATTCATTTAATCGTCCTCGAAATAGGGAGGGAACTTCAATTAGTAAGGAGGAAAAAAGATGACGAAACTAACGATTCAAGCTGTGATTGACTGTCCAGTCGAGAGCGTGTGGGAGATCTGGAACGCACCGGAAGACATCAAACGCTGGAACGCAGCGTCTGACGATTGGCATACGACGGCGTCAACGAATGATTTGACGGTCGGTGGTCAATTCACGAATCGAATGGAAGCAAAAGACGGTAGCATGGGGTTTGATTTCACGGGTACATACGAGACAATCGTTCCTTACGAACGCATTGCGTATGTCCTCGAAGATGGTCGCCAGGTGACGATCGACTTCACTCGGAACGGGCAACAGACCGAAGTTGTCGAATCGTTTGATGCCGAAACAAGCAACCCGCCTGAAATGCAACAAGCGGGCTGGCAGGCGATCCTTGATCGGTTCAAGGCGTATGCTGAGTCGAAGTAAATCGTTCGCTTCGGAACTTCCGACCACGGCGATCCGTTAAAGCAGGAATACCGCCGCTCTCATAGCGCCGGACCCAGTTATACAATTGTTGATACGACACATCATGCCGTCCGGCGATGCGTTGGTAGTCCTTTGCGGCCGCCAAACAATCGAGGACGGCATTCATGCGTTGTTCAAGAGTGTTGGTGGACATGAACGTGTTCCTCCGTATTGAATCGCCCTGGATTCGTCCACGGCATTAAACTAGTGCACATACAATCGATGGAAGCCATTGAATCAAAGAAAAATTGACGCCTCTCCTGTTGATTCGTTTTGACGATCAGTCGTTTTTCTAGCGTTGGTAAATGCACGAGAAACGAAATCTGATATTCCATAGGATGCGAGAGAATGGTGGTAGATCGTTTTTGTAAGTGGATCGCTGCTGAATTCGCAGTAATGTATAAGACGTGTCGATTCCATTCCTCTTCGTTGAAAAGTGAATCCATCATCGTGATAAATGCTTGACCGGAAATGAAGTTCATCGGACGACCTCCTTTCTTATAATGTGTATATCCTGTGCATGTTTTTCGAAAACCTATATTTCAAATATTACAAAAAACCACCTCCAAAAGAGAGGTGGTTAACGTTACCCTGCCAGTTCAAGCATTTGGACGAACGCGACGTCCGGATCCGTCGTCTCGAATCGGTTCAACCAATCCTTGAAGTCACCTTCGTACAAAATACGACCTTGATGAAGGAAGATGACATGGGCATCGGTATGCAATAGATCGTGTAATTGATGCGTCGAGAAGAGGCACGTTTGACCGTTTGCTGTCATCTGCTCGAAGCGTCGCATGATATGAAGCCGTGTTGCCGGGTCGACCCCGCTCGTCGGCTCATCAAAGATGTAGAGCGAACGTGGTACTGTCGTCAACAGGGTCACGAACAACCATTTCTTTTCGCCAGCGGACATCTTACCGATTTTCATTTCCCACAGATGAGCGAATAAATCGAGCTCTCGTGGCTGTTTTAGATGACGCGTATAGGTTTCTTGTTTGCGATATGCTTTCAAACGAGCGAGCCGACCGACGAAGACGGCGACATCCTTGCCCTTTAATTCATCCGAGTAATAGATGAATTGCGTCAAATAGAGAATGTCCGAGATATCGGGTAAATCAAGCTCACCGGACGTGATCGGTAAAGCACCGGTCATGCAATCAAACAGTGTCGTTTTCCCGGCACCGTTCATCCCGATCAAGACGTTCAGTTTCCCGGGAACAAGCGAAAAGGAGACATCGTGTAACAGATCAGGTGATTTCGGATAGTTGAAGCGTACGTTTTGAACGTGCATCTGAATCCTCCTATCGGGTCAGTAATGACATGAGATTAAAGCGTTTGACAGAGAATAGACCAAGTAACAGATAAACGACGAGTACGACGGTCAAGATAAGTAACGATGCTCCCGTAACGTGCTCGGATACGGCAAGACCAAGTGTTTTCATGACATAAAAAGGATTCAAGTAACTGTACCAGCGATCCGGTTGGCTATTCGCGAACAAGAACAGGGGATACATGACGATGTTGATTAATGTCGACATGCTCGAAATCTTTGCCGGAAGCATCGTCAAGGCGATACTTGCAAAAGCAAGCGGGATGCTGAGCAACAAGACGAGATAAGCGAGTAACAACGTCAAAGGTGAGAAGAAGCCGAATACAAGCATCAGGATCGTCGTAAAGACCGTCAAACTAACGGCTGCAAACACGAGCTGAACGAGTACGAGTGCGAGAATACAACCAATCTTACTACCGGAAATCATGATATACGTCTTCATCAAACCATGCTCCCGCATCCGAGCAAGTTGAAGTCCGATGCCATTCACGTAAATCGAAAGTAAGATATAGCCCCAAAAAAGCGCGAGGAATGAGAGGAAACTGTTCTCGGTGAAGTCGAGGCGTGACCCGAAGACAAAGGCGAGAATCAACGGGAAAATCAACGACCAAAAGACCGGAATCTTATCCGTCACCATGATTTTTAAGTAGAGTATGAAGTAGCTAGGAATCGAATACATATGTGCCTCCCGTTCGCTAAAATTGATCAAAATATGATCCTGTATGTATTTATACGATAGAAATTGGAGAAAAGTTCTTGATAAAATGATTTGTTAATAAAAGTAAGGATACCAGAAACGCACAAATATTGTAAACTGAAGCAAAGGACAGGAGGTACAATGATGGACTATTTATTAACGTCCGGTGGGATACAGAATCCATCGATTCACAAAGCGTTACTCGAGATGCTCAGAAAACCGATTGAAGAATGCCATGCCATCGCGATTACGACAGCTTCCTATGCATTAGGCAGAGGAACGGACCTCGCTGTCAACTTCATTCAAGGAAAAGATGAGGCACCGATGGTCGATTTAGGATGGAAGTCAGTCGGTCTGTTGGAATTATCAGCGGTCTCGATAATTGATCCAGCAATTTGGCAACTCGCGGTCGAACAAGCAGATGTCATCCTCGTCAATGGTGGTGATCCACTCTTTCTACATCACTGGTTCGTCGAATCGGGCTTCGATCGACTATTACCGCAACTGACCGGTGTTTATGTCGGGATGAGCGCCGGTAGCATGGTGCTTACGCCGCGAATCGGAACAGATTTCGTTGGATGGAAAAAGACGCCGGAGCAATCGGACGCAACATTAAGTCTCGTTGACTTTTCAATCTTCCCGCATCTCGATCATCCGCAGTTACCAGACAATCACTTACAAGCTGCCAAATATTGGGCTGAGACATTGACGAATCCGGCGTACGCAATCGATGACGCGACAGCGATCCGTGTCATCGGTTCGAACGTAGACGTGATTTCTGAAGGAAAGTGGGTCCAGTTGCGATGAGGACGATCTATTTCATTCGCCATTGCGAATCGATTAAAACAGGCAGTGATCGAGGGCGAGGATTAACGGATGCAGGTCAAGAACAAGCACAGGAACTCGTAGCGTTCTTTAAAGCGATACCGATTGACGCCATCTACTCGAGTCCGATGCAACGAGCGATGTACTCCGTTCGCCCACTTGCTGAGCAACGAGGTTTGCCGATCTACGAGGCAGCGTTTCAGGAACGGTGTTTTCAGGAAACAGACGAACGTTTATCACCTAAACGGCTAGAAGAACTGTTGAAGCGATCATTCCAAAATGATGATTACGCGCAAAGTGGTGGTGAGTCGAATCAAATAGCACGCAATCGTGCTCTAGTAGCCATCGATCAGCTACGTAAAACCCACCCGCACCACCGAGTGGTCGTCGCGACGCATGGTCTCGTGTTGGCGTTAGTGCTCGAACACTACACTGGACGACCGGCAAATGAGTGGCTGGGCGCGATGGGGAGTCCAGCAATCCATCAGCTGACATTCGATGCAGGCGGGAAAACGTCTCATGAACAACTCTTGTAAAATGATTAAATCTGCCCGCTGAAGATAAAACCGAGAAAGAGCAGTAGTAACACACCAAGTGGAACGGCACAGGCGAGACTGACGTATTTGAGAATTCCCGGTTCGCGTCGTTTGATCGCGACGATCCCGAGTCCGATTCCAAACAGATAAATGACAAGTCCAATCGGTATCGTAAGCATCGAGTTTGGTCCGAACGACCAGTTGAGCGGCGGGAAAATCATAGAGGCGATGAGCAGACCGAGCAAGCTAAAGAAGAGAGAAGTTTTAGCGTATGTCATGTGAGAACTCCTTTTAATTAAGTATGTGAACAAGAATTCGGATTTAAAATGAGAATTCCTGCTTCATCCAGTAAATTTCCTGTTTGGCCTTTGAATGAACGGGAACTATATCTAAAAGATACTATCTTTTAGATATAGGAGGGACCGATGCCAAAAGCAAATATGACCCGTTATGCGATTCTCGGACTTCTTGCAAGCGGATGTACGTCTGGTTATGAGATGAAACACACGATCGATACGAGCTTGAATCACTTTTGGAAAATCAGCTTCGGACAAGTCTATCCGACGCTGAAACGGTTAGAAGCGGAAGGTTTGATCGTTGAAGAGATCACGGATGGGGAACGGAAACAATTCGCCCTGACGGAAAACGGGCATGCAGAGCTCGAGAGGTGGGTCGCTGAACCATCCGTTGATTTGCCAGTGCAACGAAACGACCTGTTGTTGAAGCTGTACTTCGCTCGACATGCTTCAAAAGAGGTCACCTTGCAGAAAATTCAGGAGCACGCGCGATTGCTCGAAGAACGGCTTGAGACGTATCAAGCGATCGATGCGATGATTCGTTCTTATCCGGACTCGAATGATGCCGTCTATTGGTTATTGACGCTTGATTATGGCATTCGGAAGACACGTGCGTTACTCGATTGGTGTGACGCTTCCCTTGAGATCCTTGAAGGAGGAAATTGACATGAAACGGATCATTGCGACTCCGAACAAAGACGTCGTCGTGTTCATCATCGGTTTACGGATCAATCGTCTGCGTTCCGTCCGGCAATGGTTGCCGACGGTCCAGGCGATGGGACCGATGCTACAAGAGAGTTATGCAAACGATGTCGGTCTGATTTCGCATGAGTCACTTGTCGGTTGGCGTTCCGTGACGTTGATTCAATATTGGCGTTCGACGGAAGAATTGATGGCATATGCACACGGTTCCCGTCATTTGACGGCGTGGAAACGATTCAATCAGAAGGCACGGACATCAGAAGCGGTCGGGATCTTTCATGAAACGTTCGAAGTCAGCAATTATGAGTCGATGTATGTCAATCTTCCAACACGAGGTCTAGCGAATGCACTTGGGGAGTCGGCGATCAAGCCGCATCAAGAACAAGCAAAAGGACGCTTAGCCGAGTGGCAATCACAAGAGACGATCTAAATAGACAAAAGACGTGTGCGAAGGCATACGTCTTTTTATGTCGCGACTGGCGTGACGGGTTCGAGCATCTCCCCGCAGTTTTGGCAAATATGATCGAGCGTTTTCGTACATGGTTCGCAAAACGTACAAGCGTGCGAGCACTGATAGACCGTCGTTTCAATCGTTTCTTGACACCGGACACAAGTTGATTCCATATGTATCACCTCCTGTAATTAGTATAAGAAAAGCATTTTGATGAGCACAGTAGGAGAACATAGCGAAAGGCTATATTTTCCTTTGATTCCGTGTTAATTTGAAGAAAGTGGTTTTAATTCGAAAGGGAGATGAAAAATGGACCAAATTGATTAACAGATTGTCCGGATTCTGCAAGACGATGCCCGGATTCCGTGGTCGGAACTCGGACGACAGATCGGGTTATCGGCACCTGCCGTCATCGAACGAGTCCGAAAAATGGAAGACGCGGGAATCATCGAAGGATTCCGCGCTGTTATAAATCCGGAAGCACTCGCGCAAGGGTTACTCGCGATTGTCATGTTCGAAGAGACACGTTGCGAAGGCTTGATTGAATTTTGTAAGGGACATCCGGAAGTCGTCGAGTGCCACCGCCTGACCGGTAGCTATAACTTCATGGTCAAGCTGCAAACGGCGTCCGTTGCGACACTGGAACGTTTTCTCGATGACGCATCGGTTTACGGTAAACCGTCGACCTGGATTCGACTGTCGACGCCGGTTCCATTTACGGGATATACGGTATGACAAAAGAGACACGTTTATGGATTGAGCAACTGACGGGGGATATCGAGCATGTCGAAAAACTCGGTGAACAAGGGGGAACTTCGATTGTGTACCGGGTTGAAGCAAAGAAAGGGAGTTACTTACTGAAGACTGCTACGAAAGCGAGATACCAGGAATGGCTCGATGAAGACTTGATGGAATGGCGAGAAGGGATCACGTTAACGAGAGCATTAAAACAGGCGACAAACACACAACAAATCCGACTTTGGAAAGATTTCGGAGAGTACCTGTTTCAATTTCATCAACAAACGACAGTGGGAACTTCAAGCGATTGGTTAATAGAATGGCTCATGACGGCAGAACGTTATGTCGCGTCTGATTGGACGTCCGGAACGATGGATTTACTCGATCGTCTAAAAGAGACTCGTCCACAACCGATCGATGTGTGCTAGATACATGATGACTGTACGACTGACAACCTGTTGGTCGCAACAAACGGTACGATGTCATTCATCGATGTCGGAGCGATGAGACCAGGCGATCGCCGGTATGATATCGCACTCGCCATCAGTCCGATCGTCAATGATAGAAAAGCCTTTAATGCCTTTTATGAAGGCTATCGCTTTGAGCAACTGCCCAGATCAGAATTTGATTATTATGAACATGGACTGTACACCTTTTTCTAAAAAGACGCTGCAAAGGAGAAGTAAGATGAACCTCATGTTAATCGGTGGCGGACAACTGATTGCGCCGTCTCATCAAGTCATCAATCGTCATGTCTTTCAACTAACGTCACACGTACCGCATATCGTTTTTCTACCGACGGCAAGTCGGGACGAGCGATTGTACCAACAACAATTTCGGAATACATATGAAGCACTTGGAGCGACCGTCTCGATCGTCACGCTGTTTGACGACGAACAATCCAAGGCGACGCAACGACGACTAATAGAACGTGCGGACATCCTTTATGTCGGAGGTGGTAATTATCCGTTACTCGCTAAGACACTTGAAGACACTGGAGTGGGTGTGCTTCTCAAGCAAGCAGTCGAGCGTGGAACGTGGTTCGTCGGTGTTAGTGCTGGGGCAATCTATGCGATGGAATACGGGATCCGTACGACAGAAAATGGTAACGATTACTGTCTTGATACAGGACAAAGCTGGCTCAGTGGCTGTATCTGTCCGCATTTAAATCAAGAAAGAAGGGCAGCTCGTTTTCAGGACTACCTTCCTCAAATGGAAAGTGCAATCGGATTACCTGACGATACGGCGTATATTCAATCTGAGACGGATCAGTATATGTTAGGTGAAGGATACGAGCTGCATACCAAATGAAATGGACACCTAGAACTTTCGAAGAGTCATACTAGAAATTTTAAAAAATCAAAACAGTTGACGAATAAAAATAGAGGTGTTATATTTATCTCGAATTAAAGATATATGAATTAAAGATACAAAAGAGGTGAACGAAATGACACGACCGAATCCGAACTTGAAAGCATTGACAGTCATGGTACGCGCAGTCGATGCGTTACATGAAGTCATCAAGAAGGACGTTGCGCAGTGGGGATTGAACCCGACGGATTTTTCAGTCCTTGAGTTGCTGTTTCACAGGGGCAGGCAACCGATTCAATTGATCGGGAAAAAAGTCTTGATCACGAGCAGTAGCATCACATACGTCATCGATAAGCTTGAAAAAAAGAATTACGTTGTCCGCAAAGCATGTCCAGAGGATCGGCGTGTGACATTTGCGGAACTGACACCTGAAGGGCAACAATTGATGGAAACGATTTTTCCGGAGCACGAGCAAGCGATCAATCAAGTATTTCAAGGAATAGCCCCGTCAGATCTCGAAGCATTCATCGAGACAGCCAAAACGATCGGCTATCAAGCAAAAAAACAATAAAAATTTTTTTGACTGATATCTCGAATTCGAGATAATAATCATTAAAGGAGCGATTTTTCATGAATGAATTAAAAGGAATCCACCACGTGACGGCGATTACGAGCAGTGCCGAGAAAAACTATGACTTCTTTACGAACGTCCTAGGAATGCGATTGGTCAAGAAGACCGTCAATCAGGATGACATCCAGACATATCACTTATTCTTTGCTGATGATAAAGGATCTGCCGGAACGGATATGACGTTCTTTGATTTCCCTGGTATCCAAAAGGGATCACACGGAACGAATGAAATCTTCAAGACGGCGTTTCGTGTCCCGACGGATGCCGCACTCGAGTACTGGATTAAACGCTTTGACAAATACGACGTCAAACATCGTGGCATCAAAGAACAATTCGGCAAGCAGACGCTCTCGTTCGTCGATTTCGATGAGCAACAATACATGTTGATTTCTGATGAGCATAATCAAGGTGTCGCTTCCGGTACACCGTGGCAAAACGGTCCGGTACCCCTCGAGTTCGCGATCACGGGACTCGGTCCGATCCACATCCGGATCGCGGAATTCGACAATTTAAAAGCCGTGCTCGAACAAGCAATGTTGATGCGCGAAGTCGATCAAGCGGGTTCCCTGCACTTGTTCGAGATGGGTGAAGGCGGAAATGGTGCCCAAGTCATCGTCGAGCACAACGTTGTCCTACCAAGCGGACGTCAAGGATTCGGAACGGTCCACCACGTCGCCTTCCGCGTCGAAGATACGGCTGCCTTACAGGAATGGATCGAGCGGATGCAACAGCTACGCTTCAACACGTCCGGTTTTGTCGATCGCTTCTTCTTCGAGTCCCTTTATGCTCGTGTCGCGCGCGGTGTCTTGTTCGAGTGGGCAACGGATGGTCCTGGTTTCATGGGTGATGAGCCATACGAAACGGTCGGGGAGAAATTGTCATTACCACCATTCCTCGAGCCGCAACGAGCACAGATCGAACAAATGGTTCGTCCGATCGATACGGTCCGAAGCACACGCAAAATCGAAAAAGAATATCTTTAATAGGAAAGTAAGCTGACAGCATCTAAACTAGAGGAGGAAATGAAAATGGAGAAATTAAACATTGGGATCATCTTAGGATCCACACGTGAAGGACGTCTCAGCCCATAAGTCGGGAACTGGGTCAAACAACTGGCTGAACAACGGAATGATGCAAACTATACGATTCTTGATATCGCGGACTACAAATTACCGTTGCTTGGTGAAAAAGACGGGGATGCGTCAGGTGTTGCTGCTTGGTCAAAAGATGTCGCAGCGCAGGACGGATTCGTCTTCATCGTTCAGGAGTACAACCACTCGATCGCAGCGTCACTCAAGAATGCGCTCGATTATCTTCGCGTCGAGTGGAACAATAAAGCGGCAGGGATCGTCTCCTACGGTTCCGTCGGTGGGGCGCGGGCAGCAGAACACTTGCGCGGCATCTTAGGTGAGTTATTGATTGCCGACGTCCGGGTGCATCCGGCGTTATCTTTGTTCACTGATTTCGAGAACGGAGCGGTTCTAAAAGCCGCAGCCGTTCAAGAAACATCAGTCAACCAAATGCTCGATCAAGTTATCCCGTGGGCAACTGCGTTAAAAACGATCCGCTAATTCGTGATTGATCAGAAAACCCCCTCATTTCGAGCTGAAATGAGGGGTTTCACGTTATCATGTACAACACGACGTGACGCGGCGCAGATCCTTTTCTTGAATGTAAAGCGTGTGATGGCGGACTTTATAAGGAATGTCAGCCGCTTGAAGACGTTCAAGGTAGTGAACAGTCGGAGCGACCGTCCATTTCATATATGATGTCGCAGCATTTGGTGAGGCGAGACAGATGAGTAATAAGAGTGGAAGGATCCATTTTCGAATCTTCAACCGTATACCTCCTTTATTATTTCAAATACTGTATTAATGTTTTTATTGTTTAAAACCAAAACTGAAAAAAACGACTCACGTCAACAAAAAATAACTGACCATTAAACCGACTAACAGACCACTAAAGACGAGTCGATAGACGGGTGAAAAATGAGTTCCTTTATTTCGTTTCACTTGATAGATGATGAAATAAGCCACGCTGGTCACCATAATGAGGATCGCCAGTGTACTGAGTATCGTAGACATTAGCATTCCTCCTTATCGTAAAATCTTAGATAATGCTTTTCCTTTTGCCAGTTCATCAACGAGTTTATCGAGAATGCGGATGTTACGGATGTGCGGATCCGTTAGGTTCTCGACTCGAATCCCGCAGATGACACCAGTGACTAAAAATCGACGTTCGTTCAATTCGGGTGCATGTTCGAAAAAGGCTGCGACGGTTTGGGTTTGTATGGCTTGTTCAAGAGTAGATGGCGTGTGTCCGGTCAACCAGAATAGCACGTCATCGAGCTCGTCTTGTGTCCGTTGCTTGCGCTCGACTTTTTGACGGTATACCTGATACAGCTGCAACATCGGCATTTGAAATACTTTTTCATAACTCATCTGAATCGCCTCCTTTCATGGTAACATATGGGAAAAGATCTTGTGTTAAGGATTTCAATTTCGTTTTGGAGGTGCAGGATGAAATGAGACGTCGAATGATTGGGATGACTTTTATGACATGCTTAGTACTATTTTTAGGCGTCGTGGGTGTAAAACTGTCGTATCAAGCCTTAGTCGATCCTCCGATCGATCAATCGACAGGAGACTGGGTGCATGTCCCGAGCACGATCTTACCGACTAAAAAAGTCATCTATGCGAAAAAAGATTTGATCACAAAGGCACTGGACTCTTCAAAAAATGGGCACAAAGGATATCGGAAAGAGCCGGATAAGAAACCTGTTGTTGAAGTTGGAAAGGGATCATGGACGGATGCGATCAATCAAATCGTTCGCATGACTCCATGGATGGTCGCTCTAGTCATCCTCATCTATCTGTATCGTCGACAACGATTCAACCGCATGCAGTGGTCATTCCCCTCGGGGCATCAAAGGAAGCGAACCGCTCTATCGCTTCCGCTAACGCCTGAAGTTCAGTTCTCCTTAGAAGAAAGTATCCTTGATTCAGAAATTCGTGAAGCGGTGCGCACGTTCAACCGATCACTTGCTCCAGCGCAGCGACGGCGGACACATGAGACGCTGACGGAGTGGTTTACACGTTTAGAGGTCACAGTTCCACGCGAGATGTATCAGCTCGTCCGATATGCCGACGTGCCGGAACAGACACTCGATCTTTCTCGACGGACTGCTTTCCTCGAACAGCTTAAGCAAGATCAGACACGGCTCGTGTAATCAGCCGTGTCTTTTTTGATGTCCGCGATACTTGTTGAGGGCGAGCATATTTAAGAGGAACAGTGCTGCGCCGTAAAGGAATAATCCGAGCCAGTACGGCCAGATGCTTGACCACCCGTTGCCGTAGACGAGCACCTCCTTGATTGCACTCGCTCCGTAGAAAATCGGTGTGATATATCCGATGTTACCGAGTCCGTACGGGATTAAATCGAGCGGAATCAAGCCGGAGAAGAAAATCTGCGGAATGATCGTAAAAGGAATCAACTGGACGACTTGTAATTCAGACTGAGCAAAGATTGAAATCGTTGCGCCGAACAAGACTGCGACGACGGCAAGTCCAAGCATCGTCAGAAAGATCCAGATGATCGAGCCTTCAGATGGCAGATCAAGAACGGTCGTCGCGTACAGGACGACAAGAATGGCCTGGATGGATGCGAAGACACTATAACCGAGTGTATAGCCGAAGATGACGTCCGTTTGGCGAATCGGCGTCATCATCAATCGCTCGAGTGTGCCGCCACTACGCTCCTTGACGAGTGCCATCGCTGAAAGTATGAAGACGAAGAAGAACGAGAATAGCGATAAAAAGACGAATCCGAGCGCGTCAAACGTCGATTGATCGACATCTCCGTAGAGGTAGTTCGTCTCAAGTTGCATCGTCGGTTGTAGGGATGCCAGTCCAGCTTGAATCTCGCGAAGTGCTTTGGAACTTTTCGTCGATGGTTCGCGGAGATTTAAGGACAGCTGATTGTCGCTCATCTCTAAGACGACGTCGACCGTTTCGTGATCTTTGAGATAGGCGTCTGCATCACTGCCGCTATACGCTTCAATCGATAGATCTTGTTTTTCGAGCGCTTGTGAGACATTAGCTGGTACATCTTGACTGATGGCGACGACTGGTGTGTAGTCATCGTTTCCTAGTAAGAAATAGATTAAGGTGAAAATTAATAACGGAGCAAGTAAAATCAGTCCGACGCTTCGTTTATCGTTCAACGTTTGACGGATGACCCGTCGTGCGAGTTGCCACATTACGTCACGTCCTTTCCGGCGAGCAGGAATAGTTCTTCAACTTTTCCGTTTTCCGTCTGGGCAAGCAAACGGTCAAGCGGATCGTAGGCGATGATTCGACCGTTATAGATCAATGCCGCCCGGTCACATTCATTGATTTCATCCATGACGTGGGTCGAGACGACAATCGTCGTACCTTGCGCACGAATCGCTTGGAATTGATTCCAAATCTGTCGGCGTAACACGGGATCAATTCCGACGGTCGGTTCATCCAGGAATAGAATGCTCGGACGATGTAGGATTGAGATGGCAAGGGACAACCGTTTCTTCATCCCACCGGAATAATGACGGACGAGCTTTTTTTGGTCATTCGTTAAATCGACGAGCGTCAACACTTCTTCAATTCGTTTTGCCAAGTCCTGACGGGACATGTGGTATAAGGAACCGAAAAACTGGAGGTTCGCAAGCCCTGATAAATCCTCATATATGGCATCATTTTGTGGCATGAACCCAATTTGCGATAACATCTTAAAGTTCGGCATCAAGGTGTCACCGATCTGAATCGAACCTGTGTCTGCCTGGATCGCGCCAATCATCAAGCGGATCAACGTCGTCTTGCCAGACCCTGACGGACCAAGCAATCCACAAATCTCACCAGACGGAATCAAAAGATCAATTTGTTGGAGGACGTTCTGTTGATGAAACGATTTCGATACACCGTGTAGTCGTAAATCCATCGTATTCCCCTCCTTTTTATAAAATAATTATTGAACAACGTGTTGATTATTTTCATTATAGAAGGGAGAGAAAATGGGAGCAATGACCAATTGACGTCTATCTGTTGCTTAAGCGACACATCCCGACAAACTGTTGAAGAAAGAGGCGATTTCGATGAAAAAACAAGATTTACGCATCATTCGAACCGATCGGAGAATACGTAAAACGTTCCTTCAGCTGATCGATGAGGTCGGCTTTGACGCTGTGACAATCAAGTTATTGACGGACCGCGCTGAAGTCAATCGCGGGACATTCTATCATCATTACGCCGATAAATACGAATTGCTCGAACGGATGACGAATGAAATCTTTGAAAAGATCGAAGCGACATTCGAACGGGAGATTCCCTTTGTCCTAATCAACAAAACGGAGGACTCTCCGTACCGGCGAATCATTCCGTTTCTGACGTTTCTCTATGAGCACCGGACACTAATGCGGATCTTACTTAGTCCGGCGAGCGACGGGATGTTTCGGAATCGGGTCCGTGATTACATGCAACGAATTCTTTTTTCAGGGTTACACGAACAGGGAGAACGGCTCGTTCCGGAAGACTATCTCATCGCCTATCTTTCTGCTGCCCATCTCGGTGTCATTGAATCGTGGTTGAGTCATCCGAACGAGACGACACCGGAAGAGATTGCCCGGATCGTCTTTACCATTTCGATGGAAGGACCATTTCGAGCGGCAGGGTTCCGACGATGAACTTACAGGAAGTAGTAGCCTATATCGTTAAGGCAATACAACAAGAGCAAATTCGCTTCGGCATCGGTGGTTCATTGCTGTTGGCACATCATGGACTGCCTGTCACTCCGCGCGACATCGATCTCGTCGTTGCGTTAGAAGACGTCGAACGAGCCATTCAATTGTTATCGGAGATGGGAACTGTCGTCGAAAAAGACGAGACGTCACTGTACGCGACACAAGTGTTCCAGGAATTCATCATCGAAGGAATTGATCTCGATTTGATGAGCGGACTGCAGATTCGCCATAACGAGGGGATTTTCGCCTATCCATTTGCTGAACAAACGATTAATGAGACCGGACTTCCATTTATGTCACTCGTCGATTGGTATGTCATCTATCAATTGATTCCAGGGCGAGAACAAAAAGTCGCGATGATTGAGCACTGTCTTGCTCAGCAGGAAGTGGATCAAGAGCGACTGGAACAGCTGATACGACTTAATCTCCCGCAAGACGTCAGGAATCGGATCGATCAATGGCTGAACTGACTCATAAGTCGCGCAATAAAACGACTTCGTTCGTTGCCGGTAAGTAAGCATGATCGGAGTCGAGTAGTCCGCAGGGGACGTACTGATCGAGTGCCTGATCGAAGACATAATACGGCTTCAATGTTAGGTAAGGCATGAGTGCGTGACGTATGACTTCTTCCGGTACGCTATTAGGCAACGGTTGCGCCGAGTCATAGTAGAGCGCGATAATCGACTCGTTATCAACGAGTAGGCTGACTTCGTAAGTTTCTTCAATCAGGAGAATCGTTAAACGACGCTTATAAGTAAGCGTTAGGTCGTCGTGTGTCCGGCGTACTACTACGTTAATGAATGGAAAATCCCGATAGATTTCCTGAATCGTCCACGCTCCTGACTCTTCAGGATATTCGGCAGCGATGACGTCTTTAGCAATTGATTGACAAATCGTCAATGTCTCATCGGTCAACGATCGGTAATCCGGGTGTGGTGTTTGAGCTTCGGCATCGAGTGCCGTGACGGTGTCCCTCCGCTTAATCAATTTGCGTGTGTAGGAGAACGTAGATGGTTTGTCCCATGTCACAATCTCGTTCATGGCAACGGACGAAGTGTCTGGATCACTAAAGGGATACGTGAGCGAGTCGTTTTGAGAAACAAAGATTTCCTGGATTGTATGCGCCTGTATTCGTTGTTGATCACCAGGAGCTGAAAAGAACCGTAACTGTTGCGAAATGATTGGAGCTATTTGCTCGAGTGATAACGTGAACGATTCAGTCGGATAATTCTTGCTCAGCGCGGGAGTTCCATACACACTGAAAAAATCAAGCGCTCCATCGTCCGTCAATTCAAGCGAAATGAAAAGACCAGGGAAGAGGCGAATTCCGTTTTGGCAGCTGACATATTGATACAGCGAATCTTGGTGCTTCAGTAACATGAACTCCTGGTCGAACGTCATTCCTAACTCTTGCTCAAGCCAGGCAGTCTGTGTGTCTGAATCACGTAAATCATCTGGAAGAGAATGAATCGTGACATCACCATGTTTGTTGATTAATGTCGTTCGTCGTGTAGCTGTATCGACTTGGATCTCAATCGTACCGTCTGGATAACTCTCGTCTTCAGACCACGGACCGTGCAGGATTGGGAACCAACATGTCTCAAACGAATACTGAGTTTCTCCATGAATTTTTTCGCGATGATAGAAGGATTCATGTAGGACATAATCATTCAGTTGATATTGATCTTGGATATGGGAAAGTAATTCTTTCGTTAATGGATGCAACACGTTCACTCCTTCGTATATGAATTCATTTTAAAGATTGCGTAATAAGACGACCTCATTTGTTGCCGGTAAGTAAGCGTGATTCGAGTCGAGCAAGCCACAAAGAACATAGTGACCTTTTGAAGCGTCAAACACATAACGCGGTGTGAGAGATAGATACGGACGTAGTGCGTTGAAAATGATGTCTTGTTGATGATCCTCGAGCTCCGGTGCAGTAACAGAAGCAAATGCGGCATGCAGTTCCTGATTGTCGACCAAGTCAATCCAGTGAAGCGTCTTTGCGTCAAGGAGAATCTTGACGCGTCGATACTGATCGACATAGGACGTCGGATGCGTGCGTGACAACGTGACAGCAAGGTAGGGATGTTGCCGGTAAATGTGCTGAATCATCCATTGTCCGGAATCGGTAGGGTACTCGTTTTGCATGATGTCTTTGATAACGGTGCGACAAGCGTTCACAGTCTTCTGCGGAATCGGACGAAAGTCCGGATGTTCGGTCTGCGTGATCACGTCATTTGCGGTCATGGCTTCTCCTGATTGAAACGGATGCCGTTCATGCGTCTTAGACGATAAACCTGTCCAGGTTAACACATCATTCACTTCGATGGAGGTCGTGAAATCTAGTTTACTTGGAACAAGGATAGTTCCTTCTTGCGTCACGAACGTCACGGCGACAGTATGCGCGTATTGATGTCCTATTTTAAGGTAGGAAAACCATTTTATTTGTTGTTGTATGAGCGATTTAATTTCTTCAAGCGTTAAGGTAAAAGATTTTGATTCAACACGGTGTTCAAGCGGATGAGGACCGTATATGAACAACTCGTCGAGTTGACCATTTTCAGTTAACGTCAGATGGATGAAGCAACCTGGAGACAGCTGGACTCCGTCGTAACAACTCACATAACTGAAAAAAGTTTCATTTTCTTCTTCGAGCATGAAATGTGTACCATGAATCATGCCGGTTTCTGACTCGAGCCAAGCGATCCGAGTGCTGATATCACGTAAGTCGTTCGGTACGGAGTGAACTAGGATCGAGCCGTGTAAGGATAACGTCGTCGTTCGTTTCGTGACAGGATTTATCGCAATCTGCACGGTTCCTTCAGGAAGCATCGTGCCATCCTCTTCCTCGATTACGGATGTACTATGCGGAATCCAGAACGTTTCGAAAGAGTAACCGGTTTGGTCGTTCCGTTTGTGTCGAGCGTAGGACGATTCATAGAGTACATAATCAGTTAAACGATATTTCTCGAGCATGTATTCAGTTAGTTGTTTTGTTAGGGCATGCAAGCTGTTCACTCCTTTTTTTGTATGTCCTCCGTGTCGTCAATCAAGGTTGGAACGACGAAGTCAGGTAAGGTTTGGAATAAGCGATCGGATGTCTCGAAAAACGGTTGATTTGAAACAACATTCACGACATCTGCATCGTAGCTGAACGCAAAGACAGACATGTTTTCCTGCATAGAGACGATGACCGTTTTTTCTGGTCTTTCGGAGTAGTAGTACGTTCGGTATTCAATCCGAAAGACATTTGGTTTGGTCGACCAGATGACAAGATCATTCCAACTCGCGTGTGGATAGATGTAAGAATACAATCGTTGAAAGTCTTCAGCATGCTTCAGTTCAGCGACGATGAATCGTTTGTCCGCAAGTGGTGTTAAATCATTATATGTAATCGAATAAAATCGACATAACGCTTCAAATTCCTCTTCGTCATAACGATTCACCTCTACACAGACGAATAGTGGGAAAGCTTGTAATCGATGAAACCACTGCTCAAGAAATGAACTTTCGAATGATGACAATTCATCGTCTGGATTCGTAAAGATGCTAAAGGCAGATGTGTAGTCTTGTTCGATGACGAATCGCAGATTGTCAGGATTTGAAAAGTCATTTGGAATCAACTGAAGATCATCATCGTAATAATATGGCATGTACTCAAATGTTAATTGCAACGTATTCACCTCTATTTCGTACATTCAGTGTAACGTGAATCTCATCATGATGAAGCGGAATTGAAAATTATTACATAATTGTAAGGGTTAGAATATAGACTAATGTATTATTATAGTAAAATAAATATAATGACCATTGAAACGTAGGAGGAAACAAAAGTGTCAGATTTTAGTCTAGCAATGAATCTTTTATTTGGGAGTGTCCATCTTATTCTTATGGCGATGGCGATCCCATCAATCATCTATGCACTCTATCTATTGAGAAAAATCGCTAACAAATGATTGCAGGAACTTTTTGGTGAGAACAAGAAGACAGTTTAAGTACCCACGCATCATCAAAAGGAGGCGGTGGCATGTCAATTTGGACATGGTTTGCCATCTTATTTGTGTTAGCGGTTAGTGTCTACGCATCTTCTCAACCAAAACGTTCGAAGAAATAACAAAGGCGCGACTTCCATTATGGAAGCGCGCCTTTTCGTTTGCTCAGTATTGCGTATCGAGCCAAGTGATCGCGTCCGTCAAGTCGTCGGTGATATAGTCGACGTTTGCTTGCTCTAATCGGTCAGCGTAATCGCGGATAGTGCTCTCTCCGGCACCAGTACGGACTAAGATTTTGATACATCCAGCACGCGCGGCTGCCACCATATCACTCCAGCGGTCACCGATGACGACGCATTGCTCGAGTCGTAAATCGTATTTTGCTTGTGCTTGCAGTAATAAGTCTGATGACGGTTTGCGGCAAGAGCAGCGATCTTCCGCTGCATGCGGACAAATCAGCATGTCATCAAAGCCGAAGTCCCGTAATTCTGTCCGGAAATCCTCTTCACGCGCCAATCCTTTTGAGATACCGGGTTGATTCGTAAAGGCAATCAGTAAAATCGCTTGATTGCGTAAGCGTTCGATTAGCGAAGGAACGTAAGGAAATAGCGTAAACGTTCCAGGATAGTGGACGGTGGCATCTCCACCAATCGTCCCGTCTCGGTCAAGAAATATTGCCTGAATAGAATCCATGTGTACAACTCCTTAGTTTACGAAGCACCTTTCAGTTCTTGGTACGGTTGAACACGCGCGGCCAGTTGTGCTGGGATGAAAGCTGCGATGACACCGAACAGAATCGGTAGAGTAAGCGACACGCCGATCAATAACGGTTTATTCCACGGAACGAGGTCATACAAGACATAAATCGTCGTGTAGGCAACAATCAGTCCGATGATGCCGGAAATTAGACCAACTAGAAATCCTTCGAGGACGATCAACTGACGAATCGCGCCGTTCGTCCAACCGAGCGCTTTTAAGACGGCGAGTGAGGCTCGGCGATCGGTGACGTTTTGCCACATGATCTCACCCGTCGTCAAAATGGCGATTGTAATCGCGACGCCCATCGTCACGTAATGCATCGGACCGACTTGTAAGGCAACGAATTGACCAAGCCAAGACGTATAAAGAACACCCTGTAAATGAAACGTCACGAATAAGAAGAACGTCAGCAATGCCGTAGGTAGAGCAATCGAGAGAACGGACAGGCTATTGCGTTTCCACTTCCCGATCAGTTCCTTTAGTGAGAGTGTCACCGTCGAACGAAGCTTTAGTCCGACACGAGCTGCCTTTGCATATTCACCGGTCTTGATTGCTTCGTATGGTGAAATCCGACGAATCGTCCACGCTGACCACGTCGCACCTGCCAGGTAGATGACGAGACTGAACAGCGCAATCCAGAGAAGGCTCCAGCCGTTCATCGCTTCGCTCCGAACGAGCGAGAAGATGCCTTCGA
Source organism: Exiguobacterium sp. R-17 (assembly GCF_049913315.1). Classification (NCBI taxonomy): domain Bacteria; kingdom Bacillati; phylum Bacillota; class Bacilli; order Caryophanales; genus Exiguobacterium; species Exiguobacterium sp. R-17. The sequence continues at coordinate 1,558,094 of NZ_CP184372.1, read as the reverse complement.
CAATCAAGGCGACTGTTGAGACGAATCCGGCGAGGATCGCCGCCTCGATCAAAACAATTTTGTAGAGGTCCTTCGTTCGCCAGCCGAGAGCGAGTAAGACAGCGAATTCTTTCCGGCGGGCGAGCATTGATACATAACTCGTCGCGAGGACATAGACGATCGCGACCGCAAGCATCGCGAAGATGACACCTGAAAATCCGACGCTCGTCTCGCGGAAGATTGTGATCGCAGCACCAATGTGGATCCATGGCTGTTCGATCCAACCGAGCGTCTTCCCTTCATCGACAACCTTCGTGACGACCGGTTGAGGAGAGGAACCTTTGGTGATCGTAGCGATAAGACCAGTATCTCGTTCGATTTCCGACTTGATGCGTTGTAAGGTTTTATCCGACTGTTCACCGACAGAAGAAGCACCCTTTACTTTTAATCGAATCGATGAAATCGATTGATCACCCATCACCTTTTGGACACTATCGATTGTCGTGAGCACGTTTGGAGAGTTCGTCAACAGACCAATTGGATTCCCGGTCGTGTTGATCAGTTGGGCAGGATTGACCGGTTCATTTTTTGAGTCAAGTACGATACTCGCAGCCGAAGGTCGATAGGTCTCCATTGGTAATTCGTTTAATGGATCTTTGGAGACATTGATCTTGTTTGGATCATACAAACCGACGACATCAAATGTCAGATAAGGATTCATTGATTTAAAAGCAGATCCATCCGATTTTTTCATTTTTATTTCATAAGAATCTACCGTTCGGAAGCCGCGTTTCGGAAGATAAGAGGACGATAATATCGTGTTTTTGAATGCAGTAGGTGCTGTGTGTACTTCATAAGCATTCTCCCATCGTGTAGGGAACGGACTCTTCATCGTTTGATAAGTCAATGAGCCTGTCTGGGCGACGAGTTGAGCGTTAGTATTTGCTTCCGAATGCGGAAGTACCTTAGTTTTTTGACCGAGTAGGGAATCAAAAAAAGCGCTCTCGACTTTAGAGGCATCGACTTTAATGTCTTGGATGATCTTTCGTTTTTCTTGATCGAGAGGTTGAGGAGCGTTCGATTGAGCTAGTCGTTGATAAAATGTGTCGCGTGCTTGTTTCGTTTTCAGATCGACGTTAACTTGTTCTAACTTAAATTGACTATATCCCGTATTGAAGGATTTTGGATTAATCAATACCGGAATATTGAATTCATTGGAACTCTTCTTGCTGGCTGAGGGGACATCCTTCTGGTTGAAGTAACGAAACTTCTTTTTATTCAGGATGCTCTTATCCAAACCGACGAGTTGCGCTTCCGCCTCCGGATCGATTCCGACGATAAGACTATAGGTAAAGGGTTGTATGGATGAAAAACCTTTCGGATCTTGAAGATGGATCAATCGCGTGTTCGGAGGAACAAGCGGCTCTTCCATGGTTGAAAAGTAGGCACCATCCTGCGCGATGAGTACTTTCGAAAATCCACCAGCACCATAATGTGAATTACTCAGTCGATAAATACCAGGCTTGTCCGGAAAGTGGATTTGATTTGGAATCGAGATGCCGATATTAGCGTATCCCATGACAGCAACTGGGGCTGCGATATCAATCTCGTTCATCTGTTTAATTTGTTGGTACTGTTTAAACGAAATCCCACCGTTGATTCCATTGAGATAATTCGGTTCGAGTAACTTACTCGACTCCGTCGACATCTGACTGCCTTTTGGTCGGACGACGATATCGTAGGCGGATGACCATTTTTTCTGTAAGGTCTGTTCGACCGTCCCTTGACTCGAGTCCGTCAAGTTGAACATCAGACTGAGTCCGGCACTGATGATGAGGGCACCGACAAGCGTCAGGATGAATTTTCCGCGCTGCCGACGCCATTGATTGATGACGAAGCGTAACATATGTAGTCTCCTTTGCTTGTTATTGGGAGAGCTGCGTCTTTAAATAACGCGCAAGATCTTGTTCGAAATGGTGAATCGCTTGTGCATCGAGTGCTTCTACTTCTGTTTGCGTCGCGTAGCGGGTGACGAAATAAGGAGAGAGTGGCGTCACCAGATGGATACGCTCTGTCCAGTCTGTCAACGATTCGTGACTTCGTCGCTGAAGGGCACGTGGTAATCGTTGGTTAAAATCAAATAGCATCAGGCGTAATGATTCTTCAGGCGGAGTAAGCATCGATTGAAGGTTTGTTTGTTGGACATAACTTTCAGACGATGGTTGGACCCAATGGTTTGCTTCACTGTCAACTTCTAGTGACTGTGATGAACGTCGCCGCCGACGAAGAATCCGGTATGCTACGAAAGCAACGAGTACAAGTACAGCGGTAAAGAATAGAATGTTGTTGGAGGATGTGCCTTCTACAACATTCAAAATAGAAAATGGAGGAAGATCCTTTACTTTTCGACCGCGTGGTGTGCCACCCGTATTTTTACTTTTTTCATCGGACGTCCCCAGATCGACGCCGTCTTCTTTTTCATCAATTTTGTCATCGAAATTACAACTGTTTTTTGTGAAGAATAAATTGGATAAGTCGTTATGATTACATCCCCGCACGATCGTCGTCTCCTGTTCCGAGAAGTCCGCATTCCGAAACGCTTCATATGCAGACTGCGTCGATACCGACAGCAACAGAAAAACGACAAGTGAGCCGATAAAGCTCGTGATTAATTTGGCGCGAAACGATTGCAACGCGGAACACCTCCTTCTAAAGAGCACTTAGACACTCTGCACCGTGCGCTTCCGGCGATCTTCGACAATTCGCCCATCTTGCATGAAGAGAATTCGGTCAGCGCGTTCAGCGAGTTCTAAGTCGTGTGTGACGAATAAAACGCCACATTTGGCTTCACGATGCAGCTCTAGTAACAACTCGAAAATCGCGTCACCGGTCACGGAATCAAGATTTCCGGTCGGCTCGTCCGCGAGAATCCATTGCGGATGATGCAGCAAGGCGCGGGCGATTGCGACCCGTTGTTGCTGTCCGCCGGATAGTTGAGCAGGTAGAGCATTTCGTTTGTCGTCGAGTCCGACCCGTTCGAGCAGCTCGAGGATTCGCTCGTCTTGATTAAACGACGTCTTTTGTTTTAACAAGGCAACCTTTAGGTTTTCAGATACCGTCAGTGACGGTAGGAGATGAAACTGCTGGAAGATGAAGCCAATCTCTTGAGAGCGGAATTGTGATAACCGTTTGTTCTTCCAAGACGTAATGTCCTGTCTGTCATAGAAAATCTGACCAGACGACGGACGATCGAGCGAACCAAGGAGACTAAGGAACGTCGATTTTCCGGACCCGGATGGACCGACGAGTGCCGTTACTTCCGATCGCAAAAATTGTCCGTTTAGTTGATGCAAGACATTGGTCCGGACACCACTTCGCTCGAACGAGTGCGAAACATCTTGAAAGGTAATATTCAATGTGGCCACTCCTTTTACATAATTTGGTTAAATATAGTGTATTATTTTTAGAAAATTTTGTCTATTGTGTTTTTATTTTTGAAATCCTTACTCATTTATATTTTTCTCATAACTTCTCTCTAAGATTGGATGAACACCAATCTAGGGAGGTATTTAAAATGAAACGAAGACGTAAGAAATGGCTATGCATCAGTAGAAGAATCATGCTGAAGCTCCTGAGAATCGATACCGCCATCTTTTAGGACGATGAGAGGAATAAGGAACGAAAAGAGTAGTGGAGTCGAAGACATTAAAAATATTCTTCTACTGCTCAGGAACGACAGTGGACGAAGAAATCACTTCGACCTGCCCTTGATTTACTAGGCATGTCTGTCATCGTCAAACGGATGATCGATTCACATGATGGTGAGGTAACGATTGAGAATCATCTGCATCAAGGAACTATCGTGACCGTTTTGTTGATGATGTACGGGATTCGAGCATGATGACATAAAAAAAGGAGCGCGAACTTACACGAGGTCCTCGTGAAGTGTGGCGCTCTTTTGATATGTTTCTAGCCTGATATGAATTGCTCGTAATTATTTTTTCAAAGCCTTTCTCGCTAAAGGTTCACCCTTTCCTATACCAGGCTCAAAGGCATAAGGGCTAAAGACTTTAGCACCTTCTTTGAGCCAGTTTGAGCGATACAAGTCGTGTGCTTCACTTCTTGATAAAAAGATACCATCATCGATTTCGACATCATCGTCTACTCCGAACTGAAAGCCGCAACAAGAACAAAGTTCGAACGAAGCGTCACCATTTTCATAATAAGCAACGTCGTCCATTCGGTCATATCCACAGACGGGACATGTGTATTTCATGAAAGCACCTCATTGCTCAAGAACCTTTTGATACTTGTATCCTTTTAAGATATCTGCTTGATCTGTATAGGTCCATTCAGCGATGGACTGGTCGGGATGCGACTCAAAATAATGATTGAGGATATCACGCCCTAACATGTAGTTACTCCAGCGAGGAATCTCTTTTTGTTCGTTACCTACGACGAAGTCGAGTTGTGATACTTCATAGCTGTTGACCAGATGTACGACATGTTTCTTCGTTGCTTCATCCATCTCGACATTCCAAGGGATGGAAACGCCTTTGACGATTCGGTCGGCAAAGGCATCTGCCTTTCCTTCTACAATGGCGGAATCAAGAGTCGTATTTAAACTAAAATCAGGTGTATCCATGAGGACTAAGTGATGATATTCATGTGCCGTCGAATATGCCAGGACGTCTTGATCGTAGTTTGTATCCAGGTAGAGAATGAATGCATCTTTATAGGCTGCTCCTGAAACACCTTTCATTGACTGAAGATCGAAAGAGGATTCAGGATTAACCGGAGCGACGATGATGGTACTTTTCTTTTTGGGAAGGATCTTATGAGAAGCGATGTAATTTTTTTTAATGATTTTTGTAATGTCATCTTGTTGTTTCATCAAGTTCTCGATTTTATCGAGTAGCTCTTGTTCGTACGTGGTTGATTGCAACATCGGGAAAGCTTTCAAGTCGGCTGTCGCGAACTGCTCCTTTTCCCCGATTTTGTCGATATAGCTTAAGACATACTTCGCATAATTCTTTTTATCTACTTCAGGATCATTTGTTTTTAAGGACGCTTGTAGATATTTTTTATATGGTTCATAGAGAAAAACAATGTTCAATGTACTTTCGACATCAATTTTTACAGATTCGGATTGTACTTTTGTACTCTTTGACATCATTTTAGTAGGCTGTGTTGTCTTTTGCTCTTCTGTACAAGCAGATAAAAGCAGAAGGGGAGCAGTTAAAAGTAATATCAGTGATTTTTTCAAGCTACGTTCATCCTCCTTTTTTTATGATGTAACAACTGCTGTTCAATCAATCCTCTTTCGCCATATGATCAATGACGAGTGGATTTCTGTAGGACAAAATGTAAAAATCCTGCTCATGTGTCCTGATGGCAAATAAGTGCAAGTCTCCCCGTTCAGTATAGATTTCGTCCGTTTTCATAAACTTCGCGGCGAACTCTCCAAATATCGATTCTTTTGATTTCACGACTGGATATGGATTTCGGAGTTTCTCGTCGATGATGCCATGCTCTTGCAATGTCCCTAGGAAAACGGCGTACTTTTCAAAACGCATCAAAAAGTAATCACGCGAAGGATCGTCAATTATAAGCTTGAACGCTTCGTCAGCTCCATAAAAATAGAAATCAATTGCATAATGATCATTTGCTTTTAGCGACATCTTATCCAGTTCGAGTTCGTATTCTTCAGTCGTCAGTAAAAAATCAAGATCAATCGTTTTCACGGAAAATCACTCCTCTATGAAGATCACCGACATCTGACGTGAAAGATAAACTGTTATTTTTCTGATGAATCTTTATCGATGAACCATTTCGGACCATGATCGGCAATGAAACGATGTTCTGCCCGATAATGTGTATCGTGACCCTCTTCTTTCATCTTGATGAAGGCAGCATCGCCGTCGACAGCTCGTTGATCAATCAACAGATATAGCGCTTCGACGCGCAACAATAACATCGATAGCAATTCGGAACGCGGACCTCTATAACCATAAGCATCAAGGAATCGACTCACTCGCTTGGCGAAACGTGCATCATCTTGCTCCGGTGAATAGGCAAGAACGGATCCGTCAGGTGCTTGCCGTCTACTGCTGAGCGGAACGAACGTATAGAGCGCGTAGACGATGTCCCAAGCACGCGGACCGGGTGCTGCGAGGTCAAAGTCAATCACGCCACTCAGTTTTTGATCTTGAAAAATCGTATTGTAGACAGCAAAATCATTGTGACAGATAACTTCGTATGGAATAGGGGTGTTGATCAATGGCTCCCAGTTTTCGGTTTTGAAGTCGACTGTAGCGTCATGATATTTGCGCATCAAACGCGCGACGTCTTTTATGACATCGTCTTTCCACATATACGCTTTTAGCGGATAATCCGCTGTCTCACCGGGGAGGAAGGTCAGGATCTCTCGATTTTGTTCATCGATGCCGACGAAACGCGGAACACCGGATAGATGTTTCGCTTCTAAATGGCGTAATAGACGGTGAACATTTGGACTGTTCTCATTTTGTGTACGATAGACATAGTTGCCTTTTTGATAGACGGCGGAGACATTTCCGCCAGTCAATCGTTGTTCTTCAGACATAATCGCGCCTACTTTCTTTGTTTCATTTGTAATCGGTTACATATCGGCTAGTCTTTTTGCATGCGTTTATGAAAAAGCGAATGCTTTACGCACGATTGTCATGTTCTTCAATCGTCGACACTTCATCGAAAAGAAAGTCATGCGACGAATCCGTGACATGATCGAGGAATGTTTCAACGTCTTCCGTCGAACGAAGACGAACGATTTTGTCCGCTTCACCTGTAACTGGCGGCTCGATTCGTTGCCGCTGATAGATGTCGTGGTACGTCGAGTCACCACGAATCTCTCGTCCATTGCGTTTGGAGTAAGTCAGTCGGTTTGAAAGGATTGCTTCGTGTAAATCGAACCAGACGAGGATCGAGCGGAACGTCGAACGGGGAAATTGATTTAACAGCTGTTTCCGACCGGTCCGTGTAGTATTGGCATTACATAAAATGATCGTCTCAAAGGATGAAGTAATCGCCTATTCGATCAACCATACCGTCAAGTCATGTTTGATGTGATTCGGACCTTCTGTTGGGACGAGGTCCGGATAATGTTCGAGCAAAAAGCGTGCTTGTAGATCCTGATCGATGACAAGGCTTGAGGGGAGACTATAGGCAAGCTTTTTGGCGAACGTCGTTTTCCCGGCATGTGTCGGACCGATCGTCAACAGGACCGTCCTCATGACGTTAGTTGTTCCTCGGGTAAGCGATCGGCAATGATTTGCGTTAGCCACTCTTCCTTCGTACCGAAGCAATGAGTCGTTCGCCCGATATGATAAAACGTGCTTGCTAACGGTCCGGTGAAATAAGTCGCATCCGGCATACATAAATAAATCGGTCGATTCGTCGCAAGCGCAATCCCGAGTTCGACGTGGCTACTTTTTCCTGCTGGTAACACGAGGACAAAGGCATCCGCTTGCTTGACAGCTTCGAATTCCGCAAGACCAATTTTTCTTAATGCTTCAGAATCTTCTGCCCGGTCGTTCTTCGTCCAGTCGTATGTTAAATCGTGACCACGCAAGCGGAGTTCATCCCGGAGCCAGCGGACGGTCAAAATGTGGTCAAAGCGAGAAGCGATATAGAGTTTCATTCGTCGTACATCCTCCTTTTTTATCTCTCTGTGTCCCATCCTATCGAATTCATTCATGCAAGAAAAGGGAATTGTAAGAAAAATTTGAAAAAAATGAAACTTTTTAATCGTGTCGCGTATCTAATAGGGGAGTGATTGCAAAAAAGGAGGATGCCGATGTGTTTCGAAAGTCAGGTGCAGCATTATCCGACGCTGCTTTTGAAGCAGCTTTATTCGCAGAAGAAGACTATGTGTACCGTATTTCCTTCATTTATCTGAAAGAGGAGGCGGCAGCGCTTGAGAACGTCCAAGAGGTCGCGTACCGGGCATGGCGTGGGCGAAAGAGTTTACGGGATGCTTCGTATTTTAAGACGTGGTTGACGCGCATCACGATGAATTGCGCTTTCCAGCAACATCGAGCGTCGTTTCAGCCGCTCGCGATCGAACCGAGTCAAACGACGTCGTTTGAAGAGCGTCTCGTCGATCGCTTGTACTTGGACGATTTACTGGAAGTCCTCGAACCGACCGAGCGTTCGATCGTCTACTTCCGGTATGAAGAAGATTTGTCATTGCAAGAGATTGCGCAAACCTTCAAAGTGCCACTGAGTACGATTAAAAGCACGTTGTACCGCGCACTCGAGAAAGTACGACGACAGAAGGGGATGAGTTTATGAATCACGATCCAAAAATCTTGATCGATGTACCGTCATCCGTCAGGCAACGAACAATTCAGGGCATCCGCAAAGCGAAACGGCGCCGGCGCTCGTTACAAGCTGCTTGTCTCGCAGCAGGTCTGACGATCATCGGCTTTAGTTCCTTGCATGAGACCGTTCCCGAGCAATCGTCGCAATCAATGGTGGTCGGCATGTATTATGATGAAAAGTTATACACGGTAGCTCAAAAAGTTACGGATACAGACTGGCAACAGCTGAAAGGGAAGCGACTTGGCGTCACGGATGATGTCTTAACCGATACGAAACTAGAACAGGACACATCTGATTTTGCGTCGAACCTTGATGCGTTTACCGTCTATCAAATCAAGGATGATCCGGTATCTGAGCACGTGTTAGTCGTCGGTCAGGAAGAGGGTCGAGAACGGGTGATGATTCTGTCGCCCACACGATAAGGGGGAGAGAAATATGACCATCCGGTTTTGGACAACAGATGATCTACCGCAATTGGTTGGATTGATGACGCAACTTGGTTATCCGGCAAGCGAGGACGTCTTACGCGAACGATTTTCGCGGATCACTCGTCATCCGGATTATGAATTGCTTGTGTTAGAAGACGACGATATTCTTCTCGGCTGCGTCGGTCTGTTTCAGGCGCAAGCGTTCGAGCATGATACGACCTATGTCCGAATCGTCGCGTTTGTCGTCAACGCGAAACATCGTCGGCAGGGAATTGGACGCCGTTTGATCCGAGCAGCGGAAGACTGGGCGCACGCAAGAGGAGCAACTGCCGTCTTGCTGAACAGTGGTAATCGACCAGAACGCGAAGCAGCCCATCACTTTTACCAAGCAATGGGCTACGGCGTAACGAGCACGAGTTATTCGAAATCACTCGCTTCATCGTGATTTACGGAAACCATGGAAAGCACGAAATTCTTGTTGTTCATAAAAGGAAGCAGCTTGACGAGTTGCCAGGAGATCGATCCGCGTCGGATAGGTGAGTTGCAAGTGATCGAGTAACTGTTGTCCGTATCCTTGCATGCGCGCCTCGTGACTGACGAGAAGCTCACAGACGTATGTCGTCACGAAACCGTCCGTCAAAGCACGGACATAAGCAAGGACTTGTCCGCCAGACTCGAGGACGTAAGCGGCATTCGCATTGATCCATGCATGGCGCGTCCGCTCTTTCTCAGCGACGAGATCCTGCCAGCCTTCTTGTTCGTTCAAGCGATGAATCTGATCAAAATCTTCAGGTTGGAAACGGCGAATCTGTTCAGTCATAGACGAGTCTCCTTTGGAATAATATTTTGTAACGGAAGCGGCAACTGACGCCAGTCCGAAAATTGCGTGGCGGTCAACGCAATATCGCCCGTGCGCTTCCAAATCGCCTTCATACCGAGTGCGCGTGCCGGTAAGATATCGTGATCGTAATTGTCATTAACAAACAGCACCTCTTCTGGACGAACACTTAAACGTTCTGTCACACGTAAGAAAAACGCCGGATCCGGTTTACGTAAGCCTTCTTGTTCCGAGATTCCGATCTGCGTAAAGGCAGAAGTGAGTCCAATCGCGTCAAGGACGGCACGTTGAAACAATGTCCTACCGTTCGAGAGCAAACCAATCGGTAGCTCGAGCGGTAATTGCGCAAAAAAGGTCGTAACGCCAGGGAAGCTCTGTGCGAAGGTCGGGTAACGCGTCACGTAGTCGTGTAGCAGTACTTCAATAGAAATCGACAACTGGAAGAGCCGAATCATCTCTGCATAGAAGACGTCCTTCCAGACCCGGCCGCCTTGATCAAGCTCTAAGAAGACGCTGACATATTCGTCTAGCGCAATAGGCGAGATTTGAGCTGAAAAACGCTCATATTGGTTCTCGAGAAAGGAGGGAAGAGACCCGCTCCGGTCATGTAACGTCTCGTCTAAATCAAACAATAGCGCACGAATCAAGATCAACAACACCTTTCATACTATAGAGGAGTGATTTCATTGGAACGAATGATTCAGCAACAAGAGAAACAAGTGACGTACTACGATGACGGTTCGACAGGTCGACCGTTGTTAGTGTTACCATCACTCGGTGGAACGTATCAGGACTGGGCGGACATTTTAACGAAACTAACACCGGACTATCGCGTCGTCAGCTTTCATCCGCACGAATGGTCAGACGATTACATGGACGGAACGACCGGTATCTTACGTCAAATCGACCAGTTCCTCAGCGCAACGAATATCACGACCCCAGTCACACTCGTCGGACATTCTTACGGCGGTCTCGTCGCACAAGCTTTCGCCTTGCGACATCCGGAGCGTGTAGCTGGACTCGTCCTCGTAGATGCGACATCCGTTGACTTAGCAGAACTTGATCAGCTCGATACACCGACGCTCGATCAAGAAGGAAATGACGCCGTCTGGATCGAACGATTCGCGGAATTAGCGACAGCAACCGACCTTCGCGATCGATTCCCGGATGGTGACGCCCGTACGGACTGGAACCCCGCGTACTATCAGGCGATGCATTCGATCATTTCAAAGTGGAAGAGTGATGCGAAGGCGCTTCAGCCACTCATGCGTGACCTTGGGTTCCCGCTGACCGTTCTCGGTCGGGATAAAACGAACTCGATCCAGACGATGATAGCAGCCGGTTTTCCGGAAGATGAACTCGAACGAATGGAAAATAAATGGCAGGATTTAATACAGCGACAGGCGAATCTATCCTATCAGGCGAACGTGACGTTCGTTCCGGGTGCATCACACCTGATGCATCGCGATCGTCCGGACGTCATCGTAAACGCGATTTTGACACTACATCAACCGAAGGAGTTTACCGTATGACACGCTTGTACGTATTACATGGGTTAATGGGAACGGCAGCGACACACTTTGCGCCACAATTATCCGCTCTAGCGGATGATTTTACGTTCATTCCGATCGATCTACCTGGTCACGGAATGACGACGGAACCGGCAACGGAGGATTACTTACAACAAGCAACACGTGCCATCCGCGAACGGATGGCACAGGAAGGTCCAGGATGGATTCTCGGGTTGTCGCTCGGCGCGACGCTTGCGATGCAACTGGCGCTCGACCCACCGGACGAACTCGAAGGGGTATGTATCACGGGTTTTTCACCATTCATTCCTAAAGCGATGGAACCGCTGATGCGCGAACAACGAGAGTTTTTCCTTAATATCGATCAGCAAGCACCGGAAATTGCCGACCAATTTGAACAGTTGCATGGTCCTGCCTGGAAAACGACAGCACGGGCAGTCCTCGATTTGATGACGTTCCGTTTCCCGGCACTGACGGAAACGATGTTGCAGTCGATCACCTTGCCGGTCGTCATCCTAAACGGGACGAATGAAGACTATGAAGTTGACGCAGCCGCTTTCGTTGCGGAACACGTGCCGAACGTCATCGTCTTACCGGTCGAGGAAGCCGGGCATACGGCAAATCTCGATCAACCAGAACGCTTCAATGCCTTACTGCTTCAAGCGCATCAATCCATGCTGACGACTTAAGCGTTTTTTCATCTTCTCTTGATACATCTGCTCATCTGCCTCATGCAGGACGTCGTTGACACGGCGTCCTGTTGTCGTATGTACGGCGCCGATTGCGAGCCCGATTTCGTGTGTCGCGAACGTCGAGCGGACGTGTTCGACGAATCCCTCGAACAGCTCAATCGACGGACTCTCATCGATCAAGACGAATTCATCACCACCGATCCGGTAACCATGATCTGTTAAGCGGCGGATACAAAGTCCAGTTTGTTCAAGCAAGGCGTCACCGACCGCGTGACCGAACCGGTCGTTAAGCTCCTTTAGTTCATTCAAGTCAAGCAGGATCAATCCATACGTCGTCTTCTCTTGATCGAGATTGCGGACAGCCTCGTTGAAGGCATGGCGATTCCCTAAACCAGTCAAGGCATCGATACGGTATTGATCGAGTAATGCCTGTTGTGATTTCAACTGCTCGTCAATGTTACGGATCACCCCTTGGATGGCAACGATCTGTCCATTTTCGCGAATCGGCGTCGCATATTCTTCGAACCAGACGTACGTCCCGTCATTTGTCCGCCAGCGTTGCCGGAACGGTTGATCGTAGTCACAGTCGCCCGAAATCTTCGACATCAAGACTTCGATGTCTTCCGGATGAATCCTTGCAAAACACTGATCCGGATCCATATAGCTGGCTGCTGCCACTCCCTTGCCGATATGGTCATCGAGGGATGGACTGATATATCGGAATCGATATTCCGGTTGGACTTCAAACACATAGAAGATATCTTTACACAATGCAATCGTATCCGGCTGTTGCTGGCGGAATAACCGGAAACTGAGCAACATTAAAAGACTACCCATAATCAATCCCAATACAAATATGACGTCCACCTCCTGTACTCAACGTCCATCATATCATGATTGGGTATTATTTCCTATAATTGTAAAAAACCGCTTCGTTTGGACTACGAAGCGGTTTTTTGGTTTATTCCAATTCAAGTAAGACACGGAATCCACGGCTCGCATAATAGGAGTCCGCTCCGTTGTGATAGGTGAATGTCGTCTCATAACGACGATCTCCGAACAAAGCGCCACCTTTTTGACGAATCATGTCTGGTGTTGCGAGCCAACTGGAGGTCTTTTCGTCAAAAGAAAACTGTGTCTGAAGTTCTTGATATTGTTCTGGTGTCAACAGGTGGAGTTCGAGTGCTTCAATCATTGACTCGACACTAGCTTTGGGCGCATTTTTCTTTCGACCGAGTCGAGCGACTTCGTCAAAACAGACGCTCCGTCGACCAGCTGGACTCTCTTTGACAGTATCGATGATGACGAATCGTCCATCAAGGTTTACGACATTCGGTTCTCCTCCTGTTTGTTCCATCCAAGCGAGTGCTGATCGTTTTAAAGGTGTCAGGCGTGACTCGACCTCAATATACGAAAGACCATCGTGGTAATCAGGTGTAGCTTCAAAGCGATCACGGAACACCGTTAATTGTTCATCCATCGATAAAACCTCACTTTCTTATTCTCTTTTTTTATTATTCTATGAATTCGCTCTCATTGCAATTGTACATAGACTGAATAAGTCAATCTGAAGATAATTGACAAATGAAATCGAACTACCTACACTAATTGTACATATTTGGTTTCTGTCACGATCGCGTGTACAGGAATAACATTCAGGAGAGGAGCCAACCGTATGCGCTGGATCAGTTATGCAGCTGTTGTGACGATTCTTTCGTTCTTAGCGTTCACGGCGTATTCGTTCCTGACAACGATTGATTTTGAGATCGTCTATCAGTTCGGGACGTTTGCGATGACGTTATCCTATTTTATCTTTGGATTACCGATGTTATGGATTGTCCGACATTATCCATTGACCCTTCGGTTGCTTATCTACGTGACGACGAGTAGCGTCGTTCTGTTTTTGTTCATTGGTCTATATGAAGTGTGGCACGAAGCATCGCTGTCTCCACTACCACCAATCGGTAGCATGATTCAGTTCACGACTCTTGCATGTATATTGTTCGTCTTACCGTATGAGATCGTCTATCGTAAAAATTTCGTTTCTATTCAACCGAGAGTTTCCTGACAGTATTCTTATTCCATAAGAGTACTGTTTTTTTATTTCCTTTCATTTAGAAGGAATTACCAATCTATTCTTGAATAGTACGTTATCACGAACAATGGAGGGGTACATATGGAAGGAACATTTCAATGCAAACAGATGGGAAAATCATTTTCAGGAGACGGTGTCGAGACACATGCGTTACAAGACATCGACGTGACACTTGAAGCGGGAGACTTCATTTCGATCATCGGACCATCGGGTTCTGGAAAATCAACGTTACTCAGTCTAATCGGCACGCTCGATCGACCGACGAGCGGGGAGTTGCATTATGACGGGAAACCAATCAACAAATTGAACAGTAAAGAATTATCAGACTTTCGCTTCGAAAACATCGGTTTCATCTTCCAGCAGTTTCATTTAATTCCGACGCTGACGGCGCTTGAAAATGTCATGGCGCCACTGTTCGGTCGGAAAGTACCGTATGATAAAAAAGAACGCGCCGAGCAGTTACTCGCGCAAGTCGGTCTCGCCGATAAAGCAGGCAGTTTGCCGTCGCAACTTTCCGGTGGACAACAACAACGGGTCGCCGTTGCCCGAGCACTCGTTCATGAACCGAAATGGTTGCTTGCCGATGAGCCAACAGGGAACCTCGATACAGATACGGGAGAAATCATCTTCAATCTTTTACGGTCATTAAACGAAGAGAAAGGGTGTGGCGTCTTGTTTGTCACCCACGACCCGGCACTTGCGGAACGAGCGAATCGAACGATCGAGATGCGAGACGGCGTTATTATCGAAGATCGTCTCGTCCGTGTCTGAGCCTCGTTTTTGAACTCCGTTCCTCCACCCTTTACACTTAAGAGGGTAGAGGAGGAATGCGTGATGCGACTAGGAATACTGGATCAAGTACCATTGCATGAGGGCGATACGGTCGAAGCGACGATGGAAGCGACGGAACGACTCATCTTAGAAGCCGAGCGACTCGGTTACGAACGGTACTGGTTCGCAGAACACCATAATACGAACGGTTTGCTCAGTGCATCACCGGAGTTGTTCATTGCCCGAATGGGTGCGCAGACTTCAAAAATCAAACTTGGTTCAGGTGGCGTGTTGTTACCGCAATATCATCCGCTAAAAGTTGCCGAGAGTTTTGCAACACTCGATGCCTTTTATCCGGGACGGATCGAACTTGGGATCGGCAATTCTCCGGGTGGAAGTGAGCGGACACGACTTGCTTTGACAGATGGTGAAAAAAATCGGGCAGCTGAGTTTAGTCGACTCGTTCAGGAAACGGCTGGCTTCTTGACAGATAGTCTATCGAATCGACACCCATACCGGATCGTCAAGACGACACCGCGTGATCGGCAAGCGTCTCCAATCTCAATCCTTGGTCTGTCGCCACGTAGTGCGCATATTGCTGCAGAACAAGACCGTGGTCTCGTTTTTGGTCACTTCATCAATCCGGATCGTTGGGAAGAGACACTGTCCACTTATCGTGAGGCAGGAGGAACAGACGTCATCGTCTGCGTTTTCGTCATCTGTGCCCCGACGCAAGAAGAAGCAGAACGTCTCGCTCGAACTCAAGATGCCTGGATTCAAGGCGTTCGACTCGGCAATTCAATCGTTCCGTCGTTTGCCTCGACTGAAGCAAAAATCTGGAATGACGTTCAAGCGGAACGGATCCGTAAAGATCGACGGCGAGCGATTGTCGGTACACCGGACGTTGTTGCGCAGGAGCTTGAAGCATTAGCAACGCGTTATCAAACAGATCAGTTTTTACTCATCAACAATGCCTTTGATCAAGAAAAGCGATTGCGGTCGTACCAGCTCATCGCGGAGCGACTTCTTTAAACAGAACAGGACCCCTCATTAGCTGTTTTGCAAATGAGGGGTCCTGTCTACACATCTACATTCAATTAACGTTGCGCTGTCGGACGAATTAAGATCTCGTTGACCGCGACATCTTCTGGTTCGTTGACAGCATAGGCGATAGCACGCGCAATCGCGCTCGCATCAATGGCTTTCAAGTCACCAATTCCTTGTTTGATCTCTTCATCCGAGATATGGTCCTTCAATTCCGTATCGACCGCTCCCGGTGAGATGATTGTTGCACGGATGTGGTTGTCGACCGATTCTTCCTTACGAAGACCTTCCGTGATGGCGCGCACCGCGAATTTCGTACCGCTGTAGACGGCGCTCGACGGCATGACTTCATGACCGGCGACGGAAGAGATGTTGATGACATGTCCGCTTTTTTGTTCGCGCATATACGGTAGGACTGCTCCAATTCCATGGAGGACGCCTTTAATGTTGACGTCGACCATCGTATTCCATTCGTCCTGCTGATTCTTATGGAGGTGCGATAGTGGCATCAATCCAGCGTTGTTGACGATGACATCAACAGAACCAAACTTGTCTTTCGCAAGTTTTGCGAGCGTATCAACTTGTTCACGATCGGTAACATCCGTCACTTGATAAACGGCTTGACCACCTTCCGCTTCAACCGCTTTGACAAGCTCTTGCAAACGATCTTCCCGGCGTGCAGCAAGAACGAGTTTTGCTCCTTGTTTCGCAAGTTCTTTCGCGGTTGCTTCCCCGATACCGCTTGATGCCCCGGTAATGATGACGACTTTATCTTGAATCATCTGAACTCCTCCTTCTGAATAACGTACTCCTTGAGAGATATTGCCGCTTTTGTTGAATTAAAAACATCACGTAGGAGGTTTGTCTATGAAACGTTTTCTATTTATTGGATTGATTGTGATTGTGATTGCAGTCGGATGGTTTTTTTCACTTGATCCATTTCGACATCAACCACCAGAACCTACCGTGACAATCGAAGACCGTGAAATAAAGGTATATAGAGGTACCTATAGTTGGTCAGGGATGTTTCGCGGAGAAACAGCTGATGCGAAGGCCGAAGCGGTCGATTTAGTAAAAAGTGATCCGAGTACGCGAGCAAATCCTGAAGATCGATTGACGATTCGTTTTGAAGATGGACCAGCTCCGAAGTCCGTCGCGATTGTCTTATGGTCGGTCAAAGATCATAAAGAGATGAAAACATATAAGAAGGTTGAACGGATTACCGTCCCTTCGACTCCTGGAAAGTATGTCTATCAGATTAAAGCCGATTGGAAAGAAGGTGATGGCGATTTTGCCTTTCCGATTGATGTAAAATGAATAATGAACAAAAACATATTGACAGGATATATGTTTAGTGATAAATAAATCGAATGCTGACCTCTTCTTAAGTTGGAAGAGGTTTTTTTCGTGAAATATAGTAAATAAAGCACTAGTTTCGACTTATTAAGTCTGAATAATCAGAATATATGAACATTTGAATGAAAGTGTATTTAAATGTTTCGGGTTCTAATGAACGGGAATAAACACACCATACACATAATATTTCATGTGTTGAATCACCTAGGTGAACGAAGTCAATAATCGTAAAGGAGAGGTGCAGATGAATGGGTTCAATCGATTCTTACTCGTTATCATAGGCATACTCGGACTAATCAGTGTCGGGCTGCTTGTGCTCGGTGTGTATGATGTTCCACGGCTTAGTTCATTAATTGAGCAGTGGCAGGATCAGCAATGGTATAGCTATACCGTTCTATCCATTGGAGGATTTTTAGCATTCGTATTCGTCATTCTATTATTCACAGGATTATTTAGCCGCTCGAAAGGTCAACGACTGTTGATTCAAACGGGTGACGGAACGATCACGATTTCGAAGGAGACGATCGAACGGACGGCTTTAGAGTCGATTCGTGGAATCGGTGGTGTACGGACACCGCGTGTCCATGCCGATATCCATTCGAAAAAAGAGACGGTCGCTTTAAAAGTCGACTGCTCGGTCTTCGGACAAGAGGGACTGCCGACGATTGCGAAGGATATTCAAGAACGCGCTAAACAAGCTGTCGAATCCTTACTTGAGTTGCCAGTATCGAGTACGAAAGTCACGATCAGTGACACGAAAACGAAAACATCGGAACGTGTCGTCTAAAGGAGGAGAGGGAACATGAAGCCAAGAGAAGCACTCTATCCGTATCGGTTCCGACTGATCGGAGGACTTGCCGGTCTGATCCTCGCCATCTTATTCCTGACGATTGGCTTTGGTCCGACAATCCTTATCGTTGCCTTCGCAGCAATTGGATTTTTAATTGGAAAATGGCGCGATGGTGCGCTCGACATTGAAGGGTGGATTCAGTTCTTTCAACGGGACTGATTCATATATAACTTACTAAACATTTAAAAGGAGAGATTTCAAATGGCAAACGAAGTAAACCCAACTACTGAAAACGAAGTGGTACGCGAGAATAAATTGACGTTCGAAGATCAAGTCATCAAAAAAATTGCTGGGATCGCGTCGAACGAAGTGACAGGCATCTTGTCAATGAGTGGTGGATTCATGAGTGGACTGACGGATCGTCTCCGGAGCACGGAAGACATCACAAAAGGAATTGGTGCCGAAGTGGGTGAACGTCAAGTTGCACTCGATTTGAAAGTCATCGTCGAATACGGCAAAAATATTCCGTCGATCTTCCAAGAGACAGTCGCTAAAATCAAAAAATCAATCAGTGACATGACAGGTCTTGAAGTCGTTGAAGTCAACATGCATGTCGAGGACGTCATGACGCGTGCCGAGTTCGAAGCGAAAAATAAATCGAACAACGAACAAGAAGAAAAAAACCGCGAACTGCAATAAGCAAGTCGAAAGACCCGACAAACTCGTCGGGTCTTTTTTTATGTGTGTAAAAAATGACGTAATTTTCAAAAGTAGCGGATGGATGAGGTACGATAGCCACAGTAATAATTATTGTTTGAGAAGGGGATGTATCTTTGAAACAAAACGATCCGTATTATATCTGTCCCGTATGTGGATTTGATAAACTCGAGGGTCCGCCATATTATGAACACTTTGCGGGGAGTAACGAAATTTGTCCATGTTGTGGTTTCGAGTTCGGTGTGGATGATTTCGACTGCGCGGAAATAGACATGGAACAGTTGTCAGATGAAGAAATCGTTAGACAAGCACATGAAATTTATCGACAAAACTGGATTGATAGTCACTTTAGATTATTTGATCCAAGTATATTCCAAGCATCGTTGAAAATCGGACGGCGACTACGTGCTGAAGTCGCGATGAACCAATTACAACGAACTAGCTATAGGACCTGACGAAACTCGTCGGGTCTTTTTTTCATGGAATCGACATGACGTTTGATACATTTGATGATGAGAACGGGAATAGATTAGTATCATGATAGACGAAAGGATGATTCAAGATGCGACTAACAGGAAAAACGATCATCGTCACCGGAGCCGGCTCAGGAATGGGTGAAGCCATGGCAAAATTGTTTGCACAAGAAGGCGCACGAATCGTCGCAGCGGACATTCGGTTGGAAACCGTTGAACGGGTCGTCTCTGACATCAAGGAAGCGGGCGGAGAAGCGATGGCTGTTGCGAGTGATATCTCACAACAAAAGGCAGCAGGACAACTCATCAAACAAGCAATCGACGCTTTCGGTAAACTGGACGTTCTCGTCAATAATGCCGGGATCATGGACGGGATGGAGGGCGTGGCAGACATCTCAGATGAACGTTGGGATCATATCCTTGCAGTCAATACGACAGGAACGATGCGTCTGATGCGCGAAGCGGTCAAACACTTTAAAGAAGTCGGAGGTGGCGTGATTCTGAACAACATCTCGATTGGCGGTCTGAACGGTGCCCGAGCAGGAGCAGCCTATACGGCTTCCAAACATGCCGTCATCGGTCTGACGAAGAATACCGCCTTCTTTTATGCCGGAGATGGTATTCGCTGTAACGGAATCGCACCTGGCGCTGTCGAGACGAACATCGGACAATCGATGTCGAACCTGAATGAATTCGGGATGGGGCGCGCGATGCTTGGCATGGGTCTCAATCCACGAGCCGGTCAGCCGAATGAAATCGCAAATTTGGCATTATTTCTCGTGTCCGACGAGGCGAGTTTCATCAACGGGGCAATCGTCGTCGCAGATGGGGGATGGAGTGCGTATTAAATTGAATACTTTATTTACTAGATTTTAATTTAAAATAGCAGGAACTTGTCGATATAAGGGATAATATGACAATAGGTAAATCATGACCTTAGTTTGAATCCAGGGAGGAATCGGCATGTCGATGCGTGAGCAAGTAACACAGGTCACCGACACACAAGTCATCCGGGCAATCGAACAAAATCTAGCCATCATTCGTTTTGACGATCGACGCAAAGTCGCTTACGTAAATGAGTTGTTTGCCCGGACGATGGGGTACGAAGTGGAAGAGTTAATCGGTAAATACCATCGTGATCTCTGTTTTCCGGCTTTCGTTAATAGTCCAGAGTACGAGTTGTTTTGGCGAAAATTGATGCAAGGCATCACGTATCAGGATAAGATTGAACGCCGGGCTGCTGACGGACAACAGAAGTGGCTCGAAGCGACATATATGCCGATTTACTCGGATGACGGACGTCGGGTCGTCGGGGTCTCGAAAATTGCATCGGACATCACGATTCGCCAGCAGGACGTTTTACGAATGGCGGCCGAACTCAACGAGACATCAGCCTTCTTGACGGTCAAATCGGAAAGTGGTCGACAAGACGGTTTGAACGTTCTTGCGACTGTCCAACAAATCGAGTCGGAATCCGTCGAGAACTTATCGAGTCTTGTCGCCTTGCGTAAAGATGCAAACTCGATCACTGACATCGTCAAGACGATCCGTGAAATTGCCGCGCAGACGAATCTACTCGCCTTGAATGCGGCCATTGAGGCAGCACGTGCTGGAGAACATGGACGCGGATTCGATGTCGTCGCGACCGAAGTCCGAAACCTGTCGAATAAAGTCTCGCATTCGATCGGAGAAATCAAGGAGAATATCGAAGGGATCGTTGAGCGGATCAAGGAGGTCTCGCACAGTATCGAACGGATTTCAAGCAAGGTAAAGGACAGTACCGGTCAGCTTGAACATACGGTGAGTGAGTTCGATCAGTTGGCTGATTCTGCGAAACAACTGGAGCATCAGGCAAAACAATTCGTCGATGTCTTATGAACGAGTGACACTATTTAAATAGACTTAAGAAGTCAGACCCTAGGTCCGGCTTCTTTTTATGCATTTACAAAAAAATATGGCAAACAATTAGCAATGCAATGCTGTTATAGAGGTAGAAAAAGAATACGAAAAGATCGCAAATAAAGAAAATATCACACTATTTATTTCACTTACCAAATTTACTCTTGTAATTTTAAATACAACATGAAGTTTAATCTATACAATTGGTTCATGCTACTAAAACCATAGTGTTTAGAAAAAGAGTTTGATATCCTTAGGGCTTACATACCTTGTATGTTCGAAAATTACTTTGAAGGGATGTGAACCAATGATTTTTGAACCAACTACTACATCATTTGTCTTACATATGAAGGTCCAACTAGTATGGTGAGTACTCAACCGAACCACAAAACGTTTTGGTTACTTGCCTATCCGCTCATTCTCTCAAGTATTGCGACACCGTTGCTTGGTGTGACCGATACCGTCGTCATCGGTCAATCGGGTGATCCGCGCGCGATCGGTGGCATTGCTGTTGGTGCCGTCTTCTTCAATACAATCTACTGGTTGTTCGGCTTTTTAAAAGTCAGTACGACAGGATTCAGTGCTCAGGCAAGCGGCGCGAATGACGCCCATGCCTTACGGATTTCGCTCTACCGACCGCTGTTCCTAGCAGCTTGTATCGGTTTGCTCATTTTGTTATTCCGCCAGCCGCTTGAACAGATTGGACTCTATTTACTTGCGCCACCCGCTGATTTGCTGGATGCAGTCAAGACATACATCTCGTACCGGATGATTGGCGCACCGTTCGTCTTGATGGGTTATGCGTTACTTGGCTGGTTAATCGGAACGGGACAAGTTAAACATGCTTTATTCGTCCAATTATTCAGTATCGGGGTCAACGTCGTACTCGATATTGGATTCGTCTACGGATTGAACACCGGTGTTGCTGGAATTGCGCTTGCGACCGTCATCGCGGAAATCAGCATTGTCGCCTGCAGTCTCTATCTGATTCGGAGTCATTTGTCGATGACGCGCGACGAACTGCGTGCCTTGACGGATTGGCACGCCTACCGTCAATTCTTTCGTGTCAATCGAGATTTATTCATTCGAACGATTTTCCTGTTACTCGTTACCGGCTGGTTTACACGAGCGGGAGGACAATTCGGACCAGATATCCTTGCAGCCAATGCGATCCTACTGCAGATTCAGTATCTAATCTCCTATTGGTTCGGTGGACTCGGTCATGCGTCAACCGTTCTTGTCGGTCGGGCGAGAGGGCATCAAGATCAGGAAGCATACCGGACGAGTGTCCGTTTGGCACGGACGTTCGGATTCTACTCAGTCGTGTTCTGGTCACTTGTGCTCCTATTCCTTGAAACACCGCTGCTTCAGTTGTTCACTTCAGAAGAAGCGATCCTAGACGCGGCGCGCGACTATTATCTCTGGATCATCATCCTACCGCTGATTGCCGGGTGGGCGATGATTTACGAAGGAATCTTTGCTGGTCGTGTCGAGGCAACTCCAGTCCGGAACTCGATGATTCAAGCAGGGATCGGTTTTGCGATTGTGCTGCTGTCGACATCAAGTTTTGACAATCAAGGAGTCTGGGCAGCATTTCTGACGTTCTTTTTAATCCGCTCCTTATCGTTGATCCTCGTAGAAGCGAAACAATGAATAACCCGAAATTCCCTCATGCAGATGAAGGAACTTCGGGTTATTTGTCGTCGATCGCTAAAGGGCGGACGAATAGGGCATTCAAGTGATGGACAAGGACATGACGTAATCGTTCTTTCGGGAGACGTTCTGGTCGAAACAGCGCATGAAAGGCTAATCCATCAACGAGTGCTGCGAGACGTTCGCTCTCAAGCTCGATGTCTATATCTGCTCGGAACGTACCGTCCGGAATCCGTGTCAGTAATACCAGACACATGTGGTAAATGTCGTCTGGATTCTCTGTTGATTGAGACGCATATGCAGACATCATGAATTGGAACCAGACCTGCATCTCAAGCTGATGCTCAGGTGCATACGGCAAGACTTCGAGTAAGACGTTGCATAACGTCTCTTCTGGTGTTCCTCCTCTCTCGAAAATGGTTGTAATGCGTTCTTGGACCCGTTCTTGAACGAGTTGCATCGAGAAACGGAGCAATTCTTCTTGGGTCGTGAAGTAATACCGTAAGGCACCAAGGGACAGACCTGCTTCCTTGGCGATCGTCCGGACGCTAGCTTGTTCGATACCGACATTAGAAATCGTACGCCACGTTGCTTTTGCGATGAGGCGTTTTCGTTCTTCGTGATTGACTTGTTTTGGCATACATTAAGTATATCAGCTTTTTTAGCACGAATGTATTAAAAAGACTAGTCAAGTGACGAATGTGATGTTATCTTTATAATACAGTCGTATTAAAAAAGGAGAGGATCACGATGCAACTCGTCGCTTGGGCAATCGTTTGTTGTGAAATTCTATTTTGGGTATTCATCGTCGCAGGACTGATCGTGCGTTATGGATTCAGGCGAGAGAAGCTCGGTTTTCGATTGATGGCGATGTCACCAGTGATTGATATCGTCTTACTGGTCTTAACAGTGTTGGACTTAAGTCGCGGTAGCACAGCAACGCTTGCACACGGACTTGCTGCGATTTACATCGGCGTATCGCTCGCATTCGGGAAGCAGATGATTTCTTGGGCGGATGGGGTGTATCGCCGGGTGATCCTCAAGGAACAAGTAGCAAAAGAACGCATATCGCGTGCGCGACGGGAACGCAACGGATTCTATCGGCACATCCTGGCATTCTTGATTGGTGGTGCCTTACTCGGAGCAATGATACTCTGGCTCGGAAATACCGAACAAACCGAAAGCCTCTTGCGGACGTTACAATTGTGGGGACTCGTTCTTGTGATCGATGGCGTCATCTCGATGAGTTATACCGTTTTTCCAGCTCGCTCTAAATAAAAACGAACCTTGGCTGTCAGCGGTCGACAGTGAAGGTTCGTTCCCGAATCGTATTCGTATGTACTTCTTTCCGGGCGTCGATTGAATCCCGAATGTGGATGATGTAGCGACGTCCTTTTTTATATCCAGTACGCGGTGGTTTAATCCGGATTTCTTTGCCGTCTAGGACTTCAATCTCCGTTTGCATCCGCTCACCATTTGAATCCGTCACGGTAACCGTACGGTTTGAGACCTGTTCCTTGCGTAGTCCTTTCGCGTATTCGATATCGAAAGTATGATACGAGGAGATGGAGCGGGCACGTGATTTGAAGTGTGGCTCGTCCGTTCGTTCATCGAGAGTGCAGTAGCAACCCGTGAACAAGAGGCTCGCCGAGAGGAGTATCGAAAATAGATGTTTCACGAAAACGCTCCTTTATGTATTTGGTAATTTTAGTATAAGACAAATTTTAGGTTACGACAATCCTTCTTGAGACCGAGTCGTTGATATCTATTAAAAGCGAACAGGTCCGTGCTATAATCGACCGAGAGAAAGGAAGCGATACACCATGCCAATACAACCAGACCAACGTGAGATCATCGTCTCGATTCGGACGAGTTATGACTTTAAAGCTGATACCGGACGCGCAATCCGTGTCATTGAGTTTCACGGACGCCGGACGACACTGTTCGATACGTTCGAAGCGTCGTCACCAAAACGAATGATTTTGATCGAGATGATCCGCGCCGTCCAATCTTTCAAGGAACCCTTCCACATCATCTTCAACGTCGAGTGTAACTTCGGCTTCAAGTATTTGACGGATCAGCGGAAATGGGAAAACCGGGACGTCGGGAATACGTTCCTCGACTTGATTGAACAAGGCGGTCATACGTATGAATTACGGGATTGTTCGTTCTATGAAGGCGGTAAAGCCCTCCAAAAATGGCTCGGCAACACATTAAAGCAAAATAGCTGACAAAAAAGGCTGATTCCATAATGGAGTCAGCCTTTGTCCGTTGCATCGATCGTCTCGCTTTCGAGATATCGGTATAACGTACTTTTACTAATACCGGTCTGTTCTCGGATATCAGCGAGCGAATACTCTTTGCTTTGATACATCGCAATCGCGCGGCGGACATTTTCATCGGGTTTCCGCGGTCGACCGGTCTGTTTTCCTTGCTCTTTTGCTTTTGAGAGTCCGGCACGCGTTGACATGCTGATGACATCACTTTGCAACTGGACCAGGTGGCGGACCGTTTCTAGGAACGACAAGGATGCCCGTTCGCTCGTGCGAATGTGTTCGCGGAGCGACCACAGCGTCGCGCCACGCATCTCCATTTGTTCGAGCATCTCAATCAAGTGCCGCGTCGAGTCTGCTAGGACGTAGAGATGCGTGACGATGACTTCGTCTCCCGCTTGCAGCGCCTCAAGCATCTGTTCAAGTTCCATTCGGCGTTTGGCCGAATCATGGGTCTCAACGACACGTGCCGTCACATCAATCTGATCCGCCTCTGCTTGTTGCGCAGAACAGTCAGGATCATCCGGATAGGGTCTCATATAGAAATATTGCATGGATAGAGCTCCTCTCTGTCGATCACGATCGACGTCAGTTCCTCATCAGTATACCGTATTCTCACCTTCGTGCCGCAGAAAACCGAAAACATGCCTTTCTTCTCATGTTCGGATCGACTAATTTGTGGTAAATTGAGTGGAAGTAAGTTTCTCGGACTCATCCTTATACCATTCATTCTTTTTAAATGAGGTGCTCACCATGAACAAAGAAGATCATCAACTCGCCCGTCAGCTCTTGACGACCTATTTCATCGGCACACAACTAGCGACGGTCCATGTCGCAGGCTACGTCACGCTCGAATTCATCAATTTGTTCGATACGACAGCGCCTGAACTGCGACTTCGGATCGAGACGGACCGTCTATTTTATGGCGATGTCGAGACGACACAGAATTGGGTCGTTCGCCATGCGACAAAGGAAGAGATGCTACACTTGATCGTCTCACTGCACGCGGAACGGATCACCGGTGTCCGGATCGGCAAGACGGCACCACACTTATTCTTGACCTTCAGTAACGGACAAACGCTTGTCCTGAACGGGTCGGATACATATTACGAATCGTGGGCGATCGATATCGGTCTCACGCCACACCGAGCCGACGCGACGATCGTTGCCGTACCGGGTGACGAACTAGCTGTCTTCTCCGGGATTGGTGAACAAGTTGAAGACTAAGTGGACACGCATGGAGTGGTGTGATTGGATCATGCCGCTCGTCGCGTCACGTTATCCGGATCATTGTGCCGTCTTACTTGCCGGCAGTCACACGCGAGGACAAGCGACCGCACAATCAGATGTCGATTTAATCATCTTTGAAGCAAGTCGACGACGGGCATACCGGGAATCGTTTACCTATGACGGTGTCCCGATCGAAGCATTCGTCCATTCCTTTGAGACGATCGCGCATTTTTTCGAGAGTGACCGGGAACGTGGTCGCCCGTCCCTGCAACGCATGATTGCTGACAGCTGGACGATCGAGGATCATCCACACCTTGCCTCTATCCGCAAGGAAGCCGTTCAACAATTGGCGGAAGGACCTGTTGCGTGGTCGAATCCGGAACAACAACGCGCGCGTTATTTTTTAAGTGACTTGCTCGACGACTTCGAGAGTGTGACGAACCGCGCAGAAGGTCTAGCGATTGCGTCACGTTTATATGAACAGAGCATCGAATTCGTCCTTCGTGCCAATCAACGCTACATCGGACAAGGGAAGTGGACAATCCGTGCTCTTGCGGAGTTTGACGAAGAATATGCCAGTCGACACACAAGAGCTTTTGAGTCGTATTATCAGTCGAATGACCGCCGAGTCGTCATCGCGTTAGTCGACGATTATCTCGCACCGTTTGGCGGGCGTTATTTTGACGGCTTTATGCTCGGAAAAAGATAACAAGCATACATAAAGAGACACGTTTTCGGTCGATGATCCGAAAACGTGTCTCTTTATCGTTCGCTTCTGTTTAACGCCAATGGGACGGACGGAGCAAACGCGGCGGTAACTGTGTTGCGGCATTGCCGATTGCGGCATTGATTTGTGCTTGTGTCAAAAAGAGCGCGTCTGTCAGATCGGCGTCTTTGACGTTACAGTCTCGCAGATCAGCTCCGAGAAAGTTGACACCGCACAAACGGCTATTCGACAAGTTCGTCGCCAGCAACCACTGGTTCTGAACGCTGGCACCTGAAAAATCTCGTCCTTGTAGCTGTTTTCCGACCCAGTCGCGTGGTGTCTGGTCGCGTCTTCCGCTATACTGAACTTGAACACGAGAAGCGATCATTCCAAGGAGGGGTCGGACGGTTTGACGGATTGACATCAGGTCAAGCCGTGCAAATTGATCCGCCGGTAAGGCAGCGTATCGGGTCAACGCGGCAAGCATCTCATCGAGTTGATTGTGAATGTCACGCGTGACATCGCGTTTTCCGTCCGTTACGTACCACATCATCTCAAACAAGTGAACCATCTTCGGGAAAGCAGCATAAATCGCTTGGTGTCGCTTTGGTGCATCATCGCCTTGGAACGTCTGCTGTGACAAATGTTGGCCGGCACCAAAACAATCATAGACGGTACAACCTTTGTAGCCGCTATCGCGTAACCGGTCATGGATGCGGCAACTGTAATCCGCATCAAGATTGCGACACGGTGTCGCTTCCGGTTTATCATGACCGAAATCACTGGATTTTGAAAAAGCAAGTGCCGTACAACATAAACCAAAACACTTCGTACAATCAATCTGGAATGTGGGTTCCATCGCATTCACCTCCACTACTACTATAGCAAGAAAGGAGTCCGGATATGCTGCAATTTCAACTCAATGAAAATGAAGACGGACAAGATTGGATCAGACAACAGGTGCGACGCTATAACGTCGAGACTTCGCCGTTTCATGCCAAAAAACGGTTAAATGGAATACAAGCCGTCACATTACTTGCGATGCGAAACGATCAACCGATCGGTGGCATCACGGGAGAGGCGTACTGGGGCTGGTTACATATTGAATGGTTCATTGTCGTCGAGGAGGAGCGGGGAAGTGGACTCGGCATGACGTTATTTCATCGATTGGAAACATGGGCACGAGAAGCAGGAATCAACAGAATCCGTGTCGAGACGTTCTCGTTTCAAGCGCTCTCGTTTTATGAACGACAGGGATTCATCGAAGTCGGACGAATCGATGATTATCCACCGGGTGCTAGCTATCACCTGCTCGTCAAGCAGGTCGACCGATGAAACGCCGACTCCTTTTTATCTTAGTGATTGGATTAGTACTCGGAGCATTGACGGGGATGTACCAGCGTCCCGAGACCCCTTCCTTCACGGCAAAAACGGTCACGAAGTTATATAAACAGATGACGAACACATCGATCGAAGCGCGTGATGTCTACTTCGTCGAACGATTGTCTGAACATTATGCCGTCGCATATCTTGAAGCGAAACATGATCGCTTGTTTCTGCTCCTGCAACAAACCGATGAGGCACAACGGATCGATCGAATCATTCGTGCCAAGCAGACGACGGAGGCGGATTGGTTCGAGGGACGGTTGCTTGCGACACCGGAAGGTCGGTATCTCGTCGCCTACGGCATGAATGGCTCAAAACAAATGAAAACGATTCGGTTCGAGCCGTATAAGACGACGGCTGATGGGGAAGTACCATTACGTCCGATGCAGCGCTCGTTAACCGTCGCAGGTCAGGAACGTTTCCATACCGTCCAACCGTTACCGGACGCCTTCCCGCATTCGCTCTACTTTGAAATGATCGCGACGCGTATGGATGGAAAAGAGATGATCCAACGCTTGACGTCATTAAGCGAAAACGCATCCGCGTTTTCTATGACCCGTGACTTTTAGTATACTGAAGACGAAAAAAGGGGGAAAAGAACATGTGGATCGTCATGAATCAGCTACACGTCGTGAAGGGCGCAGCAGATCAAGTCGCAGCGCGTTTTAAGACGACGAAGGGAATCGAACGGATGGAGGGTTTCCACCGGATGCAAGTCCTCGTCGATATTAGTCAGGAAGAAGAAGACATCGTCACGATCATGACGACATGGTCGAATCAAGCGGCGTTTCATGCATGGCAGGAGAGTCAAGCGTATAAAGGGGTTCACCATAAGCGGGATAACGGGACGTCCGAAGTCAAACCGCTCGTCATCTCAAATACCGTCACGGAATATGCGATCGTCGCCGACCATAGCGCAGCAACAGAATAAACACAAGACCCCTGAGAGGATTCTTCTCGGGGGTCTTGTGTGTAATAATACATTAGATTGTTTTACCGTAATCTGGGTATATTCTAACAAACTAGATGAAACGAGGTGGCATCGCATGGTCTATCGTAAACCTGTCGTCTCTAGCCTATCCGTCCTCGGTGGTATGATCCTGCTCTTGGGTTTCTTGACGAGCGGTGGCTTCATTTATCTCTACTTCTTCGTCTTACTGTTTGCTTGCGTCTCCTTCTTACGTGAACCGTTGACACGTAAAGAGTGGTTGCAAGAGGGGATCGCCTTCATCTTCTGGTGTTCCTTGATTTATTTACTACAACACTTCGTCTTCATGACATAAGTCATTTTTCATACTGCTCGAATAAAGGGAGAATGATGTCACGACCCGTTGCTGATAAGTGAATCGACACGTCACGCTTTGGATCCTTTAAGTAGATGTCAGTCTTTTTGACGCGTTTATCAAGATAGACTTCGTACTGTTGACCAGTCACGCCTTTTCGGAACGTCAAGTATTTCCACTTCGCCCTCTTGCCTCGTACATCAGTCTGTTCACTCGTCTTGATCGCTTTTTTTAATTTCCCGGATTCATCACTCGTCATCATGATCATGTTTTCCCAATCAATATCTTTTTCCGAAAAATGACTTCCTCGATCATCTTCTTCAAAACGGATATGCGAAAATTGTTTTTGATGGAACAGTGTTTCGCTTTGATTTTCTGCAATGTCGTCGTCTGTTGTTCGATCCGGTCCTTCGACTTGGAGTTCAGTCGGTTGTTGCATCGTATGGAGAATCGATAATTCGTAGCGGAATTCGCGTCCGTTTTTCTCCGTTGCGATGACCGTTCCATAATGCTCCGGCGTGCCGTCACCCGGAACGAATCGGACCTTTCCTGGTTGTTTCATTGAATGGATCGGGTGTTCTGCACGGCGTCCACCATACAACTGCGGTATACGAACCGAAACGTCGTATGTCGAATCGTATTGTTGATTGTAGACGAGATAGAGATTGACATCACGGGTGAACGGTGTCAGAGAATTCGCGTACGTAAAAGTCGTCGTCCGTGCCTCTTTTTTTGTGATATCCGTTGCCTCGATGACGAGGTAACCTGATCCTGGAAGTTCTAATGTTCGAGAAGAATGGTCTGCGATCTTCTCATCAGGATTGAACCAGTCGTCTTTTTTTAATACAACAGGCTTCATGCTAAAGTTCTTCCGTTGTGGAGTCAGAGTAGTCTTCTTGAAGATGTCTTCTTTCTTTGGTAACGGATAATATCCACCTTTAAACGATGTCTGACAATATAAATACGTCTTTTTCCCAGCTTTCACGTAACGAACGGTTTGACTTTCATAATCTTCGAACGGATTCGTCATCATGACGGAATATATGTTACCGACAGCGTAATTGACGGGTGCATCGCTCGCTTTAGATGCGCATGTTTTTTGAATGACGGTTCGCTCTTTAGCTGACAAAGTGCGAGATTCTTTTTCGTTGAATTGCCCTCCATCATACATTTGTGATAAGTAATCCCATTTAAAATTCGGGGCGTCACTTTGGCAACCGCTTAATGCTAGCGTCGCTCCAAGTGTTAGTCCGATCCAGTACCGTTTGTTCATTGATTGAGCACCTCACTAAGTGCTTCACTTGTCGTACCTGACAGCTTCGCACCTTTCTTTGATCCAAGTTTGACAACATAGATTTCAAGCTTTTTAGCTCGTTTGCGTTCGAATAGTTCAAACGTTTGACTTTTTCCTTTGCGGATCAAGGTCAATTTTTTCTGTTTCAGCTTTGTTCCTTGTGGCTCCATCACGTCGGTTTCTTTTAATTCTTGAGCCATTTTTTTTGCTAGTTTATCCGGAATGGCCGAGATGAATTTAAAATCGCTATCGACGAGCTGCTTTGGTGAGTCGTGAATGTAGCCGACATATGTGGTTGATGATGCATCAAGAAAGCCATATTTGTAATTCGCAGGTTTTTTGTAGGTCTGATTGAGACGCATATATAGCGATGTTTCTTGAACGATTTTGCCTTCTTCTTTCTTCCGAACAGTCGCAAAAGGAACCGTCTGTCCCACTGAAAGTGTAGCAGGAAGTTGCTTTCGCTCGATTTGATATGATTGCCCGATTACGTGGTCTTGAATGACGGATGGAACCCCAATACGATCACCACTGGTCATGAGTTCGATCGATGTGTGCTGCAAACCACTATTCGGAATGACACGAAAAGCTAAATTCAATTCGGAATCGGCTCGAGACTCGGTCGTCTCGAAGAGTGTTTGTTCCTTATCCTTATTTTTATCTTTCATGAAGAGAACGAATTGTCCTTCCGGTGGTAAGGACAGCTGGTAGGACGGGAAGAGGTAATGTCCCATCTCTTTCGATTGCTTACTTTCTTCATTCTCCTGTTTTTGCTGATCCATTACTTTTTTTGGGACAGGTTTAAAGCGAACGACTGTCGATTTAGTTGTAACCGGTTGTTTCGACCAATCGACGAATGGATAATCACTGCGCTTGATTTGGTGGACCGCATAATCCGCATGGCGAATCGGCTGACACGCCAAATAGTCCTTTTTTTCGTCTGACAGGAAACGGACGTGTTGGAACTCGCGCCCTTGGACACTCGGAGGCAGAAAGTATAAATCAAATCCTTCGTGTTGCACATATCGATCAGGTAAGTGCGTCATATCAGGTTTTTGCTGACAACCTTTCAACAAAGCCGCCGTTTGTTTTTTCGGTAGATCCGGTATCTCTTGAACATCAAAGGTAGTCGAAATACCACCCCAGTAATTGGCATCATATGTAAGATCCAAGTATTGTTCTTTTCCGCACCCAGCAAGAAGAACTGCTCCTGCGAGAATACCAGTATGTATATAGCGTCTCATGAAAAACCTCCTCTATACGATTGTCTGTATTTTACCATATTTTCTATAATAGACAGAATTTTCTATAACGTTTTAATATCAAGATGTTTGACATCCCTTGACTCGGGAATAATAGATGCATGCATGGTCAATCTATTACTATGGGGGTTTTATGATGGGTACATTCATTAAAGCAGTTGATGGCACGAAGATTTACGTTGAGGATGTCGGATCGGGTCAACCGGTCGTCTTTTTACACGGCTGGCCAGCAAACAACAACATGTTCGAGTATCAAAAGAATCTGCTCGTCGAAGAAGGATACCGTTACGTCGGAATCGATTATCGTGGTTATGGCAAATCAGATGCACCGGCAACGGGATATGATTATAAGACGATGGCGTCCGATGTCAATGAAGTCATCGAACAGCTGAAATTAACGAATGTCACGTTGCTTGGCTTCTCGATGGGTGGAGGAATCGCCTTGTCCTATCTCTTGCACTACGGGGACTCAAAAGTCAGTAAGCTCGTTCTTGCGGGAGCTGCGGCACCGGTCTTTACGCAACGTGACGGCTACCCATACGGGATGACGAAAGAAGAGGTCGATGCGTTGATTGCCGATACGAAACAGGATCGTCCGTCGATGCTCAAAGGATTCGGTGAAATCTTCTTTGCGAAGGAACATCCAGAACCGCTTCAACAATGGTTCCATGGTCTTAGCATCGCCGCTTCATCCCACGGAACGATTCAGTCAGCAATCGCCTTGCGTGACGAAGACTTACGTGGAAAACTCGAAAACATCAAAGTCGATACGTTGATCATCCACGGTAAAAAAGACCAAGTCTGTCCGTTCGAGTTTGCGGAAGAAATGCAAAAGGAAATCCCACATGCGCGACTCGAAGTCTTCGAAGAGAGTGGACACGGGATGTTACTTGACGAACAAGAGAAGTTCAACGAGACATTACTGACGTACGTTAAAGGAAATCAAACCGTCTAATCCAACAAGCCATGGACACCCGTCCACGGCTTGTTTTTGTGTATAGGAAAAGTGTGCGCCGGCGCACACTTTTATGAGCGATACTTTCGCATGAACCGTTGATCGATAAAGCGCTTCAGGTACCAACCGAACGGGTGAGTGGAATAATGACGACCATACAGGGAAACGGCATGACGCGGTCCCATCGATAAAATCGTCAAATAGTTCGTTTGCGGACGATAGGTTTGCAGTGCTTCTTCCTTGAGGTATCGTAAAAGGTTCGTAAGTAAAATTGGCGCTTGTCGGACAGCCGTGACACCATTCTTCGGAATGTCGGGGTAGGCGACGAGGGTCGCCGCGTCACCCGCAGCAAACAAACTTGGATGATCGAGTGCTTGTAACTGTTCATTGACGAGTAAAAATCCGTCTTCCGTGAAGAGATTGCTGTCTGTAAACAATGCTGGAGCTTTGGCACCCGTCAAGCGGATGATTGCATCTGACTCGATTGGTGGATGATGCGTAAAGCGGAGTGGTAGTTCGTCATCTATAGGACGTTCCCGGATCCAGTACACTTCGAGTTCTTTTAACCGTCTCGTAATGGCTTCCGCTGCCGGATGACGAGAAAGGATATCTGGATCCGTGATCAATGTGATCGGTACACCCACCGCTTTCAAGGACGCCGCCATCTCGACGGCAGCTGCTCCGCTCCCAATCACGACCGGACGCTTTGCTTGTTGCAGTCGCTTTAATGTATCCGGTAACCGGTAGTTCGGTTTAATCGATAATCGCGTCGTATCTTCCGACCAGTCGAATGAACCGATATTCGTTGAGACGACGTCATAGGTGTAACGTCTGCCGGATGCACCGAAGACGACCTTTTCAACAGGGTCGACTTTGATGACGGTCTCCATGATGAATGGTTTATCATAGGCACGACATAAGGCGGCGACGTCAATACGCATCTCATCCATGTCGTATGTTCCGTCAGCAAGCCCAGAGTACATGCCCGAGTAATATTGGTACGTCGAGGCGTTCAGGACCAGCCACTCGACGTCTTCTGTTGGTCCGTGTGTAATGCAATGCAGGTGAGCGTGACCTGCACCAATCAAGAGGATACGTTTCATGTCGTTCTCCTTCAATCTGTCTTGCTAGAGTGTACCCGGATACGGGTGGCGGTAATCATAGCCAAAAGACAAGACTGATGAATAGGAGGATGACCACGAGATAAATAATATCCTGACGCTGAACGACCGGTACCTCGTAATACGTTCGCTCTGCTGAAAAGTGACGGGCTTCGAGAGCAATCGCCATCCGTTCTGCCCGCTGGATCGATCGTGAGAAGAGCGGTAAGCCAATTGAAAGAAATCCATCACCAGGAAAGCGACTGTGCACATTGCGAATCATCCGGACTTGCCGCAAAACGCGGACTTCTTCGACCAGTTGCGGCAGAAAGCGAATCCCGGCAAGGAATCCGTAAGCAAAGCGGGGCGATAACTTCGCCTGATGGATCAAGCTCATTACGAAACGGGTCGCGTCGGTCGTCGTGACGAAAGCGAGGCTCAAGCAGACGAACGTGGCCATCCGCAAGGCAAGTAACCAGCCGTGCGCGACGCTTTCCAACGTGACATGAAACCAACCAAACGACCAAAGAGTATTCGTTCCTTTGCCGAAAGCCGCCATCATCCAGAACGTCAATAAGAATAATAGACTATACGGCGCAAGTCGCTTCAAGAAATCAAAAGGACCCCATCCGGAGAGGAGTAGCATTGCGATAGCAAAACTCAGGAATACTAACGTTTTGACCCAGTCATTCGTTGCAATCAAGGCAAACATGATCAAAAACAATCCGCTTCCCTTAATGACGGGATTGAGTTTAGCGAACGGGGACACGTTCGTTTGCATCACGTTTCACCTCCTGGAATTGGTACGAAAGTGGACGTTGTAGCTGACAGCGCTCGAGTAATGGAACGTCAGCGAATAACTCGCTTGGGCGACCGTCAAAAGCAATCCGTCCTTGCTCCATGACGAGGACACGATCCGCATACCGGGCGACGAGCTCCATATCATGCGTCGCCATGACGAGTGTCGTACCGTTCTGTTGTTCCATCTGTAACTGTTCCATTAAGCGTCGTGTCGTCAATCCATCTTGTCCGAAGGTCGGTTCATCGAGCAACAATAAGTCTTTCGTTTGTCCGAGCATCGTTGCGACGCTGAGCCGTCGTTGTTGCCCCGTACTAAGAGCAAGTGGTGACTGCTGTTTGACAGATGTCAGTTCCAGCCGTTCGAGCAACGCCGCGCGCTTAACGTTCGTCGATGCCCGGTGGCTCCAGTCGATTTCCGCTTCGACCGTCAGCTTAAGAAACTGCAGATCCGGTTGTTGAAAGACATAGCCAACTTGCTCATAAAAGCGACGCCGGGAGTAACGATGAACCGGACGTCCCTGGAGCTGATACGTTCCACGATTGGGAAGCAACCGCCCGAGTGTCGCAAGCAATGTACTTTTCCCGGATCCATTTGCCCCAAGCAGCATCACCCATTCTCCTGTCTGCAGGGAAAATGTCGCATCGGTCAGCGGATATGGTGCTTTCGTCGATAATGCAGCGACGTGTAACAAAGAGCGACCAGCTGTAGCGACGGTGGAAGGCACATGAAGTCGCGCCGCTTGCGGTCCATCTATGGGTAATGTCTCTAACGTATACGGATACAAAGAGGGAACGGCAATACCTTTCGTTTGAAGCTCTTTGTAATCCTGGGGGAACAGATCCCGTGGATCTGCTGTCGCAGTAATCGATCCGTCCTCAAGCAAGACGACCTGGTCGACGTACGACAAACAGACATCGAGTTGGTGTTCGATCAAGACGATCGTTAAATCGTGTTCTTTTTGAATCCGAAAAATCAACGCCATCAGCTCATGTTGTCCGATTGGATCAATCTGAGCCGTTGGTTCATCGAGTAATAAGATCGTCGGCTCAAGTGCTAGGACCGCTGCGAGCGCGAGACGCTGTTTCATTCCACCGGATAGACTCGCGATCGGTGTCGAGAAGGGAAGGGGGAGACCGACGAGTGCGAGTAAGCGTTCAATTCGTTCATCCATCTCCACGTGCGGAATCGAGCGATTTTCTAAACTAAAAGCGATTTCGCGTCCGATCGTCTCCATGCAGAACTGTTCTTCTGGATTTTGAAACAAGATTCCGACCGAACCGGACCGGGTAACGGTACCAGTCTGTTCGACTTCAATCGTTTCCGGTGTCAGTCCGGCAAGGGCATGAAGTAATGTCGTCTTGCCACTCCCACTTCGTCCGAGCAGAAGGGTCGTCCCTTGCTCAATCGTCAGCGATACATGATTGAGCACCGATTTCATCTGACCGGGATAGCGGATGCTGAGGTCGTCGACAGTAATCATGCGATTTCTCGTTTCGCACGTCCTGCCGCAAACCCGTTCAAGACACCAGTCGCAACAAGGCGACGGACGAGAATGGCTGCAAGCAAGCCACCGAGTAATGCGCCGCTGATCAATTGTAAGCCAGTTGTCGCAAGCAACGTCGTCGTTGTGTAGTAACCGAATCCGTTCGCGATTAGACTATAAACGATGCTACCAATCGCGGCTCCGACACCCGATAACATCAAGGTCCATGTGTCATAACGACGGTAACGCGTCATCGCGAAGACGAGTTCCGCACCAAGTCCTTGGCAGACTCCGATCAGAAGAGCGGATAAACCAAAATGACTACCTGTGAACAGTTCGACGGCTGCCGCGACGACTTCCGCAATTAAAGCGGCACCTGGCTTTTGAATGATTGCTGCGACGAGCGGACTCGCAATGATCCAGATGCCAAACATCCAGTTGGCACCGACAGGACCGAAGATCGCTGAGATCGGTAACCAGAGTGTTGACCAACCAAGATAGATGACGCCGCAAGCGACGGCGAGCATCATCATGACCATGATTTCTTTCATTTTCCAGTGTTGCATTAGATACGTCCTCCTTTGAATGGGGGAGACGCCAAAAAAGACCGCCCTCCGTAAAAAAGAGAGCGGTCCTCAGAAAAACTGCGCGCAG
Organism: Exiguobacterium sp. R-17; assembly: GCF_049913315.1. Classification (NCBI taxonomy): domain Bacteria; kingdom Bacillati; phylum Bacillota; class Bacilli; order Caryophanales; genus Exiguobacterium; species Exiguobacterium sp. R-17. The sequence continues at coordinate 1,521,041 of NZ_CP184372.1, read as the reverse complement.
CAGGAGTCATTGGATGTGATCGCTCCACTTTCCTACGCTAGTATGAACTAGATCAGGTTCGAAGGGTCCGAAGTGAATCGTCTCAGCCAATTGGGCTCCCCTAGTGGATATGGTAATAGGTGATACGCTGTTCACTTTAGGCAATCCAGCGTCTGTTGTCAAGACACAAAAAAACGATACGCCGCAAAGGGCGTATCTTTAAACGACTTATTTATTGTCTTCGTTCTCTTCAGCTGTTTCTTCTGAAGACGCTTCTGTTGCTTCCGCTTCGTTGTCTTCGCCAGCTTCTGCTTGTGCCTCTGCTTCCTCGATTTCTTCAAGATCCTGCTCGAGTGTCGATTCGACGACAGCTGCGACTTGAATATCGCCTTCTGTAACGATGCGGAAATCTTTTTGTTCTGGAAGATCGGCTACAGAAATCGAATCGCCGATTTCGAGGTTCGTGACGTCGACTTCGACGTTTTCTGGTAATTTATCTGGTGTAGCGGCGACTGTTACTTTAAAGAGTGTTTGTGATAGGAAACCACCAACTTTTGCACCGGCTGCTTCGCCAACAAGTACAACGTCTGCTTCGACTTCTGTTTCTTCATCCATTTTCACGGCGATGAATTCAACGTGATCGACTGTTGGTGTGAAGACATCCATATCACGGCGATTGATCAAGACGTTAATATTTTTACCGTCGAGTTTGAGTGAAATCAAGACGTTTTCACCGTTTTCTCGGACGATTTTAAGCAATTCTTTTTCTTCAAATGCGATTGGTGTACTTTCCACTTTGTAACCATACACGACGCCAAGAGCTTTTCCTTCATGACGCAATTGTTTACGGAGTGAGCGTGGACGTACCTCGCGTTTTTCGGCTGTTAAATTAACTGACATGTTCATTTCCCCCTTGAATTTGGTATAGCCCTCAAAAGGTAATGAATGTAGGAGCAGGACGAATCCTGAACAATATGAATCATGCTAAGACAATCGGTTTCAGACTCTCATGAATCTGACGCTTTCGTGACTTTGCATTTCTCTCCCAGGTCATTACGCTGATATTGAGAAACATGTGTGAGTAAGTCACCGGTTTGATGCGGTGCTAATGAGTTTATACCCCTATGTTTTAAATCCATAAACCTCTTTTTTTATCTTTTTGAAGTCGAAAGACCTCCAAACCGCTTGAAATCAGGGGTTGAGAGGTCTTTCGTTTTTTTCATTCTTTATGATGATTCGTTGATTTTCACGAACTAAAACACGAACGAGGCGTTCAATTTGCCGCATCGTCGTCTGTCCCATCGTCGAAATTTGCAGCCACTGATTGTAAACGAGATAGTCGCTTTCGTACTGGACGTGATACCCCTGAATGCGCAGAGCGTCGCCTAAAGCGGTTGCGGACGGATGAACGATCGTCAGTATTCCCGGCGCTTGTGCTTCTTGTTGTGCGAGGAGTTGGAATCCAGTTGCGCGGACGGCTTGTTCGAGATAGGTCATCTTGATTGCTGCTTGATTAAGATCGAGGGCATCAAGCGCTGCCTGACAGGCAAGCAACAGGTTCGACGAGCCGGAAAAGGCAACCCCTTCCGCATAGAGTCCTAAATCCAGATAACGGGGAATACAGAGAGAAGGTAGGACGCGATCTGCGTGACCAATGAACGCAAGACCCGGTAAACCACCAATCGCTTTCCCGGAAACAGTCGTGACGAATTTGCAACCAGCGTATGAGAAACGTCCGGTTCCAACAGCGCTGATCGCATCGACGACGAGTGCGGTTCGTTGATCTAACAGCACTTTTACTGCATCAAGATCATAGAGAACACCCGTTGACGTCTCACAATGCGTCAACCAGATCCAGTTGTATGCCGTTTGCCTCAATTGATGAGCGAGTTGCTTCAAGTCGATCGGGTGACCGGGGGGAAGCGTATGGACATCAAAGGACTTGCCGGCACGTGCCGCGTGATCAATCAAGCGTTGACCGAACTCGCCGCCGTTCAGGATTAATCCATGTCCAGTGAGTTGTTGCGCGACAATATCATTGGCGAGCGTACCGCTGCCGACGGCCATCGAGACATGTGGCAAATCCAGCAACTGACACATTCGGCCACGTAAATCTTGATCGAGCTGCCGCATCGAGGCCGTCCGGTGTGGACGCGGTGCTTGTTGCGCCGCTTGACGGACCGTCGGCGCAACCTCGACCGGACCGGCTAGAAAATGCAGGGGACGTAAGACATCCGCGATGACGGATCGTTCGTATGTTGCGCGCGACAACAACATCGGTACAAACTGGGCGTCACCACTACCAAGCGTAGCTGCAATCGGTGTGAAGCCGAACCGCGCGTATAGTTTTGCTTCCCGCGTCGTACCACTGATATAGACATGATCAATCGTCTCCCGCTCGAGGTAGACCATTAAAAAGCGCATCAATTGCATGAACGTACGACTATTGCGGTATTCGGGACGAACGCTAAGTAAGCGGATTTCCGCTGGGTCCGTCAGTGTCTCTTCTAGCGTCACGCCCTTTTCTTCAAGCGAAAAGGGACGATGCTTTCGAATGGCGATCATTGCGACGAGTCGATCGTCTTCCTTACCGATCAAGTAAGTGTTCTGATCATGGAATCGATCAATTCGTTTCCGTTCGATGTTCGGTTGATGTTGCGGAATCTCTTCTGTAAAGGTGAGGTAGTTCAATTCATGGATTGCTTCCGCGTCGTCCGCAGTTGCAATGGAAAAGTCGATCATGGAGACGTCCTCCTTATGTAATGGCTGGCTTGTGGAGTGCATCATGAGCCCACAGGACAAGTAGACTTACGGTAACGGTACACAAGATATTGACTGACCCTGCGTCTAAGAAGACGGGTAGTAACGGAAGTAAAACGACCGGAATAAGGCCCGCTTTGACACTATCTTTCGTTACGAGATAAGACAAACCGAGTATGCCTAATCCGGCAAGATATGCCCATGGCGTGATAGCGAAGACGATTCCGGAAAATACAGCGTACCCTTTACCGCCGCGTCGTGGATGAAACAACGGAAACAAGTGACCGATGAGCACGGCGAGGGCGACCGGATAAAACGTGTCAGTGATCTGCAACGCAAAGACTGTCTTCGCGGCATCAAACAGATAAACGAATAAAAAAGCCGGAAGCCCACCGGCACGATGGGCATTGCGGGCACCGATGTTTCCGGAACCGACCTGTGCCAAATCGGTACGACTAATGTACTTAAAGAGCGTACCACCTAAAATGCTACCGATGAGATAACCAAGCAGGAGATCAAGGATCACCGTTGTTCCTCCTTTGTCGTTACGAGATGAACGAGTTCCTTGACGGTCAAGGCGTCACTGTCTGGAGCCGTCAGGACGGCATCGACCATTTTGGCTTTTCGATCTTGTAATTCCGTCATCTTCTCTTCGATCGTTCCGCGTGTCAGCAATTTGATGACCGTCACGTCAGACTGTTGTCCAAGCCGATGGGCGCGATCGGCTGCCTGTTGTTCGACGGCCGGATTCCACCAGCTGTCAAACAGGATGACGGTATCAGCGGAGGCGAGGTTGAGTCCCGTTCCACCAGCTTTCAGCGAAATCAAGAAGAGATCGACTTCACCGTCATTGAACTGGTCGCATAACGCGACCCGGTCTTCGAGCGGTGTCTCACCCGTCAATAGGAAGTGGGGGAGGTGACGTTGCGCGAGATCCGAACGAATGCGCTCGAGCATTTGCGTATACTGTGAGAAGATCAAGATCCGTTTTCCGGCTGCTCGTTTTTCTGCAATCAGTGAGAGCAGACGCGTTCGTTTCGTTGCTTCCCCTGTGTACCCCTCGACGAATAATCCCGGATCGTTGCAAATTTGCCGCAACCGCGTTAAGCCCGCCAGTAACTTCAAACGATCTTCACGTTTCGTTTCGTCTAAATGCTGCAGCGTCTCGAGTTGCAATTTGGCGAGATACGACGCATATAACCGTTTTTGATTCGGTCCGAGCTCGACATAATGATGCTCGATCTGCTTCTTTGGTAAGTCCTGTAAGACATCTTTTTTCTCACGCCGTAATAAAAATGGTTGAATGAATTGTTGCATGTCATCAAACGACCATTTCTCAAACGTCGCTAAATCCGGCAGTAATTCCGGAAACAAGACATGGAAAATCGACCAGATATCGCGCGGTCGATTCTCAAGTGGTGTTCCCGTCAAGGCGAACCGGCGTTTTACTTGCAGATGTCGCAGTTGACTGACCGTTTGTGACTGCGGATTCTTCAAGTGCTGTGCTTCATCAAAGAAAACGACGTCATATACAGGGTGGCGACGGACGTCGGTCCGAAGCGTCGTGTAGGAGACGATCGTCACTGTGTTTTCAGCCAAGTACTCCAGTTCGGAAAGTCGGCTAGTTTGAGATCCCGTCACGACATGAACCGGTCGACCGGGTAAAAAGCGCTTCAGTTCCGCCTCCCAGTTGCGGAGCAGTGATGCTGGTGCGACGATCAGTGCACGACTATCTGAAATCGTCGCTACATAACCAATCGCTTGAATTGTCTTTCCAAGCCCCATCTCATCGGCCAAGATGCCGTGACATCCGTGCGCGTCCAAATTCTTCAGAAATTGAATGCCCGTCCGTTGATACGGATAGAGTTGTGACTCTAACGAATTCGGCAAGTCGAGCCGGAATCCTTGTCCGGATTTCAATTCGAACCATTTCTCGAGCAAATCGGCATGGAGATGCAGGATGGAGGCACCGATCAGATGCTTCATGTTCCGGACGGCAGGTAAGACGAGTCGTCCGTCGCGTAAGTCGCGTTCACTCGCTTCCATCTGGGCGAGAACCCGTTGCAACTGCTGAAAGGCCCGTGCCTCTAAAGATACGAACTGTCCGGATTTCAAGCGGTGATAGCGTTTTTGTAAGATGAGCGACTTCAGGACACGTTTCAGCTCGTCTTCCGGAATTCCATCCATCGAAAAGTTGAAGACGAGCCAGTCGAGGCGGTCTGTCACGTCGACTTCGATCCGCGGATGAAAGGGTCCTTTTGGTAACGTCGTTCGGATGGCTTGCGTTGCAAATAACTCCAGTTGACCGAGCGCAACCCGTTCGTCAAGCAGACTCCGCAAAAAAGCATACTGCGCGGCATCACTGGTGATGACATAGTGCGAATTCGATGGTGTCGCTTGGAATTCACGTAAATAGCGTAAGACACTTTGCTCCGTTACTTGATCCCGTCCAGCATAAATCGTCTCGTCGAGTGGATTCAGCTGAATCCCTTGATAATCAAACGACACGCGGACTTCAACTTTCTGAGCCGTTCGATCGAGATGGAGCTTAACGATCGGCGTACCGGAAACGATCCGTTCCTGTAAATCAGGACTGAACGAAACATCCGCAACCCGCTGCAAATACTCCGTCTGTCCAAGCAAACGATCGAAGTAGGGCAGGGACAGTTGATGCTGCTGTTTATCCGTCAATCGTTTGAGCGTCACGACGGGTCCAGTCAGTTCGAAATGGATCGCCACCCGACGATCAGGTGTGAGACTGCGTAAATAGTTGCGCGCGCCTGCGTCGTCGACTTGAATTGCCGTAAAAGGGCGGATTTGCGGCGAGAGCGGTGTTGGTGTGCCGTGTGCCTGCACATGATGCATCGCCAGCAAAACAGCGACGATATGTCCACAAAATGACGTATCCATCGCAAGCGACGGACAGTTACATCCAGCGTCGACGCCGTGCGCCTTGACGCGGACCGTCACCGTGAATCGTTCCTCACCGTCTACGCTCGCTTCAATTAGCTCGTCACCCATCCGGTAATTGTGTAACGTGACCTTTCGGGCAGCGACATACTTCTTTCCCCGTCGAAAGGCATAGGCATCAGACATCTGTTTGATTTTACGTTCACTGAGCCCGTAATTCATGAGATCCCTCCTTTAGTTAACATAATATTATTATCGTTCACCATCAAATAAATCGACGGCGCGTTTTTTCTCCGAATCACCGATATGGGCATAGACCTGCGTCGTTGCGACGGATTCGTGACCGAGTAACTGCTGGATCGTCAGGACGTCGACCCCGCCGGTCGCAAGTCGTGTCGCAAACGTATGCCGTAGTTTATGTGGCGTAATTTTTTTGCGCTCTAAAAAGGGGAGGACTGGCTTCAGTCGTTCCGTGTGCCGCTGCAAAATATGCTGGACTGCCCGTGGGCTGAGTGGTTTCCCGTGTTTTTGGAAGACAGGTACGGCGCCGCTCGTTGGCATCTGATAATGGATCGCGTATTTGCGTAAGGCAATTCGTGCTGGTTTCGCAAGTGGAATCAATCGTTCTTTATTGCCTTTCCCGATGACGCGGAGCGTATTTTCGTGGAAATCGACATCGTTCCAGACGAGTTGCGTCATCTCACTTAAACGCATCCCGCTATAGCCAAGTAATTGGAATAACGTTACGTCGCGGACACGATCCCGTTCATAATGCGACGCTTCACGGGCATTCATCTCAACGTTTGACGGCAATAACTGAATCAATTCGTCCCATTCTCGTTTTGTCAGATAAACCGGTTCCCGTTTGGCTTGTTTCGGTCGATTGACTTTGGCGACCGGGTTTTCCGACAACTGACCGGTATCGACCAAATAACGAAACAGTGACTGTAACGCTGATAACTTCCGGTTGATGACGCTCGGTGCATTTTGTTTCGTTAAGGCAAGGTATTCGGCGTAGGCTTCGATTCCTGCTGCATCGATCTCGACAAATGCTTCAAGCGGAATATCTCGCGCTGTTACCTTTTCACCTGACGCCGCAGCGACGAATTGGAAGAACGCTTCATAGTCATAGACGTAGCGGCGCATCGTTGCTAATGAGAAATGTTTGGCTGCTAACTGATCTAAATAGGACTGAATGAAGCGTGGCATCCGCTCATAACCGGCAATCGCCGGTGCTGTAGCGGAAACGGTCGTTTTATGTATTGTTTTTCCTAGGTTTTTAAATAAACTCATCCGACAATCACCCCTCTAGTAGTAGTATACCAAACGTTGATGCGTCAGACACTTGTTTGCGTGAAATAGTTATTTCACGCAATGTTAAATTGTCAGACAGGGAGCGCTCAGTTGCATCGGCAAGGTGCTAGACGGGTCGTTGGTCAACTCGATGCACGTGAGAATTTAACTTATTTTTAGAGGTTTAAGGGTTGTAGAGTCTCTTTAATAACAATAATAGTATTATGTCACCTTAATCATTAAAAAAAGAATGCATAGTCAATTTCGCTCTCAGTTGCATCGAGAAGACGTCTAGTGGGTCATTGGTCGACTCATTTGATTTCAAGACGATTTCTGAAAAACGTCGAAAACGTGCTCGATTTCGCATACTTCATCTTGGTTCGGGTATAGACTGTTAGGCAAGAGTTATTTTCATAAGGGGGAGTTCTAAATGATTACCGATCAAGAAGCACGTCAGTATTTGAAGGATGCAAAACGAATTGCAGTCGTCGGTGTCTCAAGTGATTCTGGGAAGACGGCGAACTGGATTGCTGACTACTTGGTTCAACACGGATACGAAGTCATTCCGGTCAATCCAACGTTAAACGAGTGGAACGGTCAAAAAGTCTATCCAAGTGTTGCAAGCATTCCAGGACACATCGATATCGTTGACGTTTTCCGTCGGTCTGAGTTTTTAGCGGATGTCGCGAAAGATGCTGTCGCTCACGGTGACGTCGGGATGATTTGGAATCAACTTGGTCTCTCAAGTGTCGAAGCAGAGAGCCTGGCGCTCGGCGCTGGCATTCCATATATTGAGAATCGTTGCATCAAAATCGAGCATCAATACCTGTAAGTCATCGCACGACTTTAGGCATCTTCACCCGTTCGTGAAGGTGTCTTTTTTCACGCCCATTACAGGTTATGCTTGTCAGGAAGCAAGAAGATGCCTACAATTAGAGACAGACTACTTGAAATAACGAACGAACGTTTGTAAAAACGACGTCGTAATTTCGAATTTTGAGGTGAAATGAATGGCGACAGACTTAAATAACTACAATGATGATGCCATACAGGTGCTCGAGGGACTCGAAGCAGTCCGGAAGCGCCCAGGTATGTATATCGGTTCAACCGATCACCGTGGACTTCACCATCTCGTCTACGAGATCGTCGATAATGCGATCGATGAGGCACTCGCAGGATTCGGGGAACAAATTGATGTCACGATCCATAAAGATAATGCGATCACGGTCCGTGACCATGGACGTGGGATGCCGACAGGGATGCATGCATCAGGAAAACCGACTGCTGAAGTCATCTTCACGGTCCTTCACGCCGGTGGTAAGTTCGGTCAAGGTGGATATAAGACGTCCGGTGGCTTACACGGCGTCGGGGCGTCGGTCGTTAACGCCTTATCAACGGATTTGAAAGTAACGATCTTCCGTGACGGGAAACAATATGAGCAAACGTTTGAGAACGGTGGGATTCCGAAGACGACGTTGCTCGAAACGGGTACGACGCGTCAAAAAGGAACGAGCGTCTACTTTAAACCAGATGGCTCGATCTTCAGTACGTTGACATACAACTACGATACGCTTGCGGAACGCTTACGCGAATCAGCCTTTTTGCTAAAAGGTCTGAAGATTACGTTGACGGACGAACGGTCCGACAAACAGGATATCTTCCAGTACCAAGACGGTGTCAGCGAATTCGTTCAGTATTTGAACGATGATAAAGATACGCTTCATCCGACGGTTGCATTCGAAGGAACGGAAAATGAGATCGAAGTCGACATCGCCTTCCAGTTCACGGATGCGTACTCGGAAAACGTCCTTTCCTTCGTCAACAACGTCCGGACACGCGACGGCGGCACACATGAAGTCGGTGCGAAAACGGCAATGACACGGGTCATGAATGAATATGCCCGAAAGAACACGCTCTTGAAGGAAAAGGATAAGAACCTTGACGGAAACGATATCCGCGAAGGGTTGACGATGATCGTCTCGATCCGGATTCCCGAAGAATTCCTTCAGTTCGAAGGGCAAACGAAGTCGAAACTCGGTTCACCGGAAGCACGGACGAGCTGTGACGCTGTCATCAGTCGTCGTCTCTCGACGTACTTGGAAGAGAACCCGCAAACGGCGACGCTGTTGATCAAAAAAGCAATTCGCGCCGCACAAGCCCGGGAAGCGGCACGGAAAGCGCGCGAAGAAGCACGAAACGGGAAAAAGAAGAAACGTTCGAGCATCTTGAACGGAAAACTGACACCTGCGGCTTCAAAAAACGCGGACAAGAATGAATTGTTCCTCGTTGAGGGTGATTCTGCCGGTGGTTCTGCAAAACAAGGACGAAACCGGACGTTCCAAGCAATCCTTCCACTCCGCGGGAAGGTCTTGAACACGGAAAAAGCGAAACTCGCTGACATCATGAAGAATGAAGAGATCAACACGATCATTCATGCGATTGGCGGCGGTGTCGGAGCTGATTTCGACTTGTCGGATTGTAATTTCGATAAAGTCATCATCATGACCGATGCCGATACCGACGGCGCGCATATCCAAGTCTTGCTGTTGACGTTCTTCTTCCGCTACATGCGCCCATTGATCGACGCTGGGAAGGTCTTCGTTGCCTTACCACCGCTCTATCGCGTCTCAAAAGGGAAAGGCAAATCGGAGAAGTTCGAATACGTCTGGGACGAAGAGACCCTTAAGAAAACAACGAAGAAATTCGGTAAAGGTTATATGATCCAGCGTTACAAAGGACTTGGGGAGATGAACGCACCGCAGCTCTGGGAAACGACGATGGATCCCGAGACACGGACGTTGATCCGGGTTACGATCGACGATGCTGCCGTAGCGGAAAAACGCGTCTCTGTCCTGATGGGAGATAACGTCGGACACCGCCGGACGTGGATCGAGGACAATGTCGCCTTCGGTCTCGCCGAAGACCTCTCAATCATCGAGAACGAGCACGTGACGAAAGAGAGTGTGAACGAACATGTCTAATCTACAAAACATCCTGAACCTGTCGCTCGAGCAAGTCGTCGGCGACCGGTTTGGTCGTTATTCGAAATATATCATTCAAGATCGTGCCTTACCGGATGCCCGTGATGGTCTGAAACCAGTACAACGTCGGATCTTGTATGCGATGCATACGGAAGGAAACCTGTTCGACCGTGCTTACCGAAAATCGGCGAAGACAGTCGGCGTCGTCATCGGTAACTACCACCCGCATGGTGACTCATCGGTCTATGAAGCAATGGTCCGCTTGAGCCAAGAGTGGAAGCTCCGTTACCCGTTGATCGATATGCAAGGAAACAATGGATCAATCGACGGCGATAGTGCGGCAGCGATGCGGTATACAGAAGCCCGTCTGTCAAAAGTCTCAAGCCTCATTCTTGACGGAATCAACAAACAGACCGTTGATTATACGCTCAACTTCGATGATACGACGGAAGAACCACTCGTCTTACCATCACTACTGCCGAACCTGCTGATGAATGGTTCGACGGGGATCTCCGCTGGTTACGCAACCGAGATTCCACCGCATCACGCGGGAGAAGTCCTCGATGCTGCGATCGGTCGGATCTCCGGTACGGTTCAGAACGTCGATGACTTATTGACGCATATGCAAGGTCCTGATTTCCCGACTGGTGGCGTCGTTCAAGGTCTTGACGGCATCAAAAAGGCGTTCGAGACAGGACGTGGGAAAGTTATCATCCGTTCGCGTTCAACGATTGAGACATTGCGGGGCGGTCGCCAGCAAATCGTTATCACTGAGCTCCCGTATGAGGTCAACAAAGCGAACCTCGTCAAACGGATGGAAGAACTCCGTCTTGATAAAAAGGTTGAAGGTGTTGCCGAAGTTCGTGACGAGACCGATCGCGATGGTTTACGTGTTGTCATCGAGTTGAAAAAGGAAGCGGACGCGGAAGGTGTCTTACACTTCTATCTCAAACAAACGGATCTACAAATTGCCTATAACTACAACATGGTCGCAATCCATGAACGGACACCGCGGCAAATGGGCGTCTTGACGTTGCTTGATGCCTATCTTGCACACGTCAAGGAAGTCGTCATCCGCCGGACAGCATTTGACCTCGAACAAGCGAAACGCCGTCAGGAAGTCGTTTCTGCCTTGATGACAGCAATCTCTGTCCTCGATGAGACGCTTGCCTTGATCCGTTCTGCGTCGAACAAAGCGGACGCGAAAGACAAGCTGATCGCGCGGTTCAACTTCACGGACCGTCAAGCGGAAGCCGTCGTCATGCTTCAACTCTACCGGTTAACGAATACCGATATCGTCGAGTTGCAGGAAGAAGCGGCGAAACTCGAGAAGGAGATCGCTCGTCTTGAGAAGATCCTCAACGATGAAAAGACACGGAATCGTCTCATCATCAAGGAATTGACAGTCTTGAAAGAACAAGTCGCGGACAAACGTCGCTCGACGATCGAAGCGGAAGTTGAAGAACTGAAGCTGAAGACGGAAGTCATGATCGCTGTCGAAGAAACGATGGTCTTCCTGTCGAAGAACGGGTACGTCAAACGTTCATCACTCCGTTCATTCGGTGCTTCGAACGACTTACCGGATTTGAAGGAACAAGATCGTCCGTTGCTCCAAGGCCAAGCGATGACGACGGATCACTTGATCGTCTGGACCGTTCGCGGGAATTACTTGCTGATTCCGGTCCATCAATTGCCGGATACGAAATGGAAAGATGGCGGTCAACACGTCGCGAACCTCGTCCCTCTCGAACCGGGTGACCGGGTTCTTTCAGCGGATCTCGTCCGCTCGTTCGATGAAGCCCATCACTGCTTGTTCGTGACCCGTCAAGGGATGGTCAAACGCTCGAAACTGAGTGATTACAATGCACAGCGGAAGTCAAAACCACTCCAAGGCGTCCGTCTGAAGGCAGACGACGAAGTCTTGTATGCGCAGGTCTCAACGGGTCAAACCGACCTGTTCCTCGCGACACAGAACGGTTTCGGTCTTTGGTTCACGGAAGACGACGTCCCAGTCGTTGGTGTCCGGGCTGCCGGTGTCAAAGCGATCAACCTGAAGGATCAGGATGTTGTCGCGGGTGCGATTGGCTTCAAGGAAGCACCGCAGATCGTTCTCTTGACGCAACGGGGTGCCTTGAAGAAGATGCGTCTCGCGGATCAGTTCCAAGTCTCGAGCCGTGCGCTCCGTGGCTTACAGTTACTGCGTGATTTGAAGGCTAAGCCACACCAAGTCGCAGCACTGATCGATGTCACGCAAGCGAAAGAATTGGTTCTCAGCGGGAAAGAGCAGGAGAAAACGATCCAAATCGGCTCGTTATCGTTCCTCGACCGCTTATCGAACGGTTCATTTGCCTATGACGAAGAGAAATTCGGTCCATTGCTCGACTGGTATACACGATGAGATAAGGCTCCTCCGGATAACGGGGGAGCTTTTTTAGATTTAGCAGGGCAGGAGAGGGAATTTTGAGACGAATGCTCGGAATTTTGAGATTTATCGCGAGAAATATCGTTTACAAATTGAAACACTGACCAATAACGGCTACAATAGAAGAAATAGTCAGGTCACGATTCGTCACGAACAAGCGTCGGGTCACGCGTCTCCGCAGCTTTGCTTATAGCGTCAATTGATCAAGCAGCTACGGGACCGTCCCTTTAGCTGCTTGTTGTGCAATCTGCCGACCTTGGAGAGGTGATGAAGATGAAATTCAGACGTCGCGAAAAAGTAGCAATCTATATCACTCGGGAAAAACCTAACGGATGGGAACTACTTGTTTTTCATCCACAATCGGCTCCTGAGAGTGATTGGCAGATTCCTGCAGGTACGATCGAAGATGCTGAAATCGCAAAAGAAGCGGCTGTCCGTGAGACGCTTGAGGAAAGTGGTCTCTCGTTAGCATCCGTCCAGTACATCGGCGAAGAAGAGATGCGTTATCCGGAGCGAATGCGGGTGCATTACACGTATTTCTATCATGCGCACATTGAATGCCAAGAGAACCGCTGGACGCATTGTGTGGCTGGTGACGGTCAGGATTGCGGTGATTTCTTTGATTTCGCGTGGTTGCCACTTGATCGGATCACGCAACTCGAACGCCGCCATCATATATTCTTGGATCGTTTGATTCATCGATTGGAACGGACACGTCCGTATGATTGTCGAAAACACGGTTAATCCCGTGTTTTTTGTCTTGTCTCACTATATTAAGTTTACCTTGATTATGAGACAAATTCTTATAACTATTGATAATATATGTTATGTTAACTTGAATAAAAAAATGATATTTTAGTCAGATCCACTTATCCCCCCTGCCATTTAAAAATCGGTCTATCGTCCTGTTGGTCTTCCTCCTTATTCTTTGTTACTCTAATAACAGTAACACTGCAAATGTTACCTTTTTAACGGTAACAAATTAAATGTTTCCATCATTGTGGTAACAAATGAATTGGAGGAATCGTCATGCAAGCTGTTGCTTTGTCGTTTGATGTCAAAGGCTCCCGCGATTATCCGAGCAAAGAAGCGTTACTTCAAGCGCTTCGTGTACTCGCGAACGATTTGAATACAGCATTTCCATTGAGTATTGTTCCGTTTCAAATCAAATCCGGCGATAGTTTACTAGCGGTATTCGCGGATTATCCGGTTAGTTATCCGGTCATTCTGCACTTATTAAATCAAGAATTGCCAGGTTACATCGGGATTGGATTTGGTCAATATGAGACGATTTCGACGACGCGGGCTGAAGAAGCCAATGGTAGTGCGATCATTCATGCTTTCGAAGCACAGGAATTAGCGAAGACGCTTCCATCGCGGATTGCCTTTGCTGGACCGCCCTACTTACCGACTGCCTTGTTGAACGGTTATCTCGAAATGCTGTATCCGGCTTACTTCGGGAAGACGGACCGTCAGATTGAACTGCACCGGTTGATGGATCGATATCCGGATGATACGTATGAAGAGATCGGACTGAAGATGGGCTTCAAGGAACAAGATGCCCGCGTAAATGTCGCAAAACTCGTCTCCCGCTCGCAGCGTAAGCAACGGAAGCGACTTGAAGCTGCCTTGACCCAGGCACTGGAGCAATTCCAAGTCTGGGAGGCGATTCGGTGACCGTCTTACTTAGTCTTTTACTTGTCCATCTACTTGCTGATTTTCCATTACAGACGAAACGAATGGCGCAACTGAAACATCGACACCAACGCATCTTACTCCAACATCTTGCCGTTCATGCGGCTCTGATGCTATTTGTGCTTGCGTTCTTCGTCATCCAAGGGGAATTGACCATCGACATCGCCGGATGGCTTGGAGGCAGCATTCTCGTGTTTCACGCCCTACTCGATGCTTCCCCGCTCAAACGCCGCGTCAAACAAGCAGTGGCATACTGGATTGATCAAGCGTTACATATCGTTGCCATCATCGCTTTGACATGGGTGTTCGTTCCGATCGATTGGTCGTTGTCGTTCTCGCGACCGGAGCAGATCCTGTGGATTCTTTGCTTTAGTTTAGTGACGACGGAATTACTCGGTCACGGAATCGCCTTGATGCTCGCACCATTCGCACCGCGGTTGATTGAATCGCATTTCGAGCGGAAAGTGACACGCAAAGAGCAATTAGATGGCAACTCGCGGACCGTCACGCACGAAGTCGAAGATTCTGCGCGTAGTTATACGACGGAATTAAGCGGGATCGGACGTTATATCGGTCTTGTCGAACGCGCAATCATCACCCTGCTCGTTGTCACGAATGCAACGGGAGCCATTGGCTTCATCATTGCCTTGAAGGCATTGGCTCGTTTTAAACAGTTTGAAGATCGCCGCTTTGCGGAATATTACATCATCGGGAGCTTGCTGAGTATCTTAGGAGCGATTTTATGTGGACTGGCAATCCGTGTCGCTTTGTAAACGATGAATGAAAGTGAGGGAGACGGTGTAATCCGTCGCACGACATATGAAACAAATTGGATTAGTGAGGCATCACCGGGTGACGGAAGGATATCCGACGAAAGGCTGGATTAGCGCTAGCGATATTGAAAAATGGATCGAACGGTATGATACGTCAGAGATCGATATTCAACCGGTCGAGCTCGGTCAGATTGACTGGACAGTCTGTTATGCCAGTAGCATGCCGCGTGCCGTTCAGACGGCGCAAAGCGTTTATGATCAAGAAATCATCGTGACGGATCTGCTACGTGAAGTGCCGTTTCCGACGATTCGGTCGAATCTCCGATTACCGTTCCTCGGATGGGCGGTTCTCGGTCGATTCGCAGCCCCGTTCAGTAAACGAATTCAAGCCGAAATCAAGGATGCGAATGAACGGATTGAAGTGCTCTTAAATCAATTAATGTTCGAAGACGACGAACGGGTTCTACTCGTCGGTCACGGCGGCATGATGATTCTGATGCGCGCTGCCTTAAAACGACGCGGTTACAGCGGACCACGATTCGGTCATCCGCGCAATGGGATGCTGTATCTGTTCGAGAAAGAGGAACCGACATGTTGAAATGGGGATCAACGATTCTGTTAGCACTCTGTTTAATCGTCATCTTCTATACGACACGGGACGAAGAGCCCCCTGCCCCAACGGCAGGACAGATGGAGGTCTATGGTTTTGATGTCGGTCAAGGAGATAGCACGTTCATCCGAACGAAGGAAGATGCGATCTTGATTGATGGTGGGAATAACGGCAAAGGCGAGGATGTCGTCCGCTACCTGCAAAAATTGGGTGTCAAACGTTTAACAGCGGTCATTGCGACACATCCGGACGCCGATCATATCGGCGGACTCGATACCGTCCTCGATGCCTTTCCAGTCGACAGCGTCTATGCCCCGCGAGTCACGCATACGACGGAGACGTATCGCGATTTCCTCCTTGCCGTCAAACGCGAAGGAGTGACGATCAAGTCAGTTAAGGCAGGTCTTAAAATACCGAGTGAAGCCGCACGCTTTACGTTCCTTGCTCCTCTAACAGACGGGACACAGGATCTTAACAGCTGGAGTGCCGTCCTCCGGGTCGAACATGGACAAGACCGCTTCCTCTTCATGGGCGACGCGCCGATCCGAACGGAACAACAATTACTCGAGTCAAACGCCGATGTACGTGCTGATGTCTTAAAGCTTGGACATCACGGGGCAGACACATCGTCCTCCCTGCCCTTTCTACAAGCTGTTTCACCAAAACGTGCCTTGATCTCAGCCGGAAAGGACAATGCCTATCGTCATCCACGTCCTTCCGTCTTACAAGAACTGAAGGCAGAACGGATTACGATTGACCGAACCGATCAAAGTGGAACGATCCAGTATATCTCGACTGGTGACGGTATCAAGGAATCGAACCGGTCAGATTTACGACCGGAATAACTAGACGCGGAGGTGTATCAGATGCGATTGACCGTAGCTGATTTTGAAGATGATCTAGCAATTTGTGAGACCGACGACCGTGAGACGATCACGTTACCGAAAAGTCGTTTACCGCGCCAGGCGACGATTGGCGACCGACTCGATTGGAGCGGACGCTCGATTCGGATCTTACGCAATGAGACGAACATGCGTAAAAAAGAGATCACCGAGTTGATGGATGATCTCTTTGAAGAATGATGGGATTCCCTCGGTGCGCTGAGGGAATCTTTTTTAATCAAGTAGACTGATGACGAGTCCAGTGAGGATGCTTGCTGTGAATAAGAAACCAAGTGTATACGTAAGCAAACGTAATCCGATTGGGAGTCGACGGATCGCGGCAAAGGCACGACGATTCGGGGGACCTCCGGAAACGACGCGTTGGTAATCATCGAGCGGACTATGGACGACGTCATGTTGAACGACTGGAGTGGTATCGGATTCTGTAGTGTATTGTTTCATGAGTCCATTCCTCCTTATCTTAGCAACCCTAAATACATTATTCGATAAATGACTTCCTAATCCTGTTTCAATGTTTTTGATATTTCACGAAACTTTTGGATGAAAATGGTAGTATAAAAGGTAGACGTATTTCTAGACCAATCGTTTTAGGAAAATCACTAGCAGTTTTTTCTGAATTTTCGTACACTTTAGAAATACAAAGCATCTTAAAGGGGGAATCGTTTATGTTTCAAACGTTACGGACATCACTTAAGCAATCCATCCTTGGTCAGGACGATGTGATTGATCATTTATTGATCGGTTTACTTGCCGAGGGACATATTTTACTCGAAGACCGTCCCGGGACTGGTAAGACAACACTAGCAAAAGCGCTCGCACAGACACTCGATGCAAAATTCTCACGTGTTCAATGTACAGCAGATACGTTACCGACGGATTTACTCGGAATGGAGCTGTTTAACCCACTCACTGGGTCGTTCGAACAACGGTTTGGTCCGCTGTTTGCGAACATTGTCCTCGTTGATGAGATCAACCGAACGACTCCACGGACCCAGTCCGCTCTCCTTGAAGCCATGGCAGAGGCACAAGTGACAATTGGTGATATGTCGTATACGCTACCCCAACACTTTCTTGTCATCGCGACACAAAACCCGTTCGACGGACACGGCACGTTCCCGCTCCCCCATGCGCAACTCGACCGCTTCTTGTTCAAGTTGTCGTTCGCTCCCCTGACGCGTCAAGCGGAAAAAGCATTGTTACGTGGAGCGCATCTGACCGCAGCCGATCTACACATTCCACTTGAACAACTCAACGACTGGAAAGAGGAAGTGGTTGCTGTCACGATTGAGGACAGCGTCGAAAATTACTTACTTGATGTCTGTGACGCACTCCGCGCCCATCGTGACGTTGAGATTGGACCAAGTCCACGAGCGACACTCGCCCTTTTAAAGGCAGCAAAAGCGCGTGCTTGGATGCAAGAGCGGACGTACGTCACACCAGAAGACGTCAAACACTTAGCAACGCCGCTTCTCGCTCACCGACTCGTCCTAACACTTGAAGCGACGCTGAAGTTGTCGAACGAACGTCTCGTCCAGCAGGTTCTCGATTCACTCACCGTTCCGACTGAGGTGTAATCATGCAATTGATCACACCAAAAGCCTTTAACCTCATCATTCTCACCATGACGGGCGCAAGTGGGATCATCGTCGGACTCTATGGTCCTGTTTGGATAGCGGCTCTATTATTTGCCTATACAATATACGGCTGGGTAATGCCCTATTATCTTGAATATGTCGCGAAGCGGATCCACGTCCGCCTCCTTGAGACAATCCGTGCTTTCCGGGAAGAAGCGATCCAGATTCCGTTCGAGCTGACGAATCCGACGAAGTTACCGCTTGGACGGATTACGATTTCCGGTCTACTAGGGGATCAAATCAAGCTTCCTGACGCGAGTAGTCAGTTTTGGCGTCAACACATGTATGTCGGTAAACAGACAGTCGTTCCGTTTTCAATCGATGTCATTGCCGCACAGCGAGGAACGATTCGGATTCAATCGTTTGACATCATGATCTCGGATCCGTTTCATCTGATGACGATCTATATCACGCTCGACATCCAGGAACTTGGGCATGTCTTCCCAGACTTCGCACCAGCGTCCGTCGAGTGGAACGAGCGGATGATTCCGGGTGAGACGATTGATCGTTCGAGTCCGTTTTCGGATCGTTCGAGTTTTCATTCAGTCGTTCCCTATTCCGGAGATGCGAAATCGATCTATTGGTCTGCCTATGCAAAGACAAACGAACTGTATTCGTATCAATATGATCGGAAACGTAATCATGATTATGCCGTGATCGTCGATGGTCTGTCAGCAGACGGGCTCGCCCTCCGCTCTGACTTCGAGAAACTCTTATCGCGTGCCGCAACAATCATCCGCGAACTCGAAAAACAAGGCGCTTCCTACAGTCTTTGGATCTCGATGGTCAATCGAACGGGTCAGTGGTATCATGTCCCGTCCGGTACGGGGAAACATCAGTTCCTGCGGACGATGGAATGTCTTGCCCGGATCTCAGAATATGACTTACCACTCGAGCGCCGCTATTTCACGAAACGCTTACAACGGAGCGTTCCGTCAACGACGGCAGAGATCCATCTCGGTCATCGGCAGAAAGGGGTGAGCGCATGATTCTCTGGTGGATTTTCCTAGCGAGTCTGTTACCCGTTCCGTTCTATCTAGCACTCGTTTTCCCGGCACTTGCCTTCGTGCCGCACCGCTCGCTTCGGATTGGACTACAGCTACTCGCAGCGGGATTACTGTTCATTCTATCTCCGGTTGCTTGTATTTTAGCTCTTATCTTCGTCGCCTGGACCGCATTTCTTGATACGGTCGAGTCAGCTTGGCGTTACGCCGCAAGTGGACTGATCGTCGGTGGCGTGATGATTCTATTCCCAGGTGTGACTCCACCGCTTGGTGCCTTTTTGCTCCTCTTCCTTGTCGTCGCGTATCCATTCGTCGTCACCTATATGACAGAATGGCGACGTATCTTCTCAACAGTTGGTCTGATGCTGACGTTAGGGCTCCTGTTAGCCGGTCTATTTCGATTGATGAAGGAAGCACTCGTAGGGTCCGTGACGAATTCGATCCGACCGCTGTTTGAAGCATTTGGCTCCCTCTTCCTTTGGACGGAGCCACTCGGACGAAAAGCGGACAACATGACGAACCGCGCGATGGGACTTGAAAACATCAAAAGCGTGGAAGACGTCAAACAAGCAACGGTCCAAGCGGGAACGTCACATTGGATTTGGATCGTGACGGCAATCGTGACTGTACTGTTCGTTGCAATCACGCTGTACGTCATCCGGAAGCGAAAAGTCATTCCGATTGAAATGGAACAGACTGTCAAACGTTCCAAACAGGTACGAACGCATGCTCCAAAACGTTATAGTCATCACCCGTTGCTGAAGATTGCTTCGCAACTTGAACAAGCCTTCCCAAGACGTCATGAGGAGACGACGCTTGAGTGGTTGATGCGGATTGAGTTCCCGGATGCGTCATCCAATGCGCGTTTAATCGACGGGATTGAATTCAGCACAAGCGAACCCGCCTATGATATCCAAACGTTCCGGCGTCAAGTACGCGAACAAATCGAACGTTAACAAAAAGCCCTTGCTCGTGGAGTAAGGGCTTTTTGTCGCATAAGTGCGCATCAATTGATTGCGTAGTGTCGTCGCAAGTCACCAGTCGCAGAGACGGTTTGATCCACCATCGCGCCACCACAACATGTCAATATCCGAGAAATCGTCTTAGCACCAACAAAACAATTCGATGGACGAAAAACAGACCGAAGCGAAAAGAAATGAGTACACTTTTTCGGTCTAGTTTCCTTCAAGCGTTAATTTGCCAGGTGGCTCTGTTCAATCGTTTGAAAAATCGATTGATAGATCCTCAGTTGCTCCGAACGATTCGGTCGTTCGATCCCTTCTCCGAACAACCAGGTCGTCTCTTGCGTATCGTCATAGAGCATACCAGCTGCAAACGTCGGATTCGGCACCGAGATGCTTCCCTCATAGGAGAGACTCGGATCAAGAAACGGTTCGATGGATTTTTGAGAGCCGATGAAGAAAAATGGAATATGTGCTTTCCGGTAGACGGAGGCATAGTCACGTCCTGCTGCCTTATGTAAGTACTCCGGCATGATCATGACGGCGTCATATTGACGTAAATCTCCTTTGATTTCCTGCAGATCAATTGAGTGGAAGTCCGGAGATTGTGTAAGAACTGGAGCCGTTCCGACGACAGCGATGGTGAGATCGATGGTATTAGCTTTTGGCGTCAACGTCGATTTTTTTAACATACATACGGTAAGCAGTAGACTGAGTGTAAGTAAAGTCATGACGGTTCTTTGTCTCATCTGTCCCTCCATGATTTCCTGATATTAGGTCTTTCACCTAGTTTCTTTATACCATAAAAATGTGTGGCGTTATGTTTTCGAACAATAGGGAAATCACAAGAATAAAGTGTCAACGGAATCCGATAAAAAAAGACTCCCTAGTTGGAGTCTTCTTACTTTTCAGCATCGATTTTTGAAGCCTTACGCGCAATGACGACAATAAAGACGATGGCACCGACAGGAATCACGAGCGGCATCCAGTCGAGGATATACTGTGCGTTCATCGTATCCCCCCTTACCTAGCAAGCTATAAGCGTAGCATATGCCAATTGCTGGGGAGTTGCAAGTCACAGTCGGGGCAGAAGAGCGTTGGCAACTGAGTAATAGATCAAAACACTTGTCGAGAGCGTATACCCGATGAATAAAAGGGGTGTAAATTTAGGTTTCATGCGCCGTTCGATCAAACGTAGCGATCCGATGGTGACAACAAGAGCGATAACCGGACTGAATCCGAACGCGACGATGTCGAGTGATGTCATGACATCTTCTGGTAACACGAAATGAAAGACAAAAAGTGAGAATAAGTACCAAGATGTATAGGATAAACAAACGAAGAACAGGAAAGCACCTAATTTCCGCATCCCGTTTGATCGGCTTTTTTCCATCTGTTGCATGTCGTTCCTCCTACATAAGTATCAGATACCTATAATAGTAACTGGAACTATTCGCTTAAAATATTCAAATATGAATATCCGACAAAAAACGACATTTTTTTATTCAATAATTAAAAAAGCAAGATCCATGGTCAAATGAACCTTGCTTTACCTCTTAAAGAGTAGGTGTTTCGACTTGGTACATCGTCGCAAGACCCGCTACTTTATTCTTGAATGTCTCTCGGCGTTCGACAGGTGCGATGATTTCTGCTTGGTTGCCGAACTGGATCAGCCACATCATGAAGCCGTCAGAAAAGAGCGCATCGACCTTAACCTCGAACCAGAGGTCATCGAGACGACGACAACGGATATCGGTCCCGAACCGGTCAACGACGGTCGGCATCAGACTCTCCTGGAATTTAAGCGTCAATTGCTCGTTCTCTCCTCCATACATGTTGAACATATTACTTAAGTAACTTGGCTCGACATAGACCGGTTCTTCCATCGGTTCGAATGCTTTACAATCAACGATTCGATCGACCCGATACGTTCGAATCTCTTTGATCCGTTCGTCTCTTCCGATCAAATAGTAATTTCCGTTATCCATCAATAGATGTGCTGGTGAAACGAGATAATGCTCGCCATCCTTGCGTAACTCGAACTTTCGCGTCCGTTCGTTGAATTTCCCTTGGTACTGGAAGCTGATGACGAAACCTTCACTGATTGCTTTCTGAATCGTATCGATTGAGCGGGACGTCATCCCTTTTGGTTTTTTGACAGTATGTAGGACCGGCTGAAGTGACTCCGCCATCTTATCACTCGTCAGGGATTGAAGCGTCTTGACGAGAGCTGTTGTCTCACTTTCCGAGATGAACTTCGCACTAGCGATGGCATCGACGAGCAATCGGAGCTGATGATGTTCAAAAGGACGACTGACGAGATGATACGGAATGGCAAGTCCATTCTTCGTCTCTTCCGCCACGACGTCGAAGCCTGATTTAGCAAGTGCTGCAATATCATCCTTTAACGATTTTCGGGATAGCTTCTCGATTAAGCCTCGTTTCGAGAGTTCCATGCTTAATTCCTCAAGCGTCAACGTATGATCTTCATCCGACTGACGTTCGAAGATTTCTCGTACAGCAAGTAAGCGGTCACGGTTTGTTAATTTTTCGTTTGACACTACGCATCCTCATTTCCTAAGTCACAATGGTTTGGTTATACTTTACAGTATACATGAAAAAGAAAATTAGATTAACAATAAAATGGTAAATATTAAGAGATAGGAGAATTTGGATGCATTGTATCGCAGAATGGAACGGTCAGCGCTTTGATTACCGGGATAGCGGAAGCGGTCCCGTCATTCTTTTAATTCATGGGACGCAGTCGGATTATCGGGAAATCTACCATGTCGAGAAATTGATTGCTGCAGGGTATCGTGTCATCGTACCATCGCGTCCGGGGTATGGGCGAACACCACTTCAACTCGCAGATAATCCAGAGGCGCTCGCGACATTTTACGCCGGGTGGCTCGCATCCCGTCAAATCGGACACTATACCGTTTACGGCATCTCAGCCGGAGGACCGACGGCGATCGCCCTTGCCGGAATGGATACAGGTGTTCATGCCCTCGTCTTAGCATGTGCGATGACGCATCGGATTTCACTTCCTTATCATCGCCTACTCATCCAACCGGTCTTGCAGCGTCCCTTGCAGTTCATTCAATGGGGGATTTGGGCGTATGTGAAGGATAAAATTCGGAAGTTTCCTGAAGAAGCGGCCGTTCGGATGGTCGAGATGACGAGTCTCTTACCACGCGAAACGATCCGTACTCACATCAGTGAGACGGATGCTTCGTTGTTATATGAGGTCGGTCTTCAAAATGGTCCAGGACGGGGTGTGTTATTCGATATCACGCAAGACTTAGGACAAGAGCGACTCGAAGCCGTCACGTGTCCGGTTTTGATCGTCCATTCAAAGTCAGACCGTGCTGTTCCGTTCGAACACGCCGAACACGCTCGACGAAGCATTCCGCATGCACAGTTCATCGAATCGAAGAGCCCCGGTCATCTCATTTGGATTGGTCCATCCGCGCGTCGGGATGAACGCATGATTGAACGCTTCATCGCTTTCAATCAGATGACTTGAAGCCGAAGCCGCATCTTCAACTTCTCGTCGTCCTCCTCGATCGCAACCAGTCCCCGGTTCTTCAGTTCACCGATCGCACGACGTGTTCGATCTTGATTGAGGCGGGCACAGCGGGCGATCTCGGCGATCCCCATTCGACACGATAATTGATTGGCCTTGATTTTTGATGAAGGCTTCGCGACGGAACGTTGTAAAAGTCGCCAAAAGACGTGTCGGGCATCTTCCGACAAGGCGTAGGCGTTCTTCTCGATCACCGGTGGCATATAGCGGACATCTTCTCGAATTCGGCGAATCAGATAAAGACTGAGCCATTCTTCGAGTTCCGCTAGAATCCGTGAGAACTCGAACCACCAGAGCTGCTCGAGTGCCTCTTCTTCTTTCGTCGCCAGTTGCCAATTAGCAGGAATCTCATCAAATTCTTCCTCGAGCCAATCTTCGTAATCGAGAGCCGTCTCATATAAGACTTGTGACGGAATCTGCTCGAGCGACGTCCGATGTTTATAGATATCAAAGCTCATCCGCCGAAAATGTTCGACGGATGCAGCCACTTGGCTCAAATGAATCAATTGTTTCGTAATCAGCCGCGCCAGTCCATCCATTTCGAGGTGGATGGCATATAAGTGTTTTTCTAGCGCAATGAGCGTACTTCTCTCCATTCGACTGTTCCTCCCCCATTTGTTTTTTCGTCTTCTTGTCTTTTTCCGCAAAAGCCTTATTCAAAACCAATTGTGAGCATATCGGTGTATTGACAGTGCAGTTTGGAATAGAATAGAACAATCGAATTCAAAAGGAGATGCACGATATGTATACGATTTTTGGTAGCTCACGCAAAGGAAACAGTGAATGGCTCGGGGAACAAGCGTTGAAAGGCATCCCTCATGTTGCTGTCGATTTAGCGAACGTCTCGATTCAGCCGATTGAAGACCGCCGTCATCATGGAGGCTTTTTGCCGATTGGCGATGACTATCGTCGGATCGTCGAAGAGATGCTTGAACACGATGACATCCTGTTCATCACACCGATTTACTGGTACTCGATGTCGACGAAGATGAAATTATTCATCGACCGATTCAGCGAGTCACTGCGCGACGAAGAACTTGACTTCAAAAGCCGAATGGCGGGGAAACGATTCCACTTGATTGCCGTCGGAGGAGACGATCCACGCGTCAAAGGACAAGCGCTCGTCACGCAGTTCAAGCATATCGCATCATTCCTTGACGCGACGCTTGAGACAGCGATTCTTGCCGAAGGGAATGCACCGGGAGAGGTCGAGTACGATCAAGAAGCGGTTGCGGCAATCGCGGCGTTTCGTGAAAAAATGTCAGGAGCACGTGTTTAAGCACGGATCTTGAAGGGAATTATCTGAAGCAGAGCGCACGACTATCTAGCGTACAACTCAATTCAGGAGGTGGTCAGCCATGTTCGCATCTAAAAAACGATCGAATCGCAAGTGGAAACAACTGACTTCACGCCAGCATATCCTTCATCTTGAACATTTGTATCAATCACGCGAAGAGACGATTGTTCGTGATCGCCTCTCCTTGCAACACATCATGGAACGTGCAGTCCGGACCGGACAGACGGTCCACGTCCGATTGAAACAACTCGATACGGTATCCGGTTCAATCCAAGCGATTTTTCATGACCGTGGAACGATTGAACTCGTCACATCGACAGGTATGCGCCGAATGGTGCGAGCGTCGGACGTCATCGATATCAAGTGGAAGACAACCTAACAGCATTCAACCCCTTCTCGATGAGAGAAGGGGGTTTGATTTATATGAGTCCTTTGCCACCGAGCGGTTGATCCTCCAGTACACGTTCAACATGTTCAAGTAACGGACGCGCTTGCGTAATCAAGTGCTGCGTCACCGGTAACGTTAAGGATGCTTGATGAGTAGCCGCATCCGTCCAAATTTCGCGAACATGCAAAACATCTGGCTCGTCAGAACTAGTGCAGGCAGCCCGGATGCGTCGCAAGAGAAGCCGCAGCTTCAAGCAACAGGGCAATGACGTTGTCGCGTTGTCCGTTTTGAGTCGTAAATGTCGTCCATAATCCATACATCATGAGGTACCTGATAACGGTCGAACTTCCGCTCGCCAACCGTAAGATTCCCCTTCTGCGACTTGAGTCGTCGGATGAAGGAAAGCTAGTTCCATCGCATGATCCAAATCACGTGCTTCAAAGACGATCAAACTGCCGATTTGCTCCCCACTCGAGCGATCTGGTTCTACTTTTTTCTGTACGACCCCATCCCGCCAGTAAAGTGCTTGTGTCGTAAGACCAGGGTGCCAGTCTGATAGGACGTTGACTTGTTCATTGAAGGTGTCCATTAACGCATCACAACGCGACATCAACGTATCGATCTCTTCCTTCGATAAAGCATCCATTCGGTCTGCATCATAATAACCGACATATAAGAATTGCACCGTCTTTCCTCCTTTCATCCTTTCAATTCCCTTCCATGAGCAGACTAAACAAAAGCCTCCTGTCTCTACGCTGAGAAACAGAAGGCTTACGTATCATTCATCTTTTAACTTGACGTTTTGATCGGCTGGTAATGTTGTTGTCGTTTCCTCGTCTTCGAGTTTCGGTACGCCAGCACCATAATCGGTTGCTTCATCCGCCACATACGATGCCGCAAACGCTGGATTCAGTAAATCGGATTTCGAACCGACGATGACGATCCGACCGTGTCGGACTTCATCTTCTAGATCCTCAGCGACATCCTTCGTCATGCCAAGCTCGGATAACTGAGCGATCCGGTCTTTCCGGTTACTCCGGACGGCTGATAATAAGGTCTCGAAGAACGACTTCTTCGTCACGCGATACGGTAACGTCTGCGTATCGTTCGCGATGCGTTCCGCGAGTTCTTCGTCTTTCGCAAAGATGTAGATCTGTTTATTCGAATAACCACTTGATTTAAGGCTCGTCACTTCTGCGTCGACAGCGGTCATGTTTCGTACGATGCGCGTTTCAAGCATAAAAATCCCTCTCCTTCATGCAGCAAGCTGCTGATAAGAAGTTATACCCGAAACATAATAGTTAAAACCTGAAATTGAAAAATGGATTAAGCAGCCGTCTGGATTGCTGCTGTGCGTCGTTTTTGCCAGATCGTAAACATCGCAATCAAAATCATCAGGACGACTTGCGGGATGAGTGTCTCGATCGTCGGATAGAAGCCGATCCAGCCGGCGGTTCCGAGTCCATTGATCGGATGGATCGGTAAGACGTTTGTCAGCTGCAACGCGTGCAGACTCGTACCAAGAATCTTGAATGCCATCAGATAAATTAACCAGGATGCGACTTGGAACAAACGATGGATCGGTAAACGAACACCGATCTGGATGACCGCATACGAGACGAGTCCGATGATGACGATTGCAAGACCAATCCCGGACAACAAGGCAGTCTTCGTCATCGCTGGTGCCATTCCGATGTAGAATAACAACGTCTCGGCACCTTCCCGGAAGATCGTCAAGAAACTGACGAAGAACAAGGACGTCGTTGAGAGCGTCGACAAAAAGTGTTTGCGTTTCGCGACGGCACTTTTCGAGTGCAACCAGTAGCCGACGAACAGCATGACGACGACCGCGACGATTCCCGTATAGCCCTCGATTTGTTCGCGACCTGTTGCTGCGAATGAGGCTTGAAAGACTGTCTGCAGGATGAGGGCTAACAGACCACTTGCGATCAGACCAAGCCCGGCACCTGCCCAGACCTTACCTTCTTGTTTGGTTCGGCTTTTCCGTGCAAAGGCAACAAGTGCACTGACGATTAATAATGCTTCCAAACCTTCCCGGAGCATCACGAGCATCGCGTCGATGAACGTATAATGCGTCTTTGTTTGTAATTGTGCAATAGCATTCTCAAACGACTGGAGTTCTTGTGCCGTCTTTTGCCGAGTTTCCGGCGTCAGCCGAGCAAGTAGCAAGGGTACGTCTGATTCAAGCTGGGAATAGAGACCTTCATTTCGTGTCCGGACCTCACCTTCGGCTCGTGGCCAGGTCTTCAGAAACGATTCGAGTGCCAGCTTCGCTTGCGGCAAATCACTTGCTGCAAGCGCGGTCTGCGCCTCTTCAAGCGGTGTCAGCAGTGACTGCAGTCCTGTTTTCTTCGCTTGGACTTGTTCTCCGTCGAGGAAGGACTGGATTGCATTGTCGAATTGATCAAGTGCCGTTTTCCACTCCTTCGTATCCGCAGGCTTTCGCGCCGCGGCGATCCGAATCGAGGCAAGCGCCATCTCGATGTTGCCATAGTGACCGATACTGTCATTACGGACAAGACTTTCGTGCGTTGCCCAAGCGGTCAACAATCGTTGTTCCGCTGCCGGACGATCGCTCGCTTTAACTTGACGCATCTCTTTTGTCAACGAAAGCAATTGCTTCACCTTTGCTTTCGCAACCGGATCTGTCTTCGGTTTCGTTGCTTCTTCCTGCTTCCGGACGACAGCAGAGAGTGCCGTCAGTTGCTCGCGGACTTCAGGAAACGTTGCCGATCGTTTTGCATCGACCTGTTTGACGGCTTTCGTGATTGCCGCTTGTTGATCAGGTAAATCTTGAGCAGCTTGCCCTAATTCATCGATGGCTTGATTCAGTGCCGCGCGATCTTCACTTGCGACGGCAGACAGCGCTTGTCCGATTGCGACATAGAGATCATCCGTCGAAGCAGCATGGACAGGCACCGCGTGTTGACCGGCTACAAGGAGTACAAGTAAAAGGACGAGATTACGCAAATAACGCATCACCGATGTAGCCTCCTTTCGAGATCCCACCGAAGCAGGCGAAGATGGCACTTCCACGGTGCGTGATGTATTCATTCAGTCGATCCTGCGCGGCAAGACGGCGCTGAATCGCGATGAATTGTTTTGGCGAACGCTGATACGATAAAAAGAGTAGTCCAGCATCGAGGGCACCTGTCTTCTCATCAATGCCGTCTTGATAAGAATAGGAACGGCGTAGGATGGCTGTCTTCCCGTCCCCGTGCGCGACAGCGGTATGCGAGTCAACCGGTAAGGCAGCTTCGCCACGAGCTTGTCGTTTCGCTGGGGTGACGGAAGCGAACTCGTCTGTTGAGCCGAGCGGTGCCCCGGAAGCACGTTCGCGTCCGAAAGTCCGTTCCTGTTCCTTCAGGATCGTCCGGTCCCAAACTTCGAGATGCATCTGAATGCGGCGGACGACGAGGAACGAGCCGTTCGTTAACCACGGCGTCCCGTCCTGCCACTGACAAAAGAGCGATTCTTTCCGGACCTGCTGCTTCGAGACGTCGGGATTTCCCGTACCGTCTTTGAAGCCGAATAGATTGCGCGGCGTCCCGCCAGAGGCATCTGCTGCTTTACTGCGCTGGAAGCCAGCTTGCGACCATCGCATCGCGACCGTTCCGCGCCCCACACGGACGAGGTTACGGATCGCATGGAAGACGACTTGTGCATCATCACCGCAAACTTGAACGACAAGATCACCTCCGCCCCATTTTTCATCTAAACGATCGAGATCGAACGTCGGCAACGGTTTAAGCGCCTCCGGTCGTTTATGCCGAATACCAAAGCGACCGTCAAATAGACTTGGACCGCACCCGAACGTAAACGTCAAATGACCGGCAGATAATCCGTCGGCTTCCCCCGTATCTTCCGGTGGGACATAACGGGAGTCGGAATCGCCGTACGGTAACCCAGCCGCAAGTCGGGCACATAACCGTGTCCAGCGCTTTAATAAATCAACGAGTTCATCGCGTCGCTCCGTCTTGATATCAAACGCTACGACTTGGACGTGGTTTTGTGGTGGTGTCAAAATGCCTGCTTGATACGTCCCGTAGAACGGCTCTTGATCACTTGCTTCGACAGTCAATGTCCGCGGAAGAAACTTCTCAAGACCACTGGCATAGAGCGCAGCCCCGAGACTCGTCAAGCCTGCGACCTTCAGGACATCCCGTCGCGTGACACCTTCTTGTATTGGCTTCATGCTTATCCCTCCAGTACGATGCCCATCTTCGAGAGCGGTTCTGCGAGTTCATTGATTGCGACACTCATCTGTTTGACGTCTTGTTTCGAGAGACTCGTGTAGAGGACGTAGCCGTCACCCTGTTTCTTCGCGTCAAGTAATGCGTGGACATCCTTGAAGCGAGCAGCGATCTCTTTTGATAACGCTGCATCTTGTTTCTTCAGCGCCGGGTTCAACAGGTCATAGATTTTTTCAGCCCCCTCGACGTTTGCCGCGAAGTCATATAAATCCGTATGCGAATAACGGTCTTCTTCCCCTGTCACTTTTGACGTCGAGACTTCATTTAATAGATCGGTCGCCCCCGTGACGAGTAGTTCCGGTGTCACCTCGACCGTCTCGACCTTCGCCCGTAGTAAATGAACGTCTTTCATCAATTGCTTCGCGTACGCTTCATAGCCTTTTGTTGTTCCCTTTTCAAATAACCCTTGTTCGATCCGGTGGTAGCCCCCCCACTCCGACGCTTTGACATCGCCTGCTCGCGCATCAATTTTCGGATCGAGATCACCGAACACTTCCGCGATCGGTTCCGCGCGTTCGTAATACATCCGCGTCGGTGCATACAATGCTTTCGCTTCTTCCAGTTTGCCCGCTTGAACGGCATCGGTGAATTTTTCTGTCTCACGAACGAACGTATCGATTTCATTGATTGCATACGTCCGGTAATCGGTGACGACCTGATCAAAATTCGCCTTTTTCGGTGCTGGTTTCTCCGCCTGTTTAGCTTCACTACAACCCGCTAAGACGACCGTGAGTGCGCCTGTCATCAACAATGCTTGTTTCATCTATCGTTCCCCCTGTAAATGGTTAAGTCAGTTCCTTCATCAGTATAGACGACAATGATAATCGTTATCAATAAAAATTTTTGCGTAATAAAAAAAGCTTGAATTAGTCATTTTTGACCAATCCAAGCGCTTTGTCAGGTATTTTTTTTTCGTTTTTTGAAATAGGTCCGTGAAATAATGAACGTGACAATCCCAAAGCCAATGAAGACGAACGCTTTTTGGAACAAGGTGAGGAATGACAAGTCAAACAATAAAAGCTTGACGGCACTAATCGTCAGGAGCAACAACCCGGATAACCGCCACGTCGACGAAGTCCGCATCCGACCGATTGCGACGAGCACGAGGGCAAGGACGATATAAGCCGCGGATAACGTCGTACTACGCGCTGTCTCTTCAAGACCGCGATAGAACGGTAACTCCATGATGATCAACGTATAGGTCGTAAAAACACCGATCGCCGCTAGGACAAGTACGAGTTGCCACGACCCTTTCCAGCCCGGATCACGATGTGTCTGAACGAGGAGTAAGACGAACGCCGTCGAAGCTAGGACCATCGCTAGAACGGTCAAAGCGTAGGATAAACCTAGGTTTTGATAGGTTTCATAGTCAACGACAGCCGAGAAGATGAAGACGACATACAATCCGACGTTAAATAACCGTTGGTGTGGCATCCGCGCTCGTGGAACGAACCAGAATGCAGCGATTAATCCAGCAATCAAAAAGTAGCGCAGTTGATACGTCCAGCTGAGGGCATCTGCCGGAATCAAGAGGACGGCGACGAGTAAGGCGACGTGACCGACACCGTTTTGAGCGGAATCCTTCAATCGTTCAGCGAGCAGGTAGGCAGTGCCAGCGAACAGAATCGCGATCAGCGTACCGAACGACCAGTCAAGGATCAGTAACGTCAGTAAGACGACACCCCCAGCGAGCCAACTTGGGACGTTCTTCTCAAACTGAATCCGTTTTCCGACGAAGGAAGTCGCACCGTAGCCGAAGAATGTCGCAAGTAAGAGAGACCATTCATCAAGTCGTGGTATCTGTTCATCAAGCCAGTAGAGCTCTAACGAGAGTAGACCGAACGCGAGTGCGATCGTAAAGATCACCCAAGCGAAGACAAACGCTTTTTTGGCCTTCAGTCGGTCAACCGCAAAGAAGATCGCTGCGAACAAGACGACTTCGTACAATAAGAAGAGCGGTAAGTTCGGGTCGTCCGATAATTGTAGATACGGTAATAAGAAACCGGTGATGGATACGAGGACGAGCAAGGCTTGCGATCGCATCCAGAGCATCAAACCGTACGCGATGAAGACGACGACGAGCTCAAGTAAGAAGGCTAAAGATGGTGGATAGAATTGATATAAGGCCATCCCGGCGAACAGTGCCGCCAAGGCGACGATCGTACCGGTCGCGACGAGTCCGACCCCGAGCTCACGTCGTTTCTTCTCATACTGGTATTCTCCGAGAGCGATGACGAGTAGACCGATCAAGACCCCACTTCCGATGCGGACAGGCGGACTGATCAGACCGGCAACCGAGGCGTAGGAGAAGAGGAACAAAGCCCCGAGTGCAGCGAATATGGCTCCAATCCGGGGTAACCAAACGGTCGCGATGACCTGTTCCCAGTCTTCGCGGGAGCGTTTTTCCTTAAATGTTGGTGGAGGAACAACCGGTTTTCGTTTCGTATAAGCAGGGCGCGGAGCTGGGCGAGCGACCGTACTCACTTCTGGTTCGCTCGGTTCAGGGGCGACAGGCGAAGTGTGCTGTCCTTCAAGGGCAGCTACTCGTTGTCGTAACGCTTCGACCTCCTGCTCGAGACGCGTGATCCGTGGATCTTCCATCTCTTCACTTCCTTTCATGGATACATTGTCATTCTTTTACACACCTAGCAGGTGAACTCCTTCATTTTACAGTAGTTTTCGTATCAATATGCCTGAAAATGACAAAAATCCGGTCGCGTCGGGGCGACCGGATGAGGAATTAACGAACAGATAACGCATATTGTCCCGTTTGATTGAAAACGGACGTGAACTGCGAGCGACTGACACTATACTTGCCACGATATGGATCTGAAACGTAGAACGAACCGCTCGAGACACCCGTCACAAGCATGACATGATAATTACGGTACCCTGTGAATGTTTTACCGTCTGGTTTAATCCAAGAGAAGTAACCGTATGGATTTTTGAAATCGACCGTTGCCCAGACGATGACCGGGTTTCCGCTACGGATCTCACTCTCAATCTTTGAAACACCTTGTTTCGAGATATCAACGGACCCGCTGCGGTATTTTTTCGCAAGTGGTAGGATCCCTTTCGGATAGATGCCCCAGTTCTTGTAGTAATCGAGCGTTCCAGCTGGATTCCCCGTGAACATCTTTTGTGGATCTGCCCAGTAATACTTCCCGTTCTTATACGTCGCGTTCTTCATGCTTTTCGGCATTTGATTATAGAGTGACGCAGCAGAAACGGCTTGTTTCTTGTATTCGAGTGCCATCTTCAACGAGACGAACTCACAGCCAGATGGATATCCGAGTGAATATTGGTTGTAGTACGGAACATTTAACTTTTTCGTCGTCGTCGATGGTTTTGACTTCGAAACGTATTGCGTCGAGATATAGCGGTAGCTTCCCTTGTAGAGAATCCGTGTCCAGCTCCCTGACGTGCCGTATGTCGCAACGGCAACCCCTTTGTTCAGCTGTCCTACGACTTTATACTTCGTTCCAGCACCCGTCCGGACGTTGAGTGTGCCGACCGTCGTATACTTCGTTCCCGTCGACGTATATTTCGACGAAGACGATTTGACGTAGTTCTTGTGTATGTAGCCTGTGCGGGATTTGTAGCTGATTTTATACCAGCTGCCGGACGTTCCCTTTGATGTGTAGACGTTCCCTTTGTAGACGTTACCGAGAATCTTACTCGATGTCGACGGTTTCTCGCGGACGCGCAAGACATCCGTCGTCACGGTCAACTTCGTCGCGGCCTCAGCGATCAACGAAGGGCTGAGTACGCCAACGATGACAACCGCTACGAGCAATGCGGATAAGAATCGTTTCATGATAGACCCCCTATATTTTGATTTGGTGAGACATTCCCTTATTCCCAACTTTTTGAAAAAATAATCAACATTTCTTTAGAAAAATCTGAAAAATAAGGAATGCACCTGTTCTTTATATCAAAAAAACCCGACCATGCCTATGGGCACAGTCGAGTTGTCATCAACCTGCAATCAAATTAAAATTTAATTTTGGATCGTCAAGATATAAGGGGACGGTTGCGCAAAAGCTTGTTCGAGCAGGTGGGCAACAAACAAGGTATCCTCTTCTTTCACCGGAAGCGGTGCATCTTCGACGATACTACGGTAAAAGGCACGGTACAGCTTGCCGTAATCACCGACGGGACTCGGAATCCGGACGTCTTGTAAGTGACCGTGTTCATCATGATAAATCAAACGACCGTAATCGTCTTCCGAATCCTCACCGAACCCCTCTTCTCCCGGGAAGTAGTTCGCTTTCAGATCAAGCTCTTGCCGATCGACGTGTTGTTTGATGAACGTGCCGTTCGTTCCGTGTAACATCCACCTCGGTGCCGGAGCAAGCGCGACGTGACTCGTCCGAACACTGACTTTCAGCTCCGGATAATAGAGATCAATCGCAAACGCATCATCGGGATTGTGCGGCAGTCGAACACTACGCACATCAAAGGCGACCTTGTCCGGTTTTCCGAATAAGGCGATGATTTGGTCAAGCGTATGAACACCGAGTCCGTAGAGTGCGCCGTTCTCATGGCGCGCATCAGCTGACGCTGCTTCGGGACGAAACAAATCAAACTGCGAGACGACTTCGACAAGTCGTCCGAGTTTTCCGGAACGGATGATTTGGGCGACGACTTGGAAGTCGCTGTCGTAACGGCGGTTTTGATAAGCGAGAATTTTGACGCCTTGCGCATGTGCTTCCGCAAATAAACGCTTCGTCTCCTCTTCAGTCACGGTAAACGGCTTTTCGACGAGAACATGCTTTTGATGTTGCAAGGCGAGCAACGCGTATTCGAAATGGGTAGCCGGTGGTGTATTGATGACGACGACATCAAGTGCCGGGTCAGCGAGCATCTCAGACACATCCGTCGTAAAACGTGCATCTGGCAGTCGATCCTGATAGGACGCGAACAGCTCCGGTTTTTCCTTCCTATTGTAAATCCAGGTGACGTGATAGTTGTCCTCGATCATCACGTACGGTAAATGGTAACGGGTCGTACTTTTGCCAAAGCCGATGAAGCCGATATTCAATCGCATCCGATCACTCCTTGAACCGTTCTTTTTCTCTTACCATACCAAACGAAACGACCGTTGTCTTGATTGAACCGCTTCAGGCTGTCGCTTCGATGCGTTCATACTCGTAAATCGCGAACCCGTCCCGTGTTCCTTGATAGACGAAGCCGAATGACGTGTAATACGCATTGAGAAACTCGTTTGAAGCGACACAGTCGAGTCGTAGGATTTCCCCTTCGTCCTCTGTCACAGCAATCGCATGTTCCAGCAGTTTTCGACCGACACCACGTCCTTTTGCGCGGTCGCTGACGACGATTCGATGGATATACAGACCCTCTACATCATCCCACAAGGATTGATCCCATTCGAGCGAAGGAAGCAGGGCAACGGAACCAAGCAGCTCGTTCTGATCCTCAAAGACATACAGGCGGCCGGCTTCTAAATCTCGCGCGACGAGTTGCTCGATGTCTTGCTCAAGATAAGCAGACCACTGGCTACTGCCACCGGCTTTGAGGGAGAGCGCTTTTTGCTCAAGTAGGGTTGCGATGTTTCGAACGTCTTTTGATGTAGCTTGTCGTATCATGTTATTCCTCCTGTTACAAAAAAATTCTTCTCTATCCTAACGAATGCGAAGCGAGAAGAAAACCTTTTTGCTTCAAGATTTCATGTTTGCCCATTATTTTGTGATTTTTTTCATATTCCACAATTTTATTTCAATGTAACGTATTCTTTAGGAGTGATCTGACCCCCAGTCGTCACAACGGTAAACGACCGGCTTCCCACGAGCCGGTCGTTTTTTGGCGTTCAGGATAGTTCGACCCAGCGGCGCGACAAATTCCGTGCTTGTTCCCGGTACTCGTCATCTTCGACGATCGGATTGCTGAGTCGAGGAGTGGAATCCGCATAATAGCCGCCGTTGTCAAGTGGATCGTCGGTTGTTGCGAGATAGAGCGCCGTCTTCGCACCGTATTCCGGTGTATAAAGTTTTCCGGTCCAGTATCCGACTTGCGCGACTGGTTTGAGTAACGTCTTCATCACTTTGCCGTACTTGCCGCGGTAGAACAAATCCGTATTGACGATCCCCGGGTGGACGCTGACGAACGTGATCCGGTCGCCGTGCTTTTCAGCTAGCTCACGCATATGAATCATTTGCAGGAGCTTCGATTCGCGGTAAGAACGCATCGGGTTGTAATGTTCTTTTTTGACGTGCGCGATCGCCTCAAGTTCGACGTCGGTCCGGATCAAGCCGCCTTCACCGGCGAGAGAGGAAATCGAGATGACGCGCGGATCTTGTCCTTTTTCGAGTAAAGGTAACAATCGCTCGATCAAGTAGAAGTGACTCAAGTAATTGACTTGGAATTGCGATTCAAAGCCGTCCTTCGTGACATGATACGGCGGTACCATGACTCCAGCATTGAGGATCAAACGGTCGATTCGACCCACCATGTCGAACAGGCGATCCGCAAAACGACGGACGGAGTCAAGTTGATCCAGTTGCACAATCTCGATTTCCAGTTGTGTATGCGATACACCGTTTTCCCGCAACAGTTGAACGAGTGCCGTCGCTTTTTTCTGAGACCGGACGGTCGCGATGACACGATCTCCCCGCTCCAGTAATTCTTGAATCGTGACCATTCCCATACCAGAATTGGCACCCGTAACGATACAGATGTTCATCCCTCTTCCTCCTTGATGTTCCATTTTGAACGCATTAGTCCTGCTTCTAGTTTTCCTTTTTCTATTCGTTTATACACCTTATTTTAGTGTTATTTTTCGAAATTTTCAAAAAGTAACGTATACTAAGAAGAGAGCATGTCATCAAGAAAGAGGTGGTGGGATGGAAGAAGGTACGATTTTGTTCGTCGCAGGCACACTATTACTGATTGCAATCATCACGACGAAGTTCGCTGTCCGGTTAAATGTACCGACGTTGATCCTATTCGTCGTTGTCGGTATCATCGCCGGGTCCGACGTTTCAGGAATCATCAACTTCGGTGATTTTGAACAGGCCCGTCTCTATGGGACAATGGCGCTCGTCTTGATTCTATTTGACGGTGGCTTGCATACAAAATGGACGCATTTCCGAAAGATTCTCCCCGCCGCCCTGTCGCTCGCGACCATCGGAGTCCTCGCAACGACAGGAATCATCGCCTTCGTCGCACATTATCTGCTTGATTTTTCTTGGCCGGTCGCGTTACTGATCGGTGCACTCGTCGGCTCAACCGATGCGGCGGCTGTCTTTTCTCTGTTAAGTGGACGACCGGTCGATGCTAAGGTCAAACATACGCTTGAAGCGGAGTCTGGAACGAATGACCCGATGGCTGTCTTTCTCACGATCTTATTCACATCGTTTGCATTGGCACCGGAATCGTTCTCGATTGGTGCGGGTATTCTTTCCTTCATCTACGAGATGGGACTTGGGACACTAGTTGGTCTTGCGATCGGGTATCTCGTCACGCAACTGCTGAACCGGATCGAGTTGCCATCGTCCGCCCTTTATCCGACGCTTCTGTTCAGTGGGGCGCTCTTCTCGTATGGTCTCGCGACGATTTTGCACGCCAGTGGGTTTCTCGCCGTCTATCTGACCGGAATCTGGATCAACAATCATGATATGATCTACCGCGAGACGCTCAAACGATTTAGTGGTAGCTTGTCGCATCTAGCAGAGATCGGCATGTTCATCATGCTGGGACTGCTCGTCTTTCCAAAACAATTACTTGATCCTCGGACCTTGTTCGTCTCGGCCGTCATCGTCCTGACGTTAATCCTGCTCGCTCGTCCACTTGCCGTCGTCTTGTCGTTGCTTCCGTTTCGGTACACGGTCAAAGAACAGAGTGTCATCACGGCAGCCGGATTACGGGGCGCCGTTCCGATCATTCTCGCGACCTATCCGCTTTCGAGTGGTCTTTCTGAAGCGCCGCTTCTTTTCAATATCGTCTTCTTCACCGTCATGACGTCTGCTCTTTTGCAAGGAACGGCCTTGCCGTGGATCGTCCGGCGAATGGGGCTAGAAACACAGCCCGACACGACGGTCGAACCGTTCCTGAAATTCATGACCGTCACCCATCCGCAAGCGGAGATCATCGAGGTCAGGGTCTCGACAAACAGTGTGATTGCCGGAAGAACGTTACAGGATATCGAGATGCCCCAGGATGTGCTCGTCGTTGCGATCATTCGTGAAGATGAAATCTTGACGCCGCGTGGTCAGACACGTGTCCTCGTAGACGATCAACTGTTGATTTTAACACCTAAACAAGCGGATCAGGACGTGCGACGGTTGATCGCGTCACTCGGAATATAGATCATTTGACACATCCTCCAGTAGGGTGTGTTTTTTGATGAAGATTGATATACTCAAAAAGGAAAATAAAGGAGGAACCTTGATGTTGAAACGATTACTTGCCGTCATCTTGACCACCACGCTCGTTTGCACCGTCCTAGCATACATATCCTATACACCGCTCCGAGATCGGACATCGGATACGATGTATGATTCATTCGGTTCAACATTTTTGTCATACGTCTTATTCGCCTTGCCGATCATCTTGCTGTCCGGCTTCTTACTCGACTTCCTTATCGGCATGATCATCAACCGGTCATCGACGACATTAGCGTATATGCCGACAGTCCTCGGTTACGGAGTGTACGGTATCGTGATTGCGAGTCTTCTGATTTTCTCGACGAAGGACTCATTTGACCTGCCGCTTTCTTTTACGATCGCTGCTCTGACAGCAATGATCTATTACAGTCTGTCCGTCGTCTTTAATCGATTGTCACAGCACGCGCACTAAAAAAACGAACAGACACGTCTGCTTACTCGCGGACGTGCCTGTTCGTGTTATTCTGCTTCCATTCGTTCAATCGTGATGACACCCGGTGGACGATGCGGGAAGGTCAACGTCAGACCGGCAAAGCGACAAATATCATCTTCGTTCGGTGCCCGGTGCACCCACTCGATCGTCTCTTGCCGTGCTAGCGCGTGGCGGATCCGGTTATCGGCTTGTGTACGCGAGATGCCGCGGCAATCAACATTCGTGATATACGTTGCTTCGTCCGACTCGATCTGTTGCCAAATCCCGAGGATCAGTTGACCAATCGGACTGACGGATTGACCATCCGGTTCTTCACTGCTGACGGCAGCATCGAGCATTTCGATGACAGCGTCACAAGTCTCACCGGAAGCAAGCAATCGCGTCGATCCTTGTTGTAGAATCCGGTAACGCGTCACGCCGTTCTCGAGCCACAAGCGCTGTGCGAATGGATTGACCGGAACACCGTGGAAAAATGTCTGCGTCCCGCGCCAAGCAAAACCAAATGATGGGTCGTACGCCCGAATCGTCGCCATGGCACGATCATGGAACTTAGCGATCGTCTGTCGTTCCGTTTCCAGTAAGTTTCGGATCGCCTCTTCATCCTCTAACGGTACAGACTTTGGTGTCACAGTAAATAATTCCGATTCCGGTAAGCGGTGTGGGGACAAAATCGTTCCGTCGAAACGATAATCGTTCGCCGGACGTCCAGTACGCCCGACGGATAAGCGCCACGTCCGTTCTTCCGGCATGAAGGCATAACTTTGATGGGCAAAAGGTGGTGCGACGAACAGTCCCGGAAACGGATCGAATGTGTCGACTCGCAGGACGTCACCGTCATACCAGCACTCTTCGATCAGACGGACGAGCCGTCCGACGGGTGCATTACGGTCCGTCAGGTAACGACCGGTATTCGCATGAAATCCGAGTAAGAACTCGCGCTCTTCTTCTTGGAACGTCACCATCAAGAGTTGGAACAACGACGCAATCTGCTGCTCGACGAGTTGCGGATCCTCCCCCGTCTCTGCCTCAAACGCGACCATCTTCCAGCCGGACCGTTCATAGAGATGAATCGTCACCGGGAAGAACAGGAAGGCACCATGTGTCGCTTCGAGTTTGACCATGTCTTGCATCGCTAGGCGTTCCGTCAGTAAGGAAAAGCCCATTCGTTCGAAATGATCTTGCAACCGTCGTTTCCAATGTGTGAACTCCACGCAACCATCCCCTCTCGCAAATTATGCGCCGCGTTTTCGTAACGGATTCTTTGACCAGTAGATGTAGAGACCAACGAGTCCCGCGATGCCGATGAGATAAGACGGCATTCCGCTGACTTGAATCAAGACGTCCGGTGCCGGGAAGACCGTCACGAGCAGTGCCTTATAGGTTGAGAATAAAATGAAGCTGATGACGAATTGAATCCACACCCGCGGTTTGACTTGTTTAAGCTTCGGTGCCGTGATGACTTGTGACATCGCATCGATCAAGAAAAGAGCGATGATTGAGAAGAATAAGTAATCGATCAGGGCGAATTGGAACAATCCGTCGATCCCTTCGATGAAGATGAACATCAGAATTGAGGAGACATAGTTTCGTGTCCAGCGTTTTTGCGTCTCCATCCGATGTCGTTGTGGTAACTCAGCGATCATCTGATCGAGGCGTGCTTCGACGGATAGACCGTGAATCTCTTCGAATGGACGCTGCTTCCGCTGGGCTTCGTAGATATCTGCCCGCAGACGGTCTTCAATTTCCGTCCGGTCCGGTTCTGCGACATTCAGATTCAAGCGTGGTAATACGGTTTCTAATAGACGTGTGTTGGCTTTCGTTAATTTCAATCGATTTCCCCCTTTTTCATGTTTAAGTATACTGGGTTTTTGGGAAAAATACGTAGTGGAAGTAAAAGATTGCTTGACGAAACGATGAAGAATGTTCAGAATTATTAAAATATAGTGTCAGAATCAGACAGAAAGGACGTGTCGAACCATGCGTCAAACATTGACGAGCGCCGCCTTGATCACCTTACTGACAAGTGCGGGCATCGCCTTCCCGTTGGCTGAAGCGAAGCCACCCGTTGACCAAGAACCGGTCGAACTCGATCAGCAACAGTAACAAACGCCTGAAACAGAATAACAATAACCCGCGCTCAAGCAGGAGCGCGGGTTATTTCATGTATCACTTGGTTGGGTGACGCGTTCGTCAATCGTGACGGTCCACGTGACGACCGTCGTGCTGTCACGAACGCCCTGTACTTCGATCGTCGAGAGGAGTTCAGCAATACCACCTGATCGTAAAGTGTCCTCCATCTGCTTCGGTTCAGCATACGGTGTTCCCGGGCACTCGAGCAAACCATCCGTCGTCACGAACAATCGGTTGTCCCCTTGCCGCAACTCGCGGACGCCTCGTGTGTAACTCGGGACCGGTAAGGCAAACGTATTTGCACGACCGATCCATTCATAGAATTGACGCTGGTTTAAAGCAGCTTGTCCCATGTTCATCAACTCTGGATGAAACAGGTACAAGACGACATCACCAATGGATAACCACCAGATGAAGCGCCCTTTGCGGACGGCGATCAAACAAGCGGTTTCTCCTTGCAACATCGCACACGCCGCTAAAAAGTCCGGGTCTTGAAATAGATCCAGCACGGTCGTCTCGATCCGTCGGAATGCTTCCGTAAGTGGTGCATCAAGATCAGTCCGAATACGCGACTCGTGTTGTGCCAACTGCTCTAAGACAAGTGCTGCACTATCCGCTGTCTTATGAGCGTCTAAGACGACGGTCATCTCCCAATCGTCGCCGATCAAGATGGCAGCCCCGTCTTCGTTTTTATATTGACCGCTTCTTGAGCAGCCTCCGAATCGACCGAGCGTCACCCGACCAATCTGGTCAATCTGCTTCGTGTCAACGAATGGTTCGTCGGATCCGACCCAGTAGTAGGATGATTGTGTCGTCTGCATGCATCAGTCTTCCCTTCTTTAGATCTCCCGCAAGTACGGTTGCAGGAATAAGCGTAATCGTTTTTCGTAGTTATCCGGGTCCATCGTATACGTCTCGTCATGATCGGCATCGCGCACCGGATACAATTGTTTTAATCCCGTTTTTGCTTGATACAGTTCATACATCATCCGAACCGGAACGAGTTCGTCCTTCATTCCATGAATGAACATCGTCGGAACCCGACTCTTCGTTGCTTGACGCGTCACGGAGACGTCGCCATAAAAGAAATCTTGCTCGCCTTTGTTCCACATGCTCGCGACCGTCAGAGACGGTAGTGCCGGGTAACGGATCTGTTCGTCCGCAAGTAGACTGAACCAGTCGTCGAGTCGGGCGTAAGCTCCTTCAGCGACGATCGCCCGGACTTGGGTTGGTACGGTCTCGCCAGAAGCGAGTAAGACGGTCGCTGCGCCGACACCGAGTCCGTGATAGACGATCCGTGTATCGTCTCCGTTTTCAGCAAGCAGGCGCTTTGTCCATTCCAAGACATCCAGTCGATCGAGCCAACCGTAGTTCCGGACGCCACCGCTTCGATCCTGCCCACGCCGTTCGATGAGTAGGACATTGAAACCAGCCTCATGGTAATAGCGGGCAAGCGCATAAACACCGGTCTGTGAAAACATCATCTCATCCGGGACGAGGAGGACTGTTTGTTTGCTGCTGTCAACCGGTAGATAACGCCCGAAGCGGACGATCCCGTCCTTCGACCATTGCTGCGTCTCGCTCGTTTGTTTAAACCATGTCTCGTCGTTCGTCACCTGTCCGTCCGTTCTTGTCGTCTTCAGAATCGGAGAAGCATCCGACTGACCGATCAATGTTTCTTGCATCCGGTATCCATCATAGATGATGAACAGTAGCAGACACGTGACGAGCAACACGATGCCGATTCCCCATTTGCGCATGTGCTTCGCTTCCTTTCCGACAGTGAGTCTTTCCTTATTCGTCGTCGGTTTTCACTTCCCCTGCTAACGGGGTCGAAAGGAACGATTGTTTATACCAGCGCTGTAAGGTATCGATATCCGTTCGTTCAAAATAAAGCGCGTTAAAAGCAGTATTGCCCCGTAGTTGAATCTCAATCCGGGCAATCTCCTTTGCTTCGAGCCAGCGAGAAACGGACCATGTCAATTCCTCGATTTTCAGTCGTGGCGTATAGACGGTCTCTTTTTGGACCCATTGTTTGCGTAACATCAAGAGATCGTGGCCGGTGCCGAAACGGGTCTTTCGGTAACCG
Source organism: Exiguobacterium sp. R-17 (assembly GCF_049913315.1). NCBI lineage: Bacteria > Bacillati > Bacillota > Bacilli > Caryophanales > Exiguobacterium > Exiguobacterium sp. R-17. The sequence goes on along the minus strand of NZ_CP184372.1, from coordinate 1,478,514 downwards.
CTGCGCACAGCGAAGTAATAGAACGGTAACCAGATGAACAGAAGCAAGATCAGGAAGCGCCATGAGGAATCAAGGACGATAATGACGACACTGCTTAATGCAGTAAACAACAGCGCATAACCGAGTAACGGCCAACGAACCCGGTAGCGAAAGCCAACCGGTGCGACTTCATGCTGCGGGCTGAACTGTCGAAAGCGCGGCAGATATGTCGCCAGAAACGGATCAATCTCGTTCGTCCGGATGAACGGATGGAGCAACAGTCGCTCCTTCTCTCCGGTCGCCGAGATGATGTGCAAGGACAGGCTCGCTCGTCCGATCAAACGCTGAATCCAGCTTTCCTGAATGACGAGGGCTTGAATCTTATCAGCATGAAACGCGACCTCGGTCCGGTTCAACATCCCGTACCCGATCAACAATCGGTTGTGTTGCAAAACGGCACGGTACGAACCGTATTTCAAGATATAGACGATGATCGAGCCGATGTAGATGACGAGTAAGACGAGTACGCCAAGTCCCGTCAAAACGAACAACGATAAATGAGCGAGTTCTGAGAACAGTCGATCGACATAACGTTCAATGAACTGATCGATGAATTGATAGGCGGTCCCGATCCCGACGAGCGCTAGTCCGACGCGTCCTGACAAGGCACCGGCTAATGCCAAATCGCGGATTGGAATCGTATAGGCGACTTCCGCCTGTTGTTCTTCGACGACGAGCTGTCCCTCGTTTTTGATCGACGACTTCAGTTCTTTCGCAAAATCAAGACGGATCCCCTTCAGTTCGACTTCCGGTGTTCCGCTCTCGGACGATGTCTCGACGGTCAACGTCGCAAGCCGAAGCAATCGTTCGATGACGTTTTGCTGAATGCCGATCGACTCGATCCGTTTACGTTGCGTCGTCCGTTCACTTTTTTGGAGAATTCCTTTGCGGACCCGAATCGTCTCGGCATCAATCGTGAACGTATAGAAATACCAGGAGGCGATCCCGTATAAGAGGACGAACACAATCCCGACACTGATCCCGATCCACGTATAGGTGTTGATCTCGCCTTTTCGGATCGCATTTAAAATCAAGGCGGCGAACGGAATCAGGAGCGAGCGGATGATCGAGATACTCGACATCACGATGAACAGCGGGTGGACGCGCCGGGTCATAACGATTCCTCCTCCCGCTCCTCGAGTTTCGCGAATCGTTCGACTTGTGTGCGTAGCGCGTCTCCTTGCGCACGATCGAGTCTTGACAACGTGACGAAGCCGGATGCCGTTCGAATATCAAGTGTGATCAAATCATAGCGACGCAGGATCGGTCCCGTTTGGCTATCGATCAATTGCACCTTGACGAGCGGCACAGTGACTTCGCGGCGGAAGAAGATGCCGTTGCGGACGACGAGAAATTCCTCATCGATACGATAACGCATATACTTCAAGCGAAGAACGGGTATGTAGACGATACGGGGAATGAAATAGATCAGCCAAAGTAGACCGACGATGCCCATCCACCAAGGTGTCAGGTCGAGCCACATGACTTGGGTGATCGTCGTTCCGATCAAGATGACGGCGATTAAGCCGTGTAACGGCAACAATCCGAGCCGTTCTGCTCGAATCGATCGTTCTGGCAGCGTATGCCATTGTACAGTAGACATCAAAAAACACTTCCTTTCGTTTCCATTTACGGTTAAAAACGTCGCTTGGTTTCAGACAGCGGTTGACATTTTGTTTGAATTCATCGCATATATAGAAGTGAAGAACTGTAACACCAAGGAGGAACCATGTTAACTTTTGAAGAAAAATTACGAATTATCGAGACGTTCCCGCAACTCGTCCGAAAAGATGTCTCACTAAAGCGTGTCAATTTCCAATTTCCGGACAGTCAGTACGAGAAGAAGAATCTCGTCTATCATTTACATCCGAACGGTAACGGCTTCGTCTATGCCGCTGGTCTACCAGGTTATGAAACGGACGAAAAAGGGTTCGTCAACATCCGTGAATTCTCAGAGCCTGCTTTAATTCTCTTATTAGAAGATGCAATCAAAGCACTCTCAACAGTCCAATCGGTCGAAACACTCGAAGAAACATGGGTCAACGATAACCAGTTCGAATTGACGTTACTCAATGAAGACATCGACACGTGGCTCGTCTACGCCGGTGATCTTTTAGACGGTGCATTCAACTCGTATAAGGAAGCAGCGAATTATCTTGAAGAAGAAGGCTTCCGCCGTAAATAAGACAATGAGCGATCCGGTTAATCCGGGTCGCTCATTTTCATGACGATACGATTGAGTGCCGCTTTGACGACTTGAAGGTCTTCTTCATCGACGTCAAGTGTCCGGACGAGATCAAGCGGAACAGTTTCTGCTTGTTTCCGTAACGCACGACCGGCATCGGTCAAAAAAATCTGGATGTGTCGTTCGTCTTCCGGTTTACGGACGCGTCGCAACAAATCTGCTGCTTCGAGTTTCTTTAGTAACGGCGTCAACGTACCGGAGTCAAGATGGAGCCGTTCGCCGATTGCTTTAAGTGATTGTCCCTCCTCCTCCCAGACGACGAGCATGACGAGATATTGTGGATACGTCAGACCAAGGGGTTCAAGTAACGGACGATAACGACGCGTGATCTCACGCGAAATCGCATACAACGGAAAACAGAGTTGTTCATCTAAGGCTAACGGGTTCATAAAAAATTCCTCCTATCGTGAGCAAACGAGTTGCATTTCGATTTAAATTGTATACAATCTAATTGTAAGCTACTTATTTGAATCTAACAATGAATTCGAGTTTCTTTAGTAACGGCGTCAACGTACCGGAGTCAAGATGGAGCCGTTCGCCGATTGCTTTAAGTGATTGTCCCTCCTCCTCCCAGACGACGAGCATGACGAGATATTGTGGATACGTCAGACCAAGGGGTTCAAGTAACGGACGATAACGACGCGTGATCTCACGCGAAATCGCATACAACGGAAAACAGAGTTGTTCATCTAAGGCTAACGGGTTCATAAAAAATTCCTCCTATCGTGAGCAAACGAGTTGCATTTCGATTTAAATTGTATACAATCTAATTGTAAGCTACTTATTTGAATCTAACAATGAAAGGGAGTTACACACATGAAACCAATGTTCACATCATCTGCAACAGCTGTCGGAGGTCGCGACGGACGCGTCGTATCGGAGGACGGAATCCTTGACGTCGCCCTCGCAATGCCTGTACCAGGATCAAAAAAACAAGCAACAAACCCAGAGCAACTCTTTGCTGCAGGATACTCTGCTTGCTTCGACTCTGCTTTAAACATGGTCGCTCGCAAACAAGGGATCAAACATGATGGCAGTGAAGTTACAGCACACGTGACGTTAAACGAAGCAGCTGACGGATTCATGCTTTCCGTCGAACTTGATGTTCTCGTCCGCGGGATCTCAGAAGAAGCGGCCGCTGAACTCGCGAAAGTCGCACATACCGTCTGCCCTTACTCGCGTGCAACTGCTGGAAACATCCAAGTTGACGTCTACACACGTACGACTGACGCAGAATAAGTGTAGCATCTCTAGCCAGCCTGAGGTTTACTCTCGGCTGGTTTTTTGTTTTTTATATTAATTATGGTATCTGAAATAATTATATGTTCATACAGACGGGACTGATTCAAAAGTCAGTTTTTACAAAGATAAGGTTGGCAGATCATCATTCTGCCAACCTTATCTCGTAACAAAAAGAATGACGCGTCTTTTCACGCCCTTTCCTCAGGCGAGACACAAGCCAGTTTTCCTGCCTTATTCAAGCAGGAAAGCGGGTCTTGTTTGTCTCTGACAGCGCAAAGATGCGCTTTTTCTGTAGGAGTAGCGTGTGACGCGTCATTCTTTTTTTGAGTCAGCCCCACCTTTTTATAATTGATGGACTGATAAGATGACAAGTTCCCCGGACACAGTGACATAATAGGCATCTTCGAAGCGATAGCGTTCATTGTGTTCTGCGTCATAGACGGTGACCATTGGTTCCGCGTTGTCTCCAATCGCTTCGTGTAGATAGAAACGTCCGCGTAAGACACGTTCGAACGGTTCTTTATCAAGGAATCGGGCACCGTTGCGTAAGTTGATTACTTCATGATGGTGCTCGGACCGGTCATTAACGATGAAGATCGTCGACTCAACGTCATCGTACGTGAAGTCAAGCGGTTCATAGTCACTCCACTGGATCCGGGCGACCTCTTCGACACTCGCTTCCGTATCAATCCGATAAAAGATTTCTTCGTTCAGACGATCGGTATAGGCACTGAAGATGAGATGCCCTTCTTGTTCCCCGAGATACTGGACGGTGTCCCCTTCCCCGTCTAATTTCAATAGTGTCGCAAATGATAAATGTTCGACACCTTGTTCAATCTCCTCAATCAAGGTCGACAGTGGTGCGATCAACAGACTTTCGGAGTGATCAATCGGATCTTCTGGTGAGATGACACCACTTTCAAGGGCGTCATAGAACGAGAACTCATCGAGCCGAGCGTTACAGACGATGTACTCCTTGTCTTCGAGCGTGACGAGAAAGAAATAGAGTTCCCGGTAATTCTCCGTCATCCCGTAGAGCCGTGGATCGCGAATCGTCTGCCGTGATTCGTCCTTGACGTCATACAGAAACGCAGATGTCGTATCCGTCGTCTGCAAGAATACGAGATAGTTCTCATTGAGCACCCAGTAGAGCGTCAAATCCCCTTCCACGTAAAACGACGCAATCTGCTCGCGTTTCCCGGACAAGAGATCGAGGACGAGCACTTCCGTCTCTCCGCCTTGCTCTTGCGTATGTTCATTCAGACAATAGACCTTTCCATGACGAACAAACGGACGGGTTGGTCCATGATCCGTCAAAGCCTGCTGCGTCAGATCGACTTGTTCTTGATCTTCAAGATCATACCGGCTGATGTGGTAACGGGCGTCATCGAGGCGACGTCGAAAATAGATCGACGACGGTGTGACATGCAAGACATCCATATGATCGGCGGGTAAAGCACGGGCATCCACTATTTCCATGATTAATCTCCTCCCGGACACGTACTACTTGTCTTTTTCCCACGAATCGTACTGCTTCAAACAGGGTCTTCTTGTGCGTTTAGTAAAGCAGAGTGCTACAATATGGCTAGATGACTACAGAATGAGGAAGGTGCGAAACGGTGCAATCACAAGATTTAAATACGATGATGCTCGAATACGTCAATGATAAGGAAGAATACGATGCCTATGCCGACAAGTTGAAGATGCTTCTGTCCGAGTTGCTCGACGCGGCAGGCATCAAATACCACTCAATCGTCGCCCGGACGAAGGACTCCGAGAGTCTGTATCAAAAAGTCTTACGTCAACCGAACAAATACCGTTCGCTTAAGGACGTCCATGACTTGACCGGGATCCGGATCGTCACTTATTTCCATGACGATGTCCGGGAAGCGGCACGCATCATCGAGAATGAGTTCGCAATCGATCGCGATCAATCGGTCGATAAGTCAACGTTGCTCGATACGACGGAATTTGGTTACCTCTCGGTCCACTTCGTCGCGTCACTCAGTGAACAGCGGCTTGCCTTGAGCGAGTATGGTCGTTTCAAGGACTATACGGCAGAGATCCAAATCCGCTCGATCCTGCAACACGCTTGGGCGGAGATCGAACATGATCTCGGATATAAAAATCCGAACAGCGTCCCGGCAGAAGTCCGGCGTAGCTTCAGTCGAGTGGCAGGACTTCTAGAGATCGCCGATCAGGAGTTCGTCAACATCAAGAAGCAATTGAAACAATTCGAAGATGAGACGGTCCAACAAATCTTGTCTGACCCCCATCAAGTCCGGATCACGGCAGATAACTTGAACTATTTCATCGATCATTCCCCTGTCATCAGCGAACTCGACAAACGTCTCGTCACGTCACAAATGATGCTCGATTCCGATCAACAGTTGATCAACGAACTGATCCGGATGTTCCATTACGTCGATATTCGGACGTACGGTGAACTGATTGAAGCGGTCTCGACACATAGTCCGCTCGCCTTACGTTGTGCAAAGGTCATGCCGAATCCATTCCTGCCCCGTCAAGGAATCGGGATCGCCTATATCTGTATGGCATTGACGATCGCTGGTGAAGATACGCACCGCATTGACTACTTCTTCCGCCGTTTCTATCCGGAGTTACGTAACGTCGAAGAAATCGTCGCTCAAGTCGCCCGTGTCGTCGAGTCAGATGATTCAAGAGAAAAATATTGATTAAACTAAAATTTTTCACTATACTAAATCACGAGTGAAAGAAACTACGGTATAGAAAGAGTGAAGGATACATGGCAACTACACTAGAAGTAGCACTACGCGATCAGTTGATCGTTGATACGGAAAAAGGATTACGGATGAACTACCGCGCGATCAAAAAGGACGTGCGTAGCATGTTTACGACTTACTTGACACGTAACGAGTTCTTCATCTTAAAATCACTTTGTGCGAACAGTCCACAAATTGCTTCAGCGCTCTCACAAGAGTTCCAGTTTTCAGCAAGCATGATTACGGCTCTGGCAGACGAATTGACGAAAAAAGAGTTGATCTCACGTGAGCGGAGCGAGCTCGATCGTCGCGTCGTCGAACTGCGGGCAACATCGAAAGGCATTGAGCTTTACGAAAAACTCGAGTCGATGAAGATGGACTACCTTGCAGACGTCTTTGAGGACTTCTCGGATCAGGAACTCGAGTTGTTCCGTTCGCTCTTAACGAAGCTTGAAAAAACAGTCTAAGCTGTTCGATGGAACGGATCCGGTCAAAAGCGATCGGATCCGTTTTTTAGTAATCGATTAGGAGGAAACACGATGTTTGATTTCGAATCAGTGCAACACTTACGAAAGACGGGGCAGTATGAAGCAGCAAAGGAACTCGTCCGTCAGTATGTCGATACAGCCCCTAACGATCCGACGGTCCTCTATCAGATGGCCTGGTGTCATGATAGTCTTGGTGAGGAACAGGCTGCTGTCCCCTACTATGAACAAGCACTTGTGCTCGGTCTTGCTGGTGAGGACCGCTTGCAAGCTTATATCGGGCTCGGCAGTACATACCGCGTCATCGGTCAGTTCAAACAAGCATCAAGCGTTTTCCGAAGTGCGTTGCTTGAATTTCCAGACGCCCACGCCTTACAAGCATTCCTCGCGATGACGGAGTACAACCTCGGTCAAGTCAATCAGGCTGTCGGTCGGTTACTCAAGAGTCTTGCTGCGACGTCGTCGGACGCCTCGATTCAGACATTTAACCGGGCACTCCGTTATTATGCCGATCATTTGGACGAGATCGACACGGAATAAAGCAACAGTTGACGATAAAATGGTTCGCACAGCATAATGTAACAGCCAAGCGGACTCGCTTTTGGCAGGAAAGGAAGTTAATGATGTCATCAAAAAAAGTATGGACAGTAGAAGGTTATGAAGAACAAGGGCAAGAAAAACACGGTAAGGCAAGTAAGTCAGAAACATATACGACTGAAGCGGATGCTAAGAAAGCCGCTAAGAAGATGGCGGATCAAAATGATCATCTCGACGTCTACGTAATTTATACGAATACGGTAAACGGTAAAACGGAAGAACGGTTCTTCAATTCGAACGGCAAGTATAGTGAAGAAGGATTCGAATGGTAATCTTCCTTTTCATTTAAAGGTCCACTCAAAAAAATGGATTCGTTTCTCTTCAAGTGAGAGACGAATCCATTTTTTTAGTCATGATTTTGCCTCTCATACCAAAGCGGTGATTCACACTGAAATCCATCGTGGTCTCGGATGATCCGCTGAACGCGTCGTTGCATTGCCTCCAATCCGTTTACATCGAACCGTTTTGCCCAGACGAGAGCCGAAAAGACGACCATCGCCATATAGAGGCTGTAGATTTGCCAAAAGTTAGAAGGTACTTCGTTCTCAAAGTATCCATCGATCATGTGAAGGGCAAAGACGGGACTCGTCTCGACTTGAAACAACCCACATTTGACGAAGTCATGCCACGGATCGCCGTAATCATGGTTCCCGTAATCGAGGAAGGCACAGAGATGTCCATTCTCAACAAGGAGATTATCAAGATGGACATCGTCATGTTGCAAATGATTCGGACGCTCTGCTAAAAGGGAAAGCCTCAAAAGGATGAACCGATCGAGTCGCTCGATCCATTCTGGCTCAAGCAACCCATCAACCGCTGCGCGATAGCGGTCATGTTTCGCCTGACAACGTTCTTTCCATGCCGCCGTCCCGCTCGGTGCGATCACGTCATGAATGCATCTCAACGCTCGCCCTGCCTCCTGACCGAGTCGAGGGGCTAATTCTGGTGACTCGAGAAGCACGCTTCGAACGGTTCGTCCGGGTAGGTATGGATAAATGCCGTACGCGGTCGTCGCAGTCCGTCCGGTCGCTAGCGGTAAGGCGTGAGAAATTCCCTTTTGTTCTGGGATCATTAAAGCCGCCTCACGTTCAAACTGACGACTTAATGGGTCCGTCACGACCTTGACGATGTAGTGTGCTGTTGCCGTCTTGACGGACCAGACGGCTTGATGCGAGCGTCCGGTAAGCCGTCTAACGCTATCGATATCAGTCAGTAATGGATGATCTGGTAGCATGAAGACTCCTTTCTGAAGACAAAAAGAGGACGCTTACTTGCGTCCTCTTCGTCATGCCTGTGGGATATAGCTGGCAATGATCTCAAGCAGATCGGCATACGCCGTTTCGAAATCGATGTTTTCGATCATATAATCGTAGTGATCGCGGTCTTTCCACGCTTCCTCGTAATCATTGAGTCGCGCTTCGAACTCCGGTGTATCACCGCGCATCAACAATCGCTCCTTCATCAAATCGGGTGGAACCGAGACGAAGATCGTGATGACTTGGTCACCAAACAGACGTTTAAAGTTTGCTGCTCCTTTTGGATCGATGTCCTTGATGACGATTTGATCTTGCTCGAGGACATCGACATACGCTTGCCGTGGTGTTCCGTACCACGCGCGGTGAACATGGGCGTATTCGATGAACCCGTCCTCTTGGATCAGTTGCTGGAACGTCTTGACGTCGACGAAGTGATAGCTTGCTCCATCAATTTCCGTCGGACGTTTCGGTCGTGTTGTCACGGACGGGATGAACCGGACGTGTGCGTATTCCGTCCGCAGACGTTTGATCAGGGAGGACTTTCCGCTGCCCGATCCACCAATCAAGAGAATGATTTTACCTGACATCGTTTTCCCCCTGTTGTTGTGTCGTGAAGTAACCTGTAAAGCGAAGAGCGAACTGTTCCAGTTCACTATCGACGACCGTCCCGTATATTGGTCGGATGACGATCAAGTAGCGTTCATACGAGATGATCCGGGATGTCTCGTTTCGTGTCATCTGGACTTGTTCTTCCGGATAACTCTCGACATAATACCAATCGACCGCAATTCGTTCATCGGATGGGGTCTCATAAATCCAGGTCACCGTCGTTCCATCCGCAGGAAGGGTGCTTTTCAAGGTGAAGCGCTGAATCTGCTTCAGTTCCCGTTTCGCTGACGCAAGTCCTGCCTGATAATCCGCAGGGCGCATCGGTGTCGTCGTCACTTGCTTCGGTTTTGGTTCCGGCAAGCGGGCAAAGCCAAGCTGAAGTCCGACGAATAAAGCGACGAGCGACAAACTGATGACGAATACATATTCCTTGCGCATCCCTTCCTCCTCCTCATCCTTCGAGTGTATCGCGCATCCCTTTTGGATCATTAACGATGACGGCGTCGACGCCGATCCGCTGCATCTGCCGGACATCCTCGACCGTCTTCGGTGTGTAAACCCGGACCGTAACGTCTTGCGCGTGAGCGAACGCGACGTCCGCTTCCGTCACCCGTCGATAATCGGGATGGATCCCGGTCGCACCAATTCGGAGGGCTTGTTTTTCCGGATGATAGATCGGATACGGATAGAGAATCGCCGTCTCGACGCTTGGGTCGAGCTTCCGGATCAAGGCAACCGAATAATGGTTGAACGAACTGAACAACAACCGATCCGTCGCAATGCCGTGCGCTGCGCAACGCTCGAGGACATACGCCTCAATGCCATCATAGCGAATCGTATCCGTCTTCAGCTCGATGTTGAGTCGCAGTGTCGCTGGTGCGAGGATTGCGAGTACTTCGTCAAGCGTCGGAATCTTCGTCTTGATCGCTTCCCCTTTGAAACGTGCTCCGGCATCGAGTGCTTGCAGTTCAGCGACCGTCATGTCGATCACACGCCCTGTCCCGTTCGTCGTCCGGTTGACAGTCTCGTCATGAATGATGACACCAACACCATCCTTTGAGAAATGGACATCGAACTCGACACCATCGACGCCGTCTTCGATCGCAGCGGCGATTGCTTCAAGCGTGTTCTCCGGAAAACGGTCACTGACACCGCGGTGTGCAAACCATAACATCAGAGTGCCTCGACGACACGCGTGTATTTCTTCGTCAAGTAATTGACGAGGGGTGCGACCGAGATCGATTGACCCGTTGCTGCTTCGATCAGTTCAGCTGGTGTCTTCGATTTCCCGTGACGGTGAATGTTTTCTTTCAGCCAGCTTTTGATCGGTGCGAGTGTACCAGCTGCAATCAGACCATCGACGTTTTCGACGTCACGACGAAGCGCTTCGTTCAATTGTGCTGCATAGACGAGACCAAGCGCATAACTCGGGAAGTAACCGAACGAGCCTCCTGACCAGTGGACATCTTGTAAGACCCCTTTATCGTCACTCGGGACATCGACGCCGAGATACTCTTTATAGAGACGGTTCCATTCTTGCGGGAGATCCTTCACTTCGAGTTCTTTCGTCATCAGGCGCTTTTCAAGCTCATACCGAATGATGATATGAAGGGCATATGTCAATTCATCGGCTTCGATCCGAATGAGTGACGGCTTGACTTCGTTGACCGCTGCATAGAAGCGTTCAAACGGGACATCAGCAAGCGACGGGATTGCTTGTTGTAGACCATGATAACGTGCTGATAAGAAGCCTTGATTACGTCCGATGAAATTCTCGAAGAACAGTGATTGTGATTCGTGGATCCCCATCGAAGCACCTTCACCGAGACCAAGTGAATCGAGTTCCGGTTCGATACCTTGCTCATACGTCGCGTGCCCGGCTTCATGCATCGTGCCGAAGACGGAGTTCCGGTAGTCGTTCTCATCATATTTCGTCGTGATCCGCGCATCCTTCCGGTTGATCGTCGTTTGGAACGGGTGAACCGTCTCATCCAATCGACCGGACGTGAAGTCATAACCGATATCGCGGAGCCATTCTTGATTCAAGGCGATCTGTGTCTCGCGGTCCGCTGACCAATCAAGCGTCGGGAAGTCTTTTCCTTCAAGCTGACTGAGCAAAACAATGATTGCTTGACGAAGTTCCGCAAACAATGGATCGAGTGTTGCGACCGTCATCCCTGGCTCATAGTCATGCAACAATGCGTCGTATGGATGCGCGTCATAACCCCAATACTCAACAAACTGGCGTTCCATCGCGACGATTTTCTCGAGGTACGGTTCAAACATCGACCAATCGTTCGCGTCCTTCGCCTTTTCCCAGACACTCTCTGCCTCAGAGATCAACGTGATGAACGTTTGGTACTCGGCTTCTGGAATCTTCGAGTCGCGATCGAATGCTTCTTTTGCTTTCGTAAACGAGATCGCTTCGATGCCCGTCAGCGTCTCTTGCTCCATCGCTGCCAGTAATTGTTGGTACGTTTTTCCTGTCCGGCGACGGAAGCTCTCTGTTGAGAGGAATCCGATTGAAGCGGAACGGTTCGCTGCACCTTGATCCGGCATGTATGTCCGCATATCCCAGTATAGTAATGCGACGGCTTCTTCGTATGCGCGAAGACCATCAAAATGGTCGCGCCATTGTTGTGTCGTTGACATGATTAGAGACCCCCTTGAAGTATGTAACAGTATAGCATTTTTAGCATATCACAAAATGTTCAAAACTTTCACACACGAATGATTTTTGAAACTTTTCCCGTCAGATGAGCGTATAATGAACATACGATCAAGCAGAGCGAAAGGAAGTGGCAACAGTGAAGACAGACGCTGAGTTAGCCGATTTGATTCAGTTGAAGGAAACGGGACCGGTTTGTACGATCGAACATCTCCCAAAAGAGCTCGACTGGATCGGCACCGGTCGTAGCGCCTATGTATTCCGGGTTCGTGGCACCGACCGCGTCATCAAGAAGTTCTATCCGTCATTTCGTCCTCTCGCTGAGTTAGAAGGCGGCATTTATGAACAACTGACGACGTTTTCGACGTATGCGAGGATGTTCGAATATGGATCCGATTACCTTGTGCTCGAATACATCGAGGGACAAACGTTATTCGAATGCCTCGTCAGCGGGACCTATATTCCAGAATCCGTCTTAACGACAGTCGATGCAGCGCTAGCAGAGGCACGCGCCGTAGGTCTTAATCCATCAGATATTCATCTACGCAATATTTTGTTAACGGCAAATGGAACACGGATCATCGATGTCGCAAGGTTCCGTCAAACCGAACCGTGTACACAATGGGATGATTTGAAGAAAGCCTACCAGTATGTCTATGCAAAACCGTTCTTCCCGAAAAAACTGAGCGAGACGTTCCTCAATACGATCGCTGATGTCTATAAGGGACGCTTGTTCGAATCGATTCGAAAGACCGGTTAATTGAAAACGCGATGCTCCTCCTTGTGAGGAAACATCGCGTTTTTTCGTTGATTATTGGACGCGATGTGAGACAGCATCCGCAAAACGAAACGTATTCTTACCGTCTTTTTTTGCGGCATATAACGCACGGTCTGCCTGTTGAATGATCGTTTTTAGCGTAATGGTTTCATCATCAAACAGCACGATCCCGATGCTGGTCGAGACAGCGTATGGCGTCTGCCATGTTCCAAGTTTCTGAAGGAGCTGCTGCGCAATTCGTTCGTACTCCTTTTTCGTCTTCTGATGAGTGAAACGAATCAAGAACTCGTCTCCCCCGATCCGGACAGAAAACGCGTCTTCATAAGAACGTGTACTATCCTGTAGTCGTTTCGCGACGTCGATCAAGACTTTGTCGCCGGTCTCATGCCCATACACGTCGTTCACTTGCTTGAATCCGTCGAGATCAAGATAAAACAGCGCACCGGAATGTTGCTGTTCCGTTTCCCACTGTCTCGTCAAATAACGTCGGTTATACAATTGTGTTAGCGTGTCCTTCCAAGCAAACTGTTCGAGCTCAAGGTAATACGAAAACAGTTTCGCGATCCGTTGGAGAAGTTGAATGCTCTTCTCTTCGAATCGACTTGCTTCATCATGGACAGCGCACAACGTACCAAAGGTTTGACCATTCGTTAAACTGATTGGAATCCCGAGATAGGACTCGATCTGTAACGCTTTTAATGCGTCCTGCATATCTTCTAAGCGCTCGTCATCGCTAATGGACTCATACCAGATGGGTTCGTTCTGTTCGAAATTGATGTGACGACAAAGTGTCTTTTCCATCTCAAACACTTGTCCTGCTCGAATCTCGATTCGTTGATGATCATTTGAGAGTCGTAAAATCATCTGTTGGTTTTCTTCGATCGTCGTTAAATATAACAATTGATCAGGTAGAATCTCTTTCGCTAATTCCAATACATCATCTGCCAGTTCGTTAAAATTCCGATACAGTGTCATTTCTTGCAACGTATCACACCTCATTCGTTATTCGTTCTTTTTAAATCATATATTTCACAAAGCAACCCATCGATTGCACAATCCTTATATTTTCCAGTCGCATTGCGAATCATCACCCATACAGTCCTTCTTGAATCATACCGACCTTCTGTATGATTCCTCCTGGAGCTTTATCGATATTATGGGCGACTGAAACCTTATAAAGGAGCAATTCTTGAAAACCAAAGACAAGGACTGCAGCTAATGCCTCGCTACCATTTCCATTGTTCCACAATCCGTTCTAAACATCGCTTCCGTATCAGCCAGTCGGATTTTTCGTAATCGGAGCCGTTTAGTATGTAATGCCGTACTCCCTTGAAACCGATTCATTTTATTTTAACAGCAATAAGGTATTTGAAATAAAATCATTTTGAATAAACAAGTCGAAAGACGATCATGCTTGCGACAGCTAATAGACGTATATTCGTCTCACAATCAAAGTCAAGTTGCGCCCCGTGTCGTGAACCCGTCGCAATGCAGTCCCCGTTTTGATAAACGCCGATTTTTCTCGTGACTGTTGAGGAACGAATTTGATACTCCTGACCGGCATACGAGACGAGTAAAACTTCTTGTAGTCGCAATTGCTGACGAAGTGCCGGATCGGTACGGATTGTACCGACGTCACGTCCATCTTTACGAATCACGAAATGTGTCGTATTGCGAAGCCATTCCGTTCTCGTTTCTTTAATTTGAAGACGGGTTCCTTCTCCGTCGAACGTTACATCGAGGAAAAACGATTCAAACTTCTTGAAGCGCACAAGGATCGCCTGCCACCACGTGGCATAACGTCGTGAGAACGTCAGCCATTGTTCATGCGCGAGAAAAACCGTATTCGTCTTTTGGGTCGCCCGGTCCGCTAAGTGAACGGACACCCCTGCCTCTCGTCCACGATAACGTAAATCACGCCGGATTTGCCACCATTCGACTCCACCGATTAAGAAAGCGACGCCCGTTAAACCAAGTAATCCATACAACTCACGTGGAGCGAGTTCCCCTGTCATCAGGTAACGTCCGATCAAAGCGAAAAAGCATAAAACAATCAATAATAGACTCTGCACCATAAACCTTCCACACCTCCAGCTTTATTTTTCCATAAAACGTCAAAAAAGTCCTCCTTTCACATGGAAAGGAGGACTAAATCAGAGGGTCGCGGCGACTTCTTGTAAATCATCCGCTGTCTCAGCAATCGCTTCTGCAATCTTACGCATGCCTTCGATCGTACCGGCGACTTCCTTTGTATCGGTCGATAGTTCGTGAATTTGCCGCGAGACATTGTCGGTCTGTTCCGAAATCCGTGAAAAGGCACGGACGACTTGTTGCATCTCTGTCGTCGTCCGGACGACCGCTGTCTCCGTCGTTCCCATCCGCTCTGAGACGACGAGCATCTTTTGCGTAATCTCTTGAGCGATCCGCGACGTCTCTGTTGCCGACTGTTTACTCTCTTCGGCAAGCTTCCGAATTTCTTGCGCAACGACGGTGAACCCGCGTCCCATCTCCCCGGCACGTGCCGCTTCGATTGAGGCGTTCAAACTGAGTAGATTCGTCTGATCAGAAATCGTCGTCACCATCCCAGCGATCCGTTCGATTTCCTGCGACAGACGAGACAGTTCAGCGACTTGTTCGGTCGTCCGTGATAAATCTGCAACGACATGTTCAAAGCGTCGTGTCTCTTCTTCGACGAGAACGACACCGGCTTCTGCTTCACTGACCGCTTCTGTCAACTGGATCGAAATCGCGTCTGTCGTCGTCGAGACGTGTTTGGCGTGCCGCTCAATCTCTTGGAAATTTGCTGACGATTCTTCACTCATCGCGGCAAGTTCTTCTGTTGATTTTTGAACACCATCTCCGACGTGTTGTTTTGCTGTCGCGATCGCTTGGCGCTCCTCATCGATTTGATCCTCATACATCGTCATGACGATTTGTTGTTCGAGATTAAAGAGTTTCCCTGCTGCCCGCATGATTCGGACACGTTCTACTTCCGGCCAATCACTGCCGTCAATCTGTTCACTGAGGACGTTCCAGACTTTTTGAAAGGCAGCAATATACCATTTATTATGCAGCCCGATTTGAACATGCCGTTCAGCAATCCGGCGCCGGGCTTCGATGTAGTCTATCGTCACCTGACCATCGAACATTTGTAGGATGTGCCGAGCGAGGGTACCTTTCAACCGTTCAAGTGTCGAATGTTTTTCAATCAACTGACGGAGAGACGGAACCCGGACTAACTCCTCGTAGAACGCATCGACCATGCTCGGCATCCAACGGGAAACATCCTCGCGGATGACTCGTGCAATTTGTAAATCGATGGCGTGTAGACCGATTAGACGTAATTGTTCACGTAGGGATGCTGGAACATTCAATATGACATGCGTGCGTTCGACTTCAATGAGCGCGTCAAAGGAAGGTGAAGGTGATTTCTTAAACCAATTCATATATTCATCTCCTTGTTTTTAATTTCACTTCACCTCTTATATCGTCACCGTTGATTGACATTTAAAGGGATACGTTAGTCTCTTTCTACATGTCATGGTAATTGCATGTTGGAATATTCCGGATATTTTGAAGTTCATATGATCATTAATCATGTAACTGTAATACTAGGTTTCTCATTGTTACTTTCCGGAAATATAAGAGCTATGCGCGTAAGAAACTTGAGGTGAAGCTTTGCTATTCATGAACATCTCAAACTTGAAAGATTAATTTTGGGAGAGGTAGTGCTGATTATGGAAAAAACAAATAAAGGCTTTTCATCCCACTTCCGAGCGGAAGCGGACGATGCGGGTCGTAACATTTCATGGAGTTCAATTTTTGCCGGTGTGGTATCATTCTTATCTTTATTGATTCTTTTCAGTCTGATTGGATCGGCGATCGGTCTTGGCGTCACGGACGTCACGTCGAATAACCCGTTCGATGGCGTCGGAACAGGCTTGATCATCTGGGCGATTCTGTCATTGCTCATTTCGTTATTCGTTGCCGGATTCGTTTCTGGTGTGACGTCAGCTCGAGCCGGTCTCATTCACGGATTTTTGACTTGGTCGACGAGCGTCATCCTCTTGTTCGCTCTCTTGACGTTTACGACCGTCAATACGTTACAATCGGTCGGTTCATTACTCGGAACAGTCGGTGGAGCTGCCGGTAGCGGCATCGGGTCTGTCGCGTCGACTGCAAAAGACGCTGCGACGAAAGGGTTCGACTCCGTTACGAAAAACGTCTCAGATATCGATACGAAGGAACTCGATGGAAACGTCGAAGAAATTCTTAAGGATACAGACATCAAAGAATTACAACCTAACTACCTGCAAGGTCAACTAGATGCTGTCAAAGATGACGTCACGGCTGCTGGTAAAGAGGCTATTACGAAACCAGAAGACTTCGACAAAATCGTTCAGGATCTCGGTGATTCATTGACAGCACGATCTGAGAAAATCGAGAAATCCGTCGATGAAAAGAAAATCGCTGACGCTGTTGCAAAGAACACGGATCTTACAGGCGCTGAGGCAGATAAAGCGACGCAAAACATTGTCGATGGTTTAAACACGGCAACAAAAGAAACAACGCAACAAATCAATAATGCGAAACAAACACTCGACGAGACATCAGCTGACTTGAAGAAAACGGTTCAAGATGTTCGTCAGCAAACGGAACAAGCGACACAAACGGCATCGAAAGTTTCGATCTGGGCGTTCGTCGGTCTCCTTCTGACACTGATCTTCACGTCGTTCGCTGGGATTGTCGGTTCACGCGTCGCAACACGCGGTCGTGTTATGAATAAATAATGATTCCTTATAAAACTGATTCCGCCATGGCGGAGTCAGTTTTTTTGTGCGGTAAGACACTCTCATTGACTGCCCATGAAATTTCCTGTTACAGTATTACCTAACGACCGTTAGGAAGGTGATTTATCTGAAAGCGCAACAATTGTTACAGACGAGCATCCATCATTTTGCAGCGCATGGCTATGAAGGAGCATCGCTACAAGAGATCGCAACAGAAGTCGGCATCAAAAAACCGTCTATCTACGCGCATTATAAAGGCAAAGATGACCTCTTCCTGCAAGCGACGACGTATGTCTTGCAGGAACAAAAGCGTCGTTTCGCTACGTATTTCACAAAAACACGACAGCAACCGCTCGAGCAATCCTTGCACGGCTTCTTCGATTGGTTCATTTTAGAGCAACAGGATGATGTGCTGATGCGATTCATCCTTCGGGCAGCCTATTTTCCACCAGAGAAACTCGAACAAGAGATGACCGATCGCTTCAACCCGTTCTTCGATTCACTGCATGATTTATTGACGCGTCTGTTACGCGAACGTGACCGAACGGAACAGATCCTCTATTCGACGGATTATAAAAGTGCAGCGCTTGCTTATTTGACGGTTGCTGAAGGTACGCTGACAGAACTTGTCTATAACGGCGTCGACGCCTTTCATGCTAGACAGCAAGCCGTATGGCCAATCGTCTGGCGTGGCATGTCGAAAACGATTCCAAACAATTGAGGTGACCTATGCAAAACAATACATTGATTTTAAGTACACTCCTGCTCAACTTATTCATCGCTTTTCTCGGAATCGGACTCGTCATTCCTGTCACACCGACGATCATGAATGAGTTAAGCATTTCCGGAGCGACGGTCGGTTACATGGTATCTGCCTTCGCCTTCGCGCAATTGATTCTGTCCCCGCTTGCAGGACGTGCCGTCGATAAGTACGGACGCAAGCCAATGATCATCATCGGTTTATTCATCTTTAGCATGTCTGAGCTCTTGTTCGGTCTCGGTCAACAGGTCGAAGTCCTGTTCGCGTCGCGGATTCTCGGTGGTGTCAGTGCGGCCTTCATCATGCCAGCTGTCACCGCTTTCATCGCTGACATCACGACGAACGAAACCCGTCCGAAAGCGCTTGGCTATATGTCTGCCGCCATCTCGACCGGTTTCATCATCGGACCCGGGATCGGCGGGTTCCTTGCTGACCTCGGCACGCGGACGCCGTTCTTCTTTGCTGCCGCGTTCGGTCTGACGGCAATGGTATTATCTATCTTTACGCTCAAGGAACCTAACCGTCATTATGAGGCGACGACCATCAAACAACAGACGGGTTTTCGGAAAGTATTTAGTCCGCTCTATTTCATCGCTTTCCTAGTCCTATTGATTTCGTCGTTCGGTCTCGCCTCGTTCGAGTCCTTGTTCGCGCTGTTCGTTGACCGGAAGTTCGGTTTCACGGCGAAAGATATCGCGCTTGCGATCTCCCTTGGTGCGATTGTCGGTGTCATCGTCCAAGTCGGGCTGTTCGATCGTTTGACACGTTGGTTCGGTGAGATTCGCTTGATCCGATACAGTTTGATTGGTTCGACGTTGCTCGTCGTCTTGATGACGTTCGTGACGAACTATGTCTCGATCATTCTCGTGACGATGGTCGTCTTCGTTGGCTTTGATTTGATGAGACCAGCCGTCACGACCTATCTTTCGAAGATTGCCGGGGATGAACAAGGTTTTGTCGGTGGAATGAACTCGATGTTTACGAGTATCGGGAATATTCTCGGACCGATCGTCGGCGGATTATTGTTTGACGTCAACCTCAACTATCCGTTTTATTTCGCGACGATGATGCTTGCGGTCGGTATTTTACTGACATACTTCTGGCATGCACCACGCACTGAAGTAACTGAATCGGATCGTTTGTCTTCTTAAAAAAACAGCCCCGTTCCCATCACTGGAAGCGGGGCTGTCGTTATGTCAGCAATCGTTCGTGTAATTGTTCAGGCGTCGGTACCGTATAGGTCGCAACCGTCTCATTTGGTCGTTCGTTGATCAGACATGTGGCAATACCCGCACGATGTCCCGCTAAGACGTCGAGTTCCCGGTCCCCGATCATGATCGTCTCGTCTAGAGCCATCTGATGCCGATTGATCAAGTACGTGACAGCTTCCGGATCCGGCTTACGGACGAAGCCATGTGCTGCAGTCAGGATGTCTTGAAAATGATGCGTCAATTCGTGTTTTGCAAGCAACGCATGAATGGATGTTCCACGATGGGTGACGATATGATGCGTCGCACCACTTGCCGATAATGTCTCAAGCAATTCATGAATTCCCGGAAACGGACCGGACCGTTCGCGCTCGATCGCCGCCTTTTGTTGTTTGTAGTTCGTAATGAATGCTTCGGACACCGCAAACGCCTCATACATCGTCTTAGCCGAGATCGCTATCAGCTCAGCGACACGTTCTCGATCGACCGATTGCCCCTCGCTCTCGAGCATGTCCACGAAAACATCGATCAACACCGGATATGTATCGAACAAGGTGCCGTCAAAATCCCAAATGAAGTGTTTCAACATCTGCCTCTTCCTCTCCCACTTTCTTTACACCAACAAAGACGGCTTGCCCGTCCATCTCAACCTTCCAGTCGTTGTGATTAAGTCCTTCACCGGAGACATGAATTTTTACCTGACCTGATCGTCCTATCTCATGTCCTTGCTCGACAGTGATCATCGTTCCTGAGACGGATGGCTTCATGAATTTTCGGTAATAGACACCCATCACACCACTCGCCGTTCCTGTTACCGGATCTTCGATGCTGCCTGATCCCGTTGCTGAGAAGTGACGTCCGTGTAAAGTTGCCTGCGCATCATATGTATCGAAACAGATGGGGTGAATCGATGCTTGAGGATAGTCAGTCAAAACGGATGCAAATTGTTGATGATCTGGCATCATCCGTTGAAAATCGACGAGATGACGAATCGGCAACACAAGCGTCCAATTCCCGGTACTTCCATAAACGACCGGAAATCGTTTATCTAAATGTTTCATTTCTAATCCAATCGATGCTAAGACTGCCTCAACGTCACCATCAAATGGGTGCAGACAAGGTCGCCCTTGTCGTAAACGAAACATGCCATGCGCTAAACGAATCACAGGCAAGATACCTGATTTTGTCTTGATGTGACATGTTGCAGGTACACCAATGTGTGAATCGATCGCCGTCAATGCAGCGATCGTACCATGTCCACACAAGTCCATCTCCCGTTCCGGTGCAAAGAAACGCATTTGATAATCTGCCTGCTCGCAAGAGAGGATGAATGTCGTTTCCGTGAATCCACTCGTCCGAGCAATCCATTGCATCTCAAGCTCCGACAATCGATCGGCGTTTAAGACAACTCCGGCTGGATTACCGGTTCCGGGTGTCGCCGTAAACACATCATAGTGCAATATTTCAATCATCTGTCTCCTCCTGTCCAGTATTCAGATCACGCAACGTGTTGTTATGTGTCTTTGATTTCTGACATCTTGATTTCATTTTTATAAGATAAGTCTAACAGAACAGATGAAAAAACAAGGACGAGACGCCCTTGCCTTAGGATGATTGCATTTGCTGCCAGTCGTCTTCTTCATAAATCGACTGGACCCATTCAATCGGTACATAGAGGGACCTTGCAATTGCTTCGTCTGTTTTACCCAGTTTTCGCAACAGATGGACGATTCGAATCCTTCGTTCGAGCTCCCGGTCATCCGGTATCAGTTCAGGCATCATCTTCTCTTCTCCTTTCCACTGAATCGGCGATGGTGTTTTCATGATGATACCCGATTATTATCTGAATATTCCGATTGGTGCGTAGAAGCAAGGATTTTTGATAAAGTTCCGAGAAAGATAACAGTCAGGAATTCGATTCATTTTGACGAATGACTAGAAGATAGACGCATCGATCACGAAGTCATGCGTCAAACAAACAGATGAGGAGCATTTATATGATTAAATCCAAAAAACGGTTTCAGCTAGCGATCGGTTTGCTATTGATGGGTGTCTTTAGCGGGATCCTTTTCGATGCACTGGGCTACTTTCCGCACGCGACAGCGTATCTATTGAGTATTCCGATCGCTTCCCATGACACGGAATTTCTTTTAGGATGGATCGTTACCGGTGTCACGATCGCAGGGCTTGTTTTGCTTCCCTTGTCCTTACGACGACATCACGTCATTACGACGTTCGTGTGTCTCGTAGCCATCATTGTAACGCCGCACGTCATGTAATGTTTGCAAATGGCTCGCTTCAATCCCGTTGCAATATAAACCAATTTGAATGTATCGCTTACGACTACGCCAATGGATCGTCTTGATTCATTGGCTTTTTCTCATTTAAAAAGTAAAGTCTACTTTACAAAATGTAAAACAGACTTTACAATATAGATAACTGGAAAGGAGGTCGCTGGATGAAGCTGACGAATCAAGTCCGGATTTACCGCCAACAACAGAAGTGGACGCAGGAACAGTTCGCTGAACGGATCGGCGTGACACGCCAGACCGTCATCTCGCTTGAAAAAGGCAGCTATACGCCATCCTTACTACTCGCAATGCAAATTGCTCGCGTCTTCGATCGACCAGTAGAGGAATTATTTCAATTAGAGGAGGAGTCTTGATGAACCGCGTCATAACCCAATCTGTTTTAAATTGTTGTCTCTATTTTTTAGCTGCGTCTCTCATCAGTGCGATTCATGACAAACTTCAATTATTTCAAGATGATCCTGTATCCGGTACCGGTCTGTCGTTTGAGCTCGATCTCAGCATCATGCTGCCACTGATCATCATCGCTATTGTCGTCTCATGCATTGGCTATCTCTCACGAACGGATCGCTCCCGGTCATTTTCAAAATGGTCGACGTCAACAGCAGAATTCTCTGACTCGGACGAACGAGAGGCCCTTATCACTGGTAAGGCGACCCGCGCGGCGTACGTTGCTTTTTTGATCAGTCTTCCTATCCTGATGATCGCCTTTTTGTTTGAACAGCCACTACTTGAACGGTATCCTTCGTTTCCGTTTTATGCGATCGCACTCGTCCTATCGGTTGGAACACTTACCTATATGACCGCTTGGATCGTCCACGTTCGGCGTTAACATCGTTTGACGAAGGACTATTGAGTTTGCGCCTGCTCCGGATGGTCAGTCAGTTGAACCTATTCGTGATACACCGTTTCCCTAGCATATATGTGTTACCGATTATAATCCGACAACAATGCCACAATGCTGGCATATTCTATCTAGATGGGAGGCTAATATATGCAGACGACGCACCACTCATTTAATACGCAACGTTACTACATTCGTCCGGCTCGTCTTAGTGATGCTGAAGCACTTGCTGCATTACGTCAAGCACTTGACGCGGAAACGGAGTACTTCGACCGGATGCCTGGTGAGGACGTGATGACGGCGACCGATTTCGTTGATCAGTTACACAATTCATCGGTTCCGGATCAAATCCTCGTCGTTGAACGGGAGGAACAACTCATTGCTTACGCCAGGTGTCGTGGATTTGCATTAAAGCGCTTTGCTCATAAAGCATCTTTCGGCTTAGGGGTCCTGCGTTCGGATTGGGGACAAGGAATCGGCACCCAATTGACGATCCGGATGATCGCTTGGGCGAAGACGCAGTCGCTTCTGAAAATCCAACTCGAAGTCGTCGAGACGAATCACGGGGCGCTCCGACTCTACCATCGTCACAGTTTCCTAGAAGAAGGAAGACTACGCCACGATCGGTTGCTGTCGGACGGCTGTTATTATGATTCTGTCCTGATGGGCTTAGCGTTATGAGTTTCTCATTATCGATCGCGACGTATAACATTTGGCATCATCCATACAAGTGTCAGGAACGGTTTGCGGCATTGTGTGCGGAAATCAATCAGCATCAACCGGATGTTCTTCTTCTGCAGGAAGTGATGTCGACGTTTCATCCGGATGAACCGTTCGTCTCAATCGCCGAACATCTCGCAGAGGCGACCGGTTATCCGTATTGGATGATGGATCCTTATAAGGATTCACCGGATGAAGGACTTGCCATTTTAACGAAACTGCCGTTTGAGCGAACGGATTCGAGTGCCGCCGCTACAGCAAACATCAACCATCACTGTGCGATTCGGATTCCGTTTTCGATTGAAGGTGTCCGTTTTGCCGTGACGAACATTCATTTCAACTGGCGTGCTTCAGACATTCGACTCGGTCAACTTCGATTCGTCAACGAATGGATTGCCTCACAGACGGATGACGCGACGATCGAGTTCTTAGGTGGTGACTTTAATGATTGTCCAAATTCTTCTCTGCATCAAGCAACGCTTAAGGAGTGGGTCGATCTCGCTGACAGTTTTGCCATGCGGACCGGTCAACTTGCTCCTGTGACTCTTGATCCTATGACGAATTCGTATGCTAAAAAGAATGACGGAATCACGACACCTGCCCGGTACGATTGGTTGCTGTGTCAACGCTCACCGGCACCAGTGACCTTACAACGCGTTCAATTGATCGGACATGAACGACTGCCCCATCACGTCATACCAAGTGATCATTATGGGGTCCTCGCTCATATGACGATTCACTAAAACGACGAGGCTGACTCAAAAAAGAATGACGCGTCTTTTTACGTCCTTTCCTCAGGCGAGACACAAGCCAGTTTTCTTGCTTCATTCAAGCAGGAAAGCGGGTCTTGTTTGTCTCTGACAGCGCATAATGCGCTTTTTCCTGTAGGAGTGGCGTGTGACGCGTCATTTTTTTACGAGATAAGGGTGGCAGATCATCATTCTGCCACCCTTATCTTTAGAGGACGACATGTGAGTCAGCCCCGTCGTTTATTTTTTATATTCTTTTTCTGTTCCGTCCGAGAAGTCGATCTCCACCTCGAGGCGGGACGCATCTTGAATCGCAAATACACGCTCCACTTCCGCGATGACATCTTTCTCAGATGTATCCGCATCTACTTTTAAGTTCTTGAACTTCGCGTCGAGTTCCGTCATCGCCGCGTCCCCGCGTTTGTTTTCATCTTTATACTGGTATTCGGCTTCCGTGCCGTCATTCTCTCGGTCATAGCTGATGTCGATTGCGTCCATATCCCCGTTGACGTCCGCTTCAATCGATAAACTGGTGAATCCATAATCCGTATCTGCATTTTTCGTGACCGCATCCTTATCTTTCATCGTATTGTCGGTCGTATTCGAGTTTGTAGATCCGTCCTCGACCTTGTCCGACGCCGTTTCGTCGTTCCCGCATCCTGCTACCATTAGACTCATCGCAAATAAGGTCGCAACACCGTATCCTGTAACATATCCTCTCTTCATTCCATCACATTCCCTTCTGCTGGAATCGGGTGCGCTTTCAATAGCCGAGCAAGATGCAAAAGATTGGCAGCTAAAAACTGGGCATGCCGTTTCGTGAAGTCATTGTCACGTCCGGCTTCGATGTAAGACGGTCCAGGTCCCGCTTCACCGACCCAATACGCATCGACATTGGGGGGAATCGTGAATCCGATGTGCGACAGACCGTATAAAATCGACGCGGACGCGTGTTTCGCCCCATCCTCGTTGCCGGTGACGATGACACCACCGACCTTGTTATAATAGATGGCTTGTCCAACGTCGTTCGTCAAGCCACTTCCCCCGTATAACCGTTCGATGACTTGTGTCGCGACACTACTTTTTTCACCGAGCCACAGCGGTGTCCCGATGACGACGATATCTGCTTGTTTGACTTTGTCGAAGAGTGCCGGCCACTCGTCGCCGTTCCCTTCATCTTCCGTCACACCGAATGCGACTTGATGATCGACGACTCGAACGATTTCTGAATCGACGTCCTCATGCTCCCAGTACGCGATCACGTCACGAATCAACGCTTCCGTGTTCGATGGTTCTTGTGATGCTTTTAAAGTACAGTTCAAAAATAAAGCGCGTACCATCCATTCATCCCTCCTTTTGAATTGACATGTTCCTCGTCCTTAATCCTTTCCTGATTCCGATATTAAATAAACAAAAAAGCCTCCGCATTCGCGAAGACTTTCCTCGTCAGAGACAAGACTTGATGTGTTGATAGTTTTGATTGCCACCGGATAAGTTACAGACATCCGTGAATCCAAGATTCTTCAAGACGTTTTGTGCCGCGTTTCCAGTGACCCCTTTATTGCAGTAGACGATCGTCGGTACCGTCGGATCCAGTTCCTGCGCCCGCTCACGTAACTCACCGAGCGGAATATGGATTGCCCCGTCGACATGACTCTTCTCGAACTGAGCGCGTGAGCGCGTATCGATGATTTGGAAGACCTGACCCTTAGCGACCTCTTCCATCAAAGCATTCGGTGTTTTCAGACGGGCCGTTCGTTTGATCGCGTTATCGAGGGCCATCCCGGTGTAAAGAATGGGGTCCTTCGTCGTCGAGAATGGCGGCGCATAGGCCAGATCAAGATGGAATAAGTCTTCCGCTTTTGCCTTGAAGCTGATTGCGGTCGCAAGGACATCAATCCGTTTATCGACCCCTTGCGGACCAACGATTTGGGCACCGAGGACACGACCATCGTTCCGATCTGCAATCGCCTTGATGACCATTTCTTTGCCGCCGAGATATTCCGGGCGATCCGGCTTGATGTTGTGTAACACTTCGATATCATACCCGGCGTCGCGGGCTTCTTTTTCAGTCAATCCGGTCTGAGCGACCGTCAAATCGAATGCTTTAAAAATTCCCGTTCCAAGGATTCCCCGGTGTTCAATCGCTTCACCGGTGATGACCATCCCAGCGATTCGTCCCATCTTGTTCGCCGTCGAACCAAGCGGACGGTACAGTGGTTGACCGGTGATGACGGAGAAGCTCTCGGCGACATCGCCGACCGCATAAACGCCTTCGATGTTCGTCTGCATCTGTCGATTGACGGCGATCGCACCCGTCTGCCCAATCGTCACACCGATCTCTTGTGCGAGTTGCGTGTTTGGTTTGACACCGACCGACAGGATGACGAGATCCGTCTCGATCGTCTCACCACTTGCAAGAACGACTGTACGAGCCGTCTTCTCCCCTTCGAACGAAGCGACTGACTCACCAAGACGTAAGATGACGCCATTCGCTTCGAGATGGTCACTAACGCGTTTTGCCATATCAACGTCTAGCGGTGGCATGACTTGCGTCAACCGTTCGACGAGCGTCACTTCGATTCCGCGATATGTCAACTGTTCCGCCATCTCGAGTCCGATGAATCCGCCGCCGACGATGACAGCACGTTTTGGAGCTTGCGCGTCGACGTACCGACGAATCGCATCTGCATTACGGATGTTACGGACCGGGAAGACGTTTTCGAGATCGACGCCTGGTAGCGGCGGAATGATGCTAGAGGCACCAGTCGCGAAAACGAGCGTATCGTACGTATCCGTGAATGTCTCACCCGAATCCAGATGACGGATGGTCGCTGTCTTCGTCTCGTGATCAATCGCTTCGACGTTATGACGCGTCTTAACGTCGATGTTGTAACGTTTCTTGAAGAACGCTGCGTCGCGTGGCGTCAATTCATCGAGCTCAGCGACTTCACCGCCGACGAAATAGGGAATCCCACAACCGGAATAGGAAATGTCCTCGTCCCGGTCGTAGATCGTGATCTCTAAGTCTTCGCTATTACGGCGTGCCTTCGCCCCAACTGATGTGCCGGCAGCGACCGAGCCGATGATAAGTAGTTTCGCCATATTCATGTCCTCCTCTTAATAGAGTAATAAACTGATGTAGAGTCCGAGCAACGCGATGGCGAGCGTCGGAATCGTCAAAACGGTACCGATTTTAAAATATTGTCCCCAACCGATCCGGACCCCTTTCGAGCGCAAGACATGGAGCCACAGTAAGGTTGCAAGGCTTCCGATCGGTGTGATCTTTGGACCGAGATCGCTACCGATGACATTCGCGTAGATTAAAGCGTCACGAATCGCTCCCGTCGTTGCCGTATGCTCGATCGACAACGCATTAATCATGACGGTCGGCATATTGTTCATGACAGACGACAACAGAGCGGCAAGGAAACCCATTCCAAACGTCGCCGATGCGAGGTTCGTCGCCATCCACTCGATCAACTCCGCAAGGACTTGCGTCAGTCCCGCATTGCGCAGACCGTAGACGACGATATACATACCGAGCGAGAAGAAGACGATCGCCCACGGGGCACCGGCAAGGACCTTCTTCGTCGGAACACTCGGTGATTTTTGCGCCAGGAATAAGAAAAAGACAGCGATGATGCCAGCAACGAGACTGACCGGAATGCCAATCGCATCACTCGTAAAGTATCCGACGAGCAACAAGCCAAGGACGATCCATGAAGCACGGAACATCCGCATATCGCGAATCGCAGACGTCGGTTGCGCCAAATCCTCAACGGCATAGAGTTTTGGAATCTGCTTCTTGAAATAGAAGTACAAGACAAGCAGACTACCAGCGACCGAAAAGACGTTGACGAAGACCATCCGTGCCGCATACTCTGTAAAACCGATGTGAAAGAAGTCCGCCGAAACGATGTTGACGAGGTTCGAGATGACGAACGGAAGACTTGCCGTGTCGGCGATGAAGCCGGAGGCGAAGACATATGCCAGGACGACCGCATCCGGTAACTTCAAGTGACGGACCATCGCAAGGACGATGGGTGTCAGAATCAAGGCAGCCCCATCGTTCGCGAACAAGGCTGAGACAAGGGCGCCGAGTAACGTCATGTAGATGAATAGTTTAAGACCGCCACCGCGGGCGATTCGGGCCATATGTAACGCGGCCCATTCAAAGAAACCGATCTCATCTAAAATCAATGAGATGACGATCAAGGCGATGAAGGTGAACGTCGCGTTCCAGATGATCCCCCAGACGGTCGCGACGTCTCCCAGTTCGACGACGCCCGTTAAAAGTGCGACAATCGCCATCCCGATCGCCGAGTAACCGATGCCGAGCCCTTTCGGTTGTTTGATGATCAAAAATAAGGTGATCAGAAATATTCCGATCGCAAGCCATTGTGATGCTGTCAATTAATTCACTTCATTTCTTCATTTGATAGCAGTCGTATGAGGACTGCGATTAACACGTTATTGTATTAGGAACGTCTGCTACGCCCACTTGTTCGAGGATTCGTCGCAACAGGTCATGCTGCCCATGCTCTGAATTTAGTCGAAAGTAGTTCCATTGGCGCTCCCGTCTTTCCAAGATGACACCAGCTGACCGAAGTAGTTTGAGATGACGACTGACTGCCGGTTGTGAGATGCCAAACAAATCAACGAAGTCACAGACACAATGCTCTCGCACCGCAAGACGTCGGATGATTTCAAGTCGGGTCGGATCTGAGAGCAACTTCAGAAACTGACTGACTTCTATGGTCGAATGATCGGCGGTGATAGATGACATATCGGTTTCCCCCTTTCTCGATTTCGTTCGATGACATAACCATATTATTATATAACATGATAGTTATGCAATGTCCTTTCACCGTAAATCGTTTCGTCGTTCCAACAACAACACATCGCGCCATACTCCATGATGTCTTGCAATCGCACGCCGTCGACCGACAAGTTCGAATCCGAGTCGCTCATGCAAGCGTCTGCTTGCCTCGTTTTCAGGAAACAGTTGAGACTGAAGCGTCCAGATGCCTTGAGTGTCCGCAAAATGAACCATCGTCTCTAACAAAAGTCGACCACCGCCTTTACGACGGACGGAGCGTTCTACATAGATACTGACTTCTCGAATCCCACTGTAAACGGTTCGTTCAGATATCCGACTCAACTTTCCCCAACCGACAATAGAGTCTTCCTTTATCAATACGAATCGTTCACATTGGGTGATCGCATTCCAAAATGCATCCGAATCAATCGTCGTCTCGAATGTCGCATTTCGATCTTCAATCCCTTGACGATAAATCTCAATCACTTGAAGACGATCCTCTTCTTTCATCCATCGAACGTACATCCAAAATCCTCCTTTTCGTCTGATTAATTAAAATCATCATCTATTTACTTGCAAAATGCAAATATTTATCGTATAACTGACTCATCAACGATATTTTGAAAGGAGACTTTACATGACTGAGACACGTGAGTTGTTTCAAACGTTCACCCGCCGCTTTGGTTTGCTTAACAAGAATTGCTGCGCCTTTCTGGATGAAGATATTTCACTTGTCCAAAGCCATTTATTATATCAAGTCGCGAAACACCCAGATTCCTCGATGCAAGAAATTGCTGATCAACTCGCTCTTGATATCACTACATTCAGCCGACAAGTACAAACATTGATTAAACGAGACCTACTAGTAAAGCGTCCCGCGATCAACGATCGGCGAATTCACCTACTTCGCCTGTCCGAAAAAGGATTGCGTGTTGCTCAAGCCATCGACGAAGAGATGAACACGTATCTGGATGCCATCTTCTCATCAATGACTTCCTTCGAAAAAGCACATGTCCTCCAGGCAATCGACTTGCTGAATACGAAGATGGGCGAGAGTGACGTCTGTTGTAAACCATGTCTCTAATACTTGCAATTTACAAACAAAAAGGAGGTTTTATGTATGCCATACGGTTCTTCCCACCCAATCGTCATCATCGGTGCCGGTCCGATCGGTCTTGCAGCTGCAGCTCAACTTGTAGTGGAAGGTCAATCGTTTTTATTATTTGAGAGAGGTCCTTCGATTGCGCATCAGGTCAAACAATGGGAACACGTTCGGATGTTTTCAACATGGCAATACAATATCAGTGATGCAGCACGTCATTTGCTCGAGTTGACGGACTGGAGCGCCCCAACGGACGATGCTGTGCCGACCGGTACTGAATTAATCAATCAATATCTTGCCCCACTTGCTGCTTTACCGGAAATTGCCCCTTTCCTACATTTCCAACATGAGATTCTCTCGATCTCACGGGCAGGTCTAGACAAGATGACGAATGCCTCACGCGAAGTGACGCCGTTTGAATTAGTCATGGACACGCCGAATGGACGTAAACATATTCTCGCTCGCGCGGTCATCGATGCATCTGGCGTCCTCCGGCGACCAAACCCTGCAATCAGTTCTGGTCATCGAGTCGAAATCGAGCAGAACTTACCTGTCCGGTATTCGATCGTAAATGCGAAACGTGATACTGTTGTTTTCGCGAATCAATCCGTCGCTGTCATCGGTAGCGGGCACTCGGCTTTGAACTCGCTTCTTGAACTCGTCTCCATTAAAGCGCAACACCCTGAAACGGAGATTCATTGGATCCTTCGTAAATCGGACCCCGTTCAAGCTTACGGCGGCGAAGATAAGGATGCACTGGAAGGTCGCGGGGCACTCGGTTCACGTATCCGTCAGCTCGTTGAAGGAGATCAGATTAGGATTCACTCCAACTTCAAGACACAATCCATTGAATCGAAAGGACAGTCGTTTGGCATCACTGCGCAAGATGGTCGATCCCTCCATCACATCGATCAGCTAATCGTCAACGCAGGAAGTCGACCCGACTTTTCGTTCCTCGAGGAAGTACGGCTTGATATCGATCCTGTCACCGAGAGTAGTCGAGTACTTGCTCCTCTGATTGATCCGAACTTTCATAGTTGCGGAACTGTCCGTCCACATGGGGAAACGGAGTTACGTCATCCAGATCACGGACTTTATCTGGTCGGTGCGAAGAGTTACGGTCGTGCTCCGACCTTCCTGCTTGCTACCGGTTATGAACAAGTTCGATCAATCGTTGCTTTTCTTGTCGGAGACGAGGCACGTGCCAAGCAGGTCAATTTATCATTACCAGAGACGGGTGTGTGCAACGTTTCTCTGCCACAATCATCGACTTCCTGTTGCTCTTAAAAATATACATCGGACCAGTCTTAGACAGGTCCGATTTTTTCTGCTAGCTCTATGATCACACCTTCTGGTCCTATTATGTAACATAGGCGATACTCATTTTCGTAATTCGCGACGTCCCCAATCGGTTGATATCCATGCTTCGCTAACCGCTTGAGGAGTGTATCGAGTCCTGTCACTTCAAAACAGAGATGACGCAATCCACTGGAATAAACGGGCTGAACGACAGTGGACGTCTCAACTGGTCGTTTGAACCGAACCAGTTCGAGCCAGATTGCTTCACCTGGTAACCCAAGAGCGACACATTCCGTCTTTGCACCGTCTAGATCCAACAAACGATCGAGCAACTTCCCTTCCATTTCCCATCGTCCACGTACTTCGAGCCCGCACAGCGAAAAAAAGTGAATCGCTTCTTCTAAATTCACGACGTTAAGACTGATATGATCCGTTCGTTTAATCGGCATCCTTTATTCCCCCTCAAATGTGTCAGAATGTTGTCAAACCGTTGCTAGAAAGCACATCTAGAGCGTTTCGACGTGGTGTCTGCAGTTTGTATCGTCATTAAAATATAAGTATGAAAGATCGTGTCCACTTACGAAAAGGAGTCGATATAACATGGAAGACGTCAACCTTCTCGTCCTTGCGACCTAGAACATATTTTGGGTCAGATTCGGTCTGATTACCTTCTCTGCCGTCAAAACGATGTCCGCAACGAAAAAATTGAAATCCACTTAATCAAAAGACCGGATGTTTTGAGCATCCGGTCTTTATTTGAATTCATGCTGTAAATTCTGTGGAAATCCTCCGTTTTTAAAGATAAAACTTGACAGTCTAATCCGGTTCCCATCCATATCTAGAAAATAAGTTACGTTAGGTTCATTTGCAAATTCGACTTCGATTGAAGCCGGATTCGCCGAAGACTCATACGAAAATTTTTGTGTTTTTGTAGTGTAGACTTCATCAGGAAATCGACGTGCTAGTTCCACCTTAAGCAATTTCTCATTCTCAGCAATCTGTTGATTGATGAGCGTCGGTCGGATGTACCAAAAGGAACTGCACCCGATTGCCACCAAACCAAGTAAAATTAAGCCATATCGCTTCCACCGCTGCGGCAGGAATATCACACCGCAGCTGATTACGAGTAGTGTAAAAACGATCGTCATCCCTTCGATTATGAAATTTGGTACCATCTCATTCACTCCTTTCGTTCTATCCTCGACTAGAAAACCGTGATATGATCAATTCCTATGACAAAAAATAGGAGGTCTATGATGCGAAAAATCATCCTGATTGGTTCTGGTGGGTCAGGTAAATCGACGCTTGCCCGCGAGATGGGCAAAAAACTCAGTTATCCCGTTGATCACCTCGACAGCTTATTGTGGCGTCCGAACTGGGAGGCGGTTTCGCGTGAGGAACAACGCCAGATTCAACAAACACTCATATCGCGTGATACATGGATCATCGACGGTAATTACGGTGGAACGCTTGACTTACGAATCGATGCCGCTGATACGGTCATCTTCCTTGATCTGCCGCGGACGCTTTGTCTGTACCGTGCGCTGAAACGGACCTTGCGCTATCGTAAGACCGGCCGACCGGATATGGCGGCAGGCTGTCCCGAGAAACTGTCGCTTGATTTTCTGAAATGGATTTGGCGGTTTCCGATCGATAAGCGACCGAGTATCCTTTCAACGCTTAAAGCGACGTCCGATAAACAAATCGTTCATTTGCGGTCCCGCCGCGCTGTCAAACAGTTTCTTCAATCACTTTCATAACATCCGTCCATCTGTTACCTTTCGTAATCCTTAGTGATGTACATACGACGAAACAAATTTACTCTCCTGCCCGTTTTCCAGTCATTACCACAAATAAAAAAACGACCATGACGGTTACCCCTCATGGTCGTAGTGCAATATCTTACACGCTGAATCTGCCTGTGACTTGTTTTAAATCATCCGCCATCGTCGCGAGCGATTGCGATGCAGACGAAATTTCTTCCATCGACGCCATCTGCTCCTCGGTCGAAGCGGAGATGTTTTGTGTCCCAGCAGCGGTTCCTTCCGTCACCGCTTGAATCGTCCGCATGACAGAAGCGATTTGTTCACTCGCTGCCGCCATTTCCTGAACGGCGCCGGACACATCTTCGACGTGCCCTGTCACGTCGGTGATCGCTGTCTTGATTTCCGAGAAGGATGTCCCTGCCTGATCGACGACGGCAATCCCGCTCGTCATCTCGGTCGAGACTTTCTCCATCGAGGCGACCGATGCTTCTGTCTCTTGTTGGATGACCCGAATCAAGGACTCGATCTGTTTTGCCGAGACCGCCGATTGTTCCGCAAGCGTCTTGACTTCCGCTGCGACGACGGCAAATCCGCGTCCTTGTTCACCAGCGCGCGCTGCCTCGATTGCGGCGTTTAAAGCGAGGAGGTTCGTCTGTGCCGCGACACCTTTGATCGAATCCGTGATTTGACCGATTTCCTGTGATCGGTTGCCAAGACCATCAATGACTTGGCTGAGACGCGACACGTCTTCTTGAATACGTCCCATCTGTGTTCCAAGTTTACCGACGACCTTCCCCCCGAGTGCGACTTTTTCCATCGCGTCCGCCGTCCGTTCCGTCATCTGTTGCGCATTGCCGGCGACGTAGCGGACGGACGTCGTCAACTCTTCAATCGTCCGTGAAGCATCGGACACTTGATGCAGCTGTTGACTTGCACCGCTTGCCATCTCTTCCATCGTCACAGCGACCATCTCTGTTGCTTTCGTCGTTGATTCCGCATTGACGCTAAGCTCATCCGACGCAACGGCGACGCGGTCTGCCGTTCCCGTAAGTTCAAGGACGACTTGTTGTTGTGAGGCGATCATTTCATTAAACGATGTCGTCAATTGACCAAGTTCGTCTTTCGAATCATAGTGACCTCGGACAGTCAAGTCACCCTTACCTGACTGATTCATCCAACCCTGCAGTTGACGAATCGGACGTGTGATGAGACGTGTGATGTATAAGGCAAGTCCTGCAAACAAGAGGACCGCCAGTAAAAAGATACCGAGCATTAAGTAAAAGGCGGTTTGTTTTTCCGCTTGATTCTGTGCATCTAATACCTTCGCTTGTTTCGTCATTGAGGCCATTAATGTTTTTGCCGAGTTCGCGACGTTATCCCGGACTTGTTCCAAACCATCGGAATACGCCGTGTAGGCTTCTTCCTCTTCATTTCGTGTCGCTGCATCTTGAACGAGCGTCATCGAGTTGTCGTAAGCGAGGACATTATCCTTCAACTCCTCGAGTTGTTTCTTTTCTCGCGCATCGAATTGCCCCGTTTTTTCAATCTTCGTGACCGACGACCGAATCTGAGCCTGACGTGTATCGATATCAGCTTGAAGTTCTGTGATGCGTTCCTCATCCTTCGTTAGGATCATCTCGACTAAAAAGGAATCGAGAGCCCGTGTATCGATCCGAATCTGTGCTACTTCTTGGATCGGAATCAAGTTTTCCTGATACATCGCTCGGGAAGCGTTTGACATCTGGTTCAAGAAATAGAGTCCTGCTCCCGCAATGAGTAGCATCGCAACGACGGCTGTTGCGATCAAAGCTTGTATCTTCCGTCTGACTGACATGTGTTTCATTCCATCCCCTCCCGCTTTTGTTATCGGTTCAGGATTGAAAAAGTTGACTATTTTTTCAATATTCCCATACTTTAGATGTGCTTTAGTAAAGACTTGCCATACGACTTTCTCCCTTGCGTTCGATATAATCAGCATACAGCAGTTGAAGAAAGGATGAGTCCCATGCAACGAGTAGCCAATGAAATCACGCAATTCCGCGGCAGTCATTATGAGTTCGGTCGCGAACAAGGGCGTTACGTCAAACGAAATCAGTTGCTCCATAACCGAGAGGACAACTGGAAAATCCGTGTTCCTCGCTTTCAAGTCGATCCGGTCGAGACGAAGGAGATGTTCCTTCGGTATGCTCCGCACATCTGGGACGAGTTGCTCGGATTGCAAGACGAACTCGAACTATCATTACCAGACACCTTACTCCATTTCGGACATTACCGGGTCGAAGGACCGAAAAGCGGTTGTTCAATCATGACCGGTGATAATTTCCTCGTTCGAAACTATGACTATCATCCGATGACGTACGACGGACGATTTTCCGTCTTTCAACCGAACGATGGCGGTTCAGCGATCATCGGTCCGGCTTCACGGGTGACCGGTCGAATGGACGGGATGAACGAACACGGTCTTGCGATGGGTTATAACTTCATCAATCGTCGGCGGCCGGGCGACGGGTTCGTCAGTTTTATGATCGGGCGGATCATCCTCGA
Organism: Exiguobacterium sp. R-17; assembly: GCF_049913315.1. Classification (NCBI taxonomy): domain Bacteria; kingdom Bacillati; phylum Bacillota; class Bacilli; order Caryophanales; genus Exiguobacterium; species Exiguobacterium sp. R-17. Next base: position 1,442,938 of record NZ_CP184372.1, on the reverse strand, counting down.
GATGTGTACCTCGGTCGACGATGCGATCTCACTCGTCAAAGAGATTCCACATCGCGGATCGTTCACGTACGTCGTCCACGATAAATCCGCGCGTTCGTTTGTCATCGAGGCGACGGCACGCGACGTCCAAGTGCGGGAATCCAACATGTGTACCAATCACTTCGATTTGCTACAGCACGAAAACCGCTATCACCTGGATGACTCAAAACGTCGGATGATGGAGCTAAAGACACATCAACATATGATTCAAGATGCGGAATCCGCTTTCCGACTCTTGAACGATACTGATAAAGGCGTCTTCGCTGATTTATATGCGCAGTGGGCAGGAACGATCCATACGTCTGCCTACTTCCCGGAAGAGTTAAAGGTCTGGTTCGCGCTCGGTGGTGATCAGGAACCGGTCACGTTCGACTTTGCCGACTGGCTCGCTGGCAACGACTTCACAGCAAACGAGATCACAGGAGAACTGGAGACGACCATCCAGTTTGCAAATACACTTCAGACATGGCGTTAAACGAAAAAGATGCCTCCTGCTTGCGCAAGAGGCATCTTTTTACTGGGAAACGTCTAGTCGTTTCGACATATAATAATCCGTTTTCTCATACCCAAGCGAGTCATACACATGAATCGCCCGTTCGTTATGCGCGAAGACGTGTAACGAAATCTTTTTGACGTTCATCCGTTTTAACATCACTTCCAGTAATCGGAGTGCTTCTTTGCCGTACCCTTGGTTTTGTTTATCGGACGTAATCTTGACATCGAAGATGAAAGCGGAACGTCCGCGTGATTCTTCTTTTAAGTGAACCCAGACCATTCCAATGTCGCTGTCTGTCTCGTCACGAAACGTAAACAAATAATGATCCTTCGTTTTCAGACCTTCAGGCAACAACGTCGCAAACTCATCTGTCGACTTATTATGCGCCTCGTTCTCTGACCACGTACCGGCGCGACACTTCTCTGCCGCATACTCCTCGATTGCGACCGGTAAGTAAGCATCATACGTCGCTTGATTCATTGGCTCGATGCGCATGCTGCTACCTCCTGCGTTTTCGTCCAGTCCCGTCGTAACATCGCATAGACCTGGAGGTCGTGATAAGTCCCGTACAATTTCTCAGCATCCCGTAAGACGCCTTCTTCCGTGAACCCGAGTCGTTCCGGGATCCGTCTGCTCCGGACGTTTCCAGTCGCACACTCGATGACGACACGATTCAAGCCGAGCGTCTCGAAACAATAGTGCGTGACGAACCGGACGACGTCCGTCATGACACCTTTCCCGAGTCCCTTTTCTCCTAAGTAATAGCCGATCGACGTTTGTCCGAGGTGCCGATTAATTTCATGTAAACTGATCGTTCCAACGAGCTCGTCCTGAAGATAGATCCCGCATGTAAAGCCGTTACCATCGGCGAACTGTTGTAGCCATGCTGGAATGACGATCTCCTGATATGTACTTGCCTCTGTTGCACCATCGACCCAACCGAGCCATTCGCGGAGATGGGCGCGATTAGCATCGACGAGGGCGAATAATCCTTCCGCATGGTGCCGTTCGAACAATTGAAGCGCTACGTGATCGGACACTTGTAACCTGAACATGACCTCTCCCCTTTCTAGTAACTGTTGTTTGACGTCACGACGTCGTTTCCCTGCTAGACGTCACGTTCCATTCCATCCGTCTTGAGCGGACAGACATTCCGAGTGCCTCGTAAAAGGCGATCGCTTCTTGATTGGCGTCATCGACGCCGAGTTCGATCCGGTCGCAACCAATTGTTTCCGCATGCGCGTAAGCGGCTTGCATCAATCGCTTGCCGACGCCTTGCTTCTGATGCGTATCCGCAACGACGAGACTGATGACCCGTAAGTAATGTTTATCAAAGACGAAGCCGCTCCCTTCGATGATATCTTCCTTTAAGACGATCACACCGGCAAGTCCCTTGTGTTCCGCGACTAATAATGCATAATCCGGATTCTCGAGTTGCGATAAAAATAAGTCTTCCGAAACCGGCATCTCGTGCGGACGGTAATGATCAGGTCGTAAGGCGACGTGTTGATCGTGGATTTGCTGGAACAATGGAATCAAGGCCTGAAAATCGTCAGGACGAGCAGTGCGGATATTCATCAGAAGTTCGCTCCCTTTTCGTTTTGTAGTATATTAACATATTATTCCAAGGTGTAGGGATACTTTTTATACAAAACGGCACTCCGTTTATCGGAATGCCGTCTCTCACTTAAATGGCTTTTGTAAAGTCTCGCGCTGTCTTCGTTAACGTCGATGCCGCACTCTGAACGTCATGGAAGCGATCGACCGTTTCCGAGACGACGGTGACACTTGCTTGTGCATCCGACATTGCTTGCGTCATCGCACGGGCAATCCTCTGCAGTTCATCATTCATTCGCTGCGTCGTTTGCCGGACATCGACGACGGCTTGTTCGACGAGCTTTGAGAGATTTCGGACTTCCGTCGCGACGACATTGAATCCTTTGCCGTGTTCTCCGGCTCGCGCTGCCTCGATCGATGCATTGAGTGACAAGAGATTCGTCTGTGACGCAATTGTTTTGATCGTCTCGGTCACTAGAGTGATGTCCTGTGCCTGGCGTTGCAACCGTTCAATCGTCTGATGGTTATCACGGGTCGTCTCGGCCATCTGTTCGATTGTTCGTCGTAACGCTTCGCTTTCCTGCTCGCCATGCGTCGATCGTGTATTCAAATCACTAGCAATCGTGTCAAACGAAGTCGCGAATTGTTGAATCGTCTGCTGACGATCTGTAATATCGGAGGCAATTTTCAAAACACCGGTCACTTCCGTTCCATCGTAAATCGGCATATAGGTTGCTTCTAGCCAAATCGATTGACCATGCGCATCGATGCGTTCAATTTTATCTGCCGTACTGAAGCCACTAAACAGCTTCTGCCAAAATGCTTGGTAACTGTCACTCATTGCAAACTCCGTCGTGCAGAAGAGGTGATGTTGCATCCCGATCATCTCTTCTCGTTTATATTTCATCGTCTTTGCGAATAAACCATTGACGTCGACGACACGACGTTGCCGGTCGAATCGAATCATGGCGACATTATCTTGCAGGGAGGCTAAAATATCTTGGGATCCTAGGTTGGTTGAAAGTTGGGTGGTCATGATTACAAACTCCTCTCGTCATCTACCTCCCGTTGCAGGCTATCCAAGATATTACAAATTGGAATAGTATGAATTAAAGATATATGACTAAAATTTTTTATTTTCTTTACATATAGCCAGACAGCGATGGAATGAAACGTGATTTCTCTAAATATTCATATCCTACACCTCTTTTTTAAACTTGTCTTTTGTTCCCAACCTGATATACTCAAATTAAAACTTATTAATTTTTTTTAATAAGTAAACTAGTTTGGAGGTCTTTGTTTGTCTGAACTTATTTCACATACACGTCACGCTTTTTTAGTCGAGCATCTGGATACGATCCCTGCGATTCGCCACGTCTTGGATGTCAGTTTTCCGACTGCGAGCAAACAGATCGATCAGATGATCGCTGCTCGGGAAATTGAAGAGACACCACTTGAATTGGTTCGCGGAGGGCGTCCGGCAAAACGGTATCGCTATCGCGCGGATCACTTCCACGGACTCTCTCTTTATCTCGAACGCACGTATCTGCAGTATCGCATCCACGACGTCGGTGAACATGTGATCGCAACAGATCGCCTGAACTTCGATTCGACGGATCATGGATCTGTTTTATCGAAAACGCTATCAACATTACTCGACGATCATCCAGATGTTCAAACGCTTGCGATTGGTGTTGCCGGTGCCGTTGATACAACCGGCACGATTCTATTCGCCCCAGATTATCCGTCGCTTGACGGTCGCCCCTTGCAACAAGAACTGACGGAACGGTTCGGGCGACCCGTCATCGTCGAAAATGATATGAACGCGGCGGTCCGTGCGCAAGCTTCTGATAACAATACGACCGTCTATATCTATCTCGGAACGAACGGACCGGGTGCCGGTGTCGCCGTCTCAGGTCATGTCGTTCGCGGAGCGCATCACTTCGCTGGAGAGATCTCGTTCATCCCGTTTGACGAGAAACGAAATGTTGGTCAAGTCCTCGCGACGACTGCACCACACTCTGACGATTGGCATGAGGCATTATGTCGGATCATTCTCTCGTTTAGCGTCACCTTGAATCCGGATGTCATCTTGTTTACGTCGTCCGATGTCTCGGAAGACGGATTAGCACGGTTGACGGATCGATGCGCCAAGCGCTTTCCGCTCGACAAATTACCTCAGTTGCAGCAAGGCGACTGGGAAACCGATTATTTGGATGGTTTGATGCAACTGAGCATCCAGTCATTCATTGAACAAATTCCGTTAGGAGGACTCGCCCGATGACCCGTCTACTATTACCTTTGATTTATCTCGCTTTCATCAGTCTTGGTCTTCCGGATGCGTTACTCGGTACGGCGTGGCCCGTGATGCGGCTCGATCTCGACGCACCGCTCGACATGGCAGGGTGGCTCTTCATGACGATTGCTGCCGGAACGATTGTCTCAAGTCTGTTTAGCGGTCGACTGATTGATCGTTATTCAACGGGTCCGATCACGGCAGCTTCTGCCGGTTTGACGGCCCTGGCATTGATTGGTTTTTACGTTGCTCCGTCCTTGATTTGGCTCTTCGTCCTTGCGATCCCGCTCGGACTGGGTGCTGGAGTCGTTGACGCGGCGTTGAATCATTTCGTCGCCACCCATTATCAAGCGCATCACATGAACTGGCTACATTGCTTCTGGGGCATCGGTGCGACGGCTGGTCCGCTCATCATGGCTGGTGTATTGCTCGATTCCGGCTGGCGTTTTGGTTACCTCGTCGTCGGCGCATTGCAACTCGTCTTGATGATTGTCTTGATCGTCAGTTTACCGCTCTGGAAACGGGCTCCGAAACAGGTGTCTGAACAGGTTCAGACCGTGAATACGTCGTCCGGAAAACCACGCGGATTGATCGCCGCTCTCGCAGCGTTTTGCTTTTATTGTGGGGTTGAGGCGGTCGTCGGGCTGTGGGGCAGTAGTTATCTTGTCCAAGTCCGGTCCTTTTCCGTAACATCAGCAGCGACGTGGATTTCCGTCTACTACGGAAGTATCACCGCGGGGCGATTCATCAGTGGTTTTCTATCGCTGCGCTGGTCGAATCGTCGTTTGATTCGTGTCGGTCAATGGACGGCATTCGTCGGAGCCACCTGTTTCATCCTCGCACCTGCTGCCTGGATGCCGCTTGGTTTCGTACTTGTCGGGCTTGGTCTCGCACCGATTTATCCGGCAATGCTCCATGAGACGCCGGTTCGCTTCGGGGAGGCCGCGGCGCAACGGCTGATGGGGGTACAAATGGCATTCGCCTATACCGGTAGTACCTTCATGCCGCCATTGTTCGGATGGCTGGCGACGTCCTACTCCTTATCGTTGTTCCATTGGTTTACGATCAGTCTCATCTTCTTGATGCTGGTCGCTACGGAAGGCTTGAACCGGATGTTATTCAGACAGCGATTGGCAAAAGCGTCTTGAAAAAGGAGGAATGGAGATGAAGATTGAACATATCGCCCTCTTTGTGTCAGACTTGGAAGGGATGCGTCAATTCTACGAAACACATTTTGATGCTACGGCAGGCGAGCGGTATCATAATTCGACGAAAGGGTTCACGTCGTATTTCCTGACGTTCTCGAGTGGTGCGCGTCTTGAGTTGATGCAACGGACGGATATCACGGAACGGACGATGAATGCGCTCGGGTATGCCCACTTCGCCTTTTCGCTCGGCAGCAAACAAGCGGTCGATGACTGGACGGCTCGTTTACGGGACGCCGGTATAAAACATCTTGACGGTCCCCGGTCAACGGGTGACGGGTATTATGAAAGTACGATCGCGGACCCGGAAGGTAATGTGATTGAGTTGACGATCTAATGATGAAACGAAACAATCCCTCATTCTGATTAGAGTGAGGGATTGTTTGTCGATTGATAGCTGTTCCATCGTTTGCTGCTTGTTGGTATATTTCGTGACGAGTAGGTGTATGGCACGCATTTCATTCAGACTATCTTTAGGCGACGATTACAAAACTCTTTCACTGTAAACATTTGTAATGATATGCTAAAAAAGAACCAAATTATGACTATACGTATTCATTTTAAGAGGAGGCAGTTTATGCGAAAACATCTAGGATGGATCTCGATCGGCATCGTAGTCTTTACTTTTATAACGTTCAAGTTCTTGCCTTTCAATGGCTTTTGGGGAACGAACTATATGTTAGCTGGACTAGTGCTTGCGCTAGTGTGCGCCATCATAAGTCTAAAAAATACGGGGAAAATCCTTGCGTTAACATTACTCACTTCTCTATTGGTGCTTTTTATTTTTTCAGTGATCGGCTTCTTGGCACTAGCTTAAGTATTTCTAGAAGCGATTACATTCGATTAGCTGACATCATTACGATATTTCTTCTTGAACACGTCATACGTTGCTGAATCACTGAACAGTAAGAAACAACCGCGATCATCATAAAGATTCATGACAATATTTCGATCTACGTTCACGAAAAAGACTTCCGGATAGTCTGTATGCGTTTGACGAAATCTTGGATGCAGCGTCGGGAAATCCTGATGGCAGATCGCTTTGATTAAACGCTTATAATCTAATGCGTTTTTGTTCGGTAATAACACGGCATATTCGATCACTTGCTCTTCTTCATCCATCACTTTCTCTACAAACTTTATGTTGTATTTATCTGCTCTACGTCTTAACTGACGAAACACTTTCGTCGCTGACTGTTGATACTTACCGCGCTCACTTCTCACATGCACAATTAAATAAAGGGACTCCTCTTCTCGGAATACATCTTCAAACAGTTCGTTTGATTTTTTGTATACCTGTTTGAAGTATTCTTCATTGATTTCATCTAAATTATCCTTTAGCTGATAAAGATCCTTCACTAAATCTACGTGGAATACTAAATCCTTCTTGACAAAGGAACGATCAAATAAGTTCACCTTCCCAAAATGGTGTTGCAAGTATTTTTCGAAGTTCATTCCAAAGCTCCTTTATTCTGATGAGGACAGATTAATTTAACGATCGATACAACAAGTCTAGAATGGAGGATGAAAAGATGATCATTGATACATTATCGATTCATCCTGAACAACTAGAAGTAGTTGCCACAATGATTCATACCGAATTCGTTTAAAAGAAAAAAAGACGACACCCTATGAACAAATAAAAGCCTTTTTGGACAAAAAATCTGATGAGTCGTATCCTGTGACGTTGATTGCCTTAGATGATGTCACGTGTATCGGAACCGTCTCCCTCTTTGAAAATGACTTGAACGAACGACCAGCCTATACGCCTTGACTCGCTTCTTTATTCGTTGAAAAATTCTATCGGAATCAAGGGGTCGCGCAGCAACTCATCAATCAATTAATCGTTTACGGCAAATCACGACAGATCACAACAATCTATTTAAAAACAGAAAACGCTTCAGCATATTATAAAAAATTAGGATGGACTTTAGTTGAGGCGATTGAGACGACGAATTCACCCATGTATATTTTCGCTTATAATATTGATGACGCTTAATACGTTTTAGTGAGCGACAACAGCAACTATTAATACTTTACTCTTATGAGATAACAGAAAGGACGCTTTTATGAATCTCGAAATTAAAAGCTATCTTGAAATTCCGCCTGAAAAAGAAGAGCATGATGTGAATCAAACTTATCCAGGATTCGTAGAGATGACCCATACGATCGACAACGATATTTTTAACTATACTTTTGGTCGAGCTGGCGGCTATCCTGCTGGAAAAGTCGTCTTTTGTATAGAGGGCACGCCTCTCCCCTTTAACGCACACGTGAGCGAGCTATTCCAATTTTGGCATGCGTTAATAAAAAGTGTGACCACAAATGATTTGCATGACATCGAAAAGTTTGATTGGTCACTTCCATATGAAAATGAAGAAATTTCTAACCAGTTCATTATTCGATTTTTCTATCGAAAAAAACGAGTAGAATTTTATTATCAAAATCAACTCTTGGCTACTTATTCACTAGATACCTATAAAAAAGCAGTCTTGCATGGGTTTTTAGATTTCATGTGGCATACGAATCTGGAGTTTGAGACGATCGTGTATGATTCGCTTGGTGAGGAGATTAATTACGGAGCAATGCGAGAAGATACAGGAGACGATTTATACACATGTCGCTACATCTTTTTACAATTCATGAGAGAACTTTATCGTCAAAAAAATGATATACAGACGTTGATTGACTTCGATTTTAAGATTAGTCGCCCTTTCTCTAAATTACATTATGATTTAAACGACTAAGGACATACTGACTTAGACGAATTTACAGTCCTTTTTTAAATCGATTCTTCGTATTCGTATAGACGCCTGCAAAAATTATAAAAAACACGAGTAGAACGAAGCCTACTACGAATAAAAACGAATATCCAGATATCTCACTGAATGCGATCAATAATAGGCTAAAGCTAATCCCATACATGATCTTCCCCATGAATTTACACAGGGCGACTTCGTCATATGTTTCCTTTTTACTTTCTGACATCGTATTATATCCTGCAAGCAATGAGGCACCCTTTCCTCTTGATAAAACGATCGCAAACACTAGCATGGGGATTAAAATCACGACATACACGATGGAATCGTTCAAGGTCGTTCGCTCCTTTCTCCTGTTTTAATAGATATCATGTTATTTATCCATTTACGTTCTATAAGCAGTCTGCGTTTCATAAAATATCATAAGTACACTACCACAGTAATATGTTGATTTAGTAAATGACCGAAAGAACAATCGTATGTTGAAACTCTTAATCGTACCCATTGTCTGTATCCCTCTATTGATTCTATCTGCGTGTAAGGAATAACACTCAAGTGCTCAAGTAAGAGCAAAGACCGCAGAGATCAACCAAGATAGTGAGCTGAACATCGTTCTACTATATGATTCCTACCAAAAATACTTTAGCGCTAGAGAGCGATTCCTTTTGAGTCAGAACCGCATGTAAAGCTTTCATCCTTAGTTCTTCTGGTTAGCGTGTCCACTTTGTTCGATTATCAAATGTAGAGAATACTCCCATGCGATATTTTGTCCTTCAACTCTTCAAGGGCGTGACTGAAAACTCGAAGAGCGAGGCGATTGACTAAATCGAGTCTGTTCCATCCTCACCCATCATGACGAAAATGATGTATTGTTTTTGACCTATCAAAATCTAGATGTAGCTATATTAAAAGCTCCCCCAAAAAGTAGACAGTTGAAATATCAAAGCTGTCTACTTTTTTAGGAAGCTTACCATTCTTATTTCATCAAGACCATTTTTCTTCAGCATCCATCCAACAATTGTTTTTTAAATCAAGAGAATCATCACTATCGTGTATCGTAAAGTACGATGGAAGATTTAGTGACGCTCCACCAGCTTTTTCCCAGCACAATCTGAACCATTGTGCAAAAACGCTTTGTTCTTGTGGAATTAACTTTTCTTCATTTTGCTCATGAAATTCAAAAAAAACATCGAGTTGACTGTCGTTCATTTGATGATATTCGACTTCTTGTAATACATCTTCGCTCCCAGCAAAAACAGTTGAATCGTTTCCTTCGTAAAATACTTCATTTGCTTCTTTATCCATTGAGAACATGATGACCGAAAGTTCGAATCTAGTCGGTTCAATGAATGCTGTGAAGTCCAGTACTTCGATGTCCTTAGAGAACGGATAAGAAAAGATTTTCTGGAGTTGGTCCTCCACTAAACCTGACTGCTTTTCAAGATGGATCTTAATTGAATCAATATAGTTTTCGACTGTAAACATGATAAGTCCCTCCAAGCATGAATCTATCAATTTATGTTGTTAATTCGTCAGCCTTGCTTCATGTTTTCATCGTGTTTCTCTTGAAGTCGTCTCTCTAGAACTAATACGTATATTACAGCAACCAATACTCCAATTATTCCTGGCAAAACAGCAACGATGGGATCCTTCAAATATGCGAATGGAATTACATACGTCAACAACATCTTGATTCCATATGAAACCAACACGGACTTCAGTAAAACTAAAGTTATAGTCCGCTTTTCGATATTCCCAAAAAATTGATGTCTTTGTTTCTCTACGTTATGTATACCGAGCCAAGATAACATCCTCAAATCTCCTTTATTCACAGCTAATAGTTGACAATCATCACTCTACCATACGACCTTCTATTTGTATTAAAAAGTAAGTTTACTTTAATGATTTTCATCAAAAATGCTTATCAATATAAAAAAAACTAACCTAATCAAAATTTACGATACGTATAAGAGGATGATTCATAGTTATCATTAAGTAAGTGAGATAGGATGACAGACGTTTAGAATAGAAACGTACACCTCTAATTGTTTGAATAACATCCCATTTTTTGTATACTGATAATGGAATTTATACAAATAAAAGGGGGTCTTCTCTTGAGAGCAAAACTTGGCTGGATTTCTATCGGATTAATGGTTCTTACTTTCTTGGTACTTTTTACATTCCCGATTAATGGATTTTGGGGCGACGCCATCCTCATTGGTGGTCTGGTCCTTGCTTTATTAGCTGCTATCTTTAGTAATCGAGGTATAGGCAAAATGTTAGCTTTTATTTTAAGGCTGTTTTCGTAAACTTTGTTGCTTTTGATTATGATTATTTTTGATTAACAAGAACAATTGTTCTACAATAGAAATAAGTAAATATGGAGGTGTAAAATATGAGACCAAATCTAACAAAAGATATCAGTGTAGATAGTTTTAAAGATTTCTATTGGTTGAAAGAAGAATTGCAATCTTTTTGTAGGGAAAATGGAATAAGTGCTTCTGGTTCAAAGATTGAGATTTCCGATAGAATTGAAACATTTCTTCGAACAGGTGAGATAAAAAAGCCAATTAGAAAATCAAAGGTAAATAGTAAGTTGGAGATACAGGTCGATTTAAGTCTTGATACAGTCATTTCGGAAAACCATCGTTGTAGTCAAAATGTAAGAGCGTTTTTTAAGACAGTTATCCCGAAATTTCATTTTTCCACTTATATTCAAAACTATTTTAAAAACAATGTTGGAAAAACATATCGTGATGTATTAGACGCTTGGTATGAGGAAGAAGAACGAAAGAAAGACCCTTCGTATAAGAAGGATATTGCACCTCAATTTGAATATAATCAATTCATTCGTGACTTTTTTGCTGACCCGAAAAATCAAGGGAAAAGTCGTGAAGAAGCGATTGTAAACTGGAATGAAATCAAGAAACTTGCTGGAAGCAATAAATATACATCTAATAATTAGTTAAGCACATCTCAACATTTCTACTGTGATGTGATTTGACTTTCGACAGGCGGAAACAAGCATTTGTTTGACACGTTCATCAAATGCTATTTGTTTGCCCAATTCAAGCCAACGAAACCAGTTGAGGTAATTATCTAAGTATTTGGTTGCCACGCCTTGAAAACGTTCCATCCAACCCTTTAAACGGTTATGAGAGTTATTTACGTGCTGAATATGATATATCCCTTTTTTAACACGCTGTTTCTGACGTTTATTTACCGTTTCGTGTTGTAATCCCTTTAGTTTGGCAAACTTCTTATAATTCGTTGCTGTATCTGTACATAATAAAGAAGATGGGTGAATATACTCACCTATCACAATATCAATTTCTTCGGCTTTTACACGACCTGTCCCTGCTTTACGAGCAATCATATTTCCATTACGGTCTTGTGCCACAACAACTGCTATTTTAAGGTTAGAAATCCCTCTTTTATTGTCTTTCTCTCCACGTTTCTTGGCTTTTCTATGGGTAATTTCACGACCTTTCATAGACTCTCGAAAGAAGGTTTCGTCACTTTCAACGATACCTTGTAATTGGTTAAAACCAAGACTTCCTAATGCGTTCAAGATTTTATGTCTCCAATAGAATGCAGTAGAGATATGAATTTTTTAGGGATTTTCGCATAAAATCGAATCGATCGAATTGGATAACGAATGTCTAAGCTCTTACAAAGATGTGACAGTCCAATAAGAACGCTCCCTCAGAGTATATGTAAAAGAGAAAACATTCTTATATATCCAATAGATCGTCACGCAGTCATTTCAGCATAACTTTATCTGAGAGTATGCTCTTTACATTCTCTATTATATCTTCGGTTGCTTTTGACGTTTTGACCTTCTAGATTGAAAGTATTTACTTTTTCGCTTCAAACGTTAGTTTTTTTTAATGCACCTTCTCCTCTTTACTCAAGAATCAATTTAAACTTTCCTTCATGAATGACATCTGAAACTGGTGTTAATGAAAACTCTTGCAGTGTCTGCTCAGATTTTTTTTGTCGGAAATCTGCCATTAACTCCGTTCCTAAACTGTAAACAGTCAATCGAGGAATATCCTTCGCTTCACTTCCAGTGCTAAGTTCTTCGTAGCTTAAGGAGTTGTTCTTAACCTGTTCGAGTATCTTCTTTTTATCGTTGAAAGCCATCTTTTCTGTTTCTATAGGGGTCGCTTTAGGATAAAGTTCCTTCGCAAACACCTCCGCTTTACCTTCGAATATGAGATAATCGATGGAACTTGGTTGTCTGATTTCAGGATGTTCGTTCACTACGGAATGATTATACTCATGCGCAACAACGTACTCCAGTATCTCATGCGTATACTCTTCACCTAACATAACCACCATACTACCATCGCTCATCGTAGAACCAATCAGCCCGCTCGTCGCCTTTGCGGCGTATCGATACTCTTCCGATAATGGTAGCATCAGGATAATCTTATCTTTACCAGGAAGGTGGTCAGCTGATTTTCGGAGTGCCTCATGAACAGCTTTCATATTTTCTTTCTCTTCGTGCATCAAACGTTTCGTCAATCTTTTTAAATCGTTCAAATAGGAAGTGGCGGAAAACACGTCATTGAACCCCTTGAAATCAAGAAAGATATCCTGCTCTTTCTGAATGCGATCCAGTTCCCGACGGACGGTTTTATCGAAGATTCGCTGTAGGTCCTCGTCCGTGACGTTTGTGTCCTTCATCTTTTTCTGAACTTTTGTGATGTAGTCGATATAGGCTGGGTACAATGTAATGATTTTTGCATGCTGGTCTTTTGCTAGTTCAACTTCTCGAATAGTGGACTTGGGTTTCTCAGTCGACTGCGTCGGTTGGGATGTACATCCTGATACACAACAAATGAGGATTGATAAAAAGAACGCTAGACGTATTCTCAAAATTATTTACCACCTTATTGTTGAAATGATTGTATCGTATAATGCTTATAAAATAATTATATAGATCTATTTTCCATCTATCCACAAAAAAGTAAGTTCCCGTTTATTCATAGACCATTTTTAAGAACCGATAACGTTATCTACATCAACGGAATTCGTCCTATCGAACATCGGAATTGCCGCGCCTGGTCCACTCGATACGAAGACTGGACTTCTGTTATCTCCACCAAATCTGCCAGGATGGGATGAAGTCGACTTGGTTAACCCACTTTCCTCCGCATTCGACTTACCCGTCTTTCTCGAGAACGATGCCAATGCCGCGGCTCTTGGTGAAGCGTTAAACGGTGCGGGACGTCACTCATCATCTGTCTACTATGTGACCGTTAGTACAGGAATCGGTGGAGTTTTGTCTATATGAAACAACTAATCCGTGGAGCAAATGGATACGCTGGTGAGATTGGCAATACGATTATCGACTCCTCGAGTCCACTTGCATCCTGTGTTGAACAAAGGTTCTCTCGAAGGATATGCCAGGGATACAGCACTACAATCACGCGCTTCAAATCGACATGTCTCATCCATCGAGCGATTACTCGCCCATCCGCAAGAGAGGGATCGTTTTACTAATTATTTAGCAACTGGACTTGCAAACATCATTCACACGATTGATCCGGAAGTCATCGTCGTTGGAGGAGGTGTTACGGGATCTGCTGATTTATACTGGGAAGCGTTACAGGAACGTGTTCGCGAACTCGTATATCCTTCCCTTCGTTCAAAGGTCGATATCCGTCTTGCCGAATTGAAAGGACAGGCAGGCGTCATCGGAGCTGCTGCTCTAGATGGAGTAGAGTAAGCACCACATCACTTACCTTATTTAATCAAAGCAAAGAGGGTGATCCATTCCGTTATTGAAATGGATCACCCTCTTTGTATACATCCTATCTATTTGAATATAGCTATTTTTTAGAGCAGCGAATTGCTAAAAATGACTTCAGCTCGTTCTCAATCCGTTTTGGGTTTAAGGAAGAACAGAAAAATGTTAAATACTAAAAAAAGACCAAGCAGTACCCACAAGACAGAATAAAATGCTGTATTCGGGACGAACAAATAATCTATCAATAACACGATTAAAAAGAGAATATATCCAACAAAATATACTTTTTTCTTTCGCGAATCCATCGTCTCATCTCCTTTATACATATGAGTGTTCTGTCGATTACTTCGTATTTTTTATAATCACTACAGTTAAAACAAGGGATGGGATGAAACAAATCAGTAGATCCGAAAGTGAGATCGAGAGTGAAGTAGGATGAATCAGTATCTCTATCCCTTTAAAAATGGCACCGAGCACAACAAGTAACGATAGGAGAACCGGAACGAAATTACGCATCCATCTCGGAATACTCAGCCACATCCGTAAGATCTTTTGTGTTTTATCATCCATGGCATTCACCTCTTTTACAATTTTACATAAATTAGTATATCATACGGATGATTTTTGTGAAAAAATGTCGAAATCACGTGTCGATTGAATCTTCTCCTTTACGTATAAAAGCAGTAAAAAAGAAGCTTACATGATGTGTAAGTGCCTTTTTACTGCCTTATAGGATACAGATCAATGTCTCTTCCCCTGCTACTTTGAACTAATTAATCACACCTTCTGCACTACAATAAAACTCCAGAGGAATGTTGTGTGTGGAAGAAATACCATGTTGAATGAATTCTCCACCGACCGTTACATCGTATGTTCTTCCGCCATCCATCAAAGTAGCGGTATATCCAAGCTGTCTCCATGTCCCCTTACTCGATGAAGCGGTTGACGTCATAGACGTGATAGTTTTAAAGACTTGCCTTTCTGCCTCCTCACGAAGTGCGGTATCAAATGTACCAGTGATCGAAATGGCAAATGTTGTCTCCTTCGCATGAATCGTTTTTGATTTAGATGTGGATTCTTTCTTTGAGAAATCGAACGTCGATGCGAACTTTACTTTGACTCGATCTTCCGCTATCTTTCGAAAACGGTTCGGCGTCACCCAATCCTTTTCCTTAAAGGATTTTTGATCGACGAGTTCTAAATCTGTATCTGGATGATGCGAATTAATAGTACGAAGAATAACCGCATACTGCTGATAATATTGGTTTTTTTGTTGTGGAGTCAGTGCCTTTTGTTTTCCATCTGCAAATGCCTCGTACATAAAGGAGCTGGTTAAGGTAACACTCAATGCTGTTAAGAACGTCATCGTTTTACGCTTCATTTTTTCCACTCACTTTTTTTAGATTATGTAATATATTCTCAAATTATCACGTTATTTGTTCTTTTCCTATACTTTCACCGTCTGTTTTTCTATTCTTACTCACACTTCAATTTTATAGTTATTTTCGAATTGAAATTTATGAATTCAGCGTGATGTGACTTAGACCATTATTTATTCACAGATTCTGTGATGAGGAAGTTAAAGTCATTTGCTCCTTTTCCAATCATTGCTTTATATTGATGTACGAAATGAACTGCAGTACCTCTCTTTTCTGGTCATTAAAAAAACGACCTCTTTTGGGATCGTCTTCCTTTAGAAAAGATGTACGCTTTCCATCATAGTGTATCGTGGACGCGCATCCGTTCTAGTTCTTTTTCTTGGTTCTTTTTAAAAGATTTCCGGCCATTCGACCATTCAACTGAAAGTACAATCCAACCGAATCCTAAAATTAAAGCATAAGCTAGAAAACTATTGTACCCACCATTGAGGTATCGCCATGTCATGACGATTGTCAATAGAAGCGGCATAATGACGCCAAGATACGGATTATTTCGACTCGCTAATAGTTGCTGTAATCCTAATCCAACGGTGATGAATAAAGCAGAAATGATAAAGTTCATTCGTTGTTACCCCTCTCAAGTCGATATTTTTCGATGATTTTTTTGGCATCTTCAATCGTGATCCGGTCTTCGATAGCCATTTGTTTAATGTATGCGATGAACGGTTCATTCTCGATTTTCTCATTCACTTCGATTTTCTGAATGATCCGATCGACGCGAATCCGGACTGTGGGATAGGAGACATCATAATGTTTCGCCAGTTCTTTCAAAGAACCCGAGCTTATGATGAATTTTTTAACGAATTCTATCTCTTCCAATTCTAGAGATAAAACCCAATCCGGAACATCATCTTTTTTCATTTTCCATTTCCCTCCCATGTCACCATAATAGCATTTAATTAAATAAAGTTAAAGTATTTTTGATATTAATTAAAAATTTAATCAATAAATAATTAAAATATATTCATTATTTCGCTTGTCATATTGATTCGAGTCATGGTAGTTTAGGAATGTCAAATCGGAAAAATAAGGAAAAGGAGTGTTTTACTTGAAAAGAACAACGGAATACATATTTGCTGTCATCGGTATCGTCTTGTTTGGATCATTATGTTTAGGTGGGTTTCTATTGTCTGGATCGATTGCGGATCACGCTGGCATGAAGGAGTTGGTCGATCAATTCATCCAGGATGAGAACATTACGGATGTCACGTCTACCCAAATCCTCACATCCTTCCAACAATTCTTCTTGTACCTTGGTGCCGTCTCCCTCTTATGTACGATAGGCGGAATCGTCTCGATCGTCCGGATTCGCAAAAACGGTTCAGCAGGAAAGATGTTGATCATTACTGCAATTCTCGGTGGGATCTTCACATTACTCGCCGGTGTCTTTGGTTCAATCGCTTACTTGATCGCCGGTATCACTAACGTCACGAAGAATAAAAAGATAGCACGGCAATACTAAACTCAAACAGAAAGGTGTGTCGATATGTTCGCGATTACACTTCGAGAATTTAAATCGCTTTTCCAAAGTATTCGAGCCATCCTGATCATCGTCGTCTTGTTCGGTGTGACGATTGGATCTGCTAAACTCGTCAGCCAGTTCAAAGGACAACTCAGTGATCTCGGTCTAGGTGAAAACGCCTATATCATCGGTTTGATGCTGCTTCTGTTCTTAGCATCTCCTTTATTCGTAACGAGTATTTCTCATAGTAGCGTCAACAAAGAGATTGAATCGAAGACGATTCGTTTTCTTGCGACGAAAACATCACGTGAGAACATCATTTTCGGGAAGTTTTTAGGTAACGTTTCGTTCTGGATCCTCTGTCTGACAGTTGCCCTCTTGTTGATCGTTCCGTTTTCAAAATCGTTCCCGATCGTCGATTTGATCCAAAGCATCATTTTCGTCTCTTACTTCATCTGTCTGTCGCTGTTTCTTTCGACAGTCGTCAACAGCTCTGCAATGACGATGTTCGTCGGCATCTTCATCTCGATTGCGCTTCCGGTCATTGGGATGTGGAGTCTTATTTCGAAGAATGTCATCGTTGATACGTTGTCTTACTTGACGCCCTATTATTACTATACGCAAGAAAACACTGCATACACGTATCTTGTCTTGATCCATATCGCCGTCTTCGTCATCGCGAGCTTGATGATCTTTAAAAGGAGAGATTTATGATGCTAGCCCTTCGCGCAACCAATCTAACGAAACAGTACGGCAATAAGACCGTCGTCAACCAGTTGAATCTCGAAATCAAACAAGGGGCCATCTTCGGCTTCCTTGGTCAAAATGGCGCCGGTAAATCAACATTCATCAACATGATCACGGGTCTTGTCCGCCCGACATCCGGAACGTTCGAGTTACTCGGAGCACCGAACGATTCCTTGAAGGACGTCCGGACCCGAATCGGCGTCCTGCCGGATTACTCGACCTTTTACGAAAACTTCACGGCGCTCGATCACTTGAAGTATTTCAGCAAAGTCCTCGGTCTGAAGACGACGACGGACGAGTTAAAGCAACTCCTCCGTGATGTACAACTCGAAGACGCCATCGATGTAAAAACGAAGAACTACTCGTTCGGGATGAAAAAAAAGCTCGGGATCGCCCAAGCCCTGATTAATCGACCGGAAATCCTGTTTTTAGATGAACCGACGTCTGGCGTTGATGCCAACTCGATTCTCGGAATTCATACTTTGATTCGCAAGATCGCAGCAGACGGAACGACGATTTTCTTAACGTCTCATAACTTGGACGAGGTCGAAAAATTGTGTTCGGAGATTGCGATCATGCAGGACGGAACGATTCAGACGCAAGGCACGATGGAGGAGTTACGGGAACAACATGAGAAGAACATCACCGTTCACGTAAAACATGCGTTGCTCGACTATGATACACAACAACATCTGCAGATCAAGTTGTCGACACTTGCGAAAGACGTCAACGTCTCCTCTACTCACTCGACGTTCATCGTCCAAAGTGAACACGATATTGCTACGATCAATAGCTACCTCGTCTCGCAACAGGTTAACGTGTATCGACTCGAAGTCGAGGAAGCGTCGTTGGAAGAGATCTTCTTGAATCTAGGTTCGGAAGTCCGCTCAGCATAAAGTTGATTAACTTCATTCATTTAGAGTTCAAGAGGTTTCTGAAAACATTAGCAACGATTTAAATTATTCAACTAAGAGCGAGCTTAAAAAAATAGGGTATCTCACATCGTATTTCTCAGATGTCAGATACCCTATTGCTAATATGGAGTTAAACATTTATCACTTAACAAAATATGACGATTATTATACTAGCTTGTTCGCTGCGTACTTCTTTTTAGAGCACTTAACTCAAAATAGTCGCATTCACAACTACTTCATTTTTTCCAAAAGACAGATTAGAACTAGGCATTAATCCCTCTTCATCCATTTCGATGCTTCTAAAGTACTCTTGTGCAACCATCGATGTTTTGAACTCAGCAGTTGGGTCGATTGTTTCGACTAAGTTTTGTAATTCTTCAACTGTTGTTACGAAAAACTCTTTGCGTAAATTTACTTTATTAAATCGCTTAGCCGTCAATTCTTGATGAAGTTGATATTCTAACCCTACTGCATCATCGGAGAAAATCATTGCATGTACATCAAATTTAAATGGTACAGAGGCATCTCCAAGTTCGTCGACCCGATCTTGTGGGTTCATACGTCTTGTCATTCCCACTTTAAATATCTGTTGACCGAACGATCCTAGATTCGAGATAACGTAAACGTATCCAGCCTTACCGTTCGCTCTCTTTAAAATTTCTTCTTTCTGCTCTAAAATGTTATTTTGTTGTTGTATAAGCTCTTCAACACGTAACTGTAGTTGAGCAATAATGTCAGGGTTATTTTCGCTTACTAGAAGCTCGTTCGCTCGTTGTAATTCTACATCGAATTTTGCCTCTTCTGATTCTAACTTTTTCTTTTGTGCTTCTAGTTCTTTGCGTTCTGCAGCTTCTTGACGCATTTGCTCTCGTATTAGACGTTGTTCTTCTTTTTCCTGTTCACGTTTAATGTAGTATTGATACTCAACATCTACCGCTTCGATGAATAATGGTTCTAGTTCTGCTAGGAATTTAGAGATTGTAGGTGAAATAGAAGCATTGCCGTTAGTTGAAATAGCTAAATATTTCCGAATTAAAGATTTCGCATTACCAATAGCCTCTTCATGCTTAGCGTACGTAAGAGTATATAGAATGTTTTGCAGCTCAGCTTGTAAACCAATTACCATTAGCTGATAAATAGCTTGATTCGTTTTTGTTTTGTAGCGATCTTTGTATTTGTCTAACAATGCAGCAATCTCTTTTTTGATTTTATTAATCTGTTTACGTAACTCTTTTGAATTCATGGCATGGTATTCTAACTCTACCAAACTCTTCATGATGCTTTCTTCATCATAATCTGCTAATAACTGTTCTAACTCATTCGGAAGATCTTCTTCATTGAACAACTTAGGGAATATATTAATTAAATTCCGAATACCATTGAACTCCGTTTTCAATTTTGAAAGTTTTGTACTTTGAGATTTAATATTTTTGTTTAACTTTTCATTTTCAATCGCTAAGACATCACGTTCTTCCGCAAACTTTTGGAGCTCGGCTACTTTCTCTTGATTGTCTAAAATGATTTTGTCGACAATTCGTTTCCCTTCAGATTCATATTCAAGACGAATTTGCTTTAAGTACTCCGTTTTACTCTCCTCAAAAATGCTCTCAGAATTCGAGATGTTGCTTTGAATTTCTTTTTGCTTGATTTCTAGCGTATCCAACTCTGATTTTAAGGAAGTGAGTTCTTGTTTTAAGTTCGTAATTTCAGAGATTTGAAATTTTAGTTTTTCAGACTTGATATAGTAGTAACGACCAAACCATAATACGATACCTATCATTGACGTTATACCAACCGTTGAAACTCCAGCTAGAATCAATAAGATTATTAGCCAACCATTAAAGTACCAAGGAATTTTCACCTTCATACCTCCAGATTTATCTTTCCCCATATATATCGACCTCTTCCTCCATAATGTTTGATGAACTCGTTTCACTCACTTAGCCAAAAAGTATCAGTCACTAAACGAATCTTATTGTAACCATCTCATAATATGTAAATATTGACAAACAAATAAATAAAAAACTAAACAGCAATATCTATCGACTCAACATAGAGGAAACTTCCTTATAAGGAATCTTCTTGAACTTATATATTAAAAAACAATCTGCTTAACTAATATTAGAATTTAAAGTCACAGTGTTACTAAAAATGGAGTTCCCAGTGTTCACGCTAAGGACACTCCATTTTTATAATATCGAACCTTATACCGCCCGCTCTCTCCGTAAGAGATACAGGAAGTACGGCACACCGATGATTGCTGTGATCAATCCGGCTGGTACTTCAAGCGGCGGATGAATCCCACGACCAAGCGCATCAGCGACGACGAGTAACCCACCGCCGAGCAATAGCGCCATCGGTAAGACGGCGAGGTGTTTATGTCCGACGAGACGCCGTGCCATATGTGGAGCAATCAGACCGATGAAGCCGATTGCACCGACCGTTGCGACGGCAACACCGGCTAGGATGACAGCGAGCGATAAGAAGACGTGCCGCGTCCGCTGAATCGGTAATCCGAGACCAATGCTGACTTCCTCACTAAGTGATAAGACATCGAGTTGACGGTGTCGATAGAAGAGGATCGCACCAATCACGACGAGCACCGGCGCTAAAATCAACACTTCCTGCCACCCTTTCCCGAACAGACTTCCAGCAAGCCAGACGAGTGAATCGTTCGTCTGGAGTGGAAATTTAATCAACAGGTATTCTGTTCCTGAAGCACAGATCGCACTAACGGCGATACCAAGTAACGCAAACGAACTGCGGGAAACGTTCTCCCCCCGCTCAAGCATCATCAACGCCAGCATGACGAGTGCTGCCCCGATAAAGGCGGCGATCGATGTCAACAAGAGCGGACCGTCCGGCACGAGGGCAATCGTCAAGACAGCGAACAGCGACGCTCCGTTCGTCACCCCGATCACGTCCGGTGAGATCAATGGATTACGGATGACACTTTGTAAAATCGCTCCAGCAAGAGCGAAACTCGCTCCTGCTAAAAAGGCGAGGACCGTTCGCGGCAGACGGTAATTTTGGACGATGAAAGCATCCTTTCCACTAAAGAACGACTGCCAGAGTTCCGTTAACGACAACTGAATCGAACCGACCGACATTAAGGCGAAGCTAGTGACGAATACGATTACTGCGACAAGTAGAATCCGACGCATCTCTCTCATCGTAATCCCCCTTTCATCTGACGGCGTGCCAGCAGAAGGAAGAAAGGTGCCCCGAGCAATGACGTCACGATGCCGACCGGTGATTCATACGGATAGGCGATGAAGCGCGCGAGGACATCAGCGTATGTCAACAACAGACCACCGATGACGGCAGAGACGGGTAAGACGATTCGGTAGTCCTCGCCAACGAGTCGACGCGTGATGTGCGGCACCATCAGACCGATGAAGCCGATTGCTCCGGCGACGGCAACCGTCACCCCTGCGAGTAACACGACACTGATGCCGGCAAGCAGACGGATCCGCGTCACTTTTTGTCCGAGTCCGACCGCGACGTCTTGCCCGAGTTGGAAAACGGCGAGCGACTTCGCGAGACTTGCCGCAAGAATCAAACCTGCGAGCGACCACGGTAAGACGATCCGGAGCTCGAGCCAGCTTGCGTCACTGAGTGAACCGGACAACCAGTACAACACGTTCGTGATTCGATCGTTGAACAAAATCAAGCCTTTCGTTAACGACGTCAACAAGAGATGGATCGCCATCCCAACGAGGGCAAGTTTTAACGCCGTCATGCCGCGAATCGAAGCGAATGAAAAGACGAGCACGCCACCTAGTAAGGCACCAGCAAAAGCGAAGTAAAGCAAGTTCGCCGTCCCGAGTGACGGAAAGATGAGCAGGCTTAAGACGACGAGAAACGACGCACCCGCATTGACCCCAAAGACTTGTGGTGAAGCGAGCGGATTCCGTGTCACAGCTTGCATGATCGCTCCAGCGACGGCAAGGTTTGCTCCGAGCAACAATCCGAGTAAGAGACGCGGCAAGCGCAGATTCGTCAGGACGAGTCCCGCTTTAGAGGTCGTGCCACTGATCCACTCCTGCACTAAATGGACCGGATTCATCTGTGTGATACCAAAGAACAAGCTACTATAAACGGCCAAGCCACTGAGTAAGATAAGTACGAAAATCAGACGTTTCCGCTGCACCGGATGTTTCCCCTTTCATCAAGACGAAAAGCCAGATTGCTCCGGCTTTTTGTCGTTCGTTATTTCTGTTTGAGCAATTGAATTGCTTCGTCAACGATTTGTTCAGCAGCGTCCAGACCACGGTAACGTGTCCAGAGGTCACGATTGACTTCATAGACTTCTCCGTTTTTGACCGCTGTGATCTGATTCCAGAGCGGATTGTTTTTCCACTCTTTCAGTAACTTCGGATCGGCTTCCGCCATAAAGATGACGTCCGGATCCCACTTGACCATCTGCTCTAACGTGATCGTCACGGTCGGTTCCGCTGTTTTCGTAACGGCATTCTCGATACCGATCTTCTCGAGCAACTCACCGTCAAACGACGTCTCACCGTGCGCTGTCAGTGAATCGGCGCGGAAGACACCGACCATGACTTTCCGGTCGTCGTTTGGATCAACCTTCTTCTTCGCTGCCTGCAAACGCTCTTCATGCAGGGCAAGGCGATCGTTCATCTGTTTCGTTTTGCCGACCGCTTCCGCAATCGTCTTGAACGAATCGATGTTCTCTTCATACGTCGCATTGCGACTCTTCAAGATGATCGTCGGTGCGATTTCTTGTAATTGCTTATAAATTCCTTTATGACGGTTGAAGTCGCCGATGATCAAATCCGGTTGCAAGGAACTGATCACTTCAAGATTCGGTTGTTGGCGTGTACCGACTTCCGTGAACTCGATGTCTTTTCCGAGTAATCCAGAGACATCCGTCTTGTTTTCTTGTGCAATCCCGACCGGTGTGATACCGAGTTCATCTAACGCATCAACGAACGAGAATTCGAGCGCGACGACCTTCTTCGGCTTTTCCGGTACTTTCGTTTTTCCTGCTTCGTGCGTGATCGTCCGCGTCTTTTCGTTCGATTGCTCTGCTTGACCTGAACAAGCTGCAAGCATCAAACTGCTCAACACGAGGAGCGTCAACGCTGTCATCCAAGTTTTCCGTCTCATGGTGAGACCTCCTTTAATTCGTGATTCGACATTGAGAATCATTCTTAATTAATCCTGTCTCAGCATATCAAAGATTCCCATCGAACAAAAGGGAAATCCTTATTTTCAGATAATATAGACTGAAAGCCACATTTTCTGAAGGAATATGGGATAATCAGGTAGTGAACAAAGGAGGAATCAGAGATGGATTGGATGAGAGACTTAGGACAGCGGATTGAGTTTCCGCTCGATGCAATCACGTTTGATCAACTACCTGACTTACTCGAAGCCTTCGCCTACCAGTTACCGTTCGAGAATACGACCGTCCTTGAGAAGCGCATCCGTCCGTTTAGCGACGAGCGCTTCATCGAGACATTTCTGACAGAGCGACGCGGTGGTGTCTGTTATGACTTAAACGGACTGCTGCACCGGGTCCTGCAGGAACTGAAACGTCCCGTTCGACTCGTGCAAGCGACTGTCTACGATACGAAGTCGGACGCCTGGTCAGCGACCGGACCAACCCATGTCGCGATCCTTTGGAATGAAACACACTTGCTCGATACCGGCTTCGGTGTCAACTTACCGCTCGTTCCGGTTCCGTTGAGTGGGGAAACCGTTCATTCCGCGAGCGGCAGTTACCGGATCATCAATAATGACACACTTGAGATGAAGCGAACGGGACAAGCGGAGTTTGTGACTGGATACCGGTTCGACCGCGAGACATCCATTACAACAGATGACTTATCGAAGATGGAACAGATCATCCAGCAGAGCGACGATTCGCCGTTCAATAAAGGTCGCCTCGTCGCGATGCGGACGCCAACCGGACAAAAGACGTTGACTGAGCGGACGTTACGGATTGAAGAAACGACGACGACCGAGTTACCGGTCGCAGGTCCCGCCCAATTCGAGATGCTGTACAACACACACTTTTTAGGACGGGAGTCGTAAATCATGGATCGTTATACACTTTGTTTAATCCGCCACGCAGACCATTTTTTACTCGTCAATCGGCAAAAACGTCCGGCGATGGGCATGTGGAATGGTGTCGGTGGTAAAATCGAACCGGGCGAGACACCGGAAGCCGCCGTCATCCGCGAGACGTTTGAAGAGACGGGCATCACGCTCACCTCAGTGACATCAAAAGGTATCGTTCGCTTACATGGGGAAGAGACATCTGGCATGTACCTCTACCTGGCTGATTTAGAAGATCGCCCGTTTCCGACACCGGTCATGACAGTTGAAGGAATCCTCGATTGGAAAGCACTCGACTGGATTTTAAGCGACGATAACATGGGTATCATCAGCAACCTCCGGCACTACCTACCGATTGCTCTGTCGACCGAGCACCCATTACTGCATGACTTCCATTACGATGGACATACGATCACGGCATACGAGACACATGAATTGATTGAGACATAACACAACATCCCCGCTCGTCCTTTCGGACAGGCGGGGATGTTTCGTTAGAATAGATGTAAGCCCGTCACGATGACAGCGACGATGACGATGCCCGGTAACAAGTTCGCGACACGAATCTTCGTGATTCCGGCTAGATTGAGTCCGATCGCTGCAATCATCACCCCACCGGTCGCCGTCATTTCCAAGATGAATTCTTGCAGCGCGGCGTCGGGAATGAACTTCGTGATCGCAACAGCACTCAGTGCAATCGCCCCTTGATAGAGGAAGACGGGAATCGCTGAGAATATGACGCCGATCCCGAGCGTTGAACTGAGGACGAGGGCCGTGAAGCCGTCAATCAACCCCTTCGTATAGAGGACGTCATGATCCTGACGCAGTCCACCGTCGAGCGCACCGAGGACACCCATCGCCCCGATGACGAAAATCAACGTCGCGGTGACGAAGCCTTCGGCGATATTCGATGGACGACCGCGACTGATCTTACGTTCGAGCCACGCCCCCATCCGGTCGAGCTTCTCATCAAGGCGGAACCATTCTCCGATCGCACCTCCGAGAACGAGACTACCGATGACGATCAAAAAGTTCGTGCTTTTCATCCCCATCTGGATCCCGAGCACGACGACGGCTAGACCAATCGCTTGCAAGACCGTCTCCTTCATCCGTTCCGGAATCCGGTGGAACATCAATCCGAGCAACGTCCCGATGATGATCAGGACGGTATTGACGAGTGTACCTGTTAAAACCATCTGACAACCTACTTTCTCAATTGATTTTTCGTTTCGCAGGACGGACGACCGTCCGCTCCGCCTGATTCAGGCTATGCAACGTCATCCCGAGCATGACGAGGATGATCCCGAATGTCGCGAGTCCCGTCGGTAGTGCCGCATGGAGAAACAAAATCTCTCCGAGAACGGTGAAGACGATCTCAAACGACTGGGTCGCCTCGATCGCGGCTAACCGGACCGGTTCCGTCCGGACGAGTGACGTCGCATAGAAAAAGAGCGATGTCGCGATGACGCCTGAGAATAAGGCGACGAAGCCGGACTGGGTCACTTGACTGACACTTGGTAATCCGACTTGTATGTAAGCAATTACGGAGAGCACGATCCAAAACGGTAGACTGGCGATTGTCATTCCAAGGATCCGTTCAAAGACATCGAGCTCATCCCCATACCGTTCCATCATCTTCCGGTTACCAAGCGGATAGGCAATCGCAGCGACGAGCACCGGTAAGGCACCGAACAGTAAGGATTGTAGCGATAGACTTCCTGCGACGGATACTTGCATGACGACGACCCCAAGGACGATCAAGACGGAATACTTGAGAGCTGACCACGGAATCCGTTGTTTGAACAAGGGCGCAAGCAGCGGTCCGGCTAAAATCGTCAATTGCCACGTTCCGGCAATCAGCCAGCCCGGCGCATGATCGGCAGCGAGACAGATACTACCGTAAAACAGCCCAAAACCGATCGTTCCGTACAGTAACCAAAAGCCGATATCTGTTCGCAGGGCTTGTATGACACGTCCGATACCTCGACGCATCAAGACGATGACGACGAAGAACGGCAACATCAAGAAGAAGCGAAGCGACGCACTGTAGATCCAGTGCCCCCCTGCTCCTTGCATCGATTGATTCAGGATGAAGGTGACGGCAAAAAACATCGCCGCTAAGATTCCGTAAATGATCGGTCGCATTAGCGCTCCTCCTTTAGGGTCGAAACAAGTAGACGACCGAGCCCGTTCCAGTTGTGTTCAGTCGCCTGAACGAGCTGTTCAACATCCCGTTGTTCACACGCAACTAAAATCGCGGCATGATCGGCAATCGATCGGCGTCCGAGTCGATCGAACTGGGCGTATTCGAGCCGGCGGATCAGCGGTGTCAATCGGCGAATCGTTTCTCGTAGCTGAGCGTTCTGACTGCGTTGCACAAAAACATCGTGAAAGGCATCGTCTAGCGACAGCGCCGTCTCCGTCTCCTGCTGATCAATCGCCGTCGTGAACTGTTGATGGATCGTCTGAAGTACTATCAAGTCGTCTTCCGTCAATTGCGGTCCCGCTAGCCGTGCTGCTAGTCCGTGCAGCGTCGCGATGATCGGATAGGTTTGCTGTGCTTGTTCAGCATCAAGCTCCGTCACGATCGTCCGCGAGCCCCGTTTCGCAAAAATCAATCCTTCCTCTTCGAGTCGTTTCAAGGCTTCTCGGACCGGTGTTCGGCTGACTCCGAACATTTCCGCGAGCGCTTGATCGTTCACCTTCTCACCTGGGGCGAGGCGTAAGGTGATGATGTGATGCTGTAAACGTCGATACACTTCCTCACTGAGAGGAAGCCGTGTAATGGCTAAATCATCTTTAGGTTTCATATAAGTAATATATTACATATTAATCATTGATACTACCTTTATTCCAAATAAAAACTCCCCGTCAAAAAACGGAGAGTCAACCATTCGAACGTTACGTGGATTCATCGGTCCATTCAGATGGCTGAGATCATGTCGTTTCAACAAGATTAATTGAATAACGATCGCAACGAGAAGATAGACTTGCGCCAAAAGAACCGTAATTCCTAAATTAACATTCACGACATCCGCAGCGATGATCGCTAAGAACACACCAAAGACGAATGTGTTCGCAAGTTGGAACAACATCGATGTCGGTGGAATCAAGGCGATTAAATTAAGCAAGTGGAAAGATGAGAACAGAAGCGCACTGATAAGGACGGCACGATACGGATGTTCGTTCGGTTTAAGATAGCGTAAGATGATGCCCCGAAACAAGACTTCCTCATTGAAACCGACGAATAAGGTCGTCAGGGAGACGATTCCGACAAGTTGGAGTGCCGATGATGATATCGAGGACGTGAACAACGCATTGACGATCAATCCCACTTGAACGAGAACGATCAGCAGTAACGGAATGTACCAGATTAGACCCCGCGACTGCAATTTCGAAAACCCGACGGCAGCAAACGTGGCATGACGACGAATGTACCAGACGAGAAAAATCGCTGTTACGATTTCATCGAAGATCGCGATACGTAACAACTCCGGTTCACCGTAACGAATGCCGAAACCAAACGCAGAGACAGCCATGACGATACCCATGATGATGAAGACGACGGTTGCCGAGACGACGGTATTTCGTTTATCCACGATCAATACCTCCCTTTTCTAAACAAGCGACGTATCTACTTTATGATTTGTTTACTTTTTTTTCAGGAAAATGAATCTTTTTTCTTTAGCTACCTTGCAATACAAAATAGCTTGGTATATCATTACCTTGTAATACCAAGTAGCGAAAGGATGATGCGGATGTCATCGACGCAAATGTTAAAGGGGATTCTCGACGGTTGTTTACTTGCACTGATCGCGGAAGAAGAGATTTATGGTTATGAACTGGCGACGAAACTCAAAGCATACGGTTTCGCTGACATCAGCGAAGGAACAATCTATCCCTTATTGATCCGGATGCAAAAACTGGGCTGGATCGAAGCGACTTCACGCGTCTCTCCGTCCGGTCCAAAACGGAAGTATTATTCGATCACGACGAGCGGTGCAGAAGAACTCACCGCCTTCAAGGAAAGATGGCAACACCTTTCGACAAGTGTTGAAAGTATTTTAAAGGAGGATGATTGAGATGACCCTATCAACGGAATCAACCCGATTTTTGGAAGACTTGAAGGTCTACCTGCTTGCTTCGGGAAAAAATGAACAAGCGACGAACGAGATCGTCCTTGAACTCGAAGACCATCTGATTGAAGCGGAAGCGGAGGGCAAATCGGTTCGCGCGATCACAGGTGACAGTCCGGGTGCCTATATCCAGTCGATCTCACACGAGATGGCATTTGATTCAAAACAAGCCTTTTGGACGATCATGCAAGTGTATCTTGGTGCGTCCAGCTTTCTATACTTACAAAATCTCTTGAATGGCACGACGACTTACAGTATCCTGCTCGTCGGTGGCTTCCTACTGATAAACGCTGTTTATTTGACGACCCTGGCATTGTTGTTCCGCAAAGACGCCTTACGCGATACTGCTCGACCACGCCTCCTGCGTTATGGTATTCATGGGAGTGTTCATCTTCTCCTGATCGTCGGACTATTGATCGTCAACGGACTCATTGATTCGCCCAAAATCACGTTATCTCCGAGCGTTGGTTGGTTAATTGGTGCCCTTCTAATTGCCTGGATTCTCGTCACGGCATGGAAAACGAAGACATGGATTTTACCGATTGCAGTGTTCGTCTTTTTCGTGCCCCAACTGCTGCTTTTGTTTGTATTTAATTTGTCAGAGATTACCGCCGTCCTCGTGAGTTATGTTTTGACCTCGATTACGATTGCAGTTACTTTTATCCGTTCATCCAAAAACAGTAAGGTAGATTAATCATTCAATCGTAAAGTAGAAAATTAGACAAAGCAGCGACGTTCTCCTACCTTGAAAACGTCGCTGCTTTGTCTTATAACTTTTCACACCTTTCACATCTTGAGTTATTTGGGTAGATTAAAGATTTACACTCGTCTTTTTAATGTAAAAATCACACCACCTAAAACAATGAATGTTAGAGGAATAAGTAATCCTAATATATTTCGATAATCGACAAATGTCAGGTTAGCGTAATTACGATGGTAGGTTTCTAACAGTAACCAACCAATTGGAAAAATCGGAAAAGTATACGTATATGCGCTTGAAACAATTCGCCTTCCCCGCTCATCTCTTCCTTCCTCACCGAAAATAAACGGTAGCGATACGAATAAGCTCAATAGAAAAATCGGTATTACTATTATGTTTAAAATCATCCTTTTCCCTCGCTTTCTCGCTCATATTGAAATACTTCGTTAATGTCCTTATTAAATAAATAAGCAATTTCAAACGCTAGAATCAACGAAGGGCTGTAGCGACTTCCTTCTAAAGAAATAATGGTTTGTCTACTGACCCCGACCTTCTCTGCCAATTCTTTTTGCGACCATCCTTTTTCAGCTCTTAAGATCGCTAATCGATTCTTAATGAATCCATCACTTTTGATGCCCAAACCATCTCTCCTTTCATCAGTCCTTTATTTATTACCATAAATAAACAGTAAAGTTTTTTTGACTTAAAGTAAAGTTTTTTTTACACATCAAATCAAATAAAAAGCGAGATTCTCAGATTAGGAGAAGTTCGCTGATTACTTGTGTTGGTTTCAATTACGTGTTCTTTATTTCGCGCTTTGCCTCATACCGCTCTCGCGTCCAGTTGTAGACATGGCTCGTCACGGTCCGTCCGTCGATTCGTTCCAAGACGAATGGTCGGTCAAGAACAGGCGTAAACCCGAGTTTCTCAACAACACGGCGTGATTGGTCATTAAAATCAAAATGGCCACACCAAACGACATCGATCGGCAGTTCCCGGAAGATGAAATCAAGCATCGCTTCAACGATTTCCGGCATCCGTCCTTCTCCCCAGTAATCAGGTGCGAGGACATATCCAATCTCGACTTGACGGTCATGGGTGATCGAAT
Source organism: Exiguobacterium sp. R-17 (assembly GCF_049913315.1). NCBI lineage: Bacteria > Bacillati > Bacillota > Bacilli > Caryophanales > Exiguobacterium > Exiguobacterium sp. R-17. The sequence goes on along the minus strand of NZ_CP184372.1, from coordinate 1,412,235 downwards.
CGTCCGGCCGACGATTAAAGTGAAATCCGAAGCTCCCGATGACTTCTCCCGTCTCCTTATCGGTCACGGCATACTCGCCAGGTGACGCTTGGAAAATGCCGATCACTTCTTGGCTTTCGTCAAGTGACGCGTGCGGCGCCCAACCTGCTTTCGGTCCAACATTCGGATCCTTCGCGTAAGCATACAATGCGGCTGCATCATTTTCTTGCCAACGGCGTAACAAGTGCCGTGGTGTTTCGATAGTATTTGGTAAGTTCATCTGTATTCCCCCTTATTAAGATACGTTTCGCTCTCGTTCGACAGATTCCTTCACGAACAGACTCGTATAGACTAATCCAAATCCGGTCAAGAGGATCAATCCGAGGTATACACTCATCATCGACGGGATCAAGAAGGTCCCGACGAGAATCGTCGATCGAGAAAGTAAATCGGCTCCAGCAAACGACGTTCCCGCGAACGCTGAGTACGCCCCACGTTGATCGGCTGGCATCATATTTGCTTTTTGTGTGTTCAAGACCGGGGAGTAGAGCAACTCGCCAATCGTTGCGATGAAGATGAAGACCATCAGTGCCGTCATGCTATTGGCACTCGTCACGACAACGTAACCGATCGTGTACAGCATGAGACTCGCAGCGAGTGTCCGGCGCGGCGACAGACGCTTCGCAAGTCGCTGGACGATGAACGTCAACGTGACGACGAGCAACGTATTTTCGATATTGATGATACTCATCATCCGGACCCCGTTGATCGACCACCCGGCAAATGATAGTGGTTCGAACGAATCAGCGAGGCGGACGGCGACATAACTGCCCATCGAAAACTCAGCCGCTAAGATACACATCGAACCGAAAACGACCTTGACGAACGGACGGTCCCGCCAAGCGAGTTGATAGCTTGTAAAGATATCCGTGATGACACCACGTAGTTTTTGGCGCTGCCACGTCCGTGGCGTATCGTCGAGAAACAGGTAGTACGCGACCGGTAAAACGGACGACGTAAAGCTCAAGATCCAAAACAACAGCAGTTGGTTACTGACGTAGAGCCAGCCTCCGAGCGCCGTTCCGATGGCGATCGAGAGATTGATCAGCCAGTAGTCAAGCGCATAAACCGCTTGGCGATTTTCCTTCGTCGTTGCATCGATGATGATCGCCCCCATTGCCGGTCGACCAAGATTACTCGTCACCGAGAAGACAGCGTAGATGACCATGAACAGCAGCATCCAGTCGTATGTCAATGAAATCGTCATCGTGATGAACGTCAACGCCGTGAGCGCAGAAGTCGTGACGAGTAGGCGTTTACGAGAGAAGCGGTCGGCAAGATATCCACCGAGCAGATTGGTGATGAAGCTGACGAAGACCATCGCAATCAAAAACGCACCGGCGATGACTTCGTTGAATGCCTGGACGAACAAGAGAGCCATGAACGGCATGATCGAAAACGAGACAGCGCGGTTGAAAAACGATGTGATGAGACGTACTTTAATTGGCTTCGGTATTTCTTTCCATTTCATATTGTTACCTTCCATTCTCTACCTGTATCATAAACAAGACAAGACACAGGAAAAATGGACGTCATTTAAAAAAGATGTCCCCTTTTAAGGAGGAGAAGGACGATGGATGCTTATATTTTTATGTTATGGAAGACTTGCCGAAATGGACACTACTCGATTGCGACGCTTGCCGACGCCATCCATCTCAGTCCTAAACAAACGAAACGATATCTCAATAAATGGCAGGAAGATGGCTGGATGAATTACACGAGTGGTCGCGGACGAGGCAACTTAAGTGAACTCGTCTGGTTGCGCCACGTTGAACGGGAGTATGCGAAACGGATGCTCGAGCGGATCGACAGTGATTCAATCGAATCAGTGACGGAGGAATTGACGTGGGACTGGTCGCCGGCGCAAGCCGGTCGCTTCATGCGCCAACTCGAACGAAAATTCGGCTATACACAGACGACATCGGACGCCTTGCTGATTCCTCGAAAACGCAACTTCTTGACGACACACCCGTTAGAAGCAGCGGACATTCATAGTGCTCACCTCGTCCAAAACGTCTTCAACCGTTTGTTTACGATTGACGTCGACGGCAACATCCAAGGTGAACTGGCACATCACTATACCTGGAATGGTTCGATGCTCAGTCTCTTCTTACGTAAGGACGTCCGCTTTCATGACGGTTCCCTCCTGACGAGTAAGGAAGTGACGAAGAGTCTCCGTGCTCTGATCAACTATCCGGCTTATGCCTCTTCTTATCGGCACGTCAAACATATCGTCTCAAACGGTCCGTACCGGGTCGATCTCACACTCGATCAGCGCAGGAGTTCGATTTTGCCACAGCTCGCCTCGATACATACGAGCATCATCAAAGATGGCGTTGGAACGGGACCATTTCAACTGACGCAACATGACGATAAGAAAACCGTTCTGACGGCATTTCCGAATTACTTTGGCATCCGCGCCCTGCTCGACCGAATTGAGTTCATCCAGATGCCGGAGCAATACGATCCGGTCTACCGGACATCAGCATCTGACTCCAGTCCGATTGATACGATCGCGACGCAGTCCGGATTTGGTCTCGTCTTTCTCCATCCACGCGCCGGTGGTCCGTTTGAATCAAAAGCAGCGCGACATTATATCCACCGGCTCATCACGGAAGTCCGTGATGGCATTCATGACTTCCATGAGCGGACACAACCGAACGACTCTGGTTTTCTTGAGTCCTATAGTCCATCGTATACCGTCCCGGACGGTCCTGCTGTTTTGTTCACGCAACCGATCCGGATCAAGTTGACTGATTTTACGGACAAAGTAACACGTTGGCTCTGTCAGCGATTTGATCAGGACGGGATTCCGTATGAGTTCGTCGAAGTCGGATTCGAAGAGAGTATTACGGATTTTCATGTCTACGATACGATCGATCTCGCCATTCATGCCGAAGTGTTCGAGCGGAATGTCCAGTACGCCTTCTATCAGTTCATGACGAATACTTTTTCACCACCGATCCGGCTATTTCAGCAGATGCCCGAGATGCTGACATGGATTGAACAATACGATGCAACACCGTTCGAAGACTGGCTTCCGATTCATCAAGCAATCGAACGCTACTTGATTAACGAATCGTATTTCATCCCGTTCTATCACGATACACGACTAATTCCGTATCCGATCGAGCTGCAAAATATTACGATCGACTCGTTCGGTTATTTTGATTTCTCAAAGCTCTGGATATCTAATCAATCGTGACGAATCCTTGTCGATATTTTGACTTGCTTGTGACAAAACGCACGAAATTCTTTAATCTAGTATTTTAAATGTTGTATTAATGACGAGGCTGCGAAATACTAAGACTGTATTCATTACTTAGTGAAAAGGAAGTGGTCTTATGTTATCAACCTCTACCATTCAAATTGTTCAATCAACCGTCCCGGTCCTTGCATCGCATGGCGCCGCAATTACGAAAGTCTTTTATCAACGTTTATTTCAAGCTCATCCAGAACTCAAACATGTCTTCAATCAATCGAATCAACGGAGTGACCGACAATCGCAAGCACTCGCTACAGCCGTTTATGCCGCTGCTGCTCACATCGATCGACTCGAGACGTTAAAACCAGTCTTATTACCAGTGCTGCATAAACACCGGAGTCTTCAAATCAAGCCGGAGATGTATCCACTCGTCGGTCAAGAATTACTCGGAGCGATGCAAGACGTCTTAGGGGAAGCCGCAACGCCTGCAATCCTGCAAGCGTGGGGTGAAGCATACGGGGAGATTGCCGATTTGTTCATCACACTCGAAGCCGAACTATACACGCAGGACGAACAGGCGAAAGACTTTTACGGTTATCAGTCCGTCAAGATTTCGGATATCCAGGAACAAGCAGACGGCATCCGCTCGCTGACTTTCAAAACGGACAGTCCGCTCCCTGATTATCGAGCAGGGCAATACATCACGATACGGATTCAAGATAGCGACGGCTTATGGCACAATCGTCAATACAGTCTGACAACGGCATCAAACACGACGACTTATACGATTGGTGTCAAACGAGAAGGCATCGTCTCGAACTACTTACATGCAGCTCGAATCGGTGATACGGTGTTAATCAGTGCGCCAGCTGGGGCCTTCACGCTTGATGCATCAGGTGAACCCGTCGTTCTGATTGCTGGTGGAATCGGTATCACACCGATGCTTGCAATGGCAGACGAAGCGTTAGCTGCTGGACGAGACGTGACATTACATCACGCCGTCCAAGATGAACGCAATCGTCCGTTTAACGAACAACTCGCCCTGCTTGAGCAGCGTGGCGCTCGCGTCATTCGTTACGCAGAGCACCAGGCGACGGATCAAGCGGGTCGTCTGCCGAAAGACGTCATCGCAAGCATCACGGATTCGACATACGTCTGTGGTCCGGAAGCAATGATTCAATACGTCATTAAACACTTCACGGCGTCTTCGGACAAACTGCATTACGAAATCTTTGGACCGGCACTCGCTTTTGCCGCGGAAACGCCAGTCACGCAGTAAAAAACATCCCGCTCGCTTTGATACACGTCAAGGAGAGCGGGATGTTTGATTAGAGTGGCAATCGTTCTGACAACGGACGGACCAAAACGACATCTGTCGCCATCCGGTTATCCCGGCGCGGTTCATCGACTGGTTCAATCGTCCAGTTTTTCGCGTGGAGTGTATTTAAGGCATGCGCTAAATCGTACATCGAATAACGATCGTTTCCGTTCAACTGATAGAGCCCCGCTTCGCGTTCAAGTAAAATCGTAACGAGCGCTTCTGCTGTATCTTCAAGCAACGAACTCGACGGATACCAGTTTCGACTTGCTTGAATGACGCCGTGTTGCTTCATCTCGTTCGTGAAGAAGTCGACCATGTTGTTCGAACCTGCCTCCGTCCCGATCTGCCAGCCGATTCGGACGATTTTTGCTTGAGGATCAATTGCTTGAATCGCTTGCTCGCAAGCAATCTTATAGGCACCATACTCATCGGTCGCATCCGGTACAGCGTCCTTTTCAATCGGTGCTGGTACGTCGTCCGAAAAAACAGATACTGTACTCGTGAAAAAGAACGGAATCTGATATTCCTGGCACAAACGGACGAGCGCATCCGTCCAACTGACGGACCCCATCCCAATATGTAGGAAATAATCCGGTCGTTCCGTTTCTAAAAACGTCCGCATCTGAGACTCGTCAGTCGTTGAGACTTTCGTCCGATCCCACGCGACTGTCTCGATATCGTGCTTTGCTAAGACGTCCGCAACGACGGGTGCCACCGTTCCGTTCATGCCTGTAATGATTGCTTTCATTGTGATTCATCCCCCTTAGTTTCGATCGAAAAAATCATAAAACCACTTGCTACTTCAGTTTACACGCGAATCGCTGAATTAACGAATCTGAGGTTATTCTTCTACGACCAGTCATGACTCAAATGAAAAAAGCGCCTGCTATCCGATCTAATCTCGGTAAGCAGGCGCACTGTTTAGTTCATGATTACTCCGAAACACCTTCCGTTGCCATTCGGCGCCACAGTACATTCAAGAAGACCGTCATCCCACTGATCGGAATCAAAAACAATAATGCCGTGATCCATAAACTCTCCATCGACTCCACTCCTCATCGTTCATTTCTATCTCTAGTGTACATAAGCGCGAAACCGCTTACCTCCACCTCAAGGCGGATATTTCATCCGACCTTATCCTGTCGTGCCTCGGTAAAGGAAACGTTACGATGAATGAGTAACCAGATAGCTGTCAACACGAGACCACTTAAGGAAAACAGTAGGAAAACAAACGAGACGCTAAAGAGCGACGTCAAGTACGATGATAATCCGTAACAGAGTGCAGAACACGCCGTTGATGCTGCGACCATCGCCGTTTGAACCCGTCCGAGCAAGTGCGCAGGCGTCGAGCGTTGTAACAATGTCGCAAACGGAATCCCGAACAATGTCAGCGCCATGCCGAGTAAAACGAATCCGCCAATCGCAAGGGGCACGGACGATATATAAGCAACGATTGCAATCGCGAGTCCTTGCAGCACGACTGCGATCCGAAACAGCTTATCCTGTCTGATCGAGACGACCCACTTCCCGTAAAGGAGCGACATCGTGATCCCCCCGATCACCGTCGCTAGCTCAAGTGCGGAAAAGGTTTGGGCATTCCCCGATAAGACGTTCTTGGCATATGGCGCAAGTAAGGTATTCATCGGTGTGATCATCCAGTTCGCAAGGATCGCACAACCAAGGATCCATTTTAAGCGACCGTCACGCGCGACGTAATGAATCCCTTCGAGTAACGCTTCGCGGTACGATCCGACACGCGCTCCTTCTGCGACCTGTCCCGTCATGTGTCGGACGAGCAACCAGGCAACGAGATGCAGTCCCAGATCGAGCCACAAGATACTCGCAATCGAGAAGTGGGCAACCATCATCCCACCAAGTAAGAATCCGCTTAACGTCCCGATCCGTTCGATTGTTGCGAGATAGGCATTCGCTTGCGGCAATTGGTCATCTTCGACTAGATCAACGACCCACGTGAAGACAGCATTTCCACCAACGATTTGCAGGATCGTCTGAACGACGAGCAAGCCGAGTAACCACGGTAAGACGACGTCTGTCAGACCGATTCCCACTAACGTAATACCAAGCGCTAGCAAGCGAATGAGTAAGGTCGTTTGATACAACGATGCGCTGACGAAACGGTCAATCCACGGTCCAACGAACGTTGAAACGAGAAAACGAATCAAAAACACACCTGTTGCAAGCAAGGCGACACCGGAAGCACTAATCTGTTCCGCGCTCAACCAGTAAATCGCAATATAAACAAAACTCGTCCCGACAGTCGATAACAAATCGGAGACATACATAAAACGAAACGCACGTGACATGATGCTTTATTCCTTTCCTAAAACGACTTCTTGTTCATCTTACAATTTTTCTCAATTGCTGCCCATTCTTTTTTCGTCATCACATCGTCATCGTCTGTTAAGGCATTCTTACCCATCTGTAACAGAGCCGACATGTTCATTCGCTATACTAAAACGCATAGGGAGGTGAAGATCCATGAAAACGCAAACGCGTTATGACTATGAAACCGAACAGGAACAGGTCGACGTCCCGTCTGAGGCACGTCTAGGTTACTACTTTCTTTTGATTGTCCTGCCGCTTGGTCTCGCGCATCTTGTCCAGTCGCTTGCTCCTTCGCCGGATCAACACCACTCGTCCGTATTGACGGGTTTGACGTTCTTATCCATCGTCTTTTTCATGTACTTAGGTAACCGAGCTGCTGGAAATGCCAAAACGACCTTTTTCGGATACTCGATGTTCTTGAGTATCAGTCTGTTCGCGACGCTGTTTCTACCAACGGTGCCGATCATTTGAGCATAAGCAAACGAGCACATGTCCGACTTTGGACGTGTGCTCGTTTTTTAATGCGTATGCGATTCGTGTTTGCCGTCACAATACAACGTATTGCCATGTGCATGTTGATCCGTCTCGACCTGGATGGTCGCGTGGTTAATACCGACATGTTTTAAGTCGTGATCAATCTGTTCGCGAATCGACTCCGACTCCCGAACGGTCATGTTCTCCTTGACGACGACGTGACACGATAACGCGTTATACCCACTCGTGATCGACCAGATGTGTAGATCATGTAGTCCAAGAACGGCTTCGTTCGTCTGAATCGTCGAAACGACCTCATCAATGTCGACATCACTCGGCGTTCCTTCCATCAAGACGTGAACGGACGCCTTCGTCACGTAATAACCGCTCCGTAAGACGAGGATCGCTACGATGATACTCGCAAGTGGATCCGCCCATCCCCAACCGAAGAACAGGATCAGCAAGGCGGCTACAATCGCACCGACCGATCCGAGCATGTCGCTTAAGACGTGCAGATACGCACCGCGCATGTTGAGGTTATGTTCGTGCCCACCGCCGCGTGTCATGATCCAGGCAACTAAAATGTTGACGAGCAACCCGAGGACACTAATGATCAGCATCCCCGTCGTTGCGACAGCGGGTGGATCGATGAAGCGTTGAATGGCTTCAATGAAAATATAGAGAGCGATGACTATCAGCGTCACGCCATTTAGGATTGCGGCTAAGATTTCAAAGCGTTTTGAACCGAACGTCTTGTTCGCATCCGGTGCTTGACTCGAGAACTGGAAGGCTAACAGGGCAATCGCAAGTGAAATCGAATCACTTAACATGTGCCCGGCGTCTGATAATAATGCCAAACTGTTCGTCCAAATTCCGCCGATGACCTCGACGATCATGAACACAGTAATGATCAGGAACGACAAGCCGAGTACCTTTTTATTATCCGTATGATGGTGATGATGATGATCATGTGCCATGACATTGCCCCCTTTTACCTTTCATTCAAACGTCTATTTGAATTATAACGTGCCACTGTTCTTTGGTCAACGGGCTCATCCTTTATATCCCACAAGCGCTACCGTATGAAACGAACGAATGACTGGTCCACGTTTCAAAATGACTGATTCGAATCCTGTTTCGTTCGCAAGCGGAATGAATTCCCGCTTGATCTTCCCCTGAAGTTCTTCCCATTCTTCTCCCGCTTTTCCATCACAGTATGTCAAAACGAATCGTCCACCTGGTCGTAAGGATCGATACATTTCTTGGAGCGTTTGATCGACGGATTCCCAAAAATAGATCGTATGAATGCTATATATGCCGTCGACCGTTTCATGGAGTAATCTTAAATGGTTTAAATCGGCTTGCTGAATCGTCGCTCGGTTTGCTTGAATGGCTTGGCGATTACGAAACGTAGCAGAACGAACCATTGCCTTCGAGAGATCAAGACCCGTAACATGCGCCGCATCTGTTCGCGAGAGGAGGTAGTCAACGGCATGTCCCGCCCCCATGCCGAGTTCAAGAAACGCTTCTCCTGTTTGAACATTGAGCATTTCGATGGTCCACTTCATTTCTTCCCGATGTTGCCGGACCATGAATTCTCCAATTGATGTCCCGATGATACCCTTTGGTCTTGCATACTGTTGATCGATATACTTTTTAAATAATGATTTCAAGTTCATTTCTCCTTTCAACAATCCTCCATTCACCTTTTCCTGCCCTGCAAATGATTAAATAGTAAATTTCCGATATCCCTTATCACTGAAATCCCACACTATGAAATCAGAGAAACATGTAATACTATACATAGACGTTTTTTTATGGAGGGAGTCAGCAAATGAACCGTTTGAAACAGTTACAGATTGTCTTGTTAGTGTTAATAACGATTTGTGCTTTTTTCTTCTGGGCAGGACATGGATTTGAAGTAAGTTCTCATCAGATCAGCGGAAACGGCAATCCAGGAATTTTATTTGCTTACATCATCGTTTTCCTGCTTCCACTTATCGTATTAGGAATCATCGTTCTTTTTTATTTGATTGATGCTCGTCCCCTCTCTTTGATGACTACGATCATTTTAGCCGCTACCTATACCTACATCGGTTATTTTCATCAGCGGGAAAGCTTCGTTACATATCAGCATCTCAAAAGACAACAAATGATCGATGCCGGATTAGCTTTAGATTACATCGATGATGTTTTAGTCGGATTCTCCATTTATCTAAACTCACAATTTTTTAATCTGAACACATTTCTGATATATATCTGTTTGGTATTAATAACCGCGTCCGCTTTGTATCTTCTTCTTTCTACCATGATTCGTTTGATACAAATAATTCGATTTCGTTAAATGACTCAGACGAGCGACCTTTTTCAAACGACTTTTATACCTATACCATCAAATTGACGGGAAGTGATCGCATGAAAAAAGAAGTACGTCCACTAGTCTATACCCTTGTCGTTCTCGTCATGCTAATTGCCGCCTATCCAACGTATCGATTAGGATCTAAGGTGATTACGGAAATCAAGATTGAACGTTTGTTGGCTGAAACAGGATACGATCAGGATATCTCTAAAAAAGAAACGGTCTATGATTCAAAAACTGGAAGATATGAGATGAAAATCACATACACGAATGAACTGGATCATACATACTACTATGAAATCATTGAGGGGCATGTACTGACGACCGTATACGACCAGCATAATGTTGAAGTGACTGTCCCTGGTCAACATGAATTAAAGTAACTTGTCTTTTCAAATCAAAAACGAGTCCTCTCCACGAATTTCGTGAATGGACTCGTTTTTGGTAACTTAACATTCTTCTTTCATGTTCAATGATTCTGCCGATCGGATCGTAATCTGTTTTGCAGCATCATCGATGGATATGACACAATCCCACGTCGGCTTTAATTGCAGTGTGCCTTTTTGATCCAATCACAAGACTGCAGTTAGTTCGATGAAGTTTCCCATGACTACCATTTTTCTCGCCTTCTCATCAATGACGGCATATAGTTCATCATCCAAGCTGATTTTCCAGTCAAAGAATTCATTCTCATTCATCCTTTATCTCTCCCAATCCTTCATACACTCTCAAAATCATTCCGCTGTAGTAAACGCAATCTTCCATTTCTTCCGCGTAATCAATACAACGATTAGCGAAATCAACAGAGATATTTTAAGCGTTGTATCATCGATAAGGTGTACTCCGTAATGAAGTGAAAAAAGTACCGTTAGTAGAGCAACGACGCTTCCTAAAAAGATCATGTTTTTCATTCTATCACCTCGTTTCCTCAATGGATTTAACGTGTTGTCAATCCTTTGAAATATACCGTCCTTCTTGTTTGTTCGTAATCTGTACGCCGTCTTTATATCCCGTGACGTCAATGTGACTCGATCCCGATTGATAAATCTCATATTCATTATTCGGTTCATCTTCGAACACGACGCGTGCGAAGAATTCACCTGTGCTCGTATCATAACGAATTTCTTTATTCTTCACGTGTGTCATATAATTCTGTTGCGTCAGATAGTGATTGATTGCCTGAGTGACCTCTTGTTTTTCATCATAGTACAACGACTTATAGGCTGAAGCACCGATAATGCCGACTCCTAGAATCATCAATAACGTAATCGATATAAAGGTTCGTTTCATTTCATCACTCCTGAGAATCGTTTCTGTGTCATTCTTCGTATTAGACATTCTCCTTGTTTTTAAAATGTCGATATATATAAACTAATAGAAAAACACAAAAAAAGGAAGTTTTTTATGATAAAAAAATCCATAAAATACTTTTTATTGTTATCTATGTTGATTGTTCTTACTTTGAACTTCTTAAATGGTCAAGTGATTGATAATAAGCGATTAACGTTAGCCGTGAACATCGCAATAGTTCTGATGGCGTTATTCTTTATCAGCTTGAGGTTCTCAAAACGAAAACGTAAATAGCATGCTTTCGCCTCTAAAAAACGTATGTAAAGGTGGTCACATCGTGGAACAATTCATGATTTTCGGCGCTCTGATGAATCTTTTGATTATCGGCGCAGTCGTCTATGTCGTATGGAAGTTAGCAAAGAAACTCTTAAAAAAATAAGTAATTGATGTCTTTATTGATGCATTCATGAAATTCGTATATATAATGCTTACATAAAGAAGGTCCCTTTCTCAATTGAAAAAGGGACCTTACTTAGTTTTTATCCCGCGTAATTGAACAATGGACCACGCAATTCAAATTCATACGTTTCGCCGTCAACGATGCCGACGATTGCGTCACTTTCGATTAACTGATGCAGGAAGCCTGCCATTTCAGCCGCCGTATGATATTTCTTAACGTTCTTGCTGTAGTCGAACCCTACTTCCCCGCGCGAACGATCGGCGAACTCTGTCTCGGTCGCAGCTGGTGCGAGCACTTTCGCCCGGAGTTTTGCGCCGCCTTTTTGCAGTTCTTGCGCGAGTCCTTCCGTATAGGCGCTGACATAGAACTTCGTCGCGCAGTACGTGACGGCATTCGGTACGATCCGGTAGCCGCCTGCTGACGAGATATTGACGAGCGTCGTTCCTTCGACATCATGATGGTCGCGGACGAACAAGCTCGACAAAATCGTCAGTGCCTCGATGTTCAAGCGGAGCATCTTTTCGATTTTCCCGAGATCGATGTCCTGGACGAGATCAAAATCACCAAACCCAGCATTATTGATCCATGTTTCAATTTCAAGTTCTTTTAAGCCTTCATAAAGATCATGAACGTTTTGGTTATCAGAAAGGTCGATCGACTTGAGGATGACATCACTGTCTGGTGAAATCTGTTTGACTTCATCCCGAAGTTTTTCGAGCTCTGACGTCCGGCGCGCGACAAGGACGAGTGACTTTCCTTTTCCTGCGAGTAGTTTTGCCGTCTCATACCCAATTCCTGAACTTGCTCCTGTAATGACCGTGTACTTCATCTAGCATATCCCCTTTTCGATTTGGTATAGTCAGAGTCTAATCCTTAGAGTGAACTCTAAGTCAAGCAGAAAGGTGAGATTCATGTATACGATTTCTGAAATCAGTCGACTGACGATGACGAGTGCCCATACGATTCGCTATTATGAGAAAGAAGGATTACTGTTTCCGAAGCGCCAGAATGGCCAACGACGTTATGACGACCAAGACGTGACGTGGCTTCGATTTGTCCTCCGCTTACGTGAAACGCATATGCCGATCGAGCAAATCCGTACGTATGTGTCACTGTTTCTTGCTCACGGCGAGCAGGATACGACCCGCGAACGCCTTGCGTTGCTTGAAGCACACCATGCAAACGTCTTAGCTCAACTGGCAGCATTACAAGAAACGGAGCGAATGATCGCAGAAAAAGTCGACACCTATCGTCGCCTCCATCCTACGATTCCCGCTCCTGATGTCATTCAATCCTCTGAGAACACTTCCGTCAACTGACGAAAGACCCTTTCACGTTCGTCAGTCGTCAACGCAAGAAAACTATCGCCGATATTGATTTCCGTTGCGCAGCCTTTTTCTTTCTCGACAAGATAGCCGGCGATACCAATTTTTCCGTGCGACTGGATTTCAATCAATTTTTCCTCGACGACTGCTTTATCTGCCTCAAAGTAAAGATGAAACATGTTTGAGACCGGCTCAAGGGGACGAGTCGAGATGCCTGGTATCGCATTCAAGCTGCTCGCTAGTGCTTTTGCGACTACATAGTACTCCGCCATCCGGTCTTTTCGTTGTTCATAATAATGATCCGCGGATAGAATATACGGATAGAGACTAATCAAATCACCGCCATAGCGACGTTTCCAGATGCGAGCCTCGCTACAAAATGCTTCCGGTCCGGCTAAGATCGCTCCTGCGACGCCGCCAAGACCTTTATAAAAAGAGATATAGACACTGTCAAATAACTCTGCGATTTCTTTTGCCGATGCCTCATAGTACGGTAAGATTTCAAGTAGGCGTGCCCCATCCAAGTGCAGACGAATTCCTTGTTCCCGTGCATATGCGCAAATGATTTCAAGTTCCTCACGCGACGGAAGCAGTCCGCCGAGTTCGCGTTGTGGCAGTTCAAGTAACAAGCAACTGACGTCCGGCAAGGCTTTGACGTCGTCTATCGTCATTAAGCGATCGACTTCTCCGACTAGTACTGGTTTAATCCCGTGTAATTCCTTCAACCCATCCTGCTCATGAATCTCGAGGTGACAAAGGGGATGGTAGGCAACCTTACGATTATTCCGTTCATCAGACCAGATCCGTAACGCAATTTGTTGCGCCATCGTACCGCTCGGAAAAAAGATCGCATCGTCGTGCCCGAGTAAGTCTGCTATCTTACGTTCGAACGTTTTAATCAATTCGCCGTTTCCATACATATCGCTTGGTTGATCGGCAGAAACGGTTTGCAACGCTTCTTGTAATACTCCGATGGTTCGACTTCCGTGTCCATCCAATCGTTTTGTCGTTTTTTGGTAACTCGATCGTAAATCCATACTATTCATTCCTTTCTAAATCAATGACTATTTTTTGAAAAAATCAAAATATTCTATCTCCACTTTTGCTATACTGTGTAGCGAACGTCTGTTAAACGTACTCGTCAAAGGAGGTGTCCCTATCGTGCAAACGCTCCGCACTCGCCTGTTGCTTCTTATTCCAATCGTCTGTCTTCTACTGCTTGCCATCCAACAATTCGTCCCGTCATTCTACACGTCACTACTTGGACGAATCGATCCAGCAACAAATACATACTGCATTGATCGCTGTGGTCCGAAAGCATCGATGTTTAGTGCAGTCGAGGAAGGAACCTCATACGGCGGAGACGGAAGTACTGTCACGATTAGTGAAGCCGATCCTCCTACTCCTTGGTTCCGGACCGGTTTTGACTCTTCGGTGACGACACCTCCTTATCTTCTCATCTTATGTCTCGTTCTCCTGTTTTGTAGCTGGTTTTTATGGCACTATCTCCAGTGGTTGCGTCGGCCGCGACTAGATGCATCGGGTCATGTACTTCCACCACGCTTTCCGATTTTCGTTTACGAGACAAAAGACCTACCTGCTGACTCGATTCGAAAACAACTCGTTCGTTTTAATGAGCAACTTCCGCTTTCGTTACAGCGCAGGACACATGAGACCGTGACGGAATGGTTCGAGCGAATCGCTTTTCCGTCACCTGTTGATCCGCTTTATTTTGAAGTGCGGTACGGAAAGGTACCCGTCATCTCCACTCATCAACTGACCTTCTTCGTCCAAGCTATGGAACAATATTTAAAGAAATGCCATGTCCAGTCTTCGATATCTTGAATTTTTCTCTCCTTCCGCCCTGCTCATTGAAGCTTGGCGTTTTTTTGGCGGAGTTTAAGAGGATTTCTTGAAAATAGATTTTGGATGATTTCAAAATTCGGATTGACTTTTTTTCAAAATCAGACGATTAGTTGCCAGAAAAATGGGTAATATAGACTATAGTAGAGAAAGAGCTGATTTATCAGGAGAGTGAGGTGAGAAAAGTTGATTAGTGCACAAGAAGCCTATTACATTAAGAAGGAATTGAATGAAAAATTCGAGGATCCGCGGATTTCCTGTGATTTTTCAATCTTTTCGCTTGAACCGTTCCAACTTCTCTTGCACGTACAGGAAGATGTTGATGAGCTCAGTACTGAATTACGATATGGCTTAAGCCGTAAGATTCGTTCCCAGCTCACACAACTTAATGCGCGTGTCGGTGGTGAACCTGTCAGGACGGTTTATGTCATATCGGCGCCTCTCATTTCCGATCGATCGTATTGCGTCATCTTACAATGAAATGAAAAATCCCCCGTGTGAGAAGCAAACACTCACGCGGGGGATTTTATCGTATTCACCCTGCCAAGTCCCCAATCTGATTCCGTCCGTTCTCTTTCGCTCGATACAGTGCTTGATCGGCTTGGTCGATGATTTCCTTCTCTGTCGTCTGTTCTTCGGGTACAAGTGACGTCAAGCCAAGACTGACGCTGACCCGGCAAAGGGGTTCGTACTGCTCGTGTGTGATGTTCAAATCAAGAATGTCCTGTCGAATCCGTTCTGCGATATGACGGGTTTCTTCTATGCCACGCGTCAGTAAAACCGTGAACTCCTCTCCTCCGTATCGTGCGACTTGTCCATGCCGAGCCTGCCGTTTTAAGACGCGAGCCACTTCCTTCAAACATTCATCCCCTTTTAAGTGACCATACGTGTCATTGTAGGACTTGAAGGCATCGACATCAATCAGTATTAAGGAGAGCGGTGTCTGCTCTTGTTTGGCTTCTTCGAGAAGCTTCTCCAATCGTTCATCGAACGCTCGCCGATTCGGGATGCCAGTCAATGCATCATGCAAGGAACGATGAATCAAGACTTGTTTGCTGCGTTCCATTCGAAACGTCTGGATGAAGGCAATCAAAACAAGAACAGCGATGCTCGCGACGACAACGATAACCCATTTCGCAGCACTCGATGCTTGCTCGGAGCGTTGTGTTGCTTCCGCAATGATTCGGTTGACGTCTGTTCGCAAACGGGCATCAATCGGTCGGAACGTTTCGATGAACTGCATTCCTTGATATCGTCTTGCCTCTGCTGAAGCTCTGTCACCGTCCTTGACGAGTTCAAATTGCGTGTCGTAAAACTGCGTCGCCGTCTCGATACGGGGAATTGCCTCCGTCCGAACGAGTTTTCGCATGATGGGATGGTTCGCATCTAGCCGGTTCAGCCGCGTGATCGTTTGATCCAGCTGATTAATCGTCCGTTCATACTGTGCTAGATCCGTTTTGTTCGGTGAAAGGATGTAACTCCGGACACTGAGTTCTAGATTCAACAACGCTGGAAACAGTTCTGCTGCTTCCGTTGAGATCGGAATAGCTTCTTTTAAGATACGGGCGTTTTCTCGTTCGATTTTTAGGAAAGCTTGATAGCTCCAAACACTTGTAAATAAAAGCGCACAGAGTGCCAAAAACAAATACCGTTGCAACGTTGACCATTTCACAAGAAGACCGACCTTTCTTTCTCTATCTACTTGACTAAAGTCAATTTCTTCTATCAGTATCTTGAAGTCAAACAATTAGTCATTTGTATGAAATAATGCCCGTTGCTGACACAATCCAAACGCTTCCCGACCGTTCAATCGGTTAAGGATGTGTTTTCCAGCTGTACTTGCGACTGACGTCGTCTTAATGCCCGCTCGGTCACGTCGTTATTCTTCCACCAAGCGACGAACAAACCGATTACCCCAACCAGACCGGTCACGAATCGTTCGACGTCATTCGATGACACCGGTAAAGCGGTAAATCCAAGCGTTGGTAAGAATAACTCTAGAAAGACATAGAGCGGTATCATGAGGCGGAGCCATGCTTGAAAACGAATCATGGTGACACCGGAAAGAGACGACGCCATGTTTGCGGTCCAACAATCCCGTCAACCACAAGTCGAGATGTCTGCTGGAACGCTTGGATGGCTCGCGTCAAACGTATATCAAAGATTCCTGTCACCATCAGACCCAATCGCTTCTCAATCGCTCGGACGAGTTCCGGTGCTTGAATTCGTTCGCGTAGATAGTGTCCTGGTTTTGGCACGTGATGCCGCGCAAGACTGACATGATCGTACAATTCAAAATGTGGATAATCGGGAAAACGGGACCAATCGCCTCCCCAGTCCATTCCGCGCCGTTTCATTGCCGCAACGATTCGACGAAGTCGCGCGTCCGGTGGAGAAAGAAATAATGCACCATCTTCGTAAAGGAAGACGTCAATTGCAACACCAAAATTATGGTTTGATTGTCCACCACGGGCTTGCGTCACGATCGGTCCTTGGGTCGTCCGTCCTTTTGCGTATAACGCGTTCTGTTCCGCGATGCTCCGAAAACTTTGGGCTATACCGAGTTTGATTCCATGCGGATAAAGCTCTTGAATCACGTCACGGGCAATCCGGACGACCGACGGATGCATGCCGGGAACGGTTAGTTTTTGATTCGCGCGTCGCAGTAATTCTTCTAGTTGCATCAGGCTCCCTCCCTGGTCAATGTATGTAATAAAGCAGCAATCTCGTCATCGTCAGGAATGACTTGTCGTTCCTGTTGTTTTGCCTCGTAAGCGCGTTGTGCTTCTTTTTCATGTTCTACCCAATTCGGTAATTGAAATAATGAATTGTTCCTTCTCGAACGTTTGGTTACTTGTTTCGGACGTTCTGACGCGGATCCGGTTGCAAGGCGCTTAACGACCTGTTCGATGTAACCGAAATGACGACTGTTCGCTCGTCCCGCTTCTTCAATTGCGTACTGGATTCGCTCGATTGGATGTTCGTTCGCAAGCAACAGCAACTCTTGTTCGATTCGTGGTGTCGTCTTTCCGAGATTCGACTCATACTGCTGCACCAGTTCCTTTTTTAAAGACGTTTTCTTCAAGACTTCTTCTTCGGAGTCAGCAGAAGTCTCGGGGGCAGTCGTCTCGTGACTCGCCGGGGATGGCGTATCGACATGGGGCAGGACTCGATAAGCATTTGAGGTCTGTCCTCCGTGTTTCGTGAACCGTTCGACTTTCTCGATCCGACCACTTGCGATCAAGGACTGGATACACGACTTGACTGTCGATTTACTGCACGGAACAGCATCGGCGATCGTCTGATAGGACGGAAATGCTTGACCATCTTGACCACTGAAGCTTTCAAGGATCAGGTAGATCATTTTTTCATGGACGGACGCGAATGCCGTCCCGCTCCGTAAGAGCGTATGGGGAACCGGAAGATATGGAGCTTGCATGGTGATTCCTCCTTTCTAGGAAATATGACAGGAAGAAGTCGAAGATTGTTCGAAAAGAGTGAAGAAGATATTTTTTGAGAGGAGTGACAGGATGAACGAACTATTCACCTATTATCTACAAGAACTTGATCGCTATGAGCCGGAGGCGTTGATTCATCATCTCGACCATGACACGTGGTCGATTAGTCAAATGTATGATCATTTGATCGTCGTCAGTCATGAGTATTTGGATGAAGTCGAGTCGTGCCGGTTCGCACCCGTGACCACGTCCGGGAAGTCACCGTTCGGCGAACAGTTATTTGCTGCTGGTGCATTTCCGTCGACACCGATCCGGTTACCGGATGCGATGAACGCTCCACCGGATGAGACGGATCAGGTTGAACAAATACGGACACGTTGGTTGCAACTGATTGATCGTCACGTAACGCTCGCAACGATTGCTCAGGCGACACCCGTTGATCAAAAGACGCAACACGGTGGGATGGGCTGGTTGAACGCTGCCGAGTGGTATGCCCTCGTCTCGTACCATCTCGCGCATCACCGGCATCAAAAACGACGACTCGACGCTGCGCTAGCCAATTGAACATGAAAAAGCGCTCTCCGCATGCGAAGAGCGCTTCGATTCATTTTAAGACATCCCAATTCGAAAAGTGTCGTACCTCAAGATCGAGTTGTTGTTCCTCAATCCAGCGGAATGCTTCAAGTACGAGCGGTGACGCATTGTCGATTGAAACTTCACTCGCCTTGACCCAACGCGCACCGAGTGAGTCTTGTCCGACGAATTGCTCGGGAATGCCAAGCGTTCCACCGGTCTGTCGAACGAGATAAAAGACGGCGATATGATGGACTTCATCGAACTCCCGCCAGTCCCACGGGAGCTTGAAGTCAGCGACGCCGATCTGTCGTTCGAGTGCTACCTCAAGCCCTGTCTCTTCCGTAAACTCACGGCGCATCGCCGTAGCGAGTGTCTCCCCTTCTTCTAGGCTACCCCCTGGTAAATCATAGCGATTGATGTACGGTCCACCATTTTTATCGATTACGAGTAAAGCATCCTCTTTCATTAATAAGCCATAGACTCCAAATGCACGGTGACAACGAATCGTTTTCATTTATCATACCTCCCTTTACTTCTCTTTTACATTTTTTATTTTTTATCACAATGACACTTAAACATATTGATATCTAAAGAACGCGGTAATGCGGTTAGCTTTATATTAATCGTTACAAAATCAGTCTAAAGGCTTACGTAATAGTTCGTATTTCATCATACACTTTACATAGATCACTAAATGAAAAGTCATATGGAAAGAAGGATTGGTACCATGAATCCCCCGAAATTAAGTGTTTTTTTACTAAAGTCATGCTTATTCGTACTATCTCTTGGTCTACTGGGTTTAGCGGGCTATGCAATCCCTACATTGCTGAACGGAATCAAGAGTTCAATCATTTTTGAAAAACCAGGATATGTCGTATTGATCGTTGCTTATATTGCTCTTATACCGCTATTGGCTTCTATTTTTCACGGTTTCCGCATTTTAAGCGCCTTTACAAAAAGTCAGGACGCGGCTATTCGTATTTCTTCATCGTCGAATAGCATTAAAAAGGCATTTCTCGTGATTGCTGTTTTAGCGATTTCTATTCTCCCCGTATTCTTTTATATAGGTCAGTTAGATGATGCTCCTGGATTAGTGCTTGTAGGAATAAGTATCGTCATCATCCCACTAGCCATCAGTGCCTTTTTTAATTGCGTGCAGTACATGATGAAGAAACATATTGTTACTTCATGAATGAATCGATAACAGATGAACGAATGTCCCTTAAAACGGCTTGAATTCGGTACTTTACCGGACTCAAGCCGTTTGTTCGTTGTTTAAAGTACGCTTGGATCACAAACGAACGTTCAGCGACTTCCATAACGTTACGTAGACGACGATACTCTCACTACAGGATATTTCAATGAACTATATCGAATTACTCTACTAAGACGAGACAAACAGGTGGAGCCCTAGCTTTAATGATAGAATCAAGAGAGTCAACGTATAGACCGACTCAAACGTCTTGCGACAAAAAGCGAACAGACTAAATGCGTGATATCGTGGTTTTTTATTGGGTATCCTTTCCATCATTCATGTTCATGACGGTCAGGATGAAAGCATCTAAATAGCCGTCAAACGGAAACTGTTGCTGCGCGATCCGTTCTTGAAGGTTCAGCAATGACGCACGGGTTCGTTCAATCAATTCGACCGGATAGTGATAGAGCCGTTGGTTCTCCATAAATTCGTCCTCGTCGACGACTTGCCACACTCCGTTTCGATAGACGAGATCAAGATCCAGATCGATGAACGATAATGTTTCATCTTGAAGGACTGACGGAAGACAGATATTGCAGTAATAGCTCATCTCTCCCGTCCGTTCTATATCGAGACCAACCGTGAAATCAGCTTCAAACGGATAGAATTCGAGACTATAGTTGTCGTATGTATAAACGGTTGCGCGACGATGATGATGAAGCGTCCGCCCTGGAATATTCGCGACGAGTAGATAGTCTTTTGTCTGCTTTAGGACATATCCATCCCACGAATAGTGCGGACGTCCGTCAAGTTTCCGTGCCTCAATCATAAGACGTTTTAATTTCACTTCATCCCCCCCTTTTCCTGAAGCTCTCTTATTTTACCAAATACTTTCAATCGAGCAAGACTTTTCCTGAATCTTTAAAATTTTGAGTCTCTCTCGTTGACATCCCTTATCAAACTGCTATCGTGAAAGTATCATACTCAAGGATGTGGAACTCATGTTCATTGCCGAGTTGTTATTGAATGCCTGTATCGCCTTCACCGGCTTTTATTTAATCGCTAAAATCATCTATAGTCAACGCCTCGCATCGAGCAGAATGAAGTCCCTCATCGTTGGTCTTGCGACCGGACTACTCGGCGTGCTATTGATGTTTAAAGGAATTGCAGTCAATGAATCGTTACGGATGGACTTACGTCATTTACCGCTCGTCCTGCTCGCTTTTTATGGCTTTCGCTCGCCTCTCATCATCGCGACGCTGATCATCGGTTGTTCTCGATTTTACTTCGGCTGGACCCCACAATCAATCGTCGCCTTTCTCGCAGTCCTCGGCATCAGCACCGGGATGTACTTCATTCATAAGCGGTTACTCCATCGACCGCTCTTGCAAAACCTGATCATGAACGTCTGGTCATTGTTCATGATCTCGATCGCTGTCTCGATCAATCTCGGCTTCAGTGACGCCGCTCTTCGTTTACTTGCTTCAACGTGGACGATCGGACTTGCGGTTGGACTGTTATCGAGTCTCTTGACGATCGACTTTCAGTTGCTCAACGAACAGGTCCAGCGTTATAAGCAATCAGCAGAACTCGATCACTTGACAGGACTGTACAATCGGCGTGTCTGGGACGAACGGACGACATTGCTTGAAGCAGAAGGACGCGTCTACAATGTGCTCGCGCTCGATATCGATCATTTCAAGCATGTCAACGATACGTACGGTCATGCGAACGGTGATCTCGTCTTGCAACAGTTTGCACGGATCTTGCAGGAAGAGACACGTCCGCATGATATCACTGCTCGAATTGGCGGCGAAGAATTCATGGTCCTCATCTATGATCTCACGCCTCCAAAAGTCACGAAAGTCGCTAACCGGATTCGAGAACGGATCGCGAACACACACTTTCAGCTCGACGGATCCCCGTCGATTGCCATCACGGCATCCGTCGGGATCGCTCACGGGAAACATATCGCCATTCAACGAATGAATATTCTTGCGGACGACGCATTATATGCCTCAAAGGAACAAGGACGAAATCGTGTCATTCTGTATGAAGCGGATGGCGAGGCAGCCGTCACGACAAACGAACGGGAACCGGTTCGCTCATAAGAAAGGAGTACTCGCTTATGTTAGAGCGAATGAAACAGATCGCTAGACGGATGAAGCAACAATTATCAGTCCTCTCTTATGCCATCGAACATCCTCGTTTACCTCGTCATATTAAATGGGGAATCATCGCCTTAATCGCCTATACTGTCAGTCCGATCGACTTGATACCAGATTTTCTGCCTGTTATTGGTCTTCTCGACGATCTCTTACTCGTTCCACTCGGTATCTACTTCATCATCCGTTCGATTCCTAAAGAAATCTTGACACAAGCACAACGACGACTTGAACAACAAGGAACGCGTTCCTTTCCATTGCTCCGACGTTATGGTCTAGCGTTCGTATTAATTTGTTGGGGTATTGGTATCGGTCTTGTGATATGGTGGATAGTGTAAAATCAACCAAATCCATCCATAAGGAGTAGTTCAATGAAAAATGAGTTTGAGTTCATGACGACATCGGAAGCAATTCTATTCGTCAGTTCCTTTTTCATGTGGCTTTACATTGGTCGTCATTTCGTCATGATCACGACGTTCGACGACTTATTTTTGACGCAATCTTGGTGGTTACTACTTCCGGTCATCACCTTCATCCTATTCTTACGCTCGTTCGTCGTGCGGCGCTTGATTCTCCATCATAGTCAAGAAGATGAGGACTTGTCACGCGAAGCATAATCCATGCAAAAGAGGAGCTATCCTGCACCGGATAGCTCCTCTTTTTTTACGTTTGATCAATGCGACGAAACTGTAAGCCGCGTGCTTTCCAGTTCGGCAAGAGTTCACGAAGCGCTTCAATCGTCTGCACAGGTGCTTGTGGGTCCGCGCCGAACGTATCCCCGTTATCGTGGAGCAAGATGATATCTCCTTCTGACACATTCGATAGTAGCTTCTTGATTTTTGTTGTCCCGCCTTCTACCTTCCAGTCTTCCGCCATCTTCGACCAGAGAATCATCTTGTAAGCGGTTGGCCAGAGGACATCTCCGGCATTGAGTGCACCCCAAGGTGGACGATAGACCGTCGGACGTTCACCGGTGATCCGTTCAATGATCATAGCCGTCCGCTCGATTCCTGCCCGGACCGTCGACGGTCGCATCGACCAGTTCGGTCGATGGACGTAATTGTGGATACCGAGTTGATGCCCTTCGTCGTGTATCCGGCGAATGAGGTCCGGATGTGCTTCTGCTTTATGACCAACGACAAAAAACGTCGCCTGAATGCCTTCTTGTTTTAAGAGATCAAGCAGTTCTGCCGTATAGACGGGATCTGGACCATCATCGAACGTTAAGGCGACATATCGTGAGTTCACTGATTTTGTGACACGCCACCCAAAGACGCGTGACGCCACGTACGGGACGATCGTATAAGCGATTGTCGCGAGAATTCCTGCTGTGATAAGACGTGAACGCATAGAAACTAACTCCCTTTTATTCATTTACTTTTCGGCGACGGTCTTGCAGGCAACCCGCAATCCGTTCCGCGAAAAACCGCTGATCGGCCATGACGCGATCATTTTGATACTGCGTGACTGCTTGTTGCCAAGCATGCATGACGTCTGGGTTCTCAAGCGTCCGACGGATGACGTCCGCGAGTTTATCCGTTTGATGAAATGCGAACGCAAGTCCTTTCTCCATCAAATACGAACGATTGATCTCTTCTTGTCCCGGTAGGACGTGCTGAATGAACAACGGTACACGTTTTTCGAATGCTTCACTGACCGTCACGCCACCCGGTTTCGTAACAATCGCATCCATTCGTTCATACAGCTGATTCATCTCATCCCGTGAATCGATATAGGTGAGCGGATGGATATGTGGATGACGTCGCGAAGCTAGTCGTTTATACAATGTTTGGTTCTTCCCACATAAGACATGGAAATCTGCTTCTGGACATTGTTCGATCTGCGTCAGTAAGGTCTCGAGTTGACCTAGTCCACCGTTTCCGCCTGCGACAAGAATTTGTTTGCGTGACTGCGTCGAGCGAAAAATGGAACCGCCAGCGATTGCTGGATGGACGGGGATACCCGTCACGAACAAGCGCTCAATTGGTACAGCATGATGCTCGTGCAATTCTTGCCTTGCCTCACGATTCGGCAACAGATGATACTCGATATGCGTCTTTCCCCAGACGCGGCTGACGAATAAATCCGTATAGGCATTGATGACCGGTACGTCACAAAGGTTTCGTTCTTTTAATTGATTCAAGAGATAGGAGGGAAACGCATGTGTACAGATGATGACGTCCGGTTGTTCCGTCCGGATGATCCGTAACATCTGTTGTTGGAAATAATGCGACGTCCATCCTGTCGACCGGGCATTGCTCGAACGTCCGGCAATATGCTGATGATAAAAACGGCTATAGCCGTTTGAGAAGTGTCGGATCCAGTTCAGGTAAAACTTCGATGTCACCCATTCCGCAAACGGGCTGATCGTACTGAGCAATTCTACTTCCTTGACTTCAACCCCTGGACCTTGCAGTCGTTCGGCGATCGCTTCGGCAACCAGATGATGACCGGATCGCATCCTTAAAAAAGGAAAGATCACTATTTTTTGCATCGTTTGTCCACTCCTTCAAACTGTTCCGACGATCCTTCAAAAAAGAAGTAACGTTTAGTCTTCTTTTCCCGCTTCGTTTTTCCCTGAAACGACGCGTTTCTCAAGTCGCTTCCGCTTGAGCCATTTCACGAGCACTCCGAGCAGGAACAATACGAGTAAGGCAAGTCCGAAATACGGTACGACTTCCGGCTTGATATGAAATGTCTTTCCTGCAAAGTGACCGAGTAAGACAAAGGGGACGACCCACAGCGCGGAACCGATTGCTGACACAAAGAAGTACCGACCGAACGAAATCCGCTTCATGCCCGCAAAATACGGATTGATCTGCCGCACCCCCGGAATGTAAAGACCGCCGATGATCGTTCGATTGATTCGTTCCATGTAGCCGTTTGACACCCGCTCCCAGCGTTCCTTCGTCAATCCGAGGAATCGACCGTACCGTAGGACGGTCGGTCCGAAGAAGCGCCCCGCTCCATATGCCGTCAGCATACCGACGAACGTCCCAGCATACGCAGTCAAGATCGAATAGATTAAACGTTCTTCGTTTTGACCACTTAAGATGCCGATCAGGACGAGTAAGGATTCTTCCGGTGCTGGAATCCCGACGATGCCAAAAAATAAAAAAATAAAAATAACGCCGTATCCATAGGCATCGAGATACTGATTGATCGTATCCATATTCATGTTGTCACGTCCTCTACTGCTGTCTTTCTGTACTGTTTCAACGTCTTCTGACTATGTATTCGGTGTCGATGAAAAATTCCCTTTTCTCGTCTGATTAAACCTTTTGGAGGATTCGTCCTTTCTTGAAACGGAAAAGAACTACTAAAGGAGGGATACAGGATGCACTGGCAACAATTGATGGAGCAGTATCGTTATCTCGGAGTCATTCTTGCCTTGTTCGCTCATTTCATCCCGACCGAATTGATCCTAGCGTATGCCGGATATCTCGTTTCCATTCAAATCGTCGCTTTTTTACCGATGCTCCTGATTGCAAATCTTGCGTTCGTCGCCTCCCAAAGCATGCTGTATGCGATTGCATACTTAGGTGGACCACCCGTCCGATTCCGCTTGGCGCGTACGTTCCCAACATTCAGTGAGCGATTGACAAAGTTTGAAAATCGCTTTCATCAGAAAGGAATTTATTATTTGTTGCTTTCCCCGCTTTGGAAGACGTTGTTTGCCTGTCTCGCTGGATTTTTACGGATCCGCTTCTTGACGTTCGCAGGACTCACGAGTATTTCATTTTTTGTCTGGTCTCTCTTGTTCATGTGGAGCGGCGTTTTGCTCGGAGAACGCTGGTCCGTGATTGCCCATCTCGTCATGCGTCACGCGACCTGGGTCATCCTTGCCGCTGTGATTCTCATTTGGGGTCTTCGGCGTGCGTTGCATCACAAGCCGTGACGCATGAACCTCCTTTTAAAAATCGATACTTATTCGCTTCTACTATTTGGTAGAATGCACCTAACTCATTGAAGGAGGCCTACATGTCAAACCACATCACTATCAACATCCGTCCACTTGATTCGTCGACAGTTGCTGTCGTCAACGATGCGAACGATTCCTTTCCAATCATCGGATACATTTCACCTCAGTTCATCGCTGGCGAATGGTCGTATGAAGAACAGCTCTTTGATCGACCAGAATCGATTCGTTTTCCGGATGATCAACTCGACTGGACGACCTATATCGAAAACGCGGACCGGATCGTCCTGCTCGCGTTTTCCGGTCCATCGTGCGTCGGACAAATTCGATTGCATCGGGACTGGAACCGGTTCGCTTATATCGAAAACATCGCTGTAAGCAGTAGCTATCGTCAGCATGGTATCGGTCAACAGCTTCTTGAAGCTGCCACGAAATGGGCGAAGGAGAAACAGTTGGTCGGTCTTTCACTAGAGGCCCAGCACGATAATGTGATCGCTTGTCGGTTTTATGTACGTCACGGGTTTAAGCTTGGTGGTGTCGATACGTTGAAACAATTCGCGAATCCACATATTGATTGGACACTCTACTGGTACAAAGTCTTCTAACAGCAACAGACGCCCTCTCCATTACTGTGGACCAGGCGTCTGTTTTGAGTTCTCATCAAATACCCAAATCGACTGTCCGATAAAGTTCAACCCTGTGTATAAGATCATCCCGAACAGAATAGCGATCGTTTCGGAAAGTGTCGGAAATAAATGATGAACGATGACTAAGCTCACGCGATAAGCGATCAGGTAGCTCAGCAACACGACGAGCAGGAAACGAAGCCAGTAGCGGAAGCCGCCCGTCGTCTGACGAAACGTAAAACGGCGGTTCAAGTGATAACTGACGAAGACACCACAGCCGTTTCCGATCGCCGTCGCACCCCAGTAGCCGACTCGCATGAGATGATACAGCAATAACGTGATGGCAAGTCCGACGATCGTATTGATGATACCGACAAGGAGAAAACGTCCGAACGTCGCAATCATTGGCGTTTTTCCTCGACGACGTACCGGGGACGACGCTTGACTTCCTGATAAATCTTACCGATGTATTCACCAATCAAGCCGATCCCAAACAGTTGTAACCCACCTATGAACCAAATCGACATCATTAAAGATGTCCAGCCATTGATTGTCTCGCCGACCATTTGCCGGTAAAAGGCATACCCGACGAACCCGATCGAAACGATCAGCATCAATACGGAGATGAAGAATAACAGCTTGATCGGTCGGACGCTAAAGGAAGTGATGCCGTCCCATGCAAGCTGAAGCATTTTTCGTAGTGGATATTTCGATTCCCCCGCTTGACGTCGTTGGCGTTGATACGACACCGTTGTTGTTTTGAATCCGAGTGTCGGGACGATTCCTCGTAAAAACAGATTGCGTTCCGGAAAGTCACATAACGTCTCGACGGAGCGTCTACTCATCAAACGGTAATCGGCATGATCCGGTATCGTCTCGACGCCAAGTAACGTCATGACGCGATAAAATCCTTCAGCGCTGGTCCGTTTGAACCAACTGTCGGACGAGCGATCTGCTCGCACTCCGTAGACGATATCATGACCAATATGAAACTGCTCCAAGAAAGCGGGAACGATGCCTAAATCATCCTGTAAATCGGCATCGAGTGAGATGAAACACTCGGCTTGCGTCCGACTTTCCTTCAGACCACCAAATAATGCCTGTTGATGTCCGACATTATGGGCAAGCTTCAGACCATGGAACTGGTCGTCTTGTTCATGGATTGCAGTGATACACGCCCATGTCGCATCCTTACTACCATCATCAACGAATAAGACGAACGAATCGTGAGCAATCAACCGCTCCTCTTTCCACTGCATGAGTAACGACTGCAACGTTCGAATCGTGAGCGGCAACACGTCCGTTTCGTTATAACACGGAATGATGAAAGCAACTGTTGGAGTTTCATACATTGGCATCGTTTCTTCCTCCTCTTAACGAATCCGATATAGTCGAAGTGTCCATGCCGATTGAGGATCATGAAATGTTTTGATGCGGACGAACCCTTTTTGACGAGCATCTTTGATCATCACGGCAGAAATCAGATACGATGCCCCCATCCGCTTCATTTGACGTGTATTGAGCTGTAAATCATCAATCGTTTTCGGACGATTAGACGTCATCATGTCATCTTTTCCAAGTGCTGCTGAGAACACATACACGCGGTTTCCCCATGTGTCGTAATAACGACGTAACGTTGGACTTTTATTTAATTCTCCTTCAATGATGCGACGAAACTGTCGCTTATAGGAGAGCGGATAAAAATTGACGTATCCGTCGATCGTCTGCAGTCCATTGTACTGGGCAATCGCTGGATGAAGCCCGAGTGAGGCAACGCGATACGTTGATGTCGGACGATCAATCTCACGTTTGATCGCGTCAAACTGATTTGTCGCATAAAAGGCTCGATAGCTCGGTTCGTTCCGATAGATGATTTCCGGATGCCAGAGCAAAAGAACCATGGTTTGTGCCATCAACAGCCGTTTCACCCACCGGCGTTTTACATGAAGCCAGAGCCATTCCAGGGACAAGAAAAAGACACCATACCAAATCATCGGTTGTAAAAAATGAAAGCGTGAGAAGTTGAATGTCCGCAATAGACTGATTTGATCCTTCAGCGGATTCCACCCCACATAAAACCAACTGGCATACCAGACGGACAATCCGATCAACAGATATGTCAAACGGCGAATCCGTTGCGGGAGTTGACTTTTCTGACGCCAAGACAATATAACGACTAGTCCGATCGTCAACAACAGAATCGGCGCTTGTGCAGCCCGGTCATGCGTGTGTCCGAGAACAAGGTGTTTCAGCAAAAGTCGCATCGTCGCTAACAGTCCATTTTGTCCTTCTTCGAAGTCTTCTCGGCTCGTTGGTTCACTGTCCCATAAAAGAGAGTAGACCAGTCGATATTCAATGAGCAGATAGAGGATCGTCTGACCGATGAACGCCATCCAAAACAAACGATGGAAGGAGCGAGCGCGCATCTCTTTGATTGCATGATAAATGGCGAGTAGACACAAGAAAAAACAAATTCCTAGGACAAAACTGGAGTAAAAAGGGACGAGAAATAGAACAAGTAGACTGACACGGCGCTTTTGATGATGCCATAAGTTCCAATACGCCCAGAGCAAAAGAGGCATTCCGAGCGTACTGAGCATTCCGGATGGCCAAAACGGTGTCCAGGCAAATAAGATCGCACACCAGACGACGATATACAACGGTAGTCGATTACGTCCGTAATCTCGCAGTAAGAGATACATTCCGATGAAAGCAACAAGTCGCGTGAAGAGTTGACTGATAACATACGCCGTAAACGGACTGAACCATTCATAGAACCAAATGATGCCTGAAAAAGAACTGACGAATGCGTTGCGAGAGACGACTCCGCTCATCAAACCCGGAACCGTCGCCCCGATCGCTGCGTGCACACTATGCGCCTCGACTAACCACTTATACCAAACGACATTCGAATCCAGATTATCGTGGATGCGAACGTGGCTATCCTGCCCAAATAGGATTAGCGGTAAAACATAACAAGCCGTAAAGATGAGCCCGATCAAGAACAATGTACGTTCCCGCATGATGATGTCCTTTCCATTTAACACGACCAGTCGATGGTATAGTGTTCCTCTCAATCCCGTTACGTAATCCTCTTACCATAAGATTACATAATCAAAAAAATATCACGCAATGATTGTCCTCTGTCGTATACTAAAAGTACTAATATATGGAAAGTGGGTCTATCTTGAATGCAGCACTTATCGCGTGTATTTCTTTCGACCGTTTTGATTGCCTTCCTGTACGCCTCGGTCACTCGATTAAGCCTCCTGATCTTAGGTGAAGATGACCTTTCTTTCATGACCGTTTTTTTGATCGGATTTGTTTACGCTTTTCCCGTCATTCTCACCGGATCATTCCTATCTAGTGGTCTGCTCTACTTCACTCAAACAGTAGCGAATCACTTCATGACTCGTCTTATCATTAATCAAATGGTCACGCTGTTGTTAAGCCTTGTCTTGATTCCGCTTGTCTTGGATCAATCTTTTTCGAGCATATTTGTTCTATTCGGTTGTGGTGTGGCGCTAATCCATCTCTTTGTTTCCGAAATTTCGCGGAAATATCCGGCATCGAAACGGTATCTGTCCGACTGGCTTTTTCGGATCTTCCTCAGTTACTGGCTGTTCTCTATGTTATTTGGATCGATGGCGAGTTTTGTACCGACCATATCTCGAATGGAACAGATGATGAACGAGCATGAGGATGCATTTCTCCTACTTTTCGTTAGTGGGATCGTACTGGCTGAAGTCGTCTGTTCTTTCCTGTTTTCGAAACGGTCTCTGCCTTGGACGTCTCAGCTGTACATCCATATCGGAATCGTTTGTATCCTGGCTGGCAGTTCTTACTTCTTTACTTCGCTTCCGATAGCTTTATTTTTCGGTAACGTGTGTGCTGCATTGACCTATGTACTGATTTCTCGTCTATTCATCCTCATGAAGACTGGAAAGGAGGAGTACCATGATCCGTCTGTCATTTCGACTTCTGATGAGTAATTGGATTTTTCTGATGGTTTATCAACACCTTCCGTCATCACCACGACTCATGTCTGATCCAGACGTCGGCTATTATCCAGGTGTCTTCGAGACCTTGCTGTCGTTTGTAATCGTCATCACGGTTGGTGGCATCCTGACTGATGTGATCCGTTACTTCGGCTTCCGTACGCGTCCACTCTCCTTTACATCGCACCTCTTTTTGAATCAAGGCATCGCCTTCCTAATTGGTGGAATCTTATTAATGGTGTTCAATGGTCTGTTTCAACCGATCTATTTTCAGGCAATCGCGAGTAGCGCCGCTTTCCTCTACTTTTTGATGACGCGTTTGACATTGTTATACAAGAAAGATTCAGCTGTTTGAAATCAGCCACTTTCTTACATTTTTGTTAGGTAAAACAAGAAGACCTACGCTTTATACTAAATGTATCGTTTAGTAAAAGGAGACATGCCACATGTTTCGTCAAAAATCGCTTCTGTATTTACTCATTTTTCTGTCCTTTGGTTTAGCTTTCGATACGATCACGGGATCGTCTCTCGTTCCGTTTTTCGAACCTCTTCATCTCTTGATGACTTCTCTTGCGTTGACGATCACGACCGCCTGTTTGACACTGTTCTTTCTGCTTTACTACGGTCTTCGTCCGCATCTTGAATTACTGATCGTCCTTCCCTTTTTGATTTTGACGAGTGGCATCACGTTCTTGTTCGTCTTCTTGAGCGCAATGACTGTCATTTAACGTCACCAAAAAGCCCGTCTTCTTTAAGGAGACGGGTTTTGATCGGTCATATGTAGATCACGGTTTGACATGAAGCTCAAGCAACGGATCGGTGTCACTCGGCCAATTGATTTGTCCCGTGTAATGATCCTCAATCGTCGCGACTGGTTCCGAACGTTCGAATCGAGACGGTTGCGTCGACGTCGTAAAGACGATCAAGACAGCTAACAGACTGATGATACTAAAACATCGTCGCATCATGATGTATGCTCCTTTTGTCGTTTCTCTTCTCATTTTAAGCAAACTGTGCTGATTCGCCATCCGTCCTCCGCTGTATCTCTCACTCCGCCCATCAAAAAAGACCGACTCCACGAGTCGGTCTGACATCATCATCCTTGTTCACCAACGACGGAAAACCGTTCGTTGAGGTGTTGTCCCTTTTCAAGCTCATCCACTACAGCAATAGCGTAATCCGCGTAACTGATGTAGCTCTCCCCTTTTGCATTTAGAATCATCTGCTCGCCGCCGACCGAATACGTTCCTGTTCGTTGACCGCTCGGATCAAAGAATCCAGCGGGGCTGAGATACGTCCACGTCACGTCTTGCTGTCCTTGTAGTTCGATCAGATTTTTCCCCATGTTCGAGGCTGTCGGATAATACGCTTCCGGGAAATCAGGTGTTTCCATGACGCGTGTCGAGTGACTCTCGTCAACGAATAGACTACCAGCACCACCGACAACGAATAGGCGCGTCGTACTACCTGCTAACAGATTGATCAAGTGACGCCCGACTTCGATATGTTTCGTCTCCTCACCGGGTGCTGCGTTAAACGCATTGACGATTGCGTCAAACCCGTTCAAGTCGTCTTTCGTCAGCGCGAGGACATCGCGCTCGAGAATCGTGACGTTAGCCGTCACTTTTGCCGCATTACGGACGATTGCTGTGACGTCATGCCCGCGCTCGATTGCTTCTTGTAGAATCAATTGCCCTGCTTTTCCTGTTGCGCCGATAACTCCAATGTTCATGATGATTCCTCCTTTTGATATGTAACTACTTTGATTACATGTAACCAATATAGTTACAATTGAAGTGTTTGTCAACATTATTGTTTCTATTCCCCGTTTCTTGCCAAATGAACAATACGACGTATAATGAGAGAACACTGTTTTTAAGAAGGAGGGGTCATCCGTTGGCCATCAGTACACGTTTTTCCGTCGGCATCCACATTCTCTCGTTGATTGCAACCGACGAGAAAATGACATCCGACTTGATTGCCGGCAGCGTCAATACGAATCCGGTTGTCATCCGTAAAATCATGAGCATGCTCAAAAAAGCCGATTTGATTGAAGTTCGTCCGGGTGTCGCCGGTGCGCGGCTCGCCCGTCCATTGTCTAGCATCACGCTGCTTGACGTTTATCACGCTGTCGCTGTCGTACCGGACAAGGAATTGTTCGGCGTCCATGCGGCACCGAATCCAGACTGCCCGGTCGGACGAAACATCCAATCGACGGTCACGCCAATCTTCGAGCTTGCGCAATCCGCCCTTGAGAAAGTGCTGGCTCATGTCACGCTTGATGATATCGTCAATGAAATCGAAAAAAAAGAAGCATCGTCCTCGAAAGGATGATGCTTCTTACTTTAGAAAAACCATTGGTATAATAAATATCCTCCACCAAGGATTACGACGACTGCAAGCATCTCAAGTCCGCGCATTCCGTCGTTTTGTCCACGAGGTACGGCACTACCAAGACCTTGATCAACACCATCGCGTAGATGATCGAGTGTTTGTTTCTTTTCTTGTTTGTAGAGAGACAATCGAATAACCTCCTTTTTACATATTGTACCATTATATCCTTCTCTTGTATGATGATATTAGTTGATTAAATAAAGAGTTCATTATCAGCTGTTGATGTTGAAATAGCGAGTTTCAAAAAACGGAATGAGTAAGATTGATTTGTTAATCGATAATCGTGTCCTTCCCTTCTGCGCGTAACCGCTGAAGCGATGCTTTCATCGTCTCAATCTCTTCGTCCGTATGCCGTTCCCACGTTCCGAGTTCAGCGATGATCTTCACAGGTTCAGTCGAACGATACGACCTGGTCGGATTGCCTGGAAATCGTTTGTTCGTCAAATTCGGATCATCTTCATACGCTCCGAGCGGCTCGACGAGGTAGATGTGCTCTGGAGCGTCAGATTGTGCGAGCTCCGCGCCCCACTTCGCTGCATCGAGCGTTGCCGTGAAATAAATATGTTGAAGCGGATGTTCTCGAAAATTCGATGCATGTCCCGGCTTTAATTCGTCACCGATTTGAAGTGTCGCTTTCGTGCCATGGAAAAATGGACCTTCGACTGTTTTCATATACTCGCCTCCTAACTTGATACATTCAGTATAGACAGTAGATTCATCGAGATGTAGTCTGTTTCAAAACGAAATTTCAAGGTATACTTATAGCAAAAGAAGACAAATTTGTCGTCAGATTGTAACTCGTTTTTTATCTACCCGTCAGGCATGATGGGATTAGTCATTTTATATAGGAGGTCATCCGTTTAACGTGAAGTTCTTTAAAGCTTTAGCGAAAACCGAAGAGGCTGTCTGGATTCCAGAAGCCGAGTGGCAAACCGTCTGTAAGCAAGAAGGATTGACAGTGCCGAATCATCCACAAGAACAAATCGTTGGGCTTGCATATAATAAGCAACGCCAGATTGTTGAGGTCACTCGAAACTTGCGTCTCCCTTCCCTAAGCTATTACGTCACGATTCTTGAACCACCGAACAGTCGATCGCTCATCTCGAAACGATCCTATTTGACCGTTCTTTATGAAGGTACGAAACAGACGAAAAATACAGAATATGGTACGTTTTCTTTAATTGAAATCAATGTCAGAGAAGAAGGTCTTGGCGAACGCGGTTTGTTGCTCGAGGCTTTGATTCAAGACATTATGAAAAAATTTAAGTCTTTTGTCATTCGTGGCGACTATGCGACGATCACCTTACAAGGACGCGTCTCTGAGATGTGCTTTACGAAATATGGGTTCCAATTGAAGGATTCGTATCTCACGTTATCAAGCGGTATTCTTCCTGATCGGATTTGATTCGATCAGGATTTTTTTATAGGTATATCGAAATAATGGAAAGTGATGGTTTTTCGCTCAAACTAGTAGCACGAGATATTTTTAATATGGTATGGTGAAACTAGTTCAACAGCAGTACATTCTATATTTAAGAGGTTCTCCATGACAACAACTACAGAGACATATCCAATGGCATGCTGGCATACAATTGCGACCTATCATAATCAACAAATCAAGCGCGTCAACGCTTTCTTAAAACACTGGGAACTGTCCCATATGAATCTGGAAGTATTACGTTGCTTACACACGACCTCATGCACGAGTCAGAAGGAAATCGCCGAACGGATCCAAGTGACCGAGGGCACGATTTCACACGGAATCAAACGACTGTTCGACCGGCAATTAATCACGCGTCAACGGAAATGGAAGACGAACTATCTTCTGCTGACGGAAAAAGGAACAGCCATCCTACAAGAAGTAGTGCCCGCCTACGAACGTTTTCAACAAGAACAATTCGCCGCTTTGACTGCTCGACAACAAGAAGAATTGATCCGTTTCTTCGATAAGCTCAACCCTGCGTGACGAAAGAGGAGGAAAAAATATGACCTTCACATTCGAATCCTCGATGCAGCACTGGAACGCCATTCAGCGACTCCATGGCCGTTATTCGAAAGAAGTCAACGATGTGTTGAAACCAAAAGGACTCTCGAAGTCCCAATTCGATTTATTGATGACCTTGTATCACCAAGAAAGTGCGACGCAAAAATCACTTGAACGAACGCTTGAACTCTCAAGTGGCGCCATTTCACAAACGGTCAAGAAATTACTTGCTGAACATCTCGTCATCCGGAAACGGATCAATCGAGAAAAGCGGGTTTTGTTGACAGAACAGGGAACGAAGTTGATCCAAACGTCCGCTCCTGAAATCGAGGAAATCGATGATCGTTATTTCCGCGCCTTTACATCAAAGGACCACGAAACGTTTGATCAATTGCTGCATAAGATGCAGAGCGATCATTTTTAAATGCTTCTAGTCGCTAAAACTTTGCAAGTCCTTCTCTCTTCTGCACGGTACAGGAGAGAGAAGGACTCTTTTTGTTATTCATTGGTAACATCATGTCGCGCGATTTTTTAATCTGACTCAGATATTTGCCATTCCTCTCGAGTCCACCATGCGATCAAGCTCGCCATTAATAAGATGCTTGCCCAGTAAATCAAGAATGTGTTGCCGTTAAAGTATTGACTGTTCATATAGGGCGAAGGCATCGACGTAATACTCGTTAAATAACCGTCATCGATCATTCCACGATCTGCAATGACTTGTTGTTTGACCAACACTTGATACTGGCTGAACTGTTCGATTTGATAAATGATGCCACACACAAGATAGATCATCGTGCTGATTGATAAACCAATCAAGGATAAAAAACGTAACTGCGCTTCTCTTATCCATTTCAACACCAGAACGATCCCGATTGGAAAAAGTAACAGGAGTAGCATGAGTGGTAGGAACCCTAGATTCCCATTGCCGCTAATTTGTTGTGGATATATTTGCGTCGAGCGACCCAAGGAGACAAGAAGTCCACTAAAGATGCTCAATGCTACTATCAATCGGTCTATCTTCACGATTCTCATCCAATCGTTCCCTCCTTTAAAAAATGTTCGTAATTAATATGACTACCTTCATTATACAAAAAGGAGATATTCAAAATTTCCTTTTTCAGGAATCAAGGAAATGTATTAACCGATTTCAATTATCTTTCGCTTTCATTTTTTGAATTAATAATGTTTGCAGGATGCCGCTTGCATCGATCTCTCCCGCATAAATCGAAACCGGGACGTAAACGAGCGAAGCAACAGTCAGTGCAGACTAATCGAATGTTGCATACCAGAAAAATCCAAGATTCTTCCATCTCTTTTGAAACTTTTTTGAAAATTTTTCTCGATATTCTGACGCCGTCGCGTAATAATAGATGAAAAGGAGTGGTCTGACCATGCTATTACGTCATATGACACATCGGCATCATATGAAATCCATCGTGTCACGCGGAGGATTATCGCCGGCATTCCAAGTCGACGCACCAAAAGGCTGGATCGCGTTTGAAGTCGATCCTCCAAGCGAAGCGTACCAAATGCACTTTCATCAATTAAAGAGTGAGTGGCAAGATGGAGATATCGTCACCCTCGAATTCGACGGGGATAGAATGCAAGCAGCAGGTTTTGAAATTCTGCACTCGAATGAAGATGTCCGCAATCAAGATGCAGAGAGATTAGGGGTATCCATCAAGGAAATTGGCTCGTTTGCATTCATTCATAATTTCGTCTCACTTGATTATCTAATCGAGTCTTCACGCGAGAAAATCTCAGAGTATTATTGATTTAGAAGAGAACCTGTTATCTTTTTTTAAAGATAAGGTAATTACGATACTTTAATACACCTTTAGGGTATCGTTGGTTGTATAGAATAAATATTTACTAAGTAAATCATTTTATTGTAATTATCTTTCAGAAACCATTCGAGAGGAACACGAACATGTGGAATACATTGAATCATCTCATCCTCAACGTCGCTTTAACCTTTTTCTTCGTGCTCATCTCTCTATTCTTTTTTAAGCGGTTTCAATTCCGAAATACGCTCGACAGTTGGCTGAAAAAAAATCTGTTAGTGCTCATTCTTGCAACCGGTGCCGGCTACTGGGTCATTCACAATGCCATCACCTATGAGGGATTTCGTTTCGATTTGTCGATTACTTTAATCGTCATCGCCTTCATCTATGGAGGCATCAGTAGCGGCTTCATTACGACGCTCGTCTTCGCTTCCCTTCAAACGTTTGTTTTTCATTCCAATCATGCATTCTGGCTTATCGGTACGTATCTAATCGTCAGCATCGTTGTCTTATACTTACAAAATGAAGCACCGGATCGCTTCATCTCGTTTCCAATCATTTTTTCAATCGCACTCATTCTTTGTTTACCATTCGTTCAACATGTTCGTCCGAATGACGTGACAGCGATGACGGTATTTCTCGTCGGAAACGGCTGTGCCGGTCTCCTGCTACACAGTATTCTGCATCAAGTCCGCTGGCACTTCCATCAAGTCCGGATGCATCGGCGTCTCGCCTTGACGGATATGTTGACGGGACTTGATAATCGGCGCCATTTAGAAGAGACAGTCCAACGATATACATCACAACAGATGAACTTTTCAATCATGATCATCGATGTCGATCATTTCAAACAGGTCAATGATACATACGGTCATGACCGAGGGGATCATATCTTACGACAAATCAGTGCCTTGCTTACGTCCTATTGTCCCCCTTCTTGTGTGCTCGGGCGATTCGGTGGTGAAGAATTCATGATGCTGTTACCGGAATATTCATTGCCTGAGACGCGTCGAATCGCGGAACAAATTTGTGAAGCCAGTGCCACGCGAACGTATGAGTTATCAGCGACGGAACCGCTACAAGTAACGTTATCGATTGGTGTGTCTCGCCAAACCCATCAACCGTCTGAGATCTACAATTTTCTACAGACAATCCAGCAGGCAGACGCCGCTCTCTATCAAGCGAAAAAAAGTGGTCGGAATTGTGTCTTTCATCATGACCCGTTACGATAAAAAAGTGAAATCCCCCTCGTGTAACACGAAGGGGGATTTCGATATGAACAGGAGGAACTAGCATGGAGATCACGGACGTCTTACGGTTCACTAATCGCGAAGACTTTAGACAATGGTTATCAGAACACGCGGAACATAAGTCGTTTTGTTGGGTAATCCTCAGTCGAAAACAAGCCGGAGATGGTCTTCTCTATCTCGATGCCGTCGAGGAGGCACTTTGTTTCGGCTGGATCGATGGAATTGTGAAGAAGACAGCGGACGGTGAACTGGCGCAACGATTCACACCGCGCCGAAAGAACAGTAACTGGACCGAACTAAATAAGGAACGAGTCCGTCGCTTAGAACGGCTCGGTTTGATGCAACCGTCCGGACGACAGGTTCTCCCGGATATGCGACCTGATGCGTTCGTTATTGATGACGTAATCCAGACGCGTCTACAAGAAGACCCGGTCGTTCATGAACAGTTTAGACACTTCCCGGAACTCTATCGACGCATTCGGATCGATACGATTCAAAGTGTACGCAAGGATTCCGTTCTCTATGAAAAACGTCTGCAGACCTTGATTGAAAAAACGAAACTGAACCAGATGTACGGTCAATGGAATGACGAAGGTCGTCTCTTACTCGAAGAGGGTCCGGAGACGGAATCAGTTGCTGATTGGTCAGACCGCTAAGAAAATCTCTTCTAACGATTGGCGCTCGATTTGCACCTCGTATACTTTGACATCTTGTTTCGCAAGCGAGACGAGTAAATTCGGAATATCTTCTTTTGACGTTAATTCAAGTCGCGTACATTCATCTATTTGCGACAAAAGTCGAGCGTATTCTGGCAGATGTGATGTCTCTAACCGTGGAACAGTCCGAATATGGATTTGAATTTCCTGCCCGATTGCTTCTTGCAATGATGCAACAGTTCCGCAACGGACGATTCGCCCCTCTGCCATGATCGCGACGCGGTCACAAATCTTTTCAATCTCATTCAAGTTATGCGAGGTCAAAAAGATCGTTTTCCCATTGGCTTTTAATGCGAACAACAGTCGCTGGATATCGATTGCGGACTCTGGATCAAGACCGGACGTCGGTTCATCTAAAAAGAGTAGTTCCGGATTTCCGGTGAGTGCTTGCGCGATACTGATCTTTTTCTTCATCCCGAACGAGAAGCTCCTGATCTTTTGTCGCTCCGTTCCGCTTAATCCGACCTGCTCAAGTAACCTTAAAACCTCTTGTTTACTGATACGAACTCCGGATAATCCCGCCATATATTCAAGAAACGCACGTGCCGTCATGTCATGATAGAGATTCGATGTATCCGGCATGACTCCAATCCGTTGTTTGATTGCATCCAGTCGATCAGTGGGTTTCCCAAGAAGTACGACAGTTCCTCCTGTCGAGTGTGTGATCCCGCTCATAATCTGAATAAACGTCGATTTGCCGGCCCCATTACGACCTAAAAAACCAAAAATTTCTCCACGTTCAACCGTCAAATCCACCTCTTGTAAGACTTCTTTTGTGCCGAACGATTTCTTTAATCCTCTTACTTCAATCGCATTCATATTATAAATCCTTTCGTTTTAACGTCAGGTAGGCGACCATCAAAAATACCCCACTCCATAAAACAGGTAACAGTAATGACATTCCAGACACGATGACGGCATGGTACGGCAAGATGTATTGAAACGGTACGAGATACCATTTCTCTGAGAAAGCTGACCACAGACCGATGATCGGTACGACGATTCCGAGAAAAATACCGAGGAACATCGTCAAACCAGGCTTCGCAATTATTGTTGATAAAAAGATATTGAAACTCGTGATATATAGGATGACGATCAGCACCGTCAGATAATCCATCCAGAACCATTGTTGCGCGTAGAGCGAGACAATAAGGAAATTGATTGTTAGCGTCGTACACCAAAAAAATAACGATCCGAGAAACTTCTCTAAAACGATTCGTAGACGCGATGTCTTCGTGACCAGTAAACGAATCGTCCGCGTCTCGACTTCACGATTGATGATATCGTGTGATAACGCAGCCACGAATAGAAAACCGAAGAACAGGATGAAGAACTTAATGCTTGAAGTATAAGCAGACGGTTGATTAACGCCAGCAAGCAGTTCCGGATGTCTCGTCAAATACGATGCTGTGAAGACAGATGTAATCGTCAGAAAAAGAATCAACAGAATCGCTTTGATGCTTTTGAAGCTGCTCGTGAATTCTTGTTTTACAATCGGAAACATGATGGACTCCTTTGGACTTATTTTTGATTAACGCAAGCGTTCTTTTACTCCATTGACAAGGACACCGAGTCCGTATAAGGTAACGGCGGTTAAGAGCATCGTGATGACTGTTTTCATTTGAAATCTCTTTTATGTAAATGACGTGTCCTCTATCTCTACGCTACTCCTTAAAGAAAGTTTCCTTATTTTTCAATTTCCAACATTCTCCTCATGGTACAGTAAAAGAAAAAAGGAGACGGAACATGAAACGTTATACGATCACCTGTCAGCATCAATCCGTCCATATTACGGAATGGGGAAACAAACATCTTCCGACGATTGTATGCCTCCACGGGCTCGGCAGTACGAGTCTCAGCTTCATTGAAATCGCCGAAGCGCTCGCGGACGAATTCCGTCTGATTGCGATTGATTTACCCGGTCACGGCAAAACACCAGCTTTCTCAGATCCCCTACATTATCGCATGAAACCTTTTACGGACTGGATCGATGAAGTCTTGCACATCCTTGATATCAAGCGGTTCTATGCCTTATCACACTCATGGGGAAGTGTCCTCTCGCTCTATTATTTGATTGAACATGCGAATCGTGTGCTCAGTACGATCCTGATTGACGGCGGCTATCATAGTAAACGGCTGTACGGTCGTTCCGTAGAGGAAGAAGTTGCCTTTTATGAGCAAGATTTCGAGGATTCCGTTTCGACATGGAATGAATTTTTGAACATTGCCGTTTATGCCCCAAATGCCCGTCGCTCGCCCTCCCTTGATCAAGCGGGAGCCGATCTCCTTCGGATGGACGAAGAACGATTCCACTGGCATGCGCGAGGAGAAACGGCCGCTGCGATCGTACGCGCGCTTCACCACGATGATGTTCTTGATTTTCTCCCGGACGTTCCACCAGTAGACATTCAGTTGTACGTCGCAACGTTACCTCTGGATCAAGCACCCATCCGTCAGCAGGCGACGAACCTATTACATAAGATGACGCAAGCAACGATCCACCATGTGCCGGGTACAGGACATATGTTGCACTGGGATCGTCCCGATGTCATCATCGAGGCGATCCGGCATCATTGGTCGCCTGGAAAAAGATTGTCTTCCGCTTAAAAATTGGTTTATTATGGAATTAGAGTAAAAAGGAGGGGTTCATATGCTAAAACGGTTAACGTTCGTTTGTGTAACCTTATGCGTCGCGATCGTCGCCGTGCTCGTCGCAGCACGCCATTCAACAGGCAATACCATCTCGTTTGAGGAGCCGTTATCGGTCTACATTGCGATTGGACTAATTGTCGTCTTATTCTTACCACCGCTCGTTCTGTCGTTTTTCGAACATCCTGTCCTGAAGATCATCAATGTCGTCTATCAATCCTTGATCGTCTTCAGCTTCGTCGGACTGATTCCGGT
Organism: Exiguobacterium sp. R-17; assembly: GCF_049913315.1. Classification (NCBI taxonomy): domain Bacteria; kingdom Bacillati; phylum Bacillota; class Bacilli; order Caryophanales; genus Exiguobacterium; species Exiguobacterium sp. R-17. The sequence goes on along the minus strand of NZ_CP184372.1, from coordinate 1,370,581 downwards.
CGGCTTCTTGATTCCGAACGGATCCTCGACGATCATCGTCGCTGTCCTCGGAACGGTCGCGAGTCTTGCCAGTATCATCGTGACAGTGAGAAATCACTCGATTTTAGCTAACTATTCTTCTGACGTACGTTAATCTATCTTTCAAACTGCTTCCGCCGTCATGGTGGAAGTAGTTTTTATTTTTAAGTATAAATTTATTTATCGATAAGCTCATTGGTTATTAATTTGTTTTTTGATTCAAGCGGGCGTATTCTAATCACGTAGCCAATCGGCTGTGTAATGCAGAATAGGAGTGGTTCTTACGCAAGCCTCCATTCTCGTTAGACAGAGGACAAAACAACAAAAAAAGGACCCAAAGAGAGTAATGGACCATTACTCTCCTTAGATCCTGCCTGCATGACCAGTCACATGTCTAACGTTCTATTAGATTTGTATTTACTATATATCATGAAAATGAAAGCGTAAACATTTTATTGAAAATAAACTTATCATTCTCTCTTATTCGCAATGACAGGTTTGAAGATGTATTATTTCTAGATCTGCTTTGATACTATACATTTGTATACAGTATGAATGAATCTAGATGTAATCACTTGATCTAGCAGGTGTTATCTATCATGCCCCCACTTAATCATTTCCTCCGTCTTGCTTTTGATTGAGTTGTGATCCATTCCATACAATCACGTTAGTGAAAGGTCGATGAACCATGAAAAAATTTCGCGGCAAACGCCGTTATTTTAAAAATCTAGAACTCGAGTTCAAAAACTACTCTTCTCCTTCCTATATCAATACAGACGATTGGTTTAACGACTGGCATGCACACCCTGACTTTTATGGACACGGTAACGCGAGTCTACGCATTCGAAAAGCACATCTTCGGATTGCGTTGAGTGCTTTGCAGGACATGCGGCAACACCTAGCGAAAAAACAGATTGAACATCAGATATATATGACGATCGCCCTCGAAGATGCTTCACAAGACGCACTGCATGTCCACACGTCGAATCCGTACGGGACTCCTTTCCCACTCGAGCGGGTTCAGTCTTTTCCTCTTTCTTTACATGTTCCGACCTGGGTAACTGAACTCTTTCCGAGCAACCGTTATACGATTCATGAATCACAAGAGGAGTTTGTTGACTATACGGAAGATGAGCCTGTCAGCTCGATCGTCACGCTTTTTTACATCTTGCCTAATTCTTAAATGGATACGACTACGAGCCACCCTTTCTTTAACAAAAATAGGATAGCTCGTTTTGTTCGTTTTCTCTTATGATAGCAAGATGACCTTGCCGAATTTATGGGCTTGTTTGACGTATGCCTGAACTTCTCGTGCTTCAGCGAGCGGAAACGTTCGATCGATGACGGACGGAATCGTCTTCGTTCGAACCGACTTCTTGTCTGTAAAGTCATGGGAAACGGATTCTCGAAATTTAAGAAAGGAATAGCCTTTCTTTTGAAAGACACCTCCGCTTGCTTTGTTTTATTTTGATAAAATAAATAAAAACAATTGGAGGTGTCTCATGAAACGTACCTTAATGTTAGCCGTTCTTCTTATTTTAGTCGCCTGCATCATCGTCTTCGAACCGTTCCGTGGTGCGCCGCCAAACCCTGACGTCGTGGCAAACGGAAAGGATGTCCCGACCGTCCAAGGCTCTTATTGTTGGGATAGCTTACTTCGCAGTCAATGTGTCGATAAGACGTACCGTGACGGTCTTGAGCTAGCAAAGGGAAAAACGTCAGTTACCGTCTCTGCCGGAGCCCCCGTCCGTGTCGAATTATCCGGTGATCTTAAAAGCGTGAAACTGATACAGTGGAACGATCAAAAACAAGAGTCGCGCGTCACTTTGAACAATGACCAGTTCAATGCTCCAACAAAGCCTGGTATCTATGCTTATGAATTAAACTCCCGCTGGAAACAAGGAGACGGACAATTTGGATTCATATTAAACGTTCAGTAATCACAATAACCCCTCTGTCGTCTCATACGTCAGAGGGGTTTGCTATCATCCAGTTTGACGGTACAGTTGCAAGATTCCGAGGACAGTCAAGATGAGATGGCCGGTTCCGATGAACAGAAAGACCGGGCGAATCAATTGATCCTTCGTTTGTCGCGTGATGCCTTCGAAGAAACAACTGACGATGAAGCCGAGGACTAAGATTCCGCCATACATGAAGAGGAACGAGACGAGAAGACCGACGGGACTTGCGTGCGTTAGTGAAGGTGCTAGCCATAAGATACTACCAATGAATACGGCAAGCATGAGGGTACCCAGTACGATCCCGATAAGTGGATGGATTGTGTTCAGTCGCCGGATCACATCATGATGTTTGACAAGACGCTCCACTACTGTCATCGCTGACAGACAGGTCAGTAAAAATAAGATTAAGAAATAGATTGCTTGCTCGATCGGATGGAACGTCGTAAAAAAGACAGCTCCGCTAAGAACCAGGAGTGGAGATATGAAAAAAATCAAACGTTTCACTTTTTTCCCACCTTTCATACACCTTTCTTGAAAGTGAACACATAACTAAGACAATGTAACATATAGCACGTTACATATTTTACCACTTTTATCATTTTTCAAATTTTGATACCTATGTACTTTTTTCAACAATTGTAAAAAAATGATAAAAATTCTTTACGATTTCATTTGGCATATGCTAGGATGAGACAAATCATATGAATCAAACGCATTGAAGAGAACAGTACGTCATTTCGATTTTTCCTAGAGAGCTCCGATTGGTGGGAAGGAGCAAAAGTCATTGACCGAACCAAGCCTCTGAGCAGCACGGTGGAACCGAATCGGGGATATCGTGACGGGTGCTCCCGTTATCGAGCTCAGGTATTTGCCGTTTAAAAGCGGTCGTACCGATGAAGGCGGTACCGGTGACGGTTTCGTGAACAGGGATGGCACCACGACACGCACAGTCTCGTCCCCAAGACCAACGTCTTGGAGGTGGGATTTTTTTATTGACGGAATCATAATAAAAAGGAGTGTGTCGGATGTCGAATTGGAAATACCCTGGATTGCTGTTACTTGGTGTCGGTGTCTCGAACATCGGAGCTTGGGTCTACTTCATCGCCTTGAATTTAATCGTCCTCGAACGAACGGGATTGGCGTTCGCCGTCTCCGTTCTCTATATCCTGTTACCGATCTCCGCGCTGTTGACGAGTCTTTGGTCCGGCAGTGTCGTCGATCGAATCAATCAACGTCGCTTGCTCGTCATGCTTGACCTTGGGCGCGCCGCGCTCGTCTTTTCACTGACATTGATCGATTCATTGTATGTTCTTTATGCGCTCGTCTTCATCCTGAACATCGGGAACACGCTATTTGAGACATCGTCGTTGATCTACATGACGAAGCTCGTGCCGGAGACTAGTCGCCAACGGTTCAATGCATTGAAGAATTTCATTCAGTCGGCCGGTTTCATTCTCGGACCGTCAATTGCCGGGTTCTTATTTTTGATCGGTTCCCCCGAAACAGCAATCGTATTGAACGCGGGAGCACTGGTGTGTTCTGCTACTTTATTGTCCGTCTTGCCTGACGTCCGCTTGGCGGCGACTACAGCAGTCCCCTTTTCACTCCGAGTGATTCTTAAGGACTGGAAAGAAACCTTTCAGTTTGCACGAACGCGGCGCTATATCACGCTCGTCTATGCCTTCTATGCGTTAATGATCGTCCTGATGAGCGGTCTCGATTCGCTTGAAGCCTCGTTTGCGACGATCGTTTTGCAGATGGATGAGAGTACGTATGGATTCCTCGTCAGTATCGCCGGAATCGGCATCATCTGTGGTTCCGCGGTCAATGCAACCTTTACGCATCGCTTGTCGCTCCGGTTCTTGATCCAGTTTGGGGCACTGATGACGCCTGTCGGTTACTTGATCTTTGCCTCGGCGACGTCGTTCCTGACTGCAGCAATCGGCTTTTTCTTACTGACCTTCGCCTTAGCATTCGCAAACACTGGCTTCATGACGTTTGCTCAAACACATATCCCCGTCGAATTGATGGGACGGTTCCTCAGTAGCATCCACGTTGTACAATCGACTGGTGTCATTCTACTGACTGCCTTGATCGGTCTATATGCCGAGACCTCGATCCGCTTGACGTATACCGTTGCTTCAGTTGGCTTCCTCCTGATTGGTGTATTGATCGTCTTCATCGTGCAAGACCGAACGAAACGTCAATATTTTACGACGGAAACCGATGAAACGATTAAACTTTCGTCATGAGAAGGAAAGGAAGATATTCATGCAGTTGACTGGAGAACGAATTTTTCTACGCCAGATTGAAGTGACGGACGCGCACGTCTTATTCGAACAAACACAAAATGAGACATTACGTTACCTGACCGGAACGACAGTGACGTTTTCGCTCGAACAGATTGAACAGCATATTCTCTTGATTCAAGCTGATGCGACGCGTCATGATTTTGCAATTTGCTTGACGTCGGGTGAGATGATTGGCGAGTGTTCGATTCTTGATATCGATTTGGATTCAGGAATCGCTGGCTTTCGGATTTCACTGCGTACCCTCCCCTGGACAGGTCAAGGATACGGGTCTGAAGCGATCGCGTGTATCTTCCAATTTTGTTTCGAGGAACTTCGACTTCATCATCTCGAACTTGAAGTGTTTTCGCATAATGAACGAGCCATCGCTGCGTATAAGAAAGTCGGTTTTGACATCGTAGAAACAATTCCTGATGCTATATCCTATGAAGGGCGTTCGTTCGACGAAATCATCATGAGGAAACGCAACCCACTTCATAGTTAAATGAATCACTCCTGATGTAGCACCTCCTTCGTGAGGTGCTTTTTCTAATCTATTAAAAATGAACATACCTAATTAACAGATTTTTTAGTCAATTCACTATTATTTGTATATAATGGAAAAATAACAAGAAATATATGGATATATGTAACCATTATAAGATTTTCTCTAAACCAAACGAAAGCGAGGGATAGTACATGCTGAGATTCATCTGGAATTCCTGGTGGCGCAATAAGGAGCGATTCATTCTGCTCCTCGTCGGCGTCCTGATCGTCAGTACCGGACTGAGTTATTTAATTGGTACGACGCAAGCGAACAACGGAACGGTCGTCGATGAACTGCAAAAACGCTGGGGCTCATCGTATGATATCGTCGTCCGTCCGGAAGGCAGCCGGAGTGTGACGGAAGACTTGAACCTGCTCGAACCGAACTATATGAGTGGACTCGACGGCGGGATCACCCGCAAGCAGTACGAGACGATCAAGCAGATTGCTGATGTCGAGGTTGCAGCACCGATTGCGATGATTGGGAACTACAATACGAATGCTGAAACGGATACCTATAATTTCAAAGAACCGGGCATTTACAAAATTTCGTTTACGGATATGCAAGATACTGGGCTAAAGAAAGAAACAGAATCTTATTCATTCTTTGCCGGAGCCGGTTGGTTCCCTCCTGAGAGTGACGGATTGAATCGAGATGTTTCACCGCAAGAATTAGGCGAGTTTCCTATCTACGGTTACGGGAGCGCAGTGATGCTTGCCGGGATTGATCCGGAAGCAGAAGCACAACTCGTTGGACTCGATCAGGCAACCAAAAAGGCTACGCATAGTCGTTATTTCACGAAGGACGATGTCGTGAACGATTATGGTGACGGTGTTTGGGACATCCCATTGATCATGAACAGTCAGGAGTACGTCAATGCTTCGCGGACCTATCGCTACGAGAAAGTCGATATCCCGCTCGTCAAAGATTCAATGGTTGAAACAGTACGCAGTATCATGAAAAAAGGTGGCGAATCCTATCTCAAGACGCTTCCTGTTAAAGATACGAAGGAATACTATATTTCGACAGAGCAAGCATCAAAGCAACTTATTAAGAACATTCTCGAAGATAAAGTTCCGGAAAAAGCAAGTGGTAGCTTTGACTGGATGTTTTTAAAGCCATCGTCTGTCGAGTATCAAACGATTGCTAGTCCCTTTGCCAAACGTTGGCCGTTCACCTATCAAGTAACACCTCAAGAGGTCGATAAGGACGTCCTCATTTCGAAACGATCGATGTATCGAAAAGCTCGTGTCTTCGGTGACAACACGGGTAACCTTGATAAAGTACCGAAAATGCATTTGAACTACATTGGTGTCTTTGATCCGAAGAAATTGAACATCTCGAAAGACCCATTGACGGAACTGCCGATGGAGACCTATTTCCCGGCGAAAGCCCAATGGGTCATGGACAAGAATGAAAAACCGGTCAATCCAGTCCGGGAAGTCAAACCGACGAACGATCCGTATGACTTCTTGACGAAACCACCATCGATGCTGACGACGCTTGACGCCGCCTTTAAGTTACGTGGGGATAAAGCCATCTCTGCCATTCGTGTCAACGTCAAAGGTGTCGAGACGATGAACGCGACGAGTGAGAAAAAGTTGAAAGCTGTTGCTCAAGAGATCGAGGACAAGACCGGTCTGATCACCGACGTCACGCTTGGCTCCTCGCCACAGCTCGCGCTGACATACCTCCCTGGATTAAAAGGTGAATCGGCACTCGGTTGGATCCAGCAACCGTGGATCAAACTCGGTTCATCGATGGCCATCTTCCAAGAAGCGAAAGTCGGAATGAGCGGCATCATCGCAAGTGTCATCGCTGTTGCGCTCGTGTATGTCTTTAGTTCAAACATCATCTTACTCTATGCCCGCAAGAAGGAATTCGCGATCTTACTGTCGCTCGGTTGGCGTCCACGTCAGCTCTCGAAGCTTCTGTTCCTAGAAGCAACGTTACTCGGCACACTCGTCGCCTTGATTTCTTGGACGATCCTCGGTTCGTTCTGGCTGACGACGGATCATCCGATTGCCTTATCACGGATCATCTTGATCGGACTTGCTGGTCTATTGATTTACTGGGGCGGTACGCTCGTCCCGATGACGCTCATCCGCCGGATTCAACCATTCGAAAGTATGCGTTCTGGTGAAGTCTCAAAAGGTCGTCGCTTCGTCCGGGCACAAAGTGTTCTTGGGATGAGCATCAACCAACTCGCAACGTATTGGCAACGGACGATCCTCTCGACAATCGCGATCGCCTTGCCGACGAGTCTGTTCATTTTCTTCCTATTCATCACCTTCCGACTGAAAGGTGTCTTGTATGCGACATGGCTCGGCGAATACGTTGCACTCGAAGTCGGCACGATGCATTATGTTGCGATGGGCGTCGCTTTACTCATCGCCATCCTGACGACAACCGAAATTATGTGGCAAAACGTCAACGAACGAAAGAGTCAGCTTGCCGTCTTGAAGGCAACTGGTTGGCGGAACGGTCAAATCCGGACGCTCGTCTTAAGTGAAGGATTAATGACGGGACTGTTCGCTGGAATCATCGGCTTACTGATCGCTCTTGCGATGATCGGCTTCGTCTATAACCAGTTCCCAACAGGTGAGCTCGGCTTTTTGAGTATTATGTTGTTGATTCCTGCCATCACGGGAGTTCTCGGTGCCCTCTTACCCGCTCAACGCGCCGTCAGCATTACACCAAATGCTGCGATTGGAAGTGTCGCAACGAATACGAAAGCGACGGAACGACGTTTCCGACTGGCCTTATCCGCAGTTGGTGGTGCCCTTGTCGTTGGTGTCGCTTCCCTATTCTTCTTTGCTACGACAGAAGAAGGACCTGCGTCCACGAAACCGGTACAAACAGCTGCACCAACGGTCAAGACGACAGGAACGAAATTGGCAGATGTAAAAGAAAAGAAAAAGAAAGCGTCCTCTACGAAAAAAGTCAATTCGAGCAAGCTCGATCAACTAATGAATCGTGGAGTCGTTCAAACCTATCCGGGAGATCCTAAAACACAAGGTAATATTTTTCATGTTGATAAACTTCTCCTATCACCTCCAAAGGAGTTGAAATTACCAACTCTTGATGATGAACAATATGTTACAGTTCCCGTCATCCTTGAGAACTACAAGGATAAAGACGCAGATGGCGGATATGGTATTTATAAGCCAAATCTATTTACGTTAGAGGATACAAGCGGTAATGTATACGAAGCTGTCGATTATGAGAACCGGAACCCAGACGCTTGGAAGGACGGCTATCGCTATTTCCCACCTTTCGTTTCTCGCGTCGATCTTGTTTTCCGTGTTCCAAGTGATAAAAATACGTATGTGCTTCTCGCGACAAGCGAAGCCATTGCGAAACCGACGACCGTCAAAATCGAAGTCGATGCTGTGAATGCTACTTCAACCACCGTGAAGACCGGACAAAAGAACAAGTCAAAGAAAACGAATACAGACGCCATCGAAGAACTGATGAATAAAGGTGGTCTTCAGACATATGCTGGTGATAAAAATTTAATGAAAGAACGTGGGTTCATGGTCAGTTCGGCGAAACGTGTTCCACTTAAGAATCTTCCGAAAGATAAACAAGCCGTATCTGTCAGACTTGAGATGCAGGTAAAGGGTGAAGATTCAGCTGACTCTTATATCGACTATAAACCCTCTTCTTTCCCATTGATTGATCGTCACAAGAAAAGCTACACGCCTGAAGAAACGATCAATCTGAACAAAAAAGCCTATTCAGAAAGCTTAGGTTATTACGCTCCGTTACACTCAAAAATTGATGTCATCTACATCGTACCTAAAACTGAAAATACCTTCGTCATGAACGTAAAAACAGGATTCACTGGTTTTCTCTATACCGTTAAAATCAAATTATGATTTACACTTCTTTCGATTCGATCACTGGCTGTCATATGACGGTCAGTGATCTTTCTATTTTACTGAAATTGATTTCCAAACTGTCTACTTTTGGTAAGATGAAATACAGGAAAAGAATTGGAAGTAAAATACGTAAACGAGGACCTGCTATGACATACTTCATGTATCTATTTTGTTTAATCGTCTGGGGACTGAACTTCATTGCTGTCAAAATCCAAGGAACACCTGTCGCCTTGGAAGTATCCCTGACCTATCGATTAGCGATGACCGCTGTTCTTTTCATCCTATTCGCGTTATTCGTTAAACGAACGAACAAACCTAGTCTTCTTTGACTCGGATTTCCTTTTGTATGTGTCGACTGATGTAGTGGATGTCATCGGAACAGACGTGAATGCGATTAGGACACTCAAGGAAACATACGCGGAACTTTACAATAGCTTTCACGAAAAATACGTCGAGTAATATTCATAATAAACCTAGATATGTAAACATAAGTATTAATAATTAATTTTTTTGAATATTAAGGTTCATATATTGAATAAATGGAATACTTAATTATGTTTTTAGCAGGAACTATCATCTATCCGGTATTTGAAAGATAATTAGGGTATTATATAACTAATACAAGTATTTTATTTACCACTTTACAACATCAGTGATGCCTCGTTCATCTAAGAGAGGAAAGGAATTTTCCCATGATTTTCATTACGGACTTTTCTTCACCGATCGGGCAGCTCGTCAGCCAACGTATGCGCACGGAAGAACAGCCTTTTTGCATTGGGGTATCCGATCCACAAGCCGCTTCCGAATTATATGGAGAGCATTTTGACTTTCGTCGATTCGATGTCCAGGATGCCTCGACGTTCGTAGAAGCACTCGCAGGATGCGATCAAATCTTTCTCGAATTTCCTGCAAACGCGGACTTGGAGACATTCGAATATTTTATTCATTATCTCAGACAGACTGCCCTACAACACATCGTCTACCTCTCAGCCAAAGACGCACTATCCCTCCCATTCACGCCACATCATCGTATTGAAGTCGTCATTCGCCAAACCGACATTCCCTACACGACCATTCGTCCTAGCTACTACATGCAGCATTTAAACATGTTCATGCGAGATATGTTACGAGATCATGCACACCTCTTTGCACCGGCAGGAATTGGTAAGACGTGCATGATTGATGCCCGTGACGTAGCGACCGTCGTGATGACGTGTCTTGAAAACCCAGCCACTCACTTCAATAAAATCTATACGATCAGCGGTGAAGCGGCTTACAATTTTTACGAAGTCGCCCGGCTTCTCGGAGAAGAACTTGAAACAGAGATCATGTATACGAACCCGTCTATTGATTTTTTCCGGTCCTTTATGATGCAACATGGATTGTCTTACGAAGAAACCAATGAAATCATCAAACTTCATGTGCCGATCTTATTAGGTCTAGCGGATGAGACGGATAACCACTTTCTAGAACTAATTGGTGAACGACCGATCACCCTTCGGCAATATATAATAGACCACCTATCCGATTGGGTAAATGAAGAGGAGGGCAAAGCATATGATTACTCATGAACGAGCACTGTTCGTTCGTCAATGCATCGTCGATTATTATCACCGGCTCGGCATTCATTGTCAGGTGACGATATTCACAGAGTACCCATTGCAATTGTTGCTCGACTTCGATTCTCGAAGAGATGAACTGATTACGCCTCAACGGCGAAGCCTCTCCTGTCGGTACATTCGCGCACACCTCATTTCTGCTTTGATCACATTCGATGATTCCTACACGCATGTTTACATGACGAAAGCGCCCTTTTCCTCCATGACGCGATATTGTCTCTTGATTGTCTGATATCATCGTCAGTCAAAAATGAAAGGAGATGCGGTCGTGCGGTTGAAACGTGCTACGGAACATGGCTTACTGACATTACTTTTTTTGGCACACACCTCAAAATCGATGACACGAAGAGGAGAATACGTAAAGACGAGAGACATTTCGCTTCAATGTAACATCTCGTACGAGCATCTCACGAAAATCATTTCAATTTTAGGAAGAGCAGGTCTTTTACGAACCCATGCTGGACGAGAAGGCGGTGTTCAACTCCTCCCATTGAGTCATACTGTCCGGGTCGGAGATGTCGTCGCGTTATTCGAACGTCCGCTTTTTCCGGGAACGCGTTATCAGGTATGTGCGTTAGATCAACTATTAGATGTTGCACTGATTTCATTCTTTAATACGCTCAATCAAGTTACGATAAAGCAATTAGCGGACGATTTACCACCTCACTTTTTCTTAGACATATCATGATTTACTTCTCATCAAACAGCAGTTCAGTCAAGTGTACAGGAAGGATGTTACACATGACGATTTTAGTAACAGGATTCACAGGAAACGTTGGACTAGCCGTCGGTCATGCAATGATGAAGCGACATATTCCCTTTCATGCGGCTGTCATCGACCCAGCAGCTGCTTCAGAGAAATTCGGCAATGCTTTTCACTATCGTCACCTGGACTACGCCGATATCTCAACGTTTTCACAAGCGTTAAAAGGCGTCGATCAACTCTTTTTGATGTATCCGTCCCAAGTATCAACACGACAGTTCCATCTCTTTCTGCGCTATTTGCGCTTCACCTCAGTCCGGCACATTGTTTATCTCTCGTTCAAGGATGTTCCAGTCTTTCCGCTGACACCTCACCATACGATCGAAAAGATCATTCAAGAGACCGGTATCCCGTTTACGATCATCCGTCCCGGATACTACATGCAAAATTTGAATCTCTTCATGCGTGATGACATCCGTTTTCACGAGCAGATCGTTACGCCCGCTGGTCTTGGGAAGACAAGCATGATCGACATCCGGGATATCGCGACGTTCGTCATCCATTGCCTCGAACATCCTGCCCCCCATTTCAATCGTGTCTATACGTTGCATGGCGAGGAAGTTTTCGGCTTCCATGAGATCGCAAGTCTGATGACGCTACTCTTAGGAAAGACGATCCGTTACACGAACCCTTCGATTCCATTCTTCCAAATGAAGATGGTCCAAAAAGGATATCCGAAAAGCTACGTCAATGAAGTCATCATGTTACACCTCCCGATTAGTCTTGGACTCACGAAACGAACGAACCGTCAGTTCCGCGAGGTGACTGGTACCGAGCCGATTCCCCTAAGTCAATATATTCTCGATTATCAAGCCCACTGGGAGAAGCATTGATTCCTCCTTTCTTCGTAAAAGGAACATGACTTCCCCAAAACCTAGTCATCTCAAAGAGACACGTGTGCCTCATTCATAATTCCTTCATCCATTTGAAGGGATTTGATAGTTTATTGTGGAAAATGATTCTATATGAAGATTCTTTTGCATGATATATGACTTGATTGATTTTAATTTCCGATTTAACACTATTATTTATTCAATAAAGGAGGAGTTGGTATCCTTAAATTCATTTTGATTGGTTCACTACTTGTCGTGATTGCTTTTTTCATCTATTTTGAGCCATTCCGTATTGAACCCTACGACCCCGACGTCGAAGTAAACGGTAAACCAATTCCGACTGTCCAAGGTTCTTATTGCTGGTCCAGTATGTTCAGCGCTCAGTGCGCGGACATGATTGATGTCGATGCGCTACATATGACTGAAAATAGTAAACCCGTCATCGTCTCACCCTCTGACAAAATTCATCTCTCGTTTGATCGTAAACCCGATTCGCTCGAAGTCGTACGCTGGGATTCGAAAACGAATAGTGAACAGGTTTCATTAAAAAACGACATTCTTAGCGCACCGTCTGCTCAAGGTACGTATACCTATGAGGTCGTTGCCGGATGGAACGAACATGGTGACGGTCTATCCGCCTTTTTGATTCAGGTCCGATAAAACCAACCTCACTCAAACAGGAGATGAATAATAATGCGTAAAGGTTTTCGACTCTGGCTACCCTTGCTCTCACTTGCTGTCTGTCTGTTCAATGCCTTCGGCTACGATGATAAAAACATCTTGTTGTTTCTGACGAGCCCTGTTTTCTGGCTTCTCGAATCACGATCCTTTCTTGGAACGTGGCTAGATTCCTTCCATGTCCCACTGTTCCTGATCTACATCCTGACCTTGATCAGTTGGTTCTTGATCGGCTTACTGATTGATGTCATTCTTTCTGTTTTGTTTAGACGATCGTCTAGACGCATCCATGATTAACTGAGGAGGAAAATACATATGGTACCAACCAATGACATGTGGGTGTGGGTACTTTCCTACGCATTCTTTTTCATCACGCTTATCAGTGCAATCTTCGTCGCGATCAAGCATCCAGCCTTGAGAAAAGCGTCGATCCGAGCGGTGGTAGCGATGCTTTTCCTGTATGCACTATTCATTTGGAACTCTTTGTACCGTCTTGACATTACAGAATTCAAACATTTTTACGAAGGATTGACGACACTGCGACCGTGGGCATGGATGTGTATCTTCTTATTCGCCTACACATTAAAGTGGTGGTATCTCGTATTTCTTTACACCCGTCGTTCGAGTCCTTCTTCACATGAGGTACAGCAATGAACTACATTTCCAAAAATCTTCGAAGGAGCTATCCGATATGAAATTACATCGATTCGCATCCGTCTTTTTCCTCTCGACCATCGTTTGGACGACAGCGGGTTGTACCATGATGGAAGAACAAGCGACACCGCGTGTAGCACAAAAAAATATCGCGTCACCTGAACAAGTAAACACTTCCTTGAAGAAAGCAACGACCGACTCCAATAACCAACAAGCAATCGGATTAGAAAAGCAAACGAAGCGCGTCACGTTAGGTCAAACGAAAACGTACGACCTCTCTTCATTACTGAGCAAACACCGTGTCTCGATTGATCCGCAGTATTTCTATCAAAACCAGATCTTCTACTTTGACCTACAAGAAAACAAGAGTGTCATCTATACATACGATACGAAACGACAGCACAACAAAATCGTCCATGCGACGAAGAATGCAATCCCGATGATGACGGGTACAGGTGCGTTTTTACTATGGGTCGAAACGGAACAGCCGACAAAGACCGGAGTCAAATGGTCGATTCGTCAACTAAATATCACGACGAATCAAGTGAAAAGACTTGATACAGGCGAAAGTCACTTCGATACATCCCCTCCGAGAATCGATGTCACGTCAACTCGTGCGTCCTGGATCACGCAAGAAGCGACTGCACAAAAAACGGTTTCCACGTTAAAGTCGTATTCGTTAAAAACCGGAAAGATCACACCACTCCAGTCCTTCATCTTAAAAACAGGAAAGGTACAAGACGGTCTATTCACATACGAGCACCGCGATAGCGATGACGGCGTGACCTTATACACGTCTCACTTTAACAACGGAAAGAACGTCCGTGTGCTTGAAACTCTGGATGGTGCCTACAAAAAAGAGATGTCCGGATTAATTGATTTCAGTCGTAGTGGCACCTATTTCGCTCTCGGCACAGAAGGCGACGCCATATTCCAACCCATCGGATTAGACGAACAGACGCTGAACTATTCTGCTTCCAGTGCCCAGACGTTGATTAACGGCATTCAATTCCTTTCGAACACACAAATCGTCTTCCGAGAAGGCATCCATCAGTTGATATATGCGGACTTAAAAGCGAAGACCGTCGCTCCTCTGACGGACTTTGAAGAGCTGGTATCGTTTCCTCTACTGCAAGATGGGAAACTCACTTACTCCATCACGAACGGGAAAAAATCCACCTTGCATGTCGTAAAGCTTCTCCCGTCTAACTAAACGATCATGATCTTAATCTAACAAAAGAAAGTCGTTTTCCGTTACTCGATACGGATGACGACTTTTTTTCTTACATGCTATTTTGTATTCTTAAGAAGGACAGAAGTTCACAGGTTCTTTCGTAACGCTTCTACATCAGCTATTGTGGCAGCAGAGTGAAACTGAAGCCTAAGACAAACATATATCAATCGATCCGTGAGGAGAATGAATATGAACATCCGACAATTATCCGTCCATGAAAATCCACCGATGGACCTCTTGCTAGCAGCGGACCCGTCTCAAAAGTTAGTCGAAAGCTATGCAAAAAGAGGTTATTGTTTTGTCGCTGAAAGGAATGACCAATGGATTGGTGTATATGTACTTCTCCCGACAAGACCTCAAACGATAGAAATCGTAAATATCGCAGTAGATGAGTCGCATCAAGGACAAGGTATCGGAAAAAATCTTTTACGACATGCGATTCGCACAGCGAAAACACTGGGGTATACGACCGTTGAAATCGGGACGGGCAATTCAAGCATTGGACAGCTAGCACTTTACCAAAAATGTGGATTCAGAATCGTTGGAGTCGATTTAAACTTCTTCTTGAGACACTATGAAGAGGTGATCATCGAAAACGGGATCCGGTGCACGGATATGATTCGGTTATCGCAAGATATATAAGAATTTCAGCATTTTTTCGAAAAGCATATTCCGCTACTTCATAGTAAAACTCGAACGATTATGGATATAACATCATTAGGCTATAAGCGTTATATAGGATTGCAAAAAATGGATTCATACTCCATAATATGAACATACGTTCTTATTATAAGGAGGTCCACCATGCAACACCTTCAAAAAGAAATGACTCATCCGGTATCGTTATCTACTATGAATCCGCTTATTTATCTCTCCATCGATTCATCCGTTATTCTTCACAATGATTCTCCCGTTTCGACGACTTATAAAATGGAAGTCATGTTATTCATCGCTTTACGGGAGAGATTATCCTTAAAACTGCTTCCTCTCCATCACTCCGGTGGCGCTGCAGAACTTGTCTACATAGAAGAAGTCGACTTCGAGAGTCGGCAGTTGACGCTCTTTCATATGAACGATTCGTCATTGTCCTATCATCACTACGTCGCAAACGATTACTTACTCTCCCAACAGCCTCAACTATTACTAAACTTGGTGTAAAACTAATAAAATTCATTTATATGACGCGTTCAGAACGTTCACATATGCTTTTTAATACATTATATCTATCACTACATGATTTTAAAGACACGCTATCACTATTTTTAAGTCTCCAACTAATCTTCTCACTTTCTTGACGAAACAAAAGGATGTTTTTATTCCTTTCTGAAACATTGTGATGAAAATCCACGGTTCTAATTGGAATTAATTTTACAGATACATTACTTAATGGCATAATAATGGTAACCTTTTCATGAGGAGGAGATACTTTTGAAAAAACAGCTTGCTTTTGCCGGTTCTTTTGCGCTCTCAGCTATCACGATCGTCATCATTCTTAAATTAGTTGGAGTCGATCTCTAAAGCAATCACTCAAATGATGTAGATTTTCAAATCAATGATTCAATCGCTGTTATGATGCATCGTCTTTCGATCATCTGTAACAGCTTTTCTAGGTTTAATGCTATGGAACGATCGGAAGTGATGAATTGAAAAAAGTCGGAATGAACGTTTTGGTTGTCTTTCTCCTATTAGGTGGACTGCTGTTTTACTTAAACGTCCGATACGATGAACGATTCGAGCAGCACGTCAGCACAAAAGTCGAAATCTATGTCGAGAAAAAATACGGTCCAGCTCATGTCGTCTCACTCCACTCTGCTTATGACGACAAACACCGCGATAAAGAGAAACGCTATAAGATTGCCGTAAAAGTACAGGGGCAAGGACTTCAAAAAGAGGAATATTTCTTGTATCGTCTTCAAGATGATCACGTCGTCGAGATGGGCACGACGACCAGTTTGCCCAAGCGAAACTAAGTCACGAGATGCTTTCTTATTTCACACTACATATCATGAAAGGTCAGAAGATTCTTTTTTACTCGGAATCAACTGACCTTTTTGTTTAACCTTTTTAAGGCTCAGAAATACCGTAAGCCAGTAACAGCAAATAGGACATCATACAGAACGTAATAAGATGGATACCAACGAATAGCCATCTAAGTACTCGATGCTTCGTTTTGTACCCTGTGTATACGCCGACTAACGGAACGATAAACAGAAGCAGGATATAGACAGTTCCAAACCCTTTCAGACTGACTCCGCTCTTCATCAAGAAAAATAAGAAACAAAAACAGATGAATGCAGATAACGAAAGAATACTGTAACGATTCACAAGCCCTCCTCCACTACAAATACAACTTAGCGATTTACCGACTGAAGATTAAAGTATGTCGAGAGCGGCACGATCCGCCCCTGCTCATGCCAGTTCCGATATGCTTCGAAAACGCGTAAGACGTCCCCGTCATATCGTTCCTCGATGAGATGGTGGATTGCGAGAAAGCTCCGCCAATAATCAAACATGATACTCGACAGACTACCAGCATAGGAGGCACTCCCAAATTGATCAATCGAGCGCGCTCCATACTCCTCCTGAAAGAGCTCGACCAGCTCTGTCTCAATTGTCGTAATTCGCTTGAATGCTTCGTCCGACAACAAATGCTTCCGGGGTAGGTACTCACACATCCCCTCTTCGAACCAGATTCCGTCTTCTCTCTCATCGTCGAATTCATCAACGAACAAATCCAAGTGATGCGTCAGTTCATGAGCAGCAATCGTCAGGACGTGATCTTCCGCAAGCGTTTCGTAGAACGCTCGAATATGCGATACGTCCTTCCCGTCGAGTTGAGACAAAAATAACGTTCGCCATTCTGCAACGTCTGGTGATATGTAAATCAAGTCCTTATTCGTAAATGCCGGAACCGGAATGTCCGAGAAGACGGTCGTCGCGAGTTCCGCTGACGTCCAAACGATTCCTTTCGGCACGGCGATCAGTTGATACTTCTCTTGTAAGATCGTTTGATACTCGTCTAACCGTGCTTGAAAGCGATGCGTGACCGCTTCGTATTTGTCATAGTCGGTTTTTGTCTCAAACGCAAACAGTTGTTTCATGTTCTCTATCACCCTTCATCAAAAAATATACGATTTCATTTTAACATATATTGGATAACGAATAAAAAACTACCTTCTGCAGGTGGTCGTGGATTGCAGATAAACCCTTCTTTCGTTAGTTTAAGTCATAACATTTGGATGTTCGTACGAATAACGGTATTATAGACATATTAAGTCTGTAATTAAGGTGAGAATATGAAATTATCAAAAGCAACCAATTATGCACTCCATACGATGTTATTTTTAGCTGTAAATCATTCTCATGATCATATTGGTGTAGCCTCGTTAGCCAAGCAACAAGGCGTTTCACCCACATACCTCTCGAAGATTTTAACTAAGCTAGTCAAAACGGGTATGGTGATCTCGACTACTGGAGCTACAGGTGGATACAAATTAAAACCAAGTTGGGAAGAGATTTCATTGCTTGATGTCATCATTGCAATTGAAGGCGTACCATCCATGTCTGACGCTTGTCTCAATAACAATCCGAACTGCTTGATTCAGAAATCAATCGAAACTGCTGAACACAAATTTTTAGATTCATTAAGACACACGCTTATTAGTGACTTATCTAATCAAGTTAATGAGACATCATCCATTTGAAACAAGTGATGTCTTTTGCTTTAATTACAGACACTATGACTCTTTAATATCTGTTATATAAAAGGAGGAAATGTTCATGAACGTATATGATTGCATCGTGATTGGCGGAGGTGCCGCCGGATCAGCTGCTGCCCTAACATTAGGAAGAGCTCGAAGAAATATTGTGATTTTCGATGATGCTACAAATCGAAATCGTGTCACACAAGAATCACATGGTTATCTCACTCGAGATGGAATTACACCGTCAGAGTTTAGAGAGATCGGATTAAAAGAACTACAAGCATATCCGTCCATTACGATTTGCAACGAAAAAGTCATCGAAGTAAAACAAGATAATCAGAATCATCTGTTTGAAGTTTCAACCGGTCAGCATCGTTATATAACTGAAACGCTACTACTCGCAACCGGAATTCAAGAAGAATTTCCCCTGGAGACAATCAAGGAGTATTATGGAAAAAGTTTGTTTAGTTGTCCCTATTGCGATGGCTGGGAGATGCGAGATTTACCCTTAGCTGTCATTGCCGAAGATCAAGCTTTTGTTCACCATTTAGCAAAGCTCGTTTTCAATTGGTCGAACGATTTAGTTGTTTTTACAAACGGTTTTGCACTATCTAAAGACGTTCGGAACGATTTAGATCGTAACCACATTCAAGCATACACAACAAAAATTAAACGCCTACATGGAAAAGCAGGTATTCTAGAACATATTGAATTAGAAGATGGAACAATGGTTGCAAGAAAAGGTGGATTCGTCGTTCCTAAATTCCATCGTTCAAACGATTTGGCTCAACAATTACGATGTATATTCGATGAGATTGGAGCCATCGTAACGGATGGAACTGGTCATACATCTGTCGAAGGGGTATACGTTGCCGGAGAGACCGAAAAACGAGGTCCTTCTTCTTTATTGATGGCAGCCGCTGATGGTTCCCGTGCAGCTGCAAGCATTAATTTCGATTTATCATCTAATCGATTTTAAGACTTCAACAAGATGATACAGGCAGTAAATGAATATGACGATCAGTTTGCCGAAGCGAAACTAAAGCAAACACCTTCTTGATACAATCGAGAAGGTCTTTTTTAAATGATATTATCTATACTAAACGATGTCATGTTCCATTCGTTTTCTTTGTAATTTATACACTCTTCTCAAGCAATGAACACTCAAAAACAATGACTTCCAAGCTACTGAATCATTTTATTTCTTCTGCAATCATCACGACGACGTTACCGAATTTTCGCCCGGTGTCGACATAACGGTGCGCTTCGACGATTTCATCAAGTGAACAGATATGGTCGTGACGGCTCTAAATCGTCCCGCTTCAAACAATTTATTCAAATAGTGTATATCTTCTTTCCGTTCTCTCGCCACACCTTACCCCGCGACGGATGCATACGATGAGTACTACAGTTGATTTCGGATCCAAACGAGGTATCACTCTAATATGCAAGACATCTAGCGGTTCGTAGCAGGTACAGATGGCTAGCTTTATCGTAACTCCTCCTCTGATCGAGATGAGGGTATTTTATCAATCATACGTAGTTTATGCCTGAATTCCTTTCATTTCAAAGCAAGAAAGATTTTTCTGATTTGCATCAATCGGTATCACAACTGGTAAAATTTATATAATAATACGATTTCATCTAACCCTATTAACTGACGAAAGTAGGTGCCTGGTTCATGCCGACGCGTCGTTGGCTTTTCGCTTTTATTCTATTCCTTTGTATGCCGCTTGGTGCCTGTACACATCAGGATGATGCACGCATCGTCGAACAGATTGTTGGTGACACGCTGTTTGTTGCTCCGAGTGAACAAAAACCGGACGAACAGTATGCTTTGACAAAGATTCGCGTCACAACGGATACGATCGTGTATGGCAAAACAGATAACACGGCTGACATTCAGACGGGTGACACGATTCAAGTGACGTTTGCAAAGGACTCGGCTGTCGCG
The DNA here is from genome assembly GCF_049913315.1 of Exiguobacterium sp. R-17. NCBI lineage: Bacteria > Bacillati > Bacillota > Bacilli > Caryophanales > Exiguobacterium > Exiguobacterium sp. R-17. The sequence continues at coordinate 1,350,444 of NZ_CP184372.1, read as the reverse complement.
ATTGAAATCCGTCGAGCAGACAACTGAATCAGAAGGGATTGTCCACAATGCTCCAAATACTTCGCCATCTACGCAATATTTTCATGCTTGCCACTGCGATTTTTGGTTCATCCTATTTTTTTCAAAAGAATATCGGAAATGATCTCATTGGTTTCTTGTACATCGGAATACTAGGTGCGATGGGTCTTTGCATTACCACAGGACTACTCTGGTATCTCAAACGAAAAGAATCGCACGGTTTTTAATAAGCTCATCAAAGGAGACACAATTATGATGATACGTCCGAAAAAGTCACACCGTGTTCAGTTGAAAGTACTCTTCGCGCTTCTGTTCACACTTTCGATGATTGGTGCTGTTTTCGCACCTCATTCTGTCGACGCAGCAACAAAGGAGTATGCATCTTACAAGAAGCTAAAACTCGGCATGACCGCGACAAACGTTGCAAAATCGCTCTACGGAAAATCGTATAGGAAATACATAAAGAAAGAACACGGCGTCACAACACTCAAACAAAAAGCTGCATTACGAGAAATTGAAGATGACTATGCTTTGTACGCTTTTGCCTTTTATCCCTATGAAGTAACAGACGATCATTGGTTTAAGCAAAGAATGCATCTGATTTTCAAGACGAAACAAAACGGTCACACCTTATACCTTGCAGAGAAGGAATACATCCCTAAAACACCGTCAAAGAAACGACTCTTACCTGGAAAGAAGATCAAGCCCGGCATGACGCTAGCTGACGTCGATCGTGTTCTTTCAGGTATAGGACTTGGTGTCATGACGCTTCATCATACAGAAGATTACTCTACGATTGGAGAAGTCTATGCTGAAGGCACAGTCGTGTACCGAGAAAAACAGGGGACGCTTCTCTACTCGTATCGAAATCCAACGGGTGATGCATTAATGATCGTTGCATTTAAATATGATTTCGATCAAAAGAGGTATATCGCTCAAAAATAACGCCGGATACCAAATTTATCTTCGCTAGAATCTTTTCCATGTAAATAACCCCTCATTCCGCTCGAGGAATGAGGGGTTATTTGCATAGAAATGCACAAATATTACAGAGCGTCATTTCTGCGCTGTTCTTTTCTAATCATTCTTAAGCAAGATAACAGGATCATCTGGCCGTCTGTTGTCACCGGGAAAAAATTAAATACATTTGATAAACATAAAATTTTAACTAAGACCCATCCACCGCCATCTCCTTCTATCCAAATACCGAACGAAAATAAAATCGCAGGTGCAGAAGCAGCAATGATTAAATTTTGCCAGTCATTCTGATTATTCTCATAGCGGACGATTGGCGTTAAAAATCGATCGAGTTTCACTGTCGGTCGCCGTCGAAACACCCATGCGAACAATAAATGGATCATTTCGTGTATCGCTACGACAATGAATATCAGAAGAATATAGCTGATAAGATGCAGAACTGTCTCAGCTGTCATGACGCGCTAACGTTCGCCGCTTCTGTAAGAAGACACCAAACAATGTGAATAAAACGATAAATACCAAATAGAGAACAAGCGCTTGAAGTGTCAACGCGAAGTGTGTATTCAATTCTTCTTTTGTCATTACCGTTGTAATTTTTAATCCTGTCATCGTCGTCACGACACTCGTTTCATTGATTTGAAACAATTCATAAATATAATCGACTAAAAAAATAATTGCCCACAAAACAGTACCAACACCAATTAATTTCGTGATTTTCATTTTGCCACCTCGTATTCCTTCTTTAAGATAAGATATAAAACACCAAGTAAGATCGCTAATGTCGGATACAATGCCCCATCGATACTGACGAGGACAGACAGTAAGACAATTAAAATGATCGTCAACACGGATGCAATCGTCTCATTGATATTACTTTGAGATTTCGGAAATAAAAATCCTGCAATTGTAGCCGCGAAAAAGATATTGATTCCATACATATATGGATTCAAACTGTTTGTCTCAATGATACCGACATATAGTGCAGGTGCCATCAAGATGATGGCGACAGCAAGGAGTGACATGAGTTCCATCAAGGGATGGATCCGGTACAGTCCATACAACTTTCTAACTGCTAATGTTGCGTCTGCATATGTAATCGTCACTACTCCAAGTATCGGCAATAAGAACAACCAGAGTTGAAAAGTTCCCCCCCACCCGACTTGGTACCATGCTCCGATTGACATCACACCAAGTAATGCCCAAAAGTACAGAAAGTTTTTACTTCGGATGATGGCAGGCATGGTAGTCGCTAAACCAATATTGAAAGCAGGCAATCCTAACTTGAAGTAATTCTGCCGGACATACAAATGGTTTCGAGCAAAGAAAACTGCATGAAGAGTATAGGCAATCGTGCCAACGACAAGACTCGTCATCAACATAACTAGCGTGATCGTTAAAATCGAATACGGTAACGTACTAACCCATACATCAACCTGAAATCGTGTTTTTAATAAATGAAGTGTCACGAGACCCGCCAATACTAGATCAAGAATGAAACTGAAAATAGTACGCTTGATGCCTGTTACACGATGCAATACTGTTGCATGGAGACAATCCAATAACCAAAAGCTGCTGATGAATACAGTATGGAGTGTTATTAAAACAAGCAGTGCCGTTCCCAAGCGCATAGGAATTAGTTTCAGCGCTGGTGCAACGATGATCATCAGTAATTCGAAAAAGACTAGGGCAACAGAGAGTTTAAATAACCGTTGGCTGATATTAACTTCTCTTTCTGAGAATGGAAGTGTCTTCGCAAAAAATAAAGAGTTCCGATTCAATGAGACGGTTCCATTAATTAAAATGAACATAAAAGTACCTAAAATAAAGACGACATTAAAATAACTACTGAGTGTCATCTTCCCTGCCAGCAAGCGTGTTGTCTCATCTGCTTCCACTGCATTATTCGATAGGGTGGAGAGCTGAACCATGTTCAGATAAAAGTATCCAAGATAGATGCCAATTAGAAGAATACCTAACCCGTACCGATTCATCCGACTTTTAAAAAAAGGACGATTGAAAAGTCCATGAAACGTATCATTATAGAAGAATTTCAGTAGACATAAAATGTTTGCTGACGATGTCGAGCTTTTCACGTAAGACCTCCTCTTGTTTAATAACATCCGTCAATTTCTCTGGAGTTCCTTCAAAATTGACAAGTGATCCTTGTCTCATAAGTCGTATATCTTCTGGAAAACGATCAATCGTATTTCGTTCATGAGAGACGATAATCACTTTTTTCGTTGTGCTGACTGCTGCAAACAGTTCCTGAACGAGTAAAGACGTATCAAAATCAAGTCCGCCGAAAATTTCATCAGCAATTATATAGTCAGTATTGGCAGCAATCGCTGCGACAATTTGAATTTTTTTCTTCATACCAAAGGAATACGACTCAATGGTTTTATTTTGACCGTCCGCCAAATCGAGTAAGTCTATTAAAAGAGGAGCTTTATCCTCTTCACTTGTCTCATATCGACTCAAAACGAACTGTACATATTCCTTACCAGTCATGTAGCCCGGTAAATAAAAGTCAGAAGGAAGATAGAAAAATTTAGATTTGTATGCCTGACTACCAGGTGTAATACCATCAATTCGAATGCCGCCACCGTCAGCTTCTAGCAAATTCGTCAACATATTCAGTAGTGTCGTCTTTCCACTGCCATTTGTTCCAACTATGACAGAGACACCCGTTGAAGAAAATGATGCTGATAACGCATCGATAACGCGATTCTTTTTAAATGATTTTGTCAAACCATCGATTTCAATCATGTTTCTACCTCCTGAAAGAAGCGGGAGCTCTATGAGCCCCCGCCAGTTAAGTACGTTACGAGGCTTTACAGCCAATTCCCATTTGCCAGAACTTTGGCCAGTTTAATTTCACGTTTCCATTAAAGCTATAACCTCGGCTTGTGCAATAGAACGCATATGCAAATACTCCTACTAAAATGACAAGAGCGAAAACCATCCAGAACCATTTGTTTTCGATCATGTTGAAGAACTTTTCTTCCAAAGATAATTGATACGACACGAACATAGCAGACATCCGAACTCCTCCTTTCTCTGTCAAGATAGAAAGTCATTCACTCTGATGAAACATGGCATTAGTTCTTGAAAGAGAAAATTAAAACTTTCTTCCACTTGATCGTAACAAATATTCCAAAATCAGGAACCCGTCCTATAGACTCAAATCGATTATGTAGTATTCATGACTTTCTTATCAAGGGATTACTCAATACTAGTACTTTATTGACTTGTTTTATTGATATCTGATAAAAACCGCCCAAAAAATTTAAGGATTTTTCACAGTTGATGGAGTAAATATAATAAAAGATTTTTCTAACGATCACTTACTGTACAACTTATTTATTTCCAGACAATTTGAGCGCAAAAAAAGGATCGACCATAATGTCGAACCTTATTTCTGGCGATTAAGACGAAACAACCTCTCCGCCTGTCAAATTGATATGTCCTTCACCCCATGCGCACATCGCGTCAAGAATCGGCTTCAGCGACCAGCCGTACTCAGATAACGAGTAAACGACTTTTGGTGGGACTTGTTCAAAGACCGTCCGGATGATGACACCGTCTTCTTCTAACTCCCGTAATTGTTGCGTCAGCATCTTTTGCGTAATCGTCGGCATCAGCTTACGGAGCTCACTTGTCCGACGCTCGCCTTTGATTAAATGACACATAATGACGACCTTCCACTTTCCACCGATGACTTCAAGTGTTGCTTCGACCGGGATATTGTATGCCATATATGTTCCATCCTTTCGTGATTCCGTTGAGGACATAGGCACTTTTTAGTGCCTATCGTACTTGAAAGTGCGTACTTCCCAAGCGGATTGGCTGGCTATATGATAGCAATTGTCAACGGAAAGTACAACCTCCTTTTAGACCTTGCATCTAAAAGAACGAGTAGGGTACTTTTTAGTGCCTATCGCACTTTAAAGTACGTACTTCCCGAAAGGAACAACCCCCGTTATGCTGGGGTCATGTCAATCGGATCGTGTTTGGTCGGGCCCACTGAATACGATCCCTACTGAAATCATTTTAGGAGGAATCCCCATGAATCAATTAAATCAACAGGTACAGGAGGAACAGGCTCCAAGAAACGGCGGACTTGCCCTATTTGCCTTAGCAATCAGCGCCTTTGGGATCGGTACGACGGAATTCGTTCCTGTCGGACTGCTCGCAGCGATTGCTGGTGACTTAAATATCGGTATCACACTCGCTGGTCTCATCATCTCTGGTTACGCAATTGGCGTTGCTGTCGGAGCACCTATTTTGACGGCATTGACGAACCGGATGAACCGGAAAACGTTACTGATGGCATTGATGGTCGTCTTCATCGCCGGTAACTTGATCTCCGCCATCTCACCGACATTTGAATTGTTGATCGTTGCCCGTTTCATCACGGCGTTCTCGCACGGTGTCTTCTTCTCGATTGGTGCGACGATTGCTGTTCAGCTCGTACCGGAGCATAAAAAAGCAAGTGCCATCGCCTTGATGTTTACCGGTCTGACGGTCGCGACCGTCACGGGTGTCCCGCTTGGTACATTCATTGGTCAATCGTTCGGCTGGCGCGCGACGTTCTTTGCGGTTGCTGCACTCGGAATCATTGCAATCATCGCAAGCTTCTTCTTGATTCCAAAAGACTTGAAACAATCACCACCTGCGAAGTTCTCCGACATGTTCAAACTGTTGACGAACGGAGGCTTGATGCTCGGTTTCTTAATCACTGCCCTCGGTTACGGTGGGACGTTCGTCGCGTTTACTTATTTAACGCCGATCATGCAGGACGTCACGAAAATCAGTCCGAGCTTAATCAGTATCATTCTGCTCGTCTACGGAATCGCCGTCGCAATCGGGAACACGGTTGGCGGAAAACTCGCGAATGGTAATCCGATTAAAGCATTGTTTTATATGTTCATCATCCATGCCATTGTCATGATTGCCCTCTCATTCATGATTCCGTTCAAGGTCGCTGGCATCATCGGGATCATCTTGATGGGACTTCTTGCCTTCATGAACGTCCCTGGACTCCAGCTCTATATCGTCCAGTTGGCTGAAAAATACGTCCCAGCAGCAGTCGATGTCGCCTCTGCCTTAAATATCGCAGCTTTCAACATCGGCATCGCACTCGGCGCAACGATCGGTGGTCTCGTCACCGATACGATCGGACTCGTCCACACGCCATGGGTCGGCGGGATCATGGTCATTCTTGCCGTCATCTTGACTGATTTCTCACGTCGTCTCGAACTGCAGTAAAAGAAGATTTTTATGCTTAACGATCGCATGAGTGTACGATGAGCTCGGCTACAATCATCGATACGTTCGCTATTTCGTCGTACCGCATTTTCCACCACTCACATAATCCGCCAAAAGCACTGTTCGCATGAGCAGTGTTTTTTTGATTTTGTTCACAATTATAAAAAAGAGCACACTTACCTCTTTACTTTTGAGTTCTTATGAACTTATAATTAATTCAAGATAACTAATCACCTTAAAGGAGGAAGCGCTGTTGACACTACTCATTGCTTTTCTAGCCATCGTTTTCATCATGCTCGCCCTTGACCTTGGAGTCTTTCATCGCAAGGCACATGAAGTTTCGCTTCGGGAGGCTTGGACGTGGACGTTCGTCTGGATCGCGATCGCTGTCGCCTTCGGTGGCTGGCTCTACATTGATCAAGGTAGCGCTGCTGCTGTCGAATATACGAGCGTGTACTTCATCGAGAAGGCTCTTGCAATCGATAACGTTTTTGTCTTCTCACTCGTCTTCGCGTACTTCGCGATTCCATTGAAGTACCAGCACAAAGTCTTGTTCTGGGGTATTCTTGGTGCAATCTTCTTCCGCGTCATCTTCATTATCGCTGGTGTCTCATTGCTTGAGAACTTTGCTTGGGTGTACTACATCTTCGGAGCGTTCCTCGTCTACACAGGTTGGATGATGTACAAGAACATCGGACAAGAGACGTCGCTTGAAGACAACAAAACGATTCGTTGGTTAGAGAAACGTTTACCGATCACGCAAGACATCTCGTCTGGTAAGTTCGCGAAACGGATTGATGGGAAGCTGTTATTCACGCCACTCTTAATCACACTGCTCTTCATCGAAGTATCAGATATCGTCTTCGCCGTCGACTCGGTCGCTGCAAGCTTCGCGTACTCGCGTGATCCGTTCATCATCTTCTATGCGAACATCATGGCCATCCTTGGACTCCGTAGTCTCTACTTCGTCCTCGCGAACTTGATTGATCGCTTCTACTACTTGAAACACGGTCTTAGCTTCATGCTCGTCTTCATCGGAGCGAAGATGATCCTCGGTGACGTTTACAAAATGCCAATCTGGATGTCGCTCGGTACGATCGTCCTCGTCATCTTGATCAGCGTCTTCTACAGCTTCTACAAGACGAAGCCAGGAAAATAATCAATATTAAAAAAAGTGGAAGAGATGATCATTTCATCTACTTCCACTTTTCGTTTCAATTTAGTATTTCTTTTACTTTCCGTTCATCCTCAATAAAAGGCTTCGTGAATGCCTTTAAGGCTTTTTCATTATTGTAAGTTGTAAAGTCCTTTCCATACCAATCGCGTAGCTCTTGTTTCGTGAAGTGATACGAAGCATCTTCGATCGTCATGTTGACTTGATCGACATTCGGAATCAGTGTGAACAGTGCCGTCGCATTATAGATTGCCGTGCGATTACTTTTTTGCTCGACCTGTCCTTCTGTATATCCACCGTAACGCAACGTCAGTTGATATGGCTTGTCCTTTGTCGACAGTTCCATCTTCTTTAAATGATCACCGTGAGGTAGCTGTTGAACGATGTCGCGTACGTCACTGTTATCGCCTAGATATGTACCTTGTTGATCGAATAAATTGGTTTGCGTTGCTGCTGTTCCGCAACCACCGAGTATCACCATGCCGCTCGCTAAAATGATTGCACCAACTGTCTTTTTCATTTTTATTTCCCCCAATACGTTGGCTCGTTCTCATTCTAATAAACGAATCACACAAAGAAAAGTTTCAAAATAAAGGAAATCAATGCTTTGATAAACTCGATGACCTTTGTTTTAAGTAGAGTAGGCTGTACCCAGTACTTACACCTGCAGCAATCAAAGGCTTTATAATTTTGAAACGAGTGAACTCTTCAATGACGTACCCTTTTATCTTTTGAGTCAAAGTTGCTTCGGGAATCCAATCTATCGTATATCCGATGCTAAAGGATAAAAGCAAACTGAGGAATAAATAAGTGATGACAAAACTAAGAATAAATCTTTTGATGATCATGATATTCCCCCTCTTTTTAAATGTAATAAAATAACTTATTTTTATATAATAAGTAAATAAATTAAGAAATATCTAAAACAACAACCTATTTCCCTATATTTTGTTAATTACTATGTTACTCTATTACTATTCGAAAAGTTCGAAAATCTAGCTGTACCTATTTATGGAGGTCTTAAATGTTACAAATCTCTAACTTACTCATTCTGCTCTTTTTATTCATCTTCCTAACATGCGGATTTGTTTTCGCTTTATTCTGGATCATCAAAAAAATCAAGTCGTCATCATAACAACCCGGCCTCTCAGACGAGAGAAGCCGGGTTGTTGTTCGTTTCATAGAGTTGTCGGATACGATGCACGATGTCGTTTGCCGTTTCCGGTACAGGTGGCATCCAAAGACCCGTCACCGGACCGTAGACGACGGGATTGATTGCCACTTCGTACCCACCATACGGATGTTCTTCCGCTGTCGGCAAATAACCGATGTAACCGTTCGTATAGCCTCCGAAGAAGGCGAGTTCCGTTTGACGCATCCGCTTTATCTGTAGCGCTGTCTCACAGAACGGCTCCATCGGGATGCCTGAGAACGAACCTTCATTTAGTTCAAACAATTGAACTTCGACCGGGATGGTGAGTGTTGTTCCCGATTGCTCTTGAACGTACGCTAACCAGCGCGCTGCGCTGACGCCCCAAGTCTGTTCAGCGTAAGTTGCCATGTCTTGTAATTTGTTCATCTTTGGTATTTCTGTTAAGCGCATCGGATGAATGCATGACTGAATCCGGTGGTGCGTTAACGGTTGAAACGATACGTCTGGAATCGTCGTCAAGACGTGTCCACTTAGAGCAAACGCCATCTTCTGTAGACTTGCTAGGTCACCGCGATATTTCGCATTGATGTTCCCCGTCGCCCCTTGGACAATCACGACCGGACAGCCGAGTGCCTGTTCGAGTATCGTTCAAGCGACACCCGGATAATCACCGGATAAGACGACACTGTCTGATTTCAAGACGTTCGGATGCGCTGTACAGAAAACGAAGGCTCCGATGAGACCCGCATCATTGGCACGGCGAACCAACAGGGTCCCGATTCGGTCATCCGTCACCCCAAGCGGATCCGTCCCCATCACCGCGTGACCATTCCTTTTCTCCCGTCGGTTGACGCCGAGTTGTCCAGACGTCACACCCCAACCCATCTCGACCGGTTGCATCGCTTCGTTTGCTTTGACGGCAGATACGATCGCTTGTTGCGTCAAAATCGTTTTATAGGCGACGGTCAACGGCTCGTCTCCCGCTGTCGCTGGTCCCGAATGCGTATGCGTGTAAACGACCGTGATCTGTTCCTTCGAGACGTCTAGACTCTCTGCGATACCTTCACGAATGGTATCGGTATCTGCGACGAGCAAACCGATGTTATAGATGCTGACAAAAATCGATGTCGTCTGCTCGCTCTCAAAGATGCTCGCTGTGACATATAGCGGATCGTGTATGCTTGCAATACCAACTTCTCGGTGATAACCGATGAAGGTGGCACCGAGCGGCGGATTGATTTCTTCCCGATGAATTCCAAAACGACTCATGTCTGACGTTCCCCCTTGAGTAACACACTGTTTCTTCCATATAATAACATTAACTACAGTAGAGGAGGACATGCAGATGTCGATTCGTTGGAAGGAAGAGATGCTTCAGTTCGAGACATTCCGTGAAGCCGAAGTTTGGGCGGACTCGATCACGAATGAGATCCATGGTCGCTCAATCACCGGTTATTGCACCCCTGACTTTAAAGTCGCATCAATTCTTGCTTTTTATCTAGCGGAAAACTCAGATTATCGTGTATGTTCGGCAACGGTCCACCTCGATGAAGAAATCTATTATCAAGTCTGGGTCAAGATAATTGATTCACTCTGACTTCAAGAATTGTCCCAAGACGATTTCCTGAAACTCTCGCGCTACAGGTGAACCCCACTTTGACTGTTTCGTGAGCAGATGGGCATACATCGGACAGGATTTAAAACGAATGGAACAACAACAGAAACCTGTGACCTGGTTTGCCGATAGTCCGTTGTTAAATGGTCGACATGGAGTAACTTACAAAAACGAGAAAGAGGTTATGTCATGAAAAGAATCGTTTTGTTATGCGCTCTCTCGATAATAACTGTATGGCCATTGGCTGCTTGTAGTAATGAAGTAGAAATGCAACATACAAGTGAAAAACCGACAGCACTAGACGTATTAGGAGAAGATTCTACTGCTGACATTTTTCAACTAAATGATACGATCTACAAATCAGATGTAAAATGGGCAGAGAAAACAGAAGTCACTAAGAGTAAAAAAGTCGGAGAAATCAAGAAAATGAGTTCTGATCAATACGATTTTGATAATGGAACTGCTACGAAGCTCTCAAAGGGTACCGTCATATACTCTACGAAAGAAAGGAATGAAATTCTTTTAGTGAGTTTTAAAGGGAAATTAAAAAAATACGTTGCTTTAGGAGAAGGTTAAATGGATTACAACTTGTAGAAACCCCTTATTTCAATCACGAAACGAGGGTTGTCTATAAGAAAAGGCATCCTCAACTGGGATGCCTTTTCTTATTAAGATAATAGCGAATCTGATCAGCCGTTAACGACTTTTTCTGCTACTTCCTCATTCATCGATTGACGATTAATCGAGAGGTGTTCGCCTTCTTTCAACCGTTTTCGATATTCAGCTGTCGCAGTGAACAAGACATCTGTCGACGAGTTTAATGCTGTCTCAAATGAATCTTGCAACACACCGATGACAAATCCTACAGCAACGACTTGCATCGCAACGTCATTCGGAATCCCGAATAAGCTACACGCGAGTGGAATCAAGAGAAGCGATCCACCAGCAACACCAGAGGCGCCACACGCACAGACGGCAGCGAGGACACTTAAGATGATGGCTGTTGGAAGATCGACTTGAATACCAAGCGTATTGACAGCTGCTAGCGTCAATACGGAAATCGTGATGGCAGCCCCTGCCATATTGATTGTCGCACCAAGCGGAATCGAGATACCGTATGTCTCTTTATCAAGTCCAAGCTTTTTGGATAATTCCATGTTGACCGGGATATTCGCAGCCGAACTGCGTGTGAAGAATGCCGTGATCCCACTCTCACGTAGACATTTGAAGACGAGCGGATACGGATTTTGACGGACGTTGATATAGACGATCAATGGATTGACGATGAGTGCAACGACAAGCATCGTGCCGATTAGTAACCCTAACAGGCTCACGTAGTCAAGAAGAGACGAGAGACCGTTCTCTGTAATCGAACCGATGACAAGTCCCATAATGCCGAGCGGCGCAAGCTTGATAATCCATCCAACCATTTTCGCAAGTGCATCGGAGAAGTTCGAGATGAACGTTTTCGTTGAATCCGATGCATTTTTAAGCGCTAATCCTAAGATGATCGCCCATGTCAAAATGCCGATGTAGTTCGCTTGGACCAATGCATTGACGGGGTTATCGACCATGTTCAAGACGAGTGTCTTCAGGACTTCGATGGCATTCCCAGGTGCTGTCAATTCCTCCGTGCTCTCTTTAAGTGTAATCGTCACCGGGAACAAGAAACTAACGATGACCGCAATTGCTCCCGCTAAAAATGTACCGAGCAGGTATAAGAAGACGATGGATTTCATATTCGTTTGCTGACCTTTTTTGTGTTGCACAATCGAAGCCATAACTAGGAAAAAGACCAAAATCGGCGCGACTGCCTTTAGTGAGGAAACAAATAATGTTCCAAAGATGGTCAAAGAACTCGCTACTTCAGGAATCGTGACGGCTAAAATAATCCCTACGATCAAGCCGATCGCGATTTGTTTCACTAAACTGATTTGGTTCCACATCTTCAACAATTTCATACATTCCCCTCCAGGCTTTCAAAAAATAAGATATTTAGAATTCGAAAAATGAGGACTTCTCTCTCATTCCAAAACGATGAATGATCTGGTCGCTCACTTTTCAAAAAATTCTCTCAGTTGATTGTTTTCTATTTTTACATAAATCCTAAGAAATAAAAACTAGTTTTTCGCAAGAAATATAATTCCTTTTCCTGGATGTTAAATAAGAATACGAATGCAATCGATTGCATAATTACAAAAAAAGTAGAAGAAGATGCGTTCCTTCTCCTACTTCATTATGTAAACTAAAATGTTTCACAGATGTTGATTGACCTTTATTCTCTCTTCAGCAGTCTTCTCGAATTTAGTATTGACAGGTATCGTTAACGCTTTAAGTGTCGGATGAATTAAGAAATAACCGGCAAAGCCAAAATAGCCGATACCAGAGATCAATAAGATTGCTGTACTAGAAGACCATTCTCCAAAAATCCCTCCCGCAAAATATCCAAGCGGACTTAACGACCCTAACAGTGAAGAGAGAAACGAAAAACCTGTTCCTAAATAATCAGACGGAAGATTGACCTGAATGAGTGTATATAAATATATACTGTTCACCCCAATACCGATCCAAGCGATTCCGAATAAGACGATTGATAACAGACCAGCATCTTTCATTAAAAACGAACTAATCCAAAACAGTCCGGACAAGAGCGCAGCAATCGGCATGACACGATTGAGAGCAAACGTCTCCAAGTGACTTGATAGCAATGTTCCAATCATCGTTCCAAGTGAAATCGCTGCTAACCAAAATCCATACTCTGCTGACGTCTCAGAAATGATTGGTAACACCGCAAGTCCCATCGTCGCAAGAAAATTCATTCCGATGATGCCATAAATGATGGTCAATAATTTCTTTTGTTGCTTGACAACATAGTATCCTTCTTTGAAGTCATGCTTATACTGTTTCCAAAAGTTTCGTGAGGAAATGGGTTGTTCTCTTTTTGGAGATGGTATTTTGAGTACGAGCAAGAATAAGAACCCGATTCCTAGCAATACGACACTATTCACAGCGAATACGATACCGACACCGACAAACAAAATTACGATACCTGCTAACGCGTCGGCAATCAAATCAAGCGTTTGATAAGAAAAGGCAAACACCGAATTGACCTTCGTCAATTGATCTTTCGATGCCAGGCGTTCGATGAGTGTATTTTCGGTTGGATACGAGATTTCCGCTAGTGTTAACGCTAAAAACAACATGATGAACAGCAATGGAATCCAGAGCGTCTCGTTAAAATAGAGTAAAGTGATGAATCCGACTAAAATCGCTTGTCCAATGCCTGAGAAAAACAGGATCTTCTTTTTTGAATAGCGATCGATAATCGGACCATACAAAAATTGAATCGTTACCGGTAACACAGCAATCGTGCTCGTTAATCCAACCAGGAATGGCGAATTCGTCGTTGTCTTGACGAACCAAACGATCGCAATCATATAAAAACTGTCTGATATATTCATCAAAATCCTACCGAGCAACAAAGCTGATAGTTGTTTATTCAACCAACTTCCTCCTCTTCAACGGTTAAATTTAATTGAACTTTATTGTAGAGTAAAGGACTGGAAGAAAAATGTAAAGCGGAAAGTTCAATTTTATTTAACTCAGAGTATAAAAAAAGTGCTTCTCGTAAATAGAGTCTTTACGATAAAGCACTTTTATATTAGAGATGGCGTTCTAGAATCGCGAAATTTACTGATAACGCTGAAAGCTAATTTAGTTCAATCAGTTATCGCTTCTATCCCTCTTATCATTCGCTTGAATTTCGGATGATCATCAATCCGATTGGTGAAGTTTTGAATCCAGTGTTCTATAACTTCCGAAGCTTCATATCGCTTCATCACTCGTAACATCGTTAAAAATTCCGGTGCATACGCAAGCTCCATCGACTCGACGATCGTCAACCCTTCTAAGAAACACCGACTTGCTTCTTTCTCTTCACCGAGTTCAAGATGCAACATCCCGATATAAAGAATCGTACTTGATCTTGCTCGTGGTTCATCTAACCGCTCGACATGCCTCGACAATAAATCAATCGCACGTCGTCTCATATCAAATATTGCTAACCCAACAGCAGCATGGGTAATCCAATTGTAACGGTTCATAATGAAATTCTACTCCTCAAGAGATAGTTGATTTTTTACGTTTAACAATCCAGAGAACAACGAATAATATCACCTCAAGAATCAAAAATATCCCTACAAAGAAATAAAGACCAAATACCTGACTGAATCCATCTATAGCTACTGCGTAAAACCACGTCAAAGAAATAATGACTGTATACGCGATATTTACGACTGTACTTCGTAACAAACTCTTTTTTAGACTTTGTGTGTTTCGCGCTTGCGTAATGATGATGACGAGTGACCAATCGCCCAGACAAGTAAGATCAGTTCTAAAATATATTGATCATTTGGTATGACATCCATTCCCTATTCTCCTTTTCAGTAGACTGACTAAAATGATTTAAGTGATACCTATATTTTACAGCATCAAAAAGTCTTCCAGTCTTCCGAAAGTTAAATGAATACGTTTTTAAAGATCTATGTCAGAATGGTCCTTCATTTTCCTAACCCGAACACTTTCCCCCTGACCGATGTGATCAGTTTCTTCCAAACGGTGCTGTACGACGAGAAGAACCAACACAATTGCTGAAATCACACAAATCGTCGCATAATACGGTTGAGCAAATCGTTCCAACTCAATCGCAGATAACACCTGTAAAATCGTCAATCCAGCAAGCATCCCGTGGAAATATCTCTGGTAGTTGCGCGGCATTCCGGCTTGTCCAAACGTCTCATACCAGACGAATAAGCCGAGTCCGAACGCGAGTCCGTTTATGATCGGTGAAGGCAGTAGAAACAGGAGGATTCCGAGACCAAGCATCCACGAGGCATAACGAATAGCTGGCTTGAAGAAAGCAGGATCGAGCGTCGGTTCTTCTTCCTCGATGACAGGTGTTGCTTTTTCCTCTTCGGTCAACAGTCTAAAACCAAGTGCTTCTTTCTCTTCTGCTAACTCGAGCATCCGCTTTTTCATTCCGAAATAGAACGGAAAACGTTCTTTGATGATCTCCCCTTCATCCGTTTGCCCATCCGCTTGTTCTTGCACGGATACCTGATAAAGCGTACGCCCCATCCGGTAACTAACCCAGTACTCGGTCGTTTGTCCATTATTGCGTTTAAGCTCAATCACCTTGGCTTGTTGATTCGTCATGATATGTGATTCCTTTCGTCGCAAGTTCCTTTAGTTGTTCTGACGCATACAACAGGAGAATGAATCCTGAGATGAGACAGATCGTTCCGTTAATTGAGAGATTGATTGGTGATAAATAGTTTTTTGATGAGCCCGCTAACGCGAACATGAAAAGTGCTCCTGACCAGCGATACATGCGAGAACGTAAAGATTTTTCTTCGAGATGCATCGGCCAGAAAATCATCAGAACGATGAGTGTTATGTATCCCGGAATTGGCAAGATATCAGTCAGCGTCAGTAATCCACTGAACAAGATCAGTAGAGCGCTTAAAATACGTAACTTTATGATGCGTCGGTCGGCTCGAAAATCCATCACTTCAGACAGAGCAAAAGGTGATCGCCTGTACCCATCGTCTAATTTTTCACGTACCCATGCTTTTTTCTGACGATACGCAAGAAACGGATTTTTGAATACGATCCGCTTCGTTGCGGACTCTTCATTCGTTTCCATCATGTCGTCGCTATCGACTGCTTGCTCTTTTCGGGCAACTCCTTCCCGACAGAATAAAGTACGCCCTTCTTGGTGAAAGACGATGTGATACACACGATCGTCGACTTGTTTTAGTAATTGAATCATGATTTGAGCTCCCTCTATCTTGCTTTCTACATTCCTCTAGATCTCACCATGCTGCGCTGACCACGTATAGTATGAACAGTCCACCTAAGACACAGATGTAACCGTAATGTCTAACGGTCAATGAACAAAATAGGATGACGCCAATTGACAGAACGATACTGAGTACGAATGAGTCCACACTGTCGACGCTATCCCCGTGTCCCGCTAACGGTGTCTTTTTCGCATGCTTTGAGCGGATGAAATAAATGCCTAACGTAAACAAAAATAATCCTACACCATGACCAAGGAACGGAAGTATCACAGGCCTCTCCTCCAACATATATAATTATCTTATTTGACTGTAATGATTGTTGTCCCATTAAAATTATACAATTATTATACGAAAAAACTTCCTTTATTTAGCAAAAAAAATGAACGTATTTTATTCTACGGTCATCTTTTTTGTATTGAAGAAAAAGTTATCTAGACTGATTTCGTTTCTTTTTAATGGCTACCGTCAAACAAACAAATGCACCCATAAAACTTGAGAAAATCGCAACAAATGCTCCATTAATCAAAATAAAAACTCCTCATTCATTTAGAATCATAAATTTTATACAACATCCTTTTCATAATAGTACTTATACGGTTGGAAAAAATAAGTGGTTTCATTTTAATAAATTAATCATTTATTACATTTTTTGACTATGTAAAAATTGAATGCTATCGTTATTTTAATGGTTCTTCTATTTTTAAATATTTTTTGGGGAGTATTAATGTATCAATTGAAAGGATGATCATATGTTGAAAAGAATATTTGTACCTTTTTTATGTGTTCCTTTAGTCGTTTTAACCGCTTGTTCGGAAGAAAGTCAAAGCGAAAAATTTAAATCGGAGTCCATTGAACTCAACAATGACAGTGAAGTGAATATCGTTCCTCTTTACTCCCCCTATCAAAAATACTTAAAAGCTTCACTAAAAGATAATGATATTGAAGTGAGTAAACAAAATTACTTAAAATATGTTCTAAACGATATCGATAAAACGGGTGAAAAAGAAGATTTTGATACTACTTCTTTAAAAGGTTTCTTCATGCTGCAATCGACTGCTTATCAGCAAGCGCTGCTTGATCGAATCGATGCTCTGGAAGAACGACAAGACGAGATTAAAAAAATCATCACAAAAAACTACACTGCTGCGCATAAAGTCCTTCCAAAGAAAAAGAGTACGATTTTCATCGTACCGATCAACTCGGAATATACGACGATGAACGAACCGATGGGGGGAGTAGCAGCAGGAGCGTACAAAGATGCGGTCGTGCTCTATCTGGCGGAAGATTTCGATAAGGATGCTCTCGCCTATACCGTTGCACATGAATACCATCATTTAATCCTTCAAGATAGACCAGAATATCAGATGAATAAATTACTCGATTCGGTCATTGTTGAGGGAAAAGCAGATGCTTTTGCTGATCGAGTCTTAAAAAATGTGAAGGCCCCATGGGATATTCCAATGGATGAAACAACGATCAAGCATGTTTCAAAACTGATTCAGACTGGTGAGGCTACCTACGAGGATCTTGCAGGCGGTAATCCCCAAAAAGACATTCCCCGCTGGAGTAACTACAATTTAGGACACGATATTCTCAATCATTACTTTAAGTTATATCCAGATTCTAAAATAGAGGAATGGTCTTTCAAAAATGAAGCTGATCTTTTAAAAGGGTACAAATACCAAAAGTTACTTCAGTGAGAAAAGTATATTTTTGATACATTCCAAAAAAACAGATAGATGAAATAACAAGAACAGCTTACGTGTCCTAAGGAAATTTCTCTACCGAGCTCAATAATATCTTAATATGGACCAATGTCTATGACAAAAAAAGATCAAGGTACAGATGCTTTAAACAGATCTGTACCTTGATCTTTCTTCAATTCAAAACACTCTTTGTTTTCTTGTAATAGATACACGGCGCCGTCTGGATGCATATCTTGTTTTCGCAAACGAGGAGAATGAAAGAACTTATCATGATCATCACCTTCCTAAACATGGTCAAATTGAAGATGAATGACTATGTTTCCTTTAATTTGAACATAATTTCACCCACTTTTTTGGCATCATATCGTACTTGTTCATGATATTTACAAGTCGAATTTCAGCACTTCAAAGAATCTTTATTTAGGATTATCGCCCAATCCTACGTACTAAAACCTCATTTTGTATTACAATGTATTACAAAGGAGCTGATAATTATGAGCACCATTTCTGTACGTCTGGATGATCAGGATACACGACTCATCAAGGAATATGCAAAGGCAAAGAACATCACGATTTCTACACTCGTTCGCGATGCCGTCCTCGACCGTATCGAAGACGAAATCGATTTACAACTCTATCATGATTCCATGGCAGCACACCGTAAAAAATCAGAAGCGATCTCTTTCGACGACATGATGAAGGAACTTGATTTAGAATGACAGCTTATAATATAGATTTCGAGCGCGGGGCTCAAAAATCACTCAAGAAAATGGATCCCCAACAAGCGCGGATCATCATGTCCTGGATCAAGAAGAATCTGGTCGGGACGGATGATCCGCGTCGTCATGGTAAAGGACTCGTTTCGAATCGCTCAGGTGAATGGCGGTATCGCATCGGAGACTATCGTCTGATTGCTGACATCCAAGATGAAAAAGTCATAATCTTGATTCTTGAAATCGGACATCATAGGGATATCTATAAATAAGATGACTAGAACTCACGTACGTTTAAAGTGATCTAGTCTTAAATTTTGAGGAAATACGAAACACCTCTTAAATAGTAAACTTAAAAAAAGTACTAACATCAGAGGTGTTTTTGCATCTTTACTTTCTTTAGATTAAAGGCTTACGGTTAAAATCTACTAACTCATCTGTCTCAAACAAAAGATCTTCAAATTGATCCGCTCCGTGTTTTTCAATATATTTCTCCTCAGATTCAAAAATCGGTACGAACCAGACTGGCAATACGGTATCTGGCTCATTCCCAACATTAGAATCTGTTTCAAATAGGAAGAAGGATTCATCAAAGTACACAGGACTTGTAACATAAACAGAGGAGAACTGATACTTTTCAAATATTCCTTCAGGGAGTGGATAATACTCTGCTTCATTAAATAAATGCATGTCCTGTCCTCATAGCGTACTCAGCCAATTGCCAGAGTAAATAATGATCTCGTCCTGAACGTCTGGTTGTTCCGCTGACATCATTATTTCTTGATGCATCAGTGAATCATCTTCCGTTTGGAGTGGATGAAAAAGTAATCCAAGGGATGCAATCGTATAGGTTTCCTTAAACGGTGCATCTTTGAATTTCAAGATTTGGACGTTCTTTTGTTCAAGTTCCTCAATTGGAAATGCTTCCGAAAATTCTCCGCAATGCTGTTCTAAATGATCAAGATAATTCATTAAATAAACCTCCAGTAAAATTTATGATTACTAGCTTCTAATTGCTGCGTTCATATTCAAAAATCGCCCACGGCAGCCATAAGACTGCTTCTGTCGCCTCGCCTAATTCATTACAATAGTCTGAGTAACGATCCGCTTCTTCGAACGTATGGATTAAACCATGGCTGTTTAGTGAAGTGTTGAATTGATGATCGAAATCGCGTTCCAGTCCGTTACACAAATACGAATGAAATAATCCCGAATCAAATCCTAACACTTCGTACCCGATTTTTTTGGCACCGTCTGTGTCAGGGCTGATATGTTGTGATACCATTTTTTCTACTCCATAAGGCTCTGAATTTTTACTACTAAAAGCCGCTATATCTTCAAGAAAATCCACTTTATACTGCTCAGGCAAACCGATGCTAATGATACGTATTTCAGGAAGATGATTCAAAAAACGATCTACGAACGTTTGCGCAGCATTTAAGTTAGAGAACACTTGAGGAAACAACATATCTCCCGTCTTCCGATGTTCTTCTATCCATTGTTCGAGTAACTGAAAGATGGTAAGTGAGAGACCGAGTTGCTCCATATAACGGTCTTTCTTTACTTCCGAGTTTCCCCATAAGATACTGATGTCAGGATAGTGTGTACAGATGCATTCACTTACGGATAGAGCGGATTCAGGAACAACCGTCTTGTCCATGTATTCTTTTCGAGGAGTTGGCAGAATAAGATAATATCCCGCAGATAGGTAGCTCATAAATTGGCTCCTTGTCATGTAAAATGAATTCAATGAGTGTATGTAATGGATTCGGTACGATAGATTAAGTAGAAAGGAACTGAAAACATGGATAAAGAACAAGAAAGAGTGCTCGTCCAATCGTTTTTCGTCAAGCGCGTTCAAGAGCGCGTACTGCATGAACTGTTCACGCCCAAAAAACGAGATATGGCGCTTCAGCGGTTAGATCACCGGTATTTAAGCATGCTGAAAAATGATTATTTGATTGAAATCAAACCACCTAATTCATGGCCTGACGATACGTATGATTTGTTGAAACAATATGGTGCACCGGATACGTGCTATTGTCTATCAGAAAACGAGCTGATCAGCGGGAAAACGTTACCTCTCCGTGAGGCACTCGAACACGCCATCGGCTTTGGATTCGCCTCGATCATTTCCTGTATTCCAGGCGAACTAGCGTATTTCGAAGCGGAGCAATCTTTCGGTCCACCACCTCGTTATTTGTTGAAGAAACCAAGCAATCGTTAATCTTCATCCTTGCATGCTTGGTTTCTAACAGCTACGTCATGTGATCGTACGTAATATTAGCTGAATGCATACCATTAGCTCCATGTTCCTCTTAATCTGCTTCGTATATGCCCTCTCTGAAGTCATACACTTGACTCCATATCTTAATTTTTGTGCCATTGATCGTCACCGTATCCTTCGACCACTTCACTTCTTTTATTTCCCGACAAGGATATTCCCAGTACATTCTGCGCTTTTCTCCGTCTTTGTTCTCCATGATGCCGAGCATCGCAAAATCTACCGTCGCACCACCATTTGCGCGGTAAAAGCGAACCGTATACGCTTGATCGGGCGATGTACTTTTTGAGATATATTCTTCTTTTGGAACAACATTGATATCAACTAAGAAAAATAGTCGATAGATCGTCCACACGACATATATCGAAAGACTTACACCTGCTATGATTCCCGTTATCTTCAGCTTTTTTCTCACTTTTCAAAACTCCAATTTTTATATATTCTTCAACATTCAATCGTTTAGTCGCCCCAAAAACAAACCAACGTATTCTGATAGACAGACGCGATGCACATCCGCTTCAACAACTCTAAAAATTGATGTAATTCCTCAATTCGTTTATCTGACTGATGCATCACCCAAAGCTCACTCGCATAATAATTCGCTTGATTCATCATCCACGCTTCCTTCGGTGTGCAATAGCGTTGAATAAGTAGTTCGCAAATTCCGATCAACTCATTCACTTCTCTCGCTCCAAACAACTTATCAGTGTAAGGATCGAGATTAATCAAGAGATCGCAACGATTAGATGTCCTTGCGAAGTCTTCTTTCAAAAAGCGTTGGACGTTACTCGGATACCAGAGAATCTCTTTTTCGTTTTCTGGTACTTCTTTTAGACTCGTACTGATCCCAAACATGATCGTCCTCCTTTATATCATCCGTCCGGATGTCATTCATAGTAGTCAATGCCATCTCCTCTCGGAAGAAACGCTTTTACCTTGTCTTCAGTATCAAAACAAGCTTCATTCGAAAACAGATAATAGCCCATGAAATCATGCTCCATCGTGATGAATGACATCTCTTTTGTCGCACGAATGACAGGAACGATACGTTCTTTTTTGAAAAACCATCCTTTGACCATTTTCCGCTCAATCGTCAGGAGATTCGTAAACGATATGAAATAAAAATTGTTCACAGCTGCATACCAATACGTTTCGTCCAGCAGATGCTCAAGTTCGCTCGCATCGTTCACTTGAACGCTATAAAAAGGGCTGCTCTTATCTGGTTGAACCTTTGTATAGCATAGATTTTCCTTCTGAAAAAACGGTTCGACTTCTTCATTGGTAAAACCACCGCCGAACGTGACGAATAGCGGAAAGCGATTCAGACGCGTCAAAAAATGCTTCAGTACATCGTTCGAGTCACGTTGATAGTCTCGTTTCTCGTCATTCGGAATACATCCCATCGAATAAATCGACTTAATAGCACCTGGTTGATCAATATCGAGATAACGGTCTTTGATCACTTTTGCATGATTCGTATGTTCATCGAGATAGATATATAACATAAAAATTCCTCCACGTATTCTGCTTGATCCATCTACATCATCCAACTAAATCGAGTTGCTGGTTTCATTAATAGAATTCAATGGTACCGTCGTCAGGAAAGAGTGCTTTCACCTTGTCCTCGGTATTAAAACAGGATTCATTCGAAAAAAGATAATAGCCCATAAAATCATGCTCCATCGTGATGAATGACATCTCTTTTGTCGCACGAATGACGGGCACGGTACGTTCTTTTTTGAAAAACCATCCTTTGACCATTCTCCGCTCAAACGTCAGGAGATTCGTAAACGATATAAAGAAGTCTTCGTTCACAGCCCCATACCAATAGGTCTCATCTAGCAACAACTCAAGTTCGGTCGCATCAAGCACTTGAACGTGATAGTATAGGTTCTTGTTTGGTCGAACCTTTGTATACGATAGATTGTGCTTTTGAAAGTACGGCTCGACCTCCTCGTCCGTAAAGCTTCCACCGAACGTGATGAAAATCGGGAACCGATTGAGACACGTCAAAAATTGTTTCAAGACTCGATTTGAATCGCCTTGATAGTCGCTTTTAGTTTCCATATCCGGTAGACACCCCATCGAATAGATGAAGTCGATACGTTCTGGTTGATCAATGTACAAGTATCTGTCTTTGAACACTTGTGCGTGATCCATATGCCTCTCAAAATAGACATCCAACACGATTCCACTCCTCTCTCAATCACTTTATTACCGCTCGATTTCGTCTTCTGGAAACAGTGCTTCTATTTTTTCGAGTGTATCAAAATCCGTTTCATTCGAGAAAATCAAGACATTCTCGAAATCAAAGCTGATTTTAAAAAATGTCGTCGGTTCTATCATGTCAACCACTGGTACGAGTCTCTCTTTTTTGATGAACCATCGTCTCACTTTTCGTTTTTCGAATTTTAATAGATTCGTCAAAGAAATCAAATAGTAACCATTGTAGTTAGCCATTGTAATTGACTGCGTGAGTACCTGAAATAAGTCTGCTGGGCAATTCACTTCGACGGTCATATATCTTTCACGCTTAGTGATTAGGATCTCTGTATACGATAATTGTTTGTGCTTAAGCGTAGACAGCAAATCCGTTTTTTCTAAATCAATCAGTTCATTGAATCCAAAGGAGAGATAAACGGGGAACCGATTCAACCGTGTGAATAATCGTGTTAACACTTTCTCGTCCGATATAACTTCATCTTCATTTGAATCATCGTTATAATACTCGAAAGAGAAAATGGATTTGATTCGGTCTTGCCCTCTCATCGTGAGATGGTATTCCTTGATCGTTTTTGCATGCTTCTGCATTTCTTTGATATAAATTTGCACTTTAATCCCCTCACTTTCGCTGGATTGTAACGGTCTTCTTCAGGATTCACTACCAACGTGTGCTACACTACAAGTTTGCTCTCTCCTAACGTTCGATAACGAGACATACATAACTCCACTTAGAGTTAATTCCAATGAAACGACTTATGCCTTGCGCCCTCTGTGGCGAGCGCCACGACGAACTCCCGACTGAATATGAGACACTCGGACCGGTCTACTCCGAACAAATGTCTGAGAAAGAGCAAGAAACGAAAAGCGAGATGCATAATACATGGTGCGTCCTAGAACTGGAGGGTCTACATTGTTTCGTGAAGGGCATTCTTGAACTCCCGATTGCTGAACAAGACGTACCCTTCTGGGGGTTACATGGGTAAGCTTAAGTCCAGACAACTTCGCTCGCTTCATCGAGAAGAAACGTTCTCGGATCGAGGAGCCGATGTTCGGCTGGTTCTCAAGCGATCTACCCACTTCCCCGGATACCCTTAATTTAAAAGTGATGGTCCATAATGACGCTTGCACAGGTCCATGCAATAGCAGACATCGTCTATGCACAAGAGTGAACCATTTAACCCATAGCCCCTGTGGATCAGCGCTTTTTTAGTTTTCACTCTGTTTCGTGATCAAAATATGCGTTCTTTCAGGAATCTCAATGTCTTCTAACTGATCAAGTGCTAATGATAATGTCATACTTTTCACTTGCGGATAGGACTCTTCCCCAATCCAACAGGTATACAGTTCAAATGATTCACCCTCGTCTAAGAAGTCATTCATGAACGTAAACAGATAACGCAGCTTTTCCTTTGACTCCTTTGAAATGCTGGAATCAAAAGGTTCAACAATCTCGATGCCCCAATGACTCGAAATTTCATATACATACCATTTATGAAAATGCCTCGTTTTTACTTCATATAGACAGTCTTGATCCGCAAAACAGGGGCCGATGTATAAGGGAAGGGTTTCATCTTCTTCATCCAAATTGAGATACTGATCAGGAATTTGTCTCTCCATACAGATATATGACGCTAAGCTCATTGTGTTTCCTCCTTATGTGTGAAGTTTTCATTGTTTCTTGAAAGACGTCTCTCGATCGTCTGCCTTTCCAAAATGCGCAATCTTTCCATTCGTACAAAAGTGATCGAGCATGCCAAATCGATCCATCGCATCGCGAGTAACGATGAAGTTATACGCCATCAATAACGAGAATTCAGACATAAAGTCCTCAAGCGTTTGACGCGCGGGACGTGCATATTTCGAAAATAATCCTGTCGTCACTTCTTTTCGATTCAGCAAATGCAATAAATGTTCTTCAAATACCGCTTGCCAATTGGAATCATGCAACGTCAACACGTGAATTGAACCATCATTATCTAAAACATCCCGACCACAAAAGACGACCTCGACCGGAAACGTGGCGTGTGGTAAAATCGCATCAAAAAAGTTCTCATATTCTGTCCCTGCGTCATCGAGCTCCTCATATGCGATTCCATACATCGAGACACAATCGTTTGTGACCCGGACGATTCCTTGTCCTTGTTTTTGGACGATGAGTGTCACCTCTGCTTCAGTCGCCATTTCTTGCTGTTCGATGACAAGATGTTCGAGAAATCGGTCAAGTTGCGCGGCATCTGTCATGATGAAGTGGGAACGAACCGTCCAATCCGATAAATCATGAATATTTGGATTCTGCTTGAGTGGTCGTTCTAGTAACTTCACTTCAAACGGATACGAATGCTGACTCACCTGAAGACGGATGAGGTCTTGCCAATCGTCGCGTGGTAGCAGTTCCCGGAAAACATCAATCCATTCGTCTCGTTGAAATCGCATCCTATTCTTACTTTTCATCTTTAATCCGACCTTCTAGTTTGCTATAGAGGTAGCCAACAATATGTTCATGCGTCGTCCGTTCTTCGAGATCATCATTGTCGATTAATTCATTGATTGTCTCCGAGATGATCTGCCATAATGCGGTTTCTTGATACTCGTCGTATGGTGTTCTCACTTCCTGTCCCCCTTTTATCCTCTCCGGATTTCATTCATAAAAATGTCTGTCCCTTGGAACGCAGAGATCATCTCTTCTCCAAACAACGTGATACTTCCCTCCCACGGATGACCGAGATATCCCCAGCGAAAATCTCGGGCGATGAAAAAGGAGTAATCGCCATCTGGAACTGCTGGAATCATCCAGTCTCCTTCTTCATTTCGAAGAAACGTGCGCCTTGGGTCGATCCAGTATCCTTGATGATTCCAATCGAGTGCCATCACGCGTTCTCCTTCAACGGTCAGCTCGGTCAGAATACGCTTTAACGTTTGCTCGATCTCTTCGCGTTTCTCGTAATCCACTTCGTATGTAATGAACGGACTCGGGGAGTGGTATGAGGGGAAAACCGTCGTACTGGGTGTGAATTGAAATTGTTGATCAATGACGTGCCATATCTTCTTGTCCTCCGCTTGCGTCATCGGAATCCAGCTCCATGGTTTACCTTCACCAATCAGATCAAACGGCGTTCTTTCAGGGTATAAAACGGTGTACGCTTCTCCTTCTGATATCGCGATGATCGGTTCTCCTCGTACATCGTGTTCCTTCATTCCTTCAAAGATCAGAGAAACAGATGCCTCGACATCAAGTACGTAGTAAAAGATATTCGTCGTACCACTCCCGATATCTCCACCTTCGCAGTATCCGTTCCCCATATGAAGCAGACCATATGAATTACTTCTTCCATCATGTGACGTCGCTCGAGCGCTGCTTCTTCCTGACCTTTCTCATAAGAAAACTGAACGATCAGTCCCGTATAATCGGTCTCATTCAGCTCGCGATAGCCTTGGCGTTCTAATTCCTTGACTATCTGCAATATCTGAACACCTAAGCGTTTGAAGCGCGAGACGCGCATCTGTCTCACGTCTTCTTCTCTCACCCACGCTCCAACGATTCCTTGATGTTGAATGATGAGGCGTCCTTCCGTATAGATTGTTTGGTAGAGTGTATTCGAGCCGTTTTGTTTTATCAGTTGGATCATGAGTGGTTCCCGCTCCCTCCTTCACAATGCATTCAAGTCACGATCTTCTATGTAGCCCAAAAACGTATCTTGCAATGCACCATCTGTCTCTACGGTCTCGACCGGATCTCCTGCTTCGTCGACTCGGACAAGTGACAGTTTCGCTTCAAGCGCAGATCCATTTAGTCCTGAACTCCCATCGATGATGCCAAATACATGGGAAACCGTATCGATGATCGTCTGTTCCATCATCTGTCTCATCCGTTTTTGATCCGCTTCGCTCGACTGCTGGTAAAACGCGATACAGGCAGTATAGGCATTAACACTTGGATCGACTTCTTCTTCGTAGATGTCCTTATAGTCCGCCATACCTTCTTTAACAACCGTTCGATAAACTGCTTGAACGAATTCTTCCAACTCTTGATTCATGATTTTCTCTCCTTCATTAATACCCAGCAGTTCATCCCTCTTGTCTTAAACGCTTAGCGTTTACATCTGTTCGTCAGGACTACTTCTTATTCTGACCATACCGACAAACGGGTGCGAGGATCATTGTCATCGGTCACCCATTCGATTCCGGTATATCCACGTCTCACGGCGTTCTCATAAAATGCTTCGGATACGTGCTGCTCCTTACAATAGATATCGACGTACGTGCAGTCATACACCAAAATAGCGATTTGACAATTGCTTTTCTGAAACCACGCATACGTCATTCCTACTTCTTCAGTCTGACCACTTTGAAATGCAAACAATTCAGCAAAGATTAGGTAATTGCTAGGTCCCCTTAGCCATTTCGCTAGTTCACGTCCTGTTACGTTCTGATCGACCGAAAACTCTTCTAAACTGTCATACCATTCCCCGTCCATCGATTGGATCGGAAAATCAAAATTACGAAGAAACCAATCATACGCTTTCATCTCAATCGCACTTAATATGTCGATCAAGACACGCCCCGGTTCATTCGGGATTTCAAATGACACACCACGCAGACTCATCGAATCCCCTCTTTCTACCTTGTTATAAGAAGGCTGCCGTATGAAAACACTGTAGTTCTTGTTCTTCACTTGAACTTCCCCACGTGCAGACGGCGTAACCTTGTGCTGTCAATGTCGGAACCATCTCGACGACTGGTACGTCTCCACTTTCTGTTAAGCCGATATCGAGCACATGTGTTAGTAATTCCTGACAATGTAATGGTCGATCATGATTCGCACAAATAATGGTATACCTAGATGGAGAGTCACTAATCATTTCAATGGCTGTCGAAAGCTGTTCGAGACCAAATTCAGCAATCCCAACGTAATACGGTTCTTCTCCAACTTGGACTGGTACTTCTATTCGGGATGTGAAGCCATCAAGCATCTCTTCTCGTTCGAGTAGACGCCACAGTTTGTAATAATCAAAGATTCTTTTTGACTGGAACCCATTTCCGGCACACACTACTAAATAAAAGCGATACGTGCTCAGCTCATGCTTTTGCCTTAGCTCGTTACGGAACATTTCACTACTGATTTGTTTGAACTGGACGATTTCTTCTGGAAACAGGAGCATCTCACCGACTACACATAAACAACGAATTGATGAGCTCGCATCCGCAAGCCAAGGGTAGACGCGGGTCGCATCGCTATGCTCTTCGATATACGTTTTCATGAAAAATCTCCTTTTTCAATCCCACTGACACGATACGCTTTGATACGTTTCAAACTGTAGATACACGAGTTGATTCGTACCAAGATGAGTGAGTCTGAGTGATTGTTGTGATGGTTGCGTATAAGCCAATTCGAATCTGACACCTTCGATTTTCTTCAATAAAAAATAAGCCCAGTGCCGATCGTATTCATTCTCAGACAAAACATCCCATAACGCATCCTCACAACAATTCGCCTCGTAAACATACAATTTCATGATCGTATTCTCCGCTATCACGGGTAACCCCGCAAATACGGGAACGTTCGGAATTCGGGGCTTCTGTATGACCAAGGTATAGCCATCTTTCAGAAGACGATCCAATTGTTCGCGGCTATCCGGTATCTCCTCTTTGATGACGGAAGACGGGAGTTCTCTGATTCGGATCGGTAACCCCACCTCATATTCAAAAGGATCGTCGAGTGCGAGTAAGTCTTCACGGGAATAGATTGTTTTCATGAAATCATCCTCACATTCTTTTATGTAGTGCTTTCAGGTTACACGCGCGCCACGCATCACGGACGATATCTTGGAAAGTCGTCGCCTGGCGTTTGAGTTTCAACGTTCTATAGTCGAAGCGATAGACGGCTTCGTTTGGACGCTCTTTCAATACTGCGTAGTATTCGTCCTGTCTAAACGATGAGCCAAAAAAGAAATACTTATAACGGATCGCATCGAACTCGGTTAACGCGTATTCCGCTAGACTGACGGAGAGATTGCCTTGGATCTCATGCGATAACCCGTTCCAGCTCGTCAACGGAATACCGTATAAGTTCAACTCTTCGGCAAAACGCACACCGTTACAGACTCTCAAAATATCTTTATACCACTCCGGAATCGCAAAATGATTGGTCTCGAATGCTTGGATACGAGCTTCTGGACAGGGACTTTCCACTGCCACTTGATAGTTTTGAATGGAGGATGAATAATCATACAAATACAGTTTGTGCTCCACCTTCTGACCTTCAATCGGAATACTGTACTTCAAGGATTTTTGATCGTTCACATAAAATAATCGCATCGCCTGAAGGATACTCGTAAGAAAGGCATCGTCAGGCAAAGCAGTGTTCTGATGATTCAGTCGTGGTACGTCGACGTCTTCCAGCGATAATTCTTCCTCGTCATCGTGTTCTTCAAAAGCTTCATGTTCTCCGAGGACGATCGCGATGCCTATCACGTTCCCGTCTTCTCGGCGGACGAGGACTTCATAGTGTCCGTCCCCCATCAACTGAACGGCGACACCGAACGGAAACAGGAAGATCTCGTCTTCCATCATTTCGTCTGAAATTGCGATATAGAACGGGTCGATTTCTTCGTCGAACTCCAAGGTATTTCGAATCTCCCAGTCGATGGCTTCCCGTCTCCCGTAATCAGCTGTGTTCATGACAACGAGCTGCGCTGAATCAACAACGACTAGATCGGATAACGGCTCGAAATCGAATGGAGCCATCTTCGTTTTTTCGTTCACCGTTAAGTAAAGCAAATTGATTGATTCAAACTCATCTTCGTCATAGAAGACCGTCCAAATCGAACCTTGTTCAACTTGAATTGTCACGTTGTACCCAATATCCGGCTCAAGGAAAGCCGGATCCGAGACGATGAGATTTCCTTCCTGACTTGTAAACGTGCCTAATTTTTTCATGGTGTATACCTCTTTCTTAAATATAACGGTGAGGGGGCATTTATAACCTGTTAATGCTATTAGATTAATCAAATTTAATTCTTTAATTCTTGTTGCATGCGCCACTCCATGAATCCAGTGGTGTGCTCTTGCTCAAAACGAACCCAGTACGTTAAGGTTTGATTCAACTTCTGCCATTCGATGATACATTCCGATTTGAAAACTACATCATCGAGTTGCTCGATTAGCAACCGAGCCTCAGTTAAAAATGCTACATCTTCTTCTATTTCTCCTAAATACAAATCTTCA
The DNA here is from genome assembly GCF_049913315.1 of Exiguobacterium sp. R-17. Lineage (NCBI taxonomy): Bacteria > Bacillati > Bacillota > Bacilli > Caryophanales > Exiguobacterium > Exiguobacterium sp. R-17. Next base: position 1,320,227 of record NZ_CP184372.1, on the reverse strand, counting down.
TCGAGATGATGGAAGGAATACCATAACCCGTATAAATAATGGTCAATCATTCTCTCGATCGCTAACTGCTCCCGCCTTCCCCCACGCGTAATTGCCTCTTGTAAGTAGATGAAACGGTCATCTTCATCAAAAAAGAGACCATACCAGCGATACGGTCGAACGTCATCCGGCAACTCTTTCATCCACTGATTCAAGATAGGTTTTAGAAGGCGTTTTTGTATCGGATGAATCAAAAGGACCGAAACTTCTGACTCTCCTTCACACGTTAACAGCAACCAACTCACAAACGTCCGTTGTCTTTCGAAATCCCACGCATTCGCTTCTTCAATGAATTCGTCGATATGTACTAACCACTCTTTGCGCAAGCCGCGTTCTTTCGCAAGAAGAGCATTATGTAAACGTGGTATCTCAGAAACGATAGGATCTTGTAGTAACTTATTTAGAAGCGACATGTTTCATCTCCTTTTAAAGAGTGCTATTATTCCACTTTCATATTTTTTCTTGTTTTTCGAAGATGAGACCATAATAATACTCCCGTGCTTATCGAAAGAATCGGGAAAAGATACGGGATGTACGATTCCTGCTGATGAATCACGTGCATGAAAAAGTAGCTAATGAAGCAGACACTTCGAAGCCATGTAGGGAGGTAACCTTTACTGAGAAAACCTAAAAACATCAAGAGAATACCCATTCCAAATACTACAGTTGGTAAGACAGAGAAAGGTGTTACTAACTGAAACAGACCTAGTCCTATAAGTAGATAGGCGAACCACGATGTCCGTCGTCGAAACTTCTCGCGTTCCTTTCGTCCAGGTTGCATCCCGTAGATATCATCTTGTCTGTATCCCTCCGCCCGTTTCTCTGCAATCAATTCATTCAGTCTTCGTTTTGCTTGACGCCGAAACGTATACCGTTCTTCGATTGAATCACTGACATCTTGATCGAGCTTCCATTGCTCGGTGACACCGTAATACATCTGAATCGTTCGACCATCGCGATACATGAACCAGAAATAGGTGATGCCATCTACTTGCTTACTAAGTGTGACAATCATTTTTTCATCATCCTTAATCCATTAAGTTAATCTTCTTTTATCCATAGCGATAGATACGCCACACATCTGACATTCTATCGACTTGTTTCAAAACGCCCAAATCCTATTAACCTTCTAAATCGGCTAGGACATCTTCCGGATCAAGTTCGATCCCGACGAGCTCTGGTCCCCAGTTCAAGCCACAATACAGTCCGTCGTCAATCATGTTCGGTAACCAGCCATGCATGAATAAATTCAGATCCAAGCGAATTAGATGATAGTCCGCCCATTCCTTCATCCGCAACGCTTTCGCCCCTGCTTCCGTCGAAAAGAATAACAGCACGTCCGTTTCCTCTTGATTCGACGGACAATACGCCCAGCCCGACTGTTCAAACTTCGATAGACCATAGACAGCGTCCGTTTCATGAACTGTCTGTAAGAAGTCTTCTGCTTGTTCCGCACTCTGCTCCATTTGTTGTTCCTTTTCAATGAACGCCATCAACGTTGGTGCTACCGGAAACAGCTCTTGTTCCTCATGATCCCACCAGACGATCGTCTTTGTGTCCGGAAATTGATACCCGAGTTCGTCACCCGTTCCGTCCGCCGCAATCCGCAAGAACCCTTCTGGATACTCATCTGCCTCTGTCAAATTGACACGAACAAGGTCATCCCATGTCCGTTTGATATGCTGCTCGTCCTTGATCGGATGAAACTCCCAGTCACCGACGCTAAATTTGTTTTCGCGCTTGTATATGTTTCGTAATTCTTTCGGAAGCTCGCAACCGAGTGCTGTCTCTACCTCTTGTAGTCTCTCTTCTGTAACACCAGGTAATCCATTCTGATATGTCATTCTGTATGACTCCTTTTGTCTTCAATTGAATTATTCGAAGGTATTTAGTACATGATCAATCTGATAATCCGTTGGTAAAATCGCTTGTAGCTGATCGACGTTTTGAAAGGCATCTCCATTCGAAAACCACATGAAACCGAGCGCATCATGTGACGGAAGGATGAACGGTAATCTATCACGTGCATCAATCACATGCGTGTATTTCGCTTCTTTAAAGATCCATTTTCCAGAGGTTTTCAACTCAAACGTGGGGCGAGCGAACGTGATGAGGAACGTTTCACTATAGGCAGCTCGAAAAAAGGACTCTTCTAAGACGAAACGCAGATCGTTCGCATTCAACACTTCGATACAACAGTAAAAACTGGTGCGCCAATGATCGCCTTCGTACCGCGGATGTTCGTGGCATACGAATGGTCGCGATTTTAAACGTTCTAAGAGGTGCATCTCATCTTCTCTAATCTCATCAAAATTAGTCGTGATATATAAAGGAAAATGATTGTAGCGAACTAGCGTGTCATACAATACCTCCTCCGTCAATTCACTCGTAAAGCTACCTATTGTATGGTCACAACACATGATTTCGTAGATAGTTTGCAAGTGACCAAGCACATTGATTTCGGATGTCTGAAGCATACGTTGGATACTCTTCGACTGAAAAAAGTATTCATCGATCGTCAGCTCGTTCATACTGTTCCTCCTATCTGTGTCGTCATTGCTCAATTTTTTCGGTTAAAGTTTTTCCCTTCAGGATAGAGCCCGGTCAAGCGTCTGCCATAATGAACTTTTGCCTGCCCCATCCGAAGCCGTGTCAATCCATACTGTTTCTTAAAATATTCAATGACGGGTTGGACGATCTGAGATGGTTCGAGGACATGAAGGACGAATTCGATGGCTTCCGGACCATAATCATCCTCAACAAAATAACCGTTGCCGATTTGAAAAAGAAATGTATGAAGGTCGTCTTCGATATTCGAACGATGCTCAAAGATGACTTCATATTCTGTATCTTGACAAAAGATTTCGACGACAATCTCATAGTAATCTGCTTCTTGAACGACGGAGTAACCGTCTTTTTCTTTCTCCGCTACGAGCTCCCGAATGTAGGCATCCAGATTGAAAAATCGCGAGAACTTCTGCTCGCTCATTGGTTCTTCCAACCGCTTTCCCATAATGCCGTGAAACGTGTGAAGTGTCCGTCCATCCTTCTCGAATAACAAAAAATGATTCTGACCGTCGATTTGTTTAATGAGTTGCATGCAGTTCCTCCCGTTCTTATAGGTCTGCGAACCATTCTCCATTCAGCTGGCGAATCACCGTATCGCTTGGTAACTGTTGTCGCAGTCGTTTCGCCCAGTCTGTACGAAGATCATACGCGAAGTGTTCTTCGTTCGAGAGGACATAAAGCATTCCACCATCATGACCGACGATCACGACGGTCGTCTCCTCTGGATAAACGAATCGATCTTCTAGGACACGTGTTTTTCGATACGTCGTTTCGACCTCTCGTTGAATTGACAAACGATCGGAATATGAAAACATGAACAGTTCGTTCATTAATGCAGCTGCATAGGCTTGCTCAAGGATGAGTTCGAGCATCTTAGCATCTTCAATCTTGACCGTGAAGTAATGACTCTCCCACGTCGATGTTCGTTTTCCGCGTAACCATCCGTCCGTTTGTTTTTGCTTAGACAAGACATGTGAAGTGAACGACATTTGATGTTGCGTGAAGAACGCTTTGTTGTCTTTGTCTTCTTCTTCAAAAGCAAAAAAGGTCGTGTAGATCGGAAAACGATTTTGATGATTTAGAAAATCAAATAGGAAGGTTTGAGTTTCGACCGCATTCCCTTGTGCTTCCGAATCAAGGTCAATGGCATATGCTTTTTTTAATGGTCCGTCTAGCAATAATGGTCGTTGAATTTCATCTTCAAAAAGATTATCTGTAATCTCACACTCGAGAACGAGGAGTTGTCTTTTAGCGTTCAATGCTTCGATTGCTTCTTCTCCCACGAGCGGATGCCGCTTTAAATTAAGCAACTGCATCTCAGTTTCATATAACATCTCATTAAATTTCTCAGTACCGTATTGTTCGATGTATGCGACTTCTGAAGCAAAGATCGGTACAAACCAGACAGGTAGTACCGTTTCCGGTTCCCCGAATGCCACGTCTCCTTTATGGACTTGAAACGATTCTTCAAAGTAGAATGGTGTCGTCACGTATAGAGCAGCGAAGCCGTACTTCGATAACAATCCATCTGGCATCGGTAAATACTCACCTAGATCATAAGCGTGTCCAGTCTTCCATGCTTCTAGCGTCAAGCGATAAACCAATTCAATCAAGTCCGACTCAGCATCTTGTTGCATGACGGATAGCATCACTTCTTGATGAACGATAGCACCATTCTCGAATTGTAACGGATGGCGTAACAGTCCAAGTGACGTCATCGTGATAGCATTAGCAAACGGTGCATTTTGAAACTGCAACAATTGAATCGCCTGCTCTTGTAATTCTTCAATTTCTAGATGACCTGTAATTTCACCGCAATGAGCTTCTAAGTGTTCGATGTAATTCATATTTTATATCCTCATTTCAAGACATTAAAAAATGTCATTTTCAAAAAGTATCTTCTACCATATATTATATATTTCATAATACATTTTTGGGATTTTTTATTTTTTATACCTGTTACTTTAATGTTTTATTTAGTTGCACAAGATGGACGCCTTAGTTCGAAAATAAGAACTGCGCTTCATATGAAAGACGATTAGAAAATCGATGAACTGTAAGCATAAAATCCTGTAAAGCGGTATTTCTTACTTAGGTAAAGAATATCGAGACATCTGAAAATGTCAAAAGATGACTCCGGTTCAATACCGAAGCCACCTCATAGTAACGAAAAAGTTAAAACGACTTTTTTAAAGCGTCCATTTGTTAGGCTGTACTCACATGTACCGTTTTCGTTCGAAGAACTTTCCTTCGATCCATGTCCAAATCCGAATTGCTAGGTAAACATCAATTATGCCAATGATTAATGTCACAACAATCATGAGAACACCACTGTATTCAAAAACGAGTAGAGGATGCAAAATTGTAAAAACGACACTCAAAAGAATTGGAATTGTGATACCCATCCAAATAGAATTAAACAATAGTGCCTTCCACATCCAAATCATTCCTTTACTTAGAAATAGATTGTTTAAGTTTAGCATGTGATAAACAGAAAATGTGAAATATGTGTAGATGCTTTAATAGCACAACCGCTAGAACTCAAAATATGGTTAAAAGAAGATGTGCTACGAATCCTTCAAAGCAATTCATCGAAGAGTTTGAGGAGTTTTTTATTTTTATATTTCTTCGCATAATCAATGACCGTTTTCCCATTGTATCCTGATGATTTGGATCTACTCCGTACTGTAGCAACACTTGAACGACCTTAGCGTGATCCTAACTAACTGCTAACATCAAAATATGCCTCATTTGGATTGAACGGATGTATAGGTACAGGTATTCCTCTTACAGTCCTTCCTCGAAATCTCTATAAATCAAAATCCAATTTAGTTGATATATTCCATTTTGATTACAATTTTAATTTAAAACACTTTTATGTAAGCGTTATCATTATACTGTATACGGTACTTATTCTTTATTTAGGAGTTGAATCGAATGGATACGGTCATCAGTCATTATTCGAAATTCAAATGTCCACGTTGTCGCGAGAAATTCAAGGATGAGATTCTCATTGAAGATTTACATAGTGTAGCGTACGAAGACCGGCGCTTAGGTCTCGAAATCCAGTATGACTTTTCTTCGGAAGTCGCTTGTCCGAACTGCCATCATCAATGGCTCATTGAAGGCAATGTCTGGGAGTATCCTGAAGGCGTCATCGATGCCATCGAACTATAGTGCGACCAACATGAAACACTTCCCTTTTTCTTAAGTAAGCTACATATGAAGTGTTGCCTTGATGTACACTATCGGTAATACAGAACGTGTACTTCGGAGGTGTTCGCATTTGAAAAGTAAACTTTTATTTTTACTGCTATTTTCGATCGTCTATCTAGCAGGGTGTAGCGATTACGATCAAGACGGAAATACGACTAGTGAGGAAGCAAAAAAGAAATACGATGCAGCCATCAATCAAGTCTTTAAATCGGAAAACCAGTACTTAAAGAAACAGCAGGACAACAGACAATTGAAGCGAAACACCGGTGAAACGGGCGTCATCGTCTATGAGGATCAAGATTTAATTGAAATCTATTACAATCAATTATCTGGACGTGAGACAGCCATTTATCAGAAAGACGGATCAAATTACGCGCGGAAGACATATACGAAACAAATCAACCGTAAAATTGATTCCTCTGAAAAAAAATACCTTGAGAATATTGGAATCAAGTAATTCCAATCCTATAAGGCTGATGTATTACCTGTTTAAATGGTCGATGACTCTATTATTTAATGGAGTCATCGACCATTTTCGTGTTTTCTTACCCTTCTCTTTCCTTCATCTGTTTTAAGGCACAGTTCAGGGGGTATTTTTTAATATTTAGTTTAAGGTGGGAATTACTGATGGAAAGAACCGCATCAATCATTATTCCTGTATACAATAAGGCGACATATCTCTCAACTTGTATCGCATCGATCCAAGAACTCATGCTCGATCACTCAACAATCGAAGCGATTTTCGTTGATGACGGTTCGACGGATGAATCGTTATCGATTCTCCACACGGCTGCACAAACGATGGATTTCATTCGCATCATCGAACTTCCTGAAAATACGGGCAGTCCTGCACAACCGCGAAACGTCGGAATTGAAGAAGCGACAGGTACGTACGTCACGTTTTTAGATGCTGATGATCGTCTCGACCCAGTCGGATTCCCTCAACTCGTCGCACAAGCCGCTTCGCATGATGCCGATATCGCATTCGGTCAAACGATCAAACATACCGACACGTCGATTCAAAAGGTTGGTCGCTTTGCATCGTTTACGACAGCGAATCAGCTTGTTCCGTATGAAATCGACAAAGTGTTCCGCGCGGTCGGACCTCCGGGGAAAATTCTGAAGCGCTCCGTCTTGCTTGAACATAACATTCGGTTCAGCGCGATGCAGTACGGTGAAGATAAACTCTTCTTCTTTGAAGCCATCTCGAAATGCCAAACGGCTTCGATGAATCCGGCACCGGTCTATCACGTCAATCGTTTCGCGATGAATGATTCGCTTGTCGGACAAACAAGTATTTTCGAAAAGACGACCTTCAATTTACAAGTGCTTGAGAAAACGCTCGAACTTGATATTCCGGCAGTTGCTATAACCCATGCATTGAGTCGATTGATCGAGATGGACTTCCTCTCCCGACTGTTCAACAACAAGCGTTTCCTTGAGCATCCGCAACAGCAGACCTTTTTTGACCTGTTCCGCGAAATGATTGCCGTTTTTGAACGCCATGGTGCAGATCCAGCGGATTTCATTTTCGATGACATCTTTCAAAAACAGTACACCTTACTTCAGCAAAAAGATTATGACAGCTTCGTCACCTTCATCACGCTGCTCGTCCAAAAACATAAAGCCCGGCGATATGTATCGGAGAATCGTCTTTATTACCGGATGCCTCCTTCGTTGAGTCATCTCGGTCCTGTCCTTGAGCCATTCTTTGCTACGTATGCAGGCACGCGTCTCGTTGATGGTCTCTTCTATGAAGTCGTACAATTACTCAAAGACGACATGTCTTCGGTCGATCAAGTTCTCTTAATCGCACCTAACGATGAAACAACGGAGACCGACGTACCGTTCCATATCGAAGGGACTGAATTGTTTATTCCGACGGAGGCACTCGAACCGCGTTCAGATCCATTCCAATTGATGCTGATCCATGACGACTATCATCCGTTCGTCGTCCGGATGACGTTACCGAGTAGTGTCGACGAAATGCATTTGCATTATCAGCAACTTAAAGTCGAATTTCGTCCCGAGGAACAAAAATCACCGTCACAGAAAATCGACGCGACGAAGTATCATATCGAAGCACCGCCGCAAGTCGTCGTACTCGAGAAAGCCTTTTTGTATGATGACCTCGAATTCGAGCATAAGCAAGCAGCGCTCGAAGTCGGACAACTCCTGAAAATTAGTGATCTACAGTTGACGCTTGCTGGCACACCACGACTTGTCACGGCTGATGGGGCTTACGTCACGGCAAACAAAAAATATGTCCATCTTCCGCCTGTAATCGATAACGAGACGTATCTGACTGTGCCTCCAGCAACAGTCCGGATTTTGAAGACATGTAAACAGTACGCTGATCGCGACTTTAAAAATGAATTACCGACGAAAAACACACCCGATACAGTGGTTCAAATTGAGAAGGTCGTCCTGTCATCGAAAGGCACACCACGCTTGAAAACGGCTCAGGATATGTACATCACAGCCAATCGATCATTCGTTCTACCGATCAACGAAGCTTAACAATACACCTAGGGATAGAGAGATCTCTTTCCTAGGTTCCTTATTATTCCAAAAAAGTATGCTATAGTATGGGCAAGGTTCACCGATGTGCCCCACATTTCATGCTGCTAAATAAAATTGTAAGCGTTATATAAGGAGATGCCCTATGACACGAGATTTGTTTTTTACATTGAATACGTTAGCTGCCCAGCGTGGCGGTTTATCAAAAGCAGTCATTAAACGCGCGAATGCGATCATCGCGGCTGATCCCGAGCGAAACGTGACGCTCGTGACGTTCGGGATTCAACCGAATCTCGAAACAATTCGTCAAGAGATGGTCGAAGCACGGTTGCTTGATCCTCGCATCCAGGTCGTCAACGTCATCAATTATTTAGCACGTCGACAGGCAGACAAACGGTCCGTCGTTTCTTCGAAAGCCGAATTGATTCCGCGTTGGGAAAAACGGTATACGTTGTTCCTCGATGCGAGCCGTGCCGAAAAAGATTCCTATCGATTGTTCGACAATGGTACATACGTCCAGTACGCTCGGTTTGACGTTAACAATCAGCTCAGCTTCATCGATTATTTTTCAGAGAATCGCCATCGCCTACGCCGCGAGGAATACCTTGATAACGGGCAGTTGGTACAGACGATCCAGTATTCGCTTACATCGAATAAGCCGGTCTCTCGTTCCTTCTTCCACTGTGATGGAACGTGTTATTTGACGATTTGGCATAAGATCAACTCGGCGGATTGGAGCCATCTGTTTTATTTCGAAGCCGGTCAGGAAAAACAGTTCAATGATCCAGCGATTTTTAATACCTTCGTTTTGAACAAGCTGTTAGATCAACATGACGCGGTCTTGATCTCATCCGAATACCGGGATCGTCTTGCCAACCTACCGAAAAAAAATTTGGATGCGGTCATCCTAGACATCAAGCATCCGAATATTAAAAAGATTGCCTTCGGGCATAGCAATCACTTCGTGTCGCCCTTCAATGAGACAGCAGCCGTCAGTGGTGTCTGGGATACATTATTCGGTCGCATCGACGAGTGGGATCGTGTCATCACGGCAACACCTCGTCAACAAGCGCATATGACCAACCAGTTCGGTCATCCGGAAACGTTCCATGCGATTCCACACGGTGTCGGTGCTGTTCCGGAAGCCGACTACTCGGTACTTCCTGAACCTGATCCGAATCGGTTCATCGTTGTCTCGCGCATTCAAATCAAAAAGGATGTCGCTGCGAGTGTCCGTGTCATGCGGAAGATCGTCGACCACCACCCCAATGCCTTCCTTGATTTCTATGGCTTCGGTTACAACGATCAGCTCGAAAAGGATCTCCATGCTTTGATCAAGGAATTGTCATTAACGAAGCACATCCGTTTCAAAGGGTTCGTCACGAACATTCAAGACGCTTATCATGGTGCTGTCGCAACGATCTTTACGTCGCAATCCGAAGGGTTCGGGATGGCAATCCTTGAGAGCATGGGTCACGGTGTTCCGGTCATTGCCTACGACGTTTGTTACGGTCCCCGTGAAATCATTGAGCATGGAACGACTGGATTTATCATTCCACCTGGAGACTCGTCAGCCTTTGCTGACGCAGCGATTCGCTTGATGGAGCAACCATCCCTAAGACGTCAAATGGGCGAAGCCGCCTTGCATTCGGTTGAGCGTTTTTCGGATGATCTTTTCACGAAAAATTGGCTGATGCTTTTGAATCAGCTCGACGAATAGTTAGTCGACCTCCTCCCCTGTGAGGAGGTTTTTTTGTCTATCCACCAAAGTCCGCATTGTTTTTCAAATTTTAGGATGTTTTAGCTATTGATTATGATAGAATGCTAAGGGAAGATAACGCTTTCATATAACATCTTTTAGTAGGAGGTTCCTTGATTCCATGCTTTTTAAATCTGCTCTCCGGGTGCTCCAATTTGGACATTCCGTACTTCCGAAAAAACAAAAAAAGCTTAAACGATCGGCATTAAAAGAATCGTTAAAGATTCAATCTTCGCCGACAAACTATACGCTATCCGGTCAATTGAATGATCCGTTGCTGACGATCACGTCGTTACGTATCCGCGATCGATCGCAAGAGACGGTCCTTGAAGTGCCGAACCAACTGGACGATCATCGCTTCACCTTTCAGCTGTCGCATTCAATCGTGTCTCAATTGAGTCAGCATGTTGCTCAGATGCAAGAAGAGGCGGACGTTCCGACGGTCGAAGAAGACGGTCTCGCTGAGATCGAGTCCGTCGAAGCCGATCAAGATACGCTCTATCCGATTGGTCGTTTTGCGCTTTGGCTTACGTTCACGAAAAAAGTTGAACACCTCACACCGGAGCAATTACAGAAATGGGAATCTGACGGCTTACCGAGTCATGCTACGCTCGACGCGTCTGTCTTCACCCGTGAGATTCTGCTAGGACGTTTCCTTGATACGCAGATCCCTGCGCCGCTCGCACCGTTGATGGATGAGACGTTCAACGAATTCGTCCAGTTGTATACGGATTTAAAAGGCAATCTGCGTCTATTGCTGAATAAAGAACCGCAGATGAAGCCGAAGATTCAAATCGATGCGGTCCATAATGAGACGAAGGCGACGACGGTCATCAGCGGAAAAGCCTTTATGCGTCATGCGTTCATCAAGACGGGACGGTTGCTCCTTGTTCACCGAGAGAGTGGCGATCAAGTCCCTGTCCCAATCGATTGGTTGTACCAAAACGAGGCAAGTGCGAAAAAATTCGGATTGTATCGCTATCATTACACGGCGAAGATTCACTGGTCGCACCTCCATCAAGCAGCCCAATTGCAAGAAGGGGTTTATGATGCTTTCATCACGCTCGATTTCTATCACCGATCGAAACCGAAATTACACCGTCTCGGTCGTGCCCGTTATATCACGCGTCAGCTGACACCGGAAGCGTTAGGGAAAGATGAGACGTCGACGATGCATATCATTCCGTACTACACGGTCGGTCACCGGAATCTATCATTTGAGATGACCGAGTTCACGAATGAAAATTACGCCTATCTGAATCATCTGATGACGTTTGCCCCGCTCTACCGGCTGTTTGCCGAGAAGAACACGTGGCTCGTCGGAGAACGTCCATATAAAGCGCAGGACAATGGTTACCACTTCTTCAAATACATGCGCGAGACCTATCCGGAGCGACCGGTCTATTACGTCATCGATCCGGCGTCGAACGAATATGCGCAAGTCGCTCCGCTCGGAAACGTCTTGCCGATCAAATCGAAGGAACACATCTATCACTCTTTGATGGCAAAGAAGGTCATCGGGACACACCACGCGGAATACTTGTATCCGCTTCGCTCGGAGCCGTTCAAACGCAAGATGCGTGCAGATCGTGTCTTCATCCAACACGGGGTTCTCGGAACGAAGAACATGAACAATCAATACGGGAAATTTGCTGCTGCCTTCGACACGGATTTGTTCCTTGTCAGCTCGGAGCGGGAAAAACGACTCGTCACACAAGATATGGGATACGCTGAGCGCGAGGTCAAAATTACTGGCTTGTCTCGCTTTGATGCACTCTTGAAAAATGACGTCCCGGTCAAACGCCAGATGCTCGTCATTCCGACGTGGCGGTCGTGGCTACAGACGCCTCTCCAGTTCTTCGAATCAGAATACTATCAGCAGTACCAAGCGTTCCTATCGAGTGACCGTTTGCATGCGTACGCGAAACAGCATCGTCTCGAGATCGTTCTTTGCCTGCATCCAAACATGCAGCAATATTCGAGTCACTTCGAGAACTTACCGATCACGGTCATCCATCAGGGCGAACGCGATGTTCAAGGATTGTTAAAGGAGAGCCTCTTGCTCGTCACCGACTATTCGAGTGTCGCTTTTGACTTCAGTTTCTTAAAGCGACCGGTCCATTACTTGCAATTCGACCCGAAACGCTTCATCGGTCCTCTCGGTTCGTATCTCGATCTAGAAAACGAATTACCAGGTCGGATTTCAAAAACAATCGATGACTTGTTCGAGGATCTCGACGCGACGGCACGCCGTGATTTTAAGATGGCGGATGAATACAAACGACGCGCTGACGTCTTCTTGACGAAAACGGATACGACTTACTCTGATCAGGTCTATCAAACAATCGCTAATTATACGAAACAGACGAGTCTTTTAGAGAAGATTCAGACGAACGAGGCGGCGAACATCCTCTTTAAGGTCTATCGTCGTAGCCGGTTCTACTTCCCGACGATGAAGGCTGGATACCGACTCATGCAACGCGTCTTGCCGGTCGACCCGAAACTCGTTGTCTTCGAGAGTGGGCTCGGTAAACATTACGCGGACAGTCCGCGTTACATTTATGAGGAACTGAAGAAACAAGCACTCGGCTACAAAGTCGTCTGGATCTATAACAAGAAGCTTTATCTCGGAGATCCGAACGCAAAAGTCATCAAACGCTTATCTCCTGCCTACTTCTATTACATGGCGACGGCGAAGTTTTGGGTCAACAATCAGAACTTCCCGCATTACATGACGCGGCGAAAAGAGACGACCTACATCCAGACGTGGCACGGCACACCTTTGAAGAAGATGTTGTTTGACTTAGACGAGATCCATGGACGGGACGAAGGCTATGTCGAGCGTGTAACGAACGCGATCCAGCAATGGAGCGTCCTCTTGTCTCCGAGTCCCTATGCGACGAACATCTTTAGAAGTGCGTTCCAGTACGGGGGACCGGTCGTCGAGTCTGGTTATCCGCGAAACGATCTCTTCTTTACGGCGAATAATGCGGCGACAATCGAACGGATCCGGACGCAGCTTCAACTGCCGGAAGACAAGAAAGTCATCTTGTATGCACCGACTTTCCGTGACCATCAGTCGCTTGGTAAAGGGAAGTTCTACTTCGACTATCCGTTTGATTTCGACCGGGTCGCAGAAGCGTTAGGCGATGAGTATGTCTTCTTGATTCGGACGCATGTGCTCGTCACTAAAAAGCCGAAGATTCCAGCGCAGCACCGGGAACAGTTCATCGACGTGACAACTTATCCGGATATTCAAGAACTATACTTGATCACCGATCTACTGATCACGGACTATTCTTCTGTTTTCTTCGACTTCGCGAACATGAATCGTCCGATGATGTTCTATGCGTATGACCTTGATCTCTACCGCGATACGCTGCGCGGGTTCTACCTCGACTACTACAACGATCTTCCAGGACCGATTTTAGAAACGGAAGAGGCTTTGCTTCACGCCTTATCGGACATTCCGCGTCTGACGAAAATGTATCAAGCGCAACTCGATGCATTCCGTGCGACGTACGGTCCGATGGAGGATGGGTTTGCCGCTTCTCGTGTCGTCGATGCGTACTTCAAAACGGATCAAACGATGCGCACTCAAACCCTTGAATTACTTGAACAACCAGACGGCAGTTACTCTGTTTGACCGATGATATGAAAAAACGGCTTGCACCCTTTTCTGGATGCAAGCCGTTTTACATATTTTATTCGTCCGTCGCTAATTTTTCTGCGAGGACCTCGTTGAGCTTTTTCTTGAACATCGGAGCAAAACTTTCCGCATACGTATTCGTCATATGGCTGTTATCGCGATAGATGACGACATTGCCGATAACGGGACGGTACTCGCCTTTGACGTGGAAGTAACGCGTCAAATCCAGCTTATGGAGCGACTGGTTCGTTTTTTCGAATTGTTTCCAATACGCCTCATCCGTTTGATTCGGTTGAGCGTTCATCTGTTTCGTCGTGTCAGCGATGCTTGTCGTTTCCAGTGCCTCGAGCACGTTGAAATCGTATCGTGGATTGTCTCGAAGCGCCAATCCATCAATACCATACTCGTCCTTGACGAACTGCATCTGGTCGACCATTTGTTGATGGATGCTGTCTTTTGAAGCATCCGCTGCCGTCACGTGCGAGATGATCAAATCGACATCGGCATCTTTCAAATAGTTCAGGACGTTCTGATTCCATATCCCTTTTAGCGAGTCCGGTTCATAGCCGGTTGAAAAACGTGTTCCTGACCGCGTCAGGTTGAGTAAACGGATATCCGTCCCTTTGATTGCTTCATGTAAGGCACCGAACCATTGCTCCGAGTGCGAGCTACCGACGAGTGCGATCGTTGCTTTATAATCCTTCGTCTTCCCGTATTCGCCGACTTTTGCTTCCGTCTTTTGCAGCCCTTGGTTGCTACCATCCGTATGGACGAGGGGTAAGTCATTGAAGACGTTCGCATACGACGGGAATGGGTCTTGCTTCGGTACAGACAATGCCTGCTCGATCGCTAAGGCACCCGGATATTTATTCTTACTGACGGCTTGTTTCAGCTCTTGTTCTTCCATATAAGCGAATCCGAGTAATGATCCGATTAACAAAACGTTGACCGTCAACAGCGCACCTAATTTCTTGAACGCTGTCCGATTGACGGTCGAAGTCCGGATTGGTTTTTCAATCCATTCCGTCATCAGATACGATAAGCCGATCGACGAGACGATAATCAATGTGCCGATGAGCAGACCAGGTGTTTCTTGGACGTTGTAGCGATAGAACTCAAGCAGTACCCAGTGCCAGAGATAAATCCCGAAGGCAATCCCCCCAAGTTTGACCATTGGTTTAGATCCGAGGAACCGTTTTAATCCGAACTGTGTCTCTTGCGTCCCTGATAATACGATCATCAAGGCGCATGTCATTGGCCAGAGTGCGATGTAACCAGGGAACATTTGCGAGACATTAAACAGGACGCCGGTCGTCAGCAAACCGATCAGACCAATCCAGCCGATAATCGTTGCCACCCATTTCGGAATACGGATCGCCGATAAGTTCACGCATAACAAGCTGCCTAAGGCGAATTCCCAAACCCGTGTCGGCGTAATGAAATACGCCCATGGCTGATTGACTTCAGTCAGATAGATCGAGTACGCGAGTGACGTGACGAACAAGAATCCAAGCAGACCATTGAGGACGGCTTTAATTGAGCGAATCTGATATTTGTTCATCATCCATAAGATGAACGAAAACAAAACGAACCAAATCATATAAAATTGCCACTGGATCGATAACGCCCAAAAATGTTCGACGGGTGACTTCATTTGCGTCGCGTCCAAGTAATCAGTACTTGAGACGGCGAGTTGCCAGTTTTGATAAAAGAACATCGAGGCGACGACTTCACGAATCGTTTTACCGAGAATCGATGCTGGTAATAAAAACGTACTTAATACCAAAACGACTCCTAAGATGAATAAAACCGATGGCAACAGTCGTTTCAGCAACTTTGTCACATACGGCAGGAACTTGAACTCTCCTGTCCGGTTGATCGTCGAGATGATTGATGTCGTGATTAAAAAACCCGAGATGACGAAGAAGACATCGACACCACCTGAGACACGATTGAACCATATGTGATAAATTGCGACGAGTAAGGCAGCTACCGTGCGTAGACCTTCGATTTCTGGACGAAACCGGCTTTCAATATCAATCCGTTTCTGCCCAGACTGACCAGATACTTTCCATTCTTGCATGCTTCTATGTCCCTCCATCTACTTCTACACCTACGAATCCTGATGATTGCAGCGCATTTCTTGTACAGTTCGGTATGTACTCACCATTTCAAGAAAACGTTTCCATTCACTATGATAGAACATATTTCAAAAAATACAATGCCAATGAACTATATTGCCGCAAGAAACTTGGAAAATATGTAAAAGAAGTGCGTCGGTTACGAATTACGCTAGAAATCGATGCAAGTAGTCGTCAAAAATCCGTCGCATGACTTTTGGTGTGTTCTCGATATAGATCCGCATCTGTTCGACGTTTGCTTCGACAGCACCCTCGTTCTTCTCTTCGGTCGGAAAATCGGAAATGCCTTTGATGATGATACATTCAACGGCATTTTTCTGACAGATGTACGCGACAGCCCCCGCCTCCGTATCGGCAATCGTCAGACCGTTATCTCGCAGTTCGATATAGTCTCGCCACATGACGACAGCGCGATCAGCCGTTCCGATCGTTCCGAGATGAAAGTCGTTGCCATATTTTGAGACGTCGAGATTGATGACGAACGATGGTTTAATGAGTGGTTCAATCTCTTTGACCGTACAATCATATTGAACGGCACGATCTGGAACGATGATGTCAAGTTCGTCGTACCTCGGGTCAATCCCGGCACACGTTCCGGCAACGATGACCTTCGTCAATGAGAAACGGAGGATCATATATTGGTTCGCACCGATGCCATTTACTTTTCGAACGCCTGTGCTGTAAAACAAGAGCGTTTCCCCATTCATCTCGCGCGTAAAGTATTCACCATACGGATAGACGATTCTTTCTTCAGGCGAGACATGAAAATATGCAATCGTCGCGTCGAACTCCCATGTGGTGGCGATGCTGATTCCAATCATCCTTCCTTACTCCTTTCGAGCATCCGCTAAAGACCGCTCTTTTTTTCATCTAATCGAATTGATGATGTGTACGATAAGTTATATTCCTTGTGTTTAAACGAAAATTCGCTTAAATTAGTACCTAGTACTAAAACCAAGTATAACATCTTTTTACAGGGAGGAACCATTTATGACTGCATATCATGCTCGAGTAACAGCGATCGGCTCTTACGTTCCAAATCAAATTATGACGAACCATGATTTAGAGAAACTAGTAGAAACAAATGATGAATGGATAGTGCAACGCACAGGCATCAAAGAACGAAGAATCGCGGGTCAGACTGAATCGACAAGTGATCTTGCCTATCAAGCAGCCATGAATTTAAAACAGCGTTACAATACAGAATTTCAAGATGTTGATATGATCATCATCTGTACGATGACACCCGATTTTAAGACACCAAGTACTGCATCATTGGTACAAGCAAAACTCGGTATCAATCATGCAGGTGTAATTGATTTGAACGCCGCATGTGCAGGATTTACATACGGATTACACCTGGCGAACGGGTTAATTTCATCTGGTCTTCATAAAAAAATTCTCGTCATCGGAGCAGAAACACTCTCTAACATCACTGACTATGCCGATCGAAACACATGCATTTTATTTGGAGATGGTAGTGGAGCGGTTCTTGTGGAACGCGATGAAGTCCAGTCTGACTTTATTTCATTCTACTTGAACTCGGAAGGGGAAAAAGGAGCCAGTCTCTATTGCTCGAACTTGTCAAATCACATGTTCGAAGATCCTATCATTCCCACTAATAAACTCATCCAAAATGGACGCGAAGTTTACAAGTGGGCGGTCAGCACGGTTCCTCGTGGAATGAAACAAGTAGTGGATCAGGCATCGATGACTTTGGATCAAATCGATTGGTTCATTCCGCACAGTGCAAATCTACGCATGATTCAATCGATTTGCGAAAAAAGCAATGTTCCTTTTGATAAAGCGCTTTACAGTCTCATCCATTTCGGAAATACCTCCGCTGCCTCCATTCCCTTATCTTTAGATATAGGTGTTACCGAAGGGAAAATCAAAACGGGTGACTTGCTTCTATTATATGGATTTGGTGGCGGTTTGACACAAGCTGGATTACTAATGAAATGGAGTCTGTGATTCATACAAGGAGGAAGTACAGATGCATCGTACTTCCTCCTTGTTTTTAATTCTGATGACGGACAAGCGTGGTAATATCCAGCCATTCATATGCTTCATCTTTAACCGTGACATTCCCAAAACGACTCTGGCGATGATCTATGTATTTACCTCCGAGTCGTTTGTAAAATGCTCGTCCCGACTCGTTCTTTTTCATTACCCAAACTAGCATCGAGAAGACATCTGCTTTCAGGAAATGAGCAGCGATAGTCGCCATCAATTTTTTGCCGATCCCTAAACCGTGCGCTTCAGGTAATATATAGAGGGCAGATAACTCTCCTATCCGTACTCCATCATCAGCATGAATCTGAGCTGCTGCGAATCCCACTGTGATTCCCTGTTCGTTCAATACCACATATAGGAACGTATCTTGTGAGGAATCGTTCAAAAACTGTGTCCATTTTTGTTCAGCTCGTTGAACCGAGAGTTGTTTCAAATATACATCGGGTACTAAACCGGCGTATGTCGTCCTCCACGTATCAACGTAAATTTTTGCTATTACCTTCATGTCTTTGGACGTGGCTAAACGTATATTCAAGAATTTCATCCCCCTAGCATCGGTAGCTCATAGTACTACCATTATTTTCTCATTCACCTACCTTAGTCCCAAATCCGCACACGCTCAATGTCTGCCGTTCTCAAATAATCGAGTAGCTGTCCTGTATGCACTGCTTCATGATAAGCAATTCGTAACAGCATATCACCAAGCGAACGGACATAACCTGATTCGGAACGATCAATCTGGACCGTTGCTAAATCTGATTCCGGTAGTCGCCCGACATATGTCATGAATTCCTCCCGATAGACCTCCGCAAAGTCTAGCTCTTCTTGCACGGATACGAAGTCACGCCCTTCAAACGGAGACTCATACGACGATAGACTGCCTCCATTTTGTAAGGCTAAGTAATAATAATACTCGCTATCTAACACATGACGGATCATCTCAAAACACGTCATGGCGTTCTCATCCGGTTTCCAGTTCAGCTTATCTTCAGGAATCGAACACCAGACTTTGATGCTTCTTCTTCTCACTTCATTTAAATTCCATACCATCCAATCCTTTGCGTTCATTATGTATCCTTCCTTTCGATGACGAATAAGTGTTCTCCTATCTTTATTTTGACAAAGCGATTTGAATGTCCTTTTAAAAAATAAAAACAGGAAGCATCCGCAGATGTTTCCTGTTTAATCGTCCATCGTTCACTTATTCTCTTCCTCAGACAATGCATCAATCTCTTTTTGTCGTAAAATCTCCGCAATCTGATGGTGTTCATTATCCAGTGCCGCATCACGCGCTGTCCGCCCGTCTTCATTTCGATGCAATGGATCGGCTCCATAAGAGAGTAATAATCGAACGACGCGTTCATAGCCATAAGCGCTCGCTAAAGCGAGGACTGCCGTATCCCCATCTGCGATGTTTTCCGCCTCGATATCAGCTCCCGCCTTTAAGAGAACCTTGACCGCTTTCGGATAATTATTCCCGACGGCGAGATACAACGGTGTAAATCCATCTAGTCCGACAGCATCGACTTCTGCTCCTGCCTCCAGTAACAGCTGGACTTTTTTCGATTTACCTTCTTGCGCCGCATAATGGAGCGGTGTCACACCTTCCCCGTCATCGGTCCGTTGATGTAACAACTCGACGTTCTGTGCTAATTTCCGTAAGACTTTTTTATTGCCGGACCGTCCCGCTACTATATGAAGCGCTGAGAATCCGTGTTCATCTAAATCAAGATGAGCACCTCGCTTGATCAAAAGTAACGCAATGTCGGTCTTTTGATCATAAAGCGCAATATGCAACGGTGACATCCCGTCCTGATTCGGAAGGTTAACATCCGCCCCGTGATCGAGCAACAATTCGACGATCCGTAGGTACCCTTCCTGAATCGCCCAATGAAGTGCTGCAAATCCTTCTTCATCCAGTTCGTTCAGATCGTCACCACGTTCGATGCAGCGCATTACTTGTTTTCGTTTGCCCAAAAAAGCAGCATCTTGGATGGATCGTTTCGTCATGTCCGTTCGCCCCTTACCTGTTCCATTGTCCTCCTCATTTTACAACAAGAACCTGTTATAATGCGCGAAAACCATCCTACTTGAGGATGGTTTCGACGATTATTCAGCAGGGTTAGACTCATCGCTTATCAGTCGTTCGACCAAAAACACGAATACAATAGCTGATAGGATTCCAATTACACTTGGTAAGACCGAAACGATGGGGTCATTGAAAAAGGATGTTGGAATGAGAAATTTGAGGATCTACCTCACACTATTGAGAACGGCAAGGGATATTAATAAAATTAAGAAGACCGTCGATTTCTCGACACCTGCAAAAAATGGACGTCCTGCGCTATTCGCTTTCTTAATACCTAGCCAAGATAACATTTTCATCCTCTCCATTCTGAAACAATCATAATCTTTTTCTATTCAAAACAAGATCTAATTACTATTCTGTAACTTTATTGCCACGTCGATAAGTTTAAATCAAACAAAATTGCTACCGCTTGCTGTCGCTCATTTAAAAATAAGAATTGATAATTACGTGTATCCAAAAATAATGGTTTCGTTTTACTTGATATTGGTGCATTCAAGTATAACTTTTGATGGATATGCATCACCTGATTCGAATCTAATTGAAAGTTAACCTTTACGACTTCAGGAGATTTTTTCAAAACAAACTTACTCAGTACATCTTGATTCATATTCGCAGCAAAACTAAAAGTTGGTTGGTTTTTTGTGAGTTTGAATATCTTAAATAAATGTTTGGATAACTTCATTTTCATTTTCAAATCAACACTATTACTGTCTATAAGTTTAACTTGTAATTCTGTCCTTTTAAATTGATTACCTTGTATTTCAGAAACGTATTGATTAACTGATGTATACTTTTCTTCAGTTATATTTTTTTTAGTAGTCCGTTCGTCTTTTTCAAACTTAAACGTAGCAATAATAAATAAAAGTATAAGTAAACATATTGCGCAGAAGATTACAATTTTTTTAATATAAAATTTGTTCATCTTTAGCTTTTAGCATAATATACACGAGTAGAATATTTTACATCTATTGCTTCCGATTTAGATAGTGAACCTCGTTTATATACAGATACTGTACCCATCGTTTTGACTGCTTTCGATCCAAAACTAATATAAGTTGTGTGCTTTGGTGGAATAGTCCAAGTATATGATACAGAATCTACTGTAGTTGTACCAAAACTTACCTCTGCATTAAATTTAATCTTATCTTCAATTAATGGCATATTTAGTTTTACTGAAGCTTCAGCACCAATTTTCCCATTACAAAACTGACTTCTCGAGATAAGTTTTGTTACAGTATCAGATGTCTTTCCTCCATTTTTAAGCTCTGCTTTCCAGTCAATTTGCGTGTATTTTTTTGTTTGGTATGGACTATAATCACGTCCATCATAAGGAATGTAGGCTTTCCTAACTAAATCGACACTCTCATAGTCAGTCAATATAGGTTTATTATATTCATATTCTGTAACTTCAATATCACCAACATTGTCTTTAGTGATAGTTGCTTCTTCAGTGTTAGCATTTGAGCTTGTTTCAACTGTATTAGCCTCTGCTAATACAAATTGAGAGCTTGAAATCAAAATACCTGTTACGACCGTTGGTACGAATAATTTTTTTAATTTCATTTTATTTACTCCTTTTTTATACCTCTATATTTTAGTAGAAATACGCTACCAAAATATCTTATCACCTCATATCGAATATTAATTAACTGTATTAACGAATGAAGTAAAAAAAATATTTGATTATATTACAGTAAAATCTCTTTTACTTTATCTATTCAAAAAATCTGAATAAAAATAGCTAAATATGCTATAAAAATTAAAAAATATCACAAAAATGAATTTAAGTTATATTATTTTTCTCGATTAACTTGTTAAATTCTAAATAAAACCACCCTGCATCATGTCAGGGTGGTTCGTCATTTAAATATCTAGTGTCTTGATAAAAGCTTTCAGCTCGTCACGCATCTCTGCATCTTTCAACGCATATTCAATCGTTGTCTTGACGAAACCGAGTTTCTCTCCGACGTCATAACGATTACCCTCGAAATCATACGCGTAGACTTGGCTATCCGCATTCAAGCGTTCAATCGCATCCGTCAATTGGATTTCGCCGCCTGCCCCTTCTTCTTGATTCGCAAGGTAATCAAAGATATCCGGTGTCAGCACATAACGTCCCATGATCGCAAGATTTGATGGTGCTGTCCCGTGTGCCGGCTTTTCGACGAATTGTTTTACATCATACAGTCGTCCGTCTTGTGAGACCGGATCAATGATGCCATAACGATGCGTATCTTCCGGACGAACTTCTTGTACACCAATGACCGATTTTTCCGTCTGTTCGTAAACGTCCATCAATTGTTTGATTGCCGGATTGTCTGACTCGACGATATCGTCCCCGAGTAAGACAGCAAACGGTTCATTCCCAATGAATTGTTTTGCCGTCAGAATGGCATGCCCGAGACCTTTTTGTTCTTTTTGGCGGACATAAAAGATATTCGCAAGGTTCGTTGAGAATTGAACTTTCTCGAGCAATTCCGTTTTACCGGAATTTTCGAGCGTAATTTCGAGTTCTTTTTGGTTATCGAAATGATCTTCGATGGCTCGTTTATGTTTACCCGTGACGATGATGATATCTTCGATGCCGGCTTTTGCGGCTTCTTCGACGATATACTGAATCGTTGGTTTATCAAGTATCGGTAACATTTCTTTTGGCATTGCTTTTGTCGCAGGTAAGAAACGCGTTCCAAGTCCTGCTGCTGGAATAATGGCTTTTGTGATCTTTTTCATATCGTTCATCCTCTTCATCGTTCAAGTAGTAGATTTAGTTGTTCAATTCTTCTAGTAATCGTCCATAATTCTTTACAGCCGTCTCAAGGTACAGGGATGGCTTCGTCTCGACCCGCTCGAGTGGTTGTTCGACGAGTTGTACCATCGCTTGTGCGAAGGCTTCCATGTCATTGGCTGGAACGAGATATCCGTTTTCGCCATGGGCGATGATTTCACGTGGTCCGTATTTCACATCATAGGAGATGACCGGACAGCCGACATTGATACTTTCCATGACCGTCAGCCCGAATCCTTCAAATTCACTCGTTAACAACGAGGCTTTCGATTCACGGAACACTTCTGCCGGATTCGACGTAAAACCGTGGATTTCGATATCGTCCTGTAAACCGAACTCCTCGATCAAGCGTTCCATCATCGCGAGTTGCCCTTGTTCATCCATGCCGTAAAGGACGAGTTTTGTCGCGTGACCCGACTGTTTGAAAAGTGCATAACTCTTGATTAAATGATCCATCTGTTTTTGCAGACCGAATCGACCGATGAAACAGAATTGATCTTTGACCTGGTCACGTCGTTGCGCTTGTTCCGGAACGATGAAATGCGGAATGATGGAGATTTTCTCTTCCGGGATGTTATACCGTTCTAAGATGTCTTCTTTTTGGTGATTCGTCAGACTGATGAAACGTGTCACCTTATCAGATTCTGAGAACATCGTCGCGTACGACCCTTTGACGTTTGAACCATCTAAATGCGAGTTATGGATGACCATGACGCGTTTGACGGCTGCTTTGATGTTGAGAATCGAGCGATCGAGTAAACGAGCATCGACGAACAAAACATCGCCATCTTTAAACAGACGGTTGAAGTAGTATTCAAACAAATCCTTTTCTTTTTTGAACGCTTTGTACATTCTGCCGTTTCGATATAATTGAATCAAGACGAGTTTCGGACGTGCCATTTCATTGTAGAACTT
The DNA here is from genome assembly GCF_049913315.1 of Exiguobacterium sp. R-17. Classification (NCBI taxonomy): domain Bacteria; kingdom Bacillati; phylum Bacillota; class Bacilli; order Caryophanales; genus Exiguobacterium; species Exiguobacterium sp. R-17. Next base: position 1,296,530 of record NZ_CP184372.1, on the reverse strand, counting down.
CTTACAATAGACAGCACCTTCTGAATCATACAACTCCTCCATCATTTTCCCGTGATGGACGGGTGAGTAGATCGTCTTGCGGTGCAATTGACCGTAGACGTTGTATTCCCAGCGCTCGACCTTTTTAGGCGATGCTTTCGTCATGAAATCTTCGAATTCGACGACTTGCGTCTCCGGATAGAATTTACGATAGAGGACGTATTCACCCTCTTCATCATAATAGCGAACGGCATCACTGCCTTTTTTCTCAACGCTTTTCAACCCTTCGATTTCACGCGCCGATTCTTTGACGATCGGCTTGTTCCGAAAACGGGTTGTCGGAATGCTCAATAATTTATAATCGGATAACCAATCATAAATGTTTTCGAATTGGACCATTGGACCGACTTTTTCTTCAGCTCGGAACTGTTCGTACACTTCCATGTAGTTGGCATTGTAGTTCGTCGTGACGATCGTCGAACCAACACTCAATTCTTTTTCCATGAGTGCAATCCGACTCAACAGTGATTTCGTTCTACCACCGTGTTTCGGTGGTAATGTCGATGTAACAGTATACAGCATCTGTAATTACTCTCCTCTACCCTTTAAGATCGATCTCTCTTTTTTTGTGTGAGGTCAACCCATATATGTTACCGAATCTGCTATTTTCTAAACGTGTCTTGTTCAGACAGTTAAAACCAATACAATTTCTATTTATCTCCTTTTTTACGAACAAAGTCAATTATTTTTGCATAATATCCAATCATTGTCATGGTTCTGCAACTAGTAGTTCGTAAAACTGAACGAGCGGTCGATTCTACCCAACAAGTTTAAGAAGATAAACGACACTTCACTGATTTCCATTCAAACTACATCTTTGCAGAAATCGGAAGATATTGTATGGTGAAGGATGTAACAGATATACCATATGATTCAGAGTGAGAAAGGAAGCCATGCATCAATGAAAATCACCTGTCGTGACCATACGTTTTTGATCGAGAATCTCCCGCAACAAACCCTATATTTAGCTATTAACGAACAACATATACCTGTACAACAAACAGAAACAGGTTTTTCGCTATCGGTCGATGCGTTACTCAGTATCTTCCGAAAAAAGAATCATCCTATTAAATTCGTCGATGAGACAGGTACACCGATTTCATTCAAACATCTTTCCAAGCCACTGGACATCGCACCGAACAGTTACATCAAACAAGGGAAACACTCCTATTTCATCTTCATCGATCAGGACGATGAGCTCAGTCTGATCTATAACAAAAAACCGTCCATCATGAATTTTTACGACCGAGATGTCCAGTTTGAGGGCATGACGCATCAAGACGACGTGCTTCTATTGAAGTTTTCGTTTCACTCGAAGTATGTCGCAGTCGCGCAACCAAGTTGCTTCGTTAAATTCAGACATCAGGAACAAAAAATCGCTCTATCGATTGAACGCTTCACCGTCACACCAGTCGATGCCTGTCGCTTCAGAACCGAAGTCGAAGCCGTGATCGATAAAGAACTCGTTGAGCAGTTGCTCGGTGACCGGTATACATACGATGCCTTTAACGCGAACATCTATGATCTTTTATTTGGCTTTTCGATTCACGAGATGCCGATATCTGGATTCACACCCCGGATTCGTCACTTTAAAAATCATCCAGAACTCTTGCATGACGAGCACTGGTTGCCGTTAAATGAGCAATACGATGTGTTGGTTCGTCCCTATTCGACCGTGTCGGAACGCCTTGCAATGCGTCTAATCCCGGTGCCAGTCGAGACTGTCGAATATTATGCAGAACCCCGACCGTTACTTGGACTGGATCCAACTAAGAAGACGATCGTCTGTTATGAATACCCGGATAAAGCACAAGATAATGGGATGATTTTCTTCAAGTACCTTGTTGACCAGCACCGGAAACAGTTCAACATCTACTACATCATCAGTCGGTCGAGTCCGGACCTCAAAAATCTTGCCGGATATGAGAACCATATCGTGTTCTATAAATCTCCGGAGAATATCGAGGTCGTTCAGGCTGCGGACGTTTTATGTCATACGCATTCATCGAGTTATGCCTTACCGTTTGCTACCTATCATACGGAAGCACTGATTCAAACGAAACAAAAGCTGTTCCTACAACACGGCGTCATCGGGTCAAAAGATGTCAGTCATATTTACGGTAAAAAATCGCCACATCCATTTACTGATTTATTCGTCGTCTCCTCGGAGCGGGAGAAACAGCTCATCGTTCGCGATTACGGTTTTCATCCTGACGAAATCATCGTGACAGGTCTTGCCCGATTCGATCAATTAATCACTGAACGATCACGTTGGCTCAAGCGATATAAGAACCGAAAAAAGCTGTTGATCATGCCAACGTGGCGACCGAAACTTGATACGTACCCAGACGAACAGTTCATGGAAAGTGACTATTATCAGGAGTTTCAAGCGTTAATCACGGACGAACGGTTGAAAAGCTTAGTGATGGACAACAAATACGAAGTCTCGTTCTACCTTCATCGCAACTTCCAAAAATTCAGCCACTTGTTCCACTCGGACTTCATCGATGTCATCAGTCAGGATGCGTTCACAGTCAAGGAGCTACTTGAAAATCATCATGTGTTGATCACCGACTATTCGAGTGTCGGTCTCGATTTCTCCTTGATGCACAAAAAGGTACTCTACTATCGCCCACCTGTCTTGATCGGTGAAGATAACGCCGGGGAATCGACAGACTTATTACCAGGAGACGTCATCGAATCCAGAGAAACCTTGATGGAATCACTACGCGAATCGAAGATGCCGAAACGCTTTAAGCGCAATCTCAGTCACATCTATGCGTTTGATGATACAAAGGCGAGTAAGCGGATTTTTGAAGCGATGCAACATCATTTTCAGCTATAACAGACAAGGAGCAATGAGACGGTCTACCGTTTCATTGCTCCTTTTTCATCGACGAAATTCCAACGAGACTCCGTCTGCGATTTGTGAGGACTGTTTTAACAACTCCCGCTTGACTGGATCAATCCAGTAATACTGAACACGTTCACCAAACGCAACGTGGACGCAAAGTGTCTCTACGTGTTCGCCTGATTCGGTCGTCAATCGATCGTACCGCAAAGGATGTACTTGAACTGGCACCTCACGTCCGGAAACGGCACTAAAACCGCTAAACGATAGCGTCGAGTTAACAGCTAGTGGTAATGCTCGCAACAACAATTCGATTGAAAACAGATCAACACTTTCGGTATGAATCGGTAGGACAGACTGCTCATTGCCTCGCGTAATTACGACTGCATCCGCTCGATACAACGCATGCACGGTTTGGACGCCATCTTGGTACTCGACGAATTCGAGTGGCGTATAGTCTTCTGCATCAATCGTCAGGCGGATCGTTCGATTGCCGATTTTTTCTGACACCAATTTTTGCTCCCGTACTAGGATGGATTGATGTGATGTCTTTTCTAACCGAATCGTTTCGTAGGTCTGTCCGATCTGAACCGTTTCTCCTTTTTCTATCCAGTAGATCTGTTTTTCGTCTTGTCCCTCGATGAGGGGATAGGTCGTCCTTTTCCATTTCATATCTCTTTCTCCCTTCTTAAGAATCCGATGGAAGATAGCTGATGAACTGCTGCTTCTCGGACTTGCTCCGGCGTTTTCGCTGTCGTATCAATCGGACAGACCGGAAACTGTTTATACCATTTCTCTTCAAGTGCCCAGAGCGGTTCGTGCTGTGCAAAGGATTGGCGAGTTCTTGTTTGATCAGCGTCCCGACGCGTTTGTAAGAGTTGGTCTGTCGCGCGTAAATAAAGAATCTGGTCGGATCGACACTCTCTTAATGCCTCAAGTTCCGCCTTTAAACGAGATTCCATATCCCAGTCTTGCCCATGCACCTGTGGATAATGGAGCGTATAGAATTCAAGATCTTCCGGACCACGGTCTAATACGATGTGTCCGTCCGGAAAGTGGCGAAACCGTTCGAGTTCCGCTTGAATGAACAAGCGTTGATTCTCAACGAATCCATCTTCGGTTCGGATGTCTAACCCGAGCTCCTTTCGTTTTTGAACGATAGGATATGGATTTTCATAATAGACATGCAACTCTGGGTAAGCGTCTTCGAGCGCTCGCGCAAGCGTCGTCTTCCCGGAAGCCATGCCGCCTTGAATCGAAACGATATGTCGATGCATGTTATTATATCTCTCCTTTAGCTCATTACGATTTGTTATGGACGATCCACTGTTTCAGCGAACAACGATTGCGCTGTTTCGATGAATACTTCCGTCGCCTTCGACATCTCTTTCTTATTTCGTACTGCAATCTTAATATCTGGCGTTTCGTTCGTTTCCAGTTGACGAATTAGACTTTCGCTCGATAATTCAGATTCAGCGATACTTTGTCGTGTCGTGATGACTACACCTAGTCCTTCTTCCATCATCTTAAGTCCCGTTTCGAGATGTTGCATTTCATAACGCACCTGTGGTACAAGACCTTGATCTTGAAATAACATCTGCACCTGCTGCTTCGTCTCCACTTGTTCAATCAAGAGCGACTCTTCCGCCAGATCGAGCAGACTGATCGATGCTTGATGTGCTAAACGATGGTGTTCGGGTAACACGACGACCCATTCATCTGATACAAAAGAAAAACGATCAAATTCCTCTTCTGGAGACTTGACGATCCCGACATCTACGCAGTCGGTCCGCAACCATTGCTTGATTTGGTCAACGGTTCCTTCCCACAGTTTGACTTCAAGTCCCGGATACCGCTCATCCATCGTTCGAATAATTTTCGGTAAAAAACGTGTATACGCCGTTTTATAAACCCCGACATGGACCTTTCCGATCGCTAGTCCTTGTTCCGACGCAATCAATTCATCCACTTTATGAAATTCACTATTGATGCGCCTTAAAATGACGAGAACCTGCTCGCCCACCTCGGTGAAGAACAGTCCTTTTTTCTTATCCCGTTTGATTAGTTTCGTTCCAAGTTGTGCCTCGACTGAGGCAATCGTCCGACTGACCGCTGGTTGTGTCATGTGTAACTGTTCCCCTGCAGCTGTAAAACTTCCCGTCTCAGCAATTTGAAGAATCAATTCGATTTGTGCTCTATTCATAACGTTTTTGGTATACCCCCTATGCGAAAGATGCATTTCATTTATCATAATCGCTACTGTACTATAACCAAGTATCACAAATCAACTTGGACAGATGAAACTTCTCAAACGCCTAAATGAAATGGGATACGAATCGAAACAGAAACAGTGAGGTGTAGATATAATGAAACACATGGGAAAAATTTATTTACTTGCCATCATCAGCTTCTTAAACGGGACATCGGAATATGTCATTGCAGGAATATTGGATCGCATTGCACATTCAAACCATATATCTGTCTCGTCAGCTGGACAGTTAATCACGGTCTTCTCGATCGCTTTCGGAGCTGGCACGCCCTTTTTAATTGCTTTGACAGCGCGACTCGATCGAAAAAAATTACTGGTCTATACGCTTAGCTTGTTCTCCATCATCAACGTATGGATTACCTTCTTATCCAGTTATGAGCTGTTGATTGGCGCACGTATTCTATCGGCGCTTTGTGCCGGTGTCATTCAAGTCACCCTATTAACACTTGCCGCTGTCCTTGCCGCACCGGGAAAACAAGGAAACGCCATCGCAACTGTCGTCATGGGTAACAGTACGGCACTAGTCGTCGGTGTCCCGATTGGTCGCGTCATCGCCTCTCATTATGAGTGGCATATCATTTTCGCTGGCCTTGGAATCATCGGAGTCATCTTGGCACTTTTAACGTTCGTTTGGATTCCTCAAACGGTCGCAGAAGAACCTGTTCCGTTACGCGAACAACTTCAATTCTTCGTACAACCGCGAATAGTTGCTTATTTATTGATTACGTTTCTTTGGTTGGGTTCCTATTCAATCGTCTTTACCTATATTTCTCCTTATTTTTTAGATGTCTTTCATAAGAGTGATCAAGCCGTCACGACAGCGTTGTTCCTGTTTGGAATCGCTAGTGCGTTTGGTTCTAAGCTCGGTGGAATCGGTACGGATAAATGGGGCACGTTTTGGACGCTTGTCGGTGGGACGGCACTACATGCCATCGTACTGCTACTGTTCCCACTGCTTGGTCACGTTGCATCTGCCTTTTATATCCTCCTCATTCTTTGGGCATTGACGGCTTGGTCTTCTGGTACACCGATTCAATTACGGATGATTACGTTGGCACCAGCTGCTGCAAGTATCGTTTTAAGCTTGCATAGCGCATTTGGACAAATCGGGATGGCAGCAGGTGCCGGAATCGGAGGCATCGCAGTCACGAATGGTTTGTTGCAGTACTTGCCCTGGATCGGTGCCCTTGCACTCACGCTTTCAGTCGCTGTTATCGTAACGGATCATTTATTTGCTAAATCGACTAACGCTCAAGAATCGGAAGAAATGCGATATGTCGAAAAATAATCGCTATCTCTCATTTTTCAACTGAAATACGCGGCAAGATCCGGATGCTCGATCAGTTCCTTAATTCGTTCTTGCTCAGCATCCGGGATTTGCTCAAGCGTCCTAAGAATGGCGATGAGTCGTAACCAGTCTGCAAGGTTCGATAGCTGAATGGATGAAACAGCTTGATAGCGATCGAGGTATTCTCGACAGACGTATCGTCGCATCTCGTCCGGCACTGTTGTTCCACCTGCTATTCGCAGTAAGAGCAACGTCCGCGCGACATCCACAATCGGTGGTCCTATCGTCGCATCATGCCAATCAATGACGACAAACGTTTTATCTGCTGTCACGAGGATGTTCTGAAAATGAAAGTCCCCGTGGAGCAATCCTTGCTGTTGCGGAACGTAAAGTGTTTCGAGTAATCGTTCCGCCTTCAAGCGTAACTCTAGTGATAGATGACGTATTTTGTGCTCGGTGACATCGTACCATTCAGGAGCTACACGCGATTGTTGCTGATGAATCCGTTGATGTAATGTCGCGAACGTGTTGAGAAACTCTGTTATTCGTTCCGGTTCAAACAACTCTAACATTTCGCTGCCGTCGATCCGCTGCATCTCAATAAACGGCGAATTTTCTAATTCAACGGCATATACGTTTGGTGTCGGGATGACCGTTTGCTCAAGTTCTTCGAGCATACGAAATTCCTGAGTGATCCGTTGTTTTTCAATCGATGCTTGAAAGTACTTACGGACTCGTTCGTCAGACATCGTCATCACGGTAGCGGTCGCACCGGTTTTTTCCTTTTTCATCTGAATAACCCCCAATCTCTTATGTCGTTTGTCGAATCATCAAAGAAGGTTCCAGTAAAGAACTAGCGCTTTCACTCTGATTCAGCGCGTCATTCAATAATTGTTCCGCTGCCAATTTGCCAAGCATTACAACCGGTTGTCGGATCGTTGTTATTTCAAGCGCTCTGGCAATTGGTACATCATCAAATCCCGTTATCGCGATATCCTCTGGTACCCGAATGCCATCCTTGCGAAATTGATGGATGAGACCCGCTGCGACTTCGTCATTGCCGACGATGATGGCGTCTGGCAAGTCTATCGTTAGAAGTTGACCTGCCAGTGCTTGTCCGTCCTTGAAAGAATAGCACCGATCCGCGTACCATTGAATTTCATGACGGAGCGTAGACATCTTGAGATATTGGTCGAACGCCTCTCGTCTGACTCTTCCGACTCCGCTATCTGGATTTCCAAGACAGAGACCGACTGTTTGTGCTCCTCGTTCTTCAACATGTTGTAGCAACATTGTGATCGCTTTTCCATGATTAAAAAAGAGCGACGGCACGATATCCTGATGGTCTTCGCAGGCAACGACTGGTCCAACCGTACGCATCGTCTCAAGTAATTGCGGGTGACTGATGGCGCCAATGATCAATCCGTCAATCCGCTTATCGCGAAGGTATTGCATACTCGCTTCTTCTTTTGCTGGATCGTGTTCCGTCTGGATGACAAGGAGTGTATGGTTTCGTTCCATGCACACTTGACCGATCCCTTCGATTAATTGATGAAAAAACGGATGACCGACACGTGGCACGAGGACACCAATCGTATTCGTCTTACCGCGTGAGAGGTTGATCGCATTTCCGTTCGGACTATATTCCAGTCGCTCCATCACGTCTAATATGGTCCGTCGCTTTTCTTTTGATACATGCTTATGACCGTTTAAGACACGGGATACCGTCGATTTCGAGACGCCCGCTTGTTTAGCGATGTCCGAGATGTTCGCCATGCTGTTCCTCCTTCGTTTGTTCCCATCGTTCTAAGCCGTTTAATGCCTCCGCTACACCGTCCTCGTCATGAGCACTGGTCAGGTATGTCGCTCTGCTTTTGACAGACGTTTCAGCGTTTCCCATGGCAATCGATGTTCCCGCCACTTCGAACATCGGTAGATCGTTTTGATTGTCACCGATCGCAATGATGTCCTCGGGTGTCATCCCGTAGGCGCTCGCAATGTCTTGAAGGGCAGTCCCTTTTGTCACGCTGTTTGCCATGACTTCTAAGTTATAGGCACCTGAATGTGTCACGGAACAGATCTTCAGCTGAAGGAGTTGTTGCTCGAGGTGTTCGAGTCGCCATCTGTCAGGTGAGACGAACATGAATTTGATGACGTCCAGTTGATCGATTGTGATTTCGTCAACTTCCTCAACACCGTATTGCGTTAATTGAGCCTGAATCGCTTCTTGAAACGCAAGATCTCCGTCTTGAAGAGCAGCAAGCGAAAACTGCGGTAACAGGATGTTGTCTTGTAGATAAATATGTATGAATACGTTTGTAGATCGTACGATCTCCCAAATCGTTCGACTGCTGGAACGGTTCAAAAAACACCGTCTACCTTGTCCCACCTCGACCTCTGCCCCGTTCGCACCAATGACCGGACAATCCAGTCCGTGTTGCGCTAGAATCCGTCGTGCATCAAAGGCAGCTCGCCCGGTGACGATGATGACGATATCTCCTTTATCCTGCCGTTTCTTGATGGCTACCTGATTTCCCACCGAAATTCTGTGTTCCTTATTCAATAACGTTCCATCTAAATCAATCGCAAAGCATCGCATCGCGTGTCCTCCTTTTCGTGTCCTCTTGATGCTACAGGCTGAAACGCGTCCCAGTGCAACAAAAAATCTTGAATGAACAGTTCATTCAAGATTTTAAAATTAAATATCTATTACGATTGTACGAAAGGAATCGGTTTTAATTTTCCAGAGAGATAAAGTGGATGTTTCGGATATTGTCCACATGTCGTCATTTGAAGACAATAAAGCGGCGTATCTCCCAACATCTTAAGCATTTGTTGAATTCGCTGTTTCGCTAACGGTGTCGTCAAACTTTTCCCCCACGCTGCAATGACAAGCTCTGAACGTTTAATAACGGTACGAATGTATAAGTCATTTTCAGGTCCTACCGGTTCTGCCACACTTTTAATGATTTCCGGAGAAGTCGAAATATATGCGAATACATTTATGACATGAAGACCATCATATCCCCAACTTTTAGCATATGAAATACAACGTTGAAGAGTACGATCATCCTGCCCCTGATTACCTTGACTCGGATTGAGCATCAAAAACGTCACGTGTTTCCCACTATTTCCCCATTCACAAGAAAACTGATAACGATATATTCGTTTTTCATCTAAAACAGCCTGCACCCGATATTGTTTGTCCCACGGTTTAAACATAACAGTTCTCCTTAAAATTCATGATTCACGAATTGGTCAAATGCAAAGAGATTTTAAACTCTGACACTTCCTTTTCACGATTGTTCTTTAACTACGTATTCTTTCTAAATAGTTAAAAGCTCTAGACAGTATCAATTGAATCCGAAAACTTCTTTTTAAATTCAGCATCATCCATCTTCAAACACCGCATCGATTTCTAGTACAACGCTATCGTGTATTCATTATTTTTAAATCACTTTCGTTCGGACGCGCATCCGTTTGAGTCCCGTCAATAGGAGACACAACAAGATGATGCCCGAAACGAACAGTACGTACGTATGAATTGTAAAGAGGGAACGGAAATCGATTACGGCAACATTCTGTTGCACCTCAATCCAACTACTAAGTATGATTCCGCTGATTGCAAATAAGATGAGTACGCCGACCTGTCGACGTGTCAACGTAACATACATCAAAACGCGCATGCCTTCACGGATCACGAACGGTAGGAGAACGAGGAGTGCTGCGACCGGTAAGATGACCGGGTCACCGCCTTGCTGAATCGGCATCGACCGGGTCAAATAGCCAAACAGAAAAAAGAAACCACATACGAACAACAATAATCCGAACGCGATACTCGCATTCACCGCTTTGTTCATCTTACTTCCCTCACTTTTTAGAATAATGAATTATGAAGACACCGTACTTTGATGCCATACGCCCGCTGCATCAAGCCGGACCCGATGTCTGCCGTCGAGTTCCATCTCGATCGGACTGACCTTCGCCGTCTTCGGTGAGAACAACCATGTGCGTCCTTCTGGGACGAGCAAGATATGCGTTCCATCCGCGACCGGTCCAAGGAAGTTGAGTGACGCACCGTTGAGTGGACGTTCCCGTCGCTCGAGAACGCCGATCTCTGCTAACTGCTCACCCACTTCAAGCACATCTTTCACTGTCAGACTCATCTCACTGATTCCGAGGATGTCGGATACATCAAACGTCAGTTCCGCTTTAGATGGATTGATTTGATGCCGCGCGATCAGCTCCAAGACATTTTCATCTGGATCATAAAAATAGCAGGAATGCGAGTCCGTGAAGTCAAATTGAACTACCACTAGGCTTAAGCCGTAGTGGATTCCTGAGTTATCCGACCTGACGGTCGAAAAATGATCAGGCTAACCCCGTCGTCCCGACGGTTGAGGAAGCTAAGATACGTTCTGCTTCTTGTTTAAGATTCAGTCCTGCGTTCATATCGCGATCATGATGGACTCCGCAACTCGGACATGTCCACTCCCGTAAAGCGAGATTCTTAACGTCTTTGTGTTGATGCCCGCAATCAGAGCACAGTTGACTGGAAGCAAAGGTCTTGCCGACCTTAACGACAATCTTCCCGTACCATTCTGCCTTGTACTCCAGCATGCGGAAGAACGCTGACCAACTGACCTCGGAGATGGACTTGCTCAACTTGCGGTTCTTCTGCATGCTCTTCACCTGCAAGGTCTCGATGCCGATGACGTCGTGGTTTTTGACGACCTCGGTCGATACCTTGTGCAGGAAGTCGGTGCGTTTGTTCGCAATCTTTTCGTGGATGCGGGCGACCTTCCGCTTCTGCTTCTGGTAGTTCTTCGCCTCGGAGAGCTTGACTTTCCTAGTCAGGGCGATGCGCTGACGTCGTGACAGCTTCCGCTGCTCGCGCGCCAGTTTCTTCTCAAGCGAACGGAAGTAACGGTCGTTCTTGTATACCGTGCCGTCCGACAGGACGGCAAAGTTCTTGAGTCCGACGTCGACGCCAACGGATGAGCTGGTCTTCGGCAATTCGTGGATCTCCTGCTCGACGAGCAGGGAGACGAAATATTTCCCTGAAGCGTTACGTCGGATCGTAGCGTTCAAAATACGCCCTGCGATCTGTTTCGAATAGGCGAAACGGACCCATTTCAGCTTCGGAAGTTTGAGCTTGTTCTCGATGATGGATACTTTAGGAAGTTGGGACTTGCCTTGGATGTTCGTCTTGTACGATTGCACAGGGTTTCGCTTTGATTTAAAACGAGGACGTTCATTCTGTTTCTTGAAGAAACGGTCATAGGCATCGGCAAGATGTTTGACGCTAGTTTGCACAGAAGTACTATCGACTTCTTTCAGCCAGTCAAACTCCTGCTTCAGGATAGGAATTTCTTTGGAACAAGAACCGTAAGAGAGTCCTTTTCCAGTCGCTTTGTAGGTCTCATCCCACTTCGCCAAGAAGTGGTTGAAGACGAATCGTGAACAACCGATCGTCTTCGCGATCAGGATTTCCTGCTCTTTCGTGGGGTAGATTCTGAATTTATAGGCCTTGTGTTTTTTCATCTTGATACCCCCTTATAGTATATAATAAGCATATATTTAATGAGAGGTGATTCAAATGTAGCGCGTATCAACATCGTCCGTCAGTCGATATGTTAGCTGATTGGTACCGATTTGCATCATAAACGACTCATTCGTTTCCGAGACGAGCGGGAATCCGATCTGGTTTATGTAAAAAGCCTTCATCGCCTGTAGATTGCGTGTCACAAGAATGGTTTTTGAAATGTTCAAGCTGATGTCCTTCCTTCATTTGCAGTAAAATTTATCAAAAAGCGATATGCTTTATTTTACCACTAATGGTAAAATCATGACGAATGTAAAGTCTGATTTTTCAGATATATTTATACCTGAGAGGATGTTTTGATGAAATTATTAATCGCTCAACCGAAACGCGAGACCGGGCTCGAGCAATTCGAACGTGAAATCGCCGCTCATCCTGAAGTCGACCTGATTGTCTACCCGGAAGGCTATTGTACGGTCGCAGAACTCGAACGCGTGCAACATCTTGCCAAGCAGTTCGAAACAGCAATCGTCCTTGGTTACAAAGATGAAGCGAATCTCGATCGCGCTGTCATCATCGATGCGAGCGGGACGATTCTGCTTGATCGCGCCAAAACACCAGAAGCTGGACCGCTTTATACACCATCAACAGCAAACGACGGGTCGTCCCGTTATGGGTACGTCCTTTGCCGTGAAATCTTTTTAGGAAACGATGGACTGCGCGAAGAATCCGAACTTGATTTCATCTTCAATCCGATCGGTGTCGGTATGTTCAGCGAGGAACAGTACGTTGAGTGGTCCGGTGAAGCACGTAGTATCAGTCAGGCGCAACAAGCGCTCATGATCGGAACGAGTCATGCCGATGGTTCGTACCGCAACTGTGGTTTTTCGATTCCGATTGCCTTCATCTATGACGAGACCGGTAAACCGTTGCTGTTGTCCCATAACGATACGCGGACACGTCTGTTTGATACGGTCACGCGTCACGTCGAAGTCGTTGGGACACCCTCTTTATCGTAAACGAACACACGCTTCTTCCGGTCAGAAGAAGCGTGCCATTCCTTCAGGAGGTGCTCATATGTTCCAATCAGATCGTGCGTCATTCTTTTGGAAACGATATTTTTATGTCTTCTTTCCTTTATTCATCTTCGGCGTCAGTCACGAATCGTACTTGATCGATAATTCGTTAGCTAGCTTAGAAGACATCGGTGAGTTAGTCTTCTTCCTTTGCCTTTATCTCTTTAATTTTGCCGTTCTCTCTGCTTTGGTGACGAATTTGTGGTGGTTCTTCCTTCCGACAAAACAAGCTCACTGAGACACGGATTTTCGATAGGAAACGAGTGTCGCTCGTTCATTGAGCGGTTGACTGACACCGGTCAATCGGTAACCCATCTTCTCATAAAAGTAACAGTTACGTGTCTCTTCGCGAATCGTCCGCAGTTCCCATGTCGTTGCAGTCGGATACGCTGCTTCAACGAGCTGTAATGCGCGTTGTGCAATCCCTTCACCTTGACGGGCTGGATCTAAGAACATCGGACTGATCGCGTAGCGACTCGGTGCTTTCGCAACGACACAAATCCCGCCGACGACGACATCGTCGACGATGATTTGATGGAACGTACTGCTTGGATGTGTGATCCGGTGAATGATACGATCGATCGATTCGTTCGCCGGATTCGTCGTAAAATCTTGATACCGCTCGAGTGTCTCTGAAAAAGCCTTGATTTGGAGCTTGTGAAGCTTTGGAGCGTCTGCAAGAGACGCTGTCTTTAATTGAATATCCAATGTACTCGTCCTCTCTTAACGGAACCAATTCCAAAATTGTGTACCTTGCGCGACGATCAAGTAATCAAGCCATCGCTCGAAGCCGAACGGCATCGCGTCTTCTTCCCACTCCTCGAAATTAAGAAATTCCCCACTCCAAATCCGATTTCCTTCCGGTCGATTCATCTCATAGACGATCCACTCCCCGTCTGGTCCTGCACCGATTGCTAGGAAGTTTTCGGGGCATTCCCAAATATTGCTATACGTCAGACAATCCTCGATCGAAAAGAGTTCAAATCCATCATTATAGGATAACGTTTCGTGCTGAAAGAGCTTAGCCCCGTTATGTAGACGTAAGAACGTCTTATAGTCGTCTGCCGTCCACTCAGGTAATTGCGCTAACTGTTCGTCCGTCGCTCCTTGGTTAAAGATGAAACGTTCTCGGGCAACATATCCGTCTTCTTTTTGAACCTCTAACAAACTGTCGACGAGGCGACCTTTTAATGTTTCTAATGCAATCATGATCTTCTCCTTAACAGTATTCTTTCGTTGATGCGAACGAAACACTGACATCGTGTCCGCCTAGCTGGATATCTCCTTCTCCCTGTAGCGATTCAGTTCGCATGGAGGATAAGGCAAGATGTTTGAATAACAAAGGCTCAAACGTCTCGACGATCGGTCGGAACGTCGCATCGACCGACAAGACGAGATCGATTCGTGCGTCACGCGATAACGCTTGTGCCTTTCGTTCAGACTGGATATAGCGGATGAGCTCCCGCATCCAGCGTTCCTGCTCCAGTGCTTCCGTGATCCGCGTATCAAGCGTCACTGTGAGTCCACCACCCGTCGCGGCAGCAAAACCCGTCTTGACGATTGGTTCGACGATGACATCGGTTAAACTTACCTCTACTTCATGTCCTAGTGCTGTCTGATACGATACGCTGCCCGTTTCTAGCAAGTTCATCGTCTCCTGATCCGGCAGTAGTTGTAACCATTGATGGATCGCGTTCGCCTGTTGCGCAAATTTTGCTCCGGCTTCGCGGAAGTTCAGTTTAAGGCGAAACTTCGTTGTGTCTCCTGTCGTTGTTAAGAACTGTACGTCTTTTACATTCAGCTCTTCTTTGATGAGCGCCAGATAGTCCGACCACTTGAAGGTGTCGCTCGATTGGACGGTTAGACTTGCAAGCGGTTGTTTGACCTTTAAGGCATGTGTATTTCGCACTTGTCGTCCTAGCTCAACGACAGTGACGACTTGTGTCATCTCGTATTCCAGAGTAGATTGGATCATCGATGGATCGGCAACCGGATAATCCGATACATGAACGCTCATTCCCGTCAATCGCTGATAGACATCATCGGCAAGATACGGCGTGAACGGAGCGAGTAGTCGTGCCGTCGTCGAGAGTGCAACGTGAAGCGTCGCGTACGCGGCTTGTTTTTCTTCCGACCAGTCAGCTTGCCAGAAACGTTCCCGCGAACGGCGGATGTACCAGTTACTGATCTCATCGACGAGTTGCGCAAGACTCCGTGTTGCTTGTGTCAGTTGATAGTCGTCCATCGCAACCGTCACGTCTTGCGTCGTCTGATGGACACGCGAGAGTAGCCATTCGTCTAGACGCGTCGGTTTCTGTGGACATGATCTATCGAATTCATCTAGCTCAGCATACGTTAGATAAAACTGGACGGCGTGATCCAGCGTATCGACTAGTTTTGATTTCGCTTCCTGGACGATCCGCTCGGCAAACCGTTTCGCACTCCACGGACTGCTGTCGACGAGTAGTGCCCAGCGCAAGCTATCAGCACCATATGTCTCGATCAATGCCACCGGATCGAGGGCATTACCACGACTCTTCGACATCTTTTGTCCGTTCTCATCGAGGACGTGACCGAGCGCGAGGACCCGTTTATAGGCAGATTGTCCGGTAAAAAGCGTTGAGATTGCCTGCAGACTATAGAACCAGCCGCGCGTCTGATCGATGCCTTCGATGACGACATCGGCTGGATACCGGTTAAGTGTCTGCGTCCGCGACGGGTAATGCTGCTGTGCGAACGGCATCGCTCCGCTATCAAACCAGACATCGATCACTTCTGGTGTCCGGTGCATCTTTCCCTGACACGTCGGACACGAGACCGATAATGCATCGACGTAAGGTTTATGCAACTCGATAGATTCTGTCGGTGTTGTCGTCCGGCGTAATAAATCTGCTTTGTTTTTTGGAACGAATATCGTATCGCACGTGTCACATTCCCAGACGTTCAGTGGTGTCCCCCAGTAGCGATTGCGACTGATGTTCCAGTCGACGAGTTGCTCGAGGAACTTCCCAAACCGTCCTTCCTTGACGTGATCGGGATACCACGTTACAGCTGCATTATTCGCAAGGAGTTGTTTCTTGACGGCCGTCGTCTCGATGAACCAGTTGTCTTGTGCGTAATAGAGCAGTGGCGAGTCACAACGCCAACAATGCGGATAGCTATGTGTGTAGCGTTTTTTCGCAAATAAACGCCCCCGTTCAGCGAGCAGTTGGATGATCGCAACGTCTGACTCTTTGACGAATCGACCAGCGAGTGGTGGAACGGCATCCGTATAACAACCAGCAGCATCAACGACGTTAACGAACGACAGTCCGTTTTCCCGGACGACCCGGTAATCTTCTTCCCCGTACGCCGGAGCAAGATGGACAAGTCCGGTTCCGCTCGTCGCTTGAACGAATGCCGCACCGATGACTGTGTGACCGTTCTCCGGTGTCACGAAATCAAACGGTGGTTCATAACGCAAACCGACGAGTTCCGCACCGAGCTGTTCGGATACGACCTCGACGGATTCCGAGAACAGTTCAGCGACTAACGCTTTAGCGACAATGAATCGCTCTCCTACAAACGCTACCGTGACGTACGTCAATTCCGGATGAACCGCCACCGCGACGTTTGCCGGTAACGTCCAAGGTGTCGTCGTCCACGCAAGCAGAAATGTCTGCTCCATGTCGACGATCGGAAGTTTGACCGTCGCCGATAAGTCCGTCACGTCCTGATAGCCTTGCGCGACTTCATGGGAACTGAGTGACGTCTGACAGCTCGGACAATACGGCGATACACGATGTCCTTTCGTCAACCAGCCTTTGTCATGGATCGTCCCAAGGATATGCCAGACGCTTTCGATATACTCGTCCTCCATCGTCACGTAAGGGTCATCCATGTCGACCCAGTAGCCGAGTTTTTCCGTGAAGGCACGCCACTGTGTTTCATAGGAGAAGACACTTTCCTTACAGCGTGCGATGAATGCTTCGACACCATAGTCTTCGATCGCTTGTTTGCCGGAGATGCCGAGTTGTTTCTCAACCCCGAGTTCGACCGGTAGTCCATGTGTATCCCAGCCGGCTTTTCGTTCGACCCGGAATCCTTGCATCGTCTTATAGCGGGCGACGGTATCCTTGACGGTTCGTCCGAGTGCATGACCGACGTGGGGTAAGCCGTTCGCGGTCGGCGGTCCTTCGTAGAATACAAATTCTGCTTCCGTGCGTTGCTCAACCGATCGTGCGAAGACCTGGTCTCGTTTCCATCTGTTTCGGATACGGTCCTCCCGTTGTTGTACGGTTTCTGCTTGGTTTTGTGACGTCATCCCTTGTTCGCTCCTTTAATCGGTAACTAAGAGAATACAAAAAAGTCCGCCCCCTTTGACAGGGACGGACTTCACCGCGATACCACCCATATTCCGTCGAGAATGCTTGTTCTCGACAGCACTTAGTTGCACACTATCATGTGCATTCCATGTAACGGTGGACACCCGGTCACACTTACTGAATGGTTCAGCGTGACTTCTCAGAGAGGATCTTCATGATTGATCTGGCTTCCGGTTCTCAGCAATCCCGGTTTTCTGTAAGGCAGAGGAACAATCATTACTCTTTCTCGTCAACGAAATGATATGCTCTTGTTGTGGAGAATCTTACCATATGCCTTAAACGTTAAACAACACTTTTTTTACATTTTCTTGAAAAGGAGTTTTTTTGAATGGTACATACTTTCCCAACGCTTAAAACGAACCGTCTCGCCTTACGCGAAGTGTTACCCACAGATGCTACGAGTGTCCTCGCTTATTTATCAGACGAACACGTCGTCAAACAGATGGGACTCGCTCCGTTCCAATCGGAGGCTGACGCCCTCGAAGAGATTGATTGGTACGCTTCGATTCATCGTGAGGGTACTGGCATCCGTTTTGGGATCGCTTTATCAGAAGACGATGTCATCATCGGTAGTTGCGGTTTCTTAAATCAATCGGAACGCCATCAGCGGGCTGAAATCGGGTTTGAGTTGAACCCTGCCTATCAGGGACAAGGCATCGCGAAGGAAGCAGCCCTTGCGGTCATCGAATATGGTTTTAAGGAACTTTCGCTCAACCGGATCGAAGCACTCGTTTTACCCAAGAATGCCACTTCGCAACGATTGCTTGAACGACTCGGTTTTCAACGTGAAGGGTTGCTTCGTCAATATGAGAAAACACGCGGTCAGTTTGATGATTTGTATATGTACTCGTTATTGCGGAGTGATTGGTCTGTCTAAGGTCTCACATTAGATTTCTGGACTCTAAGTCTTTTTATCCGTCGGTAGACTTCTTCTACTTCTGATTGTGCAAACCAGACATCGGGATGCTTTTCAAACATCAACAAACTGATATACAAATCAATGTTATCAGGATCTAGTTCGACTGCTTTTTTGGCATGAAATAAAGCGATTACGCAAGCTCCCTCGAGATGACAAAGTGGATGTAGCATCAATGAAGACGTCAGATCATGTATCTCACTTGATTCATGGTGTTGTAGTAAATAATTCATAAAAGCATATATAGTGAGATTAAACGTCTCAAACCCTACACTAAGGATCATGTCGAATCGCTTTTTTTCCGTTAACTCCAAAAATAGTTTCGCTGCTTTCTCAAAGTCCATCACAGCAATATATTTTCGCAACCGGTACTCTAACTCTTCCACGTCGGTTGTCCTCCTCGATTGAAAATCCGGTATTGTTCGTCAACATTTTCCACTAACAAAGACATGTTCTTAATACTTAGAATGTGTCTTCTTATAATGTATTACAGTATTTCTCCTACAGATGCTCAACTATCATTCCTTTTCATCTATAAGATCGTGCTTTGATGAACTCAATGATTGGTAAGATAACTAAAGCAATCGCGAATAAGACGATCAATAACAGATTAGCTGATTTATGTAAAAAGTAATCGAGACAGATACATCCAAAAATCAGGACGATCAGAATTTTGTAGCTAACGAGCCCACTCTCCGTCGTAATCTTTTCTCCAAGTTCATCATTCGGCGTCGGTCGACTGTCTTCTCCTGAATGTGCCCACGTAAAATATGAGAAGAACATGATCATCAGAATAGCCAATTGCACGATCGAGAAGAACGTTACATTGTTTTCGAAGATCATACTAATGATAGTAAGACTCGCAAGTATCACGAGCGTCACTAAAAATAGAACTGTTTTTTTCTTGGACATCTCATTCCTCCTGTTCTGAAATGAACAGATGATCGACTTGTGTTCGTAAGACTTTGGCGATATTAAATGCTAATTGTAAAGTCGGATCATACTTGTTGTTTTCAATCGCATTGATCGTCTGGCGACTGACCTGACAGCGGTCAGCCAGTTCTTGTTGCGATAATTTTGCCGCTAGACGTCGCTCTTTGATGTGGTTTCTCATGTTCATTCCTCCACGACGTGTCAAATCCTTTTTACATCTCAACTGTAATGAACTTCCATCATTATGTCAAAAACTTTTGACATGACAATCATTAAAAAGACACACTCTCATGATCAGAACGTGTCATATATGATGGCTCAACCTCGTGGTGGAAATGGATCATGTCCGTAAGAATCTTTTTCGCGAATCTGTCCCTCTTTGTTATGAATGACAAGCTCCGTCTTCTGTTTTTTCGCAATCCGACGCCCTTCTGCGATCGCTTCCTTCTGTGTAGCGAATCGCTTCGTTGCTCGAGTCGCACCGGCAGCTTTCACTTGATAACCACCTTTAGGATGCGGCATGACATGTTGATCTCGTTTCATCCTATGCCCTCCCTATACTTAATCTATTTCACTTTCATGAAATTGTTTTGTCGTGCGAGTGTCTCTTCACTTGAATTTTCTACTAGCTTATCAGGAGATACAGTATACTAAAAGAAACGTTCGCCATCTTGAAAGGGGTTGATATCGTGAATCATTTTGTCTGGCAAGTTCGATTTTTACGCTTTATCGTCTTCGGCGTCATCTTCAGTCTATTCGGCTTAGCTGGACTTGGTATTCCCCTTGTCTGGCATGGTATCATGAAAAATTTATTACTCGAACGACCTGGTTACAGTGTTCTATTGACCGCATACCTTATTTTCATTCCGACTCTTATGATTTTATTTCATGCGCTCCGCATCCTCCGATACATGTCGACGGCTCCTCCGGTTTTTCCGCTCATCACGGCTTCCCTTCAATCGATGAAATTGTCTTTTTATATCGTTACTGCTTTAATGACATGTCTTTTTCCCGTCTTTTTCTATATCGGTCAGATTGACGACGCACCTGGTGTGATTATCATCGGTATAGGTTTAGTTCTTGCTCCATTGACAATCGGAACACTACTTTCCTGTATTCAGCAATTATTATTACACTATGTGTTGCCTATGAAATCCTAAACGTCCACGACCGAAGAATAAACGTTCATGATTATTTTTTTATTCTAACTGTTGCCTGTTCTATCTAACACTTTATTTAATCCCGCTCTTAAGAGTGGGATTTTTTAGTTCGTGTCACATTGATGGCTGTCCTGATGTCCCTGCTTTAACAGGATTTTTGATTGACAACGTAGACATGTCATCAGACGAAAACTCGCTTTTTTTGTACTGACTGCGTGTCTTCGTAATTCATTTTCATATACATGTCTTGCTTTGATTCGATGATCGACTTCACTTTCCATCTCGATCCCTCTTCCCTCAATTTGTATTTTTTTCTATTTAATATGTGCCCTGAATCATTCTTAATAAATCCTTTTTTTAGAAGAAATAGTTTGTCTTCCAGCAGTGACATAAAAAAAATCGTTAAAAGGTCCTGTTTAATATGTATTTTACCGACCGATAAATGAATTATAGATAGAAAATATGAGTTGAGAGGACTAGTTACACGTGAAGAACACAACCAAGAACCATTCCATCCGAACACGACTTTTAGTAATGATTAGTTTAATTTTGATCGCCTTTTTTGTTTTTAGTAGTCTGGCCTTATACTTCAATACGAAGCAAACTGCGGTTTCAACGCTTAAAGCGACCGCTGAAAAGGATGCTTTACGTATCAGCAAGACAATCAACACGGCGGCTTACAGCGAATTTCTACAATCGCCTATCGCGTCTGAGCAATATGAAACGTTACGAAATGAACTTGATACATTACGCAAGCAAAACGGACTCTTGTATACATACACAGCACGCATCGACCAAAACAAGGTCCGTTTGCTGATTGACGGTCTCCCTAAGAAAGATGCCTCAAAGATTAATGAACCGGCGAGTGGCGCAAAAGTTACTGACATGAAGGACGTATTAAATGGTGGAACACACGCGACGGACATCATTAATGATCCTGTGTATGGGCAGTATATGAGCATCTACGTTCCGTTAAAGGATGCGTCTGGTCAAATCATCGGAATTCTTGGCGTCGACATCGCTGCGAAGGAAGTCGATGCGCTTACGACGGATCTATTACAACAAAACGCTCCGATTTTCATCGGGTTAATGCTCCTGCTGTTAACGATCACCCTCGTCTTGCTCTACTTCGTCCTCGGTCGAAAATTACGTCCGCTCGAGACGTTACAGAAAGTCGCTGCCTTGATTGCCGAGGGGCGACTGGATCAGGCAAAACAGACGTTGACCGATTTGACGATTGCTTCGAGAGACGAAATCTATGCGCTTGCGATCTCGATTCGTGATATGAACGAGATGCTACGGACGATGATTGTCGACATCAAACAGACGGCCACTCTCGTCTCGACGACGAGTCAATCGATTGATCAAAGTACATCAGAAGTACTCGACGGATCTGAGCAAATCGCTCATACGATGTCGGAAATCGCAGCGGGAACTGAAAGTCAGACGCAGGTCACGCTTTCATTGAATGACGAGATGAATCGGTTCGCAGCATTGATCGAGACGACGAATCAGTCTGGTGTCGAAATTCAAGGAACGACGGAGCAGATGGCAACACTGACGCGAGTCGGACGGGATCAAATGTCCGCTTCCGTCGAACAGATGCGCCACATTCATCAACATGTCACCCAGTCTGCTGAACAGATTGATCTACTGAAACAGCAATCATCGGATATTCAAACGCTCGTCGGCATTATCCGCGGTATTTCCGAGCAGACGAATCTACTTGCCCTCAATGCCGCGATCGAAGCAGCACGGGCTGGTGAACAAGGCAAAGGCTTCGCCGTCGTTGCGACCGAGGTCAAGAATCTTTCAAGCCACGTCGCAAGCAGTGTCAGTGAAATCGCAACAATCGTCACCTCGATTGAAGACAGTGCGCAACAGATGCAACACAGTTTCAAGACAACGGTTGAAGCAACAGCAGCCGGTAAGCAGATCGTCCTTGATACAGATACAACGTTCGAACGGTTGACGGATCAAGTCATGTACGTCTCGTCAGCAACACAGCAGATGACGCAACAGATGGAAGACGTCTTGCAGGCAGAACGATTTATTCGCAATGCCTTGACGGAAATTGCCGCTGTTGCGGAAGAGCATACGGCAAGTAACGAGGAAGTCGCCGCTGCGTCTGAACAGATGATTGCGACGATCACAACGTTGCATACGCTCGTAGGTGATTTAAACGCACGAACGGAACACTTAGAACAAGAAGCCCGTCGCTTCGAGATTTGATATCACATTTGTCATGTTTTGGTTCTCACTTTATACTGGTATGAATATACATATGAAGGAGTCGAACCAGATGTCCCAATATGATGTCATCATCGTCGGTGCTGGATCCATGGGAATGGCTGCCGGTTACTATCTTTCACAAACCAATCAAAAAATCTTACTACTAGACGCCCACAATCCGCCGCATGATCAAGCAAGTCATCACGGGGAGACACGGATCATCCGCCATGCCTATGGTGAAGGGGAAGCTTACGTACCGCTCGCGTTAACTGCGCAAAGCTTATGGTACGAGTTAGAACAGATCAGCGGTCGGAACTTGTTCCTAAACACCGGAGTCTTAAATGCCGGTCAACGCTCGTCCCGTTCGATGCAGACGATCATCAAGAGTGCTGAGCAGTATGATTTGCCGCTCGAGGTCCTGACGGCTGACGAAATGAGAACTCGCTGGTCCGGTTTAACAATGCCCGACGATTATATCGGCTGCTTCGAACCGACGTCTGGAGTATTGAAGTGCGAGGATTGTATTGAAGCGTACCGTGACCTTGCTGTCGCGAACGGTGTCGACATCCGGACGAATGCAACAGTGACGACACTTACTGCTCATGCCACTGGTGTTAACGTGACGGTTGGATCAGACATCTATTCAGCTGACGCGTTGATCGTCGCAGCCGGTGCTTGGTCTGGTCCGTTGCTCGAACAGACCGGACTCTCCTTACCGCTTCGCCCGGTCCGCAAGACGTTTGCCTGGTTTGAAGCGGCGGAAGAAGTATTCAACGACGCGGTGTTCCCTGCCTTCGCCTTTGATACACCCGCCGGTTATTATTACGGTTTTCCAAGAATCGCTCAAGCCGGTCTGAAAATCGGACGGCACGATGGTGGCATCTCGATTGATCCGAATCATCCACGCCGTCCATTTGGTCAAGAAGCCGGTGATCTGGCAGATTTACGACAGTTTACGAACACATTCATACCTTCGATCGATACCTTATCTCATGGTAAAGCATGTCTTTATACGATGACGCCAGATGAGGACTTCATCATCGATCTGCACCCGGACTATCCGCACATCGCGATCGCCGCCGGCTTTTCCGGTCACGGATTCAAGTTCAGCAGCTTGGTCGGAAAAGTACTCAGTGAATTGATCATGGAACAATCGACGAATGAACCGATCGCACCGTTCGCCATTGAACGATTTGCGAAACAAGGCATATGAAATGACAAAGACCGGCAACGAAAATTCGTTGTCGGTCTTCTCTTTCAACGGTATGATTTCACACCGATTCCTTCGATTCTTGCTGATTTTTTGCAGCTAGTTTTTCATGCTGCTTTTTTTCATCTTCACTCCACCAGCCGTGGATAAATAATACGAGTCCAACGAGCAATGCACTTATCGGGAAAAACGATAAACCGTATTCTCCAAGGTTTTCTCCTAGAAATTCGGGTGATAATTCAATATACGCTTGGAATAATTGAACGATGAAGAATAAGAAAAAACTAGTAACGAGTGCATATGTACCATAGCGATAACTTATATTTTTCATATGATGACTCCTTTCTTTACAATATTCTAGTATAAATCATTCAAGAGAGGCATCACATTTCCTCTTTTTTCATTATCATTTTTAAGAATGTTTTCAAAAACATGCTAAGATAGTTTTAGGAAACGATTAAATGAAGGAGGGGAACACGACGTGAACTTTAATCTCTTCAAAAACCATGTCCGTTTTAAGATTGCGCTCGAATTGATTGATCTCGATGATGGTTTATCAATCATGCAACTGAATCAACGCTTAACGGATGTACCGCAGTCGACCTTATACCGGCAAGTTAATGCGATGATGGACGATCAGTTGTTGAAAGTCGTCGCCGTCCATCGTGTCGGAAAAGTCGAGGAGAAAATTTATGCCTTGAACACAAGCGGTTATCAAATTAGCGAAGCAGACTGGAACAGTGCGACGTACGACGAAAAAGTGAATTTCGTCTCGTTCTACTTCATGTATGTCTTACAGCAGTACCAAACATACTTCGAACAGACCGTTCAAATGGAAGGTCAGGACCACTCGACGTTCTCAATTGCTAAACTGCAGCTGACGGATGAAACCTTCAATGATTTCCAACAGGACATGCGGACATTGCTCGAAAAATATCATCAATTGGAGACGGAAGACCGGGCAAAAGAACGGACCGTCTCACTCGTCATCTTACCGTAACTATTCTCTGTTTAAGGAGGCTGTTTTTATCAAAATGAAACGAGATCATATTGCGAGGGAGAGAACATGGACCCTATGAAACACATCAAAGAAGATCTTGATGCAATTGTAATGGACACGTTGAACATAAAAGCAGAGCAGATTCTTAAGATTGGTGAAGGAGCTTGGCACACTGTGTATCAATTAAAGAGAGTAGATGATCAAGACCTTGTAATTCGAATGAAAAAAAATGATGCTTATGGCGAATTACAACAGATTGATGAACAAGAGTTGACTACAGAGTATGAGTCAACGAAAGCTTACTATTTACACGCCAATACAAGTGACCAACATGTCTGTCCTGACTTTTATGAATATTTTATTGAAGATGACACAGTATTCACAGTAGAAACTTTCATGGGTCGTGGAACAGACTTATTGTTACTCAATCAGAATAAAGCCCATTCTTACGGTACGAAATTAGGACAAATTTATCACAATATACATAACCATAAAATATCCATTAAAGGTTTCGGAGAACTGCGCTGGCAGGCAGAAACTTTACAAGGTAGCGATTTAAGAAACAGTGATACATTATGGCAGGAAGAAAATAACCATGTCTTAACCGCTTTAAGTACACTCATTCATTCTAGCCTTCGCTTTGATAAAGAAAAAGTCGATAAACATATTCATGCTTTAATTAAAAATAGACGAACTCAAATTCAAAATATCTCTCTCGTGAATCAAGATGTAACCCCAGAAAATTTAATCTTAAACAATGAGCAGATCGCAATCATTGATCCGTTTCCAAGATTGGATTTTGATTTGAAATATACGGCTTACTTTGTTTTTTGTTACAAATTTCTGTTACCAGCCTTTTCGAATGCACCAAGATACATAAATCAAGCGTATCAAGAAAAAAGTAATGTGTTAAAAGAAATCGCTGATGGATTTATAAGTGGATACTTCTTTAACGTGGTTGGAGACGAACGCACCACTCAAATCCGACGATTACTGGATGAATATACGTTATGGATATTGCAAGAAGCGTATGAGCACTATGAAACCTTACGACAACCTCACCTCAATCATAAAACAACGCAACAGATGGGGAATCGAGAAATGATAACTGCTCGGTTGCATCTATGCCTCGAAGAATTAGAAAAATGGTGTACGTAATAAGAGTAGATGCTGACTCAAACTGTAGTCTCTACAAAGATAAAAAGAATGATGCTTTACACGCAACTCTTACAGGAAAAGCGCAATTTTGCGCTGTCAGAGACAAACAAGACCCGCTTTCCTGCTTGGATGAAGCAGGAAAACTGGCTTGTGTCTTGCCTGAGGAAAGGGCGCGAGAAAGCGAATCATTCTTTTTTTGAGTCAGCCTCTTTATGTATCATGCTAGGTTTTGTTAAACGGAAACGAGAGATGATGTATCGAGTTCTTCACTTTCGATTACAATCGCCGTTAAACCCGTATCTGTCTTCGTTTCGTGCCATTCTCCTTGACTCCAAAACACGGCTTCCCCACTCTGAACGTTTATGTAGTCATCCGTTTCCCCTCTTACCCAACCTTCACCCTCTACAATTAATAGAAGTTGCGGTACGACAGCCTGGTGATAACCGACTACACCATCCTTTTCTAAATGAATACATCCGATGTGCGTCACTTTTTCCGTCTGCATGATCCGTGACATCACAAAGTTCGAATCGAATCTCGTAATTTTTTTACCAACTTCTTTTTTGAATTGATAAATCTGCATATGACCTCCTATAAATCATAATTCGTCTTTCATTCAAACTAATCAATCTATATGTCATTTGGAAAATTTTGATAAGAGAAGTTTATCACAGCTGTAATGGATTGAAAACAAACGGTAATTCGCATCGGTCATTGACTTTTCTATTTTCATTATTGATAATGGAAATAGAAAAGGAGGGTGTTTCATGAATACAGATTTCTCTGCCTTATCACACATCGACTGGGAACGCTTTTTGCCCCTATTATTGATTTACATCTCCATCAACCTGATTCTACTCAGCTGCGCCTGTATCGATTGGTTTAGACGCAAGGACCGGATTGCGACACCGGCAATATGGTTGATGGTCATTCTCCTCGTCCAGCCGATTGGCTCGATTCTTTACTTTGTCCTCGGAAGGAGGACGACGGTATGATTCAGATTTCCCATCTCCAGCTTTCACTTCAACGACGTCTCATTCTAGACGATATTTCCTTTACGATTAATGAACATGAGTGTCTCGGACTGATTGGTCCGAATGGTGCTGGAAAGACGACACTCCTGAAATGTCTGAGCGGCATGATCGAGAGTGACCGTGGTTCGATCACGATGTCTTCGCGCTCCATCCGTCAACAGCAGCAATCGATCGGCTACTTATCACAACAGACCGACTTTAAGCCTTGGATGACGTGCGAACAATCATTACGTTTTTTCGGTCGCTTATCCGGTCTTGATCGCGCAACGTTAAATAAGCGGATTCCAATTGTCTTACAAGAAGTGGGACTACACGCTCAACAAGCAGAAGTCATCGAACGCCTGTCCGGCGGGATGCGCCAACGTCTCGGAATCGCCCAAGCGATCTTACATGAACCGATATTTTTGATTCTCGACGAACCGGCTTCCGCCCTAGATCCGAGTGGTCGACATGATATCAATCAATTGATCCTCCGTTTAAAGAAACGGATGACGATCATCGTCTCGACACACCTCTTAGAAGATGCGAAAACGTGTTGCGACCGTTTCCTCGTCATCAAACATGGAAAATTGCTTGGTCCGCTCGACAATCAACGCAACGTTGATCAATACCGGATTCAAGTCGAGACGCTTACACCTGTCCTATCGTTTTCTGCGACGCTATTTCCACGAGTCGAGATTAATCGAATCAACCCATGCTGCTATCAATTCTCTGCACAGCAGCCACTTGACCTTTCAGAGTTAGCGACCACCTTGATTCAACTAGGATGGTCGATTGCTTCGATTGCCTATCAACCGATTGGACTCGAGGAACGGTTCCTCGATATGGTGGCGGACGTATGAGGACGTTTTATACACTGACGCTGACCGAGTGGTTGGAAGCGTGGAAAGAATGGAAAATCGTCTGGTTACCGCTGTTCTTCATTGCTCTCGGCGTGACGCAACCATTGCTGTTGATGTATATGGATGTCTTGCTCGCACACGTCGGAAACGCGGATGGCATCATCGTTGACCCAAATCGTCCTGCTCCGCAATCACTTGACGTCTTCAGCGCAACGATTCATGGACAGTTCAATCAGCTTGGCTTGATCGTTCTGATCATGAGCTTCATGGGACTGCTAGCGTCAGATCGCCAAACCGGCATGCAGGATTTCATTTTAACGCGTCCTGTTTCTCGGAATGTCTACCTGCTATCGAAATGGTTCAGTCACGGTATGATCAGTTTATTCGGAATTCTAATCGGGGCAGTCACGTCCTATTGTCTGACCGTCTATTGGTTCGGATTCCTTTCACCGATGCTTGCGCTACTCATCATCCTCGATTTTAGTCTTTGGACGTTGTTCGTCGTTAGTCTGACATTACTGATCAGCACCTTCTTGCAACGCGCTGTACCAATTGGCATCCTATCGCTCGTCGTCTCCTTGCTTCTTGTTGTACTTCCTTCTCTAAAGCCAGACGTTCTATTTTTCATGCCTGGTGCGCTTCTGTCAGTTCCATCGAACACATCGTTTTTTTCTTCGTCCCATCTGTTCGGTGTCATTTCTTGTCTCGTTTGGATTGTCCTCACACTCGGCTGGTCGGCACTTCGGTTCCGAAAAACGGCTTACTGATCCGGCTCTACAACAAAAAAGGATAACGGAAGCGTTCAGCAGTCCGTTATCCTTTGTTTGGTTGTGTCTTTCGAATCGTTCGTTGTCTTGGGTGCATGGCAAGCTTCGCTTGACGCATCCGTTCAACGGCAGGATCCGTCGCAGCATCGAACGCCGCTAGACTCGGGTAATGTCCGACAAGGCGTCCCTGCTCCAAAATCGCAAAGCTGTCACAGAGTTGTTCGGCAGCTTTAATGTCATGCGTGATGAAGACATATGTTAAGCCATGTTTTCGCTTTAAATCAGCCAGTAATTCGAGAATCAATCGTTTGTTGACCATGTCGAGACTACTGACCGCTTCGTCTAAAACGATCAGTCGTGGTTCAGCAGCAATCGCTCGCGCAATTGCGATTCGCTGGAGTTGCCCGCCACTAAACTGCGCCGGATATTTCGTCAAATCCGTCGCCTTGAGCCCGACTTGTTCGATTAACGTCATCAAGCGTTGTTGCCGCGCCTCTCCCTTTAAACGAATGAAGTTATCGAGCGGTTCCGCAATGATATCAGCCGCTGTCAGTTTCGGATTGACAGCAGCAAACGAGTCCTGAAAGACGACTTGGACGTCACCTTGAAACGGACGTTTTGTCGCGTAACGATCGACACCGTTAAACCAGATCGTTCCGCTCGAGGGACGTTCGAGTCCAAGCAATAGTCGTCCGAGCGTACTTTTCCCGGCACCGCTCGATCCGAGCAACCCGAGACAGCGTCCGGCTTCAAGAGTCAATGAGACTTCGTGTAAGACAATCTGTGCTGGTTGAAACCGGCGCTTGTAGACATGCGAGACTTGATCAATTTGCAGTAGACTCATCCGAGCGCCTCCCTTCCGATATGCTGTGCGAGAAGTGACTGCGTATACGGATGCTGCGGTCGATCAAACAATTCAAAGACATCCGCCTGTTCGACGATCCGTCCTTGTTGCATGACGAGGACTTCGTCTGCAAGTTCAGCGATCACACCGAGATCGTGCGAGATGAGTAACATCGCCGTTCCGTAGGTCGCCCGCATCCGTTCAAGTAACTCAAGAACCGTCTTTTGATTGAAGACGTCGAGCGCGGTCGTTGGTTCGTCGGCAATCAGGACGCTCGGGCGAAGGGCGACGGCTAATGCAATCATGATCCGTTGCAACATCCCGCCACTCAGCTCGAACGGATAAGCTTTGAGCAACCGGGCGGCATCTGTTAGATTAACTTCTTCAAGTGCCGTCATCGCTTGCTGTTTCGCTTCACGCTTTGAACAACGTGAATGGGTCTGAATCGTCTCGATCATCTGGTGCCCGATCGAGTAGACCGGTGTGAAGGCACTCATCGGATTTTGCATGATGAATGCAATCTCACCGCCCCGAATCGACCGAACAGCGCGTTTCGATAAGGAAAGGATCGATTTTCCGTTCAGTCGGATATCACCGGTCACGTCTGTCGTTTGCGGATTAAGCAGACGCATCAACGCAAGACTCGTCACTGTCTTCCCACAACCACTTTCTCCGACAAGACCGAGGATTTGACCTGGTTGAATCGAGAACGATACCTTTTCAATCAATGTCACCTGTTGTTTCGTACGGACGGTCAGACCGTCGACAGCTAATATCGGTTCGATACGGGCACCTCCTCTCATTTCATCGTTTTTGATACACCGAATCGTTCTGCTAACTGTTCTCCTACTAGGTTAAAGCTAATGATGACGAGCATGATCGCGAGTCCTGGATAAATCATCAATTCCGGATTCGTCCGGATGTACGATTTTCCTTCATGAATCATCGCACCCCACTCGGCTGTCGGTGACTGGACACCAAGCCCGAGGAACGACATCGCCGAGATATCCATGATCGCCCAGCCCATCTCAAGAGTCCCAATGACGAGTAGCGGCGGTAAGATGTTCGGCAGGATGTGCGTCCGAATGATCTTCCATGAAGATGAACCGTTGACGCGAGCAGCGGCGATGAACGCTTCCGTCTTCAACGTCATGACCATTCCGCGGAACATCCGCGCGTAATAAACCCACTGGACGAGCATCAAGGCGATGATGACCTGCTTGAGACCCGGACCAAAGATACCGACGAGACCGAGGACGAGTATCAGACTCGGAAACGCCATCACACCGTCGCACAGACGCATTAAGAGTTGATCAACCCAACCGCCACGATAGCCGGCAAGTGTTCCGACGAACAATCCGATTGCAAGTGAGGCGATGAAAATCAACACGGCACACCCGAGTGAGATCCGCGCACCATAGATCAAGCGCGACAAGAGACAACGTCCGAGCTGGTCGGTTCCGAGTGGATAGGCTGACGAAGGTCCATGAAGCTTTTGTGTCAAGTCGACGAGATTCGGATCATGTGGCGCAATCCACGGTGCGAACAACGCAACGCCTGCCATGCCAATCAAGACGAGGGCACAGAGATAAAGTAGCGGTGTGTACCGCGACCGAATCATCGTTGCTGGAAGTGGAGTATTCATACTGCTCCTCCTTTTTTCGCTAGTCGTGGATCGAGCACGGCTTGAATGATATCGACGAGCAAACTGCTGCCGATGAAGACGAGTGCCGCGAGAAAGACGTAGCCTTGGATGACCGGCATGTCTCGATCAAAGATCGCTTCGATGAAGTAGCGACCGAAGCCGGGCCACGAGAAAACGGTCTCGACGATGATCGTTCCCGTCAGCAACTTCCCGAGGTTCATCCCTAGACCCGTGATCATCGGCGGAATCGCCATCCGAAGGACGTGTTTGCCAAGAATCCGTCCTTCCTTTAATCCACGTGTCCGGGCAAACAAGACATACGGTTCATTCAATGCTTCAATCACACTTCCGCGCAGCAATCGTGTATACAAGGCAATCAACGGAAAGGCGAGTGTCAATGCCGGTAAGATCAAGTGCATCACACTTCCCGTCCCACCGACTGGAAACCAATCAAGCTTTACGGCAAAGAAGAAGATGAACAGATATCCGAGCCAAAACGACGGAATCGAAGCCCCGATGAAGGCGATTCCCCGACTCAGATGGTCAAAGAAGCCATTTTTCTTAATGCCGGCAAGGAACCCGAGTGGAATACTGATGACAAGCGCCAGCAACAGACTCGTCAAAGCCAGTTCGACTGTCGGTGGTAAGCGGAGCAAGACATCTTCAAGGACCGGTTTACCCGATAGATACGATGTTCCGAAATCAAGCTGCGCCAAGCGGATGACGGCATCGATATATTGTTTATAAAACGGTTGATCGAGCCCAAATTCTGCTCGTTTTGCCGCGAGCAGTTCATCCGTCGGTTGGATATGGGCAGCAGATAGATAGGCCTGTGCCGGATCAACTGGCGATAAATGAATCAACCCGGTCAGAATCAAGACAGCAAGTAACAAGATCGGGATGACGGATAGTATACGTTTGACGAGGAAGACCCCCATGTCATCCCTCCTTTACTTGATTCCGATACGCGCGAATGGACTCTCGTCTCGGTTCGCTGGGAACTGGAAGTTCGTCACGTCCGATTGATAGATCGCCATCTTCTTTAAGTACGAGATTGGAATTAACGCACCTTGATCTTGGAGCGATGGCAGAATGTCGGCGTACATCTTCTGACGCTTTGTTTCGTCCGTCGTCTTCAAGACATCTTTGATCTCTTGCAAGAGTTTTTCTTTATTCGGATAAGCCGAAATCGCTTCCTTGAAGCCGAAGCCATCTGTATCAATCAAGTTCACGAACGTATGCGGATCATACGGCGCACCGAAGTTACTGTAGAAGTTGATATCAAACCGGTTATCCTTGAAGCGCTGGACTTGATCCGGTAGTTCGACAGCTTCTGTCTTCAGCTCGACACCGATTTTTGACCATTCCGACTGAAGTGTCTCGGCCATCGCCTTTTGGACCTGTTCTGCTGCGTCATACATCATCCCGATTTGCAATGGTTGACCGTCCTTGACGCGAACCTTCTCACCTTTCGGCAGTTTCCAGCCTGCTTCGTCAAGAAGACGATTCGCTTCCTTGACGTCATAATCCCGTTGCTTCACTTTCAGGTTCGACGTGTACGGCATGTTCGGTGGCAACAAGTAGTCAGCTGGGGATTCTAGTCCTGACGTGATTCCTTCGACGAGGGCGGCTTTATCGAACCCGTGCTGTAACGCCTGGCGGACGCGTTCGTCAGACAGACGTTTATTTTTCGTGTTCAAGACGAGGAGACGCGTCGCGACTGGTTCAGACATCTGCGTTTTGTACGACTTATCCGTCTTCAACTGGTTGAAGGCATCGATGCTGATCGCCCCTTCCCCGTAAATCAGATCAACCTGTCCTTTTTCGAGTGCTAAGACGCGTGTCTCCGCATCCGGGATGATGTCGACCTTGATGTGATCGACGTTCGGCTTCGGTCCCCAGTAGTTCTTGTTGACCTTAAACGTCGCGTACTGATCCGGTTTGTACTCGTCGAGCATCCATGGACCTGTCCCGACTTCCTTTTTGACACCTTTCGATGTATCGCCGTTCTCCGGGAATCCAGCCTCTCCGAGGAAACGTACCGGACGGACGACCGCGAGTTCCTGAATCGTCGGGTAATAGGCTTCGGATAATGTCAGACGGAATGTCTTCGCATCAACCGCTTCCGTCTTCTCGATTTTCGTGATGAACCCAAGCCAGCTATGTAAGGCTTTTTGTTTAAGGATCGCATCAAAATTCTTTTTGACGATGGCTGCGTCGAACGTCGAGCCGTCCGAGAACTTGACACCGTCACGGAGCGTGAACGTATACGTTTTTCCGTCTTCAGAAATCTTCCAAGACGAGGCTAAGTATGGCTCAAGCTTTCCACCTTCGCCGTAGTGGACGAGTGGCTCATAGATCATCGACTGTGCAAACAGTTGTGATGGGTTATAGACGTGTGGGTTCATCGTTCCAACGTCGCGTGGCCACGCGAGCGTCAATGTATCTTTATCTTTTCGCTCTCCTGTCGACTCGCCCGGGTTCGAGCAGCCGATCAATAATGATGTCAAAGACAGGATCGAGACGGTAGAAATCAGTAATTTTTTACGGTTAACGTTCATGGTAAGCAGATCCCCCAACTTGTATTGATAATCATTTTCAATTGTAAGAGGGAAAGATAAGGATTGTCAATGAATAATCTAGATGTTGACTGGACTTTAAGCGCTTTTTGACAGGGTTTCCAAACTTAACTGAGCCACATTCTGAGTACGTCTCTTTTTTGTAAATAATTGTAATCAAATACGTTAAACGGTATCCTAATCTGTAGGATATGTCTCTTGTGCAACAAGACGATTCGTATTGAAAGGATGATGTTATGTCACGACTGGTTTCCGCCGTCTCGCTTGTGTTTCTCGCTCTCCTCTTAGTGCTTCCTTTGCTAATGATCGATGGACTGATTTTATCCGTCGGAGATGTTTCCTACGACTCGTTCGTTGGTTGCCTTGTGTTTCTCTTATGTTTCTATCTCACGAGTCTCTTTGTTAGCATCATCTTCGACGGAGCGATGCGTGCGTTCGGTGGACTTTTTAAGCGCCCTGTCTCGAACGTACTCTTTGCCGTAGTGAACTTTTGGGTAAGTTTAAGTGTCTTGCTTTGGATGGATCTCTACGTTAAGTCCATCACGATTTCTCTCGCGACGAAAATCGTACTTGTGTCCGTACATACGGTATTGTTTTACTTGATTCATCGATCGGGAGATTCGACTGCTAAAGCTTCCGAAGTCACCGAATCACTTGATCCAGTCGTAAAGGAAGCCCTCCGCTTGTTAGAAAATGAGGATCCTGTGACATGTGTCGAGACGTTGTGTCTCAGGTTTCCTGACCGTCCGAAAAAAGACATCATTCGGATCGTCCATCGCCTTCATAGCAATTAAAAAGACCTGATCGTTTCTGTGAAGACTCAGAAGCGTCAGGTCTTTTGATATTCGTTCATTTCTTCGCCATCTCATAAAACTGATACGTATTCTTTCCTGACGACTTAGCGGCATATAGCGCGACATCTGCCTGCTGTAGCAAGGTTTTTAACTCTGGACGAAATTCGGTGTCATACATTACAATCCCGATACTTGTCGACACTCGGTAGTCTGTTTCCCACTCACTTAACGAAGTGACGATCCGCTTCGCGAGTCGCTCCCACCCTTCCCTTGAATCAGCATGACCGAAATGGAGGATGAACTCATCGCCTCCTAGGCGCACGGCCATCGCATCGTCTTGTTCGCGCACGAACTGTCGTAGACGTTGCGCGACCTCTTGCAAAACAATGTCCCCCGTCTCATGTCCAAAGACATCGTTGACTTGCTTAAAGCCATCGAGATCAAGGAAGAACACCGCTCCTGTCTGTCCGGGATGATCCTCGAACTGCTTCGTTAATTAGCGCCGATTATACAGTCCTGTCAACGCATCCTTCCAAGCATGACGCTCAAGCTCTAAGTAGTACAGAAAGAGTCGGACGATCCGTTGCAGCAGCTGAACATTCTTCTGTTCATACAAGCTGACCCGATTATTGATCGCACATAACGTGCCGAACGTTTCCCCGCTCGTCAAGACGATTGGAATCCCTAAGTAGGACCGGACGTGAGCCTCCTCCAAACCTTTTCGCCAATCGCCGAGTTGTTCCGCGTTCGGAATATCTTCGAGGACGACCGGCTGTTTCGTCTCGAAATCAACCAGTTTACATAATGATTGGTTCAATTCAATCTGCATGCCTTCCACCATCGGAATATCTGCTTTATCGTTTGCAATCTTTAACATCCGTTGTTGTCCTGCTTCGATTGCTGATAAGTACAACATCTGATCCGGTAAAATCTCTTTTGCGAAATCGAGTACATCGTCAGCAAGCTCATCAAAATTTTGATACATCTTCAATTCTTCAAATGGTTGATTCATACAGCACCTCATTTCAAAGTCGTCTTCTGCGGTGTCTCTGATTTGAAAATTTGATACATATATTACCACTTTCTCTTTTTGAAGTCGTCTAAACCTCTGTTGCTTAAAAGCGTCCGATGGTCCTATTTCTATATCCAAATGAGAAGGATTATCATTTTTTTATTTTTGTATATTTTATAGAAGTAAAAAACTGTTTCAGGTAATTCCTTGGAAAATGGCGTTGCGTCTTCCGAATTCGTTTGCTATGATTCTCAGTGAACATGACAATGATAATCATTATCACTTATTGAGGACAGATTAATCAGGTAGACATACATAATCCATCTGCTGCTCAATCCGTGATTTATGTGTTATCAAATCAAATATGAGGAGCTGAATCATCATGGGGAAATGGAAAACACCACTCGTCGTGAGTTCGCTTGCTGTTTTACTCGCAGCATGCGGGAATGCAGGAGAAGCAGACACGAAGAAGGACGCAGAAGCACCAAAGACGGTCAAAATCAAGGACGCACACGGAACGGTCAACGTTCCGGTTGATCCGAAGAAAGTCGTCGCACTCGATAACCGGACATTTGAGACGCTTGCCGCATGGGACGTCGAACTTGTTGCAGCACCAGTCGGACTGCTCCCGGCTGAGTCACCTTATGCAAAAGATAAGGATATCGTCGATGTCGGCATGCACTTCGAACCGAACCTCGAAGCGATCGCTGGTGTCAATCCGGACGTCGTCATCGTCGGGCAGCGTTTCGCTGATCATTATGAAGACATCAAAAAACTCGTTCCAAACGCCGCTGTCATCGATCTTGACATCGCATTACCGGAAAACTCTGGTACGCCAGGTGAGTTACTCGTCAAAGGACTTGAAGATACGACAGAGACACTCGGACAGATCTTCGATAAAAAACAAGAAGCGGATCAGCTCGTGACGACACTCGAGCAATCGATCAAAGACGTCAAAAAATCGTATAACGGACAGGACAGCGTCATGTCGGTCATCGTCTCGGGTGGCGATATTGGATTCTCAGCGCCGATGAGTGGACGTGTCTTCGGACCGATGTATGATTTGTTCGACTGGAAACCAGCCCTCGAAGTTAAACAAAAATCAGGGAACGATCAAGGTGATGAAGTCTCGGTCGAAGCGATCGCTCAAAGTAACCCGGACTGGCTACTCGTCCTTGACCGTGACGCGCCACTCGGAAACGCAGAAGGTGCCGTACCGGCGCAAGATGTCATCGACCGTGCGCCTGCTCTACAAAAAACGAAAGCAATCAAAGACGACAACATCGTCTATGCACCAAAAGATACGTACTTAAACGAATCGATCCAGACGTACTCAGAATTATTTACTGACATCGCGAAAGCGCTCAAGAAGTAATGGCACATGCACAGCAACAAATGAATGGAAGAGTTGAGCCACCCGCTCGACCTTCCTTTTCTGTCGTTTGGACGAAGCCGTTCGTCTTGACCTTATGTCTCGTCTTAGCGCTCGCAACGGCGTCCCTCTTCACCGGCGTTTACGAACTACGGAGTGCCGCGAACGATTTCGATATGTTCTGGATCACGCGCGTTCCGCGAACACTTGCCTTGATGCTGACCGGTGCTGCGATGGCGATGGCAGGACTTGTCATGCAACTGATCACCCAAAACCGGCTCGTTGAACCAACGACGACGGGAACGATCGAATGGGCGGGACTCGGACTGTTAGCCGTTTACTTACTCGTTCCGGCACCGTCGCTAATGATGCGGATGACTGGTGCCATCGTGTTTGCATTCATCGGGACGATGGTCTTCTTCTGGTTTCTCCGTTCGGTCCGACTGCGGTCATCATTAATCGTCCCAATCATCGGTCTGATGCTCGGAGCCGTCATCTCTGCGATTTCGACGTTCCTCGGCTTGTTCTTCCGTGCCAGTCAGGCAATCGAAGGCTGGTTCGTCGGTTCGTTCGCGTCCGTTCAGATCGGTCGCTACGAGTATCTCTGGATCATTATCGGAGTCACGGTCTGTATCTTCTTCCTTGCGAGTCGCTTGACGCTCGTTGGGCTTGGCGAAGACATTGCGACGAGTCTCGGTGTCAACTACAACCGGCTGATGCTGATTGCGACCGGACTAATTGCCCTATCCGTCGGTATCGTCGCGACTGTCATTGGCAATTTGCCCTTCCTCGGCTTGATCGTTCCGAACATCGTCTCGATGTTTCGCGGTGACGATCTTCGTAGTAATTTGCCGTGGGTCTGTCTGATTGGCATGGCAACAATTCTAATTAGTGATCTGATTTCACGCACGATCATCCGCCCGTTTGAACTGCCGGTCTCCTTGATTCTCGGAACGGTCGGAGCAGCCGTCTTCATCATCATTCTGTTACGTCGGCGGAAGACTGGAGGTGTCAGATGAGTACCGCGATTAGACAACAAGAACATACAAGAAATCAACCGAGCGTTACACGTGAAACCAATCGCCGGGCGTCTGCCTTTCAGTCGAAACGACTCGAGCGCCGCTACTGGATTCTCCTCATCCTGTTCCTTAGCGGCGGAGTGTTCAGTACGATTGGTCTCTTGCTCTACAATAATCCGGTTCCAGTTGATTCTCCGTCTTTTTGGCCGGTCGTCGAACGCCGGATCACGGCAGTCATCACGATGGCGATTGCAGCAATTTGCCAAAGTCTCGCGACCGTCGCCTTTCATTCGATCACGAGCAACCGGATCATAACACCGTCCCTGCTTGGTTTTGATGCTCTTTACTCAACGATCCAAACATCAATGATCTTTTTCTTCGGTGCGGGAGCACTCGTTGGCTTTACCGGCACGAGCGCCTTTTTAACACAGGTTGCGATCATGCTCGCGATGAGCCTCTTGTTATACGGCTGGTTATTGTCTGGTAAGTACGCGAACTTGCAATTGATGTTACTCGTCGGAATCATTCTCGGTACTGGTCTCAACTCGCTATCGTCATTCATGCGAAAGATGCTCGCGCCGTCCGAGTTCGACATCCTACAAGCGCGCCTGTTCGGTTCGGTCACGAATGCCGACGCAGCTTACTTCCCGATCGTCATTCCGGTCGTCCTCGTAGTTGGTCTGTTGCTCTACTTTTCGTCCGGACGACTCAACGTCGTCGCACTCGGAAAAGAGGTCGCGACATCGTTCGGTGTCAATCATCGCGGCAGTGTCATCTACTTCTTGATTTTGATTTCACTCCTGATGTCGATGTCGACGGCTCTGATCGGACCATTGACGTTCTTTGGTTTCTTAGTGGCGACGCTCAGCTATCAAGTCGCTGCGACATACGATCATAAATATGTTTTCCCGATGGCATTCGCAATTGGTTTCTTCGTTTTAACGACTGCCTATTTCTTCATGTATCACATTTTCAACACGCCAAGTGTCGTCTCCGTCATCATCGAACTGTTCGGCGGGCTGATTTTCCTTATCGTGTTGCTTAGAAAGAGGTCCCTATGATATCACTCGAACAAGTTAAAAAATCGTATACAGACGATGTCAGAATCGGTCCAATCGACTTAACGATTCCAAAAGGCGGTTTCACGGCGTTGATTGGTCCAAACGGTGCCGGTAAGTCGACGACGTTAATGATGATCGGCCGTTTGCTGGATCTCGATGCCGGGCAGATCGAAGTCGCTGG
The DNA here is from genome assembly GCF_049913315.1 of Exiguobacterium sp. R-17. Taxonomy (NCBI): domain Bacteria; kingdom Bacillati; phylum Bacillota; class Bacilli; order Caryophanales; genus Exiguobacterium; species Exiguobacterium sp. R-17. The sequence goes on along the minus strand of NZ_CP184372.1, from coordinate 1,257,342 downwards.
CATGGATGTGACAAGTAGTAAATCAAAAGATTTAGCAAGGATCATCACGATCTTGCGACAAGAAAATCATTTCGTGACCCGGCTGACGGTCCGACAGCTCGTCGGTTTCGGACGGTTCCCCTACTCACAAGGTCGCCTGACAGCGGACGATGAGACGATCATCTCGAAATACATTGATTTTCTCGAGTTGACATCGCTTGAGAACCGCTATCTCGATGAATTATCGGGTGGACAGCGGCAACGAGCTTATGTTGCGATGGTTCTTTGTCAGGAAACGGAATATGTCCTACTCGATGAGCCACTTAATAACCTCGATATCGCCCGTTCAGTCCAGATGATGGGTTATCTACGACACGTCGCTGATACGTTTGGACGAACGATCATCACCGTCTTGCACGATATCAATTTTGCCGCGAAATACTCCGATCACATCTGTGCGATGAAGGACGGACAAATTGCCGCCTTCGGAACAGTCGCCGAGGTCATGGATGAAGCGCTATTATCCGAGATCTTTGAGACACGACTTGAGATCATTGAAGGTCCGTATGGTCCGATTGCTGTCTATTGATACTTTAATTGAAATGAGGAATGAACGATGCAGATCGATTGGCTATCCCTAGAACAAGTGACGCAAGAGGGCGAACATACCTATACGTTTCATTTAAAACTTCCAGATGATTTCGTTTGGGAGGAAGGCGCACACACGCATATGGCGCTAGAAGGGTTTAATGCAGGAGAAAAGCCGAACCGCACTCTGATCCGGCATATGTCGATTTCAACGTTGCCTAGCGAGGGAACGATCGGGATCACGACACGGATCAAACCGGCATGTTCCGTCTTTAAGCAGACACTTCAGCAATTGAAAATGGGTGAAAAGATTGCCTTATTCAAGACGCACTCGAATATTCCACTGCGTCGGGAAGGTCGTACGGTGTACTTACTCTCAGCAGGCGTCGGTTTGGCAACGTTTCGTCCGATCATCTTGCAACATCAGGCTGATAGAAGTGGCGTTCCTCATCTACACTCGTTGAACGTCGATTCTACGCGCACTGAACTATTTAAAACTCAGCTTCCTTCACATGAGCAGTTTAGCCCGGCTTATGTAGAGAGTCGCGCTGCCTACTACGATGCTGTCAAAGCGATGACAGAGGATAAGGAAGGGTTGTTCTACATCGTTGGCAGTGATGAATTTCTCCGAGACACGATTGACGTGTTGCAGACTGCTAACATTCCGGCAGCACAGATCATGATTGATAAACGTCAGGACCAGCGAGATACGTTTTTAGCATAAGGTACCAATGATTAGACTTCAGCATTTACTGGAGTCTTTTTGTTTTCTCAAAATAAAGAATCGGTATGTTATCTGTAAATATTTGTTATGATAAGTGCATCAACTGACTTTTGGAGGGTTGCTTATGAATTTTGTATTTGATCTCGACGGCACAATCTGTTTTAAAGGAAAACCGATGTCTCAAGACATCGTACAGGCGCTTCATGCAGTCGAGGACGACGGACACCGTGTGATTTTTGCTTCAGCACGTCCTATCCGTGACATGCTACCCGTCATTCATCCTTCATTCCACGACCATATCTTAATCGGCGGAAACGGGTCGTTGGTCGCATCGGAACAAACAATCGTTCAGTCCAAATCGTTCGACGATCGTGAGCTTTCCCTTATTACGGGATTACTCGACAAGCATAAAGCCACATATTTAATCGATAGTGACTGGAATTATACATATAACGGACCGCAAGACCATCCTATCCTGAACAATCTAGATCCGGGTAAGACGGCACAAAATGTTCCGCTAGCTCACCATGATCGAATCATAAAAATCCTCATTTTGAGTGCCAACAATCTGAAATCCTTAGAAAACGAGCTGCTTCGAATGGATGTCGTTGTTCATTATCATGGATCGGAACAAGTATTGGACATTAGTCCGACCACCATCAATAAACGGACTGCTTTACAATCACTCGGGATCGAGAGCGAGGGATACATTGCTTTTGGGAATGACGCGAATGATATCGAGCTATTCAAAGGAGCACAGTATGCGGTCATGATCGGAAGCCATAAATCACTCCGTTTTTACGCAGATCACACCATTGACTCCACCAGTCCTTTAGAATCTCACATAGTCGAACAAATCAGGCATCTAAGCCAAAAATACGTCTATTCCACGTCGTATTCCTAAATAACGCCTGGTGAAATTTTCGGATCAATAGTTAAATCTCTATCAATAGTTACTCATCCAAAGAGGAATACGATGGGTAAGAATAATCCGCCCATCAGGAGCATCCCTATTATGACAGCGATACTCGATTTGAAAACCGACAGCGTTTGTTCTTCTAGTGGCTTGAGCCGTTTCACAGGAATGAGCGTGGTCAATGAAGCAACGACTAATGCTAGTGGCTCAAGAATCGTTCGGCTCATCGAAAAGAACAAATCGATCATTAAAAAGACATTCAATACAAAGAAAAATCCTAATAAGCGAATAATCATGGCTTTATTCATATGTACTCCTTTATGGCTACTATCTATTTGATTTGTTTCATGAAACAGAATGCCCTCTAATTATAGCGCTTCACAGAATAATTTTGGAAACGCATTCAAATAACTGGTGATTTAATATCGTTGTAAGTCATACTGACAGTAGGTATTAGAAAAGGAGTGTTGAAGATGGAATACAAAAAAGGACTCGAAGGCGTCATTGCCGCTGAAACACAAATCGGTTTAGTCGATGGAACATTAGGTCATCTTATCTATCGTGGACACTGGGCAAAGGAACTTGCATTATCTTATTCGTTCGAAGAAGTGGCGTATTTCATCTGGAACGGTGCGTTCCCGACTGAATCGGAACTTTTGACATTCAAGGAACAGATGACAAGCTATCGTGAACTTCCTTCTTACGTAAAGACGATTCTCGATACATTGCCGAACGAGATGGATGTCATGAGCACGATGCGCACGGCAATCTCTGCGCTTGGTACACCCGCTTTCGCTTGGCCACCAACAATCGATCAAGCGATGCACTTAACGGCACTCTTACCAACGATCATCGCCTATAAGTATCAAAAAAATCAAGGCGCTGACTTCATTGAACCGAATCCGGAACTTGATCACGTCGCGAATTATATCTATATGATCAAGGGACAATTACCAAGTGACGTTGAGATTAAAGCGCTGACAGCGTATCTGATCTTAACAATCGAACACGGCATGAATGCTTCGACGTTCGCTTCTCGTGTCGTCGTCTCGACGGAATCGGAAATGATTTCCGGCGTCTGTGCTGCGATCGGATCCATGAAAGGACCACTTCATGGTGGTGCCCCTTCAGAAGTTATTGAGATGATTGATGAAATTGGAACGATCGACAACATCGAACCGTGGATCCGGAACAAATTAGAAAAAGGCGAAAAACTGATGGGCTTTGGTCACCGCGTCTATAAAACACGTGATCCGCGTTCAGAAGCTTTAAAAGTCGTCTCAAAAGATCTCGCGCAAGAGAGCGATTGGTTCAATCTGATTACACAAATGGAGCAAACAGCAATTGATTTACTCGAAGAGTACAAACCGGGCAGAAAACTCTATACGAACGTTGAGTTCTTTGCGGCAGCCGTCTTAAAAGGACTCGATATTCCGAAAGAACTGTTCACACCGACGTTCACATCTAGCCGCATCATCGGTTGGACGGCACACATCCTTGAACAAGCAGGAGACAACCGAATCTTTAGACCACAATCGTTGTATACGGGTCCGATGCCAGAAAAAGCGGCTAAGTTTTAATTAGTCTCTAGTTACGATCAAAAAATGGACCGATGCCTGACATCGGTCCATTTGATATGACGTTTTATTCAACGTTTGTTTCTAATGAGAAATCTAGTACTTCCACTTCACACCCTATCGCTTCTACCTCCGGGCTACAGGCGTACGGTCCGATCTTCAAATCGGTCACGTCATGTAAGTGCGCGATCCGGAGTTGCTCTTTGTACTCTCCTGTTATGTGATACAACGTGACGTCTTGATTGAGATAATGAAGTTCAAAGACGAACGGCGCATCAAATAGTGTATTGTCGACATCCCGACACGACCAGTCCGAGTACCCAAAGCTCGTCACGACGGCACCCAGATGAGATGGACCATCCGGAATGAACTCAGCCGAGACTTTCACCCAGTGGTCATCGTTCACATATAGCAAAATCCCCGCTTGATCATATGTAGCATTCGGTTTTAATTTCACTTCAATCCGGCATTTGAATTCTCCACTTGGAGCATCCTGTAACAGCGCATGCCCCGTCAGACGGTTGAACTGATAATGGGTATTGCGCCAAAAATCCGTATCCGGATCCGTCATGAAGCGTAACGGTGTCTCTTGTTCGATACGTGTCGGTCGATTGATCCACTTCATCGATAGTATCCTCCCTCTTAACGCCCTCTTAACTTCCTTAACTTTCGATAGCCACGAATGAGCATATCGAGCATACAATCCCTCCTATTTTCTATGAACCCTTAGACTACTTTACGAAGTCGTTGCATATCCTTATTCAATGCTGATCGTTTCAAACGTCGATTCCGTATTAAGTATTGCATATCTGACCGGTTATCGTACATCAGTTGGATATGGAAATAATTGATATATTCAAGAATCGCAAAAATATATAGAAACAAGGTGATTCGTAATCCATACACCGGAAGCTCAGATTGAAAACGAATCCAGTCGATTCCGAACGTGCACGTCGTCAGAACGATTAGAATAATATTGATGACACGACAGTGGCGTAATCGTCGGACGACCAGTTTCGGGGTATTCGACGTTCCTTCTTTCTTCAGACGTCTCCACTTGCTGTACCAATACCAAGCTCCCTGAATCAACAACAGTTCGAACAAAAACAGTGACATCCAAAATGCACTGAGTTCAAATAACTGAAGTTGTGGAAAGACACGATTGCCAAACCAGCTGAGCGGTAAAATCGTGATGACCGTGAACAATTCCCCTCGGTATAGATAGGCGAAGCGCTCGGCAACGATCTGCCTCATGGCGCCACCCAGTCAATCCGGAATTTACTTCCTGGACCAAGTAACGCAATCAAAGGACGATCTTCTGCAATCACGCGTCCGAGGATGTTGATTCGCTCATCCGCCGGCAAATCACGTTTCGTGATTTGAACCTCGCCCGCATAGCGTCCGTATCTTTCATTATCGATCGTGATCGTCCCAAGCGGACGGGCAGACGGATCTTGCGGTCTTAGATCGATTGTCGACTTATTCATCCGCGACTCGACGGACCGAATGACATCCCGCGCCGGATCAAATCGATTTGTTTCCGTATCCCGTTGTTCTTGTCGTCCGTTCGCGAGTGCCCGCAGTACGATGACTCCGTCTTGCTCTGCTTCGAATTGCCGAATCGTCGCTTCCGCCAATCGTGGATCTCCGACAAGAATTCGGTCGACGGTCGGCTTTAAGTCCAGATAACTTGCGAACGGTGCCACTCCCCGATGGTCTTCAAGTGTCGGTAACGTCTCGAATAACGGTCCGCGAAGTGTTCCATCGCCCGGTATGAATGCTTGGACGCGTAATCCTTGCGCCTGCAACCAGGCATTTTTTTCGTCAAACCACGTCCGGTCGAGTCCGGTTTCCGGTCGCGGATAAAAGTTATGCCACGCTTCCGTACGTTCGAGTTGCAGACCATGTGCCTTCATCTCAGTTAATTCGTCTGCCGTTAAGGTACTGGCGTTGAGTGCGACCATCATCTGGTTCGATAATGTCGCGATTTGTCGCGGACTGATGCCGTAATCAAGCCGCAGTCCGGTGACACCCCAGTCCGTTAGCGTCGCTGCCGTCTCCCACGTCTTGCCGAGCGTCGCAAGTGACGCCGGTGCGATGTCCGCTACGAGCTCATACCCGAGTGTCTTTGCTACACGACCGAGCGCTTGCAAGCGTTCGACGTACAGTGAGGAATCATCCTCAGGGATATGAAGCGATGTAAAGAGCGACGTAAAGCCGACGGTGCGCATCCGCTGCAACCACTCATTTGTCTCATCCGTGATCGGTTCATTTAAATAGATCGATAATCCTTTCATCGACTCACTCCTTCACTTCTCTACTTAGGGAAAAAGCAGCTGATTCCTTCTTTTTCGAAGGATTCAACTGCTTTTCATTACTTTAAATACCGTCTGCCATCTCTTCTTTGAAACCGAACCAGTACGTGAACAGGAAGCCTGCGACGTATGAGATGACGAGACCACCGATATACGTCAAGTACATTCCGTTATCGATCAACGGTGTTAACGATAAACCGGATACGCCGACACCAAGTGCTGTAGTCTTCATCGTCGCTTGGAAGGCACCACCGACCGCTGCCCCGAGACATGCCGTTACGAACGGTCGACCAAGTGGCAACGTGACCCCGTATAACAACGGTTCACCGATTCCAAGGAAACCAACTGGAATCGCACCCTTGATGATGTTACGCAAACGCGGGTTACGCGTTTTGACGAAGATTGCCATCGCTGCCCCGACTTGACCTGCTCCTGCCATCGCAAGAATCGGTAAGAGTGGCGTGTTGCCGATCGTATTCAAGAATTCAAGGTGGATTGGCGTTAGTCCGTGATGGAGACCGACCATGACGAGTGGTAGGAAGAAGCCGGCAAGTACTGCCCCAGCAAGTGGTCCACCAACCTCAAGTACGGCATTGATTGCTTTCATGATGCCGTCTGACAACAGTCCAGCCACCGGCATGATCGCATACAGCGAGGCGAATCCGACGATCAGCACCGTCAACAGTGGCGTGAAGATGATGTCGATCGATGCGAACATGAAACGACGGATATGCTTCTCAAGATATGTCATCAGCCACGCGGCAAAGATGACCCCAAACAAGCCACCCCTGCCTGGAACAAGCGGTTCCCCGTAAATCGTGATGTCCGCAAGCACCGGGTTGAACAAAATTCCGCCCGCGATTGCGCCGAGTACCGGCGTTCCGCCAAACTCTTTCGCCGTGTTCCAGCCGACAAGGATCGCAAGATATGCAAAGACCGTCCCACCGATCAATAATAATATCTGCATCCATGTCTGCGTTGCATCGACACCCGCATTTTTCGCGAAGTTTGCGCCACCATTGATGATACCGGAAGCGACGAGCCCCGGAATGAGCGGAATAAAGATATTCCCGATCCGGCGTAAGAAGCGCTTGAACGGTGACTGTTGTTTCGCTTTCACTTTTTGCCGCTCGACAGCTGCTCGTTCTTCTGGCGTCAGATTTGGATCGACGGACTCTTCCCCGATCGCAAGTCCCGTTTCGCGACTTAAATGGTCTGCTACCCGATTGACCGTTCCCGGACCGACGACGATTTGTAACGTTTCGTCATCGATGACCCCCATGACCCCATCAATCTGCTTTAACGCATCGATATCTGCTTGCGTCGGGTCCTTTAACGATAAGCGAACCCGCGTCATGCAGTGCGCAAGCTGCCGGAGATTGTCTTTTCCGCCAACGTGCTCGAGGATCGCTTGTGCCAGCACTTCTTCCTTCTTCATCGTGTTTCCCCCTTAGAGTGCGTCTCGGACGAATCCGTTTGCTTGCTGTAAACGTTCAACGGCTTCCGCATGCGGAACATTCGCGAGAATCATGACAATCGCCGTCTTGACGTGACCGTTCGCTTCATGGAAGATCCGTTCCGCCGTTACGGCATCGACTCCTGTCGCCTCACTGATCATCCGCTTCGCCCGGATCTCGAGCTTCTCGTTCGTCGACTGAACGTCGACCATCAGGTTTTGATAGACTTTACCGACACCGATCATCGCTGCCGTCGAAATCATGTTCAAGACGAGCTTTTGCGCCGTTCCAGCCTTTAATCGTGTTGATCCCGTCAAGACTTCCGGACCTGTTTCGACTTCGATCGCATAACGCGCGTGCCCACTGATGACCGCATCCGTGTTGCAAGAAATCGCTGCCGTCACCGCTCCGACTTCCTTCGCGTAATCAAGCCCGCCAATGACATACGGCGTCCGACCGCTTGCTGCGATCCCGATGACCGTATCACGTGCTTCTAGCTGGAGCGCTTTCAAATCGTCGACGGCAAGCGTCCGACTATCCTCTGCTCCCTCGACCGCTTTGATCAACGCGCGTTCGCCGCCAGCAATCAAACCGACGACCATGTCTGGTGAGACCCCGAACGTCGGCACACATTCTGCCGCATCGAGAATCCCGAGCCGCCCGCTCGTACCAGCACCGATGTAAATCAAGCGTCCTCCGGCATTAAATGACGTAATGACGTGTTTGACAACTTCAGCAATGACTGGTATCTGCGTTTGAATGACCGTTGCGACCGTCTGATCCTCGGCATTCATCACGCGCAACACATCTTCGACCGACATATCGTCGAGATGCATCGTGAGCTCATTTCGACGTTCCGTTGCTAACTGATCTAACATCTGCTTCACCCTTTCTGTTATCCCTCCCTTTATTATACAATTAAGAAATTTTAATTCAATATTTTTTATTTAATTTTGAAATTAAATTTCTATATACAATAATAAAGTTCTTTTCTTCTTTTTCAGGATGGATCAGTAGATTTCCTGCGGGCTTCGCTGACCATCTCTTTTGAAAAATCGAGTAAGGAACAGACTTGGTCGCGACCGATCGTTTCAAGGAGCAATGGGATTCGTGGACCTAGGGTTGATCAATCGTCAGTTGATAGAGCAGCGTCGCATAGTATCATTAATAAATAAAAAGCTGATTTTCACCCGTTAGTTGCCTAAAGGACAAAAATCAGCTTCCTATGAAACCACTTTTTACATCTCATGTTACTAATAGCATCATTCGTACCGGAACCTGCATGAGGCTCTAAGATATTTATTGAAGAAGTCGTTCACCAGAGGCGTAAATCATTTTAATTTCACTTCCATATCCTCTACTGAACTAGAACTGTCGCTATTCTTTTCTTTCTCCTCAACGAGATATTCGATATCATATGTACCCGGCTCGATCGTACCGCCTTGTACCGTTTGTTTGAGAACGACGGTTTCTGATGCTTTGACGCGTTTCTTTTGTTGGCTTGTTTTACTCTGTTGCTTTCTTGAATCGAAGACGACAGTCCTTGATTTGCTCTCACGAACGATGACATTCAACAAATGCCCAGAGCGAGCTACAACATCAAATGCATGGTCTCCTGTGTTCGTCAATTTGTATTCAAAGACGAGTCCCTCTTTCGTAGTCCCTTTGAAGGATGTCTCATTCGTCTCACTCCCACTTTGCGGTTGAATCATACAACCGGTCAAATAAAGAATCATAGGGATCAACAACCATTTTTTCATCTATAAAACTCCATTCTGTATAAAGAAATTGCTGAGTTACTCCCATCCTGGAAGTGGACGCGGTGGCTCCTCGACGAAGGTACGGTACCCGTCGAAGCGCATTCCTTGCCGTTGTGGATTGTGGTTACGAATCAAAGGATCACCCGTCTCGTCATCGTTCTGCCAAAATCGGTGTTCCGTTTGAAAGACCTTGATCGACGAATACTGGAATCGCTCTGCCATTAAATATTCTCGAACCGATTGCATCACTTTTTCAAAGCGCGCATCCGAGTCGTAGCTAGCGCCGAGACTTTCTTTATCTTGTTTCCCTTCGAAAATCTTAACCGAGAAATAAGCATTCTTCTTCGCAATCGGGTACTCGATTTCAACGCGAACCGAGTCGACGAAGCGAATTGGTCGAGGTTTGCTCACTTCCTCTTCGGAATTGTAGTCCTCTACATAATAAGCATCTGTTGCAATCGAGAAGTCCTTGAACTCCCAGAACATATCCCCTTGCGCAATGATCGCATATTCAAGAAACGTGCCGAAGTTCTGTCCGATCGGGTCAGTTTCCTCTGTCGACAACTCATGAAACATCCAGTGCATATACGGCGTCTCCTCCGTCTTCGCATCTTCCGTATGGATCAAGACGTATCCTTCGTTCATTTCGCCAATCATCAAGAAATGATCGTAGTCTTCATGGATCAGGTCGTCCTCTTTAGCCTGGATCGTCATTTCAATGACTTTTTCAAGTGGATAGAGTTCGATACCAAGACCTTGGATCATGAACAACTCCGCTCCGTCATGTAAACGAAGGAATGTCTTATATTCACTTGGTAACGTTAGTTTGAACTGTTTTTCAAATGACTGAATCGCCTGTTCCGTCACCGGATCATTCAAATTGAATTGAGCGACTCCTGTATCGTATCGTCGCTGAATGAAGGTCGACCCGTGATTGATTTTTTGTGATAAGACGTCAAGTACCGCTTCGATTTGGTTCATTTCTTTCATGGGTCCCATCCTTTTCATTTTTGTATTCGTGAATGATACGACTTCACCCTATACACCATACCATTTTTTCAATTATTTGGTGTATTCCATCCTACGCGTTCTGTGGTATTCTCGTTCTAATATCATTTTAAAAAATTGCATTCGAAGAGGTGACCCATGTCTAAATCATCATCGATGTTGCTCATATTACTTGCTGCGATCTTTTGGGGCACGACGGGAACCTCACAAGCCTTTGCGCCAGAAGATGCACACCCGATTGCAATTGGTGCCGTTCGTCTGGCTGTCGGTGGACTGTTCTTACTCTGTCTCGTTCTCTTCAAAGGAACGCTGACGTTACGCGACTGGCCGGTGCGGACGATTTTACTCGCTGCCGTCAGCATGGCGGCTTACCAACCGCTGTTCTTCTCCGCTGTATTGATGACCGGTGTCGCCGTCGGTACCGTCGTCGCAATCGGTAGCGCACCAATCTTTTCCGGGTGTATCGAGTGGCTGTTCCTAAAGAAACGTCCAGCGCTGCTGTGGTGGGCATCGACCGGACTATCGATCACCGGCTGTCTGTTGCTATTGAACAATCAAGGAACGGTCGCGATTGATCCAATCGGAATCGTCCTTGCACTCGGTGCCGGACTATCCTTTGCCGGGTATACGTTCGTCAGTCGAAACCTCGTCAAGACACACGCGCCGCTGTCAGTCGTTGCCGTCATTTTCACGACGAGCGCTTTACTGTTGTCACCTCTGCTCTTCTTATTTGATCTCTCGTGGTTAGTCACGCCACGAGGAGCCGGGATCAGCCTCCATCTCGGCGTCGTTACGACCGGAATCGCTTACTGGTTATTCGCGAAAGGACTATCGAACGTACCATCGTCGACTGCCGTCACGCTCTCGCTCGGTGAGCCGCTGACTGCCGCCTTGCTTGGTGTGTTCGTCCTCGGTGAAGAATTAAGTGGTACGGCTTGGTTCGGAATCTCGTTATTATTACTCGGTATCGTCTTATTAATCAGTTCGTCTCGCCTAGCAACGCGCCAAACCGTTTTGATAGAAGAACGACAAACTCGGACAGGAGGCTAAATCATGCAAGAAATCACGCTTGAAAAACTACAATTTCGCGAGGATTACAACATCGGACTCGATCAGTTCTTGATGGATGTCGCAAATGGTAACAGATTGATCTTTCATTTCCGTGGGCATACGGAGGAGACGATGGTCATCGTTGGTGACTACAGTTGCAATTACTTCCGATTGACCTTCGAGGCGGATGCGATTCTGCTACGTTCACCGGACCTCTATGAATTAAAAGAAGACGTCGAGATCAATCCGATTCCACTCCTGACGCTGACCGATTCAAAGCTACTGACGTTTGCGCGTGAACTGATGGGACTCGATCCTGCAAAAGACTGGGTCCATTACTGGCTCCGCGCATTCGAGCAGGATTTTCATGTCTTGTCTCCCCGTCCACCAGTTCTGACCGACCTCGGACATAAACGAAGTGATGCAATTGTCACGTATTCATTTGATTCGTTCAACGCTGAATGACATAAAAAAGCCCTACCTCGCCAAAGGTAGGGTATTTCTTCGTCCCGCTGCAACGACTCGCGCTAAACGGTTCCCTTTATTATACATAAACAGGCAGCGTCTTTTCAATCGACTGGACAGAGTCGATTGGACTGAAGCGCTTGACGACCTGCCCCTTCCGGTCGACGAGGAACTTCGTGTAGTTCCATTTGATTTTCGACGACAGCAAGCCGGACTGTTCTTTCTTCAAGAACGTATAAAGCGGATGCTCGTCCGGTCCATTGACGTCGATCTTCTGAAACATCGGAAACGTCACGCCATAGTTCAGCTGACAGAACTGCATCGTCTCTTCCTGACTCCCGAACTCCTGCTGATTGAATTGATCACACGGAAATCCGAGCACTGTGACTCCTTGTTTCTCATATTTATCATAAAGCGCCTGTAGTTCGCCAAGTTGTTTGACGAGCCCACACTTACTTGCTGTGTTGACGATCACGAGGACTCGTCCAGCATAATCACTTAGCGAAACAGTTTCTCCTGCTGCATTTTGTACGATTGCATCATATACGGTTTGCATGTTTCCCAGCTCCTTTGCCCCGAGTATAAGACAAAACGCGCACCCTGTCGTTTTCAGGCATGCGCGTAATGCTTTACCAGATCGTCTCTTCTTTGTCGCTCAGTTTGATGACGAACGGTAGGATCAAGACGAACAAGAGACTGACGTATCCGAGCGATAAGTAATGTTGCGAGTCTTTTGAAATGTATTGCTTCACGCCGCAGTTCGGACATGCTTTCCCATGTTTCGCAAATCCGACAGCAAGCACTTCTTTCGTTTTGAACTTATATTGGCAATTCGTACAGCGTACCATCTGACCATCTCCTTCTTCCTTATCTACTGGTGGATGCAGGAAAAAGTTTCATGAAATCGAAGGTAATCGACATCTTACCTCATCGATTCTTCTCGGCCGCTCAACCGAATCAGAAACGGCAAGAACAGGACGAACAAGAGACTGATATTCCCGAGTGAAAGATAAAATTGTGACTTCCGGGACATGTATTGTTTCACGCCACAGTTCGGACATGGTTTGCCTTTCCCATGTATTGCAACACTGACAGCGAGTAGTTCTTTTGTGTTGAACTTATACTGACAATTCGTACAGCGTGCCATGACATCATCCCCTTTTCTGTTATCTACTTATAGAGTTTGGAAAAGGTTCCGTTGCGTCGATAGGTTGTAAACGCATCTTCAAAAATTCATAGCTTCCACCATTCGTAGCCTGTTGGAAGCGTTCGACGGGAAGGAAGCCACTTTTCGTATACAGGCGAATCGCCCGCTCGTTGAATGTCGCGACAGCTAATTCGATTTGTTTAGGTGCATACCGGTCCATGATGAACGCAAGACCGGCTTCTAAAAATGCCACTCCATTTCCTCGGCCCGTCAAGTCTGGTCGCATGCCAAGCCCGACGTCAACGACGTCTGCGTTTGGTTCGAATACATAATAACCAATCAATTCTTCACGATCCAACACAGCAAAATAATGTTCCGTTCGCTTTGCTGGATCGAGAAATTCTGCTAAATCTTCTTCGTCATTCGGCATATCATAAAATGCAAACACCCCGTCATATTGCCACTCGTAGGCAATCTGTTCCGCCTGTCGTTGCGTCAGCGGTAAAAATGTATAGTTCATCAGGATTCAGCTCCTCTTGGATTCCTCAACGAGATCGATTCTTTCGGTAGTCTAACAGTAGCGGCAATACATTTAATCCGATCGAGATGAACGTCAATACCCACAGTGCCCGCTCCATGCCCGGTACGACGTCCTGTAACGCTGCCCAATCCTCCCGCGCCACGAATTCCGCGACGAGTCGGTATTCGGCGCACAAAGTCAGTGCCGTAAAACTCAGTCCGAGCACCATCAGGAAACGATAGTCCTTACCGATCAAATAAAAGATGATATTCAGTGCCGTAAATCCAATCGCCAGTAAACCCAGTATGATCCACATTGAATCGTCTCCTCCTTATTCCACCTCTTTATTTACTATATTTGGAATCTGTTAATTGGTATATCCGCCTTCAGTTGGATTTCACAACTTTTTGATAGATTTAATGACAAATGGATATCATTTGTAAACGAATCTTTCGAGCGATATACTCTTCCTTTCACATACGCTACTTAGGAGGAGATTACGAATGGAATCGCTGAAGGAGTCATATGTAAAGCTTGACGGATATGTCGTCGTCAAAAAAGATGGCGGACATGTACCACACGAGGAATTTCTCGTTGAATTCACTAGCTGGCTGGAGACAAAAGGTCGTGGCTGGACAGGACTTTCTACTCAAGTCGATCAGGACGGAAACGCTATCGACAATATTGAATAACTACATATCGCAAAAAGACCGGACGAAGGTGCATTCCTTCGTCCGGTCTTTCGATTGCTACTCCATGAAATTGATTCGTACTCCGATGATTTGTTTATCTAGATTTTTCTTTACTTTCAGATGATAAATACCGTCTCCATATCCAGACTCAGTCATGATACCCGCTTGAAACAAATGGACGTCCTGTTGACCGAAAAAGAGTTCATCGGCTAGTTCCTCCTCACGAAACGCAACATCATCACCGATCAATACAAATCCTGAATCAATCGCGATCTCATGCGAGCGCGTCCATCTGCCCGTCGGCTGATTGACACCTTCGTATACTGTGAGTAAACGAACCGTTCCATCTGAATCATATGTGACGGAAGCCGTCCATGCGCCAGACTTCACTTGCTCCAAGACAATCGATGCTGCGTCCTGTTCATTCGAATCCGTCACGAGCATTCGACTACTAACATTAAAAGTACCAATTGAAATCTTTTTATTTGCCCGGTCGCGTAACATCTCTGATTCCACCCATGCGTCAAGTGAAGAAGCGCAATATTTTTCAAGTCCTTTTTTCGGATGCCACGTAAAGACGAGTTCCTGTAGAAAACGGCGTCGAATCCGGTAGCATAACCGTCTACCATCTAAATGTTCGCCAAAGCAAATCATATCCTCTGGTAAATCATCTGGACGATTTGCGTAATGGTGGATGATGTCTTTTACTTCAGCATGACTCGATTCGGTCGGTATCGAATAGAGTTGCCAGTCATGAAAGGCTGGACCATTTGATTCCTGCATAAGCGAAATGTAATCCGTCGGGAATTTTACACCGAGGATTTTTTCTGCTCGTTTTATTTCGACGAGTGATACACCCGGACGTTTAGACGATGGATTGATATGTTTGATAGCTGGCTTCATATATTACCTCCGATAGTTGAAGAATGAATTCACTCTTCATCCTCAGGTTCATACAGTTCATCATTGATTTGATAAATAATTATTTCTTCCGGCATACTTTGGATGACGTTTTCTAACGAGTTCATCGATACATCGTTTGAGCATATGAAAAAACCACAACCGTCATGACCAGGCTTGATAAGTACCGATAGATGGGTTCGATCAAACGAAGCAACTGACAGATATTGTTGGAACCCCTAATGCCGCCTTTCCTCTAATATAAATTTTAAATTATCGTAATTCGAAATCATATAGAAAACATTCTCTTCTCCCAACCAGTACGTTTTGCGAACGACGCGTCTGAGTGCTTCCTTGTCCTTTAACTCGACTGTAAAATAGACAAGCGGATCTAAATGATGTTTGCGACTTGGATAAACCGTTTGAATGGTATAGTCAATATCCTGTTGCTGAAAGAACTGCTGATGTCGTTCTCTTAATACATATTCATCCGAAAAATACAGATACAGTGGAAAGTCATTCCGATGCTCCAAAAACTCGTACAAAATTTTCTTCGTTGGTGAAACACATTCATCTCCCTCTGACGGACTAATTAAATATGCCGTTTTAATTGACTCGTCCATATCTAAAAAATGACCAAAAATACTTCCTAAATCACCCGTCACTGCATATTCCTCAATCCAGATTCTTGTCATTCTTATCTCCTTTAGTATGTATAGGTACTTCATTAATATATGCTGAACTGTTTGAAACAGGATTAATTCAAGATGACGATTCAACTTTTGAAGTTATTAAAACAGTATCACTATAAGCAAAAGCAGTTTTGAAAGTTATGAATTCAATATTCCCAACTCCTTACGCAATCAGAAAAAAACAAACCGGCGTATTAGATGAAAAATGAATGAGATATCCGATGAAATTTTTAATCAATGATTTTGGTATGACACCTAAGTTTAACGTTTTAGGTATTAAAAACAACAAATAACAAAGTAGTTGTAAGTGATCAAATATTAAGCAATCCAAAAAAACTAATGAATAACGTATCACAATTTTTAGATCAAAGTTTTTTACCAGAAGTTACTGAGCTGAATTCGGGCGATAACATATTTAGACCGTTTGTCATCTATAGAACTTTAAATTAATTTATATCCAAATCAGAGTATCCGATAACTGGATGCTTTTTTGATACAGTCTATATACCAGTTATATGGAATCATTTTGACTAACATAAAATGATACTAGACATTGACTGCATAATCAGAAATGAATAACTTTTACTACAAATGTATAAATAAATTATTTCTATTATTTTGTAACTCCTAATGATTAGTTAAACGCTTACTGTGCGACTATTTTTTTATTTCTAAAATAAAATATATAAAATAAGATTGATAATTCGTAAAATAAGGTTAACTAAATTTTAAAGGAGGATATTTATAATGAAAAAGCTGATTGTTAGTGCATCGTTGACGGCATCACTAATGCTCGCTGGTTGCAGTGAAGCTGTAGACACGACGAAAAAAGCAGATACAGAAGCAAAAGTAGATAAGAGTAAAGAAGCCTCCAAAGAATCTGCGAAAAAGAAGGAAACAACTGATCCAAGTAACGAAAAGTCGGACTTCGGAATGAAGAAAATTCAGTACACGAAAGATAACTTGGGCATTGTGAAGAGACTTGGACCGATAGACTTTAAAATTAACAGCGTGCAAACGTCACGTTTGATGATTGATGAACCTTCGAGGGCCATGTTCGAAGATAAGGAAGAAGTAACACTGATTATTCTTGGGGTTGATGTTGAAAACATGAGTGACGATACCGTCAGCTTCTATCCAGATCAAGCTGTACTGACAACGAATACGGGTGAGCAGATTGATTCTGAAATGATGTTCGTCGATGAAATCGGTGGTGACTTTATCGGAAAAGTAAAAAAATCAGGAGAAATCGTATTCTTAGCCGAATCTGATCCAAAAGAAATTACAAATATCAAATACATTGTAGACGGTCCAAGTGATGAAAACTTTGAACCATTAGCTGAGAAATACACTGTCGAAATCCCGACAAAATAATAGTTCTCTGTTTGATTGTCTGAATACATTTTAGAAGTGGAGGCAAATGACATGATCACTAACTTTACAAAATTGAACGAGCGATTCGCTTTAATTGAGTTCCCAGTTACATTGGCCACTATGGATGAAATCAAAATGGAGTTTCCAAAGAGTGAACGTGCTTTTTATGAAATTACGTTAAAGGAATTAAAAAAGCATTTCAAACCGACGGATCAATTGTTTAGTTTCGAAGGTGTGCAGCCTACCATGACAAAGTATGGATTTATGATTTTGATGAAGGATGAGATTGTATTATCTCTTCACTCAGCTGGACTATTCCCCAAAGCAAACCTTGAGCGGATTCCTATGAAGAAAGTTACTGAAGTCGACTTTGATATTGCTCCGACTCCTTTCGGTAATCCAGCGAACTTCGGTTTGGGTGTCATTCACATCAGCTATGGTAAGACATTCGGCACTAAAAAGTTCACGATTCGAAATATCGATACTCAGAACTTGGATAATATCTTAGCTCGTATCCGTGCTCTAGTAAAACAGGCGCAAGAGAATATTAACTAAGCACCCATTCAGGGTGCTTTTTTGCACGTTAACAATAGAACATAAATTCTAAAAGAAAAGAACTAAGAACCATGACGATGGAAGATAACTTCGCCGCCTGTGTGCGGGCTCATGTCCGAATGATTAAGACGACGTTCTGTCACTCCTACCAATTAATCCTCAACCGCAACCTGAAGTGATTCATACAGCTGAAGGTCGACCTGGTTGAATCGACGCATGCCTCTCCTCTCCAACTGGAATCGGGAAGGCTTGAAGGCATCGACGATTAACTTACTACGCGTCATCTTCGTCGACATGTTCAGCTTGTCGATCCGGATGAACAACTACAAGGGAGCTAACCCCTTCTCTGCCGTAGCGAAACTGAATGAAGGACTGAAAACATAAATTGATACGAAGGCAAGAAGGTCCGAGTCGTGAAGATTTCGACGCACGTCGCTGGGAAATTAAAATGGATTCAAATCGAGCAACGGTATGAAGGCATGCTGATGAGTTTGCGGAACGACGAGGTCTTGATCTGTTTCGATGTCCCCAGTCCCTACCTCTAGCATTCGGGTTTATGGAGACGACATATCGAGACGATTAAAGCCGCCGAACTTCCGAAGGTTACTTTACACAGATTGTGCCATACGCATGCCTCACTCCTCATGGAGATGGGCGTCCATGCGAAGAACGACTCGGTCATGCCGATGTGACTTTGACGAAGAACACGTACGCTCACGTATTGCACACTTTACAATCAGATACGGCGACGCAATTCGAACAGCTTTTGAAACGCAAAAAAAACCGCTCAACCGAGCGGCTCATGACATTTTGGCGAAAAAAATAAAAAAGTGGGAATTGAGTGGGAACTGACTCCCACTCACCTCTCACAAATCGCTTAAGCCTGCGGACGTTTCCGGCGCAAACCATAGTACTGATAAAATTGAACTTCGATATTTCCGTTATACAGCTTTCGGCGCTTCGTCGCTGGGCGACCATACGCTTTTTCGAACTCAACATACGACGTGATCATATAGACACTGTAGTATGGGAATTCTTTATACGCTGTTCCAATCTTGCGGTACAACTGATGGACTTCACGTGCATCTTCCAAACGTTCCCCGTACGGTGGGTTCCCGATGATAACACCGAAGTCTTCCTTCGGTTTGAAGTCTGCCGCGTCGCGTTGCATGACGTTGATCGCATCGCGAACGTCTGCGAGTTCTGCGTTTGTTTTCGCGAGCTTGACCATCTCTGGATCGACATCGCTTGCGTAGATCTTCAGTGGTTTGTCCCACTCTGCTTTTTCGTTCGCTTCGTTGATTGCGTCGAACCATGCCTTCTTCGGAATGCATTTCCATTCCTGTGAGACGAACTCGCGGTTGATCCCTGGTGCGATATTACGCCCGATCATCGCTGCTTCGATCGCAAGCGTACCTGAACCGGTGAAGACGTCGTAGAGCGGCATATCCGGCTTCCAATTCGTCAGCATCAGCATCGCTGCTGCCATCGTCTCTTTGAGTGGAGCGGCCGAGTGGAACTCACGGTAGCCACGTTTGTGTAACGCGTCGCCAGACGTATCGATCGTTAATGTCGCGATGTCTTTTAACAAAGCAACTTCGATCGGATAGCTCGCGCCTGTCTTCGGTAACCATTCCGTTCCTTTGCTGTACTGTTCTTGCATGTGCGAGACGATTGCTTTCTCGGTGATCTTCTGGCAGTCACGGATCGAGAAGAGCTTCGACTTGACCGAACGACCGTTGACGATGAAGTTCGCATCCCACGGCATCAATTCGTGCCATGGTAGTGCCTTGACTTGATCGAACAATTTTTCGAATGTCGTCGCGCGGAACTCAGAGACGACGAGTTTGATCCGGTCCGCTGTCCGAAGCCACATGTTCAAACGGGGAATGTCCTCCATCTCACAATCGATGTAGACCTTTCCGTCCTCGACCGTGCATTCATATCCTAACGCACGGACTTCTTTTGCGACGAGCGCTTCGATTCCCATCGCCGCTGTCGCGATGACTAAGCGTTTTGCCATATCGCGTTCACTCCTTTATCGTTTCTTCCACAGTATCGTTTCATTGCAATAAAAAAAGAGCCCAGGGTGGACCTGGACTCTCGTTCAACTTAAAAATAACAGCCTATGTGGTCCTGTAAGCCATGTTCTGTTCCTTAGTGTTCCAAACGGTTTGACCCTCACACGCAGGCGACAATCATCTATCTCCGTATTTGCATACGCTCTCCTTCGCGTTCAGTTCCGCTCCGGAAATTCCCCTACCAAATTTGGGTTTCTCGCTCGTGGGGTTTACCTCGTTCCACCTTCATGGTTTCCCATGAAGCTCCGTCACTGTGGCACCTTCAAGAAGTTTCGGCCATATCCGAAGACTTAGGCGTTCCTTCTGCCGTCAGCTTGACGCTGCCTACACTTATCTTTTAGTGTAGCACGATCACTACAGCCATCGCAGGCTGTGCGAGCATGGACTTTCCTCAAAGCATCGAAATGCCCCGCGATTGTCCGAACCAACATAGTCACTGCTTATGAGTGTAGCGTAGATGCCGCTTTCCTGCAAGAGGTAATTCTCGTTTTACAAACGAAAAAGTTGCGTCCCTGCCTCATTTCACGGTATAGTACAAGAGTTCAGAAGGAGGCATGCAGCATGAAAAAACGACGCTCTGGTACGAACCGGCGAGCGGTTCGCAAGTTGACATTCCTGATCGAGATCGACGAGATCAAGGCACTTCATCTGCGAAACGGCATCTTCGCCTTCTATCGTCAAGGAGAGCTCATCCACGCGTTCGAGCCGTTCAACGTCAAGGCGCCCGATGCACTCTCAAAACGTAGCTATCATTTCGATCAACACGATATCTTGCTTATGAACGAACGGTTCCCTGAGCAAATCCCGTTGTATGATGAAGCGATGACGTTACGCTCTTGGGCCGACCAGGTCGCTTATGGTTTATACCAATTGATCGATTCCAGTCGCCTGTCGTTCGTCCATGAGGATGACACAGGATACAAGATGGAAGCGATGATCACATGGACTGGAGAGGCATTGACGCCTCCGACGCCCGTCTATAAAAAAGGAAAAGACCCGAAGTAACCTTCAGGTCTCGTACGGCGCTTCCCACTCAGTGGGAGGCGCTTTTTTATTTGACTGTCAGTAAGCGTTCGACGGTCCGCGTATGCCGTCCACCTGTCGTTGTAAAGACAAGCTTATATGCCCCCTTGTCTTTCAACTTATACGTAAACTTATGCGTACCGTTCGTTAAATTCGATTGCGTGAACGTCTTAATGACCTTCCCGTCCTTATAGAGACGTGTCGTCGTCTTCGCACTCGCATACTCATCAAAATAGAATGTAAACGCCTGATTCGGCTTAACCGTTTCCGGTAACGAGATCTTCGAGATCGGTGCCGGCAGTGTCGCTAAGATTCCGGCATTCAAGCGACCTGCTCCGTAATGCAACTTCGTATCACCTGATTTTTTCGTCGCTGCAGCATATAACTTACTGCGCATCGTCGTATTCGAGACGAATGGGTTCTTCGATTTCGCGAGCGCCAACACACCACTGACGACCGGTGTCGCCATCGATGTTCCGTCCAAGTAGCCGTACTTGTTGCCGACGATCGTCGAGTAGATCCCTTCCCCCGGTGCCATGATGTTGACTCCTTTACCGTAGTTCGAGAACGTCGAGGCACGCCCCAGCGTTCCGACGGACCCGACACCGACGACTTGACTCATCGATCCTGGGAAGAGTACTTTATTGCGCCCGTCGTTTCCGGCTGCTCCGACGACGAGTATGTTCTTCGCTTCCGCCTTTTTGACCGCTGCTTCCATATACGGATCAAACTCATATTGTCCGAGTGAGAGATTGATGACATCTGCTCCCTGCTCGATTGCATACAAAATACCGTCGCCGATGTCGATTGATGCAGCAAAGTCTCCATCGAAGACATCGGCCCCGATCAGTTTGACACCAGATGCGACACCGACGATCCCTTGACCGTCTTCACGCGCCGCGACGATACCGGCGACGTGTGTCCCGTGATCGTCAGGTTTTCGGATTCCAGAAATCGTCGTCGTCTTATAGATGACGTCCTTGAACTCGCGGTGTTTCGTATCGATTGCATCATCGATGATCGCAACGCGAACGTCCGATTTCCCGCGGCTGTACTTCCAGTAAGCCGGAATCCGTGACTGATCGAGGTACGTTTGCTGGAACTGGGCAGAATCCGTTGCTCTCTTGACGTCCGTGATTGGAATCAAATCGGCATCGATATCCTTTTCTTCGAGATGTGCAAGCGGCTCGACGAGCGAGAATCCTTTTTGTTTCAAGGCACGAATCTCGGTCAGCCCCTGATTCGCCAACCACTCTTGTTTTTGTTGTTCTGTAAACGTCGGATCATATTGTACGTATTGAGACTGCGCGAAAGCAGACGTTGGCATGGCGACGATTGTCGCTAGCGTGAGTAGTGCAAGTTGCTTTTTCATGGGAACCCTGCCCTTCTCTGATTACGCGCCGACCGAAGAATCGTCTGGACTAAAGCGGAACCGTACCGTCCGGTTCTTCGCTGACTTCAAAAGGAATGATCTTTCCGATCGTCACGTAAGCATAATAGCGTGCAAGGACCGCACGCCAACGCGTTGCATCGATCCCCGTCAGGTCTTCACCTAACGGGGAACCGTCGAACGTCTCGAACTGTTGGCAAAAGAACGCTTCTTCTTCTTCATGCCACGTTACTTCTTCGCCGATGAACCCGGTCGAAAAGCGGACGAAGTCCGCAATCGAGGGTCCAATCACTTCTGCCGGCAAGCGTTCGCTCATCCGTCCGACCAGTTCATACCGGTCGCGTTGTGCTTGTTCCGCTTCTTCAATCGAATGACACAGCAGCACTTCACGATTTATTTCTACTAACACGACATAGTCACCACTCGGTAAATTGACGTGAATCATCCCTACACCCCTCGGACTGAATTCGTGCGGCTTCTAGGTGTCATTTTTTCTTCGATAATTTATAATGTCCATTTTCGATCAAATGTTAATTCAATCGGCTCGTTATCTTTCGACTTTAACATAACGACCCGCGTCGTTTCAATTTGATCGACGAGATCCGCTTGACGAAGAGACTGAATTTCCTTTGAAGAACCGGCTTCAATCCGGTCTCTGTAAGGGGCAAGCAACTCTTGTTGATTGCTTGCGAGTGCGTACCAGGCAAGACGGGCAAACGGTTCGTCCTTCGCCGTTTCAAGCGCATAACTCTCGAAGATATCTGGAAGATAACTGCTAAATTGATCAAGCGCGTCGATTCGTTCAGCGACATCTAAAATCGTCAACCAGCTCGGGAGTGAAAGCAACGATTCGCTCGACCACCAGTCGAGTAAATCGACATGCTCTTTAAGTAATTGATGAGCTTCCGGCCGGTCAATCATATGTTGTAGCGTCTGGATGAGTTCGTTCCAGGCAAGTGACCAGTACTCCTCTGATGGATTAGCTGAAAGGAAAAATTGACGATAGACCGTCAACAATTCCGAAACGTCCGTTAATGGTTCGACTTCTAACCGTTGATTGAATCGGCTAACTGCTTTTGTAAAATAATTTGGTTCAAGCGTCAGTGCCATATAGAGTAATTTTGGTGCATTTTTAATTTCGCCTTGATCGACCGTCTCAAATAATTCTTGAATCCATTCTGGTTGTGGTTGTGTCATAATCTTTTTCCTCCGTCTAGTAAATTTATTTACTATACCCGAAAAAAGATTGGTTAAATCCTTTCTTCTCTAAATCGCTCCGATTCGTTGGGCGGTTTCCTCCGAACACAAGACAATCAACGTCCCGTTTTTCGGAATCGCTTCATCGAGTCGACGGTTCAAATCGAGTCGTTTTCCATCAGATAAGATCGTGACGCCTTCTTCTAGCAAGGCATGATAGGCGTCACGGTACGTCCCCCACTCCGGTCTACTCGGAATCGAGAACATGCCCTCACCGTCCTTCGTCAACAAATCCGTCACGACCTTCGTCACACCAGGATGATGGGACGCGAGGATCGCCATCCGGGCAATCGTCTCATCACCAAGTAACACCTCATCAACCTTAACCTGTTCGAAGCTGTCGAGGTGTTCTTCAAGCATCATTTCGACGATTGTATAAATGTTCGGATTCGCCCGTTCGATGCTTGAAGCAATCAACAATGTCCGTCCGTCAGCATGGACCGGTGGAATCGAATGATCGGCGAGGACGATCGCGCGAACTGCCTTTTCGATGTGTGCCCGTTCGAGCGTCGATGTCAGTGCCGGATCACCACAGACGTAATGAAATCGTGGATGACTGAATGGCTCGCGCTCTAAATCATCGACGAGGACGACATCCGTATGTTCGATTAATGAATCGATGACGTGCTTCGAACGCCGACTGTAACCGAAAACGACGGTATGCCCTGTTTCTTTCACTTGTAATAACCCTCTTTCCTTTTGATTGCGAATCAACTGGACACCGTCGACCAGTTTTGAGATTAGTCCCCCGACGATCCCGATTCCAAAGATGAAGACGAAAATCGTCAGAATCCGACCGGTATCAGAATTCGGGAAGAAGTCGCCGTACCCGACCGTGACGACGGTCGTCATCGTCCAGTAGACGGCCCGGAAGTAGGATCCGAACGTTTCTGGCTCAAGAGCATACATGATGCCCGCGACACCAAAGACGAAGATCAAGGACGCATATCCGAGCGTCCGCATGCGTAAAAACGATACTTTTCGTAAAAAACGTAACCAGACCATCTTTTTTTCATTCCTTTCGAACAATCCGGTCTCTTCCCCTGTCAATAAGGGCGAAGGAGGTGATACACATGACACAAGCAGAAGAAATCAAGACGAGTCTCGTCATCGTCTTCGAGCGGAAGGACAAGGTGACAGCAAACGGTGATGCCGTCGTTGCTCGCCGCCGCTACAACGGCTTACGTTCGAATCTTCCAGCAGACGTCGTCGCTTCGATCGGTCAAGCGGTCGGCAGCTTACTCGACGGACGCTACGCGCTGACGGAAATCAGCCGTGACTACGCTCTACTCAAGGCATAACTCGTCCCTACATTTCATGAAAGGAGTGACCATTGATGGAACATACGATCGTCCTGACATTCGATACGGTGACAAAAAAACCGTATCGCTTGCGGATCGCTGGTGCGAAGGAAAATGCGACCGTGGCTGAGATCAAAGCAATCGGTGACTTGTTCGTCGCCCATGACCCGTTCATGAACGGTGTCACACGTCTCGCGTCCGCTGAATTGCAAAATAGTTCGGAATCGCCATTCGTCTTGTAAGCTTTTTCAGTCCATCGTCACGGGATTACGTGACGATGGCTTTTTTTTGGTATACTAGAAACATCAACCAGCTGAAAGGAAGTCAATTTATGGCCAAACGCCCACTCACTCCTCGCGAATGCGAACTCGTCGTCTGTAGTCTCTACGTAATGGAACTCATCCCGTTCGAAGGCATCATGGAACGTCTCGAATCCATTACGCTCCGAGACATCATCGGCCCCGTCGCACGTGGTGAATCGACGCGGGAGCAAGCTGCTGACGCGCTTGACCAGTACATCAAGGTCCGACGTCGCCGGTTCCGCAACGTCCCACCGGAACATCTGTGGTCGCTTGACGACCGGATTGAACAAGAAGCACTGCGGATGATCCGCAAGCGTTCGCCGCTCTCGGCAGGAGAAAAGCTCCAGCCGAAAGCCATTCCTCATGAAATGGGTGATACGGTCGAGTTGAAAGTGACCGAAATCCAGGATCGCAACAACAAAGTGACCTTGATCGGAAAAGTCGGTAACGTCACGGCGAAGCTTCCGGTCGCGAACCGTCAAGCCTATAAAGGCAATAAGACGATCTCCGCCTGGATCACGGGTGTCGAGAAAAAACCCGCCTTACTTCATTTGTCGACATCCGACTACGGCAAACATCAGCCGTCAGAAGACGTCAAGGCAGCGTATGCGACTGCCGTCGCCGCGTTACGTCGCTATTTCGAGACGAACGAGCTCCCGACGACCGAAGAAGTCGATCTCGCAAAATCACTGTTTCAACGGATGATCCGCCGCGATCAGAACGATTGGTTCACGGTATACGTCGCGATGGGTCGCCCGCAACTCGATCACGTCCGGCGCTGGGTCAAGGTCATCCAGATGCTCGCCCGCTCCCTGCGCGGGGACGAGGAAGCAACACAACAACTCGCTTCGCAGGAAGATCGTTTTTTCAAGGATGCCTTATTGCGTGCCTGTAAAGCGGCAGAGAAAAACTTCACGTCTTGATGCTTTCGCCTCACGACGTATCAATTCCTAGTCAAAACGAAAAAAAGAACGCTTCGCACCGGATAACTTTTTTCGGTGCGAAGCGTTCTTTTAGGTAGACTGACGCGAGACAAGCTTGTAACAACCCCAGCCGAATAAGAAAATCGTCGTGATGCTACTGGCGATGACGACTACTGGTAAAATAATCGGTTGCCCAAACACCGGTATAGCAAGGTAATCCCTAAACAATACGAACACCATCAATGACTGCCCTTGTGTCAGGAAGAGAAGTGAGCGAATCGTTTCGCTCGCCATGATGCCTCCAAAGAACTTTTCAAGCACGAACGGACCAATCAACCAGATCGATGCGAGTATCAGAACAGCAAGGACGTGCCGGACGAGTAACGAGAAAAACGTGAACGTCATGACTAACGAGACAGCGACCAGCCACTGCATCAAAATAGCGAGCAGATACAGTTGCCCGAATGTCAACGGATATGGAGAATCATGATAGTTAAACTGAATCGGTAACTCCCAGCCGCTCGACTGACGGAAAAATAAGAGCCACTGGACGATATTGTAAACGAGGATGATGCCAGTGACGAGCAGGATCGAGAGTGTTAATTTTGCCGTCAGGACGTCTTTGCGACCATGCTTTGCGCTATAGAGCAGTTGCAACATCCCGGTCTGCGCTTCGCGAGAAAAACTCGTCGCGGTTACTAACGTCAAGACGATTGCCAGCAACGCAAATCCTCCGACACCGAGAAATACGATGAATTGATCAAGCGTCCGGTAGTTGCCAACGTGTTGATAATCGATTTTCGCAAGCAACGACGCCTCTTGTTCGAGTTTTCGTTTTTTGATGTCAGATGTCGCAGAGCGCGCTTGTTGACGCAATTTGTCGACACGTTGCGATTGTGACTGATGCCGCCCATCCGCCTTCAAAATCTGCGAATAAATGTCGTATTCACGCTGTTCTGCTTTCGTGATCCCATTCTTCATTACACGCTTTTTCCCCTCTGTTGCCTGCTTTACGAAATCCCTTGTCAGTTTCCCTTCAAACGGCGCATTCGTCCGTTCCGTTCCAGACAAGCCCATCCGACTAAACGAAAAAATCAGACCGATGCTGAACACGAGGCACAGGAGAACCCACACCATTTTTTGTTGTTTTACCTTTTGCCATTCCACCTTCAATAACTCGCGACTCATGTCAGCTCCCTCCTTTTAACGTAACGCATCATGAATACGTAAAGGGTGACAATCAGTAGCATCCAAACGAGCATCACAAAAATCGGTAAGACGAATGGTATGTCTGTCTGGAACAGTTCACGCGTCAGGACGCCACGACTTGGGAAAAAGAAGATCAGCATTTGTACGAACTCTGGGAAAAAGACATCCGGAATGACGTAACCATACGTCAATGGTAAGCCGATCAAAATCATTACGTAAATGAAGGCGTGACTGTACTGTTTCGCGAATAACGAGGCACATAAAATAGCTGTCGCTAGCGTCACAAAGGCAAGTTCCTGATAAATGAACGTACACAGTACATATCCACCAATCGATAATGGATACGGTGCTGCAGCAAGTCCGTCCATCGCTTGCATCGGTGCCGACCAATCGATTGGTCCGAGTTGATAACGGACGACTAAGATCGTCGCAAGATACGTCAACACATGGATGATCGTCACGTACATAACGGCAGCCATCCATTTCGCACGTAATAAGACGTGTCGTCCATTCCGCGACGTCAACTGGTACTGTTCGACTCCGGTCATGCGTTCACGTGTATAACTGATCGTCACGAGTAGGAGTGCGATCAACGGGAACAGGAGTCCGGATTGATTGACGAACGTCGCTACGATTTCCGCCGGATCGTGATAGCGAATCGATGCGACGTTGATACGATTGACGAGCTTTTGCTCGAACGTATCGCTTTTTAAAACGTCGAGGCGTTGCTGCCGCTGAAGTTGAGCTTCTTCCATATGTAAGATTTGAGCATAGATTTCATTCTTGTAAAATATGTCGTCTTCTCCTATTCGTGTATCTGGATCATTGATGATGTTACCATCTGCCTCAATCCTCTGAAAGACGTCTTTCGTCGCTGGTCCTTCGAACGAAGAATAGCGGGACTTGACGACATGATCAACGGGTTCCACTAATGTTGGAAAGAAAAAGATTCCCATCAAGGTCAACAGCAACCAGACGATTAGCGATTTATATAATTTGTATGATTCGAATCGTAACATCGACATCACGCGCCACGCATCCGTTCATCTAAGTGATAAAGGTATAAATCTTCTAGTTGCGGCTCTTCCTGAACCGCATCTGGATGCGGTTGATCGGACGAGATGATCCGGACGCGGTTTTTACCATACCGCGTTTGGTGAATCGCACCCATTTGGTACGTCTCCTGCAAGATGAGCAATGTCTCGTCCGATACATCGACGGACCAGATCGAGGTCGCGATCTCATCGAGCAAGGTATAAGGATTAGCTTGGCGGATGATCTTTCCTTGCTGCATCAGGATGATTTCCTTTGCGATTGATCCGACATCCGAGACGATATGTGTCGACAGTAAGACGATTCGTTTTCGCGCAATCGTCGCGATGACGTTTCGAAAATGAATCCGTTCTTTTGGATCAAGCCCTGCCGTCGGTTCATCGATGATCCAAAAGTCCGGGTCGTTCAACAATAGTTGCGCGATCCCGATCCGTCGCTTCATTCCACCCGAGAAGCGGCGTAGTTTCTGATTTTTTTGTTCTAGCAAATTCACATCAATCAAGGCTTGCTCGACGCGAGCGGTGATGACGGATTTAGGAACGCCCTTGACCGTTGCCAAGTACGTTAAAAACTGTGTTGCCGTGAAATCACCGTAAAGCGGTGTCTCCTGCGGCAAATACCCGATTCGTTCGCGATACGTCTCTTCTAGCGGTGAGACGACGTGACCGTCGACTCGAATCACCCCTTGAGATGGACGTAACAGTCCAGCAAGAATCTTCATCAACGTCGTCTTCCCTGCTCCATTTTCACCAAACAAGGCATACACTCCGGCTTCCAGTGTCAACGTGATCTCCTGCAACGCTTGTTTTCGATTCGGATAGATTTTCGATAACTGTTCGATTTCTAGTTTCATATCATTCTGTCCTTTCAAAAAGACGTCATCCGGTTTCGGTATGACGCCTCCATTTCATTGCACTACAAAATTAGAAATACTCGTTTTCTTCTGGTGGTTCGCGTCCTCGATTTTTCCTTGATAGAGAAGTCGATCCTGTTTCAAATCGACGATGGATACTTGAAACCCACCTTTGGTCTCTGACGTCAGATAAAGTTTCATGTCATTCGTCATGTTCATCCACTCGACATTTCTCAATACAAGTGGACTCGTCACGCTGTGCTCGGATCGTTGTTTTGTCTTCATGTCGAATGTCGACCACTCGAGTCGTTTCGTGTCTCCTTCTGGAAAACGGAACCCGACGAGATATCGTCCATTTTCATGCGTCGTATAACTAACGTTCCGCTGATTCAACGCTTTGATCGGTCGAACGCTTTTTCCGTCATCAAGAAAATGGAATGCTTCGGGTTCTTCACTTCCATCACTTTCGAATGCTCTCTCCGAATAAACGACTTCATTTTGATGGATAGCTACAAACTGACGTACTCGATCCACTGGAGCTGATTTTTGAAGAACGATGTCCTGCACCGTACCACTCGCTAAATCCAACACGACGAGCTTCGTATCTTTCGGTTGATCGATATGATCCAACTGGACATAGACTTTCATCGCTTGCTTATCGACGACATTCGCTTGCAACTCGATTCCCGTCTCGAGCTTCGAATGATAGTCGAACGTCTTCTCGAACAGTTCTTTTGTTTGATAGTTGAACATCTTGAACTTCAAATGATTATTTTTGATCTGAATCGCATAATTCAGCGTTTGATTTTCACTCGTATTCGTTTCTTGTTGCGTAATGAATTCATAGTAACGGTCCGGTATTTCTGGAAGATTGTTCGTTCCAAAGAACTGATTGAAGTAGCTATTCGATTGCCCATCTACTGAACCCTTATTTGTAATTTCATAAATCTGAGAACGTTTACCCTCTGTATGCAAGTCCACTGTAAACGACTCTTTGTTTGTTGTTTGCCCGCTAACCGTCTGGATGGAAAAGGCTGCGTCTTTGATCGTCCACGTATAACCGATATAGCTGCCAACCGTTACGAGACTGATCAGCCCGATTACTAGGAGTTGTCGATATCGTTTCATGAAGTTCTCTCCTTATACTGACAGTCGCGTCTGGACTAATCGTAGATTTTTGTAGGATATGTAAAGCGTCAGGAGCACGACGTATCCAAAGTATAGTTGAACATGGAGTTGCCCGAAATCGTATGGAAATACTGCTGATAGTAATCCGATGACGAACCAACCGCCAATCAATATGACAGCATACAGTCCAATCTGTAGCATCGCTTTTCCTCTTCCGAGCGATCGCTCCAGTAATACCGTTAAAAAGACGAATGAGATGACGACGAAAGCAAGTAGTAAAATGAACAAAACATCACTTGGATACATCGTATAGAAGGCACTCAGGAATCTCGTATACTCGTCGATACTTGCTGGAACTTGTTGCGGTTCAGGTAACAACCATAAGTAGAGATTACGACTAAGCAACAACAGCCCCCACTGAATTCCGATCAAACTAGTCACGACAAGTAAGAGTGCCGTCATTTTCGACCCAAAAATCGCCCGGCGTGATCCCGGTAACAATAGTAATCTGTAGATGTACTTCGTCTCACCTATCCAGTCGCGGTACCAAATCCAAAACGCAAACAGGATGATCATCCCCATTGCTAATACAATGATTGAATCGTAAAAATCCGTTGCCTGTGCGAATGTCAACGCACCACCTGCTCGCGCAATTGCGTCCATTTCTGATATCTGTTCAATCCGCATCGTTTTCTCGATCGTGCTTTGATAATCGTAAATTTGATAGAGCAGTGACGCGATTTCCGCGACGATCAAGCCTGAAATCAACAACACCAGTAATTTCGTACTTCGTTTTAGTTCTTCATTCGTTAATAACAACCAGCGTTTCATCCTTGATATACCTCCCGCATCCGGTCTTGGACCGATTGATGATGATGACCTCGCAGTTCATCCGTCTCTTTAACTTCGACGATCTGACCGTCTCGTAAGAACAACACTCGGTCGATCACTTGCTCGACTTCAGCGATTTCGTGAGTCGTCATCAGGATACTCCGTCCTTCCATGAACTCACTTGAGAAAATCCAGGCAATCTGTTCCTTCATGAACAAATCGATTCCCGCGAGCGGTTCGTCGAGTAATATGTATGGACGATCGAGGGCGAATCCTAAGACGAGATTGAACTTCGCTTTGTTCCCTTTTGATAAGTTCGCCATTTTATCCGTCGTAAACAGCTGGAACGTCTGCAGTAACCGTTCCGCTGTCTCTTGATTCCAGTCCGGATAATGATCTGCCATATATGCGAGCGCTTGTCCGATCGTCATGTAGCTCGGCATCGTCTGAAGATCAGGCACGAACGCAATTTTGTCGCGCGATGTTTTACCGTCGACCGTCACCGTACCGGCATCCACCGGAATCAGACCGAGAATTGCTTTTAGGATCGTTGACTTCCCTTCCCCGTTCAAGCCGATCAAACATGTCACTTCGTTTAGACCGACGGAGAACGTCACGTCACGTAAGACCTGTTTTTTTCGTCCATATCGCTTCTGTAACCCTTTTACCTCAAGCATCGGATTCACCCTCCTTGATTATCACCATTGTATTAAGACAATAGTACATCTGTTAACTGTATGGTACATGCCATACAGTCTAGCGTCAACTTGTTTTTTTCCTGCTATCATCCAGAAAATGAAAAAGAGCCGGACAATCCTGTCCGACTCCGCGAGTATTCGACTTCGTTTTTGCTTTTTAATTTATGAAAGAAGAGAGACGTTTTGTTCACTCGAAATCGCTTCCTAAGGAAAAACAAGCAGGAGCGACCCTGCAACGAAGTGAAGCGGCGCGATGCTTGTCCCAGGAAAACGATTCGAGATGAACAAAAAAGTGCACGCTGTTTTCACGACGTCGAATTCTCTCGATTCGTTGATTAAAAAAAGAGAGGACGCCCTAATGGACGCCCCCTCTGAAAACGTGACTGGTGCTTCAATAAATATCAATCGTTGACTCCAGTGCCCGGCATGTCCGACGCACGGTCGGTAAGAAGTCGGTCCGTTTTGCGACACCGCCTTCAATCTGGACATGCTGAATGCCTTTCGTCCGCTGCATCGCTGTTAAGACGGTGACCAGTTCGATGAACCAATTGGAGATCAGTTCGACGACCTGTTCGTCAAAAGCGGCAGCGCCATACACATCATACCCGTTCTCGCAGAGATGGTTCGGGAAGCGGGCTTTGAACCGATGAATCAAAGTG
The DNA here is from genome assembly GCF_049913315.1 of Exiguobacterium sp. R-17. Lineage (NCBI taxonomy): Bacteria > Bacillati > Bacillota > Bacilli > Caryophanales > Exiguobacterium > Exiguobacterium sp. R-17. The sequence goes on along the minus strand of NZ_CP184372.1, from coordinate 1,224,915 downwards.
TCCGTCGTTGGAATCAAAAATTCGTTATAGACGACACGTTGTTCGGCATCAAGCGTTTGTTCTGTCACACCATCCATCATCAAATGTGGCTGATTGCCGATATTCAATGTCCAACTCGTCTTCTTTCGCTCGCCAGTGGAAGTGATCGTTCGCATGGTTTCATCCATCTCCTTTTGATGTGTAAGCGTTTACCTTCTCATTTTACCTGTCATTTGACATGTTCTGCAACCGTCAACTTGACCATTTTAAACGATGACTTCGCTTGACATTCAGTCTACCAAATTCAACGCTTTTTGACGATGTCAGGAATTAACATCGTCCTTGTAAATGTAGACAGCAACGAGATCGATCAAGACATGGATGATGATCAGCGGCCAGAGCGTCTCAAGTGCTAGGTACAAGTAACCGAATCCCGCCCCGATTAGTCCTGTCACGAGGATTGCGAACCACCCTTGATAACGATGCGCGACACCAAACAAGATTGCCCCGATCCAGACGAAACTGACGTCAGAAAACGGTAAAAATAATCCGAGAGCATGAAAGAGAAATCCGCGATAAATCAACTCTTCCGTCACTCCTGCCATCAGCGCGACCATCTGAAACCCGGTCCGTTCCTCTTTCGTTCGTGGCAGAATCAGTCGCTCCGCCTCACTTTGATAAAGCGGCAACAAACGTTTGCGAAACGCCGGAACGGTCGCTGTCAAAAGCAAGACGATACAGAGAAAGACGATTAGTCCGATCGTCGCGTACCAGACCGGACCACTTGGGACAAAAAACGTCAAGCCGATTTCCGGCAACTGTGTGCCGCTGATCAGTGTTCCACCGACGAGCAACAAACATAAGATCCCGCTTGACTGGACCATCGAGGGGTAGAATTCCTTGCGAGGAACGATCGTCAAATCGACCGGACGGACCGCCGCGATGATCGAAAGGACGACGAGTAATCCGAGTAAAAACCCATTTACGAAGAGATACATGACTTCGACTCCTTTTTTGATTCCACACTCCCGTCACAGAAAGTGCTATTAGACCCTACTAAAATATGATACCATTCAGTGGAATCCTAAACAGAGGAGAGAACAATATGCGAAAAGTTTTTCGAATCAGCATCTTGTTCGTACTGTTCGCCCTCATCGTCAGTAGCTTCATCTACTGGCAAAATCGGGAACGTGTTCAAAATGAAATGTATCGTACGTATTATGGACAGCATGGCGTACCTGCCGAGAACATCGACATCTACGAACAAGCCGCGGCACGTTACGGCATCGACTGGAAGCTACTCGCCTCCATTCATCGCGTCGAGACGATCTTCTCGAACTCGTCAGCGATGCAATCGTCCGTTGGCGCCATCGGCCCGTTCCAATTCATGCCGAAAACATGGGTCGGTTGGGGATACAAAGGTGGCACGTCGCTCGGTGACATCGAGCATGACGGCATTGACGTCACGGATCCGGAAGCCATCGAGAAATATGGTGGTCTCGGAGTGGACGCGGACGGCGACGGGAAAGCCGATCCGACAAGTCTCGTCGATAGCGCCCACACGGCAGCGAAATACCTGAAGCAACACGATGTCACACAGACATCCGACCGAGACACGCTCGCGACAGCACTGTTTGAATACAATCGCAGTGAACAATATGTCTCTGACGTGCTCGCCCAATACGATCGTTACCAGCAACACGTCGAGGCGATCGATGCGAACGACCTCGACCTCAAGAAGAAGACACTCGCGTTCTTCCTTCGCATCAGCTCACGTTTGACCAATTAAAAGGAGGCACCACCCATGACACCAGCCGATTCTTCCGAACTCTTGATTGAGGAATCGTCGATCCGCGTCCAGACGACGTTTGATCGAGACAAGACGAAACGCTATTTACGCAGCTATATCTTTGACGACATCGCAGAAGGAACGCACGTCGCCGCTTTAATCTACACACCACGGACGACGGATGCCTTTCTCTCTGGAACGACGACACAACGTGCGTACAATTTGATGAAGAAGTATGTCAATGACCCCGTCAAACAATATGACATCATCAGTTTGATGCCGGACCTTCTCGTCAGCGAGGATCTACCGTTCGCTCAAGCAAGCTTCGATGAGACGAACTATGAGTTCGTAGCGAAGACGCTTGCCGATGTCAAAGCGAAAAATGGCGTCGTCCTCTGTGGCTGGGGTTCTCCTGGTCGTCTGATGCACCACTTGCCGGCATATGAGGAACTGTTTGATCAATATGCTGACATCCTTTATTGCTCCGGCATCACGAACAAAGGTGAACCGAACCATCTGCGCTTGACGATGGACGATAGCCCGATGATCACGTATAACGACATGAAACAAAAAGCGAAAAAATTGCGTCGTAAATGACGTAACAGACCCTTCCTTAATGGATAGGGTCTTTTTTCGAAACATTTTCCAAACATATTGCGTATAATCAAGGTCTACATCAATCATTACATAGTAAGGAAGGTCATATGATGCCATTTTGGGATGAAGATCTACAAGAAGAAACGATCATTTCAGTCAAAGAAACAGACATCACACGAATCGAGCAAGCCGTCAGCGGTCGACTCCCCGCTCGCTACCTCAAACAGATGCGAAAGCAAAACGGTGGTGTTCCAGAAGCGAAGGTCGTGATGGTCGAGTTCGAGAATACATGGTCGGACGAAGAAACGGGTCTACATCTTCCGCTCTGCTCGATGACATCATTGACATTCGAGCGGTATCTGGACGAATTGTCGGTCCTCCGGGAATGGGACGTCGAAGGGAACGTCATGATGTTCGCTGAAGGACAAGGTAGCTATTTTTGGTACTTCCACTTTACGGAAGATACTGAGCCGACTGTCTGGTGTCTCGACATTTCGGACGAGACGAACCATTTCGTTGCGTCAACCTACGACGAGTGGTTAACGAAGCTGAGTAGCGATGTTCCGGAAGTCTTCATGCCGGATGTCGTATTTCTGACGTTACCTGAAATCAAGGACATTCTCCGTGGAGATGATGAAAACGAAAAACTCCTCGCCTACTCCCACTGGATGATTCTCGATGAAGAACAAGAAGAACTCATTGAAGCGTTCATGACACTGATCGAACGAAACGACCAGCCTGATTTCCTTGGCTCTTATGCGTATTACCTCATAGAAGTCTTGACGAACAACCCGGATTTATTAGACCAGAAACGAGATGTCGTCACTGCCTTGATCCTCAGCAAAGGTGACGATCTCGATGCAGAGGATCTGTTGTCTTGGATGGACGAAGAGAAAGACGAAGAGTTATGACCTAAACCATAAAGCCAGTATTCCTCGTCCAAACGGATGACGAATACTGGCTTTTTGCATGCATGTAAAATCTTTTAAGACAACATCAACTCAAGCAGGCAGTCGACAAGATCCTTCTCCAGTTCAAGTGCTTGCAACTGGTGCATCATGTTGACCGGATCGAGCTTTTGTGACAATAGACGGTACAAACGGTCCTTCAGGTCATAGCTGATTTCCGCTTGATCGAGGAACGCATACAACCGGTCCATCTTGTTCTCGTTCGTCGAGATCTCGACTTGGAGCGACAACGTGATCGTATCCGTCACTTCACCGAGTTCGACACGAAGTGACTGCGTCGCATGATCATAGACGCCGGTGACACTTTCCCCGTCGCGCTGGACGTAACCTTCGCGGACCCCGCGTAAAATCAATGTGATTGACCGATTTTCCGGTAGCAAGTCACGATGTCCAGTGGGTGCAGCGATCGTCAGTTCACGCGCTTCCCAGTCGAGCGCGAATGTCGTCTCAACATTGACGCCATCGCGGTGTGCGATCCCTGTGCTGTCGTCTTCAAACAACGTAAACCGGTTCGAGGCTCCTGGGAAGACGACAACTTCGAGATCGTCCGGATTATGCAATGCATTCGAATGCTCGAGATGACGACCGAGTGGGACGATCGCACCGGCTTTCGCAAGTACGCCTTGGTCTTCGAGATAGCGGAACAGACGGATCTGTTTGCCACCTCGATAACGGTGCCCATTGAAGAAATCGAACCATTCTCCTTCTGGCAACCATGCAGTCGCAGCCGTCATGTGCAGTTTCCGATGCATCGGCGTGACCATCGGCGCGACGATCAATTCCGTTCCGAAGTAAAACTGATTCGGGACATTGTATGCTTGATCGTCTTCTGGATGCTCATAATACATTGGTGAGACGAGGGGCAAGCCGTCAAAGTGATTGCGGGCATTCATCGTGTAAATGTACGGCACGAGCTGATGCCGGAGTCGTAAATATTTCTTCATGACGTTCGCCGCATCGGTCGAATAGCGCCATGGTTCCTTCCCATTGAAGATGCTCATCGTACTATGCAGACGCATAATCGGACTGAAGACACCGTACTGGAGCCAACGTGTCGATAACTCGTCATCTTTTTCCCCGCGCTGGTGCCCCCCGATATCATGACTCCACCAGCCGTAACCGATGTTCGACGCCGTCGCCGTGAAATACGGCTGGAATTGGAGTGATGCCCACGAGATGATCGTATCACCCGAGAAACCGACCGGATAACGGTGACTTCCGGGTCCCGCGTAACGTGAGAAGATCAACGGTCGATTACCATCACGTGCGATATCGAGTGCGTGGTAATGATTGAGCATCCAGAGCGGATCAAGCCCTTTCATCTTCGAGTTCGCACCCTGTTGCCAGTCGATCCACCAGAAGTCGACGCCATCCGCCTCATGCGGATGATGCAACTTCGTGAAGTAGTTCTCGATAAACGTCCGGTCCGAAAAATCAAACGGAATCCGGACATCCGATTCGGGATCAACACCCATCGCGACCGCCATCGCCTCGTATGCTTCCTCAAACCCACGCACACCGTCCGCCGGATGCAAGTTGAGCGTGACCATCCGATCGTCGTCCTTCAACCATTGCAAGAATCCGCGTGGATCCGGGAACAAATCACGGTTCCACGTATAACCCGTCCAACCGCTTCCGTATCGTTCCGGAATATCGGTAACGTGCCAGTCCATATCAATGACGCTGACCGAGAACGGAATATCTTCCGTCTTGAAGCGTGTCATCAAGTCCTTATATTCTTTCTCACTATATCGCCAGTAGCGACTCCACCAGTTGCCAAGTACCTGACGCGGTAACATCGGTGTCGGTCCTGTCAGGTGGTAGAAGTCACGCAGTGCCTGTTTGTAGTCGTGACCGTATCCGAAATAATAGATGTCATGCGTACCAGAGCGACGCGGTTCGACGAAGTGGTCTTCCGTCAGTACGAAGGCGTTCGAATCGTCGATCGCCGCGTATCCTTGCCGTGAGACAATTCCTTCCTCGAGAGGAATGACACCGTCCGCGTGGTCAAGCGTCCGTGCCGTTCCTTTTAACGTCCGGAGTGGTCCGCCGAACGTATAACGGCTGTAATAGGTACTGAAGTTCCCTAAGACATCGATATAAAGTGTGTTCGCAGCGAACGGTCCCTTTGTATAATGCAGATGGACGTGCTCGGTGATGATTTGCAATTCTTCCTCGTTTTCGACGATGCGGTAAGCAGGTACCGGGAAATCACGATTGAAAACCGTTTGGGTCGGTCGATCCTCGAATTGTCCATCCGCCGCGTATTCGAGTCGGATCATCCGACTCGTCAAGACCGTGAAACGGTAGACATCTCCTTGGATGATAGCGTCTGGTCGTGCTTGTGGTTTCATGTCGCGCGTGTAGAAATGGGATTCATCAATTGTTCGCATACGGGTTCGGGACTTCCGTCCCTTTCACTTCCTTCCAGGCTAAGTAGTGTGCAACCGATTACACATCTAGTGTATAAGAGTTCATGTTCCCACTTCAAGGAAGAATCAACCTAAAAATGTCCCGCACCTGAAAATAGATGCGGGACGTTACGTCATAATAAGGGTGAAATCAAGCGCGAAAGTGACTCGAAAATACGGAAGCGGAGCGGGCGTTTGACGTAATCATTCGATGATAACTGAATCGAGACGTCGAAATCAGCAATGAAGTCACGCTCGAGCTGTTCGGCACTTTCCGTATCGTACAGGAACGCCATTAGTTCATAGTTGAGGACAAAACTGCGAATGTCCATGTTTGCCGTTCCGACAGCACCAATCTTGCCGTCGACGAGAAACAGTTTGGCATGGATGAAGTGACGGTTGTACGTGTAAATCTTGACCCCATCTTTCAGGAGTGGTCCAAAGTAGGAACGGGTGCCGTAGTAAGACGTAAAACTATCGCCTTTCCCCGGTGTCAGGATGCGGACGTCAAGCCCGGCACGTGCAGCAAGTCGAAGTAGCGTCATCGTCTCATTGTCCGGAATCAAATACGGTGTCGCAATCCAGATCGAGCGTTGCGCCGAGATGATGGCCGCAATCAAGGCATTGCGAATCGCGGGATCCTTTGAGGTCGGTCCGCTCGTGACAATTTGAATCGCTCCGTCGGATGCAACATCATGTTTCGGGAAGTACTGGTGGATTGTCTCTTCCCCCGCAAACGTCTCCCATGTGTCGTCCGATTCGATTTGGGCATAAATCCAGTCGTCGAGGAACGTCGCTTGTAATTCCTTAACGGCACGTCCTTCGAGCCGTAAATGCGTATCGCGCCAAAACCCGAACTTCTTACTCTTGCTGTCGTACTCATCACCAACGTTCAGTCCACCGGTGAAGCCAACCTTCCCATCAACGACGACGATTTTCCGGTGATTGCGGAAGTTCGCCGTGAAGATGAATAAGGGACTCGAGATTGGATCATAGGCTGCGATATGTGCCCCAGCGTCGCGTAACGGACGTAGGAAATTCTCACCAAGCATATAGCTTCCAAGTCCGTCATACATGAACCGCACTTCGACTCCCGCTTCGAGTCGCTCGATCAATGCTTCCCGGATTGCCTTGCCTGTCTCATCGTTGCGATAGATGTAGTACTGGATGTGGACGTGATGTTTCGCTTGACGAATTGCGTCAAGAATCGCCGGGAACGTCTCTTCCCCGTTCGTCAGAATCTCACTTGCTGTATGAACGTCCACCCCGCCACCACCGAAGTTGCGAATCGTGTTCGCAAGCTTCAAGTGATTCGGTGGCAATTCACTGACGGCAAGCGACCGGACTGGACGAATCGCTTGTTTCAGCAATTTTCGTTCGTCATGCGAACGACGATTCCGGCGGCGACGCCGTGGATTCCGACCGAACATCAACCAGATGATGACACCGAGAATCGGTAAGAAAATCAGGACGAGAAACCAAGCGATCGTTGATTCCGCTGTCCGGTTCTCGATGAAGATGATCATGATGACGGCGAGCGGCACAACCGTCGCTGAAATCGTTAAGACATAAAATAAATAGCCGAGTTGATATAGTCCCCAAATAATTCCGCCGGCGACTAAAAATACAAGCGCGAATTGTAAAATCCGGTTGCGCACAGACCTTCCTCCTTCAATTAACATACCTTCACTAGTATTCTTTCCCCATTCACTATGAAAATATAACAAAAAAGAGAAACCGCAGATACGGTTTCTCTAAAGATTGACCTTTTATAAAAAGTTTTCTTCGTACATCTCACGACCGGGTATCGGATCGTTCAGAGATGCCCAGTCTGTTTCGTCTTCCTGGACGAGACTCGCATCAAACAACGCTTCGAGCTTCTCTTGTTCTAGTCCGATCCCAATCAAGACCAGTTCCGTCCGTCGATCCTCGTCTGATGCAAAGCGACCGGCGTATTCCATGTTCGACGCATATCCTGCCTGATGGAACAATAGTGCCATCTCGGGACGTGTCGCGAGGAACAAGAATCCTTTCGCCCGGACGACTTCTTGCGGCCAGTCTTCAATCAAGGCTAGCAAGCGCTCAGGGTGGAACGGCACGTCGCGCTTGTAGACAAACGAACTGATCCCGTACTCTTCCGTTTCCGGAATATGTTCTTCCGCATTCAACTCACGGATCCAACCGGCACTCGCTGCTGCTTGTTCAAAATCAAATAGATCAACGTCTAAGATGTCTGCCGGATCGACTTGACCATATGTCGTCTCGATCAAGCGGGCAACTGGATTCAATGCCTTCAGATAGCCGATGACGGTATGGCGTTCTTCCGGTGTCAGGCGATCGACTTTATTTAAGACGATGATGTCCGCAAACTCGACTTGGTCGACGAGTAGATCGACGACTTCGCGCACGTCTGTCTCATCGACTGCCTGTCTGCGCTCGATCAACGACTCACCGGATTCGAAGTCCTTCAGGAAACGGTACCCATCGATGACCGTGACCATCGCATTGATTTTCGTGACATGTGATAAATCGATTGCGCTGTCCGGATCTTCATACGTGAAGGTCTGGGCGACCGGAATCGGTTCCGAGATACCACTCGATTCGATGACGATCCCGTCAATATTGCCTTGGTCGACGAGGCGTTTGACTTCAAGCAACAGATCATCACGCAATGTGCAGCAAATGCAGCCGTTCGAGAGCGTGACGAACGACTCTTCCGTCCGCGAGAATCCGCCTTGCTCAATCAATGTCGCGTCGATGTTGACCTCACTCATGTCGTTGACGATGATCGCAAGGCGGCGCCCTTCGCGATTATGTAGCAAATGGTTCAATAGTGTCGTTTTACCAGATCCTAAGTAACCGGATAAAACGGTGATCGATATCGGATGCATCATCATTCATCTCCTAAAACGTAATCATTACGTTTTATAGAGTAACCGACTTTTCATCTGCCGTCAATCGGAATGATTTCGATTTATTTTTTCTATAAAAAAGGATGTCAATTCAGAAGAACGAGAAAAGAAACGTTTTGTAAGCTCGGAATCGCTTCCTAGGGAAATACAAGCAGGAGCGACCCTGCAACGAAGTGTACCGGCGCGATGCTTGTCCCAGGAAAACGATTCGAGCGAAACGAAAAAGCGTAACCTTACTACTGACTTTGAATCGGTAAATCCCATGTCGAGCCAATCAAATCCGTGATCCGCTCCGCTGCCTCGTGAGAAAATCCGGCGATCGTGTAATGATTCGTATCTGCAATCACATGATACATTCCGTTCGGTAAACTGTCGGCGAACGCAGCATGAGCCGCATTGATTTGTTCGGTCAATGCCGGGTTCAACCAACTTTCTGGCATACCACCCGCCCAGTTCGAAGCGGACAGGACGAGAACCGGCTGCGTCACGTCTTCGATCAACGAAAGAATCATCTGATTGTTCTCCTCTACCGATTGCCATTCATCGAGCGTTCCCCGCCAATGCCCAGGTGCCGCAAAATGCTGCCACATCAGCAATTGATCAGCCTCCGGTAAGACACTGAACATCTTTTTTCCCAGACGGTCAGGAATCATCCAAGCAATCGGTCGGATGTGACTAAGAAAATAGAGGAATCGATTCCACTCTTCTTGCGTTCGTTCGTACCAGTTCGGCAATGCCGCATCGACATCCGGGTGCGACGGATCAAGCAAGACGATGCCGCGTGTCTCGTCTGCAAACAGGCGTCCACTTGCGAGCGAAATATATGCTCCGAGCGAGTGACCGATGAATACATACGGTCCTTCGACTCGAAGTATCCGTAAAACATCTGCCAACTCATCCGCTTGATGTGTAAAGAGTCGTTTGTTTTTGCCACGACTCGACCGCCCATAACCGAGACGCGAATATTCAAAGACCCGCCCCCGTTTCAATAATTCAGTTCGGAGCCAACCCCACTGATGCCGATTCGACATCATCCCGTGATCGAGGACGAATGTGACGTCCCCACTTCCTGTCAACCGGGTATCAAATCGACCGGCTGATGTTTCGACGATATATTCCATACACTATCCCTACTTCCATTCATTCAAATAACGAGATCTCTAGTTCGTACCCAAGGATGTTCAAGTAATCAAATAACTGGGATCGATGATGATAGAGATGCACGGCTGCTTCGATCGCCCAGCCGTTCATCGAGTCGGTAACCCCCCAGTACGTCGGACGCGTCAAAAATCCGACCGTGACTTTTTCTTGATAGACCCGAAAGGCTTGATCGATTCGCTCTGATAACTGATTGCACATGACCGGTTCCGCATAAAATGCCTGCATCGCTTCTGCCGTTGCTCCTTCTGCGAGCATCAAATCGGCTTCAAGCAATACAGCGAGATGGACGGCGACTTCACCGACCGTCCGCTTCCCGAGGATCGGTTGCGTGTTCCAGTCCTTTGCTTCGATCTTCTCAAACAAGACTTTCGACGTCTTCACACCAACACTGACATGGCGAATAAGGGCATATTCCCAGTCAGTCATACTCTTTCCCCCAAGCGATCGCACGTTGTTCGAGTTCCTTGACGAACGCATCCTTACCGGCGATATAGGCTTCGATATCAAACGGATATGTTGTCGCTAACTGTTCCTTTAATGCCCCGTAAGCAGCGGCTTCTTCTGGATGTTTGCGTAAGTAATCCCGGAAGACGAGATGGCGCTTGATATCAGGATCTCCCGTCGCATAGAGATGAATATGATGCGTCCGTTCGTCTCCACCTTTTCGGTAATAGCGACGTCCCGGCATCCCGAATTCACCCTTCGCCTCGTAGCCGATTGCTTCCATCCGTGCGTCGAACTGCTCGATCCCCTCGAGCGCATCGACGACGGGCAGTATATCGATGATCGGTTTTGCTGCGAGTCCCGGAACTGATGTACTTCCCATATGATGGATCTGCTTAAGACGTGCTCCAAACACCTCTCGTAACCGGTCCGCTTCTCGTATATATGCACTCGCCCATTCTGATTGATACGGTAACACAATGACTTGTCGCATGGTCGTTTCCCCCTCTAAATTCAGTATGCCAGTTTTTGGGGTAAAACAAAACGACCATCCGCTTTGGAGGTCGTTTCGTTACGCATGGTGTCCGATGTTCGTTAATCCTTTAGATAATCAAACAGTTTCGCAGGTCCACCGAGTCGGAGATCAGCGATGATATGCTGAGCATCGACGACCTTTCGAACAGGGAAGTCAGCGAGTGGTGCCATGACATGTTCAAACAATTGAAGCCGAGCCGGTCCACGGTATGCTTCTTTAATCTCAAGATCCGTGATTTGACTGCGTGTCAGTTCAGAGATGATCAACTCGCCTTGATAACCGCGATGTTGTTTGAGCATGAACTGCGGCGCACCGACAATTGACTGTGCCTCTTCGACTGCCATCGGAACGTATTTATATCCCATTGTCGCTTGTGCAACGCGGAGCGAATGATAGTCAAGCGTTCCAACGAGTACATCATTGTCGAGATACAATCGGGGTGAACCATACTTCTTCGGAAAAGCAGCTACTTCTCGACCAGAGGCGATCGCCGGCTGATTGTTGACATACATCGATAGGTAGAACTCACCGATTTCCCCTTGATACCGAATCGGAATGACTTGCCCGCACTCAAGATAACTCCCAAGACCGGTGCTATCTGGCATATTGATGATCTCGAACTTGATCTGATTGCTCAGCACCTCAAGCGGTTCCGGAACGACTGCTTGTAACGCTTCGATGTCCGTCTCATAGATGATGTTCAAGTATTCCCGATTCCGAAAGAAGATATCGACTGCCGGAAAAACTGGCGCATTGATAGGCGTCGCGACGACGTTCTTTACATCGCTCTGTTTCATTTAAATCCCTCCTTTATGCGTTTAACAATGCGGCAAAGCGTGTGACACTTGTTTCAAAATCAGGAACTGTCTTCGCTGCTTGCGCTTCTTCAACGATTTCTTGAATGAGCGAGTTGAACGGCGTTTTGATATCGTACGTGTTGCCGTACATCGTGACGATCCCATTGATGAAACGAATTTCGGTCGGTTGTCCTTTTTGTAAATCCTGCAACATACTCGCTTCTAAGTCGCGTGATCCGTGCATCAATCGTGGTACAGTGATCAATTTTTCATCGATATCGTCTAATGTCGCATAGGCTGCCGGCTCAAACGTACTCATCATTGCGAATGTGATGCCGTGGGCGTGACCGACCTCAACAACTTCCTTCATTGTATGGATTGCTGCCCGTAACAAGACAGGATGATCGAGAACGTCGCCGTACGTACCGTTACACGCAGCGGATAACCCGCTGAACGTACTATTGATGACGAGTTTTGACCATTTCGTTCCCGGTAGATTATCAGAGATTTCTGTCCCACCGATGTGATCAAGGATTTCCTTTAGTTGGACGATCCGATCCGTCTTCTTCCCGTCCAGTTCACCGATTTGCATCGCATACGTCTTGAAATGTTCGTAATCTGATGTCAGGCGTGACTCACCTGGTCCGACGTATGTCGCTCCGAACTCGACAGATCCCGCAATGATACGTTCGCTTGGAATCTGTTGTTGAATGAACTCTTCCGGTACACCGTTTTGCAAGGAGACGAGAATGCCGTCTTCCTTCAAGATCGTCCGCACTTTCGCGAGGACCGGTTCATTGTAGACCTGCTTCGTCAGCAATAATATGATATCGTACGTTTCTGTGATGTCATCCGGATGAATTGCATGAACAGCTTGCGTTAAATCCGGACCAATGACGTGTGCCCCTGTTGTGTTCAGTGCCTCAATATGTGCACGGTTCGTATCAATCAAATCGACACCCGCATACTGTTGACTTAGATAAGCTCCCATGATGGTTCCAAGGGATCCTGCTCCGTAAATTCCGATTTTCATTTCTATCACCTCTGGTATATACGGTATACTAGTTTCATCATAAACAGAAATATATATAATTATATGTTTTGATAACCTATAGGTTATGTTAGGAGGATGTCATGGAACTCTTACATTTAAATTATTTTCGTCACGTTGCAGAGGAATTGAACGTGACGCGTGCTGCCGAACGATTATTCATCAGTCAACCTGCCCTTAGTGCGACGATCAAGAAACTCGAGCGTGAATTGAACACAACATTATTTCATCGAAAAGGTAGAACGATCAGTTTGACTGACAATGGTCGACTGTTACTTCAGTCTGTCGAAAAAATCGAACACGAGTTGACACGTGTTCAGGAACGAATGGTACGAAACGATGCATCAACGAAAACACCACTCAGTCTTGCCAGTTCACATGGTCGTTTCATCCAATTGATTCTACGGGAGTTTCTTCTTCCACAAACTGCTCCCTTGTTCAACTCGGACATCCTCTCGAACCGTGAAATCCTGAGCGGTCTCCTTCATCAAGAATTCCATTTCTCAATCAGCTTCATGGAACTCAAACATCCGCTCATTACGAGTGAACCAATCGTGGAAGAGGAGATCGTCATCACCTACCCTGCTTCCTATTCAGAGAAAGAAGCGATTACAGCACTCTATACGGATGCAACGGAGACTGCCTTTTTGTTTCCCTCCCACAATAAGGACTACAACCGCTTCATCCAATTGAAGATGGCGGAACTGAACATCTATGCCGATACCACGCACTACATCGATGATGTCTCACTTCAGCTCGCCTTACGCCAGCAACGGTATTTCAGCTTCGTTCCCGTCTCCGTCTGTCGCGAGATGGGACTCCCTTTCATCACAGACGATGTGTTTACCGTTACGTCACAACTCTACATGTCGCACGCGACGGATCAATTGACGGTCGAGCAAGCAATCATCTATGAACGCATTAAACGGTTTCTGCTCTCGCAACGCACGTATCTAATCAAATAAAAACGGATGCCTGCATATGCAGACATCCGTGTGAGATATTACTTCGTGATGAAGTAGCGTGACTGATCGAGATGATCCTTCGCTGTATAGATGTTGAGTTTGTAAGAGCCGTTCGTCAATGCCTTACGCATCTTCAAGACATAGTTCCCGTGCTGATCCGCCACGTCTTGAGCGATCAATTGATAACCAGACGCTGTTTTTTGGTAGAGGCGGACGATTTGTCGTTTTTCGACTTTACCTGTCAACGTCTTTTTGCCTGACCATTTTTTGACCGGATACGTGTTCTTAATCGTGAACGACGCCTTTTTCGTGATCTTGTTCGAGATGTCTGTCGACTTGACCGTATATGTTCCTGTCGTTAGACCATTCTTGACCGCGATTTTGAAACCACTTGCCGTCGTTTTTGCTTTTGCGATCTTCGTTGATCCTTTGTAGAGCGTGACGTCAAGACCTTCCGTTGCTTTACCGCGGAGGATAGTTGATCCGTAAACTGCTGATTTTTTATCGATCGCTGGTGTCGCAACGACACCTGTTCCGACCGTGACGTTCGTTTCTGTTTTCATGAAGCTGAGTTCTGAGACGATTGTCAACTTGTCACGCAATTTGAGCGGACGTGTCACGACTTCATATTGACCCGCTTCGTTTGCAGTTGCTGTTCCAAGGACTTTATCGCCGAGTTTGACCGTGACTGTTGCGCCCGGAACGGCTTGACCTGTGACGACTTTTGCACCTGGTTTAACTGCTTTTGCCGAGACCGTGAAGTCTTTCATCGGCACATTCATGTTGAATTTAAGGAACGTACCTGTCTCACCTGGACGTGTTTCACCTGTGTTCGTGATACCTTCATACCGCTTGACGTATGGTGCAGCTGCAGCCGCTGAATCAAAGCTGACCGTCATCGGTTTGCTTGCGACGAGTGACCAGTTGTCGTCCGCTTTATAGTCGACCGGTTGTTTCGCTTTGATGAAGTCCGAGATGACATTACGTGTTTCGTAAGCCGATTTGTAGACGATGTTCTTACCGCCGCCAAGACCTGGGAACGTCGCACTACCTGCACGATAGTTGTTCGTCGCGACGAGGAATTCTTGATCGTCTGTGATGGCTTTGCCTTGATATTTGATGTTTTGAACACGACTTGCATCTTTATTGGCGACACCACCGTTATAATCGAATTTCGCCGGTTTCGTGATATCGATTTCATATGTCAGTCCATCGAGAATATCGAAGTTGTAGCTCCGGAAATCTTTGTTCAACAACTCTGTCTGCTCAGCACCAACTTGATTGAATTGACCGGCTGACATCTCAAGCCAGTCTTTAACGTCAGCACCTGTTACTTTGACGACTTCGAGTGTATTCGGATAAACATAGAGATCGGCAACGTTCTTCAGTGCGATCGGTCCCTTTTTGATCAATGTGTAATCGGATGCGTTGACTTGGTTACGACCACCTGTTTTGAATGGTGCACCTGCTGATAACAACGGGAGATCTTTATATTTAGCAAGATCCGCATTTTCTTTGAGTTGTTTCTCGACATACCATTTTTGAGCATTCGTCACGAACTGAACTGAATCATCATCTTGTGCAAGAGCGAAGAAGCTCTGGATATCATCATTGATCGTACCGACTTCTTGACGAATATATGCGAGTGTTCCTTCATGCGATTTTTCGATCAACTTGACGGCACCTGCATCTGCTGTCGTGTCTTTCGTCACGTCCGCTAATTTAGCGCCAGATGTATCAACGACCCATTTCCCGTCAACTTGCTTCAATTGAAGATCGATGACACCGACGTTTTTCCCTTGCGTGTTCGCCATGACGACCGGCTTGCCATTGATCAAGCCGTTCGTTGCATCAACGTTTGGTAGTTTATTAAACGCCGAATCGGCTGCTGGGAATTTGCCGTGCTGGTGACCTGTCATCAATACATCGATGTCTGCGACTTTCGTCAACGCGTAACCGACATTCTCATCGCCATCTTTTTGATCCACAGTATCCCCAATACCTGTATGTGCGAGCGCAACGACGACATCTGCGCCTGCATCTTTTAATTTCTTCGCTGTTGCTTTAGCAGTTGGGACGATATCTTCTGCTGTGACTTTCCCCGTCAGGTTCCCCGCATCCCATGCCATGATTTGTGGCGTGACGACTCCGAACACACCAACCTTGACTGTTTTCATGTCACCGTTCTGGTCTTTGACCTGACGTTCGATGATTTGATAGTCTTTTCCATCTTTATTGTAGTCCGCGACGATTGGCTTTTTCGTAACGGCATCCAATACGTTCGAGTTGACGAACTTGATTGAACCGCTCGAAGCACTCATCGCTGACTTAAGGAAATCAAGACCGAAGTTGAATTCATGGTTTCCGAGCGTGACTGCATCATAACCAAGGTATTCCATCAATTCGTACATCGGATGTTTGCCTTTGTTTCCTTTGTCGTACTGATTTTTCACGTAATCACCAAACGGCGTTCCTTGAAGAGTATCCCCGTTATCAAACAAGAAGCTATTCGTTACGCCCACTTCCGTTTGTTGCTGTTTGATGACTGTAGCGGCTTTGACAAGACCGATCGTCTCGTCCTGTGCATCCTTGAAATAATCGTAGTTCATTGAGTTCGTATGTAAATCCGTTGTTTCTAAGAAGCGTAACTTGACGACACTGTTGTCGGCAGCAAGTGTCTTGACTTGAACGACTGGTACGAGCATCGGTGCGATCAATGTCGATGCGATGACAAGTTTCGTAGCTTTTTTCATATGGATTTCCCCCCAGGAAGTTTTAACTGCTTCATTAATTTAGCATGGTTCGATTATAGCTAATAGTCCTTTCAAATAGGTCGGACATCCGTCTTATTTAACCTACTTAATCAATTCCAAATACTGGCTTTACATTGTTGATTTTACCTTTACAAATCAGGTTCACATGGTAAAAAAAGGAGATGATACAAATGAGATGAACCACATAAAAAAACGATACATTTCAGGACATGAACCTGAAAACGTATCGTTTATAATTGATGTAGAACGTAATTGTTCATTCTCAACTCCTACAGGAAAAGAAAGCACGTTTTTCGCTTTCGTCAGGGTCAGGTGAGACCCGGTAGACGAAACATAGTTTAGGATACCGCGGCTTACCCGACTGTGGAAAACGAAAATGACAGAAACGTTCTTCGATCAGATTCATGGCATAAGATTTTCACCACTCCACGTCCCTTACACCGTTTTCTCTGGTTTCCGCCGGACGACATAACCAAGAATTCCACCAAGTAACGCAAGTCCTGTTGCGAAAAGCACCGTCCATCCTGCCGTCTGTTGAGCGAACTCGAATAAGACGTCACTCCGCCACTTCATCGCGAACTGAACATATGAAGCTTGACTGACGATGAAGCTGATGACACCGATCGCGATCGCAAAAATGAATGGGTCGATGATCGACTTGAAACTCCGGATACTACAGACGAAGTAAATCACAAATGTCACGAGTAACAACACCCAATACGCACTCTCACTTGAGATGTTTGGTGCCGTCGTTCCGGCCGATTCAGCATCAATTGCTTGGATCGTCTGTCGTGCGACACCGTAATCAACAGGATCAAGCTTCAATTGTGTCGCTGATAAATCAGGACGTTCTCCACCGATTAACGTCAGCAATTGTTCCGTCACCCGATTCGTATCAATCCCATCGACAACTTTCTGAATCGAGTCATTGAGCTGTTCCGTTGAAGTCTCCCCGTTTAGCATCGAGACCGGGATTTCCGCATTCGCTCCAAGGACGTCTGCTTGATACACGACTTGTCCACCATGAATCCAGTCATACATCCCTCCACTTCCGGCGTTCAGACTCGCAACGGTCAATGCCGTTCGTAGTGAGGAATCACCGTCATACTCCGCTTCGTCCTGCACCGTAAAGACAAGTTGGAGCGTACTCGCGAACATCAAAATCAGCAAGCTGGCACGTCCGGCAGCTGTCAGACCGGATAACTTTTGCGGGAAAAACGCCATCCAACCAAGCAGACTGACGACGAGAAGTGGTAAGATCCCGCTCATCGCATAGCCGTCTTGTAACGCAAGGAATGGGACACTGTTTCCGCGTCCGGCAAGAACGAACCAGATGATGCCGACCGTTAAAAAGAAACTGACCGATCGAATCGTCCACCCAAGCCGACTTGCCTTAATCCGTAACACTAAAAATAACAGGACGATCAATCCGATACCAAAAACAGAATAAAGCAACGTGCCGTAAGAGACATCGAACGTCAATGGCGCGAGGACTTGTTTTAAGTCAATCCCAAACAACGATAAGACGTCGCCGGCAGAACTTGCATCAAGCACCTGATTGATGATCCCTTCTCGGACTGCGCTCGGCATCGTGATCGACAGCCCACCGACGAACAAAAGCATCAACGAAACAGTGATGTCTGTTTCTTTCCATGTGATATCCGCCTGTTGCATCTGCTTCACGAGATCCTGATAGTCTGAGGATGAGGTGATTTGTGAAGTCAAAAATGCCATCACACCGTAGATGACACCGAAAAAGATGAGACCGATGAGGACGCCATACAGGACGTCCCAGACGGAAAACCGTCGTTGTTTCCTTTCTTGCCTTGACTCCATCCCATTTCCTCCTTTTTATGTCTGATGTTTGAATATTCCTGCTACAACGAAACCAAAAACATCAAATTCATTCAACAGCCATTATATCCCACCTTTTCTCTGACTGTCTCCATCGATTTCCAAAACAAAAACCGACTTCTCAGAGTGAGAAGCCGGTTGAACGATCTTTTGCCATAGTATTTTTTTCTCTATTAGATGCCTTCGTATGCTTGTTTCATGATCGTCCGTAATTCAGCGACAAGCGGCATCTTTGGATTCGCTGTCGTACATTGATCTTCGAAAGCATCGACTGCCATCTTATCGAGTTTTGCCTCAAAGTCTGCTTTTTGAATACCTTGCGCCTTGAATGACATCTTGATGTTGAGACGTTGTCCAAGATCGGCAACTGCTTGAATAAGTGATTCGACCCCTTGTTCTGTCGTTGCTGCCGGAAGACCGAGGTAACGTGCGATGTCAGCATACCGTTCATCGGCGACGAATGATTCGTATTTTGGGAATGCTGCCAGTTTCGTTGGGCGTGACGCATTATAACGAATGACGTGTGGCATCAGGATCGCGTTCGTCCGTCCGTGTGGTGTGTGGAATTCCCCACCGATTTTGTGCGCGATCGAGTGGTTGATTCCGAGGAAGGCGTTCGCGAAAGCCATCCCTGCCATCGTTGACGCATTGTGCACTTTTTCGCGTGCTTCTGCGTCAGATCCGTTCTCGTACGCTCGTGGCAAGTAGTCAAAGATCATCTTGATTGCTTTGAGTGCCAGTCCATCCGTGTAGTCGTTCGCAAGAACCGATACGTATGCTTCTGTTGCATGAGTCAAGACGTCCATTCCGGTATCAGCAGTAATCGAAGCCGGTACAGTCATGACGAATTCCGGATCAACGATCGCGACGTCGGGTGTCAAGGCATAGTCAGCAATCGGGTATTTGATGTTTTTCTCTTTATCCGTGATGACGGTGAACGGTGTTACTTCAGAACCCGTACCCGATGTCGTCGGGATCGCGACGAACTTCGCTTGACGACCAAGTGTCGGGAATTTGTAGGCACGCTTACGGATATCCAGGAATTTTTGACGCAAGTTTGAGAACGTTTCGTTCGGTTGTTCATAGAAGAGCCACATTCCTTTCGCAGCATCCATCGCTGACCCACCACCAAGAGCGATGATCAAGTCGGGTTTGAAGTCACGCATGGCTTGGGCACCTGTCTGAACAGTCGTCACCGATGGATCTGGTTCGACTTGGTCGAAGATTCGGTAACTGACGGACTGTGGCAAGTTTTGAATCACTTTATCGGCATAACCGAACTGTACCATCGTTGGATCGGTGACAATCATGACGCGTGAGACGTCTGTCATCGACCGCAAGTACTGAACGGAGTTCTTTTCGAAGTAGATTTTTTCTGGTACCTTGAACCATTGCATGTTCACGCGTCGTCTCGCCACCTTCTTGACGTTGAGTAAATGTTTCGCTGTCACGTTTTCAGAAACAGAGTTTTTCCCGTATGATCCGCAACCGAGTGTCAGTGATGGTGTCAACTCGTTATAAAGATCACCGATTCCGCCATGAGCAGATGGGCTGTTGACGAGAATCCGGCAGGCTTTCATGCGGAGTCCGAACGCTGTCATCAATCCATCGTTTGTTGTATGAATGACGGCGGTATGACCGAGACCCCCGATTTCAAGCATCTGTTCAGCAATCGAAAAAGCTTCTTCGGTTGATGCAACGCGGTACGCACCGAGTACGGGACTGAGTTTTTCATGAGACAGTGGTTCTGCTGCTCCAACGTGCTCGAGTTCCGCGACGAGCATGACCGTCGTTTCCGGAACATCGATCCCAGCTTTTTCTGCAATCCATGTCGCAGGTTTCCCGACGATGTCCGCGTTGACGGCACATGTATCGGTTTTGATGACGAGTAATTCGAGGCGTTGTTTTTCTTCCGGTGTACAGAAGTAACAACCGAGTGCTTCCATTTCTGCACGGACCGTTGCATATATTTCTTGGTCAACGATGACGGCTTGCTCAGACGCACAAATCATCCCATTATCAAACGTTTTTGAGAGAACGAGATCGCTGACTGCCCGTTTGACTTTTGCTGATTGTTCAATGTAGCAAGGAACGTTCCCTGGTCCAACACCGAGTGCCGGTTTACCTGTTGAATACGCTGATTTGACCATTCCTGCACCACCTGTTGCCAGGACCATGGCGATGTTTTCATGGTTCATCAAGACTTTCGTTGCTTCAAGTGATGGTTCTTCGACCCATTGAATGCAGTCTTTCGGCGCCCCAGCTTTGATGGCTGCATCGCGAAGTGTTTTCGCTGCTTCGACGGAACACCGTTGTGCCGACGGGTGGAACGCGAAGATGATCGGGTTACGTGTCTTAATCGCAATCAATGCTTTGAACATCGTCGTTGACGTTGGGTTGGTGACTGGTGTGACACCACAGACGACACCGACCGGTTCAGCAATATATGTGATGCCGTTTTGGACATCTTCTTCCAGAATCCCGACCGTTTTTTCATGACGTAGACTGTTGTAGATGTATTCTGTCGCAAATATATTTTTAATCATCTTATCTTCAAAGACACCGCGTCCTGTCTCTTCTGTTGCGAGACGAGCGAGTTCGACGTGCCGTTCAAGTCCGGCAAGTGCCATATCACGGACGATCGTATCAATTTTTTCTTGATCGAATGTCAATAACTCCTGTAATGCACGTTGTCCTTTTTCAACAATTTGTCCAATTGCTTGTTCGACCGGCGTTACCGTCGATTTTGTTTTTTCTTTCACAGCCATGAGTGGTTTCCTCCCTGTCGTGGAACGAATCTGAGTTTGATTTGCCAACCATTATGTCAGGAATGCCAAGCTGTTTTTCAATAGTTTGTGCTTTCCTTCACAAATTAATCATAACCCCTTTTTCCTGTTTTGTGCATGACCATCCTGTGAATTCCCTCACATCCTTGGTAACGTTTACATCTATTGCGGATTCTCCTTTTTCATCGTTTTACTCTATGTACGAAGACGTGTGCGATTTATCACACCCGCATTTTCGTGACTTGATAGCCATTTCATCATCTTGTATTCTGATTATGGGGTACATATTAAGAGCTACCACTAAAGGAGGACACTTAAATGTCAGTTGTACAGGAAATGCTAGCCTTCAACGAGCGATTCGTCGCCGAAAAACAGTATGAGCAGTTCGTCTCGGATAAGTTCCCAGACAAAAAGGTCGTCATCCTGACATGTATGGATGCCCGTCTAACAGAACTTCTTCCACACGCACTCGGTCTAAAAAACGGGGATGCGAAGATCATCAAAAATGCCGGTGCTATCCTATCGCACCCATTCGGTTCCGTCATGCGTTCGATTCTCGTCGCATTGTATGCACTTGGTGCCGAAGAAGTCGTCGTCATCGGTCACCACGACTGCGGCATGAGTACGATTGATCCTAAACATATGATCAGCGAAATGAAGGATCGAGGTATCGACCAACAGATTCTTCACACGCTTGAAGTATCAGGTGTTGATTTGAATCAATGGTTGCGTGGTTTCACGTCGGTTCAAGAGAGTGTCGCCCACTCGGTCAGCCTCGTGAAGAATCATCCGTTATTGCCACCTGGTACGAATGTCCACGGACTCGTCATCGATCCAGGGACCGGTAAACTCGACATCGTCGATTGCTGATTGCTCTCTATAGAAGAAACTCAAATAGACTCAGCTGCTATACGCCGTCTGAACTTAAAGATAACGTGCCATTTTCTCGTACCGGAGAAGGATGGCACGTTTTTTTGTGTGATCCATACGCTTTTCACCTTATACTTCCGGGTATAAAAAAATGTGACTTTTTATGCAAAGCTAAAAAGCCTATCGTGAAGTCCTTTAATACGAGGTCAGACTTTTACCCTTGACAGTGTTCCAACATGGCTGTAAGATACTTTAGTATAGTGCAGTGATAACAAAAGAAAGTGTGGTTTTACCGAATGATTAACGCCGTATTGTTTGCCGTCTTTTTACTATTCATCTTAGCGATCTTCCGCGTCCACATCGTGCTCGCGATGGTCATCAGTGCGTTCGCCGGCGGTCTCGTCGGCGGTCTCGATTTAACGAAAACAACCGAAGCATTTGCTGGTGGTCTTGGCGACGGGGCAGAAATCGCTCTTAGCTACGCGATGCTTGGTGCGTTTGCCGTTGCCCTCTCGAAAACAGGTTTACCGGATGCTCTCGCTCACGCATTGATTGCGCGTTCGCGTGGTAACGCAAGTGCCGCATCGGTCAAAAAATTAAAAGGATTCATCTTATTTGCGATTCTGTTACTCGCAATCAGTTCACAAAATGCTTTACCGATTCACATCGCTTTCATTCCGATCATCATTCCACCGCTCCTTGGTCTCTTTTCACAGTTGAAGATGGATCGACGTCGAATTGCGATCATCATGACATTTGGTCTCGTGACACCGTACATGTTCTTACCGATCGGATTCGGAGACATCTATTTAAATCAGATCTTGTTGAAAAACCTTAAAGCTAATGGTCTTGATACAACGGGAGCTTCTGTCATCGAAGCGATGGCGATTCCAGCACTCGGAATGGTCGTCGGTCTCTTGATTGGTCTTTATACGTACCGGAAAGAGCGGACGTATGAAATTCGTGATATCGCCCCAGACGACTATGAAATCCCGGTCATTACGAAAACGAAACTGATCTTAAGTGGTGTCGTCGTCATTGCGACATTGATCGTTCAACTGCAGACGGAATCAATGATTCTTGCTGCAACGACGGGACTCCTACTCTTCTTGTTGCTTCGTCTCGTTCGATTCAGTGAAGCGGATGATGTCATCACGCGTGGTATGCGGATGATGTCATTCATCGGTTTCGTCATGATCTCAGCGAACGGATTCTCGAACGTCTTGCGTAAGACGGGTGATATCGAACCACTCGTTGAGAACTCAAAAGCATTGATGGGCGATTCGCAACTCGTTGCCGCGTTCGTCATGCTCTTGATCGGTCTGCTCGTCACGATGGGCATTGGATCAAGTTTCTCAACTGTTCCAATCATCGCTGCGATCTTCGTTCCACTTTGTATCCAGTACGGATTCAGCTTAGAGGCGACAATCGCTATCATCGGTACAGCCGGTGCGCTCGGTGACGCGGGTAGCCCAGCCTCAGACTCGACGCTTGGACCTACGAGTGGTTTGAATGCCGATGGTCAGCACGATCACATGCGAGAAACTGTCATCCCGACGTTCTTGCACTACAATATTCCTTTGATCATCTTCGGTACGATTGCTGCGGTCGTATTATAAAAACAAGACGGATTCGCTATCATGGCGGATCCGCCTTTTAAATTGTCTCCGTTTTTTTCCTTTTCATTTGATCGTTGGTTCTCTAAAATAAAGGAATGTACTGATTACAAAGGAGTTGTCTAACGTGTTATCTCAAGTCGTCAACCAGATTTTGCTTTCGCTTGCCGATCTCGGATATTTCGGCATCGCCCTCGGGTTGATGATTGAAATCATACCGAGCGAGATCGTCCTCTCTTATGGTGGATTCATGATTTCTCAAGGAACGATCGGCTGGCCGCTCGCCATCGTCGCCGCCGTCATCGGTGGATTATTGTCGCAATTATTCTTATACTGGTTCGCCCGCTACGGCGGTCGCCCACTGATTTTGAAATACGGAAAGTATGTCCTGATTTCTGAACACCATCTGGATTTAGCTGAGCGTTGGTTCTTGAAGTACGGTCAAGGTGTTATCTTCGGCGCTCGTTTCATTCCCGTCGTCCGCCACGCCATCTCGATTCCAGCTGGTCTTGCCAAGATGGATCAAACGAAGTTTTCCCTCTATACGGTCCTTGCGATCATTCCGTGGTCAATCTTGTTTCTCTATCTTGGTGAAACACTCGGAACGAACTGGCGCTCGATCAAGGAAGTCGCTGCACCATATACGAATGGTGTTTTGATTGCTGCCGTCGCCTTAATCATCGTCTATTTCTTCTATAAACGCCGTCAACGGTCGGTTTAACTTATCAAGCAGTCTGTCTGTCGACGGACTGTTTTTTTACAACACATAGGAGGTCCTGCCATGCTCACATACCCGCTCGCCCATTTCCCGCTACGTCGTTTGACTGCATCCCATCGTTCTGGAAGCCCGGTCGCGACTGGCATCACTGTCGACGGACATATTTTAATCGTTGAAGAATCGATCGATGAATTTCGTGAAACACAGATCCTCTCCATTCATCAACTGAAGGATGATTGGCGAAAGACGACGATCGTCGAAAGAAACGACATCGACTTTTCCCTCGTTGATCGTTTTCCAGACGGACGACTGTTACTCGTCGCTTCTCGTTGTGATGATGATATCGACGGCACATGGTTGCCGAATGCCTTTATCTACGATCCTCAAGGTCAGTTACTGAATAGCTTTTGTTTAGACGACGGGATTCAAAATATGCAAATCGACGAACAAGGTTGGATTTGGGTCAGTTATTTTGATGAAGGTGTCTATGCCGATGCCGTCACGAGTTCAAATGGTGCTTTCGGTCTGGTCGCTTTTGACGATACAGGTGAAGTGCAGTATAAGAATCGGCAATATCCGATTGATGATTGTTATGCTCTGAATGTCTGCTCATCAACAGAAGTCTGGTTCTTCTACTACTCCGATTATCGTTTCGTCCGTATTAATCAAGAGGATGATCTCGTTTGTGAGGCTCCTACGATCGCCTTTTCTCAGTTTGCTCGGTACGATGACCATCTACTTGCCGCATACTCTGATGATGTACAGTTACTTGAACGAAACGGAACACGTTTTAAGAGCATTCGTTCGATTCGTTTCATGACCGAACAAGGAAATTCCCTGTCAGGTGACCTTACAATGCGTAATGATTTGATCGTCTTAGCAACTGCTGAGCATCTGTATTTTGGAAGACTAGGTCAACAACTTGACACTCTACTAATGGGCGAATGAAAGCTGTTACATGTTTGTTTCATGAATATCTGATTATTGAAAACTCTATTTCAAATTTTCAAAAAGACTAGCCGAGCCCTATCCGAGGATAGTATACTCAGCTTTATAGTTCTTACGACAAGTTGTCTGAACATTATGACGTCACAGATTTTTTTTGGGGGAAACGATGAGTTCGAATTTGAAACGAGATTTAACAGCACGACAGGTACAAATGATTGCACTCGGAGGAACGATCGGGGTCGGTCTTTTTCTTGGAGCATCGAGTACAATTGCTTGGACGGGACCATCCGTCTTACTCGCGTACATGCTAGCAGGAGTCTTTATCTTTTTCATCATGCGGGCACTTGGTGAGATGGTCTACACCCATCCGCACAGTGGTTCGTACGCAAAGTTCGCAAACGATTATATCCATCCAGCTGCTGGTTTTTTAACAGCAAGCAGCAACATCTTCAACTGGGTCGTCGTCGGAATGAGTGAAGTCATCGCTGTCGGGACATATTTACGCTTCTGGTGGCCGGAACTACCGACTTGGATTCCAGGGGTCATCGTTATCATTCTCTTGACGCTCGCGAACCTCGCTTCCGTCAAGATGTTCGGTGAACTCGAGTTCTGGTTCGCCTCAATCAAGGTAATAACGATTCTTCTAATGATCGTCGCTGGCTTCGGAATCATCTTCTTTGGTCTAGGGAATGATGGAAACCCGGTCGGCTTCTCGAATCTTTGGGCGAACGGTGGATTTTTCACGAATGGTTTCACCGGCTTCTTCTTTGCCCTCTCGATCGTCTTCGCCTCTTACATCGGTGTTGAGTTGATCGGCGTAACAGCTGGAGAAACAAAAGATCCAGAAAAAAACATCACGAAGGCGATCAATGGTGTCGTCTGGCGAATTTTGATTTTCTACGTCGGATCCATCTTTATCATCGTCACGGTGTATCCGTGGAACGAATTATCCGATCTTGGCAGTCCGTTCGTTGCGACATTCGCCAAGGTCGGTGTGACGATCGCTGCCGGCATCATTAACTTCGTCGTCATCACGGCCGCTTTATCCGGTTGTAACTCAGGAATCTTCAGCGCCAGTCGGATGATCTATGCATTAGCGGAAAAAGGGCAAATGCCGTCTTTCTTCTTAAAGGTCAATAAACGTGGGATTCCACTCTATACAGTTCTAGCCATTTCAATCGGGATTTTCTTTGGTGTCATTCTCGATATCATTCTCCCGCACGTTCTCGGAAAGGATACGAACATCTTCGTTTATGTCTACAGCGCTTCGGTACTACCAGGGATGGTGCCGTGGTTCGCGATATTAATCAGTCATATCCGTTACCGAAAACTCGAAAGTGAACGGACAGCCTCGCATCCGTTCAAGATGCCAGGTGCGCCGGTGACGAACTATTTATCGATCGTCGCGCTGATCACAGTACTCGTCGGCATGCTGTTTAATGACGAGACACGCGTCTCAATCTTAATCGGAATCGCCTTTTTGATTTTAAGTACGATCTACTACATCGTAAAAGTACCGAAAATCGAAAAATAAAACTGTTGCTACTCCTCTCATGACACAATGAGAGGAGTTTTTTTTATTCACTGTATTTTTATTCTGAAGTCACATATTATTCATGATAATCGTGATTTCCCGAACGTCTAAACAATTTAACGAAAGAAAGGAGAGATGAAATATGAATGGATTCAATTGTTTCCTGCTCGTCCTAATCGGTATTCTCAGTTTAATCAGCGTCGTCAGCATCTGAACAGTCGTCGATTTCCCGGCACCGTTCGGTCCAAGAAAGGCGAAAATCTCCCCTGCTTGCACGTCAAACGAGATACCTTTGACGACATCCTTTCCATCGTACGTCTTCGTCAAGTTCACGACATGAATCATCTTCATTCCTTCTTTCTCTGAATTCCAAGTCATGTCCAAGATTTTCCCGTTTTTTCTGTTCTCGAATTAAAAAAAAAGACACCTGATTCGGTGCCTTGATTCACTCTATAACTATTACGCAACAATCTGATACACACCATACAAGACGCTGGCAGATACCACGAGCGTTGTGACGATCGACACCAGCATCATCGTTAATCCGATTCCTTTTAATCGAACGACTCGTGCCAACGCGAGACTAAACGAGAGCACTGCACCACTTGTAAATATAAGCGCCCCTCCAAATAACAACGTAGAATTAATCCATGACTCTCCGATGACGATCCATGCGTAAGTGACACAGCCTAGAAGAACAGTCATGATGAGCCATTGTTTCGATGTTCCCTTTTTCAACATATCGATTCCTCCTGATTTGCTTCTATGTTACTTGTTCGACTTTTCCCATCAGATTCCTGTCATTAAAAAATCATGCCTCCTGCTATCAGGAGACACGATCCACTTATGACGCCACTTGCCATTTCTCTTTTAATTGCTCCATCTCTTCCTGTCCTTCGTGCGATTGCATCCAGAGGTTAAAGACATCGACGACGTCCCCTTCTGACTCCCGGACGAGGTAGCTTTTCTCCGCCGGAATCCACTTTTCTTGAATTCTTGGTGCCGCGAGTCGTTGATCGAGTGCTTCATAATGAATCGCCTCGACCGTATCAGTGATCATGACATCAACTTCGCCTGAGGCAACAGCATGCGGGATGTCGAGGTTTTGCTCATACATGACGATGTTCGCCTTCGTAAACGTCTTGCGGACGAATTGTTCATTCGTTCCGCCTGGATTTAGACCAATCGTCACGTCCGGTCGATTGATCTGTTCAATCGAAGCGAGGCGTCCGGCATCTTCTTTACGGACGAGCGGTGTCTTTTGGAATGACAGGTAACTTGATGTGAAGTCGCCAATGATCTCGCGCTCGATGTTTTTCGTCACTCCCCCGACGACCATATCGAATTTCCCGCTAGCGAGATCAGCAGACAGCGTCGGCCATGTCGTCGGGACGAACTCCACATCGATGCCGGTCGTCTTCGCGAAAGAACGGACCACTTCGATATCGAATCCTTCGTACTCGTTCGTCTTCCGGTTCAAGTAGGTGAATGGTTTATAATCGCCGGTCGTTCCGACGACGATTTTTTTCGTCGCAAAGACGTTCTTTGCTTGTACACGTCGTGGTTGCTCCGTTTGCCAAAGTGTTAGTAAGCTGGCAAACAAGACGCCACCTCCGACGACGATCCATCCCCATTTACTCATGTGCTCCCGCTCCTTTCGCTCCGACCGTCTCACGCGTCGAGACGATGTTCCATTTTTCCTTCAGTTGTTGCACCTGCTCTTGTCCTTCCGCACTTTCAATCCAGACCCGGAAGACGTCTCCAAGCTGCTTTTGTCCTGGTTTCATCAAATACGCCATCTCGGCTGCTTCCCATGCTTCAGTGAGTTTGGGAACCGCAAGATTCAGTTCTGTTGCGTAATGCAACGCTTCGATGTCGTCTGTTACCATGACGTCGACTTGACCGCTTTGGACGGCTTTTGGAATGTCTAAATTATTCTCAAAGACGGTCACATTCGCCTTCGGAAAATGCTTCTTCACGAACGCCTCGTTCGTCCCACCCGGATTGACACCGATTTTGACGGATGGATCATTGATTGCATCAAGCGAATTCAAGCGTTTGACATCTTCCTTCTTTACGAGCGGTGCTTTTTGAAAGGAGAAATACGACGACGTAAAGTCTCCGACGACCTCGCGTTCGACTTTCTTTGTAATCCCACCGACAGCGATATCAAACTTACCTGACTTCGTATCTTCCGATAACGTCGGCCATGTTGTCTTGACGAACGTCACGTCAAGATCCGCTGCTTTAGCAAACGCTTGGATGACTTCAATATCAAAGCCTTGATAACGATTCCGTTCCTCGTTCCAGTATGTAAAGGGTTTATAATCCCCCGTCGTTCCGACAACCAGTTTTTGGTCTTCGAAGATGTCATGTGCTTCGGCATTCGTCTGTTGATTCCAGATCATCCAAGCGGCAACGCCTGTCAGGACAAGTCCAGCTAATAGCCATGGTTTCTTTCTCATCGTATCTCTCCTTTCTGTTTCGTCGTTGCCCATTCACCGAATATTTCCACAATTTAACCTAAACGATTTTCGGTGTGGGTAATAGTCATTATCCTACCACACTTACACGTGATTTCAAGATAATTTGACGATTTTATGCATAAAAGTGTTAAAAAGATTTTTTGATGACGGTTACAGTTCCATAAGTCGTCTCTCTTTACAGAATCCCCTCGTCTTTTCCATACTGAAACAGAATCATCAAATCGTGAAATGGAGGAATGGAACATGAGTCAGATTTTTATCATTGGTGCAAATGGTAAAGTAGGTCGTCACGCTGCTCGCTTACTGCAGGATTCGGAGCACGATGTCAAAGTAGGATTACGTTCCAAGGACCAATTCAGTGATTTTGAGAAACTCGGTCATACCCCGGTCCATCTTGATCTTGAAGACGATGTCACAACAATCACGGAAGCATTACAAGGATCAGATGTCGTTATCTTTACCGCAGGATCAGGTGGTCATACAGGAGCGGACAAAACGATGCTGATTGATTTCGACGGTGCCGTCAAAGCCGTTGAAGCAGCGGAAGCAATCCATGCGAAACAGTTCATCATGGTCAGTGCTTTAAATGCCGATTCGCCAGAAACATGGTCCGACAGCATGAAGCCGTATTACATCGCGAAACGTTATGCGGATCGTGTCCTGAAGGAATCATCACTCAACTATACGATTCTTCGTCCGGGCGGACTGTCGGATGAAGCGGGAACAGGAAACGTCACGACGGATCCGTCCGAGCAAGCGACTAAAAAAATTCCACGTGAGGATGTCGCCCGTGTCATTTTAGCTGCGATCGGTCATGATAAAGCATCGAAACAAGTCGTCACACTACTCGAAGGTGACACACCGATCAACGAGTTGTTCTAATACAAAAGCTCACGTCTCAATCTCCGAGACGTGAGCTTTTTCGATAAAATCGATTATTCATATAATTGGCGATACATCATGAACATCGTCTCACCAATGACGGGTAACGACGCTGGAATATCGATCCAGCGTTGGCTATCGTGATCAAAATACAACCCGTCCATACGCATTTTCTCTTTTGTATTGATCTCATCGAACTCAAGAAACATATCCAGTTCATCATCCGCCTTTTGAAAGTCGTTCCACGGTCCGGGACCGAAATAAAAGAGTAGTCCTTCCGCATCGTAACCAGCAAGCTCGTTCAAAGCCCGTTCCAAGTGTTCTACTGACTTGGCAGAGGTCCTGACGGAGTCTGCTAAAGTTTGATGAATTCCAAATGCGTTTCCACTCATTAAGTGACATTGCTGATACCATTCCCAGATATTTTTCCAGCGCTGCACGAAAATACTAAACCGATCTGCTTGGGTTGCTTCATCCCGTTCTCGCATGTCATATGACCAGGAAATCTCCTCACCACTAATCCGCATGCTTACGTGAAAGGTCCCTTCACGCGCTTCATCATCTTGTAAAGAAGCCCAATCTAACTGCTGTTGCTCAGTATATTTGAAAAGTGGAAGTCGTTCTCCCTCGTTTTCTGCAAACTCAAATTCAATTCGCTCAATACGATTCAAAGCATCTTCCTCCCGTTCCCTCATTCGATCACGAAGTCGATTCCGATCGGCCCTTCAACCGGTATTTCATGAAGCAATTCATACTTCTGGTTCGTGATGAGTAGTTTCCCTTTATCCGGTTTTTCAGGATCAAATTCGATGAAATATGATTTTTTCGTCTCGGGATGAATGTAAACGTACTCGTACCATTTATCGGCTTTCCAAAACTTCGGTTTGATTTCCTTGACCGAAAACGGTTGCCCAAACGTCCATTTAACTAGAATTTGATGATCCGCATCTAGGTTATTCCGTGAGAATTGTTGAACGACTTGAACACCTTGTTTTTCATTGATCATTCGAATCGGATCCGTAACATCATAATTCGAATCCTGAAGAAACGAATAGTATTGCTCGGTTTGTTCACCTTTCCCATTGATCCGAATCATCCAACCATCCGTACTAGCGAAGTATGCCGTGTCGTCCTTACCATAAAGGGCTGAATATGCATAAGGTTCTTCCTTCTTACGGTATACGATCGGTTTTTCAGTCCGTTTATCCAAAAAAATCATCGCTGCTTTTTCTTCTTGTTCATCGTCGCTTCCAATACTGGCATAAGCTAAATGATGCTCTAATTCAATCATCATCGAATTGCCTGGTTCGAATCGCGCAGGCGTCTCGTAGTTCTCTTTTGTATCAAAATTAGAAAAGGTATGTGAAAATCCTGTTCCTTGAGATGACTTTGGTGAACCGGTTTTGTATGAATTCAGCGTTTTGAACCATGTATCCGTTCCAAAGTGTTTGATCGATTCCAACATGGGATCGTGCTTGAAATACGTCACATCATGTTGAACAAACCGTCGCTTCGTAAAATCGAATGTATAAAAATGATTTGGATAACCTTGTACTGAAGCATACAACACATTCGGCGTACTCAGCTTTTGTACAAGCGTCAGGTTCGTAAATCGAGGGTCATGGATTTGTCGTTCACTTAGTACCTTTCCTTTCATATTGATAGAAACAATTGAACTATAGGCAAGTTCGGGATCATTCGTTTTTCCTTGCACCTGTCCTGGGTAAATTAACATCACGGTATCT
The DNA here is from genome assembly GCF_049913315.1 of Exiguobacterium sp. R-17. Lineage (NCBI taxonomy): Bacteria > Bacillati > Bacillota > Bacilli > Caryophanales > Exiguobacterium > Exiguobacterium sp. R-17. Next base: position 1,193,093 of record NZ_CP184372.1, on the reverse strand, counting down.
TGTTGAGGACTGAAATCGATCGCAGTAATCGAAGAACGCGGTAGAATATTTGCGGTTGCGCGATCCTTTTGCACTTTCATCCAGGTCGCTAAAAGAATACTTCCACATACAAGACATACTAGACTAAAATATATCCACTTATTTCGGATAAGCTTATCCATTCTATTCATTACTCCCGACTCTTTGATTGGTATAATGCCTTCTCTCTAGTTATACACTGTTAAATCAGCACATGATGTCATTCTTACAAGACTGTTAGACGGATTGACCCACTTTAAAAACTTTCATTTTGAATTCTGAATACGTCAAAAAAAAATCCCTTACGTTCATTTTAGCAACGTGAGGGATTGAGAGATCGACTTGTATGAATTTAATCTTGTTCTGCAATAGTACGCAGTCCACGTAACGTTTGAATTTTACGTTCATGGCGTTGCATCACGAATGATAGACCCGTCACGATTGCAAGATTGAACCAAATCATCGTATCTGTAATCGGATTAAACAAGTTAATAAGTACTGCGATGATATTAACAAAAAGAACGACTTTATAGAGCTGTAAAATCCGATGCTCGTGATGGATCTGTGACTCAAAGTCAGAGTACAAATGAAATGGTTCATCCGAGGTCCGTTTTCTTAAGAAGACCCAGCGGAATGATGTATCGACGACTTCAATGTCCATTTCTTCTAAAAACTCAAAGTAATCCTGCGACTTCGAATGGTTTGGCATGTTTTCTAATAATTCGATTCGATAAGTATACATGCTAGGTTCGCCTTCAACGAATACATAACGTCCGAATCGAAATTGCTGTAAGTACCAGCCTTTGTTTGCCATCTCATTTAACCACACTTCTTCTTTTGCATAATCAGCATAAAAGCGATAGACGGTTTTACTGCTCACTTTGCTCCACTCCCATCATTTCTTGGCCATGTCGTACGAGTTCTTTTAATCGATTCAGCTCTAGCATTAATCGATCTCGTCCCTGATTCGTCATGATGTACTCTTTCTTTCGACCTGCTTCTTGATCAGTGGCTTCAATCCATCCTTTATCCACTAAGCTACTGAGTGCTCCATATAAGGTACCGGCTGCTAATTTCACACGGTCGTTACTCAACTCTTGTACGAATTGCATGATTCCATAACCATGGCGCGGTTGTTGGAGCGAAAGCAAAATATAATAGACAGCTTCTGTTAATGCTGTCGCTTGATCCGCACGTGACATTTTCACACCCCTTATTACACCATCCGTTATATCGGCTACCGATATACTAAAAATATCCTATTTTGTATCATTTGACAACAAAAACATGTCTGAGCTGGGCTCAAACATGTCCGATTCTTACTTATCTTTTTATTTTTCAAGCCATGGCTTGCTGCCTAACGCCCTCTCTTTTCCAGACTGTAATGAGACACGTCACCAAGAAACTACCAACAAAAAGTAAGGATAGATGAAGGACTTGCGTCTCGACTGATCCATCCATGAATAGTAATCGACCGAAACCAGAGACGGCATTTGGAACAGGCAGGAACGTTCCGAGCGATTGATAAAATGGTGCCAGCATCTTCGCTGGAACAATGTTCCCTGCGGTCATTAACTGGAACGGGATCAATGCGACATTAACGAGTGGAGCAATCGGACCAAACAAGGCAAAGTTCATCTGTGTGACGGCGATACAGGTCGCAACGACGAGGAGCTCGAACGCCCACAATTTGATGAATGGTGTATTGATATCTGTCAGTAGATGCGCCATCGAGACGAGGAGCAATGGTACGACAAGTAAGACGATGCCGTGCAGTAGTTGTCGACTCCAGAAAAGATCCCATTTTGTGTGACGACTCTTTAAAATCGTACTGACGAGATTGAATTGTATCCCCATCGTCATCGTCGCGATGTAAATGACAAAACCGAGAACGAGCGGAAGCATTGATAAAGCAAAATCAGAGACGGCATGTTCCGTAACGATTGACGTCGTGAACGTCGGCTTTCCATTCAACTGTTTGCTGATCGTTTCCGTTGCTCTCTCGAGGATTGCATTTGCGAATTCCGCATTCGTCTGACTGACGTGTGCTGTCAATCGATGCGTTGCATCATCTTTTTGTAAGACGAGATCGACTTGATTCGCATCAAGTGCTTGCAACCCTTTTGTTTCTGTTGCAACCGTCTGAACCGTGAATGGTGCTTGTTGCAACGACTGGATGAACGGATCATTCGCTTCTGCGACGACCCCAACATTTAATTGATCAAGACGTTCTGTCGTTCCTTGGTAACCCGTCATCCAGACAACGAGGAACAAGAGCGGTACGACGATCGCGAAGACGAGTCCGACTTTCGTTTGTGTCATTGACCAGACATCTTTCCATGCTTTCATGTTTCTATCTCCTTTTTATATGCATTACTTATAATATCACGTGCAACTATATGCCCGAAGGAAAACCATTCACGTCACATTCCGGTGAATGGTCTCAAGTGTTTCTTTTAATTGCTCGATTTGCTCTCGCGATAGTCCACGGAACGCTTCGAGTTGTAGCTGATCGAGCTCTGGCCCGAGGCGATCGACGATGTCGCGTCCTTCTCGTGTCATCAAGAGCAGAACCGCTCGTCGGTCCCGGGGGTCCGGCGTCCGAACGATTAGTTCTTTTTTACCGAGCTTATCGAGAATCTTACCGATCGTCGTTTGATCACGTTCTGTCACGAGTGCCAGCTGCTTTTGCGAAACACCATCTTGTTTAGCGAGTTCGCTCAGGACAGAAAACTGCTCTGGTGTCAGACCGAACGCTTCCATCCGTTTAGCAGCAGCACGTTTGAACGCATAATAACTACGGGATAATTGCATTCCAAGCGACCATTCCGATTCTTTCATCCCATCATCTCCATATAGTTGCACTACTTATTATTTATTAACTATACCTGAAGGAGAATGAGCTCGTCAACGGTCTCATTTTGCCTGTCGTTGACGAATCCTATCGATATGCGCTTGTTGGGTGGCACGATCGACTTGTGAATGAACACCGAGTTTTCCTGCAATCGTATCGACTTGACTCGGTGTCAACGGCTTTTCTGTCGCGAGTTGCTCGATCGTCTTACGTAAGACGTTTCGTTTCAAGACACGGACATGCGCTGAATCGACCGTGATTTTTTTGAGTTCACAGCGTTCGCTGAAAACGATCAAGGAGTGAAAGAGTCCAGGATCCGTTCCTTCTAAGAAGCGTTGCATGCTTTTGAGATGCCCTTCATTTTGTTTGATCGGATTATAAAACCGTTGTTTGAAGCGATTCTGGAACTGCTGCGTCCACTGACGGTCCTGCTCGCGTCCAAAAATCCAGCCGCTGTAGTTTTTCGATTCGAGTACATAGATGCCACTTTCATGAATGAACGTCACATCGATTTCTGTCGTACCCTCACCGCGTGCACGTGGTAAGTATGTATTAAAGACATACGTGCCGTATCCGGACACTTGATCGAGTTGACGCGTCGTCAAGTACTCGCCCCATTTTCCTTTATCACGAACAATCCGTAAAAACGGCTCGCGTGTCAGTCGGTAATACCGGCTATTGTGATATGAACTTCGTTTGACGAAGAAGAACAAACCGAACGTTCCGAAGAAGAACAGCACCATGAGCAGTCCAACTTGAATCAAGAATGGCAAAAATGTCACTAACACATTGTCCACTAGATTAATCTCCCTTCCATATTAACCTTTATTTTCCACTATATCAGCATAATCAATTTCCACCTCATTTTCCACTATTTGTTATGATTCATCTCCTATGGTACGGTGGAACAAAGGAAGGTGTTCCCTATGGATTCTGTCATCATGTTCGCATCATTAATTGCTTTATTCTTTATCTGGATGTCCTTATCACAAAAAGCGGACGAAGCGAAACGCCGTCAACAAACGATTCTAAAGAAATTACAACGCATCGAGGAACACCTCGGTTTAAATGAGGTGTCTTTAGAAGAGGCAGCGTTACAAGTCGAACTAGTTCAGTTGCTTAAAGAAGGCAAAATGGTCGAGGCTGTCAAACGGGTTCGGGAATCACTCGGTTTCTCTTTACTCGAAGCGAAACAGTATGTCGATCAACTAAAAAGCGAGCACGGATTATGATTAAAAAGACCATCTGACAGTGAAGTTCAGATGGTCTTTTCCAACTATGTATTCATTTATGTGCATCAAGTATCAACGAAGGAAATTTCATCTGTTCTGCATTTCGGGGATCGTATCGTTTCGAGCGGAAAATGATGCCGTCATCTCCGTTCCAATCTGCTTGATGAAACAATCCGTTCTGATCGAAATATTCTAGAAGGCGCACTTGAAATCCAGCTTCTTTAAATACTTGCTGTAACGTTTCATATGTATAGACGATTTTATGACTCGCCGCTGGATGGTCAGCAGGACCGGGGCCACCGACTTGAACGATTGCTTGGTATGCCTCATCTCGAAAATTACCGTCCGGCACTGCACAACGGACGTATCCCCCTGGCGCAAGATATGTATAACAATGACGTGCCGCGTCAATCCCTTCTTCAAACGTTAAGTGCTCCCAGACGTGTTCGGCAAGAATTGCTTGCAACGTGTCGTTCGAACACAACCGTTCCCAATCGGACCGATTGAGCAGATTCAACCCATCTTCCTGTGTATGATACCAGCCGGGATTGTTGTAGTACGGTCCGGCTCCAATAACGATACGTTCTTTCATACGAGATCCTCCTTCTTATTTCACCATTCTATTAATTCTCATTTCACACATTTATCCCTGCTTGCGACAAAAAACAGACGACGGAGAATCCGTCGTCTGTTGCTGTTAATCCCGCGCCGCGAGGCGATATAAGAGATCGAGTAATTCGATATAGAGCCAGATGATCGTCACGATCAATCCGAATGCTGCAACCCACTCCATCGATTTCGGAGCACCCGCACGAACTTGTTGCGAGATAAAATCGAAGTCCATCACGAGTGACAGGGATGCCACGATGACGATGACGAACTGAATACCAATCGCAAGCGGTGAGCTACCTGTCATGAATGGGAGGTCGACACCAAATAACGAGAGAATCAAGTTGACTGCATACAAGACGAAGATCGAGAGAATCGCTGCTGTTACCGCAGAACGGAAACGTTGCGTCACTTTTATCATGCCTGTCGAGTAGACGAACCACATCGCAAATGCAACGACGAATGTCGCAACGACTGCCTTCCCGACGATTCCTGGATACATGCTTTCGAACATGAGCGATAACGCTCCGACTGCCACCCCTTCAACGATCGCATAGACCGGTGAAAGAACCGGTGCCGTCGCCGGTTTGAATGTGATGACCAAGGCAAGAATTAGACCGATGACCAGTCCACCAATCAAGGCTGGGAACAACAATCCTTGGTTTTCTGCGAGGAAGAACCAACTTCCACCTGCTGCTGCCGTGACGAGAGCGAGCAGTAAGAAAATCTTACTCATCGTCCCGCTTTTCGTCATCGGTCGTTCTCCGACACGTGCCGTATCGAAGCCACGACGCAATGCCGGGTTAACTTTAAAACGTGAAGCCATTGCATTCACTCCTTTTTATGATTCTGCTTTGTATTACGAAAGCTTCCCGAAAAAGTTTCAAAATAACCATTGATCGAGCGCTTTTAATTGCAACATGACGACTGGGATCGAGGCTTTGGCATCGATGCGGTATGATTTCGCACGTCCGATCAGACCGGATGTCACGAAGTCCGCCCCTTCGAGCGCTTCGCCGATCGGACCGAAAGCATCACTATCGACTTGACGGTGTCGGTAATGAATGAACCGTTCCGTCGTTCCTTCTTTGACTTTACAACCATCCTCGACGTCCGGACGATTTAACCCGTATTCCGCATAATGCCAGACGGTCGTCGTATCCCAAGGCGAACCGATATGCAGGATTTGACCGTCGGCCTCGATGAAGCGTTCAATCGGTGAACCCGGACCGAAGCCATTTTCTAGTGTATGATCGGCAACGAATGTCGCCGCATCTTTCCCCCATGCGGTCACCGACCACATCGGATGCTCACTTCGGACGACACCCGGATATGTCCGGAAGACTTCCGGTACGCGACCGATACCACGTGTGACCGTTTTTGCCGGGTCATATGCCGGCATCTCCCGACGGATCGTTTCCCACCATTCTTCAGGTACAGCCGGTTGGCTCCAGTTCTTCGGATCTGAATTATCCGTACTTTGCGCCGGCATCATGATCAACCCTTCAGTTGTGACCACTTCCTGTAGTGCCTCGATCAATGCTTGTACCCCACCAGGAATCCAGCCAATTTGTTTGAGTGACGTATGGACGAACAGCTTCATACCGGACGTCACACCTAATTCGCGTAACGCTTCTTTGATTTGTGATTTCGTGACCATGTTTCGTGTTTCCATCGTTCTGATCTCCTTACTCGACGACTAATGCTATCGTCGACCCCGTTTTTCCTTGCTTGACTTCGATTTTCGCGTCAACACGTGACTTCAGCTCCTGCACATGACTGATGATCCCGACCATACGGCCGCTCGCTTGAATTGAAAGCAACGTCTCGATCGCTTGTTCGAGCGATTCCGGATCAAGTGTTCCAAATCCTTCATCGATAAACATCGTCTCAAGCGACACGCCTCCACTTGCTTCTTGCACGACTTCCGATAGTCCAAGCGCAAGTGCAAGGGACGCCTTGAAGCTTTCTCCACCGGACAACGTCTTGACGTGACGTGTTTGCGACGTGTAAGCGTCAAAGACATTTAAATCAAGTCCGTATTTTTTGAGTCCTTTTCCTGCCTCCGTTTTTCGCTCGAGCTGAAAACGACCCGATGTCATCTCATGCAGGTGTCGGTTTGCGGCGAACAATATTTCATCGAAGTAAGCCGTCTGAACGTACGTTTCGAACGTCATCCGTTGTGCGTTCTCGCCGACACCGACGCGAGCGAGTTCACCGATGACCCCATATCTCGCATCCTCGTCCTCAATCTGGCGTTGCAAGTTCTCCCAAGCCGCGATCAATTGATCGATGTGTGCGCGTTCCTTCTCGAGCCCGACACGTCGATCGGTCCGCTCCGTCAGTTCGAGCGACGCCGTCTTCAAGTCCATCCGCAACAGTTCAAGATCCGGACGCACTTGACCTTCCGTCTTCAAGCGAGCTTGTTCCTGTTTCAGCTTCAATTCCTGCCGCTCTAGGCGGTCTTGTTCCAGCCGTTCATGGAGTAGACGAATGTCTTCGCGTGACCGTCTCGCATCGCGGAAGGCTTCGATCGTCGGAAACGCTTCTTCTGACAAGACTGCTTGTAATTCGTTTTCGCGCTTCGTCAGACGGTCGCGCTGTTCCGAAAGAGCTTCAATCAATTGACGCAATCGTCCTTGGTGTTCCGCTAAGTCACGATCGAGCTGTTCCTTTTCGCGTAACTGGCGCTGTTTATCTTGCTCGAACTGCTCGATGCGTGTTTCTGCCTGTTGTTGTTCTTCACGAAGTGCTGATAACGATTTTACGAATTCTCCAGATTGACTCAGGCGACCAGTCAAGTGTGCCAATTCCGATTCGATGACAGTTTGGTCTTTTACCACCCTATCAATCTTCAACTGTAGTTGCTCTAGCGATTGTTCGAGTTGTTGAAGACATGTTTCAAGACGTTCTTTTTCCGTCTGTGCTGACGCTAATCGGACTTCCGTCTGTTCGACTTCCCGAAGCTGTGCTAAAACTTCCGCATGAGTTGACTCGTTTTCACTAGTTTTTTGAATCTCGATCGTCAGTTGTTGTAGACGCTCTGCAACCGTCCGGTAAGAGGCTTGTAACTCTTGATGCGCTTGTTGTGCTTCTAAGAACCGCTGTTGTGCTACATCGACCGATAGTTCCTGTGCGACGGCGACAGCATGTTGCGGATGCGACGTACTGCCACAGACAGGACAAGCCAGCCCGTCCGTCAATCCCTTGGCAAGTTCAGCAGCCAGTTGTTCCCGTTCACTTTTACGAGCTACTTCATACGCACGCGCTGCCGCCTCTTTTTGATCCCGGACGCTTGTACCGCGGACGATCAACTGTTGTCGCTCTGCTTCCAACTTGTCATACTCTGCGAACTTCGCCGCCAACTGTTGCAGGGTGAAGCGTCGTTCTTGCGCCTGTAAGCGTTCTGCTCCGACGTTCTGCAATGGTCGTAGCTGTTCCTGAACGGTCTTTCGCTCCGTCCGCGTTTGTTCGAGTTGTTTCCTGAACGGTTCCGGATCAAGTTGCTTTAAGCGTTCTGTCAGTTGTTGCTGTTGTTGCCGTAAGAGGGTCTCCGCTTCCAACCGTTCGCATTCTTCTTGAATTTTCTCAAGACGACGACTCAGTTGTTCAATCTGCGGTTCTTCCGCCAGTAATCGATTTACTTTGTCTTGAACGGTGCCTTGCCGCTCTGTCAAGCGCGTGACGTGCTGTTCGGTTTCTTGCTGTTGCCGTTTAAGTCGTGTTAGCTGTTCTTGATCTTGTTGCCATTGATCAAAAAATGGTGCGACGATTTGAGCACGTTCGGCAGCCATTGCTTCTTCTTGCATCCGCTTAATGTCGGATGATCGTTCAAGCAACAACTGCTCCGTCCGTTGAAGTTGCTCTTGCTCTTGGAAAGCTGCTTCGAGTTGTTCGCCCTGTTGCAACTGTGTCGTTTTGCTCTCGACGATCGTACGTGTTTGTTGCTCCGCTTCATGAGCCGCTGTCAACCACTCATCCCGTTCCGTCGTCAACGCTTCCATTCGTAACCGGATGTCCGCTTCCGTTAATTCACTCCAGTTTGCTTGCAGGGGTAACTCCTCAAGCTTGGTCCATTGTTTCGTCTTCGTTTCCTTGATGCGTGCCGCAAGATCGAGCGCTTGTCGGTGCAAGCGTTGTTGGAACTCACCATAATGTTCCGTCTTGAACAGTTGTTTGAGAATCTGCAATTTATCTTTTGACTCTGCCATCAACAGTTCCCGGAACTTATTTTGCGGCAGCAGGAGAATTTGTGAAAACTGTTTATGGTCGAGCTGGATCAATTCTTGAACGCGCTGCTTGATTTCCGGAATCTTGACCGCAAGCGGCTTCCATGTCGTTCCGTCGAACCGAGCGAGCTCGGCTTCATGCGAGTAACCGGTTTTATTGACTGGATGCGGTTGACTCGGTTGGCGGATGATCCGGTACCGTTCTCCTTTCAGCGTAAACTCCAGTTCAACTTCCGTCTTTTGCTCGGGCACGGCAAAATGACTTCGCAGTTCGCTCATTTCCCGTTCGCCACCGGACGTTTCGCCATACAGGGCGAACGTCAATGCATCAAAAATCGTCGTTTTCCCAGCCCCTGTATTTCCGGAAATGACGAACATCGTCCGTCCAGCAAGTGCCGTGAAATCAATCGTCTCTTCACCAGCAAACGGACCAAAGGCGCGTAATGTCAGTCGTTCTGGGCGCATGTCGCTTCCTCCTTCAAGACGGCTCGCATCGCTTCCGTCGGCTTCTTCTCACGAACTGCTTCATAAAATTCACTGAACAGATCCGCAACAGAAGCATCCTTGACCTGCTCACGCGATGCTTTGACCGCCCGCGTACTCTCGCGGACGAATCCGATTCGCTCGAGGTGCAGGATGTTCGGATAGATTTTTTTCAGCTTGCCCATCGGATCCATCAAGGCTTCGCCGTCCGTCAGGTTGATTTTTAAATAATCATCCGTGACTTGCGTCGCGACGAACGCAGGATCCGTCAATTCATCGAGACTACCAGTCAGTTCTCGCAAATCACGTTTTGGTGCAAGCGGTTCGAATCGACGATCGAACGTACCAGTATCGTTCAACGTCAACACATCGACGCCTTTGACGTGATGTGCTTCTGAAAACGAATATTTCAAGAGCGATCCGCTGTATCGGACCGTCTCGGATTGAATTGCAAGCGGGTTGTGCAAATGACCGAGTGCTGTATAGGTAAACGGTGCAAACTGGCTCGCACTAACTTGCCCTGCTGTTCCGACGGATAATTGCCGCTCCGAATCTGTCTCGAGTCCACCGATGACAAAGGCATGACCGACGAGAACACTCGGTCCGTCTGGGACACATCCGGCAAGGATCGTCCGCATTGCGTCATCATGCGTCTTAATCGTTTCATCATTGTGCACATACCGGACGGTCGCAGGATCAGCGAACGGCACCGGGTAAAATGATACTCCCTTGATCGCGACCGGCTTGATGACCGGCGTCAATTTTCCAACAAGGTGTAGACCCGCCCGTTGAAGTAACGTCGTTCCGAAACTTAACCGTTCGGCTGAATCATGATTTCCGCTGATCGCAATGACCGGTATGTCCCGATCAAGAATCAGAGCAGCGAGCGTCTCATCGAGTAGTTCAACGGCTTCTGTCGGCGGGACGGCACGGTCGTATAAGTCACCCGCAATGACGATTGCATCCGGTTGTTCGCGATCGACGAGTGTCAAAAACTCGCTCAGGACCGCCCGTTGGTTCCCGAGCATCGACTCGCCATGAACGATTTTACCGAGATGCCAATCGGCAGTATGTATCCATTTCATCTTCATCACACTCACTTTTTAAATATAGTAGCTTAAGTGTAGCATGCGAGCGTTCGTTCTGCGACGAACATCTGTTTGGAACACAAAAAGGAGGAGTTATCCTAACACACAGCGACACTACCATACATTTAAACAAAAAAATTAGAATTTTTTTGATCAAAAAACTACTTTATTTTTAACATCAAGTCAATTTCCGTTGACCTTATACCTTTTGATGACTTGGAACTTCAAAAAACTGCTAATATATAAGGTATACATTTCCACTCGAATCGAAGGAGCAAAAATATGAAGAAATTATTAATGTTGACTGTATTATGTACTACTTTATCAGCCTGTAACGCAAACGATTCTAAACTCAGTTTTAGTGAGCTAAAAATAGTACCTAACGCTCTCCAATCGAAAATAAATCCTGCCACTACTTTGCAAATGATCAACACGAAAGACGATATCGCCTATATTATCTATCGCACAAAGAAAGCAGTCGCTTCTGATCTTGAAGCACAAGGAGATACGCTAAAGATTAAATTGAATGAATCTAAAACTCATAAGAAGACAAAGCAGTATGTCTATAAATTAACTTTAGATCCTGAACATGAAATCATCGATGTTTACGTAAACGGTAAATCTACCGCGTTTGATAACATAACGAACTGATAAATCTAGAAATATCAAAATAGAAACAATATACATACGAAAATCCCTTCTTTTCTTTGTGAAATGAAGAGGTTGTAAAAAAAAAAGCAGGAGGCGAATGCCTCCTGCTTTTTGCGCTTTCACAACGAGCGTATTACTTCGTCCGTTGCTTTCTAAAACGTTGGACGGAACGAATCACAGAAACTGATCCGCCGATGATCGCACCGACACCGACGACGATGCCTGTCTTAAATTTTTTGCCCGTTGGTTCGGATGTATGCGTTGCTTGATTGTGTTCAAAAAGTTGTTGGAGGGGCGACGACGTCTCGACTTCGAGAATCTTCGATGCATCCTGATGCACATCTTCTCTACGTTCGACACTACAAGGTGACAGATAGAATGGGTTCAAGTTCGTCCGGTACCGGTCCGGATTCCAGTTGGCTTGCTGGACAACCGCCTGTGTTTCTTCCGTCTGTGCTTGATCCTTCATCGGATCGAATTCTTGTTTCATCTGAATCACTCCTCTTCACGTTCAAAACCTGTAGACCGATTTATGTCTGAAGTCTTATTTACCTGTTTTTTAAACATTTAAAACATATATTTTTAAAATTAGTTTTACTGTTTTATGAACGTTTATCCGAAATAGGCGTGATACAGTCGTTTTGCTTTAACGAGATCCGCCTCGCCATGAATCAAGACACGACCATCTCGAAAGGCGACCATTCGATGCTCATCCGTCGTAAACGCCAGCAAGTATGGGTTATGGGCGGAAATCGCCGCAACCGGCTGGAGGCGTTGTTTTAATTGTTCGAGATCTCGCTGTCCGTCTCCACGGATTTGAACGGCATCGCGACCGCACAGTGCCGTGAAACGCACCGTTTGATTCGATAAATAAGGATAAGACGGCTCGATGCCGCACGAGGGGCACTCTGTTTGCTTCAGTGACTGGACGTTGATTTGTTGGAATGTATTCGACCACACGTCAAAGGCAAGCAGACGTGTCCGCAACGCGTCCGTCTTTCCACTTAACCACTTCAACGCTTCCGTCACTTGTAGAGAGGCGACCATCTGAACAGCTGGACCGATGATTCCCGCCGTATCACACGTCTCCTGATCACGTGGTAATTGATCGAGCAGACAATGCAGACACGGCGTCTCTCCCGGGCGAACAGTGAAAGTAATCCCGTAACTGCCGATGCAGCCGCCGTAAATCCACGGAATCGAGCGCAACAATGCCATATCGTTCATCAGTAAACGAATATCGAAATGGTCCGTCGCATCGATGATGAGATCGATATCATCGAGAAGCCACGTCAGCGCTGCCCGGTCGACATCTAATACATGTGCTTCGATCGTCACCGTCGAATTAATCGCTTCAAGTCGCGCTTTTGCAGCAATCGCCTTCGGTACGCTGTGCCGTGCATCATCCTCCGTATAGAGTTGTTGCCGTTGTAGATTACTCCACTCGACATAATCGCGGTCGACGATTCGGACGACGCCGACACCAGCGCGAACGAGTTGTTCTGCCGATGCCGTGCCGAGTGCCCCCATCCCAATGATCAGTACCTTTGCTGTTGCGAAGCGTGCTTGTCCTGCTTCTCCAATCGGTTGAAATCGAGTTTGACGTGAATAACGTGTCATCGAATCAATCCACTCGTTGGACTACTCGCGACTGCATACTGTTTCTTCTCGATTCTTCCCGCTTCGTAGCCGAAGCGCCCTGCTTCGACGGCTAGTCGCATCGCGTGCGCCATCTTGACCGGATCCTGGGCATGGGCGACAGCGGAGTTCAATAAGACACCATCCGCTCCCAGTTCCATTGCATAGGCGACGTCAGTTGGAGAACCGATTCCAGCGTCGACGATGACAGGCACCGTCGTCTGCTCGATGATGAACTTTAGGTGGAGCGGATTGAGGATGCCTTGCCCGGAACCGATCGGTGACGCTGCCGGCATGATGGCATGACAGCCGAGTTCCTCGAGTCGTCGTGCAAGGACGACGTCGTCCGATGTATACGGTAAGACGACGAACCCTTCTTTAAGTAACTCTTCAGAAGCCCGTAACGTCTCGATTGGGTCAGGTAGTAATGTCTTGTCGCACCCAATCACTTCGACCTTGACCATGTCGCACATACCGGATGCCTGCGCAAGTTTTGCTAGCCGAACCGCTTCTTCCGCTGTCTTCGCACCAGCCGTATTCGGTAGTAAATCATACTTTGTTAAATCAAGCGACTCCAAGAAATTCGGTTGTTGTTTGTCAAAGAGATCGAGCCGCCGGACGGCGAACGTCAAGATTTGTGAAGCGGACGCATCAATTGCCTCTTGCTGCACCGTAGCATCCGTATATTTCCCCGTTCCGAGTAATAACCGTGATTCGAATGTCTTTTCTCCAATTTGTAGCATGTTTATCCTCCTCCTACGAAATGAACGATTTCGAATGTGTCATTGTTCCGAACGACCGTTTGATTGTAAGCTCCGCGGTCGATGATCTGTCGGTTCTGTTCGACGATGACAAGTTTTTCCCCTAAGCCAAGTTGCGTGAGCATGTCCTCAATCGTCTCAATCTGTTCAATGGTGTGGTCGTTGCCGTTAATCGTAATGTTCATCGAACTTCCTCCTTTAGGGTCAACCGTAATGTGTTTGCCAAGACTTCCGCTGTCGCCGGTGCGAGTAATATGCCATGCCGATGATGCCCCGTCCCTATAAAGATCCGACGGGATGAATCTGCGACTCCGATATATGGCAAGCCGAACTCTGTTTGTGGTCGTACGCCTGACCAGACTTCTTCGATGACAGCATCACGGATCGGTGGATAGAGACGCTCTGCTGCTTGAAGCAGTGACGTGACTCCTGCGACACTAACACCGATCGTCTCGTCGTGCGGTAGTTCGGTCGCACCGATCAATATCCGTCCGTCCGCTTTCGGTACGAGGTAGACGGCGTCATCAAACAGGATCGAGCGTAATGGCTGACCTGCGAGACGGACTGCCAGACATTCCCCTTTGACACCGTGCGTCGCAATCGAAATACCAGCTGTATCGAGCAAGGCTTGGGACCCGCGTCCGGCAGCAACCGTCACCGTTCGTCCCGTCCACGTTCCCGTGTTCGACTCAACCCTAATGAAATCATCACTCTCCTCGATTCGCGTGACGTCCACCTGTTCTTCGATTGGTACCCCACGATTTCGTAAGACATGCATCAATGCAGTCGTTAGTCGTCGCGGATCGATTTGACCGACCGATGGAAATAAGTATTCTTGCCCATTTCGTTTCAATAAAAATGGTTGTTCCCGGTAGCCACAATCGATCCCGGTCTCGCGCGTGAGGCGTCGCGCAAGTAACGGATACAGACGGCGACTTCGCGCGGCAAGCGTATGCAATTCTTCTCTCAGCTCGATGTCCGTCGCAAGCATCCCGGCAGCCGCCCGACTCGTCCCTTGTCCGCATGTTCCGCGATCAAGGACAAGAACGGATTCGTTCTGACAAGCGAGACTGTAAGCAAGCGTCAAACCGATGACTCCACCACCGATGATGATGTGATCCGTCATACCCGTACCCCCTGATAACGCTGAATGGCAGCATGCGGGTCCGCTTGACCGAGAATACCGGATAAGACGGCGATTCCGCTTGCACCGGTCGCTGCGATTTCAGGAATGCGATCAGGAGTGATCCCGCCGATTGCGATGACTGGTTTCGTCGTGAAAGTGACAACTTGCTTCAAGGCATCGATCCCTCGCGGTGGCACGTTTGGTTTCGACGCTGTCGGATAAATATGACCGTACAGCAGTCGGTCGGCTCCTTCCGCTTCCGCTGCAAGTGCTTCTGCCAGAGAGTGGACGGATTTCCCGATGATGAGATTCGGAAAGTGACGCCTTACATCGCCGACGCGTAAGGATCGTCGCGTCAACTGCACACCGATACCAGCGACATGGGCGACGTCGACCCGATCATGAACGGTTAATTGATTAGGCGAATACCCTTTCGCAAGGAGCGCGTCAATCAGTTCTAGCAATTCTGCTGCCGACAAATTCGGTTCTCGAAGATGAAGCTGATCCGTATATGGTTGAAGCGATTGAAAGGTTTCCACTCCATCACGTGGATTGATGGATCCCGTCGAAATCAGATGTAGACGCATCATGTTCTTCCTTTCGATACGAAAAAAGGACCACTCCCGATGTTGAAGGGAGTGGTCCGAAAATGCGCTGAAGCGCTAAGGATATCTAAGGTTTCGAGCCACTTCCCTCCGCTAGTACGAACTAGATCAGGTTCAAAGGGTCCGGATACTTCCGTCTCAGTCTGCTGCGAGACTCCCCTAGTGTCTTTTCGTGTTTAATTGGCTTGCCCCATTAGTTTAGCATGAGTCGCTTTGCTTCGCTAGTCCTAGTTGAGCGCTTCCACTTGCTGAATAAGCTCCGATTTCGTCGGTCGCTGTTGCTTCTGGCTGTCGGCATAGGTCTGCTTCAGCTTCAGGATCCGCATCACTTTAGCATCGAGCATCTCTGACGACAACGTTTTTTCTTTAACGGCTTGCATCACTTTGGTGTGGACCTTCGGATAGGCACCTGCTTCCGAAAACATCGCCATATCAGCTCCGTTGACAAGTGCCTGGCGTGCCGCTTCCGCGAGACCATATCGTTTCGTGATTGCCCCCATGACAAGGTCATCCGTGATGATGACGCCCTTGAATCCGAGTTGTTGACGCAAGAGGTCAGTCAAGATCGGCTTCGAGAGCGAAGATGGATTTTGATCGTCATACACGGGATAGAGAATATGGGCGACCATCACCATCTCGGCGCCCTCTTGAATCGCTTCTTGGAACGGTAACAGTTCCGTTCGCTTCAGTTCTTCCTTTGATGCTGTCACTTTCGGCAACCCGACATGGGAATCGACACTCGTATTGCCGTGACCGGGAAAATGTTTGACGACCGGAATCGTTCCCGTCTCTTGCATCCCGTGCATCAGAGCCGTACCGAGAGTCGCGACGGTCTTTGGATCAGCACTTAACGCACGGTCGCCGATGATTGGATTGTTCGGATTGCTATTGACGTCAAGGACCGGTGCGAAGTCCATGTTGAACCCATAAAATCGTGACAGGTGACCGAGCGTACGTCCGACATCTTCCATTTTTGCAGCATCTGCACCTTGCGCCATCCGTTGACTCGTCGGGAGACGTAATCGTTGATCCGGTACCCGGCTGACCCGTCCGCCCTCTTCATCAACACCGACGAAAACATACGGTTTTTGGTTCGTTTCTTGAATGGCACGCGTGAACGTCAAGAGTTGATCTTCTGACGTAATATTCCCACCAAGCAGTAAGACCCCACCGATCGCATGCGTCTGCAACAATTTCCGGTCAGCTGCTGAAAGTTCCGTGCCGGCAACTCCGATATAGAGCAGTTGATCGATTTTTTCTGACGTCGACATCGCTTCAAGTTGTTGCTTTAATCGTGCTTGTTGTTGTGCTTCCTTTGTCGGCTCAGGCTTTGGTTTCTTCGCCTCCGTCGGTTGCTTCGTTGCTGGTTGTGATGGTTTCGTTGGTTCCGTCGTCTCCTGCGCACACCCTGCAAGCAACAGGCAACCGATCAGTGCTACTTTCTTCACAAAGGATCCTCGCTCCGGACACCATTGATGGAATAATAGACGGAAATCTCAGCGTTCAAGGATTGCGAGACCGAACAATATTTATCCTTTGATAACGAGATGGCGCGACGGACCTTATCTTCCGGGAGATCACCTTCAAGCCGGTAATGAATCGAGATTGACGTAAAACGCCGCGGATGATCCTCTGCCCGTTCCCCTTCGATATCCATTTCGAAATGAGTAATCGTCAAGCGCATCTTCTCTAAAATCGAGACGATGTCGATTCCAGTACAGCCGGCAACGGCATGTAGCAGCAGTTCAGTCGGTCGTGGTGCTTGATTTTCGCCACCGTTCTCCGGTGCTGCATCCATCGCAAGATGATGCCCTGATTCCGTCTGTCCACTAAACCCCATCTGTTTGTTCCATGTCACTGTCGCTTGCATCGTTTCCACTCCTTTGTCAGTAGTCTTCATCTGTAGTATACGCAAAAAACAGCAAGCCTGGAAATTCTCACGCTATTTCGAATAATGGTTCTTTTCCCGAATTCTCGCTTTGCGATACCCGACGAAATCGTTTCATGCTATCCTGTTACTCATAGTTTCGCGCGCAAGCGCCAGAATTGAGGAATCATCCATGTCACCTACTACTCGTTTAAGTCGACGCGATTGGCTGTTGATCGCCACGTTGTCGCTCCTGACGTTCGTTCTCGGAACAAGCGAATTCGTCATCGTCGGGATCCTCGCTGAAATCTCCTCAGCCCTTGATATCACGATCGCAACAGCCGGTACGCTCGTCTCGGCATTTGCCATCTCCTTTGCGATTGGTACACCGATTGTCATGTCGCTGACCGGTCACTTGGAACGGCGTCGCCTGATTCTACGTCTGTTACTCGTTTGGGTCTTACTGAACCTTGCCAGTAGTTTTGCTCCAAGTTACGAAGTATTGCTCGCCACCCGCATCCTGACTGCCATCCTGACCGGTGTCTTGATCTCGCTCGCAATGGTCGTCGCAAGCGATGGCGTGCCTGTCGCGAAGCGCGGTGTCGCCGTCTCATTCATTTTCGGGGGTTTTACACTTGCGAACGTCCTCGGTGTTCCGATCGGTACGTTCATCGGTCAACACGCTGGCTTCGCAGCCACGTTCTGGCTGACGACAGTCATGGGAATGATTGAGTTTCTCGCTGTGTGGAAGATCGTTCCCGTCCAGCAATCGACGGGCTCCGGTTCAATTAAGGAGCAGCTTGGATTGCTCGCTAATCCACGGATCCTAATCGCCTTTTTTATTCCTTCATTTGGATTCGGGGCAACCTACGTCGTCTATACGTATCTCGTGCCGATTCTACAAACGGAACTCGGCATCGCGAAGACGTGGATTAGTCCGATCCTGCTCGCTTACGGTGTCGTCTCGATCTTCAGTAACATCCTTGCCGGCAAGATTGCCAGTAAAAATCCGATGGGTCGCTTACGGTTCGTCTTCGTCGTGCAAGCAATCGTCCTTGCTGCATTATACTTCACGACAGTATCCCTTTCACTTGGTCTGTTTAACATCGCCTTGATGTCATTGATGTCGATTTTATTGACGACTTCGACACAAATCTACTTGATTGACCTCGCCGAAAAGTTCAATCCGGAAGCAAAAGGACTCGCCGCTTCCTTGATGCCGGTTGCGAGTAATGTCGGGATTGCCTTCGGTTCGGCACTCGGTGGCATCGTTTATGCGAACGGTCCGATGATGAACACGGCACTGGTCGGTGGGCTTGTTGCGCTTGTCGCTGCTTTATTAACTGCAATCAGTCATCGTCTCGATCAGCGGTCATGAACGGCTACCTTATCCTTTTTTGTAACAGGTCGATGACGGTTCGATGACGTTATGATGATAGTCCCTATCTTACTGATGATTTTTCAGTATGATGGGGACTATGTTGTAGTAGAGGAGTGTCTGAAAGTGAAAGCATTACACATCATCGGCATCAGTTTAGTGACGATCATCCGGCTCTGGCTCGGAATTCAGTGGTTCATCGCCGGGATCGGCAAGTACATCAATGGCTTTGATGCAAAACCGTTTCTTGAAGGGGCGCTAACGAAAGCGATAGGCGAAGACGCACTCGTCAGTTCGTGGTACGCGACGTGGATCGAGCAACTCGCCTTACCAAACGTCGGGCTGATCAACGTCTTGATTCCGTTCGCAGAACTCGTCGTCGGGATCTTGTTGATTCTCAGTCTATTGACGGTTCCTGCACTGGTCGTCGGGAGCATCATGAATCTCAATTACTTACTTGCTGGAACGATTGCGTTAAACCCGTTGTTCTTAGCTGCCTCAATCGTCTTACTTGCTGCAGGACGCTTTGCGTATCAAATCGGTATTGATCACTGGATCATGCGTTGGTATCGTTCGTCGCAACAACCACATCCCCTCGACCGGATTCCGGTCTAACGAAAAAACTCTCCCAAACGCGGGAGAGTTATTTTTTTTGTTGCTCGAGAATCGTCTGCTGTGTCGGAACCCCGCCGACTGGGACTGTCCGCTCGAGGAACAGATAAGGTTTGCCATCGACTTCAAAGCGACGGTCACCGAGATAACGCGCTGAACGTCCATCCATTGCAAGCTTTTGTTCGATGGCTGCGACATGTTCGTCGAGTGAATAAAACCGATCGTCGAACGTCAGCGTGATGTTTTTCTTACGATACCCCAGTAAGAAGCTGTAATAGAACCAATACAGAGCACCTGCGAAGATGACAAAAATCAAGAATTGCATGTGAGTTCCCCCTTTGTATAGTCTTTATACGTTGGAAGAAAACGGGAGGTTTCAAGTGATTGAATGAAATTTCTATAACTTACTTCAATCGCATATCACTTAGTGATAACTTAATCTTTGGATTTTTATTCGTAATGTTTCCTTCATATTCAATATTTGCTGATGTCGGATTGAAAACCAATACTCTGTAATCATCATTTTTTAGCTGATAAGAAAAATAAATGCGTCCATTTTCCAAAATAGAGACCGGGAATCCACCTCCATCCGGGAATTTTTTACGATCAGGAAGTGGAACTTGATGTACTGTATATTTTTCCGACTCCATATCGAACGTATTCCAGCTTAACTGTGTCTCATCATTTTCATTTATCGTCACGATTAATTTGCCTTCATTTAAAATTCGAGTGTTAAAATCTTCTCCTTCCAGTTGTTTTAATCGTTTCGTCTTTTTTCCGTCTGTCATCAGCAGACGCTGCTGTTCAGTATCGGGGTTATTCTTAGGAAAATATGTTTGAGAATAAAGTAGTTGTCCTTTATAGAACGACTCAATGTATTCATTTTTCTTTAATTCTATTGGTAGTAGTTGTTTGCGTACGCGATTATTTTTTAAGTTAATAATATAAATAAAGCTTTTGGGGATTTGCTCATCCATCGAATAGCGCTCCACATAAAGTAGATCTTCTGTTCGTTGAAAGGGTGAGTAGGCGTACTTTTTATTATTAACTTCTGAGGGAGTGCTCAATTGTTTTGTCGTCATTTTTTTAGTTTTAAGATCCCAATATTGCAACTCCCAACTACCGTCTTCTCGACCTTTTAATCCGTAAGTCACAGAATCTTGCATGAGAGTATACGTTTCTTCTTGCATGAACTGTTTAAATGACCGTGGCGCTCCATCGTTTAAATAAACACGATCGAGATACATATTATTTAGATATGATGATTTTGATTCAGAGACTTGTCCATCTTTAATCGAAACAGAGTAGTCTGTAGGTTGACGAACTACATCGATTAAGTTGATTTGTAGATTTTGAAGAGTGCTTTGCTTCGGGCTACCGCTCTTGGTTTCAACTACTAATTCAGGTTTTTCTAAAGTTAAGACGTATCCCACATAAAAAGCTAGTGACGCGACACTGATTAGTATAAAACTTATAAAATATTTATATGATCGCATATTATCCTCCTTAGACCGAGATTTTCCATTTCAAAAGTCGTAAACTTCTCCACAAGGCGTAAATCATATAGACAAAAACAAACCCTATGAATAAAGCATCTTTTTCAGAACTTAGTAATAAATGTGTCTGATCTAAAAAATAGATACAAATGAACGAATACGCTATAAAAATTGTAATTTCAATCGCGATTCGAATCATTCCTTTTACTTTTCGATACGATCGTTCCAACAAAACGAGCAAAAAGATTAAACAGATAACCATTGTAGAAATAAGGATGATGAGAATCATATTAGTTAAATTCGTCGTATAAAATTCTTCCAATGAACTACTGAATATATTCGTATTAGAACTTTTTTGATACTCCGCTTGGATCCACCAATCAAATAAATAAGATCCAACCTTAAGAAAACACCATTGCAAACCAATAAAGCTAATCATAACCAGAAATACAGCAGTTAATTTTGAAAAGAAGATGCTATATCTGCTCCCTGGAAGCATTAATAGTCGATAGATGTATTTTGTTTCCCCAAGCCAATCACGATACCAAATTTGAAATGCGTAAATCACAACAAATACAATTCCTATTAAGGTCATAAATACGAAAAAAGAAGTCGTATCCGCGTAATCTAGCTTTCCGATTTGCTGAAGTGCGTCTGATAATTTTGCACGATTATTCTCCATGAAATTCTTGATTTCTTGCTCATGAAGCATCACTTGTGCAATGACTGATATCAATTCAATCGCCGCCATCACAAGCACGGCAATTACATATAACTTAAAACTCCGTTTAATCTCTTCATTCGTCAATTGTATGTATTGTTTCATCGCTGATAGACCTCCCGCATCCGGTCCTGAACCGACTTCCCGTACAGTTCTCGCATCTCTTCTGTCTCATGTTCATCGATGATTCGACCGTCCTGTAAGAAGACGACCCGGTCGATCAAATGCTCGATTTCCTGAATTTCGTGTGTCGTCATCAGGATACCGCGCCCTTCCATGAAGTGGCTTGAGAATAATCCTGCAATCTGTTCTTTCGTAAACAAATCAATTCCTGCGAACGGTTCGTCGAGTAATAAGTACGGACGATCGAGAGCAAATCCAAGAATTAAGCTGACCTTCGCCTGGTTTCCTTTTGATAAGTCGGTAATCTTATCTGTTGAAAGTAGCTGGAAAATTCGCATCAATTCATTCGCAGTCTCCTGGTTCCAATCGGAATAATAATCCGCCATATATGTCAGCGCATCACCGACCGTCATGTAGCCGGGCATCGTCTGAATATCTGGAACGAAGGCGATCTTATTTCGGTTGATCTCGCCATCGACGAGAACCGTTCCTGCGTTGACTGGAACAAGACCTGCGATTGCCTTCAGGATCGTCGATTTCCCCTCACCGTTCAAGCCGATCAGACACGTCAATTGATCCATCGGAACCGAGAACGAGACGCCTTGAAGGACTGGTTTTTTTCCGTACTTCTTTTGTAAGCCATGAACTTCAAGCATCGATCTTCCTCCGTTCCGTTTCCTGATAGACGGTCTCAACTTTCGAGACGACCTCATCAAGTGGAATTTGAATCGCCTTGACGGCGTCGATGAATTCAGAGACTGCTTCTTCAAGCATCTCAGCACGTACTTTTTGGACGACTTGTGGATCGCGTGTAATCTTACTCGGGACATTCCGTTCTGTCGTAATCAATTGCTGCTCCTCCATCTCTTTGTATGCTTTTTGTGCGGTATTCGGATTGATTCCGAGCTGTGCGGCGATTTCGCGGCGGGACGGGATCTCTTGCCCGCTTTGCAATTCCTCGGTCGCGATTCGTTGTTTGAACCAACGGACGACCTGCAGGTACACCGGGCTTCTTTGGTCGAACTGCATCGGTAGACCTCCCTTTCCTGTGTAATGTATTAAAACATTAATACACTTATCTTCTGTATCATACTCACCATACAGTTTGTCTGTCAAGCTGGTTTGTCTTCTTAATCACGAAAAAGTCACCATCCGATTCGTGGATGGTGACTACGGTCAACATATTAATAGGGATTTGGGTCTTCCTGCGGTGTATCGGGAATTTCAGTTGGTTCCGGGAACGTATCCGGCTCCGGTTGACGGACAGGATCTTCCTGTGGTGTATCTGGCACCTCGCTCGGTGGTGCTTGCGGAACTTCGTCCGGTTGATGATGATCCGGTTCGCGTTCAGGCACTTCATTCGGATTCTTCTTCATCTTGTTCTCCCCCTTAAGACGTGATGTAATCGCCGCCGTTGATATGAATCGTCTGACCCGTGATGTAACTCGAATCACGAGAAGCCAAATAGACATAAGCTGGTGCATTTTCTGACGGTTGTCCCCGACGCTTCATTAACGTGTCTTCCCCATGCGACTCGACTTTCTCCTTCGAGAACGTCGCTGGAATGAGAGGCGTCCAAATCGGTCCCGGTGCGACGGCATTAACGCGGATTCCTTTCTCGATCAAGCTTGAAGCAAGCGAGCGCGTCAATGTCGTAATAGCGCCTTTCGTCGCTGAGTAGTCGATCAGCGACGGTGCTCCACGATAAGCCGTCACCGATGAGGTATTGATGATTGCATCTTCTTTATGCAGATGCGGAAGCGCAGCCTGAATCAAATAGAACATTGAAAAGACATTCGTCTCGAACGTTTCCTTCAATTGATCTGGTGTGATCGCAAGGAAATCATCTTGCGGGAATTGTTTTCCGGCATTGTTAACGAGAATGTTCAATTGACCGAATTCTGCAATGACGGTATCGATGATCGCTTGCGCATTTTCCGGTTGACTGACATCTTTCGCGATTTTTAAGGCTTTTACCCCGTAGCCTTCAATCAACGATTTCGTCTTTTCTGCGTCTTTCCCCTCATTTAAGTATACGATTGCGACGTTTGCCCCTTCTTTCGCATAAGCGACAGCAACGGCACGACCGATTCCACTGTCTCCACCTGTGATCAGTGCAACCTTCCCCGTCAGTTTTCCTGAACCGACATAATCCGGATCATCGTAGATCGGTTCCGGTTTCATGGCGTACTCGACACCGGGTTGTTGTTCCTGCGTCTGCCCTCGTGCTTCTTGATGCATCGCTTCGAACTGCTCTTCTCTCATGAACGATCAGCTCCCTTATCATTGTGGAATGAACTACATGATTAACCATTCCCTTGCGATACATCTATAAACGTTTTTCCGGAAAAGTCAGATATCATTCGTCAATAGCGTTGGAAACACGTTTGTTTGAAGCATTTTTGATAGTTCGCTTGGATACAATGTATATTGATCCAGTTTATCGAATGGAACGAACCGGTACGTCAATTCTTCACCTTCGGGACCGTAAAAGTCTTCCGTTGAGAGTGGTAGTGGTTCTCGACATGTCACTTCATAAAACATCCCCAGTTCATGAAACTGATGGTCTGCGTAATTAAAGAAATTTTCATGCAGGAAACGAAAGACCGGTAGCTCAATCGATTGACCGAGTTCTTCTAATAATTCACGTTCAATCGCTTTGGCACCACTTTCACCAAATTGTACCCGTCCTCCCGGTAATGACCAAAAATCATCTTCTCCTTGCCGATGAATCAAGAGATGTTCATCTTGAATCAACAGCGCCACTGCGCGAATGTTAAGCTTTTTTTGATTTACAGCAAACGTCAAATCCATCTCATTACCTTCTCTCTTTTTATTAGACTCCCATACTTTCTCATCATTTCCCA
Source organism: Exiguobacterium sp. R-17 (assembly GCF_049913315.1). Lineage (NCBI taxonomy): Bacteria > Bacillati > Bacillota > Bacilli > Caryophanales > Exiguobacterium > Exiguobacterium sp. R-17. The sequence goes on along the minus strand of NZ_CP184372.1, from coordinate 1,168,735 downwards.
CGATTGCGTTTTGTCATCAAATTCATCTCGTTGTAACACGGATTCATCTTGATTTTAAGGGATTCTGAGATTGAATACGTATTCAATATTACAACATTTGTTATTAGAATATATTTAAGCAATCGAATTGAAATACAAACGTCTGACTTTTCAATGCTATACTCTCGTTAGTCAAATGACGACAGCATCATCTATTTCAATTCACCACACTTTACACCACACACATTCTATATACATGTCATTTCCGACAAGATCTCGATTTACATCAAGGAGGAACATTCATGAAAAGAACAATCACGACACTTGCAATGAGCGCGCTCGTTGTTTCAGGTTTTGCAGCTACGGGTACAGGTAAGGTTGACGCAGCTACGAAATCTACGTACAAAGTAAAAATCAAAGCAGACGGACTCCGCGTTCGCACTGGCCCATCTCTTAAATACCGGATCGTCGACGGCGTCAATTCGGGACAAACTTTCAAATACTTGGGTCATCGCGGAAATTGGACTAAAATTCTTCATAAAGGACATAAGCGTTACGTCTACTCAGGTTATGTGAAAAAATATCGCGTTTCTGGTCATACAGCGAAGAAAGCCTCATTCTCGACTTCGTCAAATGGCTTCTCGCGTCCGACAAGCGGTCCAGTAACACAAGGTTATGGAAAAACTAGCGGTATCTTCGGCTACACGTTCCATAACGGCGTCGACTTTGGTGCACCAATCGGAACGCCCGTTCATGCAGCAGCGGCAGGTAAAGTTGTCACATCGTCTTACCAAGGAGCATATGGAAACCATGTCATGGTCAAACATAAAGTGCACGGTATTTCGTACACAACGGTATACGCTCACTTAAGCAAACGCTCTGTCTTCGTCGGTCAAACGATCCCGAAAGGCGCAACGATCGGTGCAGTCGGCAGTACAGGAAACTCGACAGGTGCTCATCTTCACTTCGAAATCCATCGCGGTAACTATGTCTATAGCGGTACTTCTGCAGCGAACAGCGTCAATCCACTCGCATTTTTATAAGCATTTAAGGTACCTCGACAGGGGTACCTTTCTTATTTTCAATGGGCATTTCATCATATCCAATTCCATCCAATCTTGTCAAAGGAATTTATGAATAAATGGAAAACAAACAAAATTAACGTCTTTCAATATAATTTATTGAAATAATATCGAAATGTGAATGTAACATTTAAACATTTTCGTAAATGTTATACTCATCTATGAAATTTACATAACGGTTTAGTCACACAGATTACATATTCAGGAGGAATGAATCATGCATGGTTTTTGGAAAGGTGTTTCAGCGACAGCCATCGCTGTGGCAAGTTTTGCTTCGTTTGCCATCCCACGTGCGGATGCAGCAACGACGTTCTATAAGGTGAAAGTCATGGAGGACGGTTTGCGTGCTCGAACGGGTCCTTCGACATCGTATGGTACGGTCACGAGTTTTGAAAAAGGGGATACATATAAGTATCTCGGACGGACAGGCAACTGGACGAAAATTCTGTACGGTTCAAAAAAAGTCTATGTCTCTTCTACATATGTTAAGAAATATTCTGTAACACGTATCTATAAGATTAAAGTCAACGTCGACAACCTTCGTGTTCGTAGCAGCAGTTCGACGAGCAGTACAGTCGTCGGAAGTGTCGATAAAGGCGAAACGTTCCGCTACCTCGGTCGTACAGGCGATTGGATCAAGTTCTTATACGGTGGCGATAAACGATTCGTTCATGCGGACTATGTCTCGAAATACGCTGTTTTGACACTGACGAATAGCAGTGGCGCTTCAAAAGCGTCAACGTCGACATCAAAGAATTTCGCGACGCCAACGAGCGGTCCGATCACGCAAGGTTATGGACCTTCAAGTGGTGCTTATGGTTACACATTCCATAACGGGATTGATTACGGTACGGCAAAAGGTACACCAGTCTATGCGACAGCAAGCGGCAAAGTCATTACGTCTCAGCTCAAAGGCGCGTACGGCAACTATGTCATGGTTTCACATACGATCAACGGATCGCCGTTCATCAGTCTGTATGCACATATGAATAGCCGCTCGGTCTCGGTCGGTCAAACCGTCGCGCAAGGTCAAAAGATCGGGACAGTTGGCGAGACAGGTAACGCTTTCGGAACACATTTACATTTTGAACTCCATAAAGGATCGTACGTCTACAGTGCAACTTCTGCTGGTAGCAGTGTCAATCCACTCGATTATCTGTAAAATGACAATAACCCTCGCCGTCTCGGCAAGGGTTATTTTTTCTTATTGTTTTCGTTTTGCTTGATACGCTTTTGAATAGCGATCGGCAGCGATGATCGCATCAGCGACTTCGTCCGCCGTGACGTTGAATCCACTGTGGATCGTCTCGCCTTCAGCAGTTGCTGCCTCTCCGACTTTGACGATATCTTCACGTGACGCATCTTTTAGCTTGATGTCCTCGAGTGTCACCGGTAAACCAAGATCCGTGTAAAGCGCGATATAGCGCTCGATTTCTTCTTGTGGATGTTCTTCGAGCGCTAACTGGACGAGTGTACCAAAGGCGACCTTTTCTCCATGCGTCAGGTGGTGAATCTCACCGTCAAGTGCCGTAAAGCCATTATGAATCGCATGCGCCGCTGCTAATCCCCCACTTTCAAAGCCGAGCCCACTTAGCAGGGTATTCGCTTCGACGACGGCTTCGAGTGCTGGTGTGACGACCTGTGCCTGAACGGATTCATACGCCAGACGCCCGTGCTCGAACAAGACTTCCTCGCAACGTTTAGCAATCGCTTGCGCCGCAATCGTTGGTCGTCCGCCTGCCATCGTCTGTCCACCAAAGGCGACGACACTTCGGACTTCGACCCATGTCGCGAGGGCATCGGCAATTCCGGACGCAAAGAAACGCGCCGGCGCTTGGGCAATCAGTTTCGTATCGACGAGAACAAGATCGGGATTCTTCTTATAGAAACGATAACTTTCGAAAATCCCTTCGTCGGAATAGATGACGGACAGAGCACTCGTCGGCGCGTCAGTTGAAGCCAGTGTCGGCACGATGACGACGGACACGTTCAACTCATCCGAGACGGCTTTTGCCGTATCGAGCGTCTTTCCACCCCCAACCCCCATGACGAAACGAACATCCGCCGCTTTTGCTTGCTCAGCGATTCGTTTTACTTCATGCCGTGAGGCTTCACCACTAAAGTCTGCCTTCTCGATGCTGACGTTTTCGCCGGACAGCGACTGCTCGACACGTTCCTTGACGATTTTCCAGACGACATCGTCCGCGATGACGAGCGCTTTTTCACCGAACGGGCTCACATATGTACCGAGCCGGTCAATGACATCCTTTCCTTGGACATACTTCGAGGGACTAATGAAGACACGTTCTGACATGTTTCAACATCCTTTCTGTAAGGGACACGATGATCAATGACATACAGTAGAGGAATTGCCGTTTCCGCTTATGCTTAAACCCACAATCGAGTGAACAAAAAAAGCGGACTTTGATCATACGATCAAAAATCCGCTTCCCTTTATACATGACAACTTAAGCCACACGTGACGACGATCGTGTCTCCGCTTTTTTCTTACCGACGATCGCTCCGATCACCCCACCGATGATAGCTGGAACGACCCAACCGAGACTGACAGAAGCAAACGGTAATACCGCATCAAACACTTTCGTGACGGCTGAGACATTGATTTTTGCTGTCTTCAATCCATCAAACAAGCTGACGAGGAACGTCATCCATAGCGCCCCTTGATACACGGCTGGCTTCCCTTTAAAGAGTGGATGCAAGAACGTTAAGAAGATCAGACAGATCGCGAGTGGATAAAGCGTCATCAAGACTGGTTTAGAGACAGCGAGTAATTGATTCAGACCGATGTTCGCAACGAGTGCGCTGAAGACCGATAGACCAATCGTCCATTTGACGTATGAGATTTTTGGGACGAGTGCCGAGAAAAACGCGGCACACGCCGTGATCAAACCAACACTCGTCGTCATACAAGCGACTGTGATCATCAGACCAAGCAAAATCGCCCCATACTCACCGAAATAATGATCCGACACAGCAGACAAAATCTCTGCACCGTTCGCGAGCTGTCCGATCTCAGAGACACTTGACGCGCCCATGAAGGCAAGCGCCGTGTATGTGATTGCAAGCAAGGCTGCGGCAATCAACGAGGCTTTCGTACAAATCAGCAGCAACTGCCGCTTCGAAGTGACACCTTTTTCCTTGATTGCTGCGATGATGATGATACCGAAGACAAAGGCACCGAGCGCATCGAGTGTCATATATCCTTCTTGGAAACCATTAAAGAAGGCATTTGTTCGATATGTCTTCAAAGGATTCTGAAAACTTCCGATTGGATGCAAGACGGCAACGATGATCAAGAGACCGATGAACGTGATTTTAATCGGTGTCAGTACTTTCCCGACGACATCGACGATCTTTGTTGGGTTTAAGGACAATAGACAAGCAATCGTGTAAAACAAAATCGTGAAGATCAGTAACGGCAAATGGCTCGTCGATTCACTGAAGAACGGCTTGATTCCGATCTCATACGAGACCGTTCCGGCACGTGGAATTGCGAAGAATGGTCCAATCGCAAGATACAAGATGACCGAGAACCCGATTCCGAAAGCAGGATGAACACGTGACGCCATCGCTTGTAGATCGCGTTCCCCTGAAAACGCGAATGCGAGAATCGCAAGCAATGGTAGACCGACACCAGTGACAAGGAATCCGGCATTGGCAACCCAGACATGCTCCCCTGCGAGCTGTCCGAGCATCGGCGGAAAGATGAGATTTCCTGCCCCAAAGAACAAGGCGAAGAGCATCATGCCGATGACGATGATAAATGATGTTGGAACAGTTTTAGACATAATAAACCCCCACTGATGATTTCCGACTTCATCCGCTCCCTAAGCAGATGAAGTACTTCGTTCGAAAGGATAACATACGTTTAGGAGCTCGTGCTAGGAGTTTATCTGGAGAATATTCTGAAAATTCGACAGAAAGTTTGATACCACTTTAGTTTGAAGAATTTGTTACGTCTGTGCATCAAAGCATGAAACCGGATTCATAAGTTCATCTGACGTAGTAGGAGAATGACATTTTTTATGGAAAGTAAATATATGGATAATTAAACAGGAGGTATTCTCATGAAATCCATCTATTTTCTTAGCGTCACCCTTTTACTTGCCAGTTGTTCCCCGGCTGCCGAGAAACCAAAGACGTATGACATTTCGTTTACGCACGAGAAACAAGAGATCCACATCGTTCCTTTGTATAAGGCGTATGACGACTACATTCAAGCGGTTTCGAAACAGCCAGAGGACAATGAGGCACTATATAAAAAATATGTATTGGGCGCTAAAAATGACGTCATTAAAAAAGAACAGCTCCAAGCCATGCCTGTTCCTAGCATCTATGAACAGCCTTCGGAAAACATCAAGGACTTAAAACAGATGAATACATATTTGAAAAAACACCATCAGCACATCATGAAACAGATCAAGTCCAGTCTCCTGACTTCGATGAAACAACTTCCACGGGATGAGAAGCTCGTTGTCTTCGTCTCCCCAACGACACCACTCGAACATGATGATGCCAAACGTTATGGTGGTGTCAGCGGTGTCGCTCAAGGAAACAATTCGATGAGTCTGTTCTTCTTGAAGGATTTTTCGAAAGAGTCATTACTCAATACGACGGCTCATGAATACCATCATACCGTAGCCCTCGATGAGCCGAATCGTGCGACAATACTCGATTACATCATTCTCGAAGGAAAAGCGGAATTCTTTGCCCATAAGCTTTATCCAATGGAATCATCGGAAGCGATTGCCCCTTTACTTGACCACTCCTTGGAGCATGTGATTTCGGAGCTGAATGCGGAACGATTGACGACGGATGATCTGTTCTTTGGAAATTACGAAAATCAAATTCCATCGTTCACGAAATACAGACTCGGCTACATGATCGTCTCCGACTTCGTGAAACAACATCCCGAGATCTCCTTGAAGGAATGGTCACGGATGTCCTCAGTGCAAATACTTGAAAAAAGCAGTTACAAGAAAAAATTAACGATTCGCTAAAATCAATAAAGCACGAGACAACGGGAGCATCAATCTCCTTCGTCTCGTGCTTTATTAGTTAACCTTCGTATTTTTTAACGATCGTCGCCACCCCTTGACCGCCACCGACGCATAACGTCGCAAGACCATGCATCTCACCTGTCCGCTCGAGTTCATGGATCAGCGTAACGAGAATCCGCGCACCACTCGCACCGATCGGATGACCGAGCGCGATCGCACCGCCGTTGCGGTTGAGCTTCTCGTGCGGGAACTGCAGCTCCGCATCGACCGCGAGAGATTGTGCCGCGAATGCTTCGTTCGCTTCGATGACATCAATCTCCTCAAGCGTCAGTCCCGCTTTATCGAGTGCCTTCTGAACCGCTTGAACTGGACCGATTCCCATGATGCTCGGGTCGACACCGGACGTTCCGTTCGCGACGATCTCAACGAGTGGTGTCACGCCGAGTTCTTTCGCCTTCGCCTCTGACATGATGACGAGTGCCGCAGCCCCGTCATTGATGCCAGATGCATTGCCTGCCGTGACCGTTCCGTTCTTCTTAAACGCCGGGCGCAAACGACTGAGCGTTTCGACGGACGTTCCGGCGCGCGGAAACTCATCTTGATCAAAACGGATCGGATCGCCTTTTCGTTGTGGAATCAACACTGGCGTGATTTCTGAGACGAACCGTTCTTCCGCTAATGCCGTCTGCGCTTTTTGCTGACTCGTCGCGGCGAACTGATCCTGCGCTTCGCGGGAAAGTTCGTAGACGTCTGCTAATTTCTCTGCCGTGATCCCCATATGATAGTCATTAAAGGCACATTCGAGCCCGTCCTGGATGATCGTATCGACGAGTGGTTGGTCACCCATCTTTAGTCCAGACCGTGCGCCCGCGAGGACGTAAGGTGCTTGACTCATGTTCTCCATCCCACCAGCAACGATGACATCGGCTTCGCCTGACTTGATCGCCTGATACGCGAGATGGACAGCAGAGAGACCGGATCCACAGACCTTATTGACGGTCATCGCGGGGCATGTCTCCGGTAACCCGGCAGCGAGGGCTGCCTGCCGTGCTGGATTTTGACCAAGTCCTGCTGAGAGGACGTTGCCGAAAAAGACTTCATCGACGTGATTCCCAGCGACACCTACTTTTTCGAGTGCTGCGCGAATTACTGTCGCACCGAGTTCCGTTGCTTTGACGTCCTTCAAACTTCCATTGAAATTCCCGATCGCCGTGCGCGTCGCACTGACGATGACGACTGCTTCACTCATCTGCTCCATCTCCTTATTGAATCGTGTATCCACCATCAAGGACGTTCGCTTGTCCAGTGATGCCTTTTGCTTTGCGGCTCGCAAGGAACAATGCATAATCTGCAATCTCCTCGACAGCAAGCAGACGTTTTTGCGGAACGAGCGGATAGATGACTTCTTCAAGTACCTTCTCAAGCTCGACGTGTCGCGTTTTCGCTAAGTCTTCCATTTGATTACGAACGAGTGGTGTATCAACGTAACCCGGACAAATCGCGTTGACGGTGATCCCGTACTCCGCTCCTTCAAGGGCTGCGACCTTCGTTAGACCAAGCAACCCATGTTTCGCCGAGTTATATGCTGCTTTCCCAGCAAAACCAATCAAACCATTGATCGATGCCATGTTGAGAATACGTCCGTAGCCTTGTTCCTTCATGATCGGAAAAGCATGTTTGATGGCCATGAACGGTGCCGTCAACATGATCTTAATCATCAATTCGAACTTCTCTGTCGGAAACTCTTCAATTGGTGAGACGTGTTGAAGACCCGCGTTATTGATCAAGACGTCGAGTCGACCGAACTGTTCGACCGTCTGCTTCAAGACGGCTTCGACCTGTGCTTCATCGGTGACGTTTAGCGTCATGCCAACCGCCTCATGACCAACTGCGCGAATCGCTGCCGCTGCTTCCTCTGCTGCTTCCGCGCGGACGTCCGTTACGACGACTTTCGCTCCTGCCTCAGCGAACGCCTTTGAGATTTCTAGACCAATTCCGCTTCCTGCACCTGTGACGAGTACGATATCTCCTTTGACCATCTGCTTCACTCCCCTACCGTCACGCGCTCGAGTTCCGGACTGACCGTGAATCGTGCTTCCGTGACTTGTTTGACGTCTTCAACCGTTTGACCATTCAGCGTCTCGATCAAGACCATCCCGTCCGGCGTGAAATCAAAGACGGCCCGGTCCGTAATCAGACGGTTGACGACGGCGCGTCCTGTCAACGGCAAGGTACACGACTGTTTGACTTTCGATTCGCCGTGTTTGTTGACATGCTCCATGATGATGACGACGCGTTTCGCTCCGTTGACGAGGTCCATCGCTCCGCCCATGCCCTTGACCATCTTGCCCGGAATCATCCAGTTCGCGAGGTCACCATTCTGATCGACTTCCATCCCACCGAGGATCGCGAGGTCGATGTGCCCACCGCGAATCATCGCGAACGATTCAGCACTGTCGAAGTAAGAAGCTCCGGATTGTGCCGTGACTGTCTCTTTGCCGGCATTGATCTCGTCCGCATCAACTTCATGATCAAGTGGATACGGTCCGATGCCAAGAAGTCCGTTTTCGGATTGCAGCATGACATGCATATCGTCCGGAATCGCATTGGCGATCAATGTCGGAATCCCGATTCCGAGGTTGACGTACATCCCGTCTTCAACTTCCTGAAGCGCGCGTTCAATGATGATCTCTCGTGTCGTTTTCATATCAATCTCCTCCTCAAGCTTCCCGGACAGTCCGGCGTTCGATGCGTTTTTCATAATCCGTTCCAACAACGATGCGCTGGACGTAGACAGCAGGCGTGTGGATCTCGTTCGGATCGAGTTCGCCGACCTCGACGAGTTCTTCGACTTCGACGATCGTTACTTTTCCCGCTGTCGCGACGATCGGGTTAAAGTTGCGTGATGTCTTCCGAAAGACAAGATTCCCGAGACGATCTGCTTTCCATGCTTTGACAATCGCAAAATCGCCGACGATTCCTTCTTCGAGCAGATAGGTCTTCCCGTCGAACTCCTTTTGTTCCTTTCCTTCAGCAATCGGTGTCCCGACGCCTGTTGGTGTATAGAAACCAGGAATACCAGCACCACCGGCACGGATACGTTCCGCTAGCGTACCTTGGGGAACGAGATCGACTTCGATCTCGCCACTGAGGTACTGTTGTTCAAACGTCTTATTTTCCCCGACATACGACGAAATCATCTTCCTGATTTGTCGCGTCTGCAAGAGGAGACCAAGTCCAAAATCATCGACGCCACAATTGTTACTGACGACCGTCAAATCCTTGACGCCTTTCTCTTGTAACGCCGTAATAGATTTTTCCGGGATTCCGCAGAGTCCGAAGCCCCCTACGACTAGCGTCGCCCCGTCAAAAATGTCTGCTGTCGCTTCCGCGAATGATGCGTATACTTTCCCCTGTTTCATCTGATGATGCCCCCTTCTAAACTCTTAGTACAAACCGGTTAAGCTATACAATCCGATCATCAAGAAGACCGTCACTGTTTTAAGGATCGTAATCATGAAGATGTCTTTATACGACTGACGGTGCGTTAGACCCGTGACGGCAAGTAATGTGATGACGGCACCGTTATGCGGTAACGTATCCATTCCGCCGGACGCCATCGAGATGACGCGGTGCATGACTTCCGGTGGTACGCCACCCGATGTGATTGCCTGCGTATATTTATCCGACATCGCACTTAACGCGATCCCCATCCCACCCGATGCGGAACCGGTAACACCGGCAAGCGTCGTCGTCGTGACGGCTCCGTTGACGAGCGGATTCGTGAATGTCTCCGAGATTCCGCTTGAGACGGACTTGAATCCTGGGAGTGCTGCGATGACGCCACCGAAACCATACTCAGCACCTGTATTCATGACCGCTAAGAGCGCACCACCGATACTGACGTTCAGACCAGCTTGGAAGTTCGTCTTGATCTTTCGGAAGTCATAGAGCATCGCTGCGAGAATTCCGATCAACAATGCCATTTGAACGGACCAGATCGCAAGAACAGCGGGTGTCTCGATCTTTCCGAATGCTTCTAGACCGATTGCTGAAAAATCGAATCCTTCTGGATACCATTTCGGAATCGAGAGTGTAAAGACTTTGTTCATTACGGCAACAAGGACGAGTGGGACGAAGGCAAGGACTTGGCGATAGACTGGTTGACGATCCGTCTCGAGCGTCATTTCTGGTTCGTTCTTCAACTCCATCTGCGGTGCGGCACTTGCCGCTGTCGCTTCGAATCCAGCGTACCCTTCACCCGCTTGATGCGCTTTTTTCTTGCGTGACTCGAGATACCACATGCCGACGACTAAGATGAACAAGCCACCGACTGAACCCATGATCGGCGCAGCATAGATATCTGTTTTGAAGAACGTCGTCGGAATGACGTTTTGAATCTGAGGCGTTCCTGGTAAGGCATCCATCGTGAACGTGAACGCACCAAGTGCGATCGTTCCCGGAATGAGTCGTTTCGGGATGTTTGCTTCGCGGAACAAGTTCGCAGCGAACGGATAGACAGCAAATACGACAACGAATAAGCTGACGCCGCTATATGTAAGAATGGCGCCGAGTAAGACGATGGCAAGAATAGCGCGCTTCGCACCAATCATACGAATGATTGTCTTTGCGATCGACTCCGCGATACCGGACATCTCAACGACTTTTCCGAAAATCGCTCCGAGGAGGAAGACCGGGAAGTATGCTTTGATGAAGCCGACCATCTTTTCCATGAAGATATTCGAGAAGAATGGTAACACCCAGTCCGGGTTCGTCAGTAAGACGGCGAACAAGGCACAGATTGGTGCAAATAGGATGACCGAAAAACCACGATAGGCAACGAACATCAATAAAGATAAGGCAAGAAGAATGATGACGAGTTCCATGAGTAAGATCTCCTTCAAATTTAGTAAGCGCTTTCATACCGCTTCTTCATCATTTAACAATGCAGTGTCGAGGAGGTCAATCAAATTCCCTAAAACCATAAGTATAGCTTATAGAAATCATAAGTTCACATTATAGACACAATTGATGGGAAGAGTTTATTTTTTCTATAAACAGGAGTTAGTCCGTTTATGGCGTATATTTCTTAAATAACGTACTTTTTTCGAAAGGATGGACGATTCATGAAAAGCATCCTTTTTGACGTCTTACATAACGTGACGCTATTAATGGCTGGTTTTTATCTACTTGGAAAATTATCACCGCTTCCGATCACGCGAGAATCTCCACGTCTCACCCGCGTACTGTATGGTCTTGCCCTGAGCATGATCTCCTTACTGCTCATGCAGATGACAATCGAAGCAGCCCCCGGCGTCATGATTGATTTGCGCCATGTTCCGGTCATTGTCGCCGCCTACTTTGGAGGCGTTATTCCAACAACGATCGTGACGGTCGCGATCATTGTTTATCGCTTTAGTCTGGGAACGAACTTGGCTGCATTCACTGCATTTGGTTTCATCGTCGCTGTCGCCCTCGGAACGAGTCTGATTGTTCGTGAAATGCCGCCTTACGCAAAACGGACCTTTACACTCGTGACGCTCTATGCGACGGCTTTGCACGCCCTTGTCTTATGGATCGTCTTACCGAAACAAATCCTCTTACTCGAGGTCATGTCGGTCGTCATTCCCGCTTCTTTCGTTAGCAGTTGGCTCGCCCTTTTGATCATTCGTGATATCCGCCTGACGAAACAGTCGTTACGGGTGCTTCGGCAGAAAGCACAACTCGACTTTTTGACGGGATTGAATAATTCACGTGCTTTTAACGAATACTTCACGGATCTCAAACAACGATTGATCTTGAACAAACAGTCCATCGTGTTGTTGACGATCGATATTGATCATTTTAAACAGATCAACGATACGTATGGACATGAAGCGGGTGACGAAGTGCTACGTCAGTTTGCCAGCCGACTGCGTGATGGCGTCGCAGAGAGCGGATATTTATCTCGTAACGGCGGTGAAGAGTTCTCCGTCTTGTTTGAAGGCGTTCCGCTCGCTGAAGTGATTCCTTTAGCAGAGCAATTACGTGAACGTATCGCCTGCAGCCCGTTCCGACTAGCGACGACCGATCTGCCACTTACAGCATCATTTGGTTTAGCCGCGTATGATGAGACGACATCTCAAATCGACCATCTCTTGCCGGATGCGGATGCTGCGCTTTATCAAGCAAAACAACAAGGACGGAATCAAGTCGTCCTGTTTTCTCCTAATGCAGAATCTGCCGTCAGCTTCCAAGAATAACGATGGACGTCACCTCTGAAATCCGCTACCTTTAAAGTAGAGGCAGGTGATTGATATGAAGTTAACAAAAGGTCCTTATATCCTGATCGGTCTTCTCTTAGGACTCGTGTTCGGATTCATAGGTGACAACTTCTATTTGTATGTATCAGCAGGCATTCTCGTCGGAGCACTGCTTGAATTGTATGTCGCATACGAACAACTCAAAAAAAATAAAAAATCATGATGGAGGTACCAACATGACATTCAGTGACTTATTCCTCTCGACCCTTACGTATATCGGTGTCGCGACCGTACTCCTTGCAATTGGTGTCGTCCTGTTCGAGGTAACGACGAAATCAAAGGAACTGGAATTAATCCGTAATGGTAAGAAAGCAGCCGTTTATGCATTCGGTGGACGTATTCTCGGTCTTGCCATCGTCCTCTATTCGAGTATCTCGAACTCCGTCAGCATTCTCGATATGGTCTTGTGGGGTGCACTCGCAATCGTCTTACAAATCGTCTTGTTCTATCTCGCGGATTTACTAATTCCACGTTTGAGCATGACGAAAGAGATTGATGCGAACAACGAAGCAGTCGGCTTGTTGCTCCTCTTCTTATCGATTTCGATCGGTTTGATCATTGCTGGGTCGCTTACATATTAAAACGCATGAAAACAGCCCTGGATCCATTGATCTAGGGCTGTTTAGTTTATGATCAACTACTTATTTCGTATTACAAAAGAAGGGATTTCTCATAGAGACATGTCTTATACATTACTACGTTCTTATCAATTAGCTCTTAACATATTAGGACCAGACTGTGGTGATCTCTATTTCAAACATGACGGCTTCGCCTTCTTGTGAACGACCGACCTCATCTTTTATATGACGTGCAGGTGTGACGACCTCATTCCAAACGCTCTTCAAGTAGTTTACTTGATCGATGTTCATCGACTCCTTACCATGCATGTTGCTCGCAACATATTCGAGCGCCTCGATATAAGAAGTATAGTTCTTTGCTACTTTCCGTAAAGATTCTGATTCTGGATCATCCGACTTGAATTGGAAGGACTGTTCGATATCGTGCATCGTATCAATCTTTGCCCTCAATTCGCTCATTGTCGACTTCTTTGTGATGGAATCTCCCGTTGAATAAGGTGCAAAGCTAGCCATATATCGCATCGATCTTTCGATGTAGTCTTTTCGATTGACTGAATTGACGGTCTTAGCATCCATCAGCACTTCATGCTTTCGTTCTATATAGGGAGTTGTGCGAGGGATGTATCCTGATTTATATGAATAGATGCCTCCACCGATCAGTATAATCGCTGTCGAATAAAAGTATAAATAGCGTTTTTTCAAAATATGCCTCCTTGATGTTACGAATTTTTCATACCTTATTTCGACTCTCGATCCACTATGAGCCATTTCGAAATTATTATATAGAGAGGATAGGTTGACAATACCAGGATTAAGATGAGGCCAAGAACAGGGCTTGGAGTATCTCCCCCATTTTTGATTGGAATGATTCGGCTAGTGATGTATGTGAATAGCACATAGTAGACGAACCAGGAGAGGCAGATGATTCGTTCAAACGACTTATGTAGAGTGGATTTGAAGGTGATCTGTCTAATCAAAAAAGGAATACTGATTAAAGTGATCCATCCAATCATGATATTCAAAGTCCATAACATACCTGAAGACATATTCGTAAGTCTCATGATTCGATTGATATTTAGCATCATTTGCAACGAAACGAATAAAGCGACGGCATACAAAAAGCTCGATATGTTGATGTTAAAAAACGTCTTCACTCAATGAATCTCCTCTCGAATCCCATTGGATATAATCCATATCTTATCAGAAAGCAGTTTAGGAAAAGAGGGTCTGAGAGTTGTTTTTCACTTTTGTTCAATGCGTGAAGTAAGATAGTTCTATTTTACATAATAGTCATGACTCTTACTTTGCACCTCTACTGAATGATGAGACCCAGCTCAGTCGTTACATAGACTAGAGTTCTTAGAGGTTCATGAGACGAAAATGATATATTATTAAAAACTTCAATTATAATTAAAACGGCTAAAGCCCGTTCAAATCTTGGACTCAAGCCGTTTAAATACTTCTTAGCTAATTACTACTTTTCTACTTTTCTATTTTTCCAGCTCTTCTAGCTCTGTCCGCGAACGCGGGAACCCATTCGCTTGCCACTCGGCTCGATAGATGGAATCGAGTTTCGTCAATCCGACCTCATCCGGGTCCTTCGTAGCATCCGGACTCGGATCCTGATCGAGATGCGCTAAATATTCACGTAGTGTATCTGTTTGTGTGCCCTGTTCCCGCTTCCTTAACAAAAGTAGACTCGCACCGGCAATGATGCCAGCTCCAAATAAATACCGTTTTTTCAAGCCCATACGGTTTCCTTCTTTCTTTTCTTAAACCAACCCACCACCGTCACGCAGGCGAGGATGCGCGATGCGTTTGACCTTTCCCTCTTCGACCGTCAGGACATGATCAGGTTGTCGCTCGAAGTAACCGGTCTCAAGCACTCCAGACCAGCTCTTCACTTCTTTTGCGAATAATCGAACGTCCGAAATGGCTGATACATCAACGTCAAGAATCACGTGACCTCCATCTGTAACGAAGGGACGATCATCTTTCACGCGTAGTGTTGCTGATACATGCTTATCACGTAGACGTTGCCGCACGTAAGGTAAGGCAAACGAATCCAGTTCGACCGGTAACGGTCCACTTAAATGATGGACGAACTTCGAGGAATCGGTCAGATAGAGCAATTCGCGACTCATCAGAGCGACAATTTTTTCACGAAATAGTGCACCGCCACCGCCTTTAATGGTTTGAAACTGACCATCGATTTGATCAATTCCGTCAACTGTCACATCGATTTCCATTCCCTCTTCCAGATCAATCAATGGGATTTGTAAATGATCAGCGAGCTTTACCGTCGCAAGCGACGTCGCCACGCCACGAATCTGTAATCCAGCCTGTACGAGTGGACCAAGCGCCTTGATAAACCGTTCCGTCGTCGAACCCGTCCCAAGACCCACTATCATTCCATCCTTGACGTAAGTTAGTGCTGCCTCAGCGACTAATTGTTTCTCCTGTTCATACATCCGCATCCCTCCCTACATTTCTGTTCCCGTTTCGATTCGTCTTCAATCGACGGAGAGAGAGGATTCCGTTAACGTCAGATACTGCTCAATCGCCTGGACGAGCGGTTGCTGAGCTTCGACCCAAAACGCGATAGATGTTGGATCGGCGTCGAGGTGACGTTTAACGATTTCATCGATCGTCGCTTGACCGGAATCGTGCATGACGGCATCAAAAACTGTCGAAAATTGACTCGGATCCGCTTGAACCGTCTGATAAAGACTATTGCTAAGCAGATAACCGATCGTATACGGAATGTTGTAGAACGCAAGGTTCGGATTAAACAGATGACTGATGTACATCCATTTGTAGCGCGCTGGTTCAGGCAGCACTGGACCATAAGCTAAGCGCTCTTCCTCTTGTAAGAGTTCACTCAACCTTTCAGCATTGATCGTACCATGCTGACGTTCCGCATAAAAACGTTGCTCGAAACGGAACATTCCGGGAACGATGCTGGCATATTTCAGCCCCTCTCGAATCTTGACCTCTAGGAGAGCAAGTACTTCCTCGCGCTCCGTCGTCTCTTTGATCGCAGCATCGAGGACGAGATTCTCCATGAATGTTGAAGCCGTCTCCGCGATACTCGTTCCTTTGACTTGGCTTAAATACGGTTCATCTTGCAGAACATAATTATGATAGGCATGACCGAATTCATGAGCAAGTGTCGCGACGTCTGGATAACTGTCACGGTACGTCATGAAAATCCGGCTCTCTTTTGCAATCGGAAAGGCAGCGCAGAATCCGCCTTCCGCTTTTCCGGGACGATTCTCCGCATCGACCCATCCCTTGTTAAACACGTTTTCAGCAAAAGCACCGAGCTGTGGATTCAAATGTTTGAATTGTTTGCTTACGATTGCCTGTGCCGTCTCAAACGGAACATGCCGCGCGGAACGATACGTATTCGTCTCAAAATCATGCCATTCTCCCGTCACCCGCTCTGCCTGGACAATCTTGCGGGCATAATAGGCGTGAAAGAGGTCGCGGTGCTGATCGAGTGCTTCGATCATCGCTTTTAAGCTCGCTTCTGAGATCCGGTTCTGCTCAAGCAACTCTGTCAATGGTTGCTCCCAGTTCCGCATCTTGTAGGATTGCAATCTGAAGCCGGAGATCCGGTTCAAGATCGTCGCAAACAAATCAGCTTCTTTGGCACAAGCGGCGTCAACTGCAGTTGCTGCCGCTAGACGAGCCGAACGATCAGGCGCGAACATCGCTTCATGCAATCCTTGACCGATCGTGACCTGATTTCCGTTCAAGTCGACCCGTAACGCCATGAAGCGCTGATCGTAGAGTTGTCCCCAGCCCTGGAATCCATCCACACCGAGATCCTGTAACAATTGTTCTTGAATCAGTGGTGCACGACGGGACTGGATGTCACGGCGTTCGTTTAAGAAAAAGGCGTACGGTGAATCCGTAACGAGCGCTTCCCACTCTTCTTGAGACAGTGCTGCGATCTTTGTATCGAGTGCTGCCACTTCACTGCGTACCATCGCTTGGACGACTTCGATCTCTTCAAGCAATGGATGGACTTCAACACGCGTGACATCTTCAGCGTACAGGCAATAAATGAAGTCGCTCCATTCCTCGACGTCGCGCGCGACTTGCTGATAACGCTCGACCTGTTCTGCCACATCAATCGGCCGATTCGACAATGCTGTTTGTATGGAAGCGATGCCTGCTTTGACGTCATCAATCGTATAGAGTGTTTCTAATTGCCATCGTGTGTGTTGCATGTGATTTCCCCCTCTTCGTGATCTTTCCGTTCTTTCATTCGTGAGGACACTCGACTTCTCCTGTATTTTCCATATAGATACAAAAAAAACTCCTTCAGTCATTGACTAAAGGAGGACATCATCACAACACGAAGAAGTAGACACATAGGAAATGCGCTAGACTACCGAGTAGTACGAAGATGTGGAAGATTTCATGGAATCCGAGATGTTTAAACGATAAGACACGCGGCTTGAATCCATAGATGATGCCACCGATCGTATAGAAGATACCACCAAGGAACAATAGACCGATGCCGAGCGGTGATAAGACTTGCGCGAGTGGTGTGATCGCAAACACCATGATCCAGCCCATTCCGATGTAGAGCGTCGTCGATAACCAGCGTGGACTGTTGAACCAGACTAATTTGAAGGTAATTCCGGAAACAGCAATCAACATGACGATGCTAAACAAGACCCAACCCGTCGGACCATTCAGACTGACAAGACAAAACGGTGCGTAGGAACCGGCAATCAACAAATAAATCATCGAGTGATCCAATCGTCGCCAGATCGCAATCGCCCGGTCGCTCGCAAGGACCATATGATACGTTGCCGAAACAGCATAGAGTGCCATCATGCTGACCCCAAAAATAATCGCTGCGACGATGGCGAGTGATGCTCCGCGTTCTAATGATGCTTTAATGACGAGTGCGAGTAATCCGACAAAAGCAAAGACAGCCCCTCCCAAATGTGTTAATCCATTAATCGGTTCTCTCATATAAGCTTTCACTTTTGTTCCTCCCCTGATATGTAGTTTTGAATACTACATGGCGTTATATACATATTCTATCATATGATGAAGAAGTAGAAAGTCCTATTTTAACGATTTTGGAGGTTTTTTTATGACACGTTCTGACGACACGAGACATGATCGTCAATTACAGCTCGCAGATATCCCGAACATTGATCTTTATATGGATCAAGTCATCCAACTGTTTGAGCGAACATTCGAGGAAACGACGCGGAATGCGGATGAGACAATCCTGACGAAGACGATGATCAACAATTATGCCAAAAAAAAATTATTTTTTCCGGTTACGAATAAAAAGTATACGAAGGAGCACTTGATTTTAATTAGCTTGATTTATCAGTTGAAAAGTTCGTTTTCGATTAACGATATCAAGACGATCCTAACGCCCTTGAACGAAGGCATCGAACAGAATCAACTCGATCTGGAAGACTTTTATCGCACTTACCTTGAACTGACAGAACGAAATACAGCCCGTTTCATCACCGAACAAGATGCTCTTACCGCCTCGACGACCGATCCACTGGAACAGATTTTAGCGCTGGCTCATATGAGTAATCTGTACCGGCGTGCAGCGGAACAATTGATCGATACCCAACTAAAAAAATAAGATAACGCTTTCACTGCGTGATACACTATAAGAAAAAACAGAGGAGGAACAGTCATGGAGATGGCGACGACTTTCTTGCGACAACTGGATCATATCGCACCAGAATTCAGAACGTATCAGGACGGTATTCTCATCGAATTGGCATTTGACCGGACGATCGGAACGGAGCAGGTATCCGCAAGCACGTTACTTGAGACAGCAGACGATTTAACGACACGATTGCGCACGCAAACTACGCAGGCTTTGCTGCTCGCTTCAAAAATCCATGCTTTTGACGCCCATGCACCGAGCCGCATCGCTGAGATGATGTCGCTTCACGGCTATTTTAAATCCCATCGTTTGTCGCATCCCCTGAATGCCTACTCCACTGCGCTGTTCATTAGTCGTATTTCTCCACAAGACACGGTACTCGAGCGGACCGTTCAGTTATACACTCTTCTTAAAAAACAGCATCGTTTCATCGTATCACCGCTGTTGACCTCCTTCGTCTATTTTCACGCTGCGACACGCGGTGATTTAGACGAACTCGCTTCGCGTATTGAAGCAGTCTATCAACGACTGAAACGACGTTTCGGTCGCGCTCAACAGACGTATATCGTCGCCTTGTTATTCTCTTTATTACCAGAGGACGATTGGGATCGTTATATCGCGCAATTGGAGTCGTCCCGTAAATTACATCGTAAGCATCATGTCCCGCTGTCATTCCACGGAATGCTTGCACTACTCGGCGACCCCAACATTCATGCTTCGGCACTCCAACAGATGGCAGAGACGTTACGCTCCGATTTACGTTTTAAGTACCGGAGGGACTTGGTCTATTTGACGGCGATCCGATTATACTTGAGTCAACAAACGATCCTGCAACAACTCTTCCCATCTTCGATTCTTCCGCCGAATAGCGCCGATGCGACTCCGTTCTTGCTCTTCCCTGTTGATTTGACCGATACGTCACATGCGACAGATGGCGGAATTGACGGTGGATTCGATGGTGGAAGTGATGGCGGTGGGAGTGGCGAGTAACCGTTTAAAAATAATACATTAAAAAGGGCAATCGACGTGTGGCATTTCTGCCGGACATCGATTGCCCTTTATTTTAGTCATTCTTAACCTTGTTGGTTCTCTTCATCGGATGGCTCGACATCGCCATCTTCATCAGAAGCATGCGACAAATCGGGTGCCTCTTCACTTGAAGCTTCGTCATCTGGTCGTTCTGTTTTCTCAGCTTCTTGATCTTGATGCTTCGTTTCTTTTTCATCCTTCGATTTTTCCGGAACCTCCGTATTGTCTTGCGGGTCACGTCCGGCAATCTCATCCTTCGTCATCCGGTTTCCTGAAGTAATCGGGTCCGTCTCTTTATCATGTTGATCAGCCATTTGGCATCCCCCTTAAAATGTACTTGTTCCACATTTTAATGTATTCCCGACTGAAGAACGGTTAAACCTCAGCACGCCCTCGAACGATGTCCTCGATGAGTAATTGTTCAATCGGCTGAGGGTGATGGACCTCGTAGCCTTGCATATAAAGTTGCTCATCCAACACTTGAATCTGTTGCAATTGCGACGCGGTCTCGACTTCCTGAATCACGAGCGCGATGTTTAACGTCGACGTCAAGGAATGAACAGAGCGAATCATCGAACGCTCTAACTGATTTTGCACGAGTCGACGTGTAAAGATTGGATCGAGCTTTACTGCTTGGACTGGTAAACGCAATAACGAATTAAGTGACGCGTAGTGACTACCGAAATGATCGACCGTCAGACGGTAGCCTGCTTGGCGCAGCTGCTCCAAACGTTTGATTGCAAAACGACGACGCGTCTGCAATACTTCCTCCCGGATTTCAAGAATGAGTCGTTCGCCCGGGAAATACGATTCTTCTGTCAGTCTCAGTAATTCTGAAAAGAGTTGATCCGACTCGAACTGACTTGCCGATAGATTGACGGCGACGGAAATCTTACGTCCAAATGTCTCCTCCAAGCGCCGTTGATCCAGGATCGCCTGACAGATCGTAAATCGACCGATGTCTGGGAAAATCTCCATCTTCTCGGCAATCGGAATAAAATCCGTCGGACTGACGAACCCAAGCACAGGATGATTCCAGCGTAGAAGCACTTCGACCGCGACGTAGCGTTCTTGTTTCGCATCAACGATCCATTGATAGTAGAGCTCGAATTGTCCCCGTTCTAGTGCATGCGAAAGCTCTGATTCAAGAACTGATGCAAATGGATGCTGTTCCGCATTCCGATTTGGATTAACAAATGAGGTTCGCTGTTTCCCCTCGTGTTTGACTTGTTGCATCAAGGCTTCTGCTGCGTAGATTTGTGTCTGGCGACTTGCCATATCACCGGTCAGAAGACTGACGCCAGATGATGCCGTCACCTGAATCGGTTCGGCTGCAACACCAACGATCGGTTGCTCAATCGCTTCCGTGACGATGCGAGCGTAATCTTCCGCATATTGTTCGAATTCCTGTTCCTGTTCAAGTGCTGCTAAGACGACGAATTCATTCCCATCCATTCGACCGACGACATGATTCGGTAAAGGAACATATTTCAGCCGATTCGCGATTTCGCGTAGAACTTCGTTCCCTGCCCGGTACCCATGCGTCGCATTAATCGCATGGAAACGGTCGAGGTTCAACACCATTAAGAAAGCAGGATGAATCGTCACACTCGAGATCAGTCGATTCATGTATCGTTCGTTATAGACATCTGTTAGCGCATCCTTGATGACATACGTTTCGACGTTGATCGATTTACTAATAATATCCGCATACCGCTCGACGAGTGCGATATCCTGCTCCTTGAAGTCGAATGGTTGATCATCAAAGGCACATAATGTCCCGATTTTTTCATTTTCCGCATTTTTGATCGCTACTCCTAAAAAGCTACCGTTCCCAAGAGCTTTCGTGACCGGATGATTGACGGTCAATGGATCGTTGAGCAATTCATTGATCGAGACCTTCCCGTCCATCTCATCGACGACCAGCTTACAGAGGACATGTTGGAAGACATGGGTCGAGCCTTCTTCGATCAACTGACGTTCTTGATTGATTGCTTTGACGACAAAGTTGCTGTATGAGTCGTTCAATGCAAAAAATAACGTATTGACGCCAATTCGTTCACTCAGCTTTTCAAGAATTTCCTCAACGAGTGGATGTAATGCTTCATAACGAATATGTGAGTTATTCACCGTGTCTTCCTCCTTTCTGAGTCTGTCGTCGGTCATACGCCGATCGGAAGTTGAATGATGAAGGTACTGCCTTCCCCTTCCGTCGATTGGACGGAGATTGCTCCGCCATGATCGAGGACGATCATCCGACAAATCGCGAGTCCTAAGCCCGTTCCGCCAATTTTGCGCGTATCCGAGTTATCTGCTCGGTAAAACTTATCAAAGATGTAAGGGAGCGCTTTTTCTGGAATACCAAGCCCTTCATCTGAAATCTCAATTCGTAATTGATCTGACTGATTTGATCCTTTGATCCGAATCGCGCCGCCTTCGGGCGAATATTTAATCGCGTTCATGATCAAGTTCGTAAACAGTTGTTTCATCTTCTCACTGCTGGCTGAAATCGTATAGGATCCCGGACTAAATTGGACACTGATGCGATGTGCGCGACTCGCAAGATCGAACATCGGCTTCATCTCGAACATCAATTGTTTTAAATCAAGTAATTCTTTTTGTGTTCCGTGTGTCGAGTCTTCTCCTTTTTGAATTTCCAAGATGTCATTGATCAATTCCGCCAATCGAACGGTTTCTGAATGAATCGTCTGCAAATAGCGTTTCTGCCGCTTCGGATCGACTTCTCGTTTCATCAATAACTCCGTGAAGCCCATGATCGAAGAAAGCGGTGTCCGCAACTCGTGCGAAACGATCGAGACGAACTCTGCCTGCTTAAGGTCGAGCTCCTTGTCTTTCGTCACGTCACGTAAGACAAGCATCATCCCCCATTCAACGTTCGCAATCGCAATCCGTTCAGCATAGGCACTGAGCAACAAGTTCCCCCTGAATGCCGATAACTCGATCGTTTCTCCCGGAATATCCCCGTTCATCAGTTGACCGATGTAATCATGAAGTGCTTCCGGCTGATCGACATGTTCAAACAGCGACGTCGCCCGTTCATACGCGTGACGGAACCCTTGCGCCTGATTGACGAGCTTTGGTGGAAACATGTTCAATAAGGCTTGGTTCGCATAAATCTGCTCCCCGCTACTCTCGATATATAGGACAGCTTCCCGAATCGAATCAAGTAGCTGATACGTCTTGATTTTTTCATGCTCCATTTGATGGAACAGGAGATGGCGTTCAAGCGTCATCCCAAGTTTTCGTGATAGATCAAGTAAATCCCCGACTTGTTCTAAATTGAACTGGGCGAAGGCATGGCGGATGTATAGCAGTCCGACGACTTGTCCGTTGCTTGGAGACTGCACGGGAATTGCTGACTCGAACTGGTCGCCGAGTGGCAATTGGACCGATTTACGCATGACGAATGCGCGACGCAAGACCGAATATTGATCGAGATCTTTTTCGATCAGCTCCATATCGTCGATCCCTTGTGCGACGAAATGATTTAACTGCTCCCGCCGGTACAAGAGGATAGCTCCTTCTTCTACCTCGAGCAGTTGCAACAAGATCATCAAGACAGTCTCACAGGCTGCTTCAACATTTTGTGTCGCCAACGCTTCCATGATTTCATTGCGTTGCTTCAATTTCACTTCGACGTTTCGTAAATTCTGTTGTAATCGATTGATTTCACGTTGATCGAGTGATGTGAATCGTGCCTCAGTTGATGCCGGAACCGTTCCTTGGCGCAATCGGTAAGGGCGATCCTTCGAGTGGTCGCGTAAAATTCGTTTCAACGTGTATCCTCCTTTCTGAATTCATTCATGCTTCAAATTATATCACGGTCCGTACCGTATCAACAGTTCCAGCACTGTCTTCCTTACATGCTGGTTTGCACTAATGTACGAAATGATTCTTCAAAGGAACGGTCCGCATCACGCGTCCGTTTTTTCGGTCCCTTCGTACGCCCGCCTGCTCGTCGGATTTGTTGTCCGACATGGCGAGTGTGGAGCAATAAATCGATATTATCGTTCGTGAACTGGCGACCATTTTGATCAACTGCGAGTCCCCCTCGCGCTAAGACGAGTGCTGCCAGACCAAAATCCTGGGTCACAACGAGATCGCCACGTTTCATCCGATTGACGATCGCATAGTCGACGGCATCTGGTCCTTGTCCGACGGTAATCGTCGTCGCTCCTTCTCGGATCATCTGGTGTGCCGTATCACAAACTAAAAAGACGTCACGTCCCTGTCGGTGTCGAATGACAAGATCGACAACGGGACATCCGTCCGCATCTACGAAAATAGACATTTAAATCCTCCCTTATTGTTTCCACTATCAGTGTCACAAATCGAAAGATTTTTTGTCAAGTCGCGCTTCCCATTTGACCGTCTCTTCGTTCTTCCGGACAATAGAAAAGAGAGGATGTGTTGAAATGAACGCTGCGACGTTCCAATCTTTTTACCTGTTATTGAAAAAAACGAAACCACCGGTCGGTTTATTATCTGCCGCCGTTTCCGTCTCCGTCATCCAAGCGCTGGCTGCGCTCGCCATTCCTTGGTTCTTAAAGACGTTGATTGATGGTTTTACTGTCGATCGACTGACACCACAATTGATCAGTCTATTTGTGATCGTTTTCCTCGTCCAAGTCGTCGCGAACGCTTTATCGATCTATTGGTTACAGATCGTCGGTCAACGGATCGTCGCCAATTTACGAACGCTTCTATGGAAGCATCTATTGACGCTATCGATTCCGTTCTATGATGAGACAAAATCCGGTGAGCTCGTCTCACGACTCAATAGTGACGCAACGACACTTCAGCAATTGCTATCGGAACAACTCGTCCGTTTGCTGACGTCACTCGTCTCAATCATCGGAGCAATCACGATCCTATTCTTCCTCGATTGGCAAATGACGCTCGTCATGGTCATCGCTGTCCCCGTGACCTTGTTGATCATCATTCCGCTCGTCCGCAAATTACACAAGATTTCTCGTGAGACTCAGAAGGAACTTGCAGGATTATCCGGTTTTTTTGCCGAGATGCTCGGTGAGGTCCGACTCGTCAAATCACAAGCAACAGAAGACTATGAGCTGGGACGAGGAAAAACGCGGATTGAGAACTTATACGGATATGGTGTGAAGGAAGGACGAATTCAAGCCCTCTTGTTGCCGATCTTTAACGTCACTCTAACGACGATGCTGATCTTGATCATCGGTTTTGGTGCCTACCGCGTTGCGACGAACCAGATCACGGCGGGTGAACTCGTCGCCTTTTCGCTCTATTTGTTCCAAATCATGACACCGCTCGTGACGATGACTGAATTCATCACGAAGTTACAGAAAGCACGCGGTGCGACAGAGCGAATCATCGAGCTTCTCGATGAATCACCGGAAGCACCTGGAACGCTTGTAGCATCTCGTCCGTTTACGGACGTGACGGTCGAACACCTGTCATTTGGATACAATGAGACGTCGATCTTACAGAATGTCAGCTTTACGTTACCACGCGGCAAGACGACAGCAATCGTCGGTCCGAGTGGCTCCGGTAAAACGACATTATTTGCGTTACTTGAGCGATTTTATCAACCGACGTCAGGACAAATCTGTCTCGGAGAACAACCCATTTCTGATTTGACGTTATCGTCTTGGCGACAGGCAATCGGATATGTCGCGCAGGATTCCCCCGTCTTATCAGGAACGATTCGTGACAATCTCGTCTACGGTCTGACAGATGACATCAGTGAAGACAAAATCTGTGCGGCTGCACGGATGGCGAATGCCGATACGTTTATCGAACGATTCCCGGAAGGTTATGCGACTGAGATTGGAGAACGGGGTGTCAAGCTGTCTGGTGGTCAACGCCAACGAATTGCGATTGCACGTGCACTCCTCCGTGATCCGGAAATTCTGTTGCTTGACGAAGCGACATCCAGTCTCGACTCCGAGTCGGAACGTGTCGTTCAAGAAGCACTCGAGCGATTAATGGTCGGACGGACAACGTTTGTCATCGCCCATCGTCTCGCGACGGTCCGTCATGCCGATCAAATCATCGTTCTTGAAGATGGTCAGATTTCAGGTATCGGGACACATGATCGACTTGTCGTCGACAATCCATTGTATAATAAGCTCGTAACGCAACAATTCATCGGCACGGAACGTGCAAGGGGGAATCACGTATGAAGACAGTCGGTTTCATCGGATTAGGTGTCATGGGACAAGGCATGGTCCGCAATCTGCGTAAGGCAGGTTTTACAGTCAAAGGATACAATCGTACGAAAGAGAAAGGACTCGTCCTTGAAGCAGATGGTGTCGAAATCGTCGATACGATTCAAGATGTCGTCACGGATGTCGACGTCGTCATCTCGATCGTCGGTTATCCGCAAGACGTCGAGCAGATCTACTTCGAAGACGGCATACTCGATCATGCGACACCAGGAACGATTCTGATTGATATGACGACGTCTAGTCCGGCTCTTGCTGAACGAATCGCGCAGGAAGCGACAGCACGCGGTCTTCAGGCACTTGACGCACCTGTCACGGGCGGTGATCTCGGTGCGAAGAACGGAACACTCGCGATTCTCGTCGGTGGTGAAGAAGCGGCTTTCGCACAAGCGAAGCCATTATTCG
The DNA here is from genome assembly GCF_049913315.1 of Exiguobacterium sp. R-17. Taxonomy (NCBI): domain Bacteria; kingdom Bacillati; phylum Bacillota; class Bacilli; order Caryophanales; genus Exiguobacterium; species Exiguobacterium sp. R-17. The sequence continues at coordinate 1,142,450 of NZ_CP184372.1, read as the reverse complement.
AGGCGATGGGGAAATCGATTTCACTCTTCGGTGGTCCTGGTAAAGGACAATCGGCGAAGCTCGCGAACCAAATCGCAATCGCCGGATCGATGATTGGAACAGCGGAGATGTTGTTGTTCGTCACACGATCCGGAATCGATCCGACACAGTTCATCGAGACGATCAAATCTGGTTCTGCCGGTAGCTGGAGTCTTGAGAACTTGATTCCGCGCGTCATCGCCGAAAACTACTCACCTGGTTTCTTCGTCAAACACTTCATCAAGGATATGCGCCTTGCCCTCGAACGCGGCGCTGAGATGGGTATCGCGACACCTGGTCTCGCACTCACGAAAGACTTATACGAACAACTTGCTGAGCTGGGTCACGCCGATTCCGGTACACAAGCGCTTTATCTATTGCTTGCTGAGCGTTCACGCGCTTCCGTAGAATAAGCAAAAGCCTGTACGCTACGTCTACTGACGTAATGTACAGGCTTTTTTACGTTCATCCCTTAACGGAACGTGTTGGTTTCAAGCGTTCATAGAAGTGTGCCATCGTCGTATCGAAGTATGGCGTCAAGAAGATGACACCCACTGTACTGAGTAGTGCGAGGATCCCCCAGCCGATGAAACTCAAGTAAAGCATGATCAGTTCACGCTTATGCCCTTTCATCATCCGGCGGCTTTCACCAAGTACTTGCCAAAACGATAATTCCGGTCGATCGACTAAAATATACGGAACGAGACGATATGCTAGGTAAAAGTATAGTGCCGGTAAGATCAAAAATGATCCAACATAGACCAATACCGTTACGATCGCATATGCGGCAATTGTCCGGAAGGCACGTCGAAGCGAAGAGAACCCTTCGAACAGTGTTCCGATTCCGGCAGACTCCCCGCGGGTGAAACGTAAGTAAGCAATCGTTCGACCAACTGTCACTGGAGCCAGGACGATCGTGACGACCATGTTCAGTGCGATGAATCGAACCATACTATCAATGTCATCTTGATCAAATGACATCCGGCTTGCAGCGAGCGCAAAAATAAGGAAGTAGATGATCGAGATGCTTAATCCGACCAACCATTGTCCTTTTAACGTACCAAGAGCAGCTTGTTTCAATTGTTTAGGGTTCATGTCGTACTCCTTTATATCCACTATTTCCACTTTTGATTTTAGCCCAGTTCCTTTGAAAAACCTAGTTCTCCCACTCTGCTTTTCATCTGCTTGAAGCGAATCGTCGAAAAGTCGTCACGAGCGCATGAAAAAAATCCATTTCCCTCATCTCAACAGATCAGAAAAATGGATTGATTCACTCGATGATCATCCTAGGAGTCGTGTCAACGCCTCAACGCGTTCTTTTTGAATGGCACCGTCTTGTAAGACCGCCGATCCTACATGCAGTTCGGACGCCTTCGTTGCTTCAAGAAGTGCCTCTGCATTTTCAAGTGTGATGCCGGATCCTGGTAAGATGATCAAGTCCGGATAGTCTGCAATCAAACGTGCGATTGTCTCTTTACCTTCTAGTGCCGTCGCTTGACCACCTGACGTCAAGATCCGGTCGACTTCCGGAAAATCAGCGAGTACTTCTGCCGCTTCAAGAATATCACGACTACTGTCGATTGCTCGGTGGAACGTCAATGACAGTTCCCCTTTATGTTTGATGATGCGACCGAGGAAACCTTCGTCGACACGACCGTCTGCTGTCAATGAGCCGACGACGATCCCGGCTGCACCGAGTTCACGGATCAAGTCAATATCCGTGATGATTGTCTCCTCATCTGATTTCGAATAGACGAACGACTTACTATGTGGTCGCACGAGGACGTGAACCGGAATCTCGACCGTCGAGACGACTTGACGGATCAGTCCGTAGCTCGGCGTCAATCCCCCTTCGGATAATGCGGAAACGAGCTCGATCCGGTCCGCTCCGGCTTGTTCTGCTGCGACCGCTTCTTCTACGGTCGATGCGATGATTTCTAACATGATACATCCCTCCCGCATCAGTGTATCATGAGACGACCATCCAGTTCACGCGTTCGTTGAACAGTTTCATCTCCCATGATGGCGGATAGGAAGCTGGACTGAGGACGATTTTCGCGCGCCGGAACTCTGCCACTTTATATTTTCGGTTTCCTTGGAACTCGTCATTGGCTAAGAAGGCGTAGACATCTTTTGTGCAACTAATGACCGCTTTTTGGATAAGTGACGATTCGATATCATCACTGACGAAGCCTCGCTCAATCTCAGCACCATCAAACGATAGGAAACAGGCATCAAAAGCATAGGCATCCAGCGCTTGCAATACCTCGACCCCGACCGTCTGTCCGTATGCATCGACTGTTCCGCCTAACAATCGAATTTCCCCAGTGAACGGTCCCGTCTTACGGCACTGCTCCAAGTGACTGGCGACGATCAGTGAATTCGTGACAATCGTCGCGTTTCCCGTTAAATAAGGTAACAAATGCTCGACCGGTTCTCCCCGTCCGAGAAAGATACAGGAATAGTCACTGAGCCACCCTTTCGCATAGCGCGCTAAACGGCGGGACAGCTGATCCGTTCGCCGTGAGATCGGCGTCTCCCGTTTTCCTCCTTGATAGATAGCACCGCCATAGACACGCTTCAATTGACGTTCGCGTTCCAACTCCTCTAAGTAGCGTCGTACCGTTTCTCCCGAGACATCGAGACGTTCGATCAAATCCTTCGTCATGACTTTCCCTTCCTCTTCCAGCCATTCCATGATGCGTGATTTCCGCTCTTCTCCTAACAACGACACGTGCGCTTCCCCCTTTACAGACCAGTTCTAGTTCTAGTGTAGCGAACGTCTGTAAAGGTCTTGTAAATCCGATGTAAATAAACGTGTAGTTCCTATGAAATGTCGTTGAATTCGTCCGTTATCCGACTCTTTCATCAAACGAAAGACGCGCCTGCCTCTCAATGAGTGAGATGCAGACGCGTCATTAGTCGTTCATTCAGATGATTTCTTTGCAAAGAGTGGAATCTTAGACTCTGTTCCTTGGCGAATCCGTTGGATGTTATCACGGTGCTTGAAGATGACGAACAACGCAAGAACCGTAAAGAAGGTCGGAACGATCCAATCGTTCGTCAAGACGCCGATCGTGATCGACACGACAATCCCGACACTTGCTGCGACGATCGAACTGAGCGAGACCATCCGGCTCAGGCGAAGTGTCGTCAAAAAGGATACGAGCAGAAAGATGAAGAGAATCGGACTCGTCACGAGCAACATCCCACCAGACGTCGCGACTGCCTTTCCGCCCTTGAACTTTGCGAAAATCGGATAGATATGACCGACGACAGCCGCTAATCCAGCAAACAGCGGATGCACATCCGCGCCCATCAAGATCGGAACAAGGCTCGCGACGGCTCCTTTTCCAAGATCACCGATCAAGACGATGATTCCTGCCTTTTTCCCCAAGACACGGAACGTATTCGTCGTTCCGAGATTCCCGCTACCTTGTTGACGAATATCGATTCCGTGTCCCCATTTCCCGACAAGTAATGCGAACGGAATCGAACCAAGCAGATAGCCAAGAACCAAAATCCCTATGATTTCAATCATAGTCAACCTCCAACCTCTTAGTGACCGACTTTCATATATTCCTCAAGAGTCTGTCCGTTATTTTTAATTTGTGTCGCGACATCGACTCCGACATAACGAATGTGCCATGGCTCATACGTATAACCCGTCCGCGACTGGAAACCACGGTCGTAACGAACGATGAAGCCGAACTTCGCTGCGTTATTCGCAATCCATTTTCCTTCTTTCGTATCACCAAGAGCGGCTGTTAATCCATTACCTACACTTGGTGCCGAAATATCAAAAGTGAGACCTGTCTGGTGTTCACTGTGACCAGGGCGTGCTGAATATTGATCAGCAGCTGCCTTGCCGTCACGTGCGACATAATTATTATACAATACTTTTTGACGTGCGCCGGAACGGAATCCGCTGACAGCGTTCAATGTCACGCCTTCTTTTTTAGCAGCAGCGAACATCTTTTCCATCTGTTTCGCAGCTGGTGCTCGCATGTAGCTTTGTTCAAGTACACCCGAATAGGAGAAGTTGACGTTTGGAACGACGAGATCCGACGGCTTGTAGTCGATTGGCAAGCTATACTTCTTGTTGACGACGACGAGCATTCCAAGCGAAAGATCGGCTTTGGCATCTGCTGATTTATCGACGTCTGGCGTCTCATCTTCTGGTTTCGATGGTTTTTCCTGCTCTGGATCCTGAGACGAACTATCCGGTTTATCCGTCGATTCGTCCTTTTTGTCTTCTGTTTTGTTCTCTGCTGCAGGTGTATCCTCTTTCTTTTCTGTTTCATCCTTCGTTGCCTCATCCGAAGATCCTTGGTCCTCTTGTGTCGTCTCATCGGATGATTTGTCTTCAGATGACTTGTCTTCTTGTTTTGCACCTTCTGACGTATCGTCTTTCGTTGTTTCATCTGTTTTGTCTGTTTTGTTTGTTTCTTCTTTGTTCGTGTCTTTTGCTGTGTCTTCTTTTTTCGTTTCGTCTTTTGATTGTGTTGTCTCATCTGATTTCTGTTCAGTTTTCGTCGTATCGTCCGCTTGTTGATCTCCAGGATTACATCCTGCAAGGAGAAGCGCTAACGTACTAACGGTTACGATTTTTTTCATGAGTAAGACCCCTCTTCTTTTTATGCTTCTCTATGTTACCGCTAATTGTTCCATCCGTCGAGCCTACTTCCAACAGATGGACTAAGACCCTACCTTACTTCAGCTTCTTTATTTTCGCAAATGATTCTGACTTTGTCATCGGTCGTTAGTACCAAGTGCTAAATTTTACTGTTCAGGGTGCAAATAAAAAAAGCGGAACCGATTCAATAAAATCGATCCCGCTATTGTTGTACGTCTTCACGCTTCCGTTAAGAGTGCTGCGTCCGTCTCACTCATCTTCTCGTAGATATCGTGCCAGTTTGGGAACACCTTCGGCAAACGAATCGGTCGGAAGTTTTCCTTCTTGACGACGACATGTGTCGTCTTTGCCGATACCGCAAGTTTTCCGTCTGGATGCTTGACGGTATAACCATAAATCGTCCGTAAGCCATCGTAATGATCAATCCAGACCGTGACGACCGCCGTATCACCGTACGTCAACGAGCGCTTATAATCGAGATTGACATTCGTAACCGGGGAGACATAACCCGCATCTTCCATCTCCTTGTAATTAAGACCCAAGGACTGGATTAATTCTGTCCGTGCCATTTCCAGATAGACGAGATAGTTCGAATGATAGACGATGCCCATCATGTCCGTCTCGGCGTACCGAACAGGTATTTCAATCGTATGCATGTAGCTTCCCCCTTAAAAATCCTCTTTTTCAAGATAGGACCATTCTGAACCGGATAAGCTAACTTTGTCAATTAATCGCATCGATTGTTTCGCGATCGCCTGTTCGACAATCGTGATCGCCGCCCGTGCGTTTCCGTTCGGAACGACATCGATTTTCTCGGTAAGCGTCTGTCGCGCGTCCTCCGTCAGCTCATATCCGAATCGTGCCGCATATCCTTCAATGATTTGAATCAACTCGTCTGGCGAATAATTGGGGAAGTGGAACGACCGCTTGAAGCGCGACTTCAATCCCGGATTACTCGCGAGCAAGGCGTTCATTTGTTGCTCGTAACCAGCAAGAACAACAACGAGATTGTCTTGATGTTTCGTCATCTCATCCACAAGCGTATCGATGGCTTCCTTCCCAAAGTCATTCGCTCCACCGTTTAACGCATAGGCTTCATCAATGAATAAGACACCACCCAGCGCGTCTCGAATCGCGTCGCGTGTCTTTTGCGCGGTCTGTCCGACATATCCGGAGACGAGGTCAGCTCGGCTGACGACTTTCAAGTGTCCGCGTTTTAAATAGCCGCATTGTCGTAACACATCGGCATAAAGCTGAGCGACAGTCGTCTTACCGGTTCCACTATTGCCGCTAAAGACCGCATGCAGTTCGACCGGTAATACCTTATAACCGGCTTCACGACGGCGTTTTTGCATTGATAATAAGGCTTCGATCTGTTTCAATTCATCCTTTAGATCAGACAATCCGACGAGCGAAGCGATCCGTTCTTCCACCGTCGCGTCCGGTTCTTGCACCATCTCGAAATCTTCTTGTTCGAGTAAGGCAAAGTCTTCGTGACTGGCACTCTCTCCAAGGCTTGCTCCCTTCTTGAAGATCGCATCAAGCACGATATTGCGAACCGCCCGTCCGTTTCCGAAACTCGCGTCGACGCGCTCCCGCTCGAGCCGACCGAGCAACGCCCGCTCTGCTTGTTCCGTCAAGACGTAATCATTTGCCGTCGCAATCGAGCGTCCGATCGCGAGCAGCTCTTGATCCGTATAGTCTGCAAGCAGATAATGATTCGATTCCGGGAAACGGCTTCGTAGTCCGGGATTTGCCTTCAGGAAATCACGCATCTCTTCCGGATAACCAGCGAGGACGACTGCAAACCGTCCCGCATATTCCCCACTCGTCATCGCAGCGACGAGCGTATCGATCGCTGCCTGCCCATAGTCGTTCCCACTTTGTCCGGCACGCTTTAAGGCGTAGGCTTCATCGATGAAGAGTACACCTCCGACAGCTTCCCGGACTTTGCTCATGACTTGTTCTTCCGTTTGTCCGACGAAGGCACCGACGAGCGACGAACGATCCGTCTCGACGACTTCTGGTCGTTCGAGTAGTCCGAGTTCATGGTAGATCTTCGCCATCAAACGGGCAAGCGTCGTTTTCCCGGTCCCCGGGTTCCCCATGAAGATCATGTGTAGCGATGGTTGATCACTTGAACGATAGCCGTCTTCCGACCGTTTTTGTTGGTACTTCAAAAAACGATACATGTGGTGGACCCGTTGTTTAATGTCTTCGAGACCAATCATCGCGTCGAGTTCCTCGAGTGCTGATCGTTCAACTTGTTTGCTTTCGACGGGAAGTAAGGCAACGACACGCTTAAGATCCTGAATCGTCGTCGCCTTCAATTCCGTCATCTCACGGAACGCTTCTCGGGAATAGAAGCGTTCTTGTAAGCTATCGACGAATGTCTGCGCCGTCTGCTCGAGCGTTGCACTCGAACGTAGCAATGCCGTTCCAGCATCGAACAGTTCCGTCCAGCGTTCGGCATCTAGCCGACGAAGTCGTTCTGTCAGTTCGACGATTTGATCCGTCTCCTCGACGATTTGGCTCGCTTGGAGAATCAGTTCCTTTGTCGCAGATCGTTTTGCGTTTGCATTGTCCGTCTCACGAATCGTCGGGAACGTATGCGCGACGAGACGCTGATACGTACTTTGTAGTTGTTGCTCCGTTAATAACTGCTCAAGACGTGCTGGCAAGCGACCATGCTGACGGATTTCTTGCATCCAGCTCTCAGCTAAGGCGTCCAGTCGTCCTGTCATGATATAGCGATGCTCGACAAGTAACGCTAAGATACGGACGAGTGCTTCCGTTTCTCCAAGTAGCCGACTACTTTGGGCATAACGTAGCGCAAGCACCTCCTCAACTTTCGCGCCCTCTTCCCACGCCTTGATTTGATTGAACATCTCCTCTTTCGAGAATGCTTCCATGTTGAACCTCCTGCGTCTCGAAAAAACCGACTTTGTCCGCTACCGTTTCGTAGCGTCATCGCCGGTCGTTTCTTGTTTATTTTGCTTTTAGCCATTCCTTATCGAACGTATCAATTGTCTCAAAACTCTTCATCTTGACAGAGTAGAACAATTTACCATTATTGCGTGATTCGGCACCGAGGACTTTCGAACGATCAGATGCGACATAATACGTCGCTTGTTCCTGGTTGTTTTCTTTATCGAAGATCGATGGATACTGTTTGATCCATTCTTCAGGAACCGTGCTCGATGGTTCTTTTTTCACGTAAACGTCCGCAGCCATCCCTGCAATGTCTGCTTCTCCCTCGACTTGTCCAAAGTCCCCTTTTTTAATGAAGGCGAGAATCTGTTCATTGAATCCACGAGAGAGGAATGGACGCGGCGCACTGACGCTTTTGCCTGCTTTCGTCTCATTGACTAACTTCCCTGTCGCATCATACTCACGGAACATTGTGCCGTTCCAGATCGCAAGCGATCCTTTTGACGGTCCGTCTACGACTTCTGTCCGAAAATGCCCTTTGTCGTCAAACACGACTTCATATGTCCGGGCTTCGAGCTCATCTTTTTTCGATGCGAGTTTCTTCTCGACATATTGAATGCGTGTCATCGTATAAAACGGTTTGACCGTTGCGGCTTTTTCATCGCTTGCGGTCTGCGTCTTGTTCAAGAGATAAAAATTGTAGGCAAGGAGGATCGCCATTGCCACGATTGCTACTGCAATCCACGTGCTCGTTCGTTTCGTCATGCCATGTACACCTTCCTAGCTCAAGTCTCTATTCCCTATCATCGTATCGGTTTTAAAGGGGAAATACAAAGGGTTTGTCCAAGATTTCACGATTTCTGAGTAAATTCGTCAGACTTTTGAACAAATCAGAAAACGTTCAGGACGACAGAAAAAGGCGAACCGAATGAATCCGGTCCACCCTTAATTACGTTTACGCTTCCTTCGGCGTCAGCGAGACGATCATCGACTCATCGACCAAGTAATAACTATGATGTGGCATTTCACGTAAATAGCCATCCTGAAACAACATCGCACAGTCGACTTGAAACGTTTTACTATACGGTTTCAAAGGAAGTTTTTTCACCCGGTCAAAATAGCGATCGACAGCAACCTGGACATGATCCATCTCATAGACAAGTTCCCGGTCTTTTGCTTCCATGATGGTGAATGTCTCACGCGACATGTAAAACACTTGTGTCGAGCGTGCTTTCAAATACGGCTCCAGCTGTTTCAGGTCGATCCGCTGCTCATTATCTAGAAGCACTGTCCGATTCGTCCCTTTCGGTAGTTCAGATTCAAACGCATGCGTCGCTTGTTTGACTTCATCAAGCGTCACGTCACGCATCGGCAACGGTCGGTCTTCCTTCGGTTGAAACCACTTCTTGAATCGATTCATCGAATTCCTCCTCTCGTCAAAAAAAGGTGGGGTTTCCCCCACCTTTGATTAGACAACTTATGCTTGTTGGAGACGCTCACGAAGGACCATTGGTAAGATCCCGCCGTGACGATAGTAATCGATGTCGACTTCTGAGTCGAAACGAGCAATCGCTTCGAATTCAGTGACTTTTCCATCTGCCGCTGTTGCCGTGACTTTAACGATGTCACGTGGACGAACAGACTCATCGATTGCGATACTGATCGCTTCTTCACCTGTTAAACCAAGTGTTTCAGCTGTTGTGCCTGCCACGTATTGAAGTGGAAGAACACCCATCATGACGAGGTTTGAACGGTGAATCCGCTCGAAGCTCTCCGCGATGACGGCTTTGACGCCGAGTAAGTTCGTTCCTTTTGCTGCCCAGTCACGTGAAGAACCCATACCGTAGTCTTTACCAGCGAGGATGACGAGACCTGTACCATCTTCTTTGTACTTCATCGCAGCATCGTACATAGCCATCGTTTCGCCTGTTGGCCAGTACGTCGTGAAGCCACCTTCTGTACCTGGTGCTACTTGGTTACGGATCCGGATGTTCGCGAACGTTCCGCGCATCATGATTTCGTGGTTACCACGACGTGAACCGTACGAGTTGAAGTCTTTTGGTGCAACCCCTTTGTTGACGAGGTATTGACCGGCTGGTGTCGTTTTCGAGAATGAACCAGCTGGTGAGATGTGGTCCGTCGTGACTGAATCAGCGAACTTACCGAAGACACGGAGTCCGTTGAGTGCTTCGACATGACCCGCTTCCTTCGCGAGGTTCTCGAAGAACGGTGGGTTTTGGATGTACGTCGACTCACCGTCGAAGTCATACTGATCGCCTGTTGGCACGTCAAGGTTGTTCCAGCGTTCGTTTCCTGTGAAGACTGAATCGTATTCTGCACGGAAGCTTTCTGGTGTGACGACCGTGTTGATGATCGTTTGAATCTCATCACGTGAAGGCCAGATGTCAGCGAAGAAGACTTCTTGTCCGTCTTTGCCTGTCCCGAGTGACGCGTTCATGATATCGACGTCGACTGTTCCTGCAAGTGCATACGCGACGACGAGTGGCGGTGAAGCCAAGTAGTTCGCTTTGACGAGCGGGTGGACACGACCCTCGAAGTTACGGTTTCCTGAGAGGACAGACGAAACGAGCAAGTCTGAACCGAGGATCGCATCTTCAACAGCGCGGTCAAGTGGACCCGAGTTACCGATACATGTCGTACAGCCGTAACCGACTGTGTTGAAGCCGAGTTCGTCGAGATACGTTTGGAGTCCTGATTTCTCGAGGTAATCCGTAACGACCTTCGATCCTGGCGCAAGCGATGTTTTGACGTATTTCGGAACTGAAAGACCGAGTTCGATCGCTTTTTTCGCGACGAGTCCCGCACCAATCATGACGTATGGGTTTGATGTGTTCGTACAGCTCGTGATCGCAGCGATTGCGACGTCCCCCGTACGCATTTCAACTGCTTCGTCTTCGAACTGAACGACAGCGACTTTGTTCGCTTCTTCTTCCGCTAAGCCGAATCCAGCGTTTCCTTGTGGAGCCGTCAACGCTTTTTTGAATGATGTATGGACATCCGTCAAATCAATCCGGTCTTGTGGACGTTTTGGTCCAGCAAGCGCAGGAACAATCGTTGAAAGATCGAGTTCGACCGTTTTCGTGAACGTTGGATCTTCGTTTTGTGGCGTGTAGAACAAACCGTTTGCTTTCGAATAGTTCTCGACTTTTTCGATCAATGCTTCATCGCGACCTGTCAAACGAAGGTACGTCAATGTCTCTGTATCGACTGGGAAGAATCCACATGTTGCACCGTATTCTGGCGCCATGTTTGCGATTGTTGCCCGGTCAGAAAGTGACATCAAGTGGAGTGATGGACCGAAGAACTCGACGAATTTACCGACGACATTCTCTTGACGGAGCATTTCCGTTACACGAAGGGCAACGTCTGTTGCTGTCGTTCCTGGGTGCATCTCACCTGTGATGCGTACACCGATGACTTCAGGTACTGGGAAGAATGACGGCTGTCCGAGCATGCCCGCTTCCGCTTCGATCCCACCGACTCCCCAACCGAGGACGCCGAGACCGTTGATCATCGTCGTGTGTGAGTCCGTTCCGACGAGTGTATCCGGATAGACATCAACTGTACCGTCTGCTGTTTCCTTTTCAAGGACGACAGATGCCAAGTACTCGAGGTTAACTTGGTGGACGATCCCTGTTGCTGGTGGTACGGCACGGTAGTTATCGAATGCCGAAGTCGCCCAGCGAAGTAATTTGTAACGCTCTTCGTTACGTTCGAATTCGAGATCCATGTTTTCTGCAAGTGCTCCAGCAAAACCGTAGGCATCGACTTGAACCGAGTGGTCAACGACGAGGTCTACTGGTACTTCTGGGTTGATGACCGATGGGTCTCCACCGAGATCTTGCATCGCTTTACGAAGTGATGCGAGGTCAACGACCGTTGGAACACCTGTGAAGTCTTGAAGGATGACGCGTGACGGTTTGAACGGAACGTCGACATCATTCGAAACTTGAGCTGTTCCCCATTTCGCCAAGTTCTCGACGTGTTCACGTGTGATCGAACGACCATCTTGTTGACGAAGTACTGACTCGAGTAGGACACGAATCGAATATGGAAGGCGTTTGACTTCCGTCAATCCGAGTTCTTCCAATTTTTCAAGACTGTAGTACTGATAATTCTTACCGTTTGCTTCAAACGAACGGCGTGCGCCAAAGACATCTTGCGACACATCTGTTTGCTTCATGGTGATTCCCCCTTTAAGTGTTCACGACATCAAGCCCCTGATACCGCTTACTTGTACAGTTCTATCATAGTATAATATGGATTCCGTTACAATTTGAAAGAACAAAAGACTTTCGATAAGTTTTACTTATTGCCGATATTAGAAAATTATTCTGTTGTCCTGTTCTTGCCATATTTCCAGTCATGCGTTTCCATTTAGAATGTTCAGGGTACTTAAAAAGTGTAGTATGATATCCGATTCTTGTGGAGGCGTTTATTATGGCGAAATATAAAAGCGATGCAACGCACGTCATTACGACGATTATTTTCAATGATTTAGAAAAAGCGCAAACAGGCTTCGCGATGATCAAAGACCTCGAAGCGATCAAGGAAATCGACATGGACCAGATGGTTCTCGCCAAACGCGACGAAGCAGAGGGGTTCTCTTTCATCGATGCGATCGACTTCACGCAACAGGATCAATCGTTCAAAGGTTCATTGATCGGCATGGCGATCGGCGTCATCGGTGGTCCGTTCGGGATGCTCGTCGGTTCCGTCGCTGGCTACTTGATTGGTGCGAATCGGGATGAGAAAAACGAACGAGATTCGTTTGATTTGTTTAACCGGACACTGAATCAGATCAATCCTAATCATTACGGTGTCATCTTGATCAGTGAAGTCAACGAAGATTCAGAAGCCGTCAATGCGATTGCCGCTGAACTCGGAGCGACGATTCGCCGGACAGGTGAGACATTGCCGGATGGTGCCGTCTAATCAAATCAAAGTTGTCATCTTTACGTTCTCGTTTTAAACGGGAGCGTTTTTTAATTCGTGAATCACCTGTTTTGCTGCCTCCTGCGTCGTGTCAGGATCGACTTTATATAAAGCATTTTGTTGCACGGATATGAGGATGTTTTTGTAGCTGATGATGATAAGATCAGACTGATTCGATAGCTTTTGATTAAGCCCTTTGTAGCCATCACTTGATTGATACTGCATCACGTCATTGCCTATGTATCGATCTGTATAAGTAAAATGGATCGCTAACCGCGTATCTTGTTTTTGATTTTCAAAATAAAGTGTCTCTTGTGTCGACGGTGTGTCTATCGTTCCGTCAACGGTTAACCAACGTCTCTTCCCAAAACTCAATGATCGATCTACAGCCGTGAAATCTGAACCTATCGTACTTGCCTGCAACTGAAATTGATCCATCTTCAGGTGTTCATCCATATACTTGAACAGCTTTTCATACTGAACAGGATGTAAGATAGGATGTTTTGTCTTCTGATTCGTATGAGTAGTAGTTTTGACTTCTACTTTTTTCTGTTCCGTCGTGACCGCCTCATCCGTGCATCCTACACTTAAAAATACACTCGAAAATAGGATCGCCATGTTTCTCTTATAGCGCATACACTAACCTCCCCTTTTGAAAACACCCTGATATCACTTTGCCTTAAAGTTGTATAGCGGTTTAATGATCTCGACGACATCGACCGTTTCTTTCGTATTGCGAATGATTTCGTCCATCGGTTTATAGACGAAAGTCGACTCGTCACGCGTCGACGCGACGACAGAACTTGACCAGACATCGGTCATCGTCTTTTCGAATGCATCGAGTTCAACTGTTTTGAACGCTTTAGATCGTGACATGATGCGTCCTGCTCCGTGTGGCGCGGAATAATTCCAATCAGGGTTTCCTTTTCCGACGACGATCAAGGAGCCATCGCGCATGTTCATCGGAATGATTGCCCGCTCGCCGGCTTTCGCAGAGATGGCACCTTTTCTTAAAATCATCGCATCAAGATCAATGTAATTGTGGATCGTATCGAACTGATCCACTACCGTCCATCCCATCGCCTCGAAAATGACTTCGGTCATCGCTTGACGGTTTAATGCTGCGTATCGTTGGGCGATCTTAAGATCATGGAGGTAACGCTCCATCGTTTCTCCGGAAACAGATGCTAATTCTTTGTTAAACGTAGATCGTTTTTCCTTCAATTGCTGCAAGGTCGCCTGAATATCCGATTCGCGCCCCTGCTGCTTTAATTCCTCAATGATTTGACCCGCATCAAATTGGAAGCGTGCCGTCTCGGCTTCTGCCTGATAATGTTCAGCGATCGTCTTCCCAAGGTTGCGACTGCCGGAATGAATCACGAGATAGCGCTGTCCTGCTGCATCCTGGTTCAGTTCGATGAAATGATTCCCTCCACCGAGCGTCCCGATCGATAACCGTGCCCGTGTCTCGTTGAACGGTGCAAGTACTTGATCAAACGGTACCTGTTCTGACAATGGATGGGCTTGCTGACGCACCGACATGCCACTTGGAATGAGATGCTGGATCGTTGCGTCAAGCTCTGCAAAGTCGATTGGTCCCTGTCCAGCAAGTCGTGTACATAACATTCCGCAACCGATATCGACACCGACGAGATTCGGTACGACCTCGTCCGTCACATGCATCGTCGTTCCGATGACGGACCCTTTTCCAGCGTGACAATCCGGCATGATCCGAACGCGACTATCTGTCGCAAATTGTTCCTCCAACATGGCTGTTACTTGCTTAATCGTCAGTTCGTCGACGTTGTCCGTGAAAATCTTTGCTTCCCCATATGTGCCTTGAATCGTTTTCATTCGATTATTCCTTTCTTATCCATTTAATTATTTTGCTGTTTCTTGCATGATTTCAATGAATTGTTTCGTCAGTGTCGTCGGTCCCGTCTCCGTCAACCAGACAAAGGCTGTCGTACTCGCGGCACCTGACAGGTATGTCTGATGCAGTCCTGCCGTGTCCAGTTCCCGCAACGTACTCTCCGGCAATACGGTCACAGCCTTCCCCTTCCGAACGAGTCCGATTAGCGTCAAGACGTCAGAACACGTCTCTTGCGATACGACACCGAGCCGTTGACTTAATGTCTGAAAAACACCAAGTCCTTCCTGACTTGGAATGATGAGATCCGCTGTCGGATGATCAGGGTGCCAGACTTGATGAAACGGTTCTTCCTCCATCCATTCAATCGAGACGCCTTGCGCATCAATCGGCAGACGGACCAACGCTGCATCAAGCGACCGCTCTTTTAACCGTTCGATGGGCGCACTCGATTCTCCTTGGTGGACTTGTAAGATAATACCAGGATGTCGTCGTTTCATCTGTTCGATCCAGTCAACAAGCCGACTGGCTGATAACGTGTTGACACCAATCCGCAAAATTCCTGTTCGTCCGGCTTCGATGTCGCTTAATTCCATTCGTGTCTCCTGCTCAAACTGTAGCAATGAAACCGCCCTTTCATATAAGCGGTTGCCGCTTGGTGTGATCCGGATTCCGCGCCCTGCCCGCTCGATTAGACGAACGCTTAACTCTTCTTCCATTCGTCGGATTTGTTGCGTCAAGGCAGGTTGCGCCATCCGTAAGCGCTCCGCTGCTCGTGTGACAGATTGTTCCTCGACGACCGCACAAAAATAGCGGTACTGACGTAAATCCATATTCATCATCTCTTTCATATGTTTTCATGTATAAAGATATATGAATCATAACATCAATCATATGCTATGATGCAGGAATATCTTCAGTTTAAGAAAGGAGCTTTTTCATGAAACAAACGACTTCTACTTTCCAGTGGATCGTCTTCTTACTCGCGAACACGATTGCCTTACCGATCGTCGTCGCTAGTCTGTTCGACCTCTCCTCAGTCGAAACAGCTGCCCTTGTCCAACGGTCGTTCTTTGTAGGCGGGATTGCCTGTTTCCTACACGGCGCTTTCGGCCACCGGCTTCCAATCGTATCGGGACCTGCCGGATCATGGGTCAGTATCTTCGTTGTCATCGCCGCACTACCGGTCGATTCAAAAACAGCCTTTACGATTGCGATGGCAGCCGTCGTAATTGCCGGTATCGTCCTTATCATTCTCGGTTTGACAGGATGGACAAAATACTTATTACCCGTCTTCACACCGCTCGTCAGCGGAACATTTTTGCTTTTATTATGTATTCAATTAACAGGCGTCATGCTTGGTGCCGTCCTCGCCGTCGAAGCAACACGTCTCGCTGGTATCATCACGTTCTTACTTGTGCTCGGACTCAGCCAATTCGGACCGAGTCGCTTACGTCCGTTCGCCTTGATGATCGGAATTCTCGTCGGTTGGCTCGTCAGCCGTCCGTCACTTCCTACGTCGTCTAGTTTGTTTGCACCACCGCAAGCGTTACCGTTCGGATGGCCACAGTTTGACGGCAGTGCATTCCTTGTCGCGATTCCGTTCGCGATCTTGCTCGTCGTCAATTTGATCGCTGCCTTAAGCGCCGTCGAAGCAACGCTTCAAAAACAAGGACGTCTGCACCAAGGCTTGTCGATCGAAGGTGTCATTCATTTACTCGCTGCTACGTTCTCGACGCTCGTTCCTGTGCCATTACCCATCACGAGTGGATTCATCGCGCAAACGGGAAGCCGGAAACGTCGTCCGTTCTTGATTGCCTCACTTGTCATCGCACTGATTGGTTTCTTCCCAAGCTTGATCGGGATCATAGCAACATTGCCGCGGAGCGTCGCGAGTGCAGCGTTGCTTGCGACATTGCCGCATATGTTTTTAATTGCCTGGCAGTCAGCGGAAAGTAACATGGAGAACAGCCGTCGTCGCCATGCGTTTGCAATCAGTGCCGTCATCGGCATCAGTATTTTGTTGCAATCGACCGTCATCGCTGAAGTCCTGCCTTTGACGCTTCGTCCGTTTCTCAGTAATGGATTGCTCGTCGGAACGATGCTTGTGCTCGGTTTCGAAATTGTCGAAAAGGTTCGTTCACGTCGTGCAAAACAAGCAGATCGATTGGCGAGCTAAATGGTATTGTAGGTCCGGACGATGTCATCACCCTCGCTTACTTTTCCTGTAGGAGTCGATGATGAACATCTCGTCCGTTTATTCATCTAAAAAAGTAGCCATTTCGAGTCAAATCGAAATGGCTACTTTTTTTATCATCATATTTAATTAAAATCAAAAAGCTGTATCATTCAACGCACTTCCCGCCACCATTTCCGTGTCGTGCTCTCGGGTGTCACACTCTCCCCAATCATTGGTGTCAAAACTGGAATCTCATCGCGTTTTGCTTCCTTGAGCAACCGTTCGACCGGTTCGAACCAGGCATGAAACGCGAGGATAAATGCAGACCAGTGAATCGGCATCAAGACGCGACCTTTGACATCACGATGTGCTTGAACTGTTTGTTCCGGTAACATGTGCGAATTGGACCACCGGACATCATACTGCCCACATTCCATCATCGTTAAATCAAACGGACCATACTGTTCGCCAATCGCTTTAAAATGTGGACCATACCCACTATCACCACTAAAGAAAACTTTTTGCGAGCCTTCAATGACCCATGACGCCCACAGCGTTGAAAATTGATCAAGACCATTTCGCCCTGAATAATGGCGCGACGGAGCCGCTGTCAGCTTAATGCCACCGACTTGCGTCGATTCATGCCAGTCGAGTTCCGTGATTCGCTCCGCCGAGACGCCCCATCCACGGAGACGACTCCCGACCCCGAGTGGCACGATGAAGCGACCGACTCGATTTTTCAAAGCGAGGACGGATGGATAATCCAGGTGATCATAATGGTCGTGCGAATAGACGACGACATCGATCAACGGCAAGCGTTCGAGATCAACGGTCTGCGTCGTTTGAAAACGTCCTCCCCCCAGTTTCGGGAACGGTGATGGTGCGCGCCCGAGCATCGGGTCAAAGAAAATCGTTTGTCCATCGAGTTCGAGTAAAAATGCCGAATGTCCGAACCATGTGACGCGTGGTGCTTCACTATCGTCTTGACGTCGCTGATACGGAAGCGTCGGTAACGCTTTGACAGGACGCAGATTCGGAATGTTTCGTCCGTAATCCTTTAAGATGCTTTTCATCGAGTCCCATTCCATCTTCAACTGGAAATCCATCTCATTTTTGAATTTCCCGTCAACAAAACGATCTGATCGTTCGAAACTCCGCCGCTCTGCACGGCTTGGTCGTTTCCCGAACACCGGGTATCGGTTGATGAACCAAGCACTGGCAAGACCGATTCCTGCTAAAGCTGTCACTATTTTTTTCATGTCTTATCACCTCTTCGATGCTCTCAGTATAGCACCTCGATTCCCCACACATCTCGCTTTGCGACTCCGGACACGAGAAAAAAGTGAAGATCACCGATATGGCGCCTTCACTTCTAGGTATTAGTCGAGATCGTCCGCTTTCCACTTCGCCCGGTCGCTCTTCTCACCTTCCTCACGGTGATTGGATTCATAGGCGTTGTTCCCTGGATTTTCGACTTTATTATCATCGTACCGATGATCTTGGTCATGGTTATGATGATGCTCATGGTCATGATGGTGATCGTGGTCATGGTCATGGTCGTGATCTCGATCCTTGACGAACAGTGCAAGACCACCTCGCTCGACTTCCGCGTAATGCCGTTCTGCCTCATCATCCGAATGTCCGACACGTTTTAACGTCTCACGGAGCGGTGGTTCTTTAGAGAACGTTGATTTGACTTGATCAATCCAACTCGCACCTGATGCTTCTTCTGCTGCATCATCTCGACCGACGACAGAAAAGTCCGAATCATGATGTCCTTGCTGTTTCAATTCTTCAATTTTTCGTTCCAGACTCGATTGATCCTGATAAATCCCAACAAACCGTTTCGCCATCACATGACACCGTCCTTTTTCATATGAATTCAAACACGCTCTATTTTTACCCTTGTTCGCTTGTCATCAAACGAGATTTCCAGAACGAAAAAACGGACCACTTCGAAAAGTAGTCCGTGAAAACATTAAAGTTGTTGCGGTGAATCGACCAATGTGATCGTTCCTTCGTTTTTCTGAACGAATCGCTCGTAGACGAAATCATTCGCAAATAACAGAACGGCATTCTCCCAGCGGTCATAGACGAGAACCGTCCGTGAATCCGTCAATTTTTTGACAGCAGCGACTTCTGCTGGCTTGATCCACTTGGCGACTTGGAAGTTCGCGGCATCCTTCAAGATGTCAACGCCATACTCACCTTTGAGCCGGTGCTCGAAGACTTCGAATTGGAGTTGTCCGATCGCTCCGAGGATGATTTCGTTGTATTCCGTTTTGTAGACCTGGATCGCACCTTCTTGTGCAAGCTGTTCGACACCTTTTTGGAACTGTTTCGACTTCAAGGCGTTTTTCGTGTAGACCTTCAGGAAGAGTTCTGGTGCGAACGTCGGGAGTGCTTCATATTGTAACGATGGATCGCCATTCGTGATCGTATCACCGATTTGATAGTTGCCTGAGTCATATAACCCGATGACATCTCCTGCGAACGCTTCGTTGACCGTTTCACGCTCATCCGCCATGAATTGAGTTGATTGCGACAGCTTCATCTTCTTGCCTGTCCGTGTCAGGACGACGTCCATCCCACGATCGAACTTACCTGTACAGATCCGGACGAACGCAATCCGGTCGCGGTGGTTTGGGTTCATGTTCGCTTGAATCTTGAAGACGAAACCACTGAAGAAGTCTTGCGCCGGCTCGACTTTTCCTTTGTTTGACTCACGTGGTGTTGGTGAAGGAGACAAGTTCAAGTAATGTTCAAGAAGTGGTGTGACACCGAAATCGACGAGTGCTGATCCGAAGAAGACCGGAGTCAGTTCACCTTTTGCGATCAATTCTTCATCGTATTCGTTACCTGCGCCGTCGAGTAAGTCGACTTCATCCATCAACGTCTCGTACATTTCCGAGTTGATCGTCGTCGCGAGTTCTTCGTTCGCGAGACCTTCCTCGCCGAGTTCGATCGTCTTACGATCATTTTTGAAGCAGTGGAATTGTCCTTTGACACGGTCATAGACTCCTTCGAACTGTTGACCTGAACCAGCTGGCCATGTCACAGCAACCGACGGGATGCCGAGGACTTCTTCGAGTTCTTCCATCAATTCGAGCGGATCACGTGCTTGACGGTCCATCTTGTTGATGAACGTAAAGATCGGAATACCGCGCATCCGACAGACTTGGAACAGTTTCTTCGTTTGCGACTCGATCCCTTTCGCCGCATCGATGACCATGATTGCTGAGTCAACAGCTGTCAGGATCCGGTACGTATCTTCACCGAAGTCCGAGTGACCTGGTGTATCCATGATGGAAACGATTTTTTTGTCATATTCGAATTGCATGACAGAAGACGTAACAGAGATTCCCCGTTGCTTTTCAATTTCCATCCAGTCCGATTTTGCGAATTTCGAGTTTTTCCGTGCCTTGACAGAACCTGCCTCACGGATCGCGCCTCCGTGTAGGAGGAATTTTTCAGTTAGTGTCGTCTTACCCGCATCCGGGTGGGAAATGATGCCGAAAATCCGACGCTTTTCGACTTCCGTTTGTAGAATGTTTGTCATGTATGGTAGTTCCTTTCACCGATATATTCAAAAGTCCGATCAATCTTTTTCGCAACTAGTCTATCATACCGAATTTTCAAGGTCTCGTCCATTTCACTTCATTGACTTAATTTTCAGATTTAAAGTTGACAATTCATCACTATCTTCTTTACGATGACTAGGAAGTTCACTATTACAGAAGGAGGAGACGTACAATGGTATTCCATCAAGCCCGGACATCTGTCCACACTGTCTTTGTATCGGCTACAACTGTACGTCACCCTATCGTTTAATTTTTAATTAAGCAGGGTGTGCGTATGCGTATACGTACATGCTGCCCTCTTATATTTGGACGGGTATGCCCATATTTGTGCGTATCCGTCTTTTCTATTGTCTAAAAACGGAATATAAGGGGTTTTCACTATGTTTAACGCACTCAAACAGCTTGATCGCAACATCTGGATCCGGTTCGTCGGGGAAACGATCACCGGGATCATGATGTTCATGATTGCACCATTTTTAGTTCTCTATTACGCGGATCGACTCGATTCTTACTTTTTGGTCGGCGTCATCATGGCGACTGGACCGATCATGTCACTCGTCGGCGCCGTTCTCGGTGGTCACTTCGCTGATAAATTCGGTCGAAAACCACTGATGGTTCTCTCGATCATCGGTGACGTCATCGCGCTAATCGGTTTCTCGTTCGCCGATTCATTCGGACCGCTGCTCGCTTTGAACGCGTTGCTCGGTTTATCGAGTTCACTGTTCCATCCGGCAGCAAGCGCGATGGTCGCTGACGTCACACCACCAGAACGCCTGAATGAATCGTTCGGTCTGCTGCGGATGGGACATAATGTCGGCGCAGCGTTCGGTCCACTTCTCGGAAGTGCTGTCCTGTTTGTTGACCGTTCGCTCATCTTCTACTCAGCTGCTTTCGTCTTTTTCCTGTATGGACTCGTTCTCTACTTCTTCATCGAAGAAACGAAACCGGAGTATATCGAAAAGACGGACGAAGTCAAAGTATCACCGCTCACTGTATTGCGGAAGGATCACGTCTTTTTAATCTTTATCGGTGCGGGTGTCTTCATTTCGATGGGATTTGCCCTCGTCGAGAGTATGTTACCGGTCTTCTTGAAAGAAGCACTACCGGGGTTACCGACGAAACAAAATCCGTTTCCTTACTTGATGGCACTCAACGGAATCATGGTCGTCTTATTCCAGTTCCCGATTGCTGCTCGCTTGTCAGGGAAGGCATTCGGAAAAGTCATGTTGCTTGGTGCCTCGATCTTCGGAATCGGTATGATTTTCCTCGCATTCGTGCCGTCTTACCTGTTCTCACTCGGAACGAGTTATGTCGTGCTCGTGACAGTATTGCTTGCGATTTATGCATTCTATACACTCGGTGAGATGATCATGTCCCCTGTGCAGATGACATTCATTGCCTTAATTGCCCCGGAACATCTCCGCGGAACGTACAACGGTGCTGCGAGTCTTCAGTGGTTGATCGGTGGCGTCACCGCCCCACTTCTCGGATCCTTATTCCTTGATACCGGAAAAGGTGATTTTGCGCTTGGATTCGTCGGACTGCTCTGCTGTGTATCAGGTGGGGTCTATCTCGCACTCGATCGTTCGATTCAACGAGCGAAACGTTTAACGAAATCAGCCTAAAAAAAGCGATGTGTCATGCTCCGACTTCTGTCAGAACCTGTCACATCGCTTTTCTCGTTAAGATGGTAATTGATTTGCCGCTACGAACGGACCGAACAGGACCGGTAGCGGATCAAGTCGTTGCTGGATTTCTTCAATGAAATTCGTCGATCCACTGACGAAGACGATCGGATCATTTGCCGTGATCATCGTCAAGAATTCGTGCATCTGTTGTTCCCATCCTTCTTGACGAATGTGGTGAACGACCATCCCTTTCGTCGTCAAGGATAGGACATTCGCTAACATTCGTTCTGCCAGTTCCTCAGCTGAGACATGTAACAAGGTCGTTTTTCGACCACTCAGGAGCGAATGCCGGGCTTCGTCGATGACGGCTCCTAGATGATGTTCTTCTGCGATTAACAAAATATCTTGTTGACGCCAGTTCTCAGCACGGCGGTATTTACAAAAATGTCGGCACGTATCGACGAGTTGATGGTGAACAATTGCCCATGCTTGAAGTAAAGGTGCATCTTCTTTAAGGTCATATTCGATTTGAATAGCTTGAAGAATTTCACGACTGATGATGTCAGGGTACGTCAACAGAAACGATTTCGTCTGATCGATTTCATTCAGTAAAATCAATTTAAACAGTTCACTCGATTCATGCTGGTTTGTAATCTGGTTCAGTAATTGACTCAGGCGTAAAATCCGCAAGGCACGAGTTCCGTCCTGAGCCCCCGCTTCTCGAAGCGCGCGCAATTCTTCTTCGTACGTCGCCTCGAGCGAGTCATAGAAGCGCGTCGCGATCCGCAATCCCTTTTGCTCCATCGATGGACCGAGCTGTTGCAAAAGGTGTAATGCCTGATCGAAATGCATAATTTAACCTACCTTTCACCGTCCATTATGCGTGAATCCACCCTCAAAAACAATCTCTAAAATGCATCTTATTTTTTGCACATTGAGATTTGTAAAAGCTTGCGTCCCCCCCTAGTATGTGTGTTAAGTAGGTGATGAAAATGCGCATGACACGTTATACGGATTACGCGATTCGGTCCCTGCTGTTCGCAGCAGCTCATCCCGATCGTTTAGTCCGAATCCAGGAAGTAGCGGATTGTTACGACATTTCTAAGAATCATTTGATGAAAGTAGTCTATCGTTTAGGACAGAGTGGTCTGATTGAATCTGTCCGTGGTCGTGGAGGTGGTTTTCGATTAGCGAGCCCTCCGGATGCAATTCATATCGGTGACGTCGTACAACTGTTTGAACCAACCGTTCATTTTCTCGATCCGCAAGAAGGCATTCACGAGATTCCTTCGCTCAATCCAGCACGTGATGCTTTCGATGATGCCATTGCGGCGTTCCATCAAGTACTCAATGGTTACACAGTACATGATTTGCTACATCCGACAGCTAATACTCATCCCCAAATACTTGAAATGATTCCGAACCGCAATTGAGCGGGTTCGGAATCTTTTTTTATTCCGTCCTCGCTCAATTGCGATTTCTCAAAACGCTCGTGGTATACTTATATAAGAAAGGAGGGGTACAGATGAACCCTCAAGAAGAACTCCATCTTTTATATCTTCGCTTAAAGGAAGAAGAACCCTCCGTTGCACGCGGTGAGGCCTTATGGGCCATCTTTGAGGAAACAGCTGATGATTCACTCCGCTTCCTCTCCTTATGGACATTTTCACAAAATCAATTTGATTTAGGACACTTCCGATCGTTTCTTGTGTCTTTCACGCTCTTAATGGAATGGATCCGAAAAGATGAGATGACACTGACTCCAAAACAAGAACTTGATTTGTACTGGAACTACAAGTCCTACTTGATCTATATGGCAGAACAAGAAGACGTGACGGTATCGCTTCTCGAAGAAGATCTTGACCGCTTCATTGATTTTTGTGACGCGCATGGATTCGCGCGCACACGCGACTATATTAGCTTCATGGTTTACAGCAAGCTTGGTGACGAGGAGCAAGCCGATCACTATTTATCGGAATGGGTCGACGCACCAAGCGACGAACTCAGTGATTGCCCATCCTGTGAAGCCTTCAGCCGGATGACGTATGCAATCGAACGTGGATTCGAAGATCGCGCCTTACTTCTTTATGCGGCACTGCGACATGAACGCGGTTGTTCACGGATGCCAGATCAGGCTCATCCATACATCCTGCCATTATTCCTTAGTCGCAAAAAAGAGCGTTTTGATTGGAGCGAACGCTTGATTGAAGAAGTCAAACGTGGCGAAACACTCTTTACCGGTGGCGATGAGCCCTATCATTTATATGCGAAGATGTATTACGACACAAACTATCCCTGGTTGATGGAAGAGAAAAAACAATTGATTCCATTCTTAACCGATCGTGGATATCTCCAGTTCCTACTCGCTCACTATGCATTTGCCCATCGACAATCCCTTGGTGAGGAAGCGTCGTATCTCGCAGCGCTCCGGACGAACTTATATGAAATCGCTCAATCTCTTGATCGTCGGATCGAAGGTGCCTTCTACTTGAACCTCGTCGAGCGTGAACTGAAACGGATCACCCAGTTCGTTGCTTAAATCTTATTCGTAAAGGAAGTGTCTTCATGTTAGATCATGTCCAACTCGCTATGCCGAAAAACGAAGAAGATCGCGCCCGTGCATTTTATGCCGGGCTTTTACATATGAAGGAAGTCGATAAACCTGCTGGTGTTCAAAAAAGTGGTGGTGTCTGGTTTAAAGAACACGGTACAGCGCTTCACCTCGGCATCGAGGATCCATTCTCTCCTGCTAAAAAAGCGCATCCTGGATTGACTGTCGCTACATTTGAAGAAATGAGTGATCGCTTGCAAGCCGCAGGTTATCCCGTTGAGCATGATACACGACTTGCTCCGCGCTGTCGTTTCTTTACAGCGGACCCATTCGGTAACCGATTGGAAATCATTTCCGCTCATCTTCCGACCTTAACGCCGAAGAAGCTGACAGATGGTTCACATATCCGCCTAGTCGCCCCCGCTTCGAGCCTCTCGACAGTCGAGCTGAGGATCATTGACGATGCAATCGAGACACTCGAATCATTCGGATTACGCGTCTCAATCAGTCAACATGCGCGTGCTGTCAATCCGTTCGGCTCCAGTGATCCCGAGTTACGCGTTGCAGATCTCCACGCCGCGTTTGCTGATCCGAACGTCGATGCGATCCTTTGCGTTCGCGGTGGGTTCAGTACGAATGAACTCGTCGATTTACTCGATTATGAACTGATTCGGACGCATCCGAAGATTCTTTGTGGCTTCTCTGATATCACGGCGCTCAGTCACGCCATTTTGACGAATACAGGTTTAGTGACATACTCTGGACCAATGTTACGGGCTTTCCGTGATCGTGACGCCTATACGATTGATTATTTCAAACAAGTCTTATTCGGAACGGACCCGGTTACAATCAAGCCGTCGATTCATTGGCGGGATTCGGATCGCGGACATGTCATCACGTTACCGAACAAAGGACCGATACTCTTATCTCCGGGACAAGCGAGCGGTCGTCTGATCGGTGGAAATCTTTGCACCTTGAACCTCCTTCAAGGCACGTCGCACTTCCCTGATTTGCGGGATACCATCTTGTTCCTTGAAGACGATTACGAAGTCCACCCAGCGACGTTCGCCCGTGATTTCGCCTCTTTGATGGCGCAACCAGGCGCGGAGACAATTCGTGGGCTCGTCTTCGGACGGTTCCAACTCGCAACGAAGATGACGGAAGAACATCTGCGCTACTTGATTTCACTTTACCCATCACTTAAACAGATTCCGGTCCTTGCGAATGTCGATTTTGGACATACGAGTCCTTTGTTTACGTTCCCGATCGGTGGACAGGTTGACCTTCATGACGAGGTCATCCGACTTCATATTTCTTAAATATCAAAAGAAGGAGACGCGGCAATCCGCATCTCCTTCTTTTTTAATAGTCGAGCAATCTCGAAGCGTCGATTTGACGTTTCGACCCATCCGCGAACATCTCGAGTGTCGCAAAAATCTGGTCATTTGCCCATTCATATTGAAGTAATGTGAAGTCTTCGAGTGTCGAGACCGTCTTGAACGTTTTCCCGACCGTAAACGCACGCTTCCGGCTCGCATCTTCTGCCGGAACGGTGACGAAGATGACTGTAATCTCCTCACCCTTTGTATCATAATAGAATTCAACGATCCGACCGTCCGCTGTTTCAGGTAAGACACCTTTACGGGGCTGTCCGGTCTCGTCCAATTGTACATATGGTTGCAGCATTTTTTCGCCTCACTTTCTCCGTCATTCATCATAGCACGTCCACCTGATTTATGCTAATCTATATTTGATGTGAAAGGGGGATGAGTCGCGCATGGAATGGTTCATGAACGGGATTCTGCTCTGGGGCTTTATCATGATTACACTCATGGCAATCGGCGGGTTTTTCATGTTCCGGAAGTTCCTCAAGAAGTTGCCGAAAGAAGATGGTAAATCGATGATGGACTGGGAAGATGAGTACATCGACAAGACACGACACCTTTGGACGGATGAGACGATGGAGTTATTGAACGCTCTCGTCATGCCGGTCCCATCGGCATTTCGTGATGTCGCACGCCGCAAGATTGCCGGGCGGATCGGACAGTTCGCACTCGAGGAACGGGCGACAGAGATGACATCTGAACTGGTCGTCAAAGGGTATATTTCTGCGACGCCGAAACGCGATCATAAATTCTTGAAAAAAGCTTTGACGGAGCACGCCATCGACTGGCGAGACTACGCATTATATTTCCAAAATTGAAGGATGCACGAAAAAACCGCCGAAGTCACCTTCAGCGGTTTTTTATTGGGGCAAATGTGCTACAGACACGGTGCCTGATTTCACCTTTTTGTATTTGAGATACATCGCGAAGCGCCACGGGGCAATCATACCGAAGGCGACGAGATAAAAGATCCCACCCGTCTCGAAGATGTCGATTTGTCCTCCGATAAAGAATTTCGCAATCGTCCGAATGAATAAGATGCCGAATAAGACGATGAAAAACGCTTTCGAACGTTGCAGATAAATCTGCCCTTCCGCTTCATAAAAATTGGATGTCTTGATCAAAAAGATACTGAAGATGGCTCCAATGAGCAATGCTTCTGCTACCTCCGTCCATGTCAGACGGGAAGCTGGGTATAGAAACTGTAGCATTCCCGTTGACATCGCAAACGGTGGGATCAAGATTTTTTTAGCGTTCGTCGGTTTTGCTGATGCCTTCACGCGAATAAAGCTGATCAGCAAACCCATGACGAGCGCTACCCCAGTTGATATCCAAATCATCCGATCACTTCCTTGATTAAAATCCTGTGAATCCGACGATGTCACTCATCCATGCCGCGAATTTACTGAGACCGTCAAAATACAGCATGACACCGAAGACCATCATCAAAGCTCCACCGAATTTCGTTAATTTCAGACTATACTGCACAAACAGACGCGAACGACCTACGAAAAATGCCATTAATAAGAAAGGAATCGAGAATCCAAGGACGTACGCGAGCATGTAGAACATACCTTGGCTCGGATTGGTCGCAGCTAATCCGATGACTCCTGCGAGAATCGGACCTGTACATGGTGTCCAACCAGCCGCAAAACCGATTCCGACGAGTACCGTTCCGACGTATCCCCCTTTTCGTTCCCCAAGATTCAGTTTCTTTTCACGCATCAAGAATGTCGGTTGCCATAACCCGACGAGAACGACACCGAACACGAAGATGACGAGTGCCCCGACCATCCGTAACGTATCCCGATATGTGATAAAGACATCTGCGAACAAGGATGTCGAGAGTCCGAGCACAGCGAAGACCATCGCAAATCCAACGAGGAAAGCTAACGTGTGAAACAGGGATCGCCTTTCTCGTACCCCTCGTTCCTTCAAATCCGTGACCGACACTCCTGTAATATAGGAGAGAAATACAGGATACAGCGGCAACGTACACGGAGAGACGAATGATAACAAACCGGCTCCGAACGCTAACCACAATGAGAGCTCCATATGAGCATCCCCTTTCTTTACTACTATAGAAGAAGTTCCTTCTCTATTTTGCCAAACTCCTCTGCATTTAGCACCTATTATCTCATAGAAAGTTGCAAAAGATTCGTGTCCGCCAAAATTACAAAAAAATTACATTTCGTCAATTTTACTGAAATCTCGTTGCACCCAGTAAATGGACTTGCTAGAATATGGATACGACACCAATGTAAGGGAGACCGCTATGACGACACAACAACTATTGACGTTAGCCATTGAAGCCAAACGTAGCGAATTATATCATCAAGCTGACCAGTCCAGCTTCACCTCCCCGCGTGTTTTGCAACTTAGCCATGAACTCGACGTCCTACTTTTAGAATATTCACGGACGGTCCAAAACTATACCATTCACGGTTCAAACGAACCGCTCTTATCCTAATGCACGATCCAGTCAGCATTCGAGTGCGAATGCTGACTTTTTTATGATTTCTTATTTCTGATGGAGGTGCTTTATGTCTGCTCTTACGTTCTTAGCTAGTTCCCGTCCCTTTTATGTACCTGACGATCTTCCTCGATTATACGTAGATGAAGTCGAACCGCTTGAATATGTCTCCTTGAAGCAAGGACGATTCACGATGTCTTACCTTTATACGATTGATGGTGCTGATCAATGGGAGTTCATGATTTACTTAGAGCGTTATATGGAAGAAGGAGATGTCCTCGAATTACTCTACATTGAAAATCAAAATGACAGCATGCATGACCATCTACCGTCCGCTCCACTAGTAGAGCCGATTGACATCAATATTCAACAACGAACATACCAAACGATTCACGGCACGTTTCAGCTTTCCGCTAACGATTGGATGCAGGAATTGTACCATCGTTCCTATCTGACAGCGTTTGGTGTGACGACGATCGTCAAGTATTGATCTGCATATCACCTATTTCACTTTTTCATCACTAGACGATAAAAGGATGACATAGTTTCTATATTTAAGTCTTTTTCCTTTTAAATTGTTCGAATATTTCATCGAAAGTAAGTCAAAAGACCTATAAATGTCTATTTTTCATAATTAGTATGTCCTACCGATGACAAAAACCGTTCTTTTGCAATCTTCTTGTCATACAAGCTCAGTTTGTAACTCGAATGACATTGACCTGTAAACGCACAAGTCAGATTTGCCGTGTAAAGTAGGAACAGTAAACACAGCATATGTCAGGAGGACATCAATAATGAAAAAAGCAGTTTTCGCTGCCGGTCTTGCAGCAACAGCTCTATCAGTAGGATTTGCCCAAGAGACAGAGGCTGCCTCAGAAACGGTAACAGTAAATACACCAGTACTCAACGTACGCACAGCACCTACAACTGCATCAGCAGACGTAGGCAATGTATATAAAGGTCAAACATTAAATGTCGAAGGACGTTCTGGCGCATGGATCCAAACACACATTAACGGTCAAAAACGTTATGTCCATGGCGCGTATACGTCTGCAGCAGGCTCATTCGACTTTAAAAAAGCTACAGTTACTACGGCAGTATTAAATGTCCGCACACAACCAACGACAAGCTCGAAAGATGTCGGTAACCTCTACAAAGGTGAAAAAGTCAACGTAGAAGGTAAAGTCGGTGCATGGATCAAAACAACAATCGACGGTAAAACACGCTATGTACACAGTGCATATACAACACTCGGTAGCGTAGCGAAAGCACCAGCAGCTCAACCAGCTGCGAAACCGGCTGCGAAGCCAGCGGCTCAACCGGCTGCGAAGCCAGCACCAAAAGCAGCAGCTCAACCAGCAACTGCAACAAAACAATCAACACCTGCAAAATCAGGTACAAAAGTGACGATGAACGTCAGTGCTTACACGAACGACCCATCTAACAATGGTAGCCAACTATACAATGGTCGTGCGTTGACAGCAAGCGGTTATGACGTTACAAATACGATCACGTACAATGGTATGCGTATCGTAGCAGCTTCTTCGCAATATCCAATCGGTACACGTATGCACATCGAAGGCATTGGTGAAGCAATCGTACTCGACCGTGGTGGCGCAATCCAAGGTAACCGTCTTGATCTTCTCGTTGGTTCACAACAAGAAGCACTCAACTGGGGTCGCCAAAACGTCACAGTTACAGTCTACTAATCAAAATAAACAACCTGCCGGGCGAGATCGCCTGGCAGGCTTTTTTTATAGCTATTTTTTTAAGAGACCGTGACATGACCAGATTGCAGTTGATACATCTTCTTATACAGTCCATCTTGCGCGATCAATTCTTGATGGTTACCTTGCTCGATCACTTCCCCTTGATGCAATACAAGAATCAAATCAGCATCTTGAATCGTTGATAATCGGTGGGCAATGGCAATCGTCGTCCGACCCTCGCGCATCCGTTCGAGCGCCACTTGGACTTTTTCTTCCGTTTCCGTATCAATCGAACTTGTCGCTTCATCGAGAATCAGGATTTTCGGATCCCGTGCCATTGTGCGTGCGAAGGAAATCAACTGACGTTCTCCAGCGGAGAATGTCGCACCCCGCTCGGCGACGGGACTGTCATATTGCTGATCGAGTTGATTGATGAATCCGTCGGCTTGAACGAACTGCGCGGCCGCTTCAACACGATCAAAGGAAATCGAACTGTCGAACAATCGAATGTTATCCGCGACCGTACCCGTAAACAAAAATGAATCCTGCAGGACGAGTCCGACATGCTTCCGAAGTTCTTCCTCCGATAACTGCTCGAGCGGTTGACCATCGATCAAAATCCGACCCGATTGGTAAGCGTAAAATCGCATCAGGATGTTGATGATCGAACTTTTTCCGCTTCCCGTATGACCAACGAGGGCAATCGTCTGTCCTTTTTTCGCCTCGAATGAAATTCCTTTCAAAACATCTTTCTCTCCATCATAACTAAAGCGAACATCTTCAAAGACGATATGTCCTTCCGACACACGTGCATCCCCTTCGAGCTGTTTCGTTGGTTCCGGTTCATCCGTATCGAGCACCTTGAATACACGGTCTGCCGAGACGACAGCTTGTTGGAACTCAGACAATTGTTGCATGATTTGCTGAACCGGTTGGAAAATTCGCTCCATGTAACTGATGAAAGCGTAAACGACACCGACTTGGACTGTTTGCGAGAATGATAAGACACCAAAGTACGTCACAAGTGTCGCAATCGAAATCGCCAGTAACAATTCGATGATGGGTCGTAGTAACCAGCTATCAAGCTTTAAGTTCTTGTAACGACCGTTTTGATGAGCGACGTTCGTCTCTTCGAATTCTGCCATTAGACGCTTTTCTTGGCGGAACTGCTGGATGATCGCCATCCCGTTGATCGATTCATTCAGTTGGGCATTGATTTTCGACAGTAAATCGCGGACTTCCGCGTAATACTTCGTCGAATACTTCCGGTAAATCCAAATGATGAAATAAAACAGTGGTAACAACAATAACGCAATCGTCGCGAGTCGCGGTTCTAACAGATAGAGGAAGATATATGTCCCAATCAACTGGACACCGCTTTGCACGAATGTCGATAAGACACCGATGTAAAGTTCTTTAATCGCTTCCGTATCGTTCGTGATCCGGGAGACGAGTACCCCTGCAGGCGTTCGATCAAAATAAGCGAGTCGTAAGTGCATGACGTGTCGGAAGACATCGATACGCAAGCGTTGAATGACTTGTAAGGCAATCTTTTGGAACTCAAATGCTTGCAAGTAATCGACGATGATCCCTGTCGTATGCAATAACAAGTACGCCGTAAACAAAAGTGCAACTTCCTTTACCGGATACGTACCCGGTGCGACATATTCATCGATAAAAATCTTGACGAGATACGGTCCCCCGAGTTTTGCCGCTGTCGTAATGAACAGCAGGATGAAAGCGATGCTGACTTGCTTTTTGAACGGTTTGACGAAATCAAGCAATCGTTTCAGGACGGCTTTTTCATTGATATCATGATTCATTCAGAACGCCCTCCTTGTTCAACAAGTGATTCTAGTTGCTGGCGATCGTACGTCTCTTTATACCAACCGTCATGAGCGAGTAATTGCTCATGTGTTCCTCGCTCGATGATCCGACCGTCTTCAAGGACGATGATCTCATCGGTATGCGACACAGCCGATAATCGGTGGGCAACGATGATTTGCGCTTGATCGTGATCCGCCGTACGGAAGTGGTGGATGATCGCTTCTTCGGTTTTCGCATCGACCGCAGACAAGGCATCATCGAGTACTAAAATCGGACAGTCTGCTAGTAACGCCCGGGCAATCGAGATCCGTTGTTTTTGACCACCAGATAACGTGACACCTCGTTCCCCAACCATCGTCGCGTATCCTTCCTTAAAGCCGAGAATGTCCTCATGGACTGCTGCAATACGTGCCGCTTCCATGATGTCTTCCATTGATGCATCCGGTTTTGCAAAGGCGATATTATCAGCAATCGACGCCGAGAACAGGAAATGATCCTGCGGAACGATCGCTACTTGACGACGGACGGTGTCTCGTGTCAATTGTTTGATATCTCGTCCGCCAATCGTGATGGCGCCTTGTTTAACGTCATATTCACGCGATAACAAACGAACGAATGTCGATTTCCCAGCACCCGTCTTTCCGACGATCCCAAGCGATTTCCCAGGCTTCAACGTCACATCGATCTCTTGAAGGACCGGTTGCGTGTCATAGATGAATCGTTTAATCCCGACATGAAGTTCTGGTGACGAGACACTCGTTGCTGCTTCCTTCGCATCTTTAATTTCTGGTTCGATCGCAAGCATCCGTTCGATCCGGTCATAGGAAGCACGACCCCGTTCAACGATGTTGAACAACCAACCGAAGGCGAGCATTGGCCACGTCAATAAACCAAGATATGTAGTGAAGGAAACGATATCACCAATCCGGATTTCGCCTTGTCGTAACAAGTAGGCGCCATAGCCGACCGCGATGATATACGATAGACCGACTAATCCAAAAATCGTCGGATCAAACAGTGCATCAATTTTCGCCACACGACGATTCTTTTGAACAACGTCATCAGACAGATCGGTAAACGTCTGCACGTCGGATTCGACTTCCCCTGTTGCTTTTAAGACACGGACACCACTGATGCTCTCCGCGACCTTATCGTTCAAATCAGAGAACGCTTCTTGCGCGTCATGAAAACGGGAATGTAACATCTTACCGTAGCGTGACGTCAAATAGACCATCAGTGGCATTGGCAAAAGTGACACGAGCGTTAATTTCCAGCTGATCGTCGTGACCATTGTGATGATGACAAAGCTCCCCATCGTCACCGAGTCGACGAGCGTTAGAATGCCGGCCCCCGCTGTCATCGAAACAGCTTGTACGTCGTTTGTCGCATGTGCCATCAAATCTCCGCTGCGATATTTCTTATAGAACGATTGATCCAAATCTGAAAAATGACCATACAGTTGACTGCGTAACAATCGCCCGAGGCGAATCGATGCACCGAAAATGTGAAAACGCCAAAAATAACGAATGAAATACGTCGCGACCCCGATGAGTAACAATGTACCAGCTAGACGAATCAAATCATTCTTCGTCAAGCTTCCTTCACTCAGACCATTGACTGTCGTTCCGATGACCTTCGGTGGAATAAGTTCTAACCCTGCCACAAAAATCAAACAGATGACCCCAAGACTATACGCTTTCCATTCTCGTCGGAAAAACCAACCGAGTTTCCTGAAGACTCCCATTCAAGTCTCCCCCCTTTTTTAAATCCTATGATTATTTGAAATAGTCTCACATTTTAGATTAGTTCTCTTTCTAAAAAATAGCAAATAAAAAGGAGACCATTTGGTCCCCTTTCATACAGCTTATTTTTTAGGTGATTTCATTGAACCACTCATTGAACGCATCACTTGGTTGACTTTCTTTTGTGATGGCTTTTGACCCATTTGCATCATCAATGTCTTAATCATATCTTCGTTGATTGGTGGGTTTTGCTCCAAGTAGTTCATCATGTATCGACGAGCGATATAGAAACCAAGGGCGACACCTGCTACCAAGCAAAGAAGGGCAATTAAAATCCAAATCCATGTAGCCAAGTTGCTTCCTCCTCTAACTTAAAACGTCGCTTTTTACTATACTATAATTCCAATTGTTTGCATAGATGATAATAGATGAAAAACGAGTCCGACGTAAGATCAGACCCGTTTTTCCGGAAATGATTATCCGAGTTGCTTGACAGTCGCTAAAACGTTCTCAACAGACATGCCGTATTCTTTCAAGAGGAAGTCTCCAGGAGCAGATGCGCCGAAACGATCGATTCCGATGACTTGTCCTTCTGTTCCTACATATTTGTACCAACCGAGTGAAGCCCCTGCTTCGATTGCTACACGTTTCGTGATGTGTTTTGGAAGAACCGATTCTTTATACTCTGCTGATTGTGCTTCGAATACTTCCCATGATGGAAGTGAAACGACAGCTGCTGATTCACCAAGTTCTTTTTGTGCTTCGACAAGAAGGTGAACTTCTGAACCAGTACCGAGCAAGAGTGTATCAGCTTTCGTAACGTCACCAGCGATGACATAACCACCTTTTTCAGCACCCTCTGTCGTCGTACCTTCAAGTTCAGGAAGACCTTGACGTGTCAAGACGAGGAGTGTCGGTTTATCTTTTGCTTGAACTGCTGTTTTCCATGCTGCGATCGTCTCTTTTCCGTCTGCTGGACGGTAGATCGTGACGTTCGGCATTGCACGGAAGCTCATCAAGTGTTCGACTGGCTCGTGTGTTGGACCATCTTCACCGACAGCGATCGAGTCGTGCGTCAAGACGAAGATTGATGGAAGTCCCATTAATGCAGCAAGACGAACCGCCGGACGGAGGTAATCCGAGAAGACAAAGAATGTCGCGCCGTAAGGAATGACGCCGCCGTGAAGTGCCATACCGTTGACAGCTGCTGCCATTGCGAATTCACGTACCCCGAACCAGATGTTGCGACCGCTTGGATCGATATCGAAGTCTGCTTCGCCTTTAAGCATCGTGTTGTTTGATCCTGCAAGGTCAGCTGAACCACCGAACAATGTCGGAACGTTCTTCGCGAGACCATTCAAGACTTCACCGCTTGTTTGACGCGTTGCTTTTTTCGACGACAAGTCGTATGTCGGAAGGTCTGCTTCCCAGTTGCTTGGCAATTCGTTTGCGATTGCGCGAACGAGTTCAGCATGCAATTCTGGGTGTGCTGCTTCGTATTGTTTCATTGTCTCGTTCCATGCGTCTTCTGCAGAAGCACCACGTTGGACGACCCGCTCGTCAAACAATGATTTGACTTCTTCAGGAACGTAGAACTCTTCGTGATCCCAAATGTAGCTTGCTTTCGTCAATTTGATTTCTGCTTCACCAAGTGGTGCACCGTGAGAAGCCGACTTCCCTGATTTGTTCGGTGAACCGAAACCGATGACTGTTTTGACTTCAATCAATGTCGGTTTTGTCGTCTCTGCTTGTGCCGCCGCGATTGCTTTCGAAATCGAATCGATATCCGTTCCGTCTTCTACGCGAATGACTTGCCAGTTGTACGCTTCGAAGCGTTTCTGGACGTTTTCAGAGAATGATTTATCGAGATCGCCATCAAGTGAAATATCGTTTGAATCGTACAATACGACCAATTTACCAAGACCAAGGTGACCTGCGAGTGAAGCCGCTTCAGCTGAGACACCTTCCATCAAGTCTCCATCTCCACAAATTCCGTATGTGAAGTGATCGACGACGTTGAGATCGTCACGGTTGTATTTTGCTTCAAGATGACGTTCTGCCATCGCCATACCAACTGCCATCGCGATCCCTTGACCAAGTGGACCCGTTGTTGCATCTACACCAGCCGTGTGACGGTATTCCGGATGACCCGGTGTTTTTGATCCCCATTGACGGAATGATTTAAGATCATCCATCGATAGATCGTATCCCGATAGGTGGAGGAGTGAGTAGAGAAGCATCGAACCGTGTCCGGCTGAAAGTACAAAACGGTCGCGGTTGAACCATTCTGGATTTTTAGGGTTGTGGTTCATATGATCCGCCCAAAGCGAGAATGCCATCGGCGCTGCTCCCATTGGCATACCTGGGTGACCCGAGTTCGCCTTTTGTACGGCATCAATCGATAAGGTACGAATCGTATTAATTGCTAATTGTTCTACTGTCGTCATGTTCGTCAAAACAATCATCCTCTCTCTTTTTCACAAATTCCTACTCATTTTAGCATACTCTTAAATGTGATACAACTTTTCTAAATAGTATGTCACATTAAAATGAATGCGCTATCTATAGCCGTTCTATCGACTCATACAGGATGCATGAATCCATGAAAGATCGCTATTAAGATGTATTGCTATCGTACAATGTTTCCTCACCTACTCACTCTAAACAAAAAAGATACTCGCTTTAAACAAAAAAGAGGTCCGCTTGACGCGAGACCTCTTTCTTCTATAAAAGAAACGAACGATTATTGTTTATTCCGTTCTTCTTCTTGTGCTTGTTTCAATTTCTCAGGTGTTACGTCCGTTCCCTCTTCATCGACGATTTTCATACCCATGAGTTGGTTTTTGAACGATCCACGGAATGCTGCGAGATACGCTGCACGTAATTCTTTTTGCTCTGCCGTTTCCGCTTCCGATAACGGCTCAACTTTTGATTTATTCGCTAATGCATTAATTCGATCTAATTGTTCTTGTGATAACATGGAATCCCTCTTTCTTTATGACTCAAACTTGAGTAGTTCAATTGTATTCTTACTGTAAAAGAGCTTATAAAAAAAAGCAAGTTAACCGCGTCAGTCGACGGGTTACTTGCTTCTCATTCCGGGCTAGGTGTCAGTTCACGGTATTCAAGATATCGACGATTGACCGTTGCTTTTGAAATATCATGCCCCATCCCCCGCAAGGTGATGGCGATATCAGAAAACGTCAATCCGAGTTCTCGAAGACGTACAATTTCTTCGATCGGTACGTCTTTTCGACTACGTCCTGCGTTCTCTCCTTGGCGATTGAGATTTCGTTCCGGGTGAAAACCTTGTTCGACTGCTCGCCGCATGCCACGGGCGATTTTTGCATTATGCAGTTTCCGTTGGTATTCTTCCACGAGTGAGACGATCTCAAGGACCATCGCTTCTGCATCCGCAAGTTGATATTCTCCATCTGAATCAAGCGTCATCAAGCGGACCCCATGTTTTTTGAATGTATGCAAAATAGCAATTTTTGCATTCCCTCGACCAATCCGTGTATCATCCGTCACGAGGACCGCATCTACCGTATCGCGTGTCACATAATCAAGAACTGTTAGCATCCCTTCCCGATCAACATCATATCCACTCTCTTTTTCAGAGACGATATCTACGACATCAAACCCCTTTTGAGACGCAACTTTCGAAAGCTCCATCCGTTGGCGTTCAATCGAACTATCTTGTGCTTCTTTTTCGGTCGATACTCGACAATAAATCACGACCTTCATCGTACCTCACATCCCTGTTCGTTCTTTCACAACTTTTCCATTTTGTCATTGTTGTGCGATTGGTACAACGATTTTGCTTTTTGAGATGACATGTTTTGTCTCAACATCATTATTTTTGATCAACCAGTTGACGTATTCCTCATCTGACATCGAACCGTCATTGTAGACTTCAGCAATTTGTTCGACTGTAGCGTTCTCATCGACCGTAACGGAAGCCGTCATCAATTGTGCTACCTTTTCATCTGGGCGTGGTGTGAGTAAAAAGATCACAAAGGCAATACTTAATGCATAGAAGAGAATAGAAAAAGCATGAGTACGAATCGTATGAATCATCATGAATCCCTCCAAATATGAAATGAATGAGTTAGAATAAACGTTCGCGGAACAATTGTTCGCATAATTCATAATAAACACAGAACCCGTGTTCGGTCAACACAAAATGTCGAACAATTGTTTGTACGCTCATTTGTTCTATGTTATAGTGAATTTAGAAACATATATTCTTACATTTCAAACTTCAATCCAGAAAGAGGTGGCAATTCGTATGCGGAAAATGTCTAAGCGCCAACAAGAGATTCTCGACTACATCGTCTCTGAAGTGAAACTGAAGGGGTATCCACCATCAGTTCGTGAAATCGGAGAAGCAGTCGGA
Source organism: Exiguobacterium sp. R-17 (assembly GCF_049913315.1). Taxonomy (NCBI): domain Bacteria; kingdom Bacillati; phylum Bacillota; class Bacilli; order Caryophanales; genus Exiguobacterium; species Exiguobacterium sp. R-17. The sequence continues at coordinate 1,104,565 of NZ_CP184372.1, read as the reverse complement.
CTCGCGTCTAGCTCGACGGTACACGGTCATTTGGATCGACTCGAGAAACGGGGAATGATTCGCCGTGACCCGACGAAACCACGTGCGATTGAGATATTGCTTGATAAGCCTGAAGAAATCACGGAAGCTATCGTTCATGTTCCCGTCATCGGGAAAGTCACAGCTGGTCTTCCGATTACAGCGATTGAAAACATCGAAGAACAGTTCCCGCTCCCTGCACATTATGTAGGAAACGAAACGGTCTTCATGTTGACGATCGATGGTGAATCAATGATTAACGCAGGTATTCTTGACGGCGATCGCGTCATCGTACGCCAACAAAACACAGCAGAAAACGGAGAAATCGTCGTAGCTATGACCGAAGATAGCGAAGCGACGGTGAAACGGTTCTTCTTAGAAGATCAACAGGTACGTCTACAACCAGAAAATGACTCGATGGATCCGATGTATTTCGATAATGTCTCCATTCTTGGTAAGGTAATCGGCGTGTATCGGACGATTCATTGACGGAGGGACCAGTTACGACTGGTCTTTTTTCATGCCTTCAGGAAATGTACATGATACCGTCAATACCGTCGCACTGACGGGTTACGTTGCGTATTCGGTCGCAACGCAACAAACGGATTGGTTACCAACTGCCATCGGTATCGCTGTCGGTACGCTTTGGTTGTCACCTGACCTCGATTTAAAGTCAGAACCGTATTATCGCTTTGGACCATTTCGAGTCCTGTGGATGCCTTATGTGAAGATCATGCCCCACCGCTCGATCTGGTCACACGGATTGATCATTGGGGATGTCATCCGACTCCTTTATAGTGCTGCACTTGTGATTCCCTTATTATTTCTCAGCTTGTATTTTCAAGTCATCGCGTCAGAGACCATCGATTCCTGGTTCGCTTCCCTACCCGCTTTTGTCATTGGTATCATGGTGGCGAGTACAATTCATATCCTACTAGATTATTCCAGTAGTTGGTTTCGACCTAAAAAAAGAAAAAAGCGTCGTCGTTAACACCTCTTTTGCTTGCTTGCAGGCAAGACGAGGTGTTTTCTTATCCAATTTTTCGTATCTTTAAACATTAAAATAAAAAATTTCCATTCCTATATTTCAATTATATGTATTGAAAACGTTATCAAATCGGAGTAATTTAAAGTAGAAAGACCATTATTTGCTTTAATCCAAAGGGAGGGTTTTTGCATGAATAACTTTGTATTGGAAATGATCGGTACGATGATCCTCATTCTGCTCGGGGATGGTGTCGTCGCCGGTGTCGTCTTGAGAAAGACGAAGTCCGAAAACAGCGGATGGATTGTCATCACGTTCGCTTGGGGTCTTGCCGTCATGACAGGAGCATTCGTCGCTGCTGAGAGTGGAGCGCACTTGAACCCTGCTTTAACAATTGCACTTGCTTTAAACTCTGATTTACCGTGGGCAGACGTTCCTGTCTATATTGCCGGACAACTTGTCGGAGCTTTCATCGGCGCCATTCTCGTTTGGCTTCATTACATGAAACATTTTGAAGCGACTGATGATCAAGCTGCAAAACTCGGTGTGTTCGCAACAGGTCCAGCGATTCGCCATACGCCGTCGAACTTGATTTCTGAAATCATCGGGACATTCGTTCTCGTCTTCGGTATCTTGGCGCTCGGTTTAACGACATTCGGTGACGGCTTAAAACCACTTATCGTCGGTTTACTCGTCGTCGTCATCGGTCTATCACTTGGTGGTACAACAGGATATGCCATCAACCCGGCCCGTGACCTTGGACCGCGTATCGCACATGCTATCTTACCGATTCCGAATAAAGGGTCATCTGACTGGGGCTACTCATGGATTCCAGTTGTTGGTCCAATCATCGGCGGAGCGCTTGCCGTGTTCATCTATCAATTGATCTACTAAGATCACGTTTCACAAACACATACCGCTCAAGGGGGATTTCGAAATGGAAAACAAGTATATCCTAGCACTCGACCAAGGTACGACAAGCTCACGTGCGATCATCTTCGATCACGACGGGAAAATCGTCAACTCGGCACAACGGGAATTCAAGCAATACTTCCCGCAACCAGGCTGGGTCGAGCACGATGCAAACGAAATCTGGGGTTCGATTCTTGCTGTTATGGCTGAAGCACTCGGAACAGCAGATATCAAACCTGAGCAAATCGCCGGAATCGGAATCACGAACCAACGTGAAACGACAGTGGTCTGGAACAAAGAAACAGGTAAACCGGTTTATCACGCGCTCGTTTGGCAATCACGTCAAACGTCTGGTATCTGTGACGATTTAAAAGAACAGGGCTTGAATCAGAAGTTCCGCGATAAAACAGGACTTTTGATTGATGCCTACTTCTCTGGTACGAAAGTCAAATGGATCCTCGACAATGTCGAAGGTGCACGTGAGCAAGCAGAGAACGGTGAATTACTCTTCGGTACGATCGATACGTGGCTCGTTTGGAAATTGTCTGGTGGAAAAACGCATATCACGGATTACACGAACGCTTCACGGACATTGATGTACAACATCTATGAGCAAAAATGGGATGAAGAGTTGCTCGATATCCTCGGTGTTCCTGCATCGATGTTGCCAGAAGTACGTCAATCGAGTGAAGTCTACGACAAGACGGTACCGTATCACTTCTTCGGTTACGAAGTGCCAATCGCCGGGATCGCTGGTGACCAACAAGCTGCACTCTTTGGTCAAACGTGTTTTGAAGAAGGTGAAGGAAAGAACACATACGGAACAGGTTGTTTCATGCTCATGAACACAGGTGAGAAAGCCGTTTCTTCTGACCACGGACTCTTGACGACAATTGCTTGGGGCGTTGATGGAAAAGTCGAATATGCGCTCGAAGGCTCTATCTTCGTCGCCGGTTCTGCAATCCAGTGGCTCCGCGATGGACTCCGTATGTTGAAACACGCGAAAGATTCAGAAGGCTATGCAACGAAAGTCGATTCAACAGACGGTGTTTACGTCGTTCCTGCTTTTGTCGGTCTTGGTGCACCGTATTGGGATTCAGATGTTCGTGGGGCGATCTTCGGATTAACACGCGGAACAGATAAAGAGCACTTCGTTCGGGCAACGCTTGAATCACTCGCTTATCAAACACGCGACGTGTTGACAGCGATGGAACAAGATTCTGGAATCGAACTGAAAACACTTCGTGTCGACGGTGGTGCTGTAGCCAATAACTTCTTGATGCAGTTCCAATCGGACATCCTCGGCGTTCCTGTCGATCGTCCAGAAATCAACGAAACGACAGCACTCGGTGCAGCATATCTTGCTGGATTAGCCGTCGGTTACTGGAAAGATAAAGCGGAAATCAAACAACAATGGAAGCTCGATCATCAGTTTAAACCAGAGATGAAAGAAGACGATCGTGAACAACGCTATGCTGGATGGCAAAAAGCAGTGGAAGCGACAATGGTCTTTAAACCATCGAAATAAGTTAATTAATAACCCGATCCCTTTTACAGAGGGACCGGGTTTTTGATATCTTATAGAAAATATAGCGTGAGGTGCCTCATGAACACCATTTATTCTGATCAACAGCTAAAAGAATACATTCAGTTCGCGCTTGATGGCAACATCACGCATGAAGAACTGGCAGATTGGTGTTACCGGTATATGATCAATGTCTACCATAATGATTATTATCATCTTGCAACTGACGGACGTGGAACTTATCCATTAAGTGAACAAGCGACTGAAGTAGCAAACGATATCGATGCACAATGGGATCTCTATCTTTATAACACGTATTCTTTGGATGCATTACAAACACTTGATTTAGCTACAGTTTGCTTACCGAAAGAGTGGTTAGAAGAGTGGCTCCGGTCGTTTTGATTCATGAGACTCTCTACTAAGTTTTAATCTGAATAGAAGTAATTGAAATAAATCCCCCTCGCCTATTCGCGATGGGGGATTTATTACTCATTTGCCAAACTCATTTTTTAATCCGTCTTCAATCTCATCGACGGATTTCGACTGTCCACTTAAAACAGCTGCTAGAAAAGCACCTTCGACGAGTGGTGCGTCGATAAAACGTACCGTCCGTTCGCCACTGTATAATTCAAGTGCTAGTTCCGTGTTCATCGTCGCAGAACCAATATCCGTTAAGACGACTCCATCGTCGTCTAGTGTATTCAGTGTTTCTTCGATTCGTGTCGCGTCTGTTCCAATGCTACCATCTTCAAGACCGGCTGCTACTAAGACTGGCGTATCCGGTGCCATCTCTGCCAACAGTTCTTTCAGCCCAGCCGCGAGTTTTTCACTATGAGAAACAAGTACAAGATTAACCATGAAGCACCTCCGCGATTTCGCCGAGTAGTAAAGCACTCGATAAACTACCTGGGTCCTGTACGCCTTCCGTCGCTTCACCGAAGTAGGACGCGCGCCCTTTCGTTGCGATACGCGCTTTTGTATCAGCAAGTGCTTGATCGATTGCCACTTTCAAGTCCCCTTCTTGCGAGAGCGCTTCTTGGAACGGTGTCCAGATATCGACCATCGTCTTTTGACCGAATTCCGATTTCCCACGCGATTTGATCCCTTCCGTCGCTTCGCGGAAAGCGTCTGCAAGATCCGCACCTTCGACTTCTGTTTTCCCTTTGAATGCACCGGCGAACTTAACGAATGCTGTCCCGTATAAAGGACCGGATGCCCCACCAATCGTTTTGATCAGCGTCATCCCGACTTCTTTGGATAAAGCTCCTAAATCCTCATATTCGCCGTGTTCTTCTAGCGTCTTCTGGACTGCTTGGAAGCCACGCGACATGTTAATTCCATGATCTCCATCACCAATTTCCCGGTCAAGGTCCGTCAATTCATCCTTATGCTGTTCGATCTGTTCCGCTGCTTTGAGGAGCGCGCTTTGCAACTGTTCCGTCGTCAACTTCATGTTTTTACACCCCGTTTATTTGAATTAGAATCCAATCGCTTTCGTTTCTGCATCGAGATATCCGAGCAGTTCATCATCCACTGGTAAGAGCGTGATTGAGAACCCGTGCATCTCAAGAGATGTCATATAGTTTCCAACGAATGAGCGGGCAATCTTGTAACCATGCGCCTCAAGTTCTTCCGCGACATATTTATACGTGATGTACAGTTCGGATTCTGGTGTTCCGCCCATCCCATTCACCATGACGGCGACTTTTTTGTCTGGTACTTCTTTCGTCAAACGATCGAGCAACTCCTTGACGATCGCATCAACGGAAGCGACTGCTTTTCGTTCAAGTCCTTTTTCACCGTGGATCCCGATTCCGATCTCCATCTCGTCATCATGCAACTCAAAGCCTGGCTTGCCGCTCTCCGGCATGTAACATGGTGAGAGTGCCATTCCAATCGAACGAACGCCCTTGATGACTTTTTCCGCAACTGCTTTGACTTCACTTAGTGATTTTCCTTCTGCCGCTGCAGCACCGGCAATCTTATGGACGAAGACGGTTCCTGCGACCCCACGACGATCCTCTTCCTTTTTGATCGCGATGTCATCATTAACGACGACCGTATCAACTTCAATATCCTCGAGTTCAGCAAGTTCCTTCGCCATATCGAAGTTCATGACGTCACCTGAATAGTTCTTGACGACGAGTAGGACACCTTTTCCCCCATGAGCTGCCTTGATGCCTTCAAGCACCATGTCGGGTGTCGGTGAAGTGAACACTTCCCCACAAACAGCCGCAGCAAGCATACCGTCCCCGACGAATCCAGCGTGTGCCGGTTCGTGACCGCTTCCCCCACCAGAGACAAGACCGACTTTTCCGTCCAGTGGTACTTTCCGCGCAACGACGTTAACACCTTCGACTTTTTTATACAAATCAGGGTGAGCAAGTACGAGTCCGTCGACCATGTCTGAAACGAACCGGTTTGAATCTTTCATTAATTTGTGCATGAAAAACGCTCCTTTACCTAACTGATTTTGCCGTACCACTTACTCTTTACCACCAAATCAAGTCGAGTATGTCGAAAAAAATGATGAAAATATTGACCAGTTGGTGACGATATACCGCACGAATGCTATGCTCTTAAAAAAGAGGAGGAATCGAATGTCATCAGCCTTTCAAGCAGGTGTCCGCGCCTGTCTACCCACCGTCCTTGGCTATATCGGCATCGGCTTTTCCGCAGGGATCGTCGGTCGTGCCTCCGGCTTATCCCCTCTTGAAGTCGGATTCATGTCCGTCTTCATCTATGCCGGCGCCGCTCAATTCATCATCACGAGTCTCTTGCTGTTGAATAGTCCCGCCTCTGCCATCATTCTGACGACATTCATCGTCAATCTCAGGCACTTGTTAATGAGTCTGACGCTCGCTCCGCACGTCGAGACACGCCACCTTCGTGATCGACTCGGTACCGGGACGTTACTGACGGATGAATCGTTCGCTGTCGCAATGAATACTGCGCAAAAAGGGAAGATCTCACCGTCCTTCATGCATGGCTTAAATCTGACCGCGTATCTTAGCTGGATTATCGCAACCGTTCTCGGTGCACTTGTCGGTAGCTGGTTTCCTGATCCCGAGCGCTTCGGTCTCGACTTTGCTCTGACGGCGATGTTCATCGGTTTATTGTACTTACAATTTGAAGGAGAACGTACCCGCATTGCCGTGAATAGTTGCCTCTTATTGATCGTCTTACTTTTGCTTTACATCACCATGCGCTACTTTTCTGCGGAAGTCGCCGTTCTTTGCGCGACACTCGGTGGCGCTAGTATAGGAGTCGTGATCACACGATGGAAATCCGCCCAGAATTAATCGGTCTCTTTTTAGCTTGTGGACTCGTCACTTGGATTCCACGTATCTTACCGTTTCTCGTCCTTCATGGACTGACGTTACCGCGCCTTGTAACGGAATGGCTCTCGTTCATTCCCGTCTGCCTGCTTGGCGCCCTCTTCTTTCAAAATTTACTTATCGCGCAAGACAACGCGTTCCCGACGATTTCGACGCTTCATGTCTTCGCCGCCCTACCGACGATGGCAGTCGCGATTTTCAGTAAAAGTCTTTCTTGGACGGTCATCACCGGTGTCGTCACGATGGCGTTTCTAAGGATTTATCTGTAAGCAAGTTATTCATCTTTAACATATTCCGGTAAATATTTTGTGTTATCCTTAAAATAGAAATACATAGATAGTGAAGGAGGTGCTGATGTGCCGAACAAGTGGCTAATACCCTTTTTAATTTTATCGTGCGCTAGTTTTCTACTTGTGAATCAAATGGATCTACCTTACATGCTAAAACAAGGACTGGTCGTGTTGTACGTCATCGCCTATTTCGGTGCGATGGTTGTTTCTCGCAAAATGAAAGTCAGAGATCACAAACAATGACTCGAAAAAATCTCCTCTAGTCTTGAGAGACCGGAGGAGATTTTTGTGATCACGTATTTGCTTGTACGTCCTGATAATCCGATTGATGTTCGAACTCTTTTTTCGCAAACGGACATAACGGCAGTAGCTTGACGTTTGCTTCCCGTGCCCAGTTGACGATCTCGGCAACGAGTTGTTCCCCAATCTGTTGGTTCCGGTGCGCGGGATCAACATACGTGTGATCGATGATCCACATGCCGTTGTTCGTATCGCTGTAAGTGATTTCTCCAATCACTTCACCTTCCTGATGGGCTTCGATTTTACGTTCCGCTCGTTTCAGCTCCATTTGCTTCCCTCCGTTCGTAAGATAAGGCGCCGCTTGGACAACCATCGACGACGCGCATGACGTCTTCCACCGGCGCCCCGTCCGCTTCAATCCACGGACGCCGTTTGACATCAAAGACGGTCGGTAGACTTCGTACACAATGACCGGAATGAATGCAGACTTCCGAATCAAAATAGACCGTGATCTCTTTGCCTTCATATCCTTTTTTCATGATGTATCGTCTCCCTTTCTTTGTACTCTTGTATCTTTCCATATCCTTGACTCAATCCCTGTCGACGACATGAAAAAAGCACTTCCAGACAAAAGTCCAGAAGTGCTTGAGTTGGATTAGAACAAGACCATGTACTGATCGCGTTCCCATTCCGTGACTTGCGTCCGGAACATATCCCATTCGATTTCTTTCAATTCAACGAAGTGCTCTGCGATGTGATCGCCGAGAGCGTGCATGACGACGTCATCCGCTTTCAAGACTTCGAGTGCGTGGCTGAGTGTTGATGGAAGATCATCGATTCCGTTCGCAACGCGTTCCGGTTTGTCCATGACGTAGATGTTACGGTCGATTGGAGCCGGTGCTTTCAAGTTGTTCTTGATTCCGTCGAGACCTGAAGCGAGCAATGTCGCAAGCGCGAGGTACGGATTCGCTGCTGGGTCGACTGAACGAACTTCGATACGAGTCGAGAGTCCACGTGCTGCAGGAACACGGACGAGTGGTGAACGGTTACGGGCTGACCATGCGACGTAGCAAGGCGCTTCGTAGCCAGGAACAAGACGTTTGTATGAGTTGACTGTCGGGTTACAAACCGCTGTGAAGGCACGTGCGTGTTTGAGGATACCTGCTGTGAAGGCACGTGCATCATCCGACAATTGCATGTCTTCGTTGCCTTCATCGAAGAAGACGTTCTCGTTGCCTTTGAAAAGCGACATGTTCGCGTGCATTCCTGATCCGTTGACTCCGAAGAGTGGTTTTGGCATGAATGTCGCGTGCAAGTTGTGCTTCGCCGCGATCGTCTTGACAACAAGTTTGAACGTTTGGATGTTATCCGCTGTCGTGATCGCATCCGCATATTTGAAGTCGATTTCGTGCTGACCTGGAGCGACTTCGTGGTGTGATGCTTCGATTTCAAAGCCCATGTTCTCGAGCTCGATGACGATTTCTTTACGGCAATTTTCACCAAGATCGACTGGTGCGAGGTCAAAGTATCCACCTTGGTCGTTCAATTCAAGTGTCGGGCGACCTTTTTCATCTTTCTTGAAGAGGAAGAATTCTGGCTCTGGTCCAACGTTGAATGATGTGAAACCGAGTTCTTCCATCTCTTTAAGTACCCGTTTGAGCTGACCACGTGGGTCTCCTGCGAACGGTGAGCCATCCGGATTATGGATGTCACAGATTAAACGTGCAACTTTCCCTGTTCCATCTTCTGTCCATGGGAAGACGACCCATGTGTTTAAGTCTGGGAAGAGATACATATCTGATTCTTCGATCCGGACGAATCCTTCGATCGATGAACCATCGAACATCATTTTGTTATCAAGTGCTTTTTCCAATTGGCTTACTGGAATTTCAACGTTCTTGATCGTTCCGAGGATATCTGTGAACTGTAAGCGAATGAAGCGTACATCCTCAGCTTTAGCGATTTTCAAAATGTCTTCTCGTGTAATGTTGCGACGTGTCATGTGACAAATCCCCTCTCCGATTCGTTTTTATATGGTTACAGGTCCTTACTTGAAGAAACGCCCGAGCTCACCTTGGATGAGCGACGTCTTTCCATGTCGTCCTGCTTCCTTCAATTCATTTTTCAGGAGTTTATACAATTCGCCGTCAGATAGTTCCGGGCGCGTCTCGACGACGCTCTCCGCAACGCGTTCGCGTTTGACGAGATCGTTTTCAAAAATCAATTTGATCCCTGCGATATTCAGTCCCTGATCCAGGTATTCCTTAATCGACAACAGGCGATCGACATCGTTGAACGAATAGAGGCGACGCTTCGTCTCTGTCCGCTCCGGCTTAATTAGTCCCTGTTCTTCGTAATATCGGATTTGGCGGGCAGATAACGCGGTCAACTCTTGAACGACTCCGATGGGAAATAGTGGCTTGGACTGGCGTGATGAGTCTGCCATGTGGTTCCTCCTTTTTCCTTACTCCATGAGAATAAACCTCTGTCAGGCAACTTGTCAAGCGATGTAAGAAAAGTTGACACAACTTTTTTAATCACTTTACATGAAGTCGTTCAGAGGTCGTTTTCACGAGATATGCTAGTATTAAACGTTTTTTTCTGGAATTAATTGTTTTTCCATCAAGTGATTGACGGCTGAGATGATCGCGATCTTGACGTGGCTATACGTTAAACCGCCTTGGACGTATGCAGTATAGGGTGCACGGATCGGACCATCCGCTGACAACTCGATCGATGAGCCTTGTACGAACGTTCCTGCTGCCATGATGACATCGTCCGCATATCCCGGCATATAATCCGGAATTGGTAACGCATGTGCATTGACGGGTGAAGCAGCTTGGATCGCCTGACAGAAGGCAATCATCGGCTCCGGCGCATGGAACGAGACCGATTGAATCAAATCCGTCCGTTCTGCCGTATGGTGCGGTGCCGTGTCAAAGCCGAACTGACCGAGCATGCTTGACGTGAACATCGCACCCATCAACGCTTGGCTAACCGTATGTGGTGCCATATAGAAACCTTGATACATATCCGGAAGTGCGGATAACGATGGACCGGCTTCGGCGCCAATCCCTGGCGTTGTCATCCGGAACGATGCCCGTTCGATCAAGTCCGTTCGACCGACGAGATAACCGCCAGTCTTCGCAAGACCACCACCCGGATTCTTAATCAACGACCCTGCCATCAAGTCTGCCCCGACGTGCGTCGGTTCGATCGTCTCGACGAATTCACCATAGCAGTTATCGACGAAAATCAAGACATGGGGATGAGCGTCTTTGATGGCGGCGATCGCTTCACCGATTTCATTAACCGGTAGACTGCGTCGCGTCGCATACCCTTTTGAACGCTGAATCCCGACGACCTTCGTCTGCGGTGTGATCCGTTCGAGAACGGCCGGTACGTCGATCGTCTCGGCGTTTTTCATCTCGACGACATCATAGTGGACGCCCAGTTCCTTTAATGAACCGCGTCCATCACCACGAATTCCGACGATCTCTTCGAGCGTGTCGTATGGTTTTCCTGTGATATAGAGCAGTTCATCGCCCGGCAACAATAAACCGAACAATGCGATACCGATCGCATGGGTGCCGCTGATGATTTGTGGACGACAAAGACCGGCTTCCGCACCGAAGACGTCGGCATAGATCCGTTCGAGCGTATCGCGTCCTTCATCGTTGTAGCCATAGCCAGTTGACGGCATGAAATGAAAATCACTGACCTTGTGACGCCGAAACGCATCGAGGACACGGAATTGATTGTATTCCGCGACCTCTTGCGCCTTCTTGACGTACGGAGCGATCTGTTCCTCCGCCCGGTCAATGAGCGGACGAAGCGTTTCGTAATGGGTTAATTCTGAAAACATGTTTACACCTCGTATTGTTTCAATGTCGCATATAGACGCGTATCTTTACGCAAGTAACCTTTAAGAATGACAGAACCATCTTCTTCGAACGATTCCTTCAAGTTCATCATGACTTCCTTTGCCGGATTGTAATGAGCAAAACCATCAACCGGGATGCGGATCTCGAGATACTCGAGGATCTCACTGATCGACCGTTCGATCTCTTCAATCAAACGCTCGATGTCCTGCGGATCAAGTGCAGAGATCAACAGTTTCCCGCCTGTAAACAAACGGTTCAGCTGGTCCTTCTTGTTGTAGACTTCTAGCTGCGGGATGTCACCGGCACCGAGTTCATCGAGAACATCGTTCGTCGTCTGCATCTGGTTCAAGTAATGCTCACTCGACGCATCGACGACATGGAGGATCAAGTCCGCTTCTAGCACTTCCTCGAGTGTCGAACGGAACGCTGCGATCAACTTTGTCGGCAGATCTTGAATGAAACCGACCGTATCCGTCAGGAGGATTTGCCCACCTTCTGGCAAATCGACTTGACGTGTCAACGGATCGAGCGTCGCGAACAACTCATCCTTTTCGTATGTGTCGGCTTGAGTCAATCGGTTGAAGATCGTTGATTTGCCGGCATTCGTATAACCAACGAGTGCGATTTGGAACGTCTGGTTCTCTTTGCGACGTTCCCGGTAACGGGCACGATGCGCGACGGATGTCTCGAGTTGTTTCGAAATTTCATCGACGCGGCGCCGGATATGACGACGATCCGTCTCGAGTTTCGACTCACCTGGTCCACGTGTTCCAATTCCGCCACCAAGACGTGACAGTTGTGTTCCCTGCCCAGCAAGACGTGGCAACAGATAACTCATCTGTGCCAGTTCGACCTGCAATTTCCCTTCGCGTGATTGGGCACGTCCAGCGAAGATATCGAGAATCAACTGCGTCCGGTCGATCAACTTGATCGCTTCCGGGTCTGATAAGGCAATCCGGATATTTTTCATTTGACCGGGCGTGACTTCAGCATTGAATATGATTAAATCAGGTTCAAGTTCGTCTGCTAACGCAACGAGTTCCTCAACCTTTCCTTTTCCGATGAACGTACGGCGGTCAATTGCTTGTCGTTTTTGATCCAAACGACCGACGACGACACCATGCGCAGTCGTTACGAGTGCTTCGAGCTCCGCGACCGATTCTTCATAGACATGATCCGGGACACCGGGGAGCTGGCAACCAACGACGATGACGCGTTCTGACATAATATCATTCCTTTCACGAGTAAAGACGTACTGCGCCCCTTATCATACCACAGCCACCGGTTCGTCTGAACTTTTTTGGACAGGAAACATCCGTTCGGTTTATGATGGAAGAAACACCATTACGAAAGGGAGGAAAACGATGGCACGCGAACAGTCGTATACGCTTCCAGAGTTCATTGAACGCTACCTATTTTATTTAACGACAAGCGGACGACAACTTTCGACCGTCCGGCGCTATCGGTACGATTTAATCGAAGTCCACCGCTACATGACGGATGTCGATCAACCACTTGAGACGATCGATGATTTCAAGGCGATTTCGATCGAGACGTGGAAGACGTTCATCAATGAGTACTTGATCGAAGAGAAACTCTACCAACAAGCGACGGTCGCCCGAATCGTCACCGTCATCAATCAAGTCAATTACCAAATTCGACAAACGAAGGCGAAGCTGATCGAATACGCACAACCGACACATGAATTGACGGCAAAACACGTCGCTTCCTTTAAGGAATACGAGCAACTCGTCCGAACGAATCAATCCGATCGCGGCTTGACGGAACATCAATTGAAAGCCCGTCCGTATTTGATCGATCGAAACGAACTCATTCTCCGCCTGTTTTATCGCTACGGTTTACGCGTCCATCACATCATCGGCTTAAAGATGCACGATCTCAACTTCGCCCAGCAAGAGATGACCGTCCACGATCGACTCGGCAACCGCTACCTGCTCCATCTCGAGCGGGAAGATCAAGATATCATGTTGCGTTACTTGAAGACGATTCCGGAGCCCGTCCGTCCTCGTTATCACAGTACCGACCCTTTTTTCGTCGCGTTCGACTTCGCCCGGATGACATTCCGCTGGGTTTACAGTAAGAATGCACCGAAGCAATTGTCGATCGTCATGATCACGAAGATGATGCGTCAGCTGAATGAACGGTCGGACAACAAGCGGGTCTTGACGCCGTCGATGTTACGCAACAGCTTCATCCTAAAAACGTATCAGGACGAGATGACGAAGGAAGAACGCCTGCAGAAGACGTGTCTTTATAAGGATGTCTCGCTTCGACGTTATGAAGAGGCGGTCGAGGAACTGACACCATTACTGTAATGACACATTTACGCTGAAAGTGAAGTAGCTGTCATTTTTCACTTCACTTGCGAAGCGTCATTCTTCTTTCGTTATTCGTCTCGAATTTTTAATACGACCCACACCTGAATGAAACCTAAAAAAAGACGACCCCCCGGTCGTCTTTTTCATTAGCGAGAAACTTCTTGTGTCTCTTCTTGTTCATATAACGTCACGTTGCGCGCTGGTGCGAACGTCGAGATTGCGTGTTTGTAGATCAATTGCTGTTTGCCTTCCGACTCCAAAATGACCGTGAAGTTATCAAATGACTTGATCAGCCCCCGTAATTGATACCCGCTGATTAAGAAAACCGTCGTTGGGACTGCATCTTTCCGTAATTGATTTAAAAAGACGTCCTGAATGTTGTATGTCGCTTTCATGATTCCCCGTGCCCCCTCTTTTTATCTGTTTCTGTCTTCGGGCAACTCTTATTTAACCGCTTTCAGAAACTCTACAGTTCTATCATAGATAATTTTGAACGTTTCTTCAAATGAAAACTTTCCCATATCTACCCAAACGCCATCAAATTGATGACGGAACCATGTCAATTGACGTTTAGCGAAGCGTCGTGTGTTTCGTTTTAGCATGTCAACAGCAGGATCGAGTGGTGCTCCGTCAAGAACAGGTAACATCTCTTTATAACCAATCGCTTGCAACGCCTTCGTCTGTCGATACCCGGCAGCGTCCAGACGCGCCACTTCCTCTAGAAGGCCACTGTCGACCATCATGTCTACCCGCTGATCAATCCGGTCATACAAACGATCCCGGTCTTCCATGTGTAAAACGAACAACAAACTCTCGTAAAGTGCCGGTTGACTGCCAGTCGTTTGTGTCTGACCAGTCCGCGCGACCTCGATCGCCCGAACGACCCGCTGGATGTTATTCGGATGAATGGCTTCTGCGCGCACCGGATCGAGTTCCTTTAACCGATCATGTAGTGCAATTGCTCCATGTGTCGCCGCATACGCTTCGAGTTCAGCCCGTAAGGCTGGATCTTCTGCCTGCTCGGTAAACTGGTAATCATATAAAATTGAACGGATGTAAAGTCCTGTTCCGCCGACGATGATCGGCAACTTACCACGGCTCGCGATCTCATCGATCGTTGCTCGAGCAACCGTTTGGAAACGGGCTACACTCATCTCGTCGTCCGGTGTAACGAGATCAAGCAGATGATGCGGCACTCCTTCCATCTCTTCGGTCGTCACTTTTGCCGATCCGATGTCCATCCCTTGATAGACTTGAACCGAATCTCCGGATAAGACCTCTCCGTTTAGTCGTTTTGCGAGTTCAATGCCTGTCTTCGTTTTTCCGACTGCCGTCGGTCCGACGATGACGATAACTGGTTGTTTCTTCATTCTGCTTCACCCATTCTTTATCTTTTTCATTTTTGATTCGAGTGTACCATAGCCACTTACTCGGATTAAAAAAATCCACAAAAAAACCGCCCTCCTTGGACGGTTCCACACTTACTTGTCTTATACGCGACGGATGAAATCGTCATAGATGGCACTAAAGATGCACCATCCACAAATGACGACGCCTGTCAGCATGATGCCCCAATCTGCCATGGTCGTTCCTCCTCTAATCATCGTTATTCTCTCTTTTGACGGTTTGAATGGTTTGTAAACCCTTTCGAGCAGGTTTGACACCAATTCTTGGAATCAGTATGATAAAAGTACGATTGGTACGTAGCGCGGAGGCTGACCTGCATCAGCTTCCTATTAGAGGCACTGCCTCTCGATTCCATGTCTTGTGCTGGCACGAGGCGACATAGGAAGATTTCTTTCTTCCACAGAACAGGTCCGGCATCATGCCCGGACCTGTTCTGCGTGCTAGTAGATTATTTCGAAAGGAGCTGGTTCTCGTGCGCATTCAAATCATTGGTGGGTCTGGTACAGGAAAAAGTACACTGGGTGCATTCATCGGACAATCGGAACGGATTGCGTGGATCGATACCGACCATTATCTCTGGAAAGATACGAAGTTCACTGAAAAACGTGACGTCTCCGAGCGATTTTCCATGTATGAAGCAGATATAATGTCTTACCGTGATTACGTCGTCTCCGGTTCCGTCTTCGCCTGGCACCCGGATGGTTTCACCAATCGGGACTTGCTCGTCTTCCTGTCGCTCGACGAATCGCTCCGGATGGAACGGCTCATCGCACGCGAAGCAGCACGTTATCCTGACTTTTCAGGATCAAATGAGTTCCTCGACTGGTGCCGGACGTATCATACAGCGACGGACCCGAAGATGATCGGCACGTTCGCGGAACACCAACTGCAAATGGAACGGTCGGTTTCCCCCGTTCTAAGTTTAGACGCTTCAATACCAACACAGCTTCAGTATCAAAAAATAATGGAAACATACGACAAATCGCCTTACAAATAATGACAAACGGGTCCCCCTCTTCAGGTGGACCCGTTTTTCTTAATACATATCTTTTTGCGTGAAGTTCCAGAAGGCAACGATTAGTGCCGCGACCGTCCAACAACCGAGGACAGCAAGCGAGAACGGAAGTGTCATCCCTTCGATCGGTGGCGCTTGACCATCGAGGTAGTTAATCAGTCCAAAGTTGACGTTGACGAGATACTTCGAACTCGTCCAGCTTGAACCGAGCGTCGTCAGTAACGTACCGGAAATCAAAACTGCCATCATGATCCCGATGCCTGTCGCCGTATTCTTGACGAGAACGGAAACCATCAAGGCAATCGTCCCGACGACCGCCGTGACGATCCAGGCTAGACCGACCGCCATCAACAGATACTCCCACATCGGTAACGTATGCACGAATTCAGTCGAGAACGTTCCGCTCGGTGAAGCTTGGAATCCGGTCAAGATCGGTGCGGTCCAGCCGTCATAACCGAGGACGATTCCGGATATCGCATAACAGACGACGACGGTCAATGCCATCAGCATCGATGTATAAAGTAACACCGTCAAACATTTCGCCATGAGGATCTTCCAACGCCGGACCGGTCGCGACAGCAATGTCTTGATCGTTCCGTCATTTTGTTCCCCGCTGACGATGTCCGCCATGATGACGATGATGAACAGCGGTAAAATCAGCGTCAATCCTTGCGAAAAGAATATCCGGATGAACGTCGGGGCTCCCGGATAATTCGGATTGATGTCGTTATCGAGATAGTATTGGTTTTGTTTTAGGTCGAATTCAAGGAACTGACGGAACTCATCTTGAATACTGCTAGAAGCAAGACGGTTCTGTGTATCGACGATATCTTGTTGAAGTTCAACCCGCCAATCGAGTGTTCCTTGCTTTTTGATCTGTTCTTGAATGTCTCGATACTGTGCGTACGTAAACATTGAGACGAGGACGATGAGGATGATCGCAACGACAGCAAACCGACGTTTCGAAGCGATTTTCGTAACTTCATTTCGGACGAGACCGATCATGTTCGGATTACGCAATGTGATCGCCTCCCGTTAACGTGATGAACAGATCTTCAAGCGTCTGGACTTTCCGTTCGATCGTCCAAACTTCAACACCTGCTTCAAGCAACTGCTTGTTGAGTGCCGGCGTCTTACTAGCATCCATCAAGGTATGGACCGTATTCGCATCGACGACTTCGGATACTTGGACTAAATCAGAAGCCGATAAAATCTCGTTCGCCTTGAAGGCATCGTCGACACGCCAATCAACACCAGGAGCAAGCGACTCGACCAGCTCCTTGACCGTTCCGACTTGGACGATTTTACCGTAACTCATGATCGCGACACGATCGGCGAGCATCTCGATTTCAGCGAGAATATGACTCGAGACGAGGACCGACAGTCCCGTTTCCTCGACGAGCCGGCGGATGAATTGACGCAAATCCCGAATCCCCATCGGATCGAGACCATTCGTCGGTTCGTCGAGAATCAAGACGCTTGGTCGTCCGAGTAGTGCTTGGGCGATACCGAGACGCTGACGCATCCCGAGTGAGTATGTCCGGACTTGATCGTCGACCCGCGCCGTCAAATCGACGAGATCGATGACTTCCTGAATCCTTGCCTCGTCGACATTCGGTAACATCCGGGCGAAGACTTGTAAATTTTCACGACCTGTCAAATATTTATACAACTCCGGGTTCTCAACGATCGAACCAATCCGCTCCATCGCTTGGACGAACTGTTTGCGGACATCGAAGTCACAGACTGTGATTTTACCGGACGTCGGTTTGATCAGTCCGACGAGCATCCGGATCGTCGTCGTTTTCCCTGCCCCGTTCGGTCCAAGGAATCCGAAGACCTCACCCGGTTGAATTTCAAACGAAATATTATCGATAATCGTTTTTTTTCCGATCACCTTTGTTACACCTTCTAATTTAACTGTTGGTTTCACGTCTCTCACCTCTTATTGTCTATTCTAGCGGAATAATGAATCATTTGACTTGTCAGAACACTTCATTTCCGCACATTCTTTCTACATTTGCTACAATCAGGATAGAACCTAGAAGGAGGAACGTTCATGAAGCGATTACGCTGGCCCCTGTTTTTAACCGTTTCACTCTTACTGACCGCACTGTTTGGTTACGGTTTCGTCAACGCCTATAGTGACGTCGTCAATCCACCGAAGCGTGCCGTCCTCACACCAACAAAGGAAGAACCTGTCAAAAAAGGCGGAACGTACGTCGCGCTTGGTGATTCCTTGACGCGTGGTGTTGGAGCATCGAACGGTAATAGTTATGCTGCTCTTGTCGGACGCGACCTTGTCAAAGCGAACACGGTCGAGCGTTTTCAGAATCTTGCCGTCAGTGGTGCCCGGACGGAAAATTTATTAAAACAACTCAAACAAAAAGAAGTCCTACGCTCAGTCAGTCAAGCGAAAGTCATCTCGGTGACGATCGGCGGAAATGACTTGTTCAATCGTGGCGAAGGTGTCACGAATTTCGATGCAAAGAAAACGGCCGCGACGATTACGACGGCTCAAGACAACTTAAAAAAGACGTTCCGGATTCTGCGCGAACAAAATCCGGATGCTGTCATCTTCTACGTCGGACTTTATAATCCTTTCCGTGCAACGGAAAACGGTGAGGCGTTCGATGCGATCGTGCAAGACTGGAATGCTAAATCCCGGACGCTCGGGATTGAATATGACGTCGAAATCATCGACACATTCAATCTCGTTCGCGACGTCAAACGTGATTTATCAAGCGATCAGTTCCATCCGAACGACTCTACCTATGAAGAGATCGCAAAAGCCGCATTACTTGCTGTCAATAAACGTTTCTAAAACAAAAAGCCGCCTAAATGGCGGCTTTTTGTTCCGATTCATTTCAGGCGTTTGGCCAAGGCGATGAGTCCCCATTGAAGCGGCAAACGTGTCCAGAGCAACCATGATGGAAGGCGCTTCCCATTGACCGGTTTCGGATTGACGGCCATATTGACGTTTGCCGGTAAGACCGCGTACAAAAAGGCCGGAAGCGTCTTACGAACGAGATGTACTCCTTTTCCTGTCAATAGCATGAGACCATAAGCGATCTCAATCACACCCGTTACTTGGACGAAAAAGCGCTTGAACGGAATGAACGACGGCATGATGCTGACAAACCCTTTCTCGTTGCGGAAATGACCAACTCCCGCAAACAATAATCCTGCTCCATAGACTAAACGTAATAGCATGATCTTTCACTCTCTCTTTCCACTTTACGGATTCATTCGAAACAGCTTCAGTGTATCGAATGAATCCGATTATCTCAACTTTTAGAAATTGTCGTCGAATTATGGGGAATGATGAGTCATTTCGGAATGTCTCCCGTAATCAGGTGACAAGTCGCTTCATTTGCTATGATGAAGTCAGAAATCATACAGGAAGGGATGACGACTTATGGCTGGAAAAACAAAAGGACTTTTACCTGGATTGACTGGAGGAATCATCGGTGCCGTTCTGACGGCAACGATCGCGTTTCCGATTTTACTCGATCAAGAACAACAGGTCGCGGACACACCACTCTCAAACGGAATGCCAAAACAAGTCTCGACGACGTCGAATGATCCAGTGACGAATGCAGTCGCCACTGCTCAAAAATCCGTTGTAACGGTGACGAATTATCAAACCGGTAATGCGATGTCGCAAAAAGAAGCAGCTGCCGGCTCGGGATCTGGTGTCATTTATAAAAAAGAGAATGGAAAAGCATACATCATTACGAACCACCACGTCGTCGATGGCGCATCAAAACTCGATGTCACACTTAACAACGGTAAAACACTGCAAGCCAAATTACTCGGTAGTGACGAAACGTATGATTTAGCCGTGTTAGAAGTCGACGCAAACGACGTTCCAGGCGTCATCACACTCGGGAAATCGGCTGACTTAAAAGCCGGACAGACTGTCCTTGCGATTGGTAATCCGCTTGGTGAATTCCAAAACTCCGTTACCCGTGGAATCGTCAGTTCGAAAGACCGGACTGTACCGGTCGATACGAATAACGATGGACAAGACGACTTTAATACAACGGTCATCCAGACGGATGCCGCGATCAATCCTGGTAACTCAGGCGGTGCCTTGATCAATGAACAAGGACAACTCGTCGGTATCAACTCGATGAAAATTGCCGAGTCGGGTGTTGAAGGTGTCGGTTTCAGTATTCCAATCGATGATGCATTACCAATCCTCAAACAACTTGAGACGAACGGTAAAGTCGAACATCCGACACTCGGTGTTTCCTTACAAGATGTGGCGGCGTTCCCTGCTGGTTATTTAAAAGATCAAGTTAACTTACCAGACAGTCAAAAAACAGGTGTCGTCGTCATGTCAGTCGAACCGAACAGTCCAGCCGCTGCGGCTAAACTGAAAACAGGTGACGTGATCACGAAAATCAACGACTCCGAGATTAAAGGATTCGTCGATATCAAAACGGCACTCATCAAATCAGACGGTCCACTCTCACTGACAATCATCCGTGACGGAAAAACGATGACGGTCGAGACAAAAACAACGACGACCGACCAGCTGTAAACTTCAGCCTGACGTTTCGTCCGCCTTCCTTTTCGGGTATTGTTTTAGAACAATATCGAATTGGGAGGCTTTTTCTATGTATGACTTAATCGGCATCGGCATTGGTCCGATGAATTTAGGGTTGAGCGCACTGGCTCATCCAACAGATTTAAAAACGTTATTTTTTGACGAAAGCGAACAATTCTCATGGCATCCCGGCATGATGATTCAGGACTCGATGATGCAAACAAGCTTCATCTCCGATCTCGTCACACTTGCTGATCCGACGAGCGCATTTTCTTACCTTAATTACTTACGATCGATCCAACGTCTCCACACGTTTTACTTCTATGAAAAACTTCTGATTTCAAGACAAGGTTACAATGATTACTTACGCTGGGTGGCGACACAGCTTAATGATTTACGATTTTCAACCCGCGTCGTCGATGTGCAAGATACCGGTGATAGTTTCGAGGTCCTCGTCGAAGATGTCACAACCGGGAAACGGGAAACGTTCGAAGCACGGAACGTCGTCATCGGTACTGGCTCAAAGCCCGCGATTCCAGATACGTTTGACGAGCGTGTCATTCACAATACACAGTATGTCATGAACAAGGCAGAACTGTTGCAGCGCAAAAAAATCAGTATCGTCGGCTCCGGTCAAAGTGCTGCCGAGATCTTCCTTGATCTTTTGACGACACCTGCTCCAGAGCGTCCTGAACTCGAATGGATTGCGCGTTCGACACTGTTTGAGACACTCGAGACCGGTAAACTCGGAGAAGAAATTTTTTCACCGAGCTATGTGACGTATTTCAACCAACTCCCACTCGAAGTAAGACAAGAGTCGGTCAAGAAATTCGCCCGGTCTCAGAACGGCATCAGTCCAGAGACCCTGCAATCGATCTATGCCCACCTCTATGATTTGACGGAAGAAGAACAGCAACAAGTCGCGATTCGCGCGAATCTTGAAGTGAAAAAGATTACCTATGACGAACGGTTCACGATTGCGATGCAACATCAAGAGCTCGAAGATGAACGCTCGTCCAAAACAGATGCTGTCATCGCGGCAACCGGCTTTTCGCCATCCCTTCCAAGCTTCATTGATCGACTCGATATCGTATTCGAAGCACCCAACGCTTGGAAAGTCGACGCGGACTATCAAATCGTGCGTTCCGTCGAGACGGCGCATCATCTTTACGCAACCGCTAATTTAGAGTTATCACATGGTCCAGCAGCTGATAATCTCGGCATGTCTGTTTCGCGGAATCAGTTGATCTTGAACGCTGTCGCCGGTACGGAACTTTATCCGGTCGAACAACATGCGACGTTTACGACGTTTGATTAAGTCAGATGAGCATACAGTAAAACGGACGAGGTATGGTGCGCGCCATACCTCGTCCGTTTTGTCTATTTCAATGTTTCACGTCACGGTTTTTTCGTTAGTTCTAGTGCAGCCAGTAACAATAACGTAGCTTGCACCCGTGTCACTCCTGATTTAGCCAGTAACAGATGAAAGGCAATCAACCAGTTGACTTCGTCTGAAAAACGATTCCGTGCTCGCTCCCGATCGACGATCCGGGTCACGTAAATCCAATCAACACGTTCCATCGATGGTAATAACGCAAGAAGCGGCATTAAACGATCCCAAATAATGATTTCTCGCCGTTCAAGTAGTTCCCGCCAAGCAACGATTCGTTCTTGTTGCGCTGACGCATCCGGATGCGCTGCTAAGATCTGCGCCGTAATGACACGTTCACTCGTCCGTTCCATATATTGCGCAAGCCACTCTTCAAACGTATCAACGCGTTCTAAAAACGTATCTGGTAGTGGGTGCTGTTCAAGCAAAGTCGATGTCACGACATACTGCTTCGCAGCATTCAGATGTGGTCGTGTCGCATGCAAGCGTTCCATGTAGGGAAACGCATCAATCCCTTGTCGACGGTTCAGTACTTCATTGAGTGCAAAAAATGGTCGGACTCCTTTATCACGAATCAATCGATGTTTAATCTTCTTTTCAGCGACGATGATTTCTTCGATGAGGATATCAGGATCCGTGCTATTCAGTTGAACATGGGCAACGAGCAATGGTGTATAGCGGCTCCGTAACGCTGAAAAGCGAGATGTCTGGTGTTTGATCGTTCGCATCAGACGTTCGTAGACATTCTGCTCAAAGACAGTATCGTGAATCGTGTAGGACAGCGCAAAAAAACGATGGAAATCATGTGACGATTCCTCCCGCAAGACGGGATAGCTCTCATCATAATTCTCACAGAATTGACCGTACATCCTTCCACCTCTCCTTCTTTTCTATGCATCGTTTTCCCTAAAAATGGCTTGCACAATCATATTTTTAAACGCACAAAAAAAGCAACGGAACATGTCCATTGCTTTTACATTCTTTCAAATCGATTCAAACTCGTTGTCTCTCTAACAAACGGGAGAAATAACCACCTTGATCCATCAACTCGTCATGCGAGCCCTCTTCGACGATCCCGTCTTTCGTGACGACGAAAATCTTATCCGCATTCCGGATCGTCGCTAAACGGTGCGCAATGACGAGGGTCGTCCGGTTCTCAGACAGTTCGGCCAGCGACTCTTGGATGAGTGCTTCCGTTTCCGTATCAAGGGCAGACGTTGCTTCGTCCAGAATCAGAATCGGTGGATTCTTTAGGAACATCCGTGCGATGGCAAGTCGTTGCTTTTGTCCACCCGATAACTTGAGTCCCCGTTCGCCGATTTGTGTCGCATACCCATCTGGAAGATCCGCGATCATCGGTCCGAGGTGGGCACGTTCCGCCGCTTGCACGATGTCTTCGTGCGTTGCATTTAGATCACCGTAGGCGATGTTCTCAGCAATCGTCCCTGAGAACAAGAAGACATCCTGCTGGACGATACCGATTTGTTGACGTAGTGACTCCTTCGTCATTTGCCGGATATCAATTCCGTCAATTGTGATTGCGCCATCTAGAACATCATAAAAACGTGGAATCAACGAACAGATCGTCGTCTTCCCTGCCCCGGATGTTCCGACGAATGCGACCGTCTGACCAGGTTCGACCGTCAGATTGATGTGTTCTAAGATTAGACGATCCGCTTCATATCCGAATGCGACATCCTTGAACGTGATGCCACCGTTCAAGCGATCAACGACGAGCGCATCTGGTGCATCAGGTAAGGACGCATCTTCATCAATCATCGAAAGGAATCGCTTAAAGCCCGCCATCCCTTTCGGATACATCTCAAGCAATGCCGTAATCTTATCGATTGGCTTCAATAAGATATTCATGTAGAGAATGAAGCCGACGAGTTCTCCTGCCGTTAAGGCTTCGCGATATGTCAGGTACGCACCGACGACTAAGACGGCAAGTGTCATCAAACGAGTCGTCAAGTAGATGCCGGACAGGCTCTTACTCATGACCTTATAGGCATTGATCTTCGACTGACGGAACGTTGCGTTGTCTTTTTCAAAACGCTCGATTTCGTAAGCTTCGTTCGTGAACGACTGGACGACACGGACACCGGAAACACTGTCCTCGACGCGTGAATTGACTTCCGCGATGTTACCGTACATCCGGTCCCATGATTTATTCATCCGAACGTTCGCATAACTGATCAACCAGATCAGGAATGGCACAGCAATGATCGTCACGAGGGCAAGCGGCACATTGATCGTCAGCATGATCGAGAATGCACCAAGCAAGGTCATGACGGCAATGAACGCATCTTCCGGACCATGATGGGCTAGTTCCCCGATATCGAACAAGTCATTTGTGATCCGGCTCATGATATGACCCGTCTTTGTATTGTCAAAGAAACGGAACGACTGTTTCTGGACATGACTAAACAACTGACGACGCATATCGGTCTCGATATTAATCCCGAGCTTATGTCCGAAATAGTTGACGACGAATTGCATCAGCGTACTGATGACGTATAACGCTAATAATCCGACGCTGACAAGGATGATCCAGTTCATCTCTCCGTTTGGTAACAAGGAGTCGATGAACCATTTAACTGCGAGTGGAAACGCAAGTTCTAAAACCCCGACGAATAAGGCAGACGTGAAATCGAGCCAGAATAAACGTTTATGTGGGATATAATACTGATAAAAACGGTGTAACATGTGTAGCCTCCTTCCGAGTACTTCTAGTGTACTTGAACTTTTTTGAAAATACTCCTTCTACCTATTCGTTTTTTTTGAAAAACGGTATTACAGTTTTCCAGACAAAAATTATATTTT
Source organism: Exiguobacterium sp. R-17 (assembly GCF_049913315.1). Taxonomy (NCBI): domain Bacteria; kingdom Bacillati; phylum Bacillota; class Bacilli; order Caryophanales; genus Exiguobacterium; species Exiguobacterium sp. R-17. Next base: position 1,079,844 of record NZ_CP184372.1, on the reverse strand, counting down.
TAATTCAGGGGAATCAGCACTTTTTATGACAAAATGGTAACAACGATTTTTACCTATCTCTTGGAAGGAGCTATGTCACGTGAAAAAGACCGTTCTCGCCCTCACGACGCTCGCTTTGGTCGGTACCACAATTCCGGTTTCAGCCGCGTCAACGACACTGACTTTGACGGATAACGTCAACATTCGCACGGCTGCCTCGACTTCCGCGAAGGTCATCACGACTCTAAAAAAAGGTACGAAGCTGACAGCTGTCAAGAAAGTCAACAGCTGGTATGAAATCCGCTATCAGTCGAAACCAGCTTTCATTACTTCAGCATACGTCAAAGCAACGACGGAAAAGGCTCCGACAACTACGACCTACATAACGAACACCGATGCCGTCAACGTCCGGCAAAAAGCAACGACGAGTTCGAAATCACTCGGAAAACTAGCAAAGAATACTGTCTTGACTGTTCAGAAACAATCAGGTGATTGGTACCAAATCACATATAAGAAACAAACGGCCTATGTCCATGCGACGTTAGTCAGTAAAAAGACATCAAACGTCATGACGGATTCCAAACCACCAGTGACGACTCCCGTCAAACAAGTCGTTAAAGCGGTCGATCGATCGAAAGTCTACACGGTTAATGCGAAGGAAGGCTTGAATGCTCGGACTGCTGCAGCGACGAATGCAAAAATCTACAAGACATTACCGCATCAAACGGTTCTTGATGTCACAGGTGCCGTTGATTCATGGTACCAAGTCAAGCTCGACGGAAAAGAAGCATATGTCGCTTCGACCTATGTCAAAGCTTCAACAAAAGCATCACCACCAACAACGCCGACGACGCCTGGAGTCTCTTTGACGCCGGTTGATGCTTCGAAGACGTATCGCGTCAACGCACCAACTGGATTGAATGTCCGTACGTTACCTTCGACGTCGTCTAAAGTCTTCACACAAGTCGGACACGGTTCGACAGTCAATGTCACGGGTGAAACGACAGGAAAAGATAGCGGCTGGTACCAGATCAAGATTGGAACTGGTCTTTACTATGTCGCGAAGAGTTACATCACGACGGGATCCGTCACGACGACGCCTCCGGTCACTCCAACGACACCCCCGGTAACGACTGTTCCTGGTTCAACATTGATGGAACGTGCGATTTCGATTGGGCAACAATATCTTGGAACGCCATATCGCTGGGGCTCAAGCAATCCAGTCAACGGTGGCTTCGACTGCTCTGGTTTCATTAATTACACGTTGAATGCTGCTGGCTATTCTGTCGGACGGACGAACGTCAACGGTTACTGGAATGATGACCGTTATCTTGGGGCGAAACTTTCGAAACTTCGTCAGCCAACACGCGGCGATATCATCTTCTTCGAAAACACGTATGCCGCTGGTCCAACACATATCGGCATCATGCTGAACAACGACCAGTTCATCCATGCGAATGAACCAGCTCTTGGCATCAGCCGTCTTTCAGAACGTTACTGGACACAAAAGCTGTTAGGCTTTAAATCACTTTAAGACATTTTTCATCCATCCTTCGGGGTGGATGTTTTTTTGTCTTAACACCCCTTTTTGGGATATACTGTATATGGAAAGGATGTGTCCGCATGTCTTACAAAAAACTTTATGTCCGACTTCTCTTTCTTGCCTTATTGATTTTTGGTGGCTCGATGCTCTTGCATTATATCCAGACGGGAGACGTCTATATCGGTCACTTGATCGTTTCCGTCGCCGCATGCGTCTTATTGATTTTCAGAAGAACGACATCCTCACACGAACAGGCATGAAGCGAGTGCGCTTCATGCCTGTTTTTTCGTCATTGAACATTAACCAATGCTTGTATCTCTCGCTCAAGATCGCCTTTGAGCCGTTCACTTTGAAGGTCATCCTTCAATCGTAAAACATCCTCCAGTCGTTCCTGACCAATCCCTCGTTGCATCGCCAGTACGAGCGTCTGTAACATCATCGCTTGGTCGAATCCACTCGCAGCAAGCCAGGCATCTTGCATCTCCCATATCTTATCGACGCTCTGCTGCAGCGTCTGATTCGGTAATTCGATGCCATTGACAAGGAGATGGACTTCGAGTTGTCCGATGTAATGTTTCGCGTCATCGATCGCCACAGTGACGAGTTTTTCCCACGCCATTTGCATGCCGTCCGTATCGTTTTCAAAAATCGCGATGAGTCCTTTCGTCAAATCGACTTCGATTCGTCCGACGGCAGTCGTTTCACTAAATGCAAAAAACTGCTCCAATCGATCAAACTCTTGCCGTGATTGTTCGATTTCCCCTTCTAGATATAAAAACAATCCGAGGAAACGTTGAAACGAAATGACATGATAATAGACATCTTGCTCCCGCATATACTGAACCCCTTCACGCAATAAGGCGATCGCTTCTGTATAGTGATCATCGAACAAACTTGCTCGGAGCGCACGCAAGATTTGGAAATTTAAATAGGTTTTTGGCGCAAGTGGAATCTCGCGTGGGACGTCCATAATTTCAATCAGCTCATACGCTTCCTTTGTCCGTTTGAGATTGAATAAAAAATAGACTTTCGAGATCTGAACGAGCAACTGCTCATCTTGACGACCGAGCTGTTGAAAAATCCGCTCTGCTTTCTCATAATATATCAAACCAAGCTCCGGGTCAGACGCTCGGAGGGCATCGCCGTATTTATGATAGACCTGCCCTTGCCAATAGGAAGTCGTTTCCGGAACCAAGTAAGGTTCTAGAAGTTCCTGAATTTTTTCGTCTGAAAAATATGGGGTATGCCGCGAACGGATTGTTTCGATGAGTTCCCGCATCTGAACATCGCGTGGATCGAGCATTAATTCTTCGACTGTCACCTGTAATCGCCTAGCAATCGCCTGTAATGCGGGCACAGACGGTGTCGCTTTGCCGTTCTCGACCATACTGAGCATTGACTTCGTGATGATGCCGGTCGCAACGTCCGTTTGCGTCATTTTTTTCTGTTTTCGGATCTGTTTGATACGTTCCCCTAACACACTGGTCACTCCTTTTATCATAAAAGTTAAATTATATTGAACTTTATCTTTACATTTTTCTTCCACTCCTTTATTCTACACTAAAGTTCAATAAAATTTAACTCTGAAGGAGTGAACAGGATGTCATTTAATTTAAAGCGTGTCTTATTCGGAAAGTTTTGTTCATTATTCGCAGCTAGTCTCTTTACGTTCGTCGCCGGACTGACCGTCTTACGGGAAACGTCGTCTGGTTTTCAGTTTGCGCTCGTCCTGCTTGCAGGATCAGTGCCACGGATTTTGCTCTCACCGATTGCTGGTGTCCTTGCTGATCGCTGGAATCGGAAACGCATCATCGTCACGACCGAGAGTCTAAGTGCACTCGTCTTATTTGGACTCTTGCTCTATTCGCTACAAGCCCCTCTACATACCGTTCATTACATCATCGCTAGTGTCCTTTTGACGAGCCTGTCGACGTTCCTGTCCGTTACCTTATCAAGCTCGTTACCGCGACTCGTACAAGAAGAGGAGTTACAACGCGGGAACGCACTCTTCTCGACGATTCAATCGATCTCAACGATCACTGCTCCACTCGTTGCGGGACTGCTTATCGCCACTGTCTCCATCACGCAATTCTTGATCTTACCGTTTCTCTTGTTTGCTTCTGCTGCCTGGTGGAATAGCCGCCTCCGCTTTCTTGCAGTCGATACCTCTTCTTCAGCTATTACCGATACTCCATCCTTTGTCTCGGAGTTTAAAGAAGGCTATCGCTATCTGTTCCGTCAACCGGTATTGACGACACTCGTCCTGATGGCGATCGTCCTGAACTTCTTTTTTGTCGCTTTCGAAATCTTGTTACCGATCGTTTTGCTCGATCGACTGCAATTCACGCCATTTCGGTTTGGATTAGTCGAGTCCGCACTAGGTGCTGGTCTTCTTGTCGCTTCGTTGCTTCTTGCCTTACCTCGCTTTACCGTGAAACGTCCGTTACGGACGATATTCGAGTCGCTCTTTTTGATCGCCTCTTGTTATGCGCTTCCTGCACTTGCTTTACTCGGCTACGTTCCCTCTGCTCTACTACTACCCTTTTTCATGATTCTATTGTTCATCGACGGCATGCTCGTCTTACGGATGAACATTCCACTTCAGCTCATCGTTCAAAAACAGACCGATCCAGCTTACCTCGGGCGTGTCATCGGTGTTCTGGAATCGATCGCAATGGCGATGATGCCGATTGGTACCCTATTGTTTGGTTTACTCAGTGATCATGTATCTATCATCGTGCTACTTGGAGTCGGTACAGTCGGCTTATTCGGTGCAGCATCATTCGGATTCCTCCGACTTCGTAAAGACATCTTATCCGAGAGCATTCCTGTAGCAGACGCAAAAAACACGTCCTCCCTCACTTCGTGAGAAAGGACGTGCGTATAAATCAGACTGTCGCTTTGACAGCGTCCATGATTAATTTTAATGATTGTTGTTTTGCTTCCTTGTCAGCAATCATCGAAGCGATCATTACTTCGTCTGTGCCATAAGAATCGGCAAGCTCTTGTAATTGTTTTGCAACGGATTCCGGGTTACCGACGATCATCCGTTTCCGATTTTCAGCAATCCGGAACTGATCTTGGAACGTATACGGATACGCTGCTGCTTCTTCCGGTGTCGGCGTTCCTGTTGACGAGACCCCTTTTTCGAGTAAGAGCAGAGATAAATCAAGGCTTGACGCCAAACGTTCTGCTTCTTCCGTCGTTTCGGCACATGTCACGAAGATCGAAACGAGTGTTTGTGGTGTCTCATTAAACGACGTCGCCATGAAATTATGACGATAGTAATCCATTACTTCCTGACCACCCTGTCCATTGATGAAGTGGGCAAATGCAAATCCGAATCCGCGTTGTGCGGCGTTCAAGGCACTACCACCACTTGATCCGAGCAACCAGCCTTCTGGTGTCGTATCGACTTCTGGTGTGGCGACGAGTCCCGCGAACCGGTGTCCGGCAGGTGCCCCGTCTTTCAGGTAGTCGACGAGATCATCAAGTTGCTCACCATAATCAGCTCCACCAAACCGTGGCGACGAACCTTCTTGTAACGCACGCGTCGCAAGCGGCATACCACCTGGTGCCCGACCGAGACCGAGATCAATCCGGTTCGGAGCAAGTCCTTCGAGGACACGGAAGTTCTCCGCAACTTTGTAGGCACTGTAATGTGGCAACATGACACCGCCTGAACCAAGGCGAATCTGTTTTGTCACGGCTGCCATATACGCGATCAAGACTTCCGGACTCGAACCGGCTAGTGTTTTTGCAAAGTGGTGCTCGGATACCCACAGGCGATGATAACCGAGTTCGTCCGCGATTTTTGCGAGCTCGACCGTTTCGTGTAAGGCATCAGATGGGGATTGTCCTTTAGAGACCGGGGATTGGTCTAAAATACTAAGTTTCATATATGTCTCTCCTTTTTCTTTCGAATGCGTACTTACACTGTACGCCTCCTCGTTGTACCGTGCAACGAAACTGCTTCTTTCTGTCATGGGGACGTTTTTATTTTAAAATTCAGGGAACAATCCTTACGTGAGCATAAAAATCTAACGAATGAGGTGGAGCTACATGTCAACGCATACTACGAATCAAGAAGCAGTCGAAACGGTCAAGAAACTGATCGATAAAATCGAGACAGCGATGCTGACGACGATTGCAGCAGAAGGACTCGTATCGCGTCCGATGCAAACGCAGGATATTGAATTTGATGGTGACCTCTGGTTCCTCACTTCAAAAGAAACGGACAAGTATCAAGAATTACTTAAGAATCCGAGTGTTAACGTCGCGTACGTCGACAAATCATACGTCTCGATTCGTGGGACAGCAGAACTCGTCGAAGACATCGAACGAAAAAAAGAGCTCTGGAGCCCACGTTACGAAGCATATCTTGGAACGACATACGAAGATCCGAAAGTCGTCTTGATCAAGGTCAACACGGAAGCTGCTGAGTACTGGGAAACAGGAAACACGACAAAGTCCGTCAAACAAGTCTTAAAGAAAGTCGTCGGCAAAGACGATGAGAACGAAATCAATAAAACAGTCGACTTATCTTGACGAGTTAAACCCGCGCAGCTTGCGTGGGTTTTTTCATGTGAAGATAGTCGTTTTTCTCAAAATGATGTAACATAATAAAATGAACTAATACGTAACTTAACTAAAAGGAGTACAATCATGGGAGAATTTTTTACGTTATTACGCCGGGGTAACCGGTCTGCGTTGACGGCAGGCATCGTCAACTCTATCATCGCCATCATCAAGGCAATTGCCTACGTCCTGACGGGAAATGTCGCGATGTTCGCGGAGATGATGCATACGCTCGGGGATGCTGCCAATCAATTTTTCGTCTTCATCGGTTCTGCCCTCAGTAAAAAAGCACCAACGAAACGGTTCCCGAATGGCTTTGGTCGTCTCGTCAATCTCGTCTTGTTAGGCGCAATCCTCTTTGTCGGCATCATGGCCTACGAAACGATTCATGAAGGGATTGCCCACATCATCGAACCGACAGAATCGACAGGCTTCTGGATCACGTTATCCGTTTTATTCGCAGGGGTCGTCTTAGAAAGTGGTGTGTTCTTTAAAGCAATGCAGGAAATCGCGCATGATGCGAAATTGGACTCAAAAGGACCACGCCTCATCCTCGACAGCTTCCGGTCACTGAAGCAAGCAAAACCAGCGACACGCCTTGTGTTCCTTGAAGACTTAGTCGCAACGGCTGGCGGAATCGTCGCGATGATCGCCGTCATCATCTCACATGTGACACCGTTTCATCAGGCAGAAGGAATTGCTTCGATCCTGATCGGGCTGATGATGTTTTACGTCGTCGGAAACGTCTTCTTGCAAAACGCAGCTGGTGCACTTGGTGAAGCCGATGAGACGATGGCAGCACGTCTCGGCGGACTGATCATGAAAGACCCAGACGTCAAAGACATTAGTAAACTGGAAGTTATTAAAGAAGGCGATCATTTCCACGTCGAAGTTGAAATCGAAGTTGATCCGACGTTGACGATCGCTCAAGCAGACGACATCAAGGACCGCCTTGAACTGCAGATCCGTTTGCAACAAGGCATCATCGATGTGACGATCGGCTTTGACGAAGACGATAAGATTCAACAGTATGTCGTCGCTTCTGACGAGTCATGACACCGTTCACGCAAGATGTCCTGACCATCATCCGTTCAATCCCTGCTGGTCGGGTCATGACGTACGGGCAAGTCGCTCGACTCGCCGGTCATCCGCGTAGCGCACGACAAGTGGCGCGGATTCTTCACAGCATGAGTACGACGGAACGTCTACCGTGGCACCGCGTCCTTGCTGCTGGCGGAAAACTATCGTTCGAAGGCGATGAACAACGGCTAGCACTTGAAGCAGAAGGTGTCGAGTTCCTTACAATCCGTCAACTCGATTTATCGCGTTATCAAGTAAGAAGTGAATAGATGAAAAATAGAGGGATGACCGGTGTATGTACCAGTCATCCCTCTTTTTGTTGTTTTGAATCAAGCTTTTGACATACTCGAAGCCGCAGCAATTTGTCGACGTACTTCTGCTTCAAGCTGTGGTTCCGGTGGTTGCCAGTCTTCTGGTTTCATGACCTTTTGGTCAGATTCCCGGAAGATTGGTTTTCCGTCCGGTCCAAGCTTCGCCATATTGGCACGTTGAACGATCTCGAACAATGGAGCCGGATCAAGACCGATCTCAACAAAGCTTCCCATGATGAAGTAGAGCGCGTCCGTCAAGGCATCCCCTTGTCCGACGAGTCGTTCGACGTCCGTTTCGGGTTGTTTCATCTGGAGCGATTTTTCGACCGCTGTATCAAGCACTGACTTGAAACGTTCGATCGCATCGAGGAACTCTGCTTCACTCGTCGCCGTTTGATGCAAGAACTCAACGACCGCTTCTTCCGCCGTCCAAGTCGAGCGTTTGATTCCACGCTCAACCGTCATAGGTGTTGGCGTCGTTGCGCCAGGATGTGAAAACACACGGTGAAATTCCTTTACGTCTTGATAATAATTTGTCATACCGATCATCCCCTTTTACCGAATGTCTCCATTCTAACAGGTTCAGAACCGGAGTTCGACTCATTGATGAACGACGTCGAGTAAAGCCATTCCACGTGTGATCAATTCATCTCGCTGCTCAGACGTCGCTTTTAAGCGTTCGAGATCAGCGACCAGACGTGGTTGGTCGACTTCATCCGCTAACTCAAGTAATTCGAGGCGGAGTAACCAAGCGTCCGGTAACTGGACGAGTGTCTGGTCGATCAGTTGCGGTAACCGTTCCCGACCGGCACGTCCTTCACGAATCTCGCGGACGACTTCGAAGATCGGATCAGCCGCTGTCAGCGGACGTTCGATTCGTTCGAACTCGACCGTTTCCGGAATCGGCTTCAGTGCTTCAACTTCCGTTCCCGGGAATGCTGACGTGATATCACCGACGATCAATTCCATCCGATCCATCGTCATCGTTTTCCCGTCGTTCGAGAGCGTTGCTGCTTCTAAGACGACGAGTGCCCGGTGACCATTGACGTTTTGAATTGCTGTGATGTCACCTGTGACGTGAACATTTCCTTCCGCCCAGTCGAGACGTTCACCGACTTTGACTTGCATCAATACTTCGTTCAATTCCTTGCCGTGAAGGAGTGTAAAGCCTTTCGGATGATCTGCAAGTCCTTGACCCGTCAACACTTCACCGTTTGCAGCCAACGCTGTCGGTCCAGTCAGTTTGACGATATGCAGCGAATCGTGAATTTCTTGCGTTTCAGGAACACCGACGAGTGAGAGACCGCTGTCGAAGACGAGCGTTGACAGGTTGCCTGATTCAACGGCTTTCGTCAGTCCGTGGATGCCACCGCGAATGTAGGACATCGATTGAGCGAATTCTTCGAGTGCGTCGCGGAGTTGTTCAAACGATTCACAGACGAAGAGTTCTTTTTGCATGCTCGTCACGTCATGTTTCGTCGCAAGTGCTTTCTTAAGCGAGAATGGATGTTTAACGACCGCGTCCGTCAAACAATGGCGACTTTCACCGACTGATGATAGAAGACCTGCCCCGTAGATTTGTGGGTTGTCGATATCACCGATCAGACCGAATTCAACCGTCCACCAGAACAGACGTGAGATTTCGTTCGCTTCCGAAATCCCTTTGACGTGTGTCCGTGTCTCCGCAAGCTCAATTTCAGCTTGCTCGATATCGGCTGGCGTCGAGAATGGACTCTCTTTGACGATCGTCAATTTCTTGAGTGCCTTGAATACGTCATGCTCGGCTTTATGGTTAAAGGCATGTGCCCCGATCTCACCGAAGCGACGAACGAATTCCGCGTAGACCGGATTCATCAGGATCGGTGCATGCCCCGCTGCTTCGTGCAGAATATCCGGTGCTGGTGTGTAGAGAATGTTATCGACCTTCCGGATGTCGGTTGCAATCGGTAATAAACCATGTCCTTGGAAATCGAAGAAGGCGACGCCAGGAATGAGACCATCGACAGCGACTGTTCCCCAGCCTCCACGGCTTAGATTCGCTGTCATCTCACGTACATCTGGAATCCGTTCCGGGCTGATGCCCGATGCAGCAAGACCTTCGAGGTATGCTGGATGTGCTGTATCTTGTAACGTATTTAAATTCAGTCGCATGACGTATCTCCAAACGGCATGATCCGTTGGCGTGTAGTCTTCGTAGTGCTGTGGTGCGACATGTGGACGTAAGTGACTTGGAATGATTGGTGTAGACATATGAGTTCCCCCTTGAATGAATGTAAGATAACAAAAAAGCCCCTGCCGAACGTATCGTTCGACAGGGGCGACGAAAGCCGCGGTACCACCCTGATTACCCAGTCATCAACTGAGTCACTCATGATTGGGATAACGGTTTGCTCCGCTCGCTTACGCAAGAAGCTCAGAAACTGTAATTCAACACCATCTGTGTACACGTTCGCAGCGCCACGTGCTCTCTGAAACAGGGAGATGGTCTTTACTTCGGTTTCATCATCGCTTAATCTTTCGTTCTGTTATGCTGTTATACTGTTATGCTTTTAGCAAGTAAAGTATCGTTAAGGAGGACTATACGCTTACTTTTTACTTTCGTCAATGGCTTTTTTACGTTTAAATCGATTAAATGTTTTATCACGGACTGATTTTTGTTCGATCGTCAATGATGTGATATGGCGACGAAGCCCACCATTGAGGCGTTTTTCAAAGGATTCGAGTTCTTGTATCCACTCATTCATCGAGACGACGATCGGTAAAATTTCCATGATGACTTCTTCCTCGAGTTCATCACGGTCGAGAAAAGAGTGCTTGACGAAGGCAATGTTCTCTTTGACGAGATCCTCCATCGCGAGCGGCTCTTCCGTCAACAGGAGATCGTATGTCAGCAAGACTTTCTCTTGTCGCTGGGCGATATGCATCAAATGATAGAACAGTTCACTTCGAAGATCGTCTGCAATCGAATCAAGTGCCTTCTCTCGTTCTCTGAAGCGCTCTGCCGTCGCGACGCCACGTTCGAGGCACGATTGCATATGTTTGAGGATCAGCAGGTTCCGTAGAAGCGAGGCATGCTTCTGACGCGTTCCTCTAATTTCTTCCTTGTGTAGGTTGAACAGGTTTTGTGTCTCAAGGAGCGAACGTCCCATCTTATCGATTGCTGCCCGATATGGGGTGACCTTGCCTTCAAAGGCAATTGCTCGCGTGACGACGAGTAGTTTCTCAAAGAGTTTCGTCGCTTTCTGGTAATAGACATTGCCGTAACGTGGCGGGAAAATTAACGCATTGATGCCGAGTGCACAACCAATCCCGAGCATGACGAGCAAGTAGCGGATCAAAACGACTTGCCAAAGTGGTTCGGTCGCAGTCGCGACACTTTCGAGAATGACGATGATCATCAAGACGACGTGTGGAATCGTCCGCCCGAAACCAAAAGCTAGCAAAATCGAAATTGCTGCCATGATGACGATCCCGATCGCAAGCGGATTCGCCGGATTATCGCCTAAAATCCAAAGTGCGAGTAACGTCAAAAAGGCACCAATCAAGTTGGCCTCTGCTTCTTCGAGAAATTGTTTCCATGTCTGATAGACCGAAGGCAGGAGTGTCGTCGCTGCCGAGATCGCAGGCAGGATTGGGCTGAGGTTGAACAGGTTACTGATCAACAGCGCCAAGATGACCGCGAGACCTGTCTTAATGGTCCGTGGTCCGATTTGTAAGGATTGTCCACCCATGTCCATCCCTCCTTCTTATTCAGTATGCCCTCTATTCTTCACCGTTAGCCGTCAAAATTCAACAAAAAATCCCCTCCGCTTAAAAACGGAGAGGAGATTTAGGTGAATTATGATGCTTTCGTACCTGTTCCTTCTGTCATTTCCGCTTTCGCGACCGATTGGTCAACAAGCGGTTTTTTGAGGAAGGATAGGATTGCCGCACCGACGAGTGAACCGATGAGGATCGCACCCGCGTAACCGACGATTGCCATGACCGTACCTGATGGACCATCAAGTAACGGGAAGACGAAGATACCGCCGTGTGGTGCAGGGAGCAAGACGCCGAAGACGATCGTCAACGCACCAGCGATCGCTGAACCGATGACGCTTGACGGAATGACGCGCAGTGGATCGGCTGCAGCGAATGGAATCGCACCTTCAGTGACGAACGATGCGCCCATTGCGTAAGCGGCGATACCTGCTTCACGTTCTTGCGGCGTGAATTTCTTACGTGCGAACAATGTGGATGAGAAGGCAACGATGAGTGGTGGAACCATACCACCTGCCATGACAGCTGCCATGACTTCCGTGTTACCTGCTGTAAGAGCAGCTGTACCGAAAACGTATGCTGTTTTGTTGATTGGACCACCCATGTCGATTGCCATCATCGCTGCGACGAGCATACCGAGGAGGATTGCGTTTCCACCACTGAGTCCGTTCAATGAATCTGTGAGCCATGTCATGAACTTCGCAATCGGCTCATTGATGACGAGCAACATGATCATTCCTGTGATGAATGAACCAAACAGAGGATAGAGCAAGACTGGTTTGATTCCTTCAAGTGCTGCTGGAAGACCTTTGAATACTTTAACAAGCAAGAGTACGACGTACCCGGCAAGGAAACCGGCAATCAATCCGCCGAGGAAACCAGCGTTACCGTTGCTTGCAAGGAAACCAGCGATTAGACCAGGAGCAAGACCTGGTTTATCAGCGATCGACATCGCGATAAATCCAGCGAGGATCGGAATCAAGAGACCGAACGCGGCTTTCCCGATCGTCATCAATTGCGCAGCGAATTCATTGTACGATGGATCTTTTGGGTTCGCAGAGTTGATACCCCAGAAGAAGCTGATTGCGATCAAGAGACCACCTGCAACGACGAGTGGCAACATCGCGGATACCCCACTCATCAAATGTTTGTAGAATCCGCCACGAGCTGGTTTTGAGCTTTCGCTTGAACCGCTCGCTTTGTAGACAGGTGCATCCTGTTTGACGGCACGGTTGATCAATTCTTGTGGTTTCCGAATTCCTTGTGCAACTGGTACTTCAACTACGTGTTTCCCGTTGAAACGATCCATCTCAACTGCTTTATCCGCTGCGACGATGATGGCTGTCGCATCGTTGATGTCTTGTTGTGTCAAACCGTTCTTGACGCCTGTCGATCCGTTCGTCTCGACTTTGATACGGACACCCATCTCTTCCGCTTTTTGACGAAGGGCATCAGCTGCCATATACGTGTGTGCGATTCCTGTCGGACAAGCTGTGACGGCAAGGATATATGGTGCGTCTTGATCGACGTTGTCGCTTGAGACGTCAACTGGACCTTCTTCTTCGCGTTCCTTCGCTTCGATTGCTGCGATGACTTCGTCTTTCGTTTTAGCCGCAAGGATCGTATCGCGGAAGTTCATATCCATTAAATAAACGGATAGTTTCGAGAGTGTTTCAAGGTGTGCATTATCTGCGTTCTCACCCGCCGCAATCATGAAGAACAACCGACTTGGTTGACCATCGAGTGCTTCGTAGTCAACGCCTGCCGAACGCCCGAAAGCGATTGCTGGTGTTTTGACCGCTGCTGTTTTTGCGTGTGGGATGGCAATGCCTTCTCCTAAACCTGTCGTACTTTGCGCTTCCCGTGCGAGAATTGCTTCTTTATATGCCGAACGATCGTTTAGTTTTCCTGCCCGATCGAGGACGTTGACGAGTTCATCGATGACAGCGGCTTTAGATGACGCTTGTAAATCGAGTTGAATCGTATCACGTGTCAAGAGATCAGTAATTTTCATGAGTAGTCACACTCCTTTTAGGATTGAATGAGTTCAACGACGTTGACGTCTTTGATGAGACGATCGATATCTTCTTTCGTACAAAGACCGAAGGAATAAGCAGACGCGCTGCCAGTCGTTACCGCATAGCGGAACGCTTCTTCTGGTGATTTGCCGAGCGCGTGGCTGGCGACGAATCCAGCGACGAGTGAATCTCCGGCACCGACGGAATTGACGAGCTTTCCTGCCGGTGTGTTTGCCGTGTAGGCACCTTGACGATTGACGAGCAGTGCTCCGTCTCCTGCAAATGAGATGACGACATTCTCGGCACCACGCTCGACGAGCTGTTGCGCGTATGGAACGGCCATCTCCTTCGACGTAATCTCGACGTCGAAAATTTCACCGAGTTCATGGTGATTCGGCTTGATTAAAAATGGACCGAGCGGTAAGACTTCAAGCATCGCTTCCTTCGTCGTATCGACGGCGAAGCGGACGTTCCGTTCATTCAAGATCGTCGCGATATGACGATAGAGATCATGCGGTAGACTGCTTGGGATACTGCCTGCGAAGACGACGATGTCACCGGCTTGCATCGTCTTGAATCGGGATAATAAATGCTCCAGCTCTTCCGGTTGAATCTTCGGTCCCGCTGCATTCAGCTCAGATTCTTGATCGGCACGAATCTTTACGTTGATCCGCGTCTCATCTTGAATCGGTGTGAAGTCCGTTAACACGCCTCGTTTCTCGAGTTCCGTCCGGATGAATTGTCCAGTACTTCCTCCAAGGAATCCGAGTGCTTGTGTTTCTACCTCATAGTTTTTTAGGACGAGAGAGACGTTGATTCCTTTCCCTCCGGCCACTTTTTCCGCCTGTTCGACACGATTGACTTGTCCTGCCTCAAATACCGGTAACGTGACATAATAGTCGATTGATGGGTTGAGTGTCAGTGTATAAATCATTTCGCGTTCACCACCTCTGTGTATTGACTGTATTTCGCTGCTTGCTCACTGGATGTCGTCGTGATGATCGTCGCCGCTTGCAAGGACGCCACCCGACTGAAGCTGATCGCATCCAGCTTCGTCTCATCGACGAGTACATACGATTGTTTTGCTAATTCGATCGCTGTCTTCTTTACGAGTGCCTCTTCCGGATCTGGTGTCGTGAAGCCTTGTGCCGGATGAACACCGTTCATCCCAAGGAACGCGACATCAAAATGGTAAATCAACATTCCTTCACGTGCGTTGTAACCGACGAGTGCCTGCGTTGAATGCTTGAGTTGCCCTCCGACGACGAACGTCGGGATACGGTGATAGAGTAACGTGTTCGCTAGAGGAAGACTGTTCGTTACGACCGTAATCGCCTTCTCTTCGAGATACGGAACGATGGCAAGCGTCGTCGTTCCGGCATCGAGATAGACATACATACCGTCTTCAATCAGGTCGGCAGCCGCTCGCGCGATCCGTTCCTTCTCTTCGACATGCTGATCACTCTTCTCGAAGTAACTCAGTTCTTCAATTTGCAAATGGTTTGCTGTTGCTCCCCCGTGCACTCGACGCAGGTGACCTGCTGTCTCGAGTTGTGATAAATCCCGACGAATCGTGGATTCACTCGCACCGGTTTGTTCGACGATCTTTTGCATCTTGACGACTTCTTCTCGGGCTAAAAGCTCAAGGATGAGTTGATGGCGTTTTTTGGTTAACATAAGGTTTCCCTCCGCATCTTTAATATAAAGCGTTTACATATAAAAATCAATCAAAAACGTTCAAAATTTATATAAATTCTTTATAAAACGTTCAAAATACGACTTTTTTCGACATGAAACCGTTCTTATAGTTTCATTATACATCAAAAACGGTCATTTTATGACTGTTTTATTTTTTGAAATCAATCATTTTTTAAATTTTTGACGATTTTCACAAAATAAAAAACCACTTTCCAAAGTAATTTGGAAAGCGGTGAATGCAATTCAATCAATTCGGTCATCTTCGTTCACTGGACTTCATTTTGTAAACGACCGATTCCTTCAATCGATACTTCGACGACATCCCCTGTCTGAAGGTAGACCGGTGGTTTCATACCATGTCCGACACCAGCTGGAGTTCCTGTCGCGATGACATCTCCGGCTTCAAGTGTCATCCCACGTGACACTTCCACTAAAATCGTTACGACGTCACGCAACATTAAGGCGGTTGATCCTGACTGTCGGAGTTGCCCGTTCACACGTGTCTCGACGAGGACGTCACTTGGATCAAAGCTATCCGCTGAGACGATGACCGGTCCAAACGGACAGAACCCATCGAGTGATTTACCACGGAAGAACTGGACGTGTTCTTTTTGTAAATCCCGTGCCGTCACGTCATTGACAATACTGTAGCCAAACACATGATCAAGCGCATTTTCTGGTGTCAGATCACGCCCCGTCTTGCCGATGATGATGGCGAGTTCTCCTTCATAATCCAGTTGCTTCGTCAAATCCGCATGCCGTTCGATTGGTTCGAACGGACCGACGATCGACGTCGGTGCTTTCGTGAACAAGACGAATTTCCCTGCTCCCGCCGTATCCATCTCTTTGATATGATCAGCATAGTTCTTGCCGACGCAAATGACATTTCGTGCTGGTACATACGGTGCGAGTTGTCGCACATCCCCTTTAAGTAGTGGTGCGATATCTAAATCAAGATCAACATCAAACTCACGTGAAATCACTTCAAGCAATGAATCGGTGTAGACTTGCCCTGTTACATCATATGTAGTGCCCTGTTGTTCAACCCCGATGCCAACTTTTCCATCTTGCTCAAATCGAAACCATTTCATCTTAAATGCCCCCTTTATTTTTAGTATAGCGAAACGGATAACCCGTCGCACCTAACCTCTTCAGCCTATATTCAGTCCTAAAATCATTTTACTATTATTTTCAAAGATAGAGCACCATCTATACATGTTACTCAATCGTTCCTCGATCTTGTTGTTCGTTTTATCTGGTGAAAAATTATGAAATCATCCGTTATAAATAGTTATCTCATGAATCATATTGAACAAATAGTACATTTAAATATTGAAACATCCTAAAATTGTTTATTCTTGCGATAAGAAGTTAAACTTTTCTATAGGAATATGATCAACGTTTATTGAACAATTGTATTTTTCTAATATGTTTTGAAGTAATGGAAAAATGTCGTTCAAATTATTTTTTTGTTTAAAATCATCAATAACTTCAACATCAAAGTTCCATCGACATTCTTCTTTATCCTCTAAAAAACCACCCGCCACTATACATAACTCATCATACGTTTCTTGAGTAACTTCCTCAGATGAAATAAGGAGTGCCTTAATATAATTATCATCTCCGAATTCGTCTTCCGAGATTCCATCAATATTTTTTAAATAAGGAAAATCGTCAATTGTGCTAGGACGTTGATAATCAATCAGTATCATGCAATAAATAGGTGGTGTTAAATAACCAGTTCTCAAAAAATATGCTTCGACCGACCTTAAATTGATTATTCTATTCAGGTGGTAATTTTTCATTTAGTGAACCTCGTTTATTTATTAGAGTGAGTTTAATTAATATTTTTAACGTTAGTTCAGATAACTTTCTTTAATAGTTTACACCTTATCACATCATACAACTATCGGATATATAGTACTTATATGACTCGTCAAGATAATAGAAAGGGGTAGCATTCCCATGTACCTAGGAATGCTACCCCTTTGATAAAATTCATTATGCAATCCGTTGCGCTAATCGATCAACAAGAGCCTGAGACTCTTCATTTAATCCTACCAATTCAACTTTTTTGCCGAGTCGTTCATATTTCAAGACGACGTTCTCGATCGCTTCGATGGCTGAATCATCAAATAAGTGACACGCTGAGAAATCGAGCGTGATGATCGATGATAGATCAGCATCGAGCTGGAACTGTTCCGCAAATGCAGTCGTCGACGCAAAGAATAACGGTCCACGGATCGTATAACGGACTCGTTCTGTTTGCTCCTCACGCTCGACTTGGATGCGAGAAATTTTTGACGCGAATAATAACGCTGCAAGCAAAATCCCGACAAGGACACCCATCGATAAGTCATGCGTCAATACCGTCACGAACACGGTCGCGAGCATGACCGCAGAATCACTTTTCGGTGACGTCTTGAGCATCTTGAATGAGCCCCAGTCAAACGTCGCATACGAGACGAAGAACATGACACCGACAAGTGCTCCCATTGGAATCGTCATCAATAGATCGTTCATCGTAAACATCAATAGCATCAAAAACACACCTGCTGTCAACGTCGACAAGCGACCGCGTCCACCGGATGTGACATTGATGACTGATTGCCCGATCATCGCACAACCTGGCATTCCACCGAACATACCGGCGATAATGTTCGCAATTCCTTGTCCGCGCGATTCCATCGCTTTGTTCGACGTCGTATCCGTCATTTCATCAACGATTCGTGCTGTCAGTAACGATTCGATCAAACCAACGAATGCGAGTGACAAGGCATATGGGAAGATGATTTGAAGTGTCTCGAGTGAGAACGGGACATCTGGCAAGAAGAAGCTTGGTAACGCCGCTTCGATTTGTCCCATATCCCCGATGACACGGGTATCGAGCGAAAAGACGACTGTTAATACCGTCATAATCGTGATCGCAACAAGTGGCGCCGGAATCGCTTTTGTGACCCGTGGAAATAACAAGATGATGGCGAGTGACGCGGCGACCATCGCATACATAATCCAGTTTTGCCCTTCGAACTGTGGCAATTGCGCCGAGAAAATCAGAATGGCGAGCGCATTGACGAATCCGACCATGACAGCTCGAGGAATGAATCGTAATAACTTGGCAATTCCTAAAAAGCCGAACGCGATTTGTAGAATTCCGGCAAGTATACCGGCAGCTAGTAGATAATCAACACCGTGATCTTTGACGAGCTGAACGACGACGAGTGCCATCGCGCCAGTCGCAGCCGAAATCATTCCAGGGCGACCACCAGCAATCGAGATGACAATTGCAATGATAACGGAAGCGTATAGCCCAACCATCGGGTTGACACCAGCGATCAGCGAAAACGCGATTGCTTCCGGGACGAGTGCTAAGGCAACGACGATTCCGGACAACAAATCCGCTTTTGGTTGCAAGAACCACTCTTTTTTCCATTGAGTAAACATATGATGATTGAGACCCCTTTTCTAACATGAATGATCTCAGTGTAATTGGATTAGTTTCAAAAAGCAACCTTTTTAGGAAGTTTTGGTCCGAATGCGGGCAATCTCATCGACCATCGTTTTATAAGTCGCCATGATTTCCTGGCCCGCAAAGACCGGATCTTCATCCATCGTCTCGAGTGCCCGGCGCAGGAGATGGATTTTCGGTTTCTTACGTTCGAGCAATTCCTCATAGATGAAATCGAGAACTTCTTCATGTGCTTCCTTCGATTCTTCGGAAATCGAAGACAAGGTGATCAAACGCTTCATATGTGCGCTCGTCTTTTCGAATAAATCCTTCCGAATGACGACTTCATCTTGTGGACGATCGAGCCAGACCGATAGGAATCGTGGCGGAATCAATTGTTCCTCCGTCCGACTGACGTCTTCGACGAGATGCGTCAACCGATTGAACACATAGCGGACAACCCGTTCCGGTTGAGTGTTCGGCTCAGATTGACGGAAGAAGTACATTGCATATTGCAACATCCCCGTGTAAATGACTGCTAAATCTAGAAGATACGGTTCCTTCGTCTGACCGAATAAATCACGTAACCGATCGAACGTCCACTCGATCTCAAGAAGTCGATTGTTTTCCATGAACGTCTTGAGTTCTTTTTCATTTGAAGCAATGGCCTCTTCGAACAATGTATATAATTTATATTTTTGCATCAATTCCAAATAACAGTTTCCTTGTTGAATGAATGTTTCATAATCCGAGACATCCCGTCCGACAAGAATTTCCTTACGCGCGGTCCGCATTTTTTCAAAGACGGTATTAAAGACATCAATGAATAATTCGTTTTTAGAAGAGAAGTAATTATAGAACGTCCCTTTAGAAACGTTACTGTGTTCGAGAATATCCTGAATGGATGTCGATTGATAACCCTTTTCGACGAATAGTTGATAGGCAGCATCTAATAATTGTTTCTTTTTTGGATTCATGGTCTTGTCCTTTTCTGTTCATAATTGGTTCGAGAACCACTTATTTTAGTGTATGAAGCAAATAATTTGAACTCATTCGACTTCTGCTGGTAAGATAGCCAAGTCAGTCATAGAATTCAAGTCTAACATTTTAGACTCGTAGTACAAAAGGAGCATAACGAAATGCAATCAAGCAAGCAATCATCACGACTTTATTTAATTTTAGCTGTCCTCATGGCAGGTGCGTTCGTTGCGGTCCTAAACTCGACGTTACTCAACATCGCCTTACCGTCGATCATGAAATCGTTCGGTATTCAGGCAAGCACCGCCCAGTGGTTGACGACGGGATATATGCTCGTCAATGGAATCATGATTCCGACGTCGGCATTCCTCGTCCAAAAGTTCTCAACGCGTCAACTGTTCTTGACGGCGATGACATTGTTCTCACTCGGAACGATTATCGCTGGACAAGCACACATCTTCCCGCTCCTACTCGGCGCGCGCATGATGCAGGCCTCGGGTTCCGCGATCATGATGCCACTGTTAATGAACGTTCTCTTGACCGGTTTCCCAATCGAAAAGCGTGGGCAAGCGATGGGAATCTTCGGACTCGTCATCACCTTCGCTCCAGCAATCGGACCGACATTGTCCGGGTGGATTCTTGAACATTATGAGTGGCGGATGTTGTTCCATCTCGTCACACCGATCGCATTGCTCGTACTCTTCACGGGTGCCTTCTTATTGAAGAAAGAGACGGTTCAAAGTTCACTTAAGCTCGATTTGTTCTCACTCGTCCTTTCAAGCTTCGGCTTCGGTGGTTTGTTGTATGGATTTAGTTCCGCCGGTTCTGCCGGATGGGGATCTTGGACGGTCATCGGATCATTGATTATCGGTGTAATCAGTTTGACTTCCTTCATTATACGTCAATTCATGCTCGAAGAACCGATGCTTGAGTTCGGTATTTTCCGGTATCCGATGTTCGCTTTATCGCAAGGGATTTCAATGGTCTTGAACATGTCAATGTTCTCCGCGATGATCTTGATGCCGATCTACATCCAGACGATTCGTGGCATCTCACCATTTCACTCTGGTCTCTTGATGTTACCGGGTGCGATCGTTATGGCGATCATGTCACCAATAACAGGTCGTCTCTTCGACCGATTTGGTGCTCGCATCCTTGCCATCATCGGCTTATCACTGACTGTCTTGACGACGTTCTCATTCAGTCAGCTAGCTGCGGATACGTCATACGCGTTCCTCGTCATCATGTATACGTTACGTTTCCTTGGAATCTCGATGGTCATGATGCCGGTCATGACGAACGGATTGAATCATATTCCACAACATTTGACACCTCACGGTACGGCATTAAACAACACGTTGTCACAAGTATCGGGTGCGATTGGTTCAGGTCTGCTCGTGACGATCATGACATCGCGGACGAAACACCACGTTCCGGAACTCGCTTCACAACCAGAAGCCGCTAATCCGGAATGGTTGCAGATGCAGGCGATGATCGAAGGAATCAATGATACGTTCTTCATCGCGACGTTACTCGCACTTGCTGCTTTGATTTTATCGTTTTTCATCAAAAAACGACGGACAACGACACTCGCAGTCGTCGAATCCGTCGATCAAGAACAAAAATATGCATGATTTGATTCTCCCCTGTCTAAAAAGATGGGGGAGTTTTTGTCTAATCCAAACGTTTGTTTAAATGCTGTCGATCATACATTCGTTGATTCGTACTCCCCCGAAAGCTTGTCGTTCGGTCAAGTTTCGATAGGATGAACGGACCATCAATCAATCCATCTAGTCGGCGTAACAAAGGGTGCCATTCTCGGTGCTTAATGATCTCTTCCAACACATAGCCCGTATACAAGATCACTTCATAGTCTGGTCCGAGTCGTTCTAGTAGCCGATAGAGCGCTATTGCTTGTAACAACGGTTCCCCACCGGATAGCGTCAGACGCCGGTGACCAGTTGCTTGAATCCGCGCGATCGTCTCATCAATTGTCCAAGCTACACCACCTGCCGGATCCCAGGAGGACGGATTATGACAGCCGGCACAATGATGCGGACAACCGGCAAGAAATAACACCGTTCGTAAACCAGGACCATCGACGACCGAGTCAGGAAGAAGCGAGAGAACGCGTAGCATCGTGTTTCACCCGATTCTGCTCTTCTGCCCGTTTCGCTTCATTCCAGCGGTCCAGCGTACCGACGAGATATCCGGTGATGCGCCGAATGCGTTCGATCGATCCACTCCCGCAAACCGGACATTGATCCTCGATCGTCTGCTCCGTTCGGCAATCAAGACAACGATCGACGGGATGATTGATTGATCCATAACCGATTCCAGCCTCCGCCATTAAACGAACGATGTCTTCGATTGCTTCCGGATTTCCAGCAAGCGCACCATCCGTCTCGACATAGGTGATATGACCGCCATTACATAATGAATGGAACGGGGCTTCAAGTTGAATCTTCTCACGGATCGTCACGGGCGCATCGACAGGAATGTGAAAGGAATTTGTATAATACGGTCGATCTGTCACTCCTTCGATCTCACCAAAGTCACTGACATCGCGACGTGTGAACTTACCGGATAATCCTTCGGCCGGAGTTGCGAGTAAACTAAAGTTCAACCCTGTCTGTTCGCCAAAATTGTCGACTACCGTCCGCATCGCTTGAATCAATGCAAGACCAATCCGGTGTGCTAGTTCGGAATAACCATGATGACTCCCCGTCAGGACGGACAAACATTCAGCAAGTCCGATGAAGCCGACCGCTAACGTCCCGTGTTTGAGGACCGGACCTACCTGATCCGTATTTCTTAGCGTCTCACCGTCTTTCCAGACGTGTTGATATAAAAATGGAAACTCGTCAGCCGTTCGACTTGCCTGGAACTCATACCGTGCGATGAGTTGCCGGCATGCAAGTCTTGTCGTATCTTGGACGGCTTCGAACATTTGATCGACGGTTTGACTTTGAAGTGCCAAGCGGACAAGGTTGATGCTCGTGAAGGATAAATTACCACGACCTGTGACGGACGGTATGTCTCCACGATCCTCGAATACACGGGTCCGGCATCCCATATACGCGACTTCCGCTTTTCCCGGTTGCTCCTGGTGATTAAATGGTGCATCGAGAAATGCAAAGTTGGGAAACAATCGCTTTCCTGTTACCCGTGTAGCGAGTTTAAACAAATCATAGTTTGGGTCCATTGGTGACAGATTGATTCCTTGTTTCACTTTATAGATCTGAATCGGAAAAATCGGTGTCTCACCCTTGCCCAGTCCACGCTCCGTCGCTGTCAGCAAGGCGCGCTGGAAGAGCCGCCCTGCCTGCGTCGTATTCGTTCCATAATTGACGGATAAAAACGGTACCTGTCCCCCACCGCGTGAATGCATCGAATTCGTATTATGGATGAACGCTTCGCACGCCTGAAACGTCTTTTCATACGTCTCCTGCCATGCGCGCCGCTCCCGCTTGCGTCGCTTCCAATGCGGCACGAGGTCATGTAGTTTGGTCCATTCGCGTTGGTAGGTCTTTTCGACGAATGGTGCTATATCATCGTCAAAGGTCGCAAAGGCTTGTCCGCCATGCTGCATGTTTTGATTCGCCTGGACGATGATTGCTGCAAGGGCGAGGGCAGAACGAATGTCTTGCGCCGGACGGATCGAACCGTGCGTTGTCTGAAATCCGTTTGAGAGTAACTGACCGAGCGGAATTTGGGCACAAGTCGTCGTCCCAGTCACATAATAATCGGCGTCATGAATATACAAGATGTTGTCGTCAAGCGCCTGCAAGACATCCGCTTCGAGATGTCGTCGCATCATCTGCCGTGCTGCTTCCCCAGCAATCCGTTGTAACTTCGCAAGTGGTGTTTTGCCATCAATGTTTGCATTCTCTTGTTCGATCTCTTGCGGTGGTGTGAGTAACGCTTCTAAGCTCTCCATGATTCTTCTTCCTCTCCCGCTTTTTTTGTTTTCACTATAGCGATGGAGCCGAAAGAAGTGCAATCCCTGCATACCTTACGATTTTTTCAACTGTTTCAGCCGTTTTGTCATCAATCTGTTCGGTTTATTGCGTAAAAGCCCGATTCTTCTACATTTTAGCCGATCTCATGGACTTGGACGAATCTCACACGAGAAACGACAAAAAAGAAGAGGCGCATGATATCGCCTCTTCTTCATCTCTTCATTCTGCTTCGAGTAACGCGTCCGTCGCACTTGGTAACTTGACCCGAAAAACCGTCCCTTCTCCCAAGATCGATTCGACTTCGATGTTGCCATCATGCGCTCGAACGATTTCTTTACAAATCGATAATCCAAGACCTGTTCCGCCGATTTTTCGGCTGTCTGAGTTATCGACACGATAGAACTTGCTGAATAGATGCGGCATCGAATGACTCGGAATCCCGATTCCGAAATCACGGACGCTGAGTTCAATCTGATTGTGCTGATGGGTCAGCGTCACAACGACATCCCCACCGTCCGGTGAGTATTTGACTGCATTATTCAATAGATTTCCGAGTAGCTGTTTCATACTGTTCGCATCTGCTTCGACCATAAAGTCCTGTTCGTCATTCAAATCAAGCTGCAGACTATGTTGTTCCGTCGCTGCTTGATAAAACTGAATTTGTTCCTTGACGATTTCTTTCAGGTCAAAGATTTGTTTATCATACTCTTGCTTTCCTGACTCCATCCGCTGAACGTTCAAGAAGTCGCTGACAAGATTGGTCAATCGTTTCGATTCATCATGAATCGTTTGCAAGTATCGCTTGTTCCGCTCGGGATCCAGATCCCGTTTCAACATCAGCTCCGTAAAGCCATAAATTGAAGAGAGCGGTGTTCGAAGTTCATGCGAAACCGTCGAGACGAGTTCTGATTTGACCCGATCAACCTCTGTCTCAGCCGTGACATCACGGAAGACGAGGATCGTTCCTTTCGACTGTTCTCCATGCGCGATGGCTTCGGCATAAACTTGAATGAAATATTCACCCTGGTCGATCGACAAAGAGAACATGCCCTCAGGGATCTCACCCGATAAGACTTCTTCAAAGTACGCTTCAAAAGCTTCTTTCTGGTCCATCTGCTCGAACATCGTCTCTGGTCGGACTTCAAGAAACGTCATCGAGTCATTGTCTTCCTCGACCTGTAACGACTGGAAGATATCAAATAATGCCTGATTCCCTAAGATCGTCTTTTCCTCATGTTTGATATAAAGAATCGCTTCCCGAACGGAATTCAACAGTTGCGCCGTCTCTTTTCGTTCATATTCCATCTGTTCATAGAGTGACATCCGCATCAATGAAATGGCGATTTGTTTCGA
Organism: Exiguobacterium sp. R-17; assembly: GCF_049913315.1. Taxonomy (NCBI): domain Bacteria; kingdom Bacillati; phylum Bacillota; class Bacilli; order Caryophanales; genus Exiguobacterium; species Exiguobacterium sp. R-17. Next base: position 1,055,137 of record NZ_CP184372.1, on the reverse strand, counting down.
GAACGATTCCAGTTCCGCCAAATCTTTTTGATTGAACGGCGCGTCAAAGCGCGCTAAATAAAGACAAGCAATCAATTCCTCCTTCGCCGGATCCATGATCGGAATGACTCCCTCATAGACATGATACGGATACTTGATAAGATCATCATTGGCGACCTTTTTCGAGGAATGCGCTGTCTCCTTTGAAATCATGACCCGTTTCAGCAGCAATGATTCTGTTTTTAAGCTCTCCTGCTGATCCTCCGTCATCTCCTTTGGAACGACTTGGGCGATCTCATTATGTTTGATCAGCAACAGGGCACCAAATTCCGTCTTCGTCAATCGGACGATCGTACTGATGACAGAAGAATAATCGAATAAACTCTCCTTTGAAGCAAGCGTTTCAATTAATTCGTTCCGATCTTGTAAATGCAATTCGTTCGTCCGAGTCACTTCCAAAGCACGCTCAAGTTCGTCCTGCTTTTGCGTCAGTACTTCCTGATTGCGTTCCATTTCTTGATTCTTTGCTGACAGTTCCGCATGTTGTGATGAGATCGACCGTGCCATCTGGTAAAACGATGCTGTCAATTGACCGACTTCATTATGGCTGTCGACATCATGCTCGAGCGAAATCGACTTTCCTTCCGCAAGACGGCGACTTTTGACATTCAATTCGCGGAGCTGTGACGTCACCCGATGAATCAACGGACGGACGATGAACAATAGACAAAATAAAAAAACCATCAAGTTTAAAAACCAGAACCATTGTGTCTTTTGTAACTGGTCGAGTACCTGTTCCTTCGTCCGACCGTCTGCATTGTCCACGTATAAATAACTGGCAACCGATGTGATGACACTTAGTGCAAAGACACTATAAAAAATTGCCATCAACTGTCTGCCTAACTTCTCAGTCATCCAGTGTTTCATGTTCATAAATCCTCCTAGCAGTATATTGCCCTTCGTTCAAGATTGTTTCCTCCTCATCTATTATCATCTAATGATTCCCGGAAACATCTCTCTTGAATCCTTTATGGTCGGGCAGGCGAGAGTCCGATCCCAGTCACGAGAGCAATCGCATCGACAACTTGTCCTTTTGTCAGATCGTCCGTCTGGATCTGTTGACGAAACAGCGGATCGGATAATTGCCGTAGTCGTTGTTCCGCTTGTTGACCGCCCCACGAGTTTGGACGCTCAAAGCGGCTGATCAGGCGGCGTTTGACAGTCGTCTCCTTCGCCATCAAGGCGATATGACGGACATCATGTCCAGTCTCGCGTAACGTCCCGATGATTTCCTGAAAGTACGTTGGATTCGTCAAGGTCATCGGTACGATGATCCGCGCATCTTCCGTATCGAGCTGTTCGAGGAGCTGTCGATTAAACGTGCGCCACAACGGCTCATCCTGAAAATCGTCCTTGTTTTCCGGCAGTTGTACCCGTAAGAAATAGCCTGTCTCTTCCGGATCAAAAATGTATGATCCGCTCCAGCGTTGGTGTAGTCCTTTTGCTGCTGTCGTCTTCCCGACGCCAAACGTACCGTTAATCCAAATGATCATCCTCTTCTCCTCCACCCTGTTTTCTGTTGTACTATACTGCAAAAGTGGTCGACAAGTTTCAATCGGTTACAAAAAAACACTCCGTTGAAAAAACAGAGTGTTTAGCCATATAACCATGTGATTAAAAACGGTGCGAGAATGCTGGCACAGACAGCCGTCAAGACCATCGTCAACAGACCGACCGCCCCTTCCCGTTGATCGAGACTCATCGACTTCGTCGCACCCATGACATGAGCGATTGATGCTAAACCGACCCCACGGCTGACGAAGTGGCGAATCTTTAATCCCGTCATGAGCTTCGGACCGACGATCGATCCAGTTAACCCCGTCAATAAAACGAAAGCAGCCGTCAGCGTCGTCGTCCCACCAGCTTTTTGTGAAATCGCCAAGGCGACGGGTAACGTGACCGACTTCGGTAACAGAGCAAGATTCGTTGTCCGCTCAAGATGAAGCAATAGACCAAGTAACAAATCAGAGCTCATGGCAATACATGTTCCAAGCAAAACACCAAGTCCGATTTCTGTTAGAAAACGCCGAACGTGATGCCGGACCCGATAGAGTGGAATCGCAAATGCCGTGATCGCTGGACCGAGCATCTTCGACAAGTATTGTCCTCCTTGCATGTATTCTGCGTGTGAGACTCCAGAACAGACGAGAATTAAGATCAAAACTGCCGTTACCGTCAGAATTGGTAACGTCCAGACACGAGGATAACGTTGATAGATGAACATTGCGATACTAAACAATGCAATTGACAGGATGATCCAAAACAGTGCCTCATTCATGTCGTGTCACCGCCTCTTTTCGGTGTGCTAGTCGATCAACGATATATGCTGATCCGACTAATGTCAGAAGGCTACTGACGATGACGATCAACACGACCTGTAAACCGGATGTCCGGAGAAATGCGGTATAATCCATGATTCCGGACAGTGCTGGAACAAAGAACAATGGCATGACGAACAGAAGAAATGTCCCGCCCCGTTCGACGGCCACAAGCGGAATCAGACGGCTTTTTAACGCCAGGTACAGTAGAATCAAGCCGATGATGTTACCGGGTAATGGTAATTGAAAGGTTTCGCTCACCCAGTCCCCACTGAGTGAAAAACAAAAAATAAGTGCGATTTGAGCAATGATTTGAATAATACGCATAACGCGTGACAGCATGATAAAGGTCCCCTTGTTAACAGTTTCGGGTCCTATTATCCGCCTCTTTCCTTCAACAATCAACCTTAGAATTTGTTCTAAATAAGTAATCATCTCGTTCAAAATTACTTATATTTAATTTTTAACAATTTATTTAAAATTAATCGCCAATGAATTATATTCAGCTTCAAGATTTACTTTCAATTCGCTAGTTTCCTTTGTGTATGTTAAATAAGAACCCGATGGTTCTTTGGCTAAGCTAGAATAAGTAGAATAATTTGAATAGTATTCTTTAAAATCTAAATATAGATCCATATATTTTTCAGATGGACTTTTTAATTTATTTACACTCTCATCAATAGTAAATTGTGCATCCTCCATACTGCTATATATACCCTCGTCCTCTAACACACCATGAACAGTTTCTAATGCTGCGCTAAATTCGCCTCTTTCAATATAACGACCTCTATTATTAAAACGTGTTCCATTCTCTGGTGCATTATTCTCAACTGACGATTCATCTACTCCAAGATAATTTGCAAGAGAACTTAGTCTTAAATTATTTTCAATAGAAGCATTCCAAACGTCGCTATACATTACAATTACGTCGTTAGAAGTATCACTTAGAGTATTTAGATTTTCTACAGTATTATTCATTAAAGTAAGGTAATCTTTCTCTTGTTGTTCTTTTTTTTCTTTTCTAATAACTGCTTGTTGATTTTTTTCTCTTTAATCACTAAGTAACTCGCAACTCCTCCACCAATAACTAATAAAGCTACAATAAATAAAATCACCTTTTTTTTAATTAATTTTTTTCTCATAGTAAATATTTTCTTATTCCTTTCCAATATCTATATTAGTGAAACTTCCACTTTGTAATTATAGCATTTATTTCTATTTTTTCATTATTCCAGAAAAATTATTCTAATCATACAATTTTCTATATAAAAAATTCTCTATCAATAGAAAGATTACTCATCTAACTATATTTAGAGAATTTAACATTATTTATACTTATATGTTTTATTCCTAAGCAAAATCACATGACTCGCTTAAATAGCTTCTCGAGTTCATATGTCGTCCATTCAATGATGACTGGACGTCCGTGTGGACACGTGAACGGCATCTCTGTCTTCGCTAAATCATCAATCAACCGACGCATCATCTCATCGTTCAACGGATGATTCGCCTTGATCGATTTCTTACATGCCATCATGATGGCGGCATCTTCCCGATACGTCTCAAGATCGATTTTCCGTTTCATCAATGCCTCATCGAGTAATTCTTGAATCGTCTCTTCCTGTCGATGGGACGGGAACCACGTCGGGACTTCTCGGACGATGAAGCTCTGTGGACCGAACGCTTCGAATTCAATGCCGACGTCTTTTAGTAACGGAAGGATTTCCTCCATTCGTTTCATGTCATCTGACGAGATTTCAAACGTATATGGTAAGAGTAATTGCTGCCGTTGCTCCGGTGGTCGACCGAACATGACTTTATACGTCTCGTATTTGATCCGTTCCTGAGCCGCGTGTTGATCAATCATATACATCCCGTCTTCTCCGGCACAGACGATATAGGACGAATGAAGTTGTCCGATGACGTCGAGGTGTGGAAAGCGCGGACGAGCGTGGGATTCCTCTATCGGTTCGACAACGTCCTGCTTGACCGGTTCCATGGGCTCGAATAGATCATCCTCGTTACTAAACGGCAATGGTTTCTCTACAGAGGATCGATCGTCCTCTTGCGGTTTTTTCGGAATCGGATAATTCCAGACTGCTCGCGATGACGTCTCCTCGACCGGTTCCGCGACGTAAGAAAAATCGAGTTTCTCTTGACTACTCGGATCCTTTTTCGGTTTCGGTGACGTCACCTTCGGAATCAACGTCTCTCGGCTGAGCGTCATCTTGATTGTCTCTTGAATCAACTGGCAGAGCTCCATCTCTTTTGAGAGACGAACTTCCCGTTTCGCCGGGTGGACGTTGACGTCAATCAGGAGTGGATCCATCGTCACCTCAATGACGGCAATCGGATACCGTCCAATCGGTAAGAGCGTATGGTAACCGTTCAAGACCGCTTGCGTCAGGGCAAAGTTTTTGACCGAACGTCCATTAAGAATCAACGTGATGTAATTCTTCGAGGCACGGGTCACTTCCGGTTTGACGAGATGACATGTCAGTTGATAATCGGCATTCGCTCCCTTAGCGACCAACGTCCCTTGGATCGTTTGATGACCGTAGACACTCGCCAGTGCTTGCCGGACGTCTCCCGATCCATTCGTCTGAATCAGCGTCTTCCCTTCATGGGTAGCCCGAAGCTTGACGTCCGGATGGGCGAACGCCATTCGGTTCAACACGTCCGTGATTGCGGCAAGCTCCGTATGCGTCGTCTTTAAATATTTGAGCCGAGCCGGTGTATTGAAGAAGAGATGCTCGACTGTCAATTCCGTTCCTCGGTTCATGGCAGCTGGTGTCCGCTGAACGACCGTCCCGTACTCAAGCGTCACTTGAATCCCTTCCGCGTCCTCGCGTTTCGTCTTCAACGTCACTTTACTGACGGACGCGATCGAGGCAAGGGCCTCTCCGCGAAAACCAAGTGTCTTGATTCGGAACAAGTCATGCTCGTCCTTAATCTTACTCGTCGCGTGACGAACGAAAGCCAGTTCAGCGTCATCCGGGTAAAACCCGTGTCCGTTGTCACGGATCGTCATCCGTTTCATTCCGGCTTCTTCGAGTTCGACATCGATTTGGGTCGCACCGGCATCAAGTGCGTTCTCAACCAGTTCCTTGACGACCGATGCGGGACGTTCAACGACTTCTCCCGCCGCGATCCGGTTCGCTAAACTATCGGATAATTCACGAATGATTCCCACTGCATTCTCCTCACTTTCTCGCTTCGGCTTGTAGACGGTATAGCGTATTCAGTGCCTCGAGTGGCGTCATATTAATTAAATCAAGACTAGCCATCGTCTCTCGTAACGGATCCGCTTCTGAGAACAGACTGAGTTGATCAATCGGCTCCTCCTGAACAGGGGCTTTTACAGGTGCTGCGACCGGAACAGGCTCCGCCTGCTCGAACTCGGACAAGAGGATTTGCGCCCGCTCGATCAGACTATCTGGTAAATCAGCTAGCCGCGCGACATGGATTCCGTACGATTGATCAGCTTTTCCATCGCGTACTTCATGCAAGAAGACGACGCGTCCCTCTTGTTCGACGGCGCGGACATGAACGTTCGCTAATCGATCAATCGATTCTTCGAGCACTGTCAATTCATGATAATGCGTCGAAAATAGTGTCTTTGCTCCAACATGACGAGCGATGTGTTCAACGATTGCTTGCGCAAGTGCCATCCCATCATACGTCGAGGTCCCGCGACCGATTTCATCAAGCAGAATCAACGACCGGTCTGTTGCACGCGTCAACGCTTCTTGTGTCTCGACCATCTCGACCATGAACGTCGATTGTCCACTGACGAGGTCGTCTGCCGCCCCGATCCGAGTAAAGATTTGATCGAAGATTGGTAGTTCCGCTTGAGAAGCTGGTACGAACGAGCCGATTTGATGTAACAAGGCAATCAAGGCGAACTGTCGCATATAGGTCGATTTACCGGACATGTTCGGTCCAGTGATCAACAACATCTCGCGTTCTTCGTTTAAGGTAATCCCGTTCGCAACATATTCGCCGCGCGGTAAGACTGTCTCGATGACCGGGTGACGCCCTTGCTGAATATCAACCGTTCGTCCCGTCGTCGTGATTGGTCGGACATAGTCGTGTGTTTCGGCAATCTCAGCCAGTGCGACGAGGACGTCGAGTTCCGCAATCCGGCGACTGACGCGTTGTAAGCTTTCGATATGTCCTTTGACTTCATCGCGCACTCCACAGAAGAGATCGTACTCGAGCGTGACACTCTTCTCTTCCGCACCAAGGATCAATGCTTCTTTTTCCTTCAATTCCGGTGTGATATAACGCTCAGCATTGGCGAGTGTCTGCTTCCGTTCATACCGTCCTTCCGGTAACAGTTTGGCATTTGCACGCGAGACCTCGATGTAATAGCCGAAGACACGGTTGTAACCGATCTTCAACGTTTTGATGCCGGTTGCTGCTCGTTCATTTGCTTCGAGTGTCGCAAGCCACGTTTTGCCGTCTTTTGAAGCGACAAGTAACTCGTCGAGGTCTGGTGAATAACCGGACTTGATCATCCCGCCCTCTTTCGTTGAGATCGGTGGGGCTTCAACGAACGCACGATCGAGTAGATCGCTCAATTCGTCGTGTGGATCGAGTCCGAGACTAAGTTGACCGAGACGTTCGCTCATCATCTCTTCAAGTGCTGATTGGATACGGGGAATCAATCGCAACGTCGACTTCAATTGAACGAGATCACGCGCTGACGCTGTTCCGTAACCGACTTTTGCGACGAGTCGCTCAAGATCATAGACTTCCCGTAACGTATCTTTTAATTGCTGACGCTCGAAATAGTGTTGCAACAGTTCCTCGACAGCGTCGAGCCGTTCCGTGATGACTCGCTCCGATAACAACGGTTTTTCCAGCCAGCGTTTCAACATCCGTCCACCCATCGCTGTACCTGTCACGTCAAGTAGACCAAGCAACGAACCCTTTTTGTCTCCTGTCCGTGCCGAGCGGACGAGCTCAAGATTTTTGACCGTATTCGGTTCGAGTTGCATGAAATCGCTCGCTTCGTAGACAACTGCCGGTTGCAGATGTGTCAACGCTCGTTTTTGTGTATCGTGCATGTAGGCATAGAGGACAGCAAAGGCTTCCGCTTGGGCTGTATCAATCGCGCGATCTCCATGTGGATGTGTCTCGCGTCGTGAACTTCGCGTCAGCGGGATCCGTAAGGACGCAAGTGCCGTCTCATGTTCCTCTGTCGTGACGATGATTTCCCGTGGCAAGATAATGCTTAATTCTTTGATTACACCATCGAGTGTTGCAACGCTTGTCAAGGCACTCTCACCCGTCGAGACATCTCCTCTGGCAATCCCAAAGCGACCGTCCTGTTCAACGACCGCAACTAAGTAACGATTTTCTTTTTCTGTCAAGGCGGACATCAACGTTCCCGGTGTGATGACTTGGATGACTTCGCGTTTGACGAGTCCTTTCGTCAACTTTGGATCCTCGACTTGATCACAAAGCGCCACTTTATAACCACGCTCGATCAACTGTTCGATGTAGCCGTTCGCCGCGTGATGGGGCACGCCACACATCGGAATCGGATGCTCCGCGTTTTTACCGTTTTTCGCCGTCAACGTCAACTCCAGTTCATGGGCGACTTTCTTGGCATCCTCAAAAAATAATTCATAAAAATCACCGAGCCGATAAAACAAGAAAGCGTCCGGATAATCTGCCTTGATCGAGAAGTATTGTTTCATCATCGGTGTGTTGTGTACTGCTTCCATTCTTCCACCTCATTCGTCGAAAAAGCCGACGGATGTCCGTCGGCTTTTCGTTCATTTCGTGATTAGTAGCCGCAACCGCCGCTTTTGTTTTCTGCTTCCATACCGCTACCTGTCTTACCTGCAAGAACATCTCCGTCCGTTGCTTCGATGATTTGATCCGTAATCCCGTTCGAGATCGTCACCGTGATGTATTGGAGAAGTCCATTGACTTCTTCTTGCGTTTCTTGGAACTGTTGGACGACAGGCATCTCATCAAGCTCAGCAAACAATTTATCGAGCTTCGCTTCGACACGTGCGAGTGCTTCTGTTTTGCCGTAATGTTGGCAGTTGACTGCCTCTTTTTGAAGGAACTTGATTTGTTTCATCATCTTTTGGACTTTTTCATTCCCATTGATGTTGGCTTCTGCCGCTTTGAATCGTTCTACTTCCGGTGTCTCTGAAATCATTTTGGCGATTTCATTGGCTTTTTCGATGATTTGTTCATCTGTATACATCCACATTCGTCCCCTCTATCGTTAGCGAACACGTCGCTTCCCTTAGCATTTCTGAACGATTCCTCGTTCTATCGCATTCATTATACCGTTCTGACGATAGAGTGACAAGAATAGTTCCTTATTCAATCGAACGCCATAATAGATAGGCGGCGTGACTGCGAACAGGAGCGAATTCCTCTGCCAGTCGCGTCGCTTCTTCTACTGTCGGTCGATATCCAAGTAATCGTTCAAAAGCCCGTAATATCCCAATGTCCGATGCCGGGAAAAGATCCGGACGACCGTACCCGAACATCAGGACGTTTTGAACCGTCCATGGTCCGACACCTTTCAGTGCAATCAACGTCTCAGCGATTTCTGCGTCGGTCGCTGACGTCAATGCATCATAATCAATCGCTGCTGTTGCTACCCCGAGTAGATAATCGACTTTACGTCCTGATAGTTGCAGAGCGAGCAAGTCCTCGCGACGCGCTGCCGCTAGTTGGCGCGGTGTCGGCGGTAGGATGATTCCATCCTTGACCGTTCCGAATGTCCGAAAGACACGTTCCGTCAACGTATGCGCAAACGACAGATTGATTTGTTGATGGATGATCGAACGAATCAAGGCCGTGAACGGTGAATGATCAAGAACGAGCCGTTCGTCGCCGAACTGTTCGACGATCGCATGTAATGACGTCGTCTTGAGACGCTGCGCAGGATTCGGCTCACTGAGTCGAAAGCGTCGCTTGAGTTGTGCCAACACCGCTGCTTGTGGTCCTGAACCGTCAATCCGTAACGTGAAGCCGTCGATATCTTCAACCGTCGTAATATACGCCTGTTCTTCAACGAAGATTGGAACGACGAGTCGCCCATTCTGTTCGATTTGTAACGGGTCTTCCGTCAAACGAGACACGATTCCTTTAAAATCAAATGCTTCCGACAACGTCAGATCATACGTCCACCGACTCATCCGACGAACACCTTGATGGCACCGAGGATCAAACCGATGATGAATCCACACAATGCTCCGTTGACCCGGATCCATTGCAAGTCACTGCCAACCTTATCCTCGATCATGTGAATGAGTGTCTCGGTATCGAACCGGTTTAAGTTCTCGCGCACGAGTCCGCCGATTTTTTGGTGATTTTGTTCGACGAAACGCACGAGTTGCTCCTTCATCCACTGATCACTGCTATCCTTGAACGTCGGATGCTGTTCCCAGTCGTCTAAAGCGCGCGAAAGCATCGGCATCGCCCGTTCCGTCCAGAAAGCGTCTGACGTCAAATAGCGTTCGAGCTCGATCAGACCAGCGTCATAGGCACGTTCAATGACCGGTACGAAGTCAAACCGGTCAACCTCACTTGCCTTCCAAGCATCGATTTTCGCGAGACGCTCTTCATCAATCGACAACTGTGCCAGGTTACGACGCAGATGATCGAGAATCGCGAGTCGATTTGGATGATGGACGTGCCGCATATCTTGAATGACCGTCAACAAGACGCCTTGAATGACCAGACTGAGTTTTTCTTCCGAATAGACTTTTTGGACGGTTCGCGCCGTCACCCGCAAAAACGTATTTTTTTCTTGGTCAATCATTGCCGTATAAGCAAGGCGGCCAATCTGATCGCGAATGATCGGATCTTCGAGAAGACGTTGGCCGTAATCGAGTAACTGATCCATCAGCCACTCGTCGAGTCGACGTTCCTCATTCAACTCCATCGCCCGGACCGCCAGCCGTTTGGACGGATACGCTTTGATCGTCTCCGTCACCCGTGTATTCGCAAACTCAAGAATTGCCTCTTTCGGTAGTTTCCGAATCAACCCCATCAACAGCTCGGTGACGGTTGCTCGAAAGGCAGGTAAGACCAGAATCGAACGTAAAATTTTGATGACACGATCTGCAAGCGTCATATGTTGCAGCTTCGCAACGATACTTTCTTTGTTCAGTAAGTCCGTCTCGAGCATATGAACAATCGATTCGATGACCCGTTCCCGATTTTTCGGCAATAGGTTCGTATGGGGAATCTTTAAGCCGAGCGGGTGACGAAACAACGCCGTGATCGCGAACCAGTCGGCAATCCCACCAACGAGTCCGGCTTCAAAACCACTCTGGAGCCAAAAGACCCAGGCATTTTCTTTAAATGGCAATGAGACGACGAATCCGACCGCCATGAAAATCAACGAAACGGTTGCAAGCCGCCGTGTCGATGTTTTAGGTTGTTCAAATGATGACACATCGTTTCCTCCTTCAACTGAGTCACTTATCTACCTTACGAACGGGACAAGGATTAGGTTTCGACACGAAAGAGCCCCAGTCATCGACTGGGACTCCCTATGTACTTAAAACGTGTATTCACCAAAACGGTCGCCATCCCATGTCGCGGTTGCCGTTGAGACAAAATAGACCAGTCCGTTGCCAAATGTATTTTCCATTAATGAAACGAGTTGTTGACCATTTGTCTGTTCAACGAACGCTAATCGGACTTCTTCTTTCCCTTGATAAATCCGTTCGTAGACACTTAAACCGCGTGCATTGAGAAACGTACGCGCCGACTCGAATTGAATCGGACCGACTTCAGGTCGTCGTTCCTGAATGAACGACTGACATTTTTGCTCGAATGTCTCCATGGTTCTTCACTCCTTCTCTCTTTTTGTTCATGGATATCATGTTCCCGACTCTTCCTCATCATAATCCTCAAATGTGAAAAAAGCGACAGATGCGTCGCTTCTTTCATCATTTTACGACGATTTCTCACAATCTGACTCCAAACTGTCGGGCAACATGGATCGCAGACGTCGTCGCACCGATCGTTCCAGCACCCGGAAAGATGGTATCGCCGATTGCAAAGAAATGATCGACACCTGTTCGAAACGGTGCCGCGAATAGGAGACTCGTACTCGGACGTTGCGGATATCCACCGACTCCACCATCCGGACGGAACGTATAGCGGACCCATGCACCTGGTCCACCCGGATGGCGTTCGATTGCCTGTTGCGCGAAGCCAGGAAACTGCTGCTCGAGAATGGCTTCGAAGATCGCCGACATCGTCTCGACTTGTCCGTCATAGCGTTTCCGGTTCGTCTTATCAAACGTACCAATCGGAACATGGCATGACATCGTCAGCGTCCGCTGACCAACTGGTGCACGTAATCGATCATCCGGACGGGACAGCGAGATGAAGGCATGACCTGAAGGTAAGGACGGATCATGAACTTGCCGGAATGCTTCGTCAGACAAAATGAGTGCCTCTGGAATCGCCGCATAATACGTAAAGGTCGCCCATTGCTGTAATTTTTCCTGTCGTCGGTACGTTCGTCGTAACGTTCGTCGCATATCCATGCTGACGACTTCCCGGATGCCTTCAAGCGGAACCGCACAGATGACAGCATCAGCAATCATCAAGCGTCCTCGGCGATCCTCAATCAAAAATCCATCTGATGTCTTTCGAATCGACGTGACTTTTCGCCCAAGGAGACAGGTTGCCCCGCTCTCCTCTGCTGTCTCTTTCAATTGCTCAGCTAGTCGGTACAAGCCTCCCGGAACATAATAGGCACCTTCATGATAAATCGATAAGGCGACGGCTCCTAGTAAAGCTGAGGCCTCCTGCCCTGTCTGCATGCTGTCGAGCAAAATCCCATCGATCACTTGTGCGAATAACGTATCCGCTAGTCGATGTTTTCGTAACAAATGACCAATCGTCAGCGGAAAATACGGAAAGAGAACAACACTTTTCGCGTGACGGACTAACCGCCGGACGTCTGCTGGATCTTGAAGTGGTAATGCTGGCAGTTCTGCCATTAGCGGACGAATCATCTCGTGAATCTGCTCGATTTCAGCAAAGAAAGCCTGAATCGACGATGCCTGCTCCGGAAAATGTGACGTCAATTCGGTTAGAAACGCAGCACGATCCTGATAATAATGAATCGTCCGTCCTGCGATGCGAATCGTCATGACGACGTCGAGCGACTCGACCTGATGCGTTACTCCAAGATGATCAAGAACACGGGCGTGAATACCACCGGGCTCAAACCCCATTCCGAGTGTCGCCCCTACCGGATACGTCAGGTCCCGGCGCGTGAACTTCCCGGCTGATCCCCCCCATTCACGACTTCCTTCAAGGACGGTAACAGTATGGCCTTCTTGTGCGATCAGAGCCGCAGCCGTTAAACCTGCAATTCCTCCGCCGACGATGACGACGTGTTTCATGATGATTCCTCCTCCGTGACCCGATTTTCTTTAAATAGGAAATTGCGGATTTCGCGGAAGACCGGCTCCCGGCGATGAATCGTGAAGTGATCATATTTATACGATTTTGTCTGGATATTATCCGTGTAGTTCTCGAGTGCAAAGGAACTCTTTAACGAAATCAGATTGAAATCGCCTCCTTTGGCACCAAACGAATAGACGAGTACATCGCGCGGCCACGTCTCGAGCCGCTTAGTTAAATTGTTCATCGCTGGTGAGCCCTTCGCGAGATCACGAATGGCGGGACTGTTCGTATTCGTGCCAAGCGGTGCGAGCGTCAACCCGAGTTTTGCATAATCGGAGCCGGCGATTGGTGAGTCGAGCGTCACAACTTTTCGGACGTGATACGGCATCTCTTCTTGGACCGTATAGGCGACGACATCCACACCACCCATGCTGTGCCCGACGAGCTGGATATCGGCAAAGGTCGCTTTTTGTTTCGCATCATACGCAGCAATCGCTGCATTCAACCACTTTTGTTGATCGGCAAGGCTCGCCTCGTCGTCTGCAAAGACGATTCGGACAAGCGGGTAGCCGGTTGACGAGGGTGTGACGCTACAAGTCGCTTTCCCAGAACGAGTCACGTCACATCGACCGCCATCATCGGCAACTTTTTTTTTCGTGAAGTTCTGAATCATTGGGACGAACGTCCGCTCTGTACCGAACAATCCATGGACGAGGAACGTCGGTACGATTTCACTCTTTCCTTGCGTAACGATCTGACGCGTTGGCGGTGGAGCACTCGATGTATCTTCCGCGAATAGCCACCATGCCCCTCCTCCGACAATCAAACAGACAAGGAGCGAAATACTGATTGTCTTCAACTGTTGCCGACGCAAACGACGGACACGGTGAAAGATCCAGTAAAGCAATAAGCCAACACCGATCAATAATACAACACCGGTGATGATCCAGCCTGTCGGATTTGGTACATAGGCAATCAACTGTAGTTGGTTTGCTTTCGTTCCGTATAATTTCCATGACACATCATGGTAATTCGACCAGTCGATCTTTTCTCCGTTTTGGAGACCAATCACTTTCGGACCGTGGAGCTTGATCTCGATATCGGCTTGGCGAATATAACGATCAGCAAGTTTCTTGACTTGACCCGTCGGTTGATACCCTTTGATGTTCAGGCGATCGATACTTAGATCGATGTTCGTATCAAGTCGATACGTATCAAACCAAAATCCGTCTGATTTTTTCATGTCGAACTTCGTATCAGGTGGAATGAGAATCCCACCGATGCCCGTCTTCCATTCGTCTTTGATCGACGTCATGTCCTTGAAGTTCGCAAATGTCTTCTGCATCCGGATGCCTTCGTAGTCATCCTTCGTCTTGAACGTCTTTGCCGCATAGCCATTCTTTTCTGCCTGTTTGACATAACCTTTCCAATTCGGATTTAGATTCAGTAAACGCGCCACTGGATGTTCCTTTGCGGCATATGTCGTTTTTAAGGTGACGCTCTGATCGGTATGGATCGTTGCATCGTACTGGATGCGAATACACCCCCCAAGGAGTAGTGTCAGCATCAAAAATGAGAGCAGTATCCCTTTCTTCTTCATACTCATCAGGTCACATCCTTTCCTCATCTATTATTCCCTATCTCGCAAAAGTAAAAACGGTCGACTTTGATTCTTTCGTCATGACGCACTTCAGGCAGCGGATCGCTGATCCGCTGCCTGAAAGTATGCGGACCTGGTTCGTCCGTGATCGATATCAACCGATCAAGTTTAATTCACGACCGACTTTTTCGAACGCTGCAAGAGCTGTCGTTAAGTCTTCGCGTGTATGTTCCGCCGTTACGATCGTCCGAACACGTGCTTTTCCTTTTGCAACGGTCGGGAAGGCGATTCCTTGAGCAAAGACACCTTCTTGACGGAGGCGATCGGATAATTCGTGACAACGCGCCTCATCACCGACGATGACCGGTGTGATCGGTGTCGTAGACGTCCCGATATCGAATCCAAGATCCCGTAATCCTTGTTTGAAGAATTCCGTGTTTTCCCACAGACGATCAAAGAGGACCGTTTCTTCTTCCATGACACGAAGTGCTTCCCGGTTTGCTTCAACGACTGCTGGTGGATGTGATGTCGAGAATAAGAACGGACGCCCTTTATGGATCAAGTAATCTTTGACGTGTTGTTCACACGCAACGTATCCACCGAGGACTCCGATTGCTTTTGAGAGTGTACCGACTTGCAAGGCAACCCGACCGTCAAGACCGAAGTGATTGACCGTACCGCGTCCTGCTTTCCCAAGAACACCTGAAGCGTGCGCATCATCGACCATGACGAGCGCGTCATAACGCTCGGCTAATTCAACGATTTCTGGAAGTGGTGCAATGTTCCCATCCATCGAGAAGACACCGTCCGTGACGACGAGGCGCGTCCGTGCGTCTTGTGTTTCTTGTAATGCTGCTTCAAGATCCGCTAAGTCAACGTGTTTATAGATCCGGCGTTTCGCTTTTGTCAGACGGATCCCGTCGATGATCGAAGCGTGGTTCAACTCATCCGAGATAACAACGTCTTCAGGACCGAGTAACGCTGATAAGACACCGAGATTCGTTGCGAATCCCGACTGGAAAACAAGTGCCGCTTCCGTATGCTTGAATGTCGCGAGTTCCCGCTCAAACGCTTGGTGCATCTCGAGCGTTCCAGCAATCGTTCGAACCGATCCTGTTCCGGCACCAAACGTCCGCGCTGCTTCCGCTGCTTGTTCAGCAAGACGCGGATGTGCTGCGAGTCCGAGGTAGTTGTTCGACGACAGTTGGATCAGTTCCTTCCCGTCAATCGTCACGCGATTGTGTTGCGCGCTCTCGAGTGCTACAAGGTTGCGGAACGTGCCCGCCTGTTTCATCTCTTCTAATTCTGTCCGTAAGTGTTCAAATCCCATTAATTCGTCCCCCTTGGTTGTAATACGACTTTCCCGCATTTCCCTTGACGCATCAATTCAAATCCTTCTTCGAACCGCTCAAGCGGCAACGTGTGTGTAATCAACGGTCGGACATCAACTTTTCCACTTGATAAGAAAGCAGAAACCTGACTCCATGTCTCATACATCTTCCGACCGGTGATGCCTTGAACCCGGACGCCTTTGAAGACAACGTGGTTCGTCAAATCGATTTCGACCGGTTTGACCGGCAGACTGAGGATGTTGACGTCTCCACCTGCTGTCACCATTTCGAATGCTTGACGAATCGCAGCCGGATGTCCACTCATCTCACAGACAACGTCGATTCCGTCGCCGTCGGTCATACGCTCGATCCGCTCCAAGACATCGTCATGACGTGAATCGATGACGACATCTGCCCCCATCGTCCGTGCGAGTTCAAGACGATACGGATTGACGTCGATTGCGACGACTTCCGCCGCACCGGCTGCTTTAGCGACTGAGACTGCCATCAAACCAATTGGACCACAACCGACGATCGCGACCGTTTTAGCGCTGACATCACTCGCAAGAACGGTATGGACAGCATTTCCCATCGGCTCTTGAATCGAAGCGATTCCCGCTGGCATATCTTCCGGGTTGACCCAGAGGTTTTCTTCCGGCATGACGACGTATTCCGCAAAACAGCCTTGTGTATCGACACCGATGATCTTCGTGTTCTTACAGATATGATATTGCCCACGAAGACACTGTTTACATTGATGACAGACGATATGCGTCTCAGCCGAGACACGGTCACCAAGTTTCAAGCGTTTCGTACCCTCCCCGAGCTCGACGACTTCGCCCGAGAACTCGTGACCGAAGACATACGGCGGATTGACACGTGACGCTGCCCACGCATCCCACTCATAGATATGCACGTCCGTCCCACAAATTGATGTTGCCTCGACTCGAATCAAGACTTCTCCACGATCCGGTACGGGTACGGGTACTTCTTTCAGTGCCGCACCGAATCCGCGCTCTTCTTTGACAAGTGCACGCATCGTTTTCGTCGTTTTCGTCTCTTCTACCGCTGTTACTAATTTCGTCATCTTTCCCCGACTCCTTCGCGGAAGCTCACGTTTATTTATATGTGGCGAACTTCCAAATGTTTAGCATCCCCAAAAACCAAACACATCTTTCCTCTATCTTACATGAATTCTGCCGCTAGTTTACCGAATGTTTCTTCGTTTAGCTCAAGATCCGCATATGCGAGACCGGATTCTTGGTACCCATCGATTTGTGACTGGTAATCAGGACGTGTTTCATCCTGATAGATCAATCCCATGACGAGACCATCGTGTGCATGAACGGTCTGTTTTGCAAGATCCAAGTTCGACGGGTCGTATCCTTCGATATCGGACAGCTTCGTCAAGTTCTGCTTGAACCAATCGTACGTATTGACCTTGTTGAATGTGACGCATGGACTGAAGACGTTGATGAACGCAAATCCTTTATGTGCCGTCGCTTGCTCGATCAGTTGCGTCAAGCCCTTCAAATCATTCGAGAAGCTCTGGGCAACGAACGTCGCGCCAGCCGTCAAAGCAAGTTCAACCGGTGAAACACTCTTTTCAATCGATCCTTTTGGCGTCGATTTCGTCTTAAATCCCGGTGCAGAAGTAGGTGACGTCTGTCCTTTCGTCAAGCCGTAAATCTGATTGTCCATGACGATATACGTCATGTCGACATTCCGTTTGAATGCATGAATCGTATGTCCCATGCCGATCGCGAATCCATCACCGTCGCCACCAGACGCGATGACCGTCAATTCGCGGTTCGCCATCTTAACACCTTGGGCGATCGGTAAAGATCGTCCATGAACGCCGTGGAAGCCATACGTATTGATGTAACCGGAAATCCGACCAGAACAGCCAATCCCGGAAATCAATGCCAACTCTTCTGGTTCGAGCCCGACGTTTGCGACAGCACGCTGAATCGCTGCTTGAATCGAGAAGTCTCCACACCCTGGACACCAGTTTGGTTTGACATCATTTCTAAAATCCTTAAAGGTTGCCATGATATACCCCTCCTACGACCTGCTCGACGACCTCTGCCGGGTAGAACGGGTCGCCATTGAATTTCAGGATATGCTCGATCTTCGATGCATGTCCACAGTTCATCTGGATTAGCTTCGCCAGTTGTCCTGTTGCATTGTACTCGACGACGATGACTCGTTTTGCCCGCTCTAAGTGCGGCGTGACGAGTTCACTTGGGAACGGATGGACTTGACGGATATGCAAGTGATCGACCTTGATCCCTTGTGTTTCGAGTCGTGGCATGATCTCTTCGATTGTTCCACGTGTCGAGTTGAAACCAACGAATAAGATATCCGGTTCTGCATGATGCTCCGTTACAAGAACGGCATCCTGTAAGCGGAACGTATTCAGCTTGCGAAGTCGTTTCGTCATTTGATCGACCCGGTTCTTCGTCGCTTCCGACGGACGCCCTTCCTCATTGTGCTCAACACCCGTCACGTGATGAATCCCGTGCTTGACGCCTGGAATGACACGTGGGCTGATTCCATCTTCCGTCACTTCGTAGCGTTTGAAGTACGCTTTCCCTTCAAGTTCCGGTAAGTCTTCCTGAATCAACTTCCCGCGACGGATCTCAACGCGTGACATATCTGGTGGCTCAACCGATTGTTTTCCGAGCGATAGCATCAAATCCGTCAATAGAATGACAGGACATTGGTACTCTTCTGCGATGTTAAATGCTTCTGCTGCATCGTAGAACGCTTCCTCGACCGTTGATGGTGCCAAAACGACCTTTGGAATTTCACCATGTGTACTATAGATCATCGCCATCAAGTCAGATTGTTCCTGTTTCGTTGGTAGACCTGTTGACGGACCACCCCGTTGTGTATCGACGATGACGAGCGGTGTTTCCGTCATCCCGGATAATCCGATCGCTTCCGCCATTAGTGACAATCCTGGACCAGCAGACGCCGTCAAAGCACGGACACCTGCGTAGTTGGCACCAATTGCCATCGTAACCGCTGCCAGTTCGTCTTCCGTCTGGACGACCGTTCCACCGAACTGCGGTAATTTCTTGATTAAGTATTCCATGATCTCAGATGATGGTGTAATCGGGTAAGCTGCCATCAGACGCGCTCCACCGGCAATCGCGCCAAGAGCAATTGCATCGTTTCCGATCATGAACATCCGTTGTTTTCCGTCAGCCGGTTCCAAGACGAACCGTTCGCCCTCTCCTGCAAGAGCTTCAAACGCTGCTGCTCCTTCACGGATTGCTGCTAAGTTCTTCTCGACCATATCTGGACCTTTTCGTCCGAAAATCTGTTCGACGACGGCTTGGAAACGCTCTGGTGCAATGCCGAGAATCGCACTCGATGCACCAATCGCGACCATGTTCTTCATCAAGGCCGTACCGAGATCAGCTGCGATCTCCGTAAATGGAATCGCATACAACGAGGCGCGCGCTTCGTCCGGATTCGTCGGATTGAATTTCGCATCCGCGATGATGATGGCACCTTGACGCAATTCATGGAAGTTGACGTCGATCGTCTCTTGATCGAATGCGACCAAAATATCGAGATCATCGGAAATCGTCCGGACTTCCTGTGTCGCGACACGAATCTTATTATTCGTATGTCCTCCCTTGATACGTGACGAAAAGTGACGGTAGCCATACAGGTAATAGCCGAGTCGATTCAAGGCAATCGCAAAGATTTCGCCTGTTGATTCGATCCCTTCTCCCTGCTGACCGCCAACTTTCCATGATAACTGATTATACATCGACGTTCGCTCCTTCTCTGTCCCCTGAAATGATAGTTCTCTCTATCCTCCCTCATGATACCGATTTACCGGAAGTAGTACAATGCTCCCTCGGTGGAAAGGTGAGAAAAATTCGAAGACGCAGCAAAAAGACCATCTACTCCAGTCGAGTAAATGGTCTACTTGTAAATATAGGACCTATGTCCAATTCATCATCGTGGTTCGATGATGAGTTTGATGGCGGTTCTTTCTTCTCCATCAATTAAAATGTCTGTGAAGGCTGGGATACAAATCAAATCGATGCCAGAAGGCGCCACGAACCCGCGTGCGATGGCGACGGCTTTGACAGATTGATTGAGCGCTCCCGCACCAATGGCCTGAATCTCGACGGAACCTCTCTCTCGAATGACACCCGCGAGTGCACCTGCTACCGCGTTTGGATTCGACTTAGCTGATACTTTCAGGACGTCCATGCGTGTACCTCCCCATCCAGAAATGGCAATCAGTCGAAGAATACTGACTGATCCGTCAGATGAATCCGTTCAATCTTCGTTGCTTTTTTTGTTGTGTCATCGATATGAATCAAGACTCCATTAAGTTGTTCCCGTCCTTCGGCAACTTCAAACCGCGTTGGGAGCTGTGTCTTAAATTTTCGTAGGACATCTTCCTGACGCATCCCGAGCACACCGTTCAACGGACCTGTCATCCCGACATCCGTGATATAAGCCGTTCCTCCGTCAAGAACACGCTCATCTGCTGTCTGGACGTGCGTATGTGTGCCAACGACAGCTTGTACACGACCATCGAGGTGATAACCCATCGCGATTTTTTCACTCGTTGCTTCCGCATGGACATCAACGAATATCGCATCGACTTTTCCTTCGACTTCCGCAATCAGTTCATCAACGGTACGGAACGGGTCACCGAGAGGTGGTAAGAAGACCGTTCCTTGGACGTTGATGACGGCAATCTTTTTATTGCCTGCCTTAACGATCATCATCCCACGACCTGGTGTGCCTTCCGGATAGTTCGCAGGACGGATGATCCGGTCCGCGTCGTCAATCCAGTCAAAGATGTCACGGTTATCAAACGTATGGTTCCCCATCGTGATGCCGTGGAATCCGAGTTCGAGGAATTGATGATAAATCGATTTCGTGATGCCGCGTCCGTGTGCTGCATTTTCACCGTTGACAAGCATGACGTTCGGATTGTATTTCGCTTTCAAGCGTGCTGTAAATTGTTGCAGGATATGTCGACCGGGTGCACCGACGACGTCTCCGACGAATAAAATCTTCATTGCTGTTCCTCCGTTCATTAAAAAAAGTGGCGGTCGCCCGCCACTCCACTTATTTCGCGTATTCGACTGCTCGTGTTTCCCGAATGACCGTGACTTTGATGTGTCCCGGATAATCGAGTTCTTCTTCGATTTTTTTCCGGATGTCACTCGCCATCTTGTGAGCCAGTACATCATCGACGACGTCAGGTCGAACGATGATGCGGACTTCACGACCCGCTTGGATCGCAAATGATTTTTCGACACCGTCGAACGATTCCGAGATTTCCTCGAGGCGTTCGAGACGGCGGATATAACTTTCGAGCGTCTCTTGACGTGCACCTGGACGAGCAGCAGATAATGCATCCGCAGCTGCAACCAAGACAGAAATGACAGATGTCGCTTCCGTATCTCCGTGGTGTGATGCGATCGCGTTGATGACGGTTGGATGCTCTTTGTACTTCGTACCGAGCTCGACACCAATCTCAACGTGACTGCCTTCGACTTCGTGGTCGATCGCTTTCCCGATATCATGCAGAAGACCTGCACGCTTCGCAAGCGTGACATCTTCTCCAAGTTCAGCTGCCATCATACCTGCAAGGTGGGCAACCTCAAGTGAGTGATACAGGACGTTCTGTCCGTAACTCGTACGGTACTTCAAGCGACCGAGAATTTTGACAAGGTCCGGATGAATGCCGTGGATTCCGACATCATACGTCGCTTCTTCCCCGATTTCTCGAATCCGCTCGTCGACTTCACGACGGGATTTGTCGACCATCTCTTCAATACGAGCCGGGTGAATCCGACCATCCTGAACCAATTTCTCGAGCGCCATTTTAGCGACTTCGCGACGAATTGGGTCAAAACCAGACAAAATGACGGCTTCCGGCGTATCATCGATGATCAAGTCGATCCCAGTCAAGGTCTCGAGCGTACGGATGTTGCGGCCTTCCCGTCCGATGATGCGACCTTTCATCTCATCGTTCGGCAAGTTGACGACCGATACAGTCGTCTCTGCGATATGTTCAGCGGCGAACCGTTGAATCGCAAGTGACAAGATGTTACGTGCTTTCTTGTCGGCTTCTTCTTTTGCTTTTTGTTCGATTTCTTTTTGAAGAATGGCTGCGTCGTGTAAAGCAGCCTGTTTCGTCTCATCCATGATGATTGTTCTTGCCTCGTCTTGCGATAAATTCGCGACGCGGACAAGCTCTTGACGTCCCTGTTCATACAGGTCCTCTACTTTGCGCTCTAGTTCTTCAGCTTGATGCTTCCGTTTCGCGATCTCTGCATCACGTGTATTGATTTGATCTTCCTTACGGTCGATAGCGTCAACACGGCGATCGAGTGTCTCTTCTTTCTGGAGCAACCGGGCTTCTTGTTTCGCTAGCTCTTGGCGACGTTCACGCAATTCTTTTTCCACTTCGTTACGAAGTTTGAATGCTTCATCTTTCGCTTCGAGTACGGCTTCTTTTTTCGTTGCCTCAGCCGATTCACGCGCACGTTCAACGATTTTATTCGCTTCCGTTTCTGCGCCTTGAATTTTCGCTTCTGCAATCGATTTCCGCAAGAAGTAGCCTACGATGAATGCGATCAGCAAAGTGAGGAGAAGTATGACAATCCAAGTCAGTGTACTCATGGGTTCACCTCCCCTTTGCAAGGTGTTTCTTAGTTCATTTCGGTATTTCATCGAAGCTGTCTAAAAAACGTACATCTATATTGTAAGGATAGCACTCGTTCATTGTCAACGAACGGACGGGAAAGAATTCCACTGTTTTCCTCTTTTACACTAAAAAAGAGAGGATTCGTATGCGAATCCTCTCTGAAACGGTTTATTCAGCAAATAGATCTTCTGGTTGTTCTGCTTCGAAATCAACCGGCTCTTCGCGATCGACGAGACCGTGATGTTCACGAATCAAACGTTCGACCTCTGCTGCGACTTCCGGATGCTCGACCATGTATTGCTTCGCGTTCTCACGCCCTTGACCAAGACGCTCTGAGTTGTACGAATACCATGCACCACTCTTTTGAACGATATCCAGATCCGTTCCGATGTCGATCAACTCACCGACCTTCGAAATACCGAGACCGTACATGATATCAACTTCTGCTTGTTTAAACGGAGGAGCAATTTTGTTTTTGACGACCTTGATCTTCGTTTTGTTACCGACGACGTCCGTACCGTTTTTCAACGCTTCCGCACGACGCACTTCTAAACGAACAGACGAGTAGAATTTGAGTGCTCGACCACCTGGAGTCGTTTCCGGGTTACCAAACATGACACCGATTTTTTCACGGATTTGGTTGATGAAGATGACAATCGTTTTCGATTTATTCGTTGCACCAGACAACTTACGGAGCGCTTGGCTCATCAAACGCGCTTGAAGACCGACGTGTGAGTCACCCATCTCGCCTTCAATCTCTGCTTTTGGTACGAGTGCCGCAACAGAGTCGACGACAAGAATATCGACCGCACCAGAACGAACGAGTGCTTCCGCGATTTCAAGTGCCTGCTCCCCAGTATCCGGTTGTGACAAGAGGAGCTCATCGATGTTGACACCGAGTTTATTTGCGTATGCTGGATCAAGCGCGTGCTCTGCATCGATGAATGCTGCTTGTCCACCTTGTTTTTGAACTTCTGCGATTGCATGAAGCGCTACCGTCGTTTTACCTGACGATTCAGGTCCGTATACTTCGATGACCCGTCCACGTGGGTATCCACCTGCACCTAGGGCAATATCTAATGTAATCGATCCAGAAGAGATCACTGATACCTTCTGATCCGCATTTTCTCCGAGTTTCATGATGGAACCTTTACCGAACTGTTTCTCTATCTGGCGTAACGCCATCTCAAGTGCTGCTTTACGATCACTCACGTAGCAGGCCTCCTTTTAATTATCTTACTGAGATTATTGTACTTCTTTTGAGACCGAATGACAAGCA
Source organism: Exiguobacterium sp. R-17 (assembly GCF_049913315.1). Taxonomy (NCBI): domain Bacteria; kingdom Bacillati; phylum Bacillota; class Bacilli; order Caryophanales; genus Exiguobacterium; species Exiguobacterium sp. R-17. The sequence continues at coordinate 1,031,454 of NZ_CP184372.1, read as the reverse complement.
TTTTACGAACATTTATTCGCATACTTGCACTTTGACCAATTTTCTCACTCGGATGCTTTTTCGAGATGTTTCAGTAGAAGGAAATAGGTATCCTTGACGGCGCGCAGTCGAATCATTCCCCGGTCGAACGATGGATATTGCCATTCGACGATGCGTGTTCCATGTGCATCCGCAACAGCACAATAGACGGTTCCGACCACTTTTCCGCTGTTGCTTGTCGGACCTGCTTCCCCTGTCAAAGCGACGGCGATATCGGATTGATACAGTTCGCGTACCCCTTCAGCCATCGCGATTGCGACTTCTTTACTGACAGCAGTATGCTCTCGTAACAAAACTTCCGGTACCGATAATACGCCTTGCTTCGCTGCATCATCATACACGACGGCGCTCCCACGCAACACTTGACTCGCACCGCTGACATCAACGAGTCCACTTGCGACAGCTCCTCCCGTCAGTGATTCGGCGAGTGACAGTGTCAATCCTGCTTCTTGATACCGTTTCAGTACGACTTCCGGCAGGCTTGTCTCGCCATATCCATAAAAGTACATGCCCACTTCAGCCAGTACGTGTTGTTCCAGTTCATCGAGCATACGGTCGGCTTCCTGTTGATCGAGTGCTTTAGCAGTCAGACGCAACCGTACTTCAGCGAGTTCCGCATAAGGGGCGACCGATGGATTGGTTGCTTCTTTGATTAACGTTTCCAGGCGATCGTTTAGAGCCGATTCTCCGATTCCGAAGAAACGTAGTGTTCGGGAACGGATTGTCTCTTGACCGAACAAATGACTGAAGTGATCTTTGAGGATTTGCTTCATCTCACGTGGCACACCGGGTAAAACGATATATTGGTGGTGCTCCGTCTGCACCGACATACCGGGAGCAAGACCCGCATCATTGCGTAAAACCGTCGCGCCAGCGATGACTAATGCTTGTTTCCGTTCATTGTTCGTCATCTCCCGTTGACGTGTCTTCAAGAATCCTTCGATTCTTTCGTACGCTGCTTGATCGAGAACGAGATCGCGCCCAAGCAGGTCAGCGAGCACCTCTTTCGTCAAGTCATCCTCGGTCGGTCCAAGCCCCCCTGTGATGACAAGGAGATCCGCCCGCTGTTGCGCCTGACGGAACGTTTCCTGCATCCGCTCGCGGTTGTCACCGACGACTGTATGATAATGAACGTCAATTCCTGCACTGGCTAGCCATTCGGAAAGGTACTGTGCATTCGTGTTGGCGATTTCTCCAAGGAGAAGCTCACTTCCGACTGCGATGATTTCTGCTTTCATGTTGATTCCTCACCTTCTTGAAGTATAAGAAAAGACTGTTCGGTATGACGAACAGTCTAAATTGATCCAACTTACATGGATTTCGTAATTAACTTGATGTTTTTCGAGAAATACTCGACGCCTGAGTAGATCGTCAAGATAAGAGCAAGCCACATCGTGATGTCTGCGAATGGAATATTCCACATCGCAAAAACGATATCGTGCAATAAATACGCTGTAATCGATGTCAACTGGACCCATGTCTTTGCTTTCCCAGAGTTTCCGGCAGCAAGAACGATGCCTTCGTCAGATGCGACAAGACGAAGACCTGTGACAGCGAACTCACGGCAGAGAATGATGACGACGATCCATGCCGCAACGAAGTCAAGTTCCACAAGGTAGACGAGCGCAGCAGCGACTAACATCTTATCGGCAAGTGGATCCATGAATTTTCCAAAGTTCGTTACTAGATTTTGTTTGCGGGCGATATACCCATCGAGCCAATCCGTCAGTGAAGCAACAAGGAAGATGATGGCTGCAACGAAGTGTGAGACGGGAAGTTCAGCTCCTAGTACATCCCACTGTCCCCAGTTCGGATCAATCGCAAGTACGATGACGAACACGGGAATTAATAAAACGCGTAATACTGTCAATTGATTCGGTAAGTTCATGTAACGCCCTCCTCCTTCATTTCATATGTAGATGAATATGCCATCTAAAAGAAGGCACGCCGGTTTACGGCGTGGCTACTTTCTTCAGATAGATGTTTTGGACGAGAAGCGAACGGTTCAGTTTCAGTTCTTGGTCATTGACGACGATTTTATCAATCCCTTTAATCGAACCGATCCGGATCCGGATCAAGTCCGTCTTCGCGTCCTTCACGACGATCGGATTCGGATCCGACGCGTTGATGTGATCTGGCGCGAGTGCTTCTCCTTCAAGGGATGTATCACGCACACCAACGAATGGTGATGGAGAGGCATCTTTCTTGATTTGAATCGAGACACTCATCGTACCTTTCGTTGCGACTTCATAGGTGACATCTTGACCAGATGTCGACTTCGCAGCAAGCGCTTCTTTTTTAGGTTTTTCTTTTGTTTCTTCTTGTTTCGCCGGTTCCTCCTTCGGCTTTTCTTCTGTCTTCGCAGGCGCATCCGTTTCTTTACTCGGTGCGTCTCCTTGATCAATCGTGACATCGTTTTGCTTCGGTGCAGACGTTTTTGCCTCTTCGTTACCGTCGAGGAACATCTGAAGTCCATAATACAAGGCAGCACCAATCGCAAAAATTAGCACGATGATGATGATGTTCGGAATCCAGCGCTTTGCAACGCTTTTCTTCGGTGCACTTGATTTCGAATACGTCGCGCGTCGTGATAATTCGACGACCGGTTGTGCCTCCGGTTCCGGAAGATCACGCTTATAGGTCGTGAAGACTTCATCGACGTCAAGACCGAGTGCTTCCGCATATGTCTTGATGAAGGCCCGGGCATAGAACGCACCCGGTAATTGATCATAATTGCCTTCTTCAATCGCGACGATGTAACGCTTTTGAATCTTCGTCGTCGTTTGAATTTGTTCGAGAGAGACGCCTAGCGCCTCTCGTTGTTCCTTTAAGTAGGTTCCGAGCTCGGTCATCGGTAACACACCTTCCATTTTTCATACTTATTCAAAGTTGAACCAATCATTTCCCCCATGGGAACGAGGCAGTTCAGTCACAATGATTTCTTCTGTCGTGTTGCGTAATTCAATGATGTAATCAAAATCATCCCACGTATATTCACTTGATTTGACGAATGCATCCGGATGTTCGACGATTTTCGTCGCCGGTAGTCGCATGACTTCGCGTAAAATCTGCCAGTGCCGTTCATCGAAATTCCGTTGCGACACCAAGGCATCGATGATGTAGACGTAATCCCCAGTCCGTTCGTCATCGAATAACGACGTTCGTACCGTCTGTTTGATCAGCGTCGAAGAAAGGAACAACCATTTCTTGTTCGCACTGACGCTTGCAGCGACGATCGATTCCGTCTTTCCGACTCGTGGCATACCGCGGACACCAATCAACAAGTGCCCATCCTGTTTGCATAGTTCTGCCATGAAATCGACGAGAATCCCTAAGTCTTCCCGAACGAAGCGGAACGTCTTTCGTTCATCACTGCTTTGATCGATATAACGACCGTGACGAATCGCGATCCGATCACGCAGTTTTGGTTTTCGTAGTTTGATGACCTCTATGGTTGACATCGTCTTGAGAATAGCAGCGAGTCGTGGAATTTGATCCGGTTGTTTCGTTTGGAGCAACATACCGCGTCGTTGATGATCGACACCATTGATCGTCACGATCGAAATATGTAACATTCCCATCAACGAAGCAATGTCCCCGAGTATACCGGGACGGTTGACCTTTAATTCATATTCGAGATACCATTGCTCGAACTCACTCACGCGCCCATCCTCCTCTATTGATACGATTATCCATTCCTCATGTTAAATGATTTTTTGAAAAATGAAAAGCATTCCTGAACTGAAATTCCAATGCTTACATCCACGCACCATCTATTTTAAGGATGGCTCCCGACACATAACTCGATTCTGGTTGCACCAAGTAACGGATCGCGGAAGCTACTTCCTCTGCTTTTCCGAATCGTCCGGCAGGGATTTCAGCAATCGCTTCTGCCTTTTCATCCTCAGAAAAAATCGCGTTCATCGGCGTATCAATCCATCCTGGCGTAATCGCATTGATGCGTCCATGCATTGGTCCAAGTTCTTTACTGTATGCTTTGACGAAGCCCAGCTGTGCTGCCTTGCACGTCGAATAGGCAACTTCACCCGCGACACCTTGTTCCCCTAATACACTACTGATGACGACGATCGCCAGCTGCGACGTAAACGGTTTCGTCCGCGTCACGGTTTGACTGATGCGCATCAACGCATCGACATGTATTCTCCAAAGTTCACTCATTGATGTTGCCGATTGATCGAGCAACAGACCGCTATAACTCGTTCCGGCACAATGGACGAAGGCATCGACGACAGGTAACGCCGTACAAAATGCCTGCAAGTCCTCATCATCCGCTAAATTCGCCGTCAGGATGTGGTGCTCTCCTTGCCACTCCTCTATCATCCGTTCCAAAACCGCTTGCTGTCGATACGTCTGAAGTACCAATTCATGTCCGGCGGCAGCAAGTTGTTTTGCTGCCGCAAGACCAATGGCGCCACTCGCACCGGTGATGAGGATTCGCATCACGCGTACGGTTTGACGATTGAGATCGCCCGGTTTTCAATGGCGAACAACTCGTCGAAACGGGCTTCGATCTCTTCTTTCGTAATCGAAGCAATCAATGTCGGAAGCGTGAACAGATTCGTACCGGCAAGTGCGTGACGCGAGAACTGATTCGCGATGAATTCCGGTGAATTCAAGGCACGGAGGAATTTCCCTTGCATCATGTTCCGCTTGCGCGTGACCTCGTCTTTCGTGAAGTCAGGACGCGTTTGCAGAAGTGTCTCATACGCTTGGATAAACTTGTCTGGATCCTCTGTCTCCATGCCGAACGTCGCGAAGGCGAACTCTTCCTCACTCGAGTAATCAAAGCTGAACGTATCGTCGATCAGACCGTCTTCATACAATTCCAAATACGTCGATGATGTTTGATCGAATAAGAGGTGCAATAATAATTCACTCGTCAACTCACGACGGACTTGTGCTTCGCCGCGGACAGATTCGTCCTTGTAACCGATTAATACCTTCGGTGTCTTGACGTCGAGCTCGAGTTCGAGACGTGGACGATGCACGCCGTGCGGTTCTTGACCATAATCCCGCTCGATCGCTGGACGATCCGTATAATCCTTCTTCGCCTGATTCGCCTTGATCAATGCCAGCGTCTCTTCCGGGTCGATGTTTCCGACAACGAACAATACCATGTTCGATGGATGATAGAACGTGCGATAGCACGTGTATAGGTCATCGGCTGTGATTTGATTGATTGATTCCGGTGTTCCTGCGATATCGATTCGGACCGGATGCGTCGCATACATTGATTCAATCAGACCGAAGAACAAGCGCCATCCCGGATTATCTTGATACATCTGGATTTCTTGCGTGATGATTCCCTTCTCTTTTTCAACGCTTTCCGGCGTGAAGTAGGGATCTTGTACGAAATCGATCAATGTCTCGAGGTTTTGTTCGATCAATGACGTGGCTGAGAACAAGTACGCTGTTCGTGAGAACGAGGTAAAGGCGTTCGCTGAGGCACCGAGACGACCGAATTCTTGGAAGACGTCCCCTTTTTCGGATTCAAACATCTTATGCTCGAGGAAGTGGGCGATGCCGTCCGGTACCGTGATCCATTCCTCTCCTTTTTTAAATCGTTGATCAATCGAACCATAACGTGTCGTAAACGTCGCATACGTCTTTTCGTATCCTTTTTTTTGCAACAGATAAACGGATAAGCCGTTATCGAGCTGCTCGTGGTATACCGTTTCGTCTGTATCGTGATAAGTCAGTTGTTCCATCATGCTTCACCTCGCAATAGATATACGGCATCAAGGTCGATTGCCGCTGCTAATCGGACGACGTCTTCACGTGTCGTCGTCTCGATGATGTGGATCTCATCTTCAAGTGTCAGTCCACGCATCTTCGAACCATTCAACCAGCCAATCAATTGCCCCGGCTGATCAAGAATTTGACGGCGCGCATTGATCAACATCGCCTTCGTCTGTGTCAATTCTTCATCCGTGAACTGCCCCGCCTTCAAATCAACGAGTTGCTCTAGGATGATCTTCTCGGCACGTTCCGCTTCTTTTGTGTCAACCCCTGCATAGACGTAGAGTGCACTGTTTAATGCCGCATATCGTGAAGCCGCATAATAGGCGAGACTCTCTTTTTCACGGACATTCATGAACAGTTTCGAATGTGGGAATCCACCGAACAGACCGTTGACGATTTGCATCCGGATTGAATCGGCAGACGTCGGATCGACCGCTACCCGGTAACCAAGGTGCAGCTTCCCTTGTTTGATCGGTTGCGTTTCGCTCGACCGTTTCACACCATTGACCGGTTTTTGGGCAGGGATGTAATGGCTGACTTTTTCTGAGTGCGATGGCAAGAAGGACAACGCATCTTCCATTTCCTCCTTCGTCACCTGTCCGACGACGAAGACATCGATTCGATCGTCTTCGATCATCGAACGGTATGTATCACGCAAGGACGATGGAGTAATCCGTTCGAGTTCTTCGATTGTCCCAAGCGATGGTAACGAAACGGCTTCACCTGGTGCCATCAATTCAAGGAGACGCTGCTGTGCGTAGCGCATCTTATCGTCGTATAGCGAGCTGATTCGTAAGGCATGCAGTCGCTTTTCTTGTTTGACGAACTGTTCGCGGAAACCACTTTCCGTCAAGTCTGGATACAAGACCATTTGCTCTAGCAATTCAAGTGCTTCTTTTAATAACGACGGGTGATGGACGAGTTCTCCACGGACGACATCAAGTTGGAACGAGATGACGTGCTCTTCTCCGAACTTCGACGCGTCCGCATAAAGCCCGGCATCATATAATGTCTCAAGTGGCTCACGTAATGCTTTCATCGACGGATAAACAGCTGTCGATTTTTCCATGATGTATGGTAAAATCGCGCGGCTAGTCAGTGTTTTCGCCTCTAGCGGTGCTGAAAACGTGACGAGGATCGTCGTCGTCTTGAATTTATCGGTCGGAACGAGGTGGAAGCTCGTTCCTTCCTTTTTCCATGTGCTAAATGACTGACTCATTACTCTCCATCCTTTCGTTTGAACACGTGCGCACTGCGAACGTATTCAATATCTGCTTTTTGGTTAACGGCATTCTCATAACGGGCTGCTGTAAAAAAGAAATCACTGAGCCGATTGATGAACGGTAACAAATGAGCCGCTTGGGGAACATCGATCATCGAACGTTCGACGCGACGGCAGACCGTCCGTGCCACATGCAATGTCGCGGCCGCTTCCGTTCCGCCTGGTAAGATGAACTTGTCGAGTGGTGGCGATAATTCCGTTAAACTATCAATCCAACTTTCTAAATCAACTGTTGCTTCCTGACTTAACCGTGATGGACGAGGTTCGACATACATCAAGTCACTGCCACAGTCGAACAACGCATGCTGGATGACCGTCAATTGTTCTCGTACTTCGATCGATGATGCTTTGGTCCGAGCAAGTCCGACGAAGCTATTCAATTCATCGAGTTCTCCCATCAAGCTGATCAATTGATCATTTTTTTTGACTCTCCCACCGACAAGGGATGTTTCTCCTTCATCGCCTGATTTCGTATAAATTTTCATGTTTTATTCACTCCTATAGCGAAAGGAAGCGACTCATAATGTTCGCTTCCTTTGTTTTTTTGGTAATCGGATTCGGAAAGTCGCTCCTTCTCCTAAGCGGCTGTCGACTTCGACCTCTCCACCATGAGCACGGACGACGTTCGCGACGATTGCAAGACCAATTCCTGTACCGGTCTTACCGCGCGTTCGTGCCTTGTCCGCCTTATAGAAACGATCAAAGACGAAAGGTAGATCTTCTTCCGGAATCCCGTCACCTGAATCGATGACGGATAATGTAATGTTTTCCCTATCTTCGTCAATCTTAATCTTGATTTCTCCGTTCTCCGTATAACGAAGGGCGTTTCCAAGAAGATTCGTCAAGACTTGTTCCATCTGATCCGGATCGGCGTCAAATGTGATGTTCGGACCGGAAACCGAGAAAGTGACCTGCTTATCGCGTCCCATTTGTTTGAATTTCTTGATGACTCGCTGTGCAAACGAGACTGTTTCGATGGCTTCAATCCGTAACTCCTGATAACCGGCTTCCATCCGCGCGAGATCGAGTAGATCATTGACGAGACGGGACAAGCGTTGCGATTCATCATAGATGATTGATGCAAATTCTTTCGTCGCCTCGTCACTTTCCGTCATCCCGTCGACGATCGCTTCCGAATACCCTTGCAACATGACGAGTGGCGTCCGCAGTTCATGGCTGACATTCGCGACGAAGTCGGCCCGCATCTTCTCCAGTTGTTGTGCTTCCGTCATGTCGCGCAGGACAGCGACCGCTCCGATCTGCTCTTCTTGTTCGAGTAACGGACTGACGATGATGATGTAAAAGCGTCCTTCCCGTTCAAACGAAACCGTCATCTCCGTCTCTTCCTTCATGACTGTCTGGAACAGTTCAATCAGTTCATCCGGTACGGGAGAACCTGCAAGAAATGCTTCAGCTGGTGGATTCGTCGCGAGTAGCTCACCTGATTTTGAGAACGTCAACACGCCGTCTGCCATACAGCGCAGAATCGAGGAGAGCAAATGCCTCTCCTTATCAAGATCCGTGACGTATTGATTGAGTTGGCTACTCATCTCGTTAAAGGCAAGCGCTAAGTCACCAATCTCATCACGTGAACGTTGCGTCAGGCTTTGATCGAATTTCCCTTCACCGGCCTCAACGACGGCTTGACGAATCGTCCGTAGTGGTGCGGTGATCCGTGTCGATAGGAAGAAAGCAAAGACGGTCGTTCCGATGATCGCTAACAAGACACAGAGCTGAATGATTTGACGTGCGCCTTCATTCGCTTGCTCGATGTTCGTCAATTGTTCGATCAAGTAGATCGTTCCGTTACCGCTATCCGTAATGAGCGGTGCTCGATACGCGAGTGCCGCCTTTCCATCGAAGGTCTCGTAATTACCGATTGCCGTTTCACCTTCTTCACCATCGATCGCTTTCCAGTTCTGACGTTCGAGCTCCTTGATGATCCGGTTCGCTTTCGCTTGTGAAATATTCGCTTCGACAGAATCGTCCTGGGTCTTCGCAATTAATGTCGCGCCATATATATCCGTGATTTCGACAGCAGTACTCGATCCTTCCTCAATACCGGAGTGCGCCTGAAAGACGGTCTCGACTTGTTGACCGAGCTTTGCAAGGTGCCCCCGCTCCTGTTCGATATGAAAAGAGTTGAAAAATTCAAGTAACAAGATCGTCAAGGCGATCAAGACGACCGAGACAAGCAATAGGATCGTGCCCCATAGTTTGATGACTACACTTTGCAACCATTTCATCGTCAGGTCGGACTATTCTCGAACTTGTATCCGACACCCCAGACCGTCGTGATCATTTGAGCAGCGTTCGGAGACAAACGATTCAGCTTTTCACGCAGACGTTTGACGTGTGTATCGACCGTCCGAAGATCCCCAAAAAATTCATAGTTCCAGACTTCCTTGAGTAGTTGTTCCCGTGAGAATACTTTGTCCGTTTGTTTTGCCAAGAAATACAGGAGTTCATATTCTTTTGGTGTTAAATTGACTTCTTGTGATTCAACCGTCACGCGGTGTGCGTCATTATCAATCGTCAAATGTGGGAAGACGATGACATCTTTTGTTTTCGCATCCGTATGGAGGAATTTCGTTGCACTCGCTCGGCGAAGGATTGCTTTGACACGCAAAACGACTTCACGTGGACTGAATGGTTTGACGATATAATCATCTGCCCCCATTTCAAACCCATGGACGCGATTCGTTTCTTCACCTTTTGCCGTCAGCATGACGACCGGCGTCGCTTTTGTTTTCCGTAGTTCTTCACAAACTTGCATCCCGTCCATCTTCGGCATCATCAAGTCGAGGAGAATGACATCGTATTCTGTCTCAAGCGCCATTTCAAGCGCCGTCTCTCCATTGTCTGCTTCCTCGATCGTGAAATTTTCCCGCTCCAGATACATCTTCAACAGGCGACGAATTCGTTCCTCATCGTCGACGACTAAAATACGTGCTTCTTCTGACATGCTGTCTCCTCCTATAAACTAAACTCTACTCCTCTATCCTACTACTCTTTTAGTATACTATGAAACGAAAAGAATGGCTTGCACTGGCTGATTTCCCCTAAACGATACTCTTTTGTCAGAGAAACATGAAAAAGCAGCGGACCGTTTCCGGATCCGCTGCTTTTCTTTTCCTTATGCGTACGAGTGTAATCCCGCTACGACAAGGTTGACGAAGACCAGGTTGAACATGATGACAGCAAAACCACCAACACATAACCATGCTGATTTTTTACCGATCCACCCACGCTGGATGCGCATGTGGAGATAGAACACGTAGAAGAGCATCGTGATCAGTGCCCAAACCTCTTTCGGGTCCCAGCCCCAATAGCGGCTCCATGCCATTTGCGCCCAAATCATTGCGAAGATTAATCCGCCAAGGATAAAGATCGGAAGACCGATCGCGATCGCACGGTAACTAATCTCATCAGCTGTTTCTAGATCAATCTTCCGCGCGATTGGTTTCAGACTCTCTGCGACACGCTTACGGAGAACTACGAAACGTAGCAACACATATAAGACGACCCCACCAATGACTGACCATAAGACCGTATTGACCTTATTCGCATTCAAGAAGTTCGGCAATTCAATGACGGCACCTGAACCAGATAAGACTTTTCCGTTCTCAGGACCTGTCAGAACCGGCATCGTGTATTCATGTGTCATCTTCGCACCATTCTTCGCGACGTATTCGATCGTTGATGCAGAACCTGTTGCTTTGAACAAGAGGCCGACGAGGATGTAACCAACGACACAAACGAGTGAGAACATGACGATCTCAAGCCATGTCCGTGTTTTCGATTCTTTATTGAAATCCGTCGCGTGGACCAGATAGAGCAATCCGGTCGCAAAACTGACAGCGAGAATCCCCTCACCGAGCGCTGCCGTCGTAACGTGGATTTTGAGCCAGACACTTTGAAGTGCCGGAATCAAGGGTTGGACCTCATCCGGGAACATCGACGCATAAGCGATGACGAGCAAGGCAACCGGCATTGCAATCAAGCCAAGGACATTGTTTTTATAGATGGCATAGACGATTAAGAATCCAAGGACCATCATCATACCAAAGAATGTCGTGTATTCGTATAAGTTCGAGACCGGAACGTGTCCAGCACCCGCCCAGCGCGTAAAGAAATACCCTAACTGAGCAAGAAAACCGATGATCGCGAGCGTATAGGCGATCTTACCAGAACGTGTCGGACCTTTTTTACCACTCGTCGCAACAGCGAAAAAACCTGTACTGACGAGGTAGACGATGAATGACGTTAGGAGCAGATTACTGCTCAACTGAAGCATGTTCATTTAGCTTCCCCCTCTTCCCGCAACTTTTGTCGGTCCTCAAGTTCTGGTAGACCAACTTCCGTCAACGCGAGATTGGCTTCTTTTTGAAGCCCTAATGCGTTTTTGTTCGTAAATCCAGCAATCTGAATGCGACCGTTCTTCTCACGTAACCAGAGACGACGGTGCGGCCAGTACATCCCGATCAATAGACCTGCCATGAAGATGATGCCACCCGCAAAGAGGAATGGGAGCGTCAAGTCTTTCTTGATTCGGACACCTGAGATGTTTGAGAGCTCCGTACCGGCAAACGCCATCTTGTACTGGTTCTCATCCCCACCGACATTCAGCTTGATACCAATCAAGCTACGCTCCCCTTTTGGGTGCTCCGGTGATTTGATATTAAAGACGAACGCCGGATTGACAGGACGTCCAGAATTGGTCGTCGGCTGTCCATCCTTGACGACGAAATCAGGCAAGAAATCCTTCAATTCGACATCATAGCCGTTTTTCAACTTGTAGGTCTCTTTTGGTTCACGTAAATCGACCTTGATCGTATCCACGACTTTACCTGTCTTTTGGTTGACGATGCTAAACGACATCGTCTTAAATTCTGGATCTGCCGCGTATTGTTCTTGGAAGACTTGGAAATCATCGAATTCGAATGGACGGTTGACTGCCGTCTCACCTGATTTGACTTCTTCGAGTTTCGGTTTGAAATCACTTGTCTCTCCGACTCTTTTATAGAGCGTCATCTTCGTGTCGTAGTTTTTCGGTACATTTCCGCCCGCTGCTTCAAGTGATTTCTTGAATTTTGCGTCCACCTTCTCAGGATCATAGAACTCGATGTTGAACGCCTCATTCTTCAAGTAATACTTGTTGTCTGTCGCCTCGATCGGTAATGTTTCTCCTTCACGAAGCCAAAGCAGTTCATCTTCATGCATGCCCGGTACGACCCGAAGCATCGCCCCTCCGAAGAATAGTACAAGACCGATATGGTTGATGTAAGGACCCCATCGTCCAAAACGTTGCTTTTCCGCTAAGAGCGCCCCGTCTTGCCGACGAACTTTATAGCCCTTTTTCTCAAGTAACGGTGCGATCGCATCGATTTTTTTGACGTCTCCAGTCGCTTCAGCGCCAAATCGCTGACCATTCATGAAACGGTCCGACTGGATGACCGGTTGTTTCTTCAATGCTCGGTAGAGCGGGAAGAAGCGGTCAATCGACACGATGATGATCGATAAGAGTAACAGTGTGATTAATCCGATGTACCACCATGATTCAAACAGGTTGTGGAATCCTAACGTATAGTAGATATCCCCTGCCGTACCGTATTCTTTTTGATAAAATTCTTCCGGTGGTGTTGCCTGCGGAATATACATCTCTTGCGGGAAGATCGTACCGACCCCACTCGCGATGATGATCAGACCGATCAGCCATAACCCGACCTTGACGGACGAGAAGAACGTCCATGCCCGGTCGATCCAAGATGGATTCTTACGTTTCGAACGAAGTTCTGCTTCCTCGTAACGCATGTCCAGTTGTTTAAAATCTTCTTGCTCCTGCATCCTTAAATCCCCCTTCGATGCGTTACTGGTTCGCCTTCTTCACCATCTCTTCCAGCTTCGCTTGATCAATCTCACCTTCGTATTTCTCGACGACCTCACCTTTTTTGTTGATGATGAACGTCACAGGTAAGTTGTAGATCCCGTAAGCCTTCTCGACCGAACTATTCGTATCCATGAGGATCGGATAATCCGTTCCGCCGATATCCTTGATGAAGCTTGAGACTCGAACCGGTGTTTCTCCGACATTGACCGCTACGAAATTGACACCTTGATCCTGCATCATCTGATAGTTGTCATTGATCAAAGGCATCTCTTTCTTACATGGTTCGCAGAATGTACCCCAGAAATTGAGTAAAAGTCCTTTTCCTTTGTATTCATCCATTGAGTGCTGTTTCTCACCGTATAGATCGACGAGCGCGAAACCAGGAGCATCATCGCCTGCCATGACACGTCCGTTTTTATCGCGTGTCGCCTGATCGACGAATTGCATGATGACAACTGCGCCTGCAAACAAGACCATCGTCATGATCATCAGACGCCAGAAGGAGCGTTTCTTCTTTTTTTGCTGGGCCGCTGCTAAGCGTTCTTCCGGATTTTGTTTTGTTTTTTTCATATTTTACCGCCTCCACCCATATTGTACTTGAAATCGCTTAAACGTTGATAAAATGTGAAATTCGTTAATCGTTTTGTCACAAAAAAAGAAAACTCAACCCGGAGGATGAGCTTCTCGCTTTACAAATTAACGTTTTTTTGTGTTCTTACGTCTTTTCGTAGGTGGAGCGGCTGGATCCGCTAGCTCACGCAATTGATTGACTTCTTTTTTTGAAAGTTCACGCCACTCGCCAGAAGTAAGACCTGCCAGTGTCAAGAAACCAAACTGTTCACGTTTCAACTTCAAGACTTCTGAACCGAGTGTCTCGACCATTTGACGGACTTGGCGGTTATGTCCCTCGTAGATGACCATTTCGAGGATAGCCGTGTTTTTCTTCTTATCGATGTCACGCATCTCGACGCGTGCTTTCCCTGTCTTAAAGCCGTCCGGCAAGACGACGCCTTTTTCAAGACCTTTGACGTGGAAATATTCCGGTACGCCTTTGATTTTGACGATGTAACGCTTCGGTACCTTATACTTCGGGTGAAGCAGAAGGTTTGAGAATTCACCGTCATTCGTCATCAACAGAAGACCGCTCGTATTGTAGTCGAGACGACCGACTGGGAAGACACGATGACCCGGTGGTACGAGATCGACGACCGTCTTACGTCCTTTATCGTCTTCAACCGTCGAGACGACACCTGTTGGTTTATATAGCATGTAATAAACGTGTTCTTCCCGCTCGAGCTTGACGCCATCGACTTCGACTTCAGCACGCGCTCCAACTTTCGTTCCGAGCTCCGTGATGACTTTCCCGTTGACCTTAACGCGACCTGCTGTGATCAATTCCTCTGCTTTACGCCGTGAAGCGACACCTGCTTGTGCGATGATTTTTTGTAACCGTTCCATTAATTCACTCTCTCCTCTAATGAAGGATCATTCCGGAAGAAGAGATCTCCATCTGATTCGAACGTTTCTTCGAACTCGAGTGGTGGTAACTCCTCAATACTATTCAGACCAAAGTGGTCCAGGAAATGATCCGTCGTCTTATACAATTTCGCGCGACCAACGCCTTTGGCGCGTCCCGCTTCTTCAATCAAACCTTTTGCACTTAACGTATGGATGACGCGTTCCGTCTTGACGCCACGGACGACTTCGATATCAGCACGCGTGACGGGTTGTTTGTACGCGATGATGACGAGTGTCTCCATCGCTGCTCGAGACAAGGAGTCTTCTGCAAGTGATCCCGCATACGCCTGAATATATGGCGACATCTCTTTTCGTGTCACCATCTTAAAGACGCCACCTGACTCCACGATTTGCAACACCCGTCGCTCCGCTTCGAACGTCGTCTGAAGAGCCAGTAACTGTTCACGCGCCGCCGCTTCACTGATCTCTAGTGCTTGACTAAGACCACGTGGGTCGATGCCGTCATCGCCGACGACGAATAACAAGCTTTCAATGATTTGTTCATACGCCAATCTGACTCTCCTCCTTCACCATGCTACGCAACAAAATGTCATCGGTCATTTGTTCACAATCAATGACGCGTTGCTTGACGAGTTCTAGGACGGCGAGGAAACTGACGACCAGTTCTTCGACCGTCGGCTGCTCCACAAAAAAGCCAAAGAATGTCGTACGCTCACGCGTCGCGACGTAACGGGCGACAGACTCCATCTGTTGCTCAAGCGACCGTTCTTCCCGTTTGACCGTCTTCGAACGACGTACCTTCCAAGCTTCCCGTTGACGCATTTTTTCATAGGCACGCAATAAATCACTTAGTGATAACGTACCATTATACTCTTGTGCGTCCGTATCGAGATAACGCATCAAATCCTCTGGTTGTTTCGAGAACAGCTCAAGGCGTGCCTCTTCCTTTTCCTTCAGGACGAGGGCTGCTTCCTTATATGCCTTATACTCGATCAACTGTTGAATCAGACCTTCTCGTGTCGGTTCTTCCTCGAAATCGGGAATCTCATCATATTCCGTCTGTTCGATCGGCAAGAGTTGTTTGCTTTTCAGTTGCAACAGCGTCGCTGCCATGACAAGATATTCACTAGCAACATCTAGTTCAAGATGTTGCATCGCACGGATATAGGACACATATTGATCCGTCACCATGGAAACGGATATATCATAAATATCGATTTCTAATTTACCAACCAAGTGTAACAGCAAGTCCAGCGGGCCTTCAAACGCATCCATCTTTACACTGTATGATTCCATGATTCTCCCTGCCCATCAACGTTTTTTGCGCCTTAGTATACCATACAACTGGTGGGTTCGACTATGTTATATTCCAAGGAAGAGGTGATTCCATGAATCCGATCGAGCGATTCGTATTTGAATTCAACATCCGGCACGATTACTTCGAGTGCCATGAAATCTTAGAGGAAGTCTGGCAAGAAGGACAACGCCAGGACGAGGCGCTTGTCGGTCTGATCCAGCTGGCCGTCGCCCGCTATCATCACCGCCGCGGCAATACGACTGGGGCACAGCGGACATATGCGAAAGCATTTGATAAAATCGAACGCCATCGGGCAACACTGATTGCGTCCGGGATCGACGTCTCTTGTTTGCTGGATTATCGGAACCACTTTACGGAGCCGGTCTATCGACACATTCCGTTACCAGTCTTCCCGGACGTCATCCGAACCGTCGCCCTGGAAGCGACAGCACCTGATCTCGACTACGTGACGCATAAACATCGTTTGCGTGATCGTACGGATGTCGTTCTTGCACGGCAAGAAGCGCTACAAAACCGAAGAGACCGGTCCATCTGAGCCATGGACCGGTCTTTTTATTGATTTTTCCATTTGTCGACGAGGCGTTGCGTCTCTTCGGTCGCACCCGTAATATCCGTTCGAAGCAATTTGGCTGCTTCATCGAGTAGGAGATACGACATCCGTTCTCCACGGAAAGACGGTGATAATGCGATATGTTTCAATTCAGCATGGCCATCCATTAATTGAAACCCGATGACACCGACGAAATCCTCATCTTGTTTGTACAAATACAAGCGTTGGTCTTCTTCCTGTTCATAGGCTTGAACCGTTTCAAGCAAATACTTCGGATCCTTCACTTCGCACGAAAAGGCGATCAGCCCCATCGCGGTCCGTTCATTCAACTTCTTATATTTTACTAGCATGTGATTCTACACCTTCCTAATTTCAACAACTCTCAGGAGCATGAACGACTGAGACTCATTCATTCTACACCTTCTCACACAGAATTACTGCATTTTTTTCATAATCCATGAAAAAGGCAGGAGACCGTCATGTGACGTCCCCTGCATCTGAATCATGCTTGTTCTTCCATCACTTGGATGAAAGCACGCATGTAATCTGGTAGATCAGGCGGGCGACGGCTCGAGACGATATGTCCGTCGACGACGACGGCTTCATCGTGCCAAATCGCACCTGCATTCGTCATGTCATCCTTGATTCCTGGCGTACTCGTGACATTAACACCTTTTAAGATGCCAGCAGAGATCAAAACCCAACCAGCGTGGCAGATTTGACCAATCGGTTGTTTGTTCTGGTCAAAATGACGCACCATGTTCAGGACAGAGTCAAAGCGGCGTAACAGATCGGGTGACCAACCACCCGGAACAAGAATCGCATCGTATTCTGCTGGATTGATCTCATCGAACGTCTTATTCGATTTGATCGGAACACCGTACTTCCCGATATACGTCTCATCTGCCTTCTCACCGACGATGTCAACGATCGCGCCTTCTTCACGCAAGCGATGGACAGGATACCATAATTCTAAATCCTCGAAGTCATTGCTGACAACTTGGATGATTCGTTTTCCTTCTAAACGCATGACAAACACTCCTTTACTAGTTGAGTTCCCTTACTGATTGTACCCGCTTCTAAAAAAAGAAAAACTCCTCTTCAAACGTTTGAAGAGGAGTAAGAACTTATGCTTCGACGCGGATTTCTTTGATGCCAGCGCCTTGCTTCATTTTTTGTGCATGTTCGAGACCTGAAGTCACTTGTCCGAAGACCGTGTGTACGCCGTCGAGGTGCGGTTGTGGCTCATGTACGATGAAGAACTGGCTTGATCCAGTGTTACGACCAGCGTGTGCCATCGAAAGTGAACCCGCTTTGTGTTTGTGTGGGTATGATGTAGACGTTTCGCAAGGAATCGTTTTTCCTGAACCGCCTGTACCGTTTCCGATTGGGCATCCGCCTTGTGAGACGAAGCCTGGGATGACACGGTGGAAGTTCAATCCATCGTAGAAGTTCGAGTTTGCAAGGTTTTCGAAGTTTTCAGTCGTGATCGGTGCTTCATCGTTGAACAATTCGAATTCGATTTTATTTCCATCTTCTAATAAGATATGACCAGTTTTTTGCATGTTTGACCAACCTTTCGTGCTTTCCAGCAAGAGATTCGTCACGATTCAAGATCGTGATTCCATGGTACAGTGTACCAAATTTCAGGACGTCGTGCAGACCTTTTTACTCGACAGCTGCCTCTAACACATCGAGTGTCACCGAATCCGTTGCTTCGACACGAATCCGAATTCCATTCGCGAGTGTCGCAACAGGATCCGTATGCCCGAAGTCCGCATCGAGAATGATCGGGAAATCATAGCCCCGCGTCGCGCGCAGAATGATGTCTTTGAGCGGGAAGTCCGGATCAAAATCGACCTTGCTCGGGAAGCGTCCGACGACGAGCGCCGCAATCTTGTCATACGCACCCATGTGTCGCAATTGCGTGAAATACCGGTCGATCGTTTCTGGTGTCTCACTTTCGTCATCCTCAAGCATCAAGACGACACCGTCAAATGATGGCAAGTATGGTGTCCCAGCAAGCAGCAAAAGTGTTCCCGTGTTCCCCGTCAGAATCGGACCTTCTGCGACGCCCGTCTTGACGATCGTGTACCCTGCATTCGGCTGATGCTCTCGTCTGCGATCATCCGCGATATCCCAGCGTAAAATCTCGTCCGTCCACTCTTCCGATGCTTCAATTCGACCGATCGGTTCCGTCTGCATGAACGTACGATTAAACGACTCTTCCGTATACGGATCAAGACCATCAAATTGACCGAACTGTGTCAGTAGCGCTGGTCCGACGAACGTCGTCAATCCTGTCTGCTGATAGATGCCAGCAAACAATGCGGTGATATCACTGTATCCGACGAAGATTTTCGGATTGTTTCGGATCAACTCATAATCAAGTTCATCGAGTAATTGGTGCGAGTTAAACCCACCGATTGTCGAGATGATCGCCTTAATCGACGGATCAGCAAACGCCATATGTAAATCTTGCAGACGTTCGCCGATCGTTCCTGCTGTATGACTATGAACAGCTGTTGCATTCGGCATCAAGACGACCTCGAACCCCATTTTTTCAAGTGTTGCGATACCGCGGGCGAGACGACGCGGTACGTATGCTGCGACAGCAGACGCCGGCGAGACGATAGCAATCTTATCCCCTTTTTGTAAGCGTGGTGGTTTCATGAAAGTTCCCCCTTATTCATTACAAGTATTTCCAGTATAACAAATCGAAAGGGAACCGCGTACTTTCATTTTTTAATCCATTTTATAGCGTTACGAACAACGAATTCCCGTCCTCCAGTAACTCACCTTTTTCCGAGACATAGTCAACCTTGACCGTCATGTATTGAAGGATCTTTTGTTCGCGCAACGACTTTGCCCACGCTGTAATCTGCGTTTTATCCTGTTCGCTTTGCTTGCGTGGAACGCTAATTAAAATCGTCGGAGCGACTTCCGTACGTAAATAAGCCTTTGAATCAAAACGCGCATTACCAAGCTGTTGAATCTTATCGTTATCAAACAGTACCACCATATCTAGTTCCGCGTTCACATCATTAAGAGTAGGCAACGTGATCCGTCGTTCTAACTGATCTTCCCAAAGTGACGCATGATACGTATCGACGAACCTTCCCGACTCCTCATCTTGATATACGAAAAACTCAGTATTCGTTTTTTCGTCAATCGCTCGTGCTGCGTACTCAAACGAAAAATTACCCATATTGTCGTAAATACTACCGGTCACCTTTGCTTTCGGAAGATGCTTCTCTAAGTATGTCCTTGCTTTTTGTTGAATTTCAGCCTCTTTCGTTCCATCTGACTCCATGTCCTGTGTAAAAGCGGACGTCATCATCAATGCGCCGCCGCCGATAACTCCAACTAAACTGGCAATTACTATGAACCAACGTTTCATGCGATCACTCCTTTAGATATATCCATATTTTTACACTTTCGATTTTATCACAAAAAAAGAGTAGCGGACGAAGTCCACTACTCAAGTATTGCTGATTGAATTGCTTACTGGATGACAGCGTGAACGAGCGGACGTTCTGCCGGTTTCGTTTCACTAATGTGATACGCGTGATCCATTTTTTCGATCGCTTGGTCGAGCGTTTCTTTGTTTGAACGAAGCGTTGCGATGACATCGCCGACTTCGACACGATCGCCGACTTTTTTATGCAGCGTGACGCTTGCTGCGTGGTCGATCTCATCTGCTTTCGTCGCACGTCCAGCACCGAGGATCATTGCCGCAACACCGACTTCGTCAGCGATGATTTCAGAAACGTAACCGGCTTTTGAAGCAACGAATGTTTTTTCGTATTTCGTTTCAAGTGCTTTTGTCATGTCGTCAACGAGTGACGCGTCGCCGCCTTGCGCTGCGATAAACTTTTTGAAGACGTCAAGTGCTGCGCCGTTACCGAGACGTGTTTCGAGATCCGCATATGCTTCATCGAACGTCGGGTAGAACTCACCGAGGACTGCCATGTGTGATGCAATCGTCAATGCGATGACTTTCAAGTCACGGACATCTTTTCCTTGAAGGACTTCGATCGCTTCCTTGACTTCGTTTGCGTTTCCGATTTCAAAGCCGAGCGGCTGATCCATGTCTGTAATGACAGCAACCGTCTTACGGTTGACACTCTTACCGATCGAAACCATCTCTGTCGCGAGTGCTTTTGCATCTTCAAACGATTTCATGAAGGCACCAGAACCTGTCTTGACGTCGAGTACGATGCTGTCTGCTCCCGCTGCGATTTTTTTCGACATGATTGAACTTGCGATCAATGGGATCGAGTTGACCGTCGCCGTGACATCACGAAGTGCGTAGAGTTTTTTGTCTGCAGGCGTCAAGTTACCTGTTTGACCGATGATCGCCATCTTGATGTCGTTGACTTGTGAGACGAATGCTTCTTCTGAAAGTTCAACGTCAAAACCAGGGAACGCTTCGAGTTTGTCGATTGTTCCACCTGTGTGACCGAGGCCGCGACCGCTCATCTTCGCCACCGGAATACCGATTGACGCAACGAGTGGTGCAACAATCAGACTGATCTTGTCACCGACACCGCCAGTCGAGTGTTTGTCGACTTTTTTTCCGTGAATGCGGGAAAGGTCGATCACGTCACCCGAGTTGACCATCGCCATCGTCAAATCAGCGATTTCACGATCTGACATTCCTTGATAGAAAATCGCCATCGACATCGCTGACATTTGGTAATCTGGAATCTCACCATTCGTGAATCCTTCTACCATTGCTTGAATATCAGCTGTTGCGAGTTCGCCACCGTCTCGTTTTGTTGCAATCAAATCTACCATACGCATAATCTAGTTCCTCCTCAGGAGTGGTTTGTAAGTTTTATAAACAGTCGTTACATTTTTTTGATCGAACCGCGAACGAGTGATAGGAAGTGTGCGCGGACGCGTTCTGTCGTTTCGATGACTTCATCATGGTGTAACGGTTGATCGAGAATACCTGCTGCCATGTTTGAGACACACGAAATCCCAAGGACTCGCATATCGGAATGACGGGCAACGATGACTTCAGGGACCGTCGACATACCGACGACGTCGCCACCGAGCATCCGTGCCATCTTAACTTCTGCTGGTGTCTCATATGTTGGACCAGTGTTTCCGAAGTAGACACCTTGACGGACACGAATTCCGAGTTCATCCGCTGTTTCCTGTGCAAGACGAAGTAATTCCGCATCATACGGCTTCGACATATCCGGGAAACGTGGTCCCATCTCGTCGACGTTCTTCCCGATCAATGGGTTCGTACCGAAGAAGTTGATGTGATCCGTGATCAACATCAAATCACCTGGTTCGAACGCTTCGTTACAAGCACCCGCTGCGTTCGTAACGATCAATGTCTCAACGCCGATCGCCTTCATGACACGGACTGGGAACGTGACCATATCCATCGAATATCCTTCGTAGAAGTGGAATCGTCCTTGCATCGCAACGACTTGTTTCCCTTCAAGAGTACCGAAGACGAGTTGCCCCGCGTGTCCTTCGACTGTTGATACCGGGAAGTTCGGGATTTCGTGGTATGGAATCGCGATTGGATTTTCAATCTCATCCGCGAGGACACCAAGTCCTGAACCGAGAATTAATCCAATCTCCGGTTTTGCCTGCATCTTGCTTTCTAAAAACGAACGTGTTTCATTCCAGTTGACTGTCATCTGAATCGCTCCCTCGAATTATAGTTCTGTTAAAAAGCTTGTTCCATGTGCCGGCATTTTGACGCCGAAGTTTTCTGCGACCGTCGCTCCAAGATCAGCGAACGTTTCACGGATACCGAGCGGTTTTGCAACACCATTTTTATGGTAGGCAAGCAACGGTACATACTCCCGTGTATGGTCTGTTCCAGCATGAACCGGATCGTTTCCGTGGTCAGCCGTGATGATCAAGAGATCGTCTTCGTTTAAGCGAGCAAACACTTCCGGAAGACGCGCATCGAACTCTTCAAGTGCTTGTCCGTAGCCTTGCGGATCACGACGGTGTCCGAACAACGCATCGAAATCAACGAGGTTTAAGAAGCAAAGTCCGTTGAAATCCCGATCGAGTTGCTTCACGAGCTGATCCATGCCGTCCATGTTCGACTTCGTACGGATTGCATCCGTCACGCCTTCGCCGTCATAGATATCAGCAATCTTACCGAGTGAGATGACATCAAGTCCAGCTGTCTCAAGTTCGTTCATGACTGTCCGGTCGAATGGTTTAAGGGCATAGTCGTGACGGTTCGCTGTCCGAACCCATGCTCCTGCCTCACCAAGGAATGGACGTGCGATGATACGACCGAGCATGTACGGGTCATCCCGCGTAATATCGCGTGCATATTCACAAATCCGGTACAGTTCCTCTAATGGAACGACTTCTTCATGAGCTGCGATTTGAAGGACAGAGTCTGCCGAGGTATAGACGATCAAGGCGCCTGTTTCAACATGTTCTTGTCCAAGTTCGTCTAAGATTTCCGTACCAGAAGCCGGTTTATTCCCGATGATCTTCCGCCCTGAGAACTCTTCTAAGCGATGAATCAAATCATCTGGGAATTTTTCGAAGACACGGAATGGTGTATCAATTCGCAGTCCCATGATCTCCCAGTGCCCTGTCATTGTATCTTTCCCTGCAGATACTTCCTGCATTTTCCCGTATGCTGCAAGCGGTGCTTCTTCAGCCGAGACACCTTCGACCGGCTCGATATGTGAAAGTCCGAGCTTTGCCATGTTCGGCATGTTTAATCCGCTACGTTCACGCGCGATGTGACCAAGCGTATGTGAACCAAGATCTCCGAATTGTTCAGCATCCGGTGCTTCTCCGATTCCTACGGAGTCCATGACGATCAAAAATACACGTTTAAATGATTGAGCCATTTGCTATTCCTCCTATTACGAGCTGTAGTTGTGCGATTCCCGTTACGAATTTTCCCGTAAAGGAACTAGACAAAACGCATTAATTGTCTGAAGTCAGACCTTTAAAAGATAGAACCATCATGCCCGTGGATGATGTTTCTTATACACGTCATGGAGTCGTGCTTTATTGACGTGTGTATACATTTGTGTCGTCGACAAATCAGCATGCCCTAGCATCTCTTGCACGACGCGTAGATCAGCACCATTTTCAAGAAGATGGGTCGCGAACGAATGACGCAAGACATGCGGCGTGATTCCTTTTTCGATACCGGCTTCCTTTGCCCGTCGTTTGATCATCTTCCAAAAACCTTGTCGTGATAAACGATCACCGCGACTGTTCAAGAAGACATCGTCCGTCTGTTGACCACCGAGACTATTACGCGCGAGGTCAAGATATGTCCTGACGCTTTCAATCGATGTCGAACTCATCGGGATGATACGGGACTTGTTCCCTTTCCCGATACACGACAGATACCCTAGTTCGAGTTGCAAATCGTTCAACTTCAGTTGTAGCAGTTCGCTGACGCGCATCCCTGTTCCATAGAGAAGCTCAAGCATTGCTGCATCTCGTCGTGTAAGCGGATCGACACCGACGACCGAATCAAGTAAACGTTCGACGTCGGTTTGACTCCAGACGACGGGAAGCTTCTTCTCCGGTTTCGGTAAATCAAGATGACGGGACGGATCATGCGTCGTTAGTTTCTCTTCGACCAGATATTGATGGAACGAACGGATTGAGCTCGTCGCCCGGCGGACCGTCGATCGTGACTTGCGTGCTTCAAGCAATCGTTCAATGTGGTCGACGATATGATGTCGGTGAACCTGTTCAAACGAAGAAACTTCCGCTGTTTCGAGCGTCTGTAAGTATTGATTCAAATCATTTCGATACGCAGCTGCCGTATTCGCGGACATTTGCCGTTCAATCACTAAATAGTTGATAAATGCTTCCAGTTGTTCACGCACTGAACTCATCCTCTTCGTTTACGAAATCGCTTACTTTCCCATCATATCAAAGGTGTAAACCGTTGTGAAGAGGTCTGACCTATAAAAATCGAAAAAGAAAAACCATCCGAAATTTCCTCGGACGGTCAGACTGTTTGTGTTTGCGATTGTTCCAACGCTTCCCGAGCGTGACGCTCTTGGCAGACACGGCAGACGCCATGGAATGTCAGGCGGTGATCCTTGATTTTGAAATGGAATCGGGACACGATTTCTTTCTCTACTTCTTCAAGCATATCGTCTAAAATCTCTTCGACGGATCCACATTCGATACAGACGAGATGGTGATGCGAATGACTCGCACCTTCTTGTCGTAAATCAAACCGGGATACGCCATCTCCGAAGTTGACCTTATCGACGACTTCGAGCTCCGTCAATAATTCGAGCGTCCGGTAAACCGTCGCAAGTCCGATGTCGGAGTTCTTTTCTTTTACAAGGAGAAAGACATTTTCGGCACTGAGGTGATCCGACTCATGTTCGAGCAGGACACGCACAGTCGCTTCACGTTGGGGAGTCAGCTTATATCCTTTACCGCTTAGCTGTTTTTTGATGCGTTCTACACGACTTTCCATCATAGCGCCCCCTTTGTTCGAACTGATGCTATTATCATAGCTGAAACTCAGTCTTTTTTCAAATTAAAATGATTATCAACTGAAAATCATTTAAATGAGAATCATTTTAAAGTACGGATCTGCCAATGCTGAATCGCCATGATTGTCTTCGCGTCGACAATCGTTCCGTTTGCTACGAGTTCGAGCGCTTGTTCAAGCTTCAATGTTTTGTTCTCAAGGAACTCATCTTCATCGAGCTGACGATCACCGGCAGTAAGACCAATCGCTTCATAAATATGTACACGTTCGCTACAGAAACCAGGCGCACCGTAGAAATCAAAGACATGTCGTAACTCTTTCGCGACGTAACCTGTTTCTTCCTTTAATTCACGTCCGGCACAATCGAGTGGATCTTCACCTTTCTCGAGTTTGCCCGCTGGTATCTCGATCGATAGACTCTCGAACGCCTTCCGATATTGTTCAACGACAATCAGATCCCCTTGTTCATCAAAAGCGATGATGGCGACGGCACCATTATGATAGACCAGTTCACGAACCGAGGTATTACCGTTCGGTAACGTGACGACATGTTTCTCGACATCAAAAACTTTTCCTTCATAGATCACTTCACGTTCAATCGTTTTTTCTTCCATCGGTAGTGTTCCCCTCTTCTATCCTAGTTTACGTTCTCTGTCATGATTAGTATGCCGTTTCCGACGTATTGCCGCAAGACTTCAAGCCGTCTTTTTCATAAGATATGATACACTAGAATGCAGAAGTTCCAAACTTACAGTTCATTTAAGAAAAGAGGGAATTGAACATGTCATTAGGATTAGGTACGATGACGATCTTAAAACGCGGACAGGAAGAAGCGGCAGCAATCCTGCGGACGGCACTCGACGCGGGTATCACCCATTTCGACACAGCGGATGTCTATGCAAACGGAGCCGTCGAATCGATTATCGGTCAAACCTTCGCGCAAGAGGATCGTAGTCGATTGTTTCTTGCCTCAAAAGGTGGCAATCGAATGAATGCGACCGGAACCGGTTGGACATGGGATCCGAGTTATGACTATTTGAAGCAAGCCTGTCTTGAAAGTTTAAATCGACTCGAAACACCTTACCTCGACCTATATTACGTCCATGGTGGCACGATGGACGACGATATCGATGCATCGATTCGCGCGATGGAAGACTTAAAAGCAGAGGGGAAAATCAAGGAATATGGTCTCTCGTCATTGCGACCGAACGTCATCGAATATTGGCTTGAGCATAGTAATTTCTCTTACTTGATGACGCCTTATTCATTGCTCGATCGTCGCATCGAAGAGTTGTTACCACGCTTAAAAGAGAAAAACATCCAAGTCGTTGCCCGCGGTCCACTAGCAAAAGGACTGTTGACACACGAAAGTGTCTCACGCCTGCAGTCGGTTGATCGTTTCGAACAGTTCGATAAAGAGACGCTCGAAGCCAGTCTACAACAATTACAAAACTTCCCGCTTCCAGCGCTTGCATTGCAAGCAATCGATCAACAGGTCGATATCGTCCTTCCAGGTGCGTCAAGCGTGTCGCAACTTCAAGCAAACGTCCAAGCGATGAGAGAGCCGGTTTCGCAAGCTCAGATCGACCAGGCGCTTGCTACACTGCCAGTTCATCACTATACCGAACACCGGTAAGGTTTAACACTCCATTTCTCCGGGAATCTCCTTCTTTGTAACGTTCATACAGAGGAGGAGTTTTATTATGGCACGTATTTTAATCGTATCAACAAGTGCAGATGACATGAATGGTCACAAAACAGGATTATGGTTCGAGGAGTTCGCAGCACCCTACAACCTGTTCAAAGATGCAGGACATGACGTGACGGTCACGTCCATCAAAGGCGGAGATGTTCCAATTGATAAAGCATCGATCGTCAAAGAAATCTTACCGAAATTCCAAGATGCTCGCCGTGCGTTGCACGATACGAAAGCACTTTCTGAAGTAGATCCAGCATCATTTGACGCTGTCTACTTCCCAGGTGGTCACGGTGCGGTCGTCGACTTCCCGAATAACCCACAAGTGGCGAGTGCCATCGAAGCTGTCATCAAAAAAGACGGCGTCGTCGCATCGGTCTGTCATGGTCCTGCTGCCTTCGCGCACGTCATGATCGATGGCAAACCCTTCGTATCAGGTCGTCAAATCAACGGCTTTACAGATGAAGAGGAAAAATCAACAGGTCTCGAAGATAAAGTACCATTCTTGCTCGAGACGACACTTCGCGGTGAAGGAGCTACTTTCCTGACATCGGATGCTGGTAAAGAGTTCGCTGTCATCGATGGCAATGTCGTTACAGGACAAAATCCGGCTTCAAGTGAAGCAGTCGCAAAACTAGTCCTTGCGAAACTGGCTACACAAGCTTAATAGAAACAGTGCTTATAGAAAATGGAGCAGGCGACGGTATGTCGCCTGCTCCATTTTTTCACGTGAATTATAACCGATGAAGCGAATCCAATCGTTCGAGATCGGCTTCTGTCTCACGCTTTTTTCGTTCAAGCCGCTTTAACTCGTTCTCGAGTTGTTGCTGTTGGGCTCGCAGCATTGATCGTTCTTCCTCTGTAAAGGAACGAGCTACTTCTTTTTCTTTGAAATACCACCACTTTTTAATTTTCTCAGGTGGTGGTCCGATCTCAATCTGTTGCTCATGCTGTTTGACCTCATCCATTTGTTCAGCATGGGCCAATTGAAGCTGTTCTAATTCTGTCTCATAAGCTGTTTGTCTAGCTTCAAGAATCGGTGTCAGGTACGCAAGGATATGCGCCGTCAAGTCTCGCTCGACGACTCGTCGTAATACATCTCGACGAAGTGAGGCTTCCGAATTGCCCGAAGCATTTTTCCAGACGGTTGGATCCGCCTGTTCTAGAATCTCCTCTTCTTCCGCTTCTCCGAGCCAGCGTAATTTGAGTAATAATGGCTCGAGGAGTGCCTCCTCTACATACGCCGTAAATTGCGAATACGACGTCGCTTCTCGCGTCAACGGTTCTTCATGTAGGTGAAATAACGCTTCTGCCTCTTCTTCGATCCAGTCTTCGTAATCATTAAAGTACATGGTTTAACTCCTTACTTCATCTCATCAAAAACAAGACTGGCTCGAATCCGCCATCTACATGACAGTCGAGCCAGTTTTGTTAGACGTTCGCTCCGTTTTTTTTGATTTCCGCGATCGCCCAATCACACCAGTCCAAGTAATTCAACATCATACGCAAGCCGTATTCACTCGTCAAGGTCTCACCTAGTGTCGCACCGTTCTCGAGATGATCGTGACGCCAACTTTGCATCATCTCGACGGCAAATTGATGGTGTCGCTTCGATTCTTCTAGATAAGCGACAGCTTCCTCTGGTGGGAGCAGATGCAAGAGCGACACCCGCATCAAGTTCTCATCCTTCATCTTCGGTTTGAATTCATTTGGTGTCCGTAACCATTCGACGAGCTCCGTCCGCCCTTTATCCGTAATCGAATAGACTTTCTTATCCGGCAGATCTTCTTGAACGATATGAACACTCGTCACGAGTTCTGCCTCTTCCATTTTTAACAACTCTCGGTATATTTGTGTATGATGTGCGGTCCAGAAGTGGATCATCTGTTTTTTAAAAGTCGCGCTCAAATCATAACCGGTCGCTTCCCCTTGGGTCAGCAGCCCGAGTAGTGCAAATCGTAATGCCACTGGCTGCACCTTCTTTCCTTCTTTTGTATATATACTTAATTATCTCAAATATACCTGAATTTCGCTACTCTCGTGTCGAACAAATGTACGAATGAAAACGACCTACGTCGACATCACATTCGATCGTAGGTCGTTCTGTGTCATGATTCTCAAGATTAGCTTAGGTTACGTAATCTTTCGATTCCCTGTTGGACATGTTTCCAGTAAGAAGAAGGATGCGGAACGAATTGATGACGATCGAACCATTCTCCTGTTTTATCCTGAATACGCTCAATCGTCACGTCAGCGATGCGATCCAACTGCTCAATCGAAAAAGCGATTAATCGTTTCACTTCGGTTTCCTGGAGCATATACGATTCTAACGCTTGATCACTTTGTGCGAGAAACACATGGCATCGTTCACAATCCCAAAGTGTCGCATCCCGAAACTCCTCCTCCTGAACTCCAAGAGGTATTAGTTGATCAAAGGTATAAGCTAAACCAATCTCTTCTTCGAGTTCCCGGACACCATCTTCAACCGTCTCATTTGCAAGCAGATGACCGGCTGCCGTGATATCGAGCATTCCCGGAAAGTCCTTCTTTTGTTCAGAACGTTGCTGGAGCAACACGACGTCCCGCGTTGGATCATAGACGAAACAATGAAACGTTTCATGCCATAGACCTTTTGCGTGGACTTCTGATCGCGGACGCGGTCCGAGCGGATTCCCAGCTCGGTCCACCGTCATGATCATCTCTTGTTCACTCATCGTAACACCTTCGATGCTTGATGGAATCGTTCTCCAACCGTATAGAGTTCAGCGATCAAGAAGACACTTGCGATCCAGATGATAGCACTTGGAAACAGAATCATCGCCGTCAAGAATAGAAATCCTTCCGTTCGTTCGATGAGTCCTGGTTGATATTGAAACGACTTGTAACCGTAGTTCTCACTAACTGCTCCGATCGCAAGGAACATCGTCATCCCAATGACGAATGATGCGACAAGTAACAGAATCACAACCTGCGTTTCCGGAAACCGGAGTGCGAGACCAATTAACACTGACAGTTCGACAATTCGGTCGAGAACAAGATCAAGGATCGTACCAATTGGTGTTGTCTTCTCTTTTCTTGCCATCGTGCCATCAATAACGTCGAGCATACCCGAGATCCACAATAGGACAATTGCCGTTCCCATCATGTCGTTATAGACGAAA
Source organism: Exiguobacterium sp. R-17 (assembly GCF_049913315.1). Lineage (NCBI taxonomy): Bacteria > Bacillati > Bacillota > Bacilli > Caryophanales > Exiguobacterium > Exiguobacterium sp. R-17. The sequence goes on along the minus strand of NZ_CP184372.1, from coordinate 1,001,791 downwards.
AAGCCTGTCGCACCACCGATGATGCCCGAAATGATCGTCACCTGCGTCGCTGATAATCCAATTTTCTTAAATAAGGTCGCCCCTTGATCAAACAGGGGTTGAACGATTTTACGCGCACGTGTATCTAACATGTCACCCCTCCTTTCTAACGATATACCCTTCTATCGAATGAATCGTCTCGTCTGAAGAAAGTACGAGCCGTTCGCCTGATGGCCGTTCCACTTCGTAGAACCGAACGCCATATTGAATGAGTTCTTTCGTAATCGTAACACGCTCATCCGTTTCCTTCGTCGGTCTTGAGACCAAGTTAACTGACGTCAACGGATACCAAGTCGCTTCGATGTAGATGCCTTCACCGAAAAACGGACTTGTCTGACTGAGCGTGATCGGTGTGCCGCGATCCACGATCCGTCCTTGTTCCAAAACATAAATGACATCTGCCATCGCCATTGCCTCTTCCCGGTCATGCGTGACAAGCAGTGTCGTGACGCCTTGTTCCTCGGTCAACTTTCGGATCAATGTCCGAAGTTCTCGTCGTCTCGGTACATCTAGACTCGAGAACGGTTCATCGAGCAACAAGAAGTCCGGCTGACTCGCCAGCGCACGAGCTAGACTCGCACGTTGCTGTTCACCACCTGAAAGTTCGTGAATGGCACTTCGTCCTCTCCCCTCGAGTCCAACGCGATATAACCAAGAATCAAGTTCGATCGGTGTTAACTGTTTCGCACCGAGGCGAATGTTTTGTTCAACGTTCAAATGCGGAAACAATAAAGAGCGTTGAAACATCATCGTCACACCTCGTTGATTCGGAGAGAGTGTCGTGACGTCTCGTTCCCCAAATCGAATCACTCCACTCGTCACACGTTCGAGACCCGCAATCAGGCGGAGAAGCGTCGTTTTCCCGCTACCACTCGGTCCGACTAAAGCCACGCATTGTCCAGACGCGATGCTTACATCGATATCAGACAACACTTGTTTGCTTCCAAATCGTTTATTGACTTGTTGTATCGTGACTTCCATTTAAACGCCTCCGTACGATTCGTATCCAGCTAGAAAAAATAACGGCTTGTAATACATAAAAAAGAATAGGTAATCCAATCAACCAAAGTGTCGCCAGACGAGCTGCCTCCTGGGAATTACCAGAATACGCCGGGAACACTTCCAGTGCGATCATGCGGACGATTCCGCCTCCAATCAACGCAACAAGAGCATATTGACTGATCGTGATCACGGTGACGAGCAACGTCACGGACTGTAATGTCGATCGTAACATCGGTCCCGTCAAATAAAACCAACGTTTGAATCGATTTCCTTCGAGCAAGACCATCTGTTCGAGCATCCGCTCACCGAGCGTCTGAAATCCGTTCGTGTACAAACGGACTGTATATGGCAATGTCGGCAGAAGCAACACGAGCAGTACACCGAAAAAACGATCTGCCAGACCGAGCCGGATCCATGTCAAATAGAGACCGAACGACAACAATAAGACGGGAACGAATAGCGGCAAACTAATCAAGAACTCTGCTATACGAATGCGTGTCCCGGTTTGAAAAGCGATCGCTTTTCCTGCCATGTATCCGAAGAGATGATTTAACAATATAACGGCACAGACCATCGCAATGGTCGTACCAAGCGTTGCTTCAAGACGCGGATTCCAATTCCATTCTCCCGGAATTAAACCGATCAATGGAACGTTGAAAAGAAGAACAATACATACGATGACGCTAGTTTTTTTCATTCACTTCGCCCCCTACTGATCTTCGTTGCCAACGGGCGGGTTAAACCCGTCATGAGCACTAGTAAGAGGAAAAGTCCACCCGTCAAGACGACACTCATCGCAAAAGCGAGCGGTTGTTCCGATAAATCACCTTGTGTGTATAAGTCAAAGGCATAGACGCCAAGTAATTTCGGATAGGTCACGCCGAGCAGTGCTGGAATCTCATATGCGAACAGGATGAAGGCAAGTAAGATAAAGCCGGCTTCAAGCATGGGAACGAGCAGGAACACACCCCGTGCATGCCAGAATCGGCGCACTGGCGATAAATCGAGCATCATACCGAGTTCTTGGTAACGTGGATCGAGACGTCGTACAACCGGTAAGAGATAAAAAAAGACGAACGGAATTTCTTTATATAGATACGTCAAGATGACACTGATGTAGTTCCCTTCATGCGGTCCGATGACCGGCACATCACTGAGGTAGAGGATTGCGAGATACGCCGCTCCTAGATGAGGAATGAATAACGGAATCGCGAGCAACGCCGCTAGCCGTGTTCTGCTCAAGATTCGTGCGAGCATCACACCGATGATCAAGGCAATGCCCGTACTCACGATGGCAACGTAACTACTGACGGTTAGACTCTCTAAAAAGACGTCATCCGTCAGTAGCTCATGATAGTCGGCGGGTGGCGTCATTGAAACACTCACCCACAGCCCGTATAAGACCATCCCTGCCATCAGAATTGCAGCAGGATATACGTTACCGCGCCACACGAGACGGCCATTCCTTACGGATCATCTCGAAGACCGATGGATCTAGTTCCGTCCGGACTTTCCCTTCAAAGACACTCGGCTTCGGTGTCGACGGTGCGGCCGGTACATCAGCGAACTGCTTTTGTTCTGCCTGATCAAGTGTCGACAAATCGAGACTCGTTCCATCGCCCCAGTAAGTCGCATCATATTTTTTCAATTGTGCCTCTGGTGACAACAGCGTATTGATCGTAACGAGTGCACCTCTCGGGTTCGGTGCGTTGAATGGTACGGAAAGGAAATGGGTCGATGCGATTGAGCCATCCTTCAAAACAATCGGACGCGTTTGTTTCGGAAACGTTCCTGACTTCACTTCTTGTTCTGCCCGTCGTTCGTTGAAGCCCATCGTGAAGTCGACGTCTCCCTTCGCGTATAACTGATCGAGTTGCGCAAGCGTCTTCGGATACGTTTTCCCCTTTTTCCAGAGGTACGGTTTGATTTCGTTCAGGTAAGCCCATGTCTTCTTGAAGTCTGCTTTTGGGTCTTTCAGGGTCGCGTTCGATTCGACACCATACATGACGTGACGGACGAAGGCGTTTCCTGTAAAATCCGTCACTTCTGGATACGTGAAGCGTCCTGGATTTTCCTTAACCCAAGACTTCAACGCTTGTAAGTCCTTTGGTGACGATTTTACATCAGCTGCGTCATAGTGCAACGTATATTGGACTTTTCCCCATGCGGCTTCGAGCCCGTCTGTTTTCGTACCGCTATCTGAACTTTGGGCGGCAGCATCAACGTATTTCATGTTTGGAAGAACTTTTGTAATTTCCCCATAAAGTAACTCATCTTTTTTAGCATTCAAAAAGTTATCGCCATTAATCCAGACGACATCGATGACGCCTTTTTCCTTATCTGCCTTTTTCTCAGCACGTAATTTTTGAATAATGTCTGCCGTCTCGATCGGAACGCGTTCGAGCGTAATATTATGTTCCTTCTTCAGACGGGGCGTCACATATTCATCGATATAGGCGTTGATTCCGTCATCGCCGCCCCACATGTACATCCGAACCGTTGATTTTTCCGCTTCTTTTTCAATTGTCTGATAAGAAGTTCCTAAGACATTCTTCGGTTCCGGTGTTGCATCCGGTGACCCACATCCTGCAAGCAGGGTACCTAAGGCAAGAAAGCTGATTACTTTTGTTTTCATTCGTTGTTCTCCTCCGTCATCACTTTTTGTCGAAACCTGATTTTCCTAACCATTCAATCAGCTGTGGCATAACGCCGTACCCTTTTGCTGAAAGTTCCATCCACCATGGCGCATTGACCTCTCGCTTTCGGCGTCGCATCGCCCGGACGACAGTCCGTGCGAGTTGTTCTTTCGATAAGACAATCGAAGCCACGTTTTTTTCGTACTTCCGACTAATGTCCGCTCTTACGAAAAATTCCGTTGCGATCGGTCCGGGATTAATCGTCATGACGTGAATCCCTTTTGGACGCAACTCCAGTCGTAAGGCGTTCGAAAACTGCAGGATTGCTGCTTTCGTCATGCAATAGATCGTCGACTTCGGTGTCGGCAGCTTTCCTGCTTGACTCGCGACATTGACGATCATACCCCCTTCTCGAAGTAACGGAAGGCACGCTTTCGTTAAGCGAACGGGAGTTAAGACATTGATCCGATGCATCGACTCGATCGTTTCAATCGAAGTATCGTCTAGGAAGCTGAATTCCCCGAAACCTGCGTTATTAATCAAAATATCGATCCGTCCATAACGATTTGCGAGTGTTTTCGCAAGAATTTCGGGCGCCACTTCCAAATCGTAGACCAGGTAGTCTGCCTGGAGTTCAGATGCTAACGTTTGTAATCGATCCTCGCGTCGTGCGATTAAAATCAAGTTTGCCCCTTCTTTATGCAGAGTGCGCGCCAGTGCTTCCCCGAGTCCACTTGAAGCACCGGTGATGACGATCGTCCGGTTGATGAGTTGCATTAAACTTCCTCCATTTTCGAATAGTAGAGGATACCAGATCGTTTCTCAACCGTAATCGCACCACGTGCGACGAGCGTATCAAGACGTGCCTTCATTTCACTCATGACGAGTGGGAATGATTTTTTCAATCGATTCCCATACGTCACTTGTGCTAATTCAAATAACGTATGCTCTTCTGAAAAATACTTTAACAGTTGATCGCCGCGTGCCTTGCGTTGCATCAATCGTTCTTCAACGAGTGCCGCGACATCGCGAATCGGATCACCATGACCGGTATACGCAATTCGGATCTGTTCTCCTTGTAGTTTTTCCAAGGAGTCAAGATACGCAAGAACAGGTCGTTTCACGAGCACGTCATCACCCGGTTGCGGTTGTTCAAGCAACGGGTTCGGTTCGACCCGGTCTAGCAGATGATCCGCCGCGAACAATATACCATCGTCGCTTAAAATTCCGATTTGGTCACTCGCATGACCTGGCAGTTCGATGACGCGATATCGCCCAGAAGGTGTAATTGCGTCGCCTTCCTTTAATATGAAATCAAGCTGACCTTTTCCAAGCCATTTTAAGGCAGATTGATAGCTCGGTAACATCTCTTGAATCGCTGACGGAACACCAAATGAAGTCGCCAGCCGACGTAAGAACACATCCCCATTGTTTAGAAACGTCTCGTCCTGTTCCAAATACGGACGCAACCGCGCATGTCCATAGACAGGAATGCCTTTCTCTGAAAATCGATGTGCCATCCCAGCATGATCCGCATGGTGATGCGTCACGATGACACGATCTAAATCCTCAACCTGCAAATCGTGTCGCGCAAGCGTCTGTTGCATCATTTGCCACGCCTCGAGTGTATCGGGGCCACAATCAATGAGGATGTTTTCCCCTTCCGTTCGTAATATATAACAGTTCACGTCCCCTACAGGAAATGGTGTGGGAATCGGAATCGGGATGATTTCGTCTGCTACAGCCATGCCTACATGCCTCTTTTCTCTCGTCCATTTTCTTTCATTATAAAGAGAATGAAGCTATAGCGCCAAACTTTGTGCGTCAACGGATGATATTTGTTGTCTAGCTTACGCTAGAGTATAAGAAATGGATGCACAAAAAACCGACCTTTCCGCAGATTGAAAGGTCGGTCAAAAACTTATTTTAAGTTGAGGACTGTTAATTTGTCGCGTGTCATCGAAGCTAAGCTACGTCCGACACCTTGAACACCAAGACCCGATGATTTAACACCGATGAATGGGAAGTGGTCAGGACCACGTTCCGTCCGTCCATTGATTTGAACAGAACCTGTTTCAAGCGCGTCCGCTACCGCAAACGCAGCATCGATGTTTTCCGTGAAGACACTTGCTTGAAGACCGTATTCTGATTCGTTCGAGTATGCGATCATTTCGTCGACCGAGTTAACACGAATAATTGGAAGAACTGGTCCGAACGGCTCTTCCCAAGCGACGCGCATGTCACGTGTCACGTTGTCAAGAAGTGTTGGTTCGATCAAGTTCGCTGTACGTCCGCCACCTGTGACGAGCGTTGCGCCCTTGTCTGTTGCGTTCGTAATCAAGCCTTCGACGAAGTCCGCTGATTTCGTATCGATAAGCGGTACGACGACACTTTCTTGTTCAGGTGAACCGACTGTCAATTTTGCAATTCGAGTCTTAAGTTCTTCAATAAGCGCATCCGCTTGGTGATCGAGAACGAAGACACGTTTGATTGCTGTACAACGTTGACCTGAGTAAGAGAATGCACCACTGATGATGTGATCTGCTGCAAGGGACAGGTTCGCATCCTCAAGAACGAGTGCTGGGTCTTTTCCACCGAGTTCAAGGACAAGTGGAATCATTGCAGATTGACGTGATAAATGTTGTCCTGTTCCTGTACCACCTGTGAATGTGATCATGTTGATTCCCGGATGAGCTGTCAAGTAATCACCGATGACTGATCCACGACCTGTGACGATGTTTACGAGTCCAGCTGGAAGGCCTGCTGCGACGAGTGCCTCGACCATTAAGATACCACTGATTGAACCTTGTGTTGCCGGTTTAAAGACGACGGCGTTCCCTGTCATGAGTGCAGGTGCGAGTTTCGCTGCTGCCAAGTTAACTGGGTAGTTGAACGGTGAGATGGCAAGCACGACACCGAGTGGCGCTTTTTTGATGACCGCGATTTTTTTCGCGCTACCGCCTGGGAACGAATCCCCTTGCATCATCTGACCGTCGAAACGGAGACCTTCTTCCGCAGTGTAGCGAATGATTTCAGCTGTCCGTTTGACTTCTTTGACGCCATCTGCACGTCCTTTACCGACTTCGCGCATGATGACTTCACCGATTTCGTCCGCACGTTTCTCGAGTTCCGTTGCCCAAGCGTGAAGCAGTTCAGCCCGTTTGTTCGCTGGTTGTTTTGCCCACTCTGCTTGTGCCGCTTTCGCTGAAGCGATGGCACGATCGACTTCTGGTTTTGTCATCGCTTGAACACGACCGACAAGATCCTCTTTATATGGTGAAGAGATTTCAATCGTCTCTTTTGATTCACTTTCATGCCATTTTCCATCTAGTAAAAACGTGTAGGTTGTTGCTGTAGTCATTCCACTCTACCTCCATTTATTTTTATCTCTCTCATTTCAGTGTGTGGCTGCATAGCTTATTGTAATCAATTGGTCTGACAAATGCCAAACTTTTTGCTTAACATATTATGAAAGCGATTACAACACTTTTTTTGTCGATTCAGAACTAGAATTTTTAACGTAGCATGCCGATAACTAGTCAGAAGTGAAGTGAAGGTAATGGAAAGGGGCACAACCATATGTACAATCAGCACGATATTTTATTAGAAGCCGGCACGAACGAACTCGAGATCGTCATCTTCCATTGTGGTCCGTATACGTTCGGTATCAACGTCATGAAGGTTCGGGAAATCATCGTTCCGCTCCCGATGACACCACTTCCGGGTACACCGGATGCTGTCAAAGGATTGATCGAACTCCGCGGCGAAGTCATGACGGTAATCGATTTGCCTACAGTCATCGGTGTTCCCCACGACGAAGCAACCGAGGATCGACTGATCATCTGTGAATTCAATGGAGAAAAGAGTGTCCTACGCGTTGATTCCGTGACGGAAATCCGCCGTATCTCATGGGAACAGATCGATACACCAAACGAACTCGCTCGTGGCATCGAAGGGTTAACGAACGGTGTCGTCAAAACGGGAGACAAGATGATCATCCTGCTCGACTATGAAAAAATTGCCCTTGAGCTCTCACGCAAGGATATCTTCGCCCGCGAAGAAGGACGTCGCGTCCAGTCCCGTGACCGGTCCGATAAAATCATCTGGATTGCCGAAGACTCGGAAATGCTCCGGACGTTGATCATCGAAACACTCGAGGAAGCCGGTTACCACGGACTGAAGTGGTTCATCAATGGTAAGGAAGCTTTTGATGCGTTTGAGAACGGAAGCAACTGTGATCTCCTGATCACCGATATCGAGATGCCGAAGATGGATGGACTTCATTTAACGAAACGACTCCGTGAAGATGATCGTTATGCAGAACTGCCGATCATCGTCTTCTCCTCCTTGATTTCCGACGATTTACGCCATAAAGGCGAGTCCGTTGGTGTCAATGCACAAATCACGAAACCGGAAATCGGTCGATTGATCGAAACGGTTGATTCATACGTCTTGTAAATCAAAAAAAAGCCGACATGAAGTCGGCTTTTACTATTTATTTCATCCTTAACGTAAAGCGTCAAGGTTTTTCCCAGTAAAGACATCGAGCCAGACGACACGGAATTCTACCATGCATTGCTCAATCCGATCGACGATTTCTTGCGTTCCGGTCATCGAACCGGATTCTGCTTCTTTTTCAAGCAGTTCGAAATCATCAGCTAAATCATCAGCGGCAACGGAATAGGAAGCACCTTTTAACAAGTGAGCGAGTTTTTCAGTTTGCTCAGCATCTTGTTTAGCGACGGCATCTTTCAGTTCAGGAAACTTTCGATCGAACTGTGCGATATACGTCTCTCCGATTTTTTGAAGGAACGCGTGATCCCCACCCGCGATCGATTGAAGTTCTTCGAGCTTCTTAGCATTAAAAAAAGGCATGTCTTCCCCTCCTCTGTTTTCATCTTATCACTAATCTTCGTAAAAAAAAATCGGAGAATCATTTACACGCCATCGTTTCTATTTCTATAATGAGACAGTGAAGAGCAGGAGGGATAGACAATATGTTGACGATTTATCGAAGCGATGTCACTGGGGCAGTCAACGAGATACAGGAGTTTACGAAAGGTTCCTGGATCCATCTTGTCAATCCGACCAAGGATGAAGCCGACCAAGTCATCGCTGCTACGAATATTCCAGAGGATTTCATTTATGACCCTTTGGACGTGGAAGAAAAACCACGTTTTGAAAAAGATGAAGAAGGTCTACTGATGATCGTCGACGTTCCCTACATCGAAGAAGAATCATCAGGACGCCGTTATAATACGATTCCGCTCGGTATCATCGTAACATCCCGTCATTTCATCACCGTTTGTTCGCAACAGCTCGATGTCCTGACGTTATTCTCGAGTGGTAAGTTGCGAGGATTCCGGACGAATTATCGATCGCGCTTCGTATTTCAGATTCTCTATAAAGTCAGTTCCTCGTATCTCCGTTTCCTACGCCAAATCGATCGACGGATGGATGAACTCGAGGAAGAATTACAACGTTCGATGCGAAATCAAGAAATCTTTCAACTCATGAACCTTCAGAAATCATTGGTCTATTTCATGACATCCTTGAAATCGAACGATGGTGTCCTCGACCGAATCATCAAGACACCGAGTCTTGAGAAACACGAAGACGATGAAGACTTACTCGAAGATGTCTTCGTCGAACACCGGCAAGCAATGGAAATGGCACAAATCTATAAAGACATCATCAGTTCGACGATGGATACATTCGGTTCCGTCATCTCGAACAATGTCAACTTCGTCATGAAGTTCCTCGCCTCGATTACGATCGTCATCTCGATTCCGACGATGATATCTGGGATGTTCGGAATGAACGTCCATGTCCCTTGGGAAGGAGAAGTCATCGGTTTTTGGATCGTCTTCGGCATGATGATCTTCTTCTCTGGTCTTGCCGCATTCATCTTATGGCGGAGAAGGTTCTTCTAGTTCAAGTAAGCGCAAGACTTGTATGACTCAAAAAAGACTCAGTGACGGTGTTTCTGTCGCTGAGTCTTCTTCATTTACATGTTAATTGATTTCGACTGTCACGAGACAAAGATCATCCGCTTCATCGCTCTGATCCGGTTGAATCAGCTGATGGATGTTCGGTCCTTGTTGTTCAATCAGATTTTGGATGGCGTGAATTCCTTCATCAATACCTTTACTGTACAATTCCATGAAACCATCCGTGTACAGATAGACACATCCTGGTGAGACGATGTCGATCGTCTTGCTCGAATACGTCGAGTCTTCGAACATACCAACAGGAAGTCCCGTATTCTCAAGCGGAATGATTTGATCGTTCATCCGCAACAAACCAGGTGGATGCCCCGCGTTCGCATAGCTGAGTTTCATTTCATCTAAGTCGATATAAAGGTAGACAGCCGTGAAATAGATTTCTGTCTCGTCTCCCGGAAACAGTCGACTCATCTGTTGATTCAATTCTTCAAGCACTTGAGCCGGATCACCAATCCGGTGCACGAGTTCAAATAAGATTGAACTCATCCCCATCGTAATCAATGCAGAGGAGACACCGTGTCCCATGACGTCAAATAAGATGATGCCGTATTTATTCTGAGAGATGCGATACCAGGCATACATGTCTCCCGCTAGTTTCTTAGACGGGATATAGGTCGCCATGATGCGGATCTCATCGTCTTCGATATTGGCACTAAGCACACTCTGTTGCAGTTTTTGCGCCAAATCAAAGTCTTCTTGTAGCACTTTTTCATATCGTTTTCGTGCATCGATTGCTTGCTTCAGACCGATCGCATTACGAACTCGTGCGAGCAATTCCGTTTTTCGAATCGGTTTCGTCGTGTAATCAGATGCCCCTGCATTCAATCCATCAACGATATCTTCTTCGTTTGATCGACCCGAGACGATCAGGATTGGTAGTTCATCAAGACCAAACCGTTTTCGGATCAAACGTGTTGCCTCGATTCCGCTGATTCCCGGCATCTCAACGTCGAGCAGGACGACATCTAATTGCTCAATGAACAATGGATCCTCCATCAATTCGATTGCTTCTTCTCCACTCATGGCTTTGACGACGTCATATCCTTCATTTTCTAACAATCGCTCTAAGAGCATTAAATTTGTTAATTCGTCATCTACGACCAAAATACTCATCCGTCGTCACCTCGTTCTGTTTAACATGTTTATCTGAAATCAGTTTAGCACACAACCTACAATTTCGTTTAGACGGATGCTGCTTTTTCCGTCATACTAGAAAGTGAATGAAAGGAGGAGTGGACTATGTGGCTATATGTCGTCTCCATTCTCATCATCGTATTCGTCTTGGTCGCCTCGATCATTGTCATTTCAAAAGGATATGGCTATAAGGGCAACAAGGACGATATCGAAATCGATTATGATGAAATCAACCGAAAACTTCGTCACGAAAATGATGATGATTCATCCAACAAATGAACCTCTAAGACCATCATATCACGGTGGTCTTTTTAAATTCATTTCAAATACATGTTTTTTTTAGATGTTTTTGATTTGCTCACAAGGGTATATCCATATCATGGTTAAATACTATCTCAAGGGAGTGTTTATTATGGAACCGAATCTTCAACATGATCCACACGCAACGCACGCAGAACATCCGAATCGTCAGTTTGATCAGGAGGAATCATCAGGTCGTCAAGTTAATCTTGTCACAGGGATGTTAATCGGTGCCCTTGTCGGCGGACTATTGACGCTACTTAGTTCTTCGTCCCGTCAAAACACGAAACAAAGCTTACGTGGTGCGAAGGATTCCGTCTCGACACTCGCGTCTTCCATCAAGGAAGATCCGTCGGGCAAAGCGTCGCAAGTTATCAATCAGGTAAAGAGTGCTTCAAGTATCATCCAAGAAGTGGCGTCTGACGTTCAAAACGTCTATGACAAAGTGAACACAGAACTTGAAACAGTGAAGTCTGATGCTTCGACTGTGAAAGATACAGTCAATGAGACAAAAGGTGACCTGAGTTCTATCAGCAATAAAGTCGTCGAAGCGAAAGATGTCGCACTTGGCAAAGAAGAACCACCTGCTGAGCACGATGCTTCTAATCAACAAGCAAATGATTCTCAATCTTCTGAGGAAAAAAATAAAGGTGAAGGCATCTAATCGTTTGGTGTACTTCTTCATTCTCCCCGATGTGTTCAACACGTCGGGGTTTTTTAACGTAGGAATTGAACAAGAATCGCGACGCGTTCACGCATCCCGAAACGAAGGACACCTGAAAGGGGTGTCTCTGCCGGAATCGCGTCCGTCTGTAACCCCAGTTGTTTCGCCTCTTTTCGAGCGCGGTACAGATGAAAATCTGACGTGACAATTGAGACACGTCGGACATTCTTTGGTAATAAGTCTTTTGAATACTGTAGATTTTCCGTCGTCGATGTCGAACTGGACTCAAGAACCAGTCGCTCCGCTTCAATGCCAGACGCCACCATTCCGCGTCGCATCGCTTCTGCTTCCGAGATATCCTCATCCGGTCCTTGTCCACCACTCAAGATGAAGCGGACATTCGGGTGTTGTTTCCCATATGCGGCTGCCGCCTGAATCCGATTATGTAAGATTTGCGACGGTTTCTCCCCTTTGACACCTGCGCCAAGAACGATGACATACGGCGACGACCCATCCGCAAGTGGTCGTTCTCCTCTGTTGACGAAAATCCCGACACTGTACCAGAAGGCGACACAAGCGACGAGTCCTCCACCAACCATCCATTTGATATTTCGTTTGTTGAACGTGCGTTTAATCATACCGTACGACCTTTCTGCTAAAAAATGGTTTACGGTATGCTGTACGAATGATGCTTGCAAAAAGTTTCAACCTGACGGGCTTTACCTCCAAAAAAATGCGATCTTCTCTGAATCGAGAACATCGCATTTTCCTATTGATTGACTCGTCATCAATTTCCCCAAATTGATGTCACGTATTCCGGATGATCAATGAATGGATTCCGGTTTTTTTGCCACTTCTCGAAGATGACGTCGTTACGACGCATTTCGAAGCTATCGACTGGATCAAGCTTATTCCATGCTTTCAGCGTCGATAATTTTCCATGTAATGGGTTCGTTCCATTGTTGACGTTTTCTGAGGCTTCGAGATCGATTTCTCCGCCACCTTCGTAACGAACTGCCATGTAGAAGATCATCCGCGCGATGTCACCTTTGACTCGGTTCGGTGGTTCCCACGAATCGCCATCACGGTAGCAATCGCATCCACTATATTTCGTACCGCCATTGTCGAAATCAAGATTCCCACGTGCGCTGTTGACGACGACATCTTCCGGACGCAAATGATGCAAGTCTGTTCCCGGTCCGTTCGTCGTACCAAAGTCACCGTGCGACTTTGCCCAGACGTGTTCCCGGTTCCATTGACCGACATTTCCACCATTGCTGCTTTTCGCAATCGATTTCCCCGTGTATAACTCGATAACGTTGTTCGCATTGTTTGGATCTTGATCCGTTTCTTTCAGTGCTGTCCATACTGTGTCGTATGACACTTGTGTATGGTTGTCGATGATATCGTGCAGCGATGCCTTCAACGCTGCCCCTGTCTTTCCTGCTGCCGGTAGATAGTACGCATCGATCGTCGATTGAGATGTAACCATCTGCGGACCTGCCGCTACTTGTTTTGGATCGACTGTTTTTGCAGTGACCGGCGTAAAGACGATTGACCCGAGCGCAAGTGTTGCAGCAAGTGCACCTGTGACCTTTGACTTCCAGTTCATGCGTGTTCCCCCTCGATTGGTATGTATGAAAACGGATGTTACACGCTCATTTTCACATCGAATCCATTCATGGTGGAAGATGGACGATAGACCTGCTTTTTTGAAGATGAGTCGTCGTTCAGATTTTTTATCGAAAGACAACGGTTAGATGGTCCTGATTTTTTTCGTCCAAGACATTAATTGCATCAAAATAATTCTTCGAAAGAAATATTCTAGGGTCAAAAGTCACGAACGAAAGACACTGACAAATAAGAATCCGGGACGATATTCCTTTCCTCTAAGGCTTCACTATAATGAATCATGCAAGCGTTTTCATAAATCATAAGGAGGTCTTTTTGTGAAACAAAAAGGATGGATTTTAGCAACCGTCGCTTCAGTTGCATTTTTAGCGCCACTTGCGCAACCGATTGCAGTAGGTGCAACAGCTGACAATGGTACGATGATGCAGTACTTCGAATGGTATGTACCAAATGACGGTAACCATTGGAATCGTCTCGGAAGTGACGCGACGAAACTGGATCAGCTCGGTATTACATCAGTCTGGATTCCACCTGCCTACAAAGGAACTTCACAAAGCGATGTCGGCTACGGTGCCTACGACCTATACGATTTAGGTGAGTTCAACCAAAAAGGAACAGTCCGCACGAAATACGGAACAAAAACGCAATTAAAAACAGCGATCGGACAACTGCATACCGCTGGAATCGATGTGTACGGGGATGTCGTCATGAACCATAAAGGTGGTGCTGATTTTACCGAAGCCGTTACGGCAGTCGAAGTCAATCCGAGCAACCGCAATCAGGAAGTCTCGGGCGATTATCAAATCCAGGCGTGGACGGGCTTCAATTTTGCAACACGAAATAACCTCTACTCGAACTTCAAGTGGAAATGGTATCATTTCGACGGCACGGATTGGGATCAATCGCGTTCAAAGAGCGCCATCTATAAGTTCCGTGGTACCGGTAAAGCTTGGGATACGGATGTTTCAACTGAAAATGGCAACTACGATTACTTGATGTACGCAGATCTCGATTTTGATCACCCGGAAGTTCAACAAGAAATGAAGAACTGGGGAAAATGGTACGTCAATGAGCTTGGTCTTGATGGGTTCCGTCTCGATGCCGTCAAACATATCAAACATGGTTACTTAGCGGACTGGCTCGCGAACGTTCGTCAGACAACGGGCAAACCGCTATTCACAGTCGCCGAGTACTGGCAGAACGATCTCGGCACTTTACAAAACTACTTAAGCCGGACGAATTACCAACAATCCGTCTTTGATGCCCCGCTTCATTATAAATTCGAGCAAGCAAGTAAAGGTGGCGGATACTACGACATGCGGACGATCTTTGACGGAACACTCGTCAAGAGTAATCCAGTCCAAGCCGTGACACTCGTCGAAAACCATGACTCGCAACCTGGACAATCGCTTGAATCAACAGTTCAACCATGGTTCAAACCACTCGCCTACGCGATGATCCTGACCCGTGAACAAGGCTATCCATCCGTCTTCTACGGTGATTACTATGGCACAAAAGGCACGTCGACCCGCGAAATTCCAGCACTCGCTTCGAAGATTGATCCGTTGCTCAAAGCACGGAAGGACTTCGCGTTCGGAAAACAAAACGATTATCTCGATAACCAAGACATCATCGGTTGGACACGTGAAGGTGTCTCGGATCGGGCAAAATCCGGTCTTGCAACAATCCTCTCAGACGGCCCTGGCGGTAGCAAATGGATGTACGTCGGCCTTCAGAACAAAGGAGAAGTCTGGACGGATATCACTGGAAACAACACGGCATCGGTCACGATCAATCAAGATGGCTACGGTCAATTCTTCGTTAATGGTGGTTCGGTTTCCGTCTATCGTCAACAATAATCACGTAAAAAGGTCTCTTCCGTATGACGGGCGAGACCTTTCTTCTTCATTCAGCGAGACCGACACTCGACTTGATGTGATCTTCTGTCTCGATCGCCTGTAAAAGGAAATGTGCCACATCTGCACGATTGATTTGTTTCGCATCTTCCGGTACACCTGTATCCGCTTGGCGATAGAGTCCGGTTAACGGACCGTTCAGTAAACGGAGTGGACGGGCTACCGTATAGTCAAGATTCGCCTGCTGGAGGAGTGAAATCGCTTGACGGTGATCTTTTAATGGATTCTTCAGAATCCGCTGAGCGAGCATCCCTTGCACACCCGGTAATTCATCATCGACACCGGCAGACGCGACATAACCGATCCGCTCTATCCCCTGTTTCTTCATCGCTGTCACGATCCGGACGAGACTTCGTTCTAAAAAACCACTATACGCAAGACTCTCCGTACCGAGTGCTGTCAGGACAGCATCTTGTCCGGCAACAGCAGCTGTTACCGCTTCTTGATCGAGCACGTCGCCCTTTACGACTCGTAACCGTTCGTCATGTAGTGTCAGTTTTTCTGGACTGCGGACGAATGCTGTGACCTCATGCCCGTGATCAATCGCCTGTTTGACTAGTTCTTGTCCAGTTTGACCAGTCGCTCCAAAAATAATCAGTTTCATACGAAACATCCTTTCTCTTTCAAGATCCACTGATTCAATCATACCCTTACCACTTGAAAATGAATCGTCTCACCTTGTCTTTATTTTCAGAAAATTATTTTTATTTGTTAACACAGTATGCTAAAATCTTCCTAAGTACATATGGATATTTTTTCCTTAAACAACTGAATCATCGTTCTTAAAAAATCACCCTATCTTTATACATCAGATGTGTCTTCACGTGTTCGCGATCTCGTGATCCGCTTTGAACAACAATTAGCACACTACTCAACCATTTAACTTTGGAGGGATTTCCTATGAAACTACAACAATTAAAAGATCAACTCAATTCCATCTATCTCGGTAAACCGGACGTCATCGATCTTTGTCTGACGGCACTCATCGCAGAAGGACATATTCTATTAGAAGATGTACCGGGAACAGGGAAAACGATGCTCGCCAAAGCGCTCGCTCAGAGCTTTGAAAGTGCCTTCTCGCGGATTCAGTTTACGGCGGATTTGCTTCCGTCCGATGTCATCGGTTCGGATTTCTTCAACTTAAAGACACAGGAGTTCGAGAATAAACACGGTCCATTGTTCGCGAACGTCGTCTTGATTGATGAGATCAACCGTGCTGTTCCGCGGACACAATCGGCATTGCTTGAAGCGATGGAAGAACGTCAAGTCTCGATCGGTGGAACGACCTATCAGATGCCCGCCCCATTTTTCGTCATCGCGACACAAAACCCGATCGAGTCAGCAGGAACGTTCCCATTACCGGACGCCCAACTCGACCGGTTCATGGTCGCAATTGAAGTCGGTTATCCGGATTTCGAGAACGAACGGCGCTTATTGTCTGAGATTCTGACGAACGTCCGTCGATCAGCTGTCGGCATCGCGTCAGGCGGTGACTTGATTTCCTGGCAGGAAGAGGCACGCCGCGTCCATGCATCACAAGACGTGCTCGATTACTTGCTCCATATCGTCCAAGCGACACGAAACCATGAACTCATTGAAGTCGGCGTCAGTCCGCGTGGAGCGATTGCATTACTTCGCGCCTCGCAAAGCTACGCGTTCTTGAATCAACGCGACTTCATCATCCCGGAAGATATCAAATATCTTGCAAAACACGTCCTGTCTCATCGCCTGACACTGACACTTGAAGGTGGAATCAAGACGACGAAAGCGGCTGTCTTGACGCATATTCTGGACGACGTGCCGGTTCCGGTCGAGATGGGGTGACGAATCATGCAGATTGAACGTTCCGTCCCGTTTTGGCTTGAACGCCGACTCTTTCCACTGTACGTCGCGATGACGTTCATCTTCCTCTTCATTCCACGTCTGTCGATCCTCGGTTTTCTGTTCGCCGCCTTGGCGACGATTCATTTCGTCGTCGGTCGAACAGAAAAACAGCTCCGACGGGACGTGGCAATCGAATGGAAGCATTATGAAGCATTGATGTTCAACCAAGAACAGACATCGCTCCATCTACAAGTCTTCGGTGTCGAATCTTTAAGTCAGCTCGGACTCGAAGCGACGCTTCGTTTGCATACGGATGGTGGGGTCATCTTCCCGGAGATGGACCCGCTGCACCCGGCGACGTTTCATGCGGTGATTGACTCTGAAGACGCGGTAACAATACCGATTCAGACGGTTCGCCGCGGACCGGCGGAGTTCGATGAGATCATCTTGACGATTCGTTTGCCTTGGAAGATGGGCGTCTATCTCTTTACGTTCGATACGTATCCGTCGTTTACAGTCTTACCGTCCTTGACGGCGCAGGCGACGCCGCTTCTTTTACAGCGTTTACGGATCGGCGACCGACCAGATCGGTACTCGCCACTTAAGAACAAGCTCGTTCAGCTTGGTGCAAAACCCTATACGGCAGAACCGTCAAAAGAGATTGATTGGTATGCGACAGCGAAGACCGGTCGATTGCAGGCAAAAGTGTTCGAAACAAGCAATCAGGATACGTTTACGATTGCCTTGAATTTATCGGCACCAAGCGGTTACGGGCTCCATCAACAATTCGAGACATTCATCGAACAAGCAGCGTTCCTGATCAGTGAATTAATCAAGGAAGGCTGCAAGATCGAACTATTTCTCAATCGTCTCGACGGAGCGAACCGAATGACGCATCTTTCGCTACAAGAAGGCCAACCACAATTAAAGCATGTCTTAATGACCCTCTCGACGGTCTCGACGCGTGATTCGTTCATCGCGACGCAACATTTCGAACGCTACGTGCTTCGCCGTAAGCATATGAATAGTCAGTTGATTCAAATTGGGAATGACCGGATCCTCGCCATCGGTTGAGGACCCTAAAGAAAGGAGTTTCTCACTTCATGGCTTTTATCGCCCGAAAATCGATGCAGCTCATCGTGGCTTTTTTTGTCTTGATTGCGATCAGCGCCCTTCCGGCGCTCGTCGCACAAATGAAATTCAATCCAGCAAGCTACATAGAAGGTCTGAAACAGCAATTCGTTCAACTAGCAAAGCTTAATGAGATCACTTATTTTAATGTGTCTGCTCAAAAAGAAGTCTTATTACTCCCTTCTTTACAGCCCTATATTCAAGAGACGTTGATCATCTTTACAATAGCAATGATCGTTTCCGCGATCAGTGCGATTCTTTACGCCTATCTGTTTTATCGAAGTGGTCAACGAACACGGACACTATTGAAACAGGCGACACGCACACTTGAGATGGTTCCAGACTTATTTTGGATCATTTTTTCGCAATTCCTTGTCATCTATTTATTCAAAATGACAGGATATAGCAAAATCGAGATTGCAGGAACATATGCTGACTCGATTCGTTTCTTACCGATTACCACCTTAACGCTGACAACATTATTTTTCTTTATCAAATGGCTGACGACACAAGTACTGGAACAAGAATCTGCACCGTTCCTTGAACTCGCAAGGGCAAAAGGTATTCAGCCAACCGCTCTTTTCTGGAAACATTTACTTCCGACGATGGTCTATCGGTTTTATATATTTTTCAGAGCCAATATTATTACAATTCTATCAAGTTTGTTAATCATTGAGTACACTTTTCAGGTCCAAGGCCTGTTTCGTTTCGTTCTTCAATTTGGGCAAATGCCGATTTTAATGGTCGTCTTGTTCTTAATCTATTTACCAATCTTCATCATGGATTTACTTGCAGAATGGTTGATCCCGAACGCCTGGAAAGGAGGGATTTGATGCGTCGCACCCTAATGCGAGATCCTGTCTTCTGGCTATGTCTATTTTTGCCCACCGTTTTACTGATCCTAAGTTTCGGAAATACGATCTTACGTGATGGTCAAGTTGATCAAATCTCGAATCGTTACGCTGAAGATGGCACATTTCTTGCTACGTCTCCCTTAAAACCGTCAAGTGATCAATGGCTCGGTACAGACCGCTCTGGCTATGACCTCTTTCAATTGATGATTGAAGGATTTAAATGGACAGCCGGTATTTGCATGATTGTTGCGCTCGGTCGAATGTTTCTTTCGCTAGTGATCGCAATTCCGCTAGCTTTCCGAACTGCTCGCGTCAATCGATACTTAAAACTTGTTTTTGATGGGTTTTTAGTTTTACCGCTCTCTCTTGTCGCGTTGCTCATTTTGCTTCCATCACTTACGTTCTTTGATTCGACTGCTATCCCACCACTTTTTGATCGTGTATCGTTTGAATTGATCGTCTTGATTTTGCTTGGTCTCCCCTCTTTATCGCTTTATCTGATTGCTGAGACCCGCCAGTTACTTAGTCAAGAGTTCATGATTGTCGCCCAGACGCTTGGTGGTAGTCCATGGCATCGGTTCAGACGCCATATTTTGCCACACCTCATTCCGACGTTGATGATCGTCTTCATGCAACAATTCATCCAAACGCTAATGTTGCTGATCCATTTATCGCTCTTAGGTATTTTCTTCGCCGGAACAGTTAATTTACATGTAGGAACTGCTCCAACGATCTTTGAATGGTCATCGATGTTTGGCTATTACTACAATCAGTTTTCGGCGACGTCGTGGCTCAACCATATGTTCCTCGTTCCACTGATTGGACTAGCATTAGTCGTCTTTTTCAGCAATCTATTCATGAGTCGACTCGAACGGGCTTTCCGATTCCGCCAGCAACTAAAACCAATCAAGCTATCGGCATCTCGTGCTCAAGACGAAGCTGCCGCGACATCGATGGTTGATTCCTTTACACTCGTTGCCCGGAACTCCCGTCACGATTCTGATTGACAATCCATTTTTTTCCTCTTACACTAGAAAAAAACACGAAATGAGGGCGTCCAATGTAAGTCATTCTGAATTCTCACTCCTAATTAAATACGTACGATATGGAGGTCATTCAGAATGAACCGGTTTACGCTTTTATTGGTCAGTCAATGGATTGCGAATGCGGGAGATGCGCTCTATATCGTCTCCCTGATCGCGATGATCTATCAAACGACAGGGCAAGCGAGTCTCTCTGCCCTGTTTCCTGTTCTCGTCACAGCAGGCATGACAGGAAGCGGCTTCTTATTCGTCCAAGTCGCTCAACGTGTTCCCCATGCCTCGTTGTTGTTCGGCAGTCAACTCCTCAAGACGATTCTATTAGGCATCATCTGGGGATTTAATTTACCACTGCCACTTATCCTCGCACTCGTTGGATGTATCGCTTTCTTCGACGGATTTGCTCGTCCGATCGAAAGTGCCTTCATCCCTCGACTGTGTCAGGATGTCCAAAAAGCTAACAGTCTCGTACAAGGTTCGAATCAAGTGATTCAGCTCATCATGTGGCCGCTTGGTGCCATTCTGGTCAGCCTGTTATCGCCTCTTTCCGTCTTGTCCGTCTCAGCTGCTCTGTTTTTAGGTGCGAGTCTCATCAGCTATCTGTTCTATCGAAGCGTCCGCTCTCTCCCCGACCCTTCGATGGAAGGGGAAGACGTCTCCTTCCGGTCGAGTATTCGCTACACGCGAACGCATCCTTTCGCGAAAGCCAACACGTATCTCGTCGGAATCGATGCGTTCGTCAGTACGGCTTGGATTTCTGCTCTGTTCCTCGTCTACATCGATACACATTTCCAGCTATCGGAACGCTGGTGGGGCATTCTAAATGCCTTCTATCTGCTGAGCATGATCGCCGGCAGTTACATGATGTTACGCCGTCGTGGAACGCGTTCGTTGCTTTATCGAAGTATCGGCTTTTCGATTGCTGCGACCTTCTTGTTCGCTTTCGCTCCAATCGTCACACTTGCCGTGATCGCTTGTCTGTTCCAAGGGTTTGCAAGTCAAGTCCGAGCGATTGAGCTGAATACGTTGTTGCAGACGACGACACCACTCGAACGGTTACCGTATGTCTATAGCGTACAACAAACCGTGTATGCACTCTGCTTCTGTCTCGGTAGTCTATTGTTCGGATGGCTTGCCGATGTGTTTGCGATCGAGCTTGTCTATGCGCTCGCAGGAGCCCTCTCCTTATTAATGTGGCAACCAGCTCGCCAGCTATTAGCACGTTCCTCTCAGGAGCAACGACACGTGTCGTAATAAATGACAGTCAAAAGGACAAAGGTCAATGCACCTTTGTCCTTTTTTTGATTCAGTTCTGACGCGTGCGCGTCACACTATACAACAGAAGCAACATAAGTGAGACGAGACCGAGCGCGGCATAGGTCATCTGAAGCGAGAAGACACGTTCGACGAAGACGAATAGCGTACCGGTTCCAAGCACAGCTAAACGTTCAATGACTGAGATCAGCGATGTAAACGTTGCGCGTCCATTTGTCGGCGCAATATCTTGGATAACAGTGGTCACATAAGGCTCAGCCCAGCCGTAACACAAGTACAGTGTACCGAGTAACCCGATACTGACGAGCGGAGAGGCAACCGACAATCCGACAAGACACACGATATAGATCATCGCCCATCCGACGGGCGATCGAAACTGTGATAAGGATGCACCGATCGCTTGCATGACTTGGAAGAACACGAAGACGAATCCGAAATGGACCATCGGTATCGTTTGATCCCGTAGATAGAGTTGCCAAAACTCATCAACGAAATCAATCGTCGCCCCGTATAACAAGACAAGACAAAGAATTCGGACGTAGACGCGTCGAAACGAGAGTCCTATTAGCAATGTCTTCAACGAACTCGTCTCTCCGTCTTGTTCTCGCGCTGCTTCCTTTAAGAAAAACGTCAGGAGTACTGTTCCGAGCAAAACCCACCAGGACACGTGATAGTGCCAGATCAAGTCTACCGATCGCACGGCGTAACTCCCGACGAGTGCCGCAAGTCCAGACGTCAACAAACCACCGATTGAAATCACTCGCCAGACCGTCTCGAATCGCTCTTCTCTCTTATGCATTCGCAATGTTTCATAGACGTGGGCTTCAAGCAACACCGTAAACGATAACCACTCACATACGAAACCAGCCAGAATAAACGGCTTTCTACCCCACCGGTCGGATAACAAACCGAACGGAACCTCACCAATCAATATGACCCAAGCAAAGATGATCTCTGCGATGACGACATCGGCAATACTCATCCCGCGGTCTTCCCAGTAAAAGCGTTCAATCACATAAGCTGGAATAAACGAACTACTGGCTTCAATCAGGATCCAAAGAATGAGTGATCGTCGGACTTAACAAGGCCATCTGCTTCGCCGCATCTCCTCACTTCCTTTCTGTTTGATAGTAATCAGTTCCCGTTTTGCAGATGAAACCAACAAAAAAACGTTCTTTGATTTTTCAATCAAAGAACGTTTTTGACATCAACAGTCCTCTACCGATTCCGTGACCGGGACGACAGACTGGACGATCGGTAGTTCGACGATGAACGCCGACCCGACACCTTCCGTTGATTCGACATGAATCATTCCTTCGTGCGAACGAACGATTTCCTGACAAATCGCAAGACCGAGACCCGTACCACCGATTTTTCGACTATCTGAATTATCGACTCGATAAAACTTGCTGAACAGTTGTGGTAGCGCGTGACGCGGAATACCGATTCCTTCGTCTTCGATCTTTAGCTGAACACGATCATCGACTTGACGCATCGTAATCGTGATCTGACCACCATCCGGTGAATACTTAATCGCATTGTTGATTAGATTCGTGAACAGCTGGCGCATTTTTTGTTCGTCGGCATGAATCCGCCCCGTCGTCGTTTCTTCAAAATCAAGGACTAGCTCGTGATCTTTTGCCGAAGCCGTATGGAACTCGACCGTTTCCTGAATGACTTTCGTCAAATCAAGCGGTTTGAAATCATATTGTTGCTGACTCGATTCCATGCGTTGGACATCAAGGAAGTCGTTGACGAGGTTCGTCAGCCGTTCGGTTTCCGCATGAATCGTCTCGAGATACCGTTGACGTTTTGATTCCTGGACGTCGCGCGCAAGCATCAATTCCGTGTAGCCGTAAATCGAGGCAAGCGGTGTCCGCAACTCATGCGATACGGTCGAGACGAATTCCGATTTCATCCGGTCGATCGCTGTCTCTGCCGTCACGTCACGTAAGACGAGCATCGTGCCACGGAAACAGCCACCATAATGAATTTCCTCTGCATATAACGTGACGAATCGCTCTTCCTTATTTAAGGACAACGCCAAACTCTCCGTCGGAATTTCCTGGTTGCAGACATGATCCATGTAGGTTAAGAACGCCTCATGTTGATCAACCTGTACTGCCAACTCTTCGATTTTGACGTCGAGCGTCATCAATCCTTCTTCCGCCACTTGATCGTGCGCCGGATGATGGAACAAAGCGAGCAATGGTTTATTGGCAAAAATCGTCTCTCCTTCGATATAGATGACCGCTTCCCGAATCGAATGGAGAAGTTTTGACGTCTTTTCCCGTTCTCGTTCGACTTCTTCGAAGACGCGCATCCGGAGCAAGGAGAGTGCCAATTGACGGGAGAACGACCAGATTTCGTTCGTCTGGTCTTCTGTAAAAGCATCCCGGTAACGGACGAGATAAATGCTTGCAATCATCGTATTCGACGCTGGATCCATCACTGGTACGACGATTTCGTACATCGTGTACGGATACGGGAGCGGATGATGACTCGCGACTTGTTTCGTCGAGCGAACGGCGCGTTTGTTTAGACGTGCGCGTTCGAGTAATGACGTCGAAGCATGTAATAACTGGTGTTCCTGAATTGGCGTCATCCCGTACGAAACGAGATCCGTGTAACGGTCCTGCTCGAGGAAGACAATTGCTCAGAGCTCCGCATCAGTGATCGTGATCAATTTTTCGATGATCGCCGGATATGCCGTCAACGTTTCGCGAGACGCAAGTGTCTCGGTCAACTCATTGCGATAACGCAAATGGGTCTCGTTACGTAACGTGATGTCGAGTGCTTCTTCGAGTTCTTCCTGTTGCGATTGAAGTTCTTCTTGCTGGGCAATTAATTCTTCCTGTTGACTTTGTAGTTCATCGTTGCTTGCGACAAGTTGATGTTTTTGCCCCGAAATGGCGGCTGCCATCTGATTGAACGTCGTCGTCAACTCACCGATCTCATCTTGATGATTCGTGATGACGATCGGCGTCGCATCCTCACCTTTAGCGAGTCGTCCACTTTCCCGGTTCAACTGACGCAACTGACGCGTCAAGCGGCGGACGAATGGTCGGACGAAAATGAGAGTGATCAATAAGAGGATTGCGATATTGACAGCTCCGAGAATTTGCGACGAGTTCACTTGTTTACCAAGTCGCTCTTGCGCTGCCATCTCTTGATCGTTTAAAGAATTACGATATTTCGTGAAGACCGTCTCCATATCAACGATACTTGAACTCATATCAGCTGCACTCTTCGTCTTGATGTTGAACTTCCGCTGTGGATCGAGTGGTTTTGATTTCGTAACCTTTCCAAGCGTCGGCATCTTCAAGAACGGCTCCGTCACTTTGCCGTCTTTTTTCGCTGCGACATAATTGACGAGGCTCGGCATGACGCGTTGGGTATACGCTGTATAGAGTTCCCGTGCGTCTGTTGCATACTGTCGTTCTTCTTTGAAGCGTGCATTGCGCTCGAACCAAGTCGTTTGTTGATTGATGTCATTTTTCTTTGCTTCGATTTCTTTTAACATCTCTTCGTCACCAAGCAAGACGAAGCCACGCATCTCGTACTGCATGCTTTGCCACGACTCATATAAATCCGTCGCCCGTGTCCGATGTTCGTTTAACATCTTTAATTCTTGTCGTGATTCATCCACCTGTTGTTTCGTATATAGGTAGACACCACCTGTCGTTAGCAGCAGTGTCAGAAAAATCACATAAAACGCAGACATGATTTGCCGTCCAATCGTTCGATTCAGCCATGTTTTCATTGGAGGAATTCAACTCCTTTCCCTTTATCCTTCTCCAGCAACAAAGGTATTCCCGTCCATTCATTGTAAACTTTTTTCAATCGATACACAGCATTCTGCTCAAAAAGATTTCAATTTCATACAACTTTAATCTAAATCGTTGTATATGACAATTAGATGTCACGATTCGATCGTTTTCAACAAAAAAAGAGCCCCTGAGGACCCTTTTTAATGATGATGGTGATGGCTATGACTATGACTCCGGACCGGCTGTTCGTCCGCTAAATGATCCGCATCCAAAATGCCGAGCCGTAAGTATTGGGCGACGACTTGTTTTTTCGTCGTTTCGGAAATCTGATCTGTTCCCTGAATGAGCCTTAAGATACCGGTCGCAATCCGGAACGGTTCGAGATTCGTCTTTTCCACCGGAAAACTTGTCAACGTTTCTAAGTAAGCGAAGTAATTCAGTGCATCCGATTCATTCGGACTGACGAGACGCGCCGCATGCTCGCGCAGTTGTTGCGTCAATGAATTCGTTGAGATTCCCTTTGAGGCTGCAGAGATGACTCCGAACAGAATGAACCCGATGATGAGAATAAAAAATCCGACCATGAAAATCGGCATGCCCGAGAAGAAGCCGTCGCCTCCCAATTCGCTTTCCATGAATGCTACTGTAAACATGATGAACCCTCCAATTGAACAGTATGATGACGTTAAGCTATATTACGTCATCCTGATCAAGAAAGTTTCACCTAGTTAGGTAGTTTTTGTAAGTCAGCTTGGAACCAGTCTTCAACGAAGAAGCGTTCCGTCTCCGTCTCGATTTGATATGAATACAACACTTCGAAGTCGCCTTCCGTCAACATCGGTAATGTCAATTCGCGGACGAGTTGGCGTAATTCTTCCGTCAGCTCAGCTTCGTAGCGGATGAATCCATCTTCCCGGTGCTCGACTTCCATCAAGTACGGAAGCAGGATATGCTTGCCGAATGATTGTGGATCATCGATCACTTCCGCTGTCACACCAAACAGTTCTTCTGCTTCTTCGACCAGTCCTTCTGCCGACTGTACCTCGATATGATCCGGAAACCAGACCGTCAAGCGGCGCCCTTCCTGTAACAGTCGTTCAAAGACAGGACGAAATGATTGATTTTGAATCAGTTCGTATTGCATCAGTCTTCCCCTTTCGTGAATTCGAATTTTAATTGATCGCGCTCGAGATAAAGCATCGCCTTAAACTGGCGCGCATTCTTTTTCATCTCGAGTGGCTTTGTTTTTTGACCTGCGAGTACTTTTTTGACTTCCGTTTGTGTCAATTTGGCACCAAGGATCGTTTTCGGTAACGTAAAGCCACAGTTGTTCTTCTGATAGCCGCTGCAGCCATAAAACTTCCCACGATCAAGCACCGCTGATTGACACAGTGGGCACGGACCGACCGGACGATTCGTTGCACCCCGCGGAGACTTACTCTTGACTTGCGTCGGATCAACAGCGAGTTGTTCGATCCGTTGCTTGGCATCAACGACGAGATGCTCCGACAGTTTCTTCGCCTGTTCAATGAACTGGGCGGCAGACGCTTCCCCTTTACCGATTTGCTCGAGACGGCTCTCCCACTTCGCTGTCATCTCTGGCGAAGCAAGAATACTCCCCGTCACGGCATCGATCAATATCCGACCTTTTGGCGTCGGATGAATCTCTTTTTTGACGAGTTTGATGTATTCCCGCCGTTTTAGTCCGTCGATGATCCCGGCACGGGTCGCTTCCGTCCCGAGTCCCTCGACTTCCTTCATAATCGCTTGCAGCTCATCTTCGAGTAATTTACCAGCTGTTTTCATGCCGAGGATGAGTTTCCCTTCCGTATAGCGTTTCGGCGGCTCCGTTTGTTTCTCGAGCAGACGACAGCCTTTGATCGGCATCTCTTGTCCTCGTTCGACGGCTGGCAATTCGACTTCCTTTGATTCGATTTGTAAGACTTGTTTAAAGCCCGGATCAATCGTACGACTGCCGCGTGTCAAAAAACGGTCCATCTCACGCGTCGTCACGATTTCCGTCTTCTCCGAGACTGCGTCCGGTGCAAAGGCAGCAAGGAAACGGCGAACGATTAAATCGTAGACTTGCGCATCTCGTCCAGAGAGCTTCGCGACGGCACCCGCCTCTTCTGTTGGAATGATCGCATAGTGGTCGCTGACCTTTGCCGGATTGACGTAGCGTTTATCGTTAGCTGGATTGTTCGTCAGGACATCCTTGATTGGGCTATATTCCGCTTGCTTCAATAACCGATCAAGAATGACCGGGAACTGTCCCGCCTCCTCTTTCGTCACGAAGGAAGAGTCCGTTCGCGGATAACTGATCCAACCACGGATATAGAGTTTTTGCGCGATATCGAGTGTCTCTTTTGCACCGAGACCAAACCGTCGACTCGCTTCTGTTTGTAAGAGCGACAAACTGAACCAAAACGGTGGACGTTCCGTCTGCCGTTTTTTCTCGATCGATGCGACGATTCCGGTTCCTTTCGTCCGATCCACGATCGCTTGTGCCTGTTCCCGGTCACTCAGTTTCGTCTGTTTCTTCGCATTGATATATTTTCCTTTGTATTGCGTAAAATCCGCCTCGACTTCGTAGTACGTCTCCGGTAAGAAATTCTCGATCTGTTTTTCCCGTTCAACGATCAGTGCAAGCGTCGGTGTCTGGACTCGTCCGAGGGAAAAAACGTCGGCGATGCCCTTCTTCTTCAGTAACGTCGTATACGCACGGGACGCATTCATCCCGATCAGCCAATCGGCGCAAGCGCGACTCATCGCCTCATGGAAGATGTTCTCTGTTTCCTTACCATCGAGCAGGTTCGCAAACCCATGATCAACGGCTTGAGGCGTCAAACTCGAAATCCAGAGTCGTTGCAGTGGTTTCGCGTTGTTCGCGAGACGTAAGATCAATCGGACGATTGCCTCTCCCTCTCGCTCGGCATCCGATGCTATAATGATGGAAGTCGTCGTCCGCTCATTCAATAATTTCTTGATGACTTGGTACGGTTTACTCTTACCTTTTGCCAGTCGGTAATCAAATCGTTCCGGGATAATTGGCAAATGGTCATAGTTCCATCGTTTCCACTTGGCGTCATAATGCGCCGGCTCCTGCAATTCGCATAAATGTCCAACCGCGTAGGCGAGTTTTGCCCCTTGCGGAAATCGGTCACACGGTTTGATTTCGATGTAGTCGTCCCGCTTCACAGACGGATACGGAGCTGCCAGTTTTTCAGCTTGTTTTGGTTTTTCAGCAATGATCAATTGCACACGCTTCACCCTCATTTCCTTACTTCAGACATGTGGAGGTACCCATGCCCTATTTTACGTTATTCATGGCTTTATTCTTTATTTCAACATCGGCAATCTTCGTCAAATGGGCGGAGACCCCGATCGAGGCTGTCGCCTTTTACCGCATGCTGTTCTCGACCTTATTGTTGCTCCCACTCATTCGCTTGAAGGAACTTTTGCAACTCAGTTCGTCGACGATTCGGCATATGCTATTAAGTGGCATTTTGCTCGCCGGGCATTTTTGGCTGTGGTTTCTCTCTCTTGATTATACGACAGTTGCGAGCTCAACGCTCTTCGTGACCGCAAGTCCGATTTTTGTCCTTGCCGGTAACGCATTATTTTTCAAACAACACCCGTCGCGCAAGGCACTCCTGTTCGTCGCTGTCGCCTTGTTCGGTGGCGGTCTCGTCGCTTACGGAGATATCGCCGTCGGCATGCGCGCCTTGATCGGGGACGGTCTTGCTTTGCTCGCAACGATTTTAGTCGCTGGTTACTGGTTGCTCGGTCAACACGTCCGCACAAGCGTTTCGACGAATCTCTATTCGTTCGGTGTCTACGCTGTCGCGTCGCTCGTCTTGCTTTTGTTATCATTGATTCAATCAACGAATCTCGTCGCTGCGTTCCAACAAGACTGGTGGCTGTATATTCTTCTTGCCGTCTTCCCAACGTTACTCGGTCACAATTTATTCAACTGGGCGCTCGCTCGTGTCAGCGCTAGCATCGTCAGCATCACGATCCTTGGCGAAGCGGTTTGGGGCATGATCTTTGGGTATTATCTGTTTAACGAGAAGTTAACATGGATTCAAATCACCGGTGCCGCTTTACTCTTGATTGGAATTGGATTGTTCCTCCGACGCAATGAACGTGATATTCGTGAACAGCTCGCCCATCGTGAAAGTGCCACTAGTCAATCTTCCTCATGACAAAAGCGAACCAGGATGATCATCATCCTGGTTCGCTTTTTCGTTACGATCGTGGATCGTCAGGTCGAACTTTCGGTAAACGCCATGTCATCACAAACGCAAGAATCGCACAAAGGACTCCGCCAATGAAGACGTAACGTAATCCATGCGACAACGCAATTTCTGCCGCATACTGCACGTCTTGCCCGAACGTTTTAGCCGTACTTGATTGAAAGAATGGATCAATCGCGTATCCTGAAAGCGTATCTGACGCTGCAAACGAACGAAGGATGGATAAGTTGAAGATCGTACCGAAGATCGCAACACCGAGCGTCTGTCCCGTCGTACTCAAGAACGAGTTGACGGCCGTCGCTGAACCACGAAGTGACCAATCGACGGATGTCTGCAAGACGACCATGAAGACGGGTTGCGAGAGACCAAAACCAATTCCGATCAGCGAAACGGCAAGATAGATGAAAACATCACTTGATTCGCGCGTGATCAACGATAAAATTACTGTGCCGACGATCAGCAGCCCCATTCCTGTCATCGTCCGGTACCGGGGTGAGGCGACACCAATCGTCCGTCCACCGATGATGGCGGTCAGCGTCCAAAAAAGCGACAGTGGCATCAACATGAAACCAGCTTCGGTCGGACTCTTCCCGAGTACCCCTTGGGCAAAAATCGGAATATACGCTGACATCGAGACGAGCACCCAGGCGGAAAAGAAGACCGCTAAGTTGATCACGAGAATGACCGGATGGCGAATGACTGCTGGTGGCAAGAGTGGATCGCTCGCCTTTTTCTCGACCCGATAAAACGTGAACAATAATACGAAACTAATGAAAAAGCTCGCTAGAATGATCGGCCGCAAGAACGTCTCCGACTCACTGCCCGACAATAAACCGTACAGAAACGCACTCATCCCGAGCGCAAACAATAAGGCACCCCGGTAATCGATTTTCCGCTCCGTTTCCCTGACCGTCTCTTTGTAGTAAACGACGATCATGAAAAACGATAATAAGGCAAACGGTACGTTTAGTAAGAAAATATACCGCCACGAAAGCGATTCGACGAGGAATCCACCGACGAGTGGTCCAGCGACACCCGAAATCCCCCACACGGCACTGAGCACTCCTTGGATTTTCCCTCGTTCCTCATATGTATACAAATCACCGATGATCGTCATTGCAATCGGTAATACAGCTCCTGCCCCGATGCCTTGGACGGCGCGGAAGACGATCAACATCTCCATCGATTGAGCGAGTCCACAGGCTAACGAAGCGACGGTGAAGACGCCAATCCCGAATAACAGAACCCGTTTTCGACCATATAAATCTGCCATCTTGCCGTAAATCGGCGTTGATACCGCCATGAACAATAAGAACCCGGCAAAGATCCAACTGACTAATTTCGCCCCGTTCAATTCACTCGCCATGACAGGTGTTGCTGTTGCAACGATCGTCCCCTCGATCGCGGCTAAAAACGTCGCGAGCAACAAGGCGACGGTTACTTTTTTCCTCATCTGTTCCACTTCCCCTCTACTGTTCTATCATACTGGTTGGACCAGTGATAAGAAAAGTAAATGCTTATGAAACAGGATTCGCGGGAACGGTATGGAATGGTATACACTAGACTCAGATTCACGATTTCGAATGGAGGAATGTCCTATGTTACGAAAAACGGCACTGATTACCGGTGCATCGGGTGGAATCGGACTGGATCTCGCTGTTCTCACAGCGCGAGATGGCTTCGATTGTGTACTCGTTGCCCGCAATGAGAAAAAATTGAAGGAGCTTCAACAGGTCCTTGAAAAACGCTATCAGATCAAGGTCTATGTATTCGCTGCTGATTTATCACTAAGCGACAGCGTTGATCGTCTCGTGCAATACTTAGAGGAACAAGAATTGACAGTCGATCTATTGTTCAATAACGCCGGATTCGCCACGTCGGGACGCTTTGCGGAAATCGATCCAACAGAAGACATTAACTCGATCCAGGTCAACGTCGTCGCCTTGACGGATTTGACGAAACGTCTCTTACCAGGAATGGTTGAACGTGGCTTCGGACGCATCCTGAATGTCGCGTCGGTCGCTGCCTTCATGCCAGGACCATACATGAGTGTCTACTATGCAACGAAAGCCTATGTCCTGTCGTTCTCGGAAGCACTTGCGACAGAAGTCGACGGCTCGGGTGTCAGTGTGACTTGTCTCTGCCCAGGACCGACCGATACGAACTTCTTCGACCGGGCGAACATCACGCTACCGTTCAAGAGTATGCCGTCACACCTCGTCGCATTCGCTGGGTACCGTGGCATGCTCAAAGGACGCCGCGTCGTCGTTCCAGGTGTAAGCAACCGGGCCATGGTTTCCTTGTCTCGTCTCCTGCCGCGTCGTCTCCTAACGGAAGTAACAGGACGAATCCAAAATCCTGCACGTCAGCAAGAATCCTCGACAGAAGAAGATCTCCTGTACGCGAATTCATGAAAAAACGGAAGAGCCAGATAGCTGGTTCTTCCGTTTTTGTATTTACGCTTCGCGATGACGAAAGCGTCGCGTCACATAACGTTTGACGCGATCAAATGTCATCGTATAATGATACAGATAACGAACGACGAGCGCACCCGTGATTGAGACGAGGTACCCCGTCGATAAGACGAGTAACCAGGAAACAATCGCGAGGAACCAGGAACTCTCGAATCGTAAATATTGCCATTGTAATCCTTCTGATGAGGTAATCAACATGGCGCCCGGGAAAACGGAGGCAGCGAGTAAGTAACAAGCGGCGTAGCGTCCTCTAATGGTACCTTTCATCAACAAAATACTACCAAACACTAAGCCGACGCTCGAGACGATGAGTAACATGACGACATAAGCAAGCGAAATCGATGATCCCAGCATATGCCTTCCCTCCTGTTCGGTATGTTACTATTCTGTACCCCTCTTTTCATCGAATGAATGCAAAATTCGTAAAAAAATCGGAAACAATATCCAGATGAATACCGCATTACTGAATCCATGAAGTAAGTCAAACGTTCCCCCGGTCACAAGTAATGTCAAAAAGGCTTGCCACGAGAACCCGGTTAATACCAAGAAACCGAGATTGCTCACCCATCCATATAAAAAGCCAGCAAAAAAACCATACCCGGTTAATACGATTCGGGATCGAAGAAACGGAATGAATCCTAGACTGGCAATCGTTGCATACGCCAGTGCCTGAAAGAGGACGAACGGACCGCTTCCTAAAAATAAACTCGTCAATACGACGATGAGCATCCCAGAGATAGCACCGGCGATTGGATGAACGAAGACGGCTACTAATAAGACGAGGGCCGTTGCCGGCTGAATGTTCGGCAAACTGGAAAACAACAAACGTCCAACGATTGCCGCTGCCGTCATGATAGCGATGAACCGTAATCGTTGATCTGTCACCTGAAGTCTCTCAAACATGATCAAGAACAAAGAAACGATCAGAACCGTTACGACGATCATACGAACAACCGACTTTCTTGTAAAAAGTGCTTCGTTGGTCCATCGAAAGCCACTTCTCCGTGCACGAGATAGATGATCCGCTGTGCTGCCCGAATTAGAACTGGATCATGCGTCGCCATAACGATCAGATTCGTTGGATTCTGCTTCCACGATGCGACAAAATCCATTCGTGCGCTGTCATCAAGTCCAGCCGTCGGTTCATCAAAGTAATAGCTGTCTTTACTCCATTCGATACCGTCCAAGAGACGTTTTTTTTGCGTCGTAAAACTACCGCTTCGATCGTCTAATGGCGCAAGCATCGGATGCGCTGGTACATAATGCGTCTCCCCCGACCGCTGGACTTTTCCGTATAGCGGTCGCTCGACACCGAGCGCGAGCCGGAGTAACGTCGATTTCCCACTACCATTTGCACCAATGATCGCAATCCGTTCGCCTTGATGAAACGACAATTTTTCTGTCACGAGTGCATAGCGTGTCTGTAACGGATAACGGTGTTGGACGTTTTCGATCCGATTCAGGACACGACCTGTCAGTTCAGTGGCGCGACTCGTGATCGCCAAGTCGGATTGGATCGTCATCGAGCAATGGATCTGACAACCAAACCGTCGTTCGATTTCTTCAAGCAATCCCATTAATCGCTTGCGTCTGACATGATCAAGAAAGAGAAACGGTTCCGACAAAAAAAGTGTCTTCGGTGACGAAGACAAGGCATGACCGAGTCCGACGAGCTGTTGTTCCCCAGCCGAAAGTTCACTCGACTCCGCTTCAAAAAAGGCTTCTAAGCCAAGTAAGGTCGCGAGTTCTCCGGCTCGAAACAAGGAGACGGTCGCAAGCAAGTCCCGGACACGTCCATGTAGGAGGCGCTCTGGTGTCAAGACCGATTGATCATGTTCGATTGCCTGATGTCGCAGTCGCTCTTCTCGATCGTTGTCGGTATACATGATAGGCATCCCGCACTCCTCCCTTTGTAACTAATAATGATATTGGTAGCAACAGAGCCGAAGCGATTGCCCATGATGTGAAACAAAGCAGGACTCCCATTGTTAGCAGGACTCCGGTCTGAACATCCCGTCGCGCGAACGGTCGTAAACGAGACGGTGCCGCTTCGATCGGGATGATATGATAGGCCGCCATCCGTTCCAGACGAATGCCAAGCGACGCATCAGGATGACTCATCTTAACCTCCGGCCAAGTCCGTAAAAACGAGGGAATTAGTGCCAGGACCATACCCGTCAATCGTGTTAGTCGGGGTAGGAAACGAAACAACGGTCCCATCTGATCAAGTCGAACTAACGTGAAGATCCATTGACTTGAGGTGACGAATAATGTCACCTGGATCGTCGTTTCATATATGGCAAACGAATCGATGCTTGCTCCATATAGGAGTGGTACACACATCATGACGGCATAGAGAGCAGGAAGTAAGAGATATCGAAAAATAGTCCGCTCTTGAACGAATAAGAACAAGAGTAGATGATAGACCACGATGATCGTTTGATCGTGTGTGAGGACGAACGGGATCGTAATCATCCCGATGAAAAAGAGAGCGACGTTCACTGGGTGAAGTCGCTCCCGTTCTGGTTTACTCAAAATAAGCCATTGCATCTTTTTCAAACCGCCATTCGAGACGGTCTCCTTTTTTCAGTTCATAACTCCCGGCACCGACTTCCCCGGGTTTTCCGTTGACACCGAAGACCCAGCCACTCCCTGCTCCAGCTGACTTTTCACGAATCCCATCGACTGCCGTTACATATGCCATCTCACCTTTACCTGTTTTAACGACATCAAGCGTTGTATCTTCAAGCGCATCCAGTGCTGTATCTTTTTTATTTAAACACACGTCTTTATCGAATAATGTCTTATCCTTGACGTGATCCACGACCGACACCTTGACTTCGGTCTCACAAGACGCTGTTTGTTGTTCCTCTTTTGCTTCTGCGCAACCGGCAAGTAACACGATACTTGCAGCAAATAACCATTTTTTCATCGTACGACTCCTTTTCGCCTTGAGGTCTCAAAGCTGTAATTGTATAACAGAATGGTTTTGTCTCGTAATGATTGACCGTCAGACCGCAGATAGGTCAGGCGAATCGCATTCGCTAAGACATCGTCCCCTGTATTAACATACGGAATAAGTTTTCCTTTGTCATCAATCAAAAATACTGTCGCATCCTGCAGACTAAACGTTTCGTAGAGCCCATCGAGATCCATCTCGACATAGGGGGTTTTGGAATCATGTAAAATCTCATGCATCGAGAGTTTTCGTAACGTCTCAAACGATTGGTTCGCATCAATCAGTTTTTGATAATACGATATCAATGATTTCGTTGCCAACTCTTCACGTGGTCGATAGGAAATCGTTCCGGTCAACTCTTGATAACTGACATCATAACGAATGAACCGTTTCGGAGTTTGGACGAGCATCTCAAACGAAGCATTCCGTAGATTCCCGCCTCGATCGAACATTAGCTGGCTTTGTTCCAACCGTAATCCGTCTTCTCCTACACGGCGTTCGACTTGTGCGAGAAAGCGATCGAACGAATCATCCGTGATGGTCACGCGACCAATCTGTTGAGTTTCTTCCCGCAACGTTCCGGCATCAAACGGTCCGAGGAAC
Organism: Exiguobacterium sp. R-17; assembly: GCF_049913315.1. NCBI lineage: Bacteria > Bacillati > Bacillota > Bacilli > Caryophanales > Exiguobacterium > Exiguobacterium sp. R-17. The sequence goes on along the minus strand of NZ_CP184372.1, from coordinate 966,277 downwards.
AGTTGAAACAGGAAGAACAAGAACCCGAATAATGCCATGTATCGTTTATAACGTGAATTCTTTTTCGGATGCAACACGATCAAAAAGATGATGATGCCGAGCGGTAATTGAATATCATAGACTGGAAACGACACGGCGCCGAGACACGCATAAAAAATGAACTTCATATACAAGTATGTTTCTTTTTCCGTTCGCCGTTCAAGTAAAAACGCTAAGCCACTAGCAGCCAGTAAAAAGAGTGCCCATAAAATGAGAAAGTCCATCTTTTACCCTTTGACCGGGACGACCCGGTGATCAAACATGAGATGGCTGTTTGCAAATACCTCTCGTGCCTCTTGTTCCAGTACTTCTTCTTGATCGACATAACGCGCAGATACGTGCGTCAAGAGGAGCTTTTTTACCTGCGCCGTATCCGCGATGACAGCTGCCTGTCGAGCAGTCGAGTGACCGAAGCGTCCCGCATGTTCGACTTCTCGATCGGCAAACGTCGCTTCATGGACTAATACATCGACATCTCGCGCGAGCTCTATCGACGCCGCGCACGGCATCGTATCGCCAAGAACCGCTAGCTTGACACCTGGTTTGGGAGATTCTAAAAAGTCAGACGATGCGTAGACCGTGCCATCGAATTCAAAGGTTTCTTCCAGTGTGATTCGGCGATAGAGTGGACCGGAAGGAACTCCAAGTGCCTTCAGTGCATCGACACGCAATGCCCCACGCTCTTCTGGTCCTTCTAGGCGGTATCCGAACGCCGGAAAACGGTGCTCAAGTGACCGCACCGTCACGCGGAAACCATCTTGTTCGTATGTTTGACCATCTTCGACTTCAACGATCTGGAGTGGATAACGTAAATAGGTTCCTGTAATCCTTAATGTCGCGTCCATCCATTCCTTAATCCCTGTCGGTCCATAGATCGTTAGCGGTGTCGTTCCTTCTAAGGCAGCTCGCGTACTGATAAATCCTGGTAATCCAAAAATATGATCCCCATGTAAATGGGTGATGAAGATCGCGTTGACTTTTCGTGGTTTAATCGGACTGTGTAAGATTTGATGTTGCGTCGCCTCTCCACAATCGAACAACCAGGTCATTTTGGGGTGTAACAAGGCAATCGAAGTAACGTTCCGTTGTTTTGACGGCATACCGGCTCCTGTCCCTAAAAAATAAAATTCCATCTTTTTCCCCTTTTCGTAAAATTAGCATTTTTTATACACAAAATACACCTTTCGTCTGTTGAAGCATGGTAAACTGTACCTATTCAGATTTGGAAGGTGGTTTTTCCATGACTAAGATTGAACGGACATATGCCCGGATCGTCCGGGAAGCCCGTAAACTAAACGAGAGTTATCGGCAAAAATACGGAAAGTCGATTCAAATCGATGAAATCGCTTCGACCTTATTATGTACAGAAGAACTCGTTTTAGAGTCTATGGAATATGTGGATCGTCCTCAAGTAGTTTAATCGTACAATGATAAAGAGTGTATCGCAATGTCGCGATACACTCTTTTTGTGTTCCATCAGCTTATTTGTTCGTGATGTAATCGACTAACGTCACACAAAGTTCCGCTGTTTTGACGAGTTCTTCGATTGGCATCTTCTCATTCGTCGTATGGATATCTTCATATCCGACCGCCAAGTTGACCGTTGGAATACCGAAACCAGCGATGACATTGGCATCTGATCCGCCACCAGAATGCAAGAGACGTGGTGTACGTCCAAGTTGTGTGATGGCTGCTTTTGCGACTTCGACAACTTGATCTCCATCTTCGAACTTGAAGCCTGGGTACATGACTTTGACTTCCACTTCGGCACGACCACCGAGTTCTGCCGCTGCTTCTTCAAACGCCGCTTTCATCTTCTCAGTCTGCGCTTCCATCTTCGGAGCAACAAGTGAACGTGCTTCCGCGAAAATTTCTACATAATCACAAACGATGTTCGTTGATGGACCACCACCGCTGAACCGTCCGATGTTAGCTGTCGTCTCTTCATCAATCCGACCGAGTGGCATCTTCGCGATGGCTTTTGAAGCAATCGTAATCGCCGAGACCCCTTTTTCTGGTGCAACACCAGCGTGAGCTGTTTTTCCAAAAATCTTCGCATTGACTTTTGCTTGGGTTGGAGCAGCGGTGATGATGTCCCCTACTTTTCCGTCTGAATCGAGTGCGAAACCGTAATCCGCATCAATTTTCGATGAATCAAGGACCATCGCCCCAACAAGTCCAGATTCTTCACCGACTGTAATGACGAACTGGATTTTTCCGTGTGGTTGATTTGTCTCATTGAGTACATGAACGAGTTCAATTAGTGAAGCGAGTCCCGTTTTATCATCTGCTCCGAGAATCGTCGTGCCGTCCGTCTTGACATAACCGTCCTCGATAATTGGTTTGATTCCTTGACCCGGGAATACTGTATCCATATGGGAAGTGAAATAAATTTTATCGACCCCATCTTTTGTTGCCGGAAGCGTGACGATCAAGTTATTTCCTTTGTGTTCCGTCTTAGACGAAGCGTCATCCTCAAAAACGTCACATCCGAGATCCTCAAACGTTTTTTTCAAGTGAGCACAAATTCGTGCTTCCTCTTTTGATTCCGAATCGATCTGGACAAGCTCTAAAAACGTATCCAATACGCGTTGTTCATTGACCATGACAAAAACCTCCTCTAATATACTTCAATCCAATAGCGCTTTATTAGTATACCATCCTGACAGCCATTTGCACTTCTGAAAGGTTGTTTGTACAATGGCAGTAATCAGTCGATATGAGAGAGGAGGACATGACGATATGGCAAGACCATCGAAACAACAACGGATCATTAAATGGACGACGATCGGAATCTTAGCGATTTTCCTACTCGGAACATTCGCTTCAACGATGTTCTATTTCTTTTGATTGACGTAGCGTTGTTTAAGACGCAAATATTGCTCTGCTTCCTGCAGCATATGCAACAAGGCAGATCGAACCTCAAACTCCTCCCGCGTGACGGGTAAGGCAGAGGCACGAAAACGCGTCAATAGCGCTTCTAGTTCTAAAATGTATACCATTGCGTCGGCTTCAGGTCGGACATTGTCGCCAATCGTCCGAAAGAAGGCGGCGACTTTTTTTCCTTCTTCGACAACGAGAACAAGTTCCTCCGCATGATGGACGATGCCACGTAGGAGCTCGAATTGTTGTTCGCGCATTCGGAAATAGGCATAGTCCTCATCGTCATTACGTCGACCGATCGCATTCCCCATCCGTTTTAAGGCAGCATCTTTTCCCTCATGTAACAGCCGTTCCGTCTCGTCAAGCGTCAACGCATGATGATTGACTCGCCCTGTCTCGATCGCGGCCGCGACTTCATAGAATAAGGACGCGATCCGTTGATCAATCTTTTCCCGTCGGTCGTCGATCAATAGATCGAGACTTGGCATGTACATGTTGACAAGCATTCCGACACCAACACCAATTCCGAGCAATAAGGATTCATTCAACAGGATGTGTGCGTTGAGCTGACGTTCCGTATACAAATGTGTCAGTATGACGACACTCGTGATGAAACCGTCCTGAAGTCGGAGGCGTTGAACGGATGGAAGGAATAAAATGAAATAGATCAATAACGTAACCGGACGATAGCCGATGACTTCGAACAGAATGAATCCAAGTACGATGGCAAGTAATGACGCCATGATCCGTTCGTAAGACGACCGAAACGTCTTCTTTCGTGTCGATTGGATACTCAAGATCGCAATGATCGCAGCGAAAACGTAATAATCGAGCTTGAGTCGCTCCGCGATCCACATCGCGAGCGCGGCAGCGACTGCGGTCTTCAGCGTTCGATAACCGATTTGCATCAGATTCACCTCCCCATTTATTTTTCTTTGTTAGACTACCTACGTTGGACACGAATGTCCATTGCTTTTTAAAGGACGTGATTTTCTTTGACGACACGCACCATCCGTCCTGGTCGCCCCGTGCGCCGGACTAGCTCACTAAAAGGGTTACTCTTCTTTTTCCTCATCGGCATTCTCTTGTTCTTTTGGCTTCGTGAGGAACCGAAGACAGTTTTATCCCCACCGGCTCCTTATACAGCTGAGCGCTATGAGAAAGGTACAATCAACGAACAAGACTTCCAAACGTTCGCCGAGGCAAAGGAGTATGCGGGTCAGCGTGGTGCGGTAAAACGCGCTTCCGATGACCGCTACGTCTATCTCGGTGGACAAGGTACCGGGATCGTCGATGATCGCGGTATTCTGTCGATTCATCGTGACGTCGATTTAAAGAAACGGCTTACCTACGTCGCTTCCGGCACACGCGTCCAGTTGCTTCAGTTCGGTGAACAGACGAGTCGCGTCAGCGTCGCAGGCGCAACTGGTTATGTTCCAACGGATCGCTTACGTCCGTTCCCGGCAGAACGTGTCTCGAATCCGTCGTACTATCAGACGAAGGGAAATCGACTCCTTCACTACATCGTTGCTGACGGTGGACTTGGTGGATTGATTGTCGCTGGTGAAGCGACGAACGCGACGTCTCGGACGAGCAAATACATCGAATCGAAGACACTGACACGTGATTTGACGAAACCGACGCGCCTGAGTGCCAAACAACTCGATGCGTTCATCAAGGAGCAAGCGCCGGACAGCCCCTTGGTCGGGAAAGGAAAAGTCTTTAAATCCGTTGAAAAGAAATACCGGGTCAACGCGGCCTACCTGCTTGCACACGCCATCCACGAATCCGACTATGGACGGTCTGAGATTGCCCGCGAAAAAAATAATCTATTCGGCGTCAATGCGACGGATTCTGCCCCGGGAGAAGATGCGACTGCTTATAAATCCTTGACGGATTCAATCGAGCAGACCGGCCGATTCATCGCAAAGGACTATCTTGATCGGGATGGACGTTATTTCCGCGGGGCTTACCTCGGGAACAAACAAAAAGGAATGAATGTCTTTTACGCATCAGACCCCTTCTGGAGCGAAAAAATCGCTGGTATCCTAGTGAAAATGAACGCCTTCTAAATCCGAGATATGATACACTATAGGGCGAGACAACAATCATTGAGGAGTGAACACGTCATGGAAAAAGTTTTAGTATTTGGTCATAAAAATCCTGATACCGATACGATCACATCGGCAATCGCTTATGCAGAATTAAAGAAAGCGCTCGGTGTCAATGCCGAAGCAATCCGTCTTGGTGAGATGAATGATGAAACGTTATTCGCGCTCGATACGTTCAAAGTTTCAGCACCACGTCTAGTGACAGAGGTCGCGACAGAAGCGTCACACGTCATCTTAGTCGACCACAACGAACGTCAGCAAAGTGCGAACGATATCGACGCTGTTACCGTAACAGAAGTCATCGACCATCACCGAATCGCAAACTTCGAGACATCGGATCCTGTCTATTACCGGGCAGAACCAGTCGGTTGTACAGCAACGATCCTGAACAAGCTCTACAAAGAGCATGGTGTTGCAATCAAACCAGAAATCGCTGGTCTGATGCTATCAGCGATCATTTCTGACTCGCTTCTGTTCAAATCACCGACTTGCACAGAGCAAGATATCATCGCAGCTCGTGAACTCGCAGAAATCGCCGGTGTCGATGCGAACGTCTACGGTCTTGAGATGCTCAAAGCTGGAGCTGATCTCTCGAAGAAAACCGTTCCTGAATTGATCTCGCTTGACGCAAAAGAATTCACGATGGGAACACTCAAAGTCGAAATCGCTCAAGTCAACACGGTCGATACAGCTGAAGTTTTGCTTCGCCAAGAAGAACTCGAAACAGCGATCAACGAAGTCATCCTTGCAAAAGGTCTTGATTTGTTCGTCTTTATCGTCACGGATATCTTGACGAACAACTCAGTCGGACTCGTCCTCGGGAAAGAAGCGAATCTCGTCGAACGTGCTTATGGTCTTGAAGCGACGAACAACCTCGTCTACCTCGAAGGTGTCGTTTCACGTAAGAAACAAGTCGTTCCTGTTTTAACAGATACAGCTCTTGCAACACAATAAGTAAAAAAAGAAGGAGTTCGCTCCTTCTTTTTTGAATAAAGAATATGAATGGTCGTTCATTCATTACATAAAGGAGGAATCAATATGACACAAACAATCATGGTGACGGGTGGAACAAACGGTATGGGAAAAGCGATGGCAATCGCTTTAAAGGAAGCTGGCTGGAATGTCGTCGTCACAGGACGTGACGCAGAACGCTTGCGACTGATGGATGAAGCATTGGGTCAGATTCAAGGCGAACATCTGACGATTCAGATGGATGTCCGTGACGCGGACGCTTGTCTTGATGCTGTCAAGCAAGCACGCGAACGGTTCGGTCGTCTCGAGGCATTAATCAACAATGCTGCCGGGAACTTCATCTGTCCGACCGACGAATTATCACCGAATGGATGGAAGACGGTCATCGATATCGTCCTCAACGGAACATTTAACTGCTGTCACGCTCTTGTCAAAGGTTGGCAGGAAGATCAAGTCGCTGGCGGTCAAATCGTCAATATCGTCGCTTCTTATGCATGGCAGGCAGGTGCCAGTGTCGCTCCGAGTGCTGCTGCAAAAGCCGGCGTGCTGAACTTGACGCGGACGCTTGCCGTCGAATGGGGCTATAAATATCAAGCCCGTGTCAACGCGATCAGTCCGGGGCCGATCGAACGGACGGGTGGTGCCGATAAACTTGCTTTATCACCAGAACACGCGGAACGAATTCGCCGCAACGTTCCACTCGGTCGATTCGGAACACCGGAAGAGATCGCGACGCTCGCAACCTGGATGGTATCAGATCAAGCCCGCTACTTGAACGGAGAATGCATCGCTCTTGACGGTGGTCATTGGTTAAATAAACAACCATTCTGATGATTGAGATTTAATTACTTAAGAAGTCGTTCTCCACAAAGATAAAAATGACGCGTTTCACGCCACTCCTACAGGAAAAAGCGCATTTTTGCGCTGTCAGAGACGAACAAGATCTGCTTTCCTGCTTGAATGAAGCAGGAAAACTAGCTTGTGTCTCGCCTGAGGAAAGAGCGTGAAAAGACGCGGCATTCTTTTTTTTGGAGTCAGCCCCTTACATTCGTCTCGAACTATTTTTCTTTCTTTTCGCTATGTTTATGAATTATCTAGAACAGGTAGAAAGTACAAGAAGGAGGCGGTCATATGTGGGGTGCGTTCGGTTGGGGTGCGTTAGCAGGTGGCGCCGTTGTCATTGGCGCCTTGTTTGGACTGTACTTACCCTTAAAACAACGACTGATCGGTTACATCATGTCGTTTGGAACAGGAATCTTGATTGGAGCAGCGACATTTGAGTTGCTCGATGAGGCATTAAAGAAATCAACAACGTTCGTCGTCGCGATTTCCTTTATCGTCGGGGCACTTGTCTTTACGGGCTTTGACTTGTTTGTCTCGTCACGCGGCGCGAGTAAACGGAAACGCTCGTCTGGTGGGAATGAAGGCACGGGGACGGCGATTTTCTTTGGGACGATTCTTGATGCCATCCCGGAATCAATCATGATCGGTGCCAGTCTGTTATCTGGAAATGTCAGCGCGGCACTCGTCGCGGCAATTTTCGTCAGTAACATCCCGGAAGGTTTATCGAGTACGACAGGGTTACGAAAAGATGGCTTTTCGAAGAAAAAAGTCTTGCTGATGTGGGGAGTCGTCTGGTTGATCTCCGCCCTCGCCTCACTCGCCGGCTATACGGTTCTCGCAGAACTACCGGACATGCAGTTCGCCATGATCGGTGGCTTCGCAAGTGGTGGGATCATCGCGATGCTCGCTTCGACGATGATGCCGGAAGCTCACGAGGAAGGCGGCGCGATCGTTGGTCTGTTCGCAGCACTTGGGTTAATTACTGCCATCATCCTTAGTTAAATACAACATAAGGCGCGTTGTCTGGAAAACGAACCGGACAACACGCCTTATGTGTTAAACAATTTAAAACTCACCTGTTCCTCCCGTAACCCCCTCCCATTCCTCCTTAAAACGATCCACGAACTCTTCCATGTAGCGATGCCGTTCCTCCGCTAAATGATGGGCCGTCTTCGTATTCATTAAATCTTTTAGTCGGAATAACTTTTCTTCAAAATGATTCAGGGCACTTGTCTCGCCTGTTCGATCACCCGGCTTTCGTGGTGTTAGTCCTGGCACATGCATTGGCTCCCCGAACCGACCAGCGAACTGAAACGTTCGCGCAATCCCGATTGCGCCGATCGCATCGAGACGGTCGGCGTCTTGGACGACTTGTCCTTCGATCGTTCGCATTGGTGGACGTGTGCCATCTTTATAGGACAAGCTCGTAATAATGTTTAAAATCTGTTCCTGTTCCTCCTCTGTCACCTTTCCTTGCAAAAAGGTGGCGACCGTCTCTGCCGTTCCCCCGAGTTTGCTATCTGCTACGTCATGAAGTAAGGCTGCTAATTCGATGATCCGGGTATTCCCGCCTTCCTGTTTTGCAATATGTAACGCTAAACGGCGAACTCGTTCAATGTGAGCATAATCATGACCTGAAAAGTCCGTCGCATGAAACGACCGGACGAAGATTTCCGTTTCTTGAATCATTGTCGACCCCTCCATTCCGGTTCAAGTAATCCATACAGTAACATGTCATGCCGCTCTCCGTCTCGTCGTAAAAAAGCACGGTATCTTCCTTCCTGCACGAACCCAAGTCGCTCGTATAATTTAATTGCACGCAAATTATAATCAAAGACCGTCAATTGAATCCGGTACAGATTCAGCTCCAAGAAGGCGTATTCGAGGATCGTCTGTAGCGCATCCGTCGCATACCCTTGCCCTTCACAATCCGGATCGATGCCGATCATCAACCACGCCGTTCCGTGTGTCGGTAAAATATCTTCTAATGCGACCACCCCAATCATCCGTTCATCTTCAAAGTTCCGAATCGCAAATCGAAACGTCTCCGGTGCATCCGTCGCCATCATCTTTTCAATCTTATCCATGGATAAATGACGATATGGCGTTGCACTAAAATGACGGGCGAATGTCGCATCGTCAAGCAATCGTTGCATCACTTCGGTATCTTCCGGTTGAAAACGTGTCAGACGAGTATGATGACCTTCCAGTAGTTTTTTCATTCTTATCCCCCTCTCTATATTAAAAATCGAAAAACGCTAACCCCTTTTCAGAGTTAGCGTACGGTGATCATAAAACTTTTTCGAGGAATTTTTTTGCCCGGTCCGTCTTCGGATTGTCGAAGAGTTCGACTGGTGAACCTTCTTCCATTAAAATTCCTTCATCGAGGAACAAGACACGATCGGCGACTTCTTTTGCGAAGCCCATCTCGTGCGTCACGATGACCATCGTCATTCCACTCTCAGCAAGCTGCTTCATGACGTCTAGCACTTCGTTGACCATCTCTGGGTCAAGGGCTGATGTCGGTTCATCGAACAGCATGACGTTCGGTTCCATCGCAAGTGCGCGGGCGATCGCGACCCGTTGTTTTTGTCCACCTGACAACTGATTCGGGTAATTATCGCGTTTTTCCGCTAAACCGACACGTTCCAGTAACGTCTCCGCTCGTTTAATCGCCTCGTCCTTTGAAATTCCGAGGACGTTGATCGGTGCGTACGTCAGATTATCAAGGACAGACTTATGCGGGAACAAGTTGAACTGTTGGAAAACCATGCCGATGTTCTGACGTGCTTTCGAGATGTTCGCCTTTGGTTTTGTCAGTTCAAAACCATCGACGATGATCGTCCCACTCGTTGGTTGTTCAAGTAAATTGATACACCGTAGAAATGTTGATTTACCAGATCCCGACGGTCCGATGACAGCGACGACTTCACCGCGTGTAACCGTCGTCGAGATACCTTTTAATACTTCTAATTTTCCGAACTGCTTATGCAAATCGGTGACTTGGATCATAGGTTCCATCTGATTACCCACTCTTTCTCATAGCTTTTTCGACTTGTTGGCCTATCAAGCTCAATCCCATGACAAGAACAAAATATACGAATCCAGCAAACAATAACGGTTCGAAATAGATTGCCTTTTCTCCTCCGACGATTTGCGCCCGGCGCATGACATCAAGTACGCCGACCGTCGAGACAAGCGCCGACTCCTTCGTCAACGTGATCAATTCGTTCATGATCGCTGGGAGGATATTTTTAAAGGCTTGCGGCAAAATGATCGAACGCAGTTGTTTGAAATACGAAATACCGAGCGCGTCTGCTGCTTCCCATTGTCCACGATCAACAGCCTGAATCCCTGCCCGAATGATTTCCGAAATATACGCTCCGGAGTTCAAAGAGAAGGCGATGATTGCTGATTGGTATCCTGTCGTGACATATCCAGTTAGTTGCGGTAATCCGAAGTGAACGATTGCCAGTTGCAAAATCAGTGGTGTACCCCGGAAAATCGCTGTGTAGGCATGACCGATAAAACGGAGGATTCGACTTTTTGTGATTTTTAGTGCCGCGACGACGATTCCGATCAGCATCCCGGCAATGGCTGCTACGATGACGACTTGGAAGAGGACCGGAATGCCCTCGAGAATATATGGAATTGAATCTTGAATCTTTGTAAAGTCTATCATAATCAATCTCCTAACGTCGCACAAAAGGGATGAGGTTACCCCCACCCCCATGCACTTGACTTATTTTGCTTCTTTTTGGAACCATTCTTCTGCTAATTTATCGATTTCACCACTGTCGATCATTTTCTTCAGCTCTTTGTTGAAATCGTCACGCATCTTATCCCCTTTTTTGAAGGCGATTGCTGAACCAGCTGGACCATCTTCTTTAATCTGGTACGTTTTCAGGGAGGCATCTTGATCCATGTATTTGACGGCGACTGCATCCTCGATAATGAGGGCATCGATCCGACCTGTATTCAATTCTTGAATGATTTCTGGAATTTTGTTCAATGGAACCGTTTCGCTGTCCTTAAAGCGGTCTTTCGCGAGTCCCTCTTGAATCGAACCAAGCTGGACACCAATTTTTTTACCTTTGAGTTCATCTTCTGAACTGATCGCTTTATCCTTCGTCATGACTAAGTTTTTCGATTCGAAGTAAATGTCCGTGAAGTCAGCATTTTTCTTCCGTTCTTCCGTTGGTGTCATGCCCGCCATGACGAAATCCACACGACCTGAGCTAAGCGCACCAAGTAGACTACCGAATTCCATATCTTCGATTTTTAATTTATATCCAAGATTTTTCGTAACTTCTTTGGCGATCGCAACGTCGAAGCCGACGATGTCTTCTCCTTTTTTCGTATCGATGTATTCAAATGGGAAGTAATCCGCTGATGTTCCCATCGTCAATACTTTATCATCCTTACTTGATCCACCTGTTGATTCTTCTGACGCGCCACATGCTGCCATTGTGACCGCCAGAATGCCTGCCATTGCCGTTGCTAATAATTTTTTCATTCGAGTTTTCCCCTTCCAACGCTCAATTGTCAGAACTTTAACAATAGTATGACTTATGTGTATGTCCAATTCAATACCGAAAAGCCTGACCTGTTCTATTGCTTTTAGGATATACGAATATTTATTCACTGTAAAGCATAAATATATAAATTTTTTTGACTTTCTATTCATAAATCATGCATAAATGACTGTTTATACAATTTTGCAAACGTTTTCAAATTTAAAATTTATTATTTTAGTCTTATGAATACACAAAAAAAGACTCCTTTTTCAGGAGTCTTCTTCGTTTAGGCGTAGATTTCAATTAATGATTCAAGTTTCTCGACGACTTCTTCCGCCGTGAACGATTCGATGTCGAAGCGCTCGACCATCGAGAGGATGTTTCCATCTTGCATTAACGCAAATGATGGAGATGAAGGTGGATAACCTTCGAAATATTCACGCGCACGGTCTGTCGCTTCGCGATCTTGTCCAGCGAATACCGTGACGAAATGATCGGGCTTGATGCCCTCTTTCCGATTGACGTACGCTGCTGCAGGACGGGCGATCCCGCCAGCACATCCACAAACAGAATTGACAAGGACAAGTGTCAGACCTTCCCGTTTCATTGCTTCATCCACGCTCTCTGGCGTCGTTAATTCTTCAAATCCAGCAGCTTGCGCTTCTTTGCGGGCTGTTTGGACGACATCTTCAAAATACATTTGGAAATCCATCGTATTGCCTCCTTTGATTCGTTCTCCTTCTTATTGTACGAGTTTCGGTGAAATCTGTCCAAGTCTGCCGCTTAATTCATTTTCTAAAAATGGTCGTGCCTGCAACAGATCACGGAATGCGATGTACCGGTCGATTTTTTCTTCCGTTGGTCGCTTGTTTTGTTTGTACGCACGGATCAAGATGTTCTTCGGTGTGTGCTCAAGATCGATGAATTCAAGCAATTGCGCTTCATATCCTACAAGCGTCAATAACTCGGCACGAATCGAGTCCGTCGCAAGTGATGCGAATTTTTCTTTGATCAGTCCGTGCTGGAGCATGACATCAAGCGGAGTGCAGTCCAATTGACGGTTCAGCTCCTTTTGACAACACGGTACACTTAGGATGACTGATGCATTCCAGTCGACAGCTCGTGCGAGTGCGACGTCCGTCGCGACATCACAAGCGTGAAGCGTCACCATCAGGTCGACTTCCGTCTCCCCTGTATAATCATGAACGTCCCCGACGCGGAATGTCAGATCGGTATAATCCAGATCACGTGCAATTTGCGTACATTCTTCGATAACTTCTTTCTTTAAATCAAGACCTGTCACTTCAAGGTCGAATCCTTTGACGACTTTTAAATAATGGTAGAGAGCGAACGTCAAATACGATTTCCCGCAACCAAAGTCTAAAATCCGCAGTTTTTTTCCTGTTGGTAAGGCGGCGATGCTATCCTCGACGAATTCAAGGAAACGATTGATTTGCTTGAACTTATCGTACTTCTGTTTTTTGACTTGCCCCGCTTCCGTCATCACACCTAGACGAATCAGAAACGGAACCGGTACACCGTCTTCTAATAGATAGGTTTTTTTTCGGTCATGCGACAAGAGTGCTTTCATCGGTTCCTTTTGGGATGTCTTGATCGCGACTTTCATCTTTTTCGAGAGCTGGAACTGCCATTCTTCTTCTTCGAAACGGAAGAGGAATTGCCGGAATTCCGTGAACCAGTCATCGAGTCGACCGATGAAATCCTCCACTAAAATATTTTCATGCTTCATGACGCGTTCAAATTGAAACTCAACCTGCATCATCACCGTATCTCTTAATAGAATCGGTTTTACCTTGATTCGTCGGAGATCATTGGATTTTTGACGCGGATTGCTCATCGTTGCATGGATCAGTACTCCTTGCGTGATTTTCGAAGCAAGGTTCGCTTTTAATTCATGTAGTTCCACTAGTCGTCCCGTCCTTTTCTAATGTTCTTTCGAAACTGTAGCAAATTCGTACCTGTTCGACAAGTTTACACGCTTCATCATTCTTACGTAATCAAAAGGAGGAATGCATCATGTTCAAAAAAATTCTCTCACAAATCGGAATCGGTGCTGCAACGGTCGACACACGGTTGACGGATGATCGCTGTGAACCAGGCGGTCAAATCCACGGTGTCGTCCATATCAAAGGTGGAAACGTCGATCAAGAAATTGACCGGATTTATCTTGAATTCAACACGCAGTACAAACAAGAAGTCAATGATAGTACGACGTTTACGACCTTTACGCTCGACCGGTTTGCCTTAAATGAAGCGAAGTTCACGATCGAAGCGGGTGTCGAGCGGGAAATTCCATTCACATTACGTGTGCCACTAAATACGCCACTCTCCGTCAGCCAATCGAAATCATGGATCGAGACCGGACTTGACATCGCACAATCCGTTGATCCGTCGGACCGTGACGCTGTCATCGTCGAAGCAAACCGTTACCAAACGACGGTCTTAGATGCCATGGAGTCACTTGGCTTCCGGTTAAAGAAAGCCGATACAGAAAAATTACCTGGACGATTCCGTAAAGATTTACCGATTGCTCAGGAACTTGAATACTCAGCACGCAATACACACTACGCTCATAAACTGGATGAGATCGAAATCATCATGCTCCAAGACAGCTCAGGGATTGATTTAATCGTCCAAGTCGATCGTCGTGCGCATAGTCTCGGATCATTGTTCAGTGAAATGGCTGGAGCGGATGAGTCGATGATCAAACTACGCCTATCCAATAGTGAACTGCAGGATCAGTCATTTGTCGAACGCCAGCTGACAAACATCGTGGAGCGCTATAGCTGATCGATCGAATGACTAAAAAGTGATTCCTCTTTAAGGGGAGTCTTTTTTTTGTTCAAATCGGAATGCACAAAAACATTATTAAAACTTATTTGCTAATGTAATCGTTTTCAAATAAAATATTGTTTTAAAACAAGCACCTTGCTATACTGTCCGTATTGAAAAGAATTCCAGTCGTGGTTTGACTAGAGGAGGATGTACATCATGAAAAGGATCGGGCAATTCACGTTAACAGCAGGACTCGCAGCAGTACTCGTTTCAAGTAGTTTGCCTGTCATGGCAGAGGCAGGATCTTCAGCAGATCGGATCAGTCAAAAAATCGACACGATGACGCTCGAACAAAAAATTGGACAGATGATCATGCCGGACTTCCGGCAGTGGAATGGCAGTAACCATACGTCGCTTGCTCCGGAAGTCGCGAACATCATCGACCGCTATGATTTAGGTGGCGTCATTTTGTTTGCTGAGAACGTCAGTGAAACCGAACAGACGACAAAACTCGTTCATGATCTGCAAGAAGTCGTCAAACAAGATGACAGCAACGATATTCCGCTCTTTGTCACGATCGACCAAGAAGGTGGCATCGTCACTCGGCTCGGAACAGGAACGAACTTACCCGGCAATATGGCGTTAGGTGCGACCCGTAGTAGCGCGTATGCCAATGATGCCGGTCATATCATCGGTTCCGAACTGCATGCGCTTGGCATCAATGTCAACTTCGGTCCGGTTCTTGACGTCAACAGTAACCCTGGAAATCCCGTCATCGGTGTTCGCTCGTTCTCAAGTGACCCGGAGCTCGTCGGAACGCTCGGTTCCGCTTTGATGAAGGGTATTCAAACTGAAGGCGTCGCAGCGACCGCGAAACACTTCCCGGGTCACGGCGATACCGCGACCGATTCCCATTATGGCTTGCCGGTTGTCGACCGGTCCCTGGAGGAGCTGGAACAAGTCGAGCTCGTCCCGTTCAAGCGAGCCATCGCCGAAGACATCGATATGATCATGACAGGACACATCGGAATGCCGCAAATCGAGTCTGAAGTCGTCACGTCAAAAAACGGCACTTTCCCTTTACCTGCGACATTGTCGGATGACGTCATCACGGGCGTACTGCGCGAAAAACTCGGCTACGATGGCATCGTCATCACGGATGCTTTGAATATGCAGGCGATCGCCGACAATTTTACGGAATCAGAAGCCGTTCTGAAAACATTTGACGCCGGTGTCGACATCGCGCTCATGCCGACGATTCTTCGTTCCGAGCAGGATGTCACAAAACTCGACCAGATTTTTAAGGACGTGATTGCAGCAGTCAAAGACGGACGTCTGTCAGAGGAACGGATCGATCAATCGGTCGAGCGGATCCTGACGCTGAAGGCAGAACGCGGAATATGGAATGGCACGACGGATACGACATCCTTAGCAGATAAACTCGCGCAAGCGAACCAAATCGTCGGTAGTCCCGAACATAAAGCAAAAGAACGCGCGATGACGGAAGCCGCGGTCACACTCGTGAAAAATGATCAGCGGACGTTACCCTTCAAGCCGAAAAAGAATGCAAACGTTCTTGTGATCGCCCCTGCGACGGATCAAACGGACAGCATGAAAAAGACGATTGCTTCCCTGCCTAAGAACCGGAACTGGCACGTAACGACAGCGAATTACTCGGCTACTACGCTACCGCTCGACCAAAACCCGACACTACGGGCACAACTCGATGCAGCAGATTACATCATCGTCGGTTCAAACGTCAATACGAGTGCCAAACTACTGCCTACTGCACCAGAGCAAGCGATTCCGGCTTCAATCTTCCGGTATGCGAAACAAACAGATATACCATCCGTCTTGCTTAGCCTCCGCAATCCATACGATGTCGCCGTTCAACCGGACGCACCGGCACACGTCCTCGTCTATGGTTTTAAAGGGGATCCGAACGGACCGGACTCCGAAGCAGGCAATCTGAAATCAGCGGGACCGAACCTCCCTGCCGGTATCCGAGCGATTTTCGGAACGTTTAAGCCCCAAGGCACTCTACCTGTTGATGTACCAGTCTTTCAGAACGGTATCTTTACCGATCAACTGCATCTCGAATTTGGTGACGGCTTTAAAAATTGGAAAAAATGAGAACATGATACACAAAAGACCGAGACTCCTTTAAAGGATGCCTCGGTCTTTTAACGATTGATACGGATAATCCGCTTCTTCTTTCGCACGATGGTAGACGCGGTATAACCAATAGGTCAGTAATGCATAGACGACAATGACAAGAACAGCAGAAATGTAGCTCCCCATGCTATATGCTACCTTGAAGTTTCGAGTCGTAGCGGATATACCGGACAACACGATTAACGTTGGAATGATATATCCAATAAATCTTACTTTGACTTTACCCAGCATTCGTTGCACGGCATACGCGGCGCTGATCGCGAGTATGATCACGATGATTTCCATTTCTACCCCTACTTCCGCTAAATGTTATACCTAATTCTACCATTCAACTCTTTAGGAAGATACCGTCCGTGCTGGAATCGTCTCGTAAATCGACGTAAACGTTTCT
Source organism: Exiguobacterium sp. R-17 (assembly GCF_049913315.1). NCBI lineage: Bacteria > Bacillati > Bacillota > Bacilli > Caryophanales > Exiguobacterium > Exiguobacterium sp. R-17. The sequence goes on along the minus strand of NZ_CP184372.1, from coordinate 949,550 downwards.
TCCGTCCATCCCATATGCCAAAACAGCAACTCATAATAACAGCTCGTCACGAAATGCCGTTTCATCCGCTCTCGTTCAGTCGGGCTTGCTTGTTCCGCCAACGTATCAAGCCGTGCAATCTGTTCAAAGACGACCTTTTCGAACCATTCCGAACTATATGTGTCGATCCATTGCTGATAGATTTTTTCATCCGGTGTACACGTCAATAATTGTTGTCCAACTTCATAATACAACCAGTAACATGGCAAGATGGCAGCAATCGTCTCACCAAGCGTCCCTTCACTCGCATGATGCATGTGTGAGACGTAAGCATATGCCGTTGGTGCCGGTTCAAATGCTTCAAGGTCTGCTTCTGTGATACCGAGCGGCTCGAAAAATGATTGATGCAAGCTCAGTTCTGCCCCATATGTCGAAGTCGCGTGCTCGGCAAGTGTCGCGATCGTCGCAAAGTCATCTGCTTTTGACGCTGCCTTCGCTTGAATCTTCGCAAAGTGTTTTAAGTAATACGCATCCTGCATGACATAATGTCGAAATTTCGAGAGCGGTAACGTTCCCTCGCCGATTCCTTGAACGAATGGGTGCGTAAAACTACTGTCCCAATACGCTTGTGCTGCTTGTTTGATTTCTTGTGTGAATGTCATGATCTCATCCTCCTCGTTTTTATGAAACGAAAAAACACCACCCCGAAACACACGGGCATGGCGCAAGAAGAACAAGACTTGACGCCACTTCCCTCCGTAAGTACGAACTTAATCAGGTTCAAAGGGTCCGAACGTCTTCGTTCGTCTCAGTCGGTCAACCGACTCCCCTAGTGGTCATTATTCGATTCAAATCCACTATAGTATGCTGAAAATGGAAGTCAAGTTGTCCTCTTTTCGCTATACTATGGAGTGTCAGAAGGCGGATATCGTCTCCATCTACAGACCGATTCCGAACTTCTTTCGTTCTCGTACACTAATTTTAGTACCTGATACTATAATTCATTCTGTTACTTACAATTGGAGGATTTCATTATGCATACACCAACAAAAATCATGGCGTCAGCCGTTATCGCTTCTGCTTTATTACTTCCGACAGCCGCATCCGCCGAGCAAGTCGTTGATAAAACGATCGTCACTCTCGGGGAGTCACTCGGCGCAAAAGATAAGGCTTGGGTACTTTCACGTCTCAATGCACCAGAAGGTATCACACCGATCATCGCAACCTCTGCAGACGAAGAAAAATACCTCGGGAAAAACATTCCCCAGTCACAAAAGGGCGGCAACATGTATTCATCCGCTAAGATCGAATTGACGGAAAAAGGGGACGGACTTTCCGTTGCGACGGAAAACATCACGTGGGTGACGAAGGATATGTACTTGAACGCTCTCGTCACGGCAGGTGTCAAAGATGCCGACATCACGATCACTTCTCCTTATAAAGTGACTGGAACATCGGCACTGACAGGAATCATGAAAGCCTATGATCAAACTTCGGCTGAGACCGGAATCAAGCTGAGTGACGAACGGAAAGATTTAGCACAGCAAGAATTATCGGTCACATCAGACGTCGGGAAGACAGTCGGGACAGATAAAGTCGCTGATTTGATGAATGAGATCAAGGCCGAAATCGCGAATCAAAAACCGGAAACAAAAGTTGAGATCGAAAACCTGATCGTCCAAGTCATTCAAAACAACAACATCCAACTGTCTGACGCACAGATGGATCGGTTGACGAATCTATTCAATCAAATGGAGCAAGCGAACATCAACTGGGGGCAAATCGAGAGTGGACTGAAAAATGCTGGTCAAGACATCCATTCGTTTGCAACGTCCGAGGAGACAAAAGGATTCTTCGCTAAATTATTTGATGGTCTGAGTGACTTCTTCAGCTCGATTGCTGGTGTGTTCAAATAATTCAGACTTCCGCAATTAACAAGATAATGGTAAACTGATTGTATCTGAAACGAAAGGTGGTGTGAAATGATGGACTTTGCCGCGTGCAAACATTGGTTAATGGAACAATTGTATCGGTTGCGCGCGATTTTTCATGGAATGGCGTTCTAAGGCACCCGTCTGCCCTTTTTAGAACTTCATGATTGAAAAATACAGCAAAGCGCATCTTTCACACACTAGGGAGAGTGCTATTTGCGCTCTCCTTTTTTTAATGCGCGCGAAAGGATCAACTCATTATGATGATTTGCGACATTCAACATCTGACAAAACAATTCGGAGGCGAAACGATCTTAACGGACGTTTCCCTCTTCTTAAACGAACACGATCGTGTCGGTCTGATTGGACGAAACGGAAGTGGTAAAACGACATTACTCCGCTTACTTGCTCGCCTTGACCAACCGGACGGTGGCGTCATCTATCAAAAGAACGGTTTGACGATTGGCTACTTGGAACAACTTCCCACTTATGCCGAGACAATGACCGGACTCGACGTCCTTTGGACGGCGTTTGAAGAGATCCTCGCAATCCGTTCTCGGATGCAACAGTTGGAGCTTTTGATGGCGACAGCGCCAGATGATCTGGATGCACTACTCGTTCGATATGCGGAAGCGATAAATGCATTCGAACAAAAAGATGGCTATCTACTCGACTCGAAGATCGAGCGCATGGTGAACGGATTACATTTACGTCCGTTACTCACTCGCCCTTTCCATCAGTTGAGCGGCGGTGAGCAAACGAAGATTTGCCTCGGTCGCATGTTGCTGATGGAACCACACCTCCTGATCCTTGATGAGCCGACGAACCATCTTGATTTAGCTGCCGTTGAATGGTTAGAACAATTCTTACGGGACTACACTGGAACTATCCTGCTCGTCTCTCACGACCGGGTCTTCTTAGACGCCGTCGTCACCTCGATCGTCGAGCTCGAAGATGGTGAACTGACCTCCTACCTAGGGAACTACAGTGCGTTCGTCGTCGAACGAGAACGTCGCTTGATGGAACAGTTCCACGCCTATCAGGAGCAACAGAAAAAAATCAAGAAGATGAAGGAAGCGATTCGTCGACTACGGCAGTGGGCAAACGAAGCATCTCCACCGAGTGAGAAATTATTCCGTAAAGCAAAATCGATGGAGCGGGCACTCGAGCGAATCGAACGGATCAAACGACCGCAACTCGAAGCCAAAACCGCTGATGTCTCTTTTTCTTCTACCGATCATACGAGTCAAGTCGTCTTTCGCGCTGAAGAGCTCTCTTTCGCTTACGATTCCCGTCGCATTTTCGATGTTGTCTCGTTCGAAATCATGGCTCAAGATCGGGTTGCAATCGTCGGAACGAATGGGAGCGGGAAATCGACGTTGCTCGCACTGTTGCTTGATGAATTGTCACCAGACGCAGGCACGCTCACGCGTGGACCATCGAACCGGATCGGTTACTTGTCCCAACATGCTCATTTCGAGGAGGATGCTCGCTTAATCGACTGGTTTAGAGACCGCATTGCCGTTCCAGAAGCGGAAGCCCGCCATATTCTTGCCCGGTTCCTGTTTTTCGGACCGACTGTCTTTCGGTCTATTTTGTCACTAAGCGGAGGAGAACGTGTTCGATTGCAGCTTGCCGTACTCGTTCATTCGTCGATCAACGTTTTGATTCTCGATGAGCCGACGAATCATCTAGATATTGAATCAAGAGAGACGCTTGAAGAAGCACTCGAGAATTTTTCTGGTACATTGATCGCCGTCTCACACGACCGCTATTTCTTGAATCGTCTTTTTCCAAAAATCATTTGGCTTGACCATCAAATTACTTCGTATACTGGAAACTATGCTTATGCAGTGGAGAAACGACAAGCCAGTCATGGCACACCACCTCAGATAAATCATGAGAAGAAATCGAAAATTTCAAAGCGTTCGAAAGCACCTGCGAAAGAACAGTCCATTGAACAGCAAATAGAAGAGTTGGAACTTCAAGTCGTACATCTTGATGCCGTTCTTTCTCATGTATCCGCGGAAGAAGAATGGATGACGGTCGAGATGGAAAAAGAAGCATTGTTACGAAAAATTGAAGGTTTGTATGAACGTTTAATTTTAGAAACTTGAACTAAAATGATTAGTCCTTCTTTGACTCGGGAAAATAGGAACAGATACGTCAAAGGAGGAATTCATCTTGTCTCAAGCTATGTTGATCATCAACCCGTCTTCTGGTAAAGAACTCGGAAAAAAACACGCGACGCTCGCTGAAGAGACGCTTGCTACTCGCTTTCAAACCGTCGACGTTCGATTCACGGAAAAAGAACACGATGCAACGGAATTCGCACGTCATGCCGCCCAGTCTAATTACGACGCCGTCATCGCCATGGGTGGTGATGGAACGGTCAATGAAGTCATTACTGGAATTGCCGAGCAACCACATCGTCCAACACTTGGGATCGTACCGCTTGGAACGGTCAATGATTTATCACGCGCGTTACACATCCCGACGGACCCCGAAGAGGCGATTCAGATATTAGCTGATGCCCCTGCCCGCCCGCTTGATATCGGTAAATATGATGATCATTACTTCATGAACGTCATTGCGGTTGGTCTGATTGCGGAAGCCGTCGAAGAAGTGAGCATCGAACAGAAAACGTCACTTGGATCGGTCGCTTATTTCATTGAAGGTTTGAAAGCCTTTAAGGATCATAGTCCTTATCCAATCAAAATCAACTCTGCCGAAAAACAATTTGATGGAGAAGCCCACTTGTTAATCATCGCCTTGACGAATTCCGTTGGTGGATTCGAATCGTTTGCGGAAGAAGCAAAAGTCGACGATGGATTACTGCATGGATTCATCATTACGAAGCTCGGATTCTTTGATGCGCTTCAAGCATTACCTAAACTCATCACGGGTGGGTTATCAAAGGCGGATCAAATCGAACACTTCACGACGACACGTGTCGAGATTCGTTCGAAAGAAGAGTTACCAATCAATGCCGATGGTGATACGGCAGGTCATGTTCCTGTGACTGTCGAGGTACTCCCTCAACATCTTACTGTATATTCACCATTCTCTGCTGGCTAACGTTATACGAGTAAAAAAAGAAATCGACGATTTGTCGGTTTCTTTTTTTACTTTAAAATCCATTACAATATATGTTAACAAAGCGTAATTTTGAAATATATTTGAAATATTTTTGTGTTATTGACGATGCTATAATCATCTCAGACGAAAAATCATTCTTTAAAATAAATAAATATACATAAAATCTTACAATTTTGTAATGATCAGTTCTGTCGCTTCAGATTTTTAAGGAGGAAATACACTTAATGAAACGTTTGCTTACAACAATGACAATGACAGCTTTGGTAGTTTCAGGTTTTGCTACAACGAGTGCTTCGAAAGTTGAGGCCGCAACGACATATAAAGTAAAAGTCATGGCAGACGGACTACGCGTCCGGACAGGTCCATCAACGGCTTATAAAATCGTCGGTAGCGTCAATACAGGACAGACATTCAATTATCTCGGTGTTTCTGGTTCATGGACAAAAATTTCATACGGCGGCGCATCACGCTACGTTTCTTCTACATATGTTAAAAAGTACAGTACGACGACTTCAACAAAAGCAACGACTGGTTTTTCGCGTCCAGCAAGCGGTCCGATCACACAAGGATACGGTGCGGCAAGCGGTGTTTATGGTTACACGTTCCACAATGGTATTGATATCGGTGCTCCGACGGGTACACCTATCTATGCTTCAGCTGCTGGAAAGGTCATCACGTCTCGTTACTACGGTGCATACGGTAATCATGTCATGATGACGCATACGGTTAACGGCATCCAGTACACGACAGTTTACGCACATATGAACAGCCGTGCTGTTTCTGTTGGACAAACGATTGCTAAAGGAACAAAAATCGGGACAGTCGGCGCGACAGGAAATGCCTTTGGTGCTCACTTGCATTTTGAAATGCACCGCGGCTCTTACGTCTACAGTGGAACGTCTGCAGCAAACAGCGTTAATCCACTCAATTACTTCAACTGAATCAGATTCGCCGGACTTCTCATCTTGAGAAGTCCGTTTTTTTGTTTCAGATGAAATCTTCTGACAGGAGTGGTACGGTATATTCATGGCTCTCATGAATATAGGAGGCGAATCATATGAAACGAACCATTCCCTTGATTCTATCGGCATCTTTCGGCGTGACTCTGCTTGCCGGTTGCCAAGATCAACCGACACCTGAAGAACGTCTTGATGCCTATATTAAACTTTGGGAGAAACAAGACTACGATAAAATGTATACGTACGCGAGTACAGCTACTAAAAAAGAATACGGTAAAAAAGAATTCATCGAGCGAACGAAACAATTGTCGAAATCACTTGATATTCAAAACTTATCCGTCGAACGAAAGAAAGCGGAGGAAGCAACGGATGACGAAAAAGCGTCCCTTCCCGTGCAGATTTCCTTTGATACGGTTGCAGGAACCGTTGCCTACGATAAACAAGTTCCACTGACATTTGAGAAACAAGGTAAGACCGAAAACTGGTTCATTGACTGGGACTCTTCGTTCGTTCTAAAGGATTTTAAAAAGGATGACAAAGTCCAGCTACAAACCGTTGAAGGCAAACGTGGTGATTTACTCGATTCGAATGAGAAACCGCTCGCAACCTCTGGAAAAGGATTTGCTGTCGGCGCGACAGCCGGACAATTAAAAGACGTCGAGAAAGTTGCCGAATTGCTCGACCGCCCGACCTCTTCAGTCGAAGATTCCTTAAAGGCAAGTTGGGTCAAAGATGGACAGTTCGTTCCGCTCAAAACGATGACCGACGAAGCAACGGTTGAAAAATTGCGTGACATTCCTGGAATCAGTGTCCAAGAAACGGAAGTCCGAACGTATCCACTTGGTAAAGCAGCCTCTCATTTGATTGGATATATCGGTTCAGCGACAGCAGACGAGATTAAACAATCAAAAAATCAAATCCAAGCTGGCGAGCAAGTCGGGAAACGTGGACTTGAACAAGTACTCGATGAGCGCTTACGTGGTAAAGCCGGTGCGACAATCACTTTACAGAAAAAAGACGGCTCAAACGTTACTGTTGCCGAAACGAAACCGACGGATGGCGAAGATATTGCGTTGACAATTGATGCCACTCTTCAGAAAAAGACTTATGAAACGATGCAGGATGATCCCGGAACAGCATCAGCGATTGATCCGCGGACCGGCGAGACCCGTGTCTTACTCAGCTCTCCTGGCTTTGATCCTTCTGAATTCATGTCAGGAATCTCACAAGCACGACTCGATGAACTGACGCAGGACCCGGACCAGCCATTATTGAACCGATTCACAAGTGCCTTCGCACCCGGTTCGACTCAAAAACCATTGACGGCTGCTGTCGGATTAAAGAGCGGAACGCTCGACCCGGAAAAAGCCTACACAATCAATGGGCTGAAAAATAAGATCGATGGTTTTAACGTCACCCGCATTCATGAGACACCGGCCCCGGTCAATCTGCATAATGCGCTCGTCTATTCCGACAACATCTATTTCGCCCGTTCGACACTCGAACAAGTCGGAACGAAAGCATTTACGTCTGGTCTTAAAGCGCTCGGATACGGTGAAAAACTACCGTTCACGTACCCATTACGTGCCTCACAGATCTCAAACGACGGCACGATTTCTTCTGATGGACAGCTGATGGACACGTCTTACGGACAAGGTCAGATGTTGACGAATATTCTACACTTAGCATCGATGTATGAAATTTTCCTGACGGATGGAACAATCTATCGTCCGACACTCTTACAAGAGGAAAAAACGAAGCAAGTCTTTAAGAAGGATTTACTCGACGCAGACGACGCGAAGATGATCCGCGATGATTTGTATGATGTCGTTCATAACGGTTATACGCTTCCGGCTGATATCAAAGAAGTCGATGTTGCCGGTAAGACAGGTACGGCAGAATTGAAAAAGGCAGGCGAAACCGACGGCAAAGAGAATGGCTTCTTCGTTGGGTACGACAACGACAAAAAAGATCTTCTCGTTGCCATCATGATCGAGTCAGTCGAAAAAGAAGATCGTGGCAGTCCGTACGTGTCGGGACTCGTCGCCGAAGTACTCAAACAAAATCGATGATCGGAGTGATCCCTTGATGATCCGCACTAGCTGTACTTCAGACCTCCCTGCCCTGCTTACACTGACGGCTGAGACTTTCGCGCATCACAAGCGGTTGTCGCCTCACTTTCACCCAGATGTAACGACACCATACACGCTAGAGTCTTTAAGTCAGATGATAGAAGCAGAACAACACCTCTGTCTGACAGCGCTCGATGGAGAAACACTCATTGGTTACTTGTTTGGCAAGTGGACGGCGCCAGCATCCGACCGGTTTACGCCCGTTCAAATCTTGAACATCACTGACGTCGGTGTCACCTTTTCCCATCGTTCATCGGGAATCGGTCGCCAGTTGATGCAGGTGGCAGAAGAACTCGCACTCGAACGAAAGGTCGATGCTGTTCGCTTAAACGTTTGGACGGTCAACGACCGGGCCGCAGCGTTTTATGAAGAACTCGGATTCGAACCGCTGTATACGAACTTGCAGAAGTCACTCGTTCAAAAGTGACATCTATACGAAAAAGAGCGGATGATCGTATGATCATCTGCTCGTTTTCATTAATGTGACGGCGTTGCCGCAAGCCGTGCTGCCATCAACTGTTGAATCGTTTCTCGATTGTTTTGATGGAGTAAGTCGACGATCTTACTGCCGACGATGACACCCGCGACTGGTCGACTCAATTGTTTGACGTGTTCCGGTGTACTGATTCCGAACCCGGCAAGTACCGGTACCGGGCTATGGGCTGCGACATTTGCTAAATGTTCTTCAAGTGTCTTATCAAACGTCGTCTGTCCGCCAGTCGTCCCGTTAACCGTAACGGCATAAAGGAACCCTTCGCTTTTATCGGCAATCTTTTGAATCCGTTCCATTGGACTCGTCAAGGAGACGAGTTGAACGAGCGCGATATCCGACTTGTCCTCTCGTTCGAAGAACTGTTCACTCTGTTCAAGTGGTAAATCAGGAATGATCAATCCGTCAACCCCGACTTCGCGACATGTCGCTAAAAACGCTGTTAATCCATAACGGAAAATCGGGTTTAAGTACGTCATCAAGACGATTGGAACATCGACGGTCTGACGGGCAACGCGAACCGCCTCAAGAACATCCTTCAGTCCGACGTTCGCTTCTAGTGCCCGGAGTCCCGCTTCTTGAATGACTGGACCGTCAGCAACGGGATCCGAAAACGGAACGCCGACTTCAATCGCTGTCGCTCCGGATTCAGCGAGAAACGCTAAGATTTCCGGAAGGCGATCAATCCCTCCATCTCCCCCCATGACGTACGGGATGAAGGCTTTTTCGCCCTTACTTGTAACGTTACGAATCGCTGTTTCTAATCGCATCATTCTTCCCCCTTTAGTGCGTTTCTGACAGTGACGACGTCTTTATCGCCACGTCCTGATAAGCAGATAACGAGAATCTCTTCCTTGTCCATCTCTGCAGCGAGTTGAGTCGCATAGGCAATCGCGTGTGCCGACTCGAGTGCCGGGATGATTCCCTCCTTGCGGCTCAACAGCTGTAGTGCTTCGAGTGCTTGTTCGTCGGTCACCGCTTCATACTGAACACGACCGATATCTTTGAGCAAACTATGCTCGGGTCCGACGCCCGGATAGTCAAGTCCTGCTGAGATCGAGTGCGCTTCTTGTACTTGACCGTGTGCATCCTGTAAAAGATACATCATCGATCCGTGCAAGACACCAACCTCTCCTTTTGTCATCGTCGCTGCGTGTTTCTCTGTGTCGATTCCGCTGCCCGCCGCTTCAATGCCATACAATTTTACATCTGTATCATCGATGAACGGGTGGAACATCCCGATCGCATTACTACCGCCGCCGACACAAGCGACGATCGCCTCCGGTAGACGCCCCTCTTTTTCGATGATTTGGCGTCGTGTCTCTTTTCCGATGACTGCTTGGAAATCACGGACGAGTTGCGGGAATGGGTGTGGTCCGAGAACAGAACCCATCAAGTAATGCGTGTCTTCGACATGTTTGACCCAGTAGCGGAGTGCTTCATTGACGGCATCTTTGAGTGTCCGACTGCCTTGTGTGACTGGGATGACGGTTGCTCCAAGTAACTCCATCCGGAAGACGTTCAATTCTTGACGACGGACGTCCTCTTCTCCCATGAAGATGACACATTCGAGATCGAGTAAGGCACAGACCGTCGCTGTCGCGACACCGTGTTGTCCTGCCCCTGTCTCAGCAACGATTTTTCGTTTCCCCATCCGTTCAGCCAGTAACGCTTGACCGATCGTATTGTTGATTTTATGGGCACCGGTATGGTTCAAGTCTTCTCGTTTCAAATAGATCTTTGCGCCACCGATCGTTTGCGTCAAATGTTCGGCAAAATAAAGTGGTGTTTCACGTCCGACGTATTCTTTCAGCAATTCGTCCATCCGCGCTTGAAACGCTGGATCTTCTATTACCGTTGCGTAAGCTTCTTCGAGTTCGATCACCGCGTGCATCAATGTTTCCGGGATGTAGCGTCCTCCGTATTTACCGTATTGTCCGAGTGTATCCGGTTGTGCGTAGCTCATACTTCTCTCTCCTTTACGGCATCTGCGAATGCCTGCATTTTGATGGGATCTTTCCGTCCATCCGTCTCGATGCCACTTGAGACATCGACGGCGAACGGGTGATATCGTTTGATTGCTCCTCCGACGTTTCCTGCTGTCAAGCCACCGGCAATGAACAGTGGTCGATCGGCTTGAATGTCTCGTGACCAGTCGAATGTCTCGCCACTTCCAGCAACCGGTGCGTCAACGAGCAAATAATCCGTCTGTTGCTCTACTTCCGTGATGTCCGTCACGGGAATCGCTTGAATGACGGGAACCGGCAGCTTGCCATCCGGGATGATCCCGTGAATTTGAACGAGATCTAGCGCGACTTGTTCGACCGCGTCGGTCACCTGCTGGTAAGTCGGGGAGACGAAGACACCGACGACCTGGATTGCACTCGGAATGTCGCGTCTAAGACGTGCTGCCTCTTCCAGCGTGACCTGTCGTTTACTTTTAGCAAAGACGAAGCCGATGTAGTCCGCTAAGCGAACTGCCGCTTCGACATGTTCGCTTTCTCGGAGACCACAGAATTTAATCCGTGTCATACGCGCATGCCACTCACTTCTCGGATGAAGACTTGCGGATCGTCTGCCCGCATCAATGTCTCGCCGACGAGGATCCCGTCTGCACCGGCAGCATGTAATCGCTGTGCTTCCTCGACCGTCTTGATACCACTCTCACTGATGTACCGGACGTCCGGTTGTTGCTGTTCGAGTAATCCGACCGATGTCTGTAAATCAACTTCGAACTTCTTCAAGTTCCGGTTGTTGATGCCGATGATTTGCGCACCGATCGCCTCTGCTCGGCGTAATTCCTCTTCGTCATGGACTTCGACTAAGACCTCAAGTCCTTCCGCGTAAGCATACGCATACAAGTCAGCAAGCGTCTCTTGTTCGAGAGCGGCGACGATCAAGAGAATCAACCGTGCTCCATGTGCTTTTGCCCGGTCGATCTGAACCCGGTCGATCATGAAATCCTTACAGAGGACGGGGATGTCGACCGCTGCAGCGACTGCCGCTAAATCGTCCATCGATCCTTTGAAGTACGTCTCGTCCGTCAAGACAGAGATGACGGTCGCCCCACTCGCTTCATATTGTTTTGCCTGAGTGACGACATCGACGTCGAGTGCGATGGCACCTTTTGATGGCGACGCTCGTTTGATTTCCGCGATGACGGATAACTCCGCTCCCGATAGTCGTTGCTTGATCGACGGCTTCAATGCCTCCCGGTCGATCCGTTCGACGCCAGTTAATTTCAATTGCAGGACTTCTGCTCGTTTTGTTTCGATGATGCGATCTAAGATATTCATCCGATTGCTTCCTCCCGTGTCATTTGTCGTAATTGGTTCAATCGTTCCATCGCTCGTCCTGAATCGATGCTATCTGCTGCTAAAGCAATCCCTTCCTCAATCGTCTTCGCTCGATTTGCTGCAAAGAGTGCAATTCCGGCATTGAGTAGGACCGTGTCGCGATAAGCACCATGCTCGCCACCAAGGACTTGCAGTAAAATCGTCGCATTCTCTTGTGCACTACCTCCACGGATCGCTTCAAGCGGTGCGGTCTTCAGTCCGACTTCCTCCGGGTGAAGACTGAAGCGGATCAGCTCACCTTTGTCAAGTAAGACGAGTTGGTTCGTTCCGGCAAGGGATGCTTCATCCATTCCATTCGCACCATGCAAGACGATTGCCCGCTTCCGACCGAGTCGATGTAAAGTCAACGCCATCGTCTCGAGCATATCCTCCCGGTAAATTCCTAATAGTTGTGTCTTGAGTGGGACCGGATTCGTCAACGGACCGATCAAGTTAAAGATCGTTGGAATCCGCAGATCGCGTCGAACCTTCATGATTTGCTTGACGCGTGGGTGCATCCGTTGCGCAAACAAGAAGGCGATTCCGTTCGACTCGAGCTGTTCTGCTAAACGTTCTGGTGTCGCATCAAGTGACACCCCGAGTGCTTCGAGCACATCAGCGCTGCCCGTTTTACTCGAGACACTCCGATTTCCGTGCTTCGCGACTTTCATACCGGCACCGGCTAGGACGAAGGCGGCTGTCGTACTGATGTTGAACGATTGTGAGCCGTCGCCTCCCGTGCCGCAGTTATCCATGAAATCGCCGGTGACCGGAATGTCGAGGGCGACCTCGCGCATGATTGAAGCGAGACCAGCTAATTCTTCTGCAGTCTCCCCTTTTGCTTTCAAGGCGACGAGAAAAGCAGCAATTTCGCTATCGGTCACGTCTTCTGCAAACAGTTCGCGTGCTGCCTGTTGCATCTCTTCATATCGTAAATGTTTTGCTTCTGCTAATTTCAATAACGTCTCTTTCATCGTTCGTCACTCCTTCGTCAATTCAATGAATCGTTTAATCATCTGCTGTCCTTGTGGTGTTCCGACGGATTCAGGATGGAACTGGATTCCGAAAGTCGGATGCGTCCGGTGCTCGAGTGCCATAATCGTCCGGTCATCCGTTTCTGCTGTGATGACGAGCTCCGTCGGTAAGTCGTTTCGAGCGACGATCAGCGAATGATAGCGCATGACCTCTAACGTTCCTGTCATTTCGTCGAAGAGTTGTCCCGATTGTCGGATCATCGATGTCTTCCCGTGCATGATGACCGGTGCTTCAACGATGCGTCCTCCGAATGCTTCGCCGATTGCCTGATGTCCGAGGCAGACACCGAGAATTGGTACTTGACCCGATAATTGACGAATTAGATCGATGCAGATGCCAGCATCAGCCGGGCGACCGGGACCGGGTGAGAGGATGATACCGTCCGGTTTCATCTCGCGGAGCTCTTCGATGCTAACCGCATCGTTTCGAATGACGTGGACGGCCGTATAAACGGATGCGTATTGGTATAAGTTATAGGTAAAGGAATCATAGTTATCAATCAGGACGATCATTTCCAAACCTCCAGTAGTGATTTCGCTTTGTGTAACGTCTCCTGGTACTCAAGGCGTGGAATCGAGTCGTAGACGATACCAGCCCCTGCTTGAACAGAAGCGACACCATCTTTGATGACCATCGTCCGGATAGCGAGGGCAAAATCCATATTCCCCCGAATGTCGAAATAGCCAACAGCTCCAGCGTATACTTCTCGTTTGACCTGTTCGTACTGGTCAATCAACTGCATCGCTCGAATTTTCGGAGCTCCTGTGACCGTCCCAGCCGGTAGACAAGAGACAAGTGCGTCTGCTCCGGTCTTCCCGTCTGCTAACGTCCCTTCAACGACGGAGACGAGGTGCATTACGTTTTTGAATCGTTCGATTTGCATGAAGCGTGTCACTTCGACGGTACCAATCTGACAAATCCGTCCTAAGTCGTTGCGTCCAAGATCGACGAGCATCCGGTGCTCTGCCCGTTCCTTCTCATCGTGAAGCAACTCTTCTGCCAGCCGTTCGTCCTCCGCTTTCGTCTTCCCACGGCGACGTGTACCGGCAATCGGATTCGTCGTCACTCGATTCCCTTTGACTTGGACGAGACTTTCAGGAGAAGCCCCAAGTACGATTGCTTCGCCTAAGTCGATATAAAAGAGATAGGGACTCGGATTATCCTTGCGGAGCTTCCGGTAAAACTGGAACGGGTCACCCGTAAACGTCGCATCAAGTCGTTGCGAGAGAACCAGTTGGAAGACGTCTCCTTGGCGAATATGTGTCTTCGCTTGCTCAACGAGCCCTTCAAACGTCTCTTGATCCATCAATGGTTCATAGATGACATCCCGGAGTGGTCGCTCGATATCCGTTCGTTCTCGCGGTTGCTCGAGTTGCGCTTTTCGTTCTGCTAAACGTTGACGTAAGACGTCACGATCAGTGATGCCACCAAGTGACGTTTGAATCAAATGAACACGATGCTCGAGATGATCGAACAGGATGATTTGGTCGTAGACGGCGAGCAGCGCATCCGGTAGTTGGCGCGTTCGTTTCGGAATCGTTCCGAGTGTCTCATACGCCCGCATCATATCGTATCCGACATATCCGATCCCGCCTGCTAAAAACGGAAGATCTTCTTCGACGCCATTCCGGAGGATCATTTGTTGCATCAGCCGTACTGGATCACCTGTTTCTTGTGTCAATCGACCTGTCTTCAACTGTTCCCGTGTCACGGTTCGTCCTTCTGCGCGGATCATTTCCACCGGATCGACACCGATGATTGAATACCGTCCATGATCCGTATGGGCGGAGCTTTCAAGCAAGCATTTCTGTGTTCCACTCAGTTGTTGGAAAATCATGATCGGCGTCATCTCGTCGCCGTTTAGTTCAAGTTGTTCAATGATAAGTGTGTCTGTCTGAACCATCCCTGTTCGCCTCCTGGAATATAAAAAAAGTCCCCCACACAGCGTATGCTGCATGGAGGACGATTATCTCGCGGTGCCACCTCTCGATTGGAACGGTTCGACCGTCCCCACTCTGTCTGATGCGTCTAAATAAGAGACATCATAGCCTACGATAACGGGGGCATCCGTCGTGACCTACTTCTTCGTTCAGCCACGCTCTCATGAGACCATTCACGAAACCTCGCCGTACGGAAGTCGCACCATTCTTCCGCTCTCTGAAACGCCGATGTTGCCTCGCTACTTAACTCACTCTACGATTTATTCGATTCAATTGTATACGAAAAGGGTCTTCTCGCCCATTCATGTAGAACATGAAGGACGGGAAGACCCGCGGTACCACCTTCGTTGACGATGCTGACATCGTCCCCTTTGAAACGAACCGGACCATTGTCCTGATTCGTCGACCCCAATAACGGGAGGAACCCGTCAGAGCCTACTACCCACTTAAAGGATTCGGTCTGAAGCTCGGAAGGCCATTCGCTTGTTACCCGATACTGATTCACACCACCCATCAGCTCTCTTAAATCGTTTCACAAGTTACTTCTCTTCGTCTTTGCTATCGTGTGTTGAATTGTTTCTTATATTACGATGCTTCTACTTCCCTGTCAACTGGAAAATCTCAGTATAAGGAAAGTTGGTTTGGATCGATGGATTCGAGCGCTTGTTTGACGGTTTGTAGGAACTGTCCGGCGACGAGTCCGTCGAGCACCCGATGGTCAATCGACATACAGAGGTTGACCATGTCACGTGCTGCGAACATGCCGTTCACCCAAACTGGACGTTTAACGATTGATTCAACGGATAGAATCGCTGCTTGCGGGAAGTTGAGGATCGGTGCCGATTGAATCGATCCGAACGATCCTGTGTTGTTGACTGTAAACGTCCCACCTTGCATCTCTGCAGATGATAGCGTGCCTGCTTGTGCACGTTTACCAAAGTCATCGATCGCGCGTGCGATCCCTTTGATGCTTAGTTCATCCGCATTCTTGACGACCGGTACGAACAGAGCGTCCTGCGTTGCAACAGCAAGTGATAGATTGATCGCTTTCTTTTGAATGATCTTATCTCCCGCCCATGTCGAGTTCATGATCGGATGTTTCTTCAATCCTTCGACCGTCGCCTTCATGAAGAACGGCAAGAACGTCAATTTGACCCCTTCTTGTTTGAAGAACGCATCTTTATGACGATTACGTGCTTCGACCAAGTTCGTGACATCGACTTCAATCATCAACCAGGCGTGTGGCGCTTCGTGTTTCGCGCGAACCATGTTCGAAGCGATTGCTTGACGTACGCCGGCAGTTGGAATCTCGATGTCGCCTGCTTCAGTCGCTTGTGGTGCGCTGACCGGACGTTTTGGTGCGGATGGTGCTTCTGTTGGAGGCGCTACCGGAGCCGTTTTCGCTTCCGGTTTTGGTTCAGTTGTTTGTGGTGTAGGAATAGCGCCGGACTCAATCAGTTTCAACAAATCTTTCCGGGTAATCCGGCCGCCCGCTCCTGTACCCGTCACTTGTTCGAGATCGATGCCATGCTCACCCGATAGTTTCAAGACTGCTGGTGAATAGCGCTTTTTCATCGAAGTATCAGCCGTCGTTGTCTCTTCGACAGCCGGTACTTCTTGTTCAGTCGCAGCGACTTCCGTTGCCCCCCCGTTGACTTGCATCGTGACGATTGCGTCACCGACTTGCAACGTATCGCCTTCTTCTGCAAGAAGTTTTTCGATCACACCATCAAACGAAGATGGGACTTCTGCCGTTACTTTATCAGTAATGACTTCTGCAATCGGATCATATTTTTTGACAGTGTCACCTGGTTTGACCAGCCACATCGAAATCGTTCCTTCAGTAACGCTTTCCCCGAGTTGTGGCATCGTAAGTGTTTCAGTCTTCATCGGTCAGTTCCCCCTTAGTATGCGTGTAACGTCCGGATTTTATCTTCAATTTTCTCACTTGAGATGTTGAAGAACTTCTCCATCGTCGGAGCGTATGGCATCGCTGGTACGTCTGGACCACAGAGTCGTTCGATTGGTGCATCAAGATCGAACAAGGCTTCTTCTGCAATGATCGCCGATACTTCACTCATGACGCTACCTTCTTTATTATCTTCCGTGACGAGCAAGACTTTCCCCGTCTTTTTCGCTGCTTCGACGACTGCTTCGCGGTCGATTGGATAAACAGTCCGCAAGTCAAGGATGTGAACATCGATTCCGTCTTTTTCAAGACGTGTTGCCGCCTCGAGTGCCATATGGACACACAGTCCGTAGGTAATAATCGTCACGTCTTCGCCCTCACGCTTGACGTCTGCTTTACCGATTTCAACCGTATAATCGCCTTCAGGGACATCTCCCTTCAATAGACGATAGCCCCGTTTATGCTCGAAGAATAAGACCGGGTCATTCGAACGAATCGCTGCCTTTAGCAATCCTTTCGCATCGTATGGATTAGACGGGATGACGATCTTCAGACCTGGCGTCGAGTTGAACATCGCCTCGACCGATTGGGAATGATAGAGCGCCCCGTGAATACCACCACCGAACGGTGCGCGGATAACGATTGGACACGTCCAGTCATTGTTCGAACGGTATCGAATCTTTGCTGCTTCACTGACGATTTGGTTGACCGCTGGCATGATGAAATCAGCGAATTGCATTTCAGCAATTGGACGCATACCGTACATCGCAGCTCCGATTCCGACACCAGCAATCGCACTCTCAGCGAGCGGTGCATCGATGACACGTTCTTCTCCGAATTGTTCAAGCAACCCTTGTGTCGCCCGGAAAACACCACCACGGACACCGACATCTTCGCCGAGGATGAAGACGGACTCGTCGCGCTCCATCTCTTCTTTGATTGCACTATTGATCGCTTCGATTAAACTTAACGTCGTCATTTTGTTTCCTCCTCGTCGTACACGTAACGTAATGCATTTTCTGGCGCATCGTAAGCCGCTGCTTCAGCATACGCCGTTGCTTCATCGACTTCTTTCTCCATCGCTTGTTCGATTTCAGTCGCTGTTTCTTCCGTCAAGACACCCATTTCAATCAGACGCGCACGGAAGAGTTTGATTCCGTCACGCGCTTTTAAGGCCTCGAGTTCTTCAGCAGAACGGTATGATTTATCGTCATCATCGGATGAGTGTGGCACGAGACGTTCGACTTCAACTTCGATTAAGGTTGGACCTTCTCCCCGTAATCCACGTTCGCGTGCTTCTTTGACGACTTTGAAGACAGCAAGTGGATCAATACCGTCCACTGTATATCCTGGCATACCATAGCCAATCGCCCGGTCAGCAACGTGTTTCGCTGACAGCTGTTTCGAAAGTGGTGTCGAAATCGCGTATTTATTGTTTTCACAGAACAAGATGACAGGAAGCTTATGAATTCCGGCAAAGTTTGCTCCTTCATGGAAATCACCTTGGTTTGAAGAACCTTCACCGAACGAGACGTAAGCAACGAGTGGCTCCTTACGCATCTTCGCAGCCAGTGCAATTCCAACAGCATGTGGTACTTGCGTCGTAACCGGACTTGAACCTGTCACGATGTTCAAGGCACGTGAACCGTAGTGTCCTGGCATTTGGCGACCACCTGAGTTCGGATCTTCTGCTTTGGCGAATGCCGATAGCATGATATCGCGTGACGTTTGACCGAAGTGCAAGACGACACCTAAATCACGGTAATACGGCAAAATGTAATCTGTTCCTTTTTCGAGTGCGAACGCTGCACCGACTTGAGCCGCTTCTTGTCCTTGACACGAGACGAGGAAGGGAATTTTACCTGCTCGGTTCAACTTCCACATCCGTTCATCGATTTTCCGCGCACGGACCATCGTTTCGAACATGTGAATCGCGTCTTGTTCCGTTAATCCGAGTTCTACCAATTCTTTGAATTCTATCTTTTCCATCCGTAATTCCTCCTTAGGCGTGAACCGCAAGTCCGTCGACTGCAAGTGCTGCTTCTCCAAATGCTTCAGATAAGGCCGGGTGCGGATGCACGAGCTGTCCAACTTCCCATGCCGTTGCATTGAGTACGAGCGCTAACCCACCTTCACTAATCAGTTCCGTTGCTTTTGGTCCGACGATGTGAACGCCGACGAGATCATCTGTCTTCGCATCCGATACGAGCTTGATGAAGCCTGCTGCTTCTCCTTCAATCCGCGCTTTTCCTAACCCATTGAACGAGAAGCTCCCGACCTTAACGTCCATTCCGGCACGTTTCGCTTCGTCTTCCGTTAAACCGACCGATGCCGCTTCCGGTACGCTGTAGATACAACGTGGTACGAACGCATATTCAAGTGGTGTCGTCGATCCGTTTACGATCGCCTCGACTGCTTTGACGCCTTCTGCTGACGCGACGTGCGCGAGTTGCAAGCGACCGATGACATCACCGATTGCATAGATATGTTGATCCTTCGTCCGGAAATGGTCATCCACTTGGATGAAGCCATTTTCGACGACGATATTCGTGTTTTCGATTCCGATACCTTCGACATTCGCCATCCGACCGATGGCGACGAGCAACTTATCCGCTTCAAGCGTCGTCTGTTCTCCGTTACGGTCGATCGCGATCGATACGCCGTCTTCTGACATACGGAACGTATCACTTTGTGCAGCTGCGCCCGTATGAATCTTGACGCCCCGCTTTTTTAGTTGGCGGGCGACTTCACGACTGACTGCCGCATCTTCTGTCGGTAAAATCCGGTCGCTGAATTCAACGACCGTTACTGCGACGTCAAAATCCGTCAACATCGATGCCCATTCGACACCGATGACGCCGCCGCCGATGATGACGATTGATTTTGGCAAATCTGCCATATCGAGTGCATCATCCGAGCTGAGGACATACTCTGAATCAAAAGCGAGTCCGTTCAATGGACGTGGACGCGACCCTGTCGCGACGATCAATTGACGCGGAAGGATCAACTCGCCTTCGCCTTCTTCCGGCTCAACGCTGATTGTTCCCGGCATCGGTGAAAAGATACTTGGTCCAAGAATCGAACCCCGACCATGAAAGACTTCAATCTTTCCTTTTTTCATCAGATGCTGAATGCCTGCCTCTAATCCATCTACGATCTCTTGTTTACGTTGTTTGACCTGTTCGAATCGTAAAAACGATTCCGGTACGTCCACGCCATATGTAGTAGCGTGTTTGACCGTCTGATAGACTGCTGCTGATTTCAAAAAGGCTTTAGAGGGGATGCAGCCACGATGTAAGCATGTCCCGCCTAATTTTCCTTGTTCTACGATTGCTACCGACTTCCCGGCTTGTGCTGCACGGATCGCGGCGACATATCCACCGGGTCCGCCACCTAGGACAACGACGTCGAATTCTCTAGCCATGTTGGTTCGCCTCCATATTCCTTAACTTCCTCTTCCCCACGTAAGACACGCAACACTCCTTCTGCGAGCGCCTGCAACTCATCTTCACCAGGACTACGCACGACTTGACCAAGATGGGCGACGCGTTCTTCGATCACACGCGTCAACCGATCACTATAAGCAAGTCCGCCTGTTAGAATGATCGCGTCGATCTGACCGAACAAGACAGCACTTTGACCAGCGATTTCTTTCGCGATCCGGTACGCCATCGCGTCATATAACAATGCCGCTTTTTCATCGCCTTCTTCAATCCGGCGCTCGATCTCAACCGCGTCAAACGTACCTAAGTGCGCAACAAGTCCGCCTGACCCAACGACCAGACGCTTCATCTCTTCAAGTTTATACTTGGTACTATAACATAGTTCTACTAGTTGACCAACAGGTAGCGACCCGCTTCGTTCTGGTGAAAACGGTCCTTCTCCATCGAGTCCATTGTTGACATCGATAACACGCCCCTCATGGTGTACGCCGACTGTAATGCCGCCACCCATGTGAGCGATGATCAGGCGTAGTTCCTCATATGGACGTCCGATTTCCTTCGCGTACCGTTTCGCAACAGCTTTCTGATTCAAGGCATGGAAAATACTTTTTCGTTCAAGTTCAGGTAAGCCTGTAATACGTGCAATCGGTTCTAGTTCGTCAACGACGACCGGATCAACGATGAATGATGGGATGTCGAGTGTCCGAGCAATCTCATCCGCAAGGAGTCCACCGAGGTTCGATGCATGAACGCCAAAAATACCGCTGAGTAAGTCTTCTCGCATTTCTTTGTTGACTGCATACGTACCGCTGACAAGCGGTCGGAGTAACCCACCACGCCCAACGACTGCAGTAAGCGCTTTCAAATCAATCTGCTCTTCAGCTAACACTTCGAGTACTACGTGACGACGCATCTCCAGCTGCGCTGGAAGCGGTCCTCTGACCGCTTCCGCTGGATGGCGTAACGTCTTCATGAACACCGGGTTTGGTCCTTCGAAGATACCGATCTTCGTCGAAGTTGAACCGGGATTGATCGTCAAAATACGTTCGCTCATGGATATCCTCCTCTGATCAGCCGCGTGATCCTAGAATGTTTTTATCACGACGTAAGAATTGGCTGCGGGCACTACGCATCGTTGCGATACGCTCTTCTGCCATTTTCTCAGCAGCACGATATGTCGGTAAATGATCGCGTTTTGCGATTTCGAATACTTTCGTGACCGCATCGTAGACGAGTTCGACTTTTTTCATGGCACGATCACGGTTGTATCCGTCGAGTTCATCGGCAACGTTGATGACACCACCCGCATTGATGACGAAGTCTGGTACATATAAGATATCGCGTTCTTCGAGCATGTCACCGTGACGGTCTTCTTTAAGTTGGTTATTTGCCGCACCAGCGATGATTTTGACTTTCAATTGTGGAATTGTCTCGTCGTTTAATGTCGCACCGAGGGCACATGGCGCAAAGATGTCCGCTTCGACGCTATAAATGTCTTCTGGTGCGACGATCAAGGCACCGAATGCTTCTTCTGCACGTTGCAGTGCTTCTTGATTGATGTCCGTGACGATCAGTTTCGCCCCTTCTTCATGCAAATGACGGCATAGATTGAAGGCAACGTTACCGACACCTTGGATCGCAATCGTTTTTCCACCAAGTGAATCTGTTCCGTACACTTCTTTTGCCGCTGCTTTCATACCACGGTAGACACCGTATGCCGTAACTGGTGATGGGTTACCACTTGATCCAAATGCTGGGCTGACACCAGTGACGAAGTCCGTCTCCATATGGATGTAATCCATGTCTGCAACCGTCGTATTGACATCTTCTGCTGTAATATAACGACCGTTCAGTGACTGGACGTAACGTCCGAATGCCCGGAAGAGTGCTTCTGATTTTTGTGTCTTCGCATCGCCGATGATGACAGCTTTGCCACCACCAAGGTTCAAACCAGCGGCTGCATTTTTATACGTCATCCCTTTTGATAAACGAAGCGCATCAATCAATGCTTCTTCATCTGATGCATAATTCCACATACGAAGTCCACCGAGTGCCGGTCCGAGTGTCGTGTCATGAATCGCGATGATTGCTTTTAATCCAGATACTTTATCGTGGCAAAAAACAACTTGTTCGTAATCTTCCATCTCCATTGTTTCAAAGATACTGAAGCGTGATTCTACATTTGTTTCGACCATTTTAAGTTCCTCCTCAGATTGTTTGTTTTACTTTTTTCGTCTGTTGAGCATTTAATAGCGCAAAGGCTAGTGAGTACATTTTTGCTTCTGCTGTATCGGCGCGGCTTGTCAATACAACTGGAGCACGCGCTCCGACGAGAATCGCCGCCACCGAGGCATGTGCGAAATACATGAGCGATTTGTAGATAACGTTCCCAACTTCGATTTGCGGAACGACGAGTAAATCCGCCTGCCCTGCTACGTCTCCCGTCAAGCCTTTTTGCTGGGCAGCGACGAGATTCACGGCATTGTCGAGCGCGAGTGGTCCGTCTACAAGGCAATCCTTGATTTGACCACGTCGGTTCATTTGCGTCAGTAGGGCAGCGTCTATCGTTGCCTGCATCGTCGGATTGACGACTTCGACGGCTGCTAAGACTGCGACTTTCGGTAATCCGTATCCAAGCGCTCGTAAGGCGGAGACACCGTTTTCGATAATTTTTACCTTATCTTCGAGTGACGGTTGGATATGAATCGCTGCATCGGTCAATCCGATCGCTGATTCACGCCCTGGCACTTCGAACAACGCGACATGCGACAGGACATTTCCAGAACGCAGACCCGTTTCTTTGTTCAAGACAGCTTTCATGAACATCGCTGTCGGAACAAGACCTTTCATCAAGACGCTCGCATCCCCTTTACGAACGGCATGAGCGGCACGCTCTGCCGCTTCTTGCGATGTAGAGGTGTGAGTGATCACGAACTGCGACTCTCGTAATGTCCGTTTTTGAATCATCTGCTGAATCCGTGTCGCATCCCCGAACAAATGAAAACGCGCTAAATCGTTTTCAATTGCTAATGCGACAGCATCCATCACTTCTTCGTCATCCGCAGCTGCAATCGCAACGACGGAATCCTCGAGTCGAGCTGCTTGCTCGACCATTTCACTGAATCTCACTGTATTCCCCCCTTACCTGTCATACATAAATAGTAATAGCAATTTTCGTGCCAATTCAAAAGAGACGGTAGGATAAGCAAGAACGTCTTTAATTTTGCACGCTTTTGCATTTTTTGCAATATATTGCACGCAAAAATTTGCGCTTCATGAATAAATGTTAAATCGTTCCACTTTGTAATAAAGTGCCCGGAGAGAAATCCCAAGTTGTTTTGCGGCTTCTGTTTTGTTGCCGTTAAAAGCAGTAAGCGCTTCCCGGATCAACCGTTCTTCGACGTGAGACATCTCGTCGGATAAATGTTTGATTTCCTTTTTCTGTCTCGTCGTGACTTTTGTTGTTTGTGGCACGACAAGTTGAAGATGTCCTTTTCGTAAGACCGTTTCTGTTTTATCCGTAAAAATCAACGCGCGTCCGATGACATTCTCAAGTTCACGGACGTTTCCTTTCCACGGTTGCTTCTTCATTGCTTCGAGTACATCATCCGATATCCGTCCGACCGATCGTCCATAACTTTGATTCAATTTACGGAGTAAATGTAAGGTCAATGGTACGATATCATCCGGTCTCTCACGTAGTGCCGGTATGTGAATCGGTAAACGATTGATCCGGTAGTAGAGATCCTCTCGGAACTCATTCATGATGATTTTTTGCTCTAGATTCGCATTCGTCGCCGCGATGATCCGGACATCGACTGGAATTGCCTTTGTTCCACCGACACGAACGACTTCATTCTCCTGTAGCACCCGTAACAGTTTGGCTTGGACATCGAGTGGCAGCTCGCCGATCTCATCTAAAAACAGCGACCCTCCGTGTGCTTCTTCGAAGTATCCCCTCTTGCCGCCACGCCGTGCTCCTGAAAATGCTCCTTCCTCGTAACCGAATAGTTCACTTTCGAGTAACGTCGGTGCAATCGCCGCACAATTGACACGGACGAATTGTTCGTATTTACGTTCGCTCGCTGCATGGATCGCATGTGCGAACAGTTCTTTGCCGGTTCCGGATTCACCGCGAATCAAGACGTTGACTGGCATCGTTGCCGCAAGCTTCGCTTGATCGACGACGAAGCGCATTGCTTCACTCTCAGCGATGATATCATCGAATGTATATTTAGCTTCGAGTGTCCGGATTTTTTGTCGCGCTGCCTTTAATTCTTTTGCTAGAGCCTTCATTTCCGAAATATCTCGAATGACCCCAACGGAACCGCGGACTTGTCCATCGACGATGACAGGTGCTGCGTTGACGATGATATCGCGTTGATCTTGTCCGATCTTCATCCGAACATCTCGCACGTTCTCGCCTGTATTCAAGACTTTCAAATGAACGGATTCCTGCATCCCGATATCGGCGCTAGCCGGTTTTCCGACGACATCTCGTTCTGTGAAACCGGTCATTCGTGTATACGCCGGATTGATCAGCATCGTCTGTCCGTCTTGATCGGCGACGGAAATCGCTTCGCTCGTACAATGAATGATTGCTTCGAGCATTTTCTCTTTTTCAGTCAGACGCTCAAGTAACACTCTGACGAATTCACCCGGTAAGACCGCCGCTCCCGGAAAATCATGGATTAATTGTTCGAGTACGCCACTTTCTCCCGTAGCGTCAATGATGAAATCGACGTCTGCTCCTTCGAATGCTGACCAGTTCGTTTCGATCCGGATGTCCGCGCGCCGTGCAAGCGCTACCCCAGGCGCCTCCATGTTTGGATCAACAAGACCGATGACCGTTAATAGTGGTGAACGTTGAAATGCGTGCAAGACCTCTGTTCCCCCTTGACCTGCTCCGACGACGAGTAGATGATGCATATAAATTCCCCCTTTGAAACTGCTTACATTTCTATCCTACTCGGAATAAAAAAGGGAAGCAAACCCGATTCGCAGAACGGTCGATTTTTTGATACAATACGCTTGGAAAGGAGTGGCGTCCTATGCGTATCATTGGTTTGCTCTCATTATTAATCCCCGGCATCATCGGCGCGATTGGTATTAAGCTCATGCGCGACAGTGTCTTTCTAATTGCGCAAGTGCCGTTTAAATACTTAGGCGATGCGGCTTACGTATATGTATTGCAAGGTCTTGTTGGGTTGATTCTTGCGATGGGTGGTATTGGATTTGTCGCAGGATATGTCTTTTATCGCGATCGAAAACGTGGAAAAGTCTCCGACCGCTATCAAAAAAAATAAATAAACACAGAAAAAGGTCCCCATCTCTTGAACTCATTTCAAGCGCGGGACCTTTTACTCGTATAAAATTGGTTTCACTTACGGATGAACTCCTCTCATAGTTAGAACTATTCGTGTACTCCAAAACCTTAGGTGTTCCTCTTAATGAAGAGGTGGAAAGAAATCAGATCTGGCTATCGAGCTAACGATAGAATGGTATTTCAGTTCCATCATCTGACTGTACTCGGGACCTAGGTGGAGCGTAATGTCATCCGCTTGAAGCAGTCAAACATTCGGTTGCTAACAATCACTGCTAGACAACACTCCTTTTCACGAACTGTACTTTTCATCTTAGACGATCCGTTACCTTCCACTTTTCCCTAGCTTCGAAATCATGGAAGCTCCCATTCATTCGAGATTTCCCATCTAGAATGAACAAGATACCTTGGTACGACTTCTACCAAGAGAATGTCGTCCGGCATTCTTGAGCCATTTACAGTTGGCGTTCTGAGATGATATTCATCAACGGGATTTCCGGAGTCCTCGCCGACTCGACGTTCATCTGACGTCTTGCCAAATCATTTGGTACCTTTATTATAACAAACATTTCAGTTTATGCAATATTTATTTGCAAACGCTTTTATTTTTTTTGACCTCTACGGTATGCTCTAGAAAGAGTGCATTCGAAAGGAGATCTTATATGCGAAAAATCATCGTATTCGAACATCTATCTTTAGATGGTGTCGTTCAAGCACCGAGTGGAAAGGAGGAGGATGTAAGCAACGATTTCGAACATGGTGGCTGGACCGTTCCTTTTCAACATCCTGAGATCGGTCAAGTCATTCGCGGATGGATGCATGAGGACTGCTCTCTGTTGCTCGGTCGAGCGACTTACGAACAATGGGCAAGTTATTGGCCACTCCACTCAGATGTCTGGCCGGTTGCCGATCATGCCATGAAGTATGTCGCCACGCGTCATGCACTACCTGTCCTTTGGCAGCCGACAACTTGTTTGAAGAATCCGACTTCTGAACTAAAGCTTTTGAAACAACAGGCTGGCCCACCGTTTCATATCTGGGGCAGTAGTGAACTCGTTCATACACTTTATCAAGCGGATTTGATCGATGAGCTTCGATTGCTCCATTATCCTGTCATCATCGGTTCCGGTAAGCGTCTCTTTCCCGATCAAAGAATGGTTCCCCTCACTTGGAACGTCATAGAACAGCACACGTTTGATAACGGAGTGACAATCATTCGCTATGAACGAAATAAGAATCAAATATAAACCGTTTATTGTATAGATACTTCCTTTTACCAGAAAGAAAGAGGAAAGAAGCGTAGCGATTCGAGATGGACAAAAAAAGTGCAATCTTTCTCGTTAAGAGAAAAACTGCACTTTGTCTTCAGTCTGGCGCCTTTTATGAATTAGACGGTATATGGCTTCAACCGGATTGTTCTTGATTCATATGACTCGATACATACGAGATGAATTCCGAGTTCTTTGGACTCTTCTCCTGTTCGATCCGACCGTTGAACAACTCGTGTTGCTGCATTCCTTCGTTCCAGGCGGACTTGATGGCATGACGCATCGCTCGTTCGACGCGAGAGGCTGTTGTTTGATGTTTTTTCGCAATCGTCGGATAGAGTTCCTTTGTGATCAATCCGAGTAGATCTTCCCGTTCAAGCACCATTAAGACAGCGTCTTTTAAATACGTAAACCCTTTGATATGCGGAGCGATTCCCACTTCTCGAAGCGTCGAGCCGACTTTTAGATCAATCGTTTCGATCGCCGGAGCTTGTCCTTGATTCGTCACGAGACGAATTTTTTGAACGAGCTGATCCATGCTGAACGGTTTAAGTAAGAAGTATGATGCACCAAGGGTGACCGCCTGTTGTGAAACCTCGTCCTTACCGAAAGCACTCAACATGATGACAGCAGGATTCTTCTTTTTCTTCATCAATTCTTCGAGCACACCAAGCCCATCTAAATGAGGCATGATGATGTCGAGGAGCAATACATCCACCTCATGTTCTTTCATGCGTTCGAGACAACTCTCCCCATTGTAGGCGACGCAAACGACTTCCATGTCTTCTTGCGCAGAGATATGCTGGCGAATCAGTTCGACCATTTCGCGATTATCATCTGCTATCCCGACTTTAATCAATCCTTACACCCCATTTTTAAGCGATTCTTTCATCGTCTTCGCCTGATCCATCAATTCCTCGGCATGCCGTAATGTCAAATCTGTCATATGGGCACCGGAAATCATCCGTCCAAGTTCGTTCCCTCGATCTGCTTGAGACAAGACGTTGACTTGGGTCGTCGTACGATCCGTCTCCTCAATCTTTCGAATATAGAGATGTTGATCCGCCATCGAAGCGACTTGTGGTAAGTGCGTAATACAAAGCACTTGTCCGTCTACCGACAAACGATAGATTTTTTCAGCCATCGCTTGTGCAACACGACCCGAGACACCCGTATCGACTTCATCGAATATGATTGAGGCGACTCCGACCGAGCGCGAGAAGATTGACTTCAGTCCGAGCATGATACGAGATAACTCCCCGCCCGACGCAACTTTTCCGAGTGACTTGAATGGCTCTCCCGCATTCGTCATGATGAAGAATTCCACATGATCGATCCCGTTCTTGCGTAGCATCGGTGTCTTTCCGTCTTGAAGAAAACGAATTTCAAACCGCGCCTTCTCCATGTAAAGCTCACGCAATTCCAAATGAATCGCTTCACTTAATTGAACTGCCGCTTTGCGACGCTGTTGTGAGAGTCGACCTCCAATTTCAAACAATTCGCTTTCGAGCTGTTCGACTTCGGTTTTTAAGCGTTCAATTCGTTCATCTCGATTTGTCATCGTATCAAGTTCAATCCGAATTTTCTCACCGTAAGCAATGACTTCCTCAATCGTCGCCCCGTATTTTCGTTTCAGCTGTTGGAAGACGGACAAACGTTGTTCGATCTCATCGAGTCGATTGGAATCGAACTCAAGTGTTTCGAGTTGATCTCGAATGGCATAACCGACTTCTTCTAGTCCATAAAAGGCGCTTGCGATCGCGTCACTTTGCTGAGAAAACTGTTCGTCGATGCTTGATGCTTGTTGTAGTTCACGCATCGCGTCTCCAACGGAATCGATGCCGCGCATCTCATCGTGTAAGGCGTCATAGGCTGTCTTCAACGACGCATATAACTTCTCGAAGTTCGCAAGACGATTCCGCTCGACGAGTAACTCATCTTCCTCATGTGCTCGAAGTTTTGCGCCCTCGATCTCTTCGGTCTGAAACGATAACAAGTCGATCCGTTGGGCGAGTTCTTGCTCGCTTTGTGCGAGCGATTGTAGCGCCGTCCGTTTTTCTTCATACGTTTGATAACCGGACTGATAGGCTTGAAGGAGTGGCGCGATCGCCTCTTGCGCGAAGTCATCGAGAATCGCTTGATGGTACGTACTGTCCATTAAATGCTGATGTTCATGTTGCCCGTGCATATCGACGAGGACACGTCCGAACTCACGTAAAATCGTTAGTGTGACCAGCTTATTGTTGACGCGACAGACACTTTTTCCTGTCGCGAACAGATCACGTCGCAAGATGATCAATCCGTCTTCGATATCGATGCCATACTCTTCTGCAAGATCATAGACGAGATGGTCGTCTTCAATCAGAAACAATCCTTCTAGTTCCGCCCGATCTTCCCCGTATCGAACGAATTCCGCAGATCCACGTCCACCAATTAATAATCCGATCGCATCGAGAACGATCGATTTACCGGCACCTGTTTCCCCAGTCAAGACGGTCATTCCTTTTTTAAAGTCGATCTGTAGCTCGTCAATGATCGCAAATTGTTTGATCGATAATTCAGCTAGCATCCTGTCAACTCCTTACAGCATTTCTAAAATTCTTTCCGTCACTTCTTTCGCTTGTCCCTCACTTCGTGCAATCAATAGGATCGTATCGTCCCCACACACCGTTCCAAGCAGTTCGCTCCAGCTCAAATGGTCTAGTAAGACAGCGACTGCATTCGCATTTCCCGGCAGGACATGCATGACAATCAGATTTTGAGCAGAATCAATCGAGATGAAGCTATCTCCGAGCAGACGCCGCAATTTCCCGAGTGGGTTGAAGCGTTGGTCGGCGGGTAAGCTATATTTATAACGTCCATCATTCAACGGGACCTTCACGAGATGGAGTTCCTTGATATCTCGTGATACCGTTGCCTGTGTCACCTTATATCCTGCATTCCGTAATTCCTCTACCAATTCATCTTGGGTTTCTACTTCTGATTGGGTGATGATCTCCCGAATCTTAATCAACCGTTGCCCCTTTGTCATTCCTGCACCTCACAGTATTCTTCGATGTTACTATTGTAATCCAATAAATCATCAAAAGTCCACGTTTGCCATTTTATTATCCGGTTTTCATCGTGCCACACAACAAGGAAGACGGACCCATGAACCGGATCCGTCTTCGTTATCATCTGTTCGTTTAAAGACTAGCATGCGCTAGCTTGACCGTCTCCGTCGCATGAACGGACGGATCAAGCCCTGGTTGACCAAGGCGTGCATGCAACAAGAACTCAATGTTCCCCTCTCCACCGGTAATCGGAGAATAGTCGAGCTGCTTGACATAGAACCCTTGTTGAATGAAGAATTCGATCATCTCATCGAGAACTCGGACATGAATCCGCTCGTCACGCACGATGCCTTTTTTACCGATATCCTCACGACCTGCTTCGAATTGCGGTTTGACGAGCGCCATGACGTCTCCTCCTTCAACGAGGATCATCTTCAATGGTGGAAGCATCAAACGTAATGAAATGAACGAGACATCGATCGTCGCAAACTGCGGCGCGACAGGGAACATGTCTGGTGTCGCATGCCGGAAGTTCGTTTTTTCCATCACCGTCACGCGGTCATCCGAGCGAAGCTTCCAGTCCAGCTGATTGGAACCGACATCAAGTGCATACATATGTGCTGCTCCATTTTGTAAGGAGCAGTCGGTAAAACCACCTGTCGACGATCCGATATCGAGACCTGTTTTACCCGTGACATCAAAATCGAATACTTGAAGTGCCTTTTCCATCTTAAAGCCACCACGCCCCACGTAAGGCATCAACTGACCTTTAACGTGCAAATCGATATCGGACTTGACCTTTTCACCGGCCTTCTCCAATCGTTCCGTGCCACTAAAGACGAGTCCAGCCATGATCGACCGTTTCGCTTTTTCACGCGTTTCAAACAAACCGCGCTCGACGAGAAGAACGTCGAGGCGGATTTTCTTTACATTTTCCATGAATCGTCACACACTCTGTTTCTTTCCTTGATTGACGAAAGCGCGTACTTCTTCTGCGATTTGTCCAGGTAATAGTCCAATTTCTTCCAGCAACTCATTCACACCGCCGTGCTCGATATACCAATCCGGAATACCGAAGCGTTTGACGCGTGGGAATGCTTCCTGCTCGTTCGCATGCTCAAGGACAGCTGATCCGAATCCACCTTTTAGGACGGCTTCTTCCAGTGTCACAAGTGGAATTCCCTCTGCGTAAAGAGCGTTCAGCATCTTCTCATCAAGCGGTTTGATCGTCCGGGCATTGATGACACGAACTGATAATTCGCCTGCTAAGAGATCCGCGATTTTGAGCGCGTCTTGCACTTGTGGTCCGAATGCAAGGATGGCGACATCTGTTCCTTCACGTTCAACTTCCCACGTATCGAGCGAAATTTCATGCAATGTCTCATCCATTGGTACACCAAGTCCTTCGCCACGCGGGAAACGAACGGCGATTGGTCCTTCGTATTTAACAGCTGAATAGAGCAAGTGCTGTAGTTCATTCTCATCCTTTGCCATGACGATTCGAATATTCGGCACGTGGCGCATGAAAGCAATATCGAAGACCCCTTGGTGTGTCTCTCCATCTGCTCCAACAAGACCTGATCGGTCAATCGTAAACGTTACGTCCAGATTTTGACGCGCCACGTCATGCACGAGTTGATCGTATGCGCGCTGGAAGAACGTCGAGTAGATTGATACAACGGGTTTCATGCCTTGCGTCGCTTGACCAGCTGCGAACGTGACAGCATGTTGTTCCGCGATCCCAACGTCAAACATCCGCTCTGGGAATTCTTTTTCAAAACAATCGAGTTTTGAGCCAACACTCATCGCTGGTGTGATCAACGTCAGCTTTTCATCGTCGCGTGCCATCTTCGTCAAGGTATCCGCTACCGTAAAGGAATAACTTGGTGCTTTTGATTTTCCTTTGATGACTTCGCCGGACTCCATCTTGTATGGTCCAAGACCGTGCCATGTACCGACCCCGTCAAACTCTGCCGGACGATAACCTTTCCCTTTTTTCGTGATGACATGAAGCAGGACAGGTCCTTCTTCTTTTTTCACGTAATTGAGCTGTTCGATCAAATCATTAAGATCGTGTCCATCGACCGGACCGTAATAGTTGAAACCAAGTTCTTCAAAGAACATCCCAGGAACGAGTGCTCCCTTGACGGCTTCTTTCAATTTCTCGCTTCCTTTTTCCAAACGTCCGCCAATGACCGGAATCTTTTTGATCAATGCTTCAAGCTCGTCTTGCGCAAAACGTACTTTTCGCGATGAACGAATCCGTCCTAGCATTTGATGCATCGCACCGACGTTTGGTGCAATCGACATCTCGTTATCATTTAAGATGACGATGACGTTTTGTTGCTCTGCTCCGATGTGATTCAATGCTTCGAGGGCCATACCGCCTGTTAACGCCCCGTCACCGATGATCGCGACTGCGCGGTCATCCTTACCGCTCAATTCGTTTGAAACAGCAATCCCCATTGCTGCTGACAAGGACGTCGAGCTATGCCCTGTCTCCCAGACGTCATGCACGCTTTCATTGCGTTTCGGAAATCCACAAAGTCCTTTATGCTGACGGAGCGTATCAAACTGGCTCGCGCGTCCTGTGAGAATCTTGTGCACATAGGCTTGGTGTCCGACGTCCCAGACGAACTTGTCATTTGGACTGTCGAATTCACGATGCAGTGCAAGCGTTAACTCGACGACTCCAAGATTCGGTGCCAAGTGCCCACCTGTCGTCGCTAATTCTTCAATCAAAAAGCGTCGAATATCGCCTGCGAAAACTTCGAGTTCGGAGACCGACATACGCTTTAAAAATGACGGATCCTGTATTTCTGTCAATTTCATACCTTACCGCCTCTTTTCCTTACAATCTTATAGGGTTTGTACCCTACATTGTACTAGAACAATCTATCGAGCGCCATTGTCAGCATAGAAAAAGACGACGCACGATGCGTCGTCCTGCTTAATGGTCACGCTTGACCACGAAGTCTAGCAGTTCCTTAAGTGTCGTCGCTTCGACCGATAGTGCTTCAATCGCTTGTTCTGCTGCTTCTACCTGAGCTGTCAGTGCACGTTTCGCACCTTCAAGACCGAGGAGTTTCGGATACGTCGCTTTTTCATTTTCTTCATCACTACCAACCGGCTTGCCGATTTTTTCAGCATCTCCTGTCACGTCTAAGATGTCATCTTGAATTTGAAAAGCAATGCCGAGATGGCGACCATATTGATGCAGGTGCTCAAGATCTGTCGGACTAACTGCGGCGAGCAACCCGCCTGCTTCGACCGCAAAGACGAGAAGTGCTCCTGTTTTTCGACGATGAATCGATTCTAGCTCCGCTACATCATTTATGCCACCACGCTCACCGAGCATATCATCGAGTTGTCCGCCGACCATACCAGAAGCTCCTGCCGCCGCCGCTAATCGTTCGACGAGCGCAAGCTTCACTTCTGGCGAAGCTGGTGTCTCAAGGAGGCAGCTGAATGCGTTCGTGAGCAATGCGTCTCCTGCTAAAATCGCTGTCGCTTCATCAAAAGCAATATGATTCGTCGGACGACCTCTACGGAGATCATCATCGTCCATTGCCGGAAGGTCATCATGTATCAGCGAATATGTATGAATCATCTCAAGTGCCGCAGCAGTAGCATCTCCTTTTGAGCGGTCGATTGAAAAGGCATCGAGTACTGCATAAATCAAGGCCGGACGAATCCGTTTCCCACCGGCATCAAGTGAATACCGCATTGAGTCACGTAAACGGTCGGGTGCATCGAGTCGCTCCATGAACTCTGCCATTTTGTTTTCGACTTGTGTCTTCCATTCATGCAAGGCAATCATTGTGCTCCTCCTTTTTCCCGCAGCGTACCATCTTGCTCCAGGATCTGATCGAGTTTTTTCTCAGCAACGGATAACTTTCCTTGGCAAAGAGCTGTCAATTTGACGCCCTCTTCATAAAGAGCCATCGCTTGTTCTAGCGGAGCTTCGCCCTCTTCGAGTAACGTGACGATCTCTTCTAGTCGTTCTAGTGCTTCTTCAAAAGATTGTTCCGTCTCCATCCTTACTCCCCATCCTCTCGTTTGGCACGAATCGTTCCATCATGGAATCGGATATCGAACGAAGACGCTGTTAATGCCTTCGCGGAACGAACAATTTGTCCATCCTGTTCGACATACGTATAGCCGCGCATCAGGACATGCGTCGGACTGACGGAGTCGAGTCGCGCGAGCACATGACGCACTTGTTGTTGTTTCGATTGCAAAAGCCGACGCACGATTTCGAGTCGACGACGCGACTGTTCAATCGTTGCTCGTTGTTGTACGAATCGATCACGTACTGGTATTCGCATTAAGCGTGTGTGAAGACGCTCCACCTGCTGTCGGTTTTGGGTCACGATATACTGCATCTCTTTTTGGAGCAACATTTCCGTCCGGTCCAGTTGTTCCTGCTTTAGTCCAAGTAAAACACGTGGCGATTTAAGACCGTAACTCGCAGCTAGACGCGTCACTTGCTCCTGTTTACTCTTAAGGAGTTGTGTATACGTTCGTTCCAAACGTCGCTCTACATCCTGGACACGACGGACGAGTGCCTCTGCTTCCGGAGTGACAAGTTCTGCCGCCGCTGTTGGTGTAGCAGCACGAACGTCGGCGACGAAATCACTGATCGTAAAATCAGTCTCATGTCCGACAGCAGAGACGATTGGGATACGTGATTCAAACACGGCTGTCACGACAGACATTTCATTGAATGCCCACAGCTCTTCGATCGAACCGCCACCACGACCAATGATCAACACATCACAGGCAGCATGCTCGTTCATCAGTTGAATAGCACGACTGATTTGGGGTGCCGCGTCTGCTCCTTGTACAAGAACTGGCGCGAAGACGATAGCTGCTTGCGGATAACGACGCCGGAGTGTCGTTGCGATGTCGTGAAGCGCCGCTCCTTTTGGCGATGTGATGATCCCGATCCGCTCCGGAAAAGCAGGCAACGGTTGTTTGATCGCAGGATCAAACCAGCCACGTTCCTCAAGATCCATTTTCAGGCGAGAAAACGCCTCGTATAATGCGCCCACACCATCTTCCGTCATCCGTTCGACATAGAGTTGCATTTCTCCAGAAGAGACGTAAACGGATAAGCGTGCTGTGACGACGACACGCATGCCGTCGCGTATGTCTGTCTTGACCCGACTCGCATCCCGAGCAAACATGACGGCTTTCATCCGTGACTGTTCGTCCTTCAACGTAAAATAAAGGTGACCGGAAGAGTGTCGTTTAAAGTTCGACACTTCTCCCACCACCTGGACTTGTTGTAGAAGGGCGTCGCCTTCTAGTTCACGTTTGACATAGTGGACTAAATCGGAAACGTGAAGAGGTTCACTCATTGCGCGGCCTCGATCGTGTTATGCAGTAACATCGTGATCGTCATTGGACCAACGCCACCCGGAACAGGTGTAATCATCGATGCAACGTCTTGTACCGTATCAAAATCAACATCACCGACGAGTTTACCATCGACACGGTTGACACCGACGTCAATGACGACAGCATCCGGTTTCACCATATCTGCAGTAATCAGCTTCGGTACACCGACTGCGACGATCAAGATATCCGCTTGGCGTGTCATCGCACCGAGGTCTGCAGTTTTTGAATGACAGTATGAAACGGTAGCCGATTCATTCAAGAACAACATACCGACGGGTTTTCCGACGATTTGACTCCGTCCGACGACAACGACGTGCTGACCCGCGATCGGTACATTCATCTCTTTTACGAGATGGAGAATACCGTTTGGTGTACATGGTAAAAATGTCGGTTCACCAATCATCATCTTCCCGACAGAGACAGGATGGAAGCCATCGACGTCCTTTTCAGGAGAAATCGCAAAAATGACCTTGCTCTCATCAATATGGTCTGGCAACGGCAATTGAACGAGAATCCCGTGGACACTCGCATCTACGTTCAGGCGTTCAATCAAATGAAGGAGTTCTGATTCCGTTGTTTCTGCCGGAAGTCGGATCAACTCTGAATCCATTCCGATTTCCTTTGCTGCCTTCTCTTTTCCGCGTACATAAGATTGACTAGCTGGATCTTCACCAATCAAGATGACAGTCAATTGCGGTTGAATCCGCTGTTCTTTCAGACGTGCGACTTCTTCTTTCAGCTTCATACGATATGAATGGGCTACCTGTTTTCCATCGATTACTACTGCCATGATTTGTCCACTCCCCCAAAAAGTTCGATTCACTCTTCTGTCTGTTTGTCTCTATTCGGTTTTAAATCGGTTTATGAATTTTCTTTGACGACGCCTTGTGCCACTTTACCAAGAACACCGTTCACAATTTTCGTCGCTTCTTCATCTGCGAACGCCTTCGTCAATTCGATGGCTTCGTTGATCGTTACTCGAACCGGAATGTTCGTTTCGAACAACAATTCGTAGACGGCCAAGCGAAGAATCGTCCGCTCGATGTTGCCAAGTCGCTCGAACGACCAGTTGACGAGTGCTTCTCGAATATGCTGATCAATTGTTTCTTTGTTCGTTTCGACACCGTTCACCAATTGCTCGACGAATGTATCGTATTCCTTACCTTCTACCGCGAATTCAATGGCCTCTTGTGCAGTCAGATCCGAAAGTTCCATTTGGAACAAAGATTGGACTGCGAGTTCGCGTGCCATGTGTCGTTTCATCATGATTTTGCGTGCTCCTTTTTTTGTCGTTCTCAATCAGTTAGTTTAGCACATTCCTCTTTTAAAAAACATAGAGAACGCCAAAAAAAGACGGGAGTTCGTCGCACAAACTCCCGTCCTGATTCAGTTTACGATCGTACCTTTTAACTCACGCTCTGCAAATTTCGTCGTAAATGTACCACGACGGAATACCGGGTGACTGAGAACCCGTTCGTGGAACGGGATCGTCGTTTTAACACCTTCGATCCAAAATTCAGCTAGCGCACGTTCCATTTTCGCGCATGCTTCTTCCCGTGTTTCTGCATGAACGATCAACTTCGCAACCATCGAGTCATAATATGGTGGAATCATGTACCCTGGATAGACCGCGCTATCGATGCGCACGCCCATTCCGCCCGGTGTCACATATTGTGTGACACGTCCAGCAGACGGACGGAAATCATGGTCTGGATCTTCGGCATTGATCCGGCACTCAATCGAATGACCATGGAACTTGATATCCTTTTGTTTAACGGCAAGTGGATGATCGAGCGCGACTTGGAGTTGTGCTTGAACGAGATCGAATCCTGTGATCATCTCCGTTACTGGATGTTCCACTTGGATGCGCGTGTTCATCTCCATGAAGAAGAATTCTTCTGTCTCTTCGACGAAAATGAATTCGATCGTTCCAGCTCCAGTGTACTGAATCGCTTTTGCTGCTTTTACAGCAGCCTCGCCCATCTTCAACCGTGTCGTTTCACTGACCGCAGGAGATGGTGCTTCCTCAATCAGTTTCTGCATCCGGCGCTGAACGGTACAATCTCGTTCACCGAGGTGAATGACATTGCCGTGCCGGTCAGCAAGTACCTGTACTTCAACATGGCGGAATTCTTCGATGAAGCGCTCTAAGTATACGTCTCCGTTTCCGAAGGCTTGTTTCGCTTCACGGCGCGTCTCACTTAGACCATTGATCAATTCTTCTTCCGAACGAGCGACCCGAATCCCTTTACCACCGCCACCTGCTGTCGCTTTGATGATGACCGGATAACCGATTTCTTGCGCCAGCGCGACCGCTTCTTCGTCTGTGACCGTTCCATCTGAACCAGGCACGACGGGTACTCCGCATTCGATCATCGTCTTCTTCGCGACATCCTTGATCCCCATCTGACGGATCGCATCCGACGTTGGACCAACGAACTTAATCCCACACGCTTCACACATCTCGGCAAAATCAACGTTCTCAGCTAAGAAACCATAACCCGGGTGGATCATCGTGACTTGACGATTTGTTGCGATTGCAAGGATGTTCGTAACGTTTAAGTAGGATGAAGCAGAACTTGCTTCACCGATGCAATATGCCTCATCTGCTAAGCGAACGTGTAACGCTTCCTTATCCGCCGTCGAGTAGACAGCAACGGTTTGTATTCCAAGTTCCTTTGCCGCTCGAATGATGCGGACGGCAATTTCTCCACGGTTGGCAATCAATAATTTTTCCATGCTGTTCACCCCCGTTTACGGACGGATCCGGAAGAGTGGTTGACCAAATTCAACGAGATCTCCATCGGCGACAAGAATCTCGACGACCGTTCCAGATACTTCCGAGTTTAAGTTATTGAAGAGTTTCATTGCTTCAAGGACACAGACGACTTGACCGACTTCGATCTGATCCCCGACTTTGACGTATGCCGGTTTATCCGGATTCGGACGAGAATAGAACGTCCCGACCATTAACGCATTGATTGTGATCGTATCGTCAGCGACTGCTTCTTCTTCAACAGGTGCCGCTGTTTGTTTCACAGGAGCAGGTGCTGCTACCGGTGCAGCGGGTGCTTGGTGTGAGACCGTTACCGTCTCTCCTTGTTTCTTTAACTCCAATTTATACGTATCCGTCTCGAGTGAGAGTTCATTTACACTCGACTGATCGAGCATTTCGAGTACTTGTTTCAACTGATCGATTTTCATCTGTCATTCTTCCCCCATCTATGCTGTATTCACAATTATTATACCAGGTGCTAATGCCTACTCAAATACTTATATTAACTGGTCATACCATTGGATGCAAGTCAAGCTGGATGAAAAAAGACGTCTCTCGACCTGATAAAAGGTGAGAGACGTCTTGTCGTTTCAATATTATCCGTTGTAACGACCTGTGAAATCACCTGTACGTGTATCAACCGTTACTTTTTCGCCTGCTTCGATGAAGAGTGGGACTTGAATGATATGACCTGTCTCCACTGTCGCATTTTTCTTGACGTTCGAAGCTGTATCACCCTTAACGCCAGGCTCTGCTTCAACGATCGTCATGACGACTGTGTTCGGTAATTCAAGACCGAGGATTTCGCCGTTGTAAACCGCGATTTGAACTTCCATGTTTTCAAGCAAGTATGGAAGAGCTGCTTCGACTTGTGCCGTCGTCAATTCCAATTGCTCATACGATTCTGTGTCCATGAAGACGTAAGTTTCACCCATTGGATAGAGGTATTGCATCTTGTTACGCTCGATGTGTGCACGTTCGACACGCTCACCGCCGCGGAATGTCATCTCTTGGATGTTTCCGTTACGGATATTACGCATTTTCGTCCGAACGAACGCTGCCCCTTTACCTGGTTTAACATGTTGGAATTCAAGTACTTGCCAAATCATACCGTCTGAAGTTTTAATCGTTAATCCTGTTTTTAAATCGTTTACTGATACCATGAATGGTTCCTCCTAAAATGTCCCGTCACTCTGAATTAGAGAGTGATCAGTTCTTTTGGTGAAGACGAAAGAATTTCTCGACCTGTTTCCGTGATCAAGACGTCATCTTCAATCCGGCATCCGCCGACTTGCGGCACATAGATGCCTGGTTCGACCGTGACGATCATGCCCGGTTCAAGTTTCGTCTCAGAGCGGAAAGATAGACCAGGTCCTTCATGTACTTCTAGACCAATGCCGTGTCCCGTCGAGTGACCGAAGTACTCGCCGTATCCTGCTTCTTTGATGATATCACGCGTCAATGCGTCCGCTTCGATCCCAGTGATACCTGGTTTTAAACCATCAACGCCCGCTAGTTGCGCTTGTAAGACTGTATCGTAGATTTTCTGCAATTCAGCATTGATCGGACCGACTGCTACAGTCCGTGTGATATCTGAAACATAACCGTTCAGAAGCGCCCCAAAATCAAGCGTGACAAGTTCGCCTGTCGCAATGACCTTCGAACTGGCAACACCGTGCGGCAAGGCAGAACGATAGCCCGATGCAACGATCGTATCGAAAGAAGAAGACGTCGCTCCATGCTTACGCATGAAGAATTCTAGTTCATTTGATACTTCAAGTTCCGTCCGTCCTGGTTGAATGTACGTCAAGATATGCTGGAAGGTCGCATCTGCGAGCTCCACCGCTTCCTTAATCATCTTAATCTCTGATGAATCCTTAATCAAGCGTAGGTTTTCGATGATTCCCGTCGTCGGAACGAGTTCAATCGAAGAAGCTTGATCATACGCTTCAAAAGCACCGAGTGTCATCGCATCTTTTTCGACGCCGACCGCGCGAACACGTGCCCCTGCCATCAATTCACCCATTGTCTCTGGAATCGAACGTTCAATTTGGACGATTTCCATTCCTTTGACTTGGTCTGCCGCTTGCTCCGTGTAACGGAAATCCGTCACGAAGTACGCTTGCTCTTCTGTTACGAGACATGCACCGCTTGAACCTGTGAAGCCGGAAATATAACGAATGTTCTCTGCTTTCGTGACGAGTAATCCTGGAAGGTCCCGTTCCTTTAAAGCTGCTTGTAACGCCTCGATCCGTTGTTTCATGATTGATTTCCCCCTTATTCCGATTGTTGTAAAGCTTGGAGTGCTTCTGTTGCCAGACGATATCCCGTCATGCCAAGTCCAGCGATGACCCCCTTGCAGACTGGTGCGATCATCGAATGATGCCGGAAGGATTCACGTGAATGGACATTCGATAGATGGACCTCTATGACGGGTGCTTCGATTGCAGCAATCGCGTCACGTAACGCGATACTCGTATGCGTGTAGGCAGCCGCATTGAAGACGATGCCGTCCGCCCCTCGTTCCTCGTGAAGAACATCAATCAGTCGTCCTTCATGGTTCGATTGCTCGAACCGAAACTGAATGTTCGGAAAATAAGCGCGAAGCTCGTGTTCTAAATCAGCTAACGTTGCCGTTCCGTATGTATCCGGTTCGCGTGTTCCAAGTAAATTCAAGTTTGGTCCGTTTAAAATCAAGACACGCAAAAAAACACCTCCTCGAATTCTTTTTCATTGTATCATAACCCGATTTCCGACTCCTAAAGATTACCTCGTTTTGACGAGTCGAACATAGTTTTTTTGTCGTAAATCAAGTACACTGACGATACACCTAATTTTAATGAAGACGGGATGCGTTCTATTATGAAAACGACTAATCCGCCGGTCGGTGGTCAAGCCATCGTCGAGGGCGTCATGTTCCAAAATGCGACCCATGCGGTCTCTGCGATTCGTCGAAATGATTCGTCGATTGAGACGTTTGCACAACAAAAACCGATTCGACCACGAATCGCCAAAGGAAAACGAATTCCACTCCTGCGCGGTCTCTTTGCATTAATGGAGTCTTCAGCGAATGGCGCAAGTCACATGAATTTCGCAAGTGATCGCTACGGCGTTAAACCCGGTGAAGAACAACCAGAAGAGTCAACAGCTAGTCCATTGACGAAATGGCTCGGAGTGGCTGTCGTCGGAATTCTTTCCTTTTTCTTTGGGAAATTACTCTTTACGCTATTACCTGCTTTCCTTGCGTCTTTGTTTGATGTGTTTCCGCTCTTATCGGGACATGTCGTTCAAAACATCATCGAAGCAGTGATTAAATTAACGTTACTATTTAGTTATCTCTACGTGATTTCTTTGACTCCACTCGTAAAACGACTCTTTCAGTATCATGGCGCTGAGCATAAAGTCATTAACTGTGTCGAGTCCGGACGTCCACTCACCGTCGAAAACGTTCGTGTTAGCAGTCGACTCCACTACCGGTGTGGCTCGAGTTTCTTGATTTTCACCGTCATCGTCGGTTTTTTCGTCTACTTGATCGTCCCAACAGATCCGCTTTGGTTGCGTCTCGTCTGCCGGATTGCTTTATTACCGGTCGTCATCGGTCTCTCATTTGAAGTCTTACAGCTAACGAATAAAGCACAACATATCAAAGGACTTCGTATTATCGCCTTGCCTGGTCTATGGTTACAGTACTTGACGACGAAAGAACCGGATGATGCTCAAATTGAGGTTGCGATTTATGCGTTTGAAGCCTTAGAAAAACAGGAACATAACCTACATGAGAATGCACTGGGTTAATCGATAACAGGGGTGATATTATGATCAGACAACGCATTGGTTCTACATTCGCACTCGTCGTGTTACTGTTCGCTTTTGTCGGCTTTGGATATAAACTCGTCAATAATCCAAGTAGTCTGTTTTCACAATTGCTGTTCTTCGGCATTACTGCCGGGATCATCTTCTTACTCTTTAAGTTCCTGACTCGTAATCGAAGCGTCGGAAACGGTACGAACGCACAGTACCGTAAATCGGTCGCTCAATCCAAAAAAATGCATGGTCCTTCGAATTCTGTTCGCCGGACAGACTTCAAGAAAAAACCAGTCAAGTCTTCGAAAGCACCTGCATCGAATAAAGTCAGACCGTTACGTGATCGTTCGAAAGCGCCTCATCTGACGGTCATTGAAGGAAAAAAAGGCAAAAAGAAAAAACGTGCTTTTTAATGTTGAAAGCATATTAAATAAGGAGGTTCGTCGCCTATGACGAACCTCCTTATTTTTCACTCCGTTTCGACCCAACCGATGTAAGGAAGATTGCGGTATTCCTCGGCACAATCAATCCCGTACCCGACAACAAAGTAATCCGGAATCTCGAACCCGACATAGTCCGCATCGAGTTCTACTTCACGACGTGCCGGTTTATCAAGTAACGTACATACCTTCAGGACGCCTGGCTGATGCAATTTCATATGATCACATAGGAAATGAAGCGTCCGTCCTGTATCAATGATATCTTCGATGACGACGACATATTTTCCTTGAACATCGAGATCGAGGTCCTTCTTCAATTGAACACGACCTGAAGAAACAGTCTTTGTACCATAAGAAGAGCACGCGACCGTATCAATTTGGACGCTTCCTTTGATTTCGCGCATCAAATCCGCAGCAAAAACCATCGATCCTTTCAATACGACGACGAGAACGATTTGACGTCCTGCCGCATCTGCTTCGATCTGCTGTGCTAACTCACGAACTTTTTCTTTCAGTTGTGATTCCGACACTAACTTTTCTTTAATCGTGATTTCCATGACAAGGTGCGAACACCCGTCACCCCCTTCGTCCATTTTCAGGATCAGTATAGCATATCTACCTCATAATGCGTACTTTACCATGAAATTATAATGGATTGTTCGTGTTTAAGTGTATCTAATAAGAAATTATATAAAAAAAACAAGCCTCAATCCTCTGGATGGGCTTGTTGATAGCGATGTAACTCTTCTTTCAGACCAGGACGTTCCGCAAAGAACTGAATCATCCCATTGATTTTATCCAATGCTTCGATGCTAATATGGTGTTCGATTCCTTCGACATCCTTGTAAATCAATTCCTCATCCACACCAACAAGACGAAGAAAATCTTCAAGCAATGCATGTCGTTCTACAAGACGCTTACCAATCTTACGTCCTTTAGGCGTCAACATGAGCCCACGATATTTTTCATAAACGAGATAGGTCTCGCGGTCGAGCTTTTGTACCATCTTCGTCACAGACGAAGGATGTACACCTAATGACTCCGCAATATCCGATACACGGGCATATCCCTTATCTTCAATCAACTTATAAATTTGTTCCAAATAATCTTCCATACTCGGAGTTGGCACGACATCACCTTCCCATTTCATTCATTAGCGTTTCCAGTTCCACTCATCACTACGGTATTTCTCGGCAAGACGCTCAATCTCCTGCCACTGCTCACTAGTGAATGTCAACGGAACGAACGACAAATCAAGTGCTTCTTCAAACCCTTTCGTGAACGCTCCTCTTACTTCGTCAAATGCTACAGCACGACCTGCTAACTCGTTCAGAGCGACAGCCTTTCCTGAAAAACGAGCCTTCATCCGCTCGCGCGTCAACTCATCATCGTACAAGAAGCAATCAAACAGTTCGCCTTCATCAACAGAGAGTGGAACAGAACCATGCTGTAAGACGACGCCTTGATGACGGACTTGTGCACTTCCGGCGACTTTTCGTTTACCGACAGCGAGTTCATAATATGATGCTGCATCAAAACAGACAGCCGATTTCGGCTTCCGTAATTCTTCTTTTTCCTCTTCCGTCAATGGAACTGAAAATTCGACTGGAATGCCGAGGTGATGGTATCCCTTGCGAATCCCTTCCGTCAACATTCGGTAACTTTCGATGACCGTGCGTGGTAACCCTTCCGTATCTTCAGGGATTACGATACTGTATGTCAACTCGTCTGCATGCAAGACAGCTCGCCCTCCTGTCATCCGACGCACGATCGGAATGCCGAGCTCCGCGATCCGCTTTCGATCGATATCACGGGTTGCTCGTTGGAAATGACCAATACTTAATCCACGTGGTTCCCATGAGTAAAAACGAAGCGTCGGTGCGATCTCCCCCCGCCCGACGAACTGAATTAATGCTTCATCGATTGCCATGTTCATTGCCGGCTCCATTGCCGGCGTCGTCAACACTTGCCACTCTCTGTTCACTTCAGCACCCCCAAAACGTTTCCGTATTAGTGTATCAAACCCTTTCTCGGTCGCGCAATCACGAGTCGATTGCCGAAATCGATTTCGTTGACTATAATGAAACAGAGGTTAAACGAACGAAGGGGTTGGAAGTCGAATATGGAAACTGGAACTATCGTTACGATCGTACTATGGGTCGCGCTGATCGCCTACATCGCTTGGCGTTTCATGCCGGTCAAAGGTATCACGAAATTGTCACAGGAAGAATTCCGTGCGAACTATCGCAAAGCACAAATCGTCGATGTCCGCGA
Organism: Exiguobacterium sp. R-17; assembly: GCF_049913315.1. Classification (NCBI taxonomy): domain Bacteria; kingdom Bacillati; phylum Bacillota; class Bacilli; order Caryophanales; genus Exiguobacterium; species Exiguobacterium sp. R-17. Next base: position 904,957 of record NZ_CP184372.1, on the reverse strand, counting down.
GACACAGGAATTCAAAGGTGGACACATCGTTGGTGCTCGTAATATCCCGGTCAGCCAAATGAAGATGCGCTCGAAGGAATTACGGAAAGATATGCCGATTTACTTGTACTGTCAAGGTAGCATGCGTTCTTCACAGGCTGCAAAAGTTTTGAAAAAAGCAGGCTATACGAATCTGTATCAATTAAAAGGTGGATTCAAGCAGTGGTCAGGAAAAATCAAACGGAGCTGATGCTTCGTTCATCGCAAAAAAAGGATCCCTCCGGAAGGAGAGATCCTTTTTTTATGGTTCTTGCTTATACATGTACTTCTTGTTTTGGTTCATAGCGTAAGACGGGCTTGCGAGCAGCAAGTGTCTCGTCCATCCGTTTGACGACCGTCGTGTGTGGGGCGTTCAAGACGACATCCGGTGTCTCTTCGACCTCTTTTGCAATCTGGAGCATCGCATCACAGAAGGCGTCGAGTGTTTCTTTCGATTCCGTTTCCGTCGGTTCGATCATGATACACTCCTCGACGTTCAACGGGAAGTAGATCGTTGGTGGATGGTATCCAAAGTCAAGCAGACGTTTAGCGATATCAAGCGTCCGGACACCTAATGCTTTTTGACGTTTACCCGACAAGACGAATTCGTGCTTGCAATAGACGTCGTATGGCGCGTCATACGCACCTTTGAGACGAGCCAACATATAGTTCGCATTCAAGACCGCTTCTTTCGAGACGCGAGCGAGACCTGCCCCACCCATCGTCCGAATATAGCTATAGGCACGAACGTTGATGCCGAAGTTACCGTAGAATGGTTTGACACGACCGATCGCTTCCGGGCGATCGTAGTCGAGGACATAACGCTCTTCTTCTTTGCGGACGATTGGTTTCGGTAAATACGGAATCAAATCTTGTTTGACCCCTACTGGACCCGATCCTGGTCCGCCGCCACCGTGCGGTCCTGTGAACGTCTTATGCAAGTTCAAGTGGACGACATCAAAGCCCATGTCCCCTGGACGAGCAATGCCCATGATCGCATTCGAGTTCGCACCATCATAGTACAGTTTTCCGCCTGCTTCATGAACCGCTTGTGCGATTTCGACGATATCCGACTCAAACAAACCGAGCGTGTTGGGATTCGTCAACATGAGTGCCGCTGTATCGTCACCGACTTTTTTCTTTAAGTCTGCTAGATCAACGAGACCACGTTCATCCGATAAGACCGTCACGGTATCAAATCCAGCGACTGATGCCGATGCCGGGTTCGTTCCGTGTGCCGAGTCCGGTACGAGGACTTTCGTCCGTTTAAAGTCACCACGTGCATGGTGGTAGGCCTTAATCAACATCAAGCCTGTCCACTCACCGTGTGCTCCCGCCGCCGGCTGGAGCGTCACTTCATCCATTCCTGTGATGACCGCGAGTTTTTCTTGCAGATCATACATCAAACCGAGTGCCCCTTGAACACTTTCGACTGGTTGAAGCGGGTGAATGTGTGCAAACCCAGGGAGGCGTGCCATATCTTCATTGATTTTCGGATTGTATTTCATTGTACATGACCCGAGTGGATAGAATCCAGAATCCACACCATGGTTACGGTTCGAGAGTGCCGTGTAGTGACGGACGAGATCCAGTTCAGATACTTCCGGTAGCGCCACGTCTTCCTTCCGTAACATCGAGGTCGGTAACAATTCTTCTACTGCCACCTCATCGACAGTCGGTAACGGTAAGCTATAGGCGATACGACCCGGTTTAGAAATTTCAAAGATCAATGTTTGCTCATTCATGTGTGAGTCCCCCTAACGCTGTCACGAATTGATCCAACTCTTCATTCGTCCGTAATTCCGTTGCACAAACAAGCATTTCATTTTGACGCGCTGCGTCATACGATCCTAACGGCAAACCGCCGATGATCCCGTGATCGAGCAATTGTTGACTCGCACGTGTTGCATCGATCGGTAGCGTAACGACGAATTCATTGAAGCTCGGTCCATCGTCAACGATCGTAAAGCCAGCCTGTTTCAGCTTTTGTTTTAAGGCATGTGCCGTTTGCAAGTTGCGTGTCGCGAGTTCTCGGATTCCCCGTTTTCCGAGTGCACTCATCGCAATCGAAGCAGCGAGTGCATTCAACGCTTGGTTCGAACAGATGTTAGATGTCGCCTTGTCACGGCGAATGTGTTGTTCACGTGCTTGTAACGTCAGAACGAAACCGCGTTTCCCATTCTCATCGACGGTCTGCCCAACGAGACGTCCCGGAATCTTACGCATCAACGCTTTTGTCGTCGTGAAATAACCACACGTCGGTCCACCAAAACTTTGTGGAATTCCGAACGGTTGGCAGTCTCCGATCGTTATGTCAGCGCCAAGTTTACCTGGTGCTTCTAAGATACCGAGTGCCAGTGGATTCGCAGAGACGATGAACAGCGCACCACGAGAATGAGTCGCATCGGCCAATGCTTGTAGTTCTTCGACACGACCGTAGAAGTTCGGATACTGCACGATGACACAGGCAACGTCTTCGATTGCATCGAGTTGATCGATCCGTGTGACACCTTGCTCAAGCGCCAACGTCTCGACGTTTAGTCCTGGACCGTTCGCATACGTCCGAACGACATCGTGCGCTTCCGGGTGAACGCCGTCTGAAAGAACGATCGTCTTTTTCTTCGTATGGGCGCACGCAAGCATGGCCGCTTCCGCTAACGCCGTGATCCCGTCATACATCGACGAGTTCGCGACGTCCATCCCTGTCAATTCACAAATCATCGATTGGAATTCAAAAATCGCTTGCAGCTCACCTTGCGAAATCTCTGGCTGATATGGTGTATAGGCAGTGTAAAACTCTGAGCGCAGTAACATATGGTTGACGACAGCAGGTGCATAATGATCATAGATGCCTGCGCCAAGGAACGATGGATATTGTTTCGTATTCATGTTTTGGTCGGCAAGCTTCGATAGCGTCCGAATCAAATCTGTTTCCGGAAGTGGCACACCGACTTCTTCCAATGTACCGTTATCACGGACGGATGCCGGGATATCAGCAAGTAAATCTTCGATCGATGTTGCACCGATCGTCTGTAACATCGCCTGCTCATCTTCTGCTGTCATTGGTAAATAACGAAAATCCATAGAAATATCCCCCTTATTTCGTGCGACGATAAAACGGTGTCGCTGTTCGTTTCGCTGCTAGACGTTTTCCGCGTACTTCTACTTCAAATTGTTCTTGTTCCGCTACTTCTGCAGGAACGAGTGCCCAAGCAATCGCTTTTCCGACTGTCGGCGGCAACGTACCTGTCGTCACCACACCAACGACTTCCCCGTCATGCCAAACCGGTGCATCTTGACGCGCAATCCCTTTATCGAGTAATTCAAGACCGATCAAGCGCCGCGGTGCTCCTTGTTCTTTCTGTTGTAACAAGACTTCCGAACCGACGAACGGTTTGACTTGTGGTTTGACCGCAAAGCCCATTCCCGCTTCGATGGGTGAAATCGTTGCTGATAATTCATGTCCGTAAAGTGGCAGACATGCCTCAAAACGTAATGTGTCACGTGCCCCGAGCCCGCATGGTACGACACCTTGCTCAAGCAATGCTTGCCAGACAGCAGATGCGTCACTAGCTGCCATGTAAAGCTCGAATCCATCTTCCCCTGTGTACCCACTGCGTGAGACGATCATTTCCACTCCCGCAACCGTCCCCCGTTGGAACTTGAAAAATCCGATCTCTGATAAGACAAGTGGTGTCATGCCGGAAAGGATGGCTTCCGCACGTGGTCCTTGGACAGCAATTTGACCATATTGTTCCGATTGATTCTCAAGCGTGACGTCCCCTGTTAGATAGTGACGTAAATGTTGTTCGTCTTTTTCAATGTTCGAAGCATTGACAACGAGAAGATAATCCGTTTCTGCTAAACGATAGACGAGTAAATCATCCACTGTTCCACCGTCTTCTTGGCATAAGACGTTATATTGCGCTTGCCCCACCGCAATCTTTGAAATATCATTTGATAACGTGGCTTGTAAAAATGTCAGAGCATCCGGTCCGCTGACGAACAGTTCACCCATGTGCGAGACATCGAACATACCGACATTCTCTCTTACTGCAACGTGTTCTTCTTTAATCGAGGAAAACAAAACTGGCATTTCAAATCCCGCAAAATCCACCATCTTACCGGTTTTCGAAACCGTTTCGAATAATGGTGTTCTTTTCAATGTCGTCTGACTCATACAAATCCCCCTATTAACGAACGTTTTCACTCTCTCTTCTCATTAATGTTCCATTTTCAAATTTATCTTACCAATTTAAATCATAATTATCTAGTATTATTCGGAAAAAGGAACACATGAAAAAGAGAGAAAGGACCCTGTCCCTTCTCTCCTATTGTTTCATATTCTTCCCATGAAAGCCATTTCAAAATTGATTGATTCCGGCAGTTCGCTTGATTTCTTCTTGAAGTCGTCGCCCTTCCGTCACTAATTGGCTTGTTCCCTGCTTCACACGATTTCCTTCTTCGGTGATCCGGTTGATGTTCCCTTTGATTTGATCGATTCGGTGCGTTGTATGATCGATGTTCGTCTGCAAGGTTTTCTGACGAATCGTAAAGCGCTCCATCAATTGCTTCAATTGTTGAATATCCTGAGATAGCTTCTTTTTGTAAAGAATGAATCCGAACAACACAAGTCCTACGATGGACAATAAAATAATACCTAACGTAATCCAAATCATGACTTTTCCTCCAATACAGTTTCAATCGCATGAACCAACCCTTCGATTGATGTCGTTCCTTCAATGCGAACAGTGGCAACTCCAGCATACAAAGAATAGCGACGATCGAATAAATGCTTCACCTGTTCCCGTTCTGTCACGAGTGGACGATTCGAGTCAGAAGCAATCCGTTTCCAGATGACATCAAAAGGCGTATCAATCCAAATGACTGTCCCTGCCTTTTTCATGAACAGTCGGTTCTCTTCTCGTTCGACGATTCCACCACCCGTGACGACTACTTCCGCGTTGCTGTTCCTTAACAATTCGCTCTCGTGTGTACGAAACCCTGCTTCGCCATGCTCAGCAAAAAAAGAAGGAATCGTTTGTCCATGTTTCTGTTCGAAGTGTTCATCCAATTCGTCGACCGTGTAGCGTCCACGTAATCGATGTCCGACGGCTGATTTACCAGTTCCCATAAAGCCAATCAAATAAACCTTACTCATGTGTAACGACCGCCTCGATTCTTTGACCATTATCTAATCTCGCTTCCATTTTAAAGCCTTTATCGGTCACTGTACAGCTGACTTGCCCGATTGGATAGCGTAGGGTCTCATCCTTCGTACAATCTGCTTTTGCCGCGCGGATGAGAGATTCGAGTTGTAGTGCTTCTTGTTCCAACTGATGATGGCGCATTTCTTCGTCAATTTGCTGACAAGCGATTAAGAGCACGACTCCCATGCCTAGAAGCAACATTAAGGTCTGAATCAAGATGAATCCGTCTTGACGCATCGGAAGGAACGTTTGCTGTCGTTCAACTGAATTGAGAGGATCTCGGCAGTGCTTGTCACTGTGTATTGTTTGACATCGCGAGCGTATGTCAGTTCACCTCCTTGTTCTTTCTTGAGGCGTAGTTGATCCTGCACACGGACGAGACGCCATTTCTCAGCCATCTCTCCCGGATTAACGTCCATTCCGCGAATCTCATCTCCAACGCGTTCACACATCGTACTCCGCCACATAAGCCGTTCTACGGTATGAAAGAACAGTTCCTCATTCATTCGATTGACTTCTGGTGGGCGAACGAGTGGTGTCAGCGTCAAAATCGCCAACAGGAGCAACGGACTGATCCACAGGACGAACGATAGTTCGAGGAGGGTCATTCCGGATTCTGCTCGCAAGACATGTCGTTTCATTGCACCACGCTCCTTGCTTCAGAACATAGGACACTGTTCGGTTTTCAACTTGATCCGTCGCCATCTGCTCAAGCTGTTTCGTCTCTTGTTCCCATTTGATTTGTTTCGTTCGTAAATCGAGATAAGGATCGATCGCTAGCATCATGAAGACACCCATCGCAACGATAGAGAGAATCACTTCGAGCAAAGAGAAACCCGCTTGTCGTTTGTCCTGCATACTTCTCACCTCACTTTACGGATTGCCATTTGATAGTTCCCAAGTAAGAATTTAATTTCATACTCGGCTGTTGCCGAACGGCAAGACCACGTCGCTGCATAAATCGAGTGATAGCTCTTAAAGTAGATGATGCGGTTTGACGGGGGGACGGCACATGTATGCCCATTCTGGAACGTTCGTTGCCATAACAGCCGGTCATCCGCAAGTACAAGGTATCCTGTTCCGTCTCCTCGAAATCGAAACTGCATCAATGCTTGATCTTGTTTCGAGTACTGCATGAGCCGAAGCGTCTGAATATCTTGTTCCATTAGACGAACCTCTTGTTCAAGCGGAATCCAGTCCGGTCGTTTTTCAAATAGTGCCGGCAACAACAAAACAAGTAAACAAGCAATGATTGTCAGTACCGCCGTCATCTCAAATAAGGTAAATCCTTGTTCACTTCGTAAGTTCGCCAGTCTTCGGATCATACGTATACGTCTCCTGATCACAGACGAGGGCATTCGGTTTATCGGCGGTTCCCCGATTGATCGTCTGAAGCGATTCCGGGTATTTTTTCTCTTTCGCATAATAGAGATTGACCTCCGAACGAATGACTCGAATGTTCGCCTCACAACTCACACCTTTCGCCTGATCCTTTCCACTTGTCATCGTTGGAATCAAAACGAGCAGTAACAACGAAATGATTAATAAGACGGCTGCCATCTCCAGTAAAGTGAATCCGTCCTGTCGTTTTAAGAATTGTTTCATCGTATCGTCTCCTCTGTTTAAAATGGAAGCTGCTGTATCGCTAGCTGAATCGGATAATATAAGATGAGAAACAACGTTCCTGTCATGATCGTTAATCCCCCGTACAAAATCGGCTCGATCCATAACAACTTTTTCTCTAACTCCTCTTCCATCGACTCATGCAAGAGCGTCGCTTGTTCAAGCAACAACGGACCAAGATCTCCACTTTCTCGCGCTAAATGGACGATTCCAATCGTCTCGGCTTCGATGATCTCATCTTCGCCAAGCGCTTCTGCAAGTGGTTCCCCCGACTGTTGTTTAGCATGCAAACGAGCGTACAAATGACCTTTTTTATTCGCTTGTCCTTGCTCTAGATGACGAAAGGTCTCTTCGAGCGAAAAGCCAGCATCGATAAACGATCCTACTTCGATCGTGAATAAATAGCTGTAGTAGAGACGAATCAAACGCTGTAACGGTTTCAGTCGTAAAATACGGTTTAATGGAAAGAAGCGAAAGAAGAGGTAACCGGAGGTTAACAAAATAACGGGAATACTTGCGAGCATATATTTCGCAGAGGGGTGAAGAAGAAGATGAAGAAATGAGGGGAGAGTTTTCGGGTCCGACATCTCGAGGAGAGATGGAAATACGTAGAGGGCGTAAAAGAAGAACAGCAGGAATAGACTGGTCGCTAGAACAAGCGGATATCGGATCATCTTCCAAAACTTCGATCGCATTTCTGTTTCGAGGTCGAGCAGTTTCACGATTTGGCGAAGAACAAGCAACGGTCGCTCTGTCCTTTCTCCAACAAAAAGAAGTCGTTTTAAGGTATTCGTTAACGCAAGCGGTTCAAGGGATGCTGCAAGGGAGTCTCCTTTTTCAAGACGTTGCTCCATTTCTCCGACCACTTCCGAGAACGGATGACGCTCGAATCGTTTTAAAATGAGTAGCGTCTCTTTCGCGGAAATACCTTTTGATAACAAGCGATGATATCGTTTTAAGAACCGACTTTGATCGCGGCTTGTAAGTTTCTGACGGTACAGCGGACATCCTCTCCTTTTCGCTCGAGATGAATGATGCGTTGACAGACAGCTAGCTCTGACTCTTCGATACCTAAACTGCGCAATCGTAATCGCGCTTCATCAATACTTCCAGCGTGTAGCGTAAACAACACGACGTGACCACTAAGAGCGGCATTCATCGTCAAACGTGCTGCCTCCCTTGTCCGCACCTCACCAAAAGCAATCCAATCTGGATCCGCTCGCAGTATTTCCTCAAAACATCGCGTAGCAGTGAAGCCTGCTTTTTCATTTAGTTCCAGTTGTAAGACGTTTGGTACCGTACATTCCACCGGATCTTCAATCGAGATGATTCGTTTTTCTTCCATTGCACTCATCAAGGAATATAACATCGTCGTCTTTCCTGCACCTGTGGATCCGGAAATGACGATACACCCATGTCGTTGTTCAGCTAACCATGCGAAGTCCAATTGATCATGTAACGTTTGTAAAGCCGTTTCTCGAGAGACCGTCGAACGATAAAAACGCCACGACATCGCATCCCCTTGTCGACTCGGTAACAACGAGACACGCATTCCCTTTTTCCCATGTGGATACAAGCCACTTTGCGGAATTCGTTCATTTTGTTCCTTTAAGTTCGCCTCATAGCGAATATGGCTGACAAGCGTCCGGTAACGTGTCAGTTCTACGTCATCTTGTTCACACAGCCCATCGCTCGTTCGACAAACGATTCGGACACGAGTCTCGTTCGGAACGAAATGAACATCTGTTGCACCGAGTGCTTCGAATCGTTCCATGAGTTGTGTCGTCCATTCCTTCATTTCTACTCACCTCCCTACAGCAAACAATACACAAAAAAAAGAAGCCGACCAAACCGGCTTCTTTATGATACGTGTGCAATTGTCCGATGTTTACGCTTCGCTAATGTCTCAAGACCCGGTTTATCATACCCGATAACGAGTTGTTTTCCATCAGTGATGATTGGACGGCGTAACAACTTCGGATTGTCACTCATGAGGCGTAATAACTCACTGAGTTTCATGTCTTCAATATCAATGCCGAGATCTTTGAAGGCTTGACTGCGTGTTGCGAGCAAACTTTCAATCCCGTCTGTCGATAATTTTAACAGTTCCATGAGTTCATCAACTGTTGGAGCATTTCTGAACAGATGACGTTCCTCTACATCAACATGTTCCTCTTTTAACCATGATTTCGTTTTACGACATGATGTACAACTTGGATATGTGAAAAAGACTAACTCATTCGCCATTTTTGCTCCTCCTCTCAAAGTGTGGGGTTTCATTACAGTTACTATAGCACGACATTTTGACTTTGTATACCTTTTGTACAACTATTGTACAACTTTTTTTGAAACTTCATCTTTTGTTCACAGTTATTCCTTAACAATCACTAGAACAGGATAGACGAATGATTGTTTGCTTGGTAAAATAAGTACGTATATTGACTATCTGTCGGATTTAGGGGGTTATAGGAATGGGGAGAATGTACCGCGTACTCGGTTTCTGGACTGGTATCATCGCAGTCATGGCATTTATCGGCGCATTGGGTGGCGATGCAAGCTCAAGTGAGCATACGGATTCATTTTTAGTCATGGGCTTCGTCTTCTTGGCACAAACTGTCTTTTTTGCAGCGCTTGGTTACTTGCGTTTAACTGAAAAAACGTATGTCTATATCTTTGGAGCTTACTTAACTGTATTTTTCATCGTCTTTACGTACTGGTCGAACTTCCAGATGTAATGAAAAAAACTCGTCATCCTCTTGGATGGCGAGTTTTTTTGCTTATAGAAACGGATTGGTTTTCATCTCTTGTCGGATCGTCGTATTTGGACCGTGACCCGGATAGACTGTCGTGTCTGCTGGTAGTTCCGCAATGAGTCGATCAAGCGAACGCATCAATACGTCTTGATTCCCACCATAAAGATCCGTTCGCCCGACGCCTTGTTGGAATAGGAGATCCCCACCGAATGCGATTCGTTCTCCCTTGAAATAGAACGTCACACTTCCTGGTGAGTGTCCTGGCGTCTCAAGTACATGCATTGAAAAGTTACCGATTGCCAATTGTCCTGGTTGTAACAGGTGATCGGCTGGCTTCATGCGCATCGGCGGCATGCCGAATTTTGCCGAACCATTCCATTCTGGATTACCAAGCCAGCCTGCCTCTTCCGCATGAACGTAGACAGGAGCTTCCGTGAAGCGTCGTAACATATCCACACCACCAATGTGGTCAAAGTGAGCATGGGTCAAAAGGATTCCTTTTAAGGTTGCTCCTCGACTTTCAATTTCATCGAAAAAACGCATATCTTCTGTTCCTGGATCAATGACGAGACACTCCTTGTCCTTAAATAACAAGTAGCCATTCTCAGATGCCATACCGGAAGTGATCATGACGATTTCCATTCTATAAAACCCCTTTTCAATAGACTCTTCCCCTACTATACACGAAATTGTCGAAAGTTCCTGCAACGCCCTCTCGACTTTATCCCGAGAGTCGGATAAACTAAAAAGTGAGATTTAAGTGAAATCTTCGTGAAATTCATAACGTGATTGTTTAAGGGGGAGTACGTCATGCATTTGGATCAACCAATCGGTTGGCTTTTCTTCTTCGTCGCACTCGTCGGTGTTTGGGCCGTCGTTCGTTCACTTAAGAAACGCCAAATGTTTCCACTCGTATTCGCAGCCCTAACTGTCGTCTTATTCGGCTGGTTTGGGATTGCGACATTGATTTACGGCGGTATTCCATCGTAATCAGAGTACACTAAAAAGAGAGGTGCCTCGAGCATCTCTCTTTTTTGTTATTTTATAAAAAGAGTAGACCTACTAGAACGTAGACCTACTCTCAGTATTATCTTACTTATTTTGAAGTTTGAAGGAAACGTAGCAAGTCGCCATAGATGACTTTATCTGAGAGTCCTAATTCTTTCTCAGATTGTTTCGTAGATTGTTTACACATTTCCGCTTGTTCCCCGTCCTTCACTTCTTCTCCTGTCTTACGGTCATAACATGTTTCTTGCGTGTAGACCGTCTTATCTGTTACGACAGAACCGTCACGGAACAACGCATAGTCTTTATGTTGTTTTGAGAAGAGATCGGTACCGAACAAGATCTCATTCTTGAAATCATGACCTAACAGGTGAAGCAATGTTGGTTTAATATCGATTTGACTCGCAACATTTTCGTGTTTGACACCTTTCGTTTGACCCGGTAAATGAATGACGAACGGTACACGTTGCAGTTGCGCAACATCATACGGAGTCAACTCATCTTTGTTCATGAGTTCTGCCATTGCAGCATTATGGTTTGTTGAAATACCGTAATGGTCACCGTATACCATGAAGATCGTATCATCCCACGTACCATCTTTTTTTAGACCTTCGATGAACTTACCGAGTGCCATATCTTGATACGCTAGCGCCTGAACGTAGTGGTTCAGTGTCGTAGAACTCGTTTCAAGCGGTGGTACGAGTTCATCTTCTGGTTTTGGCATCTCAAATGGATAGTGGTTCGTTAACGTAATGAATTTCGAATAAAACGGACGTGGTAAATCTTTTAACATCGGAAGTGACTGTTCAAAGAACTTGTCATCGAGTAAGCCCCACTCCGTCAAATCTGCTGGATCCCCTAAATCATAATCCGTCTCCGAGAAGAAACGATCTACGCCGAAACTGTTGTAGACGATGTCCCGGTTCCAGAATGACTTGTTATTCGCATGGAAAACAGCTGAGTAATAGCCATCTTCTTTCAACATCTCAGGTGTTGCACGGAATTCGTTCTCTCCGTTCGTAAAGAATGCAGATCCACGACCAAGTGGATAGATCGAATTCTCAAGAATGAACTCAGCATCTGACGTTTTCCCTTGTCCTGTGTTGTGATAGAAGTTATCCCATGAATGGGATTCCTTGATCAATTTATTCAAGTTCGGTGTAATTTCTTGACCGTTCGGTGCTTTTAAACCAACGGCAAATGATTGAGCTGACTCAAACGAGATGACGATGACGTTCTTACCTTTATACTTGCCGAACATCGCCGGATTGGCTGCAGCATGCTTCGAATCGATGAAGTTTTGGACTTCTGATAACTCAGAGCTATCCGCAAGTGCTTTTTGCGCAGATGTCTTCGACTGGATGAGTGCGTCATACATATGGAAGTTAAATGTTCCGATGTTCTTAACGAGTAATTCCCGGTCAAAGGCACGTGTCAATAATTCTGGACGTTCTGTCTCAGCAAGCGTCAAGTTTCCAAGGAAGACGACGACTGCTGCGACGAATGCAAGAATTGCGCGCCCACGTGACGCGACGTTTTTGGACATATCCATTTTCCGTAAGAAAAATGGTAAGATGATCAAATCGCCGACGATCAGTAAATCAGCCCAACTTAAAAGCGATGCGAGTGAAGCTGAAACCGTCTCTGCATTCGAAGTTTGGAACAATACTGGCAACGTCAAGTAATCATTAAAGAAGCGGAAAAAAATGATGTCCGCATATAAAATGATGGTTGCGACGAACAGTGTACCGTAGATGAACCATTTTTGGACATTTCCTCGGAAGAAGAAGCTAAATCCAAACATGAAGAGCGCTGAACTAATTGGATTAATTAGTAGAATGAATGCTTGCGCGGAGTTCGTTACGGGAACGTTGAAGAAAAGTGTATACGCTAAATACGTTTTTAACCAAATCAATAAGGTCGCAATCCAAAAAAGCTTATGCTCTTTATAAGTACTGCGAACGCCTTGACCCATCTTTAGGCGCATTCGCGACCAGATGTTTGCGTCTTGCTGCATAAAAACCTGCCTCCTAATTTACATGTGCTTTCTGCTTTCAGTTCACACAACTTACATCATAATGTACATATACCCATATCACGTGAAAATTTTACGCTTAGTTTTACAAAAATGCAACCGGAATCCGGAAGATACTTAACAATCACACAATTACTATACGTTTGTAAACAAAAAAAAGATTCGCCGGAGCGAACCTTTCATTGAAATTGAATATTATCATTTTTTCAAGAACATTTGCTTAGCAAGCCATGCACACCCGATGACTCCAGCATCGTTTCCGAGTTCAGCAATCTTGAACGTCGTTGATCCAAAGACACGGGGTAACGCAAACCGTTCAAATTGCTGACGTAGTGGTGCAAGCAGTGTTTCACCTGCTTTCGAGACACCACCACCGATGACGATGATTTCCGGATTGATACTATTTGCTAGATTTGAAATCGCAAGTCCGAGGTGGAACGTCACTTCCTCTACAACATCCGTTGCGATACGATCGCCTTTCTCATACGCTTCAAATACATCTTTCGCCGTCACTGCTTTAATGTCATTCAGTAGCGATTCTTGTCCTTTACGTTTCTCAAGACCAAGACGGGCGATACCCGTTGCTGAAGCAATCGTCTCAAGGCATCCTTTACGTCCACATCCACACATGACGCCACCTTCAGGCAACATGGTGATATGACCGATTTCTCCTGCCATTCCGACCGTACCGTGAACGATTTGTCCGTTCGTGATCAGACCACCACCGACACCCGTACCAAGTGTGACCGCGAGTAATTCTGTTGCGCCACTACCGGCACCTTTCCACATCTCACCGATCGCTGCTGCGTTCGCATCATTTTCAAGTACTGCCGGTAAACCTGTCAACCGTTCGAATTCACCAACGAGTTCAAAATTATGCCACCCGATGTTGACTGCCTTTTCAACGACACCCGTATTAAAGTCGATGAATCCTGGCGCACCAATACCTGCTCCGACAAAATCCTCTGGTCGTTTGTTGCTTTCTTGACACTTCTCAAAAAATGATTTTGCAATATCTCCCGGAATTTGTGCACCATCATTCAGGATCACCGTCTCAATTTCCCATTTTTCTACGATGATGCCCTGCAAATCCAAAATTGCCATCTTCACTGTCGTTCCACCGATATCAATGCCGAGTAACCATTTCATTGCTCTGTCTCCCCTATGCTCATATAATGTCTACTTGTTCATTTTAACGGACACACTCGCATTGCGCAAAGGGTTGCGCAACCTTAAACATTATCGGATTGTGAACGTTTTAATTCATGTCGTAAGATGAGTTTTGCTGAATCGTACTGACGTTGCTCTAAAACGCCTGCTTCTTGCAATTCATCGAGTTCAAGCATCATCATCGCAATATCGGATGCTCGGTCTCCTAGATAGATGAATGTTCCGTACGTCTTAAGTAACTGTTGTACATCATACAGTGTCTTCATCGACCATCGGCTCCTTTACATACGCATGTAGCAAATCATAGGTCGCTTGTAATGACGTCTCATGTGTTCGCTCGTAAGAATGGCTCGATTCAATCCCCGGACCAAATAGTCCGTGTCGAACATCATGTCCCGCACGCACTGCTGCCGAAGCGTCCGAGCTATAGAACGGATAGATATCAACTTTATATGGGATACTATTGCGTTGTGCTAGACGTGTTAGCTGATGACGTAACGCTAGGTCATACGGACCGGAACCATCTTTTGCACAGATCGAGACCGTGAATTCGTCAGAGTGCTGACCATCTCCTAACGCACCCATGTCGACCGCGATATATTCTGCGACTTCTTCCGTGAATCCAGCATTTCCACCGAACCCAACCTCTTCGTAATTTGAAATCAGGATCTGGACCGTGTGTGGCAGGTCGATGGTTTTCCATTCTTTAATCAATTCGAGCAACAAAGCAACCGATGCTTTATCATCGAGATGGCGCGATTTCACAAACCCAGTTTCCGTATAGAGGAAACGCGGATCAAACGTCACGACGTCTCCTACTTCAATCCCCGCGACGCGCGTCTCTTCTGCTGTCGTCGAACGAATATCAAGTCGGACTTCGATATTATCAGCGGACCGTTCCGTTTTGTTCGTCTCGCGTGACGTATGGACACTCGAATGATGGAAAACAATCGTACCGGAAATTGTTTGACCGTCCATCTTATGCACGAGGCAGTTTTCTCCTTCGATCGCTGTCCAAGCATAGCCCCCTAATTGTGATAAACTGAGTCGTCCCGTTGGTAAAATCTCTTTTACCATTGCCCCTAATGTATCGACGTGTGCCGTCAGTAACCGCGTGCGAGTTGAAGCACCAGGCAAAGTCGCTAAGATGGCTCCTTTCTCGAGTTTTCGATACGTGATGCCTTCTGCCATCAATCGCTTTTCTACGTATGTAATCGCTTCTTTCGTCGAACCTGTCGGACTTGGAATCGAGACCAGCTCTTCAATCGTACGTATGACTTCTTTCATGTTCATTCGCTCCCTTTCAATCGGACTACAACGTGCTATCCGCTTTGTTTTCATGATAACAAATATTCATTCTCTGTCGGTACTGATATCCTACATGCATTACGCGAAAAAGCTGTAGCACTTTTTTGCTACAGCTTTTTGTCCACACCATATAATGAACTTAGACGTATTTTTTCATCCAAATATCATCGCGGTATGTGCCATCTTCTAATTTTACAGAGTCTGGATCTTCGGCATATACTTCAAAGCCGAGCGATTCGTAAAGACTTTGCGCTGCTTCATTTCCTGATAATACGGCAAGAATGACTTGCTCAACGTCTGGTAACTTCTTCGCCTCGTCGATCAAGGCTTCCATTAGAGCACGACCGGTCCCTCCACGATATGCAGGCGAAACATATACTCCGGAAATCATCGCTTTGTGCGATTCACGTGACAGTTCATATGGCTTGACCTGACCAAACCCAAACAATACATCGCCGTCGAACATACCGAGCCAAATCTCATCGGAGTCGGGTTCTCCTTCTAGACCTTCTCGTACTTCGCGGAGCGGGGTTTGCTGTTCATCGTCAAACGAATGACCGAACGCATCTGGATGATTCTTTAATCCCTCAAGGCGTAGATTCCAGTATTGTTCTGCATCCTCTTTAGTTAATTTTCGAAAAGTATACATGACTGTCGATTCTCTCCTTTTTTGGGTTTCATGACGTACAATCAAATGGCGTAAAAACGCTTCTATCTCTTACTTAACCCTTTTCTAGTAAAATAAAACCTAGATTTTTTTCTCTTTTAATTTCATTTAAATACGGTAGTGATGTTTACCTCTTCTTTTTTTTCATAACAAAAACTCAAAGGTGGACACTAAGATACAGGATCACCATTTGAGTTTTTAAACTCTCTATTTATGAGGTTTTCGTTATGCTTCGCGCCGTTAACCTTGCAAGACAGGTTCGAGCGTCTGACGCAATACATCAGCAGAATGATGAAACTTCTTCATTTCTTCTTCTGTCAACGCGACTTCAATGATTTCCCGCACACCTTGACGATTGATGATTGCCGGTACTCCGATGTGAATGCCGGAAATCCCGTACTGCCCATCTACATGCGCTCCGACCGTCAACAAACAGTTCTCGTTCCCAAGGATGGCACGCACGATTCGAACAAGTCCAAGTCCAATCGCATAATAAGTTGCTCCTTTACGTTCGATAATATGGTAGGCAGCATCCCGAACGTTGATATAGATTTGATCAAGGTCTGCTTGAGAATAACGATCGTCCTCAGCAAGTAGTTCATCAATTGTTTTTCCATAAATACGGCTATTACTCCAGGCAGCGAATTCCGTATCTCCATGTTCTCCAAGAATGTAGGCATGGGCATTGCGAGAATCGATGTGAAAGTATTCTCCAAGCATTTGACGCAGACGTGCTGTATCGAGCACCGTTCCTGATCCAAATACGCGTGATTTTGGAAGACCGGAATATTTCCAAGCCAGATGTGCCATGATATCAACCGGATTGGAAGCCACGACGATGAGACCATCAAAACCAGAATCCATAATCTGACGAATCATTTCTTTCATGATCAATGCATTCTTTGCGACGAGATCGAGTCTCGTCTCTCCTGGTTTTTGAGGAGCTCCCGCCGTGATGACGACGACCTCAGCCTCTCGGCAGTCCATATAATCTCCAGCCCAGATCCGCATCGGTGAAGAACTAAACGGGGTTCCGTGGTTCAAGTCCATCGCTTCACCTTCTGCTTTTGCTTTATTGACGTCAATGATGACAAGTTCCTCACAAAGTCCGGCTGTTGACATCTGATAAGCAAAGCTTGAACCGACCGCACCTGCTCCGATTAACGCCACCCGTGTTACTTTCGCATGTAATTCCATCTCGTTATGTCCACCCTTTCATTCGTTCTAAGAGTTTGTTAACTATCTCACAAATAAATTGTAACATCTTTCACATTCTTTGTAATATGTGAAACTAATCACATTTGTCTATTTTGTGTCATCGATATCCTAACATAAGGAATTACCCTGTCATACTTTTCACTTACCAGAATCGGACGATGATAAACCCGATTCCACTCGCTAGACCACTCGTCATGACGTTTACCGCATCATTTCCAAGAAACCAAATACCCGATACGTAAGCTGTCGGTTGTCCATGATGCTCTCGTTTTTCCGTACGTTCCCCGCAAACTGAACATTGATACACGCGTTGCCACATTGCTCCAAATAGTGTATCGAGCAGACTTCCAAGGACACCGATACCTGTCACAAGTAAGGCCTCTGTCAAAGAAAGAGAGAAGATCCACTGCGCTGCTAAAGCGATGAACGCAGCTCCAGCAATTGTTCCTAACGTTCCGATTAACGACATCGCTCCGCTCGTTCCTGCTGGTACCCGTCGTAATGTTTTCAGAGACCATGGATCACGTCTTGAGAGTGGACCGATTTCCGAAGCCCATGTATCGGCATTCGATGCCGCGATGACGAATAGGAATAACAAGAGATACGCAAAATTCATCGTCATGGCGTAGGCTATAGCAGCGACGAACGCTACTCCTCCATTCGCAAGTACTTGCCATCCGTCACGTGCACCCTCTTTTTCGACGATCGCGTCCACGGATTTTTTTCTAGAACGCCCAATTTTCGATAAAAGACTCGAGCTGCCAAAGAAGAGTAAGAGCACCACTAAACCTTTCAAGCCGAATCCGAATGAGACACCACTACCGACGAGCATTGTTAAGACAGCCCCGCTTGTCGTCAACAAGCGAAAATATCGTCCAGTCCAGGCGAGAATGAGACAAAATAAAATCGTAACACTTAACATCGGATAACCTCTTGGTCCGTGACGATGAGATCAACTGGGATATCGAAGTCTTCCACTTCAAAATCTGGAAAGAGCTGTTCTGAAAAGGCGATGGATACTTTACAACCTGTGTATGTCACGAGTGCACGATCATAATAACCGCCTCCCCACCCTAAGCGATAGCCATCTCGTCGATAGGCGCGTCCCGGAACGAGACAAAATCCCGCTTGATCAAGTGTAGTGCGACGAGCTGAATCCATTGGTTCTGCGATCCCCATCTGATTATGCTGCAATCGATCTTCTGGTCTGTATTCATAAAAGACCATCTCTTCTCCGACTACTTTCGGTATCAAGACCGTCTTGTCCTCTTGCCACGCTTGTTTAATCAATATGCTTGTATCACATTCATTTCGAAATGCTAACGTGATTGCGACACAAGTCGCTTGTTGCCATTCAGGCAATAACAAAACATGTTCGTGTATTAACCGTTCCTTTTCAGCACGGTTCTCCATCACATCTAATCTTTCTTTGATCAGACGGCGTACTTCTTGTTTGTTCATAACTGTCTTCCTTTCCACAAAAAAAGCCATCACACGAAGTGACGGCTTCCATCTCAATTATTTCACTTCACGGTGAAGTGTGTGTTTACGGAGACGTGGGTTGTATTTCTTCAACTCAAGACGCTCTGGGTTGTTACGCTTGTTCTTTTTAGTGATATAAGTACGGTCACCAGTTTCAGTGCAAGCTAATGTGATTTTAACGCGCATGGGATTCCCTCCTATCTAGCTCTCGATGTATCAAGTGATTTTGCTTTACATAAGGTTAAGCATACTCAAGTATCGTACCAAGAAAGGAAAGGAATTGCAACTGTTCATCCGTTCTTTTTCGGATTCGTCACGTGTTGATATGGTTTTTCAAGGTTCTCTTCAAAACGAAGGGGTTTCTTTTCAACGTGATACTCTTGTTCCACCCCGTTGCGTGATTCTTCCCGTTCTAGATAAACGACAGCCGATTGACGCAATGCGTCTCCTTCAAGTCGTTTTAACGCAACGACCAGACCACCTGAACGATCCGGAGAACGCTCACTCTCGACATCATAAACATTACTGACGAGTGGCAACTCTTTCATCTTGGCGATTGCCTGGGCAGCTGACGCTGTTTCCATATTGAAGTTATGAACGACTTGGAAGTCAACGATCTTCGCCAAGGCTTGCGCCTGACGCAAGAAGGCTAGATTTAACGCAGCCAGTTGATTGTATGTCTGAACAAGCGGTAGACCTGTCACTTGTACCCCGTATACATGCACACCCTCCTCGAATCGATACGCTTCAGGATGTTCCGTTACGACGTAGACGTTCTCTCCCGCTGCCGCTAGTCGTCTAGCTACATCACGAACTGGACGGTGGGATTGTTCGTAATCCCGAGTGAACATTAGAATACCATCCTTGTTCAAAGCAGCATCGCGTTTGACCGCAACATAATAGTCATGAGCCGTTAAGAAAACATCTGGTTCAATGTCTTCATCTTGCAAGAACGGATATTGTTGATAACGTCCTTCCAACCAGTCCATCGTTAATTCTTGTGCATCGAGACGACGTTCGGTTTCTTCAAAACGTAAGATATGCTCACGGAACCGGTTCGCAGCGTACTGTGCTGTCGTCTGTCCGTCTAAAATGAACGGCCAGTCGCTTGAGACAGCAAGTAGATATTCTCGAATGAGCTGGCGTTTCGCCTTGACAGTCAATGCATCTTGATGACGATTTCGCGCAACGATTCCTGCTAGTCTCTTTTCGAGCTGGTGGAGATGGCGAATCATCCAGTCGTTGCGCTCGTTGATCCAGACTTCCGCATAGCCTTTTCGTCCCCACGTTCCCATCGCGACATGTGCCGTATCGATGTCTTGGAAGTGACGTTCGAGGAACATAGCTGGTGAAATCGACTCAATCGCCTGATCCTCTAGACGTTCCATCGCTTTACCAAGGAAATCAGGTCCTTCAAACCACCAGTGACCAAACAATTCAGCATCAAATGGTGCTGTGACGAGAAATGGTGGGAAGTCTTGCCCTTGATATGAATCTAAATGTTCACCAAGTGCTTGAGCAAAATCTGCTGCATGCTCACTTGTTCGTTGCCATGCCCAGTCACGTACGTAATAGTCTTTTTGATCCGTCTCACCTGTTACACGATGCAATTTCAACCCTGTATCATAACGTAAGCCTTCCGGATGCATGAACTCAGCAATTTGATCCCATTCCCGATCATACGCGAGATCCCGATAAAACTCACGATAATCAGGATGTCCCGGATACCCGATGACAGAACTCCAGATTTTTCCGGAAATGATTTGATCACGCGGGAAGAGTGCTACGCCGTGTGGAGAATAGACGGGTGCTCCGATTCCGTGTTTTGGTGCTGGATCGGCGTTTAAAATCGAATGTTCATCGACGAACGTATAGCGAATGCCTTCCTCATATAAAATCCGATCAAGTCCTGGCGTATAGGCACATTCCGGCATCCAAAGACCAGATGGACGGAATCCATAATGGCGTTCGAAACAGTTCAATCCTGTCTGAATTTCAGAGCGTGCCGCTTGTTCGGACAACATATGTGGACTGAACCCGTGTGTCGCCGTACAGGTGATCAAATCAAGATACCCCTGATCTTTGTAATGACGGAATGCCCGGTTCAAATCTTTTTCCCAGTGAAGGAACGTATTCAATAAATCTTGATAGCGGTCTTGATAGAATAAAAGAGCATCTCGTTCCTTTTGGTCAAGCTCTCGCTCCAGTTCCTGACGAATTAAACGTAATGTGTCCTCGATATGCTCGATGTAGCGGTCTTGAATCAATGGATCGGCAAGCATCTCGATGACCGGCGGTGAAATACTGACTGTCCATCCGAGTGGGCGTGACAAACGATCAACTTCCCAAAGCAACGGGATGTAAGTTTCTGAAATCGCTTCGTACATCCATCGTTCTTCTAGACGATGTGCCTCTTCGTGACGGATATATGGTAAGTGTGCATGTAAGACGAGTGAAAAATATCCTTTTCGCATAGCTTCTCTTCCTTTCCCTCTCTCTAATTCCATTATCGGACGCGATCGAAATAAGAATACGGGCGTAATACCTCGACCCATTCCGGCTGTTCGACCTCTCCGTATTGCCAATGATGCACGACTTCGGCGAAGCGTCCGTCTGTGACTGGTTCGTCACGTGGTGTCTCGACTGGTTTCGAACGTAATACTGGAACGAAATCTCCATCAATCGTTTGAATGCCCCATTCAATGATGTATGTAGTATTCGGGGCAACTGGTCGAACGAACCAAGCATTCGTCATCTCAGGCAGTTCGAACTGATACGTACGATTCGCTTGTCCTTGTTCGTAATCAACGAGTGTGACGTCAATGATGCGTAACTCTTTACGGAACGAATCAAATGTCGTGTGATAATGCGTTTCTAACAACTGTTTCGACAGTTCAGACAATTCCCAGTAGACATATAACGCAGTCGGTGACTGAACGATCGCATGGAGAATATCATCTTCATAATGCGTCGCCATTCCAAACGCATCACGTTCGAGCGATGGCATCACTTGCACAGACGGTACGACATCTAATACCGGTGCAGTCGACTTTTTGGTCTGTTTGACAGTTTTTGATTTTACTTTCGGTGCTTCTACAGTTGGTTGATCTGTCAACGATTTACGATATTTGGTCCAAGCATATTTGATTTTTCCTTCAGTCGTATCCAATTGAGCTGCGATTTGTTTTGTTGTCAGCCCTTGTTCTTTCATTTTAATGATTTGCTCAAGCATTCCCAATCACCTCTCTGTCATTATTCACTTCTTTCCTATTCTACAAACGTGTTTCGAATCCCTTTACAAAAAAAGTAGGCAGAGGAAATTCCTCCTGCCTACTTAGTTCACCCATTTAAATCATAATGTTTTCCTTTTTCGAGATAGATCAGATGTTCCCCGACGTTCGTCAAGTGGTCACCCATTCGCTCGATATATCGGCAAATGTTCGTGAATTGCATGACTTCATCGACAACAATTGGTTGCAAGGACATATGACGCATATACTGACGAAGCGCCTTGTATGTCGTCTCATCGATGACATTGTCGAGATCAGACAGTGCTTTTGCTTTTTCGACATCTCCGTCACGATACGCAACGATTGCGGTTTCCGTCATATCAAGTAATGTCTCAAACGCTTCCTTCAACAAGGAGATATCGATGACGTATGGAAATGTTTCGACACGAAGGACTGCTTTTGAAATATTTCCTGCATAATCCGCAATCCGCTCGAGATCCGATGAAATCTTCATCGCCGTGATGATCCGTCGTAAATCCGTCGCAACCGGTTGTTGCTTCGCGATTAAAAGGATCGCATCATCGTTGATTTCGAGTTCAAGATCATCGAGTTCATTGTCGTTCGCAATGACACCACGCGCGATATCTTGATCATATTTTTCGAGCGCCTCTGCTGTCGTTGCGATTTGTTGCATCGTTTTTCGTGCTAGTAAAAAGACTTTTTGATCGAGTATTGCAAGGTTTTCTCCAAAAATTGTACGGTTCGCTGCCATTCGTCTCGTCTCCCCTTCTTATCCGAATCGTCCTGAAATGTAATCTTCCGTCCGTTTGTCGGTCGGATTTCCAAAGATCCGGTCTGTTTGATCGAACTCGACGACTTCACCATTCAAGAAGAATGCTGTTTTGTCAGATACACGTGCAGCTTGCTGCATGTTGTGCGTGACGATGATAATTGAGTAGTCCGATTTCAACTCTTGGACGAGTTCTTCTACTTTTAATGTAGAAATCGGGTCAAGTGCCGATGTCGGCTCATCCATCAAAATGACATCCGGCTCGATCGCGAGGCAACGCGCGATACAGAGACGTTGTTGTTGACCACCCGAAAGACCATAGGCATTTTCATTTAAGCGATCTTTAACTTCATCCCAAATCGCTGCTCGGCGTAAACTACGTTCCACGATCTCATCAAGGATTTTTTTGTTTTTAACGCCATGGACACGTGGACCATATGCGATGTTATCGTAAATTGATTTTGGGAATGGATTCGGTTGCTGAAAGACCATTCCGACAGACGTCCGTAATTCTTCAACACCATACTCTTTTTCAAAGATATTACGTCCGTGATACTCAATGACACCATTCGTTCGAACGATCGGAACGAGTTCGACCATCCGGTTCAATGTTTTGATGAATGTCGATTTACCGCATCCTGACGGTCCAATAATTGCCGTAACTTCATTTTTTTTGATATCAAGATTGACATCTTTAAGCGCGTGATCGTCACCGTACCATAAATTTAAATTTTTAACGTTATAGACGCTCTCGCGTGCTACTACTGGTTGGTTCATACGCTCTGCCCCTTCTGTGACGACTGATTTCGTATTCAGCTTCGTATCCATCATCTGTCTTCCTCCTTAAAAGAAATCCCTTCTATCTCGTTCGATTAATAGCGTTTAGAAAATCGGTTCCGGATCCAGATCGCAAGCGAGTTCATTGTCAAGAGAATGACCATCAAGATGATGATTCCTGCTGCTGCAAGACCTTGGAAGTCCGCTTGTGGACGACTTGTCCAGTTATAGATTTGAATCGGTAATGCCGTGAACTCTGAAAAGATCCCTTCTGGCGCACGGGCGATGAAAATGGCAGCTCCGACCATGATCAACGGTGCGGTCTCACCGATCGCTCGAGATACAGCTAAGATGATTCCTGTAATGACTCCCGGAAGTGATGCCGGAAGAACGACTTTGAACGTCGTTTGCCATTTCGATGCACCGAGTGCGAGTGATGCATGGCGCATCGCTTGTGGCACGGCGCGAATTGCTTCTTGAGAAGAAACGATGACGACCGGAAGACTCATCAATGCGAGTGTCAAAGCTCCAGCAATCAACGTCGAACCAAAGCCCATATTACGGACGAAGAAGGTTAATCCGAGTAGTCCGAAGACAATTGACGGAACACCTGCGAGGTTCGAGATATTGACCTCGATGAACGATGTCATCCGACTCTTTTTTGCATATTCTTCTAAATAAATTGCTGCTCCAACACCAATGATGAAAATCATCGGGATGATCAGGAGCATCAAGAAGATCGATCCCATTAACGCTGGATAGATTCCGGCACGTTCCGCACGACGAGATGGTGCGTTTTGTAGAAATTCAAGTGATAACCACGAAGCACCGTCACGGATGACGCCGAATAGGAGAATACCTAAGACGACGAGACCGAAAAACAGACCGACGAGGAAAATGACTTTCGTTACATTGTTGACGACGAGGCGTTGGCTAATGGATTTCTTAACTGCGACCGGGTCGATGAATTTTTTTGTGACAGGTTGCTTTTCTGGTAAGGCCATCTTAATACTCCTCTCTGAAGCGGCGTGTGATCCAGTTCGCGAGTAAGTTCATCAATAACGTAAAGACGAACAAGAGCGTACCAACCGCATAGATACTGTAATATTCAACTGTTCCAAATCCAGCATCGCCTAAAGCGACCTGAACGATATACGCAGTCATCGTCTGGACCGGCTCGAGTGGATTAACAGCAGCTGTCGGATTCGAACCACCAGCGATCGTCACGATCATCGTCTCACCAATTGCCCGAGACATTCCGAGTACGATTGAAGCAATGATTCCGGACAAGGCAGCGGGAACAACGACTTTTAATGCGACTTCAAGACGTGTCGAACCAAGAGCGAGCGCACCGTCACGAATTTTTTTCGGGACAGAGCTCATCGCATCCTCAGAAATCGAGGCGATCATTGGAATGATCATGATACCGACGACGATCCCCGGACTGAGCGCATTGTAGATTTGAATGCCTGGAATTAATTTAACGAGTAGTGGTGTGACGAACGTCAACGCGAAGAATCCGAAAACGATCGTCGGAACACCAGCTAAGACTTCTAAAATCGGTTTTAAGATACGGCGTGCACGGTCTGACGCATACTCACTTAAATAAATCGCAGACGTGAGGCCGATCGGCACGGCAACTAGCATCGCAATCACGGTAATCTCAAGTGTACCGACGACAAGCGGCCAAATCCCATACTCTGGTTGAGAGTTCAGTGGATACCAGCTCGTACTGCCGAAAAATTCCTTGAACGGAACGACTTCAAAGAAATGCTCGGTTTCAATGACTAACGTGAGAATGATGCCGATGGTCGTAACGACCGAGACGAACGCACACAGAAATAAAACGATCGGCATGATGCGTTCCATGACGTTTTTCACACTGAATTTTTGCTGTCGGTTCTGTTGAATCAGCTCGCGAACCGATTTATTGGGTGTTGAATTCATCCTTCTTCGCTCCCTACTCCTTCTTGACATGAGAACGGGACCCAACCGGTACAGACTTCCCCGGTTGGGCCATCCTCATGACTCGATGATTATTTCATTGCATCTTCGATTGCTTTTGTGTTTTCATCGTAACGATCTTGTGGCATTTTGATATAACCGACTTCTTCAGCTAAATCTCCAGCGTTTTCGTTCGCAAATTTCACGAAGTCTGCCACCTGTTTTTTATCGTTCAATGATTTGTTGTTGACGTACGTGTAGATTTCACGTGACAGCGGGTAAGATAAATCCTTGATTGTTTCTGGTGTTGGATCGACAGCATCTTTTCCTTCAGCTGAAAGTGGTACTTCTTTTAACTTATCTTTATTTTCAGCGTAGTAGGCATAACCGAAGTAACCAATCGCACCTTTCGTTCCTTCAACCCCTTTGACGAGTACGTTATCGTCCTCAGACAGTTGAACGTCTTTACGCATGTCTTTCTTCTCAAGTACTTTTTCAGAGAAGAAGTCGAATGTTCCTGAATCTTTCCCTGGGCTGAAGAACTTCAGTGGTTCAGCCGGGTAAGAAGAATCAACATCTTTCCAAGTCTTAACGTTTGGGTCGAGCCAAATCTTTTCGAGTTGATCAAGCGAGAGTTCTTTTACCCATGTATTATCTTTGCTGACTGCAACAGTTAGACCATCATATGCAAGTGAAAGTTTTGTATATTCGATGTTGTTCTTTTTCGCTTCAGCTGCTTCTTCTTCTTTAATTTCACGCGATGCGTTCGAAAGATCCGTTTCACCGACGACGAAGCGTTTGAATCCGCCACCCGTACCAGAGACACCGACTGTGACATTTACGTCAGGTTGTTCCGTTGAATATTCTTCACCGACAGCTTCCATGATCGGGAAGACTGTAGAAGAACCGTCGATTGCGATTTTCCCTTTTAAATCAGATGAACTAGCAGAACCGCCTTTATCGTTACCACATGCTGCCCCCACTACTGCGATTGATGCTACCGTTGTGATGAGTGCTGTTTTTTTCATCCAAGACATGATTAATTTTCCTCCTCGAAAGTATGTCGCTGACGATGCTACGACTTTTTATCCGTTTTCCTTACAAGACTTATACTACGGATGAACTATTAAAACGAAATGAATCCAACGTAAAAGAATTGTAAAGGCGTGTTTTTTAGTGTTTACAATTCGAAATCCATTATAAAAAAAGGTCAATACAAACAAAAAAAAGCGAGAGTGATTGCTCACTCTCGCTTAGTTTCTAGTTAATTTGGCTTAGTCTGCCACGGTACGTCCTTTACGTTGAAGTACGCTTTGACAAGATCATGACCGATTTTCGAGTTGACAGTCTCTTGTTCCATATAAGGAAGGAACACGGCCCACGCCATCTCTGGATTGTCATACGGTGCCCAACCGACAAGGTTTGAGTTCAATGAACGAACCGGTTGCCCGCTACCGTCACGTAAGGCGATTCCGTCATCCCCATAGACGCTGACCTGTGCAGTACCTGTTTTCGCTGCAGCATCGATTCCAGTTTGTGCGATGACTTTCGCTGTACCACGCTCACCTTTTACAACACGGTGCAACCCTTCCCGGACATGATCAATATTATCTTGACTGACTTCAATCCGGTTCAGATAATTCGTTTTAAAGCTGTAATCGACTTTTTTCGTACCCTTTTCAATCGAGTTCGACGCTAATACTTCTTTTAAGAAATGAGGCTGAACACGATAACCACCGTTCGCAAGTGTTGAAATGTACTGCGCGACTTGAAGCGGCGTGAAAGCATCGTACTGTCCAATGACTCGGTCCATCAGCAATGTGACACGGTCTGGCGTTCCTTGAACACCTTTTGCTTCGTACGGCAAATCAACACCCGTCGTCACCCCAAGACCGAACTGGCTATAGTAATTCTGCATGATGGCTGCTGCTGCATCCACGCTCGCACCAGCGATCCCATTGCTTGGATACTTCGCCATCCGCATCGCAATGTTAAACATATAGACGTTTGACGAACGCTCAAGCGCCGTTAAATCCGTAATCGGTCCCATGTTAACATATGACCCTTTTTTTGTACCTCCGATTGTGATCGGCGCATCATTGATGACTTCGTTTTGACGAATGACACCTTCCTGTAGTCCCATCGCAACTGTCGCACCTTTGATCGTTGAACCGATTTGAAGAGACGTCAAGACATTATTAATCGCTACATCCGTGAACTTCCCAGTCGAAGGATCAAGCTTTTGACCTGACATCGCTAAAATCTCACCAGTTTGTGGATTCATGACGACGGCATATCCTTCTTTTAAATAACGACTACCCATACCACGACCCATTTTGATCGCTTGTTGCATGATTTGATCTACTTTTTTATTGTATTCCGCATCAACGGTTAGAACGAGGTCCTTCCCGGACTCGCCTTCTTCACGTTTTGGATCACCGACCGGTTCTCCATTAAACGTTTCGTACACATCGTATGCCGGTTTCCCGCGCAGAAGATCTTCGTACTGTTGCTCAAGGAACGAAGTCCCGACACGATCATTCAAACTATATCCTTTTGCTTTGAACTCCGCTTGTTGTTCTGCCGGAATCTTCGAGTACTTTCCGAAGATGTTTCGAAGTGTTCCTTCATACGGATAAGAGCGTTCGTAAAACGGTTCGACCGATACACCTTTCAAATCTTCTAAATTTTCATCGATGATTGCCATCTCTTTTGCAGACGCACCGAGCTTGACGAGTTGCGGATCAAGTGCGTAACCGACTTCCATGTTATGTTTGATCGCGATGACTTCCATTGTCTTGTCATCATAATCGATATCTTTTTTCGTGATCGCATCTAGGCGAATTTGATCTTGTTCCGCAATCGAAAGCTTACTTTGCGCTTCCGTTGAAGGATACTTCTTTTTCACTGCTGCTTGGTAACGACGATCCGACTCTTCCGTGTTTGTTGCGACCCAAAAATCCTTGATATCACGTTCCGTGACTTTCCAGTCTTTTTTAGGCAGATCAATGATTGCTGCGAGACGCTGCGCGATTTCAATACGTTCATCTACTTTCGTCGATTGTGCGCGACGATATACAATGGAGTATTTAGAAATTGTATCGACAAGTAGACGACCATCCCGGTCATAAATCTTACCACGTGGTACTTCATACTTTGATGCAGTCATCTCCGTTTTTTGGACTTCCCGCGAAATTTTTTCACCATTGACGATTTGAACGACTCCTAGACGGAAAATCAAAATCGCGAACAATAAAAAAACGACGAAGAACATTAAATTCAGACGAAGCGGCAGATGATTACGCCGTCTTCCTCGTACGGTGATTCGTTTAGCCATGGCGTACTCCCCTATCGTTCAAAAGTCATCTTGTTTCATTATATAGAAGGAAACTTTCCATAACAACCTATCCCATGATTTTCCGCATTAAAAAAAGCGTATCGTTCACAATTGAACGATACGCTTCTTTCCATTACTTCGCGTCAGCGTAAAGCTTCGCTACGTGGTCCCAATCAACGACGTTGAAGAATGCATTGATGTAATCCGGACGACGGTTTTGATAGTTGAGATAGTATGCATGTTCCCAAACATCAAGACCGAGGATTGGCGTTTTGCCTTCCATGACTGGTGTATCTTGGTTTGGAGTCGAAACGACTGCCAATTTCCCACCGTCAACGATCAACCAAGCCCAACCAGAACCGAAACGAGTTGTTGCTGCTTTCGCGAACTCATCTTTGAATGCATCAAATGATCCGAATGCTTCGTCGATTGCTGTTGCAAGTTCCCCTGTTGGAGCAGCGCCATCGTTTTTCTTCAACAATTTCCAGAAGAATGAGTGGTTCCAGTGACCGCCACCGTTGTTACGGACTGCAGTTTGAATGTTTGCTGGGAGAGCATCCAAGTTTTGAAGAAGTTCTTCAAGTGACTTTCCTTCATGTTCTGTACCCTCAAGCGCCGTATTCACGTTCGTGACATACGTGTTGTGGTGTTTCGTGTGGTGAATCTCCATCGTACGAGCATCGATATGTGGCTCAAGCGCATCATAAGCGTAGCCGAGTTCTGGTAATTCAAATTTTGACATGTTCATGTCCCCCTTTGTGCTATTTTCGAAAACTTCAATACCCTTTAAGACTAGCAAAAGAACCTGTGTTGACGCAAGTCAAGACCCTCGGATTCACTCGACTTCTCGCGGAGCAAAAACAGAGACGCCTCCGCCCGGAACCGGGAAGACACCAAATCCTTCTTCGTCGATCACGACTGGATGATCTTGATGGTTCGTATAGTCGAACCATTCTTGACCCGCACGCTCTTCACCGACGAACATGCGTTTCTCGCACATGTCGGCGTTCGAAAGCAACACGGCACAACCCGAGTTCTCGATTTCATCGACACCAAGACGAACCCAGCCTACACAGTGCGGGTCATCAAGATAATCCTGTTGTTCTCCGTATGCTTTATGATAGCGCGTATAGAGTAGGGCATTGATCATCTCTTTTTTCCCTTCGACAGGGGTCGGTCCTTGGACGCCATAGTAATCCCCGTAAAAGACACATGGATATCCGTCCTTACGCAACAAGATCGCTGCATAGGCATGTTGCTTGAACCAGTCATCCACCCATGATTCTAACGACTCGCCAGGCTGTGAATCGTGATTGTCGACGAACGTCACGGCATTCGTCGGATGCGACTCGACGAGCGTATCCGCAAACAATGTCGTTAAATCAAATTTTTCTCCCTGCTTGGAAGCTTCATGGAACTTATAATGAAGCGGAACATCAAACAAATCGATCGTGTAGTCGACACTGTCCAGGAAATGACGGCAATCGTCGAGGTCTGACTTCCAAAACTCGCCGACCATGTAAAAATCGCCTTCGCTGCTTTCCATCATCGATTTCGCGAATTCACGGACAAATTCATAGTTGATATGCTTGATCGCATCAAGACGGAAGCCTTGGCAATCGATCGTGTCCTTGAACCAGTGTCCCCAACGGATCATTTCTTCCCGTACCGTCGGATGATTGTAGTCGATGTTTGCAAACATGAGATAGTCATAATTGCCGAACTCATCATCTACTTGGTTGTTCCAATCCTTATTATTTCCGGAAATCTTAAAGATCCCTGTTTTTTCTTCGCGCGCGTCAAAATCCGTTCCATTGAAGAATTCGTGTGTCCAGACGAAATCCGAATACTTTCCATTACGACCTGGGAAAGTAAACTTCGTCCACGCATCGATTTCAAACTCTTCTGAAATTTCTTTCGATCGGTCTTCTGGGTTAACTTCCACTACTTTAATCGTCTCGAGTTCGTCTGCTGCAGCTTTATGGTTCATGACAACATCCGCATAAACAGCGATATCGTTCTCGTGAGCAACTTCGATTGCTTCGACCAGCTCATCCTTTGTACCATATTTCGTCCGGACCGTTCCTTTTTGATCGAACTCGCCTAAGTCATAGACATCATAGATGCCGTATCCTGTATCTTCATCCGACTGACCTTTCGATGCTGGAGGAATCCACACGGACGTGATGCCGGCAGCACGCAATTCAGGCGCTCGTTCTTTCAAACGTTGCCAGTGCTTTCCATCATTCTCTACATGCCACTCGAAAAACTGCATCATCGTATGGTTACGTTCCATCTCTCTTCGCTCTCCCTTAGTTACTATAGTATGAATATTATTACAATACCTTTACTATTCCCCGAGCGAACAAAAATAAACGCTTCCCGTTTTTCAACGAGAAGCGTTCTACTGAATGGACCCTGCAGGGCTCGAACCTGCGACCGGACGGTTATGAGCCGTCAGCTCTAACCAGCTGAGCTAAGGGTCCTTAAGTAATAGTAGCGGCGGAGGGAGTCGAACCCACGACCTCACGGGTATGAACCGTACGCTCTAGCCAGCTGAGCTACACCGCCATGATGTATGTTTCTTACTCTTACTAGATTACGAGATGTGACGAAACTTGTCAATATGCTATTTCAAAAAAATAAACAGCTGATTTCATTTTTTTCGAAATCAGCTGTATTAAAATACGTCTATACTTAGTTCGTTAATGCTGTCCGCTGTTCAAGGACGAGATCCGTGATGTTCACAGCGTGATCGCCGATTCGTTCAAGGTTTGAAAGTAAGTCGACGAAGATCATTCCTGCTTGTCCTGTACATTCACCAGCATTCACGCGAAGTACATGATGTTTACGGAATGAACGTTCGAGTGCATCAAGTTTCCCTTCAAGTTCAAGAACTTTTCGTGCCCGCGTGATATCGTCTTCTTCGACGGCGCGAATCGCACAAGCGACGATTTCTTGTGTCAGGACATACATCTCATCGAGCTCTCGCTTCGCAGATGTGGTGA
This sequence comes from Exiguobacterium sp. R-17, assembly GCF_049913315.1. Taxonomy (NCBI): domain Bacteria; kingdom Bacillati; phylum Bacillota; class Bacilli; order Caryophanales; genus Exiguobacterium; species Exiguobacterium sp. R-17. Next base: position 873,382 of record NZ_CP184372.1, on the reverse strand, counting down.
ACTGAATCCGGTTGACGATCTGGAAGTCGATTAATTCAACGATATTCTCAACATGATCACCAATCCGCTCAAAGTCATTGACGGCGTGCATCAATAACGAATGATCGTTTGATTCACGTTCTGATAAATCATGTGCTGCTACTTTAACGAGATAACTCGTCACTTCTGTATTCAGGTGGTTGATCGCATATTCAATCTGCTCGGATTCTGAAACATCTTTTTTATCATGCGATTGCGTGTAACGGTGTGCTTTTGCAAGTGCGTCTTTTGAGAATTCACCCATACGCAAAACTTCAAGTTTCGCTTGGTTTAAAGCAAGCGTAGAAGATTGATTTAAGATGTTTTGATCGAGATGACGCGGTTTTGAATCGATCGTCGTATCCGTACCTGGTACGATTTTTTGAACGAGCCATGCGATTTGTGCGATGAACCAACATTGAATCAATGTGTTGACGACATTGAACGTTCCGTGTGCAAAAGCGATTTGCATTTTCGGTTCTAAACCAAGCGCGTCTGTAATCCATGCGATGAAGCTTGAGAACACTGGTAATGCGATCAAGAACAAAATTGTTCCGATGATATTGAAGATGACGTGTGCGGCGGCTGTCCGTTTGGCTGCGATCGACGCACCAAGTGCTGCAAGTACTGCCGTAATCGTTGTTCCAATGTTATCACCGAACAAGACCGGTAGTGCCGCTTTGATATCGATCATGCCACCAGCATACAACTCCTGTAAGATACCAATCGTCGCAGATGACGACTGAACAAGAACTGTAAAGATAGTTCCGACGAATACACCAAGCAATGGGTTATCCGACATCGAGACAGTCAACTCTCGGAACCAGGCACTTGATTCGAGCGGAGCCATCCCGTCCCCCATCAATGTGAGACCGTAAAACAATGCACCGAAACCAAAGAAAATCTGTCCGATATACTGAACACGTTCTTTATTGAAGAAGAAGATCAAGAAAGCACCAATGGCGATTGCCGGAAGTGCCGCTTCTTTAACGTTGAAGCCGATGATAAAGGCCGTGATCGTCGTACCGATGTTCGCTCCCATGACGACACCAATTGCTTGTCGTAAATTCATCAGACCTGCACTCACGAGTCCGACGACGATGACAGTCGTACCGGATGACGATTGAATCAATATCGTGACGACGATACCTGCTAAGATACCTAATAGTGGATTCGTCGTATACTTATCGAGGATATAACGTAATCGGTCTCCCGCTGTTTTTTGGAGACCATCTCCCATATACTTAATACCGAAAAGGAAAATCCCTAGTCCACCGATGAAGGTAAAAATCATTTCCTGCAAATCATAGTTCATCTTGCCAGCTCCTTTATTTGATGTGGATTGATGTGTTTGTAAAGTTTATTTTTTCGACTCCCCCTATTATGTAAAGGTCTAATGAACTTGTAAACAGTTTTCCCGACATCCAATTGTTAAGGTTTTATTAATCTGTACCACTACAATAATTCCTTTATTTATGAACAAATAGACAAACCAAAAAATCTGTTATAAAACAATGGAAAGAGTGATATTCTTGTCTTTTTTACGTCAACTCATTAATTACTTACAAACTTCATTAATTCCAAACCGCTCGTTTTTACGACTTCGTCTATCAGATGTTTCTTTGTATTTCTGTGGATTGGCTTGGATTTCACTATGGACGACGATCATCGATTCCTTCTTTTTACAAAAAGATATTCCAATCGTGATTTGGTTCGTTCTCCACTTCATCTTCATCGCTATCGCGGTCTTACTGTATTTGCTCTTGATGGCATATCTGACGAAAGGATTCGTTCGTCTGTTACTCCCCCGCCCATGGGCATATCGTCAGACGTTCCCTTACACGGTTGCAACGAATCTATGGACCTTCCCCCTTGGCATGCTTCTTTACCAATTGGGGCATCATCAAATAGGAGTCGCTTTACTCATCCTCGGGCACTTCATTTACACGTTAGTGCCATTATGGATCGCCCGTTACTCGAAACCCCGCGCGTCACGTAAATCTCGATGAGTATCAAAATCAGGCGTCCGACGGATTGACGGACGCCCTACTTTCATTAAACAATTGTAAATGTTCGATTTTCGTTCTTGTTTCTCGATTTTTAGGGAATAGTTCGATATGATAGAAAAGGTAAACATAAACAATATGGCGGTATGCCACAAAAGGAGATTTTCGATATGCCGAAAATGGTCCATCGCTCTAAGACTCGTCCCGTTCGTGTAGGGGACCTTGTCATTGGTGGAAATAATGAAGTCATCATCCAAAGTATGACGACAACTAAAACACACGACGTCGAAGCGACAGTCGCTGAAATCCTACGTCTTGAAGAAGCTGGTTGCCAAATCGTCCGCGTCGCTTGTCCAGAAGAACGTGATGCGCTCGCACTTGCAGAAATCAAAAGCCGAATCAACATTCCGCTTGTCGTAGACATCCACTTCAACTATAAACTCGCGCTCATGGCGATCGAAGCTGGCGTCGATAAAATCCGGATCAACCCAGGTAATATCGGTCGCCGCGAAAAAGTCGAAGCCGTCGTGACAGCAGCAAAAGCGAAAAACATCCCAATCCGTATTGGGGTAAACGCTGGTTCACTCGAAAAGCACATTCTCGAAAAATACGGTTATCCAACAGCACGTGGTATGGTCGAAAGTGCCTTGCACCACATCAAGATCCTTGAAGACCTCGACTTTCATGACATCATCGTTTCATTGAAAGCATCAGACGTACAGTTGGCGCTTGAAGCATATCAACTTGCTTCTGAATCGTTTGATTATCCACTTCACGTTGGGATTACGGAATCGGGTCCACTACGTTCTGGTTCATTAAAATCAGCAGCAGGACTTGGAGCGATCCTCTCACGCGGAATCGGAAACACGGTTCGTGTATCTCTTTCAGCAGACCCTGTCGAAGAAGTAAAAGTCGCAAAAGAAGTCTTGAAATCATTTGGTCTCGCAGCCAATGCGGCGACATTGATCTCATGTCCAACATGTGGTCGGATCGAAATCGATTTGATGTCGATCGCTGCAGAAATCGAAGACTATATCGAAAATATCCAAGCGAACATCAAAGTTGCTGTTCTTGGTTGTGCAGTCAACGGTCCTGGTGAAGCACGTGAAGCCGATATCGGTATCGCCGGCGCTCGCAACGAAGGATTGTTGTTCCGCCATGGAGAAATCATTCGTAAAGTACCAGAAGCAACAATGGTCGAAGAATTGAAAAAAGAGATCGATGCCATCGTCCTCGAAAAACAGGCTGAAAAAGAAGCCGAAAAAGCAAATCACGTATAAGATAGGGACTCCTCTTTCATGAGGAGTCTTTTTTCGTATCTCGATTTCGACTATGTTATACTAAGTGAAGAAAAATTCTTAGAACGTGGGTGACTGTAAATGAAAATTGGAATCGACATCGATGGAACGATCACACATCCATCCTCTTGCTTCACTTACATGAATAAACATCTCGGAACGTCGATTGACTTCAATCAGGCGTCTGAATATGAATTGCATACGTATACGGATATGAATCAAATCGAATTTTGGGACTACATGGTGAATTCTGGTCACGAGACAGGAATTTATCGTGAGTCCATCCCTCAAGAACATGTTCGCCACCACTTATGGAATTTGCGGAAGCAATATGATCTCCATTACGTGACAGCACGATCGGAACTCGTTCGTCCTGTAACTGAAGAGTGGATCAAACAACATGAACTTCCTCTTGATTCCTTAATCATGACGGGATCACACGACAAAGTACAAGTCGTCCGTGATTTATCACTCGATTTGTTTATGGAAGATCGATTAGAGAATGCTGTGCAGATCGCAGAAGATACATTCATCCCTGTGATTTTGTTCGACGCACCTTATAACCGTAAAGCCGTACCGAATAATGTTATTCGTGTCGCTTCATGGAATGAGGCCGTTCAAGAGATTCAAAAATTTGCACCGATTCGTTAAAACAGCCGATTAGGCTGTTTTTTCCGTTTTTCATGTTATTGAACTCTGAGATATCTTACAATGATTTTCGTTTTAAATTTTAAACTAGGAAGTGCTTCATGATGCTTGCTACAGTGAATATCTTTTTTATTAATATTTGTATTATTTTTCTCGTTTCTACATTCGCCTTTTATCTGCTTCGTGATCGTTTACCGATTCAACCCGACTCGATGATATCTACTCGGCTGTATTTTGGTTTTGCTAATGGGATCACCGGTATTCTTCTTATGCATCATGCGATTGATTTAAACGGCGCACTGATTGATTTGCGTTTGTTACCTCTCGCTTTATCCGCTTTATTCGGTGGTAACATCAGTATCACAGTGACGGGATTAATGCTTTTGATTTATCGTTTTTTAATCGATAATGGCGATTCTATAAATGCCTTACTTAGTTCTGTCATGACGCTACTCGGTTTTTTGATGCTGTCATTTATTTGTCGTCGGTTCATTACACGGCAAGGATATTTTTTTGCCGCCATCGTGACAGTCGGTTCTCTACTTGTTCTTTGGCGACTGATTACGAGTAATTCCCCTGTAGATGCCTGGAGGACGATTTATATTCCTTATTTCGTCTTAACGATTGGCGGAGCCGTTTTGTTTTATCGTTTGTCACTACTCCTGCAACAACATTTTGTTCTTTACTCTTATCAATCCTATCTCGCTTCGACCGATCAATTAACAAGGCTTGCGAATCGACATGTCATTTTGGAAAAGGTCACGACGCTTGAAAAAAACAGAGCTTCTTGGGGGGTTATCTTGTTTGACTTAGACCACTTCAAGAGTGTGAATGACACGCATGGTCACGCCGTCGGCGACGCTGTCTTGCGCCATTTTTCGATTGTATTGAATGAACGTTGTCCCGCACCTATCACAGTTGGTCGATATGGCGGTGAAGAGTTCATCGTCATCATTCCAGATTGTGACCTTTACGAACCTATTCATTTAGCAGAAACAATTGTGGCAGCCGTTCAACAAACGCCATTTGTCATGCAGGATCACGCTGTATCGATCACGGTATCTGCTGGAATTGCTTACGCTCATCATCAACCCGCTGAAACGGTCTTCAAGCAAGCAGATGCTGCTTTGTATGAAGCAAAAACACAAGGTCGAAATCAATATCGACTGTACCAATCATAAATACTGTATGAAAAAGCCACTTCTCTCCGAAAGGTTCGGACTGAAGTGGCTTTTTAGGGATTAATGAATCGTTCCTTCATTCGTTTTTTGTAGCAGACAGATGATTTCTTCGAGTGGTACCGGTTTAGCGAAGAAGTAGCCTTGGAATAAATGAATCCCGATTTCTTTGGCAATGCGTACTTCTTCTCCCGTCTCTACCCCCTCGACGATACATTCGACATGCATCGACTGACTCAATTGAAAAATCGACTCAAGGATCGATTGTCGTTTCTCTGATGCTCCGATTTGTTCAATGAATTGCTTTGGAATCTTTAATTGACGTAACGGTAATAAACGTTCGAGGACGTGATACGAGGCATGACCAGTCCCGAAATCATCAAGAGAAACTGGAAAATCGAGTGTTTTGATGCGCTTGAGCGCTCGATGAATCGATTGACTCTCAAAATCAAGCGACTGACTTTCCGTGATCTCGATCTTAATCTGTTGCGGCTTTAGTGCATACTTGAGTAGCGTTCGTTCAATGAATGGCATGAATGACTCACTCGTCAATTGTCGTGGCGATACGTTAACCGATAAGGTAAATTCATCCGGAACGAGACCGATCAATGCTTTACGCGTCTTACACCCTTCCTCAAAAATCCATTCTCCTAGACGAATCATCAAGTCACTTTTTTCAGCAATCGGGATGAAGACGGATGGTCGATCAGCTCCTTGCAACGAGGTCTTCCAGCGAACCAATGCTTCAAGACCGATGAATTGCTCTGATCGAACATCGTACTGCAGTTGATAGACGAGGTGAAAGTCCGTTTCAATATTAGCCTGTGCTAATGATTGTGCTGCTTTGACTCGCAATTCTTGATCCTTTCGCCAGGCTTGGTCAATGCACATCACACGTTCATTTTGTTGAGCGGCTTCCTGTAGCGCAGTCAATAACTGCTGTACTCGACGCTTCCGATTGTCCGTCGCCCCTTCTCCATTATCGATGACGATGGATATGTTGACGTAGACATGATGCCCTTCGATTTCGTAAGGTATGGAAATTTCTTGACTCAATTTTTCCATCGCTTCCTTACATGCCACCTTATCCGGCTTTTCCATGACGATCAATAACGTTCCTGCTTCGATTCGAGCAAACGCTTGATAAGGAGGTAGTTTTCGCTTGAGCCGTTCAATACATGCTCGTAACACTTGTGACTGAATGTCTTCTCCAAAATACCGTGCCAACTCATAATAATTTTCTAAATGAATCCCGACAAAAATGAGCTGTTTATCAGGTCTTGGGAAATCGACTTCGTTCAATCCTTGACGATTCAAAACACCTGTTTCTTCGTCACAGCGTGCCGTATCGTGTAGTTGTATCGCCAAATCATTCAAACGATTTAAATTACGGATATGCAAGTGATTGATGACAAGGGCGATGGAAACACCAATTATAATCATGCCAATTCGTCCATAATGATCAGTCGGATCAATTTTCACCGTCACGGTATCGGCATTCCACATGACGTAAAAACTAGTTGCGATGGCAATGATGATGGCGTACCACATCATGATTCGTTGATACGAAATCAAAGCGATCATTAAAAACAAAAAACTGCTAGCCCAAACGGTGACCGCCGCATAAGGTAAAAAACTAATCGAAGTGATTGGAACAACGAGCAATATCAAGGACAATAAGTGGGTTTGCAACACCACGTCCATCTTACGACGACTGATATAAAAAATAAAAATCCCCATGAGGACTAAAAATGAAATAATGACAGAACGACTTAAATATGCATTCTTTATCGTCTCTTCCGTCGTCGTATAAATGATTAAAGCGCCAACGAGCATCATGAAAAGGGCAAAATTTCCGATCCACCATTGTTGTTTCCGAACAATGTCCTCCATGTATTTCCCTCCTTTCCATTAGATTTTTCGTATATAGGTTTCGACATCGCTTGATGATACTCCTATCGTATCGAATGTGTCAATTCTTTCCTAAAAAGAAAAGTCTTCCCTCATACATGTCGCGGAAGACTTTTCTCTAACATTTATTGTCCTATAACCCAAATCGTCCTAACTCTTCGATGACATCCGTTGCTAACAAACTACTTGGATGTAATCGTCGTTCAACTTGTTTTGAAGCACGCGCATACCACTCTGCTCCTAGCGCTAGCGTCCTTTCGACATCTCCTGATGGATGTTGCGCAAGGAGACTCGTTAAAATTCCAAACAAGGTATCCCCGCTTCCTCCCTTTGCAAGACCACTCGATGCACCAGAGATGACAAACCCACCTCCATTTGGTTTAGCGATTAAAATGACATGGGATTTCAAAACGACAGTTACTTGATGCAAGACGGCATACTCAGTTGCTTGACCGAATAGATCATCTTGAATACTTGCAACAGTCTGATTCGTCATCCGAGCGAATTCGCCAATATGCGGTGTGACGATGATCGGCGCGGTTCGTTCTGGGTAACTTTCTTTTATTAGTGCTCCGGCATCTAATACTACCGGTAAATCACTCTCAAGTAGATGATCCACCCATGTTTCGGCTACTTCTTGCGATAAACCAGGACCGATTCCAACTGCTGATATGGAAGATAGCACGTTCTGAATCGCCGGTAACGTCTGGTCCACGACCATCGCTTCCGGTGCTTGGACGACGATCCCCTGTTTCGCAAGTGACGTCGTCGCGACTTGTAGTTTACCGACTCCCGTTCTTAGGGCTGCCCGTGTCGCAAGTTGAATGGATCCCGGCATCGTGTCACTTCCTCCAATCAATAATGCGGTTCCGTATGTCCCCTTGTGACCGTATGGTTCCCGCTTAAACAAGGAAGCCAGATCCTTCGGTGAGACGCGCCATTCACCAAAAGCCGGTAATCCGATATCTAGCGTTTCTGATTCTCCATAAAACGGTGCCGTCCGTATCAAAAAGGTAGATCGTTTCATCGCATGCAATTGAAATGTCGCATCTGCTCGAATCGCTATCTCTTTGAATCCTATAGTATGGTCCGTTGGCACACCGCTCGGTACATCTATTGCATAGATGCGTGCTCCTTGCTGCTTTTGTTCCGATACGAATGTACACTGCGCCTCGAATTCCGGATTAATCCGACCTGGATCAAATCCAGTACCGTATAAGGCATCCAAAATGACATCATATCGACCACATGGTTTTTCGGCTACAAGTCCGAACGCTTCTGCATAATGAGTATGAATCGTTGCAATATCCGAACGACTCTTTCCAAACGGAGTGAATAGCGTGACATCGAATCCGTCACGTATCAGTTCGCGACCAATGACATAACCATCCCCACCATTATTGCCGGTTCCACACAAAATTAGTATTCGTTCCCTCTTCGAATGGCGCGTTTTAATCTGTGTTGCGATCTGACTTCCGGCTCGCTCCATTAACACCTCGAGCGGTAGCCCAGATGTCCGTGCCCACTCATCAATTTGTCGTGCTTCCTGTGTATCATAAATCATCATCTCATCACCTCTGTTCGACTATTCCCGTTTTAATCAGGACTAGTCGTATAAAAACAAAAAAGAGAACGTCCCGAATGGACGTTCCCTTCTATTTAAGACGTCAAGCGTTGACAATTCGCACAACGTCCATAGATTTCGAATTTATGATCTTCGACTTCAAAACCAGTCTCTTGAGCAGGTGAAATCCACTCCATCGGGCAGACATTCAACGTCTCCGTCTTGCCACAGATTCGGCATATCAAATGATGATGGTGATGACCGGAAGCACAGGCAGCCCGATATTTCATCTCACCGTCTAATTCCGTCACTTCTAATAAATCGATTTCCGAAAAATCATTCAAGTTTCGATAAATCGTATCATAACTTAACGAAGGATGAGACGTCCGGAGAGCTTCTGCCACTTCCCGCGCACTGACATACCGATTCACTTCAAACAGATACGATAGCAAATCCAGACGTTTCGGTGTCATTTTAAACCCACAAGCCTTCATTCGTTCACGCGCTTGTTCGATGTTCGTCTTCATGTGTTTTACCTCCTATCCAAAAACGTTCTAATAGCATGACGATGATCAGTTCGAGCACGGCAAGTAGGACAATCATTCCGCCGGGTGCTAAATCAAACTGATAAGCCAGGATGAGTCCAAGTACTGTTGCAACCTCACCGAAGATGATAGCTAAAAAGATCGTCGTCTTAAAACTTTTTGCAATTCGAAGTGCTGCCGCAACCGGCAACGTGATTAAGCTCGAGACAAGTAAAATCCCGACGATTCGCATACTAATCGCGATCACAAGCGCAACGACGATCATAAAGAGAATGTGAACTAAACGAAGTCGGATTCCCGAGACACGTGCCTGTTCCTCGTCAAATGAGAGGAACAACAATTCCTTATAAAAGGCAAAGACGAAGATGACGACCACGACCGTCACGATAAGAATCGTGTACACATCCGTTAAGGCAACAGCCGAAACCGTTCCAAATAAGAAGGAGACGAGATCCATTGAAAAGCCGTTCGCAAGACTAATGAATGTCGCACCGAGCCCCATCCCTGTTGCCATGATGATCGGAATCGCGAGTTCTTGAAAATGCTTATATTTAGCGCGCAACCAATCAATCGTCAGTGCCGCGATGACCGACGTCACGATTCCTAAGTACAGTGGATTTAAGTCCGCTAATTGCGCGACCATACCAGAAATCAAGAGACTGAGTGCAATCCCAGCTAACGTGACGTGCGAAAGTGCATCTGCGATCAGGCTCATCCGCCGGACGACGACGAACGAGCCAATCAATGGGGCCGTGAATCCAATTAAAATGGCAGCCACTAAAGCATACTGTAAAAATTTTAACGTCATGAATGCTTCAATCATTGGACACTCTTCCCTTCGTGAACGAGGACACGTCCCGGAACTGGATAGAGGGAGCGGATCGTCTGTTCATCTAGTTCCCAATACTCTTTAATGCCACAGTTACAACCTAAACGTCCATCGACCAAATGAATGACATCCGTGACGAGTTTGCTGACGAAATGGATATCATGTGTCACAAGGACGAACGTTCGCCGTTTATCTCGACGCAGTTCTTCAAGAATTTCATAAAATTCTTTCACGTATCGCTGATCGACACCAACAGTTGGTTCATCTAAGATCATTAAGTCCGGATCGTTGACGAGCGCACGCGCGATGAAGACGCGTTGTTGTTGACCGCCGGACAAGTCGCCGACTTTTGAATCACGGCGTTCCCACATTCCGACTGTTTCAAGGGCAGTCCGCACTTTGTCTCGATCATCGCGTGACAAACGACGAAAAAGTCCTTTTTTAGCATACAACCCCATCTCGACGACTTCTGCGACAGTTACCGGGAAACCCGAGTTAAACGAAGCTGCTTTTTGCGAGACATAGCTGATTCGCCACCATTCATTGAATTGCGATTGGGGTTGTCCGAATAAGCGAATCGTTCCTTTCGGTTGCAATAAACCTAAGATACATTTGATCAGCGTCGATTTCCCAGATCCATTTTCCCCGACGATTGCTAAGAATTGTCCTTGTTGAACCTGAAACGAAACTTGATTCAATACCCGGCGATCTGGATAATCATAGCTGACTTGATCAATCTCGATGATTGGTGTTTCCATTTATTTTCACTCCTTCCGTTTTCGTAAAACGGAATAATTACGTCTTAATCAACTGTCTTATTATAGCGTTCGCTAATTATTGGTGCAACTCTAGCAACTTCCTATCCTCCTTTGAAAATAATCAAGGTACAATAAAGACAGAAACTAGCTGTTTCCGGCTTGTTCAGGAAGGGAAATCTTTTAATGCACGCATCGCAGAGAGGAGTCGAGGTCACTTGAAACAAGAACTTGCAGTTATCGATATCGGTTCCAACTCAATTCGTTATGTCATCTTCCATCCGATCGCTTCTGGTCGTTACATCGAGAAGATTAACATTAAAGTCGTCGCGCGTTTATCTGCTCATATCAATAAAGACGGAGCACTTGACGACGCAGGCATCTCGTTACTCGAAGAAACGTTACATCGATTTTACGAAGTCGGTGTCACCCATGAGGTCGAGGAGACGATTTGTGTCGCGACCGCTGCTATTCGTAATGCGACGAATCGAGAAGCAATTGTTAAATCCGTTACTGAAAACACACCTTTTTCCATTCAGGTTCTAACAGACGAACAAGAAGCATACTATGGTTATTTTGCTATCATCAATTCGACCTTCCTGACAGATGGGTTTTCTGTCGACATCGGCGGTGGTTCCATGGAAGTCACCTTGATCGAAAATCGCGAGATGGTAGCGTATCATAGCTTTCCATTTGGCGCCGTCACATTGACACGGCAATTCGTTTCCGACGAGACACTTAGTGCAAGTGATAAGAAGAAGTTGGTGAAATTCTTAAGGGAACAATTCGAATCGATACCATGGCTAAGTGATAAAAAGCTTCCTTTAATCGGTGTCGGTGGTTCTGCCCGAAACTTCGTTCGTATCCATCAATCCAATCAGGATTATCCGCTTCGGAGCGTTCATCAATATCAAATCAAGGCGAAGGAACTCGCTAAGATGGTCGATGATCTGGAAGGGAAATCAGCGAAACAGCTATCGAAAATCGAAGGGTTATCAAAGGATCGAATCGATATTTTCCTGCCGGCATTGATTGCGATCCAAGGGTTAGCTCAACACATCGAAGCGGAAGAATTCATCATGAGCAATCTCGGTCTTCGTGAAGGTCTTGTTTACGAGTTCGACGTGCAGGACGAAGCATACCGCCGGATTGAAAACGTACGTGAGCAGAGCCTCTATCAGCTTGAAAGTGATTATAAGGTCAATCGTGATCGTGCGTCGTATATCAGAACACTTGCTAAATCGATGTACCGTCAACTCGTCACGTTAGACCTGGTATCAGAACGAGCGTCCGATTTACGCCTCCTCGATTCCGCAAGTCGTTTGTTTTATTGCGGTCAATACATTAATCCGGACACGCGATCAGACCAGACGTTTTATTTGTTGACGAACACCGAAATGAATGGCATGACGCATAAGGATCGCGTTGCACTCTCCCTTGTCAGCTCCTATTCTTCAGCAAAACGGATGCAACAACTCGCAAAGCCGTTCAAAGAATGGTTCACGGAAGAATCACTGGACCGCTTCGACTTACTCGGTTCTTTACTCAAGTTAAGCCATGCCCTCGACGTGACGGAACGAAAAGCTGTCGATCATTTGGAACTGTTCCTTAAAAAGGACCAACTCCAATTCGTCCTCGATACAGGCGATCACGATTATGGATTTGAAGTCGAAAAAGCCGAAAAACAAAAGAAACACCTGGAACGAATCATTGATTGTACGATTACCTTCGAAACGAAAGGAGATCTTCCTTCATGAAGCTCGACATACCGGAACATTTCAATAATCGTGAGCTCAGCTGGCTCCAGTTCAACGAACGTGTACTGGGTGAAGCTTTTGACACACGCAATCCATTAATGGAACGTTTTAAGTTTCTCGGTATCTTTAGTTCCAATTTAGACGAGTTCTATATGGTAAGGGTCGGTGGCTTAAAGGATGAAGTGCTCGCCGGGTTCAATAAACCGGAAAATAAACAACAGATGACACCTAAACAACAGTTACGTGCGATCGCGTTGAAAACAAAAGAGTTAGTCGATCGGCAATACGAAGCATTTCAAGCAATCAATCAGACGTTATCAGATGAAGGCATTACATTCTTAAAATACGACGCCCTGACTTCAGAACAAACGACCTATGTAAAATCCTTTTTCCGTGAACAAGTCTTTCCGGTACTCACGCCTGTTGCTGTCGATGCCTATCGTCCGTTCCCGATGTTGTCTTCAAAATCACTTAACATCGCAACGGTTCTTGAAGCAGAAGACGGGACGAAACGAAATTTGGCACTCGTACAAGTACCTGCTGTTTTACCGCGATTCGTCGATTTACCGGTAGAAGATGACGAGACGACGGCTGTCATTTTACTCGAAGACGTCATCATCGCCTTTATTGACAGTTTATTTAAAGGCTATCGCGTGTTGTCTGCTATGCCATTTCGGATAACCCGGAATGCCGACCTTCCGTTTCACGAAGAAGGGACACACGATTTATTGAAGTTAATCGAAAAGGAATTAAAAAAACGGCGTTGGGGGGTAGCAATTCGACTTGAAGTCCAAAAAGCTGCCATCAATACTGAACTACTCAACATGCTACGTGATGTACTTGATTTGCAGGAACGCGATATCTTTGCTGTGGATGGTCCGATTGATTTGACGTTCTCCTTCGCCTTCTACAGTCAAATCGGTGTTGAATATGATCATTTGATCTATCAGACGATCATGCCGGTCGATCCACCCGCACTCGATAGTTCAAAAAATCTGTTCAAGCAATTACTGGAACGCGACTATCTCTTGCATCATCCGTATCATACGTTTGATCCTATCGTCCGGTTCATCGTCCAAGCGGCTAATGATCCGAACGTCCTTGCCATCAAACAAACCCTTTACCGCGTATCTGGTGACTCACCGATCATTAAAGCCTTAAAAACAGCAGCCGAGAACGGGAAACAGGTCACTGTCCTCGTCGAACTCAAAGCTCGATTCGACGAGGCGAAGAACATCGAGTGGGCAAAGCAGCTAGAAAAAGCCGGCGCTCATGTCATCTACGGATATAGTGATTTAAAGACGCACTCGAAGATCACGCTCGTCGTCCGACTCCACGAAGGAAAGATTCAGCGTTTCGTCCATCTTGGTACCGGCAACTATAATGATTCGACGGCGAAACTATACACGGATGTCGGATTATTGACGGCTCGAGAAGAAATCGCCGAAGATGCGACTAATTTCTTTAACTGGTTGTCCGGATACGGGGAACAACCCGAATGGAACGTCATCCAAACTTCCCCGAACGCGATGCTTGAGAAGTTCCTGTCATTGATTGATGAAGAAATCCATCATCATCAAAAACACGGAAACGGTCGAATCGTTGCCAAGATGAATAGTTTAACGGAGAAAGACATCATCTTACGTCTCTATAAGGCATCGCGCGCCGGTGTACAAGTCGAACTTATCGTTCGTGGCGTCTGTTGTCTGCGTCCTGGCATTCCAGGTGTTTCGGAGAACATTCGCGTCATCTCGATCGTTGATCGTTATTTGGAACATTCACGCATCTTCTACTTCCATCACAACGGGCAGGATTTGATGTATGGGTCAAGTGCTGACTGGATGACACGCAACATGCGAAAACGGATTGAAATCTTGTTCCCGATTATGGACGAAGAACATAAACAATATCTAAAGGATTGTCTCGCCCTCGCCCTTGCTGATAATGTCAAAGCGCGTGAGCAGACAGCCGATGGATCCTATTATTACGTTAAAGACGGAAAACAGAGCTGCGAATCACAGTTGCTGATTCTAGATTATACGAGCGGCAAATTAAAACAAAAACCAAGTTTTACAGCTCCATTGAAACAAAAGTGGATCACAATCGAAAAGAAGGATGACAAAGTCATTCTTGATCAAAATGCCACCTGACATTTAAGATATACTTTACTTCAAATGCTGATTACAGCAGAAAGGACGAAATGTATGCTTCAGCAAATCTTGTTATCCCTTCTCGCAGGCGTCATCTGCGGAGTCGTGTTCACCGCATTGAAATTACCAATCCCTGCTCCACCCGTTTTCCCAGCCGTCGTCGGGATCTTTGGTGTCTTCCTTGGGATGAAAATCTATCTGTTTTTAGTAGAACGCTTTTTCTAATCTAAATGAAAACAGTTCTCTTTACTGCCAGCGCAGATAGAGAACTGTTTTTTTGATTCTTTTAAGGTTTTAATGATTGGATGATCAGTCATACGAGCTCTGCTTGAATAGAAAAAGCTTTTACTCACTCTCTTCCGTCGCCGCCGCCGTATCCATACCATGCAACATCCGTTGATGTAACCACCGGTGACATGTCGGACACACCGTCTGGTATCCTTCTGATGTCAAATGCCATTCGAGTAACGACTGCCTAGACTCCTCACAATGAACACATTGACGCGCAATTTGTTCTAGATGATTTCGCTCCTTGAAGCGCTCGATTCGACGTTGTTTAGATTGTTCGAGTGTCAGCACATCGGTTTCGAAATACCCATACTGCCATGAATCAAGCAGACGTGTGCGAAACGCACTTTCGACTGGTCCGGTTTTAAGACTAAGTTGATCGAGTGGTCGTCCAAGTAACGGATGTCGTAAATCCACACTGATGAGATCAAGGCACACATATGACCCTTCCGAGTCGTCAGCATTCGTCAACCAAAATGGATCTTCTGGACGTGTCGTATACTCGGTGAACAAGACTTCTGCATACGCAATGATTCCATCAGACGTCGCAAGAAATACTTCTTCTCCCTCTGCCAGATCTGCCGGCAAATAAAACGGTTCCTTTGTTTCATAATAGTGGACAACAGCTTGTCGTATCGCAAAATTAGTCTCATCGACGACGAGTATATGACACATCACTGACACCCCTTTATGAGTTATTCGACCGGTGCTCCTAGAATCGGTAGACGCCAGTCTGCATCAAATGCACCCGAACGTAACATATCGATTTCTTGTTTATACGGTGCTACTTTTTTCTTTGGATCGAGACCAATGTAAGGTGTCTCTAGAATTTTGGGTAAATGAGCCAGGGCAGGATGATGCACGACACGGTGTAAGGCATCAAATCCAATCTCACCAAAACCAATATTTTCGTGACGGTCTTTCCGCGCACCGCGGACATTTTTCGAGTCATTCACATGGATGACACCAAGACGATCCAGTCCGACGATTCGGTCGAATTGTTCGAGAACACCATCTAGGTCGTGCACGATATCGTATCCCGCATCATGCACGTGGCATGTATCAAGACAGACGGACAGACGATCATGATGTGTGACGCCTTCGATGATCTGAGCAAGTTCCTCGAAGGTTTTTCCGATTTCCGATCCTTTTCCAGCCATCGTCTCAAGCGCTATCTTCACCTGTTCTTCGCCTGTCAATACTTCATTGAGTCCTTCAACGATCCGTTTGATTCCAACCTCTTCCCCAGCACCTACATGCGCACCTGGATGCAATACGATGTGTCGTGCTTTCTCTAGAGCTTCTGCTCGTTTGATCTCAGCTCCTAAAAACGAAACCGCGAGTTCGAATGTCTCGGGTTTTGTCGTATTCCCTAGGTTGATGATATACGGTGCGTGTACGACGATTTCTTCAATTCCATTCGCACTCATATGTTGCAATGCTTCCGGAATTCGTAACTCTTCCATCGGTTTACGGCGTGTATTTTGAGGTGCTCCTGTATAGACCATCATCGTCGTTGCACCATAAGACGCTGCTTCCTCACTGGCACCTAACAGCATTTTTTTCCCCGAAACGGAGACGTGTGAACCTATTTTCATGTTGTTTTCCACCTTTCTCTTTTTACAGTGTACCAAATCTTGAAAACGACAAGACACCCGAAAAATGTTTTTTCATTTCACGGGTGTCATCAATGGAGTTATTTTGATTTGCGGGCGTTTTCTTTACGTTGCGCGCGACCGACACCACGTTGTTCTTTGATGCGTTCACGTTTTGCTGTTTCTTTCAGCTTATATTGATGTTTCTTCTTATAACCTGGTTTAACACGTTTTTTCGCTTTTGCTGCTTCACCCGAAAGACGACTATGCGCTGTCTTCGAGACGGCAGTCTTCATGTGCGGCTTCGCGCGGCGGCGTTCTTTGACTTCGACGATTTGACTGCCTTTGACATCGACGTTCGTAAATTGAATGCCACGGTCTTCTAAGCGATTGATCATACCGTTCTCGTGATCTTCAAACAGCGTGTACGCCAATCCATCTTGATCGACACGACCTGTCCGACCGACACGGTGAACGTAGAAGTCCAAATCTTTCGGAATACCGTGGTTGATGACGTGTGAGACACCTGAAATATCGATTCCACGTGCAGCAAGATCCGTCACGATGACATACTGGTACTTCGCATCGTTGATTTCCTTGATCGCTTGTTTCCGGCGACGAGCCGGGAGGTCACCGTGAAGAGAACCAACATTAAGTCCTGCTTCTAGGAACAAAGCTTCGACTTCGATTGCTTCTGCTTTTGTGTTCGTAAAGATCAGACAAATATAAGGGTTCAACGCTTTCGCGACTTTCAGTGTCAACTCTGAGCGCTCACGGTGTTTGACTGGAATCGTATGGTGAACGATTTTCTTCGCTGTCTGTTGTTTCGGATCCACATGGGCGTAACGTGGGTTGTTCATGTATTTTTTCAAGAACGGTTGCAATTTCTCAGGAATCGTTGCTGAGAAGACCATCATCTGAAGCTGTTCTGGAAGAGCTTGAGCAATCCGGTCAACTTCTGGCAAGAACCCCATATCGAGCATTTGATCCGCTTCATCGATGACGTAGTGCTTCACGAAATGCGGCTTCAATGCTTGTTCCTTGAATAAATCTAAAATACGTCCCGGTGTTCCGATGACGATTTGTGGCGAGACTTTAACACGACCAATTTGACGTTCGCGATCCATCCCACCTGTAATGAGACTCGTTTTGATGAAGTCAGGTTCTTTCACAAGTAACGATTTTAGTTCTTCATGGATTTGCCAAGCAAGTTCACGCGTCGGAGCAACGATGATCGCCTGTAATTCTTGAAGCTTCGGATCGACGTTTTGAACGATTGGAAGAAGGAACGATAACGTTTTTCCTGTTCCTGTTTGTGATTGACCGATGATATCGCGCCCCTTTACTGCAGCTGGGATGATCCGCGACTGAATGTCGGTCGGTTTTGTGATGCGGGCGTCATCGAGTGCTTCGATGACGAACGGGTGTAATTGATAATGGCTGAATCCATTCATGAATTGACACCGTCCTTTCCTTATTTGCTGAGGCATCTGCCTCTCGATTAGTTCAACATGGTTATGGGTCTACTACCGTCATACAGATAGGAGTACGTATAAAAACGATTTGGAATCTTTTTGTTTTTCGTATGAAGCTTCAATGCACTGAAGGCGACTTTCATCATCTCATCAGCACTCTGGACGACCGTCGCATCCATCGATTTCATGTCAACAGCTTCTAATATAGCACGATTCCCGTCTATGCCGACAATTATTTTTCCTTTGATGCCTGCTTTTTTCAATGCTTCGAGGACACCGAGCGCGATATCGTCATTATGACAATAGACGGCATCAAACGGAATTCCTGACTCAATCACCTGCGTCATAACCTTTTCTGAAGTGATGGGGTCGTAATCCCCATTCACGGATTCGACAATCTGAAGTTCCGGCTCACGCTCAAGACCAGTCAAAAATCCTCGGTGTCGTTCATTCGTTGTATTGACGTTTGTTGTCCCTGCGACTTCAATGATATTGGCGGTAGCTCGTCCCGTCTGCTTGATACGTTCGTGTTTAATGAAGGATGCAAGTTGTTCCCCAATCAATTGATTATTTGAAGTGATTGAACTGACGACTGCATCGGAACGAATCAATCGATCGATGGCAAAAACCGGAATCCCGGCACGAGCCGCTTCTTCTAATGTATTAGCGATATAGACGTCATCTAATGTCGTCACGAAGATCGCATCGACTTTCATCCGAATGAACTCTTGAATCTGCTCCCGTTCATTGATGCGTGAGTTATGGGAAGTCGTGACGACCGCTTCGTATTTATTGATTTTTGCCTGCGTTTTAAACGCATCTACGAGCCGTTGTGCGAACTCATGCTTATCATTAACGATCGTAAATCCAACGAGATGACGTCGTGGACTAGGATCTGGATTGACGAACAAGTTGGAAATGAACAGAACGGATGAAATCCAGACAATCAGGACGAATAACCAGGCCTTATTGAATTTCATTCCATTTGCTCCTTTCGTGGCAAGTGAACTTGAATCGTCGTACCGACGCCCGGCTTACTATCAAAGATCATTTTCCCTTTATGATCACGGACGATTTGTTTCGACATGAAGATCCCAAGTCCATTTCCATCGACTTTCGATGTTTTGAATGCTTGACCGACATGTTCGATTTGATCTCCGTCCATACCGATTCCGTTATCCTGAACAATGAAGACGACCTCTTCTGGATAGACATGCACATGCAGATGACATATGCCGTCCGGTCCTTTAAACGCAACAGCTTGTAGGGCATTTCGGACACAGTTTGCTAAAATTTGTAAGATCCCCTCTTCTGACGCATAAATCTTCGGCATAAAGGATGGTGTATAAATCTTGCAGTCCGCCTCGTAATGATGCGCTTCAGCTTCGAGGATATATGTCAATTTCTTCATTAAATCATTCATATCAATCGTTGTTTTTTGAAGCGCATTGTTCTCACCTTTTGACAGATCGAGCATCGTTTGAATCATACCATTCGCCCGATCGAGTTCTGATAAAGCAAGGACTAGCATTTCTGCATTACGATCTTTTTCCGTCGCTAACAACTGTAAGGTCATCTTAACAGGCGTCAATGGATTACGGATTTCGTGTGCGATTCCTGCTGCTAATTGACCGAGTGATGCTAATTTTTCTTGATGTAACATCGTTTGTTGCTGACTCAATTGCTCAAGACGCGCATTTTCCATCCGTTGTGCATACTCGTTATAGGCGGCAACGAGTGTCTTGACCTCATTAGATCCCGCTCGCTCAAGAACGATCGGTTTGGGTGAGGTGCTTTTCTCGATCTTATTTACAAGTTCAAGCATCGGCGCGGTCAACTGCTTCGACATCAAATAGCCGACAATTAGACTGAGGACAAGCGTTAAAGCCGCGATGATCAAATATTGTTGTCGTGTCGTATAGACCGGTTCATAAAAAACATTTCGCGGCGTTCGAACGAGTATTTTCCAATCCGTCACTTTCAAATCTTTCGCAAAGTAATACATATCTTGATTCGTACTAAAAATCTCGGAAGGTTCTAGCGATTTAAAAGCACGGTCAACCACACTTCTTGATAATACGCGCTCTTCATCTGTCACGAGATTACTGGATGTGGCTAACAATTGTTTTTTACTATTGAAGAGGTAAGCAATGGTCTGATCGTCGAACGATTCAAGTGAATTTCGAAAAACAATCGAATTCATGACGCTTAATCCACCACCAAAGACTCCGACACGCTCATTGCCGTCTCGAATCGGGACGAACATGTACGTGACAGCATCTGACTCCATCGTATAGAGCTTGCTCATATGAAAATCCGTACTCGTCAACGTTTGCAAAAAATCGTCGTCTTTTAGGATGGTACTATTCTCCACTCGACGATCATCGCTTGAAAACCAGGTGATTTGTTTCGTCTTTCGGTCAAAATAAAAGAGACTTTTAAATCCTGTATCAATGTCTAACAATTTAGACTCCTCAATTTTCCGACTCAACTTTTTAGGGTTTTTGACATTCAACTGCAAGCTCATGATTTCTTCATGCAAATTCCCGACATTGTCGCGAATTGCATTCCCAGAGACTTCAACACTTTTTTCACTCTGTTTCTCTGTTTGTTGTTCGACTCGGGAAATCGTGACCCGGTCTGCAGTGAAGGCAAGCGCTGAAATGACAAGACAAATCAGGATGAATAAGACGGCGGTGATTTGGAAAAAATACGACCGCATCATTTTCTTTGACTCCATCCCTTCGCCTCCCTTTTGAATAATTGACAACTTCATTAGTATAGCATGTTCTGTGGCTGAAACAGACTCCTCTATTTTCATTCAGCTTCAATCAATGGTACACTCTAACTAATCATTCTTTTTCACAAAGGGAGAATCTACAACTATGCTAGTAAAAAAAATCAGCCCCCGCGGCTATTGTTACGGTGTCGTCGACGCAATGAAACTTGCACAACAAGCGGCATTGAATAAAGATTTGCCACGTCCGATCCATATTTTAGGGATGATCGTCCACAATGCTCACGTCACACGTGAGTTCGAAAACATGGGCGTCATCACTGTTGATGGTCCTGATCGCCTCGAAGCCTTAGAGACGATTCAAGAGGGAACGGTCATCTTTACAGCACACGGTATTTCACCTGCTGTTTATGCTCGTGCTGCAGAGAAGAACTTACACGTCGTCGATGCGACGTGTCCTGACGTAACGCGTACCCACGACTTGATTCGTCAAGTCGTCGCAGATGATTACGAAGTCATCTACGTCGGGAAACATGGGCATCCGGAGCCTGAAGGTGCCGTCGGCGTAGCGCCGAAACATGTTCACCTCATCGAAAAAGTCGAAGATATCGATGAACTTCCTCCTCAGCTTGCTCATAAAAAAATCATCGTCACGAACCAGACAACGATGAGTCAATGGGATGTCCAAGCTTTGATGGAACACGTTCGGAAAAAATATCCGCATGTGGAAGTACACAATGAAATCTGTAACGCAACACAAGTCCGACAAGAAGCGGTAGCGGATCAAGCAGGAGACTGTGATCTCGTCATCGTCGTCGGTGACCCACGTTCGAACAACTCGAACCGTTTGGCACAGGTATCCTTTGATATCGCAGGAACTCCTGCACATCGAATCGGCGATTTAACGGAGCTTGATTTATCATGGCTTGAAGGTGTACAGCAAGTCGGCGTCACATCAGGTGCATCGACGCCAACACCGATCACGAAAAAAGTCATCGACTTCTTACAACAATATGATCCTACTGATATTAGTACGCATGACAAGACACCATTCCTTGAACTAAGACGGATTTTGCCTAAAGTCAAAGTACTTTAATCCTAACAATCGATACAGCAAAACCGAGTCGCGATTATCATTCGCGACTCGGTTTTTTACTGCTCAAAAGATACCCTTAGCGTACTCGATTCGTTGCCTCACAAAAACTGAAACGGATTCGTATTCGCTGTTGAAATTAGTAGTTCAACGTCGATTTTTTTCTGATCGAATCGGCGCTTCAATTCGTTGACGACGCCTTCTTTCATGACCGACTCTACATGATGTCCGGGATCAACGACCGCTAGTCCAAGTGCCATCGCATCATGGGCGACATGAAAATAGAGATCACCCGTGACAAGAACATCGGCTCCGGCAAAAGCTGCTGTCGAGACATATTTATTCCCATCGCCACCGAGAACAGCAACTTTATTGATCTCCCGTGATTCGTCTCCAACGAAACGTAAGTTTTGAACACCAAACACCGTCCGAACGTGCTCTGCAAATGCTCGCAACGTCATGGGTTTCGGCAATCGACCGATTCGCCCGAGACCAAGTGGCGCTGCCGGACGTTCCTGCTTTATGAGATCATAGGCTACCTCTTCGTAAGGATGTGCCTGCTTCATCGCTCGAATGACTTGTTTCTGATTCAATTCCGTCACGATCGTCTCAATTCGGACTTCAGAAACCCGCTCGAGTTGATTCGCTTCACCGATATATGGCGTAGCCTCAGGCGACGGTCGGAATTGCCCAGTTCCATTGACATGAAACTGGCAGTCACTATAATCCCCTTCTTGCCCGGCTCCTGCTTTCGCAAGTGCTGTCGAGACACGCTCTGCATCTTCTGTCGGTACAAAAACGCTCAACTTGTAGCGCGTATTTTCAAATGTGGGGGTGAGAACTTCACATGACTCAAGACCGATTGCCTCTGCCATCCAATCATTGACCCCTCCTGGTGTCACATCAAGGTTCGTATGCGCAGCGTACACCGCAATATCGTGCTTGATACATTTTGTGACGATGCGTTCTGTTGCGGAACGATCCGTCACATTCGCTAACTTGCTAAAAATCGGTGGATGATGCGCGATGATGAGATCAACCTTTTTTTCAATCGCTTCATCAACGACAGACTCCAAGACATCAAGTGTCACGAGCACACGTTTTACGTCCTTGTTCAACGTTCCAATATGCAAACCGATCGGATCACCCTCGAGCGCGAATTTTTTCGGAGCGAATGCTTCAAACTGCTCAATGACATAATTCCCATTCGCCATCAGCTTGTCACCTCTTCCATCTTTTGAATCAATCGTTCGATCGCTATGATTTTTTCAGATAAGATTTCCGTAGTTTGTCCTTGTTTCATCTGCTCCAAAATATACTGACGTTTTTGTTTTTCCATTTGCCACTTTGCAATGAATTCTGGCGCTCGCTCTCGCATCAACTGCGGACCAAAGAAGAGTTCCCATTGTCGTGTTGTTTCATCTTCCGAATATAAGGTTTCTTCGCCACGTTCCGCGACAAGGATTTCATAAATCTTCCCATTCTCCTCGACGATGGCTTCTGACAATAAAGCATACGAATGTGCGAGTAACCAGTTTCGGACATCGACTGCATCGACATTCGGTTGTAGAATCAAACGTTCTTCTCCCGACAATCGATCTTTCCCTTCTTCAAGGATTGAGGCAATCAATGTTCCACCCATTCCCGCGATCGTGATCGCTGTCGCTTCTCCCGGTTTCAATACCGATAGACCACTCCCAAGACGGACATCAATTTGGGACTCGAGTCCTACAAGTGCCACTTGTCCTTTTGCGGCTTCCATCGGTCCTTCATTCACTTCCCCCGCGATGGCGCGTTCGATTTTATTTTGTTGGATACAAAAACACGGTACGAATGCATGATCCGAACCAATATCTGCAAGGATGGCTCCTTGTGGAATATACGACACGACTTTTTGGAGTCGTTGATCCAATACGACGTTCATTTGCATCTTCTTCATCCTTCCTATTTTCCGAAAAACTCTCTTTTAAAATAGCGGATTTACAGTAAAAAAGAAACCATCCGCCCATAAAAAAACATCCATCTCGTAACGAGATAGATGCTCTTGTTCTTATTTCTTAGCAGCTAACCATTTAGCTAAAACAGCTGCTTCTTCGTCATTCGCAAGACCGCCAGGCATTTGCCCTTTACCGTTCATTGCGATGTTCTTGATTTCATCTTCTTTCAGCTTCGCGCCGATCTTTGTTAAGTTCGGACCAACGCCGCCTTCTAAGTTTCCACCGTGACATCCTGTACATCCTTTAGATGCAAACAAGTCTTCTGGCTTCATTTCTGCAGTTGACGGCCCTTTGCGAGCTTCCTTCACCTGATCGACCCCAAAGTAAGACAATGAAATCATTGCGATGATGGCGATGACTGCGATCGCCGCAAACGGTACTAATGGATTACGCATTTGGATTCCCCCCATATTCTATACCCAACCAAGTTGGTGACTGAATGGTATTCCCCGTTACTATTCTACTGTAAAAAAAACAGGGAAGGAAGAAAAAAACGAAACTTTTTTCTTCCTTCCCACTAAAATTTCATATATTCTTCACACTTTGAATTAATCGAGGAAGTCTTTCAAGCGTTTTGAACGACTTGGATGACGAAGTTTCCGAAGTGCTTTTGCTTCGATTTGACGAATCCGCTCACGCGTGACGCCAAACACCTTGCCGACTTCTTCGAGTGTTCGAGTCCGACCATCATCAAGTCCAAAGCGAAGACGAAGGACGTTTTCTTCACGATCCGTGAGTGTATCTAACACATCTTCGAGTTGCTCTTTTAAGAGTTCATATGCAGCAGCATCCTGTGGTGCTGTCGCATCTTGATCCTCGATGAAATCACCGAGGTGTGAATCGTCTTCTTCCCCGATCGGTGTCTCAAGAGAAACCGGCTCTTGCGCAATTTTCAGGATTTCACGAACTTTTTCCGGCGTGATTTCCATCTCTTTCGAAATCTCTTCCGGTGAAGGTTCGCGTCCGAGATCTTGCAAAAGTTGACGTTGGACACGAATCAATTTATTGATCGTCTCAACCATATGAACCGGAATCCGGATCGTCCGTGCTTGGTCGGCAATCGCACGTGTGATCGCTTGACGAATCCACCACGTTGCATACGTCGAGAATTTATATCCCTTCGTATAGTCGAATTTCTCGACCGCCTTGATCAGACCCATGTTACCTTCTTGAATCAAATCAAGGAACAACATACCGCGTCCGACATACCGTTTAGCGATCGAAACGACGAGACGTAAATTTGCTTCCGCTAGACGTTTTTTCGCTTCCTCATCGTTTTGTTCGATTCGTTTCGCGAGTTCAACTTCGTCTTCTGCATTCAACAAATCCACGCGTCCGATTTCTTTTAGATACATCCGGACAGGGTCATTGATCTTAACGCCGGGTGGAACAGACAAATCGTTCAAATCTGCCTCTTCCTTTTCATCTCCTGTACCGTCATTGTTAACCTTGATACCTTCTGTTTCGAGCAACTGAAGGAATTCCTCGAATTGCTGAGCATCCATTGATTCGAACGAACTCAGTTTGTCTTCGATTTTCTGGTGCGACAATTCACCATTCTTATGTCCGAGCGCGATGAGTTCCTCTTTCGCGAGACGGAGTAATTCAGCTTCTGATCTTGCTTTTTCTGCCATCGAACCATACACTCCTTCCACATCATGCAGCAGGTCATCGATCTTTCAAACGACGCTTTCGTTCAATGATCGCCTGCATCAGTTCCGCTTGGGCACGGATATCTGTTTGTTGATTCAATCGTGATTTTTCTTCTTCGAGCAATCGACGTTGCTGTTCGTTCTGGACGGCACGAATGTAATGACTGAGTAAGTCAGGATCATATTCAGGCATCAGCATGAACTCTAGATCCACTACGATTCGTTGCAGGGACGCATCATGGAGCATCGTCAAAAAACGATCTGGACTTCCTTGCGTACCTGTCCCATAAAATTCATATAACTTGCCGGCAATCAATTGATGTGCCGGATCATTGAATTGGACACCCAGCTGCTCACGCACTTCTAGACATACTTCTTCGGAACGGATCATGTAGGCAAGCAAGAAGCGTTCTGCCTTTTTCCAGTTCGCGAACGTTCGATCAGGAGGTGCTGTCGGTACAGCGGTCGGGCGATCGGAAACGATTTGTTCTCTTTTCGGTTGTTGGACGGTTGGACGCACTTGTGCGATCAAGGAATCTTTCGAGAGTTTAAATTCCTCAGAAAGTTTTCCTAAATAGATGTCCCGTAACAACGGATTGGATGTTCGACCAATCTCTTCAAGCATAGTTTCAATATATCGAACGCGTTCTCCTTCTAATCGCAAGTTTTTTCCTTGTCGAAAATAAAAAGATTTGAATTCAAGACTTGAAACCCGTTTCTGTTCGATCCAGTGTAAAAACGTCTCTTCTCCCTGATTCCCAATAAAGGAGTCAGGGTCTTCGCCATCCGGTAAGCGGATGACGGAACAGTCGACGGCAACGGCCTCAAGCAACTGTAAGGCTTTTAGCGTCGCAGCGCGTCCTGCTTTGTCTCCGTCATAACAAACAATGACTTCATCGACGATGCGTGCCAGGTTTTGAGCATGAACAGGCGTTAACGCTGTTCCTAAAGAGGCTACCGTATAAGGTATACCCGCTTGAGCAACACGCACAACATCAAGATTTCCCTCAACAAGGACGACTTGTTTGATTTTACGCATCGCCCCTCGTGCTTGAGCAAATCCAAATAACAGTTCACTTTTATTGAACAAAGGGGTTTCCGCTGTATTAACATACTTTGGGTCACGACCGTCAATCGAACGGCCACTAAATCCGACGATCGTGCCATCACGATCGGAAATAGGGAACACGACCCGACCGTTGAATCGATCTCGATAATCACCATCACGTCCGATTGAAATCAATCCCGCTTCGACCATCTCATCTAAATCAAACCCACGTCGTGCCAAGGAATCCACTGTAAAACGATCTTGATCCGGTGCATACCCGAGTCGAAACTCACGCATCGCCCCCTCGCGTATACCGCGATTTTCTAAATAGATTCTTCCGGCGTCGCCTGCTTCCGTTTGAATCAGCACCTCGTGATAGAGCTCGGTGACGATTCGATGCGCTTCGCGCATGCGGAACTTCTTTTCCTGTTCAGGCGTCGATTCCGACTGCTCGAATCGGTCTGGTTCTAGCTCTGGAAGTGTGACGTCGCTTCGGTCGGCTAATTTCGAAACGGCTTCCTTGAAACTCATTCCTTCTGTTTCCATGACGAAAGTGATTGCATTTCCTCCTGCACCACATCCAAAACAGTAGTACATTCCTTTATCAGGAGAAACAGAAAAGGAAGGTGATTTCTCAGAATGAAACGGGCAAAGCCCTGAATATCGATTCCCTTGTTTTTTTAATTCTACACGTTCTGAAATCAATTCGACGATGTCCGTTGCTTGGCGGACCTGATCGACGATTTCATCAGGAATTCGCTTCATTCCGTCCTCTCCCCTTTCCTTGAGAACTTATCCTTACATGACCATACCCGCAATGAAACGGAACGATGACTCGTTCCGTTTCATTAGAAAAAGGGCATTATCTCATTTATCAGCTAAACAAGTATACTATGTTCCTGACTGCTTGACTAGTCATGCGCTTTCCCGGAAATTCCGGTCAAAATCAAATTCGCCGTCTCTTCGACTGCTTTATTCGTCACATCAATAATTTGGCATCCGATTCGTTCATATAAATTTCGTGCGTATTCAAGTTCCCGATTGATTCGGTCCATCTGCGCATAGGCTGCTTCAGGTTTGAGTCCTAATGAACGCAATCGTTCCATTCGGATATCGATCAACTTTTCCGGTGAGATGAGTAGTCCAAAACATTTTTCTTTTGGAATATCGAATAGCTCTGCCGGTGGAATCGATTCGGGTACGAGTGGTACATTTGCTACTTTATATCGCTTTAAGGCTAAATACTGCGAGAGCGGCGTTTTAGATGTACGCGACACACCGATCAAAACGATATCGGCGCGTTTAATTCCTTTTGGATCACGTCCATCGTCATACTTAACAGCAAATTCGACCGCTTCGATTTTCCGGAAATACTCCTCATCTAAGCGATAGATTAATCCAGGTTCTTCCTTCGGTTGCATCTGCAAACGATCTTCCATCGTGTCAAGCAATGGACCAAGTAGATCAATCGCCTTTACACCGTGGGCACGCGCTGTGTCTGCAAGCAGACGACGATGCGTCGCATGAACGATCGTAAAAGCGATCGTCGCTTGTTCTTCTTTCGCATGAAGAACCAAGTCATAAATGACTTGATCATCATCGACGAACGGAATGCGGACCGTTTCGATGGCTTGTTCCGGGAACTGAATAGCAGCTGCGCGGACGACGAGTTCACACGTCTCTCCGACAGAATCACTCACGACATAAATCCGTTGACGCATCAGGAGCCCTCCTTAAATTTCTTCATCACGTGCTAAAGCGACCAGCACTTTCGTCATGTTCGTTTTCGTCATTCGACCGACGACTTTCAAGACCCCATTCTCTTCTTCAACGACTGGCATCGAATCAATCTGTTTTTCGATCAGTTTCATGCCGGCACCAATTAACGTTTCCGATTTTTCACAGACTGTCAAATTTGGCATTCGTGTCATGATGATATTGACCGGTAACGAGTCTAATTCTTGATTACCAATTGCCGCACGTAGAAAATCCTTACGTGATAGCACACCGACCAACGCATAGTCCTTGCTGACGACAAACAACGAACCGACATCTTCTAGGAATAAATGGACGATTGCATCATACACAGTCATCCCTTCATGAATGACCTTTGCTGATGACATGAATTCGCCGACGGTCAAGGTGTCCAGTTTCTCATGAAGCATGGAAGCATTTTTCTTTCCGACATACATATAGCCGACACGTGGGCGCGCTTCTAACATGCCGGTCATCGTTAAAATCGACAAATCAGGTCGTAACGTCGCTCGTGTCAGGGAGAGCGCTGCAGCAATCTGCTCTCCCGTGATCGGACCATTCTCTTTGACGATTTGGAGTATCTTTTTTTGCCGTTCATTTAACTTCATCGGCTCATCCGTCCTTTTTCTTTACGCTAAAGTGAGTGCATTGAACCGAGCGACTGATTCGATTGCTTCTGCAAATCGTTTCATTTCGCTAAGACGGTTCGTACGGACCGTTTCGTCATCCGTCATGATCATCGTACCGTCAAAGTAGGCTGTGATCGATGGAACGGTTGCCTCAAGTGCCTCAAGTGCTCGTGCATAGTCAAGTGACGCGATGGCTTGATCGACCTCTGGTAAGGCTTTCTCAATCGCCTCATGCAACGCACGTTCCGCATCATTTTCAAAGAGCGCTGGATTAACAGTTGTGACACTTTCTGCTTTTTTCGAGATGTTCAAGACACGGCTTAATTGTTCGACCGTTTTCTTGAACGATTCTTTTTTCGTCGCACTTTCAAGCATCGCAGCACGCTGTTCATTCGCTTCGACCGTTAATGTATGATCAAGTGCAGCTTCGACGACATCATGACGGAAGTTCATTTCCGATAGACGGTATTTCAAGCGTTGCGCAAAGAAATCTTGTAATGCGGCTTGGACTTCTTCGGCATCCTTCGTATAAAGACCTGCTGCTACCTGTTCAGACACGACGAAGGCAATCAGTTCAGTCAATGTCAGATTCAACTTACGATCCGATAAGATTTGCACGATCCCTTGTGCTTGACGACGCAATGCATACGGATCCGCCGATCCACTTGGAATCATGCCGACACCGAAGAATCCAGCGACACTGTCCATCTTATCGAGGATCGCGTAGAGTGTCCCTGTCGGTGTCTCCGGACTTGCATCACCCGCGAAGCGTGGCATGTAATGTTCGCGAATCGCAGCAGCGACTTCCGGATCCTCGTTTTTCATGTTCGCATAACGTTCACCCATCAGACCTTGTAATTCCGTGAATTCGTAGACCATCTGACTGACGAGGTCGAATTTATAGATTTGACCCGCACGTTCGACACGTGTTTTGTCTGCGCCGACACGGTCAGCAAGTGCGAGTGCCATTTGACGTACGCGACGGACTTTTTCACCAGTCGTTCCTAATTTTTCATGGAAGACGATTTTATCAAGACGTTTCGCCTGTTCATCAATGTCTGCTTTTTTATCTTCTTCATAGAAGAACTGAGCATCTGCTAAACGGGCACGAATGACTTTTTCGTTTCCTCGAGCAACGTTTTCAAGATGGGTTGCGTTCCCGTTTCGTACTGTCACGAAATAGTGGAGCAACGCACCGTCACGTTTGACTGGGAAGTACCGTTGATGTTCTTTCATCGTCGTGATCAAGACTTCTTCCGGTAACTCAAGATACGCTTCATCGAATGCACCGAACAAGGCTGTCGGATATTCGACGAGATTCGTGACTTCTTCAAGTAAAGACGCATCGATCGGTACTTCGAATTGTTCACGCGCCTCAAGCGCCGTGATTTGTTCTTCGATTAATTGACGACGAGCTTCATAGCTGACGATGACGTGCTCTCCTGCGAGCGCTTCGACATAGGCATTCGGACGAAGAATCGTGATGTCTTGCCCAAGGAAGCGATGCCCACGAGACGTTCGACCTGTTTCGACGGATGCGACTTCAAACGGGATGACTTGATCGTCAAGAAGAGCAATTAACCAGCGAATCGGACGCATGTAGCGTAACGATTGTGTGCTCCAACGCATGTTTTTCGGGAACGTCATCGCTTCAACGACTTGTTTTAATCCAGGAAGTAGATCGGCTGTCGCTTGTCCAGTTTCCTTACGCGTCGCATAGAGGTATTCGACTCCCTTTTCTTCCCCAAGGAAGAGATCGTCCGTCGTGAGTCCTTTACCACGCGCGAATCCTTCTGCAGCTTTCGTCCAGTTCCCTGCTTCGTCCATCGCGATCCGTTTTGCGGGTCCTTTTAATGTCTCTTCGAGGTCGCTTTGACGTGCTGCGAGACCCTTGACATATACTGCAAGACGGCGTGGTGTCGAGAAGGATTCGACGCTTGTGAACTCAATCCGTGCTTCTTCAAGGAAACGCGTCACGCGTTCCTTGAGTTGTGTTTCGGATTGAAGGACGAATCGAGCCGGCATTTCTTCTAAACCGATTTCAAGTAATAATTCATGCATGTGACTCACCTGCTTTCGACTTGATCAATGGGAAGCCAAGACGTTCCCGTTCTTCGATGAAACCTTGCGCACAACGGCGCGACATGTTCCGTACACGATGGATGAATCCTGTGCGTTCCGTGACGGAAATCGCCCCCTTCGCGTCGAGAAGGTTAAAGGTATGCGAACATTTCAAGATGTAATCATATGCTGGGAAAACGAGATTCTCATCCAAGGCACGATTCGCTTCTTTTTCATATTGATCGAATAATGTAAAGAGTAAAGCGACATCTGATGTTTCAAATGTATACTTCGAATGTTCGAATTCCGGTTGATAGAAGATATCACCGTATTTGAACCCATCTGTCCAAACGAGATCAAAGACGCTCTCGACATCTTGGATGTAAGAAGCGAGACGCTCGATTCCGTAAGTGATCTCTACTGCGATTGGATTACACTCGATTCCACCGACTTGTTGGAAGTACGTGAATTGTGTAATTTCCATTCCATTTAGCCATACTTCCCAGCCGAGACCAGCAGCACCGAACGTTGGGTTCTCCCAGTTATCCTCTACGAAACGGATGTCATGTTCGAGTGGATTGATCCCGAGCAACTCGAGACTTTGTAAGTACAATTCCTGAATGTTGTCAGGTGATGGTTTCATGATGACTTGGAATTGATGGTGTTGATACAGACGGTTCGGGTTTTCTCCATAACGACCATCAGCCGGACGGCGTGATGGTTCTGTATAACAAACGTTCCACGGTTCCGGTCCGAGACTCCGTAAAAACGTCATCGGATTCATCGTACCGGCTCCTTTTTCTACGTCGTATGCTTGCATCGTCAAGCAGCCTTGTTCTGCCCAAAATTTTTGTAATGTCAAGATCATGTCTTGTACTGTCATCTTCACGACTTTCACCTCCGAAATGATTAAGGAACGCAAAAAACGCCCCTATGTACAACAATCGTTGCACATAGGGACGAGACGAGCCCGCGGTTCCACCCTACTTGCATGCATCG
The DNA here is from genome assembly GCF_049913315.1 of Exiguobacterium sp. R-17. Lineage (NCBI taxonomy): Bacteria > Bacillati > Bacillota > Bacilli > Caryophanales > Exiguobacterium > Exiguobacterium sp. R-17. The sequence continues at coordinate 841,394 of NZ_CP184372.1, read as the reverse complement.
CATGCCACTCTTTTTGACAAAAAAACACTCCGAAACGCCGTTCGCGCCCCTCTCACTCCCAGCTCACACCACCCTGGAATCGCTTGATTGAGAAAAAAGACGGTACTCCTTTTCGTCATCGTGTTCATTTAGTTACTTCTTCCGCATTCATTCTACCGAACCCGCTTGTTGCTGTCAATCGTTGCCGAAATCAATCAACTGGTCGAGGACACGTTTTGAACGCAGACGTAACCCGCTGTAGCGTTCCATATAAGCATCCATGATTTGACGCAATAGATGCTTCGTTTCTGGCTTTACCGTCACGGTACCAATCCGTGAGAAATCATAGACGGAAAACACATAGAGCATCTTCGCAACTGCCTCTGACATATAGACAGCATGTTCATCCTCATGGCGATGCCGGCGACAGAGTAGACCGCCGTGGTGTAACGAAAAAGCGAATGGCGCTTCAGCACTTCCGCAAATCGTACAACCATTCAAATGTGGAGCAATGCCTAGATGACGCAACAGACGCAATTCGATGATGAAAGAGACGACGTCAGGATCTAGTCCTTCATCCATCGCCTCTAGTCCTTCGACGAATAAATCGTACAGCGCCGGTTGCGGCACCCGTTCATCAAGCGCTTTATCCGCAAGCTCCAATAGATACATCGCATAGGCCATCAACACGACATCTTGCCGAATATGCGCATGACTTGTAATGACGTCTGCTGATTTTAACTGACCGAGACCCCGTGAACGTGGATAGATATAAACAGCTCGGACGAAAGGCTGACTAGCCGCGTTAAAACGGCTACCCGGCTTCTTCGCTCCTCGCGCCATGACGGCGAGCTTGCCGTATTCACGTGTCAGTAGCGTAACGATCTTATTCGATTCACCATATACGACCGTTCGTAATACAAGCCCTTCCGCCTTATCGATCATCGCTTAATACTCATCATCGCGGAAGCCGAGTTCACGCAATTGACCGGCCTTGTTGCGCCAATCCTTTTGGACTTTGACCCACAAGTTCAGGTAAACTTTCGTCCCGAGTAACATCTCGATGTCCGTTCGTGCTTCAGAGCCGATTTCTTTTAGAAGTGCTCCGCGTTTACCGATGATGATTCCTTTTTGGGAATCGCGCTCGATCAAGATCGTCGCATGGACATCCACCATATTTCCATTCTCACGCGTCTTGATTTGATCAATCGCGACGGCAATCGAGTGAGGTACTTCATCGCGTGTCTTTTGCAAGACTTTTTCACGAATCATCTCTGAGATGATGAAGCGCTCTGGGTGGTCAGTGACTTGATCCGCTGGGTAATACATCGGTCCTTCTGGTAGAATTTTTGCGATTTCTTCAAGTAACGGCCCGACGTTATTCCCTTGTAGCGCCGAAATCGGAACGACTGCCGCGAACTCGAGTTCATTTTTGTACGACTCGATGATCGGTGGAATATCATTCGGATGAATCAAATCGACTTTATTCATGACGAGAATGATTGGTGTATCGAGTTCCTTCAATTTTTCAATAATGAAGTCGTCACCTTTTCCTTTTGGTTCCGTCACGTTGACCATGAACAAGATCGCATCGACTTCACGCAATGCGTTCGTCGCGACCTTCATCATGAAATCGCCGAGTTTATGTTTTGGTTTATGGATCCCAGGTGTATCGATGAAAATCGTCTGAACATCTTCTGTCGTGTAGACACCTTGAATCTTATTACGCGTCGTTTGTGGTTTATCAGACATGATGGCAATTTTTTGTCCGATGACACGGTTGAGGAATGTCGATTTTCCGACGTTCGGGCGTCCGATGATCGAGACAAAGCCCGATTTGAATCCTTCTTTAAACATGTAAATCTCCTTTCGTGAATGCTCCCGGTAAGAGGGCACCCACTGTTGTTTCTGTGACATCCCCTTTAAGGTTCGTCAAATAGATTGGCATATCCGCATCACACATCTCTGATAACACTTGGCGGCATTGTCCGCATGGTGCGACCGGTCCTTCTGTGTCCGCAACGACAGCCATCGCTGCATATTCGCGCGCATCTTGTGCCCACGCAGAGAAGATAGCTGTCCGTTCTGCACAGTTACAAAGACCATACGCTGCGTTTTCAATATTGCAGCCATGGAAGACTTGTCCGTCTTTCGTTAAGAGAGCAGCACCGACTTGGAATTTTGAATATGGAACATACGCTTTTTCGCGTGCACGTTTAGCTTGTTCGAGTAATTGTTCTGTTTTCATGTGAGTATCCCCTTTTTAGGAACGGTATTGGCCAAAAAGGCCGGATTCTTATTGTACCAAATATGGGATGAAGATGCATAGCGCAATCGCAACAGATGTAAGCGCCAACACTAAAACAGCACCACTCGCGATATCTTTGACTGCTTTTGCCAGTGGATGCCACTCCTGCGTCACGAGATCCACGACGCGCTCAAACGCTGTATTGAACATCTCGGCACTTATGACGATCCCGACCGTTAGAAAAAGAATCGCTCGCTCGACAGATGTCAACGGTAATAAAAAGGCGACAAGTAATACGATGCCGCCAATGATGACATGAACTTTCATATGCCGTTCTTCTCGAATCGATTGGCGCAACCCATGCATCGCATGTCGAAATGGTTGCCACCAGCTTTTCACAATGTGCCCCGGAATAACTCGAAGTGATGCAGGATTTCCTCCTGTCGCTTCGTCATGATTTCCTCATCTGCCTTTTCAATGTGATCATATCCGAGTAAGTGGAGGAAACCATGGACGGCGAGAAAACCGAGTTCACGCTCGAAATGATTGCCATATTCAGCCGCCTGTTCGCGACATCGTTCCACGGAAATGATCAAATCACCGAGGACGACTGGTTCATCTTCCAATAATCCAAAATCGATTTCATCTTCTCCGAGTTCTTCCATCGCGAAGGAAATGACGTCTGTCGCCTGATCTTTCCCACGCCATTCACGATTAATCTCTTGAATTTCATCGTTTGAGACGAAAGTCACGGACAACTCACTGTTCGGATCGACTTCTTCTTGTTCCGCCGTGTAAATCAAAATCGATTCGACAAGCTGTCGTTGCTCTTCCGTTAGACGATTATTTTCGTCTGTCATATAAATGTTCATTTCGTTGCCTCTTTCTTTAATTCTGGATACTCGATTCGTTCATGGAACAAACCGGATAAGGTATGACATGCACTTTCACCAACGCGATAAATCTCGCGTGTCGTGATGTCACATTCCGCAAATTGGTCGTCCATCATCTTTTCACGAATGATTTTCGCGACTAGGTCCCGAATTCCTTCTTCCGAAGGAGCTTTCATTGAACGAACAGCCGCTTCAATCGAGTCGACGATCATGATGACCGCCGCTTCACGCGTTTGTGGTTTAGGTCCTGTATAACGGAACGTATCCTCATCGACTTCACCTTGTTCTGCTGCCTTGACATAAAAATATCGGAGCAACGATGTTCCATGATGCTGGCGACAAATATCGATGATCGCTGCCGGGAGTTTTGCTTTTTCGAGCAATTCAACACCATCCTCTGTATGTGCCAAGATGACACGTGCCGACTCTTCCGGCGTCAATCGATCATGCGGATTGCGTCCATGCTGGTTTTCAATGAAATAAAGTGGTCGTCGTGTTTTTCCTAAATCATGATAGTAGGCACCGACTCGCGCAAGCAACCCATCTGCACCGATTGCTTCACAGGCTGTTTCTGCTAGGTTCGCGACCATCATGCTATGATGATACGTTCCTGGCGCTTCGACCAAGAGTTTCTTCAACAAGGGATGCGTCGGGTTCAACAGTTCGAGCAGACGCGTCGGTGCTAAGATACCAAATGTCATTTCGAGGAACGGCAATAACCCAATCGCAAGAATGGCACTCAAGATCCCACTAGCAATCGCAAAACCGACTAAAGTCAATGTTTCACGTAATTCGAATGTGCCACTACGTAATAGAACGAACGCAAAGAAAATCGCGATGTTTGCTCCGGCAATCGAAATACTGCTCATGAAAATACGACGACGTGACAAACTAGACTGTAGGAAAAACGTTGCGACTAAACCACCGACTAATAAATAGATCGCGATATTGAAGCTGAAGTTTTGATTCGTACTATAGAAGAATGTTCCGGCAAGTGCCGTGAAGAGTGAACTTGACAATGCAATCCGTTCGTTTAATAAATTGCGCAGAACAAGCGCAACAAAAGCGGTCGGTGTGAGTAAGTAAAGTGCAGGATTGATATCGTTTGCTAAAAACGCCATGCCATACATGACAAGCAATTGTAAGCTGACGACGAGGTAGACAAGCCCAAACAACCGGATCCGCCCCATCTGTGCATACCGTAGTTTCGAGCGATGAATGAAGCCGAATAGGAAAGCAGTCATCAATGCACTGACAAGCATCGCTCCAAGTAACGGTTTCAACGACTGACGGTCAGAAATCAAGCCGACGAGTTGTAGCTGGCGGTAAGCATCTTGCGAAATCACTTCGCCTCGCTTCACGATCACTTCCCCTTCCGAGATGATGACCGGTTCCACTTTATCACTTGTTTGTTTACGAAGCTGTTCCGTCTTTTCCGGATCATAGACGTAGTTCGTCACGATCAGTTGATCGGTCAACGCTTTGGCAATCGCCTTTAGCGAGAAAGAAAGCGGTGAACGTTCGATATCAGTTCGGGCATTTTCACGTGCTTCAGCCACTTCGCCGCCATCAGACGAGATGCGCTGACGCATCGCTTCTTCGATTGCTGTAATGACGACATCCCGTGTCGTGTCTCGAAGCGCTGTCGTTGAAGCTACAAGTAAACGTAGTTCGTCGTCCTTTAAAAGAGTTGCCGCTTCTGTCCCACGCAAACGCTGTTTGATTTTACTGATCTCGTCTGCTTTTTTAATGCCGGATAAACTAGCAAAAAGTTGTTCGACTTTATCAATTTGCTGTGCTGCATACTCTTGTTTGATCGTATACTGACTCTCGATTGCAGCAATCGCATTTTCCTTGATTTGATTCGTCGCGACCCGATCCTCCATCGTCAATGGCGACCGGATGTCTTCTTCTGCAATCGAGAATGGTTCTGCGGACAAGGCTTCTGGTCGGACACTGACATACATCATCGTCGATACGACGAGATAGAACACTACTGTCAAAAGTCCAACCCAGACCCTAACCTTGCGCATATCATCTCCCCCTTTTTCCATTATTCCCGTAACGGCTTATGTCAATTCCTGACTGTAAGCATCAACGATTTTCCGGACAAGTGGGTGACGCACGACATCAGCTGAGCCGAAGTGTTCGAAATGAATGCCTTTGACATTTCCGAGCAGATGCAATGCTTCTTGTAGACCAGACGTTTTTCCGCGCGGAAGATCAACTTGTGTCAAATCGCCTGTGACGATCATCTTCGAATGAAAACCAAGACGTGTCAGGAACATCTTCATTTGTTCACGTGTCGTGTTTTGCGCTTCATCTAGAATGACAAATGCATGTTCAAGTGTCCGCCCACGCATATAAGCGAGTGGCGCAATTTCGATGACACCACGCTCAAGTAGTCGAGCCGTATGTTCGACACCAAGGACGTCGTGTAACGCATCGTATAGAGGACGTAGATATGGATCAACTTTTTCTTTAAGATCACCAGGAAGAAATCCAAGATTCTCTCCTGCTTCTACTGCTGGACGCGTCAGGACGAGTCGTTTGACATGTCCTTCCTTCAGTGCTTTTGCAGCCATCACGACTGCGAGATATGTTTTTCCGGTCCCCGCTGGTCCAATACCAAATGTCAAATCACAGCGATCAATTCCGCGGACGTAACGTGCTTGACCGAGCGTTTTCGCACGAAGTGGTTTTCCTTTATGATTCGTATGGATGACCGTATCGTAAAGTTCCAGTAGTTCATCCACCCGATCTTGACGTGCGAGTTGAATGGCGCTCGTTGCGTCACGCTCCGTCAAAACAGCTCCACGATTGACGAGTTGCTTCAGGACACCAACGACTTGTCCTGCCAAGATCACAGACTGTTCCTGTTCGGATTGTGCCAACAGCTCATCTCCTCGATGTGTAAGCTGGACTTCAAGTTCCGCTTCCATCGTACGTAAGACTGCGTCATTCGGACCGACGAATGCTTGAATCTGTTCTGAATTCGAAAATGCAAATGGGATTCTTTCGTTGAATATCACGTTGTGAATGGCCTCCTAGTCATGGATAACAAGTTGTCATCGCTTCATATCTAATCTCTTCCACTTTAGCACTTCCACCGAAAAGATGGAAAGAAAAACCCGTTTCCACCTTTTGGAAAACAAAAAGAGTCGATCCTACACGTTTCGTAGGATCGACTTCCTGTCCAACCATCATCGTTTTCGTTTAGAGACAGGCGCTCCGAGAACCTCACTCCAGACGATCGCACGTCGCATTTCGTCTTGCGAAAGCGTCGTTGCTGATGCCGAACGACTCGATGTTCCAATAGCACCGTCTGCGACGCTGTCTTTGATTTCACCAATACTCGAAGAAGGCACCCCTTTTTTCGAATGTTGTTTCTGACGTTGGTCCAAACGTTGTTGCAATTCCGTTCGTTCATGAACTGGTCGTGCTTTCGTTTGGGTTACCCCAGGTTGTTTCTTCGCAGGTGCTTTTTTACGAACGACAGGTGGAGGTGTCGTCTCTTGTCGAACCGTATCCACCTGTTCGACCATTTGCTTCACATACTCCCCGAACTCTTTTGAAGGTGTCCGGTTCGTCTGCTTCGGTTTTTTATCTGCTGCTTTTGAGATGACGGAGATGACACCGAATGCGATCATCAATCCGACCCATATGATATCCATACCGTCTCACCCTTTACTGTGAGTCATGTGGTGATGATTGTCCACCGATTGCTTGACGCATTTTCGTATCGGCTGTCACGTTCAAGTAGTTCGCATAATCCATGACGCCAAAATTTCCGTCACGCATCGCTTCTGCGATAGCAAGTGGTACTTCCGCTTCAGCAGCGACAACCTTCGCTCGCATCTCTTCAACACGTGATTTCATCTCTTGTTCGCTTGCGATCGCCATTGCGCGACGCTCTTCCGCCTTCGCTTGCGCAATGTTCTTATCTGCTTCCGCTTGATCCGTTTGAAGGACCGCACCGATGTTCTTACCAATATCAATGTCTGCGATATCGATCGAGAGAATTTCAAACGCCGTTCCTGAATCGAGTCCTTTTGCAAGTACTGTCCGTGAGATCATTTCTGGATTCTCAAGTACTTCTTTTTGGTCATTACATGATCCGATGGTTGAGATGACGCCCTCACCAACACGCGCGATAACTGTTTCTTCCCCAGCACCACCGACGAGACGATCAATATTCGCACGTACCGTGATCCGGGCTTTCGCTTTCACTTCAATCCCATTCATCGCGACACCGGCGATGAACGGTGTTTCAATGACTTTTGGGTTAACCGACATTTGAACAGCTTCTAAAACATTACGACCAGCAAGATCAATCGCCGCTGCGCGTTCGAAGCTCAGCTCGATATTCGCCCGGTGTGCTGCAATCAAGGCATTGACGACACGGTCAACGTTACCCCCTGCAAGGAAATGACTTTCCAGTTGGTTCGTATTCAAGTTCAATCCCGCTTTAACTGCCTTGATCAACGGATTGACGATTTTTGATGGTGTTACTCGACGAAGACGCATCCCGACTAATGTAAAGATTGATACGCGTACGCCTGCTGCGAGCGAGCTAATCCAGAGTGGAATCGGGACGAGCGTGAAGAAAATAGCGAGGAAAATTAAGATTCCTCCAGATATGAGTAATACGGTCAATAATTCAGGTGTCATGTGTGGGACTCCTCCTTCGTATGTTGGACTCTAACAATGACGCGTCCGTGCGTCACTTCTTTTACAACGATCGTTTCCCCCGCTTGAATGAAGGTTCCTTCTGTAACGGCATCAATTCGGTTCCCATCGATTTCAATCGTTCCTGACGGACGTAATGGTGTCAGACTGACTCCTTCTTGTCCTAACAGTTGTACTTTGTCTTGATGAGAAAGGTAGCCCTTTTCAGACGATGTAGAATCCGTCAAAATCAAACCTCTCCAAAGCAATGACTGATTTGATTTTATTCTGCGATACGCCCAGAACCCGGCCGCAAGTGACAGAAAAACTGCAAGCCCAACGGCTAAACCGACTTGTCCGACGGTCGCACCTGCCATAATCAAGCTAGCAAGGACAGCACCGATCCCAAGGACGCCAAAGATTCCAAACCCTGTGACGAATATTTCAACCAGTAACATGAGTACCCCGATCATGAAGACCGTCAAAATCATCCCTAAGCTAAACGTCATGCGTACGTTCACCCCTTTTCATTCGTGTCAGAAGCTACTTCTTTTGCACTTTGATTCGTTACTACAATTATATACGCTTTCAAAACAAAAAGGTTTCATGACTATTCTGAATTCATCAAGAAACTTTAAAAACGTGACAGGAACGACAAAAAAAGGTGTCCCTCGGGACACCTTTCCATGTATTAAGCGAGACGTTGTTTGACGAGTCGATTAATTAAGGCACCGTCTGCCTTGCCCTTAAGCTGCGGCATGACGACACCCATTACTTTCCCCATATCCGAAGGAGCAGAGGCACCCGTCTGCGCAATAGCTGCGTCGACGATTTCCTGTACTTCTTCCTCGGAAAGCTGTTTTGGCATATAAGCTTCGAGCACGACAATCTCTGCTTGAATTTTCTCGACGAGATCGTGACGACCAGCGCTTTCGAATTCTCGGAGGGAGTCGTTGCGCTGCTTCATTTCACGTGAAAGAATCGTTAATTCTTCCTCGTCTGTCAATTCTTGCTTACCGAGTTTGATCGTTTCATTTTGCAGCGATGATTTCACCATGCGAATCGTCGTAAGACGATCTTTTTCACGAAGACGCATGGCATCTTTCATATCCGCTGTCAAACGCTCCTGAAGACTCATGAGGATACACCCTCTCTAACGTTAGAACTTCTTACGCTTACGCGCAGCCTCCGATTTAAGCTTACGTTTTACACTTGGCTTTTCGTAGTGTTTACGTTTACGAACTTCTGCAAGCGTACCATCTTTTGAAACACCACGTTTGAAGCGACGAAGTGCGTCTTCAAGTGATTCATTTTTACGTACACGAGTTTCCACTAGTTTTCCCTCCCTCCGATATTACCGACTAAAGGAAACGTGTCAGACACGTCATACAACATTATAGTAGGAATATACAATTTGGTCAACAGTTGATTCAAGCGACTTTTCTGTACCCTACGCTGTTCCTTTTTGTTCTTTTCTATCCTCTCATGCTTGCATCCGTTTGACAACAAAATCTGATCATTCCTGCATCAAAATTCAGAAACTTTTTTGTAAGCGTTATCATCATTTTTTAAAATGTTTTGTCAAAAAGGGTGATGATGTGTCAAAATATAGGCAATTATCAAACAAAGGAGTGTGACATCACGTATGAAAGAAGCAAAACGTATCATTTTCGGACTTATCCTCGGATTGATTCTCGGAATCGTCCTCGCTGCATTGCCCGATAAGTCGATTTATGAGGGATTGAATAAATATGCTCTACAACCGATCGGGACGATATTCTTGAACCTGATCAAGATGCTCGTCGTACCGATCGTCTTCTTCTCGATCACCCTCGGCGTCATGGGACTCGGTAATCCAAAAGAATTGGGTCGTGTTGGCGGAAAAGCGATCACTTACTTCATGACGACGACGGCTGTCGCGATCGTCATCGCTCTCGGTTTGTCATTATTGATTAAACCGGGTACGTTCGGTAACTTCGAGACGCAAGGTCTTGAATACGATAACGGAAATCTACCAGATACGAGCTTGATCAATACAATCGTCGGTATGTTCCCGACGAACCCGATCACGTCGATGGCGGAAGGCAACATGCTACAAATCATCGTTTTCAGTGTGTTCGTCGGTTTTGGAATCACGTTCCTTGGTAAAAAAGTTTCGACGTTACGGACATTCGTCGAACAAGGGAACGAATTGATGACGTACTTGATCACGCTCGTCATGAAGATGGCCCCGCTCGGTGCGTTCGCTTTGATTGCATCGGCAGTTGGCTCACAAGGATGGTCTTCAATTAAAGCCATGTTCTTCTACATGTTAGTTGTCGTTTTATCTTTAATTATCCATTCTTTATTGACGTACGGTTCAACCGTCTCACTTCTTGGGAAGATGAATCCGTTCTTCTTCTTTAAAAAGTTCGCACCTGTCATGTTATTTGCTTTCTCGACGTCTTCGTCGAACGCAACACTTCCTGTCGCGATGCAAACGGCTCAAAAAGAGCTGAAAGTTCCACGCTCCGTCTCAAGTTTCGTCCAACCGCTCGGTGCGACGATCAACATGGACGGTACGGCGATCATGCAAGGAGTTGCGACTGTTTTCATCGCGCAAGTCTATGCGGTTGATTTAACACCTGGGCAACTTGCGACGGTCGTTCTGACAGCTGTTCTCGCATCGGTCGGAACAGCTGGTGTTCCGGGTGTCGGTCTCGTCATGCTAACGATGGTTCTTCAGTCGGTCAATTTACCCGTAGAAGGGATCGCTTTGATCATCGGTGTCGATCGTCTTCTGGATATGATGCGTACAGCCGTCAATATCACGGGTGACGCAGCATGTGCCGTCATCGTCTCGAAATCAGAAGAAGGTAACCTCAAAGAAGGCGAAGAAACCGATGAACGCTATGCGTAATCGTATGTCTCTTACTCCAAGAAAGGACGTTCCGCAGTTTGCGGAACGTCCTTTGTCGTTTGTTTGATTATTTTGCTAAGACGAACGAGCTGAGTCCCTCAACACGAACCGTACCTGAAACAGTGCGGATCGTTTTTGTTCCTGCTTGTTTACCATCTACGAGAAGCTTCCATTTCCCTTTCGGTAGCTTCATGTCAACTACTGTTCGATTTGCATTGTGAATGACATATAAATCGTTCTTCTGTTGTGGAGCGTCGTCATCTAGTCGATACGCAATGACTTGTGCCGGTGCTGCTTCAAACGTCAAGTAACGACGGATATCTTTCGCTGTTGCTAAGTGAAGTGCAGGGTTCTTCTTGCGTAATTCGATTAATCCTGTCATATAATCGACGTCTTGTTGACGATCCATCTTCCGTTTCCAATCGAGCTGGTTGACAGAGTCCGGTGATTTATATGAGTTATGATCGCCACCTTTTGTCCGCATGAAGTCCTGACCTGCATGGATGAACGTCGTTCCTTGTGACGTCAGCAAAATACTTGAAGCTAGACGGTGCATCTTCGTCTTCGTTGCGTCATTGTCTTGTGGATTCGTCAGGTTCAACTTATCCCAGAGGGTATGGTTATCATGTGCTTCAACGTACGTGATCGCTTGATCTGGTTCTTGCGTAAATCCTTGAATGTCTTTATCGTAAGCAATCTCGCCGACGATACCACGTTTGATACGTGTCTCAAGACCCGCTTTCCCGTTGATGAATCCAGCATCCGTGTCTTCGAAGACACTACCTTTGAGCGCATCGCGCAGGTTGTCGTTGAAATGTCCGATTCCCGGCATTTGTTTTGTGTTCGTTTGGTTTGCTTTCTCTGAATCTGGAAGAGGAGTTCCGAGGCTCCACCCTTCTCCGAACACTAGAATCGACGGATCAATTCGCTTCGTCGCCTCTTTGACAGCGTTCATTGTCTTGACGTCGTGAATGCCCATCAAGTCGAAGCGGAAGCCATCCCAGTGGTATTCCTTTGCCCAGTACGAGACAGAATCAACGATTAGTTTATGCATCATTTGACGTTCAGACGCTGTATCATTCCCGACACCCGTTCCGTTCGCTAAGTCGCCGCCTTCTGTATAACGGTAGTAGTAACCAGGGACGATCTTATCAAGATTTGATGCTTTGGCGTCGAACATGTGGTTGTAGACGACATCCATGACGGCACGAAGACCATTGTCATGGAGTCCTTGGATCATCTGTTTCATTTCCGTGATCCGGACTTTTGGATCATATGGATTTGTCGCATACGATCCTTCTGGTGCATTGTAGTTCTTCGGATCATAACCCCAGTTGTATGATTTAAGCGGATTCGTCTCATCGACGGACGCTGTATTGAAATCATAAACAGGAATGAACTGGACGTGCGTGATGCCAAGTTCCTTTAAGTGATCGAGTCCCGTCTTTGTCTTCGTTTTTTTTCCATCCTTCGTTAAACGTGTACCTGGCTCGATGACACCAAGATATTTTCCTTTTTGTTTGATACCTGAATCGTAACCTGAATTCGTCACATCAAACATCGATAGATCACGGACATGTGATTCATAAATGATCGCGTCTGTTGCGTGACGAAGTGGCATTTTCCCATTCGTCCAGCGTTTTGGATCCGTCTCGCGTAAATCAACGACGACACCTTGGTCTCCGTTAACAGCGACCGCTGTCGCATACGGATCAACGGCACGCGTCGATTCTTTTGCGTGTTTGACTTCATATGTGTAACCGACACCGTCAAGATCACCCTTGACCGTCACTTGATAGACACCACGATCCGTCCGTTTCATCTGGATTTCACGCGTGATATCTTTTGTCGTAGCTGCTTGTTGTTTCGGTAAACGATATAACTCGAGTTCAACGGCTTGCGCTGTCGGCGCCCAGACCTTGAATGTCGTCTTCGATTTCTGATAGTCGACGCCGAGCTTACCACCATAGGCATACTTTTGATCGAATGCTTTCGAACGCAGTACCTTCCCTGCTTCAAGAACTGCCTCTCCAAAAACAGGATGCGTCACGCGGACGACTTTTGCTAAATCGATATCAGAAGCGACTTCGACTTTCGCCGTCTTGGCATCGATCGCTGATACGACTGGATTCGTCACACCTTCGAACGTAAATGCCTTTAAGTCTTCTGCCGTCATCGGTGTATTCGTTTTAAGCGTCATCGTCCGGAAGTCATCAGCCAAAAAGCTCGTGATTTTTGGCGTCCGATCAATTTCCGGTTTGCTGTAGTACACTGTCTGGTCCCCTTCGATCAACCAGATGTCCTTCGCACCTGCATAAAAGAAACGATCGGCTCCGTCTTTTTCCGACCAGCCCTCAAGATGAGGAATGACGCCTGCAAGACGTGCTTTCGTTGGGTTATCAAGCGTTACTTTGGCAATGGCACCGAACTCATCCTGCTGATCGAATTCGAATCGTTTGCCATCTTGCGCTTCCGGCCAAGACCAGACGCCGTATTTATCATAATCATTGTCATACCGATAATAGTGGATATTCGTGTCGATTTTTTCGACGTCTGCTCCATTAGTCGGATTGACCGTCGAGATATCCTTGCTTCCCGACTCGATCCAGATTTCAGCAACTCCGTTTTTAATCATATCTTTCGTGATGAAACGATCGTTCTCAGATCCCCCATCCTTGTTCCAGTTATCATCTCGCACGATGAAGCCGACTTTTTCCGGCTGATCGACTGGAAATTCATAGGCTGCGATTTTTCCGTAAGCATCTTCACCATTAAAGGCATGTGCTTTATTCGGAAAATAATCCGGACCATTTGTCCATAACCACAGATTCCAATCCTTCGTGGCATTCGGGTCTTCCTTGTAGTGAATGATGACCAATGTAGACTTTCCTTTTTCCAGTGCTTGACCGGATAAAGACAGTCCACTAAATATTAGTGCAAACGTTAGCGCAACGATACAAACGGATCTTATGCGTTTCATACGATAGCCATCTCCTTTGTTATGTAATCGTTTTCATTTTGCATCCGTTTACAAGTCCTGTCAAAGCCTATTTGATGATTCGAACAGAAAATAAGACTTTTGAACCAAAGTGATTCGGTTGGATGGAAAACAACAAAAAAAGAACCGTCCGTGTGGTAGACAGTCCTTTTTACCGGGTTTAAGAAGACGCGAGGATGGCATGAATCTTGGCTTTCGTTTGTCTCATGGATTCATCCGATGCAAAGAAGTACCATACCCCATCGTTTGCGATATAGCCTTCTCCGTCTAGCTTTAATGGTTTCAGCTGTTTGAATCCCGGCTGATTTTCTTGAGCAAGTTGTGCCGCCACGTCAAAATCGATGTTCGTCGCGAAATTATGCTTCATGACATTCGTGATTTCTTCCATCTTGGTCAGTAAACGAGGTCCAGCCAGTTTAGCACCGACGGCTTCTAAAACTTGACGTTGCCGAATCTGTCTGCCCATATCGCCGAGTGGATCTTGTTTTCGCATACGTGCGTAACCACTTGCTTCTAGACCAGTTAAATGAATCTTTCCTTTTTTATACTCCTTTTGTAAACGACGGTCGTTCCAGCTGAAGGCGGATGGATTATCCACTGTGACACCGCCAACAGCATCAACCAATTCAATCAACCCATCCATATTGATCTTAGCGTAATATGGGATATCGACATCAAACGTTTGTTCCACCGTCTCGACCGTCTCCTTCACACCACCATAGGCATACGTATGATTGATTTTCGTCTTCTCACCTGTCGGTATCGTAACTTGCATGTCGCGTGGAATGGACAACGAAGTCGCTTGCTTCGTTTTCGGGTTAAACGAGAGCAACATGATGGCATCTGCCCGTCCCTTATCATTCTTTCGCTCGTCGACGCCAATCAAGAGGACATTGACTGGCTTCATCGATGCGAGTGGCTTTGCTTTTTCCCCACCCAACGGTTGTAAAAAGGAATGCGCCGTCTGTTGGATTTTTAAAAATGCCAGTCCCGTCGAAGCGCTAGCAATCAAGACGATCACGAGCAAAAGCGCACTGATGACGCGCCAGAGGATCGGAGGTCTTCGTTTATCGATGCGTGATTTCATACTCTGTTCTCCTTCACAATTTGTCCTCGTACGTCTTCATCAAACCGGCAATGTTCGAGTTGTGCAGAAACAGCACCGAATCGATCTGCTTTTGTTTGGCAAATCGGGAAACATCAAATGATTTTGGAACGTATCGAATATCCACGACTTCTAAGTTGGCACTTTTCGCAAGCAATGGTAACACAGGATTTGCAAACGAATCCTTTAAAACCAAAATCGTCGGGCGATTTCGATTCGCCGCTGACTTCATTGACATGATGTCGTGGTTTCCGCGAAGAAATACTTCATATCGATCGACATAATCACCTTCTTGTTTGACGAATGATTCATCAATGACAGGACGTCCACATTTCCCTTCATAACAAACATCGATGCCGTTGAAGAACGCAGGAGCATAATAATCTAGACGGTCACCGGACGCCGCATAGGAGAGCGTCGTTTTTCGTGCTAATGATCCATAGTAGGCGTGTTGATCTTCCTTCCGCCACTTCGTCTCAGGTAACGTCGTTGACAGTCCCATTCTTTTCGTGATGACTTGGTAAGCTTCTGTTGCACCGTCAATGTTCCAGTGATGATCTGTCTTGAAGTAGTCACTTAACTTCAATCCTTGCAAAGAAAGATTGGTCATCCCCGCCGCTTGAAAGTCTCGTACCATTTTTTCATAGCGCTCGTTTGCATTGGAAGCGACATAAGACGGAATTAGTTTGTCCCGTTCTGCGATGACGGTTTTAGACGGTGCTAACGCCATATAGACCGGACGATCGACTTCTCCAACGAATTGTTTGAATGCTTGCGGAATTTTTACGTTTCCTGATGCACTCGGTTCAATCATATAATCGTTTTTTGCCGTATAAATGCCATTACGAAACGGCTGTCGAAAGACATCTTTTGATAAAAGCGCCTGTATCTCGACGAACGTTCCTCGCAACAGTAATTGATCCGTGAAATAGGTCTCCATTTTGAGCATATCCTTGCCTGTCGCGATTCCCTCGACGGTGGGCTCAACGGACTGGGCAAGTGTACGATTTTCCAGCTGGGACCGGACACGGTCTTCCCGGACAAGCGTTCCGAGTCCGATCGTCAGTAAGACGAGAATAAAACTGACAGTCGTCACCCACATCATGATTCGCTCGAAAGAAGGTGTTTGATTCGTCTCCTGTTGCGTTTTCATCAATGGCTGCTCCATGGATAGTCCTCCTTTTTAGAACCGGAAATAGATGAACGGATTAAACGTGCTCGCAACGAGTGCCGATGTCGCAAGGAACAACATCAACATGGCGTACCCATACTGCATCGTTGTTCCGATCTTCCCGAGAGAGACGACGACACGTTCTCCGAGATACTTCGGAATCGGTGTCGCAGCGATACACGCGACAAGTAGTAGGACTCCGTTCTGAACGAGTTGGTAACTCGCCCTTTCATCCCATAGCACATCCGGTACGAACATTGCTTGAATATACATAACGGCTTCTGGAAACGTCTCTGAGCGGAAAAAGACCCAACCGACGAGCACGAGGATGAGCGTCCAGACTGTCGAGACGACAGGCATACGCTCGAGCCATCTCCCGAGAAATGCCTTCTCGAGCATGATCCAAACTCCGTAATATGCGCCCCACGCGACGAATGTCCAACTCGCACCGTGCCAAAGGCCCGTCAACATCCAGACGATCGCCAGATTTCGATACTGCCGCCACGGCGATACACGGTTTCCCCCTAACGGAATATAAACATAGTCGCGGAACCAAGAGCCGAGCGAAATATGCCATCGACGCCAAAATTCTGACACGGATTTTGAAATATATGGGTAGTTGAAGTTCTCCAAGAAATGAAATCCGAACATCAGTGCTAAACCAATTGCCATATCGCTATAGCCCGAAAAATCAAAATAGATCTGTAAGGCATAAGCGATGATTCCAATCCATGCTAGCCCCATCGAAAGGTCTTTCATATTAAAAACAGCGTCTGCGACCTGACCACATCCGTTCGCAAGAATCAATTTTTTTGATAGACCAATCGTAAAGCGGCGAACACCCCGTGCAAAATCAGATACTGTCTCTTGACGAGATTCGATCTGACTCGCAATCGTGTTGTAGCGGACAATTGGCCCCGCGACGAGTTGCGGGAAAAACGCGATATAAAGGGCAAGGTCGAGTGGATTCTTTTGCACCGCTTCCTTCCCTTTATAAATGTCGATGACGTAACTCATCGCATGGAATGTATAAAAGGAAATTCCAAGCGGTAAGACGACTTCTGGAACGAACCAACTCAGACCAAACGATTCGTTGACGGAGCGGACGAAAAATCCGCTGTACTTAAACCAACCGAGCAATCCAAGGTTGACGACGATCATGCTGAACATGATCCACTTCACTCCGACACGTTGCCGGTAGAAATCAACGAATAAGGCAAAGAAGTAATTGATCGTGACGCTGAGTAGCATCAGTAAGGCAAAGCGTGGTTCTCCGAATGCATAAAAGAACAGGCTGGCAACTAACAGCCAGCCGTTACGGAATGTCCGAGGCAACACGTAGTACACGAGCAGTACTGTCGGCAAGAACAAAAATAAAAAAATCGTCGAACTAAACAGCATAGGTTGCTTCCTCCTCTGCCTTGACGTATTGCGCGATGGCGAGTTCGCGCAGATGGACCCGGAAGCTCCCTTCGTTTAAAAACTTCCAGGCCATTTTGAAATAAACCGCTCCTGGCACACGCTCCATCTCGAACTGGACGATCGTCTCATTCGTCAACGTCAGATGCTCCGTCTCAGAGACCATCCGCTTCTTTTGCCCATACTGCATCTTGAATACTTGAACGAGACATGGTTCCGCCACTTCAAAACGGCACGTTACCTGAATGATGTCACCTATCAGTTCAGCATCTTTTCGATACAGTTTTGAAGGCGGATGTTGAAAGCCTTGATCGAACAGTTGCAGATACAGTTTGTCAGTCGCTATCGCATCCTGAAAATCAAAACACACCCCCGGCGCTGCATCTTCGAGCAAAATCTTTTCCTGAGTACCGAACGGAAAAAACTGATAGCTCGCGACGGTCAGCTCCTTATTCATACCGGTACCTCACTCATGATCGCATCGACGATTCGTTCTGCTGCCTGTCCATCGCCATACGGATTCGCGGCTTGCGCCATCGATTGATAGAAGATTTCGTCCGTCAATAATTGATGGCTCATCGCATAGATATGCTCTGGATTCGTACCGACCAGTTTCAAGGTTCCTGCTTCGACGCCTTCAGGTCGTTCCGTCGTCTCCCGTAAGACAAGAACGGGAACACCGAGTGAAGGCGCTTCTTCTTGAATCCCGCCTGAATCTGTCAGGATGAAGGAAGCACGAGCTGCCAGGTTGTGGAAATCAAAGACATCAAGCGGCTCAATCAACTGAATCCGTGGATGATGCTCTAGGCGAGCTGCTGCTTCTAGCACGACTGGATTCGGATGGACTGGATAAACGATTTCGATTTCCGGATGATCATTTGCCAACTGTTCAATCGCTTCAAAAATCGTTGCCAGTTGTAAATGGTTCTCACGACGATGAACCGTCAGCAAGACGAGTTTTCGCCCCGACTTCTCAAGTCGTGTCAGAACAGGATGCGTATAGCTAGCAAAAACGGTTGTCTTAAGTGCATCAATGACCGTATTACCCGTTACGATGATCGGTGTCTGTTTGTTCTCAGCACGTAAATTCATCGCCGCTTGTTCGGTTGGAGCAAAATGATAATCCGCCAACACACCTGTCAATTGACGATTCATCTCTTCCGGAAACGGTGCATACTTTTCATATGTCCGCAGTCCTGCTTCGACATGACCGACTGGAATCTGTTGATAGAATGCCGCTAACGAAGCAGCGAACGTCGTCGTCGTATCCCCATGGACAAGAACGAGATCCGGCTGTTCTTTTTCGAGGACACGACGCATCGCATTCAGAATACGTGCCGTCATCTCCTCTAACGTTTGACGCGGACGCATCAAATCCAAGTCATGGTCCGGAGTGATCTGGAACAATTCGAGTACCTGATCAAGCATTTCCCGGTGTTGCGCCGTTACGACGACAATCGGTTCGACGTCTGGGCGGTTTTCAAGTGCTTTTACGACAGGTGCCATCTTAATGGCCTCAGGTCGTGTTCCGAATACGAGCATGACACGTTTCATCTACTTCATCCCCTATCTCATTTCATGACGATCGTTCGATCGTCTCGCCTCTCATCTGTTGCTCAATGTCACCGATTCGACCGGTTCGTTTTTTCGAAACATAGTGAGTGGCTTGCTTTTTGGATAACTGTTTGTACCAATATAAATATTTATTGTATTCCGCGAGTGTTTCATTCGTTGGACCAAATAAACGCACTTCACCGTATTCCAGCCAAAGGATCTTCGTACAAAAGCTTTTGACTTGATTCAAAGAATGGCTGACGAAAAAAATCGTTTTTCCTTGATCCCGGAATTCGCGCATCTTATCGAGACACTTCTCCGTAAATGTTTGATCGCCGACAGATAAGGCTTCATCGATGATCAAGATATCCGGATTGATATTGATCGAGATAGCAAAACCGAGACGTGCCCGCATCCCACTCGAATAGGTTTTGACTGGCTGATCGATGAACTCTCCGATATCCGCGAATTCGAGAATTTCCGGTGTGATCTCCTCGATTTGCCGTTTGGTCAGTCCCATCATCAATCCTTTGAGCTCGATGTTATCGCGACCTGTCAGTTGACTGTTCAATCCACTTGAGATGGCAATCAGTGCTGATTTTCCTCCTAGCGTGACACATCCATACGTAGGCGGTGTGACGTTAGCAAGTAAATGGGATAACGTTGATTTCCCACTACCGTTGATGCCTACGACACCCACGATTTCTCCCTCTTCAACAGAGAAGGAGACATTTTTGAGCGCATAAAAGGATTTTCCGCTCACTTTTCCAAAGAGCACTTCCTTTAATTTATCGATTGGACGCTCATAGAGCATGTACCGTTTTGAAACGTTCTCAAACACGACGTGACTCATCGTCTTTCCTCCTATACATAATCAATGAAGTAGCGTCGGAAACGAATATGGACCGCTGCTCCGACGAGCAGGATACCGAGTGTCACACTCCAAAAATAAGCGCCATACCAGATGTGATCCATCAAGTAACCGGTTCCGATCAAGGCGGAGCGGTACCCCTCAATCAAATAGACGAGTGGATTCAACATCAATAGCATCTTAAACAGTGAATGTTCTGGGGGAATCCACATGATCGGCGTTAAATACATCAGCATCCTTATCGCGGATGTCACCATGTTCTGGACGTCTCGGATCATCGTAGCAAGAGCCGACAATAACAACGAGACGGCATAAAGAAAGATGACGCCGGCTGGAACGATATAAAACAGCTCGAGCGTATGCCATCCTGGGAAGTAACCAAATGCACTTCCTAAAACGATCGTCAGGGCAATCATCGCAAGATGTCGATAGAATTGAGCCAAAATGACATATGCCGGAATCGTACTCAACGGAAAATGCATTTTAGAGACGAGCGCGACCCGACCGTAGATCGACCGTGATCCACTTGGAATCGTGCTTCCGATGAAGAACCATGCGATCAGTCCACTAACGAGCCAAAAGACGAATGGAATTCCGTCGACAGGATGTCCACCACGGATTCCAAAACCAAAGACGACCCAGTACACCCCGATTTGGAGGAGTGGCGTCATGATCTCCCAAAACCAACCTAAATACTGCATGCTATACTGACTTTTTGTTTCATAGAGTGACAGCCGAAAGATCAGATACAGATGATCTTTCAACTCCCCTCCAATCGTTCGTAACGCGTTCATATTGCTTTTGCATCCACTTCCGTCACGCGGTGCGTATGCAAGTTACCGAAGTTGAGGACCTTGACCGCATCGAGTTCACGGACAATTCCTTTTGTATCGAAGAGTAACGGTGTCCGCATGTAGTTTGCGAAACGACGTGAATCGAATTGTTTGAACTCATCGTGGTCGACTAAGACGAGTGCTAGATCGGCGTCTTGGATCGCTTCGATTTCATCAACGAGTTCAAAGCGTGTCGAGATGGAATGCTCGACGTGTGGATCACAGACCGCGACATCGAGTCCACGATCGAGCAATTGTTCAATGACTTCGACAGCTGGGCTCTCGCGCATATCGTCAACATTTCCTTTATACGTCACACCGAACACAGCGATTTTTGGACGAACACGTGAACCGACGAGACGAGCGGCTTGTTCAGCGACGAATTGTGGCATTTGGACGTTCGTTTGTCGTGCCGTATGAATGATGCGTGCAAGTGATGGGACTTTTGCGACGATGAAGTACGGATCGACTGCGAGACAGTGACCACCTACACCCGGTCCTGGATGATGCAAGTTCACACGTGGGTGCATGTTTGCCATCTCGATGACATCTAAGACGTTGATCTCAAGCTGGTGACATACTTGCGTCAATTCATTTGCCAGTGCGATGTTGACATCACGGAACGTATTTTCCATCAATTTCGACATTTCGGCTGTCTTCGCGTCGGTCCGAACGATTTCTCCTTGAACGAATGTTTCATAGACGGCTGCTCCTACCTCTGCACATGCCGGTGTCAATCCTCCAACGATCCGGTTGTTATGAACGAGTTCGTGTAAGATCTGCCCTGGTAACACACGCTCTGGGCAATGAACGACATAAACGTCTTCACCGATCGTAAAGCCGGCTTCTTCAATCAGTGGACGAACATGATCGTCCATAGTGCGTGGCGCGATCGTCGATTCAACGATGACGACGTTTCCTTTTTCAAGGAACGGCAACATGTTGTTGACGGCTGACACGACGTATTTTAAATCACATGATTTATACGTATCGTTCAAGTTCGGCGTCGGGACGGCGATTAAAAAGACATCTGCTCGTTCTGGCGTAAGTGTCGCTCGGAATTTTCCGTTAGCGACGACTCGTTTGATGACATCCTCGAGTCCTGGTTCCTCAATATGAATCGTTCCCGTGTTCAGAAGATTGACGATGTGTGGATCGATGTCGACACCGACGACCTCCGTGCCGTGATCCGCGAACATCGCCGAAGAAGGTAATCCAATATATCCTAGTCCGATTGTGCAAAGTTTCATTTTGTCATTCCTCCATCGAGTTAGTCATACTAGCCAACGAACGGTCTGTGGCTTGGCTGTAACTAGACCATAACGACATTTCCTTTGCTTTCCAATGCTTCTAACCATCTCTTAAACCATTCTTCACAGACCTTACATTTCCAGCGTTTTCTATTGTTTTTGTAAATCTTATGAAGCTTTCACGAATACTTCGTTGCCATTCATATCAAACAAAACGACCCGTCAAGAATTCACCTTCATTCCATGTGGATTTCCCTTCGAGTCGTTGACTATTTTTCTTATTTTGTCCCAGATTCCATGAAAATCGAGTCATAGACAGCAAGAAGTCGGCCTTTTTCTTGCTCCCAGTTGTATTGTCTCCTTGCTACGCTTGCTCGCTCCTGCATCACTCCGCGCAAGCTCTTATCCTTCACTAGACGATTGACCGCCTCGGCGATACTATGCGGCGATTCGACATCGACGATCAAACCGATTCCTTCTGTTTCGACGACACGACGGATTTCCGGTAAGTCTGCCGCGATGACAGGAATTAACGCTGCCATGTATTCGAATAGTTTATTCGAAGAAGCTGAATAATGATTGAAGCAGACGTTTTGAAGGACCTGAAAGCCGACAGTCGCCGCTGCCGTATAGCTTGGTAGTTCAGCAAGCGGAACCTTATCAATGAAGCGGATGCGAGACTTTTCCGATGATTGCGCAGCCAGTTGCATCAGTTTCCCTTTTAACTTTCCATCTCCAACGAAAATCAATGTTCCACGATCGATGAACGGCATCGCTTCAATGAGTCGCTCCAGTCCACGTCCTTCCTGGATCCCGCCTTGATACAACAAAATCGGCTCGTCTGGTGCGAGTGCTAACTCTTCGCGTAACGGTCGCGGTTGCGGAATAATCGGTTCGTAAAACGGATAATTGTGCAAGACGGATGGTCGTGTTCCGTATAACTTCTGGTGATAATCTGCACGCGTGTCATTTTCAACGATGGTCTGGTCGACGAAGTGAAGCAACCACCGTTCTAGTTTCCCTTGCATGCTACCATAACCTGTCCGATCGGTCTGGACTTCATGCGAGTCATAGACGATTTGTGCACCACGCGCCGCCCCAATCGCTTGCGGTAATGTATTGACATCATTCGCATGCATGACGTCGTAATCATGCTTCCGGGCAGCACGTGTCATGCGAAGAATGCCGAAACTGTTATATAGGGCGTAACGGATGAATCGACTTCGCATGAGCAAAAAGAGTACGATCATCACGGGAATGAGCCAAGGTGCAAGAAGCGCACCCATCAATCCGATAGCAAGTGTCCGTTTTTTCCGTTTGCGAAAGAACGGGAGCCACCTCGCAAAAGGTGGCGTCCGGTCGATTCGAATGACGCGAAACCCTGACATCGGGTATTCGACTTCTGGAAGTGTGCCGTCATTTAGACAGTATAGGTCCACGCGGTGTCCTGCTTCGACGAGTGCCGTACATTCACGTAAGACACGGGCGTCATTCGTAAAAGGATTCCAAACAAACATTCCAATGCGCTTCATTCTGCGACCGCCTTTCGTGACTGCGTTTGTTCGATGGCTTCAAACAAGCGCTGTTCATTTTGTTCCCAATCGAAATGGCGTTGGACGTAATCCACACCTGCCCGTCCCATCACTGCACGTTTCTCTGGATTTCTAGATAACTCAAGGATTTGTGCAACGATTTCTTCCTTTTTACGCTGGATCGAGACATACCCAGCTCCTGCTTCTTCGATGACATGCGCCGCATGACCTGATACCGCACCGACGATGGCACAGCCCATCGCCATGTAGTCGATGATTTTGCCTGGTGTCACTGTATCGAACGCTGTACTCTCGACGAGTGTCGCAAAGGCAATGTCACTCTTCGCGAGTTGTTTCAATGCATCCCAGCGTGGCATCGCGTCAAGAAACTCGATATTCGTCAATCCTCGTTCCTTGACGAGTCGTTCGAACGTTTGTTTGTGATAGCCGTAACCGACGACTTGAAAGCAGATATCCTGTTCTTGTTGAAGTTCCTGTGCGACGTCAAGCAACAAGAACACATCTTGCGCGAGCCCGATATTCCCTGTATACACGACGCGAACTTGTTCCGATACTTTTCGACGTTTGATTAACCACTCGTTTTCCTCGATCGAGTTCGGGATATAATGAATTTTTTCCGGTGCAATGCCTCGTCCTTCGATATACGATCGAAAACCTTCACTGTTGATGACCAATTGATCCGCCTGTCGATACATCCACTTTTCAAGCCAGTAGAGCGGAGTCAATAAGAGACGCGATTTCGTAATGCCGACGCCAATCAACGATTCTGGCCATAAATCACGCACATCAAGAATCAAAGGAGCCTTTTTGACATGTTTCGCGACGACCCCGACGAGCCCCATGAAGATAGACGGCGTCGTCGCATAGATGTAGGCGTAGGATTTTGGATCATGTCGAACCTCTTTCACCGCAAGTACGAATTGTTCCACGAACAAGCGAAGGCGCCGCCATAAATTATTCGTCGCCCGGACGTCACGCGGTTGGATACGAGTCACATGTGCCGTGTCGAGGCTCGGTTCATCCCAGAACATCGAGTCCGTATAGAGTTCTGCCGTCGGATAAAGCGGTTCTGACGTCAGTACATGAACGTCACTTCCCGCTTGTTCCATCCGCTTGAAGATATTCTTCATTCGGTTTGCCGCACTGCCAATTTCCGGATAGAAATTTTGACAAATCATCAAGACGTTCATCGACGACTCCGGCGCTGTTTGAGTTGACGTCGGAACTTCCAGTAGCGGACGACGATTTTTCCGAGCTTTGAACGCGCGAGTGAGCGGTATTTTGATTTCCATGATGCATTCGCCTCCAGCAATTCCAGATTTGTCACCAATGACGCTTCGAACCGATCAAGCAGTTCAGCATATTGTTCTTCGAGCATCTTGTATTGTTCACGCTGTTCCTGTAATTGCTGTTCATGACGTAGTGATTCCGCTTGTGCCTGCTCGAATAAATCTGTTTGTTCCGCTAACCGTTGAACTTTTCGTTCTAGAGTCTGTTGCTTGCGCTTTAAGTCAATGATCGTTGCGAGATGCAATCGTTCCACTTCTTCAAAGGCATCCTCGAGCCATTCGACTTCCGTTGGTACAATTGCTCGACCCTCTCGTGGTTCAGGATAGACTTGAATCGTGATTCCAAGCCACTTATCAAGCCGCTCGACCGTCTCGATTTTACCGAAGGGCGTCAACTGTTCAAGCAGTCGATTTAAATAATACGTCCGTTTGTGATCCGCATAATCGTTCACTCCAAATGGAACTGTGATGACGAGTCGTCCTTCTGGTGCGATGAACGAAACGGCACGAGCGATGAAGCGTTCCGGCTCCCCGATATGTTCCAATACTTCCGTCATCAAGACTGTGTCGAATTGAATGTCAGGTGTATACGTCATGACATTCGCTTCATGTAATTCCACTTTTTCCTTTACGGATGCCGGTTCCTCAAGCAATGCTTGTTTGGCTTCAGTAATCGCTTCTGGTAAGACATCGATTCCGACGACATGTTTCCCTTCCCGTCCGAGCAAAATCGGAACAACTCCACCGGAACAACCGATATCTAAAATGTGCTCCCCTTTTGCTTGTCGAACGATCCAGTGCACACGTGCGCGGACTTTTTTACCGAATCCACCGCCTAACTGATCGTAGTAGGCAGCCCGGATTTGATCTTTTGGTCGTGCTGTCTTCATCGATGCCGTCATTTCTGCACCTCCTCGAGTAATAGATGTTGAAGTCGATCCGTCTCCTGGCGATCTGCAAGCTCCATGAATCGACGAATCAATGGGTTCGTCAACGTGATCGGTTCATAGAATCCGATGATTGTTCGCAACAATGCGACACTCGGTGCAAAATCCTTATCACTGCAGTAGCGTAATTTAACGAGATACCAATGCTCGAAGAAATGCTCGAATCGTGTTTCCTTGTATTCCTCAAGCACTCCATAACGAGCGAATTTCTCAGCTCGTGCCCGTTCTCGGACAACACTGCGTTCAAAAAATTTCACCGTCAATGCATTCACGGTCGATCCTGCAACGGCTGCATAATAATAATGGATGACCCGATTGACGAGTAAGACACGATTGGCGCGAAGCATCAATTCCTGGAAAAACAAGGAGTCCTGACCGACTGCACCGACGACCTGTTCCAATTGATGTTCGAGCAAGAAGGTACGACGGACGACGAGTGCTTGAATGCTTTGTACCGCAAAGCGATGTTTCAATAGAAAAGCTTTTGGATCTTCACAAACCGTTCGTCCTTGTTTGCGAATCGTCGGCAAGGCGATGATACTCGTCTTCTCGGCAAGTTTTTTCATATGACCCGCTACAAAATCAAGTGATGGATCGTTCTCTAATTCCTGAAGCAAAAAGGCATAACGATCGCTGAGTACCTCGTTATCTGGATCAAGGAACGTCACATAGTCAGCTCGTGCCATCTCGACTCCCTTGTTGCGAGGACGCGAAGCACTACCACTACCACCTGTCTCGAAGAAATAGGTTCTGACATTGCCATAACGACGCGCGAGACGTTCTACGGCTTGACGTGCCGCTATGTCCGTCGATCCATCATCTACGAGTAAAATCTCTGACTCCATGAATCGATCCATCCGTGTTAGACTGGCGAAGCATTTATACGTGAGATGTTTCCCATTGTTATAGATGGGAACAACGACCGACAGTTGCGGTGTGTGATCCGTCGGAACTACCGTCTGCTCGTTCCACTCAAATTGATCGAGCAACAGCGTTTTTCCGTTCAATTCATCTGCTTGGAACGCGTCATATCCGATATCTGACCGCCAGATAATCGCACCGTTTCGGCTACCGTTCATCTCATGTAGATGATATGGATGTTGGCTCCCCTTTCGGACAATGCTGGCATCGCTATATTTAAAGCCATTCACGAGGTCCTCTAAATAATATTCACCGTAGGATTCATGCCCATCCATCCAAGCAACGAGATCCGCTTGATCATAGGTTTGCTCCGTCAATGCATCCGCTGAGACGATTTCGTCTGGTGTGAGACTTTGACGATTGATCACGTCACGAATGACTTCCCCATCCTGAGCGACAACGATTAGTAAACGATGCTTTCGTGTTTCAGGTACTCGTCCAATGAACGCTAGAATCTGATCCATCCGTTCGAAGACTGTATGCTCCGTCATGACGGCACGAAGTCCTTCTGCTCGTAAACGTTCGATTTCTTCTTGCGATGTGCGTTCTACGATCGCCGTCGCCTCCTGTGCGTCATGTACGGTGAAGATGTTCGGAAACTCGTTGTTGACGGCGATACTGTAATTCGACAGGATCAAATTACCGAGTGCTTGCGATTCATAGACGCGACGGGCACACATCGTCTTACTATATTTGATGCTATTTAGGTTCAGGACCCAGTCATAACATTTACTGACTTGTTGTAAGGCATCATAAGGAATCGCTGGTGCGACCCGTGATTGATAGCGTTCCGGAAACTGATAGGCTGGTAAGTCGAGATGATAATTCCGGTCCACGATATCGAGTTCGTGCGAAGACTGCATGACCCCATCAAACAACATCTCCGTATCTTTCACACGCTCCGGATATTTCGCCATCCAGCTACCGGCGAATAAAACGCCCTTCTTTCGGCTACGTGTCGCTCCAATCGGATTGTGAATCAATGGATTGACTCCAAACGGCATCGCCATGATTCGATCATGTCCACATAAAACACGATATTCAGGAATCATCGCCTCATCTGAAGTCAGGACATAATTGGCAGCTTGAGCCACGTCTTGAAACCGTTCATGGTTACTCGGGTCTTCCGTCGATTGAAAGACGACTGGAATTCCTTTGGCTTTGACTTCCTGCATCATCGAAAGTAACCGTTGGCGTTTCTTTGAATTTGGTGTGGCGACACCTTTCCAATCATCCCCTCGTAATCCTTTCCATGAAGATACGACCAAAAAGAGATCAATCTCGCGCTCGAAAACTTCTTCGAATGTGTTCGCATTGACATAATGGAGATGAACGGCATCTTCATAATAGGCATACATGAATTCCGAGCAGACGATTGCCATCTCGATTGGTCGTTTTTCATAATAACGTGTCGTCGTCCGTACCGGAATATGTGAGACATCCAATTGATCTAGTAATGACGCTTGGCTATTTTGTTGATAACGTGTCGTCGTGTTTTTAGAAGTTCGAACCGTTGGCAGACGCAAGACGTCCAGCTGACGAAGTTTTTCGAGTGACTCTTTACTTGCTGTCGTCTCGCTTGTGAGCCGTTTTTTCTCTTCGCGAACCCAGTTTAGTTGTTGCATGATTTGTCGTTTCCATTTTTGATCACTCACACGTAAACACCCTTCCTCTTTTCAACTCTTTTTTAGTCTACGGAAGCAATTCAAAGGCTACTTGAAGGACTTGCAAGGTTTTTGTAAAGACTTAGTGAAGCTTTTTTGGATTTTCCTTACATTCCATTTCAGTCAACCTGTATTTCCTAGGAAATCGACCGGTTTCGCTTTCTTGTCCGTGGAAATCATTTACGCGTTTTCGAAAACGACTCTTATGCACTCTCATTGTTTTGGATTTAAAAAACGGGGAAACATTACTACGTACTGATAAAAGGAGATGACTGGACATGTTAAACGAAAAAAATCATGATTTACCAGATGAAAAGGCAGACGTTGGTCTTCACCCGGACCCTGATCCAGCTGAGACATCAGATCCCGGAATCAAGCCTGCGGAAACACAACATCCGGATCCAGATCCAGAAGAACTCAAGCGCGATCAAAAGGATTCATGAATCTCATGCCATAAAAAAAGAGGTTGCGGAATAATTCCGCAACCTCTTTTGGCGTATTACTTAACTTTTACTAATAGTTTCCCTGTGTTCGAGCCATCGAATAATCCGAGGAAAGCATCTGGTACACGATCGAAGCCTTCAAAGATCGTCTCTTCATATCGTAATTTCCCTTCACTGACCCATTGACCGAGTTGCTCAGCCGCTTCCTTGAATCGTTTGCCATAATCCCCCACTAAGAAACCTTGCATGCGCGCACGCGCAATGATTAATTTCGATTGAACACGTGGACCGATGTCCTGTTGTGCGTTATACCCAGAAATAGCGCCGCAGACCGGTACCCGCGCGAATGGATTAAGCCGATCCAGAACCGCATCGCCGATCTCTCCACCGACATTTTCAAAATAAACATCGATGCCGTCTGGACACGTCCGGTCTAATGCTTTCCGGATGTCTTCCGTTTTGTAGTTAATGACTTCGTCAAAACCAAGATCTGCTTTTAAGTGCTGTAACTTTTCGTCACTTCCTGCAATCCCAACTACTCGTGCACCTTTGATTTTAGCGATTTGACCAACGATCGATCCAACAGCCCCTGCTGCTGCCGATACGACAACAGTTTCTCCTGGCTGTGGATTCCCGATATCAAGCAACCCGAAATACGCCGTCATCCCTGTCATTCCGAGAACACCGAGCGCTGTTGAGATTGGAGCGATCTGCTCATCGATTTTACGGACACTTTTCGCATCGACGACTGCTTTCGTTGCCCAATCGAGCATCCCCACGACGACATCACCTGACTTGAACGCCTCACTTTTAGACTCGATGACACGCGCTACGACACCCCCGTGAATCGGTTCATCAATCTCAAACGGTTGCGAATAAGAACGCGTATCGTTCATACGTCCCCGCATATATGGATCGACTGAGATATAGAGTGACTCCAGTGCGACTTGCCCTTCTCGTAAATCTGCTAACTCAAATGATTCATAACGGAATGTTTCCCCTGTTGGTTTTCCGTTTGGTCGTTCCGCTAATACGATACGTTGTTCTGACATGATTCATGACCTCCTCATTCAATATACTTCTTCACTGTAACAATTCCGTTTCTGAAAGACGAATCCTTTGCTCGTTTGGAATTTTCTAACTTTTTCTTGACGTCCTTCTGTTCTTACCGTAAGATAAAACACAATTCATAACTTTTATACTGTTATGCACAAAAGCGTTACATAAGGAGAGGATTTTGTGGATTCATCTATTTTGCGTCAGCCACGTCAATTTGCAGTGCATGTTTTAAACGGTCTCAGTATTGGAATTCTCGTTGCCCTTATTCCAGGAGCCTTACTCGGTGAACTCGCTAAGGCATTATTGCCATACGTTTCTGGTGCCCAACACGTTTTGGACGCAACGACACTCGCGATGCGACTTTTACCAATGGTGATTGGTGTCGCCGTAGCGATGCAATTTAAAGTAACACCGATCGCCACCACATCGATTGGACTCGCGACGGTCGTCGGCTCAGGTGTTGCGACCCGTGCGGATGCGACATTCGTTTTCGTCGGTACAGGTGATGTCATCAATGCTGGTTTGACGGCAGCTATTGCAACAGCAATCGTCTTATTGATTGGTGAACGCTTCAAAACATATACGGTCCTTGTCATGCCAACGATTTTGATTGTCGGTGCCGGTGGAATTGGTGTTCTGACGTATCCGTTCGTCACACGGATCACAACAGCAATAGGACATGTCATCTCAGACTTCACGGCACTTCAACCCGTCTTGATGGGCATTCTAATTGCGGTCGCCTTTTCCGTTCTCATCGTCTCTCCGCTTTCGACGGTCGGCATTGCAACCGCGATCAGTTTATCGGGTGTTGCTGCCGGAGCTGCCAATCTAGGTGTCTGTGCCGCTGGGTTTGGTCTTGCGATTGCCGGTTGGCAAGCGAATTCACGCGGAACGTCGATTGCTCATTTTCTCGGTTCTCCTAAAATTCAGATGGCGAACTTCATTCGTAATCCATTGATGATTCTACCTGTCATGTGTAGTGCCGCTATCCTTGGTGCATTAGCTGGAATGCTCGGTGTTCAAGGTACACCGTTTAGTGCCGGATTTGGAATGTCTGGTTTAATCGGTCCAATCAATGCGCTACACCTGATGTCAGGAGGATGGACGCTCTTCAATATGACATTCGTGCTTGGTCTTTTTATCGTCTTACCCATTATTCTCTGTTTATTGTTCCATCTACTCTTCCGGAAGTTCCGTCCATGGATGAGCGCAGAACCGTACCGACTTGATTTCGAGTAAGTGCATCTTGATTGATATTTTAACCACAAAAAAGCCAAGCCGACCGTCTGAAAAAATCGACGTGTCTAGCTTGGCTTCTTACTTCTTTATTTTTCAATCACTGTTAACAAATCAAGCGGTGTCTCGATGACATGATCTGCCGAATTCCACTCGGATGGCGTACCAAAACCATATTGACATAAGACGACCGGCATATGTTCCTTACGAGCTGCTTCGACATCAGAAGACCGATCTCCAATCATCCAGTAAGATCCTTCTCCAAACTCATCGCGGTGAGCGCGTAAGATATCCGATTTTTCTTTTCCATTGACGGATTCCAAGCATTTCGGACTTGTGAAGAACGAGCGGATTTCCTGACTATCAAGCACAAGGTTTAGATAATGGTTGCCGCAATTACTTGCAGTTGAGACCGTGTGTCCCGCTGAAACAAGAGCTTGCAATAATGATCGAATTCCGTCAAATAATACATTCTGTTCAACCATCGTATCTTCTAAATGACCATGTCTCTTTTTTCGAATTAAACGAATATCCTCTTCTGAAGCTTCCGGAATCGCTTTTCGCCAAAAGGCGCTTCCTGCAAGACCGTAGCTTGCCTGAACACTTTCTTGCGAGGGTTTTGGAAGATGCGGCATATCATCCATCGCCCGATGAATCGCCTCTGTCATTTGTTCCGTTGAGTCAATCAGTGTACCGTCAATATCGAATAAGATAATTGCCATGATGCCACTCCTTTTACATCTCTTTTTTTACTTTTTTCTTTCTTTGGATCAAGTAAATGATAGTAATGAGCATCCCTAATCCAATCCAAACTACAGGATGGTTGAGGTGATGCAATTTTCGCCATTCATGACCAACGGCTTTCCCACCCCAAATGAAGATTGCTGACCAAAGGAAGAAAGAAATCGTCGTCACGACCGTAAACGTCCAGCGCGAGACACCCGTCAGACCTGCACCAATCGCAAATCCGATTCGCCACATCGGAGACAGAAGTAATATATAGCGTCCCTTCGTCTCCATTTGTGTTTGAAACTGAAGCATTTTCGTTTCTGAAATCCGAAACCATTTGAATAAACGATTCAATAACCGTTCACTCCCGAACTGACCAATCGTAAAGAAGAGGTTTTGACTAATGACGAAGCTCAGTACAGCGAGGAACAACATGAATAAGAGGTTTGCCTGTGCGGTGTGCACAAGATACCCTGCATAGGCCAGTGGTACTTCGCTCGGTATAAAAGGAAACATAAGTGTCATCATGATCCCAATATATCCGTACGATTCCATCCAGTGATGTCCCATCTTCGCCCTCCTCTCTCTTTACCAACTATTTCTAGTGTATCGAAATTTCAAGAGGGCGTACAGGAAACGGCTCTTTTTACATGAGAAAGAGCGACTTCGTATCGGAAGTCGCCCTGGTTATGATTTACGTGCGAATTAATACGCATCTTCACTTTGTAATGGTTGCGTGCGACGTTTTTGTTGCTCATCCTGCCAATCGCTGAAACGTGTTAATTCTTCGAAGACCGTTTTCGTAACAAAAAGAATGACTGCGATATCGTCTGCGAAACCAAATCCGAGTACGAAATCAGGTACGAGGTCAATCGGTGATACGAGATAAATCAATGCTCCGATTACCTTTAACATCGTCGTACGACGAATATTACGGTATTCACCTGACTGGTATGCGCGAATCATATCGACGAACAGCGTCAACGGCGAGAAGATGACGGACAAACGAGAGTTATCGTTCACTTTAGCAGTTGCTCGTTGTAATAGCGAGTTCGTCTTTTTCGGACGATCGATGTAATCTTTTGCATCTTCAGCATATTGATTTTGCTGTTTTTCTAATTGTTGATTCGAAAATTTCATGACCTGTTTTCCCCCATTCTAAAGTAACTTCGACGCTTTTCTATTTCCCTATTCCTACGTATGATAATCCTGTCAGGTTTCAGGACGCGATGGAACGGTAAAAAAGGGAGAGAAGCGTTACAGAAAGGGTGATTTTTATGAATCATGTCAATCAAACCGTTATCATCACCGGAGCTGCCAATGGGATTGGAGCTGAACTTGCACGAACTTATGCCGCTCAAGGTGCAAACGTTGTTCTTGCCGATATCGATCAGATGACAGGAGACGAATTAGTTCAACAAATTGAAGAAGATGGTGGGACGGCTTACTTCTATCACCTCGATATCCAACACGAGAAAGACGTTCAACTGTTGATTGAGAAAGCGATTGAACATACTGGTCGTATCGACATCGTCATCAATAACGCCGGTATCATGATTCGAAAACCCTTACTCGAATTGTCACTTGAGGAATGGGATCGGGTTCATCATACGAACCTGCGTAGTATCTTTTTAACGACTAAGGCCGCTACACCTTATTTGAAACAAAGTAAAAGTGGTGGTCGGATTGTCAACCTGGCTTCGACCCGCGCCTTCATGTCGGAACCGCATACAGAATCTTATGCATCGACGAAAGGTGGCATTTTTGCTCTGACCCATGCACTTGCTGTCTCACTCGGAGAAGACGGAATTCTCGTCAACGCGATTGCTCCGGGTTGGATTGAAACCGGTGACTATCAAGAATTATCACCTGAAGATCATAGTCAACATCCAGCTGGTCGCGTCGGAAAACCAAGTGATGTCGCTCGTGCGGCTCTCTATCTAACACACCCGGATAACGATTTCTTGACGGGCGAAACACTGGTCCTAGACGGTGGGATGACACGAAAGATGATTTATGAAGAATGATTCGGATGGAGTGCCTTTCGGGGCACTTTTTCATTTCACAAAAACTATATTTATACCTTTTTCAAACATTAATAAACCTTCTATTTATACGATGTTACAAAAATATATCTTCTGACATCATTCGGAAATCAATCAATTACATAATGATTTTTCCTTTCATATCAACATATTCTATTTATTCTTCTGTTCACGCATCATTATTTTCATAAATTCTTCATACTTTCTGCTAGCTTCTCTTGTATTTTTTTAAAAGAATTGTAAAGTGGATTTTCTGATTTTCTTGTTAGAGTGGGATAGGTAACACTTCACAAGGGAAAGGAATGACGCTTAGTTTATGAAACGACCTTTCGGAAAGTCACTTGGGCTATCGCTCATGACACTCACTTTACTCGCAAGTCCGCTCATGACGACAACTCCCGTCGACGCAGCAAGTTCATATAGAGAAAAGCAACAACAAAACCAGCAACAACAATCGAAGCAACGCGAGGCGTTGTCTCAAAAAAATAATCAATTATCTAAAGCACAGCAAAAAGTCTACGCCCTGGATCAACAGATTAATGGGCTGACATTACAAGTCGTCGAGAATCAAAAGAAAATCGACGAAAACACGAAACAGATTGCTCGATTAGAAGATAAAATCGAAAAGCTACAAAAGAAAATCAAGAAACAAGAAAAAATGCTCGGTGATCGTCTGGCGGTCCGTCAGTCTAAAGCCGATAACGCCCCGCTGCTTGAGGCCGTCTTCGGCGCAAAAGATGTCGGTGATATGATTAGCCGTTTCAATGCCTTTAATACGATTGCGGAAAGCGATGCTTCTTTATTAAAAGATTACGAATCAAACAAAAAAGAACTGGCAGCTGCGAAAGAAGAACTGAAGCAGACACGCCAAGACTTGATTGAAGATCGTAATGTTTTAAAAAAGAAACAACGTGAATTAAAACAAGAAAAACAAAAGCGCACAGCACTGTTGAAACGCTTGACGTCACAAAAGAAAAAAATCGAATCCAACATCCTCAGCCTGAAAGAGGCATCGGCCCAACTGAAGGCACAGGAAGCAGCTGAAAAAGCTGCAGCACGAGCAGCAAAGGCAGCTGCTGAAAAAGCTGCGAAACAATCGGCAGCACCAGCATCTGTTAGCAAGGCTAGTACGAAAGTCATCTCAAAAGCAAAAGGTAAATTCATCAAACCTGCTCAAGGTTCTGTTTCGCAAGGAATGGGTGCGGCAAGCGGAAGCAATGGTTATGCGTATCACAATGGAACAGACTTTGCTGGTCCGCTCAACTCGCCAATCGTCGCTTCAGCTAGTGGCACAGTCATCTTAGCAAGTTCAGGTGGTCCTTACGGCAATCACGTCTATATCTCTCATAATATCGACGGAAAAACGTATACGACTGTGTATGCCCATATGAATGCCTTGAACGTCAAACAGGGACAACAAGTCAAACAAGGACAGCAAATCGGTGTTCTCGGAAGTACTGGTAATTCGACTGGTCCACACTTGCATTTTGAAATCCACGATGGTGGGTATCAGTATGATGCAAATGGACGGACGAATGAGCTCGATCCAGAAAGCTTCTTCTAAGTCGATTCAAGAAAAAGTGCACGCCTTCTCTTCCTGAGAAGGCGTGCACTTTTGCTGTGTTCATTAAATTTTGAATTGATGTGTCTGACTGTCAAGCGACGTCGTCGTCGACTCGAGTTCTTGCATCAATTGATGAATCTGTTCGAACGATGCCTGTTGATCACGCATCGAAGCAGCGATCTCTTCATTTCCGGCTGCAAGTTCTTCCATGACACCACTAACTGTACTGACTTGACCAACGACATGGCGGGCTTGTTGTTTCGAATGTACGAGTTGTTTCGTCACATAATCGAGTGTTTCGGTCACACTCGCTACTTTTTGACGCGTCTCACCGAATGCTTGTTGGACGTGTGTAAAATTCTCGACCTGGTTCGTCTGTTCCCGCTCCGCTTGCACGAGTGCTTCTTGTAAAACAGCGCCGTCTTGGCGAATCGAACGGACGAGTGAGAAGATCGAACGCGCCGCTTCGATTGCCGCATTGAGTGACAATAAGTTCGTCTGCGCAGAGACTCCAGCGACGAGTTGCGCCATCTGTTCGATTTGTTGCGTTTGCTCAAGGAAACCTTCTAATTTCTGACCGAGTTCACGATTTTGTTCTGTTGACGCGCGTAATGAAGTAGCCTGTTGTTCCATGACAGAACTACTTTGAACCATCACGTGATCTGCCGCCTGTCCTTCTGCATAAGCGGTTTGTGCGCGTTGTTCGCTCTCCTCGAAGAGTTGTTGCATATCAGCCATCGTACTGACCGTTGTCTGGATATCATCCGACACCGTTTGTGTACCGCTCGCCATCTCATTAATCGCATGGGTCATGTTACCAGAAACTTCGACGATGTTCGCGTTCTCTGTCGTCGCTTCCGTACTCATTTGACGAATTGTGTTCGACGAACGACTGATCGTTCCGATGACCTCATGTAAAGTTCCTTGCATCTGCGCAACAGCCGTCTCGAGTCGACCAATCTCATCTTTTCGACCGGATACGACCAGTTCCTGTGACAAGTCTCCATCCGAAATTTGCTCTGCTGTCCGGACGACACGGCTGATCGGTCGCGTGATACTACGTGCGAAGTACCAATTGTATAACGCTAGACCAATCAAGAGGAGGAATGTCGCGATTAGGACGGTCCGCGTCAAATTCAATGTCTCGTCTTTTGCCTCACGTTGTAAGACATCATAAAACTCCCCATTTTTCGTATGTAACGTATAGAGATCACTGAGGACACCTTCAATTCGTGCGGCATGGGAGCGAATGTCAATCGGATTCACCGCGTCCGTCAGTTCCGTCCGTTTTGCAGCGAGCGTCTTATACTTCATATCCGCCCGGTTCAACTCTTCTTGAAACGCTGGAATCAAATATGTCTTCTGTAGCTGATTCAAAGCTTGCTCGTTCTTCTTACTAAGAGCCTGAACCTGCTCCGCCTGACTCTCAGACGGTTGGCTTGCCAGTCGGTTCCATGCTGCCTGTTCATATAAGAGCTTCGTTTCGAGTTCTGAAATTTCAACGAGTTGTTTCCCGTAGTCTTCGTTATAGGATTGAATTTGACGGAGTTGGAACAAGGTCCATCCCATCAAGATGACGACACTCAAAATCGTCACTAATGTTGAGAGTAAAAATCGTTTCCGTAACGTCATTGGATCGTCACCTTACCTTCGAGCACATCTTGTTGCAGCTGCTCTAATTTTTTTCGTTCCCCGTCCGTAAAGTTCGTATTACGGATTGGAGCCAACTGGATTGCCCCTTCTTTGACACCAAGGACGACTTGTCCAGATTGGAGTCCTTTTGCATCCACATCTTGTCCGATTTTCGTAATCGCAAGATCAACTTGTTTTAGCATCGACGTCATGACGGCGTCAGGCGCGATCGGGGTCTGATCGCTATCAACACCGATAGCTTTTTTCCCCTTCGTTTGCGCTGCCTCAAGGACGCCGCTCCCTGTTAATCCAGCAGCTGCATATAACACGTCTGCCTTTTTCTGGATCATTTCGTTTGCAAGCGTCCGTCCCTTTTCGGGCGCCGCAAAGTCCTCCGCATATTCGACGAGTACCTTTGTTTTCGGATTGACGGCTTTAGCGCCAGCTATGTATCCTTTTTCGAACTTCTCAATCAAAGGCGACTTCATCCCACCGACGAAACCAATCGTATTCGTCTTGGTTTGGATTCCTGCAGCGGCACCCGCTAAGTAGCTTCCTTCGTCCTCTTTGAACGTAACCGAGAGTACGTTCGGTAACGTCGAGACGGCATCAATCAAGGCGAATTGTTGTTTCGGATATTTTTTAGCAACGGTCTCAAGATCTGTCTGCCCCATGTAGCCGAGTCCGACGATAACGGTCGGCTTCTTTTTCGCTAACGCTTCAAATGCTGTTTTATAGGTCTTCGTTTCGTTTAATTCCCGGTAATCGATCGACCAGCCTTCCTTCTCCCGTAACAACGCCATACCGCTCATCGCTGCATCGCTGAATGATTGATCGCCAAGACCAACATCCGATAAGACGACCGCCATTTCCTTTCGCTCCTTGACTGCCCGTTCTGGATCATCGATGACACTACCGCATCCTGCAAGGCTTAGTGTCGATGCCAGTATGATTCCACTCCATCGTTTCATTCATTCCACACCCTTCCGACATTCTACATCTGATTATCGGAAGCGATGTCTGACTTTTTAATACAAAATCCAAATTCAGAATAATCCCACAACAAAAAAACATGCCCCTCTAAAAAAGAGGGACATGTGACACATACTTAGTAGTCGCTATCAGACGTACCACCAGTAACGATTGCGATTCCTGCTGAAGCACCAATGCGTGATGCACCTGCATCGATCATTGCTTTTGCACCTTCGAAGTCACGAACGCCACCAGACGCTTTAACACCGATATCAGGACCGACTGTCTCACGCATGAGACGGATATCTTCGACTGTTGCACCACCTGTTGAGAAACCAGTTGATGTTTTCACAAAGTTAGCACCTGCTTTAACTGAAAGTTCAGCAGCTGTTTTGATTTCTTCTTTTGTAAGAAGACAGTTTTCAAAGATGACTTTAACGAGCGTACCGTTCGCCGCTTCGACAACTGCACGAATATCACGTTCTACTAACTCAAGATTTCCATCTTTTAGTGCGCCGATGTTTAAAACCATATCGATTTCTGTTGCACCGTTTTGAATGGCATCCTTTGTTTCGAATGCTTTCACTTCTGGCGTGTTTGCTCCAAGTGGGAACCCGATGACTGTACATACTTTCACGTCATCATCTGACTTTAAGAGTTCTGATGCTAACGCGACGTATGTCGGGTTAACGCAGACGCTTGCGAATTTGTATTCTAATGCTTCTTTACAGAGTGTTTCGATTTGAGCACGTGATGTTTCTGGCTTCAGTGCCGTATGGTCGATCATTCCTGCTAAATTCATGATTGTTATCCTCCTTAAGGCTTCCCTTTGACTCTGATATTATTCTATCACGCAAGAGGTCTGACTTCTATCTTTTTACGCGACTTTTCGAAGCTGTTTTTTTCGAATCCAGACTCCATTGAGCGTAAAAACAATCGCTGCTGTCCAAATACATGTAAACGCCACCATATGTGTTTTAGTAAACGGTTCATGATAGAGCAAAACACCGAGTCCAAGTGATAAGGTTGGTGCGACGAATTGCAAGAATCCAACCCATGT
Source organism: Exiguobacterium sp. R-17 (assembly GCF_049913315.1). Classification (NCBI taxonomy): domain Bacteria; kingdom Bacillati; phylum Bacillota; class Bacilli; order Caryophanales; genus Exiguobacterium; species Exiguobacterium sp. R-17. Next base: position 802,392 of record NZ_CP184372.1, on the reverse strand, counting down.
GAATGGAATTCGTTGTGCCCCGAATCCAAATAACAAAAGTGGCACAGCGGTGACAATCCCCGTTAAGATGAGTCCAGTCATCGTACCGACAGATTCGTTTATCGAAGACGTTCCCTGTACTTGCCAATATCCGAGGAAGATCAAAGCCAGTGGAAGCGGCGCCATCGTCTCAAGTGTCAGACTGACCGTTGATTCAAGCGGACGACGTTTTTTGACGACGCCGTAAAAACCGAAGCTTAAGGCAAGCGCAATCGAGATCCATGGAAATTCACCGTAGCCAATCGTTAAAATCAGAACACCGATCGTCGCAAGGACAATCGAGATCCATTCAATCCGTGAGAGCTTTTCTTGAAAGAAGAAGACACCAAAGACGATGCTGACGAGCGGATTGATGTAATAGCCGAGCGACGCCTCAACGATAAATTGATGATTGACAGCCCAGATGTAGATGAACCAATTCAAGCTGATGATCAGTCCGTTTAAGAAAAAGAGTCGGCGCGTGAACGGATCACGCAATGCCGTCTTCCATTTTCCAAGTGCTTTTTGAAACGACAGTAAGATGAGTAGAAATAGAAACGACCAGATGATCCGGTGCGCTAGTATCTCTTCACTCGGTACATTAGCGAGCATCTTCCAGTAAAGCGGTAAGAGCCCCCAAATGATATATGCGACAAGCGTCGCAAAAAATCCCGGTAGATTCACATAATCCCTTCTTTCGTTATGATACCTTCTTCATCCGTATCTTTCCTGCTGATAAACCGCTGATCGTAAACAAAGCAACGGCAATCCAAATGAACAGGAAAGCGATGAAGTGAATCGTCGTAAAGACGTCATTAAATAGATAAATTCCAAGGAGTAGCGTTAACGTTGGTGCAATGTACTGCAGAATTCCGACGTAAACGAACGGGATTTTCGGCATTCCGTATCCAAATAACATCAATTGAACTGCTGTTGCGATTCCGAGCATGATGATTGCAAGCAGTGCACTCGTCGGCATCGCAAGCGGTTGACTATCCGTCACGCCTAGCGTCAAGAGAGCGAACGGGAGCGTGACGAGCGTCTCTAAAAATAATCCCGATAATGGCTCGGCTGCCGCCTTTTTCTTCAGCACACCGTAAAATGCGAACGAGATGGCAAGTGAAAAGGCAATGATCGGAAATTGACCATAACCGAGCGTTAAAATCATCACACCAGTGATTGCTGATACAATCGCGATGATTTGTGGACGCGTTAATCGTTCCTTAAAAAAGATCAAACCGAACAAGACGCTGACGAGCGGATTGATATAATACCCGAGCGACGACTCGACGATATACCCTTCTCCGATGGCATACAGATAGAGTGACCAGTTACCACCTAATACGAGACCTGCCGCAAGCACGGTATAGCGCTGGCGTTTGTTTTGCCACAGGTGACGAACGAATTGAAACTTCTTCGTCAGTCGTAGTAACAACGTTACGAAGATGAACGCACTTAAAATCCGGATCGAAACGACCGTCCATGCTGGAATACCAGTTGCAAATACTTTATAGATCGGCAATAGTCCACCAATCACATAGGCGACGAATGTCGCACTCATACCCCGTTTGTCCACGGTCATCCCCCTTATGTAAGAAGAAAGCCGCCGGGTGGCGACTTTCATTGAACCTTATTGCCCGTCTAGCGTCGTAAACAACTCGCTTAATTCCGCTTCCGTCAAATCACGCCAAGAACCGATTGGTAAATCGCCGAGCTCGATGTTCATGATTCGGACGCGTTGCAGCCGTTTGACCCGGTAGCCGAATTCTTTACACATACGGCGAATCTGACGATTTAACCCTTGCGTCAAAATGATGCGAAATGTCCGTGTCTCGATCGGCTCAACGATACATTCCTTCGTCGTCGTACCGAGAATGTCGACTCCACTCGCCATGCCTTGAATGAACGTATCCGTAATCGGTGCGTCGACGGTCACGATATATTCCTTGTCGTGATTGTTTTCCGCTCGTAAGATCCGGTTGACGACATCACCGTCATTCGTTAACAGAATCAAACCGTCTGAATCCTTATCGAGACGACCAATCGGGAAAATCCGCTTCGGATGGTTGACGAAATCGATGATGTTTCCTTCGATATCAAGCTCCGTCGTACATGTGATGCCGACTGGTTTATTTAAGACGATGTAGACAGGTTTTGGTTTCGTTTGAAGTGGTTGACCGTCGATTTCGACGACGTCCGTCTCTTCAGCTTGCGAGCCGAGTTCTGCCGTCAGACCGTTGATCGTCACACGACCTGCGTCGACTAATTTATCGGCAGCACGCCTTGAGCAAAAGCCCGTTTCACTAATGAATTTGTTGATTCGCATGAATGATATCCTCTTTCCTTAATTGAACTGTATTCAGTGTAGCGCATTCCTGAAATGAAAACAAAATAACATGCGATGCTTCTCTAAGTAAGAAAAGCAATGCATGTCGTCCTTAGTCTTCAAAGCAATGATTGATTCATTGTTTTTTCTTATCTATGTTTAAAAACGTCAAACAAGTAATACTTATTATTAGCACGACCAAAATGATTGAACTATGCTCAACTGCATCTTGATTAAATAAAACGATGAACATCAATACTGTTAAGGTGACTGATAGAACTGATAATCCGTTTGTTTTCATTTTGGAAAATTCCTTTGTATGTGAAGTAATATGCCACTGTTACAAGGCTTTATTTCTGGTAATCATCTACTTATAGAAACCATAACATAAAATCATTTTCTAAAATGAATCGATTACAAGTTGTTTTAAAAATCTAAAGCACCCTCTATAGTAACGTAAGAAAACAGCCCCTATTTCGAGGCTGTTTTCTTATATACGTATACCAAGACCGCTTTTACGAATCATTAGACCGCAGCGTCTTTTAATGTCTGCATGATGCGAACGAATTGACCATCGTTCATCGGATAACCGGCTTTCGTGATTTTGACACGAACGAGTTGTCCGATCATCGACTCATCGCCTTCGATTGCAACACGCAAATAGTTATCCGTATAACCGACGAGACGACCGCCTGCTTCTTCCGAGAATTCTTCCGGAATGATCTCAAGCAGTTCCCCTTCGTATTTCGAAGCATATTCCTTTGCGAGTTGATCCGATAAGGCGATCAAACGCGCGACGCGTTCTTCTTTGATCGATTCCTCGACTTGATCATCCATCATCGCAGCGGGTGTTCCTGTCCGTTTTGAGTACGGGAAGACATGCAACTCACTGAACTTATGGTCATTGATGAAGTTGAACGTTTCCATGAACTCTTCTTCCGTCTCACCTGGGAAACCAACGATGACATCCGATGTGATCGCACAGTCAGGCAGGACTTCCTTCAGACGCGTGATCCGTTCTCCGAATTCTGCCATCGTATACTTCCGGCGCATCCGGCGAAGGACCGTATCGGAAGCCGACTGGATCGGAACGTGCAAGTGACGAACGACGATCGGCGAATCCTTCAGGACATCAAGTACCTCGTCCGTGATTTGACTAGCTTCGATCGACGAAATGCGTAAGCGTTCAAGTCCATTGACGGATTCGAGTGCTTTAAGTAATTTAGCTAAGTTGTAGTCTTTTAAGTCTTCTCCGTAGCCACCTGTATGAATGCCCGTCAAGACGATTTCTTTATAACCCGCATCAACGAGCTGTTGTGCTTGCTTCAAGACATCTTCTGGTTGACGAGACCGCATGAGACCACGCGCCCATGGGATAATACAGAACGTACAGAAGTTGTTACAGCCTTCCTGAATTTTCAGCGAAGCCCGCGTCCGGTCCGTAAAGGCCGGTACATCTAGTTCTTCATAGACTTTTGCTTTCATGATGTTTCCGACCGCATTGATTGGCATGCGTTCTTCACGGAATTGTTCAATGTATCCAATCATTTTATGCCGATCTTGCGTTCCAACGACGACATCGACGCCAGGAATCGCCATGATTTCAGCAGGAGACGTTTGGGCATAACAGCCCGTTACGCAGATGACACTATCCGGATTTTGGCGAATCGCCCGTCGGATGACTTGGCGACTTTTCTTATCTCCGGTATTCGTGACCGTACATGTATTGACGACATACACGTCCGCATGATCAGCAAAATCAACGCGTGCGTAACCAGCGTCCTTGAACAGTTGCCAGACAGCTTCTGTTTCGTAATGGTTGACTTTACAGCCAAGCGTTTGAAAGGCAACAGTTGCCATTTCGTTCACCCTTTCAATTCAAAATGATACGAGACGGCGGAAAGGACATACAACGGTGCCGTTTCCGTCCGTAAGATGCGGCGCCCTAGAGCGGCTTGTTTAAAACCGGCATCCGTCAAACGTGCGATTTCTGCTTCAGCGAACCCACCTTCAGGTCCGATGACGACAAGAAGGGAATCTCCCTCTTGCAGTCCAGCAAGCGTCGTAGCGAGGACGGAAGCCTCCCCTTGTTTCGCTGATTCTTCATAGGCAACCAGACAAGCCGTATAGTTCGATGCATCCTGTAAGACTTCATCATACGCCACGAAGTCGACCGTCGGCAAGTGGGCACGGTACGATTGTTCCGCTGCTTCCTTGACGATTTTTTCGAGTCGTTCAATCTTTTTCGGAACCTTCTTCTGATCCCATTTCGAGACGGAACGGTCGGCTTCGAAAATCCGTAGATGATGGATCCCGAGTTCCGTTGCTTTTTGGGCAACGAGTTCGATCTTATCGCCTTTTGGCAATCCATGGGCGATCGTCACACGAATCGGTAGCTCCGTCTCGATCGGTAGCGTCTCTTCGATACGGGCAGAAGCTGCCTGTTTCTCGAGTGCTTCCAGGCGACACCGGTAAAGACCTGTTCCATCGAGCACGAGAATCTCTCCGCCGACTTCCATCCGCATGACGTTTTTCATATGGTGTGCATCATCTTTCGGGAGATGAAAAACATCTCCCTGACGCATCGAAGGCTCGACGAAATACCGTTGCATGCGCTTACCCCTCCCGTTTCGCGATGATTGCGACCCAGTCCTCAAGCTTCGTCGTCTCGACGATCGTAAATCCTGCTTCTTGCATCGCTTGTACGACCATATCTTTCTTCTGACTAATGATACCGGAAGCGATGAAATGCCCGCCTGGTAACGTCAGCGTATAGGCATCCTTGACGAAGAGGAGGATGACTTCCGCTAAGATATTCGCGACGATCAACTCGACCGGCTCACTCAATTCCTTCATCAAATCGCCTTGACGGACCGTGATCTGCTCACTGACGTTGTTCAAAGTGACGTTTTCCGTCGCTGATTTGACAGCGACTTCGTCTAAATCGAGTGCAAAGACATCCTTTGCCCCAAGCTTCGCAGCTGCAATCGCTAAGACACCGGATCCTGTACCGACATCGACGACACGATCTTGCTCTTGCAAGTAGTTTTCGATTGCTTGAATGCAAAGAACTGTCGTCGGGTGTGTTCCCGTTCCGAACGCCATACCTGGATCGAGCTCGATGATCTTTTCATCCGGCTGTGGCGTGTAGTCTTCCCACATTGGGACGACTGTCAGGTGGCGGCTGATCTTGACCGGTTTATAGAATTGTTTCCATGAATGTGCCCAGTCTTCTTCATCTACTTGAGTCAGCGTGACAGCACCCGTGCCAATCGACAGACCGAAGTTCGTCAATTGTTGGATGTCCTGTTCGATGCCTTTGATCGTGTCCGTCAAATCGCTGCTTTCTGCAAGATATGCCTTCACGAGTACACCTTGAGTCGGGTACTCATCTCGTTTCGTCTCATCCCAAATTTCACCGAAGTTATCTTCGCGGTGGGACATCATCTCGAAATCTTCGACGTCCTCGATGACGACTCCGCTTGCTCCCGCTTCATGTAAGATGTTTGAAACTGCTTCGATGGCTTCTTGTGTCGTATGGACACAGATCTCTGACCATTTCATTTCTTGTCACGCTCCTCTGTAGTGATCACCCTGTAAAGAATGTCTTGATCCGGCTGAAGACACCTTCGTGTTGCTCTTCGACACCTTTTTCATCGCTGATTTCATTGAATTCCCGTAATAGTTCTTTTTGACGTTCCGTCAGATTCTTCGGTGTAATGACGACGACGTTGACGTATTGATCACCATGGTGACCGGACCGGACGTTCGGCATCCCTTTTCCGCGGAGACGGAAACGTGATCCTGTCTGTGTGCCCGCTGGAATCTTCAGACTGACCTTGCCATGAACGGTCGGCACTTCGATCTCATCACCGAGTGTTGCTTGTGCGAATGTAAGTGGCATATCCATGACGATATGATCGTCGACGCGTTCGAACAGTTCGTGTGCTGCGACACGGACGACGACATACAAGTCACCTGCTGGTCCACCGTTGACACCGGCTTCCCCTTTGCCTGCTAAGCGGATTTGTTGCCCATTGTCGATCCCTGCTGGAATTTTGACACGGACATCTTTGTTTTTACGGACACGACCGGCTCCACGACATGTTTCACATGGCTCCTTGACGATTTGTCCACGCCCATGACACGTCGAACACGTCGTTTGGTTGACGACACGACCGAACATCGTGTTTTGTTCGACGTTGATGTGCCCCGAACCACCGCATCGTTTACATGTTTCTGGATGTGTTCCTGGTTTAGCACCCGAACCATGACATGTACCGCAATCTTCTTCGACTGGGATCGTGATCGTCTTCTCGACGCCTGTGACCGATTCCATGAAGTCGATTTCCTCGACGTATTGTAAGTCCTGTCCTTTACGTGGGGCATTTGGATCTTGACGACGTCCGCCACCGAAGAACATGTCGAAGATGTCGCCAAATCCTTCAGCTCCACTGAATCCACCGCCACCTTGTGATGGATCTTGGTGACCGAATTGGTCGTAACGTGCTCGTTTATTGTCATCGGACAACACTTCATACGCTTCCGATAATTCCTTGAATTTCGCATCCGCATCCGCTTCCTTGTTGACGTCCGGGTGGTACGTCCGGGCAAGCTTACGGTACGCGCGTTTGATTTCCGCTGATGAGGCATCGCGCGCGACGCCTAGTACTTCATAATAATCGCGTTTTTCCACGTGCAGTCTTCCTCTCTCTATTCCGATTCATTTCATACTGTTTGATTTTACCGAACTTCGTGCGACATGGAAAGAGCCAAAGCGCGGATACGCTTTGGCTCTCTCTAGCGCCCGAAAAATCGGTCGGATGAATTACTTGTTGTCTTTCTCGTCGACTTCTTCGAACTCAGCGTCCATGACGTTGTCGTCTTGACCACCAGCTTGTGCGCCTTCAGCGCCCGCTTGTTGCTGTGCCATGTTCTCGTAGACTTTTTGTGTCAACTCTTGGACGACTGTCGACAATTCGTCTTTTGCAGAACGGATTGCTTCGATGTCTGTTCCTTCGAGAGCTTTTGTTACTTTTTCTTTTGCAGCTTCTGCTTTTTCTTTATCAGTGTCAGCGACTTGCTCACCGAGGTCTTTGATTGCTTTATCTGTTGCGAAGACGAGTTGGTCTGCTTCGTTGCGTAATTCGACTTCTTCTTTACGCTTGTTGTCTGCGTCCGCGTTTGCTTCTGCATCTTTGACCATTTGCTCGATGTCCGCTTCAGTCAAACCGCTTGATGATTGAATCGTGATCGACTGTTCTTTGTTCGTTCCGAGATCTTTCGCAGAAACGTTAACGATACCGTTCGCGTCGATGTCGAATTTAACTTCGATTTGTGGCACACCACGTGGTGCTGGCGGAATGTCCGTCAATTGGAAGCGACCAAGTGTTTTGTTATCTGCTGCCATTGGACGTTCCCCTTGGAGGACGTGGATGTCAACAGCTGGTTGGCTGTCTGCTGCAGTCGAGAAGACTTGTGATTTCGAAGTTGGGATCGTTGTGTTACGATCGATCAATTTCGTCATCACGCCACCCATTGTCTCGATACCGAGTGAGAGTGGAGTTACGTCGAGAAGAACGACGTCTTTGACGTCTCCTGTCAATACGCCACCTTGAACCGCTGCACCGAGGGCAACGACTTCATCCGGGTTAACCCCTTTGAACGACTCTTTACCAGTGAAGTCTTGGATTGCTTTTTGAACTGCAGGAATACGAGTCGAACCACCAACGAGGATGATTTTGTCGATTTTGTCTGGTGTCAGACCTGCATCGTTCATAGCACGGCGTGTTGGTTCCATCGTACGTTCAACGAGATCTGCTGTGAGATCGTCGAATTTCGCGCGTGAGAGCGTCATTTCCAAGTGAAGTGGACCTGATGCGCCAGCTGTGATGAACGGAAGGCTGATTTGTGTTGAAGAAACACCTGAAAGGTCTTTTTTCGCTTTTTCAGCTGCATCTTTCAAACGTTGAAGCGCCATCTTATCTTGAGCAAGATCGATGCCGTTTTCTTTTTTGAACTCTGCTACGAGATGATCGATGATTTTTTGGTCGAAATCATCTCCACCAAGACGGCTGTCACCTGCAGTTGAAACTACTTCAAAGACGCCATCACCGAGCTCAAGGATCGACACGTCGAACGTACCGCCACCAAGGTCATAGATGAGGATCGTGTGATCTTCGCCTTTTTCGAGACCGTAAGCGAGCGCTGCTGCTGTAGGCTCGTTGATAATCCGTTTTACATCAAGACCAGCAATTGTACCAGCGTCTTTTGTCGCTTGGCGTTCTGCATCGTTGAAGTAAGCCGGTACTGTGATGACAGCTTCTGTGACTTTTTCACCGAGGTAGTCTTCTGCTTGCGCTTTTAATTTTTGAAGGATGATCGCAGAGACTTCTTGTGGTGTGTAGTCTTTGCCTTCAACTTCTACTTTATAGTCTGTACCCATATGACGTTTGATCGACATGATCGTGTTCGGGTTCGTGATTGCTTGACGTTTTGCAACTTCCCCTACTTGACGCTCACCGTTTTTGAATGCGACGACAGATGGTGTCGTACGGTTTCCTTCTGCGTTAGCGATGACGACGGGTTCGCCACCTTCCATTACTGCAACACATGAGTTCGTTGTACCTAAGTCAATACCGATGATTTTTGCCATGATCTATTTCCTCGCTTTCAATGATTGGAATAATGAAGTACAGGCTGATTACTCAGCTACTTTAACCATACTCGGACGAATCACACGATCGTGCAATTTGTACCCTTTTTGGAATTCAGCGATGACGACACCTGATGCGTGTTCTTCGCTCGCTTCTTGAACGACCGCTTGGTGTAAGTTCGGATCGAACGCTTCACCGACAGCTGGAATCTCGACGACGCCTTCATTTTGAAGCGTTTCGACGAGTTGACGTTTTACCATCTCGACACCCGTCAAGACAGATTTCGTCTCCTCGTTTTCCGTCTCGATTTGGAGCGCCCGGTCCAAGTTATCGACGAGTGGCAACAGCTTTTCGACGATCGCTTGTGAAGAATACTTCGCGCGGTTCTCTGCTTCGACACGGTTACGACGCTTGAAGTTCTCAAAATCCGCACGGAGGCGTAATTCTGAAGCTTTTGCTTCTGCGAGTTGTGCTTCGAAGTCCGGCTTCTCGTCTTCGACGAGATCCGCTTGGATGACTTCTTCTTCTGTGACTTCGACGGTTTCAGTCGGCTCTGTCACGTTTTCTTCTTGTTGGAGGTTTTGATTCTGTTCTTTTTCTTCCACTCTGAATCGAGCCCCTTTCTATATTCAATCCAAATTGTTCTTATGCAATTCGGTTTGGAATGCTTGAAGTAGATGGATGATCGAGTTGATTCCCCGGTTGTAATCCATCCGTTTCGGTCCGATCAATGCGAGTGTCCCAATTGAGACACCGTCGACCGAATAATGGGCCCGGATGACGCTACAATCTTTTAATGCATCCATATTGTTCTCACTCCCGATCGTAATCAAGATTTGATTATCGAGATTCGGTCGTAGGAAATCGAGAACAGCTTCTTGCTGTTCGATCAGTTCGAGAACAGGTCGTAGTTTTGCGACGTCCTGAAATTCAGGCTGATCGAACATGTTGGCTTTCCCGCCCAAATAAATGAACGGTCGCTCCTCTTGATCCGTCAAGACGAGATCAAGTGCTTTCGAGAGCAATACCGTCTGCTCAGAATGCTCTGAACGGAAGCGACGGATTTCCTCAAGCAGACGACTGCGTAAGGCTGAGAGCGGTGTACCGCGCAACGTCTGGTTCAGACGTTCCATCAGTCGGCTCGCTGCTTCCTGGGACAACGCTTGATTCAATTGCAATGTCTTGTGTTCAACATGTCCCGTCTCTGTGACGAGAACGATGACGACACGACCCTCGGCAAGAGGAATTAATTCTAGATGATGCAGTCGTTGTCCGTCTTCTTTTGGTCCAAGTACAAGTGTCGTGTAATGGGTTAAATCACTCAACAGGTCTGCTGTGTGCCGAATCAACCGATCATTCTCATTCACGGAATGGGCAAAGAGTGACTTCAATGCCTGTGCTTCTTTTGGTGTGATGTTTTCCGGACGAATCAGATGGTCGACATAAAAACGATATCCGAGTTCGGAAGGAATCCGTCCTGCGGAAGTGTGTGGCTTTTCAATCAGACCCATCTCTTCGAGGTCCGCCATCTCGTTACGAATGGTCGCGGAACTGAACGTCACGTCGTCTCGTTTTGAGAGCGTCCGTGAGCCGACGGGTTGAGCAGTCTTGATATAATCATCGACGATTGCACGTAAAATCAACAATTGACGATCCGTCAGCACCTTCTTCACCACCTTATTTTGTTAGCACTCACTTTTAACGAGTGCTAATTACATCTTTTACTATAAGGAATTGTCCGCCCGATGTCAACCGAATTGCGTGACCCTTTGAACAGTTTCCCATTCTGCGATACAGTGAAACAAAGAACGGAAAGGATGAATTGGATGATTGAATTATTGGCAATGGCGGGAGTCTTTGTCTGGCTGTTCATCGCGGTCATCGGAACGACTGCGTATTTTTTAAGGAAGTCGAAAAAATGAGAGAAGCGGTGTTCCACATTTGGGAAACACCGCTTCTCTCATTTTCATTGATTTCAGCTACTCTTATGTCATTGTACTTGCGCTTCACCAATGAACTCTGCAAAGACTTCGTTCGCTAGCGGAATTCCGGCTGGCGTCAAACGGATATGTGTCTCCGTCTGCTCGACGAGACCGTTTGGCAACAACCGTTTCATGACTTCACCAAATACATCTTTAAACGCTACTCCATACTTCTCCTGGAAACGCTCGAGCGATACGCCGTCCTTCATTCGAAGACCGAGGAACATCTCTTCTTCCATCCGCTCAACGTTCGTCAACGGCGTCTCTTTTCGAACCGGTAACCCTTCCGCCTTGATATAGTGCGGAATCGGTGCGATGTTCGCACGACGCGTCTGATTGATATAGCTATGTGAGCCTGCACCAAATCCGTAGTACTCATCGTTTTCCCAGTAGACGCGATTATGACGACTCTCTTTTCCAACTTCTGCGAAGTTCGAGATCTCATACTGTGCATAACCACCTGCTTCAATCGTTTCGATCATCACTTGATACATCTCTGCCTCGAGATCTTGCGTCGGTAGCGGTAGTTTTCCTTTTCGCTCTTGAATCGCAAAAACCGTGTGTGGTTCTAAAATCAATGAATAGGATGAAATATGCGTAATCGGTAATTGTAGCGCCCGTGTAACGTCGTAGCGGACCTGATCGAGCGTCTGATTCGGTAATCCGAACATCAAGTCGACGGAGATGTTATTAAATCGTTTCGCTGCTGCATCGAGCGTCTGCGCGACTTTCGCTTCCCGGTGCGTTCGACCGATGCGTTCGAGCAAACCATCGTCAAACGATTGGACACCGAAACTGACACGATTGACACCACCTGTCTTCATGATATCAAGTTTCTCTTCCGATACACCGTCCGGATTCGACTCGACCGTATACTCTAAATCGTCACCTGTTAGTGGCAACAAATGCTTTTGAATGATTTCCATTAAACGTTGCATCTGTGGTTCATTCAAAGCAGTTGGTGTGCCACCACCAATGAAGATCGTCTCGAGATGATCTGTCGGGTATTGTTTCAGCGTCAGTTCGATTTCGCGTTCAAGCGCATCGAGGTATTCATCGACGGGCTGATTCTTTAAAAAGACTTTATTGAAATCACAGTAGTAACAAATATGTTCACAAAAAGGGATGTGGACATATGCGGCGCGTATTCCCATTTCGCCTCATCCTTTCTCTATAAAAACCAAAAAGGGGACGCAAGCGCCCCCCACCTGTTTAATCTTCGTCCATAGATAGAACGGACATGAAGGCTTCTTGCGGTACCTCTACTGAGCCTACCATCTTCATGCGTTTCTTACCTTCTTTTTGCTTCTCGAGCAACTTCCGTTTCCGAGAGATGTCTCCCCCGTAACATTTCGCGAGAACGTTCTTCCGTAATGCTTTAATCGTCGAACGCGCGACAATCTTTGTTCCGACTGCTGCCTGAATCGGCACTTCGAACTGCATCCGCGGAATCAATTCTTTCAGCTTATCAACGATGACCTTTCCACGTTCGTACGCGAAGTCACGGTGAACGATGAAGCTGAGCGCATCGACGTTTTCGTTATTAAGAAGGATATCCATCTTGACGAGACGCGACTGTTGATAGCCAATCAATTCATAATCAAGTGACGCATATCCTTTTGTACTCGATTTCAACTGATCAAAGAAATCGTAGACGATCTCAGATAACGGCAATTCATAGGTGATTTTGACACGTGTCGTATCGATGTATTGCATATCGACGAATGTTCCGCGTTTCTTCTGACACAACTCCATGATTGCACCAACGTAATCATTCGGTGTCATGACAGCAGCCTTAACGAACGGCTCTTCAATGAATTCAACTTTTTGCTGATCCGGCATCTTCGATGGGTTATCAACATGCAAGACTTCACCCGCTGTCGTCGTCACGTGATAGATAACGGACGGTGCCGTCGTGATCATATCGATGTTGAATTCACGTTCGATCCGCTCCTGGATGATTTCCATGTGGAGCATCCCGAGGAATCCACAACGGAATCCGAATCCGAGTGCTTGTGATGTCTCTGGTTCGAACTCAAGCGCCGCGTCACTAAGTTGTAGTTTTTCAAGCGCTTCTCGTAAATCGTTGTATTTCGCAGCATCGATTGGATAGAGTCCACAGTACACCATCGGATTCATCTTACGGTATCCCGGCAGCGCTTCAGCAGCCGGCTGTTTCGCGAGCGTAATCGTATCCCCGACACGTACATCGCCGACCGTTTTGATCGAGGCCGACAACGTTCCAACATCACCAACTGTCAATTCTTGCTGACGTAATGGTTTTGGTGTTGCGACAGCAAGTTCAAGGACTTCGAAATCCTTACCTGTCGACATCATTCGGATTTTATCGCCGACTTTAACTGTTCCGTTGACGACTCGAATCGAGGCAACGACACCACGATACGCATCATAGTACGAGTCGAAGATCAATGCTTCAAGCGGTGCAGAGGGATCACCCGTCGGAGCTGGTACTTTCTCGACGATCTGTTCGAGAATTTCTTCAATGCCGATTCCGGCTTTCGCGGATGTCGGAACGGCTTCAGACGCATCAAGTCCGATGACATCTTCGATTTCTTGACGGACGCGTTCGACGTCTGCAGAAGGCAAATCGATTTTGTTGATGATCGGGAGGATTTCGAGATCGTTGTCGAGTGCTAAGTAAACGTTCGCAAGCGTCTGCGCTTCGATTCCTTGCGCCGCATCGACGACGAGGACAGCCCCTTCACAAGCTGCCAGTGAACGCGAGACTTCATATGTGAAGTCGACGTGTCCCGGTGTATCAATGAGGTGAAGAATGTAATCTTCCCCGTCTTTTGCTGTATACTTCAATTGAACAGCGTTGAGTTTAATCGTGATGCCACGCTCACGTTCGAGCTCCATGGCATCAAGTGTCTGATCTTTCATTTCGCGCGATGTCAACGCGCCAGTTTTTTCTAAAATTCGGTCAGCGAGTGTCGACTTCCCGTGATCGATATGGGCAATGATCGAGAAGTTACGAATACTCTTCTGCCGCTTTAAACGGTCTTCATTCGTCATGTTTAGAGTCACCTTACCTTATTTTCAAACGTACATACGGTTCATTATACCAAAAAGCGCTTCACTGTACTATCTCGTTTTGTTTTACCCGAAAAACAAAATGTGAAGATTCCCTAGACGTCGTATTGCTTTTAAGAAAAACGTTTGCTACAATTGTGTTTGTTCTGTTGAACGATAACTGCAGATATGCGAATATAAATCTCGAATGAGTTTTATTGGAGGTGAATCATCCATGGCTAACATTAAATCAGCAATCAAACGCGTTAAAACAGCTGAAAAACGCCGCGTCGCTAACGTACAACGTAAATCGGCAATGCGTTCAGCGATTAAAGCAGTCGAAACTTTCGCAGCTGAAGGTAACAAAGACCAAGCGGTCCTTGCTTTCGCTACAGCTTCTAAAAAAATCGACAAAGCTGCTGCTAAAGGTCTCATCCACAGCAACAAAGCTGGTCGTGACAAATCACGTCTCGCTAAACTCGTAAACGCACTTTAATTCTTTCCGAAGAATACGGTGATGGGTCGCCACTAGGAGGTATCTCCAGTGGCGATTTTTTTATATGATGTGAAATGGCGGACGAAGGACTCGTGTGAAACGATTCCTTCGTCCGCCATTTGTTGTCTTAGTTGTCGTCTAGACGGTCGATCATGACATAGTGAAGACCAATTCCTTCAATGAGGAACGGTTCTCCAACACGTTCTAGTCCAAGACGCTCATAAAAAGGAAGGGCCGTAACGCGGGCGTTACACCACCAAGCTGTCACTTGTCGTTCTTTCAAGAGACGACGGGCTTCTTCGATCAGCGCCCGACCATATCCTTCACCACGCACTTGTTCACTCGACGCCATGCCACGAAGTTGGTACGTCGCTCCTGGCGCTTGTTCATGTGATTGTTCCGAGAAACTACCGATCGCGACAATTTGTTGTGCTTTTATCCCGCCGAGATGAAACGTCGAGGCACGCGCATCGTCTGGATAAACACACGCTTCACGTGGTTGATGCGGACGCAACACTTCATGCCGTAATGGGATGACTTCTTCTGCTGTTATGAGCTGGACTTCCATCATCATTCTCCTCCTCTATAGTGTCGCTAAGCGAACGATCAACGCATCGAATAGAATCTTCTTATCACCGCGCCCCGTCTTCATGCCTTCATCCGTCGTCGTGATGGCGATGAGTGCTTGCTCGAGCTGCGCAAAGGTAAACCTCTTCGCAGATTGTAATGCCAATTTGATCGCATAGGGATGGGCTCCGACTTTCGATGCGATTTGTCGTTCTCCGTATCCTTGTTCTGCTAATCGTTTCGATAACAGCATCATCCGATATTGCCGTGCCATCAGCCCAAGAAGGGCCAACACTTCCTGTCCCTGTTTTTCAAGGTCACGAATCAAACGGATTGCTGGTTCGAGTTGACGCTTCATCAAGTAGTCCGTTAATTGAAAAACGTTGTCCTCTAATGTCCGCGGAACCAACAAATCGACATCCTCGATTTCGATCGTCGGTCGATCTCCTGCGAACAACATCAACTTCTCCAGTTCGTGCGCTAATGTCCCCCACATCTCAGCAGTCAGGAAAATAAGCCGCTCGATCGCCGGACGTTCCATCCGGTACCCTTTGTCATTGACGGCATCCAGGACGAAGCGGAACAGCTCTTCGGTCGTCGGTTTTTTCGCCTCCAGCACCGTCGCGCGCTCCTTCAATCGTTTAACGACGGTTTTTCGTTCATCGAGCTTTTCTGCTTCGACAATCAAGACAACGACCGCATAGTCTGCCGGTTGTAGGATATAATCTGCTAACCGTTCGAGGTTATGTTGTTTTTTATCTTTTGCTCCTGTCAGAAACGTTGCAGGTTTTGCAACGACGACACGGTAGTCACTCAAGAATGGCACCGTCTCTGCTTCATCAAGCACCGCATCAAGCGGTTGGTCGTTCAAATCGATTTTCATATAATCAAAGCGTTCTCCGTCCGGAAGAGCCGCTTTCACGATTTCACGTTCCCATTCTTCTAACAGATGTCGTTCCGTTCCATATAATAAGTATAAATTCGCTAATTTTCCGTTGACGAGCCAAGGAGTTTTCATCATTCCCACCACATTTCACAGTTTGTTCTTAACTTCATCATAGATAATCCTCTTTTATTCCGCTATACTAGAAGCGGAATCTATTAAGGGGGAATGCAGCATGGCACATTCAGTACGCCCACCAAGTGAAAACGCGTTCGAGAACGATATTCAATCAAAACGCAACGATGCGCTCGACTCTGCCGTTGGTTTTGGTGCATCATTCGGCTTCTTCGCAGTCTTGTTCATCATCGGTGTCGCAATTAAGTTCTTAAGTCTATAATCAGTAAAACAGCAACCTTGGGGGGTTGCTGTTTTTTTATTTTATCATAGGTTCACAGCCCGCTGAAGAACAAGTTACACTCCCGTCCTCATCCGTTCGAAAGACGATCCGATCTGTCCCGATTCGTTCGAGGACGTCCGGATGTGGATGCCCGTATCGATTTTTTCGTCCGACTGACAAGATGACAATCTTCGGATTCGTCTTTCGTAAGAGTTCTTCACCGGTCGACGTGTTCGAACCATGATGACCTGCTTTTAGAATATCGATCGGACCAATCTTTAACTCGTCTTCGATTGCTAGTCCAGCGTCGCCCGTCAGTAAAACACGTTGCTTGGCAATCTGTGCGAGTAATATGATAGACCGATCGTTTTCTTCTTCTTTTCGTCCAGTTGGTGCAAGTACCTGTAACCAAGGACGAATCGTTTGCCCCTTTTGAACGAACTCAACACGCGTTCCAGTGGCTTCGATAGAACGAATCAAATCATTTCGCTTCTCATCCATGTTGTCATATGCACCTAAATAAATGGTTTTCACGCGAACTTGGCGCAGTACACCTAGAAGTCCACCGACGTGATCGTGATCAGCATGTGTCACGATCAGACCGTCAATTTCGGCTTCTCCTCGTGTGAATAAAAAGGGAGCGACGATATGACTACCTGGATCAAACGGACGGAGCAGTGGATGCGTCGTTTGTTGATAAACGCCACCGGTATCCACGACGAATGTCTCTCCTGCTTTCTCAAGCACGATACTATCGCCTTGCCCAACATCTAAAAACGTGACTTGCTCAGGTGCGCGCCACTCGGTGTAGCACCATGCCGCAAGTAAAAGGATCAACGGGAGAACATGCCCCCACCATCTCCGCTCAGCAATGAACCAAGCAATTCCGATTCCGACAACGACGATCGTCAAGACGATCGGAGAAAATGCCGGAACGGCAACCATCGCCAACGGTAAATCCTCCGCCAGTCGTAACACTTGATCCATCCATTGAATCGCATACTGATGCGCGATCTGAAACGTTGAACGAATCGGTAAGAACGGAAGTGTCGCGAGAATGAACGATCCCGGCAGAATCACCCATTCAATCCAGCTACCAATCAATAGGTTCAACAATGGCGACCAAATTGAAACAGTCGTCTGTTCAATCCCCTGCAAAAAGAGGAGTGTTCCAAACTGTGCCCAAGCACTGATCAGCAGCCAGTTCCAAGGACGACGAACCGAACCCATTAGTCGTCTCGACAGCACAAGAAACAGCGTCAGTCCGACCGTCAATTGAAATCCGATATCGTAAATGACAGTCGGTTGAATCGCCAATTGAAAAGCCGCGACCCCTGCAATGACCTCCACCGGATCTAACGGTTTGTGGAAACGACGACCGAGTAACAGAATGATCGCGACAAGAACAGCTCGTGTGACTGGAGGGCTCCACTCCGTCAACCATCCGTAAATCGGCAGTAAGATAAGAACGATATCGAGTCGTTTTTCTTTTGTCATTCTGATTTTTCGTAAGACATACAGCAAACTAAATACTAAAAAAGCGATATGTGATCCTGAGATGACGATTGCATGTAATAAGCCGAATTTCTTAAACCGTTCGAGCGTCACTTGATCTATTAGTCGATCCTCACCAAACACAAGCGCTTCGACGTAGAATGCTTGCTTTTGTGGTAACAATTCTTCGATCCGCTTTAGCCATACTTCACGTACCCGTCTTCCTTCTGCCGCATACCCAGGTGTCCGATGACAGGAATCAAATGAACGGACTTCCCACTTTCCAGCGTAACGATGTGTATGCATGAATTGCTGTTCATCAAACCCTCCAGCATTCGATTGTTGGCGGACATCGAGCGGTTCCGTATTTACGCGACAGGAGTGCCCGATTCGTTCGTATCCTGTTTCTTCTTCCGTAATCGTTGCCGTCAATAGAACCGATTGACCGTTACTCTCTGCCTCATAACGAATTCGATCCCCATTACGCTTCCCTGACAAGATGTCAACAGACGAGACGTCATGCGGTTCAGGTGACAGATGACCCATTCCGATGAATAGGCAACTCAGAATGAACAGAAAAAAGAGACGACCGATTGAAAAAGACCATGATTTCAAGACAGCGAAGAGCATGAGGAGCACTAACCACCAAATCGATTCTTTGATGGCAACGATGAGTAAGAGGACGAACAGCACATGAAGTGGCATCAGTAGACGATCAGGTAGGATTTAAGCGATTCTAACGTCTTTTCCCCAAAGCCCTTCACATCTCCGAGTGATTCATATGTCGCAAATCCCCCCTTCTCCTCACGATAGGCTAAGATCGCTTCTGCTTTGGCGGGACCAATTCCCGGAACCTCCATCAACTGTTCCGCCGTTGCCGCATTGAGGTCAATCAATCCTTTCGGTATCTCTGCTTTTGAGCGTTTCGTTGGTTTTGGCTGACCTTTCCCTTTTTTCACCGGCACGATGACTTCCTGTCCATCAATGAGACGTGCCGCGAGATTCATTTGTCGAATATCGGCTTTTTCAGTCGTCTTTGCTTTTTCGATTGCATCCTTCACTCGATCACCCAAATGGAATTGATAAGGTCCAGGCGCTTCTACTGCTCCTTTTACGTCGACCATGATGAGTTTGTCACGAATCGAGGTGTCCTTTTCTGCTGGCTCTGCTTTTGCCTCTTGTTGTTTATCCGTTAAGGACGGTTGATCGACCATCGCTTCATTTGAACAAGAGGGTAATGGTACGAACAATAAAATGATGAGCAGCAGGACGACGACGAGACCTGCTATCTGTTGCAAACGTGGAACGGTCAAAACGAATCCCTCCTTTTCCCACGACTCTAACAGGTCACTACAGACTTCAGGAAACGAAGGAATACGCACTAACCATTCTTTACAGCACGATCCTGCAGTGTTTCGTCGGATGAAAGTCCTACCATCCATACCGTTACTTTGAATTAGCATCTGTTTCACGAACAAAAAAATCCGTCTCCTTCAAGCAACACGAACGTGTATCGCTAAAAGAAGACGGATGAAATCACTTTTACATTTTTTCGGCAACGAAGAAGATCCGCTCGACTGTCTCAGAAGGAGCGTCCGGTCCAAAATCGCCTGTGACCGCGAGAACCCGGAATCCGGCTTCGCGTAACCATGTTACGTATTGTGCCGGAGGATACGTCCGCTGATGATGCGTTTCATCGACACGCTCATAGCGACCATCCTCCTCCTCGATGAAGAATGTCAGTTCATGGACGACAGAAAGCGGCGCTTCACCAGGATCCGCGAACCAGATATACGAGCTTTGTTCCGCATGTGTCGCGTACGTCTTCCCATTGAACAGCGTCTCCATTTTGTAAGGGGAGTGTGTATCAAATAAGAGACGTCCACCCTCCTTTAGAATCGCTGCTACATGTGTAAACGTCTGTTTGACATCCTCTTCCGTCTGGAGATAATTCAAGGAGTCGCATAGGATCGTCACGGCATCGACAGGTGTCGGCAATTCGATTTCGCGCATGTCTTGCGCCCAGAATTGAATAGTCAATCCTTCTTCCATCGCTTTTTCCTGCGCGACTTCGAGCATCTCTTCAGATAAATCGATCCCGAGCATCTCATAGTGGGCTGCTAATGCAAGCGTCGCCGTACCCGTTCCACATCCGATATCAGCAATTGTACTTCCAATCGGAACGTATGCTTTGACCCAGTCAACCCATTGATCGTAAGGGACGTCTTGCATCAATTCATCATAGATGTAGGCGAACTGTTCGTATGCCATTAGTTGACCTCGACTTCAACCTTTGGAGCATCTGCCCATAGTTTTTCGAGGTTATAGTAATCACGATCGTCACGGTGGAAGACATGAACAACGACGTTTTCAAGATCCGCCAACACCCAACGTGCCGCATCGAATCCTTCGAGGCGTTTGATCGGCAGGTTATGTTCGTGCGCGACTTCTTTGAGTTCACGCGCGATCGCCTGTACTTGTTTTTCTGAATTTCCTTCACAGATGACGAAATAGTCGGCAACTGGTGAGATGCTCGACATATTCAGGACGACGATATCTTCAGCACGTTTATCGTCGATGGCATTTACGATTAATTGTAATTCTTGTTCGACTGTCATAGGACGGTCCCCTTTCGTTTGGCCGCGACGAAGGCATTATAGGTCTCAATCGTTCGCGGAAAGATGATAGCTTGTTTTGTACATAAAAAATGAATCGTCTGACTGAGTGTTGCGATGACGGCGTCCGTCAAATCCTGCTCGGCTACTTCACGAAGCGCTTCGACACCCGAATAACTACGATTCGGCTCAATCGCATCCGCGACGAAGATGATTTGATCAAGTAACGGCATACCAGGTGCCCCTGTTGTATGATTCGCGATGGCCTGATAAATCACGTCTGAATCAAGACCAAGTTCTCGACGCACAAGCTCCGCACCCACTGGCGCATGAAGTAGTTCGTCATCATAGTCAAGTAAGATCCGTTGATTCAATTCGACGGCAATCGAACGCATCTCATTCGTATCGCGGTATTTTGCATAATCATGGAGCATGGCAGCAAGTGTTGCTTCTTCTTCGTCAACACCATATTTAAGAGCCAAGTGTCGTGCCGTCTCGACGACACCTAACGTATGCACATAGCGTCGCTCAGGCAATGTGTTTTCAATGATTTGACGTGCTTCTTCAAGGCGCATATAGATTCCACTCCTCAATCCGTTGTCGAACGGCTTCCGGTACAAGGTAGCGAATGCTCCGTCCGCGCGCGACCCGTTGCCGGATATCCGTCGAAGAAATTTCTAATAATGGCATATCGACCGCTTTCACACGGGCACCACGCGGAATCAAATACCGACTTCCCGGTCGAGCGACGGCACCAAAGACGACTTCCTCGTATAACCGTTCAGCTTGATACCACGTATCGAGACTAACGAGTGAATCTGCGCCGATTAGAAACAGAAACTCATGCTCTGGGTATCGGTGCTTGAGTGCACGAATCGAATCATACGTATAGGAAGGTTCTTTTCGCTCAAATTCAATCGCAGAGACAGAGAAGGCAGGGTTCAATGCAATTGCTTCTTCTACAAGACGGAGACGCTTAGTTGCGTCTGTGACAGTACGTTGTTTATGCGGTGGTACATTTGCTGGTAAAAACCAGACCGCATCAAGTTCGAGTTGTTCCTGCGCTTGTTCGGCAATCAGGAGATGACCGATATGCGGAGGGTCGAACGTTCCGCCCATCAGTCCGATTTTCATCGTGGCAATTCGAGCGTCTTGTTCTCTTTTGATTCTTTATAGAGAACGATGACTTTTCCGATGACTTGAACGAGTTCAGCATTCGTTCCTGCGACGAGTTCTTGTGCGACATCCTTTGGTGCGTCCGCACAATTTTGTAGTACTTGTACTTTCAAGAGCTCCCGCTTTTCGAGCGCATCCATCAAATCAGCGCACATCGCTTCACCGACTCCATTTTTACCGACTTGGAAAATCGGGTTTAAATCGTGAGCTGTCGCGCGTAAAAAACGTTTTTGTTTACCTGTTAACATGATTAAAATTCCTCCAATTGCTTTCGTATCACCTGCTCGCCAAGTGCGAGATCAGGTGCTTGTCCGGTGAAACGTTCAAATGCTTCAGCCGCTTGTAAGACGAACATCGGGACGCCGTCGAGTGTGTCGAGACCTTTTTCAGTCGCTTCACGTAATAGACGGGTCGGCGTCGGTCGATAAATAATATCACAAATCAAAGCGTTCGTCTCTGTCAATTCAATCGGACGTGCTTCGACATGTGGCGCCATCCCGACAGAGGTCGTATTGATGATGACGTCGTAACTCGTTAAATCAAATGTTTCGTGCCATGGTAAAACGTGTGTTCCGAATTCATCGGCAACCACCCTAGAGCGTTCTTCTGTGCGGTTCGTGAGCGTCACATCTCCCGGTAGCGCAGCAATGATTCCTCGTGCTGCACCGCCCGCACCAAGGACAAGTGTCTTTTGAAATGACGGACGACGTTCTGTCAACGCACGGACGAATCCGATTCCATCTGTATTCGCACCAATCAACTGCCCATTCTTCCAGTATACCGTGTTGACGGCACCCGCTTTTTGAGCTGCCGGCTCCAGCCGATCCAGGTACGGAATGATTGCTGTCTTATGGGGAATCGTCACATTGATTCCATCTAGCTGATGCGTACGTAATTTCGTAATGATTCGTGGCAATTCATGCTCCGTTACATCGATAAGGTCATAACAGCCGAAAAGCCCAGCCGCTTCCAGCCAAGCTGTATGCAGCTCAGGTGAAAGTGAATGGGCAATCGGATGACCGATGACGGCAAAGCGCATCAGACGAGCGCCTCACGTAAAGATACAGCGACACCTTTCGGGGCATAAGCAGCGACACGTCCACCTTTTCCATGAACCGCAACCCACCCGAGTCCACTGAAGACGATATCCGTCTTCATGTTGTCGCGAAGACTGAATTCATGACGGACGAGCGGAGGTAGCATCTCACGCGTCTTTTCGTTCGGCGGAGACAACAGCTCACCGTTATGGTTCGCATATAGATCGTCTGCTTTTTCAAGCTTCGTCCGGTGAACTTTCAATTCGTTCGACATATAGATGACGAATGAACGCTTGTTCCCTTCCATATAGTCCAATCGCGCAAGACCTCCAAAGAAGAGCGTCTGTTGCGGATGGATTTGGAAGACTTGCGGCTTGATCTCTTTTTTCGGTGTGATCAGCTTCAAGTCCTTCGCATCAACGTAGTGAGCCATTTGGTGATGATTAATGATCCCCGGTGTATCATATAGGTTACAGTTATCGTCAAGTGGGATGTCGATTAAATCTAGTGTCGTTCCTGGGAAGTGACTGACCGTGATGACGGCCTCATCCTCTTCACCGAAACGTTTGATGACTTGGTTGATCAGGGTCGATTTCCCGACATTTGTACAACCAACGACATAGACGTCGCGTCCTTTTCGATAATAATCGATTTTCTCAGCAAGTTCATCGACCCCGTGACCTTTTTTCGCACTGATCAGATGAACGTCAACTGGACGTAATCCAAGTTCTTTCGATGCTTGACGCATCCAGTTCATGAGACGGTTCGGATTCAGTGACTTCGGTAATAAATCGGCTTTGTTCCCGACGAGTAAGACATCATTTTTTCCGACGAACCGATGTAATCCCGGTAACCAGCTTCCATTAAAATCGAAGATATCAACGATTTTAACGACAAGTGCATCTTTTTGACCAATTCCGTCTAAGATTTTAACGAAATCATCGTCCGATAAAGATACATCTTGAATTTGATTGTAGTGCTTTAATTTAAAACAACGTTGGCAAATGACCATTTCACGATCAAGTGCAGATTTAGGTGCGTATCCTGGTGCTTTTGTGTCTTCCGTTTGAATGGCGACACCACAACCAGCGCAGTGGATTTCTTCGATCATATTATGTTGAGCCGCATGCGGGAATGATTTCCCTTCTCTTTTCACCGTAGCGCCCTGCTCGCTACTCCAAGAGCGTAACTTCCGACCTCTCGCCGTACATGTTGCGACTACTGCCTTCCCTTTCATCTACCGATCTGACAGGGTTATTGTTGCTTATCCTGACGAAGTGTTTCGATCGGATGCTTCAGTGCAGAAGGATCTTCCTTGACGCGTTGTGTCAATTTATAGATTCCTTTGCGTTTCATCCGGTGGAAAATGACACGTTCCATCAGGCGATTGAATTTCGTGACGACACCGTCCGTCTTAACGACGGGTTGAACGTGGATGACTTCGATTCCAACGGAGTTTGCACCGAGTACATCCGTGAAGAGTTGGTCTCCTAAGAAGACGACTTCTTTCGCGTGATAGCCGAATTCCGTCAATGCCCGTTTAAACCCGATAGGAAGCGGTTTTCGAGCAGGCGCAATATAATGCAGTCCGAGTGGATCCGCGAACTTCTTAACGCGGTCTCCGTTATTGTTCGATACGATGATGACGTCAAAACCATATTGATTATTCACCATATCCAGCCAAGCAACCAATTCGTCTGGAGCATCTGCGATATTCCATGCGACGAGCGTATTATCAAGATCGGTCAAAATAGCTTTAACACCGTTTCGTTTGAGCATTTCAAGGTCGATATCGTAGATCGAAGCCACGAAATGTTTCGGATAAAGTCGTTTGAACAAGAATAAAACCTCCAGATAATGGTCTAGCTCTATAGTTAAGTTTAAGAAACAGTTATGCTCTTATCGTTCGATTATAGCACAATCAGGTAGCAAGAGCGACGCACAAAAGAAAACGGGAGGCGAACCTCCCGTTTTCTTAATAATACCGAATCCACAAATAGAGTTGGGATAGGATCAACGTCACAATCGTGATCGGTGCTCCGTAAATCAAAAAGCGCATATAGGTGAATTTTTCACCTTGTCGTGTCGCAAGACCCGCGACAATGACGTTTGCCGATGCACCGATCAATGTCCCGTTACCACCGAGACATGCACCGAGTGCGAGGGACCACCATAAAACATCCACTTTCGCATCTGCTGGTGTAAGTCCGATCCCAGCAGCGACATCATTGATGAGCGGGATCATTGTCGCGACAAACGGAATGTTGTCAATCGTCGCACTCGCGATACCGGACAACCAAAGAACAGCAGTTGCTGTCGTCTGAATGTCACCGCCTGTCAAATCAATCGTCTTCTCCGCAAGATATCGAATGATACCGGCTTCCTGAATTCCACCAACAAGTACAAATAGTCCGGCGAAGAAAAAAATCGTCGTCCATTCAACACGTGCAAAGATTCCTTCTAGCTGATGATCGTTTTCAATCGTTAGCAACATCAGGACGGTCGCTCCAAGAATTGCGATCGCTGGTGCTTCGAGATGGAGTCCGATTCGATCAAGCATCGGATGCAATACGAAGAGTGCAATCGTACTAACGAGTACGACACTACTCCGCGTGACGAGTTTTCGACTGACAATATAACTCTTTTCATCGATTTCCATCAATTTTTGTCGATCTTCTGCCTCGACATGCAGTTGCTTCCGGAAGACGAAGTACAGAATGCCGATCGTCACGACCGTAATGATCAGGATGATCGGTGCAAGATTCAGCAAAAAGGCATTGAACGTTAAGTGTGGATTCGCGGCACCGATCATGATGTTCGGTGGATCGCCAATCAAGGTCGCCGTCCCACCGATGTTCGCAAATAATACTTCGGCGAGCAAGAACGGAAACGGCGCGATTTTAAGTATCTTTGTAATCGAGAAAGTGATTGGGACAATCAATAAGACTGTCGTGACGTTATCCAAAAAGGCAGATCCAAGTGCCGTCAATGCGGATAATAGAATCAACACTTTGATTGGGTCGCCTTTTGTTGTCTTCGCTGCACGAATCGCAATATATTCAAACAATCCAGATTGATTGGCAATCGTAACGAGAATCATCATCCCAATTAATAAGACGATTGTTCCCCACTCGATGTATTCAAATAATGCAGTCTCGAGATCCACAATGCCGACGATGACCATCGCGAGCGCTCCGAGTAGAGCGACGATCGCCCGGCTTACTTTTTCACTGATGATGAAGCCATAGGTCACTAAAAAAATGATAAGTGCGATATATGTCTGGACCTGTGTACTTCCGATTTCTGCTAATGCCATTGCCGGCATGATTCATTCCTCCTAAACGTAAGGAGACGCCCTGAACGGGCGCCTCGCTCTCATGAATGCCATTGTCCGAGGCGTTGCCCCATTAAAACTGGTCCAATCGCTTGTGTATCTAATGTCAATGCATCTTTCGGACAGATCAGGACGACCGTTGAACCGAAAGAAAAGTATCCGAACTCATCTCCTCGACGAAGTTCCTTTGCTTCGTTTGTCCGAACGATTGAGTTGACGTTGAGTGCACCGACCATGACATGTTCAAGTGCATGTTTTCCTTGGACGATACGTGTCACGCGACGATAGTTCCGTGTCAATGGACGAAGCGCATGTGTGAGACCGATCTCATTCACCGGTGCCGAATCCCGACCGAGCGTATAACTGGTCCGGATCGTTCCGTCCATCGGTACATGGACACGGTGGTAGTTTTGCGGACTCAAGTAAAAGATCATCACACGTCCCCCGACATATTGTTGCGCCTCGTGATGGGAACCGAGTAACTCTGATACCGTATACGATTGTCCTTTGACGGTAAAGCGGCTATCAGCCGTCAAGTCGTCAACGACAGACAACATACCGTCACACGGACTGACGAATGCGCCTTCTGATTGATCAATTGGTCGCATTTCCGGTTTGACATGACGAATGAAAACGTCATGTAAACTCGAATACGCTTCTAAATTCCGAGTCGCTTCTGCCATATTCAAATCATATGCCCGAACGAACGGACCGATGAACGGACGACTGACCCGGCTCATCGCAAACCGTTTCAGTTGTTTGGCAACAAGCGGGTGTCCATTTAACTCGAACACGCGAGAGTAGAACCATTTTTTAATCATTGAGATCACCGGACGATTCTTCTTTTGAATCCTTTACTTCTTTTCCAGCAAAGAACTCTTTATAGCTGTCTTCTGTTTGTTCACCAGCTACCCGTCCGACTTCCTTACCGTCCTTAAAATGAACGACCGTCGGTGTACCCTCGATGCCAAACGTGTCCCAAGCTGACTGTTCGAAAGCAAGATCGATTTGTTCGAACGGAATGTCTTGTTTTTCACCAAGCGGAACAAGATATGGTTTTACTTTTTCGCAGTGCACGCATCCCGTTTGATAGAAATACGTATAGAATTCGTCACCGGATTTTACTTTATCCGAGACTTGTGTAGCTGTTAGATTGCCATTCTTCGATGCGGAATCATCACGATCCGTGAAGACGAGCAGTAATCCCCCAACCAATACGATCAAGGCAATGACTCCCGCTGTAATCCAGTTCGCTTTGGATTGCGGTTTTTTCGTGTTTTTTCGTTTCGACTTCTTTGACACGTCTATCCCTCCGTCATTCTGGTATAAGCCATTTTTTCTGAATCATTATAGCATGACCATTCGCAAGAATCGTATCGATTTGCAAAGCGTCATCAATCAGTAACAGATCAGCACGTTCTCCGGTCGCTACCTGCCCACCCGGAACGCCATATGCATCCGCGACATGTCGCGTGATCGTCGAAATTGCCTGATCAAAAGCAACACCATGCTCTACTGCATCGCGCACGGCTTGCATCAAGGAAGATGGTTTTCCTGTATCGATTCGCACTAATCGACCTGCATCATCAAACGCCGGAAGACTTGCACCAGCGTCGCTCGACATCGTGATCTGCTCGGGTGGGATTCCCGCTGCTAGAGCACGGGCAACAGCCTGCCCTGCCGGAATCTCTCCTTCATCAACGAAGCTTTCTGTCGTACACGTCGTGAAATCGATTCGTCCGCCCTGTTTCGCCCAAGCGAGTCCCGCCTCAAAAATCCGTTCACTCCGATTGATATGCGTCGGGAGAAATTGCCCTATTGGAATATCAGTCGTTTCAATCACTTCATGTAATAAATCAAGCCCTTGTTTCCCGTCTCCGATGTGGACGTTCATCGTTCCCGACACGCCTTTGACCATGCCGGCGATTCGAGCCTCTGATGCTAACCGCGCGAGTTCATGGGCAGTCGGCTGTGTCGATCGGTGATCATTGATGGCAATCTCTCCGATGCCAATCACTTCATTGATGAGGACGATATCATGCCCTGTCGAATGTGTCAGGAAGACGGGTGGCACCATGTAACTTCCGCTCAAGAGAAAGGGACGAATACCGGATGCGGCATATCCTCGTATGTGTGCCAGTAGATCAATTCCGGTTCGCGTCCAGCCATCTGTTCCGAGCAATCCGACGACTGTCGTGACACCGCCTTCGAATATATCACGAACAGTCAACGGAGCCGTTCGCGTGGCAAATCCACCTTCTCCACCTCCACCGATCGGATGTAAGTGTCCGTCGATGAATCCGGGAACTAGCCGTTTGCCGCGACCATCAATCCGGTGTGTAATCAGTGCTTCATCTATGGTATAGGAACCGATTCCGATGATCTGATTTCCTGCTATGTAGATATTTTGCGGCATCTGTTGCCACATGACCTGTTCGATAACGATCATCGCTCATTCCTCCTTAAGACAAAAAGCGAGCCTATCGTCCAAGTGACGATATCTCGCTTTTCCTTATTCTGCCTTAGTCCCTTGACCAAGACCTAAATCTTCATTGACGGCATCGAGTGCGAAGACGACAAGTGAAGTGACGACAGACATCGCTGTCGCGAATCCAAAGCTATACGATACTGCATCAACCGCTGATACGATGAACACGGCTGTGTTCACGAGTAAGAATGACCAAAAGAATGTAACGAGAAAACGCATGATTTCCCCTCCGTTTCCATAACGTACTATAGTGTTGTCCTACGATTTGTAGTATACCATTTTTTAATCTAAGCAACAGCCTTTCTCCGTTTTTTTCAAACGCTTTCTTTTCCTTGAAAAACTTCATCAATTCATACAGGCGACTGTCACTTCGTATGCTACAGTAGAACTAACGAAAAGAAAGCGGAGGATTTCATCATGACTCGTCACTTAATTGCTGTCGATCTCGACGGCACCCTTTTAAAGGATGATAAAACGATCAGTGTGGCGAACATCGCTGCGCTTCAACGTGCACGTGCAAACGGTCACGAAGTCGTCATTGCGACAGGACGACCGTTCCGTCACGCTCGAAAATATTACGAACAGCTTGGATTAACGACACCGATCGTTAATTTTAACGGTGGTCTCGTCCATCACCCGCAGAATGTTCATTTTGAAGTCCAGCACCATCCAATTCCACTCAAGACCGTCCAACATATTTTGGAATCCGTCGCTGAAACAAAGACACAAAATATCGTTTGTGAAGTCACGGATCATGTCTATTTTCAATATGATCCAGTCGGTATCTACGAATTTTATACCGATCATGCCTTGTCTGTCACAACAGGAGATTTACGAAAAGTACTTCTTCACGAACCAACGTCACTTTTGATTCATGCTAAAGGAGAACATGTCGATGAGATTCGTTCCGAACTATCCGGTGTCCATGCTGAGACAGTACTTAATCGTCAATGGGTAAAACCTGAATTCATGGTCGAAGTGATGCGAAAAGGTACAAGTAAGGCGATCGGTCTTGCTCACATCGCGCATCATCTCGGGATTGATTCCCGACAGATCGTCGCGTTTGGTGATGAGGAAAATGATTTGGAAATGATCGAGTATGCTGGTCATGGTGTTGCAATGGGAAACGCCATCCCTGCCTTAAAACACCTGGCAAATGGCACGACGAAGCGAAACGAGGACGATGGTATCGCGTACTATTTAAAACATGTCTTAGGACTCGCATGAAGAGATACGAAAAGGCACTTGCTGCATATCGCAGAGCAAGTGCCTTTTTCATTATCCTTTTCGGAAGTATCCGACGACCGAGTCCGTCGCGACGACGTTGATGAATACTGTCTCGTCCGCTTCCCGACAAATCCGTTCGATATCCCGCAATTCGTGACGCTCAATGACCATCATCAACGTCGCTTTCTCAGCTCGTGAATACGTACCGATCGAAGGAATCTGCGTGATTCCACGAATGATGTGCTGATGCAGAGCCGTCGTGATGTCATCCGCATGATTCGTGACAATAAAAATCGTCAAGCGTTGGTTACTTGTATGAATCTCATCGACGACCTTAGAAGTCACGTAGATGAAGACGATCGTATATAAGGCAGTCGACCAGCCGAACAACGCACCTGCTAATAATGCGATCAAAAAGTTCAAGACGAACAGATATAAGCCGACACTGCGATCGGAGAAACGGGCAAAGATGAGGGCGACGATATCAAACCCACCCGTTGAAGCACCGAATTTAATCGTGATACCGGTACCAATCGCAAGCAAGACCCCTCCAAACACTGCATTCAGTGTCTGATCACCTGGTATGACAGCATATTGAGGAATAAGACCAATAAAAATTGTCGTTGCCAGAACCGAAATCAACGTGACGATTGTAAAACTCCGACCTAACATGATCCATGCAAGCACGATCAAAGGTAAGTTCAGCGCTAAGAACCAAACGTTTTCACCAAACGCAAACGCTGTATTTTGAAGAACTTGCGTCAAGATTTGGGCAAGTCCTGTAAATCCAGTCGAATAAACACCACTTGGAATCAAAAACCAGTTCATGGCAACGGCAATGACGAATCCTCCGATCGTAGCCACGATCACTTTTAACATACTTTCCTTTACTACTGCTGTCACATGCCGTTCTCCTCTCATTCATAACTATCTTGAAACACTTTAGCACATTCAAATGTCGTCGGATAGTCAAGATTTCCAAAGATTGATGTTCTTTTTCATGATGGCGTTTTCATTTGTGACAAAGGTGTCCTCTAATTCGTTTTACACAAAAAAAGAACTGACTTGGCATCAGTTCTTTTTCATCGTATTTATACTGTCATCGAAGCAGGCACCGTAATATTTCCTCCTGCCGGAACTTCTACAGTCGTTCCATGAACGTTTAAGCTGAATGCTTCGCCTTCCGTCTGAGTGATTTCGACGGCGTTTGGCTGAACATGGACATGGATATGATGACCGCGCCACTGCATCCGGAACGCATAGCTCGTCCAGCCTTTTGGCAACATCGGCTTAAAGGACAACGTATCGTTCGCTACCCGTAATCCAGCGAATCCATGGACGATCGACATCCAAGATCCAACCATCGACGTGATGTGTAATCCGTCTTCTGTATCATTGTTGTAGTTATCGAGATCAAGTCGTGCCGAACGTTGGTACAATTCAACTGCCTTTTCCTCATAGCCGACTTCCGCTGCAATGATCGAGTAGATACATGGAGATAATGATGATTCGTGAACCGTACGTGGTTCATAGAAATCGAAGTTCGCTTTCTTCTCTTCTAGACTGAAGCGATCCGTCAAGAAGTAGAGACCTTGCAGGACATCTGCCTGTTTAATGAAGACAGAGCGAAGGATCCGGTCCCAAGACCAATTCTGGTTCAGCGGAAGATGTTTTGGATCGAGTTCAGCGATCAAGATTTGTTCCTTATCCATGAAGCCATCCTGTTGCATGAAGATACCAGGAGCTGCTTCATCTTTTGGATAATACATCTTCGCGTCGATATCTGCCCACTTCGCCAGTTCCTCATCCGTCAACGCTAATTGATGCATGAGTTCTTGCAGACGTTCTGGCTCTTCTTGTGCCAAATGACGGTGGACGGTCTGCGTATATTCGAGACACCATGCCGCAATCAGGTTCGTATACCAGTTGTTGTTGACGTTGTTCTCGTATTCGTTTGGTCCCGTCACGCCAAGAATCATGTAGACGTCCTTATGCGCGACGTAATTGACACGGCTTGCCCAATAACGAGCAATCTCGACTAACACTTCAAATCCGTATTGTCCGAGATACGACGTGTCCCCCGTGTAGTTCGTGTAATTATAAATCGCATGCGCAATCGCGCCGTTCCGGTGAATCTCCTCATGCGTAATTTCCCACTCGTTGTGGCACTCTTCTCCATTCATCGTCACCATTGGATAAAGCGCCCCCTTCATCCCGACATTCTTATCCGCGTTTTCTTTTGCTTGCGGTAATTGATTATGTCGATATTTGAGTAGGTT
This sequence comes from Exiguobacterium sp. R-17, assembly GCF_049913315.1. NCBI lineage: Bacteria > Bacillati > Bacillota > Bacilli > Caryophanales > Exiguobacterium > Exiguobacterium sp. R-17. The sequence goes on along the minus strand of NZ_CP184372.1, from coordinate 770,384 downwards.
CCAAGCCACTTCCGGCTTCGACGTCGCGAGGTAGAAGTTCAAGCAGTACGCTTCTGTATCCCAATACGTCGCACCGCCATACTTTTCGCCCGTGAATCCTTTCGGTCCAATGTTGAGGCGTGAATCTTCGCCTGTGTATGTCTGGAACATATGGAAGATATTAAATCGAATCCCTTGTTGTGCTTCGACATCTCCTTCAATCTTCACGTCTGCTTCTTCCCAGTGATGCAACCACGCTGCTTCATGTGTCGCAAGTAATGTATCAAATCCGGATTCGAAAGCGGTATGAACCCGTTTCATCGCTTGTTCCAATAATGCGTCGATGTCATAGTCACGATTCGTTACGAGCGCAACGAATTTCTCGACAGTGACACCTTCTCCGACTACTGCTTGTTTCGTAAAACGATTCGCGACATACTGCGTATTGCCGTCAACGACTTCACAACGTGCGCCTTCGACATCCGTGATCATAGCTGCTGTCACATGCCAATCAAGCTTTTTCGTCTTCGACGTGACGTAACCAAAACGCTCTTCGATTCCGTGTTCAACGGGAAGCCAGAACTTCTCATCATAGTTTGAGTCTTCATTCTCAACATCCGCATCGAGATACGATTCAATGATGATCTCTGCTTCGAAATTGACAGGTGTTACCGTATATTGCAAGGCTGCGATTTCTTTATCGACAATCGAGAAGAAACGTTTGGATTCAACTTTTATTTCCTCTTCCCCATGTTTCAACAGCATCGTCCGTGACAACACACCGTGTTGCATATCGAGTTCGCGTTTGAAGTCGACGACTTCCCACGTGTTCAAATCAACTGCTTTTCCATTAACGGATACTTTTAAGCCCATGATATTGACAGCATTGAGTACTTTCGCGAAGTATTCCGGATAACCATTTTTCCACCAACCAACACGTGTCTTATCTGGATAATAAACACCTGCGACATACATGCCTTGATGTGTATCCCCTGTGTACTCTTCTTCAAATGTACCGCGCATTCCCATATGACCGTTTCCGATCGATGTCATCGATTCTGCTAGTCGATTATCTTCTGGATGAAAACCAAGCTCTGTAATTTTCCACTCATTGACCTCAAAAAGTCGTTTCATCGTCAAGTCGCTCCTTTTATGCTAAACATGTCAGCTAGCCTGATCATGTAAGCGTTTCATCTGTACTCTACATTCTTTATTGTACACATAAAAAGCTTCAATGCAATCGTTTGCACGAAAATAAATTTCTTTTTCTGCAACCGCTTCCTTTTACTAGGAATAGATGTCTCTTGCATCAAAAAAAGTCTATGATTAAACCCGTCGGTTTAAACATAGACTTTCGTTTCATGCTTCGGATTTTCCGCCACAAGACTGACGGACGACAAGATAGTGTGGGACAATGACGCGTTTCCCATAAGGCGTCGCATCTTCATTGATTTGTTCAATCAAACAATTCGTTGCTTCAAAGCCAAGTCCAAAGATATTGATTTCGACAGAAGTCAACGGTGGACTTGAGAATTCTGCGATGAACAAGTTATTGAAACTGACGACAGCCATTTGATTTGGTACACTGATGCCCATCTCATTGAGCGTACTCATGACACCAAGTGCCATCATGTCGTCACTGACAACGACAGCGGTCGGTGGGTGTTCAAGTGACATTAGTCGTTTGACTGCTTCAGCCCCTCCTGTCGTCATAAATGGTGCGCTGACAATATAAGACTCTTGAATTGGAATGCCCTCTTCCATGAGAGCCGTCTTGTATCCGCCGACACGCTCTTGCGTCACGGCTAAGTCCTGTGCGCCACCTACGAATGCGATGCACTCGTGTCCGAGTTGATGCAAATACTTCGTTACCTCTCGACCTGCCAGATAATTATCCGTATCGACATACGTGACGTGCGACGAATCACTGAATGGTTTCCCGACGACGACGAACGGGAACTTCGAGTCTTGCAAAAATTGAACGACTTTATCATCCGTTCGGGAATAAAGAACGACGACACCATCGACGCGGCGACCCTGAACCATCGAGACGACACCTTCGTACACCTCTTCTTCCGAGACACCTGTCGTCATATAAAGCGAATATCCATTTTGATGCGCTTTTGTACTAATCCCTCGAATGACTTCCGAAAAGAATGGATTTTGAAGCGTTTTTGTTGCGGCACTCGGCATGACGAGACCAATCGCTTGTGTCGTCCGATTCGCTAGACTGCGCGCATGAACGTTCGGATAGTATCCGAGTTCATCCATCGCCTGTCGTACCCGTTCTTTCGTCTTTTGACTGATACGCGAACTGTTCGCGATGACGCGTGATACCGTCGAGGGTGCGACATTTGCCTCCCGTGCTACATCCTTGATTGTTACCTGCATCCCCTTCACCTCACATTTCCCCTACTTAAGTATTTTATTTCGTTTGACGTTGCATCCGTTTACGGTGAACGAGAAGAAGTATGAGCGCTAAAATTGGAGCGATTGCACCGATTGCGACGATCGACCACCAATTGACTTGTGATTTTTCGATGACGTAGCTATTTGCGCTACTTGCATCGAGCGTGATCTCATATGCGTCACCATCTTGACGCACCAAGTCTGAGAATAAAAGACCTCTCAAACGCTGATCATTACCGATTTCTTTCGCAGATACACGTAAGCTCGTTTTTTTCTCCCCAAGATTAATCGCATAAACGACTTGTTGTTGTTTGGTTTCCCGTGAGTAGACCGCCATATGATCCGTTTTTGCGATCAAGCGTTGCTTCCCTGTGGCAAACGCTGGGTAGTCCTCGCGCATCTCATTCAACGTTTTTACGTACTGTTGCATCTTCTTGTTTTGATCAAATGTCATCATCATCCGGTTTCCGGGATCCTCACCGCCTGGCATCGCTACCTCTGTTCCTTGGTAGACGATTGGCATACCTGGAGCAGCATAGAGTGCAAACAGCGCTAATCGAAGTTGACGCTCCTCTTCTTTTGCGCCACCAATCTTCGCTTCCGTGATGAAACGTTTGACATCATGATTGTCAACGAAAGTTGCAAGTCCTTTAGCATTCGGATTAAACGTAGTATCTCGATTATAAACTGAATCGAGTTCTTCCGCTGAACCATTTTTGCGGGCAAACTGGTCCTTAACTCCATAATAAAACGGGAAATTCGTGACGGAATCAAAGCCTAATTTTGAATAGGAGGCAATTTTTCGCGGATCTCCGTCAAACACTTCAGCCAGTAAGAATAAGTTTGGATGCTTTTCCTTTACTGCAGGAATGAATGTTTTCCAAAATGCGGCTGGCACATGGCGAACCGTATCGAGCCGGTATCCGTCTATACCCGTTTCATCGACCCAGTAGTTCGCAACATCAATTAAGTAATTCACAACTTCAGGATTTTCCGTGTTGAAGTCTGGTAAATCAAATAACCAATTATTTTCGACTTCCGACGCATTATTCCAGTTCATGATCGGTTGGTTTTTATGAAACCAATCCGGTTTTTCTTTGACCATTGGGTGATTCGGTCCTAAGTGATTGACGACAAGATCAAGGACGACCTTGATATCTCGGTCATGCGCTTCCTTGACGAGACGCTTGAACTCTTTCTTTGTTCCGAAGTGCGGATCAATCTCGTAATAATCATCCGTCCAGTATCCATGATACCCATTTGGACGGTTCTTGAAGATTGGTGTTAACCAAATTGATGTGAAGCCTTTTTTCTTGATGTAATCAAGACGTTTCGTCACCCCTGCTAAATCTCCACCTTGGAAGGCTTTTGGATTCTCAGGATCCGCCTCTCGGTCATTACTCGGGTCTCCGTTCTCGAACCGATCAACCATGATGAAATACATCCGTTCTTTTTCCCAACTTGCTGCTTCCCCGATCATCGGTTGAAGTCCGATAGACAAGAGAAGCGGCAAGAGGAGAAGCATTATGCCTCGTCTCATGCCGCTGATTTCCCCCTTATGATTATCCTTTCGTTCCACCAGCTGTCAAACCAGAAACGAAGAAACGCTGGAATGCGAAGAAAAGAAGAACGATTGGAACTGCTGATAATACGGCACCTGCCGCAAATAACGTGAAGTTATTGTCGAACTGCTCTGACACCATGTTGTACAACCCGACCGCAAGTGTCTGTTTCTCAGGAGAACGCAGGACGAGCGATGCTAAAATGAAGTCGTTGAATGGTGCCATGAAGTTGAACAACGCGATGACGGCGACCATCGGTTTTGCGAGCGGTAAGATGATTTGCCAGAAGATTCGTAAGTGACCGGCACCATCCATCCGTGCCGCCTCATCGAGTTCTTTTGGAATCGTATCGAAATATCCTTTTGCAAGATACGTATTCATTGGAATCGCGCCACCCGAGTAGAGTAGGATGAGCGCCAGATGCGTATCAAACAATTCTAACATATTAAGCAAGACATAAATCGCAATAATGGCAACGAATTGCGGTACCATCTGCAACACGAGGAATAGGATTAGTGAATTTTTCCGACCGACGAAGCGATAGCGTGAAAAAATGTATCCTGTTAACGTGATTAGAGCGACGGAGACGACCATCGTGATGACGGCAATCTTGATTGTGTTTAAATACCACATGCCATAATCCGTTTTTGATGGATCAAACAAATCGAAGTAGTGAATCAAAGTCGGATTACTTGGAAAGATATCCGATGTAATACTTTTCCCTGGGTTAAGTGAAGTACCAACAACCCAAAGGAGTGGATAAACGATAATGATGGAGGCGATCGTCAAAATGAGATATGACAACGCCATGTTGATTCGGTTTTGTTTTCTCATATTAGATCATATCCTCATCTTTGAATGATTTTGAACGCTTGAACTGAATGACGGCAATCGTCATGATGAAGAACGACAACACAAGCGTGATCGCTGCTGCAAATCCATACTGCGGGTTCGAGCCAAGCGACAATTTGTAAATCCACGAAATCAAGATATCCGTTCCACCAGCCGATTGACCAGGTACTGCCGGTCCACCGTTGTTGAAGAGGTAGATGATATTGAAGTTATTGAAGTTGAACGTATACTGCGTAATCAAGATCGGTGCTGTTGCGAAAAGAATCATCGGCAATGTGATCAAGCGGAATTTCTCGCCTGAAGTTGCCCCGTCAATTGTCGCCGCTTCATAGAGATCCTCTGGAATCGACTGCAAGATCCCCGTCGTCAGTGTCATGATGTACGGGAAACCTAACCACCACTGAATCCCGATCAAAGCAAGCTTCGTATACGTTGGATCTGTCATCCACTCGATACCATTATCGAGACCAATCGCTGGTAACAATGTCGTATTGAAGACACCGAATGTCTCATTCAACATCGAGCGGAAGATCAAAATCGTGATGAAGGCTGGTACTGCCCATGACAGGATTAAGATGGAACGGAAGAACCGTTTCCCTTTGAGTCCTTTTTGGTTAAGCAAGACTGCAAGTCCGATACCGATCGCGATGACACCTGTCGTCGAAGCAACGGTCCAGACAAGCGTCCAACCAAGAACGCTGACGAACGTGTCACGGAAAATATCAACCGTAAAGATGTTCAAGAAGTTTTGAATCCCGATCCAGTCGACCAGCTTTGCAGGAGGCGAGTTGTTGAACTTATAGTTCGTAAAAGCAATCAAGAAAGTAAAGATTAACGGTAAGACGACCGTGAATACTAAAAGTACTAATGAAGGAATCAACATCGCATACGGGAATCCATTATCGCGGAAGTTCCGTAGTTGCATCTTTAAGGAAGGTACTTCAAGGTTCATGTCACGTAACTTACCGATTCGATACGCATCGATAAAGTTCCAGACGTAAATGGCAATACCAAAGATAAGTAAAATCAAGGCAATGATGCCCTCGACCATTAGAAAGATCGAGTGATCCCCTCTTACGCCTGGTACCTCACCGAGTGTAATCAAGCCCCAGATCGCTCCGCGATCGCCAGGACCATTTCCGGCTCCTTTGAAGAACAGTTCAAAGTTGACGAGAAAATATGATAGTACGACGACGAAAAACGTCGCGCCTTTAAGGAACTGTTTATTGTATAGTTGTCCTACTCCTGGAATGATCGACATCAGCGCCGCAATCGTGCGGTGGTTCGTCTTTTTTTCAGGCGTTGGATTCGTCGGGTGTGGTGTTGCAATCGCAGCCATCGTCCGTTCTCCTTTCCAAAGGTCATGTCTGACCTCAGGCTTCTCTTCCAACCATAAAGATGAGGGGGAATCCAAGATCCCCCTCTCTTTATCTCTTTGTCATGGATTCATACGTTCCATTTACGCTTATTGATTGTTTGCTTCGATTTGTTGCTTGATTTGTTTGACAGCATCATCAGCTGATTTTTGTGCGTCTTGTTTGTTTGTTGCAACAAGCTGGAGTGCTGCTGCCATTGGCTCCCAAACTTGACCCATCTCAGCGATGTTCGGCATTGGTACACCGTTTTTCGCTTGTGCGAAGACTGCTGCTGCGACTTCGTTATCCTTGATTGCTGCATCTTCTTGAAGAGCAGTGACTGGTGGGATCTCGTTGTATTTTTCGAACATTGTCTTAGCGTTTTCTTCACCAGTAAGTGATGCCAAGAACTTCTCAGCCCACTCAGCATTTTCTGAGTATGCTGAAATCGCGTATGTTTTTACACCAACGAATGTTTTGATCGGCTCACCGTTTGGAAGTTTCGGAAGTTCAGATGCTCCGAGGTTGATACCTTTTTCTTTATATCCTGCAACAGCCCAAGGACCGTTCATGACAGCTGCTGCTTTTTTATCACCGAAGAGTTGGTCCATCGCTTGAGCACCGCCACCACCGATGAGACCTTTCGGGAAGAGACCTTCTTTGTACCACTTGCCGATATAATCCATACCTTCGACAGCACCTTTATTGTTCAAGCCGATATCTGCTGGATCCAATTTGCCACCGTTGTCTTTGAAGACATACCCACCGTATCCACCGATTGGACCGTGTGCGAAGTAGAAGTTATCCCAAAGTGCGAGGAAACCGTACTGACCGCCTTTTTTCTTTTCAGTAGACAATTTGTATAGGTCGTCCATTGAAGCTGGTGCTTCTTTTAATTCATCTTTATTGAAAAGGAGGATTGGTGTTTCAACTGCTTTCGGATATCCGTAGACTTTACCATCAAACGTAACTGCTGACTTCGCTGTATCGATGAATGGCTCAAGTGCTTTTTCACCATCCTTGAGTTCCGCGATCAACCCTTGGTCAACGACTGTACCGATTTGGTCGTGAGGAAGAAGCATGATGTCCGGTCCCTTACCTGCTGGTCCGTCAAGTGCTACTTTCTTCTGCTGATCTGTCATCTTGACTTCTTTAACTTCGACTTTGACGCCTTCTTTTTCTTCGAACGCTTTAGCTGCCGCTTTAGTCGTTTCAGCTTTGTCAGTGTCTTCCCAGATGACGATTTTTGATGGTTTTTTGCTACCTGATTCTGAAGATGATGATTCAGAGTCCGATCCACCGCCACAAGCTGCAAGCGCACCGATTGCCATGACAGATACAGAGAGACCTGCTACGAATTTTTTCATTTCCATGATTGAAATTTCCTCCCCAAGTTAACTTATGAATGATAAGTTTTAATGCACAACGTTTGCATAAAGGCACAACCATTTTCTCATGATAACAACCGAGTGGTTGTAAGCGTTTTATGAAAACGTTTGCATCACCTTTACATTTTTATTATACAATCTAAAATCCTTTTGACAAGTCCTTTTATTCAATTATTTTCTTACATTTCAAAAACTTTTTATTTTTAATTTCATTATTTGAATCAAACGCTAAAAAGAATAAGTGAATAAAAAGAAAACGTTTTCATTTTTATTGTTTGCACAACATGATGCAAACGATTGCATCATACTCTCGACTTTTATCAGGAATCCTTGATTTCACGGGATTGGAATTGACTTTAAGAAAGCGCTTTACTATTCTTAGGTCGAAGACATAATCAATATGATGCAAGCGATTGCGTTAAGGAGTGACTGCCATGTTCAAAGAAGCTGTGTTTCACCGTGCGATGTCTCCCTTCGTCTACAAGTATGACGAGCGAACGATCCACATCCGTTTACAAACGAAAAAAAATGACGTTGATCGCGTCGATTTGATTTGGGGCGATCCATACGATTGGCATACTGAAAACCCGGATGCTGCTGATTGGAACTTCGATCCCTCAAAATCAAATTACTGGAATACATTTGAAACACCGATGAAGCGAAGTGGATCAGATGAGTTATACGATTATTGGTTCATCGATGTCGTACCTCCTTTCCGTCGTCTACGATATGGTTTCCGTCTCCATGACGGTGCGACAAGTCAAGTCTTTACAGAACGTGGATGGTTTGATGAAAAACCGCTCGATGATACGGGCTACTATTTCTGCGTTCCTTTCCTTAATGCAGTCGACGTATTCACTGCACCAGATTGGGTCCAGGATACGGTTTGGTATCAAATCTTCCCGGATCGCTTCGCAAATGGCGATGCGACGAATGATCCAGCTGGTACACTTCCGTGGAATAGTACAGCACCGACGACGACGAATCTTTTCGGTGGAGATTTCCAAGGGGTCATCGATCACATCGATTATCTCGTTGAACTTGGTATCACTGGTATTTACTTCTGTCCGATCTTCTTGGCGAAATCGAATCATAAATATGACACAATCGATTACTTAGAAATTGATCCACAGTTCGGTACGAAAGAGAAATTCAAGGAAATGGTCGATTTGTTACACGCACACGGCATTCGCATTATGCTAGATGCCGTATTCAATCATGCCGGCTTCCATCACAAAGCATTCGCTGACATTCGTGAACATGGTAGCCATTCAACTTATAAAGAATGGTTCCATCTGCGTGATTTCCCACTCGTGACCGAGCCGCTACCGAACTACGATACGTTTGCTTTCGTACCTGAGATGCCGAAATTCAATACCGAGAACGATGAAGTAAAGTCATATTTACTTCATGTCGCCCGCTATTGGGTCGAAGAATTTGGAATCGATGGCTGGCGACTCGACGTCGCCAACGAAGTCGATCACGCATTTTGGCGTGATTTCCGTCAAGTCGTCAAGGAAGTCAATCCTGATGCGTATATCCTTGGTGAAATTTGGCATGACTCACAGGAATGGTTGCTCGGTGACCAGTTTGACGCCGTCATGAACTATCCATTTACGAATGCCGCCTTGAACTTCTTTGCCTTAGATAAGACTAAAGCAACTTCGTATGCGAATGATATGTCGCATGTATTGTTCTCAAACACGATGAATGTCAATGAAGTGACCTTTAATTTAATCGGTTCACACGATACACCACGTGCGTTGACGCGCGCTGGCAATAACAAACAAAAGCTTCGTCTTCTCTTGTTATCGATGTTGACGTTCTCGGGTAGTCCCGTCATCTATTATGGTGATGAAATCGGTCTCGATGGCGATCAAGATCCAGGCTGTCGGAAATGCATGCCATGGGATCCAGAGGAGCAGGATCAGGAGTTATTCGCCTATACGCGACACTTGTTACAGCTTCGAAAGCAGCATAAGACGCTTGCGAACCAAGGTCACATTTCTTTCGTTCATGCGAATGATGAGACGAATACGATCATCATGCGTCGCATGAGCCCGGAAGGATTGTATTATATCTACTTCAACAATTCAGATGTTCCTGTTTCGCTGACCGCTCCACAAGCTGGTCGAGGACTTGATTTATTGACGAACACGCACCAGCAGACACTTGATGTCTCTCTCCCTGCGTATTCTGGAACGATCGTTCAAGTCTTATAACCATCTAAAAGCCTGTACACTCACCTTCTAAAAAGAAGTTTGTGTCCAGGCTTTTTCTGTATCCGTTCTTCAGGAGAGAAACAAGTTAATGAATGCCATCGAATTAGGGTATAGGGTACAGAAAGGAGGACATCCTCCATGGAAATTTTCTTTTACGCCGGTCTCATCCTCATCGGCTTATTTACGATCAGTTACTTGAGTGAACGATTCCACGTCCCGAGTATTCTGGCCTTCATCTTGATCGGAATCGTCCTTGGATTCTATTACGACCCTCCCGAAGAGCTGAAACTCGGGGGAGAAGCGGGCATCATCGTCCTGTTCTTTTTACTCGGTCTAAAATTTTCAGTGGCGGACTTGCTGATTCAGCTCCGTTCCATTTGGAAAGCGGGAGTCATTGATATTCTACTTTCGTTTGGTGGAACAATCCTATTGACTTTATCGTTCGGTTTTTCCATCGCCGAATCGTTTTTGATTGGCTGTGTCTTATATGCGACGAGTTCTTCGATTTCTGCTCGATTGCTCGACCGCGAACCGGACAAACATCAGGACGTGAATCGCTTCGTGCTATCCCTACTCGTCTTTGAAGATTTGATGGCACCGATCTTACTGACGACTGCACCATTCGTTTTAGGAACCGGGACGTTTTCTGTTACTAAAATTAGCATCATCTTTCTCGGCTTCGCTTTCTTTTTCATCGCTTTAGTCATCATGACGTTGTTCATAAGAAGACGGAAACGTCTCGTCGATTCCCTCTACCGTCATCCTGATGCCGGCATCGGAATCATCGGCTTGATCTTATTGTTTTCTGGAATTGGAATCTTATTTGGTCTATCCGAAGTACTTGGTGCCTTCATCATCGGTATTTTGTTAACCGAACTGGATGAGACGCGTTATCTTAGACGACTAGTCACGCCGTTCCAAGACTTATTATTACCATTGTTCTTTATTACATTCGGAATGTCATTCGAATTGACTGACGGATTACCGATTGATCTATTTTTCTTCGCTCTTGTCATTTGGGGAGTCGTCTCTAAATTTTTAGTCGGTTACCTCGGCGGAAGGTCCTTTGGTTTATCGAATTATCATGCGATCGAATCTGGCTTTTGTCTGGGTCCACGTGGTGAATTTTCGATACTTTTCATCACGCTCGCTAGTGGTGCATTCGTGACGTTGACCGGGATATACATTTTTGTTTCTGCTTTTCTCGGAATTCTATTATTCCGTATCTCTACAGGATTGACGAACCGTACACATGCGACCGCACGAAAAATCAAAAAGAAATTGAATTAAAAAGACGTCGGCGCATCGTGCGTTTCCGACGTCTTTCTTCTATAAAGTATGCTCGATTCATCGTCCGACAAAAACAGGGCGTTTTTTTTCGATGAAGGATTCAACAGCATGGCGATGGTCTTCCGTTTTTCCAGCACGTGACTGATAGATGATTTCTTGAGCAAGCATTTCCTCCAAGTTATTTTCATAACTCGCTGCTTGCAGCTGCTTAATGTACCCGATCACTTTCGTCGGACGATTCGCTAGCTGACGAGCAAAAGCTGTGACCTCTTCTCCAAATTTCTCTGATTCGATGCTTCGTGTCGCAAGATTGAGCGAAACGGCTTCGTCTGCTGATATCGTATCACCGAGTAACGCAAGCTCCGTTGCTTTTGCTGCACCGATTAGCCGAGGTAAGAAATACGGAGCCCCTGCATCCGGGACAAGACCGATATTGATGAATCCGAGCGACAATTTCGCTTCAGCGTGGACGAGCCGGAAATCGCAGGCAAGCGTCAATGATAAACCGGCACCTGCCGCTACACCATTGATGGCAGCAATCGTCGGTTTTTTCGATTTAGCAATTGCCCGAACGACAGGATGGTAATACTGCTTTAGATATTCACCATGGTCGAGCTCAGGAGAGACAGTTTTTAAGTCTTGTCCTGCGCAAAAACCGCGTCCTTCACCAGTCAAGACGATGACTCGTACTTCTTCATCTTGATTTGCTTCTTCTAAAGCGTCTGCGAGTTCTTCTAATAAATTCGAGGTTAATGCATTCAATTGTTTCGGTCGAGCGAGCGTTAACGTCGCAATCTGATCCTTGACGACATAATTCAATTCTCGTTTCATCGGATTCCCCTACCTTTTAAAAATGAATGATTGTTCATTATGATGTATTCGTGATATTTTATGAAAATCCTTTTAAATCTCTATTTTTTCGATGAAAGACAAAAAACCCTCTTTCATTATGAAAATTGAAGGCGTATAGTTTCAAAAAGATAAAGAAACACTATTCGTTTTATGAAACAAAGGGGATTTATTTTATGAAAACAGTCAAGCAACCAAGCTTATTCCACATTACGTGGCCATTATTCATTGAAATCGCACTGCATATGAGTCTCGGAATCATTGCAACGTTGATTTTAAGTTATTACTCGGATAGCGCTGCTGCGGCAGTCGGCGTATCCAATCAAATTTTGAATATCTTCATCATTTTATTCAATATCACATCGGTCGGTGCAACGATCATCATTGGTCAGTATCTTGGTGCAAGAAAGACACAAAATGCTCGCCAAACTGCTCGATCCGCTTTTGCAATTAACTTGTATACCGGTCTCATCGTTTCTCTGACCGTCGTCTTGTTCGGAAGACAACTTCTTGGATTTTTCTCATTAGAAGGAGAGACCCTCGTTTATGGCGAAACGTTCATTAAGATCGTTGGTTTGTTCCTTTTCTTAGAAGCCATCTCACTGACACTGGGTGCGATTCTTCGGAGTCATGGATTCACTAAAAATGCTATGTACGTCACGCTACTCATGAATTTCGTTAGTGCTTTTGGTAACGTCATCGCTGTTCTTGGACTCTTCGGCATTCCCGTTCTCGGTGTTGCTGGTGTCGCTTGGTCGATCGTCATCGCCCGGACAATCGCTGTCCTTGTGTTGTTCTTTGTCGTTTACCGCAAACTTTCTTTACGTTTTACAGTAAAAGACTTGATTCATTTCAATCGTGAGGATGTGAAACGAATCATGAACATCGGAATCCCATCTGCTGGTGAAGGGATCTCGTATCAATTCTCACAACTCATCATCACAGGATTCATCGCAACGATTGGTGAAGCAGCGTTGTCTGCTCGTGTTTATGTATCAAACATCACGATGCTTTGTTTCCTATTTACGCTTGCCATCGCTCAAGGAACTCAATTACTCGTCGCACGCCAAGTTGGTGCTCAACAATTTGAACAAGCATACGGACGTGCTGTGAAAACATTGAAGATCGCTGTTTTCGCAAGCTTCATCTCAGCTGTCGCTCTTGCTTCATTCGGTTCATCGATTCTATCAGCGTTCACATCGAGTCCCGAAATCATTGCAATCGGTATCCCACTACTCTGGGCAAGCGTCATTCTTGAACCAGGTCGCGCGATGAACATCGTGCTCATGGGAACTCTTAAATCGGCAGGAGATGTTCGTTTCCCTGTCGCCATCGGTATTCTATCGATGTGGGGAATCGCGGTCGTCCTAAGTTATACGCTTGGTCTTGGTTTCGGTCTTGGACTACTTGGAATCTGGATTGCCTTCTCTGCTGACGAATGGTTCCGTGGCATTTTCGCCATGAAACGTTGGCACGGACGGAAATGGGTCCAATACTCACTCGTCAAAGGAGAAACACATGAGCAAAACGAACGTCGAGAGGCTTCTGAAGCAGTCTAAGATTGACTTTGAATCCCTCACTTATCCTGTTGATCTTGATGATTTATCTGCTGAAGCCGTCGCTAGAAAGATTAATTACCCCCTTTCGACCATTTTTAAAACCCTTGTTTTGAAAATGGTCGAAAATAAATATGTCTTCGTCGTCATTTCGGGGGAAGAAGAACTCTCTCTAAAGGCAGCGGCTAAAGCATTGCATTCGAAAAAAGTCGCGCTTGTTTCGATGAAGGAGTTAGAATTCCTGACTGGCTATATTCGAGGTGGTGTCTCTGCCATCGGTGCTAAGAAGAATTTTCCGGTTCTTTTATCGGATCGTGCTATCCATGAACCATTCATCATCATATCCGCTGGAAAACGTGGACATCAAGTTCGATTGAATCCTCATGATTTTTTATCTTTCACTCAGGGGATTCTCTTTACGAACGGCTGAATTCCATCTCCTAATTATGGTATGATGAGTAGTATCGATGAAGTGGCAGGAGGAATCATTTTGTGGAAAGATCGTGTTCGTAATTCAATACCCAACCTATTTACGTTCGGAAATCTGTATTGTGGTTTTTTAGCCATCGTCATGGCAGCAAAAGGTGATTTTCAAAATGCCACCTTACTAATCGTCATCGCGATGATGCTTGATAGTCTGGACGGACGTCTTGCTCGGATGCTTGGTGTAGCAGGCGACTTCGGAAAAGAACTGGACTCATTAGCAGATATCGTGACATTCGGTGTCGCACCTGCAATGATGGCCTACTATACGTATTTCTATGAATTCGGAGAAGTTGGTTTACTAATCTCTGCTCTGTTCCCGTTGTTCGGCGCATTCCGTCTTGCCCGGTTTAATTTATCGGCAACGAATGTGGCATCTGCTTATTTTTCAGGTGTACCAATTACGGCGGCAGGTGGTATTTTGGCCGTCGTCACGTTGTTTAGTGGACGAATGAACGACTTGATGGTCCCACTTGTCTTCACAGGTCTTGCCTTCTTGATGGTCAGTCGTGTCAAGATTCCAAGTTTTAAAGACATTCCCGTTCCGCGCCATACGTTCGTCATCACCTTTACGTTGCTGTACGTGACGTATGTCATGATTGCGCGTAGCAATGAGTGGTCGACGTTTTGGTTCGTTGCTGTTCCGTTGTATATCGCGTTTCTCCTTTTCTCATTTATCAAAAAGAAGAAGCAAAAACAACATTCAAACGGATGATGATAGGAAGTGGTTCGGTTTCTCTTGCGAGAAGCCGGACCACTTTTTTTATAAGACCGCTTCTCCCTCGCTCGTTTTCAAGATATATGGGTATACTTATGACAGAAGCTATTTTGGAAATGGAGGAATGTCACGCATGGAGCAGTTTCATAAACGTCTTTGGATTTTCTTTTCGATTTGGTTCGCCATTGGCTTGATCTTAGTCGGTTTTTCGTTACTTCCTCCTTGGCTCGAGTGGGCCAATGCCGTCTTTTTATTCGCTTCCGGCTTATACGCAGCTCTCTATTTTTGGCATGTCTTACCGAAGGGACGTCTTGTCATCCCCTTCATCTTTTTTGGTTCGATCATCATTGAGTCGATTGGGGTCCATACCGGTTGGCCGTTCGGAACATATCGTTACGAGTCGGATTTCGGTGTCCAGTTATTAGGTGTGCCGATTACGATTGGGGCTGCATGGTTGTCGGTCATGGGTGCGAGTCTCGCTTTCTCCCGTTTGTTCTCATTTCGCTATAGTACACTGATTCTCGTTCCATTGTTTGCCGTTTGGCTCGATTTAGCGATCGATCCTGTTGCTGCTAACGTGAAATCGTATTGGCTTTGGCAAGACGGTGGCTGGTATTACGATATTCCGACACAGAATTTCTTCGGGTGGTATGGAACGGCGCTCGTCTTTTCCTTTTTCATCAATCGCTATCAAGTCAAAGCGACGGATGCCGCACTCGAACAAAACAATCAGTATCTCTTTTTGATGTTGCACACTTTATTCGGTGTAACAGCAGGAGTTGCTGGTCTCTATGGCGTCACTTTGGTCAGCTTAAGTGCGTTCATCGTCTATTTCATTGTGAAACGAGGGGTTATCGTTGAAAGAAGCAAACAAAAGCAAATTAGCTGAATCCGTATTTCATACGTATGTCGATCATGCTTTGATTCAGCGTCATTTTCACCGTGTTTTATACCGCGCAGACGATTTACCCGTCCCAGGACTCATGCTTGCTACGCATAGTTCTTGGTGGGATGGCATGATTCTCTTTCATTTAGATCAAACCTGTTTCCGTCATGATCCGTATGTCATGATTGACCAGGCAGGACTCGCCCGTTTTCCATTCTTCTCCCGTCTCGGAGCTTTCTCTGTCGACCGGACATCGTTCTCTGATATCAAGAAAAGCCTTCAATATGCAAAAGCACGACTCCAAAACGGAAGCAGCGTCTGGATGTTTCCTCAAGGGGAGGAACGGCATCAAGAAGAACGACCGATGCACTTAGCAAGTGGAGCAACGCAATTAATGCGTCATGCGGATACCGTGTCTCTCGTCGCCTTCTACTATTCGTACGGACATGAACAGCAACCGGATGTCTATGTAAGGACGCGTCGCTTTTATCCATTGTCTGACGAACGATCCAGTGTCCAAGTAAAACGTCTGACAGTAGAGCTAACAGCACTATATGACGACATACGAGCAGATGCGATGGCAGAGCGTGTTGATTTGTATCGCTGTATCTCAAAACGAAGGGAACCACTCCCTGCGCGAACGGAGCGCTGGTTACGGGCACTTCGGTCATGAGTTGGTTCTTTTTTTTCCTCGCTCTAGCTGTCTGTCTCTACACATGGGTCAATTTAGCTTTTTTACCTCGATTAACGGATGCGGTTCAACCAGATAGTCTAGCAATCTGCATCCCGTTACGTAACGAGGAGCGCAATGTACGAAAATTATTAGACGCACTGGAACCCGCTTTGACATCAGGTATGCACGTCTACTTATATGAAGATCGTTCGACCGATCGGACGCGTGAGTTATTGCTCGATCGGATTGGTCAAGACAATCGTTTTACGGTGATTGATGGTCTTCCCTTACCAGTAGGCTGGGCAGGAAAGGTCCATGCGTGTCATCAACTCGCGAGACGAACGACAGAGGACTATCTATTATTTCTCGATGCTGATGTGACACTGACACCTGATGCAATTTGTCGCTTATACGGAACGTTACGAACAGAACGAGCCGTTTTCCTTTCTGGTTTTCCGTCATTTCCTGTACCGACGTTTCTCGGGAAGTGTTTGATTCCGATACAACATGTTCTTATCGCACAGCATCTTCCGATTCCGTTTCGCAAGGTGAAACATCCGGCTTTTGCCGCTGCGAACGGAATGGTCGTCCTCGTCGAACGACATGCTTACGAACAAGTCGGTGGACATGACAGCATTCGAACGGCTCTTGTAGACGACCTAGAGCTTTGTCGTACATTTAAACGACATGGATGGACAACGACACTTGTCGAAGTCGCCCCAGTTGTTTCTTGCGACATGTACGCTACGAATGAAGAAGTCTGGCAAGGTTTTCTAAAGAATGTCTTTCGTGGGATGAACGATTCCTACGTCGTCGGATCATACTTTCTACTCTTTTACTTGATTCAAGCAAGTGTCCTACCTTATCTCATCCTTCACCCATCCTGGCAGATGGGTGGCGCACTGATTCTTCTTTACTTAGCAAGATTCCGGATCGATCGTGCGGCACAAATCCGACATGTTTGGTGGCTTCATCCACTGGCGGTACTTCTTTATGTCATCTTGCTAACCAGTGCGATGATTCGAAGCTTTAGGAAACGGGAAATCACATGGAAGGGTCGAACCTATTCATAAGGAGGAATCAATAGTATGAAACATATAGCTGTCATCGGAGCCGGTCTTGGTGGACTCAGCGCCGCCATTTCATTAGCGGCAAAAGGGTTTCGTGTCACTGTCGTCGAGCGTAATGCACATATTGGCGGCAAGATGATGCCGATCGTCACAGAAGGACATCGCTTCGACTTCGGACCGAATACGATCACAATGCCGGAAGTCTTTCAGTCTGTCATTCTCGAGTCCGGAGCAGATCCCGATGAATACTTTACATTTACGAAACTCGAGCGCCATACGATCAATCACTTTTCAGACGGACGCACGTTAACCTTTTCGTCTGGGCGAGAAGCGATGCGAACAGAAGTAGATCGTTTCACGAACGGTCAGTTGGCGAAAAACGATATTACCGGTTACCAAGAGGAAGTCGCGAAGTTGCATACGATCGCCAAACGACAATTTTTCACAAATATCGATTCATATGTCCGCCCTTCCCTTTGGCGTGACATGCTAAAAGTGCATCCCTTTCAAAGTCTCCATGGACTGCATAAACACTACTTTAAGGATAAAGAGTTAATTCAGGCACTTGATCGTTATGCAACATATATCGGGAGCAGTCCGTATCAAACACCTGCTACCTTCAGTTTAATCGCTCATTTAGAACTAAATGACGGCGTCTACTTCACGAATGGCGGCAATACAGCAATCGCAGAAGGATTCGCTCGACGTGCAAAAGAACTCGGTGTCGTCTTCCGGCTTGGAGATGAGGTGACCCAGATCGAAGTCGTCGACGGACAAGCAACGGAAATCGAATTGAATCATTTAGAATATCTACCCGTCGACTTCGTCGTCATGAACGGTGATTTGTTGACACAATATCCACGTCTGATCTCAGAAACCGCACGACCTGATTTTAAAAATCCGACGCCTGCTCAAGTCGAACCGTCCATTTCTGCCTATGTCCGTTGCATCGGTCTCTCACGTCGGATCGAAGGACTGGCTCATCATAACGTCTTCTTCTCTTCAGATTACGAAGCAGAGTTCAAAGCACTTTTTGATGAAAAACGTTATGCGGAGGAACCGACGATCTATATCTCCAATTCTTCCGTCACAGCCCCAGAAATGGGACAAGCGGGTGACAATCTGTTTGTACTCGTCAACGCGCCTGCGACAGATACTGGACATGCGATTGATTTTGATACGTATGATCAACTGATCAATCAACGGTTGCAGTCGTTTGGAATTGATATTTCATCAGATGTCGTCTACGAACAACGGGTCACACCACAGGATATCGAACAAACCTTCTTTGCTTATCACGGCTCGTTGTATGGCTTGTCATCCAATGGCATCCGGTCGTCTTTCCTCCGTCCGAGCAACCGTTCAAAGAATGTTCACAATTTGTTTTTTGCCGGTGGATCAACGCATCCTGGTGGTGGTAGTCCAATGGTGACGCTTTCAGGAAAACTAGCAAGTGAACGAATCGTCTCTGCTGTCGCCGCTACCCTGTGAACGTTATGTGAATTGCATATCAATCACTTGTACGGACAACTAAGATTTGATACGATTACTTCGAGTTCAAGAGGTAGTGATTGACCCCACATCCTCAATCAAGCGCAAGGTGACTTCCCCGAGTCAAGAGCGTTGAAGAACTTACTTTTTCTAACCAGCGAAATCAAATGGGACCCACCCATTTCATCACGTGACTCATCGTGTGTCCATTCGCATGACTTACGACGTTCCCCCTTAGATCGTCTCATCCGAATGGTCCACAGATAGCTCGATAAAGAAAAGACCATCCCCGTGGTCGAAACAGACCTATCTCGTAGTCCAGATGTTCGCTCTGGTGTAGAAGTAATCTGAGACTCCCCGGTCTCAGACCATAGAAAAAAGACCTTGGTCCCCGCCAAGGTCTTTTTTCTATAGTCTTGTATTAAATCGTTGCGAGCAACTTCATCTTTTGCCAACGGCTGACGTACGCCCGCTTCGTAAAGACGTCGTAATGATTATCCCGTGCCGCATCGAGGATACCACGGTATAAGAAGGCAGCTGCCTTTAAAGCGCGTCTGCTCTCCCGTGGATACCGATCAAACGATGGAATCGCCGCATCATACAGATGCTCTGCTCGAAGTGCAACCTCTTCCCAAAGACCAATGAAGTCTCCTGAAGGGCGACCAGCGAGTAATGACTCCGCTGTGACACCATATGTCTCCATCCATGAATGGGGCAAGTAGATGCGGCCGCGTTTTGCATCTTCTCCGACGTCTCGCAATATATTCGTTAGTTGCATCGCGATTCCAAGATCAATAGCAGATTTACGGAGATCAGGCTGTTGAGGTGCAAGGATTGGCAATAACATTAAACCGACAGTACTCGCTACGTAATAACTGTATTGCTCTGTCTCCTCAAGCGTCTGATAACGATTTTTCTCGATGTCCCAACGCATACCTTCCGCGAGCTCGAGAAAGGGTGTCTCATCCATTTCGTAACGTTCAAATACATCTGCTAACGCAATCCATAACGGTTTATTTAGTACTTCACCATTGCGGAATCGTTTGAATTCATTCAAAAAAGCCATTAAACTTTCTTTTGGTGTATCCGATTCGTCGACGGTATCGTCAAGGAACCGGCAAAATGTATAAATCGCATAAACAGCTTGTCGATCTGCTTTTGGTAAGAGTGAAAAGGCTTTATAGAACGTTTTAGACCCGGACTGAATGACTTCCTCACATTTGATATACGCGTTCTGGATCGTCACTGAATTCATGTTTCCACCCCATCTCTTGTTCCATTCGGTTTACGAGTATCGTTGCGCCCATCATGACGACTGGTACTCCTCCACACGGATGCACCGATGCACCGACGGCATATAGTCGATCGATATCTGGATATGGTTTTGCCTGTGTCTTTAAGGCGGCTGATTGACGAATCGTCGGAGCAATTCCAAAACTGCCACCTTCGTATAGTCCAAATGCCTGTGCATCATTCGGTGTACGAATCTTCATTTCTTGTATCTTTTCCCGAAATCCCGGATGATGATGCTCGATTTTTTCGAGTACGGTCTCGACGAAGTCTACTTTTTCATAATCTTTCACACCATAGCCACGGGGAGAAGGAATTAATGAATAGACGACGCTATCGTCCGTTCCTGTTAAACTACGATCAATCTGACTCGGATGGAACAGATAGACTGCCGGATGTTCAGGTAATCGTCCTTTTTTAAAGATGTTTGTCATGAGTGGTTCCAAGTCATTCGGCATCAAAAATCGATGCACCGGTAAGTCAACTTTCCCTTTCATCTTGAAATACAGCAATAGCGTCCCGCCTGAAGGAGTATATGTTTTAGGTTGTTTACCTTCCACAAGACGTTCCATTAATGGAAACTCTCCATTTAGTACGATTTGATCGAATGCTTCATGTGTTCCATCTTGTAAGACGATTTCCTTCGCCTGTCCTTGGTCAACGACGACTCGTTCAACGGGTGCCTCGAAGACGAACCGGACACCTCGTTCGACTAATGTGTCATACATGCGTTCAGCAAGCGAGAAATAACCGCCTTTTACATACCAGACACCTTCTGCTTGTTCCCGGTATGGAATCAAACCATAGATGGATGGTGTCGTATACGGATTTCCTCCGATATAAAATGTTGGGAAACTGTATGCCATGCGCAAATATTTACTCTTGAAGTATCGCTTCAAATGATCATGCGCTGTCTCTAAAGCGTGCATCTGTAATAATGGACGCATCATTTCTGGATGCAACAGCTCCGTTTTCCGACGATAACCACGTTCTAAAAATTTCGATACACTCGTCTTATAATCCTTTTCTTTTTGATGCATGAATTCATAAAATCCACGACCTTCGCCGAATTGGCGTTCGATTGCAATGGCTTGGTCCACGACATCAGATACTTTTGTAACGACGGTCCCGTCGTCGAAGTGAAGGTCATACAATGGATCAACCCGTTCGAGTTTTACTCCCGTCACGCCTGCTTCTGCCAACTGCTCTTTCAACTTACCTGGCATCAAGACGATTGTCGGACCTTCATCGATGCGTCCACCGGATTCAAAATCGACGGATCGTAATCGACCACCGACATGCGCTTCTTTTTCAAAAATCGTAATCTCGACTCCCGGATGTCTTGCTGTCAGCAAAAGTGCTGCATGCAGTGTTCCGACACCTGCTCCTACAAATCCTATTTTCATGTCCGCACCCCTTCTTTTTTGAGCACGAGTTCTGCCGTAATACGCGCGGATTCGAAGATTGTTGGTAAGCCGCTCCCTGGGTGTGTGCCTCCCCCGACAAGATACAAGTGATCCAGCTCTTCAAACTGGTTATGCGGTCGGAAATACATCATCTGTGTCAACTGATGCCCAAGGTTAAACGTCGCTCCTTGATGGATCCCCATCGCTTCCCAATCGTCCGGCGTGAACATCTCTTCGACTTCGATTGCCGCTTCAATCCCTTGATACGGTGAACGCGTTTCAAGCGTATCCAGAACACGTCGACGTAATTTTGGTCCTTCGATCGACCAATCGAGTTCCGAGTAGTTGTTCGGAACCGGAACTAACACATACATGGCGGACTTTCCTTCAGGTGCTAGTGTCGGATCAAGAACGGATGGATTTTGAACATAAAATGAAAAATCATCGGATAATTCTAAAGTCTGCGTCATCTCGCGAACGTTTTTCTCGTAGTCTTCCGCAAAATAAATCGTGTGATGTGGCGCATCGAATGTCCGATTGACGCCAAGATACAACATAAACGTCGAACACGAGAATTTTTTGCGATCAATTTTTGGTCGGGACCATTTTTTCAGTACTCCTTCCGGTACAAGGTGATTCATCGCATGTGCGAAATCAGCACCGACGATGACTTCATCAAATAACTCATGTTGACCTGACTCAAGGATGACCCCTTCGACGACTTTGCCGTTTAAGATCAATTGCTTGATGCCTGTACCTAACTGAACCGTTCCACCGAGTTCTTCGATGGCACGTTGCATCGCAAGTGGCACCTGATGCATCCCAC
This sequence comes from Exiguobacterium sp. R-17, assembly GCF_049913315.1. Taxonomy (NCBI): domain Bacteria; kingdom Bacillati; phylum Bacillota; class Bacilli; order Caryophanales; genus Exiguobacterium; species Exiguobacterium sp. R-17. Next base: position 748,079 of record NZ_CP184372.1, on the reverse strand, counting down.
CAATCGGATGATGGACACCGTATGCATGTTCCATGTAAGACAAGATGGAGAAACCTCCTGGGCATTCCCAAGCCGACATCCCTAAGTACTTCGCTTGGAACGTAAAGGCATACTTCAGTTCTTCGCTCGTGAAATAGTCGGACAAGACATCATAAAGTGATCGCCCGAGTGAGAGACGCGGAAGTGCTGTTAAGACACGCGGTGACAAGTAGTCCGTTAATCGGTCATGACGTGTCTGTAGAATCGGCATCAACTTACCGAGCTTTAACGCTTGCTCTGCCATGAATCGATCGTACCCTTCCCCATTTCCCGGAAAGTGGCGCTCGATCGTCTCTTTCATCCGGTCCCGATCCGTCGTCATCGTGAACTGTTCTGTTCCACCTTTGAAATAGAGTGTATACATCGGATCAAGTGCCTTTAGATCTAAATAATCTTCTAACCGTAGACCGGCTTCGTGAAAGACGTTTTCTAAAATATGCGGCATATTAAGAAAAGTCGGTCCTCGATCAAATGTGTATTCACCTAGCTTGACGGCAGAAGTTCGTCCACCGACTTGCGGTTGTTTTTCATAAACGGTGACGTCTACTCCTTTTCCTGCTAATAACAAGGCACATGCAAGTCCCCCTGGTCCTGCTCCTATCACTGCTACGCGTCGCTTCACCCAAATCTCTCCTTTTTATCTCTCATCGTTTCAACTATTATACTAAGCACATAGTAAGAGCGACAAATTTGAACTGTCTTCCAACTGTAAAAACGCCAGACTTCGCTTAGGAAGTGGCGTTTGCAGTCACGATATACCAAGCACCTTCTTTTAAGAATGGTGTGATCGAAATATTTCCAAACCCAGCTTTCGATAAATCTTCTTTCAATTCTTCCTGGCTTGGTAATGGATACAAATTCTCATGCAGTGTCATAAAGGCATTGAATGCTGCTGAGAACGGTGCACCATGTGAACTGTCACGAAGTGGAGTGACGAGAATGACTGTTCCATCATCTTTGACAAAACGGCGTACCCCTTTTAGTAAAGCAAGACGTTCCGGTTGTGGGAAGTAATACAAAATATTATTCATCATGACACCATCATACGTTTCTTTTACGTCAAACGTTTTGATGTCTCCGACGACGAAGTCAATCTCTCCGCTCGTATCTCGTCGTTTTGCTTCTGCAATGACCGATTCTTCGATATCGATTCCAGCGAGTCGCAAATCAGGCAACGCCTCATGAATTTTGCGAAGATAACCGCCATAGGCACAGCCGATATCGAGCAGTGATGTCAGATTGCGACTTCGAATGATATGACGTACAGCCGGGAAAGCAACGGTCTCGACAAGTGCCGACGTTTCGGCAACGATGTCGCCATGTTCTTCTCCATTAAAGACTTTCTGTTGCCCCTCTTCTAGGAATTGTGGATAAGAGAACAAGGCGGGTAAATGTAGCTCCATCATCTCAGATAACATAAAACCGATACTACGATCGTCTGATTGAGAAAGTTCTGGCAATACATGACGCGTCGCCGTATAACGTAAATCTTTTTTCTTTAAATGACCGACAGCTACGCCAACCTCAAACCAGCGGGATAACGCTTCCTGTGTCAGCGGACGTCGCATCCGTAGTTGCGCTTCCGCCTGCGTCGCTCCCGATTGAAGAGCATCGAATAACCCATATTTATAACCGATGTATCCATGCCAGAGTGGTAACACCGGTTCTGCGCGTTTCATCCATTTCCGTGCCCGGAAGACCTTCGTCCATTCCTTCAACTGTGCCACAAGCGTTCCCCTCTCTACTGTGTAATACATCCCTTTTCCCAAATAACAACCACTTGTAAACAAAAATTACTAGCAGACACGACAAAAAGAGTCCTTTCGACCCAAAAGGTCGAAAAGGACTCTTTGATTTCGCATAAAATCAGAAAAACTTCATACCGTATGGAAGCGAATAGCCAAGGAATACTGTCACAAGGACAAGCACGATGAATCCGATGACGAAACCGGAATAGGCTTTTCCTTTTTTGACACGAACGAGTGTCAATTCTCCGAAGATGAGCGTCAAAAGACCTGCTGTGATCTTCGCATGGTAGAGTGGATCTGGATTTTCAGACACCCCCATGATTTTAATGTACAGGTAAAGACCTGTCGCGAACGTCAATAAAAGCAGAAGACGGAACGCCATATGAATGCCTTTTGCGGCTTTCTTATTGTTCTTGTACATCGAAAACGCGACGAAGAACGTAACCAATAAAAGTACCCAAAGTAAGACGTGTGTGTGAACGAATGCTGTGATTGGCATTTCATTTCCTCCTTTCTTTTCCTATTTCATCGTATCTGATTTCCGTACGAACACCTAGTGTTATTTTGTTGCTATATGATTTTTTCAGGAGATTGTCACATGTGTGGACTGAACAAGTGGGAATTTGACAGTGAAAAGACTCCCTTCTCTTACGACCGATTCCACATGAATTTCTCCCCCATGACCGGTGACGATTTCTTTACAGATGGCTAGACCAAGGCCCGTACCACCGATTTTCCGACTATCCGAGTTATCGACGCGGTAAAACTTTTCGAATAGACGACTGAGTGATTGTTTCGGAATCCCGATTCCCTCATCCCGAACTTGAAGAATGACTTGATCACGTGATGTCGTGAGTACGACATCAATCGCACCACCAGATGGTGAGTATTTCACCGCATTATTCAATAAATTATTGAGTAACTGTCTGATTTTTTCTTCATCTGCTTCAATGACAGGCAACTGATTTCCTTCGTGACGGAACGTAATCCGGTGGGCTTGTGTCGAAGCCGCATAAAAGTGTGTCGTTTCTTCAGCAATCGCATGAATGTTCACAGATGTCTTTTTGTACGATTGTGTGCCTGACTCCATGCGCTGGACGTCTAAGAAATCGTTGACGAGATTCGCAAGACGTTCTGTTTCGGAATGGATCGTCCGTAAGTATCGATCTTGGCGCGATTCTTCAATATCTCGATTGAGCATGAGCTCTGTAAAACCATAAATCGAAGAAAGCGGTGTTCGAAGTTCATGAGATACAGTCGAAACGAGTTCTGATTTCAAACGATCCATTTCGGTTTCTTTCGTCACATCCCGCATGACAAGCATCGTTCCTTTATGCACCTGATGAATGTGAATCACCTCGACATAAAATTGAATGAATACCGTTTCGTTTCTAATCGAGAACTGTAGACTATCTGTCGGTAATTCTCCCCGAAGAACTGAATCAACATATCGACTGAAGTTTTCCGGTTCATCGACGACGGATTGAATGACTTCTAAGCATGTTTGAAGTGTTTCTTGTTCCGCCTGGACACCATATCGCAGTTCCGGGAATAGATCGTACAGTGGTCGATTGACGAAAACCTCTTCTTTCCCTGGCTCAAGATAAATGACCGCTTCACGAATTGAATCGAGAATCCGTTCCGTTTTCGTTTTTTCTCTCGTCATCTCGTCAAACAAACGCATCCGGAGAAGGGATAACGACAATTGACGAGAGAAGGACATGACATCCCGCATCTGTTCATTCGTAAACTGATCGCGGTAACGGACCAGATAGATATACGCGATGATATCATCTGCGGTTGGATCGAGAATCGGCACAGCCGTTTCATACATATAGTACGGGTACGGTAACGGATGATTGCTCGCGACTTGTTTGGAGGAGTGAACTGGTGTCTTGAGTGATTCTGCTCGTTTTAACAGTGACGCATCGTTTTGAAGTAACTGCTCTGCCAGTTCATCCGTCATACCATAGGTGACGACGGAATAACTCTCTTCCTCATCGACGAATACTAATGCACCAATTTCAGAATCCGTGATCGTGACGAGCTTCTCGATGATTTCCGGATAAGCGGTCAACGATTCACGTGCCGCGAGCGTCTCTGTCAGATCATTCCGGTACTGAAGGTGTTGTTCATTGCGCATCGTCAGTTCCAATGCTTCTTCAAGTTCCTGTTGTTGTGCTTGCAATTCTTCTTGCTGCGCTTGTAATTCTTCCTGCTGGGCTTGCAACTCTTCATTTTTTGCCAATAGATGCTGTTTATTCTCAGAAATCGAACTTGCCATCTGATTAAACGATAGTGCTAAAATACCAATCTCATCTTTACGATTCGGTACTTTGACGCTTAAAACATCTTCACCATTCGCAAGCCGTTGACTGTTCTTAACGAGAGACAATAATTCAATCGTGATGCGACGAATGAATGGATAGATGAAAAAGATCAAAACAGCGATCAAAACGACGATATTCGCTAACCAAATCAGTTGCGTCGTTCGGATTTCCTGCTCCAATTGATCACTTGTCCGTTGTGCCCAATCTTCCAAAAATTCACGATAACCGCCGAGTGCCAGTTCACTTTTATTAATCTCTGATAATACATCGATGTTTCCTTGACTATCTAACTGAATCTTTCCTTCAGTTAACAACTTTTGACCGAGTGGCAATTCAGCTAGCGTCGTTCCTTTCAAGAAGGATTCTGTAATATCTCCTGACTCTTTCGCTTTGACATAGGATTGAACAAGCGGCAAGATTGCATCGAAATAGTATTGATATAGTTCTCTCGAGGACTGGGCGAATGCCTTTCCTTGATCGTAGATTGCATTTTTTTCGAACCAATCCGTTTGCTGAGCAATCTTATCTTGTTGAGCCATAACTTGGGTATACAATTCTTCATTTCCCATCAAGGCATAGCCACGCATGTTGAATTGAACATCCTGCCATTCTTCCCATAGAGCCCCTGCGCGTGCACTGCGATCTCGGATGTCTTCTAATTTCGCCCGTGTCGCTTGCAATTTCGTATCCGTGTAGTTGTAGACGATCAATGATGAAATCATCAATGTAGCTAATACGACATAAAAGGATGCCATAAGTTGGCGTCCGATTTTTCGATTAATCCACTTGGTGATCACTCAATATTCCTCCTACTACATCAATCAACTCAAGAGGACTAAAGGGTTTCGAAAAGAAGTAGTTTGCACCGATTTCTTCCGCGCGCTCTCGATCAGATTGTTGACTTTTAGCGGTCAACATCATAATTTTCAAGTGTTGCTTATCTGGATGTTGTCGAACTTTTTCGATGACTTCGATTCCTGTCATCCCAGGCATCATGTAATCCAACAGAACGAGGTCATATTCCGTGTTCATGATTTTTTGATATGCCTCGTCTCCGTCCGTAGCTTCATCAATCGTATATCCTTCATCTTCTAGTGTATCAAGTACCAACATACGTAAGACATCTTCATCTTCTGCTAATAAAATACGTGCCATCTATTAAAACCTCCCAAAATTAACCATCATTAAAGTGACATATCTTCTTTATTTTACACAGTTTTTTCACAATAAGAAACGGAAATCACTCCATACCTTGATTTTATTCTTTTAATCCTCATCCCTCTTTCGACCTATACTAAAACCTCCCTCGCCTCTACCTGAAGTAGGAGGACAAGAGAGGTCTCAGTCGTAAAATTAAACTAAATCAATCGTTTCTCCTAAAGCAAAAGCATAAATGACTTTCCGCGAGATTCGAATATGAAGAATAGCTTCTAATGCTTCTTGGTATAGATTCAATTGAGTCGCATACCGTTCACGTAACACATCAGCAGGTGTCTGTCCGACTTCCGTCGTAACGATTTGATCCGATTTATAGTCGAGTAAGATATATGACTCCCCATCCTGAATCAAGCAGTCGACGATTCCCTGCATGACTGCGTCATCCACTGGACCCGTCCAGTCTTTCCGAAAACGTGATGCTCCGATTTTATACGTAAACGGTAACTCTCGATAGACGTGGTTTGTCAGTAGTCGTTCGCTGAACAATTGTCCGATCTCGGAGTCTAGGAACTCTTGCAACTGTGGTGTTGCTTCCCGCATCGTCGTTGCTTCGATAGGTGTGATTCGTTCCATCGTTTCCCATTGATCGATCTGTTCTGAAATCGCTGCACCCGGTTTGTATAATTGCATCGCTAGATGTAGGACCGTTCCTCGTTCCGCTCCACTAAGTACAGGTCCAAGGAATTGTGGCGTTCGGTAATACGTCGTCTGGCGATACGTCGTTTCAAATGCTGCGCGTTCCAACTGTTCCGCGCGCTTCAGTTCCGTGACGGTCTGTTTCGCTGCCGTCTCTGTCGCGAGTAGATGCGGATACTGATACGAAAATGCCGCTTCAACGATTTCTTTGACGTGCGTATTGACGGGCACATCAATTTTTTCAAGCTTTTGAACGTGTTCGAGTTGCTCCACGAGTGTTGAGATTTCTTGATACGGTGCTAACTCCTCTAAAGACATCACGCGAATCGACCAGTTCGTCTCATCCGGACGTAGTAAACTACTGCGTAAGACTGCCGGAACGACCCATTCCGCATAACTCTTCGCTTGGCGCCGGTCATTTTCAGGTAGTAAGACTTCGTCGAGTGACGTCATCTGCCAGGCCACCATTTGATCTTCTAAATCCTTGACTGTCCCAACGAGAATCAATTTTTCCTTCGCTCGAGTCATTGCAACATACAAGACGCGCATCTCTTCTGCCTTCATCTCGCGATCCATTTCCCGACGGATGACTTCCTTCAATAGCGTTCCAGATCGCAAACGACGAATCGGATCAATGGCGTCTAGAGCAATGCCATATGTCTTATGCAACTGGATGGCCTGCATTTGATCCTGTTTGTTGAATTGCTTCGTCAATTGGCTGACAATCGTCACGGGGAACTCGAGTCCTTTTGATTGGTGAATCGTCATGATTCGAACGACGTCCTCGTCTTCTCCAAGCGAACGGGCTTCTGCGAAGTCTTCTCCTCGTTCGATCAACCGATTGATCAGGCGTAGAAAACGATACAATCCACGATAACCGGACGTCTCATATTGCTTTGCCCGCTCATATAAGGCATTTAAGTTAGCTTGACGACTTCTGCCTCCAGCGAGACAGCCGACATACTCAAAATAACCAGTCTGATCAAACAATGATCGAATGAAGGCAGGAAGCGCACTCCCACGTGCTTCGGTTCGCCATGCATGAATCTGACGGATGATCTCGTCTATTCGAATACCAAGTGCTGATTCCTCTGTCGCCATCGCGAGTGCCGCCTCATAAAAGCTTCCTTCTTTTTGTTTTGCTCGAATCCGCCCTAGATCACGATCCGCCACACCGAAAATCGGCGATCGTAACAGACTGGCGAACGGGATATCTTGAAGTGGATTATCGATTGTCTTGAGTAACGCCATCATGATTTGAATTTCCGTCGCTTGGAAATATCCGCCCGTCGTATCTGCATAGACCGGAATCTCATACTGTTCGAGTACTTCAACGAGTGCCTGAACACGCTTGCCGCGCGAACGGGCCAAGACGACGATGTCACGGTATTCGCACGTCCGGAATCGGTTCGATTTCGCATCGTAAATCAGATGTGGATGTTTAGAGTCGACGAGTTCTAGAATTCGTGTTGCAATCGCTCGTGCTTCAACTTCTTCTTTTTCACTATCAAGCGGATCAATTAAGAGTAATTCAGGGTCGACTTGCTCTGATTCTAAATAGCTTAAATTACCGAGTCGAAGGTGCGCCGCTTCATCGTAATCAATTTCTCCGACTGTCTCATCCATGACTTGGCGGAAGATTTGATTCGTTCCATCCAACACCTCGAGGCGACTGCGGAAGTTCTTTGTTAGATCGATGCGTGTTCCGACGTCGGTCTGCTGGAATCGTTTGAACTTCTCCAGGAACAATCCTGGTTCTGCATGTCGAAATTTGTAAATGGATTGTTTGACATCACCGACCATGAATAGATTCCCTGTTGCCTCGTCCGTTTTCGAAACCAGTTGAATGATGCGTTCCTGGACTTCATTCGTATCTTGGTATTCGTCGACCAGTACCTCAACGAAGCGTTCCATTAGAAGTTTTGCCACATCCGACGGTTGTCCCTCTTCCGTCAAGATCTCTAATGCAAAATGTTCAAGATCCGAAAAATCAACGATTCCACGTTGTTGTTTCGCTTCGAGATAATCGCTTGCGAATTGACGCACGAGTGTAACAATCGTTTCTACATGTCGGAGCTGTGATCGTAAATCCTCCAAGTAATCAACACCTGTTTTTTGGACAAACAGTTCTTTCATTTTCTTGAATTCTGCAACGAGTCGTGTCCGCTCTGTCTGGAACGGTTTGATGCCTTCATCTCCGCGCGGACTTTTCCAACGACCGAATTCTACTGCTTGAAACGCAAGAGCAACCATCGACCATTGCCGTACTGACGTTTCAAGTACTCCAAAAGGAGCGATATCCTGTCGCATCATCTGTCCCATTTCCGTATATCCGGACTGTTCCAATTCAAAAGCAAGTTCTCGATAGCGTCCTAGTAGATTCGACAGCGTCTCCCATTCCAGTTCGACCAATCGTTGCATGAGCGGAGACTCATCCGGATCGATTGGTTGATCGTACTGATTGATTAAATGCGCATAAAACGCTTCCGGATCAGGTAAGGATCGAGAAAAACGGTAGAGATTTGAAATCAGCGAAAGCATCGCTTGATCGTCCCGGTCTGATGTATAACTATCAATCAAATCATAGAATCCCGGATCCTCAGAGGCATAGAACGACTCAAAGACCGCTTCTAAGACATCATCTTGCAGTAATAACAGTTCAGATTCGTCAGCAATCCGAAACGCCGGATCCAAACCGATCCGGTAATAATTCTCGCGTAGAATCGATAGACAGAATGAATGGATCGTCGTAATTTGTGCCCGGTTCATTAATTGACGTTGCTTTTTTAGATACAGATCATCCGGTGCCTCTTTGATACGTTGATCCATGACCTCAATGACTCGCGTTTTCATCTCACGCGCTGCTGCATTCGTAAAGGTAGCAACAAGAATCCGATCCGCCGACAACTCATCTTCGGGATCGATCAATCGTTGCGTCAGCCGTTCGACGAGGACAGCTGTTTTCCCTGATCCAGCAGCTGCTGAGACTAAGATATGTCCTCCCCTTGCTGAAATGGCTTGTTGTTGTTCTTCCGTCCAACGCACGCTCATTCTTCATCCTCCTTCAATCGTTCCAGTACCTCTTTTTCAGACATCGGTTTTAATGGACGATATTGATTTCCGAGTGATTCATCGAATTGACAGACTGAACGATATTCGCAGAAACTACACGGTGTCCGTTCCTGATAATCGAATGGATTGATTGCAATATCCCCATCATAGATATCTTGACTGCTGTCTTTTAATGCCTCCCACGCATGATCCATCAGTGCCGATAAATCTGCCTCTTGTACAACACCCTTCGTCTGTGATTTATGCAGTCCATTTTTCGTGAAGGTCACTTTGACGAGTGGGGATTTTTTTCGTTCATCGTATGCAATATGATCCATCGCTCGCAGTACCTCATCATTCTCGAGAATGACGCCTTGCATCTGATAGGACTCGAGTAATAGTCGATTACGTTCTGCTTCATCAGCAGATAAATCGCCTCGTAGCATCGGATTTTTAACATGGAAATACAGCGCACCAGCAGGTTTTGCCTGCTGTTGATACAGCAGCTCTGACTGTTCCACGACTGTTTTCAAATACAGCAACATCTGTATGGCGAGTCCGTAATAGATTTCCGCAAAATCCAGTCCTCGTGCACTCGACTTATAATCTATGATACGGACGTATAACTGGTCACCGATCATCGCCTGATCAATACGGTCAATGCGTCCTGTGAATTCAATTTCCGTTCCGTCTGGTAGCGTAAAGCGTAAAGGTGGAAACGTCGCATTCCCAAAACTGATTTCAAATAGATCTGGTTCAAAATCCGTTCGCTTCGCCTGCTCGACGAGCATCTTAGCGGTCTGTTCGACGACATCCGTCAACTTTTTCTTGATATAACCAAATCGACTCGAGCTCATCAAAATTGCATTCTGGATTTCTGGTGTCACCTTTTCAACAGCTTCCTTCGCAAGTGCTCCACATGTCTCACTATCGAGCTCGCGCCAGTGCCGTCCGGAAGCTTTGATACTGAGCGACAAATCATTTAATGCGCCGTGGAACAGATTTCCGATGTCCGGCGCTTCGAATTTATAGAGCTTTCGCTCGCGTAAACGAAGTCCATACCGAGCAAAATGTTTATACGAGCAAGCATTATACGTTTCAAAACGCGAAACGCTCGCTTGCAGAGACTCGCCATATAAGCGATGCGCCAACCCTTCAGGTAACGCTTCCGCTTGATTTTGATAGAACAAGGCACTTGAGAATAGACCCATTCGTTCGCGCCCTTGTCCGTTTTCAAGAAGTGAATTATATACTTGAAACCAAATTGGCTGAATCGGATAACGTCGTTGTAAACGGCGGAGTTCAATCGCCGTCGCTGCTGCCGCGCGATCGGGACTCGTCACGAAATCGAATTGTTCTTGCGGTGCATGTTCGCCAGCCTCCGCAAACTGTGTTTTGATCGGACGATCAAGCAACAGTTGCCGCTTCAATTGTTTCGTGATTGCCGCCGGTTGCAACGCCTTTCCTTCTTCATCGACAAGCGCATAACTGACATACAATGCTTCACTTGGAGCCATCATCCCTTGATATAGATAAAATAGTTCATCATCAAACACATCGAGGGACGCTTTTCCGACCGGAATACCATGTTCATGTAAAAAGTCATGATCATTTTCGGACAGTAACTTCGATTGATCTTGGACGAACGGAATCAGACCATCATTCGCTCCCAGTAAAAAGACGACTTTCACTCGTTGCAATCGTCCACGCACATAATCCGTCGCAATGACTTGATCAAGCGATGGGGGGACAAGTGCAAAACGCAGACTCTCAAGTCCTGTCTCGACCATTTGGACGAACAAGTCCGTTGATAAAGTATGCTCAGGCGCAGCAGCTTCTAGCTGTTCGAATAGGTGAAGAATCGCTTCATACACTTGATCATGTTCCCGAGCAGCAAGTAACTGATCTTGCTCTAATGCTTGCTTGCGCCATTCCATTAAATGTTCTGCAATTTTTTGTTCTTCGAGGAATTGATAAAGACCTTTCGTATACGCGCTCATCGTCTTTGCCTGCTTTAACCGACGGTGTAACGGTTCAATCAAGTCGACGACGAACGTACGGAGATGATTCAATTCCTCTTCTTGCGCGATTTCCTCTTCCGTTAAGCGAACTTCCTCTGCTAAGCGTCGCTTTAATTGCCACGGTTGTTGCCACATCGACCCTTTGATGCCGCGTTCGAGCACGAACGTCTCGAAACGATCGAGCGCTAGACGCGCATCTTCTGCTGGAATCGGTAAGAGCTCCGTCTTCAGTAAACGAAAGACCGTTTCTTCCCGATAACCCGATGTCACGATGTCTAAAGCAGATTGAATCAAGTCAACGAGCGGATGATGGATCATCGACTCACGTTGATCCAAGAAATACGGAACATCATACATGTGGAAGGCTCGTTCCAAGTGATCCGCATACGGTTCAAGATGTCGTACGACGAATGCCATTTCATGAAATCGATACCCTTTTTGTCGAACAAGTTGAATCGCTTTCCGCACGGCTGATTCTGCTTCGACTTGCCGGTTGACTGCAGCTGTCATCTGAAAGCCCTCAACGTCATGATCGACAGATGGATAACCTGGCTTTAACAAGGCCTGCTCTAAATACCGTAGCCCTTCTGATTGAAATTTGATTGGCTGTTCATACAAGATTTCTTCGTACGGAATCGATTGTTCCTGCATTTGCCCGATCAACTGCATGTAGCAACGCTGGGACACACCAAAAGACGTTTGTTTTGCATAAGGATCCGCCGCGTCCATTGTAAAACTAATATGCATTTCAGCCACTTGTTGCATCAAGGCAAGCAGTACTTGTTGTTCCTGAAGCGAAAACTCATAAAATCCGTCGACGATGATCGTCGCTTGATCCAGTCGCGCTTTCGGAAGCAACTCAAGTAACGTCGTATAATAATCATCCGCATGGAGTGCCTTATCGACGATTCGTTCCGCAAAGCGCTCATAAATCAACGCAAGGTCGTTCAATTTTGGTGACCGTTCGAGAGACCGATCACTCACTTGACGCAACATATCTGGCTCGATCAATGAGCGTTTAAACGACGCGATGAGTTCATCAAGTCCTTGGAAAAATCCTGGCATATTTTTCGTACGCTTAAAAATCTTTAACTCGTCTTCTGATTCCTCGACGACCTGTCGGAGTAATAATTGTGTTCCTGTCTCATCGAGAAATGGAATTGCTTGATTTCCGTAATCGCGTAAAATATGAAACGCAAAGCGCCGTAAACTCATGACTTCGAGACGAACAAGACCTGCTATCCGTTCATCTGTCGCAATCCGACGCTCCATTTCAAATGACATCTGATCCGGAACGATGAAATACATCTTCTCGCCTAGTGGTCGTTGCTCGAGTTCTTGTACGACGCGCTCAATCAATTGTGTCGTTTTCCCACTACCAGCACGACCAATGTGCATATGGTTCATCAAGAAAACCTCCTCTACGTTTTTATGTATCATTATTATCGCACAAATAAGAACAAATGTACTGTTTTCGACGCATGTCTTTTCGATATGGATTTGCTATAATCAGAACACATCCTAATGTAAGGCAGGTGATGATTTTTGTCGCTCTATGAAATGCTTGGAGGCGAGCAAGTACTCACCTCTTTGATTCATTCGTTCTATCATCAAGTCTACCATGATTCCTTATTGCGTCCGTTATTCCCTGATGATCGACACCGTGTCGAACAGGCACAATTCGCCTTCTTGACCCAAATGACAGGAGGTCCACGCGATCCGAATCAACTGCCGACGAGTTTAGCGATGATTCACCGGCTATTGCCGATTCAAAAAGAGCATGCCATCCGTTGGTTGGAACTGATGGAAATAGCTTCTCTTGATACGATTCCAAATGAAGAAGCGCGACTCCAACTCCTCGAGCGATTACGGATTGGCGCAACGAATGTCTTACGTGTTTGCGAAGCACACCAGATGGACTGAGGGATTTTTCTTTCTCATCTGTCCATTTCCATGTAAAATAATAAATGGAGGCGATATAACATGACGGAAGAACAAGAACAACGACCGGAACTCGTAAAGAATGCGATTGAGCAAGCAGAAGCATCGACGAACGAGGACGATACACTCGAAGAAGAACAAACCGAACAACAAAAAAAATTGGACCATATCAAAGGTCTCGTCACCCTTGAACGCGGTTCTGATTACTACCGTGTCGTTTTTTATGACGATCATAAACACTTGATTTTCAAGGAACTCGATTACGACCGTGTCGACTTTGTAGGTCGGTTCTACAATGATAGCTTTGATCCGACGAACTTGACGGAACTAGAAGAAATCGCAGACAAAGCACTTTCGACTTCTTTACGGAAACGATTCCTTTAAGACATAAAAGAAGCCGTCCTCCCAACTGGAGAACGGCTTCTTTTTTATTGATCGGATTGTTTTTTCTTCCGACGAAGGACATAGGCAAGAACGCCACCTGCGACAGCGATTCCTGTTGCCGCCAAGATTGGAAGTAAGACTTTTTTATTAGATGCTAGTTTTTGTTTGACTTGTTCAAGTCGCGATTCATTCGTCTCTTTTAAGGCGATCGATGTTCGACGATTCATCGTGACATGCTTCGCAGCATCCGTCACAACGATTCGTTTCGTAACCCAACGGCGATTTCCGGCATCATCGACGACTAGTTGTCGCGCGCGTTTGATTCCTTTGATTCGTTTACCCGGTGTATTTTCCGGACGTACGATGCGAGAACTGATAAAGCGTCTGCCACCTGTCGCACCAAATCCAGGCTGCAATTTTCGGCGATTTAACCATTCATATGATTCATTCATCGTGTCGCGGTAAAAGTTACCGCTTCACCTCCCTATGATTTCTCTCTCTACTTCTTTCTCCTTACATAAGTAAGATTCCTGTTATGTGTTTCCACTTTTCATCGATTCTTAAACTCCGGCAATTGGAAGCGCCGTTGCATTTCATACGCCAGTTCCAACGTTTTGATTCGTTGCCGTTCGATGCTGTATGCGGATGCGTCCGTATCAATACATTGACCTGTCTGAAACTCTACCTGTACTTTTCCAGACTTTTTTTGAACAGTCTTCATTTGCTTGAAATTGATCCAAATGCATTCCGCCTTTTCTTTTGCGGTCGTCGGAAAAAATATCGTTTGTGCCTGCCAATCTACTAAAACAGGTGTCTTTCGGTTCGGACCAAGAATATGTCGCGCTGCTTCAATCCGTCCACGCATCGATGAACCAAAATATAAACAGGATTCTTCAATCAACTTAATTGGATGACCCTCTAAAATACTTTCCGAATGCTCCTTGATGACAAGTGTCTGTGGTTCACCATATTGACCATATCGTGGAATCAAAGCTAACGTTTCTTCCGTAACTGGGTATGACATCTCCTTCACTCCCTTTCTGAATTATATTGGTTATATCAAACTTCCTTCTACTCTGCATGAGTATACCGATTATTTCCTAACGAAAAAAACGAGATCCTAGGATCCCGTTTTTAAAATTCTTCTGGCTTTTTTTCCTCTTGTTCAATAAAGTGACGTGGGAAATTAAAAATCACACAAACTTTCCCGACTCCATTTCCCGCAGGGCGATTCTCAATTGCTACCGTACCATCATGACGCTCAACGATCCTTTTGACAATGTAAAGACCAAGCCCAAACTTCCCTTCTTTGCCCCGTGAAAATTGATGAAACAAGGGCGAAGAGTCATCAAGTGGCGGTCCATCATTTTCAATTTCGATATGAACCTGATCCGCTGTCCCAGACAGTCGGATGTCAATTTGTGTTTCAGCATAACGAATCGCGTTGTCCATGACGTTTTCGAGTGCAACTCGTAATTGTTCCCCTTCACCAAGGACGATTCCCGCTTCTCCACTAACATGCCATTCGAGTGACTTCGTTCCAGAAAAACGATTTTTCAGCAGGTGTATCATCCGATCGATATCGACATTATCCCACGTCGAACGATCGAGCTCGAAATAGTCGAGCTTCGTGACGTAAAGAAGAGCCGCCACTTTTTTCTCTAATCGTTCCGCTTCCTCATCAATGACCGATACGGAGCCGGTTAAATCACCATCTGGATAGATCCCATCTGAAATGGACTGAGCATAACTTCGAATGACCATGATTGGCGTCTTCAAATCATGTGAAATATTTTGAAGCAACGATTTTTGTGCCTTATCCTGCTTTTCAAGATCCATCCGCATCGCATCGACGGACCGTGCCAGTCGACCGATTTCATCCCCACGATCGAGCGGAAGTGGTGTATCCCACTTTTGAGCCGCGATTTTCCCGACTGCTCTTTCGATTTCGACGAGCGGATGTGTCAGACGACGCGCCAACCAGAAGGCAATGAATAACGTAAAGATACTACCGATGATGACGACGAAGCCGATTTTTGAAAACAGTTGTGTAATCAGTTCTTGTCGATAAGCATCCCAGACGTAAGAGACACGATAGTAGGTTTCACCGCTCTCTTCCATTTTACGAATACTATAATAAACGTCTTCTTTATCAAGACGCGTCGTATACTTTGCCGTAACTGTTTTTTGATCAATTGCATCACGGTACATCTGATTGATCAGTTGTTGCGGTGCCCCACCGTAATAAAGTTTTCCGTTCTTAGATAGCAATAGGATATTAACTGATCGAGATTCTTGTTTTCGACGATCGAATTCAATCGGATTATCTTGTAGCATCTCGATGACAGAGGCATCCTTCGAGAAGAAGACCTCACTATTCTCAAGCGTCGAATAGACCTGTTCATCGATGAAATTTCCGATCGATGAGCGGATGACAAGGAGAATGACTGCAGATAATGTGACGATGACGAGCAGAAACATCGCCCAAATCTGAAATCCGAGACTGCGATTTTTCATGCAGACACCAAGCGATAGCCAATACCATAGATCGTTTCGAGTTCCAGTTTCGATAATTTTTTACGGACACGACGGACAAGATCATCGACGACGCGGTCCGAACCGAAATAATCGTCACCCCAGACACTGACGAGAATCTGCTCGCGAGACATCGGCGTCCCGATTTGTGTCGCAAATAAAATCAGTAGATCATACTCTTTTGAGGTTAGATCAATTTCTTGACCGTTCTCCTCGATGATTCGTTTCTCAGGATAAATCATATAATCGCCGTATTGAATGACTCCACTTTTCGGTGTCGCATACGTACGTGCTAAGATTTTTTTGACACGAATGACCAGTTCGCGCGGAAGGAACGGCTTCGCAATATAATCGTCCGATCCCATCTCAAGACCAATGATCTTATCGATATCCTCATCACGCGCCGAAATGAAAATGACGGGTGTCGTTTCATCATGCGCCTTGATTCGCTTAATCAATTGAAAACCATCCATATCCGGTAGCATGATATCTAAAATCCACAAATCTGGCTTCTCTACGATCGCAGAAGCAGCTGCCTCACCAGATGTAAACGATTTAACCTGCCAACCTTCTTGTTCCAAGTACTTTACGAGTACACGATTCAAGTTCACTTCATCATCAACCAAATAGATTGTATGCATGGCTCTCACTCCTCGACTAATGTGCTTTGTTTCAGTGTATCAAAGGAATTCCGCAAAATTATGGGAGAGTGGATAATAATTCAAAAAAACCTTTCTTTTCAAAAGAAAAGAAAGGCGAAGTCATAAATTTTCTATTATTTGACGAGACGGAGCGCTGGATACGCTACTTGCTCGTTCTTTGAAGTCGCAGGTGCCACCTGTTGACGTCGTTCCATTTTCACGACGTGCGTCAAAAATCCAACGCCGCCTCCTAGCAATACTGTTACACCCGTCATTAATAGAATCTCCATTTTCTTCGCCACCTTTTCCATCGCAATTGATAATCAGTATCATCCTCAAACTGACTATAGCATGCTTAAACGAAAATGAGAAGCGTTCTCACAAAATTAATCATCTAAAAACTTTTTTTGTTCTAGTTCATGACGTTTTCGAATGATCTCCTTCCAATCGAATTGTCCTTGTTCGAGTCCATTGATTAAAATTTCGGCAGTTCCGACATTCGTTGCGAGCGGCAGATCGTACACATCGCATAATCGAATGAGTGCGGAGACGTCCGGTTCATGCGGTTGCGCCGTTAGCGGATCGCGTAAAAAAATCACGATATCGATCTTTCCTTGCGCCACGAGGGCTCCGATTTCTTGATCACCGCCGAGTGGTCCAGATTTACAGCGATGAACATGTAAATCTGTCGCTTCCATGATCCGTTGCCCGGTCGTTCCTGTCGCATACAATGTATTTTTCTTGAAGAACGCAGCATAAGCTCGTGTAAACCCCATCATCTCATCTTTTTTTTCATCATGTGCGATCAATGCGATATTCATTCGTATCCCCTCCTTCTTGTCTATGCACAGAAAAAGAACTTCAGAAACCTGAAGTTCTTGAAACACTCATGAATTCGTCGGTTGCTTCTTCAACACGGTCCGTAAAATCTTTCCGGTCGTATTACGAGGTAATCGATCGATGAACTCAATCTGTGTCGGACATTTGTATTTCGCGAGTGATGTGCCACAGAATGTCCGCGCCTCCTCTTCTGTCATCGTCTCACGGACAACGACGAATGCTTTGACAGCTTCGCCCATCTCCTCGTCCGGTATGCCGATAACAGCGGCTTCAATGATATTTGGATGCTGATAGAGCACTTCTTCGACCTCACGTGGGTAGACGTTATAGCCACCAACGATGATCATATCTTTTTTGCGATCGACGATATAGAAATAACCATCTTCATCACGACGAGCCAAATCACCCGTATATAACCAGCCATCGCGTAACGTCGCTTGCGACTCTTCTGGCATCTTGTAATAACCCGTCATGACGTTTGGTCCACGAACAATCAATTCTCCGACCTGACCATCTGGTAATTCCTGTCCGAGTTCATCGACAACTTTGTTTTCAACATCGACGATCGATGTACCGATCGAGCCTGGTTTCTGAACACCATCGACCGGATTGAAACAAGTGACGGGCGATGCTTCCGATAAACCGTATCCTTCGAGGATATGACACTGGAATGTCTGATCAAACGCTTCAAGGAGTGGTACTGGAAGACTCGCTCCTCCTGAGACGAATAGACGGGTTGACTCAAAATAGGTCGCGTATTCCGGATGTGCCTTCACGGTTTGCAGTAAGAAATTATACATCGTTGGCACGCCTGCAAAAATCGTCACCTGTTCTTTTTTCGCTAACTCAAACGTCTCTTGTGGTGAAAACCGTGAAGCAATGATGATTGAGGCTCCATGTGCGAGCGAAGCATTGATGACGACTGTCAAACAAAAGACATGGAACATTGGTAATACGGCAAGTGTCCGGTCTTTACTTGATACGTGTAGATAATCTCCGATTGAGCGCGCATTTGACGTCAGATTACGATGCGATAACATCGCACCTTTTGGTTTTCCTGTCGTCCCACTTGTATAGAGAATGACGGCGATGTCATCCAGTTCATTCGTCACGTCTGTCAATGGATGTTCGATTTCGAGCCAGCGATCGAGCGTGATGAACGTAACTTGTTGATGTGTTTCGTTTGGTCCTTCCTGATCCGCATAGGGAACAGAGACGACAATCTTGAGGTTCGGTAAATGAACAAGACGATCTTTTGCAGCTTCGACAAGCGGAGCAATGCCTAAAATCCCTTTCACATCACCGTTCATCAGGATATACCCGATTTCATCCGGCGTGTATGTAGGATTGATTGGAATTGCAATAGCTCCTTGTTTCATGATGGCATAGTACGCGACTAGGAAGGATGGACTGTTCCCTAAGATAAGCGCAACATGATCGCCCTTTCGAATTCCATTTGCTTCAAGCGCGCCGGCTGCCCGGTGAAACTTCTCGACGAACTCACGATAGCTGACTTGCGTGTCCTCAAACACATACGCCGTTGTGTCCGGATGTGTTCGAGCTGTCTCCTCAACGGATTGAATCAATCCAATCATGAGCAAAATTCCCCTTTCGAATGAATGAATATTCATTTTTTACGTAAAAAAAATCCATACGTAGTCAAAAGCGACCGTATGAATAGTGTAACACTTTTTGGAAACGTTTTCACCGAGTTTCTTTTTAACCGTTAACGATGACACCACCATTTAAGTGAAGGACCTGTCCTGTCATATAACTTGAATCGTTACAGGCGAGGAAGACATAAGCAGATGCCATCTCGGCCGGTTGCCCTGGGCGATCCATAGGTGTATTCTTACCGAACGTCTTGACTGATTCATCCGGGAACGTCTCCGTGATGAGTGGTGTCCAAATCGGACCAGGCGCGACGGCGTTGACACGAATTCCCTCTTTTGCCAGATTCATTGAAAGACTCCGCGTGAAGCTAACGATTGCTCCTTTAGTAGCGGAGTAGTCGATCAATAATGCGTTCCCCTCGTATGCTGTCGAAGATGTTGTATTGATGATGGCAGAACCAAGTGAAAGGTGCGGTAGTGCGGCACGGGCAAGACGCATCATTCCGAAGATATTTGTCTTGAACGTCTTCTCCATCGACTCATCCGTGATATCCTTCAGACTATCTTCTGGTTTTTGCATACTTGCATTGTTGACGACGATATCTAAGCGACCGAAATGGTCGATCGTTTTTTGAACAAGTGTTTCACAGTAGTCTGCGTCCCCAATATCTCCTTTAGAAAGTAGGACTTCGCCTCCTAATTCTTCAAGACGCGCCTTCGTTTCTTCTGCTCCCTCTTGATCGCCATAGAAAGCAATGACGACCTTTGCCCCTTCACGGACATAAGCAATCGAGACAGCACGACCAATTCCAGAATTGCCGCCTGTGACGATTGCGACCTTTCCTTCAAGCTTACCTGCTGCCTTATAATCATCACGCTCATAATAAGGTAACGGTTGTTCGTCCTCCGTCTTCGGTAATTGTTTTGAAATCTGTTCAAAATCGATAAAGTCCGTCAACGAACCTTCTAAAAAGTTATCTTTATTATAGCCCATGAAAAAAACTCCCCCTATGCTGTTGATAGAAGGAGTTTTCCCATAAAGACTTACGCTAAAACGTCTAGCACCTCATCAAGTTCGACGGCGCCGAAATATTTTTTCAATTCGTACCGACCGAGCACTTCGCGAAGAGACGCGCGATCATAACGTGTACCTTCAAGCGCCCGTGCGATTTCTTCCGCGTCCTCGACGCCAAAGAAGTCACCGTAAATCTTCGCTTCTTCAATGATGCCTTTTTTGACATTCAATCGGAAGTCAATCGTTCCGATCGGGAAACGTTTTTTTTGAATGACATCGAATTTCGGCGATTTCCCGAAATTCCACTCCCAGTTGCCATAACGTTCTGCCGAGATGGCACGTACTTTATCCCAGTCTTCTTCAGATAAGATATACCGTTCAATCTCTTTCCCTTCATAGATCGAGGCAAGGAGATGATCGACGAATTGTTCCATCGTCAACGGTTCTGTCAGGAATTCCGAGATGTTCGCGACACGGCTCCGAACCGATTTAATGCCTTTGGAACGCATCTTCTCTTCACTGACGACAAGCGCATTGACGACTTCTTCGATGTTCGAATCGAGCATCAGCGTACCATGACTAAACATCCGTCCTTTTGTCGTGAACTGGGCATTCCCGCTGATTTTCCGGCTTCCGACATGAATATCGTTTCGTCCAGATAATTCCGCTTCGACACCGAGTTTATGCAGCGCTTGCACGACCGGCTCCGTGAACTTTTTATAGTTGTTGAACGAATCACCGTCATCTTTTGTCAAGAAACTGAAGTTCAAGTTTCCTTCATCATGATAAACAGCGCCACCGCCGGAAAGACGACGGACGACGTGGATGCCGTTTTCCTCGACATACTTCAAATTAACTTCTTCATTCGTGTTCTGGTTTTTTCCGACGATGATGGATGGACCGTTGATATAAAACAAGAAATAGTCTTCTTCATTGACGTTCAGGTTGTTCAAGATGAATTCTTCGACAGCGAGATTGATTCGCGCATCGCGAATCTCAGGATGGAAGATGAATTTCATAAGGGTTTCGTGCTCCTTTGTGATGGAATCATAATGTGATCAGTTACAGCCGTCGACACCACACGCATCACCTTCAGCGATGATTTCAAGTGTTTGTTCTTGGCGGATCTTCGTGAAGACTTGTTCGAACGCTTCTACTGGTTGTGCGCCAGAAATGGCATATTTTCGATCAAAGACGAAGAACGGTACACCACGAACACCAAGTTGTTGTGCCATCGCCTCTTCTTCTCGAACATCCGTCGCTAATTCATCTGATGCGAGAAATGCTTTAACGTCTGCTTCAGCAAGTCCTGCTTCTACTGCGATCCGCGTCAGAATGGTTGGGTCATTCAAGTCTTCTCCATCCATGAAATAAGCTGTGAACAAAGCTTCCGATACTGCATTCATTTTACCATGTTTCTTAGCGAATTGAGTCAGGCGATGAGCCTCGAATGTATTCGCCGGAATGACACGATCCATCTCGTAGTGCAAGCCTTCTTGACGTGCCGTATCGACGACACCTTGCGACATATTCCGTGCTTGCTCAAGAGTCGTTCCGTATTTCGAAGCAAGAATGTCGTACAATCCTTTCGTCGGCACTGCTGGTGCATCTGGGTCAAGTTCAAAACTTTTGAATTCGACCTCGACCTCTAACTTTTCATTCGCAATTGCTTGTTCTAAACGACGCTTCCCAATATAACAAAACGGACATGCATAATCCGACCATACTTCTACTTTCATCTGTGTTCTCTCCTTTTGTGCGATATCATACATTAAGCATAGTCGCCTCTAGACAGAGTTGCAATCTTTCCGCCCGAGTCGATTCGAATACGTGCGAAAAAAAGAACCAAGATCGTTTTGATCTTGGTTCTTTAGTGCGTTCATCGCTTATTCTGTTACAAGCGCGTGTGCTGCATCTTCGATCTCGATATCGAGTTCTTTCGTGTAGGCAGCTGTTTGTTCTGCAGTCCAGTTCAAGACAGATTTCATCTCTTCGATGACTGCGTCTTTGTGAGCACGAGCCCAAGCGATGTCGAAGAAGACAGCGCCTGTACGACGGATGAAGAAGTCGATTGGACGAGCGACCATTTCATGTTCGATACCATAGTGAAGTTGTGCGTAGACAGAACGTGGAAGATCTGTCGTAGCAGCATCATATGCTGCTGCATATTCAAGTACTTTCGGTAAGTTCGAACCGTAGCGTTTTGCTAGGAATTGAACTTCTTCTGTCGTTAGACCATTCGTTGCTGTTTGAGCTTTTAGGAATTCAGCAAATCCTTTTGCTCCGCCGACGTGTCCACCAGACATTGGCATGTTTTTCGTCGAGCAACGTGCATACGCAACATTTTCTTCTTTTTTCAAGAGTTTTGCAACGAGATCAACGACGTGCTCGCCCATTTTGCGGTATCCAGTCAATTTCCCACCCGCAATCGTGATGAGACCTGATTCAGATTGCCACACTTCGTCTTTACGAGAAATTTCAGAAGGATCTTTTCCTTCTTCATAGATCAATGGACGTACACCCGCCCAGCTTGATTCCACGTCTTCCGCTGTCACTTTAACATCCGGGAACATATAGTGAATCGCGTCTAAGACGTAGTCTTGGTCTTCGACTGTGAACTTCGGATGTGCTGTATCTTTATCGAAGAACGTATCTGTCGTACCAACGTATGCTTTTCCATCACGTGGAATCGCGAAGATCATTCGACCGTCTGGCGTATCGAAGTAGACCGCTTGTTTGAGTGGGAATTTCGATTGATCGATGACAACGTGGACACCTTTTGTCAAACGAAGTTGTTTCCCGACTTTCGAGCCATCTTTTTCACGTAATTCATCAACCCATGGACCTGTCGCGTTGACGACTTTTTTCGCACGGATTTCATGCACGTCACCTGTCAAGAGGTCTGTCACACGCATCCCGACGACTTTTCCAGCATCGTAGATGATTTCTTCTGCTTTTGTATAGTTGACGACACGTGCGCCATGTTCGACTGCTTCTTTCATGACTTCAATCGTTAGACGAGCGTCATCTGTGCGGTACTCGACGTAGTAACCGCCACCTTTAAGACCTTGTTGTTTAACGAGTGGTTCTTTTGCTAATGTTTCTTTTGCAGATAACATCGTACGCCATTCAGAACGTTTAACACCTGCTAAGAAGTCATAGACACGAAGACCGATTGACGTACTGAACGGTCCGAATGTACCGCCCTTATGCATCGGAAGTAACATCCACTCTGGTGTCGTAACGTGTGGGCCGTTTTCGTAAACAATCGCACGTTCTTTACCGACTTCAGCGACCATTTGAACTTCGAATTGTTTTAAATAACGTAGACCACCATGGACTAATTTCGTTGAACGACTAGATGTACCAGATGCGAAATCCTGCATTTCGACGAGGCCAATCTTCATACCGCGTGACGCCGCATCGAGGGCGATTCCCGCACCTGTGATCCCGCCACCTACGACAAGTAGATCGAGTTCTTCACGTGTTAATCGATTATAGACATCTGCACGGTTTTTGCTTGAGAATGGTTGGTTAGCCATGAATAGTTCCTCCTGTTTAGGTTCGAAAAAAAGAGACCACAACAAACACGCTGACTAGGTCAACTGTTGCTGTGGTCTCTCCATATTCTCCGACCGGTTTATTAACTTGACCTTACTATAACATAGATCACATCATTTGAACAACATCGTAGCTTGAATAGCTTTTTGCCATCCGCCATAAAGCGCATCCGTCTCTTCTTTTGCCATACTCGGCTCGAAACGGCGTTCTTTTTTCCATTGCGTAGCAATTTGTTCACGGTTTTCAAAGAATCCGACAGCAAGACCTGCCAAGTAGGCTGCACCTAATGCCGTCGTCTCATTGATTTCCGGACGTTCGACCGGCGCTTGAATGATGTCACCTTGGAACTGCATTAAGAAGTTATTTTTAACCGCTCCACCGTCAACACGAAGTGTCTTCATCTCGATACCTGAATCTTGCTCCATCGCAGATAAGACGTCACGTGTTTGATAAGCGAGTGATTCTAATGTTGCGCGGATAAAGTGTTCTTTTTCCGTACCACGTGTCAAACCGAAGACTGCACCACGAACGTCTGAATCCCAGTAAGGTGTTCCAAGACCAACGAATGCCGGTACGACGTAGACACCTTCTGATGACGTGACACGCGTTGCGTATCCTTCTGATTCCTTTGCATCATCAATGATGCGTAATCCGTCTCGTAACCATTGGATTGCGGATCCTGCGACAAAGATACTTCCTTCTAAGGCATACTCAACTTTACCATCGACGCCCCACGCAATCGTTGTGAGCAGTCCATGATCTGATTTCACAGCCTCTTCGCCTGTGTTCATCAACATGAAGCAGCCTGTACCGTATGTGTTTTTCGCCATTCCTGTGTCAAAACACGCTTGACCAAACAAGGCGGCTTGTTGATCACCCGCTGCACCAGCGATCGGAACCGCTTCTCCGAAGAAATGATAACCTGCTGTTTCTGCGTACACTTCAGAAGAAGGTCGTACTTCTGGAAGCATCGCTTTCGGGACGTCTAAGATGTCGAGTAATTCGTCATCCCATTTTAATTCATGAATGTTGTACATCAACGTACGACTCGCATTCGAATAGTCGGTCACATGTGCTTTTCCGCCAGATAATTTCCAGATGAGCCACGTATCGATCGTCCCGAATAATAGTTCACCACGTTCAGCACGCGCTCGTGCTCCTTCGACATGATCCAAAATCCATTTGACTTTCGTACCAGAGAAATAAGCATCAATCAATAGACCTGTCTTCTCACGGAAGAGCTCGGCATGACCGGCTGCTCGAAGCGCTTCACAAATTTCAGCCGTTTGTCTCGATTGCCACACGACTGCATTGTGAATCGGTTTCCCTGTTTCTTTTTCCCAGACGACGGCTGTTTCACGTTGGTTCGTGATCCCGATGCCGGCAATCTGCGACGGTTTTATGTTTGCTTCCGTCAGACAAGTCGCCACGACCGCAAGGACACTTCCCCAAATCTCGTTTGCGTTGTGTTCGACCCAACCTGGTTTTGGAAAATACTGCGTGAATTCCTGTTGCGCTGAATGTACGATCTCACCAGCACGATTAAACAGGATCGCACGTGTACTTGTCGTTCCCTGATCCAATGACAAAATGTAGTTCTCCATCTCTTCCCCATCCTTTTGTATCTAAATAAGTTAAGCTGACTTTGACTTCACTGACGTTGTTTTGTTCGGACGAACACCGAATCTATAGCATAAGCCTAATATGATGATTGTCACAAGTCCTACAATCCAAAAAGCCGGTGTATCTTTTCCTGTGAAGACCGAACGATAAAACAATCCGCCAAGACTTCCACCAAGAACTGGTCCAAGAACCGGAATCCAAGAGTACCCCCAATTCGATGATCCTTTTCCATGAATCGGTAGGATGAAATGGGCAATACGAGGACCGAGGTCCCGCGCCGGGTTCATCGCATATCCTGTCGTACCCCCGAATGACATACCGAGGCTGACGATCAAGAAGCCGACAATTAGAGGATTCAGACCATCCGAGAACTTATTCGCTCCGATTGATAACAACCCGATAACAAGTAAGAACGTCGCAATCATTTCACTCATTAGATTAGCAAATGTGTGTGGAATCGCTGGAGACGTTGCAAAGACGCCAAGCTTCGTTGCTGGATTCTTCGTTTCCGCCCAATGTGGTAAGTAGTGCACGAAAACAAGACTTGCACCTAATATCCCGCCGGCGATTTGGGCGACGATATAGCCTGGTACATCCGCCCATGCAAATGAGCCGTCAAATGCTAAACCAAGCGTCACTGCTGGATTAAGGTGTGCCCCACTGAATTGACCAACGGCATACGCGGCAATCGCTACGGCAAATCCCCATGCAAACGTGATGACGATCCAGCCTGCGTCCTTCGCGAACGATTTCGTTAAGCTAACGCCTGCGCCAACACCATTTCCAAGCGCAACTAGCAAGGCTGTACCTAAAAATTCTGCTAATAAAGGTGACATAAGTGTTCCTCCTTTTTTATTATGTGAAAAAAGCAACATAAAAAGGAGATCCACGTCAGCTCATACTTGAATTTTCTTCAAGTAGAACTCACACGTGAATCTCCCTTTTCTCCGTCACTTTGTATCAACTTGATATCACTATAACAATCGGTGAAAACGCTGTCAAACGTTCCAAATGATTTTTCTCACAATCCGATTAAGAGCGTGGTTCAAAATGCCGCCATAAATCCTTATTCGATGTCGTAATGCTTGAGGCACCTGCTTCAATCGCTTGTTCGACTTCTTCTACTGTATCAATCAGTCCCCCTGCGAATACGAGACGTCCTGTCTTTTCCTTCACTTCTTGAATATACTTCGGCATCAACCCTGGTAATACTTCGATGTAATCAGGTTGTGTGCGTTCCATAAGTTGATAACTTTTTTCAAGTGAACTGGAATCGAGTAAGAACATACGCTGCATCGTCTTGACCTTTTTTTGACGTGCCTTCAAGATGACACTCGCCTTCGTCGAAATGACGCCATACGGTTTCAGTTCTTGGCAAACATATTCCGTCGCGTACTCATCATTTTTTAACCCCTGGACGAGATCCATATGCAAAAACATTTTTTTATCGTATCGATGTGCCATCTCATAGACTGCTTTTAAACGCGAGACGTGCATTTCGAGCAAGACCCCATACTCATATGGACTCTTCAGCATCTTTTCAAAGTCTTCTAATTTTCTAACGGAAGGCAGGATCTTCTGTCCAAAATATGTCATGCGTTCTCCCCCTGATTCGTAATGTGTCCTAAGTATGTCGTGAAACTGAGGTATTAGGCAATGCTCTTTTCATGAAAATAAGTGAAAAGAGCGCTACGATTAGGGTATAGCTTAACGAAACGATTTATTTTCAGGAGGTGAATGCGCAGTCCTACCGTCTGTGCACGTCAATGAGTCAGCAAAAACGGATCACTATTTATTTATTCTCGATTTTAATTAATGCCCTAGGTAACAGCTTTATGGTAACCGCCTCGATCGGCAGTGCACCTTGGACATCCGCAAGCGAAGCTGTCGCGGCGATCTCACCGTTAACTGTCGGACTCGCTATCATCGTTTTACATGCTCTTGCCTTGATTGCAGCGCTTTCTCTTGGAAGCCGCTTCAGTTGGTGGACGATCGTCCTCAGTTTTGCACTCGTCGTACTGTTCGGCGCCGCAATTGATTTCTTCTTATCAATCCATCAATTGATCTACACACCACAAGGACTATGGATGCGCGGCTTGTATATGTTAATCGGTATGCCGTTGATTTCACTTGGACTCGCACTTTATCTCCAAATCGGCTTCGTGTTGATGCCGCCAGATTACTTGATGAAATCACTCATCACCCGCTTTAAAAGTACATCAATCGGAGCAACGATTAGTCTCGGGATTCCTTTTTTGATTGCCAGTCTCTTTTCACTGATTGAACGTCAATTGATCGGCATCGGAGTCGGGACTTTTATTTTCTTACTATTGAATGGTCCGCTGATCGAATGGTTTCAGCGACTGTTCCCGATTACGGCTCGTCCGCCCAAACGAACTAGTTCTTAAATACTCAAAGAAAAGAGTTGCTCACGGACGAATTTGTCTGTCAGCAACTCTTTTCTTTACGTGTAGGATTTTCTCTGGAAAACAAGAATTGACGCGCCTAATAAGACGATGATATGCGCCATTACGAACAAGACGGAGAATGTTAAAGATGTTCCCATTGCTTCACTGATACCATAGGAAACAGAATCCTTGAAATACATCGACCAGTCCAAGTGCATGAATACGATCCATTTGGCAATCGCTGGTTTAAAGCCGATCAATAGACTTCCCGCAATGCTCGTAAAGAACTGCGCTAATACGGTAAAGCCAATGATCATACCGACCGAGCGGAATAATAATGAGAAGAACAACGTCATAAATATCGTAAAAATCGGACTGACGACCTCAACGATCGTGTCGCGGAACAGGATCGGATCTCCTATCTCTGAAAACACAAATGAGCCTGCATAGACGATCGCAGCGATGAACACGAATTGGAATAACATGATCAAGATCGAGAAGATCAGCTTCGAGAAATAAATCGTCATTCGTGAATATGGACTCATTAATAGATGTTTCATCGTATCATATCGTACTTCATTCCCGATAGCTTCTGCCGTGAAGACGATCGTGATGATCCCTAATAAGGAGGTCAACAACACAAACGTTAAGGAATAGTAATCATAGCGTGTGAACTCAAAATCATTTGTCTTCGCCACAATGATAATACCAACCGCAATGACGACATATAGCGCTAAGACGATTTTCGCTTTTTTAGTCGTCCACCATTTCATCCATTCATTTTGTATGAGCGAAAGCATGTGAATCCCCCTCTTTTTTCGTTACTTGCAGGAATTGTTCTTCGAGCGTCAAGCGTTTGACGGTCAATTCATGTAAGTCAGCAATCGGCACGACAAGTCGGGCAATCGCCGGGCACTCACTTTCTGGTGCTGTGATGATGATTTGTTCATCAAGTACTTCTGATGGATAGTTCGCGATGCGAAGGGCTTCAAGTACATCAGTCATCGCTTCCTTATTGACGCGAAGTGCCACCTTTGCTCCGGTTTCGTTACGAACCGATTCGACCGACTTGATGACACCTTGATCAATGATGGCATATCGATCACTGATTTGTTCCATTTCACTCAGCATATGACTTGAGATCAAAATTGCGATATCCTGCTCACGCGCCATTTGTCGTAAATACTCACGAAGTTCTGCGATCCCGGACGGATCTAGACCATTTGTCGGTTCATCTAAAATCAAGACGCGCGGATTATGTAACAACGCGCGAGCAATTCCAAGACGTTGCTTCATTCCGAGTGAATACTCTCCAACTTTCTTCGAAAGCTTTCCTTCTAAACCAACGAGACGAGCAAGTGCGTCATAGTCGACTTGTCCGAGTCCTGGAATCAGGTTTTTTGCATGTATCAAGTTTTGTTTGCCTGTTAAATAAGGATAAAAAGCTGGATTTTCAACGATTGCTCCGATTTGCGTCAATGCCTTCGAACGCTCTTCTACGACATCATAGCCATTGACCGTGACTCGCCCAGCATCCTGCTCAAGCAGACCCGTGATGATACGAATCGTTGTCGTCTTCCCTGCCCCATTTGGTCCGAGGAAGCCGAACACTTCTCCTGGGGATACCTCAAAACTGACGTCTTTTAGAATTTGCTCTTTTCCGAGACGCTTTGAGATATTTTCAATCTTTAACATCTGCTCTTCCTCCTCATTCATATTTTGTCTATGCTATATAGTGTACGTGAATTCCCTGCGAAAGTTTCTTTTCTTACAAATATGTAATCTGATTCCAAATAAAAATCCGCTAACGCAGAAATTTGAGACTAAATAAGGAATGGAGTCTTCAGATGATTCTTTTTGAAGAAATGACACGTGAACATTTTCCGATCGTTCAATCACTGTACGCAAGCGTTCCAGAGTATGCATGCCTAGAAGAACGGGCGCTACCACTCTCTGATTCGATCTTACAGGAGGAATTCTTGAATCCCGATACTGTATCGCTGATCGGGTATATCGATGGAGAATCTGTCTTACTGATTGACTACCTCCCAAAGCATCCGCAAGACGGTACAACGTGGATTGGTTTATTTTTACTTGATGCTTCTCATCATGGCACCGGAACAGGTAGTCGGTTACTGTCCGACTTTTTCAATCAATTCTTAAGTCGAGAGTCACAGATTCATCTCGCCGTATTACCTGATAACGTAAAAGCCCGACGGTTTTGGGAAAAACATGGATTCCGCTACGTACGAACGAGCATCTCGAACCGTAAACAGCAAGTAGACGTCTATGTATATGAGTCAAACAAAAACAAATGAGAAACGTATGAATGGAGTATCACACAATGTCCAGACCCTCACTTCGCTTTGACATCCTGTTAGCGGGATTGATTTCCCTATTATTTTTAAGCATGACGCTGTTGTTGACCTTCTTCATCAGTCAACACGCGACAAGCCGACTCCAATCGGAAGTCGGAATGAATCTGTCAACGACTGCTCATCAACTATCCGACAAGCTCGATCATTACATGTGGTCACGCTATGCAGAAGTGAAGTTGCTTGGCTCTTTATCAACGATTCAACAAACAGATCAAAAAGTAGAAACACGTCGGACACTAGAGGAGTTACAACGACAGATTCCCGACTTTTCTTGGATTGGTCGTTTAGATGCGAACGGTAAAGTCATTGCGTCAACGAACCAGATTCTTGAAGGAACATCGATCAAAGAACGACCTGTTTTTCAAGAAGCATTATCGCAACCATTCATCGGTGATGTTCATGAAGCCGTCCTACTCGCAAAATTATTGCCGAATCCAAGTGGTGAGCCACTCCAATTTGTCGATATAAGTACACCTTTATATGATAAGGGAGGATTTTCCGGCGTCCTCGCGACACACCTCAGTTTCGAATGGGCTAAAGCGATTGAACAAAGTTTCCAGAGCGCTACCTCTTCTCTCCAAAAAGTCGATGTCTTCATCGTTAGTCAAGATCGAAAGACGATTTTGCTTGGACCAAACGGATGGAGTGGTAAGACATTGCCTACTAGTGTAACGCTCACTTCGAATGCTCCTGCGACCGCTTTTTGGAAAGAGAAAGAATTCGTCTCTGGTCAAAGTACGAGCCGTGGTTACAAAGACTATGATGGACTAGGTTGGACGGTTCTTGTGCGTCAACCGACATCGATTGCCTTCGCTGATGCCGACGCTTTACGCCAAACGATTTTTATCGCTGGGTTAATTGCCTCTCTCATTACAGCTCTGCTTGGATGGATGTTAGCGAAACTGCTGACTCGACCACTCTTAAAAATTACGCATGCCGCACAACAAATGCAAGGTGATCCTTCAAAATCACTTCCGAACCATCGTGGAATCCGAGAAATCGAGACATTGACAGATGCCCTACAGCAACTGATTCGTCGATTGCTGCATACCGAAAAAGAAAAACTGACGTTTGAACGATTATCGCAACGTGACAGTCTCACGGGTCTTGCGAATCGAAACGGTCTTGCTCAATACATCGAACAATTACCTATAGGAACGCATTCCATCTACCTTTGTCTCGATTTAGACGGTTTTAAAGCAGTTAACGACACATATGGGCACGCACTTGGTGATCTCCTCCTGATCGAGGTCGGTCAACGTCTCAAACAGTTACTTCCACCTGGTGGCTTCGTCGCTCGTCTTGGTGGCGATGAGTTCATCATCGTCTTAACGCATCAGTCTGTAGTAGAAGCACAACACTTAGGTGAACAATGGATTGCCCATGTCTCGATGCCTTATCATTTAGAAGAACAGACCGTCCATATCGGAATGAGCATCGGACTCGCTGAACAGATAACAGGTGAATCGCTCGAGCAAGTCATGCACCATGCGGATTTAGCGCTCTATCGTTCGAAGCAAGATGGTAAAGGATGTATGTCCGTTCATTGACCTTTTGGAACGGAGGATTGACAAGCGCGGTTCTCCTCCGTAAGGTGAACGAGAAGCGTATAAATTTTCAACAAGGAGCTGTCAGCATGAATCAATGGACACGTGAAGCACGATATCGTCCCCTCTCGGATGTCGATCCGACCGTATACCAAGCGATGAAGGAAGAAGTAAGAACATCTCCTTGGCGATTTTCTTACCATATCCAACCTCCAACCGGACTTTTGAATGATCCGAACGGCTTCGTCTACCACGACGGTCTTTATCATTTATTTTATCAATGGTTCCCACTCGGTCCTGTTCATGGTCTAAAGTACTGGTATCACATGACATCAAAAGACCTCGTACATTGGTTCGATGAAGGGGCCGCCTTGATTCCAAATGACGATCCTGATTCGCACGGCGCTTATTCCGGTAGTGGCTTCATCAAAGATGATCAAGTGCACATCATGTACACCGGTAACAAACGGGACGCAGAGTGGAATCGCCATACGAGTCAAATCGTTGGGCACCTTCGTTCGGATGGACGGATTGAAAAACACTTACCACCTGCTATTCCAACCGTTCCTGAAGGTTATACAGAACATTTTCGTGATCCGAAAGTCTTTCAAGATGCATCGGGCATCTGGTACTGCATACTTGGAGCACAGCGCACTGACTTGACAGGTTGTACTGTCATTTATCAGTCTCAAGATGCAGAGCACTGGACGTTTGTCGGTGAGTTACGGACGAACTACCCGACATTCGGTTATATGTGGGAATGTCCTGATTATTTCGAGCTTAATGGAAAAGGCGTCTTTCTCTTTAGTCCTCAAGGGATTGAGCCAGATGGTACGAACTATCAAAATATTTTCCAGTCCGGTTACTTCATCGGGGAACCGTTTGCTTTACCCAACTTAACATTCACACATGAACCTTTCCAAGAACTCGATTTCGGATTCGACTTCTATGCGCCACAAACAACTGAGGCGGCAGATGGTCGACGGATTCTTGTTGGTTGGATGGGTTTACCGGACATTAGTTATCCTTCTGACATTTATAACTGGGCACATGCTTTGACATTGCCACGTGAATTAACGATCGAACAGGGACAACTTCGTCAACGACCTGTCCATGAACTGACACAGCTACGAAAAGAAACCTTATTTGACGAAACGATTCTTTTCGAGCAAGATGTGACGGTTGCGGAAGCCGAGATTTTCGAACTTGTGATGACAGACTTGAAGCTGTCGTCGGATTCGTTCCGCTTCTCAATTCGTCAAGACGCTACAGAAGAAACCCTATTTAAATATGATGTCGTTTCGCGTCAATTTACGATTGACCGGAGTCGTTCGGGTGTGGACGTTCCTGCTGAATCATTTGGTACATCACGATCGACTGTCCTTTCGAAAGACTTGCAGACATTACGTTTGTTTGTGGACCGGTCCTCGTTCGAACTTTTCCTCAATGATGGAGAAGCCGTCGCAAGCGGACGTATTTTCCCAAAAGCAACGAGTCGAGGTATCGGATTCTCTGGTGAGGCGACTGCCCACCTCTCTATTTATGATTTATCTTAAATAACAAAAAGCATTTTCCTGAACATAATCAGGAAAATGCTTTTTTACTTCACTGCTTCAATCGTGATTCCTTTTCTAAATCGAAGGCGAGAATATGTTGCTCTCCGATTGGACCCATGACCGATTGTAACGTATCGACATATCCCGTCTTGAAATACAGTGATTTTGCAGCGATATTCTTTTTATTGACCGCAAGTGTAATCGATGTGACTTCCGGGAAATGATGATGAACGAACTCCGGTAACTGCATCATCGCTTCCTTCGCGTATCCTTGATGTTGATGCCGTTCATCAATCGAAAAGGCACGTAACAGGACACTTTGTTCATCCGTCCGGTGTGTTTTAGGGGGATTGAGATGGAGAATAAAAAATCCGACGACGAGCTCGTCTTTTTTAATAACAACCGGAAACTTATCGGGATGTGCAACCGCATCCGTAACGACATCCGTTGGAAAAGAAGTAAACTGAACTTGTTCTTCCGGAAGAATGAACGCCTCACATTGTTCATAATGTTCATTTGTATACATGTGTAATTTCACTACAGACATTCTCATTCCGCCTTCCCTCTTTGTACAGGACAAGAGAGTACTCTCTTACATCTATTCCCATTTTAATATTTTTGAGTCCATTTGCCTAGTCTTTTAAAGGCACTCCTCTTACATTGATTCCAATAGTCTTTTGTCTCTTTATTCCACGGTTCGTCTTTCAGTAATCCAATCCGATCATTAAAAATGCTACACTAGGGAGAGTTCGATTTAATGGACACGAAATTAAACGCTCGAGGTGAACTGTATCATGCATGAAGATTTTTTCGAACAGATGGAGCGATTGACCGGCATTCAATTGAATCCTGTCCAACAACAGGCAATTGAACATGACCATGGTCCGTTGCTGTTACTCGCCTCACCCGGCTCTGGAAAAACAACGACTCTTAATTTTAAGATTGCCTATTTGATTTTACAAAAAAAAATTGAACCACATCGTATTCTTGGACTGACCTTCAGTAAAGCGGCAGCTCGCGAGATGGCGGATCGATTTTATCATTTATTCCATGAACTAATTGGAACAACAGCGGCTTTTTCGACAATCCACAGTTTTGCTTTTCAAGTCGTCCGGGACCATACGTCCGAGCAACGCCTCTCCTATACGATCATCGAAGGACCGATGGATCAACAACATCCGAATGCGCCACATAAACGGATGTTACTGCGCCGTATTTTCCAGGAAATTAATCGAAGTGTCATTACCGATGATCAAATGGATGAGTTGTTACGGATGATTTCCTTTGTCAAAAATCGCCTTCTTTCTTTAAAAGAAATCAAGGCAGTACCGACGACGATCAAACACTTTCCTGACATCTACGTTGCATATGAACAATTCAAGTCTCGTGATCCTCTACATCCGTTACTTGATTTCGATGATATGTTGACGTACGCTAATACGATTTTGGAACAAGACCGTCGTCTATTGCAACATTACCAACGTCGCTTCGATTATATTCTGACAGATGAGAGTCAAGATACATCACTCGTTCAGCATCAACTGGTTGAAAAGTTAGCCTTACCCCACAATCGCCTTTGTGTCGTCGCGGACGATGACCAGACGCTTTACAGTTGGCGTGGCGCAGATGCATCCAAGATTCTCCACTTCAAGGATACGTATCCGAATGCGACGATTCTTTACATGGAACAAAATTATCGCTCATCAAAGGACATCGTCTCAGTCGCCAATCAGTTCATCCAACGTAATAAAGCACGTTATCCGAAACAGATGTTCACGGAGAATGTTGCGGTTCGTCCAATTATCTTAGAGACGCTACCGACTTATGAAGATCAGACTCGTTATTTATTGAATCAGTTACGGACGGAAACGAATTACCGCGAAGTCGCCATCTTATATCGCAACAATGCTTCTTCGATCAACGTCATGAATGCGTTAGATCAAGCAAACATTCCTTTTTACATTAAGGATGTTGATCATAAATTCTTCAGTCATTGGATTTTGAAGGATATTTTAAATTTCATGACATTCGCACAAGATCCAACAGATATCGAGATTCTAGCAACCATCCATACGAAGTTCGCCGGATATATCTCAAAAGCTCAACTGGCTCAATTGCAACAGTTTGGTTCGGGTGAATCTGTATTTGATCTACTCATAAACAAAATCGAGATGAAGTTTTATCAAAAGAAACAACTTCAACAAATGAAGCGCACATTCGCTTCCATTCAGACCGTTCGACCGTCTGCTGCCCTCTCTTTGATTCGTCATGAACTGGGCTACGAAAAGAATTTGCGGAAAATGAGTGAGAGTCTCGGTTTTAGTCTCGATCACCTGCTTGAGACATTAAATACGATCGATAACATCGCAAGTGATGTACCGACGTTACTCGCCTTTCGTGAGCGGATCGCGCATCTCGAACAGTTGATGCGTGATGCGAAACAAAACAAAAATCAAAATGCGGTCACCCTTTCGACCTTTCACAGTGCAAAGGGGCTTGAATTTGATCGCGTCTTTATGATTGATCTCGTTGCTGGTATTCTTCCATCGGCTGACACGATCAAGGCGTACAAGAATGGACAACTCGATGATATGGAAGAAGCAGCACGCTTGTTTTACGTCGGGATGACACGGGCACGACACGAACTGCATCTCCTGTCTTATCGTTTTAAATCGAAATCGTTCGATGTCTCACCATTCGTCGAAGACGTTCATCGTCTTGTTACACCGGATTCCGCAAAACGAAAAATAGAACGCCAACGTCCTGCCATTGCAGCGCGAGCTAAAGTTCCTCCACTTCCGATCACTGAGAACATGCGTGTATCGCATACAGCATTTGGTCCCGGAACCGTCTTGCACCTGGTTGATGACGTGCTAGAAATTTCATTTGATCAAGGAATGAAAAAACAGCTTTCGTTACAAGTCTGCTCCGAAAATGCATTACTCGAAATTTTATGAGCCAAAAAAGCCTGTTTCACATAAATATGTGAGACAGGCTTTTGGTATATATCAGTTTTTAGGTGATGACTCATTTTGACGAATCAAGGCATCTCTGATTTCTGTCAATAGTTTTTCTTCTGTCGTTGGTACCGCTTCTTCTTCGACGACTTCTTCCTTCTTCCGGAACGAAGTGATTCCTTTGACGAAGATGAACAAAGCAAAGGCAATCAATAAGAATTCGATACTCGCCTGAAGAAACTGACCGTACTGTAATTTTGCATTTCCGACCATGATTGATAATCCTTTGACATCAATACCACCGATGATGATACCGATCAACGGCATGAAGACGCTGTCGACGAGTGATTTGATAATCCCGCTAAACGCAGCACCGAGAATGACTCCGACCGCTAAATCGATCACATTGCCTCGAAAAGCAAACTCCTTAAATGCCTTAAACATGAAACGTCCCCCTTACCAAGCACGGGACGCCAGTTGCTGAATCGCATATCCGACGCCGTGCTCATCGTTTATTTTCGTCACATGATGCGCAATCGCTTTTGCTTCATCATGACCATTCCCCATCGCGATCGCCTTTCCAGCAACCTTAAACATGGGAAGATCGTTCAGATTATCACCGATGACAGCGACTTGTTCGATCGGCACACCAAGGTGGTCCGCGAGGATTTTAACTGCCGTTCCTTTATCGGCACCGACTGCCATGACTTCGATGTTATCGTGTCCTGACGACGTGACATAGACACCCTCGACTTTCTGCTCGATTTCCTGCCAGATTGTTTTCATCAATTCTTGATCAAATGAGAACGAAATGAACTTGAATACTTTTCCCGCTTGATTACGAATGTATGACCGGAATCCATCAATCATCTTGACGTCTTCGTGGACATAATAGCGATCGTGGAAGAAATCAAGCACTTGTTTTGCCCGATCACTTTCTTCACTTAATTCTTTTAACGAATCGTAGGCTGCATCAATCGTCGCTCCTTGCGCTGTCACGAGTCCTTGATCACAGAACATCTCGAAGAAGACTTCGTACTGGCTAATGATGCCGTAAATTTGCTGTGCTTGTTCTGTCGTCAGAGTCGTCGCACTCAACTCTTCTCCATCGACGGTCATCACACGTGCCCCGTTTGAAGCAATGATCGGACAATGAATTCCTGCGGCATCCGTCAATTCTTTAGCATTTAAGTAATTACGTCCTGTTGCAATTGCAAACTCGACACCTTGTTCGCGTGCTGCTTCAATTGCCTGAATCGTCTCCGGTTCTATTCGTTGTTTGCCCGAAAGAACGGTACCATCCATGTCTGATACGAGTAATTTAATTGGGTTTGCCATCGTCTTCACTCTCCTCTTTTTCTATTTCCATACCACTATACCATTTTTCACATTTTGACTGGTCGTAAACACGGTTTACAAAATCGGTGACAACAAACGCGAAATACTTTCCTTGAATTTGATCATTCTTGAACGCGCAACATACGACTCGACCGTCATGAGCTTTGATACATCACAATCGGCTAAGAAGAGCCGTTCTAGTTCAATTGCTACTTCCTGATCATAGACAATTGTATTCATTTCGAAATTTAAACGGAAACTTCGTGCATCGATATTCGTCGTCCCGACTGAAGCAATCTCTCCATCAACAACAATCGTCTTCGCATGTAAAAATCCAGGTTCATACGTGTAGACTTTAGCTCCGTACGACAACAACTCTCCTACAGCAGCTGTCGTCGCCCAATAAACGAATGGATGGTCCGGCTTATTCGGAATCATGATGCGCACCTCCACTCCAGACAGAAGAGCTGCCTTACATGCATCTAAATAACTCGTGTCTGGAATGAAATAAGGCGATTGAATGTAAATCGTCCGCTTTGCCTCATTGATCATCTTGATCAAAGCAAGCTTCAGATATTCTGAACGGGAATCCGGACCCGACGTGACGATCTGCATCGGTAATATACTCTGAACCCTGTGTGTCCCGTAGTAGAACAATGATTTTTCTGTATAGACGTCACTCGCTTGATTCCAGTCAAGAATAAAACGGTCGAGCTGATCGTGAACGACATCACCTTTCAAGCGAAAATGCGTATCCCGCCAGTAGCCGAACTTTTCATCGATACCTAGATATTCCGTACCGACGTTAAATCCACCAATGTAGCCGATTCGACCGTCAATGATACAGGATTTACGGTGATTGCGGTTATTTAAGCGAAAATTAACGAAACCAATCGTCGACGGGAAAAAAGCGAACACTTCTCCCCCGTGTACCAGTAAATCTTTGAAATCCGTCCGTTTGAGACTACGTGATCCGACAGCATCATATAATAGACGGACTTTGATTCCACGACGGGCACATTCGGTTAATGTATCGATCAACGCTAGCCCAAGGCGATCTTTCTGAATGATGTAGTATTGAATATTCACTTCATGCTCTGCCTGGCGGATATCTTGAATCATCCGATTGAATTTCTGTTCTCCATCCGAAAGAATCTGCAGTTGATTCGAGAGACTGAGTAACGAACCGTTCGACATCAGATTCATCCGAATCATATCCCGGTGCTTTTGAATCATCGGGTGCCGCCCCATCGTCACGAGTTCTTTTTTCTGTAAGGCAATCCGTCTATCGTGTTCTAGTTGTTCTTCTTCCGTAATACGATAAAAATTCGATTTTTTCAACAATCTTCCGAAAAACAGATAGACGAGAAACCCAACGAGCGGAACGAAATACAAGATGAACACCCATGCCCACGTCGCACCAATATCGCGCCGTTCGAGAAAAATAACCGTTAGGACCGCCAAGATATTCATGATGAGCAATCCGTAGACGATGATGATCGTGAACGTACTCCATACTTCCACCATACGATTCCCTCCCGTTCAACGGTATTGTTCGATTTTGGTCCCTTGTCTCCTATTCCCGTTTCCTTCCGCGTCATTCTTTTGAAGACAAAAAAACCTTTTTAAAGCACGAATGGCTTCAAAAAGGTTTAGGTCTTTCATGATTCTTGACATGGTTCCGGTTGTTGTAACGCCATTTGTTCAAGTGTCGCTTTGACACCTGCTACACAGTCTGGCAATCCAACACCATCATAAGCAAGTCCGGCTAAATGAATGTGTGGATAGTGCGAAGCGATGGTTTCTCGCACTTCTTGAATCCGCTGTGCATGCCCTACCGTGTAGGCCGGTAAGCCGTCTAATAGACGACTGATGACGACACGTTCCGGTTGCAACGGACGACCACAGATGGCTTCAAGATCTTCTAAGACGACCCGTTCAATCATTTCGTCTGATTCACGAACGAGTGCATCTTTTCCGGGACGACCGATGAAGGCACGAAGCACGGTATGATTCGGTGCTGCATGATTCCACTTTTGATCAATCGCCGTACACGCTGTAATCGAATACGGTGCCTGACGGTTGACGATGAAACCTGTTCCATCGATCGGCAACGCTGTTTCCTTATCGAAAATCAACGTGACTGTCGCCGTCGAGTGTGTCGAGAGGTTCGCAAGCCCAGGCAGCGTCGCTTCTGGTAACAGGGACACGACTTGGCGATGCGGAATCGTTAACAAAATATCATCGGCATACTCTGGACCATGATCCGTTTCGAGACGATACCGTCCATCTTCTTCCCGTTTAATCGAGCGAAGTGGTGTCTCAAGACGAATTTCTGTCCGTTCAAGCACCTCTTCTAGCCGCTCGACGAGAGACTCGAGTCCAGTAGCGAGCGATAAAAATTGACCTGTCGCTTTGAGCGTCGGACCTTGTTGTTGGTCAAGAGGACGCATGAGACGCATTCCTTCAAACAAACTTCCTGCCTTTTGTTCATTTGCAACAAATTGCGGGTAGGTCGCAAACGTACTCATCCGATCGATATCACCAGCATAAATGCCTGAAAGAAGCGGTTCGATCAGCTTCTCGACGAGCGCATCTCCAAGACGCGGACGCAAATACTCTCCTAGCGGGATATCTGTTTCTGGAATCGTCAAATCAGGAGCCGGGTGAAGCAATCGTTCTGACACTTCTGCTTTTTCTTCTTCCGTCAACAAAGAAGTCTCTGCAAATAACTCTAAATCCGTCGGGATACCCATGACGGCACCTTTTGGAATCGGGTGGAGACCTCGCGCATCCAATATATAGGCTTGCGACGTGTTATTACGAACGAGTTGCTCCCCTAATCCAATCTCTTCGATGAGATCCGTCAGTACGTGTTTTCGTGCTACATACGAATCTGGTCCCCGCTCGATCGTCAATCCTTCGTCCCGATATGTTGCCACCTTACCACCGAGACGACCTTCTGCCTCAAGTAACGTGATGTTCATTTCCGGAAACTGTTTCTCTGCATAATAGGCGGCCGCAAGTCCTGATATACCACCGCCCACGATGACGAGACGTTTACTGGACATAACTACCCACCTGTTTCGCGACGGCTTCCGTGACAGCTTTCATGAAAGCAGGATCCGCGTTTGGCATGACAGGTCGCGCATAATGGATTCCGAGTTCGTCGCAGACGACTTTACACTCATAGTCATTATCGAATAATACTTCTAGATGGTCCGCAACGAAGCCGACTGGCACGTAAACGAACGCTTCGTATCCTTTTTCTTCGTAAACATCACGTGTCAGATCCTGAACATCAGGACCGAGCCATGGCTCAGGTGTTTGTCCAGCTGATTGCCAACCTGTGATCATATGCGGTACACCGGCACGTTGTGCGATCAATTCGGCAGTTTCTTTCAATTGCTCTGGGTACGGATCGCCGTTTGCGATGATTTTCTCAGGCAGACTGTGCGCTGAAACGACGAGAACGGCTTTTTCTTCAGGAACTGGTAAAGCGTCGAACGTCTTGCGGATTTCTTTCCCCCACCAATCGAGAAATGCTTCTTCTTTGTACCACGATTCAACGGATGCGAGACGAATACCGTGCTGATCTGCGACTTCCTTCGCACGACCATTATATGAACGAATACTGAACGTCGAATAGTGCGGTGCTAAAACGACTGTGACCGCTTCTGTGATGCCGTCTTTTGCCATTTGCTCGACAGCATCCTCAACGAATGGCTCGATGTGCTTTAGACCAAGATAAAGCTTAAACTCGATTTCACCGGCATATTTCTCAGACAATTGACGGTACAGCTCTTCTGCCTGGTCAATCGTGACTTGTGCGAGTGGTGAGACTCCACCAATGGCTTCGTAGCGTTCCGTCAACTCTGCCAATGCTTCTGGAGACGGTTTGCGTCCGCGGCGGATATGCGTATAATACCGCTCGATATCTTCAGGTTTATACGGCGTACCATACGCCATGACAAGTAATCCTAACGTCTTCATTTTTCTACCTCCATTTTTTCTTTCGAATAATCATGGATAAATGCAGTCAAACGTTTCAATACTTCTGGATCAACTTCCGGGAAGATACCGTGACCGAGGTTAAAGATGAACCCTGGTTGTTTCATTCCCATGTCGAGAATCTCCTTCGCTTTCGCTTCAAGGATATCCCATGGTGCTAACAGATAAGACGGATCGAGGTTCCCTTGGACGGGTTTCGTCAGCCCACGTTCACGTGCTTCATCGATCGATAAGCGCCAATCGAGTCCAACGACGTCTAACGGTAAGCTATGCCACTCTTCTGCCAAATGACTCGCCCCTACACCGAACATGATCATCGGCACGCCTGTATCTTTTAGTTCCGTGAAAATGCGTTCCATCGTCGGTTTGATGTAACGGACATAATCTTTCCGGCTTGTCGTTCCGACCCATGAATCAAAGATTTGGAACGCTTGAATCCCTGCATCTACTTGTGATTTGATGTAATCGATGACCATGTCACCTAGTTTCTCCATTAAGGCATGCCATACTTCAGGTTGTCCATACATCAATGCTTTCGTTTTATGGTATCCCTTTGAAGGTCCACCTTCAATCATATAGCTCGCAAGTGTAAATGGCGCCCCGGAAAAACCAATTAATGGCACTTCAAGTCGTTCCCGCAATAAACGAATTGTTTCATAAATGTACGGAATATCTTCACGGTTGAACGGTTGCAGTGCTTCGACATCTGCCATCGTGCGAATCGGATTCGCAATGACTGGACCGATGCCACTCTTGATTTCAACATCAACGCCCATCGACGGAAGTGGCGTCATGATATCTTTATATAGAATCGCTGCATCGACCCCTAGTTGTTTTACAGGTAGTTCTGTCACATATGCGCCTAGCTCCGAGTCATGTGTGATCTCGAAAAGCGTCCGTGTCTTCTTGATTTCACGATATTCCGCTTGATAACGACCTGCTTGTCGCATGTACCAGACGGGAACGTGATCAATCTGCTCGCCACGGATCGCCCGCAAAAACGTATCATTGAATTTCTTCATTATAACTACCCCTTTATACTCGTTCTAACGCCCCAAAAAACGTACGATAAGTTTGTGAACACAGAAACATTATATCTGAAATTAAGAAGTCTGTGCCAATAAATCGTTTACAAAATGACAGTTCTATTACCAGTTCATGAAATGTTCACTGTTTCTTGTAAAGACCGAATGCAGCGTTTAACTGACCACGAATTAAGTCAGAACGTTGCTGTTCCGTTACCTTACGTTCTTTTTCACGAATTTCGTGCGTGCGCCAACCATCCTCGATTTTTTCCGCGACTTCGACGAGTCGCTCGACATCCGTAAACGAATATTTTCGCGTCTTTCCATTTGTCCGTTCTGGAAAGATTAATTTCCGTTCTTCATAGTAACGAATCTGACGTTCTGACAAGCCGGTCAATTCACAGACGATTCCGATCGACATCACCTTTTTTTCGCGGTACTTCATCTTCGTCACTCCTTTCCACAAAAATAACATGTCAGATTTTCTGACACAATACGTTTCTTTGAAAGTATTTCCGTCTAAAGTAAACACATACTTTAAATGGATAAAGGAGGAACGACAATGAAACTGGAACAACTCGCAATTTCAGTCGATACGTTTTATGTCTTATTCGCAGCACTGCTCGTCTTTACGATGCAAATCGGATTCTTACTTCTGGAAACAGGGATGTTACGGGCAAAGAACGCGGGGCACGTCGCTGTTAAACAAATTATCAGCTTCTCAGTTGCCGCTCTCGCCTTTTGGGCTATCGGATTCGGATTGACGTTCGGTGATGGTAACTCCATTATCGGAACAGAAGGATTCTTCTTACATGGAGGATTCAGCAGCCTTGATTGGTCGAACATCACGATTGATGTAAAGTTCCTCTTCCAACTCTCGTTTGTCGCCGTCTCTCTCGCAATCGCTTGGGGCGGATTCGCAGAACGTGCTAAATTATCCGTTTACTTGTTGTTCGGAACGTTTTTCGTTGCTATCATCTATCCGATCATTGCTCGTTCCGTTTGGGCAGGTGGATTCCTTGGTTCGCTCGGAATGCAAGATTTCGCCGGGTCAACGGTCGTCCACTTACAAGGTGGGATTGCTGCACTTGTTGCTGCTTTACTGCTTAAGAAACGAATCGGTGCTGAAAAAACACCGTTGCTTGGACACAATGTCATTTATTCTGTCGTCGGTGCCTTCATCCTCTGGTTATGTTGGTTCGGCTTCAACGCTGGTTCGACATTAACGATTGCCGACGGATTCTTTAGTTACGTTGCTTTGACGACGTTACTCGCGACTGCAGCAGGTGCCCTCGGCGCTCTTGCCATCTCGTTCTGGCACCGTCGCGTCGCAGATATTCCTTCGATCATCAACGGTGTATTAGCTGCACTCGTCGCCATTACTGCAGCCTGTGCCTTTGTGGAACCATGGGC
Source organism: Exiguobacterium sp. R-17 (assembly GCF_049913315.1). Taxonomy (NCBI): domain Bacteria; kingdom Bacillati; phylum Bacillota; class Bacilli; order Caryophanales; genus Exiguobacterium; species Exiguobacterium sp. R-17. Next base: position 704,250 of record NZ_CP184372.1, on the reverse strand, counting down.
AGCCGTCGTCATTGGTTTCCTTGCTGGTGTGATCACGTATGGAACGAGCATTCTTCTCGCAAGTCGCGTGGATGATCCACTTTGTGCCTTCTCCGTTCATGGCGTCGCTGGTATCTGGGGTACACTCGCAACTGGATTCTTCGCTTCACCACGACTCGTTGAAATCACAGGTATCGGACAAGCAGGACTCTTCTATGGAGGTGGCTTCACGCAACTCGGTGTTCAAGCTCTTGGTGTCGTCTTTGCTATCGTCATCGTCAGCGTCTTAAGTTATGCTTTCTTAAAAGTCCTCGACCTTACGATCGGACTTCGAATCACACGCGAAGATGAACTCCGTGGTCTTGACGTCGCGGAACATGGTCAAGCTTCTTACGATCTTCCTGCTCCTGTCAGCAAGGAATTGCATATGGTTGAAGAAGAAGATCTATCAAACGAACGTGTCAATTAATGGTTCATAACGAATAAGAGCCTATGCGATGAACATCCATCGCGTAGGCTCTTTCTTGTTTATTATTTTCGGGCATAGTATTCACCAATTACAAGTGCTATGGCTGCCCCACCAACGACATACATGGATCCACTTAAGAAGAATCCAAGTAGCGTCAAAACGATGCATTGACTGATTGCTGCGAAGCGGATGATTTTCCGTTTAGCATGTACGGCATTCCCAAATGGCAATAAGCGAGTCAACAGATGCTGATCGACTGCTTTCGTAAACGGCGCCAATTGAAAACTCGTTAATCCACCAAATGCAGGAATCGCAAGTGCAACGAACCAAACGTTACCGCTCGCCAACCACATGAACACAGCCCCGATCAGTGTTAAACGAACAATCAATCCGATGCCGTCCCCACTCCGGATGAACTGTTTGACATACAAATAATCAAATGTCGTCTGGGCTTGGTACGGAAACCGCTCGACCATGTTACTTAAGAGACGACGGTGTTTATACGTTGCCGATAGATGTGGAACATCGACGAACCAGTTGGCTAGTCGATAAAAACGATCACGTGATTCTCGTTCGAGCGCAATCCATTCACGTAACGGGAGATGATCCTGACGCTTCAGATGAAGGACGATCATTAACAGCAAGGCAACGACGATCGACATCCACGCCATATCGATGATGACGAGTAGTGCTGCTCCAAATGCATACAATAACACTGTTCGATGTGCGATGCCTTCAAGTTTCGACAAATTCGCTGCCGCTCCGAATAGGGCAAGAGATACGCCTATTAAGATAAGTTCAAACGGTGTCGTCTGTTCTGTCCGAACATAGAGAACAACGACTGCTAGAAACGGAATCACGGCACGAATGATACCAAAAATCGCATTATATGCGCGCACCTGCTGCATGAAACTGGATAACTTCGCTAACACGGGTAATAGAAACACTTGATCCGCCTCGACAAGAAACGTTCGACTTGTCCGGTAGAGCGGCAGAATCAGAAATAAGGCTGCCATGACGAATCGACCTGGAAATGATGGATCGAGTTGGTCGAGGAAACGACCGTAGACGACTAATGCGTATAAAATAACAAAGTAGACGGTGAATAATAGTCCACCATTCGCCATATATCGTGTATATTTCACTGTTTCCGTCATCGCCGCCTGATACCGTTCCTTCCATAAGGACTGGCTATTCATCGTTCTGCCTCCTCGATCGCAGCAACGTACAGATCATCCAGCGTTCCATCTTGTAGTCCATAGCGAGCTCGTAAAGCAGCCGTTGTCCCTTCCGCCGCAATATGTCCTTCATGTAAGAGAACGAATCGGTTGCAGTGGCGCTCGGCTGTCTCCAGGATATGCGTTGACATTAAAATTCCTTTACCGTCCTGCTTGAGTTCACTGAAAATCTGAAGCAACTCTCGGATTGCCAGTGGATCAAGTCCAACGAATGGTTCATCAACGATCAACAATTCACTCCCCGTGACAAGGGCGCACAAGATCATTGCTTTTTGTTTCATCCCTTTTGAGAAGACACTTGGAAACCACTCTAATTGTTTCGTCATCCGAAGACGTTCAGCATAATGATTTGCTCGTTCTATCGCTACTGCTTCTTCGACATCATATCCTTGTGCCATGAGGCGAAGGTGCTCCCGTAACGTTAGTTGTTCATATAACATCGGCTGTTCCGGAATATACGCGACTTGACGACGATACTCGGTTTCGTTCGTCGCTAAATCCAATCTATTGATTCGTACAGATCCCGTTTTGACCGGTAATAGACCGAGGATGTGTTTAATCGTCGTTGATTTCCCCGCACCATTTAAACCGATTAAACCAACGAGTTCCCCTTGATCCACTTCAATATTGATATCATGAAGGACTGTTTTAGATCCGTATCCTCCTGATAGACCCTTGATCTCTAATAACATGTTTGCCACTCCCTTTAAGCTCATCGTAAGGTAGATCTTCTTAGACTTTCTAGCTTCGTGCCTCATTTTTTAAAATATAATGTTTTAATACTTGTTTTTTCGGCAATTACTCTAAGTGTAATCGTTACATCAATATATGAAAACGATTTACATGCAAAACGAAAGTGAAAACGATGAATCGTTCATTTAATCTTTATCAAGTGGTCTAATCTTCTAGTCCTTTCAATGAATGAATGATTTCAATTTTTTCACTTTCACACGTGTTTATAACTGCCTGAAAACAGGTAAAACTAATATGTAGAGGAGTTGTTTAAAAATGGGATTCTTATGGGCATTAATCGTTGGTGGTCTCATCGGTTGGATCGCAAGTTTAATCATTGGAAAAGATGTACCGGGCGGCATCATCGGTAACATCATCGCTGGTTTCATCGGTTCGATGATTGGTCAAGCTATCTTTGGTTCAATGGGACCAGAAATTGGCGGATTTGCAGTCATTCCGGCTATTCTCGGGGCAGTCATTTTGATCTTCATCGTCTCACTTATTCTCCGAGCAGTACGCAAGTAATCATATATTTTAATCGAAAAGGAGTGTTTTGAAATGGGATTCTTATGGGCATTAATCGTTGGTGGTATTATTGGATGGTTAGCAAGTCTAATTTTAGGTAAAGACGTACCAGGCGGTATCATTGGTAACATCATCGCTGGTTTCGTTGGTGCATTGATCGGTCAAGCATTATTCGGAAATTGGGGTCCAATGGTTGCTGGATTCGCAATCGTACCTGCTTTACTCGGAGCTATCATTCTCATCCTCATTGTATCGTTCATTCTCCGTGCGGTGAATAAACGATAAACAGAAAATCCTCGGACATGATGTCCGAGGATTTTTTATGCGTTAGTTTTTTATACTTTAATCTTTTATTTGTAACCACATGCCATCTTCTCGCTCGAAGACACGTTTTTCCGATCGTAAATTCAACCATTCGAACACGCCTTCGAGAAAGCTAGACGGATATTCCCAAACCGTACCGACGCGCTCTCGCTTCTTTCGTTCTGGTTTTCCGGCGACAGCTTTCAATTCATCTGGAGTTTTATTCAATCGGATTAATAACTCCTCCACCTGTCCCGACTGATAGGTCACTTCATATCCATCGTACCGTGCTCGATTCGCAACTGTCGAATCAGGCGTTCCGAACGCGTTCTCGAATGCGTCGCGCGATTTCCCGAGATAGCTGGTCATCATATCGATACTTTTTCCAGTTCGCGCTTTCACTTCCGTTTCAAGTAATGTTTTAATATCGACTGCATATTCGTTTGATACAGTCGTATTGAACTGATCAGCTAATTTAAAATCAACTGCCGTGTTTGGTTCATCACCGAGTTGAACGGTTTTTGAGTCCTGAACGGTCTGTCCTGATTGGTCGGCACTCACCTGGACATCATATTCTCCTGGAGAACGCTTGATTTCTAGTGATGTTCCATCCATCGTTCCAATGACTTCCCCGTCTAATGATACTTCTGTTTTAGGGACATCACTTGAAACGATCAGTCGTTGTGGATTCAGATCGAGAGAATACCGGTCATACCAAAGCCATCCATCCTCTTTTTGTAACGTAAATAGATGTGCCTTTACTTGTTTACCAGAGTCTTGATCCTGTTTGACTTGTTTGATGACCCGATCTGTTCGTTCTGATTCAGTCGTCAACCAAGTAATGAGTCGTGTCGCCTCACTCATCGGTAATGGTTTATCGTTCATCGTGACTAGTTGTTGGAATCCACGCTGATCCTTTTCCTTCAATAGAGTAGCAAGCCGCTCGTCCGTTTTCTCCATTTTTGCCGCCTCTTGCATGTTGCGCCCAAACCAAAAGGCAACTAACAAAAACAGACAGGCGATGAAGGCGCTACCAATGAGTAAACGTCGTTTTCGTTTTTTCTGTGCCGTTGAGGCTATTCGTGATGCCATGCACTTCGCTCCTTTTTCTCCATTAGCTGTATGGTCTTAAGTGTATCGGGTTCAAGTTGACTGTCAATCGTGCGGAAGGCGGAAACTTTCCGTATACTAATATTATCTTACCCAAAGGAGTGACTGTTCCATGCAAAAAGAATCATGTATCTTCTGTAAAATCGCTCGCAAAGAAGTCCCTGGTCATATCGTATTTGAGAATGAAACCGTTCTCGCCTTCCTCGACTTGTCACAAGTGACGAAAGGACATACGCTCGTTATCCCAAAACAACATGCCGATAATATGTATGATCTCTCGCCTGAACAGGCACAGGACGTGTTTGCGACGATTCCGCAAATCAGCCGTGCGCTTCAACAAGAGACAAATGCAGCTGGTATGAACCTTCTATCCAATACAGGAAAAGTAGCGGGTCAATCAGTCTCACACTTCCATTTGCATCTCATTCCTCGTCACGATAAGCAAGACGGATTCGGCGCGAAGTGGGAAGTCCATAACGACGAGTATACGGCAGAAGAATTGGCTGAGCTCGCAAATTCAATCGCTTCGCATATCTAAGGCTGTTCTTTTTCTTCTCTTCTTAGAAAAATATTGCCGAAATAGGTTTCTTTCATTCAATTTTCGGTAAAATAATATGAAACAAATATTTTAATATTAAAAAGGAGGTTTATCATGTCGAAGCGTCCCGCCCGTAACTGGGTCGCTTTTGGTGCTACGCTAACACTTGTGACTTTTTATGGTCTGAAGGCGCTTCGCCAAGGTACGAAAAGCGACTCTTCGAACGGTCATCAACGTCGAAATTCTTATTCTACAATCGTAACGAATGTGCAGGATTTGACCCACGAGGGCAAGAACTTAGTAGAGACAGCAAAAGCGTCTGGTATGCACTTCAAGGAAGAAGTCATGCAGAGCGTCTCGGAATACCAAACGGAAGTCCAAGCATCGCTCACGAAGATCCAGTCTCTCGCTGATGAAGCGAAACAGGAAGCAGACCAGCTTTCTCCACAAAAGTAAGATCCGTTGCTTCGATTTGTTTTTGTATAGTTTGCATTTTGCGCGTTTGAGCCATTGTCACCTTTCGAAAGGATGAGTCAGATATGGAACACGAAAAGTTATATCCTGGACAAGAAGCATTATTGTATAGCCATAAAATTGTCCAATTAAGCAAAGCACTATGGAAAACGGTAGAAAAAGATTGGCAAAATTGGATCAAGCCTTTTGATCTGAACATCAACGAACACCATATTTTATGGATTTCGCATGCCCTAGGTGGTGCCTCGATTTCTGAGATCGCGAAGTATGGTGTCATGCACGTCTCGACAGCATTCAACTTCTCGAAGAAGTTAGAGGACCGCGGATTGTTGACGTTCTCGAAAAAGGAAACCGATAAACGAAATACCTATGTCCAGTTGACACCGGCAGGCGAATCACTTTTACTCGAGACGATCCAAGCATTCCGTCCCGAAGAAAATGGCGTCTTCCGCGCATCTCTTCCTCTTCAGGAATTGTACGGTAAGTTCCCAGAACTGACGGATATTTCTGCAATCGTGCGTCGTTTGTACGGAGACAGCTTCATGGACATCTTTGCCGAGACATCGAAGATGATCACGGAAGAAGCAGATCGCCGTCCGCAAGATCCTGTCATGGACTCGATAAAAAAAGCATAAGCATACTATCATCAAAAGCGTTTTAGCCTTCAGCTAGAATGCTTTTTTTAGGTCTTATTTCCTCATGACAGGGACATTACTACTATGTCTCAAGAGCGTTATTTCCCTCACAATTTCCCATAAAAATTATCCTCAACCGACTACCTGGATGTGATAGCATGGAAAAGAGCAAGTATCTTTTGGCATGACAAGATACAGCTGTCAACCAAACGAGAATATGATATGATAAAACGGTTGAAATAAATGGTAAATTAGGGGTGTATGTATGAAAAAGAAATTGTTAGGCGCAGCAGCAGTCGCAAGTGTATTTACGTTAGCAGCATGTGGATCAAATGACGAAGCCGTCATCAATTACAAAGGTGGCGAAGTCAACAAGGCTGACGTCCAAGATGAAGCATACGAAAAAGCTGGTGCTCAAATCGCCTTCCAGCAAACGATGAACAAATTGCTTGAAAAGAAATACGGCAAGGAAGTCACGGACAAAGAAGTCGAAGCAGAAGTCAAGAAAACAAAAGACCAGTTCCCGGATAAAGAGCAGTTCAGCTCAACACTGAAATCTGCTGGAATCAAGAACGAAAAAGAATTCGAAAAAGTACTTCGCACACAAATGCTCTTAACAGAAGCAAAATCTGCGAAATCCAAAGTAACAGATAAAGAAATCCAAGAGCGTTTCGATCAAGAAAAAGTCGAAGTCAAAGCAAGCCATATCCTTGTTGCGAAAGAGTCAGAAGCAAAAGACATCAAAAAGCAATTGGATAAAGGTGCAGACTTCGCGAAACTTGCAAAAGAAAAATCAACAGATACAGGTAGTGGTGCAAAAGGTGGAGACCTCGGGTACTTCACAAAAGGTAAGATGGTCAAGGAATTCGAAGATTACGCGTTCAAGGATGGCGTTGAAGGTAAAATCTCCGATCCGATCAAAACACAGTTCGGCTATCACATCATTAAAGTAGTCGATCGTAAAGAAAAGAAAAACTTCACACTCGATAAAGAAAAAGCACGTATTAAAAAAGCACTTGCTGAAGAGAAAGCAGCACAAGTCAACCCGAACGATATTTATCGTTCACTTATGAAAGAATACAATGTCAAAGTCGAAAACAAAGACTTCAAAGACGCTTTCGATCTAGACAAACAAGAACAACAACAAATGCAACAACAAATGATGCAACAACAGCAGTAATCAAAAAAGAAGCATTTGTATCAATATACTCTCCATAAGATGTACAGGTTAAAGAATTAATCTGTACATTTTGTGGAGAGCTTTTTCAGATTAAGGCATTCACATTTCAATAATTAGTGCTGTTTTTTATAGAGCCTTAGTACCCATGTTCGCAATTTGTATATTTATTCGTTAAATATCTAGATTAGTTATACATTTTTAACTTAATAATATTTAATTTAAATGTATTAACTTTAAGAACAAGATTATTTGAAATTAAAAATATTAATTTAAAGATAAAAATAAGAAATTAGTAATTTTATCTTAAAAAGATAAAATTAAGAAAAATACCAACTAAAACTATAGGAATAGTTTTTTTGATATGATAAATTATGTAAGAGTCATAAACTTACATAAAAAAGGAGTCTTATCATGAAATTTGTAAAAGTTCTTAGTGTTTTATCTTTAGGTAGTATTTTATCTGCTTCACTAGTGGGAAACGTAGACGCAACTTCAAAGCAAACTGCATTATCACAGCAGCAAAAAAATGCATATTATGAGCAATACTTATTAACAGTAAAAAAAATTAATAAAAGTACTTCTACTTCTCTTTTAGAAGTAGCTCCAAAAAAATCTTTTAAAGAAAGCGATTGGATTACACCAAAACGTTTTAAAGAAATTGCCGAAAAGCGTATTAATGCTAAATTTGAACAATCTAATAATGTCTCAATGAAAATGTCTGCTGATACTGCTAAAAAAACAAAAACCATTAAATCAAATGGAATTTCAGTAAATATAGCAATAACTGGTGATTTTAATACAGAGTATAGATCATCTGCTAAGCGACAAGTTTTTTCAGGTATAAACTCAATTCGCTCTACTGATACTTCTTCAAAGGGAACTTGGAAACAAACTGGGTACACAGCAAATTTAATTGATGCAGCTAAAACTTATGATATTACTGTTGGAGGAAAATATACTCAAAATGGTCTTACTTCTTCACATAATATCTCAGTTGAGTTTTATTGCAGTACAACTGGTGGAGTAAGTTAAAATAGAATTCCAATACAACAAACCCTCATTTTTTTTGAAATGAGGGTTTGTTGTATTGGAAAACATAGATGATAAAAAAACTAATTTTGCGACCTTTTTATAGTGAACAAAAACTATAATAGAAGTTCCCTAAACTATACTTTCTTTTAATTCGCTCCCTTAAAAAATGATTACTTTAGCGAACCGTCCGAATCGGTGCCCGTTCGTATTGTTTCGGCAAGGCAACCGTATCCCCTAGTTCGGCTGCCGCATGATAGACCCAGTATGGTTGGCGAAGTAGTTCACGTGCAAGCAGGACGATATCTGCTCGACCGTTACAGACGATCTCTTCTGCATGAGCTGCTGTCGTAATCAATCCAACCGCTCCCGTGGCGATACCTGTCTCTCGTTTCAACTCTTCCGCATAGCTGACTTGATAGCCCGGATACACTTCAGGTACCGCATTGGCGACGACAGCACCAGAACTACAATCGAGTAGATCGATGTTACGTGCAGCTAGTTCTTTCGCAAGTGGAATATAATCCGTCGCCGTCATTCCCCCTGTTGCGTGATCCGCTGCTGAAATCCGGACCCAAATCGAGAGCTGTGAGACTGCTTGAATTCCATCAATGATTTCTAACAACAAGCGCATCCGATTTTCAGTCGATCCGCCGTACTGGTCTTCTCGAATATTGGATAACGGAGAGAGGAACGTGTTCAATAAATAACCATGTGCGCCATGGATTTCAATGAAGTCATATCCTGCTCGTTCCGCTCTTAATGCTGCATCGATGAACTGTTGTTTGATTGTCGCGATTTCCTCAAGTGTCAATGCATGTGGATGCATATACGTATCATCAAACGGTAAAGCGCTCGGTGCGACGGGTGGTTCTGCGGTCGTGCTTTTACGCCCGGCATGGGCCAGTTGGACCCCCGCTTTTGCGCCCGCTGCTTTGACTTGCTGTGCGATTCGTTGTAATCCTTCGATATGTGCATCTGACCAAATCCCAAGGTCCCCAGCTGAAATGCGACCGTCTGGCGTGACAGCACTCGCTTCTAAAATGACACCACCGACGCCTCCCATTGCACGGGTTGCATAGTGTGTGACGTGCCAATCCGTCACGAGTCCATCTTCTTTTGCACTGTACATGCACATTGGCGCCATAATGACCCGATTGCGGAATGTCAACGTTCCGAGTTGAACCGTATCAAACAACTTCGTCTTCATCTTTCTTCCCCCTTATAGCTTCGGACGGTAGAAAGCACGATTATCTAGTGCAAATGATCGTTCCGAGAACTGTCCCGGTTCGACATATTCAAGAAGACGATCCATCATCGTCATTCGCGCATCGAGGTTATCGATCAAGAACAAGACTTCAGCCTCACGCATTTGTGGTGCTACAGCAGATCCCCATTCCGGTCGTCCATGATGGCTTAAGACAAGATGTTGCAAGACAGTCAGTACTTCTGCGTCAATTTGTAATTCTGCTCCGACTTTTTCGAGTTCCGCTACCATCATCGTAATATGACCGACGAGTTTACCAGGCAACGTATATTCCGGTGCAACCGGATCGGATAACTCCTTGATTTTCGCATAATCGTGTAGAATGATGCCACTGATTAGCACGTCACGGTTTAAGGTCGGATAGAGTTGAGCGATTTGATCCGCTAAGCGCAACATCGAAAGGACGTGGTACGACAGTCCCGAGTAAAAGGCATGATGGTTCTTGACCGCTGCCGGATGCGTGAAGTAGGCGTCAAATCGTGAAGTGATCAAATGTTTGACGAGCTTTTTCATGTCACTGTTTTGAATCGATTCTACGAACGCGAGTACTTCCGTCTCAATCTGCTCTCGTGGAATAGGTGCTGATTGAACATAGTCCTCGACATTCGTCTCCTCTAAGACCGTAATTTGTTTGAGCTTCAGTTGTGTCCGGCCTCGATAGTCCATGACTTCTCCAGCAGCATGAACGATTGACTTTGGCGCATATTTTTCAAGGTCACTCGTATCCCACATCTTCGTCTCGATTTCGCCTGTCTTATCCGTCAAGATGAGCGTCAGGTATGGTTTCCCATTTGCTGCAATTCCTTTGACTGCTTGCTTGATCATCGCTCGTTGATCGAGCGTTTCTCCAACTGCTAACTTCCCGATTCCTTTCATTCTTGAAACACGTCCTTTATCTGTAAAATAGGTGTCTTTTTTATATTCCATTGACTACACTTAAGGCATATACTATTTCATTCTACTATATGGGAGTCATGAACATGGAACTGGAACCTCAATTTAATTGGTCCCGCTATCTCGATTTAGCTGACTATGAACAAATATTTCCGACGGCTGCCGTCGACCAATCCGAAATGGACTGGATCACGCAGTTGCGATCGAAAGATATGAACTTCACGCGTTCAGAAAAAGGGGTTCTTTATGGTGCTGTCGTCACATGGCAAAATCCCGTCGACAAAAGTGACCGTCGCTCGATTTGTTTTTACGTGACGAAAGAAAAACTGATCACAATCGGATTGTCGGAATCGATTGTGACACTGGTCGCTCCCTATTCTCCCGCGCATCCGTTCGCTGCTTTTTATACGATTCTCGCTTTACAGTTGAATACGTATTTCGCCGGTATCGATCAGTTTGAAACGGAACTGTTTTCAAGACAAGATGAACTGCGTGGCAGCATCAATGAAGATTCGCTCGATAGCATCTTCGCGCTGCGCGACACGATTGAGAACTGGTCCGATTTGATCGTTCCGTTTCAAGAGCTCGTCATGGCTGGCGAAGAGTCGTTTCTCGAAGAAGATTCATACCTTGAGGACATTTCCTTAAAACTAGCTACGAAACGTGTCCGCCGTCTATTGATGCTCATTGAACACTATCAAAAAGACATCGAGGTCCTGCTCGACTTATCGACGACCGTTTCGAACTTCCGTGGAAACGAGATCATGAAGGCACTAACGATTTTCACTGCTGTCGCGACACCGACGATGGCACTCGGTGCGATTTGGGGGATGAACTTTAAAATCATGCCGGAACTAGAATGGAAATATGGTTACGCCATATCCCTCGGTCTAATCTTTTTATCGACTAGTGGTATCTTTTACTGGATGCGCTGGCGTGGATGGTTAGGCGCTCTTGTTCGGATGCCAAAGAACAGTCGACCAAAAAAATAGATATCAGAACATAAGTTCGTTATACTAATTGTATCATATCCACTGAAAGGAGACGCTTGTACGATGGAACGAAAAATCATTCATATTGATATGGACGCCTTTTACGCTTCCGTCGAGCAACGCGATCGTCCTCGATTAAAAGGTGTTCCCGTCGTCGTCGGTGGACCGCCTCATGCCCGAGGTGTCGTAGCGACCTGTTCCTATGAAGCACGGAAATACGGCATCCATAGCGCGATGCCGTCAAGACGCGCCTTTCAGCTCTGCCCTCGTGCGGTCTTCATTCGCCCCCGCTTTGACGTCTACCGAGCTGTCAGTGCGCAAATCATGGCGCTTTTCCGAGAAGTGACACCGCTCGTCGAGCCTCTCTCGCTTGATGAGGCGTACCTCGATGTCTCGGAAAATTATTTCGATCAAAAAAGTGCGACGTATATCGCGCAATATATCCTAAAACAAATTAAAGAACGAACGGGTCTGACAGCCTCTGCCGGTGTCTCTAACTCTAAGCTCGTCGCGAAGGTCGCTTCCGGATACGAGAAGCCGAACGGGATGACGGTCGTCCCACCAGAAGAAGTTCTCAACTTCTTGTCTCCATTGAAAATTGGAGACTTACATGGCGTCGGAAAAGTCACAGAACAAGCGTTACGAAAACAAGGAATTGAAACCGTCGCGGATGTCCAAGCAATGCCCGTCGAACAATTACGAGCAATACTCGGACGCGATCGGGGAACGGAACTGCATGCGATGGCGCATGGGATCGATGAACGCCCGGTTCGTCCGGAACGCGAACGAAAATCGATTGGTTCTGAGACGACCTTCGAAGAAGACACGGAAGATATCGATACGATATTTGAGACGTTGATTCGAGAATCAAAATCCGTCATTGCGAGTCTTCAAAAAAAAGAACTCGTCTGCCGAACAATCACGATCAAGTGGAAGACCGATACATTCCAGTCTCGCTCGAAACGGCATACATTTTCAGAAGAGACGGCGGACGAAGAACGACTACTTGAGGAAACAACGAAACTGTTCAATGGCATCACCTTTGACGGACCGATCCGCTTGATTGGTATGACGGTCAGTCACCTGACTACTCCTCCCGCTGCGAGACAGCTGACGTGGCAGGACTTGGACTTGCGCTTGTAAAATGAACGGATATTCATTATACTAAGTACAAGACCGATCAGACAAGGGAGGAACAAGTATGCAGTATACGATTACAGTCTTTTCAGATCGTGGTGAAACGTTACTCGATGACGTCTTCGAAGCAGAGTCGGATGGACAGGCACGAGAAGAAGGGATTCGACGCCTCAATGAGAGTGGTTATGCCCATCATGCCGCTCGCGTCACACGTTCAGGCCGTTTGATTCATTTCGAGCGCGCCTACTTGCGACGGATCGTCCCTGCTTCATCTTGAGCGATACATGAAAAAGGAAGACGCGCCAGCTGGCACGTCTTCCTTTTGTTTACTTATTGCACGTCGTCTTGTTGCTCCATCATTGGCGCATAGAGCTCTTCTAACGGCTTCATGATGATTTGTGTGACTTCCGTCAACATCGTGTGCATCCGTTGCTCTTCTTGCATCAGCTGACTGATCAATGGGTTGTTTTGTACTTCAAGCATCTTTGTTTGGGCAGACGCCATATCGTCTGGTGTAATTTCTTCACCTTGCATCTGTTTTTGTTGTAATTCGAGTTGGATGTTACGGAACGACGCGAACAATTCGTTTGATTCCGGATCTGCGTTAACTTGCGTATACAAATCTTTTAATGTCGTGTACTCCGAAGTTTCGCGTAATGCACGCTCCAGCGTGTACGCGTGATCGTATAAATTTGTTTCTGCCATGAGTAAAACCTCCAATTTGTTTAGACGAGATAAAGCCCCGCCTGTATCAATCCAATTAAACCACCTAACAACCCTCCAAGCCAAGTGATAGCACGGAATTCCCGCTTGGAAATCGATAAGACGATTTCCTCGAGATACGCAGTATCAAGCAAATCGACTTCTTCTCGAACGATCGTTTCGAGGTCGAGCGTCTGTAGGATCTGTCCGATTTGATTCGTCGTCCGTTCGAATAGGTGATCGATGACGACAGGTACATGTTGCTCGAGTAGTTGTGACTCGAGTGGATTCAACCAGACGCGTAACGGTGTAGCAAGCATCGATTCAATCGGTAAACGTGCCATGATCTGTTCTTTGACAGTCTGTCGAATCCGTGACTCGGTCTCTTCTGTCAGATAAGACGACAGCGGACGATCCAGCCCCTTTTGCCATTCCTGACGTAATAAGGCAAGAATGAATTGAGACGTTGACTCTGATTGAAGTACCCGTTTCAGCTCCGGCTGAATCATATCAACGACGTTGACGTTCGCGAGTAACATCCCAAACATCCCACCTCCGAGACGCTGTTGGATAAAACGAGCAACAGTCTCCTCCAGTTGCAGACGTCCTTCAGGTCCATCAAAATATACCTCTGCTTGGTGCAATACAGATGTGACGAGTCTTGGCATGACTTCCTCGATTTTTTGTTCTCCGCCTTCTCCGATCAAGTCGCGTACGGATTGCTCGCGCCATTTATTCATCAGACTCGAAAACTCCCGATCCAAGTGATAACTGATCTTCCCTTGGATCCGTTGTTTTGGTTCGTCGATGAATCGACTAATCCACGCTTCCGTCGTCTCTTCCGAGCGTGTCCATTTCATGACTTCTTGTTCGACAAGCCGCGTGACGGCTCCACGAACAGCTGGTGACGCGAGACGTTTCCCGATTCCTTCTGGCGTCAAGAGATGCTTGACGACCGTCCGTCCGAGATTCGCTGCTAGTTCATCCCGCCGTTTAGGAATCAGACCCGGCGTGAATGGTACACGAAATGTACCGATGTATTTCGGTTCAAGTGGTCGAAACAACATTCGGATCGCCAAGTGGTTCGTGACCGCTCCGATGAGGGCACCGATGATGACGATTCCAACAAGCTTCAACACAAGTAACAAAGTGTCTGACATAAGTTATCATTCCTTCCGATTTTCGACTTATGGTAAAGTCGAGATAGTTAGTTATGTACGATTTAGGAGTGATGCCGTGTGTTACGACAACTGATGACTGTATTCAATGACCAGCTTACGACCGATCCGAATCTGTATTGCCAGGAACAGTATAGCGTATATCGTCTTACAGATGGGCTTTGTTTTGGGATCAAGACGACTGCCATCTCCGACCGTGAACAACAACTGCTTGATGTATTTGCCGAGCGCATCATCACGACGTCGCGGTCAGATATCGATCTATGGCGAGAACGTCTCCAATCTGCTCATGCTGTGGAAGATCGACCATTTCGACTTGTCCACTTTTTATTTAATCCAACTGATGAACGTACGAGTGAGGAAATCCAACAACTGCTCTCTTCTTTCTTTTCGCAGACGAGTACGCTCATTCCTTTCAGTACTCATCGTTTTACGATCATCGAACGAGAAGAATTCGTCATTGAGGCAGAACTACACGATTTATTTTTAGCACTACAATCTGATTTTGTGCTCGATGGTAAGGTGTTGCTTGGTCAACAGCGTGCTACCGGCGACATTGCCGTTCAGTTCCAACTCGAACAAGCAGCGCTTACCTCCGTCCCTTCTATGCAAATCGAACGTTTTTTACCTGCCATGACTCGTCTTGCAAGTCTAGATGACCGATATCGGGCAACACTCGTCGATCAGTTCATCCTGTCCCTCGAGCCAGAGTCTCGTGAGACGATCCTCGCTTTTTGCCGAGCTAACTTGAATGTCTCTTTGACAGCAAAACATCTATACTTACATCGGAACAGTCTCCAGTATCGACTTGACCGCTTAACGGAACAGACAGAAATCGATGTTCGGTCGTTTGAAGGGGCCACTTTTCTTTATACCTTGTTACTTGTAGCATGATGCCTAATTGAAAACGTTTGCATTTAGTCAGGTTGTCCATAGGCAGACTACCTGACTTCTTTTATACTATTTCTTGTAAGCGTTATTATTTCATCATTTACTAGGGGGAACTACAACATGGCTGAAATTCGTCTTGAACATATCGATAAAATCTACTCAGGTGATGCAAAAGCGGTTGATGATTTCAATCTGCATATTAAAGATAAGGAATTCATCGTCTTCGTTGGACCATCTGGTTGTGGGAAATCGACGACACTCCGGATGATCGCTGGACTTGAAGAAATCTCAGGTGGAGACTTTATCATCGACGGTAAACGCATGAATGATGTAGCGCCAAAAGATCGCGATATCGCGATGGTCTTCCAAAACTACGCTTTGTATCCACACATGAACGTCTTCGATAACATGGCGTTCGGATTAAAGCTTCGGAAGTTCCCGAAAGATGAAATCAAGCAACGCGTTGATAACGCAGCTCGTATCCTTGGTCTTGAAGAATATCTCGAGCGGAAGCCAAAAGCACTCTCTGGTGGTCAGCGTCAACGGGTCGCGATTGGTCGCGCCATCGTTCGTGATGCTAAAGTCTTCTTAATGGATGAGCCGCTCTCGAACTTGGACGCTAAATTACGTGTACAAATGCGTAAGGAGATCATTCAGTTACACAAACGTCTTGAGACGACGACGATTTACGTCACGCACGATCAGACGGAAGCGATGACGCTTGCGACACGGATCGTCATCATGAAAGCCGGAATCATTCAACAAGTCGGTACGCCGAAGGAAGTCTATGATCATCCGGATAACATGTTCGTTGCTGGATTCATCGGTTCACCATCGATGAACTTCTTGACAGGTAAACTGGCAGAAGACGGTCTCTTCCATGTTTCAGGAACAGAAGAGAAATTCGAAGTACCAGAAGGAAAAATGAAAGTTCTCCGCGACCGCGGTTACACGAATAAAGATCTCGTCCTCGGAATTCGCCCAGAAGACATTCATGCGGAATTGATCTACCAAGACACTAAAACAGCGCATCGTTTTCCAGCGCATATCGAAGTATCCGAATTGATGGGAGCAGAGTCTTATCTCTACTCAAAAGTCGGACAACAAGCATTCACGGCACGTGTCGATTCACGTTCACATGTCGAGATGGGATCACAGCTCGATCTCTTCTTCGATATGACAAAAGCACACTTCTTCGATGCTTCAACCGAAGCAACGATTCGTTAATCACATCACCGATCAGTAATGATGTTTCAGACTGTCCATTTAAGGGCAGTCTTTTTTATTGACAGACGTTCCTGTAACTTTGTATGATACTGCTTGTAGCTTAAAATTAATCCTATTCGAAAACTAGGAATTGAAATCATTCATTTATAAAGGAGAGAGCGCTATGAAACACGGTTTAAAATTAGCTGTAGCAGCATTATCGACAGCGGGGGTGCTTGCAGCATGCGGCGCTTCGAACGACAACGCAGGTTCTGATAAAGAGTCAAAAGTCATTACAGTCGGTACAGAAGCAACATATCCACCTTTCACTTATAAAGAAAAAGGAAAATTGACAGGTTATGACGTAGACGTCATGAACGAAGTCGCAAAACGTGCCGGCTATAAAGTCGATTACAAAGCGATGGACTTTAAAGGACTCATCCCGGCACTTGATTCAAAACGAATCGATGTCATCGCGAACCAAATGGGCATAAACAAGGATAGAAAAAAGAAGTATGCTTTTTCTGATGCGTATACAGTCTCTGGTTCAACGATCATCGTCAACAATAAAACGAACGACATCAAAACACTCGACGACTTAAAAGGAAAGACAGTCGGTTCGACACAAGGTTCACTTTATGCAAAAACGGCTGAAAAAGCAGGCGCTAAAGTAAAATACTATAAAGGTGCGAACCAAGTCTTAAAAGATCTTGAAGCAGGTCGCGTTGATGCAGCACTGAACGATCGCCTCTTCGTTTTGACGCAGTTGAAAAAAACTAATTATAAAGTTAAAGCTGTTGATAAGACATTTGACAAGAACGAATCAGGCTTCATGATGGCGAAAAATAGCAAGTATACAAAAGACTTCAACAAAGCACTCGCTGAGATGCAAGAAGACGGCACTCTTGCAAAAATCGGTAAGAAGTACTTCAACGAGGATATCAGTAAGTGAGTGAATTACTGACGATCGTCCGAGATAACTCGGACGTCTACGCAAAGGCGATTGGCACGACCCTTCTAGCAAGTGGTCTCGCCATCGTCTTTGCGCTTATTCTCGGGTTGATTCTTGCCGTCATGCGTGATAGCCGCGTTGCCGTTTTCAGCGGTTTTGCACGTTTATACGTCTCGTTCTTCCGCGGAACGCCACTCTTGTTGCAAATCTTGATTCTTTATAATGGTCTCGTCACGCTTCAATTGACTGGATTCCAAGCACTTGCCTTCGGTTTGTCGCTTCACTTTTCCGCATATATTTCGGAATCGTTCCGCGCTGCCATCTCCTCTGTCGATCGTGGACAATGGGAAGCTGCTGACTCACTT
This sequence comes from Exiguobacterium sp. R-17, assembly GCF_049913315.1. Taxonomy (NCBI): domain Bacteria; kingdom Bacillati; phylum Bacillota; class Bacilli; order Caryophanales; genus Exiguobacterium; species Exiguobacterium sp. R-17. The sequence goes on along the minus strand of NZ_CP184372.1, from coordinate 686,454 downwards.
GGAATTCCGCGTCGCAAGACATTCAAGGACGTTATCTTGCCGCAAGCACTATCTCGGGCGATTCCACCGCTTTCGAACTCTGTCATCGATATCATCAAGTCGACATCACTCGGTACGATCGTTGCTGTCGAGGAATTAACGTACGTCTCTGACCAGATTTCAGCGACGACATACCTCGTCATGCCGCTACTTTTGTTCTCCGCTGCAATTTACTGGATCATGTCAACACTTATTCAAAGCGTCCAACATCGTTTAGAAGCACGTTTCAGCATTCCAGAATGAATTTTTCACACTTGAAACCGTTAGGATTTCAAGTGTGTTTTTTTAGATTTTTTGAGGTTTAGCACTAGTCAATCCGGGAATAATCAAGTATACTAATAAAAATCAGAATTATCTGACAAATTACAAAGGAGCGTGGCCGAGATGAAACAAGTAATTGAAGCTTTCCGTAGACAAGATGCAGAGCAGCGAATTCCAGTGCTACGTCTCGAAATCGATTATGAGCTCAGTACGCTCTTCGATGCGATTCAAGCCAATGACCAAGCTGGCATGTCAGCAAGTAAAGATCGTTTAGATAAATATCGTCAGGAGATGCTTCGCTTAGAAGCTTAACCTCATAGATCTCCCATCTCTCCTCCCCCTTGAGATGGGACTTTTTTTGTTTACTGTTACTCTATTCATAAAAGAGAGGATCGTTTCCAGATCGTGTACTGGTCGATCCTCTCGCTTCATTTCTTAAACAGAAAATATTTTATGCGTTTATTTCTGTCTCACAGTCTAGATTAATCGACATCACGACCTCGTGATGCCTTCAAAATCTCAAACCATTGCTCGCGCGTCAACGACAGATTCGTCGAACGAACAGCAGATTCGATGCGTTCAATCTTACCAGAACCAATGATCGGCATGATACGTGCTGGATGTTTAAGTAACCATGCATATGCGACTTCGTCGATTTCTTTTGCCCCGATCTTTTCAGCGATCTCAGCTAATTTTTCACGTAACGGTGCGTATCGCTCGTCCTTAAAGAGACGACCGCCCGCAAGCGGACTCCATGCCATCAATGGCATCTCATTTTCATGACACAGATCGACGGATCCATCCTCGAAATGTTTCAGTTCCGAAACCGATAACTCGAGTTGGTTCGTCACGAGCATGAACGGTAAGCGTGATTGTATAAGACTCTGTTGTGCAGGTGTATGGTTCGATAGACCGAATGTCCGTACCTTACCCGCGTCCTTCAGCTCAACGAACGCTTCTGCAATCTCGTTCGGATCCATCAATGGATCTGGACGGTGAATCAACAACGTATCGACGTACTCGACATCGAGTTCTTGCAGGGAACGATTGACCTGTTTGATGATATGCTCTTTCGTCGTATCATAGAACGATAATGACTGATCCGAGAAATGATTCCCTTTCATCTTGATGCCCGTCTTCGTGACGATCTCCATCCGGTCACGTAATTCCGGTTTTAAGGCAAGAGCTTCCCCGAATAAGCGTTCATTCGTATAATCGCCATAGATATCTGCGTGATCAAACGTCGTAATTCCTAAAGCAAGGCATGCTTCAATCAATTCAAGACGCTCTTCCTTCGTCATTTCCCATTCATTCAATCGCCACAGACCATGAATGATCCGTGAGAATGATAAATCTTCTGTTAGCTGAATCCGTTCCATGTTTCTTCCACTCCTCTATCGTATGAACTCTATCTCGTTTACTGTACCTCAAAATGGTAACGGTTGCACGAATTTCAATTTTCAATGCTCTAAGACAAAAAACAGGATTCCGTCATCGACGGAATCCTGTTTAGGACTTATTGAATTTGCTCGACTTCCTGCATGACTTCATCTTCGATTTGCTGACGTTTTCGTGTCGTCTCAGCAGCATCTGGTGACGTGACGCTGAAATAGAACTTAATTTTTGGTTCCGTGCCCGATGGACGAAGGCAGAACCACGATCCATCACTGAGCGTGAACTTCAAGACATTGGATTTTGGCAGATTGATCGGTGAGGGTTGATGTGTCTTCAGATCGTGAGCGATGCTCGCATCATAATCCTCGAACAAGACGACCTGTTCTCCAGCCACTTGTTTTGGTGGATTCTCACGGAACGTATCCATGATACGACCGATCTGTGCCACGCCATCCTTCCCTTTGAGCGTCAGAGAGCGGAGTGACTCTTCAAAGTACCCGAACTGCTCGTAAATCGACTGTAATGCTTCATATAGCGTCCGTCCTTCTTTTTTGTGATACGCAGCCATCTCAGCAGCTAACAAGCACGCTTGGACGGCATCCTTGTCGCGGCAGAAGTCCCCGATGAGATATCCATAGCTCTCTTCATAGCCGAAGAGATACTCATATTGACCCGATGCATTGTATTGTTTGATTTTTTCCCCGATGAACTTAAAGCCTGTCAACGTGTTCTCGACATGGAGATCATAATGACGTGCAATCAACGCACCTAGTTCTGAAGTAACGATTGTCTTCGCAACAAATCCGTTCTCTGGTAGTGTCCCCTGCGCCGCTTTTTGTGAAAGGATGTAGTCAAGCAACAATGCCCCCGTCTGATTCCCTGTCAAGACTGTCCATTCTCCGTCTGCATCACGTGTTGCTACTCCGACGCGGTCAGCATCGGGATCCGTCGCAATCAAGATGTCGGCATCTGTACGGTCTCCGTATTCGATCGCCAGCTTAAAGGCAGCATGTTCTTCCGGGTTCGGTGACGTCACGGTCGGGAATGCACCGTCTGGCTCTGCTTGCTCCTTGACGACTGTCACGTGTTCGAAACCGTAACGTTTCAAGCCTTCTGTTACCGGTACAAGACCTGTTCCGTGAAGTGGAGTGAAAACGATTTTTAGTGGATCGGCTAATTCCGATTGGATTGAAGGTAAGACACGAATCGTCTGTAATTTTTCTTGATACGCTTCGTCAAGTTCTTCACCGACACGGACGATTAAACCGTTCGCACGAAGGACCTCTTCTTGCTCAAGTTCAATCGACAGCTCGTCTTCGATTTGACTGACGTACGATACGAGTTCATCCGCTTCTTTTGGTGGAAGTTGTCCACCGTCGTCTCCGTACACTTTATAGCCGTTGTATTCTGGTGGGTTGTGACTCGCTGTGATGACGATCCCGCCCGCTGCTTGTAAAGACCGAACCGCAAACGAAAGTTCTGGTGTCGGACGTAGACCGTCGAACAGATACGCTTTGATACCGTTACTTGCGAGCGTCCGTGCCGCCTCCAGCGCAAATTCTGGTGAGAAATGGCGTGAATCGTGTGCGATGACGATTCCTTTTGCTGCCGCTTCTTCTCCTGATGCCTTAATGAATGCTGCGAACCCTTGTGATGCTTTTCGAACCGTATACACATTCATCCGGTTCGTTCCGACACCGATCTCCCCGCGCATACCACCTGTTCCAAACTCGAGTTCTTTATAGAATGCTTCTTCAGCTGCTTTTTCATCCGCTGCTAGCGTGACGAGTTCTTCTTTTAATGTACTGTCAAGATCAGCGAACTGATCCCATTTTTGATAGGTTTCTTTCCATGACATAGTAAATCGACTCCTTTTTGAATGAGGGTAAGACTTGCGATGATGCGATACCTTTCATATGATTAACACTAGAAAGGGTAAGGTGATGAGGCATGTTTCCTACGATTCAAATGGCAGACCTTCAACAGCTCGTCCGTACGGATCAGATTCGCTGGTTTGACTGCCGCTATGACTTACAACAACCTGAATATGGACGAAATGCTTTCTTGGAACAACACATCGAAGGTGCACAGCACCTGGATTTAACGACTGACCTTTCTGGTCCAATCGATGAGGTCGGCGGTCGGCATCCGCTTCCTTCAAAAGAAGCGTGGCAACACACACTGGAACAGCATGGTGTGACCCCGGAAGACTTCGTCGTTTTGTATGATGATGGTTTTCCGTATGCCGCTCGTGCGTGGTGGTTATTTAAATGGATCGGACATGAGCGTGTCGTCGTTCTCGAGGGCGGATTCTCCTCTTACCTAGCATTCGATCTTCCGGTTACAGACGAGACTTTTACTTATGAACCCTCTCAGTACACGCCGCGTTTCCAAGACGAGATGCTCGTCTCGTTCGAAGAGCTAAAGGATCAGCTGACAGAAACGCTGGTCATCGATTCCCGAGCGCCCGATCGGTATCGCGGAGAAATCGAACCACTCGATCATGTCGCCGGACACATTCCGGGTGCCATAAATTGTTACTTTGAACAAGCACTCTCACCAGATGGTCGTTTACGAGACGCGGAAGATTTGAAAGAACTATACGCCGACATCCTGCCGGTCACGGCACCTATCCTCTACTGCGGAAGCGGTGTGACAGCGTGCGTCAATGTCATCGCTCTCCACTCACTCGGGAAAACCGATGTCCGGCTCTACGCCGGCTCTTATAGTGATTGGGTCAGCCGCGGTGAAGACGTCTCCCGTTCGTAAACATCAGACGCTGACAGAAATATCTGTCAGTGTTTTTTTGTTTAGAGTTGAATTGGTTTGATGTTCCAGATCGCATTCGCATACTCTTTAATCGTTCGATCACTTGAGAACACACCTGACCGAGCAATATTAAGAATGACACGTTTATACCATTCTTCCGGTTGCTGATACATCCGATCGATACGTTCCTGTGCTTGTTGATACGACATGAAGTCTTTCAGGATCAGATACTCATCATTATACGTCAATAATGAATCGTAAATTGCTTGGAATTCACCCGGAGCAAATAATGTCCCGTCGACGAGACTATCGATGATTCGTCGCAACTCGGGTTGGGCACTGTATTGATCATACGCACTATAACCGCCGTATTGCTTATAATTCATGACTTCCTGCGGCGTTAAGCCGAAGATGAAGATGTTCGCATCCCCAACTTCATCTCGAATTTCGATGTTCGCTCCGTCGAGCGTTCCAATCGTCAAAGCGCCATTCATCATGAACTTCATATTGCCGGTTCCAGAGGCTTCATAGCTGGCAGTCGAAATCTGCTCACTGACATCACTTGCCGGGAAAATCTTTTCAGCAAGCGATACACGATAGTTTTCTAGGAAGACGACTTTCAAGTATGGGCTGACCTCTGGATCCTGATTAATTAAGCGAGCTAACGCATTGATATAACGAATGACTTCTTTTGCATAATGATAGCCTGGCGCTGCCTTTGCACCAAAGATGAATGTCCGCGGTGTCATCGTAAAGGAACGGTCTTCCTTCAGACGATAATAGAGCGAATGAATGTGTAACGCATTTAAGAGTTGACGTTTGTACGCATGCAATCGCTTGACTTGAACATCAAAAATCGAGGTTGGATCAACGACGATACCTGTTTCCTTTTCAATGAGCAACGCTAATTCTTCCTTACGCTGAAGCTTGATCTCGGCGATGTCCTTCTGCAGTGCTGAATCCTCTGCCCATTTCGTCAATTTTTGCAAATCGGACGGATGCTGAATCCAACCATCCCCGATCGCTTCTGTCACACGGTTTGCCAGTGCTGGGTTAGATGAGAGAAGCCAGCGACGATGTGTAATCCCGTTCGTCTTATTATTAAATCGAAGCGGAAACATCTCATAAAATAGTCGCATCTCGCGCTGCTTCAGAATCTCAGTATGAATCTGAGCGACACCGTTCGTTGAATGCGTGCCGACGACAGCCAGATTCGCCATGTTGATCCGATCGTCCGCGATGATGGCGATATCTCGCATATGTGCTTCCATGTGTGGATAGTTCGCCAGCACATCTTTACAGAAGCGTCGGTTGATTTCCTCGATGATGAGATAGATGCGTGGCAACAAGCGACGGAACAAATCAACCGGCCAACGTTCAAGTGCTTCTGATAATAACGTGTGGTTCGTAAACGACATGACACTCTTCGTGATCCGCCATGCTTCTTCCCATCCAAACCTTTCTTCATCAACAAGAATCCGCATCAATTCCGGAATCGCGACGACCGGATGCGTATCATTGATATGAATGGCAATATGATTCCCGAGTTGCTTCAATGAATGGTTTCGTTTTTTAAAGGACGTCAAGATACTCCGTAATCCTGCAGAGACGAAGAAATATTGTTGCTTCAGACGGAGTTCTTTTCCTTCGTACGTCGTATCATCCGGATACAAGAACTCTGAAATCGTCTGAATCGATTGTTTATGTGCCAGTAAATCTTTATAATTCCCACGGTATTGACTAAGTAATTCATCATCATCGAGTGGAGACTCAGCACTCCAGAGTCGCAGGTTATTGACAACCTTGTTTTGATAGCCAACGATCGGCATATCGTACGGAACAGCACGGACGATTTCAGTCGGTTCATGATGGACGCGATACCCATCACCGACTTCTTCGAGCCACACATGTCCACCGAATGAAACATCGACCGCTTTATCAGAACGTCTAATTTCCCACATGTTTCCGTTCTTCAGCCAGTTATCCGGTAGCTCGACTTGATAGCCATCGATGATTTTTTGCTTAAACAGACCATATTGGTATCGGATACCGTTCCCATGTCCCGGTAGACCAAGCGCAGCCAAGGAATCAAGAAAACAGGCTGCGAGACGACCGAGACCTCCGTTTCCGAGTCCTGGTTCCGGCTCTTCTTCTGTCAGGTCACTGAGCTGATATCCGAGTTCTTCCAGTCCCCGTTCCACATCCTTTAAGACGTCAAGGCTTAATAGGTTATTATACAAGAAACGTCCGAGCAAAAACTCGAGTGAAAAGTAATAGACTTGCTTACTTTTTTTATGGGTATATGTTTCCTTTGTCCGTAACCAATCGGTCGTGACCGTCTCACGTACCAGATAAGCAAGTGTCTGATAGATATCGTTTTCTGTTGCTTCCGTTATTGCCTTGCCATGCATCGAAACGAATCGTTCCGTAAACCTCTCCTTGAACTTCTCTTTATCTTTGAACATGACGTAACTCCTTTTCCCAGTGATACGATCAAGTGGCGGACGGTGCAATCAAACGATATAACGCCAAGTATTCGTCGGCTGAACGCAACCAACTGAAATCCTCATTCATCGCCGTCTCAATCAAGTGCTCAAAGACCGGGCGATCATGATAGACCTCAATGGTACGTTTAATCGCTTCTAAAAACTCATGTGCATTATAATTCGCGAACGAGAATCCATTTCCTTCTAACGTAAACTGATTGAATGGCTTGACCGTATCACGAAGACCACCTGTTTCCCGGACGACTGGTAAACAGCCGTACTTCATCGAAATCAACTGACTGAGACCACATGGTTCAAAACGCGAAGGCATCAAGAAAGCGTCACTGCCCGCATAGATTCGTTGCGCGAGACCAACGTCGAACCCGATGTAAGAAGCGATTTTGTCTGGACGAATCGATGTCGCATGATGGAACAACCCTTCATATTCCGCTTCACCTGATCCAAGGATGATGAACTGCGCATCGAGTTCAAACAAATCTGGCAAGATATGCGCGAGCAAATCAATCCCCTTTTGGTCGACGAGACGAGAAACGAAACCAAACAATGGTACATCCGGATTGATGGGGAGACCTAGTTCTTCTTGTAAGGCAGCTTTGTTCTTCGCCTTTCCTTCCGTGACGGTATCGACCGAATACGTCTCAACGAGATGCGTATCATGTGCAGGATCAAATTGACGATAGTCGATTCCATTCAAGATTCCGCGTACGTCGACAGCGCGATGTTGTAAGACGGGTTCAAGCGTCTCACCGTAATACGGATCCATGATCTCATCACGATATGATGGACTGACTGTCGTGATTTGATTGGAATGGACGAGTCCTGCCTTCATATAATTGACGAGACCGTTATGAGCAATACCATCGGCTGTGAAGTGTTCATGACTCAATCCAAGTAAGTCACCGAGTACTTCCTCCGGGAAAACACCTTGATATTGTAGATTGTGAATCGTAAAGACCGTTTTAATGTCTTGATAGCGCTCTAGGTGCTGATAATGGATCCGTAGGAACGCTGGAATTACACCTGTTTGCCAATCGTGACAATGGATGACGTCCGGTACTTCATTCCGATCGAGATGTTGAATCATCTCAAGAACGGCACGTGAAAAATACGCAAATCGTTCCGCATCATCGTAATGTCCATAAATGACACCATCGCGTTTGAAATAGTACTCATTATCGATGAAATAGAACGTCACACCATCTTGTTTTAATCGAAGGACAGCACCAAATTGCTGTCGCCAGCCAACTGGTACGATGAAGTCGAATAAAAACTCCATCTCTGATTTGTATTGTTCCTTGATTTGACCATAATTGGGTAAGACGACCGAAACGTCTGCCCCTTCCTCAGCAAGCGCTAAAGGGAGCGAGCCGACGACGTCAGCTAGCCCCCCTGTCTTGATGAAGGGTGTCGCTTCCGTGGCAGCAAACCATACCTTCATGAATGACATCTCCTTTAAACGATTGTTTGTTTTTTGATGACGATTGGTTCTTCTGCCGTACCGCGGATGACTTGACCGCGTTTGACGGTCACTTCTTTGTCGAGAATCGCGTACTCAACGACCGCGCCTTCTTCAATGACCGATTTTTGCATGATGATCGAGTTTTTGACGCGAGCATGTTTTCCGACTTTAACACCACGGAATAGGATGCTATCCGTCGTCGTGCCTTCTAACTTACAGCCGTTTGCGACGAGTGAATTCTTAATCGCTGAACCTGGCAAGTAACGTGTCGGCGGTTCATGCTTGATTTTCGTGTAGACATGCTGGAAATCGTTGATTGCTCCCCACTGTTCAAGCAATAGCATGCTCTCACGGTAGTATGAACGAAGTGAGTGGATGACTTGTGATGTACCACGATATTCATATCCATGTACATGCAAGCGATTTAGCTGCGAGCGGATGATACTTTGTAGTAAATCGTACTCACCACGCGCAATCGCCTCATCAATCAAACGAACGAATAGGTTCTTCGATAGAACGACCGTTTCCATGTAGAACGTCTCATCAGTTGGCTGGAACCCTCGTGATCCGATTGCAGTCACGCGGTTCTGCTCGCCAAAGCGAATCGGACGGCAGTATTTACAAGGCAGTTCACGCTTCGTATAAACGACTGTGATATCCGCATTCGATTCTTTATGTTCGCGCAAGACATCACGATAATCTACGGCTGATAAGATGTTCGAACCAGAGACGACGACATAGTTTTCCTTGCTGCGCAGGAAGAAATCGCGATGAAGGTGGAAGTTTGAGAGATCTCCCCGGAACTCATTCGCATCTTGTGATAATGCAGGCGGGAAGATGTAGAGTCCACCGTTTGAACGGTCAAGATCCCACTCTTTTCCTGAGCCGAGGTGATCCATCATCCCACGATATTTTTCAAGCGTAAAAATTCCGATGTTCGCGATATCGTTTTGTACCATGTTCGTTAATGTAAAATCGATCAATCGATAACGACCCGCAAATGGCACAGCTGCCAAGTTACGGTGCTCTGTTAGTTCTTTGAAAAATCCTTCTTCACCACTTAGATTGATGACGCCTAATAAATCGACCTTCATTCGAATATCCCCCTTATTGAATTGCTTCTTTGATGACTTCGTTCTTTTTAACGATGCTGTCTGCTTCAATGACGAAGACTTCTCCGTCCGGAGATCCAATCGTCGCACCATCTTCAACGATGACACCATCTGCTAAAATCGCCCGGTGAATCGTGACGTCTCGTCCGATTTTAACGTTCGGGAAGATGACTGAGTCTTTGACGAGTGATCCTTCCGCTACTTCTACACCATGGAAGAGGACTGAATGATTAATTTCACCTTCGATATGGCATCCTTCATTGATGATTGATGACTCGACCGTTGCTGCGTTCCCGATATATTGAGGTTGTTGGTTCGGGTTGACAGAATAGACTTTCCAAGATGGATCGTATAAATCAAATTCTGGTTCTGCCGTCAACAAATCCATGTTTGCTTCCCAGAGCGATTGAATCGTTCCGACGTCTTTCCAATATCCTTTGAATTTATACGCACGGATATTCAGATTTTCAAAGAGCATGTTCGGAATGATGTTCTTACCGAAGTCGAAGCTTGATTCCGCATCCCCTGCATCTTGAATCAAATGACGCTTCAATACATCCCAGTTAAAGACATAGATTCCCATCGATGCGAGATTCGATTTTGGATTCTCTGGCTTTTCTTCGAATTCATTGATCCGGAGATCATCGTCGGTATTGAGAATTCCGAATCGTGGTGCTTCTTCCCATGGGACCTCACGTACAGAAATCGTCACGTCAGCTCCACCAAGTCGATGCTCCTCGATCATTTTTTCATAATCCATTTTATAAATATGATCGCCTGATAGGACGAGTACATAGTCAGGGTCGAATTGGTTGATGTAACTCATGTTTCGATAAATGGCATTCGCTGTTCCTTCATACCAGTTCTTTCCGTTTTGAGCTTGGTAAGGAGGTAGAATCGTTAAACCACCGTTACGTCGATCTAAATCCCACGCACTCCCGATTCCGAGATAGCGGTTCAATTCAAGTGGTTCATATTGCGTTAACACGCCGACTGTATCGATTCCTGAGTTCGTACAGTTCGAAAGCGGGAAATCAATGATGCGGTATTTTCCTCCAAATGCAACAGCTGGTTTTGCAGTATGTTTCGTTAAAGCTCCCAGACGTTTCCCTTCTCCGCCTGCAAGTAACATCGCAACGACATTCTTTTTAGCCATTTCGTCCCCTCCATTTATGCTCTTTTTTTCAGACAATTTGAGTTATAAAATCCACAGATACTTCTATATACCCAATCTTTTCTCTTTTTAATATAACATTCCTGCAAAATAGGTTTATTAAAATACAAAAATCGAAAAAAAATCTACTGATTTCTCCATAAAAGACCGATAATAGGAATGAAATGGCTTTTTGAAAGGAGTTCTCATGCGAATTACCACCGGATATCTCGTCTTATTTGGTCTTGCGACGATGCTTGTATTTTCCTTATTTTCAATTAAAGATGAGTTGAACACAGCACGTACATTTTTTTTCTGGGCCGACGAACAGACGACACGACATCCACTGACCTCCTACCAACCGATCACTGTAACGTACGAAAACAAACAGGTCGAGCTTTATGATGGATTACGACGGGATGATTTGACGCCTCAAACATTACCCAAAAAAGTCGAGCAAGCGTTTGTAGCAATTGAAGATCAACGTTTTTATCAACATGATGGTTATGACATCACAGGAATCTTACGTGCATTTACTAAAAACCAGTCTGATTCTAAATCCCAAGGCGGAAGTACGATCACACAACAACTAGCAAGAATGACATACCTATCAAACGAAAAAACGTATACTAGAAAAATAAAAGAGCTGTTAATCGCTGTTTCTTTAGAACAGAAATATTCTAAAAAAGAACTAATGACGGCTTATGTCAATCAAGCATATTTTGCGAATAATATTTACGGGATCGAACTGGCCGCAAAATCATATTTCAATAAGCCAGCGCGCGAGTTAAATTGGTCTGAAATCAGCTTTTTGACAGCGATTCCGAACAATCCGTCACTCTACGATCCGCTTCGTTTTCCTGAAAATACAAAAAAACGTCAGCAACGAATCGCTCAAGCATTAGTGCGCGATCGTGTACTGACGAAAGATTTTACTATTTCTCATGTGACACCTCGATCCTATAAGCCGCGGGTTCCTTATCCGGACTATATCGATGCAACCGTCCAAGCTGCCATCCGGATGACCGCTCAACAGCACGGATGGAGTGAGAAGCATGCTTCGGAATATCTACATCAACAAGGTGCGATCATTTCGACATATCTCGACTCAGCCGAGCAACAACGAGCTAAAGAAGCTCTTCGTCGTCTACCAGACCCGATTGAGGGAGCCTATGTTGGCATTGATGGACAAACACACGGGGTTACGGCTTTAGTCGGCTACAAATCAAATTTGACCGGTCAGTTCAACCGAGCAGTGCAGTCGTACCGACAACCTGGTTCAGCCATCAAACCGTTACTTGTCTATGGTCCTTATCTCGAGAAGACGAAAGCTCGATTGTCGAGTATATTAGACGGTAGTCCTGTCTGTATCGATGGATACTGTCCATCAAATAGCGGAAATCGGATCCTTGGACAAGTGACGATTGCCGATGCGATCGCTTATTCTTATAACACACCAGCGATCCGTGCTTTTGCTGTTTCTTTCCAAGAAGGATTGAAGTCCATCCGTCCGTTCCATTTCAGTCAGTGGACACGGAAGGATGATGCCTTCACGAGCGCTTTAGGCGGTTTGCAGTACGGCATTAGTCCGTTTGAACTGACAAATGCCTATACCGTATTCGTAAATGACGGGCTCTATCGACCGGCTTCGATGATTAAAAGTATTACACTTCGAAATGGAACGGTCGAACGACCGCAGGAAAAGGAACAACGGATTTGGTCCAGTCAGACGAACCGTGAATTACGGGCTGGTTTAAAGAATGTCATGACGTATGGGACAGGGCGCAAAGGATACGATCCCTCCGCGCGCTATATCGGAGGAAAAACAGGAACAACGAATGATAATAAGGACATGTGGTTCGTCGGTATCAAAAATCAACACATCGGGGGTATTTGGTTAGGAGCTGACCGTCCCCGCCCTTTCCCTGCTGAAGCCAATGCAACGTTACAGGTCCAGACGTGGGCGACGATTTTACGTCCTTGAGTCAACTCGGAAATAAAATTGCTTCTCCAAAGGAATTGAATAAGGTCAGACCAACCCATGATAGACCAGCGAGTAGAACGCCCCAGGCTAAGAAGGAGAAGATGATCAACCCAACAGCTCCAGCCGCACTCGTCATTTTACTAATCTGTACCGTGTAAAAGATAAAATAGATGAAGAAGGATACAAGCAATACGATCCCGACGTGCAAGAAGGACGTCATGAAAGCAAAGCTGACACATCCTCCGACGAGCAGGAGAATACTGCCCGGACGTAACATACCGAGTGTCGTTCCCTCTTGTTCTTTGATGAAAAAGGCGAAACCAAGCTGATTGATCGTGTCCGATAGTAGTTTAAGCGAACTAAAGATCATGAAATAGACGATCAAAAAACCAAGCCAAACGACGAGCTTCGTATCACGTGCCGTCAGTAGCTGGAGCAGTTCATCGTACACGCCGACTTGATCGAGCCAATGCAATGCAAGTTCCGTCGTCGCGATCGCAAGGGATGTACTAAATAACAAGATGCTGATCAGTGGGGCATAACTTAATAGGTAAACGTTCGTACGCATGTGGAGTCTCCATTCATAGAAAATTCATATGTAGCACACAATTTCACTTACAGGTATACTATAATAGATTATATCGGTTCAAGAGACTGAAGGGGGAAACAAAAATGGCATTTATCTTAATGGTCGGCGTAAGTCTTGCGTTTTTGACAGCAATCTTCACTGCAGGCTACAACAAAAAACCTGAAGGTAACGAATAACTCATAAAAGCTCCATCCTGAATCAGGATGGAGCTTTTGCTTTACAGAAGACCTGCGTATCCTTGCTGACGTAATGCTTCATAGACGATGATCGCTGCCGTGTTCGAGACGTTCAGTGAACGAACGAGATTCGATTGGGGTAAACGGATACACCGTTCTGCGTTTGCATCGATGACTTCAAGCGGCAATCCTTTTGTTTCCCGACCAAAGACGAAGAAATAGTCCTGTTCAACGTCCGATAAGTCAATCTGACTTGGGTACTGTTCCCCGTATTTCGTAATATAGTAGAAAACACCTTCCGGATGTTTTTCCCACAGTTCTTCTAACGAATCATGATAACGGACATCGACAAATTCCCAATAATCAAGACCCGCACGTTTAAGTTGCTTATCGTCTGTCGAGAAGCCGAGCGGTCGGATCAAGTGAAGGACGGAATGCGTCGCTGCACACGTTCGCGAAATATTACCTGTATTTTGAGGAATTTCCGGTTGATACATAACGACATGAATAGCCATGGTTCAATTCTCTCCTATCTCATGCGCTAAAAGCGCTTCTTTATGGGCAATTCCGCTTGCGAAACCCGTCAATTTACCGGTCGCCCCGATGACACGGTGGCATGGATAAATCAATGCGATCGGATTCCGATTCAAGGCACCGCCAACAGCTCGTGCTGCCTGTGGTTTTCCAATCATTCGAGCCAGTTCACCATAACTGATCGTCTGACCGAACGGAACGGTTCGCAAAGTTTGTAACACTTTCTCTGCAAATGGTGTGACACGCAACTGACAAGGAAGCGCATCAAGCGCTTTTACCTCTCCTTGTGCATAACGATCAAACGCCATACGCCAAGCTTTCGGTAATGTACCCTCGCCTGTCTCTTCTGCTAAATAGGTCCGAGCACGATCTTTATTCAATCCAAAGTCGAGGTACACGATTTGCTCTTTTTCCCATGCGACGAGCAATGTACCGAACTTATAAGTGAGCTGTTGAAATGGCATCTGCTTCCCCCCACTCTTCAATTAACCGTTGTCCTTCTGTCTGAACATCCACTGCAGTATCTGCTAAAAGACGGGATTCGATGTACGACTTCTCATCAATTCCGCCAATCCGACCGACTGCCCAGAGTGCAAGCGCCCGCATGTCTTCGCGGGCATCTGTTTCCGTCATTAACCGTAGCGCGTCAATAGCACTCTTGTCTCGATAATGAACAAGCGCACAAATCGCATTACGTTGAATCGGCTTCTTACCACGCCATGCTCCGGATAATGTTCCGAAACGACTCTTGAACTCACGGTTACTCATTGATAAGAGTGGAACAAGGAGCGGTTTGACCTGCTCCGGATCCGGTTGTAGTTCAACATGATGTGTCGCATTCTTCTTCCGGTTATATGGACATACTTGCTGACATGTATCACACCCATACAGACGGTTCCCAAGCGCCATCCGAAACGGTTCTGGCAGTAACGTTTTCGTCTGTGTTAAAAACGAGATACATCGTTTAGCGTCGATGACACCAGGTTCAACTAGCGCATCCGTCGGACAAGCATCGATACATTTATTGCATGTTCCACATAATTCTTCGACTGGCTGATCCGGCGGCAAGACGAGGTCAGTAATCAATTCACCAAGATAAAGATACGATCCGTGCTCTTCACTGATGATCGAGCAATTTTTACCACTGAATCCAATACCTGCTCGTTCTGCTACTGCACGATCGACGAGTTCTCCTGTATCGACCATCGAGCGCGTCCTTGCACCTGGACTCAACTCTTGAATTTTTTCTTCAAGCAACGTCAAACGTTGTCGCAACGCCTGATGGTAATCCAGTCCCCAGGACGATCGACAAAAAATACCCCGCCGCTCCCCTTCCTTGCCACGAGGTGCATTTTTGAGAGTACTTGGATATGCGACCGCAATGGCAATGATCGAAGCCGCATCTTCTACGAGTAACGAAGGAGTCGTTCGTAGATCGAGATCGGGCTCTTCAAAACCAGAAGCAAATCCTTTCTCCTGTTGTGCTTGAAGTCGACGTTTTAAGACAAGAAAAGGGTCAGCCGTCGTCACCTTCAGCTCATCGATTCCAATCTCAACTGCGTACTCTTGTAAAGCCAATTTCAATTGTACACCATCCATTACGACTCGCTCCTTTCCTCTTAAGATTCCTTCCTAAACAAAAAGAGCAAGGTGTCAGCGAAAACGACACATTGCTCTTTTTAGGTAAGCGGGTGAAGGGAATCGAACCCTCGTCATCAGCTTGGAAGGCTGAGGTTTTACCATTAAACTACACCCGCATGATCAGGTGAAACATCAGATTGTGTAAAAAGTATAAAGCGGGTGAAGGGAATCGAACCCTCGTCATCAGCTTGGAAGGCTGAGGTTTTACCATTAAACTACACCCGCAAGATACCGGTGGTCGGAATCGAACCGACACTCCAAAGGAACACGATTTTGAGTCGTGCGCGTCTACCAGTTCCGCCACACCGGCACAATCTCTTGCAAAACTATTTAATTGAGAAATAGTTGGAGGCGCCAGTCAGAATCGAACTGACGATAAAGGAGTTGCAGTCCTCTGCCTTACCACTTGGCTATGGCGCCACTCATTGGAGCGGAAGACGGGATTCGAACCCGCGACCCCGACCTTGGCAAGGTCGTATTCTACCACTGAACTACTTCCGCTTGAAAAGCTGGGCTGGAAGGGATCGAACCTTCGCGTGCTGGAATCAAAATCCAGTGCCTTACCACTTGGCTACAGCCCAATAATAAGAGGGCGACTGATGGGAATTGAACCCACGAATGCCGGAATCACAATCCGGTGCGTTAACCACTTCGCCACAATCGCCATGGTAAACAGGGGCAGCAGGAATCGAACCCGCGCTGACGGTTTTGGAGACCGTAGTTCTACCGCTAAACTATGCCCCTATGGTGGTGGGGGGGGGCGGATTCGAACCGCCGAACCCGAGGGAGCGGATTTACAGTCCGCCGCGTTTAGCCACTTCGCTACCCCCCCACAAATGGGAAAATCATGTTGTTAATAAAGATGGTGGCTTTGGACGGAATCGAACCGCCGACACAAGGATTTTCAGTCCTTTGCTCTACCAACTGAGCTACAAAGCCTTAACAATGGCGGTCCTGACGGGATTCGAACCCGCGATCTCCTGCGTGACAGGCAGGCATGTTAACCGCTACACCACAGGACCGTATGTAATTGCGGGGGCCGGATTTGAACCGACGACCTTTGGGTTATGAGCCCAACGAGCTACCAGACTGCTCCACCCCGCGACGCTATAAATGGTGACCCGTACGGGATTCGAACCCGTGTTACCGCCGTGAAAGGGCGGTGTCTTAACCGCTTGACCAACGGGCCATTCTGAATTGAAAGTGATGATGGCGGAGAGCAAGGGATTCGAACCCTTGAGACGCTTTTGACGCCTACACGATTTCCAATCGTGCTCCTTCGGCCACTCGGACAGCTCTCCATTGTACGTGGTGAAGAAGTAATAAATGGCTCCGCAAGTAGGATTTGAACCTACGACCTACCGGTTAACAGCCGGTTGCTCTACCGCTGAGCTATTGCGGAACGATCGCCTGGCAGCGTCCTATCCTCACAGGGGGAAGCCCCCAACTACTTTCGGCGTTCAAGTGCTTAACTTCCGTGTTCGGCATGGGAACGGGTGTGACCACTTGGCTATCGCCACCAGACATTTATTATCTTAACATTATGTTCACATAACGTCAAGACTTTTTTTCATTTTTTTGAAAGGCTCGCGCCCTCAAAACTGAAGTCATCAACAATGCATCTGCTAGAACAAGGCCTCGACCGATTAGTATCACTCAGCTCCACATGTCGCCATGCTTCCACCCGTGACCTATCTACCTCATCGTCTCTGAGGGGTCTTTCTTGATTACTCAAAGGGAAATCTCATCTTGGAGGGGGCTTCATGCTTAGATGCTTTCAGCATTTATCCCGTCCGCACGTAGCTACCCAGCGATGCTCCTGGCGGAACAACTGGTACACCAGCGGTGCGTCCATCCCGGTCCTCTCGTACTAAGGACAGCTCTCCTCAAATTTCCTGCGCCCACGACGGATAGGGACCGAACTGTCTCACGACGTTCTGAACCCAGCTCGCGTACCGCTTTAATGGGCGAACAGCCCAACCCTTGGGACCTACTCCAGCCCCAGGATGCGATGAGCCGACATCGAGGTGCCAAACCTCCCCGTCGATGTGGACTCTTGGGGGAGATCAGCCTGTTATCCCCAGGGTAGCTTTTATCCGTTGAGCGATGGCCCTTCCATGCGGAACCACCGGATCACTAAGCCCGACTTTCGTCCCTGCTCGACTTGTAGGTCTCGCAGTCAAGCTCCCTTCTGCCTTTGCGCTCTACGAATGATTTCCAACCATTCTGAGGGAACCTTTGGGCGCCTCCGTTACTGTTTAGGAGGCGACCGCCCCAGTCAAACTACCCGCCTGACACGGTCCTCCAGCCGGATCACGGCTGCGAGTTAGAGACTCTATGCATGAAGGGCGGTATCCCAAGGGTGACTCCTCCGAAGCTGGCGCTCCGGGCTCGACGTCTCCCGCCTATCCTGTACATCATGCACAAAGCCTCAATATCAGGCTGTAGTAAAGCTCCATGGGGTCTTTCCGTCCTGTCGCGGGTAACCTGCATCTTCACAGGTACTATGATTTCACCGGGTCTCTCGTTGAGACAGTGCCCAAATCGTTACGCCTTTCGTGCGGGTCGGAACTTACCCGACAAGGAATTTCGCTACCTTAGGACCGTTATAGTTACGGCCGCCGTTTACTGGGGCTTCGGTTCAAAGCTTCGCTTGCGCTAACCCATCCCCTTAACCTTCCAGCACCGGGCAGGCGTCAGCCCCTATACGTCATCTTGCGATTTAGCAGAGACCTGTGTTTTTGCTAAACAGTCGTTTGGGCCTATTCACTGCGGCTCTACTCATGTAGAGCGTCCCTTCTCCCGAAGTTACGGGACCATTTTGCCGAGTTCCTTAACGAGAGTTATCCCGCGCGTCTTAGAATTCTCATCTCGCCTACCTGTGTCGGTTTACGGTACTGGCGCCTTCCCCCTCACTAGAGGCTTTTCTTGGCAGTGTGAAATCGTGACCTACGTCCCTACGGGACTCCGCGTCGTTCCTTGACTGTGATGCCTGACGGATTTGCCAATCAGACGGTCTTGAAACTTGCACATGCACTTCCATCCGCATGCGTCACTATCCTCCTGCGTCCCCCCATTGTTCAAACGGTGGATCGGCGGTACAGGAATATCAACCTGTTATCCATCGCCTACGCCTTTCGGCCTCGGCTTAGGTCCAGACTAACCCTGAGCGGACGAGCCTTCCTCAGGAAACCTTGGGCTTTCGACGGAGGGGATTCTCACCCCTCTTTTCGCTACTCACACCGGCATTCTCACTTCCAAACGCTCCACTGCTCCTTCCGGTACAGCTTCGCAGCGGTTTGGAACGCTCC
The DNA here is from genome assembly GCF_049913315.1 of Exiguobacterium sp. R-17. Taxonomy (NCBI): domain Bacteria; kingdom Bacillati; phylum Bacillota; class Bacilli; order Caryophanales; genus Exiguobacterium; species Exiguobacterium sp. R-17. Next base: position 667,524 of record NZ_CP184372.1, on the reverse strand, counting down.
CCTACCATTCCTTACGGAATCCGCAGCTTCGGTGGTATGTTTAGCCCCGTTACATTTTCGGCGCGGCGCCACTCGACTAGTGAGCTATTACGCACTCTTTGAATGGTGGCTGCTTCTAAGCCAACATCCTAGCTGTCTAGGCAGCGCCACATCCTTTTCCACTTAACATACACTTGGGGACCTTAGCTGGCGGTCTGGGCTGTTTCCCTCTTGACTACGGATCTTATCACTCGCAGTCTGACTCCCGAGTATAAGTTGCTGGCATTCGGAGTTTAACTGAATTCGGTAACCCTGTGGGGGCCCCTAGTCCAATCAGTGCTCTACCTCCAGAACTCTCAACCTCGAGGCTAGCCCTAAAGCTATTTCGGGGAGAACCAGCTATCTCCAGGTTCGATTGGCATTTCACCGCTACCCACACCTCATCCCCGCACTTTTCAACGTGCGTGGGTTCGGACCTCCAGTCAGTGTTACCTGACCTTCATCCTGGACATGGGTAGATCACCTGGTTTCGGGTCTACGACAACGCACTGAACGCCCTGTTCAGACTCGCTTTCGCTACGGCTCCGCCTCATCGGCTTAACCTCGCGCGTTATCGTAACTCGCCGGTTCATTCTACAAAAGGCACGCCATCACCCGTTAACGGGCTCTGACTACTTGTAGGCATACGGTTTCAGGATCTATTTCACTCCCCTTCCGGGGTGCTTTTCACCTTTCCCTCACGGTACTGGTTCACTATCGGTCACTAGGGAGTATTTAGCCTTGGGAGATGGTCCTCCCGGATTCCGACGGGGTTTCACGTGTCCCGCCGTACTCAGGATCCACTCTGGAGGGAAAACAGTTTCAGCTACAGGGCTGTCACCTTCTTCGGCCGACCTTTCCAGGTCCTTCACCTACTGTCTTCCTTTTTGACTCCGTATAGAGTGTCCTACAACCCCGAAGAGCATGCTCTTCGGTTTGGGCTGTTCCCGTTTCGCTCGCCGCTACTCAGGGAATCGCATTTGCTTTCTCTTCCTCCGGGTACTTAGATGTTTCAGTTCCCCGGGTCTGCCTCACGTTACACTATGTATTCATGTAACATGTCCCATCCCATTACAGATGGTGGGTTCCCCCATTCGGAAATCTTCGGATCAAAGCATACTTACTGCTCCCCGAAGCATATCGCTGTTCGTCGCGTCCTTCATCGGCTCCTAGTGCCAAGGCATCCACCGTACGCCCTTCATACCTTGATCTAGCGTTGGTATTCTAAGAACACACGTCTAATGACATGGTTAATTAAAAGTTTGATGTCTTGTTGATGTCTTCAGTTTTCAAGGTGCGAGTGTCTCTTGCGAGACTGAGAGACGAGCTCTCAAAACTGAACGATGGGCATGTCCCGTAAGGGACGTTTTCCTTAGAAAGGAGGTGATCCAGCCGCACCTTCCGATACGGCTACCTTGTTACGACTTCACCCCAATCATCTACCCCACCTTCGACGGCTGGCTCCTTGCGGTTACCTCACCGGCTTCGGGTGTTGCAAACTCTCGTGGTGTGACGGGCGGTGTGTACAAGACCCGGGAACGTATTCACCGCAGTATGCTGACCTGCGATTACTAGCGATTCCGACTTCATGCAGGCGAGTTGCAGCCTGCAATCCGAACTGGGAACGGCTTTATGGGATTGGCTCCACCTCGCGGTCTCGCTGCCCTTTGTACCGTCCATTGTAGCACGTGTGTAGCCCAACTCATAAGGGGCATGATGATTTGACGTCATCCCCACCTTCCTCCGGTTTGTCACCGGCAGTCTCCCTAGAGTGCCCAACTAAATGCTGGCAACTAAGGATAGGGGTTGCGCTCGTTGCGGGACTTAACCCAACATCTCACGACACGAGCTGACGACAACCATGCACCACCTGTCACCATTGTCCCCGAAGGGAAAACTTGATCTCTCAAGCGGTCAATGGGATGTCAAGAGTTGGTAAGGTTCTTCGCGTTGCTTCGAATTAAACCACATGCTCCACCGCTTGTGCGGGTCCCCGTCAATTCCTTTGAGTTTCAGCCTTGCGGCCGTACTCCCCAGGCGGAGTGCTTAATGCGTTAGCTTCAGCACTGAGGGGCGGAAACCCCCCAACACCTAGCACTCATCGTTTACGGCGTGGACTACCAGGGTATCTAATCCTGTTTGCTCCCCACGCTTTCGCGCCTCAGCGTCAGTTACAGACCAAAGAGTCGCCTTCGCCACTGGTGTTCCTCCACATCTCTACGCATTTCACCGCTACACGTGGAATTCCACTCTTCTCTTCTGTACTCAAGCCTTCCAGTTTCCAATGGCCCTCCCCGGTTGAGCCGGGGGCTTTCACATCAGACTTAAAAGGCCGCCTGCGCGCGCTTTACGCCCAATAATTCCGGACAACGCTTGCCACCTACGTATTACCGCGGCTGCTGGCACGTAGTTAGCCGTGGCTTTCTCGTAAGGTACCGTCAAGGTACGAGCATTCCCTCTCGTACGTGTTCTTCCCTTACAACAGAGTTTTACGATCCGAAAACCTTCATCACTCACGCGGCGTTGCTCCATCAGACTTTCGTCCATTGTGGAAGATTCCCTACTGCTGCCTCCCGTAGGAGTCTGGGCCGTGTCTCAGTCCCAGTGTGGCCGATCACCCTCTCAGGTCGGCTATGCATCGTCGCCTTGGTGGGCCGTTACCCCACCAACTAGCTAATGCACCGCAAGGCCATCTCAAGGTGACGCCGAAGCGCCTTTCATCAGCGGACCATGCGGTCCGTTGAACTATCCGGTATTAGCTCCGATTTCTCGGAGTTATCCCAATCCTTGAGGCAGGTTCCTTACGTGTTACTCACCCGTCCGCCGCTCATTCCACTGCCTTCCCTCCGAAGAGTTCCGTCAGTTTCCTGCGCTCGACTTGCATGTATTAGGCACGCCGCCAGCGTTCGTCCTGAGCCAGGATCAAACTCTCCATGAAGTGTTTGACTTGCTCGTTGTGTGACCGAAGTCACGATTGACGAAGCTTGCGCTTCATTCGTTTTTGTATTCCGTAGAATACGATTTTTGCCTCATCGTTCAGTTTTCAAAGTTCGTCGTGTCGTTTTCAGCGACTTTAATAAGATATCACGGAATAACTTAAGCGTCAATCCTTTTTTAAAATCTTTTTTATTCCCTGTCACCGTCCAGCGCGTGTTGCCCTGTCGACATGTATTAATATACTATCTCGGTATAATACCGTCAATAGTTTTTCTAAAAAAACTTTTGAAATCTTTTTTCTTCTATATATAGCAAAAACAATTCTAGGAAAAAGTAAAGCCGATCGTCATACGACCGGCTCATACGTCACGAGTTCGACTCCCGCCCCTTTAGTCGTTTGATATGAGATACGAATCAAACCTTTTCGCATGAAGAAATCGATTAAGCTGCTCAAATCTACTTTAACTTCTTGCAGTCGTTCTTCTTCCATCAATTCATACATCGTCCAAGGATCCGTCCGTTCACGCATAATTTCGAATAAATAGCGTCCTCCCGATAAAACCTTGGACTGCAAAAGGTGCTCAAGCCCAATCAAAGCAAGATGAATACGTTGATCTAGCGTCTCTTCACTCATCAATAATTGCTCGTATAGTTTATAGACATCTGGGTCATCGAGTCGCGCCTGTTCCCAAACGACCGTTTCAGGATGTTTTCCTTTTTCGAGGACGGATAACCGTGCCAGGTGATGCAACGCATGATGGACATGTGTATAGGCATCATAATGATGTCCGCGACTAAACAAGTTTCTCCCATCTTGGAAACGACGCAACAATTTAGCAAAGGAAATCGTCATCTGTAAATGTCGTTCCTCATCAGGAAAATCGAGTAGTTGTCTTTTTAAGTCAACTAAGTAATCGTTTCGTTCGAATACGATCGTTCCTTCTGTGATCCAATGAATCGCACGTCGATTGGCATTCAATAAAATCCAACGCGATAACACATCCTCGTGTACAAGATGTAAAGATACTTTCAAAGTATTCAATCGGTAATGTTTAATCGTCCATTCGACTTCCGGATCTCTTGTGATGACAACAAGAAGTGTATCAAATTGATCTGTCAGAGAATCCCGTGGTTGTCGTTTTTCAACCGCAATGATTCCTTGAGTTTCACGATAAGCCGCGTATTCCGAATAAATCGTTCGTGTTGCTTGTTCCATTTACTTCTCACCCTTCTATACGAACTCGTCGTTACCATTTTCGACAAAAAAACAAGCTTTCCTTCTTCAGGCAATCCCGCATCTTATGCTAGACTGACAACAGGGGGAATTCACTTGAAAAAACAACGAAAAAATAAAATAAACCGCGCGCGAAACTTAGCAATGTTCCTCGTATTCGGCGGTATGCTCGTCATGTACGGCGGTCTATTACTTAAACGGTTCGAGATCATCATGGTCTTACTCATGCTTCTCGGTTTCGTCATGGTTCTCGCCAGTACGGCACTCTACTTCTTGATTGGTCTAACATCAACGAAGGCAGCTGTCGTTACTTGTCCGAATTGTGGAAAAGAGACAAAAGTCCTTGGTCGCGTTGACTTATGTATGCATTGTGACGAACCACTGACGATGGATCCTTCTCTCGAAGGAAAAGAATTTGACGAAAAGTACAATAAACACAATAAACGAGCTCCCCGCTAAGGGCAGCTCGTTTTTTTATTGGACATTCGATTGACAGTCCGGGCAAGTTCCATACACCTCTAGTCGATGACGATCGACTTTGAAACCTGTTAAATGAGCCGCTACCGTTTCGACATCATCGAGCACAGGATAATTGAAATCAACGATCTTTCCGCAGTTCTCACAGATCATGTGGTAATGGCGTGTCGTAACGAAATCGAAGCGACTTGAAGCGTCTCCGTAGTTCATTTCCTCAACGATTCCCTTTTCTCGAAAAACGCGTAAGTTATTATATACAGTCGCCACACTCATATTTGGAAATCGATGTTCGAGTGCACGATAAATCTCATCCGCTGTCGGATGTGTGTGTCCCGTCGTCAGATATTCTAAAATCGCGTGACGTTGTGGTGTCATTCGAACGCCTGATTCCCGAAGCGACTTCACGGCGTCATCCAGCATTTCGTTAGCCACGTCCATCCCCTCATTTCTATCTTTCATTGATTATCAGATTATAATCTTTATAATTAGTCTACCTACAAAAAGTCATTCCGTCAACGGCTCTGCACCGGATTTGACGTCCATGATACAATCATATCGTGATATTTTTCACGAATCATCGATTGGAGGAATCCTCATGTCTACTCACACTACTCGCCCTACTTCAGAGGCGTTATATGAAATCGCACAAGAGTGTATCGTTGGTGGCGTCAACAGCCCATCCCGTTCATTCAAAGCCGTCGGCGGCGGTGCACCTGTCTATATGGAAAGCGGAAAAGGTGCTTACTTTTATGATGTCGATGGCAATCGCTACATTGATTACTTAGCGGCCTACGGTCCGATCATCACAGGACACGGTCACCCCCACATTACGGAAGCGATCACACACGCTGCCCAGAACGGTCTTCTTTATGGCACGCCCCACCGTCTAGAAATCGACTTTGCACATAAACTACAAAAAGCGATTCCTTCGCTTGAAAAAGTACGTTTTACGAACTCCGGAACGGAAGCCGTCATGACGACGATTCGCGTCGCACGAGCATATACAGGTCGTGAGCTTGTCGTGAAGTTCAGTGGCTGTTACCACGGTCACTCGGATTTGATGCTGATCGCAGCAGGAAGTGGTCCAGCGACACTTGGTTCTCCCGATTCAGCAGGTGTCACGAAAGCGACGGCAAAAGAAGTTATTACGACACCGTTCAATGATATTGAATCGTACCGTCAAATCATGGAACAATGGGGCGATCAAGTCGCTTGTGTACTCGTTGAACCGATCGTCGGAAACTTCGGTATCGTCGAACCGCAACCTGGATTCCTTGCTGCGGTCAACGAAATCACGCATGCTCACGGCGCACTCGTCATCTACGATGAAGTCATCACAGCCTTCCGCTTCACGTACGGCAGTGCACAAGAGTTACTCGATATCCGCCCCGATATGACAGCGCTCGGGAAAATCATCGGTGGTGGTTTACCAATCGGTGCTTATGGCGGTCGTAAAGAAATCATGGAACATGTCGCGCCACTCGGTCCAGCCTATCAAGCAGGTACGATGGCAGGGAACCCGGCATCGATGGCTGCCGGTATCGCTTGTCTTGAACTACTTGAGCAACCTGGCGTTTATGAACAACTCGATCACCTTGGCGCCTTACTCGAACAAGGTGTGCTAGAAGCAGCAAAACGTCATGACGTCACGATTACAATCAACCGTCTAAAAGGTGCCATGACGGTCTACTTCACGGATGAAACAGTCATCGATTACGATGGTGCAGAACGTGCAGATAGTGAGATGTTCGGACGTTTCTTCAAATTGATGCTAGAAGAAGGCGTCAACCTTGCTCCTTCAAAATACGAAGCGTGGTTCCTGACGACAGAACACACGGAAGCCGACATCACAGAGACGATCGCAGCAGTCGATCGTGCCTTTGCTCGACTCTAAGTCTTCCTCCTAAAAAAGCAGCGCCCTCGCAAGGGGCGCTGCTTTTTGTTATTCGACGAGTTCCAGATTTTGAATGGCATACAGTTCAAAATAAGCACCTCGTTTTTGCATGAGAACTTCGTGTGTGCCAATTTCCGTAATCTGACCATTTTCAATGACGACAATCTTATCGGCATCGGTAATCGTTGATAAACGGTGCGCGACAGTAAACGTTGTCCGCCCTTTCGCAAGACGCGCTAACGAATCTTGAATCATCGCTTCACTCTCTAAATCGAGCGCACTAGTCGCCTCATCCAAGATCAGAATCGGTGGATTTTTCAAGAAGACCCGTGCAATCGCAAGACGTTGCTTTTGACCACCTGATAACTTGACGCCTCGTTCTCCGACCGGCGTATGATAACCGTTTGGTAATCGTTCGATGAATTCGTGGGCATTCGCTGCTTTTGCCGCTGCGATGACTTCCTCGTCCGTCGCCTCCGGATTCCCCATCTTGATGTTCATCTGGACTGATTCACTGAAGAGAATCGATTCCTGCATGACCATCCCGATCTGATCACGAAGACCACGCAACTTCAAGTTACGGATGTCAACGCCGTCAAGCGTGATCCGACCGGCAGACACATCATAAAAGCGCGGAATCAAACTGACGAGCGTTGATTTCCCACCACCTGACATTCCGACGAAAGCAATCCGTTCGCCTGCCTGTACGTCAAGCGTTAAGCGATCAATCGCCAGCTCACCGCCTTCTTCATAAGCAAAGCTGATATCTTCGAACTGAACGTTCCCTCGGACATCTTTCGGTTCGCGCGCATTCGGTTTTTCCGTAATGTCATACGGCTCATCTAAAAACTCGAACATCCGATCCATCGAAGCGATCGACTGTGTCAATGTCGTTGAGGAGTTGACGAGACGACCGAGCGGTGCATAGAGGCGATCGATATAGCCAATGAACGCAACCATCGTCCCAAGTGTCACATGTCCGTTCAAGACGAAGAACGCCGCCGTTCCGAAGATCAGGATTGGTGCGAAGTCCGTAATTGTCGAGACGACGACGTATGTCCGCGCATTCCAGTTCGTTTGACGAAGCGCTGCTTTTAAGAACCCATCATTTTGATGTTTGAACGCTTTGTTCTCGTGTGGTTCCAGTGCAAAACTACGGATGACCGCCATGCCGTTGACCCGCTCCGTCAAATGACCTTGTAGTTCCGCAAGGGCTGCCGAACGTTCCCGTGTCAATCCGCGTAAACGCCCGTAAAAGAACTTAACGGCGAGGGCATAGAAGGGTAAAGGAATGATGGCGACAAGCGTCAATTTCGGATCAATCGTCCACATGATGGCAATGGCAATAAAAATCGTGATCATATCAAGCCATAGATTCATTAATCCTGTGACGACGAAGTCTTTCGTCTGCTCGACATCATTGATGATCCGCGAAATGACTTCTCCCGTTTTCGTATTCGAATAAAAACGAAGCGACAATTTCTGAACATGATCAAACAATCGGTTCCGTACGTCAAATAGAATCTTCGATGCTGACCATTGTGCGAGATATTGGCGAACGTATTCAAGCGGTGGCTTGACGATCAAGAAGATGAAGACACCTCCTCCGATCAAATATGCCAATTGCTTACTTTTTTCCGCCATCGGCATCGTGTTCCCAGTTAGGATATGGTCGATGATGTACTTATACAACAATGGAAGTCCGAGTGGGATCGAGAACTTGATGATCCCGACGAAGACCGTCAAGAGGATCTGTTTTTGATACGGCTTGACGAACGCCATATAGCGGCGGATCGAGCCTTGTTTCTTACGTTTTGCTTGTGTTGCCACATGTTTCACTTCCTTCAACTAAAAAAAGACGATGGCGAACCATCATCTCCGATATCTTGTTTCATATTCACGATACCACATATCCACGAAAGCCGGGTTAAATGGACCCTTGCGACTACGAATCCACTGGATCAGGATTTGGACATTGTCTTTCAAAATACGATCGATCGCCTTCGGATAATTCATCTCGCGGCGATGTTTCTCATATTCGTCCTCATCGAGGATCATGTAGGACATATCCGGATATACTTTGATATCTAAATCATAATCAATGTACTTGACTGCTCGATCTTTCTCATCGAACGTAGAAGGGGATCCGAGGTTACAGTAGTAATAAATGCCATCCTCCCGAATCATGCAAATGACATTGAACCAGAGTTCTGTTGAAAAATAACAGATTGCAGGCTCTCGCGTTCGCCACTGACGACCATCCGATTCACTGACCATGATGCGATCATTGAACCCAATCAATTCTTCTTCCGTCGATTTCAGCACGAGCGTTTCTTCCCAAACTCTGTGTAAGCTCCCGTTATGTTTGAAACTTTGAATCTCAATCTTGCTACTTTCTTTTGGGAATCGACTCATGTGCTACTCCTTTCTAAAGCGTTTTTCTTCCATTCTGTTATACTCTCGTGCTTATTATACCCATTTTCAGAACACATGAAAAACGAAAGGGTATTTTTTCAGAAAAATGACGGAATTCAGCCTTGAAAGTGATTCAAAATCGCATTTTTTCGCTGTTTGAACATCGGTTTCAAGATGAATGCTTCAATGACGAAAGCTGGTAAGAAGGAGGCATACGTCACTTCATCCATGAAATAGACGCCAGATTCACGTTCTTCGACTCGGTGGACGTGGCACCAGGCGCGAAACGGATACGGCACTTTTGTACCAACATCGACGAAGACATATTCTTCTACGAAAGGAATCCAAGACGTCCACGAGACAAATAGTGGTGAAACTCCGACACGTAGACGAATCGTATTCCCGGCTCGCGTCCGTGTATCACCCGACGTCTTCACTTGCGGAAATACCGTCAATCGACTCAATGCCTTGGCATCACTTAAAAAATCCCACGCTTGCTTCTTTGATGTATCGACACGCGTCTCAAATCTAAAAGTATGCATTAGATCTCCCCCTTTAATAGTCGATCAATCTTCATTTGGGCGACAGATATCGGATGCGTCGCATACGTTTCCTGATCAACTAGTATCGTCTGGTCCGGCTGTTCCGTCACGCGATAGACAGCAATCTCCCAAATCCGGTGCGAAAAGATGTGTCGAACATGCCCGATAAGCGTTCCGTCACGCTCTTCTTCTGCTTCTCGAAGTGGGTATTGCCACATGCCAGCAAGCAAACCGGTCTCCGCCCGTTGTTCAATTGCGATTTTTCCGTCTGCTTCATAAACAAGAGCATCATATGGAATAATTTGCGTCTTTCCTTTCTTCGTCTTCACAGGCAATTCTTCCTGTGCATTTCGGTCGTATGCGAAACAAACGTCTTGAACAGGACAGAGTCCACACATCGGTGACTTCGGCGTACAGACCATCGCCCCGAGTTCCATCAGACCTTGATTGAAGCTTGACGGATCAGCCGGATCAATCAATTGATGCACCGCCGCTTCAAACAATTTCCGCGTCTTCGGTGCAGCGATATCCTCATAGATTCCAAGCACACGCGAAAGAACGCGCATCACGTTCCCGTCTACTGCTGGTTCTGCTTGTCCATAAGCAATCGATAGAACGGCTCCTGTCGTGTACGGACCGACGCCTTTCAGCTGACTGAACAATTCCTTTTCATCGGGCACGATTCCATCATATTTTTCAACAACTTCCTGAACCGCGATTTGAAGATTCTTGACACGGGAATAGTACCCTAAGCCTTCCCAATGCTTCAGGACTTCACTTTGATCCGCCTCTGCTAAATCATGCGGTGTCGGAAAACGTTTCGTAAAGCGCTCATAATACGGAATGACTGTGTCGACGCGCGTTTGTTGGAGCATGATTTCACTAATCCAGATATGGTACGGATTTTTGGTTTTTCGCCATGGGAGATCTCGCTGTTCACGAAGGAACCAGGCAATCAGTTCTGTGGTAAATTGTGTTTTATTAAAGTTTGTGAAATATTCTTGAACGACAGTCAAAAGGTTACCTCTTTTCTCTTGGATACGATATATTAATTAAAAATTACTCGGCAGAACCACGATGGATTCACCATCACGATTTCATAGAAGGAGCGAATTCGCATTGGATACTGGTACGCATATCGGCATGGGACTTTGTCTCGCCGCCATCTCGACGCTACACCCTGACGTCGCAGCGAGCACGACGATGTTTGCTGCCGTGACGACGACGGCGCTCGTCGGCTCACACGCACCGGACTTCGACACTGTCTTTAAGTTTAAAGGAAACAGCGCCTATTTGCGCCAACACCGCGGAAAATCACACGGATTAATCGCCTTACTCGCCTGGCCCTTATTACTTTCGATCGTCATCGGCACGTTATTCGGTGTACCTCCGACTTCATTATGGCTGATGGCACAGATCGCTGTCGCTCTTCATGTCTTCGTCGATCTGTTTAACGCTTACGGCACACAAGCCTTACACCCGTTCAAAAAATCCTGGATTGGTTGGGGTGTCATCAACACATTTGATCCGTATCTGTTCACGATGTATTATGCCGCGTTCGGGATTTGGTTATTGACAAGAGCGACGATCGTCATCTTCCCGATTTTGATTGCTATCGTCATCATTTACTACGCTGTTCAATTCAAGTTGCGAAATGATGCCCTTGCGACCGCAGCACGCTATTATCGCGGCGCACATAAGCTCTTCATCTCACCTGGAATGAAATGGGATGAGTGGCATGTCGCGGCACGTTTACGCGATGAGTATTCCGTCGTTAAGATCAACAGTGGAACCGTCATCGAATGCGGAAACTTCCGGATCAAGGACGAACCGCATGGTGACGCCTTGTACGAAATTGTTAAACAAAACGCGGACTTGCAAGCATTTCTTGAGTTCTCGAAGATTCATACGTATACGGTCTCACGAAAAGATGGCATTGTCGAATACCGCTTCACCAACCTGCGTTATTTCACGAAGGAAGTCTATCCATTCGTTGCCGTCGTCAGAATCGACGCTGCTACACAAGAAATCGTCAGCTCCTATACCGGCTGGGTATTTAGCGAACGAACCTTGCAGAAAAAACTGTTCATCCCTGCATTATAAAGACAAAGCTCCGCGCAACGGAAATCCCGATGTGCGGAGCTTTGTTCATTCGACGTTTCGACCTGTCATCAAATGCTTGAATTTTTCGTTCGTTGTATTAAACCGGTGTAACATCGCCCCGTGCTGTTTAATCTGCTGTTCGACGAAATGAACCGCGACGGCTTCACCTTGATATTTTTCACCAGCGCGCGCGAGTGTCGCTTCGAAATCTTCCCAAAGCACTTCGACCCACGTCAGTGCTTCTTCCGGTGTCAGTACTTCATTCACTTGCAATAATTCTTCAGCCAATTGCTGAAGGGCTTGTTCTCGATTCGTCATGTCTGTTCTCCCTCTCCTGTGAATAATGCGAGCGGAATCGCGACTTCTTGAGCGGTACCTTCAAAATGTCCCCAGCCCATGACGCCATTGACGAAGTGTAACTCAAATCGCGCCTCTTCTCCTTCGATTCGGTAAAAGGCTCCCCGTTCGAATCGTTTCGGATCGATCAAATAACTTTTCGCAATGGCGATTTTTCGCGTTACGACCTCCACTTCACTGACATTCCCATGTTGCTCCGCTTTTCGTTTTTGTTCACTTAATTTCGTGATCAACATCTCAAGCTCGTATTTCGATAATTGACTCATCCGTGTCTCCATTACAAAAACTCCCCCTCTTCGTTTTTCAGTATAAACGAAAAGGAGGAGAAACTGGATGGATTAGCTTGATTTCAATTCTAGATTCCGCTTACTTTGTAACGCATACATTTTCGCATAAATTCCGGACATCGCGAGGAGTACATCATGTGGTCCTCGCTCGACGATCTGACCATGATCGAGAACAAGAATCTCGTCCGCATCCTTGATCGTCGATAAGCGGTGCGCAATGATGAACGTCGTTCGCCCTTTCGTCAACGTCAACAAAGCATCTTGAATGACCGCTTCGGTTTCCGAGTCAACACTCGCTGTCGCTTCGTCAAGAACTAGGATCGCAGGGTCGAACGCCAGTGCACGAGCAAAGCTGATCAACTGTCGTTCACCCGCTGATAACGTAGCACCTTTTTCGATGACCGGTTCATCGAGTCCGTTTGGTAAACGATTAATGAATCGATCCGCGCCGACGGCTTCGATCGCTTGTCGTACCCGTTCTTCGGAAATATCAGGATTACCGAGTGTGATGTTCGAACGAATCGTTCCCGTGAAGAGGAACGGATCCTGTAAGACGATGCCCATATGTTCACGGACCGCTTGTTTCGGTAAAGTCGTCACGTCCTGTCCGTCAATCAACAACTGTCCCTTTGACGGATCATAAAAACGCATCAATAAATTCATGATTGAACTTTTCCCGCTACCCGTATGACCGACGAGGGCAATCGTCGCGCCAGGACGAGCATCGATTTGAATTTCACGTAATACGGGATTTCCCGCTTCGTAACTGAATTCGACGTCTTTGAAGGATACCGCTCCTTTAAACCGAGCAACGCGCCCTTGTTCGACCGGCTCGCCCTTTTCGTCGAGCAACTGGAACATTCGGTCCGCTGACACGAGCGCTTGTTGTAGCGGTGACAGCTGATTCATGATTTGAGTGACCGGTTCGAATAAACGGGACACGTAATCGATATACGCATATAAGATCCCGAGTGATAAAAACGATCCATTCGTCAGACTTTTTCCGCCGACGACCCAAATCAACAAGGCGAGCGTCAAGTTTTTCAAAAAGTAGGATAAGTTGTGTGACATCAAGGCATCAAGTCGTAACAACTTTGCCCGTGTCTGATAGTTCTCTTCATTCTTTTGTTCGAATTCAGCAAGGACTTCCTTCTCACGTGCATAAGCCTGAATGATCGGCATCGTCTGGATGTTCTCATTCAGTTGACCATTCATGTCGGCAACGAGTGAACGAACCTTGAAGTTATTCTTCGTCGCGAGTTTCTGGAACAGCTGAATCCAGAAATAGACGATCGGAATGATGATCAGCGAAACAAGTCCTAATCGATAATCGAGGAAGAACATCGCGACGAGAATCCCTGCCATCGTGATGATCCCTGAGAAGACTCGGGCGAGCACACCGAGATATAAATCGCGAATCGTTTCCGTATCATTCGTGACGCGACTAACGATTTTCCCGATTGGCGTCTGGTCGAAATAACGAACCGGTAACCGTTGCAGATGCGTAAAGACATCAAGCCGCATCCGTTTGATGATTTTATGAGCAGATCGCTGGAGCAAGATTTGTTGAATCCAGTTCAAACCAGCTGCTGCAAGCAGCAAAAGAACATAGATCAAGGACAACCAGCCGATTGCTTTTAAGTCCTTTGAATAAAAATCATAGACCTGTCCTTGTGTCAGTTTTTGAATATTATCATACGTGTACACATTGTCTCCACGCGTGACCGTCAGCGTATTTCCACTGATTTTCCGCTCTCCCCCACTGACGACTTGTTTTGGTACGAAAAAGTAGCCGTTGGTCGTTTGGACGATCGAGACGGATCGAACGATCTCACTTTTAGATACTTCTTGTGCTTTGGCGAACTGACGACCGTCATACGTGACCGCACCGTCTGCTTTAACTTCGACCCAGTCCTTTTCAATCGCTACGATATGTTCATCGATGATGACTTTCGCGATATACGGACCTGTCAATTCCGCACCGACTGCCAGTACGAGTAGAAACAATCCTAAGAAGATCGCTTGTTTCTCATGCATCGCATAGCGGATCAACGAACGGATCGTCGTCTTCCGACGTGCCGGATCGAGTTGATATAATTCCAATTCATTCATGCAAAGGCACCTCCTTACATTTCTTCACTTTGTCGCTCGAATTGTTGAGCGTACCAGCCATTTTGTGCCATCAGGCTGTCATGTGTTCCTCGTTCAGAAATCATTCCGTCTTGCAAGACGATGATTTCGTCCGCATGTGCCACTGCCGATAAGCGATGGGCAACAATTAATGTCGTCGATTGGTGGCGATTCGATCGAATTGAATCGATGATATGTGATTCCGTTTTCGCGTCTACCGCTGATAATGAATCATCCAGCAACAGCAACTCTGGTTTTTTTAACATCGCCCGCGCGATTGACAGACGTTGCTTTTGTCCTCCCGACAACGTAACGCCACGTTCACCGACCATCGTCTCAAGTCCTTGCTCCAGCGTCTCGATATCTTTTTCGAACGATGCGAGACGAATCGCTTCCTGCAATTCTTCTTCTGTCGCTTCACCTGCACCAAACAAAATGTTATCCCGAACAGATTTTGAAAATAGTAAATGTTCTTGTGACACATAGCCCGTCCAACCGCGAACCGTCTCTAGCGCAACATCTTCATACGGTACGCCGTTGACTGTCAACATGTCCCGTCCGATTGGATACTCACGTAAGAATTGACGCAAGAACGTCGTTTTCCCGGATCCCGTTGGTCCGACGATACCGATCGTTGTTCCTTGTTCAATCGTCATATTCAAATCTCGTAAGACCGGATGGGCTGTCTCTGGATACGTAAACGTCAAATCGTTCATCTCGATCCGTTCAGGGCGATCGACGTGTTTCCGTGGTGTCGAAGCAATCAACGGTTTGACTCGCATCGTTGCTTCTAAGCGATCAAGACTTGCTGTTCCGCGCTGGATGACATTGATCAATTCACCAAAGGCGTACATCGGCCAGATCAGCATCCCGAGATAGATGTTAAAGGCGACCAATTGTCCGAGCGTGATGTCGTTCGTAAAGACGAGATATGTCCCGAACGATAAGCCGATCAAGTAACTAAACCCGACGAGCAACTTGATGATCGGTTCAAATAAGACATCGATTTTTGCGACATGCATGTTTTTCTCAAAAACATCCGTCGTGACATCGTCGAACCGTTTAACGTCGACTGGTTCTTGGACGAACGAGCGAATGACACGCAGTCCGGAAATCGACTCGACGACCTGATCATTCATCGTTCCAAACGAATCCTGGGCCGTGATGAAACGCCCGTGAATCTGACTTCCGAGCTTATTCATCGCGTAGGCGAGAAGTGGCATCGGTAACAAGGCAGCGAGCGTCAGCTTCCAATCGATCGCCACCCCCATGACGACGAGAGTGATTGCCGTCATGTTCAACGAGTCGACGAGCGTCAAGACACCAAATCCGGCTGTCCGCTCGACCGCCTTCAAGTCGTTCGTCGCGAGTGCCATCAAGTCTCCCGTCCGATTCTTTTGGTAGAACGTCGGCGTCAGTTTCAATAAGTGCGTAAAGAAGCGACTCCGAAGTGTCCGTTCTAATAAAAATGCCGTTCCGAATAATTTCGCTAACCACAGATACGTCAAGATGAAGGAAACGATGGAAATGACTGTTAATCCGATGACGTATTGCAAGAGCGTCGCCTGGTCCATCGATCCCGACCGCAATCCGTCGATGACCTTACCGATTAGCCATGGTGGCGTTAAATCGATGAAGCCGGTGATGATCAATAAGACGACTGCTACGAGATACGATGATTTGTGTTCTTTTAGAAACCAACTCAATTGCCGAAATAAACGCATGAGGGTCCCCCCTTTACTGTGAAATGAACTACTTTTTCCGAGCACGCAAAAAGGCATACGGATTTCCGGATGCAGTCCGAGAATCAGTATGCCTTGAAATGGGCATGATCCATTCTTGTTCGTCTGCGCGCTCGGGAGACGAATCCCCTTGCTCGCACATGAAATGAATTACTTATACGTGCTCAAGAGTCTCCGTCGTATTCAGCTGTTGGATATGAGTGAAACCAATTGGCTTTTTCATAGGACGGTTCCTCCTTTTCTTAGTCTGTGCGTAGAATAGCACAATTGTCGGATAATTGTCAATTTTTCGTCTTGCTTTTATTATTCCACCTCTTCTTCTTTGACTTGTTCAAGGACTTGAGCCGCTAGTCCGTATGGAAATCCTTTTCGGACGAGCGCTTGCTTCACTTTCTGTTCGCGTTCGAACGGTTCAAGTTGCCGGTATTTCGGATAATACTTGCGTGCTTGATAAAGGGCCGCTTGTTCTTCTTCGTCCCCTTCTTCAGCTCGGAACACCTCTTCGATACCCGCCTTGATCAAGTCGGACGAGAAACCGCGTTGCATGAGTGTCATCTGTAGCTTTTGCGTCAGTTCCCGCACGGAACGCCGTTGCAGCTCTTTTTGCTTTTGCCGCAAAAACTTCAGGACTTTTTCGTATTCTTCTTCATCCGTAAACGTCACGATCGCTTCATCAATTGCTGTCTTCGGTATCTTCAATGCCTCAAGGTCGCGGCGAATCCGTCCAGGTCCTTGTGGTGTCGTCGCTTTTTTCGTTGCCGTATAAGCAAGTGCGAACTGTTGATCATCTAGATAGCGTTGCTCTGTCAATCGCTCGATTGCATGTTTGATCGCATGCTCCGGTGTCTCTTTCTCTGTTAAATACGCGACGACTTCACTCGTCGCCCGCATGCGGTACGATAAATGATTCAATGAGAGACGATATGCTTTCTGCTGTTCTTCAGCCGTCAACACTTCCTTGACGAAGTCGTCATCAAGTTCTTTATCGCGTTGCAGATTGTATTTGATTAAAATATCGACGTCTACGGCAAAGGCATACTCTTCTTTGCCATCACGCTCGACATAGATATTAAATCGTTCGCTGTTCTTTTTCTGTGTCGAGATCCGTTTGATCTTCATGTCGTTCCCTCCTCTAACCTGACTCGGTAGTTCTACGATATCATGAACAGGCAGGTCTATGTTTGAGTGAAACCATGGAACGGGAACAAATGGAAAGAAGCTACTTTTACTTATTTCAGGGAGGATGAATTACATGAACATTGCGATTACCGGTGGAACCGGTATGATTGGTCAAGCCTTGACGAAGCGTTTGCTAGATCAAGGACATCACATCTTTATCTTAACGCGTCATCCAAAAGCGAACGATGCGCATGTCACATATATCAAGTGGATGACAGAAGACGCAAAGCCCGAGCAACACTTAGAGGGCGTCGATGCATTCATTCATCTGGCTGGTGCTTCGATCAACGATGGACGTTGGACGGATGAACGCAAACGTGTCATTCTCGACAGTCGCGTCAGTACAACGAAGGAACTCGTCCGGATCGTTGAAGCACTCGACCCAAAACCAGACGTCGTCTTATCTGCTTCTGCGGTTGGCATTTACGGACAGGATCGGCATCAGACCTTCTCCGAAGATCAACCACTTCCACCGACTGCTGACTTCTTAAGTCATGTCTGTGTCGCATGGGAAGACCTTGCTCGTCCGATTGCTGACGCCGGCATTCGACTCGTCCATCCACGAATTGGTGTCGTCTTGACGAAAGCCGGTGGCGCTTATCCGTTAATGCGTCTCCCTTATGTCTTGTTTGGTGGTGGGACGATGGGCGACGGTAAACAATGGGTCTCCTGGGTCCACATCGATGATCTAGTCGAGTTATTCCTATTCGCGCTCGAGACCCCGACAGTCGAAGGACCGCTGAACATCACTGCGCCTCACCCGGAGACGATGCGCCGTTTCGGACAGACGATCGGAAAAGTCTTACATCGCCCACACTGGCTCCCGGCACCACGCTTCGCATTAGAACTCGCACTCGGTGAAAAGAGTACGATTGTACTAGAAGGAGCTCGTGTCGTCCCGAAAAAAGCGCTCGAAAACGGATACAAGTTTCGGTATGCTGAACTAAAGGATGCATTACGAGCAATCGAGCATTCAAACTAGTACAGGGGTGGACGATACTTGGATATCTTAATTCGAAATGCACATATCTATCCGATTACTTCGGACAGTTTTTACGGGGACATCCGCATTCGTGATGGGAAAATCATTGAAATCGGTGAATTACTGGATCATTTAGAAGACGATCAAGTCATTGAAGCAGAAGGTCACTTTTTATTGCCCGGTTTCATCGATGCCCATACACATCTCGGATTATATGACGAAGGTACCGGAACCGTCGGAAATGATGCGAATGAGACGATTTTCGCGATGACTCCTCATCTGCGTGCCATTGATGGCGTCTATCCGCTGGATGAAGGCTTTAAGGAAGCTGTCGAACACG
Source organism: Exiguobacterium sp. R-17 (assembly GCF_049913315.1). Classification (NCBI taxonomy): domain Bacteria; kingdom Bacillati; phylum Bacillota; class Bacilli; order Caryophanales; genus Exiguobacterium; species Exiguobacterium sp. R-17. The sequence continues at coordinate 648,887 of NZ_CP184372.1, read as the reverse complement.
GAATCACGACCGTTCAAGTCATGCCGGGTAGCATGAACATCATCGGTGGCGTCACGAGTGTCATCAAAACGCACGGACGATTCATCGATGATATGATTCTTCGAAAGTATGCGGGTCTGAAGGTGGCGCTCGGTGAAAACCCGAAGCGTGTCCATAGTGCTGGTCGTGCCGGTGAACTGACACGGATGGGCATCATGGGGATGTTGCGCGAAGCTTTTCTTGAAGTTCGAACGCAACCGGTTTCCGAAACCTTCGCCCATCAAATGATCAAACGGGTCCTCGATCACAAGATGCCGCTTCGTGTACATGCACATCGAGCAGATGATATCCTTTCCGCCATTCGTTTCGCGGAAGAGTTTGATCTTGATTTACGCATCGAACATTGCACGGAAGGTCATCTCGTCGCAAAAGAGATGGAACAATTACCGATCGAAAAAGTGACGGTTGGACCAACCTTTACGCGAAAGTCTAAAATCGAACTGAAGAATAAGACATGGGAAACGTACCGGATTCTTCACGAACATGGTCTTGAAATTTCGATTACGACCGATCATCCATACACGCCTGTCCAATACTTGAACCTCTGTGCTGGTCTTGCCGCACGAGAAGGTCTACCGGTCGATGTCGCCTTACGCGCGATCACGATTCATCCAGCCCGTTCGCTCGGTGTGGACGATCGTGTCGGATCGATCGAGGTCGGAAAAGACGCGGATCTCGTCTTGTGGAGTCACTTCCCACTCGACTATTTAGCGAAGCCGCTCATGACGATGATCGATGGAAAAATCATTTTCGAACACGCTCAACTGAACTTGATTTAACCCCACCCCCGCCAGGTGTTTTTTGCACCTTTCGGGGGTTTTAGACGCTTACGGAAAACATCTTATTTTTGTATCTTTTTTCACAAAAATTATTTTCTTGCAATTTAAAAAAAAGAAGGTAATATTATCTTATCCGACAACTGAAGAAGGCATACCATGCGCGGTTCAAACGAGTCAGACAGGTAGCTTTCGACAATCATTCTTGCGGTCCTAAAAGGAGGAATGGAAGTATGCTCAAGCAACGGGAGCTGAGCGACTGCGCTGATTTGTTCGAACTGATGCAGCATCAAGACGTATATCCGTACGTCCGCCAAAAAACACGGTACTTTGATGAATTTCTGTTTACTACAAAGCAGGCAATCGAAGAGGAAGAACGTGGTGAAATCGTATCACGTACCATCCTAGATGAATTCGATCAACCGATTGGTACGATTAGTTTACTCGATATCGAAGGACAATATGGGTTTCTCGGTACATGGTTAGGTAAACCGTATCATGGTAAAGGATACAATCATTTAGCGAAAGAAGCCTTCTTCTCTGAGCTGTTCTTCGAGCTCGGATATGAGAGTGTCTTCATGAAAATTCGCAAAAGCAATATTCGGTCACAAAAAGCAGCTGAAAAATTGCCGTATGCGTTCTGTGCGGATGAGTTGCGCCCTGCGCTTCTTGAGCAATTGAATGCTGGCGAAACTCAGTTCACGCTGTATGAAGTCTCAAAATCTAGTTTCCACATGTACATTCATGGTCGGGAACTCGAAACACTATACGATCACCAACAACTCGAAGCATGAGGGCCTTGTCTCTCATGCTTTTTTGTGTCCACGCATGCGTTTCTAAAGTTTGAAATGGTATGATAAATAAGAAAACTCATCTTTATGGAAGAAACCTTTTCTTCTACAGGAAATGGAGCGAAGACTAATGCCAGAATCGTTTAACATTCTCGTAGTAGATGACGAAGCACAAATGCGTGACCTTCTCGTCTCGAATCTCGAAAAAGAACACTACACGACGATGACAGCTTCTAACGGACAAGAAGCCATCCATCTCATTCAACAAAATACATTCCATCTCGTTCTACTCGATGTCATGATGCCGGAAATGGACGGCTTGACAGCCTGTATGCGCATCCGTGAGTTCTCAAATGTTCCGATCATCATGCTGACGGCACGTTCAGACGAACTCGACCGCATCCACGGTCTGAAAATCGGAGCTGATGACTATATTACAAAACCATTCAGCCCCCGAGAACTACTTGCTCGTATCGAAGCGACGCTTCGTCGTTCTCACCGCTTTACAGTTGATCAATCGGCTACTTTAACGCTCGGTATGCTTGAACTCGACACTGAAAGTCGGAGTGTCCATGTCAATGGCAAGCCGGTCAGTCTGACGCGTAAGGAATTTGATTTGTTGCATCTGTTTGCTCAAAACAATGATAAGGTCTTTTCTCGCGAACAGCTACTCGATCAAATTTGGGGTGCGGATTATATCGGGAACTTACGGACGGTCGATACGCATATTAAAACACTTCGCTTAAAGCTCGGGGAAGCCGGTGGCTCGATTCAAACAGTTTGGGGCATCGGTTATAAATTCGAGGAAGTATGATTAAGCGCTATACGATCCGGCGCCGGATTTGGATTACGATTTGGTTTACAAGCGTTTTTTCTGCCATTTTATTTGTCCTGCTGACGTTTTATCTCTACGACCGGTTCTATCTTCAGACGCAAGAAGATATCTTATTGAACCGTGGGGAAAAGCTAATCAACATTTACAAGTCCGAAGGTCTATCCGGTGCTTTTTATGATGGGATGACTTATACGAATGAATTGACGGAATCGAAAGTCTTCTTCATCGATTTTCTGAAGAAAAATCCGGCAGGACTCCGTTTTTTGACGAATGCGGACATCGAACAGCTTCGTAATGGCGAGACTGTCGTCTCGAGTCGGACCCATCCGATTGAAGGAACGGACATTCTAATGACTGGATTTCCGATCATCGAAAACAATCGACTGGTCGGTACGTTGATCTTGTATCTGGAACTCGGTCAAATCAGTGAACCATTCCGCCCACTCCGCCTGATGATCTTCTTCATGATCGGACTGATCGTCTTGAATCTCGTCATCTTCGGACGACAAATCATCGACACGATCATCCGTCCGTTGATCGACATGAAGCGCGCCTCGACTGTTTATGCACAAGGTGACTTTGATTACCGGATTCCGATTCAATCGGACGATGAAATCGGAGAACTCGCAGAAACATTGAACAAGATGGCGGAATCGCTCGGTGAGGTCGACGAGCAGCGAAAGGAGTTCCTCGCGAACGTCAGTCATGAATTGCGGACACCTCTCTCCTACATTCGTGGCTATACGGAGATGATGCAGGATGATTCGCTCGAGGAAGAAAAGCGTGCGCAGTATTACCAAATCATTGAGCGGGAAACGGAGCGTCTGCAACGTCTCGTCAATGATCTGCTCGATCTCGCTCAACTTGAACGCGATTCCTATCCGATGTCGAAACAACCACTTGTCTTCAGTCAAGTACTTGAAGATGTCATTTACCGGATGGAACCGATCGCCCAGTCAAAAGGAGTCACGTTCGTGATGAATCTCGATCCGGATCAAATTGTCTTAGGCGATACAGACCGTCTCGAGCAAGTCTTTGGCAATTTACTCGATAACGCCTTACGGTACACGCCGCCTGGCAAACAGATTTTCTTATCGACTGAAACGATCGGCGACCGGACGCATTGCCTTATCCGGGACGAAGGAGAAGGCATTCCGGAAGAGCATCTTGATCGATTGACAAAACGCTTTTATCGCGTCGATAAATCACGGACGCGTAAAGATGGCGGAACCGGTCTTGGTCTTGCCATCACGAAACACATCATCGATCGTCATGATGGAACGATCCGGTTCGACTCCGTTCTTGGAGAAGGAACGACTGTTCACATCGAGTTACCACTTCTTCCGGATGAAGAGGATGAATTCGAATAATGGAACAACATGTCATCCAAACCTTTGAACTATTTGGACCGTTCGCTCCGTTCGTTAGTGTCTTGGTCGGTGTCGTCGTCAGTGTACTTGGTATCCTACCGAGTACGTTCGTCACCGCTGCGAATCTCGTCTATTTCGGGCTATGGACGGGCACATTGCTCTCCTTCACCGGTGAAGTCCTAGGTGCGGTTTGTGCGTTTCTACTTTATCGGAAAGGACTACGATATGCCCTTCGTCGCCCGCTTCCAGATCGAGTCAATCGTTTGCAACAAAAGCTCCAAACACAACAAGGACATGAAGCTTTTTGGACGATCATCTTGTTACGGCTGTTACCATTTGTCCCGTCAGGCATCGTCAACATTGTCAGTGCTGCTAGTGGTATTTCCGTCTTACTCTTCCTAACTGCGAGTACGATTGGAAAAATTCCAGCGATGTTAGTCGAAGTGCTCGCCGTCCATCAATTCATGCAATTCTCGTCCATCGTCCAATGGTCGATAGCAGGCGTGGCACTCGTTGGTTATCTGATTTATCGTAATCGCCAAAAACGAACATCATCGATATAAAACTACAGGTTGTCTGAAAGGAAGTATCGTTCATGAAGTTAAGACGTTTTGGAACATCCGATCTATTCGTGTCCCCGCTTGGGTTCGGAGCCGGTCACATCGGTGCAGAACAGATGACGGACCGCGAAGCAATCTATTTGCTCGAACAAGCACGTGATCTTGGCATCAATCTGATCGATACAGCACGCGGCTATGGCTTATCGGAGCAACGCGTCGGACAATTTCTAAAGAATCGTCGGCACGACGTCATTTTGTCGACGAAAGTCGGCTATGATGTTCCCGGTACACAGGATTGGACGTTTGAAGCGGTTCAAGGTGGCATCGATCAAGCCTTACAGACGATGCAAACGAATCATCTCGACATCGTACACTTACATTCTTGTAGTCGAGAAATCCTCGCTCAAAGTGATGTCATCGAAGCGCTTGAACAAGCAAAACAAGCTGGAAAAGTCCGCGTCATTGCCTATTCCGGTGATCGAGAAGATTTGCAGTATGCCATCGAAACGAAACGCTTCGATAGTTTCCAGACATCCTTCAATCTGTTTGATCAACGCGTCGATCAAGTCTTACCTACACTTTTGAATCACGGGGTCATCGCCAAACGTCCAATCGGTAATGCACCGTGGCGCTTCACGGATCGTCCGGTCGGGCAATATGTTGAACCATACTGGGAACGAGCGCAACAACTGGCTTATCCACTCGAGGAATCTAGCTGGCTTGAGACCGCGTTACGTTTTACAGTTTTCGAACCAGGAATCACGACGGCCATCATCGGAACGTCTCGACCAGAACACCTCGCGTTGAACCAGCAATTGATTGAACGTGGTCCACTCCCAGCTGACCGCGTCAGTCAATTGAAGGAACGTTTTTCCGAATGTGATGCCACGTTCGATTATGTTTCGCAAACGTAAGTGAGCAGTCACAGAAAAAAAGCCCGTATGTTCACTCGTTCAAGGAGTGCATACGGGCTTATTTCGCGCTTAGAACTTTTTCTTTTTCTTCTTTTCGAGCACGACGATCGCTTCAACGTGCGCCGTTTGTGGGAACATATCATACGGTTGAATGTACGATACCTTATATCCCGCTTTCATCAAATGATCGCAATCACGTGCAAGCGTCTGCGGGTTACACGAGACATAGATGATTTTTTTCGCCTTAGACGAAATCATTGCGTTCAATAACTGCGTATCACAACCTGAACGGGGGGGATCGACGATGAAGACGTCTGGAATCCAACCTTCCTTCACCCAACGTGGAATCCATGCTTCTGCCTTACCGACGACATAATGCGCATGGTCAAAGCCATATTGCTTCATATGCGCATTCGCATCTTCAACTGCTTCTTCGATGATTTCCATACCACGGACTTCTTTTGCACCCTTAGCAATCCAAAGTCCGATTGAACCGACACCTGCGTAAGCATCAACGACACGTTCTTCGCCTGTCAAAGCAGCAGCACGGGCAATTTCCTCATACATCCGTTCTGCCTGTTCCGGGTTCAACTGGAAGAAGGCGCGTGGCGACAGTTGATACGTGAACTCGCCCATCTCTTCTTCAATCCGTTCGACACCGCGCAAGACTTCCGTCTCTTCTCCAAAAACACGTGACGTCAACTTATCATTGATGTTCAGCGCGACCGAGACGACACCTGGAATGTCCATGATATCGCGCGACAAACCCTCTAGATCACGGAAGCCGTCTTTAAAGGCAACGAGCACGACTTGAATTTCACCCGTTTTGATTCCTGTCCGGACGACGATATGGCGCATGACACCGTCTTGTTTTGCTGCATGGTAAACAGGTACTTTATAATCGTTGAGTAATTTCGTGACAGCTTGGTTGACACGAAGCGTATCCTTATTTTGGACGACACAATCATCGATTGCGACCAGACGATTCGAATTCGCAGAATAGAGACCACTAACGATTTCATTGCCTTGTTTCCCGACGACGAATTGTGATTTATTGCGGTAACCCCACTCCTTCGAACCAATCGTCGGACGGATATCGGCCTTTTCGACATTCAATTTCGTTGATTTTAAGAACGCATTGCGAAGCATCTCTTCCTTATAACGCAATTGCCCATCGTAACTCATATGTTGTAATTGACAGCCACCACAGACACTATAGACTGGGCAAAGTGGTGTCACGCGGTCTGGTGAACGATCGTCACGCTTTAAGATCTTTGCATTCGCATAGTTCGCATGGATTTCCGTGATCTCGATTTGCGCCGTCTCACCTACAAGCAATCCTGGGATGAAGACGATTTGTCGCTCGAGCGTCGCGATCCCTTCACCGTTGATGCCCATCCGTAGACAAGTGACCGAACGGACCTCACCTGTCTGTAATTTGATTTTTGTTGCCATTGATTTCATCCTTTCTCTTTACGCAAATGAAAAAGCGGTCTCAATCTACCGCTTTTTTCGTTTCTTCTTGTTCTTTCATATCCTTCGCATACCGAACGACTTTCGCCTTGAGTTGATCTAGTGATACGATCAGTCGTTCCAAATCTTCGATATCTGATGATTCATCGAGTGAATCGATTGTATGACAGAGAAGCTGCATTCTTGATTTTAGCACATTCATTTGACCAAGTTTATCAGTTCTTGCTTTTCCCATTATTCAGACTTCCTTTCTTCCGCTGGATTCCGACGTTATTTTAGCATACGATACGAAGTGGAGCACTAAAAAGGAGGAGTATCTATGTCACATTCATCACCCATCACGATCGCGAACGATCCGTGGGAAGCTTATCGCGACATTGAACAATACGGCACGGTCCGTTTGACGAACATTGAAGTCACGACGACAAAACTGTGTAACATGCGCTGCGAACATTGTGCCGTCGGTTACATGTTATCCAGTAGCGAGTCACCTGAAATCCCTGTCGAACTGCTTATTCAACGTCTGGATGAAATCGAACACCTACGCGCCTTTTCCATTACAGGCGGCGAACCGATGCTTTCAATGAAGTCCGTCAAGGAGTACGTCGTCCCTTTACTTAAGTATGCCCACGAACGTGGCGCTAAAACCCAAATCAACTCAAATTTAACACTTCCATTATCTCGTTATGAATTAATTATCCCTTATCTCGATGTCTTGCATATCTCACATAACTGGGGAACAGCCGATGATTTCATCGATGGTGGCTTTGCGATGATGGAGCGAAAACCGTCACGTGAAGCACGAACGAAACTATTTGAAACGATGAAAGAGAATGCTCGTGTCTTGAATGCACGTGGTGTCATCGTGTCTGCCGAAACGATGATCAATAAACGGACGTTGCCACATCTTGAAGCGATCCATAAAGAAATCGTCGATATGGGCTGTGTCCGTCACGAAGTCCATCCAATGTACCCAGCTGACTTTGCGTCGATGATCGAAGCCGCTAGCTTATCCGAAATTCGCAATGGAATCCATCGTTTGCTTGACGTCCGGGATCCGAACGTCTGGATGTTGTTCGGAACACTCCCCTTCTATGCTTGTTCGATGGAGGAGGCAGATTTAGAACTGCATCGTCGCTTGCGTCAGGAGAAAAACGTATCGGTCCGAAATGACCCAGATGGTCGTTCCCGTCTCAACGTCAACATCTTCGACGGTGAAATCATCGTAACCGATTTCGGTGACGAACTCGCTTCGCTCGGTACGATTCACGAGACATCTTTCAATGATGCGTATGCCCAGTGGCAAGAGACAGAGCTGAATAAAAGTTTGTCGTGTCACTGTCCTGCAGTGCAGTGCCTTGGACCGAACGCGCTTGTGAAGAATGCTTATTACCCTGAGATTGATTTCACAAAACAAACTAGTCGTCTTTAAAAATGAAAAATAGGTTTTGAACGATGCCATCCCGGGAAAAATGTCACAAAGTAGACACATTTTGTTTTCTAAAAAGGGGTGACCGGGATGGAATGGCTTGTAGGTATTATCGCAATTATCGGCACGTTCAGTATGGTTCTGTTCATCATGATGGTTGGTATTCGTGCTTCACATAGCATTGAACATGATGAAGTCTTTGATCAGACGGATTGGGATGAACATCTCCTGCACATGCCTCGTCCGACACGGTTTGAACAAGAAAATAAATGAAACACGCCCCGGTCTCCCTTTTCGAAGTCCGGGGCGTGTTATGCTAAAAGAAAAAAGAAAGGTCGTCGTTACTTGTGTCACGTCGTTTTGCTCTCATCTTATCGATCGTCTTCATTTCCGGTTTCACACAAGGATTACTGATTCCATTACTGTCCATCTTGTTAGAACGTCAAGGGACATCTGCTTTCATTAATGGACTCAGTGCCGCCGTCCTCTATATCGGTGTCATCGTTGCCGCACCTCTTATGGAAGGTCCATTACGACGGCGTGGTTATATTCCTGTCATCTCATTCGGTCTTGCCCTCGTCGCAGTGGCTGTCTTCTTATTCCCATTACTCCCAAGCATTATCGCTTGGGTAATTCTCCGTTTCCTCGTCGGTTTCGGTGATCAGACGTTACATTATGGGTCACAAGTCTGGGTAACGTCCATTACACCAAACGAACGGTTAGGACGAACGATGTCGTTATACGGGATGGCATTCGGTCTCGGTTTTGCCTTAGGTCCTCTTGCTGCACCGCTCGTCGATGTGATCGATTGGTTACCGTTCGTGTTAACAGGGACTTTAACTGTCATCGTTCTAATTTTATTATTCCGTATACCGAACGAAAAACCATCGTCCGTCATGCCAGAGGAACTACAAAGTGCTGCTTCACGGTATCGACTCGTCCTATCGACTGCTTGGTTTACATTACTTCCTGGTTTTACATACGGTTTTCTCGAAGCCACACTGAATGCCAGTTTTCCTGTTTTTGCGACGCGTAACGGATATGGTTTATCCGAGACAAGTACCTTAATCACGACATTTGTCGTCAGCTCATTGATCATGCAGCTACCACTCGGGCGACTTGCCGATCACTTCGGAAAACGTCGGACGTTAGTCACTGTACTGTCGATTGGTTCCGTCGCTTTTCTCACTGCTTGCTTCGTCTTCGAACGTTACGGTTGGTTGTTCGCGATTTTTGCCGTCAGTGGGATGGCACTCGGCTCGACCTATTCGCTCGGTGTTGCCTATATGACAGAACAGTTACCACGTCATCTTTTACCAACCGGTAACTTACTCGCAGGGATTGCCTTCAGTCTTGGTTCGATTCTCGGACCGATCGCTGGTAGTCTGTTCGTTACACTTCCTTCCATGCTGTATTTCAGTTTATTTGTTCTTGTCTTAACGACGCTTGCGCTTCTATTGCGGTATGCAAAACGTCACGAGACACCCGAAATCTAAAAAAACGGATCTTGCGCCATCGATGCGCAAGATCCGTTTTTTATTTCACGATTCCTTCTTGTCGAAAACTCCGCCAGAGCTTATCGTCGATTGCATACGGTTGCTCCTTTGCACGCTTCAGCTCTTCTGTCTCGAGCAACACGACGACCTCTCGACCGTTGATTGACCACACTGAATCGTAACCTCTCTCCGCCTCGATGATCTCTACATCGACATCTCCGTGGGTTTCCTTTAACTGCTGACTGACGCACGTCACGACGAACCGAGCAAACTCATCACGTGGACGACGAGTGGCAATGATCTTTCGAACGATCTCATTCCGTTCCATTCGTTTTCATCTCCTTCCGTTTTATAGTCGCACTAGCCTTTCAGACAAGGCCGAATCGGTCTTTTGATGACCGTACAGAAAAAAGCCGAACAGGTCGGCTTGAGCAACGAACGATTGGAGTTACATTAATTGAAACTATTTTTACACGATTCTGAATCTTCGTCAACCTCGCTTTTGAAACCACACTGGTAAGTATGTCGAGACTGAGATACCTCCGATAACGAAGAGTAAACCGAGCAACGCTTGAGGTGGAATCGTCTCACCCAGAATCAAAGCAGATAAACTGACACCATAGATTGGTACGAAGAACATAAACAACGATACTTTACTGACTGGATTATATTTCATCAGTAGATTCCAAAGCGTAAATCCAGTCGCGGATAAAAAGGCAAGATACACAAGCATCCAGGCACTCGTAGTCGAAAAAGTAAACGGTGCAACGTGACCATCGAGAACGACGCCCGCGATGAAGAGACCGATTGATCCAATGACCATCGCCCATCCTGTCATCGGTGCCACCGGATAACGTGCTGAGTATTCTTTCGCGATCAAGTTACCGAATGCTCCGGAAACCATTGCCGCAATCAATAATCCTTCTCCAAGACCAAATGAGACACCTTGCCTACCTTGCGGCCAGTTGGCCAAGATGACACCTGTAAACCCAAGGAATAAGGCCAGTCCTTTGAATCGATTCAATCGATCGTCCTCGTACCGGAAATGAGCCAGTAACATTTGGAAGAACGAAGTCGAGCCGGCAATGATTGATCCTTGCACACCGGTTGATAAAGAGAGACCAATATAGAAAAAGACATACTGCAAGAACGTCAAAAAGAAACCAAGACGGCTATAGGCATAGGTCCGATTCTTCAGTGTAATTGTTTGTTTAAAGACGAATACACTGACGACAAGTAGCAACAACCCTGCTAAAAAGAAGCGATAGCTCGCAAACAGTAGTTGCTCCCCGTATTCAGAAGACGTGATCTGTAATAATTCATAACTTTTCTTAATGAAGGGAAACGCACTTCCCCACAAAAAGGTCGTCAATAATGCAAAGACGACGAGACCAATCCGATGGGTTAAAATTTTTTGCATCTTTCTGGTTCCTTTCCTGTTCCTTTTCACTGAAGCATGGTATAGTAATTCTACAGATAATAATAATTATAATCTAGAGACAATGAAACTCATTATCAATCAGTTAAACTTATTGATATATCACATTCTCATTCTCTTTCTATAATGATTTCATTTCTCATTTACATTTTGAAAGGAGTTTTAATATGATGACTTCCACTACTACCGATGTTCAACAGCGTTCCGTATTCCGTCATGCTTGGGATGAGCATCACGAATTGATTCTAGCATTGTTTAGCGGAATATTGATTTTAGTTGCTTATGGACTCGAAAAATTCAATACGGCGTCTGCCGTTTATGTCACGTTGTACTTATCAGCATATGTGATTGGAGGATATGCGAAAGCAAAGGAAGGCTTGACGGAGACGTATCAAGAAAAAACGTTGAACGTCGAATTGTTGATGATTTTAGCTGCCATCGGTGCCGCTGCCATCGGCTATTGGATGGAAGGTGCGATCCTTATCTTCATCTTCGCGTTATCCGGTGCTCTTGAAACCTATACGATGAATAAAAATGAACGGGCGTTACAAAGTTTAATGTCCTTACAGCCAGAGGAAGCAACGCGTCTGAATGCAAACGGACAACTTGAAGTCGTTGGAATCGAGCAACTAGTAATCGGTAACCTCGTCTATGTTCGTCCCGGGGAACGCATTCCGGTCGATGGTGTCATCGTTCGTGGTCAAGCAGCAATCGAAGAAGCATCGATTACAGGCGAATCGATTCCTGTTGAAAAACAAACGGGCGATACCGTCTATAACTCGACCGTCAACATGAATGGCGTCTTGACGATTGAAATGACGAAAGCCGCTGATGAATCATTGTTCCAAAAAATCATTCATATGGTCCAAAACGCACAAAGTGAGCAGTCTCCCTCTGCTCAGTTCATCGAACGATTTGAAAGTCGTTATGTCAAAATCGTCCTCCTCGTTGTTGCCCTGATGATGGTCCTTCCTCATTACGTCGTCGGCTGGACATTCGAGACAAGCATTTATCGGGCGATGATTTTACTCGTTGTTGCTTCGCCTTGTGCGCTTGTCGCGTCGATTACCCCTGCTGCCTTGTCCGCAATCGCCGCATCTGCGAAAAATGGCGTTCTCTTCAAAGGTGGAGCACACATCGAGACACTCGGACAAGTCGACACGATCGTCTTCGATAAAACAGGGACTCTGACAACAGGTAAACCCGTCGTTACTGAAAGTCGGTATGCGGAAGGTATCGATATCCGAGCCGTCGAACAAGCGGTTGCTTCCATTGAAGCCCAGTCGAATCACCCGCTCGCACAAGCAATCGTTGATCACTTAAAAACCGATGTTCGCGAACCGTCAACGTTCAAAGATGTGACAGGATACGGGATTGAAGCAACTATCGATGGCGTCACGTATCGCATTGGCAAGCGAGCATTCCACGATGGTCTAGACGATCCATTCGTAACGATTGAACAGTCACTGAAAGAACAAGGGCATACAATCGTTTATGTCAGCAATGGATCACAAATCGTAGCACTTTATGCATTACGTGATACGATTCGTCCGGAAGCTAAAACAGCAATCGCCGCTTTAAACGATCTCGGCATCGCGACGATCATGTTGACAGGTGATAATCCTGTCACGGCAGCAGCCATCTCGCGTGAAGCGGGTTTAACGGACTTCGTCGCTGAATGCTTACCGGAAGATAAAGTGCGCTATATTAAGCAATACCAAACAGAAGGTCGGACCGTTGCGATGGTCGGTGATGGTATCAATGATGCTCCGGCGCTCGCACTGGCACATGTCGGGATTGCAATGGGTGAAGGAACGGATGCTGCGCTTGAGACTGCTGACGTTGTCTTGATGAAAAACGATTTAGGTCGTCTTGCCTACGCCGTGCATAAAGCCCGGAAGATGAACCGGATCGTCAAACAAAACATCACGCTTGCGATCGGTGTCATCCTTCTATTGATCGCATCCAACTTGTCACAGTTCCTAATCATGCCGTTCGCTGTCGTCGGACACGAAGGATCGACGATTCTTGTCATCCTGAATGGCTTACGTCTTCTTCAACAGGATGCTTTACCAACTCTCCCACAGCGTGTATCCGAAAAACGATTAGCCGCTTAATCATTAAAAAAACGTCTGATTGCCACGCGGCAATCAGACGTTTTTCGTCTCTTCATCCGAACGTATTCGTCGGAATCGAATCGAGTTCTGCTTGTTCCTTCAAGCGCTTTTCTTCCATCTTCTTCGGATCCGCTTTTTTCATGAATCGTTCCCATGACGCGTTCAATTCAGAACCAAGTAAGATGATCAATCCTGTGAAATAAAGCCATAATAACAAGATAACGACACTACCGAGCGAACCGTACGTCTGATTGTAGTTTGAGAAGTTCGAGACGTAGAATCCAAATCCGACCGATAGTAATTGCCAGACGATGACACCAAAGACGGCTCCTGGGATCGCTTCCTTAAAGGTAATCGGGCGCTTTGGTGCGACGCGGTAAAAGATCGACAGTATACCAATCAATAGAATCGTTGAAACGACGTAACGCAAGACCGTTAATAAGATTTTTTGCCCCATATCGATCGGGAGAACAAAATTCGCAAGATACGTGATGATTGGACCACCAAGAACGTTCAAGACAATCAATAATAACATCCCGATTCCGAGAACAATCGTGAGTAGTAAAGCAATCCCGCGTGCTGCGACAAAATCACGTGGCGAGAAATCACCATAGGCATGGTTCGCTGTCGTGATCAAGCGATCGACACCTTTTGAAGCGGACCAGATGGCAAGAATCGCACCAATCGATAACAATCCCCCCTGCGGATCCTTGATGGCTTGAAAAATCGTATCCGTGAATGTATTGACGGCCCCACCCGGTGCTAAGTCCCGGATTTGCGACTCAAGTGTCTGACGATCAATATCAAAGAACGACAAGACGGAAATGACGAAAATGATACCTGGGAAAATGGATAAAAACCAGTAATAGGCGAGTGTCCCTGCATAATCCGTAATGTTGTGATCGGACATTCGCTGCTTTAAGTTCAAGGCAAGCCCTTTAGGATCGCGTGAATGCGCCATCGTCATCTCTCCTTCATGAAAAAGAGGCAGTCAAAGACCACCTCATTGTTTTAATATACTTTTCCCATTTTATTTCAACTAAAACCTCATTCGTTTTCAGAAAGAATCAATTTATAGAACGGTTCTGTCATTTCTGCCAATTGTTTGGCAAGAGACGGTGGACGAATCGGCAATGACGGCAACTCGGATCGTTTAATCCAGACTGGTGTATAACCAGACCCTTCCTCTTCGAATTCTTCACCCATCCCTGTTCCAAAGCGACCGCCAATTGCTTTCGCCCAAAAATAAGGGTTATCGAATCCGTTAAAACGGACGATGGCAGCAATGCCATTCAACTCCACGTCGACACCAAGTTCTTCATGTGCTTCACGAACCGCTGTCTCTTCTAGTGATTCTCCATCATCTTTTCCACCGCCTGGAAAGACATAATACGTTTCGTTCGGTTTATCCCGTCGAATCAACGCAATTTCATCCTGTTCATTTCGTAAAATGATCGCACTTCGTTGAATCGGCATGACGCCACCCCTTTTCAAAATTAATTCATTGAATGGCATCCAGCATTTCTGGAACCAATCCGTTTTCTGTCGAAGCGATGACTTCTGCCGCGATTTTCATGCCAAGCTTTAATGCCTCTTCTGCTGGTTTTTCTTTTGTCAATTCAGATAAGACAGCAGAGAAGAAGGAATCGCCTGCTCCCGTTGAGTCGACGACTTTTACTTTTTTCGTTCCAACATGACCTGACGTCGCCGTACGACGATCGACGTAGACCGCCCCTAGTTCACTCATCGTCACGACCGTGAATGGAGCACCTTTTTTCGCTAGCTCATTTGCTACATGAATCGCATCTTCTACCGTCACGATTGACAGATCAGACAAAATTTCTGCTTCTTCGCGACTGCAAATGAATCCAGTGAAGCCTTGTAACAGATGACGATTCCGTTCAATGACGCTCAAGTGACCACAAACACCAAACAATGGCAACTCCATTTTGCGACATAGATGAATCAAACGTTCCAAGACTGTAACAGACAAATCAAGATCGATGGCAACGGCATCGACTCCATCGAGCGCATAGATTGATTGACGTAAAATCGCCTCTTCGAGCAACTTCGCATCCGGTTGTTTCGAGATTGAGGTTTGCAAGTCACCTTCGTTATCCATGACCGCTAGCCACATACCCATTCCATGATCTTCTAACATTTCGACATGATCCACATTCGCACCGTAAGATTTCAGCTCATCGAGCACTCCCACGCCAATCTGATCATTCGTAACCGTCGAGATAAAGCGAACTTCATTCCCGAGGACGGCTAAGTTTTGTGCTACGTTGCGTCCTGTTCCTCCATTCGAAAACGTGATGTCTCCTACGTTTTTCGCATCCTTGTGCAAAGGAGCGAACGAAGTTCCTTTTATGTCGACGAATACTTTTCCGATTACCGCGATTTTATTCATTCCAGTTCCACCTCTAACCATATTTCCTGATTCCCGATCCTTGAATTGATCTTTCAGGCACATTGCTTCAATTATAGTAAAATTTTAAATCAGTGACAACCGAAGCACTTTTTTTCTAACTGTTCGCTATCTTCTCATAAAAAAACAGCAAGCGAATCGCCTGCTGCTTTGTTTGAATTTAGATGTTCGCAATCACGAGACTGATTGCGAGTAATAATCCGAAAATCGTATTTACTTTACCAGTCTGCGCCATACCAGGCATCAGTTGTTCTGGTGGCAAGTCCTCCCAGAAGAGACGGACCGTTTTAATCATGAGCGGAATACTTAACAACGCAAGTAAGGCAAACCAAGAGACTTCGAATGCCAGTACAGCAATGATGAGTGACAGGACAGCTGCCGCAAAAAATCCGATCAAAACGTACACGGCACGGCGATGCCCTACAAGACAGGCAATCGTTTTTCGTCCGTTGACCTTGTCATTATCCAAGTCCCGAATGTTATTTGCAAGCAGGATTGAACCGATCAAGATGGCAACAGGTATCGAAATCGCAATGGCTTCCGTTGGTACATAACCAATTTGCAAGTAGGCGGAGATCGCAATGATGATATATCCCATGAAAAAGCCAGCAACCACTTCCCCAAACGGTGTATACGCGATCGGTAGTGGTCCTCCGGTGTAAATATATCCGACGAACATCGAGATGAGTCCTACGACAAGCAACCACCACGAAGTCTCGATGCATAGATACACACCGAGTAGTGCGGAAATGCCATACAACGTAAGTGCAAATGCAAGAATCGTACCTGGCTTGAATCCATCACGTACGATTGATCCACCGATTCCGACCGATTCCTCTGTATCTAAACCACGTTTGTAATCGTAGTATTCATTGAACAGATTCGTTGCGATTTGAATCAACATCGATGCGATTAACATCGCTACGAACAAATCCAAGCGTATTGATTCCACACGTGGTGCGACAACTGCCGTACCGACGACGACCGGAACAAAACTTGCTGTCAGTGTATGCGGTCGTGTCATTCGCCAATAGACAGCGATTGATTTATTCATATAATAACCCCTTTCCTGTCTAAGTGTAGCGGGTTTCGTTTTTTGATGTCAATGTTCAATCCAAGATAGCTTATTCCTTCTTTTTTGTCCGCAAAAAGTTTACACTTAGAATAAGTGAAACATATCACAGTATCTACAGACTAGGGGGCAATGAGCGGTATGGCTTACGCTCAACAAGAGCTAAAACAGTGTATCGAACAGGCCGTCAGTCAGGCGAATGCCTCACAACGACCTATACTTGCTTCGTATTCATGGGAAATCGAAGCAACTGACATGCGTTCTCTCGAACAGGGTATCGAGGAACGATTTTATTTCGCGACACCTGATCGCTCGATGCGGGCCATTGGGTTTGGCATCGTACAACAACTTCAGGCTTCAGGAACGGATCGTTTTTTACGAATTCAATCGCAATGGACAAATGTGAATCGCGACCATGTCGGTCATGATTTGTTTGCGTTCAGCGGATTCTCTTTCACTGAACTTAACCAACCGGATTATCGCTGGTCTTCCTTTGGAGACGCTTCGATGACGATTCCGAAGTTTTTATTCTTAGAGCAAGATGGTAAGACACGCGTGACGATCTTTGCCCGTGTTGAACCGATGGATCAAGTCGATTCAATCTTAAATCAGCTCGCACTTGATTTCGCCAAAGTTAATCAACCGCAAACACCGACTTCGACAGGCGTCACGCGTTTACGTCTATCTCGGGATGGAAATGAAGCCTTTGAAGCCTCGTTTCAACAAGCGATGCATTACTTGGAGACAACACTTGAAAAAATCGTTTTGGCGCGGGAAGTCGTCTACGAACTGGACCGCCCACTTGATGTAGCCGCCGTCGTTGCTGAACTCGAAGATACGCAGCCTGGTAGCTATGTCTTCTGCTTCCAGCCGAATCCGGAAGAGGCCTTTATCGGAGCCACACCGGAACGACTCGTCCAAAAACGTGGACGTCGCCTTGAGACAGCAGCCGTCGCCGGTTCTGCACCGCGCCACGCGACGGATGAGATGGATGAGGCACTCGGTCAATCGTTATTACAAGATCAAAAGAACCGAATGGAGCACGGGATTGTCGCTGATTCGATCGAACGGACGTTATCTGCTTTTTCAGAGCAACTGGATTGTCCGGATACCCCGATTCTCTTAAAAAATCGTCATATCCAACATCTCTATACACCGATCACAGCGCGTTTAAAAGCAGATGTCACGTTATTCCAACTGATTGAGAAACTTCATCCGACACCTGCACTTGGTGGCGAGCCAAAGCAATTAGCGGTCGATGCGATCCAAGAGATTGAAACGTTCGAACGGGGTTGGTACGGTTCACCCGTCGGTTGGATGAACGGACAGGATGATGGGGAATTCATTGTTGCCATTCGCTCTGGATTATTTACGGAACGGGCTGTCATTCTTTATGCCGGTTGCGGTCTTGTTGAAGGTTCTCATTTCGACAGCGAGCTAGCAGAGACGGAAACTAAACTATCACCGATGTTACAAGCTCTTTCACACATTGGTTCGATTGAAAAGGATGATATTTATGTTGACTAAGTGGATGCACACGTTAATTGATACGCTCGTCGCGTCCGGTGTCCGGGACTTCGTCATCAGTCCCGGTTCCCGCTCGACACCACTTGCTATTGCAGCTTTTCTGCATCCGTCTAGCCGTACCCACGTCCTTGTTGACGAACGGTCGGCTAGTTTTTTTGCTTTAGGTTTAACACGGACGGAAGAGCGTGTTCGTCCCGTTGCGCTAATTTGTACAAGCGGTACCGCCGCGACGAACTATTATTCAGCAGTAACTGAAGCTAATATTTTTGAACTTCCATTGATCGTTTTGACCGCCGATCGACCTCATGAATTACGTAATGTCGGGGCACCTCAAGCCATCGATCAGGTCGGACTATACGGCAAGCAGGTTCGTCATGCATTTGATCTTCCCTTAGCAGAAGAAGCGAGTCTTCCTTACGTCGCTCATGTCGCACAACGTGCAACCCTGCTCTCCCTGACGGAACCGGCGGGACCAGTTCAAATCAACGTTCCGTTACGTGAACCACTCGTGCCTGAACTCGATCTTTTACGAACAGGTCGTCCTGTCGGCGTTTTACCTGAACCGACATCGGGAGTAAATAACGCCTTAGCGATCGTGCTTCAGAAAGAGCGCCTTCTTTTTGTACTTGGACCACAACTTGCTGCCGCGGACAGTCAGATTGTCATCTCGTATGCAAAACAAGCAGGGATTCCGGTCTTAGCAGATCCACTCAGTCAAGGACGGCAATCGCATGATGATCACGTCTTTGCCTACTACGATACATGGCTAAAACATCCGGCTACCGCTCAGCACGTCCGACCGGATCGAATCGTTCGTTTTGGCGCCATGCCGACGTCAAAACCTTATCTGCTTTGGTCTCGGGATATTCCGACGACAGTCGTTGGTCATCCAGGGAATTGGCGCGATCCCCAACTTCATTCGGATTTCGTGATTGGTCACGCGCGACAACTCGAACATCATGAGCCCGTTCCACATGACCCTACGTACCTCAATCTGTTACAACAGGCAGAGCGACGCGTCACCGATGCCTTTACGACGATCGATCAAGAGGAGATGACGGAGTATAACGTCGTCCGCGCGTTAACGACGTTACAAGAAGGAAGCCTATTCGTTTCGAACAGTATGCCGATCCGAGATATTGATACGTTCTTGCCTACAGGAACACCCCTTCGTCTACTCGCGAACCGTGGAGCAAATGGGATTGACGGCATCCTCTCGAGTGCTCTCGGGGCAACGTTTGATGCCAAACACCGCTATTTACTCGTTGGTGACCTGGCATTCATTCATGATATCAACGGGCTGATGACAGCGCGCACGCTTCCGTTAACGATCATTCTCGTCAACAATGCGGGTGGCGGCATCTTTAGCTTCTTACCGCAACAGCAACTCGAGCAAGCGGTGTTCGAGCCACTATTCGGTACACCGCAGCATCTCGACTTCGCCTCCCTCGCCTCCGGCTACGGTGTGACCTATCAGGCGATTGATTCGATTGCTGCGTTACGTCAAGCACTTGCGGAAGAGACGAATGTCACTCGGATACTTGAAGTCAAGACAACACGAATCGAAAACGTACAGATGCATCGTTCGATTTGGGACGTGACGAATCAAGCGTTAGCCGAGGTATTCCGATGATTTTACGCGGTCATCCCTATCATGTGAAAATCGAGGGAGCTGGTCCACCGCTCTTATTACTCCACGGTTTTACAGGCTCTCTCTCGACGTGGGACATGCTAAGTGAGCATTTATCGACTCACTTCACCGTCTATCGCCTCGATTTGATGGGACATGGAGAAACGATACCAGCGTCTAATCAACGAATGCGTTTGACACAACAAGTCAAGGATCTTGAGGCGCTGCTCGCTACACGATCCGAGCCATGGATTGTCCTCGGTTATTCGATGGGCGGACGAATCGCCTTAATGTTGAGTGTCGTCTCTGAGCAAATCGCTCGAACAATCGCTGTTAGTACAACACCAGGTATCAAGACGGCAGTGGAGCGAAAAGTACGTCGTGCATCCGATCGTATGTTAGCGGAGCGACTTGAAAAGGATGGACTCGAAGCTTTCATTGATCATTGGGAGACACTTGGATTATTTAAACCTCAAGCGCTTCTCAAAGAACAACAACGCACGCGACTCCGTCAGGAGCGTATGTCTCAAACGGTTGAAGGTCTGAGTGCTTCGCTTCGAGCACAAGGTACAGGAAGCATGCCCTCTCTTTGGTCATGCCTTCCGAAAGAGATTGATTGGATCGTCGGGGAAGAGGATGAAAAATTCCGCGCCATCGCCTTACGAGCGGCATCACCTGAAAAAATTCACGTGATTTTGCATGCTTCGCATGCCCCACATATCGACCAACCGCAAAAGTTTGTTACAATGGTAAAGAATCTACTTATTCATCACTAACATATTGGGGGAATTCAAATGAAATACGCTCCGGAATGGGTATCAGCCCGTAGCTATGAAGACATCAAATATGAACAATGGAACGGGATCGCAAAAATCACGATCAACCGTCCAGAAGTTCGCAATGCGTTCCGACCACACACGGTCCATGAACTCATCGACGCATTTTCACGTGCACGTGACGATCAAAACGTCGGCGTCATTATCTTAACAGGTGAAGGCGATCTCGCATTCTGCTCTGGTGGAGACCAAAAGGTACGCGGACATGGTGGATATGTCGGCGACGATGAAATCCCACGTTTAAACGTCCTTGATCTTCAACGTTTGATTCGTGTCATCCCGAAACCAGTCATCGCTATGGTCGCAGGTTATGCGATTGGTGGCGGACACGTCCTTCACCTCGTGTGTGACTTGACGATCGCTGCAGACAACGCCCGCTTCGGACAAACAGGTCCAAAAGTCGGTTCATTCGATGCTGGATATGGCTCTGGTTACCTCGCGCGCGTCGTTGGACACAAGAAAGCGCGTGAAATCTGGTACCTCTGCCGTCAATATGACGCACAGCAAGCACTTGATATGGGACTCGTCAACACGGTCGTTCCACTCGCGGATCTCGAGCAAGAAACGATTCAATGGTGTGCTGAAATTCTTCAACATTCACCAACGGCTCTTCGTTTCCTCAAAGCGGCATTCAACGCCGATTCAGATGGTCTCGCAGGGATTCAGCAACTCGCAGGAGATGCAACATTACTGTACTACACGACTGACGAAGCAAAAGAAGGACGCGATGCGTTCAAAGAAAAACGCAATCCTGACTTCGGACAGTTTCCGCGTTTCCCATAATGAAAAAAAGGTTCAATCGTCTTACGACATTGAACCTTTTTCGTATATTCATCAAAAAGGAAGTGACTATTTTGTATCCTTGGATCTATACACGGGCAAAAGAGCAACCGGATGACATTGCGCTCATTACGGAAACGGAGCGTTGGACGTGGTCTGAACTATATGCACGCGCGCATCGTTTGGCGAGTACGTGGGCGACGATCGTGACACGCGGAGACCGGATTGCTCTTTACGGTCCATCCAGTGCACAGTATATCGTCGCTCTTCACGCTGCTCAATTGCTTGAATTAACCGTCGTACCGATCAACACTCGACTAACGCAAACGGAAGTGCTACGCCAATTCAAACAGGCAGATGTGCGGCTCGTCGTAACAGACCGGATACTCGATACAGCGATTCCGTGTCGAGCTTTCTCTTATGAAAAAGAAGCGCCCGATCTGTTAATACGCCATATGCCTAAACAATACGTCCAATCAATGCTCTTTACGAGTGGTACGACCGGACATCCGAAAGCTGTGGAACAAACGATGTTGAATCATTTCTCGAGTGCGACGAATGCCGCTCGTCATATCGGATCACTGCCAGAGGATCGTTTTTTGATTGTCACACCACTGTTTCATATGAGTGGGTTAGCCGTCGTCTATCGAGCGGTCATCTATGGAGTACCGATCATTCTCGAGCCACATTTTTCACCAGAACGCGCCTTACACTGGATTACGACGGAAAAAATTACACATGTCTCACTCGTCTCAGTCATGCTTGATCGGTTGCTCGACGCCGGACTACGTCGTCACGCGCTTCGCGTCGTACTGACAGGGGGTGGTCCTGTTCCATTACCGATTCTGACGCGTGCACTCGACCGCAATATTCCTGTCATGCAGACATATGGGATGACGGAAACAGCTTCTCAAATCGCGACTCTTCTGCCTGAGGATGCCTTACGAAAAATCGGATCAGCTGGACAAGCCATTTATCCGACGCAAATCCGCATCACGCGCCACCAAGAAATCGAAGTCAAAGGACCGACAATCATGAAAGGCTATTTTCATGATGAAGAGAAAACGGCAGACGCCTTTACAGCAGACGGTTTTTTCAAGACTGGTGACTTAGGACGTCTGGACGCCGATGGATACCTATATGTCCTCGATCGTCGAAGTGATCTCATCATCTCAGGTGGGGAAAATATTTACCCAGCTGAGGTCGAATCAGCACTTCTCTCGATCGATGGGATTCAAGAAGCAGGTGTCGTCGGACGATTCGATGCTAAATGGGGACAAGTTCCGGTTGCCTTCATCGTTAGTTCACTCGATGAAGCCATCATCCGAACGGAAATCAGTCAATTGCTCGCCAAATATAAATGTCCGGTTGATTACATCTATCATAGCGTTTTGCCACGCAATGCGAACGGTAAACTATTGCGGAAACAACTGAAGGAGTCGTTATGAGCATCACCCTCCGGTCTGCCGAATTGTTCGATGTACCGCTCGTCTTTCGTCGTCCGATGCAAACAGCACTCTCGACGTTAACGATACGCAGGACGACGATTTTGCGCCTGACCGATTCGGAAGGACGAATGGGTTACGGGGAAGGAGTCGCGTTTGATACACCGTGGTATACGTCCGAAACACAACATTCTCTGCAAGGAATCGCTTCACTGCTGTACCAGTTACTTGACCAACCGCTCCATCATCCAGCAGATGTCACGCACCGCTTCCGCATCGTGCAAGGCAATCCGATGGCAAAAGCGATGTTTGAAGGAGCGATTTATGAATTATTCGCAGCAGCTGCCGGACAAGCGCTCGCTACGTATCTCGGAGGTGATGAATCATCCCTCGTACCTTGCGGGAAAGCACTCGGACGGGCTTCTGCAGCGCAGACCGTCGAAGCCGTCGGACAAGCGCTCGCCTCCGGATATGGACGGATCAAGCTGAAGCTCGCTCCGACGGATACCGTCGTTCTTGAGCAAGTACGTGCCGCTTTCCCTGATGCGCCCTTGATGTTTGACGCTAACGGCAGCTTCACAGAAGCAGACTTTCCTTTATTACAGCATTGGGATTCATTCGGTCTCGTTATGATGGAACAACCGCTCGTAGCGTCGGATTGGTCCGGACTTCAACGTCTCGCTAAACTCTTGCAGACACCGATTTGTCTAGATGAATCCATCGTCGCTCCAGCGGATGCCGATTTGATGAAGACGCTTCACGCTGGTCAGATTCTGAATATCAAGCCGGCACGTGTCGGTGGGCTGACGAACGCTTTGTCCCTTCGAACAAAAGCGCCTTACTGGCTCGGAGGGATGTTTGAGAGTGGCATCGGACGTCGTCAGACCCTTGCTTTCGCGACACTTCCAGGGCTCGCTTATCCGATCGATATGGCAAGTACTGCGGATTATTTTGAAGAAGATTTGCTCGAGACCCCGTATCATGTCGAACACGGACACATTCGCTATTTTGCTCCAGCCGTATCCGAGTCCCAATTAAACAAATTGGCAACCTCCCGGATCTCTTTGTAACAAGAACACCACGACGAAAAAGAGGCAATGGATTGACTTCCATTGCCTCTTTTTGTGTTTTATTATGCGAACTTTTTTAGAACGATTCTTTGCCTTCGACTTTCGTCAAAATCTCATACCCGTCCTTTAAGACGACGACAGTGTGCTCAAACTGTGAGACAAGGCTCCGATTTGGTGTGTATAACGTCCAGCCATCCCGCTCATCTTCGATACAGAACTCGTCTCCTGTTGAAATGAACGTCTCGACAGCAATGACTTGCCCTTCCTTCAGCAGATCGTTTTCTTCACGATTGAAGTAGTTCGAGATGGATTCCGGCTCACCATGAAGTGTCTTCCCGAGACCATGCCCCGCTAAGTTACGGATGACGGTGAAACCACTCTTACGCGTTTCAGCATAGATCGCTTTTCCGATCTGATTGACCTTCGTTCCGGCTTTGACCTTCTCGAGTCCTTTTTCAAGCGCCGTCAATGATACTTCAACGAGTCGGACATCTTCCGGACGTTTTGCTTCTCCTGCGATGACTGTTTTCCCCGTATCCGAATAGTAGCCATTCTTCACAGCTGAGACATCGACATTAACAATATCGCCTTCTTGAATGACATATTTACCGGGAATACCGTGTGCTGCGATATCGTTGACACTGATACATGTCGCTCCCGGAAAATCATACATGACGATCGGGGCAGATTCTGCTCCCTGCTCCTTCAGAATACGTGCTCCGATGTCATCAAGTTCCTTTGTCGTGATTCCTGGTTTGACGGCATCCGCCATCTCGTCGCGCGCCATCGCGACGATGCGTCCAATTTCTCGTAATGCTTCATAATCATAATCTAACACTTTCATTTCCTCCTCATTCACTCAATCGTTCTTGATATAGATAATCTGCGGAGATATCCGCAAATAAGAACATGCCATTGCTGAGCGGCATACTAAACGTCCGCGTTTGTTCACTCGAGCTGAAGTCGACGTACCGTTCCGACAGATATCCGCTATGCCGTCTCTCCATTGCTACCGTCGTCCGGATAAAGTAAGGACGAAAACTCCAGTTGTATCCCTTGTAGAAGGAATACAGTTTCCACTCGCCACTCTTTTTACTGACATTCGAAGACTGTTGGAAGCCATTCGCGTCCGTGATGTAAAACCGGATGAATTCCGGCTCCATCTTCCGGGCGAGCATTAGCAGCCATTGATCGAGATCTTGCTCCGACTTCAAGGACTGACAATACTCATTAAATCGGACTGTCCAGTCTTGCTCCAGTTGGAACAGGCGATTCATCTGTTCCCGATCATATTTATAGAACATCGGGACTTCATGGATCAAGACCTCCATTCCAGGACAAGTCATGACCCATTCCGGCGCAGCCTCTCCTAAAAGATTCCCCATGTAATAGCGTCCACCATGCTGCCACGCATATCGAAGTTGACCAAGATGACTGATGTTTTTATACAAAAGTGGCGCTCCAAGCTGATCACAAAGGTGCTCCATCGTCTGTAAGAGATGCGGATACGATGCTGAGACGGTCTTTTTCTCAATCATTGAAGATAGATCGACGATCAACATATCCGGCGACATCGAAAAGACGCGTTCGAGACTCGTTGCTTCCGCGCGATCCAGCGCTACCTTCAGTCCAGAATTCTGATAGTACGCGACGATCCGGCCCAGACGATCAAAATCATCGACTTGAACATCCGTCAAAGTAACATACATCCGTTCTTTTGGAAACGACGAGTCGACCGTACGTAAAACATGCAAGAAATCTTCCCCACCGTTCTCAAACAACCAAGCCGGACGACAACGGATCAGGATGAACGCTTGTGTATCGGAGGGTACTTTTTGGAATGCTTGACGGACGACATGTCCCATGACTTCGAGCTGATACTCGATCGGAACATCATCTTCCTGAAAAAATGGTTTTAACGGTTCTCCACGAAAATGGGACTGGATTTCATACCCTTCCACCTTAAAAGGGGCAGCGCCTACGATCGGTTGAAACCACGCCTCTATCTCTTCGGGATGAACGATGACATCTAATGCGTCCATTCTATTCCCCCCTTGTACTCTTGTTCTATCTTAACAAAAAAGGAGCCTCTCTGTAACGAGAGAGCCCCCTGTTTTACGATAACGTCGTATCTTTCCGCATTGCGATATACAAATACACACCGAATGTCGCCGTCAAGTAGATGATACTCAGGACACCGTATTGAATCCCAACAGCTCCGCCCTTACCAATGGCCAGCACAAGAAAGATGATGCCACCAAATAATAAGGTCGCTAACGGAATATAACGAAAATGTCCTTTTGTCGTCCGCTCACAAATCTTTTTCGTCGCGACGATCAGTGCAACGAGACAGACGGATGCTGCTACATAAATGGTATACACGAATGATTCAGCCCTCTCCCTATCGTTCATGGCTCATTTTATCATGACCGCTTAGATAAATCATAAAAAAGAACCGACTTGTCTGTGACAAATCGGTTCGAATCGTTTACTTTTCAAAGCGTGGTTTGCGTCCACCACGGTTACGATCGCTTTCGCTACGGTTGCTACGTCCAGCATAACCGCCTTCACGACGATCTGATGAAGAAGATGAACGACCACCTTCACGACGATCGCCACCACGCGGGTTGTTTCCACGGTATCCGCCACTGCGGTTGCCGCTTCCACTTCCACCTTTGTTTCCGTAAGGACGACGGTTTCCACCACCGTTGCTACCGAAACGTTTCACGCGGATTGGTTCGATTGAAGAGATTTGGACTGGTGTTGCATCCGGCTCTTTCGTCAATCCTTTAAGTGCTGCTGAAAGAAGTTCCACTGCTTCGTACTCTTCTAAGAGTTCTTGTGCAAGTGTCGTATATTCTTTTGAGTCTTTTGCTTCAACACGTTTAATGAGTTCTTGTGCAGCAAGCTTCAAGTTGCCTTCTAAGATTTCATCAAGTGTTGGTGCATGACGACGTGACATTTTTTTGTTCGTGACACGTTCGATTGTTTTAATTTGACCGAATTCACGTGGTGTAACAAATGTGACAGCCGATCCTGTTTTACCAGCACGACCTGTACGACCGATCCGGTGAACGTAGCTTTCTGGATCTTGTGGGACGTCGAAGTTGTAGACGTGTGTGACACCAGAGATGTCAAGACCACGTGCTGCAACGTCTGTCGCTACGAGGATATCGATCGTTCCTTTTTTGAAACGACGGATGACTTGGTCACGTTTTGCTTGTGTTAAGTCACCATGTAAACCGTCAGCTGTGTATCCGCGTTGGATCAAGCCTTCTGTCATCTCGTCAACACGTTTTTTCGTACGACCGAAGATGATTGAAAGTTCTGGAGAATCCGTGTCGATCAAACGGCAAAGAACGTCGAATTTTTGGCTTTCTTTCAATTCGATGAATGACTGGTCGATGTTTTCAACTGTCATTTCTTTTGCTTTGACTTTGATGTGCGTCGGAGTCGTCATGAAACGATCTGCGATTTTACGAATTTGTGGTGGCATCGTTGCTGAGAACAAGAGTGTTTGACGTGTTTCAGGAAGTGCACCGAGGATTTTCTCGATATCTTCGACGAATCCCATGTTCAACATCTCATCTGCCTCGTCAAGGATGACCGTTTGAACGTGATCGAGGTTCAACGTCTTACGGTTCATGTGGTCCATCAAACGTCCTGGTGTCGCAACGACGATTTGTGGATTTTTGCGAAGTGCACGGATTTGACGATCGATTTGCTGACCGCCGTAAACAGGAAGTGCATGAACGCGTTTTACTTCACCGATCCGGTTCAATTCTTCAGCTACTTGGATTGCAAGCTCACGTGTCGGAGCAAGGATCAACGCTTGGATGTTGCGTGATTTTGCGTCAAGACGCTCGATTGTTGGGATACCGAATGCTGCAGTTTTACCAGTACCTGTTTGTGCTTGACCAATTAAGTCAACGCCGCTGAGTCCGACTGGAATTGTTTCTGCTTGGATTGGTGTTGCTTCTTCAAAGCCCATTTTTAGGACACCTTTGATAAGTGCCTCACTAAGATTTAATTCACGAAATGTTGTCAATGCTAAATACTCTCCTTTGTCATATGAAAAGCGTCTGCCACTAAACAGACGCTACCGTAACGAATACAATCGACTACCTATTATAACAGAATCTATCCCATAAAGATAGAGTGGTTTCTCTCATAATAATGTTTAGGGAAGTCACCATCATAATCGTTGCCATAAGGGCGAGGGAAAGGCGAAGTGCCCGGACCGTGCGATGAACGTCATCGCGTGCCCCCACTAGTGATGGGGTATATTCAGTAAATGGTCGCCGGTAATCAAACCAGCCGCAACCACCAAAATGATGAATTCCTTACTATCTATTCGAAACGCAGGCTTACTCGGTTTGATTATTGCGTCAACCGAATACCCGTTTCATTTTTTTCTATTTTTTTATCTTTCAACAGGCGACCGAGCGCTCGTTTGAATGCTGCCTTACTGAGACCGAATACTTCATCGATCGTCTCGGGAGCTGTCTTATCACCATACGGCATCTGACCATCATGTTCAAGTAGATGGTTCAGAATCAACTCCGCGTCTGTATCAATGGCTTCAAAGGCACGTGGTCGTGCTGAAAGTAATACTGTACCATCTGGTTTTACATTTGTCACTCGTAATTTCAAGACTTCTCCAAGACGCGGCCAACGTTCCATCTCGCGTTCATGCAAGAATCCGATTGACTGATCGTTGACCCAGACATTGACGCCTGGTTCGCGTTGTGAGAAGACGAGACCTTCGACGTCCATGTTGTTCCATTCTTCTGGAGCTGGCTTCGCTCGTAAGTTGAAGTAAGCATATGGTGCAGGGTCTCCGAGTAAACGAAGCTTTTGATCATGTTTTAGACGAATGAAAAGTTGATCGCCTTCTTCCGGCCAGAACATCCGACGTTGCGGCAAATCGTCAAGTGAGACAAGAACATCTTTTTGAATCCCGATATTCGCGAACACTCCTGTGTTATAGCGTGTCCCATTGATCGTCGTCTTGACGTAGTCTTCAAATGAAGCTTCTGGAATCGTCATCGATGATGCCAAACGTCCTTCATTATCTTGATACAAGAAGACTTCTACTTCATCATCAAGAGCTACTTTTTGTGTCTGTTCATTGTTATGCAACAACACATCTTCATTTCCATCTGTCAAAAACACTCCGAACTCTGCTTCACGTTCTACTTTTAATGTGACAACCTGTCCTGCGCGTAATCCCATTTCGGGTCATCTCCTCTCTCTATTTGAATTGGTTTAAGTTCATTCGAACCATTCTTCTGTTCTTTCCCTACCATACTATACTCTTTTTCTGTTCACCTCTGAAATCGACCACACGATGACAGTTGTGACATATTTGTGAACGAAACACATTTGCGTGATTTTTTTGAAAAAAAGATATATGATTAAATAGCAGGAAAAAGAAGGTTTAGTTTAGGTAAATATGGGGGATAAAAATGTTTCATAATATTCAATCGCGTTCGTTCGCTCGACGCTTCACGAAAACATTGGTTTTTGCATTTTTTGCTTTCCTTGCTACGATTGGAATCGTTTTTGCAGAAGGATCAAACAGTACAGATATGACTCCGAAGACACCAGCGCTTCAGCAAATCGATCGCCCTTAAAATCTACACCTTCCGTGTGGATTTTTTTATTTTTTCCGGACATTTACAGGACGATAAAGGAAAATCAAGTTCAACCTCGAATTAGATGAACATACCTATATTTTAATTTCGAGGAGGAAACGGACGTGCTCTTCTACTTATTCACGACGATTGCGGGTCTCATCACTACATACTTAAGTTTTGTTACCGGTTATTATACAAGTTCGATTGGTGTTTTCGTCTTTACGTTAGCGATTTGCCTATCGTTATCATCGATTCGACAGTTAATCCGTACGTCCTATCTGACTTACATTGAATACATTCAATACCGTCGCGTCAAAAAACAGTACGAACGCATGAAAAAACGAGAACAGTCTTATCAAATTGCCTATCCTAATCGAGATTCGAGTACACCACTTGCATTCTCTGGGACAGACCAGCATGATAAATAAAGAACACGATTTCATCACCTAGGAGGAACAGATTCATTATGAACGAAATCCCTTTATCAAACGGTTGGACACTCCGCTACTCACCTGTCATCGATTTATGGTTGAAGGAAGATGGCGTACTGCTCGTAGATCACGAAGATAAGGTCCGCTTGACTCTCATCTTGGATGAAGAGACGATGGAAATCAAACAGATCGACAACACGAACGCTACGTTCTCCGTTGATCCGACGACACGTCGCCTCACTTTCGAACTTGGAGAAAGCGAAGAGGAATCTGAGCCTCGTTACTGGGAATAATCATGGAGACCGGGTGCGACACCTGGTCTTTTTTTGTACAATAACATCAGCAATGAAAAAAAGGAGCTGTCACTTTACCATGATCCGTACTGTCATTTGGTTCATTTATTTTGGACTTGTCTTACCCTGTACCTTACCGTTTTTACCAACCGCAAAACGTCGAACGCATCTCGCGCGCTACGCATTCGTTCAGCGTGTAGCGAGCGCTTGGGCGAACTCTCTTCTCCGACTTGCTGGCGTTCGTGTCCATGTGACGGGGCATGAACATATTCCGGCAAATGAACCTGTCGTGTTCATCTCGAATCACCAAGGAAACTTCGATGTTCCGATTCTACTTGGAAAAATCGATAAACCAAAAGCATTCATCTCAAAAATCGAAGTGAATAAAATTCCAATCGTTAATGTCTGGATGAATCTGATGGGGTGTGTCATGATTGACCGAAAAGACCGACGCCAGTCCCTAAAAGCGATCCGCTCTGGTGTCGACACGATCAAGGACGGACAATCAATGATCATCTTCCCAGAAGGAACACGTTCAAAAGGCGGACCGATGGCGGAATTCAAAGCAGGAAGTTTTACCCTTGCGACATCAAGTGGCGCACGCGTCGTACCCGTCGCGATTTCAGGTAGTTATCGTGTCATGGAGGAAACGGGTAAGATCCGTCCGGCTACAGTCGAAGTCACGATCTTGCCGTCGATTGATCCGAGCACGATGACACAGAAAGAACTCGTCCAGACGGTCGAACATCAAATCAAACAGATTGTAGAAGGTGTCTAATATGTTAATGAAAGTAGAAAATCTCAAAAAAGAATTTGCCGATAAAATTGTCTTCGAAGATGTCACGTTTTCTGTCTCTCCTGGTGACCGGATCGGTATCATTGGCGTCAACGGTACCGGTAAATCGACCCTCCTGCACATTCTAGCAGGCAAAGAAACAGCAGATGCTGGTACGATCCATCATCCAAATGATTATCGGATCCGTTTGCTATCGCAAACGACCGATTATCCGGAAGATCGGACTGTCATGGAAGTACTCCTATCGGGTGACACACCAACGATCAACGCGTTGCGCCACTACGAAACGGCACGACTAGCGCTCGAACAGGATCCGACAAGTGAGACGTTACTCAACCACTTCATCACAGCGCAAACCGAGGTTGATGCCGCGCAAGCGTGGGACACGGAATCGCGTTTAAAGATGATCTTAAACAAACTCGGCATCCTCGACTTGAACGCGTTGATCGGCTCTCTTTCCGGAGGACAACGTAAGCGTGTCGGACTCGCTGAAGCCTTACTCGATGAAGCTGATCTCCTCCTGCTTGATGAGCCGACGAACGAACTTGATGCCGAGACGATCAGCTGGCTTGAGACTCAAATCAAGGAATACCGTGGTGCGATTCTACTGATCACTCATGATCGCTATTTCTTGAATCGTGTCACGAATCATATGATGGAGATCGCAAATGGAACAGCTTATTTCTATGTCGGAAACTATGAATCGTTTCTTGAAAAACGTGCCGAACGTCGTGAACGGACGGCTTCTATGGAGGAAAAACGTCAAAACATCCTCCGTCGCGAACTCGCTTGGTTGCGTCGCGGAGCAAAAGCACGGACGACGAAACAAAAAGCCCGGATCCAGCGCGTAGATGCTTTACAAGACCTTTCGTACGAGGAAGAAGAAGCGACACTTGAAGTACAGGTCGGTTCGACCCGCCTCGGCAAGAAAGTCATTGAAGCATATGACGTCTCGCACCGATTTGGTGAACGGACACTTTTTGAATCGTTTGACGCTCTGATCGGACGCAAAGAGCGGTATGGCATCGTTGGTCGAAACGGTAGTGGAAAATCGACACTTCTTTCAATTCTCGCGAAACGCTTAGAGCCAACAACGGGTGAGATCATTCACGGCGAAACAGTGAAGATCGGTTTTTACGGTCAATTCGCCGAATTCACGCATCCCGAACGCCGCGTCATCGATGAGGTCGAACGGATTGCAAAAGTCATTACGACACTCGCCGGTGAGGAGATCACAGCAAGTCAGATGCTCGAACAATTTCTCTTTAAACCGGAAGCACAATATAAACAAATCGGCAAGCTTTCTGGTGGCGAAAAGCGACGTCTGAAATTGTTAACGATTTTGATGGAAGAACCGAACGTCCTCTTCCTTGATGAGCCGACGAACGACTTGGATACCGAGACCTTATCCGTATTAGAAGATTATTTAGAATCATTCCCAGGTACTGTCATCACAGTCAGTCATGATCGCTACTTCCTCGACCGGGTCGTCGATCGCCTGATTGCATTTGAAGATGGAAACATCATTTTTTATTACGGACAATATACAGACTATCTTGAGCAAATGGCAGCACCCGTTCCCTCAATCGTCGTTGAAAAAACGGCAGAGGTTGCTACAGCACCAAAAACAGAGACGCCAAAGAAACTAAGTTATCAGGAACAACAAGATTGGGCTATCATTGAGCAACAAATTGAAGAGAGTGAAGTTGAACTAGAGCAATTAGAGGCTGATCTCGCTTCAGCAGGAAGTGATCTCGGAAAGGTCAATGAATTGTATCAAGCCATCGAAAAGACCAAAGCGACGCTTGACGAGCGAATGGAATATTGGACATATCTTTCTGAAAAAATCGAGGCATTTGAAAACCATCGCCAATCTAATCAGTAAATCCGATAAGCGGAGTTCTTCACTTAGAAGAGTTCCGCTTTTTTTTATGAAATAGAAAACATCTCTTACTTTTATTTTTAATTATGAAAATAAATGTGAATTCATATTAGATATCGGGTAATGTTATAGCATATTTCGTTTTGGAGGAAGGCTTGCGAAAGGAGGAGTTCTAGTGAAACGGATGGTTCAAAACATCTACCCTATCGTCGCATTCTACTTAGTCATTACTTACATACTGCTCTGGCTATTGCCACAAGACCTTTCGTTACAACTCTCGGCACTTATTAGTTTAAGCGGTTCTTTCATGATTTTCTTATTTAGTCGATCGACGGCTTTCAAACAACCTTCCCTTCCGTACAAGTGGTTATCCATCGCTTTCTTCTCTTATTTTTTGGGTGATTTCCTGAATGTGATTGGACGTTTCTTTCAATGGAACGATGTCAATTTGAACGTCTTGCTGGATTTACCTTATACGATTCATTTGACAATGATGGTCCTTTTCTTTTTCCGACAATTAGATTTGACATTATTCAAAAAACAAAAATTATTGATTCTTGATTCCTTGACTTTATTCGCTGTTTCAATGATTGCTGGATATATCGCTATTTTCCGCTTTGTTCCCTCTTATACGCGAACGACACTCGAGCAAATCAGTTGGACATTTTATGCCTTTTTGACAATTTTGTTGACGCTTTTCTTTTTTTTAATCTATGCGTCTGGGTTAAGACGGAACGTATCACGATCAGGATTTATCTTTCTTGTCCTCGGAACATTCATTCTCGGCATGACGAACTTCGTGTTTTATACCTTGTTATTAAACGGTGAACCGCAAATATCGGGTCTATTGCTTCCGCTATATCCACTTAGCGGTCTGTTCCTTATCGCCTTTCTGAACACACGTACACTTCCCATTAGTCGTGAGGAGCAAGCAAATCTTATTCGAGTCGAGACACTTACGCGTTCACTGTTGGTTTACATCTTATTATCTGCGCTGATTCTTTATATTACGTTTTTTCCTGTCTCTCGAACCTTCTTCTTGTTGTCTATTGGTATTACGTTTTTATTATTTTTAACACGGCAGCTTTTTTCATACCGGGAAAATCTTCGGTTGTTACAGGAAACAACGGCATTACAAACGAATCTAGAAGACATCGTTCATCAAAAAACAGAGTTGCTACAGTTGCGTGAAAAAGAACTGACGTCACTTTTTTTGTCTTATCCAGAAATCGTTTTTGAAATCGATGACATGTATCAGATTCGATCCGTCAATCCAGCCGCTGCAGAAGCAGGATGGAATGATTTACCGCTCGGACCGAGTCAACGCCGTCAACTTGATCGGCTCATCCCGTTGCTTCAACAAAAGCAGTCGACCTATCCTGCTCACCTCCTACATGTACCTGCTACGGAGGAGCATCCAGAAACCTTTTTGAATACGACAATCATCGATATTCCACATCAGCAACGCTATTTCGTCGTCTTAGCGGATGTCACAGAAGACTATCAACAGGAAGTATGGCTAGAACGTATGGGATACCATGACTCACTCACTCGTTTACCAAACCGGCGTTACTTCGAGGAGCAACTCTATCTAACTCTGCCAACGCTAGATTATGGCTCCTTATTATTCATAGATTTGGACGGATTCAAACAAATCAATGACACCTATGGACATGATGTCGGTGATTTACTGCTACAAGAAACAGCAACGCGTCTTCAATCAATGACGACGCCAACTGATCTCGTCGCACGCCTTGGTGGAGATGAATTCTTGATCTTCATTCAGGCATCTGCCTCGGAAACTCGACAGTTTGCCGAACACGTTCTCGAAATCCTAAATTATCCATTCTATATCAACACGTATATGCTTCATATCACACCATCTATCGGAATTTCCTTATACCCTGAAGACGGTAAGAGTTCAGAACAGTTATTGATTCGGGCAGACGAAGCCATGTACCAGATCAAGAAGAACGAGAAAAATAACTATATGTTCGCTGTCCACATCAAACGTTAGGAGGGATCCCGTGCTTAAATCAAACTACTTCATCCGTTGGTTCCCTGCCATGCTCGTAATCTCTTTTATTCTAATGATCCTTACTACATGGACTCCTTCCATCTCTAATGGGATTGTCGAACAGGTACTTCAGTATGTATCACTTGGGTTGATCGCTTACTTCATTCTTACGGCTTATCGTAAGGAACAAACATTAGTCGTACCCAGACGAAATTTCTGGCTGATTGCTTTAGGATCACTGGTTTTATCCTATATCGGTTCCATTTTTGAGACGTTACGTTTTGTCTATTCAGACTTTCCAATTCCATCTATTTATAGCCTGATTTTATTTTCAATATCCCATTACGTATTCTTATACGCGATTTTTTACCGAATCATCACAAAACGAACACTCGGACAACATGTACTTGCTTTCGTTGATGCCGCGATTATCGTCATTTTCATTGGACTTGTCGCATTCCATGTCCTCAATGAACTGACGAACCCTGGGCTTCAGACTGTTCCTTATGCCATCATCGTCATTACGAACACATCACTCGGTTTGTTCGTTTTTTTCTATTTTACGTTCATCCAAGAAACACATTGGGTATCACGGATGGCCTTATTTCTATTATTCTTATCCATTTTCATTCGTGGTATCTATGAAGTCTCTAGTGTCTACTTCCCTGATTTTTCAGCGAATTATCTGGTGTTCTTCCCGATATTGATTCGTTTGGCGCAAAGTGCAGCTATTCTATGGCATGTTGATCATATTGAAGAAGGAACTGCTCGAACGACGGTCATTCCTCGTTCGTGGCTTCCTTTACTGGCCATCCCTTTGTTCATCCACTACATGGTGGAACAAGAAGGTGGAAAACTCGACATCTTTATCATCTTATTCCTACTAATCGTTCGACAAATCTTGATTGCCCGTCAACATGGGTTGATTGTCGCACAATTACACGAACGAAATGAACAACTCGCTTCACGCATTGAACATCGAAAACAACAAATCCAAGATAGTGAACAACAGGTCATTCCACTCTTCCTCGGTCATCCTGATCCGATGATTCGACTCGATCAGTCCGGCACTGCGCTGTACGCGAATTTAGCTGCCCAACGTCTGTTTCATTTGCCAGATATGACGATTGAACATGTTCCTCGTACGATGCGTCATTTGTTAGAAATGCTCGAAACGAACGTTGATGAGTATGAGGATGAACAAAGTCGACGCTATGAAATCATTGATATTCCGATTCAAATTACCGCTACCTCGATGGGACGATTCACGATTTTACATGATGTCACGGAAAGCAAAATTCGTCAAAAGAGAATCGAATACCATGCCTATCATGATGCTTTGACTAATATCGGAAACCGTCGTTCCTTAGAACGAGATTTCTCAAATCGACTCTCCGATAAGAATTATCTTGCCTTAGTCGATTTAGATGGATTTAAGCAAGTCAATGATACGTATGGTCACGAGGCAGGAGATTATGTATTAATTGAAGTTGCGAAGCGATTGAGCGAACATACAAGTTCTTCGGAATCCGTGTATCGCCTCGGTGGAGATGAATTCGCGATCCTTTTACAAGCCGATGATGAACTCTCCTTACGCCGAAAATGTAAATCCTTTTTACAATTTTTAAGACGTCCCTATGTCTATAAAGGACAATCTTTATTCGTTTCCGCAAGCATCGGAGTGACAGCGTGTCATGAGGCCGATCTTGAAACATGTTTAAAGCAAGCCGATCTTGCCATGTATCGCGTGAAACATCGGGATAAGAATGATGTCGCTTTATATCGAGCGGACCCATGAAAAAAACCTAGGACATATGACTTTTTGTAGTCAACGTGTCCTAGGTTTTTTGAGTTATTCTTCGGGTCTTGGTGCAATGTTACCTTCTTCGATATCGAGGAGCAAGTCGATTAATTCCGCACAAAACTCTGGATATTGACGAAGTAACGCGTCTTCTCCCACTTCATCCACGAAGTCCGTCAACAAAGCGAGGACTTCTGGTACTAATGCGCGCGCTACCTTCATGTAGGCAATCGCAAAGCGCCACTTCCCCGAAATATAGAGCAGTTTCCCAATCAACAGATCCCCCGGTTCGACTTCAATCTCAGCCAAATCCGTTTGATATGTCTGTTTCGACATTAAGTCAACAACACCCTCTGCATCGACTTGAAACAGCGAAGGCATCGGGTCAGCTAATCCACGTAAGGCGCGATATAGACTAGGTGATAACTCGTCTTTTATCTGCTCGAGAAAACGACCGTGCGGTGTTTTTCCTTGATCATCCGTTTCATAGAAGATCGCCCAGTCAACGAATAAGTCCCGGAACAATTCAGCATCTTTTAAATACCAACGTCCTTCTGTCGCAATCTCTTCAATGAAAGCGACCCAGTCCGTACTGCGTGCTGTTGCTGCTTCCTGATACATTTTTTTCAAGGCTGCATTCATTTCCGCTTCAGAAACCGTCGTCGGAAATGGAATTACTTTTCGATCGTTCTTCATTTCGATCGCCCTTTCCGGTGAGGAGTAGCCGGTCGCTTAATCGTCTGAGGAGCTGTGAATTCACGTTTCGGAATGACTTCTCCGCGGTAAATTTCCATTGGCTCCATCTCGACGCCCATTTGCTTTGCAAGTGTTTTTAAGTGTTTTAAATCTTGATCCGTGACAAGTGCAAGTACCATCCCATTTGCGTTTCCGCGTCCCGTCCGACCTGAACGGTGTACGAAATCGTCAAGCGACTCCGGTAAATCGTAATGGACGACGTGTGTGACCGCTTCGATATCAAGCCCACGCGCCGCAAGACCTGTCGTGACGAGTAAAGGAAACTCTCCCTTTTTATAAGAACGCAAGGTCTCCATCCGCTCTCGTTTTCCTTTTTCAGCGTCTAAAATCCGGTATTTCAGTGAGAATTTACTCAACTCGCCATTCAATGGTCCAAGGAATGAGCGATTGTTGATGAATGTCAGCACTTTTGATCCTTGCATGTTCGCCAGACGACGTAACAATTCCGGTTTCTGACGACGTGAAGTCTCCAAATAACCGAATGTCACTTGTGTGCTGACGGCACGCTCAACACGAATCGTCTCAGGATCATTCGCAAGCGTCCGTCCCCATTCTGCTGTCCGTTCCGGCAATGTCGCTGAGACAAATGCCAGTTGTCGATCGCGTAGCGCACTATTTGCGATTCGCGTCGCCGAGTCACTCATGCCACTTTCATAAATTTGATCCGCTTCATCTAAAACGATCAATTTCACCTTATGCATCTTCAGCTTCTTCGAATCAATCAACTCGACGAGACGTCCCGGTGTTCCGACGATGATTTGCGGCTTTTTCTTCAATCGTTCATATTGTCGCTTTAATTCAACACCACCAATGAATGCACCGGATTTGATACCACTTCCTTGAGCAAATAATTGAATGACTTGATGAATTTGCATGACGAGTTCCCGTGTTGGTGCCGTGATGACGACTTGCACGTGTGGCTCTTCCACTTCAATCTTTTCTAAAGCTGGAATGACATAAGCAAGCGTCTTCCCTGTACCTGTCGGCGCTTCAGCTAGGACATCTTTTCCTTCGCGCAACAACGGAATCGCTTGTTCTTGAACAGGCATCAACTCTGTAAAGCGTGCCCGTTCCCATGCTTCCTGTAAAAATGGTTTTGTAAAGTTCATAACGATTTCTCCTACTCTCTTAATTCCATCATGCCGTTACGTATTCGACATGATCTCCTGATGCATCACGGTATCCCCGTAATGTCTGTGTATATTCATTTCCTGCGTCGAGCAATCGGATGTGGAACCGGACTTCTCCTTCACCAGCTTCTTCCTCTAAAATCTCGAAGCCTTGGATGACACGATCCTGTAATTCTGCAGCGAGTGCCGGATACACGGCAAGACTGGCATACGTCGCTTTTACGTCCACGGGACGGCGAACAAGCGCAATCCAGTACGATTCATCATAGCCGATAAAGTCTTCATAATCAAAATCATCTTCAAACCGAATCCAGAATCCATCACCTTCAAATTCTGTGATCATCCCAGTTCGCGTCGAACCTTCCGATCCGATTTTCAGTGAGACCCAGTCTCCCGACTGATAATCTCCTTGTTGTGTTAATGACACATACTCCATTTGGCACACCTCCACGTTCTATATTCCCTTTTTCATTGTCAACGATACGTCGTAAAAACACAAGATACCGTAACGTGACATTCCTCACAGTTTCAACTGTGCTAGTGGATCTTTTTCAAATCAGCCCATACAGTTTCGCGAAAATCTTGATTTACCAGGCTTCACCTGTTTTTTAATCTTCACTCTTTCATAAGTACAGAAATAAAGAAAGCCCGTCATATCAACGTTTAATCACTTGTTAAAATATTCACATGAACGTAAAGGGAATCTCTACCTCCTTTTGTTACACTATTCACATAAGGAACTGATCATTAGCTCAATTTTAAAGGAGTGGTATCCATGTTATTAGAAAAAACAAGTGCCTGGGCAAACTTTACGTCTGGTGAATGGGTAAAAGCGATCGATGTCGCAGATTTCATTCGACTCAACCGCACGGAATATACAGGAGATGATCACTTTTTAGTCGGTCCGACGCAAGCGACGGAACGGCTCTGGCAACAAATTCTACAGCTGACAAATGAAGAACGACAACGTGGTGGTGTGTTTGCCGTCGATGCCAAGACACCATCAACGATCCTCTCGCATGATGCAGGATATCTGAATCGCTCACTCGAAAAAATCGTCGGTTTACAGACAGACGAGCCGTTTAAACGTTCGATTCATCCAAACGGCGGGATTCGGATGGTGAATGATGCCTTAGCTGCGTATGGTT
This sequence comes from Exiguobacterium sp. R-17, assembly GCF_049913315.1. Classification (NCBI taxonomy): domain Bacteria; kingdom Bacillati; phylum Bacillota; class Bacilli; order Caryophanales; genus Exiguobacterium; species Exiguobacterium sp. R-17. Next base: position 608,965 of record NZ_CP184372.1, on the reverse strand, counting down.
TTGAAGCAGACGAGACCGTCACGAAAACCTTCAGCGAGTACCGAAAGACACATAACCAGGGCGTTTTCGATGCCTATACCCCAGAGATGCGTGCCGCACGTAAAGCCGGTATCATCACAGGATTACCGGACGCCTATGGACGCGGACGGATTATCGGCGACTATCGTCGCGTCGCCTTGTACGGAACGGCACGCTTGATCGAAGAACGTAAGCAGGATTTAAAGGCACGTGGTGGATTCTTATCTGAATCAATGATTCGTGATCGCGAAGAGATGAATGAACAGTTGCGTGCATTAACGGAACTGACCGAGCTTGGAACTCGCTATGGTTTCGATCTCTCCCGCCCTGCAGAAACAGCACAAGAAGCATTCCAGTGGGTCTACCTTGCTTATCTTGCTGCCATCAAGGAGCAAAACGGGGCAGCCATGTCACTTGGTCGCGTCTCGACGTTCCTTGATATTTATGTCGAACGTGATCTTGCGGCTGGTCGCTTGACGGAAGAGACTGCACAAGAACTCGTCGATCATTTCGTCATGAAGCTTCGGATCGTTAAGTTCTTACGGACACCAGACTACAACGATCTGTTCTCAGGTGATCCGACATGGGTAACGGAATCAATCGGTGGAATGAGTGAAGATGGACGATCAAACGTCACGAAAAGTTCATTCCGCTTCTTACACACGCTCTCGACACTTGGTCCGGCACCGGAACCGAATCTAACCGTTCTCTGGTCTATTCAGCTTCCACGCGGATTCAAGGAATTCTGTGCGAAGATGTCGATCGTTTCAAGCTCGATTCAATATGAAAACGATGATTTGATGTTACCGGTTTATGGAGATGATTACGGCATCGCTTGTTGTGTCTCCGCGATGCGGATCGGGAAACAGATGCAGTTCTTCGGTGCTCGAGCAAACCTTGCAAAAGCATTACTTTATACAATCAATGGCGGAATGGACGAGAAGCTCAAAATCCAAGTCGCCCCAGCTACACCATTGATGCTCGATGAAGTACTCGATTACGAGACGGTCATGGCGGCTTATGATCGTCAACTCGATTGGCTCGCGGAACTGTACGTCAACACACTGAATGTCATCCACTACATGCATGATAAGTACAGCTACGAACGGATTGAAATGGCTTTACATGATCCGGAAATCTTACGGACGATGGCATGCGGTATCGCTGGTTTATCAGTCGTCGCTGATAGTCTATCCGCCATCCGTTATGCGACAGTTCGTCCAATCCGAGATGCGGATGGGGTTGCAGTTGATTTCAAGATCGAAGGCGAGTTTCCAAAGTTCGGGAATAACGATGAACGGGTCGATCAGATGGCGGTTGATCTCGTGACGCTGTTCATGGAGAAAATCCGTAAACATCCAACGTATCGCAATGCGCTCCCGACACAGTCTGTCCTGACGATCACTTCAAACGTCGTCTACGGTAAAAAGACAGGAAATACACCCGACGGACGCCGTGCGGGTGAACCATTCGCACCGGGTGCTAACCCGATGCATGGACGTGATACCCGTGGTGCTGTCGCCGCCTTGACGTCTGTCGGAAAATTACCATATGAACATGCGCTCGATGGTATCTCCTACACGTTCTCGATCGTGCCAAAAGCACTTGGTAAGGATGAAGCCACACGTATTCGAAATACGGTCGGATTACTTGACGGATATATGGGCGGTACGACTTCAAAAGGACATCATTTGAATGTCAACGTCTTTGACCGTGAGACGTTACTTGATGCCATGGAGCATCCGGAACAATATCCGCAGTTAACGATTCGGGTATCCGGTTATGCCGTCAACTTCATTAAACTGACGCGTGAACAACAGATTGATGTCATCAATCGTACGTTCCACGGTTCTCTCTAAAATGATGTGTAGTATGTGAAAGGAAGTGAGCAGGATGACCTATGGTACGATCCATTCCGTTGAATCATGTGGAACAGTCGATGGTCCTGGCATTCGATTCATCGTCTTTACGCAAGGATGTCCACTACGGTGTCAATACTGTCATAACGTGGATACATGGGAGTTCGGTTGCGGACGGCGTGTCTCAGCAGACGAAGTAGTAAAAGAAGCGATCAGCTATCGATCCTTTTTCGAAGCAACGGGTGGCGGAATCACCTTCTCTGGAGGTGAACCGCTCGCTCAGCCAGAATTCTTGGAGGCTGCTTTAACAGAGGCAAAACGCCATGGACTGCACACGGTCATCGATACCGCGGGATCCGTCGTCCCGAAAAACATCGACGCGATCCTCGATGCGACGGATCTGGTTCTGCTCGATATCAAGCATATCGACGATGCTGCTTGTCGCGTCTTGACTGGACGGAGTAACGCCAATACACTCGCCTTTGCAAAACGCCTAGCCGAGCGAAACATTCCCGTCTGGATTCGCCACGTCCTAGTTCCAGGTATCACGATGTCGGAACATTTCCTCCGTCAGACCGGCGAGTTCATCCGGACGCTCGGAAACGTCGAGCGCGTCGAGGTACTGCCGTATCATCAACTTGGAGTCTATAAGTGGGAAAACCTTGGTCTTGCTTATCCGTTAACTGATGTGCTTCCCCCTTCACGAGAAGAAACGGATGCTGCGCAAACCCTACTTGAATCGTACTTGTGTTAACGTTTCCAATTTGTTACAATGACATCATAGATTATGAACAGGAGGTACAACACCGAAATGAAGCAATCACTCGTACACGTCGCTTGATGAATGAAATCATCTCTTTCGCAATGCAGTTGCGGATGTCTGACGCTACGAGTCTGCTCTTTTTCGGTGTGACCATCCTCTGGTCATCGCCTTCTTTGAGTTACACTCCGGCACACCATCCGCTCGCTTCGGATGGTGTGTTTTTCATTTCATCTTATCGGAAATGAACACTAAAGGAGCTGCTTTTATGCCTACTGAAACACTTACGATCCAACACCTATCAATGGATTACGACGAACGACGTCTTTTCTCGGACGTCTCTTTTCATATTCATACTGGCGAACATGTCGCTTTGATTGGTCCGAACGGCATCGGAAAAACGACACTGTTACACTTGATCGCTGATCAACTTCAACCGACTGACGGTTCGATCAAGCGTCATTACAAAAAACTCGGTCTACTATCACAACACTTTGTGGCGGGCGATCACACCGTTCTTGATGTCGTCGAACGAGCGGATGAGGTTCGTTATCAACTTCGCGCTAATGCCATGAATGGTGACTTGACGATTTATCAACAAGCAATCGATCAGGACGCCTTCTCGCTGGAAGCAGATGCAGCACGCGTCTTAAAAGAAGTCAAATTAGAGGAAGCACTCTGGACACACAAAGCATCCAGTTTAAGCGGTGGTGAACAGACGCGCCTCCAACTTGCCTGTCTGCTTCTATCACGACCTGATTTCATCATTCTCGATGAACCGACGAATCATCTGGATCAAGAGACACTCGAGTGGCTCACGGAATGGGTCAACATGTCACGGACCTCGATTCTCTATGTCTCACACGAACGATTCTTCATCGACGCAACGGCTGATGCCGTCATTGAATTATCCGAATCAGGGGCAACGCGATACAGCGGAAACTATCAGTCCTATAAAGAACAAAAGGAACATCAAGCTCTGTCGCAACAACGAGCGTACGAAAAACAAGAACGCACCCGTAAAGAGCTGACACGCATGATTCAAGGATACCGGCAATGGCATCAAAAAGCCTCGAATCAAGCGAGTGAACGCGATCCGTATGCGAAAAAGAAGGCTGCTAAACATGCGACGAAGGTAAAGGCAAAAGAGCAGCAACTCGAGCGTCTACTCGAGGATCGTGTACAAAAACCACAAGTTGCACCGACTGTTCACGTCGCATTCGAACATGAAGCGATTCGTGCGAAACGACTGATTTCGTTCGAACGTGTCTCATTCATGCATGAGACGAAACCGATCCTAAACGACGTTTCGTTTACGGTAGAACGTGGTGACCGAATTGCTGTCATCGGACCGAATGGAAGCGGGAAAACGACCTTACTGCGTCTCATCGAGGGTGAATATGCTCCTCATCAAGGGAACATAATCCGTCATCCTCGATTGAAGACCGGCTATTTTTCACAAGCCCTTTCCCACTTACCGACATCAGGTACATTGTTAGAGGCATTACTTGAGTACGGCACGATGAGTGAGACGGACGCCCGGACGTTGCTCGCCTGTTTTTTATTCCGTCGTGATGATGTCTACCGGTCGATTTCCGACGCCAGTATGGGTGAGAAATGTCGGATCGCTTTCTTACGCCTGTACTTTTCTGGTGCTCACTTGCTTATTCTCGATGAACCGACGAACTATTTGGATCTTGCGACTCGTGAACAAATCGAAGCCGCCCTCGATGTTTTCCCTGGTGAGCTCCTCTTCGTCTCTCACGATCGTTATTTTACCGATCGGCTGTCGAATCGGACGTTTGATTTAACGACTGGATTCAACGATCATCCGGTCGGAACGGCCACGGTACGAAACGCGCGCCGAAGTGACCCTGAAGCGATTCAATCCGATCTACATCGTCTTGATGCTTTGACGGGTAACGTGCCGTTCCATACAGAAACAAATGAATCACTTTCAAAAGAATAACGAGAAAAAAGCATCTGCATAGAAAAAGAGACTCCTTTTTCCGTTGCAGATGCTTTTCATATATCAATCGTATTATCGCTTTTGATACTTCACTTTCGTATGCGCTTGGGCCTGCTTGTGGATTTTTTTCCACTTTTCTTTCTCCGCCGCCTGCAACGCCACGTTTTGCTTGCGTTCCGCATAGGCGATTTCTCGTTTTAGCTTGACGAAGCTGTTCCAGCGCTCAGCAGTTAGTGTGCCATCTTCTAAAGCTATCCGAACGGCACATCCCGGTTCCTTATCATGTTCACAGTCTCGGAAACGACAGTTTTCAGCAAGCTCCTCAATATCGGAAAACGTCGACGATAAACCGTCACTGCCATCCCATAAGGCCAATTCTCGCATCCCCGGTGTATCAACAAGCAATAGACCGTTCGCCAGTCGTTTCAGTTCGCGATGTGTCGTCGTGTGACGTCCACGTTCATCGTCTTCCCGTACGCCACCCGTCTCCATTAACTGTTCTCCAGCTAAAGCATTGACGAGCGTCGACTTCCCAACGCCGGACGATCCGACTAACACGATCGTTTGCTTGACTTGTAACTGGGCACGTAGTTCCTCTAATCCGTCACCCGTCAAAGAATCAACGGCAAGGATTGGTGTTCCGAACGCAATCGCTTCGACAGCCTGTATTTCCGTTTCAATCGACGGCATCAAACTTTTTTTCGTCAGGACGATGATTGGTGTCACTCCTGCATCCCAAGCAACCGTTAAATAACGTTCCAGTCGACGGACGTTGAAGTCATGTCCAAAAGCCATGACGAGCAAGGCAACGTCGACATTCGCGCAGATAATTTGTTCCTCGGTCTCCGTCCCTGCCGCTTTTCGGGAAAATTGAGACGACCGTGGCAAGACCCGTTCGATTCGTCCTTTGCCTGGCTCTCGCTCTGTTTGAATGATCCAGTCTCCCACCGCTGGCAATTCAGCTTTCGTTCCTGATTGAAAACGCAGCTTACCAGACAGTTCGCTAAGTGATTCTCCTGTGTCCGTCATGACACGATAATGCGTTTGGTAGACGGCCGTGATTCGTCCCAGTTGTTCTGTTCCTGTCGTTTCGTAGACAGGTGGTGTACCCCATTCGTTCAAATGGTTTCCTCCTCTGATTTAAGGGAGGGAAACCCCTCCCTGGTTTTCGACACATGTTACTTTTTTAGCGTTGATTGTTGCACTCATCAACATCACTCCTCTCGATTCGATTCCTTTATAGAATATCATATCAATCAATGTTTCTGGTAGCGCTTCCCTCAAAGTCAGACCTTCTCTCCGCCTTAAGCCCGAGAGCAAATACGGTCCAAAGAGCGTCGTACGAACAGAAGGACTTCCGTATTATAAAGGTATCAACACAAGGGAGGCTTCCTCATGAAGCAATCGAAAGGAAAACAATTGGTGATGGTTCTTGCCGGACTCGCATTACTCGCCGTTGTCATCGGAACATTACCACATATGATCGGACTTGGTTTAGGGGCATTACTTGCGTTCTATTCGATCAGTAAGTTCATGCAATCGAACAAATGGCCAGCGAAACTCGGTTTCGGATTTCTAGCAGCCATCGGAATCGGACTTGCCCTCTCAAACATCTGGGCAGTCATCGGAATCGCAGCAGCCATCGCATTGTACGTTGGTTACATGCGTATGAAACTACAGCGTGTCAATGTTCAAGATCTCTTTAACCGCCGCCGTACGTCAACAACACATTTTGAAGCTGACTGGAAAGACTTAGACGAAAAACGATTCTAAATTTAAAGATAATACCCATACTGTTTACCACTTTCAAGGAGGAATTTTTCATGAAAAACGTGTTTGATCAACTCAATGATTTTGCGACACAAATGATGACAGAAGTCAAAAAAGCCGCTGAACAGGGCGAAGTACCTGCTAAAAAGCTCGTTCGTCATATTCGATCTACAGAAGCTGATTTAAAAGAGATTGATCGACTACTTGAGCGTCAACGGACATTATTGCTGGAACTGACTCAAAAGCAGGAAGAAGCGAAGGATTTAGCCGATAAACGCTTCAAACAAGTTGAAATCGCAAACGAAGCCGGTGAACAGCAACTCGCCGAACGTGCTGCCATCGAATCGAAACATTACGGAGAGCAATACCGGTTCTTCGAAGAACTCGTCGCTGAAACGAAACGTGAGTTAAATGAGCTCGAACGTGAAGCCCTCGAATTGAAGTTGAAGCTCGAAGACCTACAGAACAAACGGTACGAATGGATGATGCGCGAAAACGTTTCGAACTTAAAAAACAAGATGAACCAGGTGCTAGATCGCGAACCAAATGCTACTATAAAAGAAGAAGCACATCCGTTCACGGCGGAAGAACCTGAAGCAAAACAACCAGCCGTTGATGAAGATGATATCGATGCGCGTATCGCTGAACTCGAACGCCGCATTCACCAATAAGCAGTTCATGACGAAGGAGGCGTATGCCTCCCTTTGTCATGTTAGAAAGGAGATTGATCGTGCGACGATTAAGTACGAAACAACTGGTCGGTTACGTATCGATCCTGTTCGCCCTTGGTCTATTCTATGACCTATTATCCGGTGCAGGAAATGTATTGTTCGGTGTCTTATTCCCTTTCCTGCTGTATTACGTCGGGATTCATTTCCGGCGGCGCAATCATGAAAAACTAGCGATCCTCTTTTATATCGTCGGTACGATCATTCTTGCTGGCGTCGTCCTCAGTTCGGCTGCCATCGGTTTTGTCATTGCCGGAATTTTGCTCTATCTTGGGATCATTCTTGTGACACGGCATTCTGTCCGTGAATTTTTGTTTTCACGGATTGCCCCCCATCAATATGAAGAGGAAGGCATCAAGATTCAACCAGCTTACTCCTTCTCGACCCAGGCCGATGCACCGTATGTCTTACAGGACTTAAGTGAACAGTTCATCGTCAAGGATTTAGAAATCGATTTGACGCATGCCTATGTCCCGGAAGGTGAAACATTGATCGTCGTCAGTGGCGTCGTCGGGGACGTCCGGATTCTTTTACCGTCCGGTTATGATTATACGCTCGACACGTCGATCGGCTTCGGAAGCGTCAAGACGGACATCCGCCGTATTCCGACCTTCTTCAATCGACGCATTCAATTCCGAGCACCAGAATATGGTGAAGCGACGCGGAAGGTTCGTATTCATGTCATGCTCGGTATTGGCAACGTGGAGGTGTCTTCGATATGAAGCGTGATCAATTTCCGCTTGGTGTCATCGCTCTGCAAGTCATGACGGGCTTCTTGACAGCCGTCATGACGACGTTGTTATTCTTAAGTACACGCCAAGTCGATTGGCATGTTCTCTTCGTCCGTCAGCAAGACTTTCCTGTCCTTTTACTCGTCATCGGACTCTCATTACTACTGCCGCTTGCTATCGGTAGCATGCATTATTTTTTCTTGCGTCGTGACTTCAAGCGTGTCACGACTGCCATCATCGAACTGGAGCAAGGAAAAGATGTCACAATTGTTCCCGGTCCCTATTTTCATACGTTGACACGCCTGTCACGAATTGGAAAACGTATTGACGAGCAAGTCGAGACCGTTCAAAAGATCAGCACGCGTCCGCAGCACGTCGAACAGGTACGGATTCAAGCTGTCACCGAAGAACGCAAGCGACTCGCACGTGATTTACACGACTCCGTTTCACAACAACTTTATGCCATCTCGATGATGACGACAGCAGCCAAACAGACGATTTTGTCTCAACCTGAAGCTGCTGCCAAACAAATCGAAATGGTCGAGACGATGGCACAAACGGCACAGTCTGAAATGCGTTCGCTCTTACTTCAACTTCGCCCCGTCGAACTCGAAGGGATGACGTTACAACAAGGACTTTCTCAACTGCTCGAAGAATTATCTAGAAAGCAGTCCACACAATTGAGTTGGAAGTTAGAAGAGATGTCACTCCCACGACAAATCGAAAACGAGTTGTTCCGGATCGTTCAAGAAGGATTAACGAATGCCTTACGTCACGCGAAAGCGTCCCATATGGATATCGAGCTCCGAGAATTCAACGAAACAATTATCCTGAGCATGAATGATGATGGTGTTGGATTTGTTGTTGATGAAAAAAAACTTGCCTCTTATGGCATCAATTCGATGCGAGAACGAACGGCTGAGATGGGTGGAACGATTCGTCTCGTCAGTGTTCCTGGACAAGGAACCCAAATCGAAGTAAAACTTAGAAAAGATCGGATGGTGCAAGTATGATACGCGTATTATTAGTAGATGACCACGAGATGGTCCGGGCCGGTGTGTCTGCTTTCCTTTCCACACAACCAGACATCGAGGTCGTCGCTGAAGCTTCGGATGGTCAAGTGGGAGCCTTGCTGGCGCTCGAACACCGACCGGATGTCATCTTGATGGATTTAGTGATGGAGCCAGTTGATGGCGTCGAAGGAACCCGGTTGATCCGCAAAGACTGGCCGGAAGCAAAAATTCTCGTCGTGACGAGTTTTCTTGATGACGAGAAAGTCTATCCTGTCATTGAAGCGGGTGCGATGAGTTACGTTTTAAAGACAGCTAGCGCCTTTGACATCGCAGAAGCGATTCGCAAGACAGCAAACGGTCAATCCGTCATGGCAGCACAAGTGACCGGTAAAATGATGGAACGTCTTCGTCGTCCTACGACACACTTACATGATGATTTAACGGAACGTGAGCAGGAAGTTCTTCAATTGATGGCTCGTGGTATGGCGAACCAAGAGATTGCGGACGAATTATTCATTTCCTTAAAAACCGTCAAAACACATGTCTCGAACATCTTATCAAAACTAGATGTCGTAGACCGTACACAAGCTGTCGTCTATGCCTTCAAGCATAATCTCGTCAAATAAGATTTAGCCCTTCATTACTTATTCTTTAAGCGCATGCCAAAAACCCCGAATCGTCTCTTAGTCAGAGACCGTTCGGGGTTTTGATGTTGTACGAAACGATTACCAAAGCTTCCATCCCGGAGCGCCTGGAGGGGCGTTTTCAATCATATGCCAAATCGGTACTGTGTACGCAAACGCAATCAAAGCGAACGTTACAAAAATCCATAGCTTCCAATTTTCAAAGAAGAGTGGCGTTGCCATCGCCTCTTCTTCCGTTTCAGCAATCGGAAATTCTTCCGTTCCTTTTGGTGTACGAAATGCAAGTTGGAACATCGCATACAAGAACAATAGAATCGAGATGAATAAAATCGTCCCACCAATTGCCATGGCGACATGATATGGAATCCAGTCAGCGACGATCGAATCTTTGAAGTAGGCGGCAGGACCCGTCCGTCGTGGATTACCGAGTAGACCTGAGATATGCATTGCTGTCGACATGAAGAGCATTCCGATCGTCCAGGCAGCCGTTTGAATAAGCCCAAGACGATTCATTGCCGCTGTTAACGTTCGACCACGTAAGAGCGGGACAAGCCAGTAAGCCGTTCCAAAGAACGTCAATGCCACAGCGGCACCGACCGTGATATGAAAGTGTCCTGTGACCCATAACGTATTGTGAACGATGATGTTTAGTTGATGGGATGCGTTGATGACACCACCTGCACCTGCAGGAATGAAGAACAACATCCCGATGAACGGTGCAAGAAAACGTACATCGCGATACGGCATTTTTTTCACCCAACCAAATACCCCGGTCGCCCCTTTCCGACGACCCGCCAACTCAAAAGTCGCAAACATCGAGAAGGCTGTCATCAATGATGGAATGATGACGAGGAACGTTAAGACGACTTGGACATACTTCCAAAAAGCAGAAATCCCCGGCTCTAACAATTGATGGTGAAAACCAACCGGGAACGAAAAGAGGAGGAACAATAAAAATGACATACGTGCTAACGCGTCAGAAAAAACCTTTCCACCAACGATTTTCGGGATGACTGTATACCAGACGATGTAGGCAGGTAACAACCAGAAATAGACGAGTGGATGACCAAAGTACCAAAATAGCGTCCGGGATAGCTCGATTCCGACCTTATCCGTCCAACCAAGGGATAAGGGAAGGAGCTGAAAAAGAATCGTCGCTGCTACTCCGAGTGTCGCAACCACCCATAATAAGGCAGTCATAATACTCATGTATGCTTGAAGTGGTGGATGAACGCCAGGGTGTTCCCGTTTATAATCAGCATACATACGGAACATGGCACCAGAAGCAATCCACGTTCCGACGACGAAGATGACGAGTCCAATATAAAATACTGGATGTGCCTTGAGTGGTGCATAGAATGTATAGAGGACGGAAGCTTCTCCTGCAAGTACCATCCATGTGACGAGGATGACACCAAGGATCATGAACCAGAATCCAACCCACCCGAGACGTCGAGGAAAGTCTTCGAAACGTCCAAAGGATTGACCTAAAAATGAAAACAGTAATCCAAATATGAATAATGTCGTAAAGACGATCGCAAGCATTAACCCGTGGGCAGTGAGAAGCTCATAGTAGCCGACTCCAGCAATTTCTGGAATGACACCTGTCCGCACCATCGTTTGCAACAATCCACATAAACCACCAATCAATAAGGCAACGAGCGAAAAACTAACATGTGCGAAAGCGAGCTTCGCTTCCTTAATTCCGATGACGGTAGCAGGCAGACCACGCTCCATCTCGAACTGTCTTAATTTTTTTGAAATGGCATTCATCTTATTCCACCACCTTGATTTTGGTTGCCATCATATGATGACCCGATCCACAGTATTCATTACAGACGACCAAATACTCGCCAGCTTCCTTGAATGTATATTCAATGGAATTGATATGACCAGGAACGACCATCATATTGACATTCGTCTTGACAATTTCAAAGCCATGGACGACATCTTTTGATGTCACCAAAAAATCAACCGTTGCCCCTTTGGGAATGACCATATCTTTTGGTGTGAATTGGAACGCTTGTGCGACGATGATCGCTTCGTATCGGTCGTCATCGATTTTTTTTAGTCCTGGCTTGTCGAATGGTTTCGTTTGATCAACTTTCGTCGGATCAATCAATGTTGCATCGGATGGCGGTTGATTTCCGGATGCAAAAGCGGATACGCCGATGATGGTTAAAAAGACGCCAAGCATCACTGCTCCAAAAATCAGCCAGATTTTTTCTAGACGATGAATATGCATTGTGACTCCCCCTTACCGTGATAAGAATAATAGAAAGATTGAGCTCCACATCCCAATGATGATACCTGCTACGATCAGGACGGCAATAAATGTTCCTTTGAGGTTTGATTCTGATTTTTGGTCCATGGTGATTACTCCTCTCCTGCTTTGAACTTGTCTTTATTGTAAGAATTCAGCAAGTTCGGAAACTGTGATATATATCACTTCAAATGTGAAGAATCCGCACTTTTCTTTCTAAAAACACACAAAAAGTTCACATCTGAACAAGAGAAGGAGGCACGACTCATCTACAAAAAAAACAATCCATACATGAGACAGAAAATTCTGCTTCACGTTTGAATTGTTTGTACACTATCTATTAAATTCGACAAACACCTGCTGGGCATCCTTCACAATGACACAGATCACGCAGATATTGTGCATCATGAATGATGATTTCTTTTGGCGTCATCGAAATGACACCTTCTTTTTTCCACTGGGAGAACATCCGATTGACCGTTTCACGCGGTGCGCCAATCAATTGACCAAACTCCCCATCGGATGGACGTTTTGCAAGACGGTAGGTTTCTCCTACTTGTTCCCCTTCCATCGCGATGAGACGAAGTAACGTCGAAGCTAATGCACCCGGTTTTCCGAACAATAGCAAGTCGCGCAATTTAGTCTCCGTTTGTTTCCGCATCAATGCTTGCCACCGCATGATCTCAAGCGCAAAAGTACCATCCTTTCTCATGAGTTCCTCTAATTTTTCTTTTGAGAGGAAACCGATGATACTATCCTCCATCGTCTCGATACTGTATGAACTCGGAAAAGCTTCTCCTACATCAAATTCACCAAATAGATCCCCTTTGAAATATAAGAACATGAGTAATGGACTGCCTTTTTTCGTCAACTTCGATAGTTTGACGCCTCCTTGTTTCACATAAAACAACTTGTCGTTCATTTCCCCTTCCCAACAAACGATGGAATCCTTTTTGAACGTCGTTTCCGTCATGAAGCTCTCTAGTAACGTTCTTGTCTCAGGTGATAAGATGAACGTATTTGCTTCAGTCGTTCCACAAGTCAGCATATCCATTTCTCCTCTCCTTTTCTTCTGCTTTTAGTATAGAACATCACAGTTCAAAAGAATGGATTTTCAAAAGATTGTCAAACTTTGTTCAATGTTTCACATTATTTTTGAAAAGTATCTGACGACCGCTTTCTAAAACTAAAGCAATCGTCAGATATAGTATCACATACCTGTTCCGTAATAATGATGAACGATTCGTTCAACTGCTTGACCTGGTGGGTGATCATACCAACTTGTTTGGAATTCCTGCATGTGCTGACGGCACTCTTCAAGTATCGCGTCAGACACGATCCACTCCATCAATTGCGCCATCTGCTCCGTCTGTCGCACCGGTAATGGTTTCGGATACTGATCGACAAGTCCTGGTAGTTGTCGATATGTATCGATGTCCGGTGTGTATAAGAACGTTGGAATCTCAAGAAGACAGCTTTCAAATGGAATCGATGAATAGTCGGTCACCAGAACATCCGTGATGAGCAAATAATCATTGATCTGATACGTGTCATCCACAAGATGTATATGGGCGGAACGATAGGTCGAAAGCGCTCGGATCGTCGGATGTAACTTAACAAGAATCGTCCAGCCTGTTTTAGCCAGTTGTTCAAATTGTTGAATCGTGTGATCTTCCGTTCCTTTATATTCGCGGTAAGTCGGGGCATACAATAGAATCCGGCGGTCGGGTTTTACATAACGTTCTTTTAAATCAAGCGCCCGATGTTCCCGCTGAACCTCATCATACCAATAATCCGTCCGCGGCATGCCGAACGGTTTAAAATGAGATCGTTTTAAATCATGCGGTGCCATGAATTGTGTCGCACAACGCATCCCCGGCACGATGAAATCACCATATTCCTGATAGACACGTCGGAACCGATTTCGTATCCGTTCCGATACGAACAGGCTTTTCGAAGAAGTTAGTCCAAACTGCTTTAACGTTCCGCCGGCATGCCATAGCTGGATACGTCGTGTTCCACGTCGCGTTTTAGCAACACTGAATTCCGCAACATAATTATCGACGAAAACCGTCCGGGAGGTCGCAAGTAAATATGCGAGTCTGACGAACCGTAATCGACGAAAGCGAAGCATTCGGTCTGACTTCCATAAATCCGGCTGCTTCATGAAATGGTGATCATATACAAGATACCGTTTCTCATTTGGCAATTCCTGCGCCAAGCGATCATTAACAGGTTTTGCGTTATCCCCGTATGTCATCCAAAATAAAGTGACGGGGCGAAGCGGTAACAACCGAAAGACACCATAACAAATACGAAACAACAATAAATAGACCCATACGATTCCTTCTCTAACCACTTTCATCCTGCCCTTCTACGAAGAAAGACCGCACGTCGTCGTGTGGTCTCCTCTTCAATCACTTCGAAGCTAATTCCGATTTAATCTGACTCGTAGAAATACCCTCAGTTCGGCTAAGGTAAACGACTTCACAATGCTCTTTTAAGAAGTCGAACTCGCCTTTCCAATCATCACCCATGACGAAGAGGTCGACGTTATGCTTCTTCACATCTTCTACTTTTTGATCCCAGCTGTTTTCCGGAATGACTTCATCCACATAACGGATAGCTTCAAGAATCATCTTCCGATTCTCGAAATTATGGTAGGACTGCTTATGTTTCAAACGATTGAATTCGTCCGTTGAAATCGCAACGATAAGATAGTCTCCCATCGCTTTTGCGCGTTTTAAGATGTTGATATGACCCCAGTGTAATAAATCAAATGTTCCGTACGTAATAACCTTCTTCATGATTCTGCTCTCCCTTTTATCCGTGAATTCTCTTTATGATCGTCTTCATTGCCCGTTCTGAAGCCTGTCCATCATCCCATTGACAATACGTCTCTTGGAACGCTCGAAATGCTGATGCATACCGTGTGTGCCAATCATCTAACTGGTCCAGCTCTTCAAACAGTGCCGTTTCAGTCGACAACAATGGTCCCGGTGCCTCCTGCTCAAAATCGAAGTAAAACCCACGCAATTGATCTCGATAATGTTCTAAATCATACGTATAGAATAAAATCGGACGAGATAAGTGCGCAAAATCAAACATGACAGAAGAATAATCCGTGATCAAGGCGTCCGATGCCAGATAAAGCTCCGCGATATCCGGGTAGTCCGATGTATTTCGAACGGATGGAGCAGTGACGTCGAGACGACTTCCAACTAAATAGTGCATTCGGACAAGCAGAACGTATTCATCCCCAAATCGCTTTTCAAATTCATTTAGCGAAAAAGGCAGCTCAAATGAATATTTCCCTTGACCTTCGAATGCATTATCTCGCCAAGTTGGTGCATACAATAAGACTTTTTTTGAATGATCAATATCATAGTGGCGATATACTGCTTCTTTGATTTTAGCATGTCGCGCCTCTTGATAAAATATATCATTTCGAGGATACCCAATTTCTAGCATCTCACCTTCAAATGCAAATGCCCGTCTAAATATTGAACTGGAATAGGCATTGGGTGAAACTAAGCTAGACCATTTTGCTGCTTCCTGCTTAAATCCTTGTTTATATCGTGCGGTTGTCGTATTCGCCATTTGGACATCATCCATATCAAGCGCTAGTTTCTTGAGCGGTGTGCCATGCCAAGTTTGGAGATAAAACGTTTTTTCCGGTTTGATCAACCAACCCGGTAACCGACTGTTTGATACCCAGACCCGTGACGTCGCAAGTAAATAAATCCAGCGGAACGTCAACCGATCTACTGTCTTGACATTTGGTGGAAATGCAACACCTCGTTGCTTGCTGAAAATCAACTCACACTCCGGATGCATCGCGCGCATCAATTCGTAAATGGCACGCGGACTGTCACTATATTGTTTTCCGAGAAAACTCTCGAAAAGAATTCGCTTACGTTTTTGTGGCAACCATGTAAAGACTCTCATGACGGTACGAAGACCGCGTTCAATCAAGCCTGTTCGTTTCATCCACTGTTTTACTTGATCTTTCAAGTGAAGAGCTCCTTCTTAAGTCAATTAATCACAGCTCATCATAACAAAAAGCGCATCCATTTGGAATTGCTATTTGTTCGCATGTAGCGGAACGGTAAATCAAATGCCGTCGTATTTTTGACGATTCCTTTCCGATGACTGAACGTCTCGAAACTATATTTGCCATGATATCCACCCATTCCACTCGCTCCGACTCCACCAAATGGTAAGTGGTGCTGTGCGACATGCATCAATGTGTCATTGACGCATCCACCACCAAACGAAATTCGCTCAAGGACGCGATGCTCGATGGCTTTATTCTCTGTGAATAGATAAAGCGCAAGCGGCTTATCACGATCGTTGACGAATGTAATAACTTCTTCAATTTCATGGTATGTTAACACCGGTAGGATCGGTCCGAAGATTTCGTCTTGCATCAATGGAGCATCCTTCGCTACACCAGTCATGACGGTCGGCGCCATCTTGCGTGTTTCCGGATCCACTTGTCCACCGAATTCAATCGTTCCTTGCGTTAAATAATTGCTTAAACGATTCAAATGATCGTCCGATACGATTTTAACGTATGAAGAGACGCCTACGCCGTTTCCGTACTGTTTGAAGGCTTCTTCTTCTATCAGTTGTAAGAAGCGTTCTTTGACGTCTTCATGAATCAATACATAATCCGGAGCGATACATGTCTGTCCCGCATTCAACCATTTTCCCCATGCGATCCGCTTCGCTGCTAGACGAAGTTCTGCATCCTTGTGCACGATCGTCGGAGATTTTCCACCTAGTTCAAGCGTGACTGGCGTCAGGTGCTTCGCCGCAGCCTGATGTACGATTTTTCCGACGCGTGTGGAACCCGTAAAGAAGATATAGTCAAAACGCTCGTTTAATAAGGCACTGCTGACTTCAGCATCCCCTTCTATGACGATTCCGAATCGTTCATGGAATGCCGTTTCAAAGACTTCTCGTAATACGCGAGAGACATTCGGTGTCAACTCGGATGGTTTAAGGACGACCGTATTCCCGGCTGCAATCGCACCAATGACAGGAGCAAGTGCGAGCTGGAAGGGATAGTTCCATGGTGCAATCACAAGCACATTGCCATAAGGTTCGTATTGGATTTCACTTTTCGACCCGATATGCAGAAGCGGTGTTGTGACACGTTTTGGTCTTGCCAGTCGACGGAGTTGTCTCTCCATCCGTTGAATCTCTCCGTAAACGAATCCGATTTCCGTCGTGAACGCATCATGCTGTCCTTTATTGAGATCTTGTTTTAATGCCTCATAAATCGCCACTTCATGTGTTTCGATTGCTTGGCGTAAGAACGTTAACATACTTAAGCGGAAGGCTAGACTGCGTGTTGCCCCTGTCCGGAAAAAGTGCCGTTGTAATTGCAAGCGTTCTGAAAGATCTGTCTCTGTCATCGTTGTTTCCATCCGAGAATCTCTCCTTTAACTGGTCTATAACACTGCCTTCATCTTACCATATCTCTTTTTCGATATGAAAAAAGACGGAGAGGATTCTCCGTCTTGCTCTTTATAATTGAATCGCTGTCTCGAGCGCGACTTTCATCATGTCGTTGAATGTCGTTTGACGCTCTTCCGATGTCGTTTCTTCCCCTGTCAACAGATGATCCGAAATCGTCAAAATCGTCAATGCATTTACCTTATGTTTCGCAGCGAGCGTATACAGTCCTGCTGCTTCCATCTCGATTGCGAGGCATCCGAAATCTGCCCATTTTTTGAAATGATGAAAATCATCTTGATAGAACTGATCCGTCGTGAAGATTTGACCGACTTTTGCATCGATGCCTTGTTCTTTTGCGGCTGTATAGGCTTTATGCAACAGATCAAAAGACGCTGTCGGTGCGTAGTCTAATCCGTTAAAACGAGCGCGGTTTTGTGCCATGTCATGTGAAGCACTCATTGCGATAACGACATCGCGGACTTTAACGTCTGGAGTAATGCCACCAGCAGTACCGACACGAATCAAGTTTTTCGCACCATACGACTGAACGAGTTCGTTCGCATAGATTGACATCGATGGTACACCCATACCTGTTCCTTGAACAGAAACTTTTTTACCCTTATAAGTACCTGTAAAACCATACATTCCTCGAACTTCATTGTAGAGAACAACATCCTCTAAAAACGTCTCGGCGATGTATTTAGCCCGTAACGGATCTCCTGGAAGTAAGACCGTTTCGGCGATTTGTCCTTCAGCTGCGTTAATGTGTACACTCATGTACGATTCCTCCTCGATAGTCGTTTAAATCGACAACAATTCACGAAACTCGTTCGGTGTGACACCGAATTGTTTTTTGAACACTTTCCGAAAATACTTATCGTCCTGATATCCGACTTCAAGCGCAATTTCATAAATACGCGCTTCCGTCTCGCTCAACAATTCCTTCGCCCGATTCAAACGAATTGTTTGAATGTAATCAGATAAGTTAACAGAAAAACGCTGTTTGAAGCGCCGTGATATATACTCTCGGCTCAAGTAAAACCGTTCGCTCATGAATTGTAGTGTCAATTCTTCCGCATAATGCGTTTCGATGTATTTTGCGATTTGATCAATCGCTTCCCCTGATTCCACTACCGGATGGATACATTCCATCGCGCGGGACAAGGCATCATTGAGTACATCTGGATCAACTGGCTTCAATAAATAATCAAAGGATTGATGCAAAATGGCACGCCGCATATACGTATAATCATCATACCCTGTCAGCACGATCGTGACGACCTTTGGATGATGATTTTTTGTCCATTCCAGTAACGTTAATCCGTCCAGTCCAGGCATTTCGACGTCGGTCAGCATTAAATCGATCGTTCCGGTATCCAGTAAACGTTTTGCCTCTTCCCCATGTTCCGCCTCGTATAGGTTTGAAACACGCCATCTGTCCCATTCTCCGAGCAGTTTGACCGCTTCTCGTACATGTCGTTCATCATCTACGATCAATACGTTCATGCCAAATCCCCCTTTTCATATGGAATCCGAATCACGATTTTGAATCCTCCCTCCGTCACTGGAGAAGAGAGGGTCATACTTGCTTCCTCCCCGTAAAATATCAAGAGACGTTCGTAGATATTGTGGAGACCGATCCCGCTCGTCTCGAGATCCTCTGGACTACGATGCATACGCATTTTTCGATCAATTTCTTCAAGTCGTCCTGTTTCAAGGACGGCACCGCTATTCTCGATTTGAATGATGAGACGTCCACCATCCGTCCGTACTTTGTAGGCAAGATAGTTTTCTGTCGCCGCTAATTGTTGACGGAAGCCGTGTTTGAAATAGTTTTCAGCAAACGGTTGTAAGATCATCTTTGGTACTTCAATGTCATTGAGGTGCCAAGGGACGTCGACGATATAACGGAATCGCTCAGGAAAACGTTGCTGTTGCAGACGGATGTATGCTTGAAGATGATCGACTTCTTGTTTTAACGTTACGATCGTTTGTTCATTGTTCATCGAGTAACGCATCATTTGCGATAATCCGGTGATGGAGCGGTACGCGATCTTCCGGTCCCCTTGTAACGTCGTCGTTCCGATCGATTGCAAGGCGTTGAATAAAAAGTGAGGATTGAGTTGAGATTGTAAGGCTCGAAGCTCATTCGTCCGATTTTCGAGCGCCAATCGATATTCCCGTTTAATCAAACGATCGATCCGTTGAATCATGCGTTGGAACTGACGATTGAGTAATCCAATCTCGTCATTCGTCGTGGCAACGAACGGTGCCGATAAATCACCCTGTTCGACTCGCCAGACGTTTGCCGTCAACTGTTTAATCGGTTTCGTGATTTGCATGGCAACCAGACTCGCGGCAATAATCATGACGATAAGAGAAGCGAGACCAATCAGTACGAGAATCAATGCCGTCTCGTTTGCCCCTTGGATGACGGATGCATAAGGAATCCGTTTGATCAGTGTCAACGGGATTCCGTTCGTCATCGTTTTCGAGTAGACGATGAACGATTTTCCGACACGTAGACTTCCGCTCTGTCCAGTGAATTGGTCGGTAGGTAGGTCCATCTTTGCTCCAGTCTGTGCCAGAACACGTTGATCGGTCATCAGCCACAGCGACTCATCCGGATCATTCTCGAACAATTTTAATTGCTGTTCAAATACCCGAACCGGAATATCGACTGAGAGGAACCCAAGCGGCTCATCCGTCTCGACACGATCAATCCGATAACGAAAACTGACGACTTGTTTCTCATCGAGAATCATCGTATGCACATTGTACGGTTCGATCGGGTGAGCTCCGTCAATCAACCAACTGTTTTTTTGTTTCATTAATCGAAAATAATCCGTTTCTTGCATCCAATCAAATGTTCCTCGACTCGTCGTTTTCATATTGTAAACCGAATACTCTGAATAGCCATTCAAGATGACGAAATGTAACTGCTCAATATCCTGTCGGGATAAAAATAGACCTAACATCGCCCGCGAGACGACTCCATCGGATTCGTCTAGTTCCTGATCCGCTCCGACACGCATGATGTTCATCAACGAGCGATTCGCATATAAACTCGTTGATAGACGTCGAATATCCTCTATATAATGAGTCACCTGTGTATTTCCCCGAGTCAACACGTTCAGGCTAGAATGTTCTGCCTGTTCGATGTTCTGGTGTCGTACATAAAGATAGGAAATCGAAGTCGCGAGGGCTGTCGGAATTAAGATCGCTAAGACAACGAGGCGAATCAAACGTGTCCGGATACTTTTCATAAAAGGCGCCCCCATCCTTTTTCTTGTAATCAATCGTATCATAACCTTGAATTCGCTTACATCATTTCCTGATATTCTCTTTCAGGATTGCAATAATAAATTATTTTTTCTTTCGACTTGATTCCGAATGAATTTTACTATAATATCATCAATGTTCGTCTTTTAATCAATTTGTTATGAAGGTGGTTCTTTTATTCATGTTTAAACTTGCCGCACACCAAACAACCGTAAAACGTGAAATCCAAGCCGGATTTGTAACGTTTATTACGATGGCATACATTTTGCTCGTCAATCCGACGATTTTAGCAGATGCCGGTATCCCTCAAGCCCAAGCTTTTTCTGCGACGATCATCGCTACATTGATCGGTACACTTTTAATGGGGTTCTATGCGAATCTACCGATCGCAGTCGCACCCGGAATGGGACTCAACGCGTATTTCACATATACACTTGTCGTCGGTGAAAAAATTCCATATCAAACAGCACTTTCAGTCGTGTTCGTCGCTGGTGTCATCTTCTTATTGTTGTCACTCTCGCCGATCCGTACGAAACTGATCGAAATCATTCCGATGACCTTAAAGCTTGCCATCACGGGTGGAATCGGTCTCTTCATCGCTTCACTTGGTCTCAAGATGTCAGGAATTCTCATTGGTAGTGAAGATACACTGGTCACGATTGGTGCCTTGACGTCACCAGAAGCGCTGATCACACTCATCGGGTTATTAGTTGCTGCGATCTTGACGATCAAACGGGTACCAGGAGCTATCCTTTACGCCATGATCCTTTCTGGTGTGATCGCATTTTTGACAGGTGAATTAAAGTTCTCAGATTCCTTCGTCGCGTTACCAACGTTACCGGAAGGATTGATCATCACTAATCCGTTCAACGCCATTCAGGACGTATTTCAGTACGGGCTATTCAGCGGCGTCCTCTCCTTCGTGCTCGTAACGATGTTTGACACGACAGGTACGATGGTCGCTGTCGGTGAACAAGCTGGATTGATTGAAGAAGATGGATCATTGAAAAATAGTGAACGCGCACTATTATCTGATTCGACTGCGATGGTTGCCGGTTCCTTGTTCGGAACAAGTCCAACAACTGCTTATGTAGAATCTGCAGCAGGTGTTGCTGCGGGTGGTCGGACTGGACTCACGTCCGTGACGGTCGGGATACTCTTCGCATTATCTGCCATCTTTGGACCGTTCGTTCAATCGATTTCGAGTGTTCCAGCGATTACCGCACCCGCGTTGATTCTAGTCGGTGCCTTTATGATTCAAAATATCAAACAGATTCAATGGAATGATTTCAGTGAAGCTTTCACAGCTTTCCTTGTCATCTTGATCATGCCGTTATCCGGTAGCATTGCAACCGGTATCGCATTCGGCTTCATCGTTTATCCGATCATGAAAGCCATCCAAAAAGAGCGCGTCCATCCACTCATCTATGTATTTGCGCTTCTCTTCTTCATCCAATTATTTTTCCTATAATAAAAAACATGCCTGTTCCGTCAGTTGATCGGAATAGGCATGTTTTTTTGAATCACTTCTTATTTCTTCATTTTGTCCCATGTTTTCGTGAAATCTTGTAGCATCTCGTCAGCTGTTTTTTGCTTACCGACGTATGCCTGCATGATCGCACCAAACTCGTTTACTGCACCATCCGGATACTTGAACCAGTTCCATGAGATCGTTTTACCAGCTTTCGAGTACGCTTGGATATCATCCGCAAGCGGTCCTAAATCTTTTGCTTCGATTGATTTGAAGGCCGGAATAAATTTGAATTTGTTGACCATGTAGTCTTTTCCTGTATCAGATGTCGCCATCCACTCGAGGAATTTTTTCGCTTCTGCTTTATTCTTCGAGTTTTTATTGACGACCCAGTTATTTGGTACGCCAACAGGGAGACGATCCATTTTTTCTTTATCGTCATTGATTGGCATCGGGATGAAGCCCATATTGATATCCGGATTCACATCTGTGATCAATTGCTGTGCCCAGTTCCCTTGTTGAATCATCGCTGTCTTACCTTCAGCGAACTGAGAAACTTGTGTGTTGTAATCCGTCGTTAACGGATTTTTATTCCCGTACTTAATTGTCAAATCAAATAGATTCATGAATTCCTTGAACTGTTTGTTATCTTCGAATTTAGCTTTTCCAGCATTCAAGTCCGCGATGAACTGATCTGGATCATCCTGCTGTGCGACCGGAATGTTCATTAGGTGGTTTCCAAGAATCCACCACTCTCCATATCCGATCGAAAACGGTGTCACACCATCTGCTTTCAACTTTTTAGATGCATCCGTTAATTCCGTTAATGTTTTTGGAAGCTCTGTGATGCCTGCTTTTTTGAAGATATCTTTGTTGTAGATGAAGCCGTATCCTTCAAGGTTCATCGGCATGCCGTATAACTTTCCATCAATCGTCATCGGCTCTTTTGATAGGTCCGTTAGATCACCGACCCATTTTTCGTCTGACAAATCTTCTAATTTATCCTGCCATGTTTTTGCTTCCGTAAAGCCACCGTTGTTAAAGACATCCGGTTCATTCCCAGAGGCAAACTGCGACTTCAAGGCAGCACCATAATCCGATCCACCACCAACTGTTTGTACGACGACTTTCGTCCCCGTCTCCTTCTCATACGCTTTTGCCATTTTTTCCATGTCTTTTGCGATTTCAGCCTTGAATTGGAATACGTTGAGCGTCTTACCATCTTTTGAATCACTATCTTTCGAGTCATCGCTATTCAATGTACCGCCACCACATGCTGCCAAAGCGACGACCATCGCCGTTGTGACGACAGGTAATGCTGCCCATCTTCTTTTACGCATTCGGATTCCCTCCCTGATTTCGTTTCATTTACGTGCTATACCTTCACAATAAATGAAAACGCTTGCAATGAAGAGAGAGAAAGTTGTCCGGTGTGGTGGAAAATATTGAACAATCGTTATCCGAGTCTTTTCATCGGGATTGTTGTATCATGAAACTAGAAGATTCTTTATTGAATAGGAGCTTGATGCCATGTCCTTACAATTCACGATTTTATTGATTGGTATACTATTGTTCGCCGCTGTGTGGACGACGAAGTTATCAAGTCGTCTGAATATTCCTGCTCTATTGATTTTTATCGCTCTTGGTATGATTGCCGGAAGTGATATTACGGGTTTCATTCGCTTTGACGATGCGGAACTTGCCCAGCTTCTTGGAACTGTCGCTCTGATCATCATTTTGTTTGAAGGTGGTCTGCAAACAGCGTGGAAAGAAGTGCGACACGAGCTCGCACCTTCGCTTTCTCTTGCAACGTTCGGAGTCTTCATTGCTACTTCCATCGTTGCAGTGGCCTCCCATTACATTCTTGGCTTCAGTTGGGCGAATGCCTTTTTACTTGGCGCAATCGTAGGATCGACGGATGCTGCTGCCATCTTTTCTGTCTTAAGTGGACAACCGATCCGACGTAAGGTAGGGTCAACACTCGAAGTTGAATCTGGAACGAATGACCCCATGGCTGTCTTTTTGACCGTCTTATTCCTTGAATTCGTGACGAATCCTGAAGAAGCATCACTCTTGATGGGACTCGGTTCACTCGTTTGGGAAATGTCGATGGGGCTTTTAATCGGTCTATTCATTGGATGGACAGCTTCAACCTTGATCAATCGGATTGATTTATCTTCCTCGAGCTTTTATCCGATTTTACTCATGTCGTTTGCTTTCTTGTCTTTTGGGTTAGCTGATACATTTCATGCTAGTGGATTTCTCGCCGTTTATGTGACAGCAATCTATATCAGTAATCATGAACTCGTCTACCGTCAGACGCTCGTCCGCTTTACGATGAGTATGGCGCACCTAGCTCAAATCGGAATGTTCATTGTTCTCGGGTTGCTCGTCTTCCCGAAACAATTGCTCGATATCCGGGTTATCCTGTCTTCCGTTGCCCTTGCGTTGATTTTGATTTTCATTGCTCGACCGCTGTCCGTTTGGATTAGCTTATTGCCGTTTCGTTATTCGTGGCAAGAGAAGGTCTTTATTTCTTTTGCTGGTCTAAAAGGAGCGGTACCGATCATTCTTGCGACATACCCACTCGTTGCCGACATCGAGAATGCATCGATGATTTTCAATATCGTGTTCTTTACAGTTCTACTATCGACACTGATTCAAGGGAGTATGTTGACATTCCTTTCCGAACGGTTACGTCTCAACGAGACACAGACTTCTGCTATCCATACGGTCATTGAGTTCATGTCGATCGGTAAACCGAACGCAGAAATCATTGAATTGACGTTACCGATGTCCCATCCGTTCATCGGAACGACGATATCAGAAATCGATCTACCGCAAGAGTTTTTGATTACCGCCATCATTCGCGATGATCATATCATTACTCCCCGTGGCGACACTGCTCTTGAAGGCAATGATCAACTGTTACTGCTGACGCCTAAACATCGTATTAAGTCGCTGAAGCGATTCTTGTTTCCTCCTGCTTGAATCCCGGGCTTACTCAAAAAAAGAAGGACTCGTCTTTTCACGCCCTTTCCTGTAGGTGTCGCGTGTGACGAGTCCTTTTTTATGAGGTAAGGGTGGCAGATCATCATTCTGCCACCCTTATCTTTGTAGAGACTGACTTTTTGTCGACCCCTTCATTTATTCTGTTGCTTCGTTTTTACGTCTTGCGTCTGTCCGTGTTGTTTCGCTTTAGAGCGACGATACAGGATGTACCCGCCGAGGATTACGACGATTCCGCCTAAAATCCACCATAACTCCTGCTCTAGCCCTTTAAGCATTGACTCCGCTCGCTTTACTCCGAATCGCTCCCCGACCCAGATGTAAAAGAAAGAGACCGGAAATAATCCAATACTTGAAGCGAGTAGATAGCGCTTGAATGACAGACCAAACAGACCACAGGGAATCGAGACGACTGAACGAACGACAGGGAAGAATCGTCCAAATAACGCAGACCATGTTCCATACTTTCCGACGATTCGCTCACCCTGCTCAATTTCTTTTTCTTTGATCAGTAACCATTTTCCGTATCGTACAAGGATTGGACGACCTGCGTAACGTCCTAAGAGATAAAAGACTGTCGCCCCCATCAAACTCCCTAGAAAGCCGACGAGAACAGCAATTGTCCAACTGACTGTTCCGTTCGATACATATAAACCGAGTAGCGGTAATCCGACTTCTGCTGGAATCAATTCTGTTCCAAGACCAATGATCATGATTCCTAAAAACAGCCAGAGATTGGATTCTCCGGCCGAAAATAACCATTCCAACATACGAGTAACCCTCCGTTCATCCTCTCGCTGGACGGAGGAGATAATAAATGATGACGACTAGAGTTGTCCAGACACCTGTGAAAATTCCGATGACCCCGACAATGAAAAAGCCGAGTGCAACGATTGAGCCTGTCCGTTTATAATCCCGCCACATTGTGCGTAAACCTTTAATGTTGAACCAAAGAAACGCAATGAACAAAATGGGGATGAGTATTCCGACGATTAATAGAGAAGACATGCTTTCACCTCTTTCTTATTTATTGTTATCCCCATTCTATCAAGAATTGACACGCTTTTCCTCCGCCTGAGGTCTTATGACCTTTAAAAAAAGAGCACACTTCCGAATGGAAGTGTGCTCTTCGTTACTTAAAATATCATTCCTTTGACGCTTTCTTACTATATATATGTTAGAGCAAGTGGATACCTTCAGCTTGAAGACTTTTACGAGTCTCTTCCGACCAGACAGAAGCTTGGACTTCGCCGATATGACGTTTCTTCAATAAGAACATCGCCATACGTGATTGACCAATCCCTCCACCCATCGTTAACGGCAGACGCTCTTCGAGCACACCTTGATGGAACGGGAAAGCCAATTTATCCTCTTCTTGAGCGATGGACGTCTGTTTTAATAGCGCTTCACGGTCAACACGAATTCCCATTGAAGACAATTCAAATGCTCCGATTTCTGGGTGATGTACTAAGATGTCACCGTTGAGTGTCCAATCGTCGTAATCTGCCGCTCGACCATCATGCTTCTCTCCCGAAGCAAGCGCGCCACCAATCTGCATCAAGAAAACAGCACCGTATGCCTTCGTGACCTCTGTTTCACGTTCTTTTGTTGAAAGCGTTGGATAGGCATCCTCTAGTTCTTGTGTTGTCATGAAATGAATCGTTTCTGGTAAGATCGCTGAAATGCCATACTCTGCTTCCACTTCTTGCTCGACTTGGCGAATCGTTGCATAAATCGCTTGTACCGTTTCTTTTAGATAGGCACTCGTCCGTTGTTCTTTCGTAATGACCCGTTCCCAATCCCACTGGTCGACGTGGATGGAATGTGTCGCATCAAGTATCTCATCACGACGAATCGCATGCATCAATGTGTATAATCCTTCTCCAGCTTCGAATCCGTATGTGTGAAGCGCTTGACGTTTCCATTTCGCAAGGGATTGGACGATTTCAAGATCTGTCGTGTGATCTAGTGCATCAAAGCGGATGATGCGCTCTACGCCGTTGAGATGGTCGTTGACGCCGAGTGTGCTCTCTACGAATAATGGTGCTTCAACACGTGTTAATCCGAGTGTCGTCGAAAAGCGTTCCTCAAAGCGTTTCTTTACGAGTGTGATTGCTTCCTGTGTGTGTTTCATCGATACGAGTGTTGTCATGGTGGTGTTCCTCCTCAATTGTGTTTTGAAAAAGAAGCCATAAAAAAGAGCCCTTCTTTCCCAAGAATATGGGACGAAAGACTCGGTTCCGCGGTACCACCCATGTTAGCAACGATGTTGCTCACTCAAAAGACGAATCACTTCATCTTCGGCCATATGATAACGGACAGGCAACTCCGGCTACGCCTACTGACATTCGGGTTCGGGTAGCGACTCCGGGAGGTTCTTCGCATCTTGCTTCCGACTGGGCTCTCACCATCCCCAGCTCGCTATACGGTCGTACAAGGTGTTACTCTTCCCTTCAACGTCGTTGTTACAATTGAATTGAGAACATCGTACAACAGGTCGCAAGTATTTGAAAAGCCTTTTTTTCAAAAAAAATAAAAGTTATCAGATTAATCTGATGCATGAAACATAAAAAAGCGTTCTCCTAGAATCGAGAACGCGCTTACAAAAATTATTTGATTGATCCACTTGTAATCCCTTGAATGATCTGTTTTTGCAGGGCGAAGAAGAATAGCAACAACGGAATGATCCCAAGCACGAGTCCGGCAAGAGCCAAGTCCCATTGTTTTGTATACTGTCCGAAGAAGTAAAACGTCGCGAGAGGAATCGTCCGTAAATCGACATCTCGTAACATGAGCGAGGGTAATAAGAAATCGTTCCAAATCCACAGCGTGTTCAAGATGATGATCGTCACTGTAATCGGCTTGAGCAATGGGAAGACGATGCGCCAGAACACACCCCATTGTGAACAACCATCAATGATTGCTGCCTCCTCGATTTCTTCAGGAATCGACTTCATGAAACCATGATACAGGAAGATCGATAGTCCAGAACCAAAACCAAGGTACATCAAAATCAGTCCCCAATAACTATTCTGTAATCCAAGATCCCCAGACAGTTTCGATAAAGGAATCATGATTGATTGGAATGGAATGATCATCGCAGCAACGAACAAGAAGAAGATGATCGTCGACAAACGTGTTTTCGTCCGGACAAGCTTCCAGGCTGCCATCGAACAAAAGATGATGATGACCGCATTAGCACCGACTGTAATGATGACGGAGTTTAAAAAGACTTTACCGAAGTTCATGGCTTCCCATGCTTCTGAATAGTTGGAAGTCATCCATTCCTTTGGTAGACCCGATGTGTTCGTAAAGATATCTCCCTGCGTCTTGAATGAATTCGAGACGACGTAATAAAACGGAATCATATACAGAAGCCCCATCAATAAGGCTGCTAGTTCGACCGTTCCAAGACGGAGTGAATAACGACCTCTCGCCTTTTTAGAGCGCTTTGGTTTCTCCTCTTGCGGAGTAGGTAACGGTTGTGCCGTACTCATGCTTCCACCTCCCGTTTTTTCGTCAGATAGACTTGAGTGACTGTAATCGCCGCAACAACAACGAAGAAGATGATTGCTTTCGCTGAACCGAGTCCAAGATTATTATTCGTAAACGATTCCTTGTAAATGTTTAAAGCAAGCATTTCGGTCGATTTGAAGGGTCCACCATTCGTTAGTGACAAGTTCGTATCGAATAACTTGAAGGACCACGAAATCGTTAAGAACAGACAAATCGTGACGGACGGCATGATCAGTGGCAACGTAATGTTCCGTAACGTCGATATACGATTGGCACCATCGATTTTTGCTGCTTCAATCAGCTCTTGAGGAACGTTTTGTAGAGCCGCGATATAGATGACCATGATGTAACCGCCACCTTGCCAAATTGAAACGATGACGATACCCCAGAACCCTGTTCGGGCATCTCCTAACCATGGAAGTTCAAATATGCTCCACCCTGTCAATTCACCGATTGATGCAAAGCCTTTGACATAGATGAACTGCCAGACGAATCCGAGAATCAATCCACCGATTAAGTTCGGCATAAAGAATATTGTCCGTAAGAAATTACGTGTGCGAATATTTTGTGTCAATAAGAACGCCAAGATGAAACCGACGACATTCGTTAAGATGACGGCGACGACCGTATATTTCGTCGTCAACCAAAATGACTGCTGAAACTGCTCGTCACTCGTAAAGAGACGGACATAGTTATCAAAGCCGATCCAATTTAATTCTCCTGTTACACCATTCCAGTCCGTGAACGAATACATGACGCCATTGAAAAACGGTACAAGCACGATCACTGCGAATACAAGAAAGACCGGTCCGACGAAGAGCCAAAAATCAAGACCGCGTTTCCACTTCTTTTGTCCAGATGTCATTGTTTCATCCCTCCTCCACTCTACAGTACGTCTTTCACTTACACTTGAACACGTCACCATTTGACCCATTGGGTGGAAAATATTGAACGTTTTCTTTTGGCGCGTTCACACTAGATAGGCTACTATTAGAAAAAAGAGAGATCCAATCAAAGAGGGAGTCGATACCATGGAAAAGACCATTCGTTCTGACTTAGAAATCGCACAACAAACTGTCTTACGCCCGATTCGAGAAATCGCGGATCGGATTGGTTTGCAAGAAGAAGATTTTGATACGTACGGAAAGTATAAAGCGAAGTTGACAGACGGGCTGCTGAACCGGTTGGCAACGAAATCTGACGGCAAACTGATTCTTGTCACTGCTATCAATCCAACGGCTGCCGGTGAAGGGAAATCAACCGTCACCGTCGGACTCGGACAAGCACTACACCGAGCAAACCATAAGACGATGATTTGTTTACGGGAACCCTCACTTGGTCCGACGATGGGATTAAAAGGTGGTGCGTGTGGTGGTGGCTATAGCCAAGTCCTGCCGATGGAGGAGATCAATCTCCATTTCACAGGTGATATGCATGCGATCACATCTGCTCATAATACAATCAGTGCCTTGCTCGACAATCACCTGCATCAAGGCAACATTCTTGGCATTGATCCACGCCGTATCGTCTGGAAACGTGTGCTTGATTTAAACGACCGTGCCTTGCGCCAAGTTACGATTGGTCTCGGCGGTCCTGCACATGGCGTTCCGCGTCAAGATGGCTTCGATATCACGGTCGCTTCCGAAATCATGGCTGTCCTCTGTCTAGCAGACTCTATCACGGATCTCGAACGACGCCTGAGCCGCATTGTCGTTGCGTATACGTACGATCAACAGCCGGTTACGGTCAAGGATATTCAAGCATCAGGAGCTGCAACGTTGCTTCTAAAAGATGCGTTCCGCCCAAACCTCGTTCAGACCGTCGAAGGAACACCGGCATTGATTCATGGCGGACCGTTCGCGAACATCGCACACGGCTGCAACTCTTTGATTGCTACACAAACCGCGTTGAAGTTAAGTGACTACGTTGTCACAGAAGCAGGATTCGGCGCTGACTTAGGAGCTGAGAAATTCTTCAATATCAAATCTCGGATTGGCAAACTCCATCCGGATGCCGTCGTCATCGTCGCTACGGTTCGTGCCTTGAAGATGCATGGTGGTGTAGACAAAACACAACTCAGCGAAGAAAACCTCGCTGCCTTAACGGATGGTCTTGCTTTACTTGAAAAACACGTTGAGACGATGAACTTGTTCGGTGTCCCTGCCGTCGTTGCCTTGAACCGTTTCTTCACCGATACGGAAGCCGAGCGGAACATGATTTTGACATGGTGCCAGGAACGAAATATTCGTGTGGCGGAAAGCGAAGTCTTCAGTAAAGGCGGTGCCGGCGGTGAAGCACTCGTCGCGGAAGTCATGCAAGCACTTGAGGAACCAAGCCAGTTCCGTCCACTGTACCCTGACGAGTTGCCGCTTCGTCAAAAGATCGAACGTATCGCAAAACGTGTCTATGGCGCAGCCGACGTTCATTTTGAAGAAAAAGCCCTCCGCGAACTCGAACGGTGTACGGAGATGGGATTGAATCATTTACCGATTTGTATGGCAAAAACGCCATTTTCTTTAACCGATGACCCCGCTCGGTATGGTCGTGTCGAAGACTTCACGATTACAGTTCGTGAAATTCGACCATCGATTGGTGCAGGATTCATCGTTGCATTGACTGGGAATGTATTAACGATGCCGGGATTACCCGCGGTTCCTGCTGCCTTCCATATGGGCGTTTCGGAAGACGGACAGGTATTCGGACTTTCTTAATGAGAGGATGAGTTACATGACGATTGATCATTCACACTGGATAGCCTCTGACGGCTATACTACGACATTGCATAGCCTCGAAGCACATGATTCGAAAGGAGTCGTGATCGTCTTTCACGGGATGATGGAGCATGGCGCACGGTATGAGGAATTCGCAGAATTCCTCTATGCTCATCATTACCACACGATCATCGCAGATTTGCGCTGTTTCGGAACTCAAGCTGCACAGCGCGGGACACTCGGTCATCTTGAACCGAATCAAGGTTTTAATCAATTGATGCAGGACGCAGAAGAACTCGTCTCTGACATCAAAGAACGTTACCCGACGTTACCAGTATTCATTTTCGGTCACAGTTTTGGTTCGTTGATCGCTCGCCGGATTGGTCAAACACTCGGTCACACGGTAGCAGGAATCATCGCGAGCGGCCCTCCGACGAGCACAGGTTTACTCGGTAACATTAGCGAAAAGCTCGTCGAACGCCAAATCAATCAGCTTTCTTCTACACATCTTGCTGAACGTTTCGGACAACTGGTCTTCGGACGCTATAATCTACGTTTCTTCCCGGCACTATCGAAAAATGCCTGGCTCTCTTCGGATCCACAATCCGTCATGCGCTATGATGAAGATCCGTTATCCGGTCAAACGGTCACACTCGGGTTCTTCCATGAACTCTTGCACGCAACGAAACTCGTCAACGCACTTGCCTCCATCTATCAGCATCCGCGTCACTTACCACTGTTGCTCATTGCGGGTGGCGATGACCCGGTCGCATTTGACGGCAAAGGTATCCATCATCTGTTTGATATGTATAACCGTGTCCGTGTCGATGCCGTACAGCTGACGATTTATAAAGGGTTACGCCACGAGCTCTTCCATGAGTTCGAACGTATCCGCGTTTTCGCAGATATCGCGAGCTGGTTGAATAAACAAGTCAACCCTGCAGCTACACGCTCATCTTCTCGTTCTTCTTAAGTCATATCGATCGATACAAAAAGGCAGCAGATCCTTGGATCTGCTGCCTTTTGAACAATCTATTGTGTACTTCATTGAATCCAAGTTAGTGAAGAAATCATCGCTTCGATTTCCTCGATTTCAAGCGTCTCGCGTTCTGCGGAGTATGTCAATAGGACTAGCCGTTCCCCGTCTGAATACGCATAGATGCGTAAGAAGATATCTTCTTCTTTCCCGTCTACTGCTAGCAATGCTTCTTTTGTTGAATTACGGCGGACTTCAAGTGCTCCCGTTAGTTTGATGCCGAACTCTTCTACCAACAGATTGATTTCTTGTTCTGCCGCTTCATACGGTGTCAGTTCTTCTGAATCGGACTCATAAATGGATAATTGTAGCGTGCCCATTGCATTTTCGTCTGTTGAATAAAAACTGACGTATGTTTCTTCTTCTTGATATTCAAATACCTTTGGATATTCTAGCGTGATCCAATGATCGACTGTGTACTGTTTCATTTGAATTCCTCCATTCGTTGTATCTCTTCAAAGCGAATACCCGTCACAGCCATACGCTCGAATTGTCGAGCGAGTTGAGCAGAGACGAACATGCGATGTGTTCGCTCATCTCGCATAAGATGATGCGGACATATCGAATCGCTGATTCGTCGCTCTGTCAAAAAATAGACGCGCCGTCTCGGAATCGGACGGAATACATCCGTCGTATGTAAATGTTCGATCCGACTGACAGATAAGAGATTGAGAAGATAGTACGGAACCACTCCGTCCTTCGTCTCAAGATGTACCTTGAGACATTGTACAGAAAAGGGCGCATATGCTGCAATGACTCGCTGCACACGTTCCGAGACGAGCGGCAGATCGAATGTGTTCGGAAGGACATCCGGTAGCAAATCCGCATCTTGATTGATGGAAAAAGCAAGTACACCTACGTTATGGAACCACTCTCCTATCAATAAGCGATGACGATCGAATTGGTGATGACAAATTGCTTCCCATCCTTTTCCCATCGGCTGTTCGCTCCAAACTCTTACTTCATTCACCAGACACTCTCTCCTCTACCCAACTTTACCCATATTACAAATCAAGATTACCAGTGTAAACGATTAACTAGTATTATTGTACACTGAATCTCAAAAGAAATTGCCTTTTTTCATAAAAGTTATGGAAATGCTCTCTTTGCTATGCTACTATATTTCATGTAGCCAATACGCGGGTGTAGTTTAATGGTAAAACCTCAGCCTTCCAAGCTGATGACGAGAGTTCGATTCTCTTCACCCGCTCCAATTATGACATAACATAGGTCTAGGACCATTTCCCTCTAGAGGGCAGGCGACTCGCGGCGTGCGAGTCGTCTTTTTTATTGGTTCTGCTGATGATTCCAACGAATTTATGGGTATACAACGATATAGATAGAGATTCGTAAAGGAGGATTCGTATGATTCAGATGAAAATGCCTGGCGTGACGATTTATCAAAGTACACTTATGAAAACGACCTCAACATTGATCGAGACGCCTGATTGTCTGATTGTCGTCGATCCTGGCTGGCTTCCTGATGAGATTGCAACGATTCGTCGAGACGTTGAAATCGTGCGTCGTGAACGACCATTATATATCGTCTATACGCATGCTCATTTTGATCATATTTTAGGTGCTTACGCCTTTACGGATGCCATCGTCATCGCTTCTAAACCGTTCATCGATGTCGATCGACAAGAAGCGCTCAAAGCCGTTCAAGACTTTAACGATGAATTTTACATCGACTCCCCCGTGCTATTTCCAGATGTGACACATGTGATCCATGAGTCTGAAACGATTTTGACGATTGGACAGACGAAGCTGATCTTCTTTATGACGCCCGGTCATGAAGCGACTCACCTTTCCTTCATCGTTATGCCACTTCACTTGTTAGTCTGCGGTGATTATGCTTCCGATGTTGAAATCCCTTTGATTGAACACGATTCCTCTGAATATTTGACGACACTCGAACTACTCGAGTCGTTCATTTATGAATATGAAGTCAAACTCTTGATTCCCGGACACGGTCACATTTGCGATGTCCGAACAGAGATGATTGAACGACTTCATCAGAGCTATGATTATATCCTCGCGCTCCGTGCCGGAAAAGAATCTGACTGGGCACCATCCTGGCAAACGACTCCGTTCATGAAACGTCTGCACGAAAAAAATAAGCGACAAGTCAAACAAGAACACGAGGAACGATTAGCACGGCGTCACTACGATTAACTTTCATCAACCAAAAGACTCGGTCGCTAAATCGGCGACCGAGTCTTTTATGATTATCCAAGTAATGTGACGAGTAACGCTTTTTGTGCATGGAGACGATTCTCGGCTTGATCGAAGATGACAGATTGCTTGCCATCGATGACGTCTGCCGTGACTTCCTCCCCACGGTGTGCCGGCAGGCAGTGCAAGAAAATGGCTTCATCATTCGCTTGATTCATGATATCGTCATTAACCTGATATCCTTCAAATGCTTGCAGACGCATCGTCGCTTCTTCCTCTTGCCCCATGCTTGCGAAGACATCCGTATACACGACATCCGCACCACTCGCTGCTTCCTTAGGGTCCGTCATGACGATGATATTTCCACCGGTTTCTTTCGCGATGGCTTGTGCCTCATGAACGACTTGTGGATCAGGAGCATAGGCTGCTGGCGCACAAATCCGGACTTCCATTCCACTGAGCGCTCCACCAATAATTAGCGAATGCGCCATATTGTTCCCGTCCCCGATATATGTCAAAATCTTTCCAGCCCGGGTTCCGAATGTCTCTTCGATCGTCAGCAAGTCAGCAAGGACTTGGCACGGATGATGCAAATCCGTCAGTCCGTTAATGATTGGAATCGTGCCATGTGCCGCAAGTGTATCGACGATCTCATGACCGAACGTCCGGATCATGAGGGCATCGACGTAACGGCTCATGACTTGAATCGTATCAGAAAGCGGCTCCCCCCGACCGATTTGCATATCTGCTCCACTCAGTACGATTGGATGCCCGCCGAGTTCGACAACACCCACTTCAAATGATAGGCGTGTCCGCGTCGATGCCTTTTCAAACAATAAGGCAACTTTTTTATGGCTTAGTACGTTTTGGTAAACGCTTGGTTGATGCTTGATATCTTTCGCGAGTGCCAATAGCTCCGTCAATGCTTCCGGCGTCAGTTCCGCCATCGTCAAGAAATGTTGCAGTTGTTGCATCGTCTTCATTTTACTTCCTCCTTGATCGGCTCTGTCCATGTATGAAGTGGCTTAATAGCATAAGGGGACTTTTCTACCGCTTGTAGATGATACTGTGCTAGTTCAGGTTCTGTCAGAACTTGTACTCCGGCAGCAAGCGCTGCTTCGCGACTGGTTTTTTCTTCTGTCACGTGTGAATAGAAAATCGCACATTGTGCCCAGTCGATCGTTTCATCTAACGCTACACCTGTTCCGAATGCCTCGGTATCTGCTCCAGCAACGATGATGTCTCTTGCGGTCAAATGTCGTTTCGTCGTCTCGTCGAAAATGAAACGCTCCAGTGCCAGTCCGTCTGTCGTCCATTGCAACGTTTCACCTGTCGAACGCATGACGGGACCTGTTTTCGGATCGACTCCTTGTAGTTTCAGCGTTGAAAAAACAGGGGTCTTGACGGCATGGAAATTAAGTTTCGTCTGTTCTGTTGGTAGTGCGACCGCTTGACCGACAGCAGCTTGGACTGCCCACTGCAAGATTGGTTGACCCGTTACTTTGGCGACGATCGGTAACGTGCGGGAGGCACGCGGATTGATTTCTAGCACGTAGACCTGATCGTCATGCAAGACGAATTGGATATTGTACGCTCCTTTATAATCCATCCGTTGCCCGATCATCTGTGCAATTCGTTCTACTTCGCTCTGAACGGTAGCGCTGAGCGATACAGGTGGTAGAATCATCGTCGAATCTCCAGAGTGAACTCCTGCCCGTTCCAATTGCTCCATCAAAATCGGAACGTACGTCGTTGTTCCGTCCGTAATGCAATCGACTTCGATTTCCTTTCCTTGGAGGTAGGCATCCACGAGGACAGGGAATGCTAATTCGGAAACGATCGTCTCTAATTGCTCTTGATCGTGGATGATATGCATCCCCTTACCTCCGATGACGTAGGAAGGACGAATCATGACCGGATAACCAATCGTTGTTGCGACTTCTATCATTTGTTCGTGTGTCGCCACTTCTTGTCCTGGAATACGATCGATTCCGATGTCATCTAAAAATTGATAGAACCGCTCACGGTCTTCCATTTGATCGATGACAGCTGCCGTCGTTCCAAGAAGATGATAACCGGCTGTCTCTAAACCAGACGCAAGCGCAATCCCCGTTTGTCCTCCGAACTGGACTAATACATCTTGGCAATCCTCTGCTTCTAGGACATGCATGACGTCTTCGAGTGTCAGGGGCTCAACATATAGGCGATCTGCGACTTCGAAGTCGGTCGAGACGGTCTCCGGATTATTGTTGATCATGATCGTTTCATAACCGGATGCTTGTAGTGCACGTACCGCGTGAACGGAACAATAATCAAATTCGATTCCTTGACCGATCCGAATTGGTCCCGCACCGATGACAGCGACTTTCTTTTTCGTCGATGCAGTGACTTCCGTTTGACCACTCCAGTTTCCGTAGAAGTAAGGAGTTGCACTCTTGAACTCTCCTGCACATGTATCAATCATATGATAGACAGGAAGGATGCCTTTTTCTTTACGTAAGTGCTCGATGTCTACAGCACCGACACCCGTCAGAAGGGCAATTTGTTCGTCCGTGAAGCCCATCATTTTTGTCTGTTTTAAAGAACTTTCATTCGATAAATCAATTTTTTGTTGCTGATCGACGAGGCGCTGGAGTACTTTGACGAATAAAGCTTGTACTTTCGTCTGTTCGACGAGTTCTTCGACGGTCGTTTCCTGACGATCTAGTAGTGCTAACATCGCGAGCAGACGACGGTCCGTCGGCACTTTTATTTCTTTCCACAATACGTCAGCCTCCGCTGTTTTCATCCATGTCGGATAAAGAGGCGATTGCTCGACTCCTGCACCACGCCACGCCTTTTGTAACGCTTCTTCCAGCGTCTTCCCCATCGCCATACTTTCACCGGTCGCCTTCATTTGTGTACCAAGTGTCCGGTTACTGTCAGTAAATAGATCGAACGGGAAACAAGGCACTTTTGCCGTGATATAATCCATCGTCGGTTCGAAGCTCGCCATCGTCTCCTTCGTGACAGGATTGATACAGTCGTCGAGTCGCTCACCGAGTGCAAGACGCGTCGCTAATTTTGCAATCGGGTACCCCGTCGCTTTGGAAGCAAGTGCTGAAGAGCGACTGACACGCGGATTGACTTCAATGACAAAGTAGCGTTCTTCCGTCGGGTGGATCGCAAACTGGATGTTGCATCCACCGATGACACCGAGGTGCGACACGATTTTACGCGCTTCCGTCCGCAATTGCTGATTCATTCGATCCGAAATCGATTGAATCGGTGCAAAGACGACAGAGTCTCCGGTATGGACACCGACGGGATCAATGTTTTCCATGTTACAGACGATGATCGTCGTATCTGCACTGTCACGCATGACTTCATATTCGACTTCTTTATAACCAGCAATACTCACTTCAACCAAACACTGTGAAATCGGACTTGCTTGTAAGCCGTTTTGCGCTAGCAGACGTGCTTCGTCCTTTGTCAGCGCAATTCCACCGCCCGTTCCCCCGAGCGTAAAGGCTGGTCGGATGACGAGTGGGACACCATGTACTGCCATGAATTCTTCAAGCTCTGCTAACGATTCGATCGTTTGACTTTCCGGGAGCGGTTGCGCGAGCTCGATCATCTTTTGCTTGAATCGTTCGCGATCTTCTCCGTCTCGGATCGTCTCAAGCGATGTCCCTAGAAGTTCGACACCGTATTGCTCAAGTACTCCTGCTTCTTCGAGTGACATTGCAAGATTGAGTGCCGTTTGTCCGCCGACCGTCGCTAGGAGATGGGACGGTCGATCTTGTTTGATGATAGCTGTTGCTTTTTCAAGAGTCATCGCCTCAATGTAGACATGATCTGCCGTGCTCGGATCCGTCATGATAGTAGCCGGATTCGAATTCATTAAGATGACCTCGCATCCCGCTTCTCGAAGCGCCTGACAGGCTTGTGTGCCGGAATAATCAAATTCTGCTGCTTGTCCGATGACGATCGGACCCGAACCGATGACGAGTACTTTCTGTTTATCCCACATATGCTACCTCCTGATGTAATACGGTATTTACGAATTGATCGAAGACGACCATCGCCTCTGTCGGTCCTGGACTCGCTTCTGGGTGAAACTGGACTGTCATGATCGGTAGAGCCGGATGAATCAATCCTTCAACGGATCCATCATTGATGTGTTCATACGCAAGTTCCATCTCAGACGCTTCGATGCTTTTAACATCAACGGCATAACCATGATTCTGAGACGTCATGAATACTTGTCCGGATGCTAGATGACGTACAGGATGATTCGCTCCTCGGTGTCCATGATGTTGTTTTAATAAGGTACAACCGAACGCATGAGCGAGAACTTGGTGTCCCATACAAATACCAAGTGTCGGATAGCTCGTCGCCAGTTCACGGATTTCTGAAAGGAATGGATCTAGTTGCGTCGGATCACCAGGTCCATTGGAAAACAGCAGACCGTCTGGTGCCAGTGCTTGAATCCGTTCCGGTGTCGTATCGTATGGCACGACCGTCACACGCATATGCCGTTCAAGCAAAGCATCGATCATCGATTGTTTCACACCGTAATCGATACAGACGACATGACCCTCTTCGACTTCCGGAACGTATTCAACGTTTGAAGTCGTCGACACAGAAGCGATATATGCTGCGTCTACTGACTCCGGTACTGTCATATTCTCCTGCATCATGTCTCCAAATTGGTCGCCCTCTGTCCGTAATAGATGTACAAGGGAACGCGTATCTACTCCCGACAAAACCGGAACATTCGCTTCGCCTAGCCAGCTTGCGAGTGATGTTCCTTGCCCATCCTCAGCCAAAGTTTGAACGATGACACCAGCGACTTGAATCTGGTTGCTTTCTGACGCCTCCGCTTGAATACCGTATTGACCGATCAACGGATATGTGAAGACAAGAATTTGCCCCTGATAAGATGGATCTGTTAAGACTTCCTGATATCCTGTCATCCCAGTAAAAAAGACGACTTCTCCTTTGACTGGAACTGTTCCTTGCCACGAACCGGTAAACGTCGTTCCGTTCGCAAGCGTTAGTTTTCCGGATTGTTTCATACGATGACCTCCTGTTGACAAACGAGTTGTATTTTTTCGATGGCTTGCGTGAGCTCTTGTTCCGTCACGAACAACGATGGCAACAAGCGAATGACATGAGGACCAGCCGAAACGACAAGAAGACCATTCTCACGTAAGGCGTCAATCAGCGGTGCAACAGGCATCGTACATTCAATACCAATCATCAAGCCACGTCCACGAATAGAACTCACGATCGACTTGGGTAATTTTTTCTCTAATTGTTGACGTAAATATTCACCTTTTTCTTGAATGTCTGCCATGACAGTGTCACTTAACAAGAGGTCAAGTGTTGCTTCTGAAGCTGTCATCGCGAGTGGATTTCCACCAAATGTCGAACCATGCGATCCGGGCGTGAATACTTCTGCTGCCTCTTCCGTTGCGAGTAGCGCACCAACCGCGAGTCCACTTCCAAGTCCTTTCGCGAGGGTGATGATATCCGGTACGAGTGGTGTCTGCTCAAATGCAAAACGTGAACCCGTCCGACCGATTCCGGTTTGCACTTCATCGACGATGATTTTGACATCGTATTGCTGCGCCTTCTTCATCAACGCTTCTAGCCACGCATCGTCAGCGACGACGACCCCACCTTCTCCTTGAATGATTTCGAGCCATACAGCAGCAGTTTGATCCGTAATTGCTGATAGGCTTTCCATCTCGTTAAACGGTAGATGTTTGAATCCATTCACCATCTCCCCGTATCCCGCTTTGATTTTTTCCTGTCCTGTTGCGCCCATCATCGCAAATGTCCGACCATGGAAAGATTGTTTAAACGTGACAACTTCTGTTTTCCCTGTCCATTTTCGAACGAGTTTGTACGCCGCCTCGTTTGCTTCAGCACCACTGTTACAAAAGAAAGCATGACTGAGATGACTGTCTTCTGTCAGTCGCTCGGCGACCCGCTCTTGTGCCGCGATTTGAAACAGATTCGACGTATGCCAAATTCGGTTCAACTGTTCCTCTAGCCGTTGCTGAACATAAGGATGACGGTGCCCTGTGTTGCATACAGCGATTCCCATGATGAAATCAAGATACGTCTTTCCTGTCGCATCTTCTACGATCGATCCTTGTCCTTTGACCAATTCCACATCAGTACGTTGATAAGTGGGTAGTAGTGCACTCATGTAATTCCTCCTTGATTCGTGTCCCTGCAGCTAACGCATTTTTTCCCGATCGAATGACGACCTCTGAAATACCATGCTGAGTGGCCTGCATCATCGCTTCGACCTTCGGAATCATTCCCCCGTAAATTTCTCCCGACGCGATCGCAGCTTCGATAGCTGCAGACGTGATTTCTGATTGATAGTCACCGTTTACTTTTACACCTTCGACATCCGTCAACAATTCAAATCGGTCGACGGACCAAGCCTTCGCGACAGCAATGGCACACGCATCCCCGTTACTGTTCAACACACCTTGTTCCCCTGTGACAAGGGATGTGACGACCGGCACATAACCATTCGTACTCAACACTGTGAACAATCGTGGATGAATGTGCGTAATTTGACCAACTGCCCCGAGTCCTTTGACTTTTTTACCATGGACGCTCGCACCGTCTAACCCGCTCATCCCGACCGCTGGAATTCCTGCCTGATTCAATTGCTGGACGATCCCGGATTGGACTTCCCCTGCTAAGATCCGTCGCGCCCCGAGTAACACACCATCCGTCGTCACACGGACACCATCTCGAAACACGGGTTTGATTCCCTCTTGTTCACAGTAACTCGATAGAAGTGGGCCACCCCCATGGACGATCAATAGTTCGTTACCGGTTTCGACCCACGCTTTCCATTCCTCGAAATACCGCGCATCCAATTGCTCCCATACACTACCACCCAGTTTGATGACTTTCCGTTTCGTCATGTCCGGTAACTCGCATTGATTTTGACGTAATCGTACGTCAGGTCACAACCATAGGCGTGTCCTTGTCCTACTCCATCATGCAAATCGATATGAATTCGGACGTCTTGTTGCGCGAGGTCCTGCGATGCGATTGTTTCATCAAATAAAATAGGCATGCTCTGTTGTAACACCCACTGCGAACCAATTTTAATATCAACGTTTGATACATCAAGCGGCTCCTTGATACTTCCGACAGCAGCGATGATTCGTCCCCAGTTCGCATCTTCCCCAAAGATTGCTGTTTTGACGAGAGACGATCCGACGACTTGTTTAGCGACCATCCGCGCTACTTCATCGGTTTGTGTTCCCTTTACCGTCACTTCGATTAACTTCGTCGCACCTTCCCCGTCCCGCGCAATTTGTTTCGCTAAATCTTGACAAACCGTTTCGATGGCCTGTTCGAAGGCCAATGCTTCGTCCGTACCTTCAACGATCGGCGCTCCCCCTGCAGCTCCACTCGCTAAAATCATGACCATGTCATTTGTCGAACTGTCTCCATCTACGGTAATGCAGTTAAACGTCCGATGAATCGTCCGGCGCAATAGTGTCTGTAAGACATCCGGTTCAATCGTTGCATCGGTCGTCAAGAACCCAAGCATCGTCGCCATGTTCGGATGAATCATCCCTGACCCTTTCGCTACACCACATACTGAAATTTGGACATCCCCTTGCATGTATTGTTGACCAGCTGATTTCGTACCGGTATCGGTTGTCAGGATCGCATGGGCGAAATCACTCGCGGCATCCTTGTCATTTGTAGGGATCAGCTGTGGAATACCTGCCAGTAACGTATCAATGGCTAACGGTTGACCGATGATCCCAGTCGAAGCGATGACAACTTGTTCAGGAGCGATCCCGAAATGTGTCGCTAACGCTTGTTGTGATGTATACGCATGTGATAGACCAAGTTCTCCCGTACAGGCATTCGCGTTCCCGCTGTTGACGAGGACGGCATGAATGCGTCCTTGTGACGCCTGAATCGCTTGCTTCGTCACAGTAATCGGTGCTGCTTGCACCTGATTCGTCGTATAGACAGCTGCGGCACTTGCTCCTTCCTCACACCAAATCAAACCAAGATCCTTTCGCTTTCGCTTTAGCCCCACGTGTACCCCTGATGCTTGAAATCCCTTCGGTGTCGTGATTGTCAATGGGGTCTCTACTTGTACTTGCCACACAGGCGTTCCTCCTCTTTCGTCTCCAAGTGTTTAAATAAAGATCGGTTGTTGGGTCAAACCAGACATTTCATCAAATCCTGCTAGAATGTTGGCATTTTGAACGGCCTGTCCGGCAGCACCTTTTTGCATATTATCGATGACCGAAACGACGGTAACGCGCCCTGTCCGTTCATCCTTATAGACGGTCAAATCACAGTGGTTGCTACCCACGACGGACTTAATCTCCGGATCGCTGTGTTGTACACGTATAAACGGTTCCGTTGCATACTGTTCCGTCAACCAGGATCGCCATTCTGCTTCTGATTGATCAAGGAACGGCTGGACCGTCATGATCGCCATGATGCCTCGATTGATTGGTAATAATTGCGTCGAGAACGTGATCGGATACGATGAACCGGTCCATTCCAAAAGTGCCTGTTCAATTTCTGGAATATGTTGGTGTTGATTTACTTTATATAAACGAACGTTTTCACTGGAATGGACATGATGAGTCTGTGTTGTCAACGTCTTTCCTGCTCCCGTTAGACCAGAAGATGCTTGGATGATGATTTGAGAGGGATCGATTTTTTTCTCTTTTACGAATGGTGCTAGTCCAAGAAGGACCGCTGTCGCATAACAACCGGGATTCGCAATCCATCTGCTCGTTTTGATTGCTTGACGATTCCATTCCGGTAAACCATACGTCGCTTTTTGTTGTAACTGGGCATCAATTGGTTCCTTATCATACCAAGCTTCATACGATTCAGACGGTAGTCGTAAATCACCACTTAAATCGATAACGTAACCGGACCAATTTTGAAGTTGTTCTAAGTATTGTTTCGAGACTCCACTCGGTGTCGCTAAGAACACTATGTCTGTCTCTGTTTCCGTTAAATGTTCTACGGAAAAGGAAGATAATAATGAATACGTTTTTTTATTCATGAATGGGAATAACTCATTCATCGATTGTCCTGCCATCGAATCACTCATCAAACAAACGATTTCAAATGAAGGATGTGCTTCTAATAGCCTTAATAGTTCAATTCCGGTGTATCCTGTTACTCCGATGATGGTACATTTCATAACTGTACGCTCCCCTTCAAAGAATGTTATACCGATTTAAACATATGTATATTTATACTGTCAATTGAATTTTTATTAGTTTTTATGCAAAAAAGAAGCGTTGAAGTGATTGTCTTCTATAAGACAGCCCCTTCAACACTTCTTTTATATCCACTCATTTAACGCTTTTCAGCACGTTGTGCTACGAGATGATCGATCCCAAATACGCCTGCACCCATGATCGCAACGACTACCACAAAAATCATTGTAAACATATGTATCCTCCTCATCGTTCACAAAAATGTCATCTGATACTTCCTATTGTGCAAGATTTAAAGAAAA
The DNA here is from genome assembly GCF_049913315.1 of Exiguobacterium sp. R-17. Lineage (NCBI taxonomy): Bacteria > Bacillati > Bacillota > Bacilli > Caryophanales > Exiguobacterium > Exiguobacterium sp. R-17. Next base: position 565,006 of record NZ_CP184372.1, on the reverse strand, counting down.
AAAGAAAGCGTTTACGACGAAAAATCGTCACATTTATACTCTTTTCTAATTCATTGGCGAATCTCTTATAGTTGACGCCAACGTTATTATTCGTTAAGATTACGTTTGTTCATTGCTTTCATGCATAAAAGCGTGTTAGCAACAGAGGACTATCATCTATCCATATTCTTTTAAGGAGGTGGAAGCATGCGCATGTCATTCCGTGAATCCGCAGCTATCCTAGGAATCAGCATCATCATCTTATTGTCCGCGTTATTCGGTGCTAAAGCCGAACCGCATCTTGCCATCTTATCCAGTCTTATTTTCGTCTCAGGATATGCTGTTTATCGTGGATTTAAGTTCGAAGACGTTGAACATCATATGATTCAAGGTATTCGGGAAGCGATTAAACCAATCTTAATCATGTTACTCGTCGGCATAACGATCGCAGTCTGGATGATGAGTGGCGCAGTGCCGACCCTTCTTCATTTTGGTTTATCCACTCTTTCGGCGACTTGGTTCGCACCGAGCGCCCTTCTCATTGCGATGGTCGTTTCGACCTTTACAGGCAGTTCATTTACGACGATCGGTACGGTTGGTGTTGCCTTAATGGGAATCGCAATCGCGTTAGGTGTCAATCCCGCACTTGCAGCAGGTGCTATCATCAGTGGTGCGTGTTTCGGAGATAAGATGTCACCCTTGTCGGACACAACGAATTTTGCACCGGGAATCGTCAACGTTTCCGTATTTGATCATATTCGTTTCATGATGGGAACGACGATTCCTGCTATCACGATTACGTTCATCTTATTCTTCATCTTTGGACGTAGTAGTGGTACTGTCGATTCATCTGCTGTTCAAACGACACAAGAGGAATTAGCCCGCTTGTTCCATCTATCACCATGGACGCTACTTTCTCCTTTACTTGTCATGGTTCTAGCATTGCGTAAGATGCCGGTCATCCCGACACTTGTAGCTGGTGTATTAAGTGGTCTGTTATTAACAGGTCTCGTTCAAGGAAATTGGGATGTTTCAAATTGGATGGCTGTCATTCAAAACGGTTTAAAACTAGAATCTTCTAGTAAAACCGTCGCAGCAATCATCAGTAAGGGTGGCTTGCAATCAATGATGTGGTCCGTTTCACTCGTCATGCTCGCACTCGCTTTCGGTGGCGTCTTGCGTGGCATCGGTGTCATCGATGTCATTATTGAACGGACCGTTTCACGACTCAAACGCGATGGGAGTATCATCTCTGCTGTTGCCTTATCTTCCATCGGTGTCAACGTGATGGCTGGAGAACAGTACTTGTCGATTTTATTGCCAGGACAAGCATTTAAACGGGTTTTTGAAGAACGTCAGATTGATCCACGTTTCCTTTCTCGTTCACTAGAGGATGGAGGAACACTCGTCAATCCACTCATTCCGTGGGGAGTTTCCGGAGCATTCTTCGCTTCAACACTAGGTGTTCCGGTAACGGAATACATCCCGTTCGCATTCTTTTTACTTCTTTCACCATTGTTTACGTTCTTACTTGCTTTTCTTCGTCCGACTAAAGTCGAAACGAAACAGTCCCTCGCTTCTTAAGTCTATTTCATATTAGAGGTCCGATATAACATATCGGATCTTTTTTTCTGCCACTATCGCTTTTATTTCCAGTTAATTACGTCCGAATTACGACGAAAACGGCTTGGAATCACGTTTTTTTAAAGAATTATGTGTAAAGATGAAACGAACTGGGAATATACCAAACATAAGAATAAAAATTACAGAGAATGATAGAGAAAGAGTACGTTCCTGTTCGACCGAGGAACGACTTCGATGTAATTGTGGGAGGAGTTAATATGATCAAACGTGGTACGCTGGAGCGACTTGATGGTAAATATGCCGTTCTACTATGGGAAAATGGTTCAAGCTTCATTCCACGACGTTATTTACCACCTGAAGCAAGATTAGGCGATACAATTATTTTTGACGGTACGACTTATACGTTAGATGTCAGCAATTCATCATCCTCTTCCTTTCAAACGTTTTCGTTTCGGCAAATGGGCTGATGATCGATAAAAAGCCATTCGGTATCATGCATTGACTATAGAGGAAAATTTCTCTCATCAGTCTTTCATGAAACGAATGGCTTTTTCGCTTTAACGACGAACATATAGGGAATGGTGACTACACGACGGACAAGGGTACTGATGGACATCAGATATTTCGATTCGTTCTAATATTGTTTGATCGTTTGGACACACATACTGTGGCTGTACGACATCCAATTGCAAAAATAAAGCACACCAAAATCGATTTGAAAACTGGTGACATGTTGGACAATGATATAAGTCTAATTGATACGGTACCCAATCATCCGCTACTTCTGCTTGATGTAGCTGATAGTATTGGATTAGACGAAAACGATTCCAGTCGTCCACATACGTCCGCTGTAAGACCGGTTCATGCATCGACGGTACGAACCAAAGCGGCAGACCTGTCATGAACGCTTCAACTCCTTGCGTCAAGACAGCAGGAAACGTCGGCCACCCATCTAGTTGACCGAGTTGAAATGTTTGTTGAAAGGAGCAGTTGTCGCATAGGAGTTCCATTGTCATCCTCCTGTTCGTTTCACCATCTCTTTTAACATCTGTTCCGTCACAGGACCGACATGTTTTGCAAGAATCGTTCCTTTACGATCTAATACGTAGGTTGCGGGCATTGCTACGAGACGATAGGCGTCTTCTGAATTTCCTGTTCGATCATACAACACGGAATATTCAACAGGTGTCTGCTTCAGAAAATCGGCAACATCTGAAACACGCCGCTCCGATGTCGTGACGTTGATGCCATAAACAGGTATATTCGTATGTCGTGCAAAGGCATTTAGTTCTGGAATTTCTTGTTTGCAAGGTGGACACCACGTCGCCCAAAAATTAATAACAAAGACATCATGATTAATTTCGTCTAGATCGATTGTTTTTCCTTCTTGACGCAAGGATAGATTCGGGGCTTTCATCCCTACCTCTAGACCACCTTGTGATGCTTGTTTTTGTTGTTGTTCTACTTTCTTTTGCTTCGCATCGTATGTTTGATAACCTTGATAGGCAATGCCGATGATAGCGATCGCTAGGATCAGATAGATCAACATTTTTTTCACATCTAATCCCCTCCTTCTTCGTTAAGTGTAGCAGACTTCCTCTTTTCGACCGTCTTCTTTTATCAACAAAAAAGCGAACTCTTCTGTTTTGTAAACAGAAAAGAGTTCGCCTCATTTTATTTAGATACGCTCTTTAAATGATTAGTTAAAACGTGGTAATTGTTTTTTGACTTGACGGTTATCTTTGACGCTACCGACTGCCTCGGTTCCGCCTAAGGCCTCATTCAAGGATGTCTTCCCTTCCTTGACTTCTAGACGTCGATTGAATACTGACCGATTATCAACGGAAGCAACGAGAATCGATGCGACATCTGTTTCCGAAATCGTTGCATCCTTTGTATCTTTCAAATCTTCATCTGCCTCAATCAAACCTCGCCCTTCACCAGTCGTGATGGCAACGGGACAAATGATCGTATACGTCAAACCGCTATGTTCAATCTGTTCCTCTGCTGCATTCTTAGCAGCGTAGAACGGATAGACATCTTTCTTGAATTGCTCAGGTCGATCTGCACCATAAGCGCTCAGTAGCACGAAATGACGTACTCGCGCTTTTTTAGCTGCATCAATTGTTTTCAAAGCGACTGTTCGATCCAGCAGTTCAATTTCCGTTGCTTCGCCGTCTACTCCTGCGGTCGCCGCACAAATGACTGCATCCTGTCCTGCGACTCCATGTTCAATGACTTTTTCGAGTTCTGTTTCAATATCGACGTAATGTGCCTTGACACCGAGTTTTTCGAATCGTTCCACCAGATGTTCGTGACGAACGATGACCGTGACCTGATGACCCTTGGCAAGCGATTTGACGACGCGCGCTCCAATCGTACCGGATGCACCTACAACTAGTACTTTCATATGGGGGGTCCCTCCTCGATAAGTTAGTCACCTTCGTGGAATGTCATGATGTCATGTCCAAAAATCGTTACTTTCGGAGATAACCTAACACGATCCACTAAAGGAGCAACGTACATCAATTTATACCCGCAATGACCGGAAGGAAACCCCTCCCCTTTAGTTCTTCAAGGTACCATAAAACGTCGTATCGAGACGATCACGTAGTTCTTGCAGTGCCTTCTCATTCGGTAAGTCATAGAAAATACCATTCAATCGCTGACTGACGGCTTCAATTTCATAGTGTTTTCGTTCTGACATCAAGGCGATCGATAAACCTGCTGTTGCCATCTCACGAACACTTAAATCGAGGTTCATCTCTTCTTTCATATACGTGTGCGCTGCCGGAATTTTCGACCATCCAGTTGGCTTCAACAAGTCCGTCGCGACGGCTTGGATGACTTCCGACTGACGATTGGCGCGTGCCCCGTCATTGTCCGTTTTACGGTGTCTCGAATAGGCAAGTGCCATTGCACCATCCATATGGTATTCCTTTCCTTTCTGGAATGAATACTGATTTGCTTTCCCACTCGCATCCTGCTCGGAGAACGTTCCTGTCGATACAAGATCGATTCCGCCGATTTGATCAACTAATCCGATGAAACTATCGAAGGAGATGACGATCTTTCCATCGATGTCTTCATCGAGTAGACCAGAAACGGCATCTTGTGTACATTCTTCTCCACCGAAGGCAAAAGCATGTGTGATTTTATCTTTCTTTCCATTCTCACAGGAAATCGGTGTATACGTGTCCCGAGGAATCGATGTCAACTGAATCGTTCGAGAAAGTGGAATGAATTGCATAACCGACAGGGAGTCTGAACGTGACCCGCGTAACGATTCTCCAGGTCGTGCGTCACTACCGATCAACAAAAACGTGAAGGGTTGTGAGGCAAAAAGAACGAATACGATGAGCAACAGCAAAAACAATCCAAGAAGCTTTCGTTTAAAACGACGTTTTTTCTTGATTTTTTTAGGATAAGCTTCTTTTGAAGATACGTCAGGTTTTTTTTGCACGGATTGCTCTGATCGCCCAGTCTTTCTCGAACGTCTCGAGCGTTCTTGATTAGAAAACAATCGCGAGCCTGCGCTCCCGATCATCTGTACGACCTGTTTCAGTACGCTGTTTTTAGAACGACGCGATGTACTTTTTGGGTCCCGTCGTTGCTCTTCAACATATCGATGGTACGTTTCTGTTCCCTGCTGTCCCTCAAGTGGTTCATGAGCAATCGACTCTTCCGACGAAAATGCCTCTTCTTTTGCTTGCTCTTCTAGTTCTAAGCGTCGTCGCTCCAAGCGGGAGCGCTGTGGTTGATGTTCTGCCATTCAGATACCTCCGTATCAATCTTTTGCGATTTGTTTCTCTTTCAAGAATTCGCGGAGATACGTCCGTTTCGGTTCGTGCATCGAGGCAGCCATCTGTTTGACCCACCCTTCTGTCCGTTGACCACCGGTCCGTTCTCCGTAATACGATGACGTCGACTCTTCGTATTGTGCCAGTAAGTCACGCATCGTATCGTCATCAGTATACGTATTCCGGTGGAAGACCGCATCCATCGGAAGGCGGGGTTTTTTACCAGGTTGCTGATCCGGAAGACCAACTGCGACTCCGAATAATGGTACGACGTGATCAGGAAGTTGTAAGAGCTCGCTGACACGACGGGCATCATTACGCAGTGAACCGATATAGACTGTTCCATATCCGAGCGACTCGGCAGCTACGACTAAATTTTGAGCAGCGAGTCCCGCATCAACAGCCCCCACAACAAGTGCTTCTGTCGTCTCGATCGTCCGACTTACATCCCCCCTTGCTAGTTCTGCTGCTAACATGTGTTTGTGGTAATCCATACAAAATACAAAGAAATAACTATTTTCTGCCACGTATTGTTGACCACTTGCAACGTCGACTAGTTGTCGTTTCAATTCTTCATCTTCGACACCGATAATCGCATAGGCTTGCTGATAAGAAGATGTCGATGCAGCCTGCGCTGCTTTAACAAGTGTCTCGATTGTCTTTTCGTCTAATTGATGTTGTTTAAATTTCCGGACTGACCGGTGGTTGAGTAAATGTTGAATGGTTTCATTCATGAGTAATTGTCCCCTTCTGTAATAGTCTTCTTATTTAAGATAGTCGTCTCTGACTAAAAAGCGCAAATGAAGAGGTTCGGTTTATGAAAAAAGCGGGAAATGAATAGTGTTGTACTGTGCTTTTTTGGCGAAGGAGGTCGATCATGAGAATACGGAAACTACGTCTTTTATTGGAACAGTATGGCGATACGACCCTTCGCGATATCATCGTCGAAATCTATCGTCAACTTCCGAAACAAGTCATCGAAGAGAAAGAGTTTGACGCCATGTTGACACAGTTCGTGAAGTATAAGGATTTGCAAAAAGAACAGGAACAACCGACCGTCGAACAAACCATCGCACAGACAGATCGGTTCATCCAATTGGCATACGACTTACAGTACCTTGAGCCAAACCCAATCGTACCGCTTCGCGAACAAAAGAATTGGTATATTACCGCAAAACGTTTGCTGAAGCATTTACGACATTATGCACATCGCAAAAATGGAACCCAGATTGCCTTTGAGGAGTTTTTCTTTCTTCTTTCGTCAGCTGCCGGAGAAGAACCTTTATTTTTAAGTAACGATCCTTTTCGACTATTAAAAGTCTCACAAGTCGATTTTTTTCAAGAATTAGTCGGTTATTATAAAAATGATAATCATAGCATCGAGTGGATGGAACGCGCGCTCTATACTGCCTTGAAAGTTCCAATGGACGTTGATACCGAACGCAGTGATCTTTTACTTGCCGTACTTGCCCACTGTGAGACAGCAGAACACCAAGAAGCCTATATCAATTGCTTGAACGTGCATGCAAAAAAACTACAGTCACATGTCCGAATCGATGCAGATGCTTTATCCACTTATCAAGAAATTCGCTTTGCAGAGTTGCATGCCCTGATTTCACTACGAGCCTTAGAACGAGCGGAGACAATGCTGTTCACAGAATATATTCCTTACTTTTCGCATCGTTCGACTCCTTTTCGTTATTATCTCGACCTCCTCGAGCGCGCTGGACTAGAACAAGAGCATGATCGTATAGAGCGCGTCGGACGTAAAAAACGTATTCATTTTTAAGGATCCTTCTCTTCCTAACCACTCATACTATACAAAAAAGCAAGTGACGGACAGCGTCACTTGCTTTTTTGTATTCTCGTGGCTCAGAGCAGATTCATCTCAATCAGAAGCATTAACGATTCCAAGTCCAACCGTTGCCAGTAAAGCAATACAGGCAAATAAAAATGCCATATCGTTTGGTGAATCGAATCCTTCATAAATTGGTTCTTTTCGATCAACGATGATATGGTCTTCCGTTCCATAATTACCATACGTCGTCGAACTACTCACGCCCGGTTCATCGTAATCACGTGCTTCTACTGTCAATGTATCCGCACTGATTAGAAATCCTGATAACCCAATGATGATCCAAAAATACTTCATGATATTTTTGCCTCGATTCTTTCTTATCTTCAGGAATCCATCTACTTTTTATTTGAAACAAAAGATATAAATACCTTTTATTTCCTGTAAAATAAAAGTGAGATGCAACCATCTTCACTTTCTTAAAGGAGGAATTTAATTTGCCTATCGTGTATTACGGTCAATTGTCTCATGTTCAAAGACGACACGTCCATCAACTTCTACATTCTCATCAACAGCCGTATGATGTTTCATTTTTTCAGCCTCTTGAAGAGTGTCAATGGATTTACCTCGAGTCTGATCAGATCCAGGCGACACTTGGCTATCATGTCGTACATGATGTCGTTCGTTTAACGAACGGAGCTTTTCATGATATTCAAGCCTTCCGTCGTCTCGCCATTTCATTACACACACATGCCCTTCGGCAAGGGTGTCGACAAATTCACGTACAAGTTTCTCCACCACATGACCTTTCTGTAACCTCGATTTGGAAAGAGCTTGGCTACAGTTTATATGCCGAACAATTTCGTTTGATCGGATTATCAGACGGACAACCTGCCACATTGCGTTTGAAAGCTGTTCATGAACGCAATCAAGATACGTATTTGGCTCTTCGTAACGATGCCCTCAAAGGATCCACCCACTTCTTCCCTCACAGTGTTGCTGATTTAGAAAAGTTAATCAGACGAAAAGCTGTTCCTTATTTAGTCTATGATAAGCAATTGATCGTTGGTACACTCTTATTTCAAAAACTCGGTCCGAACATTCGTCTTCTTGAAATCACCTGTCTACCTGGGCTGAGACGTCAAGGCTACGGAAGTCGCATACTCCATACGTTTCAGGAAAAACTACGACGTTCGAACATTCAAACGTTTGAAGTCTTTTTTCTTTCAACACAGCAAGACGTATTACGACTATATCGTCCCACGATGTTTTGCGATATCCAGTTAACCTCTTATTGGCATACATTTAGCACAGATCATCCCCCGTTAATCGTTTAACCGATCGACGACCTCTCTGTATTCAGGTAACACATACTCCGCATCCATTTTTCTAAAATCAACGTGCCCCACGTCACGAAGCACCAGACCCATCCCGAATAACTGTTCGATATAGACGTCTCCCATTGTCATAGCAAGTCCAGGATGATGGTTATGGAAAGCAAGCAAGGCATCCTTACAGATTTCAGATGCAACAGGCTCTTGCATCACACGTTTTAATAAAGATGGAAAGAGCGTCGTTTGCCGTCCAATCAACGCATAGAATGGAAAGTAATGTTTCGCATAAACGAACGTCGGAAGATAGGCATTTGCCTCAATTGTTTTGAACAACAACGGTGAAGTCGGGCGCTGTAATCGTTCTGCTAGCCCAACGGTCGCTTTGCATTCGCTCAGCTGATCCAGCACTCGAATCGTCAATTCTTCTTCGATATCAAGTAATAAGACGAGATCAAGCAGATTTAATTCATGCGTCTCCATGAATTGATCACTGCGTTGAAGATGCATTGTGTAGGTAACGTCCAATTTTGTAGCGACAAGTGTCCATAGCTCTGGATGACGCGCCGCATAAAGACCTACAGGAAAGTGAAGCGGCTGCCGGACGATGGAGCGATGACCCTCAAGTGTGTAGACTTGATTGACGTCAAGACCGTGCGCTAATAGCATCTCGAGTAACTGCTGACGATTTTGACACGCGACAAGCGTTTGGAACAGACGATCGATTTCGCTGAACGGTTGTTTCATCTCCAGTGCTAGTTCTAAATGAGCAGGTGAATCCTGCTCTAGCGATCGTTTAATGAATTGTAAGGCACGTTGTTCCGCATCGTTCAGTTGAGCAACGTGCGTCCGAAACATCTCAACGTCAAGTTCCCGAAAGGCTTGCAACGCCGGAGCAATTGATTGATTTTTCGTAAAGGGTTTCCACATAATTCCCTCGACCTCCTCATTCCAGTATCTCTTCGTAGTGTACGCAATATCCGATCGTCTTAAAAGCAAAAAATGGAGGATCTTCCGTTGTTTCCGGAAGATCCTCCATTTTTTTATTTTTCCCCGACTTTTAGATGAGCATTTCGAAAGACGTCATCGTGCTTCCCTGTCTTTTCAACACTTGTTCCGACAGATCCATAATATTCGATTTCATCCTTTGGTTGGATGAATTCGTATGTGATGGCAGGCTCGCCACGAAGGCGGACGTGTATGATTTGCCGATGCTGTAAAGAAAAGGAGGCATGCACTTCAAGAAAGGAGGAAGCCGATAAATCATGTTGTCGCTCTAAAATCGTCATCAATTCTTGCTCAGAATCACGGTAATTCCCTTGCAATTGAGCATACGAAATACCGACTCCTAAAGAGAGGATACCGATTAAACTAAGCGCGCAAATGACCAGCACTTTCTTCATGACTGATCCACCTCCGAGAAAAGTTCATTCTACTTATTCATCGGTTTATCCTTCGACGACGTGAAGTCTTTTTTAGAATCCTTTGCGTAAAACTGCATATCTACATGTGGAATATCATCCTCTAAATAAGGTTCGGATACAGTTTCGAAACCAAATGACCCGTAAAACCCTTCTAAGTGCGCTTGCGCTTGTAAGTAGATCGTAGCTTTTTCCTGCAAATAATCCATCGCTTTCTCCATCATTTGTTTTGCCAATCCAACTGATCGGTGAGTACGATGAACGGCAACCCGGCCAATCGCTAATCCTTTTGTCGGATGGTTGTATATCCGAAGACATCCAACGATTTGACCGCTTTCGTTACGTACGATCAGGTGTGTGGCTTGTTGATCTTGATCATCTAGTTCCGGATATGCACACTCCTGCTCAACGACGAAAATATCCATTCGTAATTTCAACAATGCATATAACGTATCGGGTGTCATGTGATGAAAAGACTCAAATGCGAATGCGTACATAAAAACTCTCCTCTTTAGTTACGACAAAGTCGTGATAATTGTCCAGCATAGATCGTGACCGGAATGTCTTTAAAAATCGTATCTTTTTCCCAGTTCAGACCGTTTGCGCGAGCGACATTTTGAGAAGAACGATTATCGGGATGAATGATCGAGATGATTCGATCATGCCCTCGATTAAACGCTTCCATCATTAGACGTTTCGCTGCTTCACGACCATAACCGACTTTCCAGTGCTTCGGTTCGAGCCAATAACCGACTTCTAATTCTTCTTTTCCATCCACTTCCTGCATCAATAATCCAGCGAAACCGATTGGTTCATTCGTTTCTTTTTTGAATAACAGCAAAAAACCAGTTTGTCGTTCATCCGAGTATCGTTCCAATTGTCGATCGAACCATTCTCGTGCCTCATCTTCACTCAGAGCAACGCCACCATTGATATAGCGCATGACTTGCTCATTTTGAACAAGTGACTTGTAAAAGCTGAAATCCGCTTCTTCGAATGGTCGCATCCATAATCGTTCACTTTCCATCCTCATCGCCTCCTTCTATATGTTTCTTTTCCCGAGTTCTTTTCCCTTCATTCCTCTTCCCTATTATTCTACCTGTGCGATGTTTTTCATTACTAATCGATGACATTCACTCTCTAGTGCTTGCAATTCCCGGCATAAGTCGGTATTTTGGGAACAGTATGTTGAACAACGACTGCACAATTAATGTTAAAATATATTTTGAGCGCATAAGCGCTGGATAGGAATTTATGAAAAGGACTGAGACCATGATGACTGAACAAGTAATGACAGGGCTATATGAAGGCATTTCAAAAGAATCTGTACTGATCAATGAACCTTTAAAATATCATACGTATACAAAAATGGGAGGAATCGCTGATCTCTTCATCATCCCAACGTCTTATGAAGAAACGGCTTTTGTCGTAAGATATGCTTACGAACGAGGCATCCCTTTGACATTGCTCGGGAACGGATCGAATCTCGTCGTACGTGATGGCGGTATTCGCGGTATCGTTCTTTCGTTTGAAAAGTTAACCGACATTTCGGTCGAAGGACATGAACTCGTCGCTCAAAGTGGCGCAGCAATCATCGAGGCGTCTCGTGTTGCGTATGCGCATCAACTGAGTGGTCTTGAATTCGCTTGCGGGATTCCGGGAACGATTGGTGGCGCGTTGATCATGAATGCGGGCGCCTACGGTGGAGAAGTCAAAGATTGCCTTCATAGCGCCACTGTTTTGACACGACAAGGGGATCTGTTGAACATTTCGCATGATGAACTCGAACTGGGATACCGGACGAGTTGTTTCTCAAAGAAAGAATACATCATTCTCGAAGGACGATTTGCTTTGACGGAGGGTGATCCAGCATTGATCAAGGAAGTCATGGATGATCTAACGCATAAACGAGAAACAAAGCAGCCTCTCGAATATCCTTCTTGTGGTAGTGTCTTCAAACGTCCAGAAGGCTATTTTGCGGGTAAATTGATTCAAGATAGTGAACTCCAAGGAACACGCATCGGTGGTGCTGAAGTATCAAAGAAACACGCCGGTTTTATCGTCAACGTCGAAAACGCATCAGCATCTGACTACATTGCACTCATTCGCCATGTACAAGAAACCGTCCAAGAAAAATTCGGTATTTTACTTGAGACAGAAGTAAAAATCATTGGGGAAGAAGTATGATAATAATCTAATCAGAAAAGGTGAGCCCAGTATTCGGACTCACCTTTTTATTCGTTTAGATCGACCAGTTTCCGTCACGCATGACTGATTCACGCGTCCCGTCTGCAAGTTCTCCCTCAATTGATAGATCCGCGGATCCAATCATGAAGTCGACATGCGTCATCGAGTCGTTCGCACCTTGTGCTTCTAGTTCTTCCGCTGAAAGACTGGGACCATTTTCAAGACACGTCGAGTACGCACGACCAATCGCTAAGTGGCACGAAGCATTCTCATCAAACAACGTATTGTAGAATAAAATACCTGAATCAGAAATCGGAGAACGATGTGGTACGAGCGCGACTTCTCCGAGATACCGGGCACCTTCATCGAGTGAAATTAAATCATCCAATGCTTCTTGCCCCTGTTTCGCTTCCGCTTTGACGATTTTTCCGTCCTCGAACCAAAGAGTAAATTCATCAATCAAGTTACCACTGTAGCTGAGTGGTTTCGTACTCGAGACATGACCGTTAACACCTGTCTTCTTCGGTAATGTGAACACTTCTTCAGTCGGCAGATTCGCGATAAAATCAACACCATCTGCATTCGGACCACCGCCACCTAACCAAACGTGACGTTCTGGTAATTCAATTGATAACTCTGTTCCTGGCGCTGTATAATGCAATGTTTTGTATTTCTTCTCTGTCAGGAATTTCGCTTTTGAACGCAGATTATGATCATGATCCGCCCATGCAGCAACCGGATCCGCTTGATCAGCACGTGTTGCCTTCAAAATAGCTGCCCACAGTTCCTCAATCGGTTCCTCTGCATCAGGGAATACTTTCTTCGCCCAGCTTTCAGAAGGTGCTGCTACGACACACCAGCTGACATTGTCACTCATGACGAACTTTCGCCAATTGGCGAGAGCAATACCAGCTGCTTTATTCGCACGCGCGATTCGACTTGAATCAACACCATTTAATAAATCTGGATCTTCGCTGACGACCGATAAGAATGCTGTTTTTTCTTCTGCAAGCTGATCGTAACGTGCTTTTAACCAATCCGGGAATGTATCAAACGAGTCTTCTGGTGCATCAAAATAACGGATTTTCGTCATCTCATCATCTGACCATTGTACATATACTTGCGTAGCACCTACTTCATATGCTACACGTGTGATTTCGCGAACAAGTGGTAAGTTCTCGATTCCCGCTCGCACCTCAAGTTGTTGTCCTGGCTGTAGATTGATCCCGGTACGCACTGCTAAAGACGCGTACTGTTGTAATTCTGCTTGTGTCGGCATTATGTAATCCCCTTTCTTGTATCTTTATTTTCACGAAATAGTTGCAATTTTGCAAGAAATAAGGCGAAACTAGAAAGAGAAGAGAAGGAGGCATCATCATGGAATTCACACCCGGAGATTTTAAATCAGCTTATACGTATTTTCACCGACAGGCACTCGATCTCGTCGGTGATGAAAAAGCACAACAAGAATTGTTGATTCGAGCAGAAATCGGACTCGCACATCTGACACAAGATATCGCGTCTACGGAAAGTTCTGATATCGAACGCGAGGCAGAACTCGTCCTTTATTTCCAATTAAAACAACTACTCGAAATGCTTCGTGCCCTCTATCAGAAAAAATTCGAGATGCATGCAGAGCAAGAACAATTATTGCTAACGGCAGTTCTGTACTTTACGTCTCCTGTTGACGCCTTACCGGACGATAACGTCCTCGGACTCTTTGATGACGCACAAATCGTCGAGACGATTTACGAAGAACTCGCCGCAGATGTTGATCGCTTTCAACATATGGAATGAATGAAAAAGCAGCTGTCGCGACAGCTGCTTTTTCATTATGCATTTTGTTTAGAAGCGATATGAACCGGTGCCGTAGATTGACGTGATTCATCTATTTCTAGTTTTTCTTTATTCAACCACGTATAAATCATTCCCATGAAGACTGCTCCACCGATGATATTCCCAGCTAAAGCCGGTAAAAGATTGTGCATGGCTCCTGCAAACGTAATCGTATCCGGATGTGGCACGATTAATGCGATAGAGAACAATGCCATATTTGCGATGACATGATCAAATCCTGATGCGAAGAAGACTGCGACAAGTACCATCATCATCATGATTTGCGCTAACTCATTCTTCATGTTCTTCGGAATGAAAATTGCTAAACAGACCATCCAGTTACAGAAGATTGCCCGAGTAAAGATTTCCCACGTCGAATGATGAATTTTTGTTTCCGATACAGCAAACAACCAATTGTTCATTCCAAGTTCCTGTAAGATACCTGTTTGAGAGAAGAGTAGTGCGAATGCTAATCCTCCAAGACCATTTCCGATCAGACAAATCAACCAGACTTTCATCGTATCCATCTTCGTTGTATAGCCGCGCATCGTTGCCGTCGTGAAATACATCGTATTCCCTGTAAACAGTTCTGCACCGCCATAAACGATCAAGACGAGTGCCACTCCGAACGTCAATCCACCGACAAGTGTCGCGACAGGTGATTCTGCCATATACAGCCCATTAATTGCTTTTAAGGTAAAAATGATTGCAAATCCAATGAATATCCCCGCTAACATGGCACGAACTAAGTATTCGAGAGGACGCAGTTGTAGCATACGTGTCGACTTGATTGCTTTATTCCGTAATCCTTCTAATGCTTCTACCTCGTTCATTGTAGAAACCTCTCTTTCTTTTGTTCAACACTTCACAATGTTTATTCATTTATTATGATACTTCCATCTTAAGAGATGTTCAAGTCTTGAATCGACCTGTTTTATCGTTTTCATAAAAGAACGAGATGTAAACGATATCATTGTGTCGAGATTGTGAAAAATGCCTTTTCTTGCTTTATACAATTAATTAGTTTGAATCGAAAATCCTGATGCGAAACGCTCGAAAAAGGTTTGTCGTCTGGAGGCATCAAGCACATATCCATCGATGACGACACGATTAAAACGTCCAGACGATGACGTAGCGCGTTCGATGTCAGATGGTGTATAGATGTCGAACGCGCTACGATCTATCTTAAAATCAGCTTTCGAATAGGGATCGGTATAGTGAATTTCAAGATTGGTCAAGTCAGGAATCGTCGAAAATAAAACGAGCGTATGATGCATAAGTACTTTTGATAAGCGAGCGTTCAAGAAATCCTGATTCATTTGTAATGTACCAGTATCGGTCCCGATCCAAGCACGCCGTTCTTTGCCTGTGACGTCATAAGCGAGCCGTAACGACTCTCCTTCGACATCTACCTGTTTTAATTCTGATGAAAACGGGAGTTGTTCAGCTAATTGGCGAACAGCTAATGTATTCATCATGGAAGCACCGACTTGTCTCGCTACGAGATCACCATCATGCCAAATAGATCGTTGGTTTTCTTCGTCTGGTTGTTGAAAAAGACGAATCCCCACCAATACGCCTAAACAAATACAGCCTATAATCAAGAATGTTTTCTTCATTTTCATCACCTTCCTAAAAAAACTTACCCTTTTTCATCTTTTTTCATAAGAAGGGTTGAAATTTTATGCATATGGGCGTACTCTTGCAGGCAGATACTCACAGAAGGAGGAGCATGAGGTCACTCATCATAATGCCATGACTACAACACACCCACAGAAAAAGAGAGTTGAAAAAATCAGTTTTTTAATCATAGGTACGTTGCTGTATTCCCTGTACATCAGCTTACTACTATCTCCAAATGATATCGGATCAGGTGGTATCATGGGGATCACGCTTGTCATTCAAGAGCTTTTCCACACTCCAATCGGATTAACCCAATTGCTCTTAAACATTCCCCTTTTCCTTTTAGGTTTCCGTTTCTTACGAAAGCGATTCATGTTCTTATCTGGCATCATTGTCGTTGCCTCTTCTTTTTTAATCGACTGGATTCCGACTCAGATCGTTCCCGAGTCGTTGAATGATCCGCTTGTTGCCTCCATCTTTGCCGGTCTAGTCTCTGGTCTTGCAATGGCATTGATTTTCTTTGGTGGCGCATCGACTGGTGGACTCGATATTCTTGGAAAGTTTTTCTTTGCTCGTTTTCATAATTGGCCACTTCCTCGCATATTTCTGATGCAAGATCTTGTCATCTATATCTTGGTATGGTGGGTCTTCGATTTGAAACACGTTATGTATGCTCTTATCATGAGCTTCGTTCGCGCCAAAGCTCTTCAAACGGTTTACAGTTTTTATTCCGCTTCTAAGCAATGTATCATTATTTGCGAAAAGGCGGATGAAATAAATGAAGTCATCACAAAAGAACTTGGTCGTGGTGTGACGATCCTTGATGCACGGGGAGGATACTCCAACCGAACGAAGAAAATGGTCTATGTCGTCGTTCAAAATAATGAAATCGTCCGTTTGCAAGAAATCGTTTCTTCTGTCGAACCTAACGCGTTCGTTACGTTCTCAGAAATCCATACTGTTTTTGGGAATTATAAGGAACATTCGTATTCGTTTTAAACTCAAGCGCAGCCTAGCTGTGCTTTTTCTATTTCGTTTACTTTAAAACAGCTTCTCGTATTGCACCAGCTTTCCTGCTTTTTTATTAGGAATACTGATTTTTTTACTTTCTTCTCCCTATTCAAAAAATGGACAGGCTTCACTTTTTTTGCGATAGTAGTTAAGCTTATGACATGTCTATTTATTTAAAGGAATGATTGCATGCACTCACTTTGGCGTCAGCGTATTCTGCTGATCCTTTTGATCAGTTTATTCGCTTCTATCCCAATCATTTACGCCCTATCCGGTTATCGGACGATTGCAACGATAACAGAGCAAATAAAGGATCATGACATACCGTTAATCAATCAAGTGGACCAGTTGGTTGAACATAACCGAGATCGTGCCAATGCGGTGCGTGGTCTTTTATTGTATGAAGATAGTCGTTATCTCGAACAGTATTACTTTTCTACTTCTAAAATTCATGATTTACGAAACAGTCTAAATCAATCGTCGACCACGCCAGGAGCAATCAAGGATTTATTACGTCGCAATAATGTCTGGGAGTCCGAGATTGAACGAGTATTCGTCGTCTATGAGCGTCAGAGTCCAACGGCAGCAAAGCGCCTTGCCAAACAAACGACGCAAACGACACAAACGATTCTCGAGGACTTATCTCGTGTGAAAGATGATTTGTATAAGACACTTCAAGCAAAATTACAACAATCAGATACTTTAGTCGCTACATATAAATGGATGTGTCTCAGTCTCTCTATTCTGTCCTTTTTATTAATTAGTGCGACGATCTTTTTTTCCCACCGGTTCGCACCTAACAAGTCAGACGAATCGTCCTTAGAGTAAACGAAAAGCGCAGCCAAAGCTGCGCTTTTCGTTTACTCTAAAAATTATTCAGATACTGCTTTTCCCTCTTGTACATGCTCCATCGCCATATGAACAAGCGACGACACATGATGGTCATCTAAAGAATAATACACGACTTTTCCATCTTTACGAAACTTGACGAGCCCTTGTTTCAACAGGGAGCGAAGATGATGAGATGCTGTCGCAATCGAGCAGTCGACAGAAGCAGAGACGTCACAAACGCACAATTCCTCTTCGATCGTCAACGCATAAACGATTCGTAGTCGTGTCGCATCTGAAAGGATCTTAAATAATTTTCCGATTTCAAGCGTCGGAATCGTATCAACGACTTGTCCAATCTCAGACGCACGCTGTTCATCAATAGCAATCGTTTCACAACGGGGAATGTCCATGTCCGTCACCTCGTTTCTATTTCTATATTGCACCATGAGAAACAGGACATTTGCAAGTTCAGCGCATCCGCCTACGAATGAGCCAAAATACCAACCATCCCCCTACGTAATCACCGATATCCCAAACGATTCGATTTTGATCGACCGCACGTACACCGATATCGATGATCTTCGTACTCTCCAATCGATTCCTATAACGCTTACGTAATCGAGAAGGAATCGGGAGACGAAGCAGTATTCGATAATAGATGTCTAAGTGGGTGTGTCCCCAAATTTCTGTAGCGATCGAACTTGTCTTGATATACAACGGACGTTTGTAGCGTCTTTCATACTTTTCCTTCAGCAAGAGAGCCATTTCATAAGATACACGATTAGGACGCGGAAATAAAATTTTCCCCAAATGGTAGATCCCCCGATTATCCACGCGAATGATTTGTGGTTCCAATCGATACCGGATCCAATAGCCCCGAAAACGGATCGTCTGCCATTTCAATACAATCACCTCTGAACGGATTATACCCTGTTCTGAAGAGATTGATGCCATTCCCATACAGCATCTGTCATATGTTGTGCAGCACGTCGTCGATCTTCTTTAGCAAAAATTTCCGAGATGACCGCATATCCTTCTAATGGGATAGGAAGAGAAGCGACATTCGTTGCCGTAATTCCACCAATGCCGATTAAAGGTAAGCGCACGGCTTCGCGAATCGCTTGAAGCATCGTGTGTGACATCGAGTCGGCGTCTGCTTTCGATGACGTCGCAAATAGAGAACCTACACCTAAATAAGATGCTCCATCTCGTTCTGCTTCAATCGCTTGCGCGACGGTTGCTACCGATACGCCAATCACAGTGTTCGGTAAGAGACGTCGCGCTGCGGTTAGAGGAATATCTTCTTGTCCGATATGCAAACCAGCTCCGACAAGTAACGCAATATCAATTCGGTCATTGATAATCAAAGGAACATCATGACGATCCGTCAATCTCTTTAACCGGACTGCCTGTTCGAAGAATTCCTTTCCCTGCGCTGTTTTTTCCCGTAATTGTATAATCGTTGCACCACCTAAAATCGCTTCTTCAACGACCGTTTCGATTGCAACTCCCGGATGATATCGACGATCTGTCACCGCATAAATGGAATAATCAATTGACATGTTCTACCACCTCCATCAAATCTTGCTCCGTCATCAGACTGATTGCATTGAACAACTCTCGTTTGAAATTACCTAGACCTTTTTCTGATGCTGCCTGTTCTCCTGCTTTTCCCATGATAAATGTTCCGTGGACTGCTGCCTCAAACGCAGAATATCCTGCACCAAGAAAACTCGCAATCAAAGAAGCTGTCATACACCCCGTACCTGTGACGTCTCCGAGACGCGGCGTACCTACTTGTAGTTCCACTTCGCGCATGCCGTCCGTGATGTAGTCGATTGGACCTGTGACGACAATGACGGACTTTTGTTTACGAGCGAATGCACGAATGATTTCTCGATCCATGATCTCATCACTAGCAGCATCGACTCCTTTTGTTCGTCCATTCTCCCCAAGCAATGTCTTGATTTCTGAAGCATTTCCTTTAACGACCGTACATCCGAGTCTACTCAATTCTTTTGAAAAGGACGTACGCAATGATGTAGCTCCCGCTCCAACTGGATCAAGGATGATCGGAACGTTCAAGCGTCTCGCTTCGCTTGCGGCGAGTCGTTGAGCTGCTTGCATGTCTGCATCAATTGTTCCAATGTTCAAGACAAGAGCTTGCGCAAGTCGAACCATCTCTTCCACTTCGCGAATATCCTCCGCCATGACTGGAGATGCGCCAACGGCGAGTGTGACATTGGCGCAATCATTGATCGTGACTGTGTTCGTCAAATGATGAATGAGTGGTTTGTGTTTAAGAATGGTCGTAAACATGTGTATCCCTCCAAAGTGAATGAAAATGATGTGTCGGTCCAATCCCTTGTCCGAGAGCAAATCCATGACGAATCGCCTCTGTAACATACTTCTTGGCCTGACGTACACTGTCCGGTAAAGCTTCTCCAAGTGCCATCCGTGCCGCAATCGCTGCAGATAAGGTACAGCCTGTTCCATGAGTATGTTGATTATCTAACCGATCTGATGTGAAACGGTATTCCTCTTGCCCGTCCCATAATAAATCCGTGGCAGCTCCCGGTAGATGTCCACCTTTTAGCAAGACGGCTCCAGTCTTCATAGCCAACTGATGCATCGCCAGTCGCATCTCCTCTAGATTAGTAACTGACTGCCCTGTTAAGCGCTCTGCTTCCGGTAAATTTGGTGTGACGAGTGTCGCAAGTGGCAGTAACTCCGCGATTAGTGCTTCCTCTGCCTCCGTCCGCAATAGGGCATGCCCGCCTTTTGCGACCATGACAGGGTCTAGTATGATCGGAACTGTCTGTTTGCGAAGATGTGTTGCAATGACGTGAATCGTTTGTGCATTCGAGACCATACCGATTTTGATAGCATCCACACGAATATCTGAAAAGATTGAAGCTAATTGGGCATCAACGATTTCCGATGATAACTCTTCTACTGCTTGAACGCCCAGTGTATTTTGAGCCGTTACCGCCGTCAAAACACTCATCCCATAAACGCCCAATGCCGAAAATGTCTTTAAATCTGCCTGAATTCCAGCTCCACCACCGGAGTCAGATCCCGCAATCGTCAATACATGTTTCATATTTTTCTCACCTTTCCATCGAGCAATGTAAGGGAGTTGTTACCGACAAAAAAAGCGTCGACCGCTGTAAAAAAGCAGTCGACGCTATACGAAATCGTTATCCAACCATTTCGGTATCCGTTCGGCTCAACTTTCCTACGCTGGTATTATCCAGTTCAGGTAATAGGGTCGAAAACAGATTGGTTTTCCTCTCAGCCGGATTCCTCCAGCTCCCCTAGTTGCTCAAGTATTCATTTCGCCTTAACTGTAGCATAGCGGCAAGAAAAAAACGAGCCGAAGCTCGTTTTGAATTATAGGTATGCTAATGGATTAACTGCATTCAGAGGAGAAGAGGCACTGTACTGATAGCCTCCGACATGTAGTTCGAAATGCAAGTGTGGTCCTGTTGAATTCCCAGTACTACCAAGTGTTCCAACTTGCTGACCTTGAGAAACTGTTTGTCCTGCATGAACAGATAATGAACTCATATGAGCGTAGACTGTCGTATAGACTTTCCCGTCAAGGAAGTGAGAAATCATGACGTGATTTCCATAAGGCCCACCACCTGAAGCTGTAATGACCGTTCCAGCTGCTGCTGCGACGATTGGTGAGCCGACCGAACCACTGAAATCGACACCATTATGGAACGTATAGCCGTTCGCACCGCTTGCTGGTCCAAACCCTTGTGATACGCCACCAGAAGATGGACGAACGAATTTCCCACCGCTCGAAACAACGGGTGGGGCAACTGAAGTAGGTGATTCTGAACTCTTACCTGCTTGTTTTGCTGCTTGAGCATTCGCTTTAGCGGCTTTTTCAGCTGCTGCTTTCTCGGCTGCTGCTCTTTCAGCCGCTACTTTAGCTGCTGCCTTCGCTGCCGCAATCGCACGTTCTTGAGCTTCAAGTGTGGCTTGTAGTTCTTTCGCGTCTAGAAGTTCTGTCGTAAACTTCGTCTTACCTTTTCGTAATTTTTTAAGCGTAGCACTGCGTTCTTTCATTTGAACTTTCAACGCTTTTTTTTGTTCGATTAATGTTTTCTTCTCTTCAACCTGCTCCGCCTTTTTTTCAACGAGCGCTTGTTTTGCTTCCGCTAGCTTTTGTTGGGTTGCGATGTAATCCGAAATCATTTTATCATCTTGCTCCGCGATTTTTTTCCCTGCCATGACACGACTAAATAAATCACCTAAATCCTTCGATCCAAAAATGACTTCTTCCCATTTGATTGAGTTTCCATCGTTTTCTTGGAAGACACGTAGACGATCACCGAGTAGTTCTTCTTGTTTTTTCAACATCTCTTCGTAGCGAACGATGTCTGCTTTTAATTCATCGATTCGCAAATTCAATTTCTCGATTTGTTTATTTTTTTCGGAAATCTGAAAAATCTTTTCGTTGATCGCTGCATCGATTCGATTGATTTGACGTTGTTCTTTCGAAATTTTCGACTCTTGTTTTTTAATTGCTTTTTCTAATTTACGTTGTTCTGCGGCATTTTCAGCCTTTTTTTCTTTGATCGTTGCTGCTGCAATTGGTTGTGTTCCTGTTATAAGTAATGCTCCTAAAACAATGGTAGAAATTAGTTTTTTTAGCATATATCGTTTTCCTCACTTATGTTTTTCATATTTTATTATAGTATTCAAGTTTCTCTCATATCTGAAATAGATTATAGCACCCTAATCGTTTCAAAAAAATTTCATTTACATTTCAAATGAAAACGTTTTTTTGTAATATAATCATTTATTTTTTGAAAATCGCAAAAAAAGAACCGCTGCATAAGCAACGATTCTTTACTGTTTAAAACATCGTCATTGGGTTCACTGAGCTAGCTGGACCAGTTGCACTATAGCTGTATCCACCGACGTGGATTTCAAAGTGTAAGTGTGGACCAGTTGAATTCCCAGTACTTCCACGTAAACCGATTTGTTCACCTTGACTGACGCGTTGACCTGCGTGAGCATTGAGTGCGCTCATATGAGCATACAATGTTGTGTACGTTTTACCGTTTAATTGGTGAGCAATCATGATGTGGTTTCCGTAAGGACCACCACCTGATGCTGTAATGACTGTTCCTGTTGCAGCTGCAACGATTGGAGTTCCAACCGGACCACCAAAGTCAATCCCGTTATGGAACGTATAACCGTTTTCTCCACCTGCTGAGCCATAGCCTTGCGTGACAGCCCCAACCGTTGGATGGATGAACAGACCACCGGATGATGGTGACGGTTTAGGTGTCGCAGGTGCTGACGGTGTTGGCGCAGCTGGTGCTGGCGCAGGTGTAGATGCTTTTGGAGTCGATTGTTTCGTCGAACCAGAAGGTTTCGCGGCTTGCGACGCTTTCTCTTGTGCTGCCTGCTGAGCCGCTGCTTCTTTAGCTGCTTGTTGCTCAGCTTCTTTTTGAGCCGCTGCTTGAGCTGCTTCAGCTTCTGCTCGCGCTTTTGCTTCACGTGCTGCTTGAGCTTGACGCTCTTTTTCGATACGTGCTTCACGTTCACGTGCTGCCTTTTCAGCTGCAATCGCTTTTTCTTGAGCAATCAGAATTTGCTGGACTTCTTTTGCATCCATCAATTGTGTTTCAAATTTCTCTTTTTTCTTACGTAATTCTTTTAAGCGTTTGTTTCGCTCTTTTAATTGCGATTCAAGTTCTGCTTGTTGGCGTTTCAATTCTTGCTTTTCAACAACCAATTGTGCTTTCTTGTCTTTCACTTCTTGTTGTGCATCCGCTAATTGCTTTTGCGTATTTTGATAATCCGTGATCATTTTATCATCTTGCTTTGAAATCGATTTTCCGGCCATGACACGGCTAACGAGGTCACCGACGTTTTTTGCCCCAAAAATGACTTCTTCCCATTTAATCGAGTTCCCGTCATTTTCTTGCATGACACGAAGACGATCCCCAAGTAGTTTTTCTTGGCGTTTTAATTTCGCTTTATACTTTTCGATTTCCTTTCCAAGTTGAACGATTTCTCGTTCCGTCGCCTTAATTTGACGATCTTTCGTTTCGACAGCAAAGATCTTTTCATTCAAGGCTTCGTCTAATCGATTGACTTCTTGTTGCGTCTTAGAAATTTTTTGACCCTCCTGATTAACGGAAGACTCTAAGTTTTTTTGTTTTTTAGCATTGTCTTGTTGCTGTTGTTCGTTTTTAGCTTTCTGTTCACTTAAATCGTCAGCTGCTGCAAAATGAGGTGCTGATGAAAGAACTAGTGCGGAAACGATGAGCGACGCGAACGTTTTTTTCATGTAGTATTCCCTCTTTTTCTCTAGTAGTATGTCGATGAATTATATGGAATAACAGTTACGTTAAAATTAAATTCTATAATAGTTTTTCTTATTTATAGGAACGTTTTTGATTATAGCATTCATTCCTCTTCCATAATATTTCAGTGATATTTCATTTTAAATAAATTGTTCCTCTTCTATGTAATAGAAAATGATGGAAAACAGCTTCCCATTGCAACTTTGATTCATTTTTGGGAAACTGAAGCGAATGGAGGGAAACATCAGATGAAACTAGATCATACCGGCATCGCCGTTCGCGATATGCAAGAAGCAATCTCATTTTATACAAAAGTACTTGGTGGAACATTAACAAAAGAGTACTCAAACCCCGCACCTGGTGTCGCTTCCAACATCGCCGTCATCGAGTTCGATGATGCGCATATCGAGCTGTTGACACCAACTAGCCAGGATAGTCCAATCGCTCGTTTTTTAAAACAACGTGGAAAAGGAGTCCATCACATTGCCTACCGTGTTGATGATTTAGATCAAGCAATCGCCGAAGCAAAACAACAAGGCTTAACATTTTTAGAAGATACGTATCGAACGACGCCGTTTGGACGACGACTGATTTATATGAACCCTCGTCATTCACATGGGGTTATCACGGAACTCTGTGATTATCCAGAGAACTCATAAAAAAATCAGCACTGCGACAACGCAGTGCTGATTTTTGTTTTATACGATTAGCCGAGTTTTGCAACGATTTCTCGATTGAATGCAGGAATGTCATCCGGTTGTCGACTTGAGATAAAATTATCATCAACGACGACTTCTTCGTCCGCGAAATCTACTCCAGCATTTTCTAGGTCGATGCGAATTGATTTATAACCTGTCATTTTTCTTCCTTTAACGATTTTGGCGTTAATCATCAACTGAGGTCCATGACAGATCGAGAAGATCGGTTTTTTTGACATATCGAATTCTTCGACGAATGAGACGAAACGCTCATCTTCGCGTAGTAAATCTGGTGAAAATCCACCTGGTATCAAAAGGGCATCATAGTCTGCCGCCGATGTCTCATCAATTGAGAGATCAACGGTTACTTTTGCATCTTCCTGTTTACCAACAAGCTCTGCACCTTTTTTGGCACCAATGACAGTAATGTCGTGCCCCGCTTCTTTTAACGCATCAACCGGTCCAGTGAATTCTACATCTTCAAAATGATCGGCGAGTACGACTGCTACTTTTTTAGACATGTGATTCATCTCCCAAGTTATTTGAATTTAAATCGGATCTTCTCCGCGATCTCGTGGAGAAACCGGATCATCTGGCATCTCGTTTTTCCCTTTTAGGATTTCCTTCTGCTGCTCCTCTGTCAGTTTCCGTTCTTTATCAGACAGACGATCCCGTTCATCTTCCAATTTTTCATTTGGACGATCGGTTTCTTTTGGTGCCATCGAAAACCCTCCTTAAGGATGTATTCTTATAACGAATCGACGACTTTAACAGAAAGGTCAACATCGATGTTGCCACGAGTCGCTTTTGAATACGGGCAGAAATTGTGTGTCTTCTCAAGTAGTTCTTCTGCTTCTTCTTGCGATACCCCAACGACTTCGACGACGAGTTTCGCCGCAATTTTCACACCGTTATCCGCTTCGTCCTGTAAGAGGCTGACTTCTGAATTCGTCCGCGTCTCGACTCGTTTTTTCGCTTGGCGCGCCATCAAATTGTAGGCACCATCAAAACAAGCGGCATATCCTGCTGCGAATAACTGTTCCGGGTTTGATGTCGGAATGTCTTCTTTGCCTTTTGTTCCAGGCATGACTAAATCAAGATTAATGACGTTATCATCTGAAGCGACTTTCCCGTCGCGACCACCGACTGCAGATGCGCGTGAAGTAAGAATGACGTTTGACATGATAGAAAACCCCTTTTCCTGTTGAATTAAAAAAAGACTTTTTTGCCACATAAACAGTAATACCCGTCACTGGCGGAGATAAACACAAGGAGTGTTCAATCCCTTTACCCTGCCATTCTTTCAATAACGAAAAAAGACGATGAACTTAATGTCCATCGTCTTTTGATTTTGCTATTTTATCCGATATCCTCTGTTGCAACTTCTTCTTGATCAGGCAATTGAAGATAAATCGACTTCACTTGGTGGTTATCGACTTCCATGACCTTGATCGTATACGCTTGATAGCGGAATTCTTGACCACTTGATACTTCTGTATCCTGTGCCATGACCCAACCACCAATCGTATCAATATCTTCTTCTTCAATACCTAGGTTAAAGCGTTCATTTAAGTCATCAATCAAGACACGACCTGAAATCCGGTATAATCGCTCATGAATCTGTTCGATATCCGCTTTCTCATCTTTATCGAATTCGTCTCGGATTTCTCCGACGATTTCCTCCAATATGTCTTCCATCGTGATGACACCAGCTGTCCCTCCGTATTCATCAATGACGAGTGCCATTGGCGTCCGTTCCACCTGCATCTTCAGCATCGCGTCTTGAAGAGGTGAATACTCGGATACGATCGGCAAGTTGTGGATATAATAACTTAATGCTTTCCCCTTGTTCGCCATATGGTCCGTAAATAATTGTTTTGCATTGATGAAGCCAAGGATTTTATCCTTATCTCCTTCTTCCGCTACCGGATAACGTGTGAACTGATACTCTTCAACGAGACGAATAATGTCCTCCATCGATGCATCGTTCGAAATCGTGATTAAATCTGTCCGCGGTAACATGATGTCTTTCGCGATCCGCTCATCGAACGAGAAGATATTTTGCATGTAGGAAAGTTCGGTCTGGTTGATTTCTCCACTCTTGTAACTCTGCGTCATGATGATTTTAATTTCTTCTTCCGAGTGAACTTCTTCGTGACCAGCAGGTTCAACACCAAACAAACGAAGAATGACCCGGGCTGAACCGTTCAATGTCCAAATGAAAGGTTTCATGACCTTACCGAACCAATAAAGCGGTGGTGCGAGTAACATCGTGATGGCTTCCGTCTTTTGAATAGCCAAGGACTTAGGAGCTAGTTCTCCAAGCACGACATGAAGAAACGTTACAATTGAGAATGCAAGGACGAACGAAATGATCGTCGAAACGGAGTTTGGGATGTCGATTTCTTCGAACAACATACTGAGAATCGCACCTACCGTCGATTCTCCTAACCACCCGAGACCAAGCGCTGTCACGGTAATTCCAAGTTGACAGGCTGATAAATAATAATCCAAATTCTCAAGCAGCCTTTTCGCTACTTTCGCAGTCTTGCTTCCTTCTGTAATCAACTGATCGATTCGAGACATTCGCATTTTGACGACCGAAAATTCGGCGGCAACAAAAAAAGCGGTTAAAATGATGAGTAGTGCAATGACGAGTAGTCGAATAATGATCGTCGTCGTGTCGAATGTCTCCATTGAGTGTGTACTGTCCAATCGTTTCCCCGAAGAAAGGGGATTCACCTCCATTAATATAAAGCCAGATGCAAAGGCATCTGGTCGTTTACAGCAAAAAGAAGCTTTATTCTTTCAAAGCTTCCTTACTTTTTCATATTCATACTATAACGGAACTTTTGCAAAATGTGTACTTGAAGACACGATTTCAATCGATCAGACCACGTATAGGATGAAGATTACAATCATGAGCAACATCGCGATTCCCTTTAACAACGCACTTGATAAGATACCGAGAACCGTACCGATTCCTACTGAAACGGCTGTTTGCCATGTTTTTTTACTAATGATTTTTTCCGTCAAGATGGCAAAGACGAACGGGAAAATCAATAGTCCGATTCCTGGTAAAATAAACGGTCCAGCAATCAATCCCACTGTCGTCGCGATTTTAGCCGCTTGAGATCCTCCCCGTCGATCAACAGTGTAGGCGCTGACGAGATAATCCAGTGTGAACAAGAGAATGATAAAAATCGCTTGAATCACCCAAAAACTAATCGATAATTCAGAGAAACCGAATCCGAATCCATAAATCAAAAAGCCTACCACTAAAATCGGCGCACTTGGGATGATCGGATATACGAGTCCTGCAAAAGCGACGAGAAAACACACGACGATTAGACTCCATAATAAAATTGTCACTTCCATCCCTCCCTTCTTCTAAAGTTCTTGCTTTTATTACGAACGTGAAGAGGCAAAGGTTTCATCAAGCGCTTGTTTCAATCGTCCTTCTAAAAAAGAACGATCCCACTCATTCATCTCATCGAACCGCACTTCTGAACAGATGTACGGAATGAAGCGTTGAATGGTCTCGTGATGCTCAGGTAAGGCTTGTTGTTTCATCGTTCTAAGCGATTCGAGCATCGTTGCAAGAACCGAAACATCCTCTTTCCCGTAATGTCTCAATTGATAGAATGAATTATATAATAGCTCTTGAAAGGTAATCCGTTCTGTTGCGTGCCGCCGATCTTCACCAGTTAACAATGGACCATCGGGAAAAATAGCATAACATCGCATTAAGTCACCGATGATTCGGATAGCGTGGCGCGCCGTATTCGGATCGTTAATGCCGGGTGAAATAGCGCGTAACGCCACTTCACTTAGTTTTTCGATCACGAATGAAAAGTCCTGTTCCGATGACTTCGTCGGTCCAATCAGGATGTATCTTCCCATATCCTTCCCTGTCGACCAGCCCACTTCCTGTCCTTGCGTGACGAACGATCCAATATACGCTGAAATGTATACAGCTTTTTCATTTTCAATCCCCTCATAATCAATCGCTTGGATGTAGCCTGTACAAGTTGCTCGCATCACGTTCGGATGCGTCTGTTCTGACAGTTCCATTGAAATAACGTGTTCACCGGATTTGATATGATCGATTTGCCGTTTCAATAATTCGTTCCCTTCTTCGTGTAATCGATCGAGCAATGTCGTCACGCGAATCGACTGGCTGACGATATGAATGAATGCGACGAATGCCACAATCGATATCAATACAACAAGAACAGCTACCGTCGAGGCGACGACGCTCGTCTTTAAAGCCGGACGAAGGAAAAAGAGCATCGTCATCGAATAACTGACCGCTCCAATGAATATGCCAAAGATATGTTGCACCTGCCGATTCTCAATGAAGTTAGGTAATGTCCGTGGTGAAAATTGCGATGAATAGGTCGTCAATACAACCAGGATGGTCGAGAACGTGAATGTCATCATGGCGAGTAATCCGGTAAAGACTGAACTATGAATCGTCTGTGCTAATCCAAGTGTTGTTTGCCACTCTTCTGGAAACCAGTCTGATACATACACATCCAACCATGCCACGATACCTGTTAATCCGATCCCAATGAGTCCATATAACAATGGCCACCACCAATTGATTTCTCGAGACAGGACTTTCAGCTTCTTCAAAATAAACCTCCTCCTTTTTATAGCACTATATTGATTAAATTCCTGATTTAAAGTGCTTTAAAACTCGGTTGACTGACTGATTTTGAGCAATATGTTTGGTAGAAGTGTATGGATGTGTTTTACTTCTTTTCATAACGTGAATAACTTAATTGTTATGAAAACGAATGGGGGATGAAATGAGATGGCTCAACAAAACGAAGCTACATTGCATACGGATTTCACGAAGATTTATATTGACGGTCAGTGGCGCACAGGCGCAAGTGACAGCAACATGACAAATACAAATCCTTTCACGGGTGAAGAGCTCTTCACGATCTCTGCAGCGAATCAACAAGATTTAGATGACGCATATGAAGCGGCTCAAGTCGCTCAAAAAGACTGGGCGAAAGTTCCTGCCTTAAAACGCCAAGGCTTGATCGAAAACTTCTTGAAAGTCTTGTACGAGGAGAAAGAAACAATCATTGAATGGTTGATTAAAGAGTCCGGAAGTACACGTATTAAAGCGGAAGGCGAATTCCTTGCTTCTGTCTTGATCGTCAAGGAAGCTGCGACATTCCCACTTCGGATGCACGGTGAAATTCGTCCATCGGTCGTACCAGGTAAAGAAAACCGGATCTACCGTAAAGCACTTGGCGTCATCGGTGTCATCAGTCCATGGAACTTCCCGTTCCACTTAGCTGTACGGTCGATCGCTACTGCTATTGCCATCGGGAACGCAGTCGTTGTCAAACCAGCTACGGACACACCTGTTTCAGGCGGATTGATTTTTGCTAGTCTGTTTGAAAAAGCTGGATTGCCAAAAGGTGTCTTGAATGTCATCGTCGGTCGCGGTTCAGAAATCGGTGATGCTATCGTCGAACATCCTGTACCACGTTTGATTTCATTCACAGGATCCACTGAAGTTGGTCGTCATATCGGTGAACTTGCCGGTAAACACCTGAAGAAAACAGCGCTTGAACTTGGCGGAAACAACGTCTTCGTCGTACTTGATGATGCTGATCTCGATCGTGCGGTCGAATCTGCTGTCTACAGCAAGTTCTATCACCAAGGCCAAATTTGTATGTCGACGAACCGAATTCTTGTCGCTTCTTCGATTCATGATGAGTTCGTCGAAAAATACGTTGCTCGTGTGAAAGAATTACAGTATGGTGATCCATCACATGACCGGACACAAGTCGGACCACTCATCAATCAATCACAAGTCGAACGCATCCTTGAAGATCTTGAAAAAACAAAAGCTGCCGGTGCAACCGTTCGTGTAGGTGGAGAAGCAAAAGACAACGTCATTGCGCCAACTGTCGTCACAGGCGTCACGAACGATATGCCGCTTGCTAAAAATGAAATCTTTGGACCAGTTGCAGTCATCATCCCATTCGATACAGATGAAGAGGCACTTGAAATCGCAAACTCTCTTCCATACGGATTGAGTGGTGCAGTGCACGGTTCATCTATTGAACGTGCGACCGCTTTTGCACTGGAAGTCGAGACAGGTATGATTCACATCAACGACCAATCGGTCAACGATGAGCCACATATGCCATTTGGTGGTGAAAAAGATTCAGGACTTGGTCGCTTCAACGGTGAATGGGTACTTGAAGAATTCTCAACTGTACAATGGTTGTCCGTCATGCATGATCGCCGCCAATACAAACCATTCTTTGAATAAATAATCGAGAGCAGGGAACTCTTCCCTGCTCTACATACTTAAAAAAGGAGCTGAACGGTTATGCCATTATTACGATTCGACGTTATTGAAGGACGTTCTGAAGAAGAGTTGAACGTGTTACTCAACACTGCACATGACGCGATGGTCGAAGCATTCGACGTGCCGGAACGTGATCGGTATCAAATCGTGCATACACACAAAGCCCACGAAATGGTCATTCAAGATACAGGTCTTGGTTTTAAGCGGAGTAAAGATATCGTCCTTATCAGTGTGACAAGTAAAACGCGGACGAAAGAGAAGAAGCAACGTCTCTATCAATTGCTCGCTGAACGATTAGAAGCAAATTGTGGACTTGCTCCGACTGATTTAATGGTTTCAATCGTCGAAAATGATGCGGCGGACTGGAGTTTCGGTCTCGGTGAAGCACAGTTTTTAACAGGTAAACTATGAGCGTTCAACAAATGAAACAATTAAAGGGGGGTGTGTTACCGATGATTTCCGGTAACACACCCCCCTTTTTCTTCATTCATTAAACTATTAACATAAACCCTAACATGACTTATTCCACAGTGACTTCGACCTTCTCACGGGGATTTTCTCGCTGTAACGGCGCTTTCCAACTAAACTGATCAGGTTCTGGAACGAAATCGAGACCTCCTGCATGAAACGGTTGG
Organism: Exiguobacterium sp. R-17; assembly: GCF_049913315.1. Classification (NCBI taxonomy): domain Bacteria; kingdom Bacillati; phylum Bacillota; class Bacilli; order Caryophanales; genus Exiguobacterium; species Exiguobacterium sp. R-17. The sequence continues at coordinate 533,597 of NZ_CP184372.1, read as the reverse complement.
CAACGGAGCAAACGGCGTGTCGTCAAATAACTCCCTTTTACTGCACCATGACGTTCAATTGCCTCCATCCCGTAATGGGAACACGTCGGATAGAATCGACATGTGGCTGGTTTCATGGGAGAAATGACTTTTTGATAAAAGCGAATGCCTCCCATTAAGACACGTTTCATAACGTCCCTTCTTTCTTCTTTTTTTCTAGTGTAACGCATCTGTCCATCATTTTCAGATGTTCTGCTTTATACTATAAGCAGATTTAAAAGAAGGATGTGTTGAGATGAAGGCATTAACATTCCACGAATTCGGAGGTTCTGATGTATTACGCTTCGAAGACGTGCCAACGCCAACAATCAGCGAACAGGAAGTTCTGATTGAAATGAAAGCGATCGGTCTGAATTTTGCAGATATTTATCGTCGAAAAGGAAACTATCATTTAGAAGGACAGCCTCCCTATATTTTAGGTTACGAAGGAGCAGGAGTCATCACCGCAATCGGTGCAGCCGTTTCAACGTTCCATGTAGGTCAACGGATTGCTTTTGCGGACGTTCCGCTTGCGAACGCTGAGTACGTGGCGGCACCCGTTGATAAATTGATTCCGCTTCCTGACGGTATTTCATACGAAACAGCAGCTTCTGTCTTATTACAAGGATTGACGGCACATTATTTGACTCGCGACAGTTATCACGTTCAACCAGGAGATACCGTCTTAGTTCACGCTGCTGCCGGTGGCGTGGGGCAATTACTGACACAACTCATTCGTTTACTTGGTGCAACTCCGATTGGCTTAACTTCTTCTCCCGATAAGGCACAGATCGCAAAAATTGCCGGTTGTGAGTCTGTCTATTTGTACTCAGAGAACTGGGTCGAGCAAGTGCTTACACAAACTTCTGGTAGAGGGGTCGATGTCGTTTATGAGTCTATCGGTTCTACGCTAATGGACAGTTTCCATGTAACGAAAGTACATGGGACCGTCGTCTTCTATGGTATGGCAGGCGGTGATCCCGCACCTGTCGATCCACGTTTTTTAATGGATACGTCCAAAACATTAACAGGTGGCGACCTTTGGAATGTGTTAACGTCTTCTGAGGAACGCATCCGCAGATCGGGTGAGCTGTTTGATTGGATTTTATCTAGTCACCTTAACCTGTCCTCTCCGACAATTTTTGCTTTATCTGATGGAAAAGCAGCGCATGACTTTTTAGAAAGCCGACGTAGTACAGGAAAGTTACTGTTAATTCCTTAATCATTTTCTAGAGACGACTCTCCGTGAGTCGTTTTTTTGTGTGAAATTGGAATTATCGATTGATTTTTTATAATGAAGAGGGTAAAGTAAATCTCATCAAAACCTAAAACTCAAATTAGTTTTGAGTTTTAGAAAGGGGATTTGTATTTATGTTTCGCTCAGAATGGAAGAAATTGAAGAGTCCGATGATGATCGTCGTTATTCTCGCCCTCATCCTCGTACCGTTTCTTTACAACTCCATCTTCTTATCTGCATTCTGGGACCCGTACGGTCGTACAGAAGATATTAAGGTCGCTATCGTCAACGAAGATCAGGCGACAAAGTTTAAAGGAGAGAAAGTCGACATCGGGGATCAATTCGTCGATAAACTCAAAAAAAATGATGATTTTGATTGGCAGTTCTTGTCTCAGGATAAGGCAGAGAAAGAATTGCGTGACGGAAAAGTCTACATGACAGTTGTCATTCCAAAGAATTTTTCTAAAAATGCAACGACACTACTCGATGATCACCCGAAGAAGATTGAGTTAGAATATTACTTGAATCCAGCGAAAAACTACTCGGGAACACAAATTTCGAGTACTGCCGCAAAACAGTTAAACGAAAAAATCCGAAAATCCGTTACGAAACAATATAGTAGTGCTATATTCGGTGCGTTAAAGAAAATCGCAAACGGAATGGAAAAAGCGTCGGACGGTTCCTCTAAACTCGAGGAGGGTAACCATAAAACAGCGGATGGCGCTAAAACATTGGCAACAAATCTTGGAAAACTCGCAGATGGCAGTCTGACACTGTCCGAAAAACTCGGGGAAGCGAATCAAGGTTCTAAAAAACTGAGTGATGGTGTCACGACACTCGACGAAAAGACCACCCTCTTCGCTCAAAAAACGGGTGAGCTATCTTCTGGATTGAACACACTCGATGAAAACGGTGGCAATTTACAGGCAGGTGCCGCGCAACTTCAAGAAGGCGCAACAAAACTCAGCGGTGGCTCAACACAGGTACGCCAAGGGGCAGAACAACTGGCTGCGGGTACTGCTCAGCTTAATGAAAAAATTCCTCAGTTGACGGACGGATTAAATCAACTGGATGAAAAAGCACAGGCTGCGAATGCCTTTTTAACACAACTCAATCAAGATGCTGAACAGGCGAAACAGGACTTACGGGCCCGTCGCGAAGCACTTGAGGCAAACGTCGCTCAACTAAAAGAAGTTATTTCTGCTTCTGAACAGTTATCAGATGAAGAAAAACAAACATTACTCGGTTCTATTGGTTCATTAGAAGAAAATATTCAAAGTCTTGCTGCCCAAGAAGGTGCAATTGATCAGAGTCTTGCTCAAGCAACAGAAGCAACGAAGAAAATCGGTCAACTCGCCGCAGGTGGTCAGCAAGTCCAGTCTGCTGTATCGCAACTAAACGCTGGACAATTGAAGCTCGTCGATGGTGCGAAACAAGTCGAGTCTGGCGCACAACAATTAGCTAGTGGACAACAGACGTTCAATGAAAAACTCGGTCAGTATACTGCGGGTGTGCATAAAGCCGCAACAGGCGGTGCCCAACTAGCTGACGGCGCGAACCAACTGTCAGATGGTACACATCAACTTCAAGCTGGGGCTAGCGCGTTGAATAACGGATTAGGACAATTGGCATCTGGTTCTTCTACGATTACAGATGGTATCGGCAAAACGACCGAGGGTGCTTCAAAAATCGCGGATGCCAACACGAAACTTGAAGATGGAGCTAAAACACTGAAGGATGAGCTCAGCAAAGGAGCTAAAGACGCGACGGTCAAGCCGACAAAAGAGCGGGATAATATGCTAGCAGAACCCGTCGTCTTAAAAGAACATGACTATTCGACTGTCAACAATTACGGTTCTGGTTTATCAGCTTATATCCTTAGTATTGCCTTGTTCGCAGGTGCCTTGATGTTCTCTTCGGTCTATCAGATTCGTCCCGAACATGGTGAGCGTCTGACATGGCGCTTCCTCGTCGGTAAATTATCACTTATCTTACCGATTGGCGCATTACAAGGTGTCGCAGCGGCCACAGCCATCGTCTATGTGCTGGATGCTGATGTCGCGAGTGTCCCTGCGCTCTATGGATTCGCTGCCTTGACAGGTATGACGTTCATTACCATTCTGTTCACGCTCGCGATGCTACTCGGTCGCGTCGGACAATTCCTTGCCTTCTTACTACTCCTTCTTCAAATCGGTGGTAGTGGTGGAACGTTCCCTGTCGAAATGACGCCAGGGTTCTTCCAAGCGATTCACGCTTTCTTACCGATGACATATTCGGTCGGTGGATTCCGCGAAGCGCTTGGACTCGGTGTGACGGATTCCCTCGTATCCAATAGTCAAGTCCTTGCGACCATATTAGTCGTCGCATTAATCATCAGCTTCGTTGGAGGGCTCGGAGCCAAACGGATTCTACTCTCAACGAAAGCGAGACGAAAACAACATGACACAGTCTGATAAAGAAACTTTGATACTCGACTCAGCAATGGCTTGCTTTTCAGAACTCGGTTATAAGGGAACGACGATCGAGCGTGTCGCCCGACGCGCTCATGTCGGAAAACCAACCGTCTATCAATTGTTCGAAAGTAAACTCAATCTGTTTGAATCACTCGTAACACGTGTGTTGCAAGAGATGAAAGAAGAAGCAGAACGCGCTTACGTCGAACAGGCGACCGTAGAAGAAAATAAACAAGCAATGATCGACGCCATCGTCTATCATCAGCAACAACACTTATTCATTCTTCAAATCATCGAAGAAACACGCAACTTAAAATTACAAGAGATGCAGGAATTACGGATGCGGATTGAACGACATGTCGTCGAATATATCAAGACATTACTTGAGACTCGTCTTGGTCAAGACGATCGCGACATACCGGTCGATGTCACGGCCTTCCTGATCTTTCGAACGTATATCGCGTTGATCGCCGAATGGCCATCGATTGCGCGTCCACTTGAACTCGATACGATTCGACGTGCCATGTTGCGCGTTCTATGAATAAAAAACCGCTGATCCATGGATCGACGGTTTTTTATTATTCAATTCTTTTTCTAAATCACGTGTCGCTTGGCTGGATAAGACTGTTTTTTCATCCATTTCCCAAAGCGTCTTCTCGGCTTTAGCAAAACATGCGCCACATAATGCTTCCACTCGTAAGCAAGCAACATGACGATCAATCCGATGCAAAAGAATAGCAACATGGACCAACTGAATGGTTGCGCGATGATATACCCACTTATTCCAATCAGTAATACAAGCATGATTAAAATATCTGGAAACAGAAAAAAAGGCGATACATATCTGACATGAATGTCCTCTCCTTTTCCTTCATTACAGCGTTTAGTCGTACGTTCATCGATTCGTCACGTTTTTTCCTGTAAGACATCTAGTCATCTTTGCTCCTTCCCTTATACTAAAAAAGGAATGGAGTGATGATCGTTTTGAGTTTATCGACCGGAATCATCTTTGTATTACTCGCTTATACACTTATGTCGCTTTACGACATGTGGCAGGTTTACCGGACAACGAGCAAGCTCTGGATATTTGTTTTATTTCTTGCAACACTGATCAGTCTTGTTCTTGCCTTTTTCGTAGCCCCTGTCCTTGCACTATTCTTCTACTGGTCACGCCACTCGTTGAAACGAAATATCGGCATCCTGTTACTGATTATCGTCTGTCTCGTCTCAATCATGACGAAACTGTCTGCTTGATCGACTTCCTTCATGAACTATTCATGAAGGTTTTTTTTCATAATCTATTACCGAAGAAGAGACGACGCATCAATTCACGTTCCGGCATTTCTGTTGCATTGAGTACATTTAGAAATGGTCGATCATCATATGGAATCGTCAGAATCTCCGAACGTATTTGTCCTTTTTCTAAAGTGAGGATTGCTACTGGGGCAAGAGCTGTTTCCTGACACCCGACCGCTCCAGGGTTGATGTACAGCGTTTGATCCGTCTCAACTTGTTGTGCTGGATGGTGGTGACCAAAGCCAATGATTCGCGCCTCATTTCCGGAAAAAAGGACGGGTAAGTTTTCTTTCGTTCCATCCACTGCTGGCTTTAAGGGCTCCTCACCGATTTTTTTCGTCTGATCGGCATAGGCATAGTGTGTCAGATACATCATTTGTTCCTGATGGGTGACATTCAATACACGCGGTAAACGCTCCAAATAACTCTGATTCTCCTGCGTCAATGAATCTGCAATCCATTGGTGATGCTCTTTCGCATGTTGGTAACTAGCGGGATAGACATCCCCATGAATCAAAGCAAGGACGCATTCATCATGGTTTCCTGAAATCGTCTGAATATCAGGTCGCTGCCTTAACAAATTGATGACCTCATTATGTTCAGGTCCGATACCGACGAGATCACCGAGGCAATATACAGCATCGATGTCTGAAGACTGATCGAGACAGGACAACACGGCACGCAATGCTGAAGCATTCCCGTGAATATCTGTAAAAATCATTACTTTCATGTAAACGCCTCCATTGTTAGTACATTAGGATTTCCCGATGATAGCGTGAATTCCTATTAGATTTAGAGAAAAAATAAATTGTCAGAAAATATTGATTATTGATCAGAAGCATGTTAGGCTTAGAAAAATTCACAGAAAGGGGCACGATTGAATGATTCCGACGCAACAGCCATTTAACCAAGCCGGACGACTGATTATTCTATGCATGAGGGACTGAAAACTTTTCCGATGATGAAACGGAAATGATTTTTGGGCCCTCCTTTCGATGCATCGAATGAGGCGCCCGCACAGAATGAGTGGCGCCTATCCCAAAAATGGATAGGCTTTTTTCATGGCAAAAAATAGAGATAGATAGAGAGAGGATGACAACGTTGAAAGAATATGCGATGGATCGAATGGTAAAAGTATCAGCTGGAATGGCGAATGCCGTTCTTGTAACACTCGGTGTCGGACTCCTGATTGAGACGCTCGGCAATTTTTTACATATCCAAATGCTACTGACGATTGGCGGCGTCGCAAAAGTACTGCTTGCTCCTGCACTCGGTGCCGGTATCGCCTTTCAGCTCGGAGGAAACACACTTGTCCTGTTCAGCGCGATGATCGCAGCGACGATTGGTGGTGCTGCGCTTCAATCGACTGCTTCTGGACTCGTTCTTGCCCCCGGTCAGCCAATCAGTGCATTACTCGCAGCTGCGGTCGCTGTATATGTCGGAAAACGCATGACTGGAAAAACGAAATTTGACATGATGGTCATCCCGATGAGTGCTGTGCTTGCCGGTGGTATCACTGGTATCGGTGCTGCTGCCGTAACGACACCACTCCTTACAAAATTCAGCGCTATGATCACCGCTTCAGTCGAATCGTCTCCTATTGCTACATCTCTTGTCATTGCACTTATCTTTAGCGTCTTATTGATGTCTCCTGCTTCGTCTGCAGCACTCGCTATTGCTTTACAGCTTGATCCTGTGGCAAGTGCCGCTGCACTCATTGGCTGTTCCGCTCAATTCGTTGGCTTCACATTGATGGCATATCGTCAGACGGATCCCGGTGGTTTGATTGCTTCATTCTTTGTCACACCTAAAGTACAATTCCCGAATATCGTTAAAAATCCACGTCTTGTCGTTGCACCGTTTCTCGCAGCGATGATTTCAGCTCCTGTAGCGACGCTTCTTCTCTCTTTGAAAGTACCATATGAACTCGCTGGACTCGGTTTAAATTCGATGATTGCGCCACTCAATATCTTCGTCAACCAAGGTCCTCAGGCGTTCCTTATCTTCTTCTTGACTGGTGTCGTTTTGCCTGGCGTCTTGACACTCGTCTTCTATCGCTTGACGACTGTCGCAGGCTGGACGAAGCGTGGCGATCTTCATCTCGAAATTCAATAAAATAATATCTCTACCTTCCAACTATTCCTGATTGATTTCGGGAATAGTTTTTTTAATGCAAAAAAAAATCGTTCCTTCGAAAAGGAACGATTTCGGTATGATTCTGACTGGGCTCGAACCAGCGACCTCTACCCTGTCAAGGTAGCGCTCTCCCAGCTGAGCTACAGAATCATGCTGTGTTGTTACTGGGTATATTTTTATTATAGCAGCATATCGAAAGGTGTAAAGCCTTTTTAACAAAAAAAATTATCTTTTTTCAAAAAGATTTTTTTGAATAGAACAGTTTTAAAGTTGCGGGTTCTATGAGTGTCCTCTACTATGTAAATAAGCACATATAAAAAGAAAGGAGCGTTCATATGAACTTTTTAACCCGATTCAGTTTAAAGAACTCGGTGGCTGTCTTCATCATTGCCATTCTTTTAGTTTTAGGAGGCGTCTATTCTTTCTCGAAATTAAAAGTCGATCAGTTCCCAGAAATCGAATTTCCTCAAATCTCTGTTGAAGCAGTCTATCCTGGTGCTTCGCCCGACGATGTCGATAAACAAGTCGTCTCGAAGCTTGAAACTGCCTTGAAAGGAATCGAAGGGGCTACCAAGCTGACAAGCTCTTCTTATGAAAGCATCGGTATCTTAAACATCGAATTCCCATTCGATACTGATATGGATAAAGTCGAACAACAGATTGATGCTGCAATCCAAGATGCGAATCTACCGGAGGAAGCAACGACGAAATTAAATCGTCTGTCCTTTGGATCGTTCCCAATCTATAATATCTCTTTCTTTAGTAAGGATGGTAAAGACATCGAAAAAATCCTAAAGGACGATATCGAACCTGAACTTAATAAGATTCCAGGAATCAATAGCGTTTCGGTTGGTGGCTACAAAGATGATCTCGTTCAAATCACCGTCGATAAACAGAAAGCAACAGAAGCAGGACTCTCGCTCTCAAGTATCAAGGAACAAATCAATGGAAAATATGTCTCCTTCCCGTCCGGTCAATTATCGGAAAACGATTCAAAGATTCCGATTCGTGTCGAGGAAAAATTAGAAAACCTAAACAAGTTAAAAAATCTTCAATTAACACCTGCTGCTGGCGCGACTGGTTCAGCTAGTAGCGGTCAAACAGGTGGTTCATCTGCTGGCGGCCCACCACAAGGTGCAACACAAGGACCACCAAGTACAACAGGTGGAGCAGCTACAGATCAGGCGTCTGAACCTGCAGAACCGATTCGTCTAGAAGATATTGCAAAAATCGAAGCAGTCTCGCAACAAAGCGAAAAAACACGTTACGATTTAAAAGATTCCTTATCGATGGCAATCACGAAAAAACAAGATGCCAATACGGTCGAAATCGCAGATGAAGTCACGAAGATCCTTAATAAATATGACGATCAAGTCGACTATACGATTGGGATTGATTCAGCGAAGGATATCGAGGAATCCGTCGCGACACTCGTCAAAGAAGGATTACTTGGTGCCCTCTTTGCCTCTCTCGCTGTACTCTTGTTCTTACGAAATATTCGCGCGACGATCATTGCTATCGTCTCGATTCCTTTATCGTTGCTAATCGCTGCTATCTTCTTGAACTGGCAAGATATTTCTCTAAACATCATGACACTTGGCGGGATGGCCGTTGCGGTCGGTCGTGTCGTTGATGATAGTATCGTCGTCATCGAGAACATCTTCCGGCGCGTTCGAAAATCCGAATCCGGTATGACGGATGAGATCATCGAACAATCGACAAAAGAGATTCTAAAAGCAATCACGTCATCGACGCTAACGACCGTGGTCGTCTTCTTGCCCATCGGGTTCGTCGGTGGAATCACTGGTAAGTTCTTCTTACCGTTTGCTTTGACAATTATTTTCTCATTACTTGCTTCACTACTCGTTGCGATCACGATCGTACCGATTCTTGCGAAATTTGCCTTTAAGAAGGTTCCAGCAGAAGAAAAAGAAGGTGCTCTTCAACGGTGGTATGGCAAGCTGATTGAAAAGTCACTCTCGCATAAGGCGACGATCTTAATTGTATCGTTCATTCTTCTCGGCGGTTCTCTAGCGATCGTTCCACGTCTCGGCTTTACGTTCATTCCGAACGAAGCCTCAAAGACACTAACGGCATCGCTTGAACTTCCGGCTGCCACATCGCTCGAGAAAACGAGCGACGTCTCATTTGAGATGGAAAAGATGTTTGATAAAGAACAAGCAATCGCTGACGTCACGACGTCTGTCGGAGCACGAGACTTTACGACAGGCTTACGTCTCGATAATAAAGCAAGTTATTTCTTGAACCTGAAGGACGGCGCGAACGTTGAGAAAACGATCAAATCACTTGAGACACAGATGGAGGACATCGCTCAAGAGGAAAACGTCAATGTCAAAATCAGCGTAGCTGAATTATCAACAGGTGGTCCTCCGTCGAACAACAACGTCGATGTCGACCTGTTCTCGAACGATCTCGAAGCGCTTCAAAAAGCTGCGAAATTAGTCGAGGATAATATGTCCAAAAATAGTGATTTAAAATATATCACAAACAACTTCAGCGAAAAACAAAAGCAATTCCTCGTTGAAATCGATCCTGAAAAAGCAAGTGATCGTGGACTATCCGGCTTCCAGATCCTCGGGACCGTCAATGATCAAACGAAGCCTGTTACTGTTGGCACGTTGAATCTTGATAATAAAGATCAAGATGTACAATTGTCTTATGAAAAAGGACTCGTTTCGAAGAAAGATCTCGAAGACGTCCAACTGTTCTCAGCAAACGGTCCTGTTGCTCTAAAAGATGTCGCGACCGTCAAAGAAGTTGAGACCTTCACATCAATTCAGAAGCTCGACGGAAAAGTATATGCTCGCGTTTCCGGACAAGTTAAAGGAGACGACGTACAAAACGTTTCTAATGCTGTAAAAACAGAGGTCGAAAAAATTAATTTACCAGACGGTGTCTCGTTGACAAGTGGTGGTGGGAATGATGATACAGTCGAAATCTTCCAGTCCCTCGGAATCGCGATTGTCGTTGCAATCGGGCTTGTTTACCTGACGATGCTGATCACGTTCGGAAAAGCACGAATTCCGTTCATCATCTTGTCTTCACTGATTTTTGTTCCAATCGGTTCACTCGTCACGCTCTTCTTTGCAAATGAACCATTATCGGTCAGTGTCATGATCGGCTTCTTGATGTTAATTGGTATCGTCACCACGAATGCCATCGTTCTCGTCGACCGTATTGGTCAAAACGTTGGTCGTGGTATGCCAATTCGCGAATCATTGATTGAAGCGGGTAAAACACGATTGCGTCCAATCCTGATGACCGCATTCGCAACGATCATGGCATTGGTACCACTCGCATTAACAACTTCTTCAGGGACATTGATCTCAAAAGGTCTCGCCCTAACAGTTATTGGGGGGTTAACGACATCTACGTTGTTAACACTCATCATTGTTCCAGTCGTCTATGAACTGTTCTTCTTCAAAAAAGCGAAAAAAGAACGAACAACCAATTAAGTGAACATCAAAAAAGCCCATCGCTTGGATTGCGATGGGCTTTTTATAGTGTGAGGCTTATGATTCCAACGGTTCATCCGTCTGCTCCAATGTACCGTCATGTTCAGCTACCAATCAGCATGCCGGTCATTGTCAAACAGTCCATCTCTTTCATTCAAGACGAATAATAGATGAATCCAACACCCTCTATTTATCATGTTTTAAGATGTCGAAGTCTTTACTGGTTTCCAAGGAGCAAGATGAAAATACTCTTCCATTGTCAACCCACTGAGTTTCAGGCGAGCAGCAAGCGTCGCCCCTACATAACGGTAGTGCCAGCTTTCATACGTATAACCTGTCCACGATTCTTTACCAGATGGATAACGAAGATGGAAACCATACCGGTGCGCATTCGCGAACAGCCATTTCGCCTCTTTCGTCTTCGCAAAACTGAACATCGCGTATTTAGAAGAATCTGCTCCCCCTATATCAAAAGCGAGTCCTGTCTGATGTTCGCTTTTTCCTGGCTCCGCACTATAAGTACTCGCTTTTTCATATCCATCTCGCGCGACATATTTATCAAACAATGCCTTTTGGTAAGCGTACGAACGGTATGTACTAAATGCGACCAGCGTAATCCCCTCTTTTTTTGCTGCCAAGCGCATTTTCTCAAAAGCTGCACGCGCTTGCTGATTCTCTCCAGGAGCGTACGTCGAACGGAGTGCTAAGTTCTTATTCGCGATGAGTGTCTTGCCAATACGTTTCCCACCGATTTGTTCATCCGTCAACAGATATTTCGTACTCGCATAGCCAATCTTCGTTCCGTACTGTATTTTGGACCACGTACCGATTTTTGATAGTTCTGTTACATAAATCCCTGTCGGAATGACTGCAATACTCGGTTGCTCGACTGATGTCCCTTGACGTAAATGAAGGGATGTCTTGGCTTGACGATAAGAAGAAGTCGCCGCCTCAGCTTCTGATATATAAGTCGACGTACAGGCTACCGTCAATGCCAATGTCGTGATGAGTGTCTTGATGTATTTCATGAATCGTGTATCTCCTTTATGCATGAGGATCTGCATCCATATTTTAGATTAGAATACCATTATTTTTTTCAAACAGGGTTCATTCGGAATGCTTGTCATGAAAATGAAGTATTTCTGAAGTTTTCTAAATGTAGCTTAAGGGTGAATTGCAATGGGTAAATAACGTTGAATGCGCTTTCGGAACAAGTTCTGAAACAGAAAGGAGGAGCGTACGTGACATTGTGGGAATGGATCTTCAGCATTGGTAGCGTCTGTTGGATCAGTGAAATGATTCGTTTTCGGAATCGATCCGATTCCCAGTCGGGCGCCGCAGAACAAGTAAGTTTTTATTTGATTTTCCTTGTCTTGAGTGGAACGATCGTCTGCTCTTTCCTCTTTGCGGACGAAAGTGTTTCTCCCTGGTTGCGCATCACTTCCTGCCTGCTGTTGTGGAGTGGAGTCGCTTTACGCCTTTGGGGAATTCTCCACTTAAAACAACAATTCACTCGTCACGTCGTCGTCGCAGCTGATGACAAGCTTGTCAGTAGTGGTCCTTATCGTTTCTTGCGCCATCCATTGTACAGTGGATTATTGTTGATCACGATCAGCTTTCCTCTGTTCACGGGACAAATGGTCCTATTCGCTTTCGCTGGAGTGCTCATGTTCTTTTTCCTACTCTATCGAATCCGGATCGAGGAAGCGATGTTGACAAAAGGTTTCGGACCTGCCTATACGATGTGGGCTGCAAAACGAAAACGTTTGATTCCATTCATCTATTAAAAGGAGAAGTGATCCATTTGAAGAAACGTGCAATCGTCATTGGAGCTGGTCTTGCCGGTATGTCTGCTGCCATTCGTTTAGCTGGAGATGGTTACGCAGTCACGATGCTTGAAAAAAATGCAAACGTCGGTGGGAAACTAAATCAGCGCAGCGGGAAAGGATTTACTTTTGATACTGGTCCATCGATTTTAACGATGCCTTGGGTACTCGAACAACTCTTCTCAAGTGTTCATCGTAACTTAGATGATTACTTAGAAATCGAACGCATTGAACCGCAATGGCGTACTTTTTTTGAAGATGGGACAAAAATCGACGTCAAAGGTGACTTACCTGGGATGCTTGAAGAAGTCGAGCAAATTTCGTCACGAGCGGATTTCGTCGAATTGTTCCGGTACTCAAAACAAATGTATGACTTATGTCTCGACAGCTTTTATAAATACAGTCTCGAAGATTTAAAGGACTTAAAAAAATACCATACGATGTCTGATTTATTAAAGATGGACCCGATGAACACCGTCGCGACCGGAACAAAAAAACACCTCAATAATCCGTATCTCGAACAGCTGTTCAACTACATGGTCATGTATGTCGGTTCCAACCCTTATCAAGCGCCAGCCGTCTTCAATCAAATGATTTATGTACAGATGGGGCTTGGCATCTATTATGTTAAAGGCGGGATGTATCAAATCGCGCGTGCTATGAAACGATTGCTTGACGAGCTCCGCGTCACGGTGCATCTCAACTCACCGGTTGAACAAATCGTCCTTGAGAATAAAAAAGCAGTTGGTGTCCTTTCGAATGGTACGTTCCATGCAGCCGACATCGTCGTCTCAAATCTTGAGGTCATCCCGACTTACGAACGAATCGTACCTGAGAAAAAAGCCCGGAAGCAGGCAAAAAAATTACAGGCATCGTTTGCTCCCTCTGTTTCTGGACTCGTATTATTACTTGGTGTGAACCGTGAGTACAGTGGACTAGCACATCACAACTTCTTTTTCTCAGAAAATCCAGAGCGCGAATTCGCTCAAATGTTCAAAGAAGGAACGCCTCCTGAGGATCCGACGATTTATGTCGGGGTCTCGTCGAAATCTGATGCTTCGCAAGCGCCCGATGGAAAAGATAATCTGTTCGTCTTGACGCATGTCCCTCCTCTAACACTCCAAAAAGGTGAGGTCGACTGGGATGCTTATCGTGAAGTTGTTCTTGATAAACTCGAACGAATGGGACTTTACGGTCTTCGGGAATCAATCGAGTTTGAATATCGCTTCACCCCAGAAGATCTGAAGGACTTATATGGTCCAAACGGTGGATCGATTTATGGTGTCGCAGCTGATCGGAAGAAAAATGGTGGATTCAAGATTCCATCGAAGAGCGACTTATACGAAGGACTTTATTTCGTTGGTGGTTCGACACACCCAGGTGGCGGTGTACCGATGGTCACCTTGTCTGGTCAATTAACAGCGGATTTGATCCGAAAACATGAAGGTGCTGTTCCTACACCTTAAGATCTCTTCAATTACAAAAGAGACGGAAACTGAGTTACTCATCAGTTCCGCCTCTTTTTTACTTTACATTCGTCAAAAGTGGTACGACGTGAATATCTACCTCTCCTCCTGATTTCACTTCCAACCGGCACACGGCTGGCATCGGTAAGGATTTCCAAAATGTATAATCAAATGTCGGATCGAATGTTTCGAGAAGTAACACCATGATGTTTCCATGTGTTCCAAGAACAACTATTTCGTCGGAATGCTTCTCCACCAGTTCATCGATGAATTGCCGAATGCGTTGCGCTGCTTCTTTGTTCGTTTCGCCCCCGAATGGATTATCGTTCGGATGTTGCCATACATACATAACCGCCTCCTGAAAACCGTCAAGCTCTCCAGGTGCTAGTAATCGCTCTCTTAGTTCTTCTACCTCAATAATTGGTTGTCGACGTGCCTCCGCGAGCGGTGCAACCGTCTCGATCGCCCGCTGATACGGACTACTATAGAATCTGTCGATTGGAATTTCTTGAAACGTTTCAAGTAAACGTCTTGCATCTGCCTGTCCTTTATCGGAAAGTGGACGTCTCCGTTCATCCGATGAGTATGTCGAATGTGCGTGCCGTACGAAATAGAGTGTCGTCATGTTTGAATCTCCTTCTTACTAGTGTATCCAGCGGTATCCGATTCCGCGAACCGTTTCCAGATGCTGTTCGATTGGAAAACCGCAAACACGTAGTTTTTCTCTTAAATGTCTGATATGCGAGTCGATTGTCCGCTCGTCTACAGACGCTTCCGCTCCCCATAACATCGTCGTCAGCTGATTCCGCGTCCAAACACGTCGTGGAGAATCCAAAAATACACCTAACAACTCAAATTCCGTTTTCGTTAACGAAATCTTTTGTTGGAGGTAACTACAACGATAGCTTTCCCGGTCATAGGATAGACCATCATACTGTTGCTGTAATAAAACTTCCATTCGCCCGATCAGTTCCCCTTCTTGAATCGGTTTTGATATGTAATCATTCGCTCCTACTTCTCGTGTCCGAATGATGTCTTCCCGTTGATTCCGAGCCGTAACCATCAAGATCGGGATGTTAGAGTGTTCTCGAATGAGACGACAACATGTCCAGCCATCCATATCCGGCATCATGACATCTAGTAAAATCAGGTCGAATACGTGCTGACGGCAGAGATCAAGAGCTTGTTGCGCAGAATCCACAAGCTGACACGTATACCCATACGGCTGAATATACAGTTTGAGCAGTTCAAGCATTCTTGGTTCATCATCTACGATCAATACATGCGGCATTTTATTTCTCCTTCCACTGCAGTGTCACTTGTGTTCCATGTCCAAGTTGACTCTTGATGTTCAATTCTGCTCCATGTGTTTGAGCAATTGCTTCAACGATGGAGAGTCCGATTCCAGTTCCTCCATGTTTTCGAGAACGAGATGCTTCCGTTCGGTAGAGCCGTTTCGTTACATGAGGTAAAGATTCTGCAGCGATCCCTTCTCCTGTATCTTCGATTTGAATGAATGCCCCTAATGCGTTGACACCATAACGAACGATAATTTTTCCCGACGTCGTATGTCGCCGTGCATTTTCAATGATATTCACGATCATCTGACGGAGCTGCTGAGCGTCACCCATCACTTCTAATCGCTCACCTTCTATCTCGAACGAAACATTTTCTTGTTCGATGTCTGGACGCATCAATCGTATCACTTGATGAATCAAGTCTTCGACATCGACAGGTTTTCGCTCCATCATAAAAGCATTGGCGTCAATTCGTGCTAACCAAAACAATTGCTCAATCCATTCATTCATTTGCTGACTTTCTTCTCGAATGATCGTAATGTAGCGTTGTTGCTCATCCGGCGTCAACGTTTGGCGTTCGAGAATATCCGCGTATCCCTTTATATATGTCAATGGTGTTCGTAGTTCATGAGATACGGTTGCTAAAAATTCGGATCGTTCCCGATTCAAAAAATCGAGATCCTGTTTTAATTGCTGAATCGAACGCGCCAATTGTCCCAGTTCATCTTTTCGATCAATCGGCAACTCTCCACCTTCCCCATCCAATAGACGCGCTGTCGCTTTTTCCATCTGAATCAACGGACGAGAAATGAGTCGGGTCGTCCAAATGCTTGCAGCACCTGCTAATAAAAGCGCTAGCAGACCCACTTGGAAAAACTGCTGTTTCAACGGATCAAGTACGTGATCTACGATTTCTTTAGAAGCGAACATGAATACATGACCACGATGTTCCCCGTTAATGGTGATGGGACTGTCCGTCATTAAAAAGTCACGCATCGTCACGATTTTTCCTTGTTGACGGTAATCAAAATCCGTATGCTCTAACATGCTCTTCATCTCATTCGACAAAGGTCGTGACGCTTCAAGTTGTTTTCCATCTGCATCAGTGATCACCACAGTAAACGATGAATCTGCTTCCATCATGCTGACATGGCGCATCGTCGTTTGGTCATAGGAATCGACAAGGACATCACGGTGTGTATTTCCTCGGTTCAGTAAACCGTCTACTACTTCCTGCGTTCGTGTTTGAGACAACTGATAATACAATGTCCCGAACAACACACTGCCACAAATTAAAAATGCCGCAAGCACGATTCCTCCAACTGAGTATGAAATACGACGCATGACGATTCCTCCTTTTTCTCTCCACTTTTAGTATAGCTAAAAAAAAACGCGATCGATGCAGACAAACGAAACTGTCACCTCATCTGCACACGATTTGCACATACGCTGGGTATAGTAAAGAAGACTAATGACTTCAGGAGGGTTTTAATATGAAAAAATCATTGACGTTAACTGTACTTGCTCTTAGTTCTACGCTTTGGCTCGGTGCATGTGGATCCGCCAATAACGATGGAAGTAATAGTGACTCACACGACATGTCACATGGAGATATGATGCATTCGAGTGACGGAAAGGTACCGTCTGGTTTAAAGAAAGCTAGTGATCCGACTTATCCGAGAGGCAGTAATGTCACTTTGACGACGAATCATATGGACGGAATGAACGGAGCAAAAGCAACGATTGCCGGTGCTTATGATACTGTCGTCTATGCGATCAGTTATAAACCGACTACTGGTGGAAAGATGGTGAAAAATCACAAATGGGTCATTCAGGAAGAACTTGATCCAGTTCCAACTAAGCCACTGCAAGTTGGTGATGAAACGACTGTCAAGGCAGATCATATGAAAGGTATGGATGGAGCTAAAGCGACGATTGATGAAGTAAAAGAAACGACTGTCTACATGGTGAACTATGAACCAACGGACGGTGGAGAGATGGTGAAAAATCATAAATGGGTCACCGAGGATGAGATAAAGAAATAATAAAAAAACCCGCTTTTCCTATAAAGGAGAAGCGGGCTTTCGGTATGATTCTGACTGGGCTCGAACCAGCGACCTCTACCCTGTCAAGGTAGCGCTCTCCCAGCTGAGCTACAGAATCATGTTTGCAGTACGTAATGTACTTGCTAGGACATGTATTAATATATCAAGAAACTAAAAGGCTGACAAGTCTTTTTCTGAAAAAAAATAAAAAAATTAAAATGGAGGAATTGAACCCCGCTTCCTCCATTTTGAATGACTTACAGGAAGGTTGATATTCGATCGATCGGTAAACGGAGTGCTGGACGTTTTTTTGCATTTTCGACCGCTTTACCGACAGCAATTAACATGACCGGTACATACCGTGACTCGGTAATAAACGTTTCCGTAAAACGTTGATGATCAAATCCACCCATTGCGAGTGTTGATAATCCACGCGCTTCTGCCGCAAGCATCAATTGCATCGCAGCAAGACTCGCATTCGACATTGCCGCGTCGCGACCATACGCTTCACTTTGATAAGCGCCTTCTACTTGTTCTTTGATCGAATCGAACAATTCTTCTGTCATACCACCCGCTTCTACTGCCGGACCATAAACCGGATTGTAGTTTCGATTGGCTTGAACATCCCCTAGAATCGCAATGATTGCTGAAGCCGAAGTGATAGCCGGCTGATTGTATGCGATCGGTGCAAGCTGTTGCTTCGCTTCTTCTGAATGGAAGACCGTGAAATGCCAGTGTTGTAGATTCCAAGCACTCGGCGCCGCTGTCGTCCATTCTAATAGTTCTTCCACTTCCTGTTTTGAAAGTTTGAACGTTTCGTCGTAATGACGAACGGAACGTCTTTCTGTTAAGACACGCATTGTATCAAGTGTTGCCTGTGTCATGTGTAAATCCCCCTTATCATTATCAGATTACTTAGATATCGTAGCATGTCTCTTTTTTATTGTCCTCTATCAATACTTCAAACGAATTTACTGTTATAAAACAATAGTTGACATTAAACTTCTGTACTAATACAATAAAAACAAGAAAAAGACCATTGCGTTTATTTTGAAGGAGGAAAAACACATGGAACAACCCCTTTACCAAGAAGCATCTGCTGCATTCTATCGTGAGCTTCCCGTCAAGACGTGTGCCCATTGCGGAAAAGAGATGGATGAACAATGTGAATCCTATCAAACGGAATGCGATGAGTGTGCTGTAACAGAACACTAATAACACATGAAACAATCACTTATTCAGTGGTTGTTTTTTTATTTCTTACAAACTTCTTCTAAATAAATCGATATTTTTTAGAAAAATCGATTTTTAGTCATCTTTTTGTCATCTGTTTGTTACAAAAGAAACAGTCAGAATGTTACATTATCTGTATATGATATTTTTGACAAAAGGAGCGACAGACAACGATGGATCCATTTACCTCAAGCCACGCTAGCGAACTCGGTCCACGACCGCGGACAAAAAAAAGAAAGTTTTTCCCTCGGTTCTTCTTACTTCTCACACTTGTCTTTCTCGGAGTTGGGGGATATGTCGCTTATCGATACGTATTTACTCCTGAACAACAATCCATTACGACAGGTAAATCCATTACTGAAGTCCCTGTCGTCAATATGGAAAAAGCACGCGTGGAAAAATGGAATGGTGTGACGAAAAAAGTCGCTTATTTAACATTCGAGGATGGTCCATCCGCATTAACACCGGACTTACTTCGAACATTGGATCAACTTCAGACTCGTGCCACTTTCTTTTATCTCGGAACACAAATAGATGCTTTTCCGCAAGAAGTTAAAGCTGCTGCGAAAGCCGGACATTACATCGGCTTACACGGGGAAACACACGATTACGATACATTGTACGAAAAAGGAAAGTATGTCTCAGAGATGCAAAGTGTTCAGAAGAAAATCCATGAGTTGACGAAGCTAACACCACATTTGACACGACCACCTTATGGCTCTGATCCAGGCATCACGAAAAAAATGGCATCTGCCATTCACGCTGCAGACTTCCGAGTATGGGACTGGTCGATCGATTCAATGGACTGGTATTACAAAGATAGTGCAAAAGAAGTGGCTAATACGGTCATTCGGCGAGCAGAGCGTCCATTTGAAATCATTCTCTTGCATGAACAACCACAAGCTATCAAGGCCCTTCCGGCCATTGTTGCCGGACTTCAAAAAAAGGGCTATCAGTTCGCGATTTATGATGAAGATTTCCATATTCCGTACAACTTCGTGCAATACTCGAATTTATAAGGAGTTACTATCTAGATGAAAAAATCATTCGTAGCAGTACTATTCCTGTCGAGCTTCGGACTCGCTGCCTGCTCCAACGATTCACCAGCCTCTCTTCATGAACAGCTAGAGCAACAAGTCAAAGGTGAAGAAAAGGCATTCATGCTAGCTGATCAACGTGCTCGTAAGGACGAAATTTCAGTTAATACGTACCAAGCCGTTCTTGATGCAGGTGCTGAAGAAATCAAACGCTCTCAAAATGAACGGGAGGAACTAGAAGCCTTAAATGATGAACGGCTTGCTTTATTGAAACAAGAAGAAACGTTACGTAAGGAAACGTACGCTGAACTTGATCTTGAAGAATTGAAGGATGCTGTAAACAAACTTGATGGTAAAGCAAAAACGGAAGGAACTGCCTTAGTGGCAATCATCAAGGAACGCCAGCAGACGTTTCAAACGTTCTCGAAAACGTATCGACAAGCGATGGACGCTGAAAAGAAAGTGCTTTCACGCTTGACTAAAAAACCGGATTTCGTTAAGATTGATGAGTCAACAGCGGATTTAAATCGTTTAACACGGAAAGCTACCGCGTCATTAAAGAAGTGGAACACGCTGACCGTTCAGTACAACCAGACGAAAACCCGGCTGTATCGTTTGCTCGACACATCAACTCAATAAATCACACAGGTTGCAACCAAACCCTGTCCAAAAAACCTGGACAAGGCCCCGTTGCAACCTTTTTTGTGTGGTTTTTACTAAAAATGGAGGGAAATTATTCATGCATCGCTCAAAAGCAACCTTATTCGTTCTCATTGGCGCTATCAGTTATGGTGTCCTCTCAACGATCGTCAAACTCGCTTATGCAGCTGGATTTAACTCAGCAGCCGTTTCTGGGAGTCAATTTTTCTTCGGTTGGCTGATGATTTTCAGTCTTGCCTTATTTACGAAAAATCTTCGTCTCGATCTTAAGACAGCTGGTCTTCTCATGTTGATCGGTATCTCTAGTGGTACAACTGGTTATCTGTACTATCAAAGTCTTCAGACCGTATCGGCATCCGTTGCAATCATTCTCTTATTCCAATTCACTTGGATCGGTGTCATCATCGATGCGCTCGCATTCAGACGTTTACCATCTCGCGCGCATTTCCTGTCTGCGATTCTGTTGATTGGCGGAGCCATTCTTGCGAGTGCCGCTTACTCGAGTCCACTTGACTTCCGTGGAACATTATTCGGTCTTGGAGCGGCTGTCAGCTTCTCAATTTTCTTACTCGCTAGTGGACGCATCGCCAATCATTTACCCGTCATCAAGAAGAGTTTTTACATGATGACAGGTGGTCTTGCTTTCGTCATGACGATGTATCCACCGACGACGTTCTTGTCCTCTGCGAACTTCGAAAATGGACTTCTGTTATACGCGATTCCGCTCGGTCTGTTCGCGTTAATTTTACCACCGCTCTTATTTGCTGCGGGCGCGCCTCACCTCTCCCCAGCAAGCGTTTCTTTGCTTGGAGCGGCTGAACTACCGACAGCGGTCATCTGCTCCGTGTTAATTTTAGGTGAACATCTGATGAGCTCTCAATGGATTGGGATCGTCATCATCTTGATTGGAATCTTTTATCCGATCTATCGCTCGAGCAAAACAGCACCTGTTGCGAACTTACAGCAAAACGACCTTTCCTGAGCTCAGGAAAGGTCGTTTTCTTTACTTCTGTCGTTTCATCGCATCTGCAACGAATTCGACATCTGTGCCAATGATGATTTGAACACTAGTCGCCCCCATCTTCATGACACCTTTTGCTCCAGCCGCTTTAATCGCTGCTTCATCAATGATGCTTGGATCCTTGACTTGAAGACGTAAACGTGTCGCACAGTTGTCAATCGACGTGACATTTTCTGTTCCTTTCAATCCAGCAAAAATTTGAGCTGCTTGTTGTTCATATTTATCGTCTGAGTCCGTCAAAACGACTCCCGTGTCTGTAACGAGCGATTCATCTTCACGACCTGGTGTCTTCAGATCGAATTTTGTGATCATGAAGTAGAACAAGAAGTAGTAGACGACCGCGAACGCGAGACCAACCGGGATGATCAACAATGGTTTTTTCGCAATCCCGAAGTTCAAGGCGTAATCAATGAAACCAGCCGAGAAGGAGAAGCCATGTAAAATACCGAGTAAGTTAACGATGGCCATCGATAGACCCGTTAGTACAGCATGGATGACGTATAAAACAGGTGACAAGAACATGAACGAGAACTCGATTGGTTCCGTAATTCCTGTCAGGAAGGATGTCAGTCCAAGACCAATCATCGCTCCAGCAACGGCTTTTCGATTTTCCTTACGCGCAGCCATGACGATGGCAAAGGCTGCAGCTGGCAAGGCAAACATCATGATCGGGAAGAAGCCAGCTTGATAAATCCCCGCTGTTGGATCTCCAGCGAAGAAACGCGCAATATCCCCGTTCGCTACCGTACCATCTGCTTTTTCGTATGAACCGAAAACAAACCAAAAAATATTATTTAAAACATGGTGCAAGCCGACAGGAATCAGGAGACGGTTAAAGAATCCAAACAAAGCAGCGCCTCCTGCGCCAAGACCGACCATCCATTCACCGGCACCGTTGATACCTTGCTCGATGAACGGCCAAACATAACCAAAGATGAAAGCAAGTACGAGCATGACAGCTGAGGTAATGATTGGAACAAAACGACGGCCTCCGAAGAATGCCAACCAATCCGGTAACTTAATATTGTAGAAGCGATTGTATAGAAGACCGGCAACGATACCCGCAATGATCCCACCGAATACTGCCATATTGACGGTTGAACCGAGCGTCGCCTGGTTCGCAATCGAACCAAGCGTCGCGCCATCGACCTTGGTCGAGGAATCATTGACGATCGCCGCAATCGCATCATATTTTGCTTGAATCTGTGCACTGGAATAATCCTTGTTCATCGAGTCGACGCCATTTTTTAAGACAAGATACCCGATGGCTCCGGCAAGACCCGCTGCCCCACTCGCATCAATCGATAGACCGATTGCGACACCAATGGCAAATATCAATGGAAGGTTATCAAAAATTGCCCCTCCTGCTGCTACCATCAATGGAATATCTAGCATATCCGCCGAACCTAATCGAAGTACGATTCCGGCAGCTGGTAATACTGCGATTGGTAACATTAAGGCCTTACCAATTCGTTGTAGAAACTGCAACATACCTTTCACCCTTTCCTAAATAAACGATAATGACAGAACAATGTAAACGCTTTTACGTTTTTAATTATTCCATATAAATATCTAAATGACTAGACCTTTATACAAATTATTCACTATCTTTTTTATTAGTATAAAAATTCATTATAGCAAACACTAAAAACCGGACTAGAGTAATCCTCCAGTCCGGTTTTTCTATTTAATTCTTACAGTCTTAACGACGAGTTGTATCTTCAAAATTTTGTTGAACGTTTCCTACGGTTTTCTTTGCGTCACCTTTTAATTGATCTTTTTTACCTTCGCGCTCTGTCGATTTATCTCCTGTTGCTTTACCGAGTGCTTCTTTTGCTTTACCCGCTACTTTATCAACAAGACCATCTGCTTTTTTATTGAGACCACTGTCATTTGACATAACCATTACCCCCATTTAAAAATTTTTTTTGCGATAGTTATATGTTCCCGTATGACTGAATTTCAAACATTTCCTGTATCCATACCGACACTCATCCAAACAAAAATAACAGTGAACATCTTGTTCACTGTTATTCGATTTGAATGTATTCATTTACTGGGCGACGGAAACGCCTAACACTTGTTCAATCCGTTCGAACGCCCAATCCAACTCTTCTTTTGTGATGACAAGCGGTGGTGCAAAGCGAATGACTGTCTCGTGTGTTTCTTTACAGAGTAAGCCTTTCTCTTTCAACGCTTCGCAATATGGTCGAGCTGCTTCTGTTAGTTCAACACCAATGAACAATCCACGACCACGTACTTCTTTGATCATCGGGTTGTTAATTTGTTTTAATTTCTCCATGAAGTACGTACCGAGTTCGAGTGAACGTTCCGGTAACTTTTCGTCTTCTAATACTTCAAGTGAAGCAATCGATACGGCACAAGCAAGTGGATTACCACCGAACGTCGAGCCGTGCGAACCTGGATTGAAGACAGAAAGGACATCTTTATTCGCGGCAACACATGAGATTGGGAATACCCCACCACCCAGTGCTTTCCCAAGAATGTACATGTCTGGTGTTACCTCGTCCCAATCAGAAGCAAACCATTTACCGGAACGACCAAGTCCAGATTGAATCTCATCCGATACGAGCAAAACATTCTGCGCACGACAAACTTCTTGTGCATCTTTTAGGAAGCCATCATATGGAATTAAAATTCCTGCTTCGCCTTGAATCGGCTCCAAGATGAATGCCGCTGTATTTTCAGTGATTGCCTGTTTTAGTGCCTCCAGATCGCCGTATGGAATCGTCTTGATTCCAGGAAGAAGCGGTCCAAATCCTCGTTGATATTCTGCCTCCGTCGACATGGAGACGGCTGTCATCGTTCGACCGTGAAAGTTTCCTTCACAAACGATGATTTCAGCATCACCTGGGATTTGTTTCACTTCATATGCCCAGCGTCGTGCTGCTTTCACTGCCGTCTCAACAGCTTCCGCACCTGTATTCATCGGTAATACCATGTCTTTACCCGTCAATTGTGCTACTTTTTCATAGAAAAAGCCCAGTTGATCATTGTGGAAGGCACGTGACGTCAAAGTGATTTTATCCGCCTGTCGTTTTAGAGCTTCGATGATTTTTGGATGACGATGTCCTTGGTTGACGGCTGAGTAAGCACTCAACATATCCATATAACGACGTCCTTCCGGATCCGTGACGAAGACACCTTCTGCTTCTGAAATGACGATCGGGAGTGGATGGTAGTTATGTGCTCCGAACTGTTCTGTCTGTTGAATGATTTTCTCTGTTTGATTCATCGAGATTCCCCCTTATAGCTCTTTAGAAAACGCTTTCAAAATCATTATAGCAGATTTTCTTGTATAATCTTCATCTAAAAAATGTATAACCTAGAGGATTGGGATGCGTAAGAATTGAATATATTGGGAAAAGACAAGACAAGTGAACCGTCATCTCTTTTCATCATAAAGGAGCGTGCGCACGTAATGGATCGTTCGACCATTGATTCCTATGAAGTCGTCATTCAAGAGTTTCCACTACCGTCTTTCATCTTAAATATCGATTTGACCATTCGTTCCTGGAACGAGTTAGCAGAACAGCATTGGGGCTGGACACAACAGGAAATCGTCGGACAAATCGTTCCTTTACTTGACCAGGAAGATATGGCATTCAGCCATCAAATTTGGCATTCCTTTTTGGAACGCCGTCAATCGGTCCAATTGCCGAATGCTTCCTTATTCCATAAGTCTGGTACTCCCATGACCTCAACGTTGCTACTGTCTCCTCTACTTGATGAAGTAGGCAACGTCGTTGCTGCTTTCGTTTGCTGTATTCCGTCTGCTCAACAACCGATTACAACAAAACCATTATTTCAAGGTTTGATGGATTTACGTCAGGCGTTCGATCAAATCGCCAGTGTCGCTGTATTTGACGCGCGTGGTGCAATTACGTATATAAACGACCAACTCATGGATGTAACAGGTTACTGTCCTGAAATGCTTATTGGTCAGCCATGGTCCGTAATTCTCGATCAAACTAGTGCGACTGTCTCAGAAATCCGAACACAACTCCGTGAACGCAAAGCGTGGTCTGGTCGTCTTAGTCTCACTTCACATACGGGTGAACGAAAACATCTCCAAGCGACATTGATTCCGATTTATGATGCAAACGGCGTTCGTTTTCAGCATCTGTTCATCGGTAACGACATTACGGAAACAACTGTGCTTGAAGAAGAACTTGATTTTTTAGTGCATCACCATGAGATGACGCATTTATTAAATAAACGTGGATTTTTACGCGAAGGGGAAGCATTGTTCCAGTCTGCTGCATCACATGAACCCATTGCACTCATTTTGTTCGATATCGATCGTTTCAAAGTCATAAACGATTCGTTTGGAACACATGTCGGGGATCAACTCCTTCAAGCAATGGCAACACGGCTTTTGGAACATACGACGGGTGTCCTTGCTTTTCATCCGACGAGTGATTTATTCGGTGTCCTATTACCTGCACCCTCGAGTAATCTACTCTTTCAATATGCTCGAAAATTACAACAAGCGTTACAACGTCCTTATTACATTAACGGTCATTCACTCATCGTTTCTTGCACATTCGGTATCACTGTCTATCCGTCTGAAGCGAAAACACTTGAAGATTTATACCGCCGCTCTGAAACTGCTCTCTATGCGGGAAAATCAATTGGTACGGGAACGATTCAGTACTTAACACACGAGATGGACACACAATTCACACGTAAAATCCAACTCGAACGTTCTCTCTTCACGGCACTCGAAGATCAGTCGCTCTATCTTGCTTATCAACCGATCATCGAGCTTCAATCACAAGCCGTCAAAGGATTCGAAGCGTTATTACGCTGGAATCATACGGCCCTCGGAAATATTCCGCCGGATGAGTTCATTCCACTCGCCGAAGAAGCTTCTCTAATCACACCAATCAACAACTGGGTCATCATCGAAGCATGCGAACAGCTCGCGAAGTGGCAACAAACGACTGACCCTGAATTGACGATGGCGATCAACATTTCACCGCACCAATTCCAAAGTGACTCTTTTATTCGAACGTTGCAACATATCGTAACGGAGCGACTCGTTTCGCCATCTTCCGTCACGCTCGAGATGACAGAGAATATTGCTATCTTACAGACACAACGAACCGTCGAACGCATGCACCTCATTAAGTCACTCGGTTTCCGCTTATCGATTGATGATTTTGGAACAGGCTACTCTTCTTTACAGTATCTCAGTGCGTTTCCAATTGATGAATTAAAAATTGATAAAGTGTTTATTGATGGACTAGCAAAGAACGATCATGCTTTGCTGGATTCTATTATTCAACTGGGTCGCAATCTAGAGTTGAACCTCGTCGCTGAGGGTGTTGAGACAGAGCATGCTTTAGCTTACTTGAAAACGACAGATTGCCAGTACATGCAAGGGTTCATTTTCTCTGAACCACTTTCCGTACAGGATGTCGAAAAACGATTCTCAACCCCTTAATAAAAAAAGAAGTCACGGTGGAAAAGCATCCACCACGACTTCTTTTTTCATATCGTTTTTTACAATTACAATTGAATTTCTCCTACGACCATTCCGTAAACAGCCACTCCGGCTAAGATAACAAGAATCATGCTAGCAATCCACTCATAACGTGACATGCCTGTCCGTTGCTGTTCTCGTTCTGCTAACGCATATGCTAAAATGCCTGGCGCATAAACTAATGCCGCAATGACGATGTACCAAACGCCCGACGCATATACGAGCCAAATAGAGTACGCGGATGCGATGACCGAGAAGAGTAACATTTTTCGATTCCGCTCTTCCCGCGAAGTCCGGATGCTGTACAAGGCTGATAACAGATACGGTAAGAGCGCACAAATCCCTGCAATACTTGATAGAACGAGATACGTCTGTGCAGAGAATAGCGCAATCCCAGCAACGATCTGTGTGGCGATCTGTGTAATCAGTAGTGCTCCGACTGGTGCCCCTTTTCGATTCGTCTTAGCGAATGCTTTCGGGAACGCACCATCTTTCGCAACCAAATATGAAATCTCTGATGCTAAAATCGTCCATCCAAGAAGCGCTCCGGATAGAGAGATGATTAAACCAATCATGATGATCGTCGCGCCGACTGGTCCGATTGCTGCCTCTAATACATACGCCATCGTCGGTTCCTTTAGTCCAGCCAGTTTTTCTTGACTAAGGACGCCAAGTGATAAGACAGAAATTAAGATATAGATGACTAAAACACCAACGAGTCCTGTTACCGTCGCTTTTCCGACATCACTTCGATTTTTAGCACGACTCGATAAAACGACTGCCCCTTCAATTCCAACGAACGCCCAAAGCGTGACGAGCATCGTTCCCTTTACTTGATCGAAGATTGAACCGAGTTCTGTCCCATCTCCCCAGATGTCTAAATTGAACGTTTCGATATTAAAGGCGATCCCAACCAATAGAATGAAAATTAAGATTGGAACGAGCTTTGCAATCGTTGTAATCAGATTAACGAGGGTCGCTTCCTTGATCCCGCTTGAGACAAGCCAGAATAATCCCCAAATGACGACCATACTCATTAAAAGAAGGAATATCCGATTTTCTGCCGCGAAAATCGGGAAGAAATAACTAATCGCATTGAAGACGAGCGTGATGTTCGCAACCGTTCCAATCCATGCAGATACCCAGTATCCCCAAGCACTGTTGAAACCGACGAAACGTCCGAACCCTTCACGTGCATAGGCATAAATACCACCTTCAAGTTCGGGTTTACTGTTTGCAAGGTGCTGAAAGACGAGCGCGAGCATGATCATTCCAATTCCTGTGATACTCCAGCCGATGAGAATAGGTCCTGCACTTGCACTTTGGGCCATTGCACCGGGAAGGTTAAAGGCACCTCCACCGACCATCGAACCGATGACCATTGCTGCGAGAGCAAAGAAGCCGATTTTTTGCTGATTCATGATGAGACACTTCCTTTTTCCGTATATCTATTACATCTTACGTATATTCATTCGAAAGACACAAAAGTCATTATAACAAATCACCTTTTAAAGTAAAGAAAGGATTTGAGACGAATGAACTGGATTCATGTATTTCAGCTCGAGGACCTCTTTAAACTCCTAATGGCTGCTGCCCTTGGAATTTTCATGGGATTCGAGCGTGAAATAAAAAATAAACCGGTCGGTATACGCACTAGCCTCGTAATTACCCTCATCAGCTGTCTTTTAACCATCGTATCGATCAAATCCGTTTCACTCTATCACGATATGGCGACGAATGTTCAAATGGATCCGATGCGCCTTGTCGCACAAATCATTGCCGGTATCGGCTTCATTGGTGCTGGTGTCATTTTGCGTCGTCCTCACGATATCGTCAGTGGATTAACGACGGCCGCCATTATATGGAGTTCAAGTGGAATTGGAATTGCTGTCGGTGCAGGATTTATATGGGAATCGGTTTTTCTTGTTTTGTTTTTGTTCTTCTTATTAGAGGGATTGACTCGAGGAATGCGCCGCATTAATAACAGTCGGTTCGAAGCGAACGTCCTTGTCGCACACTTGCTCCTTCCTGCTGATCTGGATCCATCTGAAATCATCTTCGCTCTTGAACGAAAAGGTGTTCATATTACGAATATGCGCATGCGAGGAGATCCGGTTCGATTGACATTACGAATGTATTCCCCGCATAAACTGACCATATTCCTACTTTATGACTATTTAAAATCACTCGGAATTAAGGATATAGACCTTGATCAGTGAGAATTATCTGAAAATTTATGTTGCATTTTTAATCACTTTCACTTAAATTAACAATATGTTCACATTTTTCTGAAATATTTAACTCTAACTCTCGGGGGGTCATCGTTCCATGAATAAAACATCGAAAATTGCGTTTGCTGGACTATCTAGCATCGCACTACTTGCTGTCGCTGCATGCGGGCAAGGAAATGATGAAAACACAAGCGGATCTGATTCAAAAAACAAGAAAAAGGAAGTCACGCTCGTTTCGACGACAGATGTACCTCAGCTTGATCCGACGAAAACGACGGACTCGACTTCCATCATTGTTACGAACAACGTCTTTGAAGGACTTTATCGACTTGATGGTGATAACAAGCCGACACCTGGAATCGCAGAAAGTGTCGAAGTGTCAAAAGATAAAAAGACATATACGTTTAAATTGCGTAAAGATGCGAAGTGGTCGGATGGATCAGCCGTCACAGCAGATGATTTCATCTATGCTTGGAAGCGTGCACTTGATCCAAAGACAGCCGCAGAATATGCGTACATTTTGCAGGACTTGAAAAATGCCAATAAAATTATGGCAGGCAAAGCTGAACTCGATGAACTCGGTGTCAAGAAAATCGATGATCAGACACTTGAAGTACAACTCGAAGCTCCAGCACCTTACTTCCTTGGTTTGACGAGTTTTCCGACTTACTTACCATTAAAGCAATCATTCGTTGAAGATAAAGGCGATAAGTTCGCGACAAGTGTAGACACTATGGTCTTCAACGGACCTTTTGTCCTCGATAAGTGGCAAGCGAACGCGGGTTGGACATATAAGAAAAACCCGGATTACTGGGATAAAGCAAACGTCAAGATGGATCAGATCAACGTTAAAGTCGTTAAGGAAATCTCGACTGGCGTCAACCTCTTTGAAGCAAAAGAAGTCGACTTCGCACCGATTACATCTGAATTCGTTTCACAATATGAAAAATCCGAGGATTACAAGACACGTCCAGATGCTCGGATCAACTTCCTCCGCTTTAACCAAAAGAATAAAGCATTGAAAAACAAGAACATTCGAAAAGCGCTCGCACTTGGTTTTGAGAAACAAGGGATTACGGACGTCATCCTAAACGATGGATCAAAACCAGCAAACTTCATCGTTGCGAAAGACTTCACGTTCACACCGGATGGTGAGGATTTCCGAGCGAAATATCCGGATCTTCAAAGCTATGATGCCGATGCAGCGAAAAAAGCTTGGGATGCTGGATTGAAAGAACTTGGTGTCAAAACAGTCGAACTCAGCATGCTCTCACGAGATGAGGATGCATTCAAGAAAGTCTCTGAATACTTAAAAGGTGATCTAGAGAAACATCTTCCTGGTTTGACGATCAATATCAAACAACAACCGTTCAAGAACTTCCTCGACCTCGAATCGAAGGGCGATTATGATATCTCTGCAGCTGGATGGGGACCTGACTATCAGGATCCAATGACGTTCCTCGATATGTGGTTGACAGGCGGAAGCTTCAACCGGATGGAATACTCGAACAAAAAATTCGATGATCTCATCAAAGGGGCAAAACAACAAGCAGATGAAGCGAAACGTTGGTCTGATATGCAAGAAGCTGAAAAAATCTTGCTAACCGATGACTACGCGATCGCGCCGATCTATCAAAAAGGTGAAGCGTACTTGCAACGGACAAACATTGATAAATTATACCGTCACCCATTCGGTGCCGATATGAGCTTTAAATGGATGGAAATCAAGTAAACGAGGACCTGACGCACACATCGAATTCTTTAATCAACAAGTAGTGGACCTCGTCCGCTACTTGTTTTTGATTTCCTGAAGATATCTCTAAAAACAACAAAGACCCCTTCTGACGGAGCCATCGGGGGTCTTTACTGTGCGATTTGTTTATAAAAAGCGATTTCTTCATCTTGTCCTTCTTCCACTGCTCGGAAGAATTCAGCAAAATAGGCGTACAAAACGGTGCGTTCTTCATACGTCGGTCTGGCTTGACGAATAACGGAGAATGCAAGGTTTCGCAATTGACGTTTCGTTCGCCGATGTGTCGGAAGTGCATAAAATTGACGCGTGAATGAACGATAGACGTCCGCAATCAAGACTTCATGTCCTTCAAAATATGATTTATCCATAAATATAGTCCCCTTTCCACTTTAGTGATCCTATTCTTTTCTACGCCTCTTTTAAATAAAGAGTTTCAAAGAAAGTGAGGTTTCTCACAAATGATATAGACCTTACTATAACAAGCTTTCTAAAATGATTCAACATCCAAACTATTAAGTTTCATTAAGAATATTTAGACCTTTTGTAAAGTATCTTTCTTTGATTTTAGATCATCTATTTCTAATAAAAAACGGTCTGAGTCCCGGAAAGAGACTCAGACTCGCGATGGACTTTAGTTTGCTTGTACTGAAATATGCTGGAAGTGTTTCACATCGAATAACCCACTGTCGGTCAACTTCAATTCCGGAATGACCGGTAAGCAAAGGAACGACATCGTCAGATAAGGATTAAAGGACCGATCCGCTTCTAATACATCAAGTGCATCGTTTAATGCTTCGAGTGTATCCCCAACTTCTTGGAAAGGACGATTCGTCATCAGCCCAGCGATTTCAAGCGGTAACTCTGCAAGCACGTCTTGTCCATTAACAGCAATGACACCCCCACCCGCTTGAACAAGACGTTCTGCAGCGAGTTGCATCTCTTCGTCTGATGCCCCAACGATGACGAGATTATGGGAATCATGAGCAACGGTCGCAGCAATCGCGCCACGCTTCATCTTAAATCCTTTGACGATTCCAACTGCTGAGAACGATGTCCCGTGATGACGCTCAATGACAGCAATTTTTAAGAGATCCTCCTCTGGCACAGGAACGAAATGCCCTTCTTGAAGCGGAACGTCAAGAATCAAGTGCTCGGTGACGATGCTTTTCGGAATGACTCCGATGACATGCGCACGTGCTGATTCGAGTGGAAGGGCGAATACTTCTGGTGTGATCGGTTTTGTATTCAAGGTTCCACGTAATGACTCCGGCACATGAGCACGGCGAACGGGTCGAATCGTTTTCCCTGCTCGTGCGACACAATTCCCTTGAATATAAACCTCATCAATCACGACGTTATCGGCATCCGATAATAAGACGAAGTCCGCCCGGCGTCCTGGTACGATGGCTCCCCGATCGTCTAGACGATACGCGTTCGTCGCGTGCAACGATGCCATCGCATACGCTGTTTCGCGTTTAATCCCATGACGAATCGCATAGCGAATATTATAATCAATCGTACCTTCGCGTAATGTATCGTCCAAATGTTTATCATCCGTACAGAAGAGGAACCTGCTGGCATTACTCTCTGTCACGGCATCGAGTACTTCCTTCAAGTTTCGGGCTGCTGACCCTTCCCGTACTTCGACATACAGACCACGACGTGCTCGTGCAATTGCATCTTCTTTACTGACGGATTCATGATCCGTCCGAATTCCAGCGACACCATAAATGTTGATTTCGCGTGGTCCGAGTCCTGCAGCATGTCCATCGACGAGTTTCCCTGCGTCTTCAATCTGTTTGATTTTTTGTAACATGTCGCGATCGGCTCGTTCGACAGCCGGATAATCCATGACTTCCCCTAAACCATGGACACCCGGATGATTGACGAATGGCGCAAGTGCCGCAGCATCAAGTGATGCCCCCGCATGTTCAAACGAAGTCGCCGGGACACAGCTCGGTAACATCATGCGCACGTCAAGGGCGAGATCTTCTGCATCATCTAGCATGAAGGACAGACCTTCTGCGCCTTTGACGTTCGCGATCTCATGTGGATCCGCAATGATCGTCGTGACGCCTAGTGGTAAAATCGCCTGTTCATACTCACTTGGTGGTACCATCGATGATTCAATATGAACATGAGCGTCAATAAAACTTGGAGCGATAAACAGATTCGTTCCCGGACGATTCTCGACTCCTTCATACCCCTCTCCGACAGCAGCAATAAAGCCTGAATCAATCGCTACATCTGCCGTATACGTCTCACGTGTCATGACATCGATGACTGAAATGTTCTGATAGACGACAGCTGCTTTCTCTTTTTTTGCAGCAATCGCAATCAATCGTTCACGTACTGTTTGTTCCATCCTGTCTCCTCCTGGTGTAAGCGTATTTTCACTATCTTACAATTAGTTTGGAAGCTGTTGCAATTTATTTTTTGTAACGTCAAGATGAAAGAGTATGGATTTAATGCCTGAGGGGGAAAAACGCATGAAATATCGTGTCGGTTCACTTATTCCAAACATCGATCCATCCGTTTATTTAGCGGATGGATCAAAGGTCATCGGAGAGGTCACGATCGGAAAAGACTCATCCGTCTGGTTCAATACAGTCATCCGGGGAGATGAAGGTCCGATCCAAATCGGAGAACGCGTCAACATTCAAGATGGTTCGATGATTCATCAGTATGAAGGGTTTCCGACTATCATTGAAGATGAAGTCACGATTGGTCATATGGCAATGATTCATGGAGGTATCATTCGAAAAGGAGCTTTGATTGGAATGTCGGCAACGATCCTTGATGAAGCCGAAATTGGAGAAGGTGCATTCGTTGCTGCCGGAAGTCTTGTTCCGCCAAAAATGAAGGTGCCTGCAGGGACAATGGTTATGGGGGTTCCTGCAAAAATCGTCCGCGATATCAGCGACCACGATCGATTCATCATGGAACGGACAGTCCGAAAATATGTGAAACGAGGGCAGCAATATGCCGATAGTTGTGAAGCCATTACAGAGGATTTGACAAGTTTGTGAGAACGTTTACAAAGTTCACAGGTTCTTAATACCTCCCCTCTTCCGTCTTTACAATTCTTTCGTACACTAGAGGTGCAAGAGATGAATCAAGACACCGAGAGGGGATTTTTATATGATTCCAGTATATGAAGAACGTATTATGTCTGATTTATTTTCATCTACGAGTAACCCAAGCTATGGTTTGCCGACGTTACCTGAATTCGAAACAGATTGGTTGACAGCTGAGGTTCAAGTACGTATCGTTAAAGATGCCGAGCACCGCCTTGGAACATTAAACCGAGAGGAAGAACGTGTATGATTCAGCAACGCACTGTTCGCGCTTGGCTCGCTAGTCGCATCAAAAAATAATTTAATCACTTGATTACGTATTTTCCAAAACGATATAGCGCGTCAGCGCGCATACAAAAAGAGCCGAAGCGGATTCCCGCCTCGGCTCTATCTGTTTATTTAGAAATCAATCCTTCTTTAATCAAGAAATCACGCGCGACTTTTTCAGGACGCTGCTTCTCAACATCTGCTTTGTAGTTCAGTTCTTGCATCGTTTCATCCGTGATTTTATCCTTCAATGTGTTGAGGACTTTTTTCAGCTCTGGATGTTCTTTAAGGGTTTCTTGACGAACAAGTGGTACCGCATAGTATGGTGGGAAAAACTCTTTATCATCTTTGAGTACAGTCAAATCAAACTTCTTTAAAAGACCGTCTGTTGAAAAACTATCGATGACATTCGTTCGACCGTTCGTCAATGCTGTATAGCGAAGTCCTCCATCAACTGGTTGTACATCTTTGAACTTCATATCCGGATACTTCTTCTTTAGACCAAGATAACCATCCTCACGGTTCGCGAATTCAATCGTTGAACCGAGAATCAAGCGATCACTGACTTTTGACATGTCCGACACTGTCTTCAAGTCGTACTTCTTAATGTCTTCTTTTGTCATGGCAAGAGCATACGTATTGTTGAAGCCGATCGGATCTAGGACATCGACCTGACTTTTTTCGGGAATCATCTTCCCGACTTTTGCATAGACCGTTTTCGGATCCGTCTCGACTTCCTGCTTGAGCACGTCGATCAACAATGTCCCTGTGTACTCGACATACGCGTCAATCTCCCCTTTTTCAAGCGCCCCGTAAGCGACCTTCGTCCCCCCGAGATTTAATTGACGTTCGACTTGTAGATCCGTTTTATCTTCGATTAAATCCGCTAACATATTTCCAAGAATCAACTGTTCCGTAAAGTTCTTCGATCCGATGACGATCTTATCTTCCTTGAGGAAAGAATAAGCGACTGTACCACCAACCAATAGGAAGACGATGCTTGCGATTGCGATCTTGCGTCCCGCTGACATCGCTTTACGGCGCTTCCGTGCCTTGTTTTTAATTCGACCATCTGCGAGCGGAATACCGTTCGGCGCCACCGAATATTCAATCCGGCTGACGACGAAGTCGATGATAAGCGCTAAGATACCAGCTGGAATCGCTCCGGCGAGAATCTGGTTATTATCAACCGTTTGAATACCTGAAAAGACAAGGTAACCAAGACCACCGGCACCGATGAATGCTGAAATCGTCATTAAACCAACCGCTGTGACGGCTGAAATCCGAATCCCTGCCATCATGATCGGTAAGGCAAGCGGAATCTGGACCTTACTGAGGATTTGACGATCCGTCAAACCAATTCCTTTTGCTGCTTCAAGCGTATCTCCCGGAATACTCGATAGACCTGTGTACGTATTTTTGACGATTGGCAAGAGTGAATAGAGCACGACCATGATGATCGCTGGTGTCGATCCGATACCGATGAACGGAATCAAGAAACCGAGTAAAGCAAGACTCGGGACGGCTTGCACGACGCTCGTCAACGCGAGGACCGGTTTTGCGAACTTTTGATAGCGCGTGATTAAAATCCCGATCGGAATCCCAAGGACGACGGCGATGACGACGGCAAAGACCGTCAGCTGTAAGTGCTCCAGTAATAAGTCACCGATTTGATCGGTATTATTTTTTACATAATCAAAGAAACCGTTCATTGAACTTCCTCCTCATGAATGAATTGCTCACTCAAGACGGAAAGTAAGCTACTACGCGTGATTAATCCTCTTAGTTTTCCTGTTGCATCTGTTACCGGCAGATAACCTGTCTCTTCCTGATTCATGACTTCAAGGACATCAAGTAACGAATCGTGTTCATTGACGGCAATGATTTCGCCCTCCATTACTTCTTCAATTCGTTGGCTCTTATCCGGGATCGTCTGGATGTTCTTTAACTTAATCAGCCCTTGTAAAACGCGGTCACGATCAGTGATCAATAGACTGTCGACTTTTCGCCCACGCATGATTTCAATTCCCTGTAGCAATGTACGTTTGCCACTGATTGAAACTGGATCCTCAATCATGATATCTTCTGCCTTGATGAATTCTGGACTACTCCAAATTTTATTTTTTCCGATGAACGATTCGACATATTCATCTTTTGGATGACGCAGGATTTCTTCTGGAGTATCGAACTGAACGATCTCCCCGTCACGCATGATACATATCCGATCCGCTAACTTGATCGCTTCATCCATATCATGAGTGACGAAAACAATCGTCTTTTTCACTTCCTCTTGTAAGTTGAAAAGCTCTTCCTGCAAATCATTACGAGTAACGGGATCGAGAGCACTGAACGGCTCATCCATCAGGATGACATCAGGATCATTCATCAGAGCACGCGCAAAACCGACACGTTGCTGCTGTCCGCCACTAAGTTCACTCGGATAACGATCAATAAATTGTCTCGGATCAAGCCCGACCATCGTTAATAGTTGTTCTGTCCGCTGATCCATTTGATCGTGATCTTTCCCCTCAAGTCCAGCAATCAATTGAATGTTTTCCCGGACCGTCATATGAGGGAACAGACCAGTTTGCTGAATGACATATCCCATATGGCGTCTTAATTCGATCGTATCCGTCTTCATGATATCCTTCCCATTGACCAAAATCGTGCCTGAAGAAGGTTCGATCAATCGATTGATCATTTTAAGTGATGTCGTTTTCCCACAACCACTTGGTCCGATGAAAACAACGAGTTCACCCTTTTGAATCTCGAGCGATAAGCCTTTTAAGACGACATTTTCCTTAAACTGCTTGCCGACGTTTTTGAATTCGATCATTCCTTCTCACTCCTTTTTACTATTTCCATATATTATGGTTTCCCAAAAAGGTTACGGTTTAAACAAATTTCCATTAAATCAGTTTTATTTCTTTGAAAAAGGGGAAGTTCTTAGTTCTTTTTTTAAAAATAAAGGGAATACCTAAATAAAGAGTACTGATAAAGCATGTTTTGATGAAGGAGGCCCTTAACGATGAACATCAAGAAACCCACCATCATGATGATCGGATTGCTTCTCCTAACCCCACTTTCAATTCCCTCACAGGTCGATGCAGCGAGTTCTACGTTTGTCACAAAAGGAACGACGACCAAAAAAGTCGTCGCATTGACATTTGATGACGGTTCAGATGGAACGAACATTGCCAAAATATTAAGTGTCTTAAAAAGTAATCAAGTGAAAGCTACTTTCTTTTTAACAGGCAGTGGTGCAAACAACCATCCTCAATCGATTAAAAACATCACAACCGCCTCTCCAACACATCAAATCGGCAATCACTCGTATTCACATCCGGATTTCACGACTTTATCAGCAAGCCAAATGACAAGTGAATTATCCCGGACGGAGTCGCTCATCCGATCCTTGACCGGAAAAACGACGAAACCGATTTTTCGGGCGCCGTTCGGTGCGAGTAACAGTAAGGTATTGAGTGTCGTCGGAGCGGCTGGTTATACGAAAACGATTCAATGGAATATCGATTCGACGGATTGGAAAGGCATCTCTTCAACAGCCATCTTGGATCGTGTGTTACCAAAAGTCGTTCCTGGATCAATCATCCTTATGCACACTGGGGCTGGTGCGAAAGGAACACCAACCGCCCTGCCGACGATGATTTCGAAATTAAAAGCAAAAGGCTATTCGTTCGTCACGATTTCAGAACTGTTGCGTTCTACGGTCCCAACCGGTACGACGTATACTGTCAAAGCGGGCGATACACTCTATTCGATTGCCCGTAAATACAATGTCTCGGTCTCTGCCCTCGCGAGTGCGAACAACATCACGAATTGGAGTCTACTCAATGTCGGTCAAGTCTTAAAAATCCCGACAACGACGTATACGGTTAAAGCGGGTGATACACTTTACTCGATCGCGACACGTTACGGCGTCACCGTCACAGCATTAATGCAGGCGAACGGCATCACAAATCCGAATCTCTTACTCGTTGGACAAGTCTTGAAAATCCCAAAATGAATATACTGATCACAGCAAAAAAAACGATTCCTCTCTAGTCGCGAGAAGAATCGTCACATGTATGAAAAACCGGCGAGATTGCGCCGGTTTTTTTGTTGTCAATCGCTTGACCCCTCACCTCTTATGACTCCGAACGGACCCCATTGATTCCAAGATCACACTGAACTAAGTCCGCATATGTTTGTCGACGGACGACTTCGCGGGATTCCCCGTCCCGAACGAAGACGAGTGCCGGACGTAAGAATTGATTGTAGTTGCTTGCCATCGAGAAGTTATACGCTCCCGTTCCAAATACAGCGAGGGTATCGCCACTCTTTGGCGTAACTAACTGCGCTTTTTCAGCGACGAGATCACCTGATTCACAAGCTGCTCCAACGACAGTCATTTCAGTCGTTTCGCCACTCATCCGGTTAGCGATGACGGTTTTATAAACCGCTCCGTAAAGTGCGGGACGAATGTTATCCGTCATTCCACCGTCCACCGAAAGATATGTCCGGACGCCTTCGATCTCTTTGATTGCCCCAACTGTATAAAGTGTCGTCCCTGCATTCGCAACGACCCAGCGTCCTGGTTCGATACCGATTCGCGGACGTTCGATGCCAAGTCGTGCCGTTTCCGTCTCAATGACATCCATGACGCGTGCGATCGTCGCTTCAAAATCAAGTGGCTGGTCGTCCTGTGTATAGGCAATTCCGAACCCACCTCCAACGTTGACTTCGCTGACTGTGAAATCATGTTGTACACGAATTGTTTCGACGAAGCCCATCATCGTCCGAGCCGTCTGTTCGAACAGCGACGGATCTTGGATTTGCGAACCGACATGACAATGGATGCCAAGTAACGATAGATGTCCTGATGCTAAAATCGCTTCGATTGCGTCCAAGTAATCTGACGCATGTGTCGAGAAACCGAATTTCGTATCGACACCACCTGTCTGAATTTTCGCATGCGCTCCACCGATGACTTGTGGCACGATCCGAATCAAGACATGAACCGTTCGACCAGCTTGTGCCGCAATCGCTTCCAGTTGTGCAATCTCTGCAAAGTGATCGATGACGATTCGTCCGACACCTTCTTCGACAGCATACTGAAGATCAGCCGTTG
Organism: Exiguobacterium sp. R-17; assembly: GCF_049913315.1. NCBI lineage: Bacteria > Bacillati > Bacillota > Bacilli > Caryophanales > Exiguobacterium > Exiguobacterium sp. R-17. Next base: position 494,430 of record NZ_CP184372.1, on the reverse strand, counting down.
ATTTATTCGAACCATGGAAATAAATTCGTTCTGCTGGAACGCCCGATTGACGGGCGATGAAGAGTTCCCCGCCCGTGACGACGTCAATTCCAAGACCATGACGTACGACTTGTTCATACACCGCACTGACAGTCAATGCTTTAGAAGCGAAGGAAGCATACGTATTCGGATACTTATCAAGGAAGTGTTCCCGGACGGTCGCCAGTCGATCCGTCAGCTCCCGTTCTGCCATCACGTACAACGGTGTTCCGTACTGTGCTGCAAGATCGGTCGCTGCGACACCATCGATGTGCAACGTATTGTTTTCTTCTGTCAGGTATTGACTTCCATACATAATAAGTTCCTCCTTATAGATACTGATGCGTCAAACGCCAAGACCGGGCACACATCTGCTCTGAATTGTTCGCTGCTCCTGTCCGGGTGATATCGTCAATTTCAACGCCATCCCCGTATAGCACGACCTCGTCTCCGACCTCAACCGTCCCATCGACAGCGACGAACGTATGACTCATGAATAGTTTATTGATAACTGGATAAGGCTTTCCTTTAATATGAACGGGTAGAACGGCCCGTCCACGGACAACACCGTCCCCATAGCCGACGGGCAAAATAGCGATCCGCATCGGTTCTGTACTCGTAAAATTCGTGCCATATCCTACGTGCTCACCTGGTCCGATTTCGCGAATTTCAACGACCTCCGTCGTCATCCGTAGCGAAGGAACGAGCCAGTCCATCTTTTCGATCGGCGAATAGCCGAATAAGAAGATCCCGGGACGGACATAATTACAAAATGCGAGACGCGGATCGTGTTTGACGATCGTTGCACTGTTTTCAGAGTGCATATACGTAAACGTATGGCGCTTTCGTAGTACATCGGCAATGGCGACGAAACGTTCGACTTGTCCATCGTGATCCGCATCCGGCTCATCGGCAAGTGGAAAGTGTGTATATAAACCCGTTAAAGCGAGTGAATCTGCTTGCGCAAGCGCAAGGACAGCTTCCGCTTCCTGAAGCGAACTGACACCAAAACGGTTCATCCCGACGTTGATCTTCAAATGTAACTCGATTCCCTGCAGCTGTTCACTGTGGAGAGCGAGCCATTCTAGCGATGAGACACCGAGTGCAATTCCGAAACGTCGTGCTGTTTCAAAATCCTCCGTCGGATTCATCACCAGTACATAACTGTCTGGAAAATTCGTTTTGATTTCAATGGCTTCATACAACTCGGCGACAGCAAAATGATGAACATCAGACGCCATCAGCGTCTCAACCATCTCGAGCATACCTAAGTTATACGCATTGTTCTTGACCACGGCAAAAATATGTTTACGTGACCGAGCGAAGACCGATGCGACGTTCTGTCGCACCGCCTTCCGATCGATCGTGACGAGTGTACGCGTCGTCATTCCGCGACAGCTGGTGTCACATACGTCAACCAATCCGCGTATTGCGGCAATTGACCTGTGACGGCTTGACGGTAAAGATCGAGCAATTCATCTGCGACGTTCCGTGTTCCGCCGTTGATGGAGATATGATCGATTTCACCGACACTCGTGATTTCAGCAGCTGTTCCTGTTAAGAAAATCTCATCTGCGACATATAATTCATCGCGTCCGATGTGGCGTTCGACGACAGGATAGCCTTGATCTTGTGCCAAACGGATAATGACTTGGCGTGTGATACCATCGAGTACTGAACAATCAAGTGATGGTGTATGAATCGTTCCGTTTTTAAGAAGGAAGAGGTTCGCGACACTCGCTTCACTGACATTTCCGTTCATGTCGAGTGCGATTGCTTCATCAAATCCATCACGGATGGCTTCACCTTTTAAGAGTTGTGAGTTCATATAGTTGGCAGCCGCTTTCGCTTGCATCGGCATCATCGTTGATGAGACGCGGCGATATGACGCGACTTTAGCACGGATGCCAGCGCCTTTATCGAAGTATTCCCCAAGTTCCCAGCAAGAGATGCCGACATGAACTGTCGTATCTTTCGCCATCAATGCTTGCCATGGCGTACCGAGGAACACGAATGGACGGATATAACAAGATTCGAATCCGTTTTTCGCAACTAGATCAATCGTCGCCTGGACGAGTTCATCAACCGTATACGGAATTGTGACGTGGTAATAGGCGCAACTACGGAAAAGACGTTCAATATGTTCCTTCAATTGGAAAATCGCCGGTCCGTCCGGTGTCGCGTAGGCACGAATTCCTTCAAAGAATCCACTACCATAGTGAATCGCATGTGACATGACGCTCGTGTTCGCATCTTTCGGATCATGAAAGACTCCATCTAACCAAATTGCTTCTCCATACTGTGTATCCACTGCCATGTGTTTTCCTCCTCTTCGACGTCAATCAGAGTGAACGTAAATCATCCACCAATTGCGTCTTCTCTTCTGTTTTCGCATCTTTCTGTTTGATGACACGTGCAGGTGTTCCGGCAACGACGCTTCCAGCAGGTACGTCTTCTGTGACGACACTACCGGCAGCGACGACGGCATCTTTACCGACTTTGACGCCTTCGAGAATGACTGCATTCGCACCAATCAAGACACCGTCTTCAATGATGACAGGTGTTTTTGAAGGTGGTTCGAGGACACCCGCGACCACGGCACCTGCGCCGACATGAACGTTTTTCCCGATCGTCCCACGTGCACCGACGACAGCGTTCATATCAATCATTGTACCATCTCCGATCGATGCGCCGATATTAATGATGGCACCCATCATAACGACCGCGTTGTCACCAATGACGACATGATCACGAATCCATGAACCTGGTTCGATTCGCGCATTCAAATGACGTGTATCAAGCATAGGTACCGCACTGTTGCGACGGTCATACTCCACATGAACATCCGTGATGCGATCTGAATACTTTTCTAAGAAAGTAGCCGCAAGTCCTGCATCTGCGAAGAAAATTTTTGATTCATCTGATCCGAACGCTGTAGCACCTTCGATCGTCAAGCCCGCCAAATCGCCGTTAACATAAAGTTTTACCGGTGTTTGTTTTTTTGCATCTTTAATGAATTTAGCAATTTCGTAAGCATCAGTGAGTAACATGTGAATCCTCCTGTGTGTAGAGCGTCTCTAACGTATAGAGTCCCGCTGTTTTTTGAATGAGTGCTTCAGCTGCTTTGATCGCACCAGAAGCAAATACTTTTTTCGATAGCGCTGTATGTTTGATTTCAATCAACTCGTCGACACCTGCGAATAAGACTTCGTGTTCTCCGAAGATCGTTCCACCGCGCATCGCATGCATCCCGATCTCGTTCGTCTCCCGCTTTTGCCGCGTCTGCGACCGGTCATACACAGGTGTGACGTCACGTGCCGTCTGAATCGTTTGCAGTAACAACTCGGCCGTCCCACTTGGAGCATCGACTTTTTGATTATGATGTTTCTCAAGCAATTCGATGTCATACGCCCCTGCCAGTGGCACCAGTGTCTTCAGTAGTTGCTGCACCATTGCGATACCATACGACATGTTATACGACTGGAAGATCGGAATTTCTTTTGCAGCGTCCTTGATGGACGCAAGCTCCGCTTCAGAAAAACCAGTCGTCGCGATAACGAGTGGCGTCTTTGTCGCCAGCCCGTATGCGAGTAGATCCGGTAGCAAACTCGGATGCGAGAAGTCGATGATCGCATCGACTGTTTCTGACATCTCCGTCAGCTCGGCATATGAAGCGATTGTATCGGATGACTTCGTCCGGTCAACGATCGCAACGACACTTTGCGCTGCTAGTTCGACGACGTATTGTCCTGTCGCCCCATAACCGTGTAACGCGAGTCTCATCGAACCACTCCTTTGTAAGCACGCATTGTTTCAAGTAAATGGGCATGACCCGATTCCGATTGACGGACGAGTGGTAAGCGCGGTGCACCGACAGCAAAGCCAAGTTCTTCAAGCGATGCTTTAACTGGAATCGGATTGACGTCACTGAACAAAGCACCGATGACTGGTAACAAGTCTGCCTGAATCCGGCGGGCCGTGGCGAGATCTTGCGCGAGTAACGCTTCAGCAAGTGCTTGTGTCTCTGCTGGATACGGATTTGAAAGAACCGAGATGACGCCCTGTGCACCCCATGCCATGTACGGTAGGATTTGATCATCATTTCCACAGAAGACCGCGAAGTCTTCCGGAATCGCCGCCATCAGTTCACCCATGAAGCTGACGTCTCCACTCGCTTCTTTAAAAGCTTGAATCCGAGGATGACGTGCCAATGTCACCGCTGTTTCGACGGCAATCGCAACACCAGTCCGTGACGGGACATTGTACAGCATGATTGGTAATTGTGTAGCATCAGCAACTGCCGTGAAGTGTGCGATGAGACCAGCTTGTGATGTTTTATTGTAATAAGGCGTCACAAGCATCGCTGCGTCCGCACCGAGGCGTTCTGCGAGTAATGTTTTCTCGATCGTTACTGCCGTGTTGTTCGAACCCGTTCCTGCAATGATGGGTACTCGTCCTGCCGTGACCTGAACGGCAGTCGTCAGTAGTTGTTCGAATTCCGTATTCGTCAATGTCGAGCCTTCTCCTGTCGTCCCTCCGACGACAAGTGCCTGAATCCCTGCTGCGAGTTGTTGCTCGATCAAGCGTTCGAATACATGTAAATCCAACTCGCCTGCTTCATTAAATGGTGTGACGAGTGCTGTACCTGCTCCTTTGAACATGAAGAACTCCTCCTTTTTTATGAATGAATCGACTCTTCGATCGCTTGGCGTGCAACTTGTACGGCGTTCGACGCAGCACCTTTTCGGATGTTGTCAGCTACACACCAAAGATGGAACGTGTTCGCGAGACTATCATCTTGTCGAATCCGACCGACGTAGACGTCGTCCGTCCCACTCGCATCGAGTGGCATCGGATAGCGTGTATTCGCGACATCATCGACGAGGACGACGCCGGGTGCGTTTTTAAGTGCTTCACGAATCGTTGCAACCGTCGTCGGTTGTGTAAACGTGACATTGATTGCAACCGAGTGAGAGTTCGTGACCGGAACCCGGACACACGTCGCACTGACAGGCAATGCTGGAAGATTGAAGATTTTTCTTGTTTCATCAATCATCTTCTGCTCCTCTTTCGTATAGCCGTTCTCAAGGAACACATCGATATGCGGCAAGATGTTATCGTGAATCGGATGCGGATAATTGACAGGTTCTTCTCCGCGCGCCCCACGCGCCAAGTCCTCGATCCCTTTTTGACCAGAACCCGATACTGCCTGATACGTCGTGTAATTGATCCGTTCGAATCCCAGTGACTGGAGCGGTGCTAAGGCGACGACGGATTGAATCGTCGAACAGTTCGGATTCGCGATTAAGCGATCCATCGCTTGAATTGCTTGTGGATTAACTTCTGGTACGACGAGTGGAATCGTCTCCTGCATCCGGAAGGCACTTGAGTTATCGACGACGAGTGTTCCATTTTCAGCTAGTAAAGGGGCATATTGTTCACTGATCGTTCCGCCCGCTGCGAACAGCGCGACATCGATACCGTCTTCCGTGATGTTCGGTGTCAACGCTTGAATCGTGATGTCTTCTCCTTTGAACTGTACCGTGTTCCCTGCTGAACGAGCAGAAGCATAGGCGGATAAGCGACTGACCGGGAAATCCAGTTCTGCGAGTACTTGTAACATTTTTTGACCGACGGCGCCGGTTGCTCCAATGACGGCTACATGATACATGCTGTTTTCCTCCTTATAACTCGAACGCGTTTGCAATCGCTGCAACCGTCCGTTCAATATCTGCTTGTGCAATCGTATACGAGATGCTGATTTCTGATGTCGTGACTTGATAGAACGGGATGTTCTCTGCTCGGAAGATCGCGAACAACTTTGAGGCAACACCTGTCGCATCCCGCATCCCGATTCCGACGACAGACAACTTCGCGTGCTGATCGTGGCGATCGACCTTGACTGTCGTGAAGCGATCCATGATATCTTTCAATGCTTCATCGAGGAACTCTTCTTCGTCGAGTGGACAAGAGAACGATAAGAAGATGTCACTGTCGAACGTCGTTTGACTGATCATGTCGATATTGACGTGACGGTTCGATAAGAGTTCGAAGATATCGGCTACTGCTGCGTTCGTTTGCGGTACGTGTTTAATTGATACCGTCAAGACGTTCTTCGTGACACTGACACTCGTGACCGCTTTTTGTTCCATTGTTTCCGTCGCTTCCATGATCCATGTTCCCCTTTTCGATTCAAGTGTTTTCCCGACGAAGATGTGTACGCCGTATTTTTTTCCTAATTCGACACTCCGCATTTCCATAACCTTCGATCCGAGGGCGCTCATCTCCATCATCTCATCATATGAGATGTGCGGAATCGGTTGAGCAGTGGCATGGATTCGTGGATCAGCCGTATACACACCGTCGACATCAGTGTAGATTTCACACCGTTTATCAAGGACTGCCGCAAGAGCAACAGCCGTCGTATCCGATCCGCCTCGTCCGAGTGTCGTCACGTCACCAAGTTCGTTGACACCTTGGAATCCGGCGACGATGACAACATCGTACGTTTCGAGTTTTTGTCGTAATAGATCTCCATCGATCTGTTTGATTTTACTTTTCGTATGCACGCCCATCGTGCTGATCCCTGCTTGCGCGCCCGTTTGCGATAACGCTTTGACGCCAAGTGAGTTGAGAGCGATGCTGAGTAATGAAATCGTCTGTTCTTCTCCGATGGCAAGCAACCGATCGAGTTCTCGCCGCTCAGGGCGATCCGTGATGGCTTGTGCCTGAGCGATCAAAGAATCTGTCATCTTGCCCATCGCCGAAACGACGACGACGAGTTTTTCACCTTCGGCTGCGCGACTCTTCAAATAATTCGCAATAGACTGAATCTGTTCGACAGTCGCAACCGAGCTTCCACCAAATTTAAGTACAGTTGTCACAATCCTATCTCCTTTGTCCCGATACAGAAAAAAACGACGGGCCGGTAGGAGCGTTCCTACGGCCCGTCGTTATCACGATCGGACAAACGAAGACAAAGTCATTCGTTCTTTTACGTAAGATAGCGCTCCGAAACATCGGTTTCGGCAGTACAACGGATCTTAACCGTTGTACCAGCAAATAAGAAGAAGCATCTTCTCGTTCACTTCGGCGGACTTCCCCTTTCACATCATTCAGCATGCTTGCCTTCAAGAATGATGCTACTCATGTCATCCGCGCCTCTATCTGTCGGTTGTTAGTTACAGTTATAGCAGACATCTTTTGTTAAATCCAGTCATTTGACTGATTTTTTTCAAAATTCGTCAATTCGCAAGATGCTGTTTCGCGAGTTCGAGTTGCTCCGAAACGGCAGCAAACCCTGTACCGCCGTAGCTTGTCCGGCGTGCCACTGCTTGAACCGGATCGAGGAGCGGATAGACGTCTTCTGTGATATCAGGATGGAACGTTTGATACGTCTTGAGATTCAAGTCCTTCAGGAAACAACCGTTCTGCACACAGTAAAGGACGGCTTTCCCTACGATTTCATGCGCTTCCCGGAATGGTATGCCTTTCGTTACAAGGTAGTCGGCGAGTTCCGTTGCATTCGAGAAGTCTTGCATTGTCGCCTTCTTGAGCGCTTCGGTCTTAAACGTCGCGGATTCAATCATTCCGGTGAAGATTTGAACGGACTTGAGAACGGTATCTGCTGTATCGAAGACCCCTTCCTTATCCTCTTGCATGTCTTTGTTGTAAGCGAGTGGTAATGCCTTCATCGTCGTCAAGAAGCCCATCAGGTTGCCGTAGACGCGACCTGTTTTTCCACGAATCAATTCAGCAAAATCAGGGTTTTTCTTTTGTGGCATCATGCTTGAGCCTGTCGAGAAGGCGTCAGACAACTCGATGAAGCCGAATTCTTGCGACGCCCAGATGATGATTTCTTCACAAAAACGTGAGAGATGCATCATGACGGTTGAGGCGATTCCGAGATATTCAATGACGAAGTCACGATCGGAGACAGCATCGAGACTGTTCGGATAGACCGACTCAAAACCGAGCAACTCGGCAGAACGGAAACGGTCGATCGGGAACGTGGTCCCCGCGAGCGCGCCTGCCCCGAGTGGTGATTTCCGAATTCGTTTTTGATTGTCCGTCAATCGTTCGACATCACGTTCGAACATCCAGAAATAAGCGAGCAAGTGATGCGCAAGCGAGATTGGTTGTGCCCGTTGCAAATGCGTATACCCCGGCATAACCGTCTCGATATGTTGCTCAGCTTGTTCCGTAATGACCGATTGGAGCTCGCGTAATGCCGTCGTCAACGCTTCGACATGCTGCTCCATCCATAGATGTAAATCGGTTGCGACTTGATCGTTTCGGCTCCGTGCCGTATGCAGTTTCCCTGCAACTGGACCGATCTGTTCCGTCAACAAACGCTCAAGATTCATATGAATGTCTTCGTCCGCTAATGTGTAGGAATGGTCCTTTAACGTCGCTTCGAGTTGCTTTAATCCTTGCTGGATTTGTGTCCACTCATCTTGAGCGAGAATCCCTTGTTCAAATAACATCTGTGCATGTGCGAGACTGCCTTTCAAATCAACGCTTGCTAATTTTTGATCGAACGTGATTGATGCTCCGAAGGCTTCCGCTTGAGCGGAAGCACTTTCCGTAAAACGTCCACCCCAGAGTTTGGTCATTTCGTTACACCTGCCTGACGATGTACACTCGCATGCGTTGAAACGGCAAGACCGTGTAATTTGATGAAGCCTTTTGCTGCTTCATGATCGAATGCATCTTCTTTCGTGTACGTCGCAAGTTTCTCATCATAAAGCGAGACAGCCGACTGACGACCTGTAACAGTTGCATTTCCTTTGAACAGTTTAACGCGAACTTCTCCTGTAACGTCCTTTTGTGTTGCCGTCAAGAAAGCTTTCAAGCCTTTCGTCAATGGCGCATGGAAGAGACCGTTGTAGATTGTTTCTGCGTATTGTTTGCTGAGTAATGGTTTGAAATGCGCGACGTCCTTCGTCAATGTAATCGTTTCGAGTGCAGCGTGCGCTTTGAGTAAAACAGTTGCGCCTGGGCACTCATAGACTTCCCGCGATTTGATACCGACGAGACGGTTCTCGACGTGGTCGATCCGTCCGACCCCATGTGCTCCAGCGATGATGTTCAGTTCCGTAATCAGTTTCGCTAATGGATACTTCGTCCCGTTGATAGAAACTGGAACACCTGCTTCAAAGCCGATAATGACTTCTTCTGCCTGATCCGGAGCGTCTTCTGGTGCTACCGTCAACGCATATGCGTCTTGTGGTGGTTCTGTCCATGGATTTTCTAGGACGCCACATTCATTACTCCGTCCCCAAAGGTTCATGTCGATCGAGTATGGGCTGTCGAGGTTGATCGGGATTGGCACATTGTTTTCTTTCGCGTAGGCGATCTCTTCTTCCCGTGACCATTTCCATTCCCGAACCGGTGCGATGACTTCGAGTGACGGATCAAGTGCCGCGACCGAAACTTCGAACCGGACCTGGTCGTTCCCTTTTCCGGTACATCCGTGTGCGACCGCCGTCGCACCATGCTGATGTGCGACTTCGACGAGCTTTTCTGCGATCAATGGACGCGAAAGCGCTGAGATCAACGGATAGGCATTTTCGTAATGGGCGCCATATTGAAGTGCTGGCAAGACAAAGTCTTGTGCGAATTCTTCTTTGACATCGAGAACGATTGATTCGATCGCACCGACGAGGAGTGCTTTTTCCTTGATGACGGATAAATCTTTTCCTTCTCCGACATCCATGCATAAGGCAATGACATCATAGTCCTTGCTCAACCATTTGATGGCTACTGATGTATCGAGTCCCCCAGAGTACGCTAAGATTAATTTTTGTTTTGACATGTATAATTCCCTCCTGGTTTTTAATTCATTTGTCTGTATAAAAATTCATTATGAATTATATATATACATAGAAAACAAAAAAAAGAAACCCTTTTTGCAGGATTTCTTTCAAAATAACTTACATTTTCTTCTCCATCGTCCGGTGTGGAATGCCCGCATCGTCGAATTCATCGGAGACGATCGTATAACCAAGACCTTGATAAAACGGGATGGCTTGGACTTGTGCACCGAGTGTCAGCAGTTGTTTTCCTTCACGCCGCGCGACACGTTCCATCGCCTGCATCAACTCACCACCGTATCCTTTTCCTCGGGCTGTCGACAGCGTCGCCACACGCTCCACCTTCATCCGTTGGTCGTCATATGGTCGTGTGCGACCCGTTGCAACCGGTCGACTCTGTTCATCGAGGACAAGCAGATGAATCGCTGTTTCATCATGTGTATCATATTCAAGATGACGTGGTACGCCTTGTTCCTCGACGAAGACACGCTCCCGGATCATCCGAACGGCTTGATGTTGTTCTGCTGTACGTACTTGAATGACTGTCATAACTGATATTCCTCCCGTAATCGATCGACATATGCCATCGCATCATCCCGATTCGTAAATTGTGCTTGTGCCTGAACCGCACTTCCTCCACCTCGTCCATTGAATGCTTGGACATGCGCTTTAGCGAACTTCCCGAGATGGGGTTCCCCTGGACTACTCATCAGTAGTTTGTTTGTCGTCGCATTCCAGACGACGCCGACGCGTCCCGCTTCTTGGATCGCTTTAGCGAGTTGCTCGGATGCTTTGATTTCTTCATTCAGATGTTCAAACATCAGAATACCTTCTTGTTGTTCTAAAGCTTGAGCGAGCGTGAATGTTGCAAGTTGTTCCTGGGCGTGTTCGACCTGTTTCGTTAAGCGTTTTTGTTCTTCTTGTAACGCTTGAACGGCTTCTAGCATTTGAACCGGCTTGACTGACAAAGCTTGCGCCGCTTCCCTCAAGGCGTGACGTTCTGACTGAACAAGTTGGTATGCCCGTTCCTTTGCGACATAGGATAGACGAATGTTCCCACGAATCCGTTCGACCCCAGTAAAGAGAATCAACTCGAGCTGTGCCGTCGAATCGAGATGCGTCCCACCACAGGCACTATAATCAAGTGTGCCGATTTGAACGACACGAATTCGTCCTTCGACTTGTGGTGTTTTTCGTAATGGTAGACGTAGGGCTTCCTCCTCGTCATATTCAGTCGCCGTGATCGGTAATCCTTGTTCAATCACATGTCGTAATCGTCGATCCAGCTGTTCTTGTTGAATAGTTGTCCATTCAGGTGTCTCGATATCAAGCGTCGAAACCTCACTTCCCGTCCGAAAACTAAGCGTTTTGATGTTCGACTCATCGTGTAAAATCGCAGAGATGACGTGTTGTGCCGTATGTTGCGCCGCATGATCAATTCGGACTGCATCATCTATGATCCCGGTGACGTCTCCTGTGAGCGGATTCGCCAGTTGATGCCAGACGACACCGTCTTCGATTTGAACGTCAAGGACAGGTTGGTTGTTCAATGTTCCACGATCCGCTGGCTGTCCACCGCTCTCCGGATAAAAGTAACTTTTCTCTAAAGCAACCCAATAGCCGTCTACTTGTTTTGTCGCACGAAGGGATGTCTGAAAGGTTCGGACATCGGATTCTATTTGTTCGGGGCGCATGCCTCGACCACCTTTCTCTGTCAGTTTCACTCTGTATTATGCCATATTTCATCCAGAACCGTTTGTCGGCTTGCCTTTTTCCTAGTACACTAGACGAAAGACTACCGATCGCGAAGGGACGAAATGCCGTGATTCAGCACATCAATAAAAATTCACCACTCCCCATTTACTATCAAATTGAAGCTGCCTTAAAACAACAAATCGAAAGCGGTGTCCTTCAACCTGGAGACTTGATTCCGTCCGAGCGCGAATTCGCCGAGGCCCACCAAATTAGCCGAATGACGGTTCGTCAAGCCATTTCAAACTTGGTCAACGCTGGTTACTTGATTCGTCAAAAAGGACGAGGAACATTCGTCGCGAATAAAAAAATCGTCATGCAACTTTCCGGTTTGACGAGTTTCTCGGAAGAGATGGAACATCTTGGACTAGAACCGACGAGTGCGCTCCTCTCCTATCAAATCATCGACGCGTCGATGACGATCGCAAATAAGCTCCGGATTCGTGAAGGCGCATCTGTATATGAATTGAAGCGTTTACGTATTGCTGATGAGCAAGCTCTTGCTCTTGAGACCGTCTACATCCCAGAGCAACTCTTGCCTGGACTCGATCAAGACGTCGCGACCGCATCACTCTATGCATTTGCTGAAGCGAGTGGATTAAACCTCGGACGTGCGAGTCAAACGTTTGAATCACGTCTCGCGACAAAGGAAGAAGCGAGTCACCTTGGCTTGTCGACCGCTTCGCCTGTCTTATCCGTCGAGCAACTGACGTATCTCGCGACGGAACAACCGTTTGAATACGTCATCTCTGCTTACCGAGGAGACCGATATACCTTCACTGTCGAAATGGAACGCCAACGCTGAAAAACCCCTCGAATCGCCATGCTGTGACGGTGATTCGAGGGGTTTTCGTGTATAGATTACTGCGCAGGGATCGTTTCTGTCTCTGGTGCTTGTTCAGTCGTATCTTGTACAGCATCCGTTTCATCTGCGATCGGCTTGACTTCTTGACCTTGCATCGCTTTCGCTAAGTTGCTCTTCACTTGTTCCAGTTGATTCGGATCGAGGTGGTATTCCCATTTCCCGCTAATGCCGATATAGCCTTCTCCAGCGAGCTGATACTCCGTTGTGTCACGGAGTGCTGCAGTGAAATCTGCTAAGCGTGTGTAATCATTCGGTCCTAAGTTTGTTTCAACATTATCACCCACGGCATCCAAAATATCACGGTATGCACTGAGCGAACGGAAACTTGCCGCTTCTTTTGCGACCGCTTGAATGACTTGCATCTGTTTTTGTCCGCGACCGATATCACCGAGCGGATCATCATGACGGTTCCGGACATAGGCCAGTGCCTGTTCCCCCGTCAAATGTTGCTTTCCTTTATCAACGGTGATGGTACCCGCTTTACGTTTTGAATCTTGTTCTTTAAACGCATACCGTACATCGATATCTACACCATCTAATGCATCAATCAATTGAACGAATCCTTGGAAATTAACTTTGATGACGTGATCGATTTGAATCCCGAGTAGGTTTTCTGTCGTTTCACGTGCTAATTTAATGCCGTTGTAGGAATTCGATTTATCCATCGAACCGAAGTAAAGGGCATGTGTGATCTTATCTTGCTCAACACCTGTCTTGCCGTAAGGGATATCATACTTCGAATAATCGATGTTCACGAGTGAATCACGTGGGATACTCGTCAACACTAATTGCTCCGTCTTTTTGTTCAAAATTCCGACGATCATGACGTCTGAACGAGCTGGTTCATGACGTTCCTTGCTTTTTTTCGTTTCATCCGTTCCGAGAATCAAGAATGATTCAGACGGAACATCATCATATTTAGAGCTCACTTTTGAGCCGGGAATCTTAATCTGCGTCTTTGCCAATGTTTCTTGCGTTTTGATAAAAACAGCTCCAGCATAACCAGAACCGATGATTGTGACGAGCAGGACGAGTGCAGCGACGACTTTCATGAACATCTTGCCAGCACTTGGCTGTCTCTTTCGTGCGGATCGCGTTTCCATCATGTAAACCCTCATTTTCATGTAAATTTTCCGTAAAGTTCGCTAATCTCCATTATCCGGACATTTAATGAAATGTCAATTTACGTTTCGATTAAAGAAATCGCACAGAATAGTTGCATCTAAAATAATTCCGGTATCGTAGCACTTTGCCTGATTAGCATGAATGCTACCAGCATGTCGTCTTTCGTTATTTCTTCACCTATCTCACGTTAAAATATAAAATCGCATGAGACCGGGCTTTATTCCCTTCTTTCATGAACCACAAAAAAGGTACAAAGCCAATTGATGGGGTGGCTCTGTACCTTGTAATTCATTCGTGTTTCTCCATCATGCTTTCATGAAATTCAAATAAGCAGCCCGCCCTGTACGTTTAGCGTCATCTGACAATAAAGAGGCGGCCTCTTCGTCGAGGATCACCATAACATCGGCATGACGTTTGAGTACGGTCGCCGGACAATCCGTCGTCGCGACCCCTTCCATCATATCGCGGACGGCTTCTGCCTTTCGTTCGCTTGAAGCGACGAGAAGGATTTTTTTTGCTTCCATGATCGTACCGATTCCCATCGTGATCGCTTTCGTCGGCACTTCCTCCAATCGATCAAAGAAACGTTGATTCGCTTCTCGCGTCGATTCCGTCAATTCCGTCACGTGTGTCTTCGCATCGAACGGCGTACCTGGTTCATTGAAAGCGATGTGTCCATTCGCTCCGATTCCGAGCAATTGGATATCGATTCCTCGCTTGCGCACGAGCGCCTCGTATCGTTCACTTTCTTTAACCGGATCTTCCGTATTCCCGATTGGTACGAAAGACTCCTTGAAACGTACATCATTAAACAAGTGTTCTTGCATGAACGTATGGTAGCTTTGTGGATGTTCTGGGCTGAGACCGACATATTCATCTAGATTGACCGTCGTCACATGTCTGCAGTCAAGCGAGTCCTTCCGCCATTCTTCATACACACCGACTGGTGAACTGCCCGTCGCAAGCCCTACTGTTAATCCTTCCGGATGACGCTCAATTTCCTGTTTCAAAAATTGATACGCCACATGCGCTAATTCTTCTCCTTTTTCTACAATCATCCATTTCATGAGGTAGACTCCTTTCCGTTCGTGATCCGGTATCGCGTACCACGATGAATCGTTTCTTGAATGTGTAATCCCTCGTCGAGCAACACAATATCCGCATCCTTACCGACCGAGAGACTTCCCTTTTGTGTCAACTGAAGCTCTTTTGCCGCATTGACCGATGTCATACGAACCGCTTCTTCGAGCGTACAACCTGTATAGGCGATGATGTTTCGTAAAGCGGCGTCCATCGTCAAAATACTTCCGGCTAAACTACCATTCTCAAGGCGTGCCGCACCGTCTCGAACGAATACAGCTTGTCCCCCTAACTCGTATTCACCTTCTGCGAGTCCTTTGGCGCGCATCGCATCCGTGATGACGATCAATCGATCTGCACCCTTCATCCGGTAGGCGAAGTCCACCATTTCCGGTGCACTATGAATCCCGTCCGGAATGATCTCGGCATAGACTTCCGGCGTTAGGAGACAGTACCCGACTGTTCCCGGTTCCCGGTGATGCAGCGCACGCATTTGATTGTAGAGATGAGTACCATGGGTGACATGACCAGCTTGGTTTTGGGTATACGTCGCATCCGTATGACCGGCAGACGGAATCGCACCCGTTAATCGCACTGCCTCCTCGAATGTACGCGCTCCCGGGCGTTCTGGGGCATAGGTCACGAGTTTGATCGTATTGCCAGACGCTTCCTGCCATTTCAGGAACTGTTCGACATCGGGTTCAACGATATATTTGCGCGGTTGCGCACCAGCATAATCCGGGTTGATGAACGGTCCTTCGAGATGAACACCGACGATCGTCGTGTCCTCTTCCTCAACGACTGTTCGCACCGTCTCGAGCGCTCGTGTGATGTCTGCCCAATCTTGGGTGATCGTCGTCGCTAAAAAGGACGTCACGCCTTCTTGTAACATCTGTCGGCTGAAATGATGCAACCTTTCGGCATCTCCATCCATGACATCGACATCATATCCCCCATGAATGTGCACATCGATCATTCCAGGAATGAGTGATTGATGGTGCGCATCAATCGTCTCTTCTCCTGCGATTTCCTCAAATTCCGACATTGTTCCAATCGCCTCGATGGTTCGGTCAAAGCGAATGAACCCGTCTTCAATCGTCTGCTCTCCCGTGTAAATCCGGGCATTGATGATCACTGTCATCTGGCATCACCCTTTCTCTATCCGTTCCATGACTTGCTTTCGTATTTAGTATAACGTGATTATTTCTAGTTGTATAGACCTTTATACATTTGAACTGAAATTGCAAAAGGGCGATCCCGTTTGTCATTAGACAAAGGGTCGCCCTTTGTATACCCGTCTACTGCCATCTTCATGCGTCAGTCGATCAGGGTAATAAAATTCGGTCTTTCTTTCGAGAAATCAGACGCGTCGCTTTTAAGATTGCTATCGGTAACGATTGCCGCTTTCGGTAAGCAAGGTAGCGCCCTTCCCATTTTGGATCGTATTTTTCTTTGTATCGTCGTAGACCCGTGAAACTATACATGTAACGAATATTATTAAAGACATCTGCCGCCACACGTTCTTGCCAGAAGGACGTTTCATCCTCGCCGACGGATGAGAGTGGTGCCATTCCCATGTTGAATGTCCGGTAGCCTTCTTCTTTCGCATATTCGAATAGCCGAATGAACATCGCATCCATGATCCCGTTCGGTCCGTCCGGTCGAAAACGCATCAAGTCAATCGATAGGACTCCCTCTTGGTAAGCAGGCATGAACGTCATGAATCCGATCAACCGTCCTTCCGCTTCACGCATGATGCCGATTGGTGCTCGATTTAAGTAAGGTTTGTGGAAGTAACCGAGTGAGAAGCCTTTTTCAGACTTCCCACCTAACCATTCATCCGAGACCTCTTGCAGTTCTGCTAACAATGTATCCGAAAAAGGTGGCTCGATCACTTCAAACGTCATACCTTCTCGTTCAAAGCGATTTTTAATCGAGCGAAGTCCAGCTCGTTTTTTTCCTGATACGGTGAAAGACGGAATATCGACGATCGCTTCTTCACCGAGTTTGAAGAAGTTGAAGCCGAAATCATGATACAGCGACATGTTTTGCGCTTGAATCTGATAGATGTTCGGAATGTATCCGAGATCTTCGACACGGCGCAGGAAGGAGGCGATAACTTGTGAATGTTCCTTTGGATCTCCACTTGGATCACCGAGTACCATGATCCGGTTGCCAGTCTGACTAAACTGAATGAACGAACGACCTGTTTCGGAAAAGAAGAAGCGCTTATCTCCGAGAAACGCCAAATGGCTCAAATAATTGCCACCCTGTTCACGTAATACCGTTTCGATTTTTTCAGCATCGAACTGCTCCCCGAGCACCGGTTGATTAAAGGTGTTAAACAAGCGTATGAAAACTAATCCATAAACGAGCGCAAAGATGGATGAGCTCGCGGCAAACATGAAAATCTCATGCGACGGATACACTTCTGTTCCGTCTGCCGACCCGAGTGTATAAAAAGCGTATCCGAAAAAGACGAACCCGCCAATGTACAACAGACCAACGAACGCAACCCGGATGAAACGCGACGTCGTAATCAGTGTCCGTTCCCGATGAAACGCGTTACGAGACATCAGTAACAATCCGAGGACGACGACGACGGCAAGGAAGGAAATCAAGTTAAATCCACGAAGTGCCATCCCGACCAGCGCGAAGAACGATGCGCCATACATCATATACAAGGAACGCTTCGTTCGACGATAGAGCGCCGTCGATAAGAGGACAAATAATAGTCCGCCCATCAAAAAGAAACTGTTTGCGAGCAACAACGCTTCATGGGGCAATTTAGATTCCAGATATTCATATTGTGTCGAGACCGGTGGCAAAATCGCTAGCCCCCAGATCGTGATACCCGCGACAAGCGTAATCAACGCTAAGGTGAAGTGACGAATTTTACTGAGGAATCGCAATTGCAAGCGCCAAATGACACCCCCGACCTCAACCGACGGACCAACAATGGGTTTATCTTCGATCATCTTGACGACTGGACCACTAAACTCTCGAGCCGAGAAGACGACACCGATTAAGAATGGAATTAAGTAATAAACGAGACGATAAATCAATAATCCCGTCAAGACGATGCCTTCCTCGACTCCTGCACGTTGCATACCGATCAAAAAGACTAAGTCGAATGAACCGAATCCGCCGGGTACCATCGAAATCAAACCGGCTGTCGCAGCGATGATGAAGACACCGATCACTTTTGCAAAACTGACGTCTGTTCCGAGTGCTGCCAAAATGAGATAGACGACGACACCGGCACTAAACCACTCCGCAAACGATACAACGGAGTATAAGGCAATCGATTTCGGATGAATGCTGCTGTTCCCACGTCGAAACGAGAACAATAGATAGAGCGGGAAGAATAAGGCAACACCGATGATGACAGGCCATAACCATTTCTTCATTTCAAGCACTTCAAACGCTGGGAAGACGTGCAAGAGGGATAACGTCGATAAGATTGACAAACCGCTAATCAATGTCGGCGCCATCCAACCGATCGCTTTCAACAGGCGTCCGCCTTCAACGAATGGTCGATACAGGGCGGACCGGATGGCCACCCCTGCGAGACCTCCGAAACCGATGATGCCATTAAAGGAGTTCGCAATCCAGGACGCTCGGAAAATCAATCCGACTGGTGCTTTTGCTTCTAGCGAGCGCAACAAAAAGAAGTCATAAAAGAACATTGTCGAGACTGCCACGAGACCTGCGAGAATCAACAGGATGAACTGCCAAGATGGTACTTGGCGGATCGCTTGAATCGATTCCTTTAGAGACAAACTGCGTAATTCATTTTGTCCTTGATAAAAAATGAATCCGATCAAGACGATCGGCAAGATGATCTTCGCAATCGTCATGAGCCGTTGTTTTGAGAATTTCAAGATGCCAGCCTCCTTGATTTACGGATTAAGTACATAAGACGAACAAGCAATAGTGTCGCTCCGACCGCAAGACCGATGATCAATCCCCACCAGTATCCATCTGGTCCAAGTGCTGTGTAGCGTTCAAGATAAAAACCTAATGGTAGTCCAATGACCCAGTAGGCTACGATCGTCAATAAGAAGGTGACGTTGACGTCCTTGAACCCACGTAGTGCACCTTGCGTTGGTGCAGCGACGGCATCTGACAATTGGAAGAAAATCGCGAGAATCATAAAGTGTGCAGCTGCTTCGATGACTTTTGGGTCTCGACTATATAACGCTGCGAGTTCTTCATTCTTTAAGTACAACAGGATACCGGAAAACACGGAAACCGCAACACACATCGTCAACCCGATGCCAACATACTGAACCGCATCCTTGATCCGTTTAGCACCGACCTCGAAACCGACTGTGATTGTCAATGCGGACGCAGCGGACAACGGAATCATATAGACGAACGAGGCGAAGTTGATAGCAGCCTGATAGGCACCGATGATGACGTCGCCATACGCTCCAAGCAACAAGGTGACGGCTGAAAAAATACTGACTTCTGAAAAAATCGCGAGACCGATCGGCGCACCGAGTAGAATCAATTCCTTGATCCGCTTCATGTCCGGACGGTAAAAACGTCGGAGAACACCAAGACGCTGGAACAGCTCTCCTTTCATGACGACAGCGATGATTGCTAAACAAAGAATCCAGTACGTGATGGCAGTCGCAACTCCCGCACCGACACCACCGAGTTCCGGAAAACCGAAGTTTCCGAAAATGAATAGATCATTGAAAAGGACGTTAATGGGTAAAGAGATTAGTAGTAAGACCATCGTAATGTTCGATTTTCCTAATGAATCGATGAGTGTTCGTAAGACGAAGAAAACGAACATCGGCACGATGCCGAGCGCTAGCATCAAGAGATAGTTCCGTGCGACTTCGCGCGCTTCTACCGATAACTCCATCCGCTCGAGAATCGGATTGACAGCGAGAAGTCCGATGACGACTGTCAATCCGATGATCACGACAGCGACGTACAACGCCTGCATGACGATCCGTTTGACTTCCCGCTCGCGTTTCGCTCCCATCGCTTGGGAAACGAGCGGCGCGACGGCAAGTAGAATACCAGTCAACCCTGTGTAAACAGGTGCCCATAGACTTGCTCCGACACCGACTCCAGCTAAATCAGCAGAGCCATATCGACCGGCCATGACCGTATCAAAAAAACTGATTAAATAAAACGCGACTTGCGTTACGAGAATTGGAAAGAAGATTTTCATGAATTGTTTCATCTTTCCTGAGAACGTAACTGTTTCTAACATGTTTCCACCACATTTCAGGAGGAGTCCTCCTTAATTTTAAAACGCATCATTCTTGAACTCTTACGAAATCAATCCAAGGAGGGATTCATCTCATGAACCATCGAGATACTGAAAAGCTAACTTTTGAACTACTCGAGACCTGGTCTACCTTCAATCATTATGCCAAAGAATCACAAACGTTTGAAAATCCGGAAGATATCCATCAAGCCCGGATTCGCTTGCGGAAACTGATCACGTTCGCTCGATTGGTCGAGTTGACGGAAGAACCCGTCTATTTGATTTGGAAGCGTCTGATGCACGCCTTCGGTGAAGTGCGCGATCTCGACGTACAGCTCGAAGCGACTTCGAAAAAAACAGAAATCGACCAATTGTTCGCAAACCATGTCGCCTTACAACTTCAAGGAAAACGTTCGACCTTGATTGAGACGATGCATCTCTTGATCTCAAATGAACTAGATCGATCTGTCCGTCGATTTTTAGCGAGTCCGATGACAAAACGCCTCAAGCGGATGTCAGAAAAAGAACTGATTCATGCCGCGGAGAAACGCTATGAGAAAAAACGTGAACAATTTGAAAAAGTACAACGAAAGGATGGTCCAAAACGTATCGAACGGATGCATGAGTTGCGGCTTGCGACGAAAGCGTACCGCTATACGGTCGAGTACTTGCGTCCCTATACGAATCAACCGAAGTCCGCTGTCGATCGTCTAAAAACAACCCAGACGCAACTCGGACATATCAATGACACGTATCAGCGACTGGAAAGATGGCGGTCATTCGAGGTTCCGACTGCTTATCAAGCAGAGCGCTTGCATCAGATCAAACGCTTAGAGGATGAACTGCGTAACGCACTCGATCAAGTTAAGATCGCTCACGGGTGACGTTGAACAAGTAGTTCAAGCATCTTTGTTCCGGCAATCGAATTGCCTTTCGCGTCAAGGGAAGGACCAAACACACCGATTCCGAGATCAGCCATATCGAAATCACTTCTACCACAGGCAACGACCGCACCGGAAACACCGCTTTTTCCGGGAAGTCCGACTTGGACAGAAAATTCTCCAGATGCATCATACATGCCACATGTCGTCATGATGGCCCGGATGATTCGTGCGTTACGACGCGAGATGACTTGACGCCCGGATGGCGTTTTTCCAGATGTACTTAAAATTTTCCCCATCATGGCAAGTCCTTTACAGTTCGTCAAAATCGCACATTGTTTCGTGTAGACGTCGATGATCTCTTCGACGTTGCCTTCGATGACGCCGTGATAGCGCATGAAGTAGAGCAACGCTCGGTTCAAATCTGTCGTTTCGAATTCTGATTCAGCGACATCTGCGTCATATTTTACCATTTCTACTTTAATATCCAATAGTTTTGCGATGAATTGACGCAATTGCAGTAATTTATCCGCAGCATCCGTTCCCGGCAACATGCTGGTCACTGCTAGTGCTCCTGCATTGATCATTGGATTGAGCGGTTTTGTCGGAATCGTCTCTTCAAGTTTCGCAATCGAATTGAACGCATCACCCGTCGGTTCCATCCCAACTTTCGAAAAGACATAATCTTCTCCGAATGTCTCGAGGACGAATGCCAGTGTAATGATCTTCGACACACTCTGTAATGTAAACATCGTGTCCGCATCACCTGCCGAAACGAACGTCCCGTCGGCATTACAGACAGCGATACCAAGTTGGGTCGGATCAACTTTCGCAAGCTCTGGGATGTAACTTGCGACTTGTCCAAGCACCGTATACGGACGACACTCTTCAATCAACTCCTCGAGTTGGGCTTGTGTAACATTCATGGCGTTCCCTCTTTCTCTTTTTTTCTAGCTTATCACGCATCTGGTGGATGCGGATATGGTTCTTCCGTAAACGCTAAAAGGAGTCGATTCGTTTCAGCCGAGTCGACTCCTTTTTCTAGCATCTGCTTTATCCGTTTACGACTAGTTCACCGTCTGCTACATCGATCGCAATCTGGGAACCATCTTGAATCGCCCCACTAATCAAAGCTCGGGCAAGCTTCGTCTCAATCGTCCGTTGCATATAACGGTTGATTGGACGCGCACCGTATTGCGGTTCGAATGCTTCTTCAAAGATCAGCGTCTTCGCAGCATCCGTGACATTAATCGTAATGCCGCGTCCAGACAAGCGAGAAGTCATCTTCTCGACCGCTTTGTCGATGATTCGTTCGATCTCTGTCCGGTGGAGTGGATGGAACAAAATCGTATCATCAATCCGGTTTAAAAATTCCGGTCGGAAGTGACGCTTCAGTTCTTGGCGAACGGCTTCTTCTTCCGCCACATCGATGACACCATCTTTTGCTGCTTCAAGCAAGATGGGCGCACCGATGTTTGATGTCATGATGACGATCGTGTTCTTGAAGTCGACGACACGTCCTTGCGCATCTGTTAACCGACCATCGTCGAGCAACTGAAGCAAGATATTGAAGACATCTCCGTGCGCTTTTTCGATCTCATCGAATAGAAGAACCGAATACGGGCTCCGTCGGACGGCTTCCGTCAATTGACCGCCTTCTTCATAACCAACGTATCCTGGAGGCGCACCGACGAGACGGGAGACATTGTGTTTTTCCATATACTCCGACATATCGATGCGGACGATATGATCTTCACTATCAAACATCGCTGCCGCCAAGGCTTTTGCAAGTTCTGTCTTCCCGACTCCTGTCGGACCGAGGAACAAGAACGAGCCGATCGGACGATTCGGATTCTTGATACCTGCTCGCGCTCGAATGACAGCATCCGCGACGAGACGAACCGCTTCGTCTTGACCGAAGACACGCTCATGAAGCGTATCCTCGAGATAGAGTAGCTTTTCCCGTTCGCCCTGCGCGAGCCGCGTCACTGGAATGCCGGTCCATTTCGAGACGATGTCGGAGATCTCTTCTTCCGTCACCGCTTCCCGAACCAGTTCGTGGGAGACGTGTTCAGATGATTCTTCCGCGACTTTCAGACGCGCTTCAAGGTCTGGAATTTGACCGTACTTGATTTCTGATGCCCGGTTTAAGTCATAGCGCCCCTCGGCTTCTTGTAACGCCAGTTTCGCTTTCTCAAGATCCGCGCGTAACTGTTGGACACTTTGCGAACTTTCTTTTTCCCGTTCCCATCTTGTCCGAAGCGCACTCTCATCTTCTCGGGCAGAACTGAGTTCTTGCTGTAAGACGGCAAGCCGTTTCCGGGATGCTTCATCCGTCTCTTTCTTTAATGCTGCTTCCTCGATCTCGAGCTGCATGACCCGACGGACGAGGGAATCGAGTTCAGCCGGCATCGACTCCATATCCGTCCGAATCATCGCACATGCTTCATCGACGAGATCAATCGCTTTATCCGGCATGAACCGATCTGTAATATACCGATCGGATAACATCGCCGCCGCGACGAGTGCATTGTCATGAATTCGCACACCATGGTGAATCTCGAACCGTTCCTTTAATCCACGCAGAATAGAGATCGTATCCTCGACATCCGGTTCCGCGACGAGGACTTGTTGGAAGCGACGTTCGAGCGCTGGATCCTTTTCGATATACTTTCGGTACTCGTCAAGCGTCGTCGCACCGATACAGTGCAATTCTCCTCGCGCAAGCATTGGCTTGAGCATATTTCCAGCATCCATTGCGCCGTCCGTCTTCCCGGCACCAACGATCGTATGCAGCTCATCGATGAATAAGAGAATCTGTCCTTCGGCCTCCTTGACTTCATTCAAGACTGCCTGCAGGCGCTCTTCGAACTCACCACGGTATTTTGCACCAGCGACGAGTGCACTCATGTCTAAACTGAACAACTGCTTGTTCTTCAGACTTTCCGGTACATCTCCTCGGACGATCCGTTGCGCGAGCCCTTCAACGATTGCCGTTTTCCCGACACCAGGTTCTCCGATTAAAACGGGATTATTTTTAGTCTTCCGACTTAAAATCCGGATGACACGTCGAATTTCGTCGTCACGACCGATGACCGGATCCGTTTTCCCCGACCGGAAGTCCGCTACGAGATCGCGTCCATACTTTTTCAGCACATCAAACGTCTCTTCGGGATTTTTCGTCGTGACCTTCCGATTGCCTCGCATACTGACGATCGCTTCCCGAAGTGTCTCTTCCGTAATGCCTTGACGACGTAAATACTGAGCTGCTGGACTTGATTGTTTGATCAGGGCTAATAATAAGTGTTCGACGGAGACGTAGTCATCCTGCATGAGTCGCGCTTCCGTCTCCGCTTCCGTCAACACGTTCAGCAACGAGCCCCCAATCCGTGGCGTCGTCGCCTGGGACAAAGCCGGAAGCTTACCAATCGCTTCGTCAATCGATGCATTCAATGTCTCAATCCGTTGATTCAACTTTTCAAAAATGACCCGTGCAATTCCCTCTTCTTGAGCAAGTAAGGCAAGTAACAAATGCCACTCTGTGATTTCACTATGACGACGTTGTTTCGCAATCGCTTGGGCAGAGACGATTCCCTCATGTGCCCGATCCGTTAAACGTTCAAAATCCATCCTTGATCACTCCTTCACTGCAAGTTGACGTTCCCACTCTTCATAAAAGGCGCGGTCCATCTCAGGTAACTTGACTTCGAGTTGGACGAGTAATGCCCCACGATGACCATTCGCTTGACTCAGACCACGATTTGGAATCCGAAGTCGTGCTCCTGGTTTTGTGCCCGGTTTGACTTTCAGTTTAATTCGTTTTCCTTCAAGTGTATCTGCGACGACTTCTCCTCCAAGTACAAGTGTCGTCGGATGAACGCGGACGGTCGAGATGACGTCTTGGTCGACCCGTCGGAACTGATCGTCATCCTTCAGGTGAATCGTCACGTAAACATCTCCCGCGACACCTTGTCGGTTACGCATCGAACTTTTTCCACGTAAGCGGACTTTTTTGCCGTCATAGACATCTTTCGGTAGCGTCAACTGAATCGAACCGGTCGCAAGACGCACCGTGACTTTTTCATTCGTACTGAGATGACTGAGTGGAACCGTCAATTCAAGCTCTTCATCGGTCGACACTTCTTCCTGACTAAAGAACGAACCGAACATGTCTTCAAATCCGAACGATTGTCCAGGTCGTGTCCGTCCACCACCTCCGAACTGTCGGAACAGATCTTCATAATCTCCAGCGCCCCCAGCTCCAGCACCTGCCATCCGGTCGAAGTTACTGCCGTATCGATCGTACTGGGCTCGTTTCTCCTCATCCCCAAGCACATCGAAGGCTTCTTGGATATCCTTGAAGCGCTGGTCCGCACTCGCCTCCTTGTTGACGTCTGGGTGATATTGCTTCGCCAGTTTGCGGTACGCGCGCTTAATATCTTGATTCGATGCATCCTTTGCGACACCGAGTGTTTGATAATAGTCTTTTGCCATTCGAGTTCACTTCCTTTTCCTATACTTCATTACCTTAATTATAAAAGTCACATCTTAATTGGTCAAATATAGTCAAACTTTTTTCTGACATTCTGTTCTCTTTTCACTTTACGTCCTTGCGACAAACAAGTTTCACCGGCTGAACCATGTTATACTGATAGCCAAACAGGAAATGAACGATGGGAGGATCTACAGATGGACGGTAAAACACGTAAAAATATCACACCTGGTCTTAAAGTCAGTATCGTGTTGAAACAAGATCAACGAACAGGTAAACGAACAGAAGGAATCGTTAAAGACCTTCTCACGAAATCACCGCAGCATCCGCACGGGATCAAAGTGCGCTTAGAAGACGGACAAGTTGGTCGTGTTCAAGAAATTTTAAGTTAAGAAGACAACAATCGCTCGCCCTGATTCCTTTTCGGAGTCAAGACGAGCGATTTTTTCATGCTTCAGCAGTTTGTTCTAAATACCGCCACGTTGCTTCGACTAAAATACGCGCTGCGTCAAGCATCGCTGGCTCTTTAAAATCAAACTGGGGATGATGATGCGGTGGATAGGAAGCGTCCCCGGCTCCTGTAAAGAAGAATGCACCGGGTACGTGTTGCAGATAATACGCGAAGTCCTCGCCGCCCATTGTCGGTTCGATTTCAAATACATGCTTGTCTCCTAAGATTTCTCGTGCGACGGATTCGATCAATACGGTGGGTACCGCATGGTTGACGACAGCTGGATACCCTTTTTCGTATGTAAATTGATACGTCGCTCCGACCGCCTGACAGATTCCTTTGATCGTCTGCTCCATCCGCTCAATGATTTCGTCCGCTGTCGCTTCATTAAACGTTCGGACCGTTCCTGTTAATGTCGCTTGATCTGCGATGACATTAAACGTATTCCCCGCATGCAACGTTCCGATGGTCACGACTGCCGGCTCTAGCGGATTAAGTTGACGACTGACGATCGATTGTAATTCCTTGACGATCGTTGCCCCGAGTAAGACAGCATCAATCGTCTCGTGTGGCTTCGCACCGTGTCCGCCTTTTCCATATAAGATCAGCTCGAACTTATCAGCCGCTGCCATGATCGGACCGGTTCGAATACCGACGTGTCCTTGATCGATCGTTGACCAAAGATGCGTTCCGAAGATGACATCGACCCCTTCAAGACAACCGTCGGCAATCATATCTCGCGCACCACCCGGGACGACTTCCTCCGCATGTTGATGAATTAAGACGACATTCCCCGGTAACGATTCCCGCTGTTGCATGAGCGTCTTTGCGACGGCAAGCAACGTCGCCGTATGACCGTCATGACCGCACGCATGCATCACGCCCGGAACTGTCGATCGATACGCGACCTCTTTTCCGTCAGCAATCGGTAAAGCATCGAAGTCGGCACGTAACGCGACGGTCTTCCCCGGTTTTCCTCCACGAATGTACCCGACGACACCACGTCCACCCACTCCTGTCTTGACTTCGATTCCGAGCGTTTTTAAATGTTGCGCGATATAACGCGGTGTCTCGACTTCTTGAAACGATAACTCCGGGTGCTGATGGAGATAACGACGACGCTCCACCATTTCCGGATACAACGCGTCTAGTCCGGCAGTTCGTTCTGACATGTATGTATCCCCCTTATTTTTTTTGATGCAGTGTCTTAACGCTCTCCCGCGTAAATTGGAGACGTTCGAGTGTATCTTCATAGTGTCCCGCAGCATAGGACAAGAATAAGACGTCAATCGCAAACAGTTGAGCCAGTCGTGAACTGAGTGCCGCGCTACGAAGCGGTGCTTCCGGTGCGCGCGAAGTCCAAAGCGCAATATCTGCTAGTTGGCTGATCCGATTGTCCCCAAAACGCGTCAGACTAATAACCTTTAACCCTTGGATTTTCGCCAAGCGAATCAACTCGACGACTTCTTCTGTCTCACCACTGTAGGAAATCGCAAAAAAGACATCTTCTGGGCGTGCATTCGCTAAAATCGTCGCAAGTAGATGCTGATCCGTTTCTTGAATCGCTAGTTTCCCGACACGCGTCCATTTTTGAGCAGCGTCTTCCGCTACGACATGTGACGCCCCGATTCCGTAAAAATAGATTGCACGTGCTTGGTCGATAACGTCGATTGCTTCTGCAATCCAATCATCATTTAACTGCTTCGCTGTATCCTGCAACGCTTGAATACTGTTACTAAGCGTTTTTTCAATCAAGTCGACCGGACGTTCATCCTTTTCGATATCATGATATCCTTTTAAATCCGTGCGTGCCGTATCAGCCGAAATCCGCATCCGCAGCTCTGGATATCCCTTTAATCCGAGTGCACGGCAAAAGCGAACGACTGCAGCAGCACTTGTATCCGACTCCTCTGCGAGTTGGTGGATCGTCATGCGCGCAATTTGGTTCATATGCGTCAAGACGTAGTCTGCGACTTTTCGTGAGGACGATGGTAGTTCTTCTCGAACTGCTCCGATTTGTGAATAGATACCGCCATTCATCTAGATCTCTCCTTTATCATCTTCTTTAAAAGAACTGGCGATTCATCGCGCCGTCCCCGTTTATAGAACTGTTCTTCTTCCATTATGCTCTCTTCTACTGACTTTCGTAAATCTAAAAAATGGGAAAGTGAAACAAAATATCATTCTTCTTCCATACCCTTCCTTTCATACTCATATACTTCTATCTTCAAGCGTTCGTCATACAAAAAAGCGACATTCCGCTAAATAAGGAATGTCGCTTTATAAAGTAAATGGAGAAATCAACGAATCTTGACGATTGGTTTTTTTGTATCCGGATCGAGGAATAGCATCGCTTCCGTATCACCGTTCAAGTTCGTCACAGTGATCGTCGTCGGAATGTTTCGATTATATTCCCAGCGATTCTCAAGCAGGTACGTCACGTACTGAACGAATGCGACGAGTTCTGCTTTTCCGTAAAATTGAACGGGAATCTTCATTTCAAGCTTTTTAAGTTCATCTTCTTGATAGAAGCCTTCCCCCATCATACCGGTGTAGTTCGGGAAGTAGTCTTCTAGACGGTCTTTGAATAAATCAAATTTCGCCGCATCATCACGAACATCATTCGTTGCACGTGCTGACGGGTAGTAGTAATAGCGTTCATTGTAGTTCTTCCAATCATTCGCGCTGATTTGATTCCCGCGACCGATGAATGCAGACGAGAGATAATGACCGGAAACCGGTGAACCTTCTTTTTCCTGGAGGTAGAGGGCGACGTGAATCGGTGTCGTCTTCATACCCTGCGTCTTACGCATTTTCTTGACTAAATTGTTTGCCATCCGCTTCCCTTCAGCAACGACTTTCTTTTCATCAAGTTTAACGGTATAGGTCGGTCCATAGTTTTCATCTTGGAAAACATACTCACTATTTAAGACGAGAGCGATTGATGTACCACCGAGTTCAAGCTTCTTATCTTCTTCAAGCATGTAGTCTTGCTCTAAGATATGCGATAGAATCATAGGTGACTTTTGATTTTTTTCTTTATATGACTTACCTGACGTGTAGGCTGGGTTTAAACCTTCAGGATCGCTGACGCCATCGCCTGCTTTCCCTTTTCGTAACAACCATTTTGCGATTTGGTCGGCTTCGAGTAACTGACCTTCTTGGTAATAGTATTTTTCCGGATCAAAAAATTGTGTCGAATGACGCATCAATCCTGTTTCGATTTCATCGAGTTCAAGACGCGAACTGACACGCTTTTGTGTCATTCCACGTGCGACGCTTGGACGAAACGGTAAGACCGTCCGGTAATACGAATCCGTCGTATCAATGGCTGGACTGACGACGGCTTGGACTTCCTTACCTTGTTCACTTTCAGTAATGACTTCTTTTGTATCGCTACTTGGCGAAAGGTCGAACGAACAAGCACCCAAAAATAACGTGCTCGATAACGTCAACGCTACTGCTTTTTTATAGTTCATCTCTATTTGCACCCCATGTTTTCAAATCGTTCTCTTTATCATAACAGAATCGTTTTCCATCGGGGAAGGACAAGTTTTCCCCTGTTTTTCAAAAAAGATGATGCGCCCTCACGCATCCGAAAGGACTTTTTATCATGACACGCCGTAAATTCATCGGTCTGCTTTTTTTGTTAGCAGGCATCGCACTCATCGTTTGGCCCTTCATCAGTGATTATCAGCGCGAACAAGAAGCTGAACATTTAAAGAAACAATGGACCAACAGTCTAAAAATCGTCGATGCAAAAGAAACCAAACAACCACTTGCAAAATCAGGTGTCGGATTACTCTCGATACCAAGCATTGATTTTGAACAAGTCATCTTAGAGGGGTCGACGACAGCGGTCCTCGACCGTAGTATCGGTCATATTCCGAAAACCGGATCGCCTGGAAAAGGCAATTATGCACTCGCCGGACATCGAAGCTTCACGGAAGGTCTTCACTTCAATCGTCTGCCTGACGTCAAGAAAGGCGATACCGTTATCGTCACGACGAAAACACATCGGTATACGTACCGGATCACGTCAAGTCGTCTCGTCACACCGACGACGTTGTCCGTCCTCGATCAATCCGTCGTCTCCCCGACGATTACGTTGATCACTTGCGATCCACCGGAAACGGCAACGAATCGTCTCATCAAACAAGGTACCTTAATTCGAAGCGAGACGATTGCTTCGTGACAATTGGATCAATACGAATAAAGGAAGGCGGAATCCCGCCTTCCTTTGAAACTGAAGATGGTGTGCAATTTTTCTCTAACGAGAAGGATTGCGCTTTTTTGTTCGTCTCGAATCGTTTTCCTGGGACAAGCATCGCGCCGCTTCGCTTCGCTGCAGGGTCGCTCTTGCTTGTTTTTCCCTAGGAAGCGATGTCGAGGGAACAAAACGCTTCTCTGATACTTCTTCCCGATATAAAAAGAATGACGCATTACACGCCACTCCTACAGGAAAAAGCGCAATTTTGCGCTGTCAGAGACAAACAAGACCCGTTTTCCTGCTCGAATGAAGCAGGAAAACTGGCTTGTGTCTCGCCTGAGGAAAGGGCGTGAAAAGACGCGTCATTTTTTGGAGTCAGCCTTTTTGTCTATAGTCTGAAAGGAAGACGGAATTCCGCCTTCCTTTTTATTTGATCGTTCTCATTCATTCTGCTCACGCTTCATGTTTAGCTAGTTCTTCTAACAGACGCGCTTCATCCCAAATTTCGATGCCGAGCGATTCTGCTTTCGTCAGCTTAGAACCTGCCTTTTCCCCTGCGACGAGCACGTCTGTCTTTTTACTGACGCTTCCCGTCACATCGGCACCAAGTGCTTCAAGACGCTTCCCTGCCTCTGACCGTTTTAGGCTTTCGAGTGTTCCCGTCAAGACGATCGTTTTTCCACCGAGCGGTGCATTCGTCTGATCAACTCGTTCACCAAGGAACTGTTGATTAACACCGAGTTGTTCCAAATCACGAATCAATGCTTGTGCTTCTGGGTGCTCGAAGTACTTTACGATGGAGTCCGCGATTTTCCCACCGATACCATCGATCGCGACGATCTCCTCGTAGCTAGCTGCCGCAATCCCTGCTAACGAATCAAAACGTTCCGCTAAGAGATACGCCGCTTTTTGACCGACGAGTCGAATTCCGAGACCAAACAAGAGACGTTCGACTGAGTTCTGCTTCGAGGCTTCGATCGCCGCAAGTAATTTATCGACGGACGTCTCACCCATTCGGTCGAACGTCAACAACTCGTCGCGATCGAGTCGATATAAATCGGCAATCGTCCGGATTGCTTCATGGTCATACAATTGACGGACGACTTTTTCACCGAGACCATCGATGTTCATCGCTTGACGCGAAACGAAGTGAATGATACCTTCCATCAATTGCGCTGGACATTCCGGACTGACACAGCGGATGTCGACTTCGCCTTCGAGACGGACGAGTTCCGATTGACAGGCCGGACAATGGGTCGGGAAGACGATTGGTGTCTCTTCTCCCGTTCGCTCTGCCGTGACGACTTGTACGACTGCCGGGATGACATCTCCCGCTTTTTTGATGATGACCGAATCCTGAAGGCGGATATCTTTTTCGGCGATGAAATCAGCGTTATGCAGTGTTGCATACGTCACCGTCGATCCTGCAACGACGACCGGTGCAAAACGGGCACGCGGCGTCACTTTCCCGGTCCGACCGACACTGAAATCAACGTCTTCGACTGTCGTCATGACTTCTTCCGCCGCAAACTTATAGGCTGTCGCGAAGCGGGGACTTTTTGCTGTGAAGCCGAGCTCTTCCTGATCATCGTATCGATCGACTTTCAGGACGATTCCGTCGATCTCATACGGCAGGCTCGCACGTGCTTCTGTCCAATGTGCGATGTAGGCAAGAATCTCTTCGACCGTCTCACACGTCTGCATATGTTGATTGGTCGGTAAGCCAAGTGAAGCGAGTTGCGCCATCGCTTCGCTATGTGAACGAGCCGTCAACGTATTGACGCCGACGCCATACACGAACAACGACAGATTACGCGACGCCGTGATCGACGAATCCAGCTGACGCAGACTACCTGCTGCCGCGTTACGTGGATTCGCGAACAACGTCTCTTCCCGGCTTGCCCGGTCTTCATTCAATCGTTCGAACGATTGTTTCGGCATATAGGCTTCTCCGCGGACTTCGACCGTCTCTTCTGCCTGCAAACGAAGCGGTAAGGCTTTGATTGTCCGTAGATTCTGCGTGATGTTTTCGCCGACTGTTCCATCACCGCGTGTCGCTCCACGAACGAATCGACCGTCTTCGTATTTCAGCGAGATGGCAAGTCCATCGAATTTCAGTTCGGCGACATACGTCGTCGAACGTCCGAGCGACCGCTCAATCCGAGCGACCCATTCGCGAATTTCTGTCTCATCAAAGACGTTTCCGAGCGACAGCATCGGTAAGTCATGCGTCACCTTCTCGAACGCTTCAAGCGGTGCTGCGCCGACGCGTTGCGTTGGCGAGTCTGGCGTGATCAGTTCCGGATGCGCTGTTTCTAGCTCCGTCAGTTCACGAAGCATTTGATCGTACGTCGCATCTGGTACTGTCGGTTGATCCAGTACATAATATTCGTAGCTATATCGGTTCAATGTTTGACGAATCTCATCTATACGCTGGCTTGCATCCATCTGTGGACCTCCCGTCATACCTTTTTAATCGGTGCGAATTTTGCGAGCAATCGTTTAATTCCGACTGCTGGGAATGCGATATCGATTTCAAGATTATCTCCTTCACCCCGAGTCTGGACGACTGTACCGAGTCCCCATTTCCCATGCTCTGCCTTATCTCCGACCGACCAACCGAGCGTTTCCGCACCTGACGTCTTCATCGCTGTCGGTTTACTGATTGAACGACCGATGACCGCTTTGCCTTGTGGGACAGGGCGATCTTCCCATGGGAGTGGCTTCGCTTTTTTACCGGTCCGCTCGATGACGACTTCCGGCAGCTCCGCTAGGAACCTTGATTCTTGGTTTGCGTTCGTTCGTCCGTACAGGGAGCGCATCCGCGCATGTGACAAGTAAAGACGTTTCTCAGCACGTGTGATCCCGACATACGCGAGGCGACGTTCTTCTTCCATCTCGTCTTCATCTTGAAGCGAACGGCTATGCGGGAACAGACCTTCCTCCATCCCAATCAAGAAAACGACTGGAAACTCGAGTCCTTTTGCCGAGTGGAGTGTCATCAACGTGACTTGTTCTTCCGGATCCGTCTCGTCGAGTGAATCGACATCGGCGACGAGTGTCAAGTCAGTCAAGAAGGCGATGATCGTCCGGTCTTCCGGATCGGCTTTTGCCGTCTCCTTCTCAAAGTTCTGTGCAACGGTGATAAACTCGTTGATGTTCTCAAGACGACTCTGTGCTTCAAGCGTCTTATCTTCCTTCAGCACTTGACGATAGCCCGATTTCTCAAGCACTTCTTCGACCAGTTCCGAAATACTGATGAATTCTTGCATTTGACTGAGTCCGAGAATCATCGTCCGGAAATCCGTCAATTTCGCTGCCGTTTTTGGTGCGATACTCGACAATTCGATATCGCGAATCGCTTCCATCAGTGACACGCCTTGTAAATCGGCGAAATCACGCAGCTTATTAATTGTCGTCGCGCCGATACCGCGTTTTGGTTCATTGACGATTCGCGCGAAGGACAGGTCTTCGTCCGGATTCGAAATTAAACGGAGATAAGCGAGCACGTCTTTGATCTCTTTACGATCGTAGAACTTCGTGCCGCCAATCATTTTGTACGGAACGTTCGATTTGAGAAGTGTTTCCTCGATCGCACGCGATTGTGCATTCGTCCGGTATAAAATCGCGATATCACTCAGTTTCATCCCGTAGCGAAGTGAATTCCGAATTTCCTGGACGATATAAAATGCTTCTTCCCGCTCGTTCTCTGCCGTATGAACGATCAGCTTCTCGCCTTCGTCGTTATCCGTCCAAAGTTTCTTATCTTTACGTGTTGAGTTGTTTTGGATGACATGGTTGGCCGCTTCCAAAATTCGTTTCGAGGAACGGTAGTTTTGCTCGAGTAGAATGACGGCTGCATTCGGATAATCCTCTTCGAACGAGAGGATGTTCGCAATGTCAGCGCCACGCCAGCGGTAAATCGACTGATCCGAGTCCCCAACGACACAGAGATTCTGATGTCCCGAAGCTAACAGATTGACGAGATCATACTGGGCTTTGTTCGTATCTTGATACTCATCAACATGGATGTAGCGGAACTTCTTCTGATAGTACGCAAGGACATCCGGACTCTTCTTGAATAACTCTGTCGTTTTTCCGATTAAATCATCAAAGTCGAGCGCGTTGTTCCGGCGTAGGACCGCTTCGTATCCTTTATAGATTTCAGCAACGGTCTTCTCATACGGACTCGTCACGATCGAGGCGTAGAATTCAGCACTGCGTAATTCATTTTTCTGTGACGAGATGATCGTCAGCATCGATCGCGGATCCCATTTTTTCGGGTCCAAGTTTTGTTCCTTTAAGACGAGCTTGATCGCCGATTGCTGATCACTTGAATCAAGAATCGTGAAGTTGCGATCGTATCCAAGCTGATCGATGTCGCGACGTAACATCCGGACACACATCGAATGGAAGGTCGAGACCCAAATATCGTTTGCGACACCACCAACCAAACGACCAATCCGGTCCCGCATTTCCCGCGCTGCCTTGTTCGTGAACGTAATCGCAAGGATGTTCCACGGCGCGACTTGTTTAGCCGCCATCAAATATGCGACCCGGTGTGTCAGGACGCGTGTCTTCCCGGAACCGGCTCCTGCCATGATCAGCAGTGGACCTTCCGTATGCTTGACTGCTCTTGCTTGCTCAGGGTTTAGTCCACTGACGAGCTGTTCACTCAAATTAAACATATCAATAGCCTCATTTCTTATATTCCGAACTTTTGTTCCTATATTTTATCGTGTCGCTGCGACGGTCGCAAGCGCTGCTTTTAAATCCTCATAAATGACGTTCCCAACGACGATCGTATCCGCATACTGCAGCATCTCACGCGCCCGCTCCTCGGAGTCGATGCCGCCGCCGTAAAACAGGCGTGCCTGTTTCAACACATCGCGAACGGCTGCTACTCGTTCTGGTTCCCCGTAAACGCCACTGTATTCGAGATAGACGACCGGTAAGCGGAAGACGCTATCCGCAAGTTGTGCGTAAGCGACGGTTTCATCCAACGTTAACGGCTTTGCTTGTGTCACACGCGCGACCTTCGCATCAGGATTCAGGACGATATACCCTTCCCCGACAAGATCAGCGTGCG
Organism: Exiguobacterium sp. R-17; assembly: GCF_049913315.1. Classification (NCBI taxonomy): domain Bacteria; kingdom Bacillati; phylum Bacillota; class Bacilli; order Caryophanales; genus Exiguobacterium; species Exiguobacterium sp. R-17. The sequence continues at coordinate 459,419 of NZ_CP184372.1, read as the reverse complement.
CCAGCATATGACCGACTTGTTCTAATGCCTCGACCTGTTTTTCGACGACATATTCTAATGTTCCCGCATTCAGGACCGTCGGCGTCAAATACGTATCGAATCCCATCGTTGCGGCTTCGAGTTCTGAAATCTCAAGTGCCACCGCGACTGGATATCGTCGCAAACGCATTAAGAGATCAAGCGTTGCATCGAGTGTGATGTCATCTGTTCCACCGACAAGAATCGCATCCGTTCCGGACGTCGCAATCGCCTGTAGGCTAGCATCATCAATTGGTTTTGCTGGATCTAGTTTAAAGACATGTCGCCATTCATTAAAAGGTAATAACACGGTTCGTCCCATCCTCTCTTTCTCATTCCACATTCAGTATAAAACAAAAAACCATCTCGCGCAGAGCGAGATGGTCAGACGTGTGTCCGTCGTTTCGTCAACAGTGACGCCAGTAACAACGCGAAGACGGCATATACCGGCACGAACGCCCACGGTTCTGCCAAAAAGAAGCCGAGTACCGGAACGTCCAGTAACGGTGAATCTGGCGAACAGAGCGCTCGCCCATTGACGAGCGCCAAAAACGGTAAGACAGGCACAGCAAAGATATACGCGAAGTTGATCCAAAAGGCACGTTTCATCCAAGAGCCTCCTTATCCGATAATGACGGATTCCTTCGGATAGTTATAGTTACGTTTCGGTTGGTTCGCTTTCAACAGAAGAACGAACGAGATGACACCGATTCGACCAATGAACATCAGCACAGACAACGTCCATTTTCCGATATCCGATAATTGATCCGTGATGCCGAGTGATAGACCGGTCGTACCGAACGCTGAACACGCTTCAAAGAACAGCACCAGGAACGGCGCGTCCTCAACGATCAACAAGACGATCAATCCAACCATCGTCACGCCAGTCGAGACGACGATGACGACAAAGGCCTTCCAAATATCCGATTGACCAATCTCACGACCGAAGATTTTGATACCATATTCCCCTCGTATGAAGGCGATGACACTCAAGACAGCGACGGCGAACGTCGTCGTTCGAATCCCCCCACCAACGGAAGACGGTGACGCTCCAATGAACATTAAGAGCGACAAGACAAAAATCGAGGCTTGTGAGAAGGACGTGATATCGATCGTCGTCAATCCACCGTTACGAGTCGTAACGGATTGGAACAAGGCGTCGACGAGCTTCTCATCGATTGGTAAGCCTTTAAAGGATTGGTTCCATTCGAATAGTAGTAGTGCTACCATTCCAAAGAGAACGAGAATGAAGAACGTCGACGCCGTCAATTTCGTGAACAGTGAAAAATGATACGGTTGACGTGTCGCCTGACGTGTCGCCCGGTAGGAAATATAACGTCGGACTTCAACGAGTACCGGAAAACCGATCGCGCCGAGCGTCAAAAGCAGAATTTGCATGAAGACGACGAACAAATCCCCGCGAAACGGCAGTAACGATTCTCCCGTGATATCAAAACCGGCGTTCGTCGTCGCACTGACCGATCCGAACAACCCTTGAAGCATCGCTTCTCCGAGCGTCGGAAAATACTTTGTGTAGTACAGCCCGAGAATCAATGCTCCGATCAATTCAATCGAAACGATGATCAAGATGACTTCCCGAATGTATTTGACGACACCTTGCATCGTCGTCTGGTTCTGATCTCGGACGACGAGCTGACGCTCCCGGAAGCCAATTCGTTTTCCGAGGATGACCCACATCGCGATATGAAGCGACATCAAGCCGATCCCGCTGACTTGTACTAAAATCATGATCATGAAGTACCCGAACGTCGTAAAGGTATCCGAAACCGAGACCGTTGTCAGACCGGTGACACTAACACAACTGACCGCCATGAAGACCAGGTCCGTGAAGTCCCAGTCGTAATTTCCTTTCGTCGACCACGGTAAGCCGAGCAGAATGATCCCAATGATGACAGCAACGAAGTAGATGATGACGAGCGACTGGATAGGCGTCAGCTTACGAATGAAATGTTGAATTCTTTGTTGTAACGCAAAATCCAATGTAACACGCCCCCCTTCATAGAAGTAGCGGATAACATTAGTTATCCGCTACTTCTTGCTCGATAAGACCTAGGCGGGCAAGCGCCAGATCATAACCGCCCGAACCGTAGTTCAAGCAACGTTTGACACGCGAGATCGTTGCTGTTGAAGCACCGGTCGCCTTTTCGATTTTGTGATACGTATTGCCTTCACGTAATTGACGTGCGACTTCCAGACGTTGGGCGAGCGCCTGGATTTCGTTGACGGTCGCTAAGTCTTCGAACAACGTATAACAATCTTCTAATGAATCCATCTTCATGATGGCTGTAAATAACTGATCTAGTTCTTTTCCACGCAATTTATCGAGTTGCATCTTGTGACTCCCTTTCCCATTCAATTGCTCTTTAATAGTTTAAAGCGCGACGTTTTAAAATTCAAGCGTCATCGCAAAATCGCCGGGAAAAGGACTTTTTTCCGAAGGACTTCGTAAATACCTTGTGGTGTGATCCGCACATATGGTAGATGTGTCGACGCTAGGAATAGCAACGTATAGACCGGATCTTCAAAGGCATATCCACGGGCAAATAATGCCTCCCGTAAAGCGGTTTCTTGAACGATCAAATCCTCGAGTGGTAAGTCGGACGTCTGCCCCATTAAGGTCAATGGAACTTCAGCGATGACTTCTCCGTCTTCGACGAGAACGATTCCACCGCCAAATGTTTTCATCCGCTCAAACGCGACTTGCATATCTCGTTTTGATTTACCGATCATCAAAATATCACCACTAATCGAGTACGAACTGACGAGACCTCCGACTTGTGTCGCAAAGTTCTTCAAGACGGTATTCAAACGCCACTTCCCTTCGCGGTCCAGTAGCATTAGGAAGGATTCATCGCAACCTGCTGGTAGCATAGGTACACTCGTGTCATGCTCGACTTGATAGAGCTTCATGATGACGGAATTGACCATTTCAAGACCAACCGGCATGCTGAATGAAAAATCCTGCTCCGTTAAGGAAATCTGGACTTCTGATTGTGGCATAAGGGCATAAGCAGCATCAAGCGCTTCGGCTGGGTAACATGGAATGTCGGCTTGACGGACCCATATGCCGCGTGCAAGTACAGCGACAGGTGTCGGAGCATCTTTTGCCTCAAGGAAATTGAGATGTGCAATCCGTCCTGGCGCGATACTTCCGAGTAGATGATCGAGATTAAAATGACGTGCTGCATTGTATGACGCAATCCGGTATGCTTCTTCGACCGGAATGCCTGCCTCGAGCATCAGTCGGATCGTCTCATCCATCATACCCGCTTTATAAAAGGACGGTGTCGAACCATCTGTTGTCACTAGTACCTTATCGAACTGCGTCAATCCCGCTTCGACAAGCCCCTTAAAGATATCCGGTAGATCCGGACGAATCGATGAATAACGAATCGTCGTCGTATAACCAAGTTCAAGACGTGTCATCGCTTCTTCGACCGTCATTGCCTCGTGATCACTCGTCACACCATACAGCGCCATCTTTGTCAGCGTCTTCGCTGAAGCACCAGGGAAATGACCTTCGATTGGTTTTCCAAGTTTGATCGCATCCTGCATCCAGTGGAGCAGTTCATCGTCCCCTTGCGAGAGACGTGGCCATCCCGTCAACTCACCCGCTTGGATGACTTGTGGATGTTTAAGCCATGCTTGAATCCGGCGATTATCGATCGAGATACTATCGGCATCAAGCTCGGTCTGCGCGTCGAGTCGTGCCCACCAGTACATCGAGGTCGGTAAGTCCGCTAGCGCCTCGACTTGAGCAAACGCTTGCTCCGTCGGCTCTAATAATAACAACATGTTGTCGTTGACGAGGGTCGATGTTCCTCGCTCTGCTGCGAATTTTGCAAGACTCGCTGGATTATAAAGTTGAAACGGATGGGCATGAGGTTCAATGTAACCGGGTACGATATATTGACCTGTCGCATCATGGTAGGCATCGGCTTGTTCCGGCATCTCTGGACCGACATAGACGATCCGGTCGCCACTGATCCAGATGTTCGCCGTCCGCCATGCTTTGACACCATGATTTAGGTACGTAGCATTCTGTATGACAAGTGTCGGTGCAAGCTTTCCGCTGATGACCGCTTGGTGTGTTCGTACTTCAGATTTCGTCCAAGGGGATCTTCCACAATTTTTTTTCACGAAAGCTCGACCTCCTTTATTTTATTGAAAACGCTTTCTTATAGTTCTTATACTAAAATGTTGCTAAGTAAGTTTCAAGAAGTTTTGCCCCGTTCCGGATTCATTTGGTCAAAATAACACAAATTCGCCATGGAAGACAAATCTTTTCGTGCACTTCGCCAAGAAATAAAAAAACCAGACGAGACTCTGTCGAGTGCGTCTGGTTCAACTATCATGATTCATGTGAGGCACGAAAGGCTTTTTGAGCGATATCAGTTCGGTAAAAGAATGGCTGATGCGTCACGTCTGGTAAGTTCGCATAGACCTGTTCGACAGCTTGCTCGATCGTCTCTGCACGACTGACACAGACGAGGACACGTCCACCGGCTGAGACAAGTTGACCGGATTGTTCTGCTGTTCCGGCATGAAAAACGAGAAGGTCATCCCCGATCTGATCGAGTGGAATCATTTGTCCCGTTTTTGGCGCTTCTGGATATCCTTCTGCAGCGACGACGACACCGACAGCTGCTTGGTCCGTCCAAACGACTTCTGGTGTCTGTCCGTCCATCAGTGGTCTGATGACATCAAGTAACGGTGTCTCTAAGCGTGGGAGAATGACTTCCGTCTCCGGATCACCGAACCGAGCATTGAACTCGATGACGAACGGTCCTTGTTTCGTCAACATCAGACCGGCATAGAGGAAGCCAGTGAACGGTATTCCTTCGCTTGCCATCTGATCGACGAGCGGCTGTATGATGCGATCAACAGCTTCTGTCGTCAACGCTGCCTCGTCCCACTGAGGTAACGGTGAATACGCGCCCATTCCTCCTGTGTTCGGACCTAAGTCACCGTCAAATGCCCGTTTATGATCTTGCGACAATACCATCGGAATGACCGTCTCTTCGTGGACGAACGCCATCAACGAACACTCTTCCCCGACCAAACACTCTTCGATGACGACGCGGCTTTGCTGCCCGTATTCCCCGGCAAACGTATCGTGGATCGCTGCAAGTGCCTGGTCCACAGTTTCTGCGACCGTGACCCCTTTTCCGGCAGCGAGTCCGTCGGCTTTGATGACAATCGGTGCACCCGCTTTGCGAACATACGCTTCTGCCTCTGCTGCTGAAGTAAAGACGGCGTGAGCAGCGGTCGGAATACCGGCACGCGCCATCAATTCTTTCGCGAACTGCTTACTTCCCTCGATTGCCGCAGCTTCCCGTGTCGGTCCGAAAACCTGCAGTCCCGCTGCCTGAAAGGCGTTAACGACCCCGAGAACGAGTGGTCCTTCTGGTCCGACGATCGTCCAATCAATCTGTTCGTCTTGTGCGAACGCCACGAGTTCATCGATGGCATTTTCGGCGATCGGAACACATGTAGCTTGTGTCATCCCGGCATTCCCAGGCGCAGCATACACTGTGTCGATCCGTTCATCCTGTGCCAGCTTCCAGACGAGCGCGTGTTCACGCCCTCCTTTACCAATCACCAATACCTTCATTCAAATCGCCTCCGCTTAGTGTTTGAAATGTCGAACGTTCGTAAAGACCATCGTGATGCCGTGTTGGTTACACGCATCGATCGACTCTTGATCGCGAATCGAGCCGCCTGGTTGAATGATTGCTGTAATGCCAGCTGCTGCTGCCGCTTCGACCGTATCGCCCATTGGGAAGAAGGCATCGGAAGCAAGGGACGCGCCGATCGCTTTTTCCCCAGCTTGCGTGATTGCAATGTTCGCTGAACCAACACGGTTCATCTGTCCTGCACCGACACCGACGGTTACTTCGTCTTTTGCGAGAACGATCGCATTCGACTTGACGTGTTTGACAGCGCGCCATGCGAGTTTCAAGTCTTCCCATTCCGCTGCTGTCGGTTTGCGGTCTGTCACGACACGTGCTGCTGCATCATCTAATGTCTCATCGTCACTGTCTTGGACGAGCATACCGCCGGCAACTGCTGTATAGCGGATCGCTTGGACACGTTTGACGTCAAGTTCAAGCAGACGAATGTTCTTTTTCGCTGACAATAAGGCGAAGGCTTCTTCCGTAAAGGACGGGGCAATGATGATTTCAAGGAAGATACCGCTTAGTTGTTCTGCTGTCTCTAGGTCGACTTCACGGTTCAAGGCGACGATGCCTCCGAAAATTGAAACCGGATCGGCTGCATGCGCGCGACGGAATGCCTCTCCGATCGTTGGACCGACGGCAACACCACACGGGTTCATGTGTTTGACGACGACGGCTGCTGCTTCGCGGAACTCGTCGAGAATTTCGAGTGCAGCGTTCGCATCTTGGATGTTGTTATACGACAACTCTTTACCATGCAACTGTTTCGCTGAAGCGAGGGAAGCCCCACGGTAAATTGGTGTTTTATAAAAGGCTGCTTCTTGGTGTGGATTTTCTCCGTAACGGAGATCCTGGACTTTCTCAAGCGTGATCGTCAACTGGTCCGGGAACTTCTCGCCTGTTTGCGTCAAGAAATAATCCGCGATCAACGCATCGTACGCCGCTGTATGACGGAAGGCTTTCGCTGCAAGACGTTGGCGTGTCTCAAACGTTGTTCCACCTTCACGAACCTCAGCAACGACTGTTTCGTAATCAGCTGGATCGACGACGACCGTCACAGCCGCGTGGTTCTTCGCTGCAGATCGCAACATGCTTGGACCACCGATATCGATGTTCTCAATCGCATCCGCATACGCAACGTCTTCTTGTAAAACTGTCTGCTTGAACGGATACAAATTGACGACGACGAAATCAATTGGTTGAATCTGTTGCGCAGCCATCTGTTCGCGATGGGATTCAAGATCACGACGACCAAGTAGTCCACCGTGGACCATCGGATGAAGTGTCTTGACACGTCCATCGAGCATCTCTGGGAATTGTGTGACTTCACTGATACCAATGACCGGAAGCCCAGCTTCCTCTAATGCTTGATGTGTTCCGCCTGTCGAGACAAGCTCGATCCCTGCTTCATGAAACGCTCGTCCTAGTTCGACGATCCCTGTTTTATCCGACACACTAATTAACGCTCTCATACGTTTGCCTCCTCTTTCATCCACTCTTCGATGACTTGCGGATACAGTCTATGTTCGACACGCTGAATCGCTTGTTGCAACGTTTCACGCGTCATCTCTTCTGTAATCCGAACGGCTTCTTGAGCCATGATGGGTCCTGTGTCCATTCCTTCATCGACTATATGAATTGTAACACCTGTGATTTTAACTCCGCCACGAAACGCTTGTCCGATCGCATCTTTTCCCGGGAACGCCGGAAGCAGCGACGGATGAATGTTGACAATTCGCCCTGCGTATCGTCCGAGCAACTCTTCCCCGATCAAACGCATGTACCCGGCAAGGATGATCCGTTCAACACCTTTTGCTTTAAGACGAGCGATGATCTCCCGCTCAAAGCTCGGTTTATCCGGATAGTCCTTTGCTCGAAAGACGAAGATGTCACATCCACGTCGTTTTGCTCGCTCGATGACTGCTGCGTCCGGTTGATCGCAGACGATCAGTTCGATCGAGGCATGTAACGTTCCTGCCTCGATTGCTTCAAAAAGTGCTTCGACATTACTACCGCTTCCTGATGCAAAACAGGCGATCTTCATGCGTCGACCCCTTGAATCCGGACACCTTCTTGATCGGTCACGTGACCAATCACGTACGCCGTCTCATTTTCACGAGCGAGGCGTGCTGTTACTTCCACGACATCTTCCGGTTTGACGATCAACATGAAACCAATCCCCATGTTGAAGACATTATACATGTCATGTCGTGGCAGATCACCTGCTTGCTCGAGCCAGTCGAAGACCGGTAACGTCGGCCACTTTTTCGGATCAAACGATGCACCAAGACCCTCTGGCAAGACGCGTGGTACGTTTTCGTAGAAACCGCCACCTGTAATATGGACCATCGCTTGAATCTTTTCCGTCTCAAGGGCAGCTTTGACCGCTTCGACGTAGATACGTGTCGGCATGAGAAGGGCATTACCAAGTGTATGACCGAGCATCATGACTTCATCTTCGTAGCTAAGGCCACTCTCGGCGACAATTTTACGGACAAGTGAAAAGCCGTTCGAATGGACACCGGACGAAGCAAGACCGAGAATGACATCGCCTGCTGCGACCTTGTCACCGGTAATCAATTTTTGCTTCTCGACGGCACCGACGGCAAAACCAGCGATGTCGTATTCGCCATCCGCATACATCCCTGGCATTTCTGCCGTCTCACCACCAATCAACGTACAGCCCGCTTGGACACATCCTTCAGCAACACCGGCGACGATCCGTTCGATCTTCGCTGGAATCGCCTGACCGAGCGCGATGTAGTCGAGGAAATAAAGTGGTTCTGCACCTTGGACGATGATATCGTTCACACACATCGCAACACAGTCGATCCCGATCGTATCGTGTTGTTCGAGTGCGAAGGCAAGCTTGAGTTTCGTACCGACCCCGTCTGTTCCACTGACGAGGACCGGTTCTTTCAACTGCAATTGGCTGAGGTCGAACATCGCACCAAAGCTACCGAGTCCCGTTAATACTTCTTTGCGCATCGAACGGGCGACGTGTTTTTTCATTCGAGTGACGGACTCATATCCTGCCGTCAGACTCACACCTGCTGCTTCGTAATGTTTGCTCATGTTCTTCCCCCATCTATCAAAGTTTAGCTTCTAACTCGAGCGAACCGAGCGGTGTCGGATACTCTCCTGTGAAGCAAGCGGTACATTGTCCTTTTAATGGTCCTTCAAACGGGCGGTCGATTGCATCGACCATACCCGGTACAGTTAGGAATTCAAGTGAATCAGCACCGATTTCTTGACGGATTTCTTCCGGCATCAACCGGGCAGAGATCAACTCGTCTTTTGACGATGTATCAATCCCGTAATAACATGGATTCGTAATCGGTGGTGCCGTGATACGGACATGAACTTCCGTTGCACCGGCTTCACGTAATAAACCGACGATGCGGCGACTCGTCGTTCCTCGGACGATCGAATCATCGACCATGATGACACGCTTCCCTTGTACGACACCGCGTAACGCAGACAACTTCATTTTGACCCCACGTTCCCGTAACTCCTGTGACGGCTGGATGAACGTCCGTCCGACATAACGATTCTTGATCAATCCCATTTCATACGGAATACCACTCGCTTCCGCGTAACCGATCGCTGCCGAGATACTGGAATCCGGTACCCCTGTAACGACGTCTGCTTCGACCGGTGCTTCTTCATACATCTTTTTCCCGAGTGCTTTCCGGGCCGTATGGACGTTGACGCCATCAATGATTGAATCTGGACGTGAGAAGTAGATGTATTCCATCGAACACATCGCTCGTTCGCGTGGTTGCATGTATTGACGAGACGACATACCGTGTTCTGTGATCGTCACGAGCTCCCCCGGCTCGATATCACGAATGAACTCTGCACCGACGATATCAAAGGCACATGTCTCTGACGCAAATACGATGCCGCCGTCCGGTGTCTTCCCGAGTGACAGTGGACGCAGTCCGTGTGGATCAACCGCCACGAATAACGTATCTTCCGTTAAAAAGAGGAAGGCAAATGCCCCGACAAGACGCGCGAGACTGTCGGCAATCCGGTCTTCAAGTGTATCGAGCTTACTGCGTTTGACGAGATGGGCGACGACTTCCGTATCGCTCGTCGTCTGAAAGATTGCACCTTCTGCTTCGAGTAGATGTTTCAGTGAATCCGCGTTGACGAGGTTCCCGTTGTGTGCGAGAGCGAGATCTCCCGTCCGCGACTTGAAATGCAGCGGTTGGGTATTCTCAAGTGTGTTTCCACCTGCTGTCGAATACCGGACGTGTCCGATCGCATGATGTCCTTTAAGATTCGTCAGTATCTCTTCCGAAAAGACTTCCGTCACCAGTCCTTGCCCGCGGTGCGGGAAGAGGTCGTCGCCGTCACTCGTGACGATGCCTGCCCCTTCCTGTCCCCGGTGTTGCAAACTATGCAAGCCGTAGTAAGCGAGTTGCGCTGCATTCGGTTGTCCGAAGATCCCGAAGACGCCACACTCCTCATTTAGTCCTTTGATGTCATATAACACGCGATTGCTCCTTCCCAGTCTCCCTGTAAGGTCGAACGGTCTGCTTCGATCCGTGTCTCTGCCGTCTCGATGACAAGAAGCTCATCGTTCGTGACGACACCGATCGCTTGAGCACCGGTCCGTTGTTCGAATGCTGCAACGTGCGTTTGTGGCACAGTGACGACGAAACGTGATTGCGATTCACTGAACAGATGTAACGTTGGTCCATCAAACTGAACCGTCAACCCAAAGTTCGTTCCAAACGTCATCTCAGCGAGGGCGATTGCGAGACCACCTTCTGATACATCATGCATCGCATTGACTTCACCTGCTTGTACTGCTTGTTGTAACACTTGTAAGCGTGCATGTTCGACTGCTAAATCGATTTGTGGTGCGCGACCGAATGATTTACCGAATTGCATATATTGAAGCTCACTACCACCAAACTCGGCTGTTGTTTCACCTAACAGATAAATCTTGTCACCTGCTTGTTTGACGTGTTGCGTTGTGATCCATTCGGTTTGCTCGTGTAATCCGACCATTCCGACGACCGGTGTCGGGTGAACCGCTTGACCAGCTGACTCATTGTAGAGCGAGACGTTTCCACCGATAACAGGTGTCTCAAGGACACGACATGCTTCCGCCATACCAGCTGTTGCTTGCTGCAACTGCCAGAATCCTTCTGGTTTATCCGGATTTCCGAAGTTCAGGCAATCCGTGATGGCAAGTGGTGTCGCCCCACTCGCGACGATATTACGAGCTGCTTCTGCAACGGCGATCTGTCCACCGACATATGGATCCAAGTAGACGAAGCGACTGTTGCAGTCGGTCGTCATGGCGAGTGCCTTGTTCGTACCACGGACACGGATAACGGCTGCATCAGATCCCGGTGCGACGACCGTCGATGTCTGGACCATATGATCGTACTGATCGTAGACCCAGCGTTTTGAAGCGATTGTCGGCTGACGGAGTAGTGCTCGCCATGTCTCAACAACGTCTTCGACGACTGGAAGTGTCTCTTCCATCGCTTGAAATTCTTCATAATACGCAGGAACGCGAGATGGTTTTTCATAGACTGGTGCTTCTTCCGCTAACGCGTCAACCGGAACTTCCGCCACGATATCCCCATGATGGATCAACCGTAAGACTTTCTCTTCAATGACTTCTCCGACGTGAACGGCATGGAGCCCCCATTTGCTGACGATTGCTTCAATCTCTGCTTCGCGCCCCCGTTTAACGACGAGTAACATTCGCTCTTGTGATTCTGAGAGCATCATTTCGTAGGCTGTCATCCCTGTCTCCCGTTGCGGGACGTCATCGAGGTGCATCTCGATGCCCATGCCTGCTTTTGAAGCCATCTCCGCTGAAGAAGATGTTAGTCCAGCAGCGCCCATATCCTGCATCCCGACCAGTGCTGGATGACCAACGATCTCAAGACAAGCTTCAATCAATAGCTTCTCCATGAACGGATCGCCGACTTGAACAGCCGGTCGTTTTGCTTCCGTATCTTCTCCGAGATCTTCCGAGGCAAACGTCGCACCATGAATACCATCGCGCCCAGTAGCTGCACCGACATACATGACTGAGTTCCCGACACCTTTTGCCTGACCTTTTTGAATATCGGCATGGTTGATCAAACCGATACACATCGCATTGACGAGTGGATTTCCTTCATACGAACGATCAAATCCGATTTCGCCACCGATCGTTGGAATACCGACGCAGTTGCCATACCCCGCGATTCCAGCGACGACTTGTTCGAACAGTTGATTGACACGCGGTGTACCGAGATGACCGAAACGAAGCGAGTTCATGAGCGCAACTGGGCGTGCGCCCATCGAGAAGATGTCACGAATGATACCGCCGACGCCTGTTGCAGCGCCTTGATACGGTTCAACAGCGGATGGATGGTTGTGGCTTTCAATCTTAAAGACGACAGCCTGCTCATCACCGATATCAACGACTCCTGCTCCTTCACCCGGTCCCTGTAAGACACGTGGTCCAGTCGTCGGGAATTGACGAAGGACGGGTTTAGATGTCTTGTATGAACAATGCTCAGACCACATGACCGAAAACAATCCTGTTTCCGTATAGTTCGGTTGGCGTCCGAGTAAATCGACGACCATCTGGTATTCCGTATCACTTAATCCCATCGTGGCATAAACGCGTTGCTCTTGAATCAATTCTGGTGTTGGTTCAGACTGTTGTTTTAGCATGGTGTGCCCCCTGTTTGACGAGTGAAGTAAAGAGTTTCAATCCATCTGTTCCGCCAGTCAATAGCTCGACTGCTCGTTCTGGGTGTGGCATCATCCCAAGAACATTGCCAGCTTTATTCGTGATCCCGGCGATATCACCGCGCGAACCGTTCGGATTATCGACATATGTGAAGGCGATTTGCCCGTTCGTTTGGAGCATCGCGTAAGTCGCATCGTCGCAGTAGTAGTTTCCTTCGCCATGTGCGATTGGAATCGAGATCGTCTCGCCTGGCAGATAATCTGATGTAAACCGTGTCTTCGTGTTTTCAACCTTCAGTTCGACCGTCCGACACATGAACTTCAAACCGTTATTTCGATGCAAGACACCTGGTAAGAGTCCCGCTTCGACAAGAATCTGGAATCCGTTACAGACACCAAGGACGGTTTTTCCTTCTGTTGCAAAACGTTTGACCTCTTCCATAATCGGTGAGAAGCGTGCGATTGCCCCGCAACGAAGGTAATCTCCGTAGGAAAATCCACCTGGTAACAGGACGCCGTCATAACCCTCAAGTGAGGTTTCGGTATGGAAGACGTATTCGGCTTCTTCTCCGAGCGCATCCTTAACCGCATGGTACATATCTAAATCACAGTTCGATCCCGGAAAGACGATGACCGCGAACTTCATGCTGGCGTCACCTCTTCGATCGTAATCTGATAATCTTCCATCACCGTGTTAACGAGTAATTTTTGACACATCTCATGAATCATCGCTTCTGTCGTTTCCGTTTCAACGAGCAGTTCAATCTGTTTTCCGATTCGAACACTCTCGACACCCGTAAAACCAAGCTGTTGCAATCCGCCTTTTACAGCAACTCCTTGTGGATCTAAAATGCTTTCCCGTAATGCGATCGATACGATGACTTTTTTCATTGTGTGTTTCCCCCTAGGCGATTGAATAGTGTTTGGTAAGTCTCTGTCAGTGAACCGATATTGCGTCGGAAGACATCTTTATCGAGATGTTCTCCAGTTTCCTGATCCCACAGGCGGCATGTATCAGGTGAAATCTCATCAGCCAGTAGAATCGTTCCATCTGCCGTCTTGCCGTATTCCAATTTAAAATCAATCAACGTGATTCCGTTTTGACGGAAGTAAGGTTGCAAGACTTCATTCACGCGAAGTGCTTTGTCCGACAGCTCTTCTAGCTCCTCAGAAGTCGAAATCTTCAGTAAATTGATGTGCGATGAGGTGACGAGTGGATCGCCTAACGTATCATCTTTATAGTAGAACTCAACGATTGGTGTTTCGAGCACCGTACCTTCTTCGATACCGAGCCGTTTACTCAAGCTTCCTGCGACGACGTTCCGGACGACGACTTCGAGTGGAATGATAGTGACACGACGTACGAGCTGTTCGCGCTCCGAGACACGCTCAATGAAATGTGTCGGAATGCCCGCTTGTTCGAGGATTTCAAAGAAATGACTCGTCAATCGGTTGTTCAATTCGCCTTTTCCAGCAAATACTTCTTTTTTCTCGCCGTTGAATGCCGTGGCCTCGTCTTTATAGACGATCCGGAGCACATCCTGCTCCTGCGTCGTGTACAATCGTTTTGCTTTTCCTTCATAAAGTGGTTGCATCGCTTTCGTCCCCCATGATCCTAAGATGTAGACGGGGCAAATGCCCCGTCTCAGGTTGATTAGTTCAAGCCACACCGTTCAAAAATTTCATCGACACGACTCGTATGGTACGTCGGATCGAAACACGCATCGAGCTCTTCTTCTGTGAACAGCTGTTGAATGTCCTGTTCTTGCCACAATAAGTCACGGAACATGATTTGTTCTTCCCACGCCTGCATCGCACGCGGTTGAACGAAATCATACGCTGCTTCACGCGACCAGCCTTTTTCGATTAAAGCGAGTAAGACATGTCCAGAGAAGATGACCCCAAACGTCCGGTCCATGTTCCGCTTCATGTTGTCCGGGAAGACCGTCAAGTTCTTCACGATGTTTCCGAAACGGTTCAACATGTAGTTGAGCAGTCCTGTTGCGTCCGGAAGAATGATGCGTTCTGCCGAAGAGTGCGAGATATCCCGTTCGTGCCAGAGTGAGACGTTCTCGTACGCCGTCACCATGTGTCCACGGATGACTCGGGCAAGACCTGTCATGTTCTCAGAGCCGATCGGATTCCGCTTGTGCGGCATCGCCGATGATCCTTTTTGACCTTTAGCGAAGAATTCTTCGACTTCACGCGTTTCCGTCTTTTGTAGACCGCGGATCTCCGTTGCCATCTTTTCAATCGATGTCGCGATCAGAGCAAGCGTCGACATATAGTGTGCATGACGATCGCGTTGTAACGTCTGTGTGGAAACTGGAGCTGGTTTCGTTCCTAACTTTTCGCAGACGTATTTTTCAATGAACGGATCGATATTCGCGAATGTTCCGACGGCTCCTGACATCTTGCCGTATTCGACCGTCTCACGTGCTGCTTCGAAGCGGACTTTGTTTCGTTTCATCTCTTCGTACCAAAGCGCTAGTTTCAGACCGAACGTCGTCGGTTCTGCATGTACGCCATGCGTTCGTCCCATCATGACCGTATATTTATGTTCGTTCGCTTTGACCTTTAAGATGTCGATGAATCGATCGAGGTCTGCAGCAAGAATGTCGTTTGCTTGCTTCAACAGATATGAGAGTGCTGTATCGACGACGTCCGTTGACGTTAGTCCGTAATGAACCCATTTACGTTCTTCTCCGAGTGTCTCAGAGACAGCACGCGTAAAGGCGATGACATCATGACGTGTCTCTTGTTCGATTTCAAGGATCCGGTTGACATCAAAAGAGGCATTGTCCCAAAGTAATTGAACGTCCTCTTTCGGGATGACTCCTAGTTCACTCCATGCTTCACACGCAAGAATCTCGACTTTTAACCAAGCCTCGAATTTGTTTTGTTCGGTCCAGATCGCTTTCATCTCAGGACGTGTATACCGTTCGATCATTGAACTGTCTCCTTCCATATCGACAGGCGTTCGACTTCTGCCAAAGCATCGTCGACCGTGTCCGCAAGGATGTTTAAATGTCCCATCTTGCGACCTGTCTTGGCTTCTGCTTTTCCATATAAGTGAACTTTCGTCCGAGCGCTTAGTCTCGGTAGTTCCTCGTATAATGCTGTGACATGCTGACCCAGGATGTTCGCCATGACGACCGGTGTCGTCAGACGGGTATCACCGAGTGGAAGACCACTGATGGCACGGATATGTTGCTCGAATTGGGATGTTTCGCAAGCATCGATTGAATAGTGACCCGAATTGTGTGGTCGGGGTGCTAGTTCATTGACGATTAGTCTAGAACCGACGACGAACAACTCGATGGCGAGTGTACCGATCAACCCGACAGCATCCGCGATCGATTCAGCGAGCGCAATTGCTTCTTGTTCGAGCGATTCGGAAATGCGAGCCGGTACGATCGATAGATGCAAGATATTTTCCCGATGAATGTTCTCACTGACTGGGAAGACGCGTGTTTCTGTTGCGCTTCGCGTCACGATGACGGAAATTTCCTGATCAAACGGTAACCACTGCTCCGCGACATACTCTGTCGGTTCGAATCGTTCGATTGCCGCTTGGAACTGTTCTTCCGTCCGAATGACGGTCTGTCCTTTTCCGTCGTATCCGAATCGTGCTGTCTTCAAGACGAACGGTAATCCGAGTCGTTGCTTCGCTTCCTCTAAGTCAGCAGGATCTGTCACCGGATAGTATGGAGCGACGGAATGCCCGATGCGTTCAATCATCTCTTTTTCTCGAACTCGATGTTGCGTTTGAAAGAGGAGATTCGTTCCGTGAATCAGTTTCGTTCCGATCGCTTCAGCGACTTCCGTTGAGATATTCTCGAATTCGTAGGTGACGACATCCGATTCAGCTGTAAGTTGCTTCGCTGCTTCAATATCCGTGAAAGCTGCCTGAATGTGTTGATCCGCCACTTGCGCACACGGTGCGTTGTCTGTTGGATCAAGCGTCAGAATCTCAAAGCCCATCTCACGGGCGGACAGTGCCATCATTCGACCGAGTTGACCTCCACCTAATATTCCGATTCGCTTCATAGTAGGTTCCCTCCAGATGCAATGACGTCCCCTTCGAGTTCGACACGCATATGATCGAGCTTACGGGCAAGTCGTTCATCTTGAATCGACAGAATTTGAGCGGCTAGCAATCCAGCGTTTTTTGCGCCTGCTTCTCCAATCGCGACTGTTGCAACCGGTACACCACCTGGCATTTGAACAATCGAGAGCAAGGAATCAATTCCTTGGAGCGCTTTACTCTTCACAGGAACACCGATGACGGGTAATGTCGTTTTAGCGGCGACCATGCCTGGTAGATGAGCGGCACCGCCTGCACCGGCAATGATGACCTTCAGTCCTCGTTCACGTGCTGATTCAGCATAACGAAACATCAGATCCGGTGTCCGGTGTGCGGAGACGACTTTTTTTTCATATGGAATCTCAAGTTGCTCCAACACATCGCATGTATGTTTCATCGTTTCCCAATCCGATTGACTTCCCATGATGACGCCGACTTCTACATTTCCCATCGCTGTTTCCTCCTTTGTGCATAAAAAAAGCCCAAACCACGGCTAAAAGGGTGGCTTAGGGTATAAAAAGGTACGCCAAAGAAATATCGACGAACATCCATATACCCCATAGTCCAACGATTTAGGGTCGTTGGGTAGAAACTTGCAAGCCATATCCCTGCTATTATACGAGGTGTTTATATTCAATCATCCTGTCACGACTTCATCTTAACAAGTCCATCCCAAGGCGTCAACCAAAGGCGAACGATTTAATTATCTGAAAATTTATCGTTCGGTTTTAAAAGCGGTTTTTCTGATTTCATCGATTGTCCATTCGGAGTTTATTTTCTTGAAAGGCATCACATGGAATCAAGAACGAAAAGAGCACCCTCCACATGAATCGGAGGATGCTCTAGGCAGTTACTCATTCTCTTTCACTTTACAATCGAAGACGATTTGTTGACGAATTGGATACGGTTCGCCATTAGCGTCTAATCCAAAGATCGGTTCTTCTCGTCGGACCGTCGGGCGGTATCCCATGGCATCGATACGATCCAAACAAGCACCAATCGTCTCGTTCTCTTCGACGGCTACACGTAGTTTCGTTTTTTTCGCCATATCCCTGTTCAGTCCCTTCATTAAAATGGATACGTGTCTTTCTACAAAAAGACACAAAAAAGCGGCGGCACTTGAGCGTATGCTCCAGAACCACCGTTTGCCTGGCAACGTCCTATCCTCACAGGGGGAAGCCCCCAACTACTTTCGGCGTTCAAGTGCTTAACTTCCGTGTTCGGCATGGGAACGGGTGTGACCACTTGGCTATCGTCACCAGACGACGGGCTCGCGCCCTCAAAACTGAAGTCATCAACAAGCATCTGCTAGAACAAGGCCTCGACCGATTAGTATCACTCAGCTCCACATGTCGCCATGCTTCCACCCGTGACCTATCTACCTCATCGTCTCTGAGGGGTCTTTCTTGATTACTCAAAGGGAAATCTCATCTTGGAGGGGGCTTCATGCTTAGATGCTTTCAGCATTTATCCCGTCCGCACGTAGCTACCCAGCGATGCTCCTGGCGGAACAACTGGTACACCAGCGGTGCGTCCATCCCGGTCCTCTCGTACTAAGGACAGCTCTCCTCAAATTTCCTGCGCCCACGACGGATAGGGACCGAACTGTCTCACGACGTTCTGAACCCAGCTCGCGTACCGCTTTAATGGGCGAACAGCCCAACCCTTGGGACCTACTCCAGCCCCAGGATGCGATGAGCCGACATCGAGGTGCCAAACCTCCCCGTCGATGTGGACTCTTGGGGGAGATCAGCCTGTTATCCCCAGGGTAGCTTTTATCCGTTGAGCGATGGCCCTTCCATGCGGAACCACCGGATCACTAAGCCCGACTTTCGTCCCTGCTCGACTTGTAGGTCTCGCAGTCAAGCTCCCTTCTGCCTTTGCGCTCTACGAATGATTTCCAACCATTCTGAGGGAACCTTTGGGCGCCTCCGTTACTGTTTAGGAGGCGACCGCCCCAGTCAAACTACCCGCCTGACACGGTCCTCCAGCCGGATCACGGCTGCGAGTTAGAGACTCTATGCATGAAGGGCGGTATCCCAAGGGTGACTCCTCCGAAGCTGGCGCTCCGGGCTCGACGTCTCCCGCCTATCCTGTACATCATGCACAAAGCCTCAATATCAGGCTGTAGTAAAGCTCCATGGGGTCTTTCCGTCCTGTCGCGGGTAACCTGCATCTTCACAGGTACTATGATTTCACCGGGTCTCTCGTTGAGACAGTGCCCAAATCGTTACGCCTTTCGTGCGGGTCGGAACTTACCCGACAAGGAATTTCGCTACCTTAGGACCGTTATAGTTACGGCCGCCGTTTACTGGGGCTTCGGTTCAAAGCTTCGCTTGCGCTAACCCATCCCCTTAACCTTCCAGCACCGGGCAGGCGTCAGCCCCTATACGTCATCTTGCGATTTAGCAGAGACCTGTGTTTTTGCTAAACAGTCGTTTGGGCCTATTCACTGCGGCTCTACTCATGTAGAGCGTCCCTTCTCCCGAAGTTACGGGACCATTTTGCCGAGTTCCTTAACGAGAGTTATCCCGCGCGTCTTAGAATTCTCATCTCGCCTACCTGTGTCGGTTTACGGTACTGGCGCCTTCCCCCTCACTAGAGGCTTTTCTTGGCAGTGTGAAATCGTGACCTACGTCCCTACGGGACTCCGCATCGTTCCTTGACTGTAATGCCTGACGGATTTGCCAATCAGACGGTCTTGAAACTTGCACATGCACTTCCATCCGCATGCGTCACTATCCTCCTGCGTCCCCCCATTGTTCAAACGGTGGATCGGCGGTACAGGAATATCAACCTGTTATCCATCGCCTACGCCTTTCGGCCTCGGCTTAGGTCCAGACTAACCCTGAGCGGACGAGCCTTCCTCAGGAAACCTTGGGCTTTCGACGGAGGGGATTCTCACCCCTCTTTTCGCTACTCACACCGGCATTCTCACTTCCAAACGCTCCACTGCTCCTTCCGGTACAGCTTCACAGCGGTTTGGAACGCTCCCCTACCATTCCTTACGGAATCCGCAGCTTCGGTGGTATGTTTAGCCCCGTTACATTTTCGGCGCGGCGCCACTCGACTAGTGAGCTATTACGCACTCTTTGAATGGTGGCTGCTTCTAAGCCAACATCCTAGCTGTCTAGGCAGCGCCACATCCTTTTCCACTTAACATACACTTGGGGACCTTAGCTGGCGGTCTGGGCTGTTTCCCTCTTGACTACGGATCTTATCACTCGCAGTCTGACTCCCGAGTATAAGTTGCTGGCATTCGGAGTTTAACTGAATTCGGTAACCCTGTGGGGGCCCCTAGTCCAATCAGTGCTCTACCTCCAGAACTCTCAACCTCGAGGCTAGCCCTAAAGCTATTTCGGGGAGAACCAGCTATCTCCAGGTTCGATTGGCATTTCACCGCTACCCACACCTCATCCCCGCACTTTTCAACGTGCGTGGGTTCGGACCTCCAGTCAGTGTTACCTGACCTTCATCCTGGACATGGGTAGATCACCTGGTTTCGGGTCTACGACAACGCACTGAACGCCCTGTTCAGACTCGCTTTCGCTACGGCTCCGCCTCATCGGCTTAACCTCGCGCGTTATCGTAACTCGCCGGTTCATTCTACAAAAGGCACGCCATCACCCGTTAACGGGCTCTGACTACTTGTAGGCATACGGTTTCAGGATCTATTTCACTCCCCTTCCGGGGTGCTTTTCACCTTTCCCTCACGGTACTGGTTCACTATCGGTCACTAGGGAGTATTTAGCCTTGGGAGATGGTCCTCCCGGATTCCGACGGGGTTTCACGTGTCCCGCCGTACTCAGGATCCACTCTGGAGGGAAAACAGTTTCAGCTACAGGGCTGTCACCTTCTTCGGCCGACCTTTCCAGGTCCTTCACCTACTGTCTTCCTTTTTGACTCCGTATAGAGTGTCCTACAACCCCGAAGAGCATGCTCTCCGGTTTGGGCTGTTCCCGTTTCGCTCGCCGCTACTCAGGGAATCGCATTTGCTTTCTCTTCCTCCGGGTACTTAGATGTTTCAGTTCCCCGGGTCTGCCTCACGTTACACTATGTATTCATGTAACATGTCCCATCCCATTACAGATGGTGGGTTCCCCCATTCGGAAATCTTCGGATCAAAGCATACTTACTGCTCCCCGAAGCATATCGCTGTTCGTCGCGTCCTTCATCGGCTCCTAGTGCCAAGGCATCCACCGTACGCCCTTCATACCTTGATCTAGCGTTGGTATTCTAAGAACACACGTCTTAAATGACATGGTTAATTAAAAGTTTGATGTCTTGTTGATGTCTTCAGTTTTCAAGGTGCGAGTGTCTCTTGCGAGACGTGAGAGACGAGCTCTCAAAACTGAACGATGGGCATGTCCCGTAAGGGACGTTTTCCTTAGAAAGGAGGTGATCCAGCCGCACCTTCCGATACGGCTACCTTGTTACGACTTCACCCCAATCATCTACCCCACCTTCGACGGCTGGCTCCTTGCGGTTACCTCACCGGCTTCGGGTGTTG
Source organism: Exiguobacterium sp. R-17 (assembly GCF_049913315.1). Classification (NCBI taxonomy): domain Bacteria; kingdom Bacillati; phylum Bacillota; class Bacilli; order Caryophanales; genus Exiguobacterium; species Exiguobacterium sp. R-17. The sequence goes on along the minus strand of NZ_CP184372.1, from coordinate 438,391 downwards.
CAAACTCTCGTGGTGTGACGGGCGGTGTGTACAAGACCCGGGAACGTATTCACCGCAGTATGCTGACCTGCGATTACTAGCGATTCCGACTTCATGCAGGCGAGTTGCAGCCTGCAATCCGAACTGGGAACGGCTTTATGGGATTGGCTCCACCTCGCGGTCTCGCTGCCCTTTGTACCGTCCATTGTAGCACGTGTGTAGCCCAACTCATAAGGGGCATGATGATTTGACGTCATCCCCACCTTCCTCCGGTTTGTCACCGGCAGTCTCCCTAGAGTGCCCAACTGAATGCTGGCAACTAAGGATAGGGGTTGCGCTCGTTGCGGGACTTAACCCAACATCTCACGACACGAGCTGACGACAACCATGCACCACCTGTCACCATTGTCCCCGAAGGGAAAACTTGATCTCTCAAGCGGTCAATGGGATGTCAAGAGTTGGTAAGGTTCTTCGCGTTGCTTCGAATTAAACCACATGCTCCACCGCTTGTGCGGGTCCCCGTCAATTCCTTTGAGTTTCAGCCTTGCGGCCGTACTCCCCAGGCGGAGTGCTTAATGCGTTAGCTTCAGCACTGAGGGGCGGAAACCCCCCAACACCTAGCACTCATCGTTTACGGCGTGGACTACCAGGGTATCTAATCCTGTTTGCTCCCCACGCTTTCGCGCCTCAGCGTCAGTTACAGACCAAAGAGTCGCCTTCGCCACTGGTGTTCCTCCACATCTCTACGCATTTCACCGCTACACGTGGAATTCCACTCTTCTCTTCTGTACTCAAGCCTTCCAGTTTCCAATGGCCCTCCCCGGTTGAGCCGGGGGCTTTCACATCAGACTTAAAAGGCCGCCTGCGCGCGCTTTACGCCCAATAATTCCGGACAACGCTTGCCACCTACGTATTACCGCGGCTGCTGGCACGTAGTTAGCCGTGGCTTTCTCGTAAGGTACCGTCAAGGTACGAGCATTTCCTCTCGTACGTGTTCTTCCCTTACAACAGAGTTTTACGATCCGAAAACCTTCATCACTCACGCGGCGTTGCTCCATCAGACTTTCGTCCATTGTGGAAGATTCCCTACTGCTGCCTCCCGTAGGAGTCTGGGCCGTGTCTCAGTCCCAGTGTGGCCGATCACCCTCTCAGGTCGGCTATGCATCGTCGCCTTGGTGGGCCGTTACCCCACCAACTAGCTAATGCACCGCAAGGCCATCTCAAGGTGACGCCGGAGCGCCTTTCATCACCGGACCATGCGGTCCAATGAACTATCCGGTATTAGCTCCGATTTCTCGGAGTTATCCCAATCCTTGAGGCAGGTTCCTTACGTGTTACTCACCCGTCCGCCGCTCATTCCACTGCCTTCCCTCCGAAGAGTTCCGTCAGCTTCCTGCGCTCGACTTGCATGTATTAGGCACGCCGCCAGCGTTCGTCCTGAGCCAGGATCAAACTCTCCATAAAGTGTTTGACTTGCTCGTTGTTGTGACCGGAGTCACGATTGACGAAGCTTGCGCTTCATTCGTTTTTGTATTCCGTAGAATACGATTTTTGCCTCATCGTTCAGTTTTCAAAGTTCGTCTGCCGCCTTAGCGACTTTAATAGATTAACAGGTTGTTTTGTTTATGTCAACCATGCTTTTTGAAAAACTTTTCAGCCCCAACGAACCGTTTATAAAAGGCGTCTCGCTGGAACATTTATTAATATAACAACATAATTCGACAAACACAAGCATTATTTTAAAAAAACTTTGCAAAGAGTTTAAATCCTCTTCGCAAAGTCTTTACCTTCTTAACATGGCGCCTACTGTAAACGCGATATTCGCTGGGCGTTCTGCTAGCCGTCTCATCAAATACGTATACCAGTCCAAACCATGCGGAACGTAGATGACGACACGATAACCTTGTCGAACTAGCTCTTGTTGTCGTTTTGGTCGCATGCCTTGAAGCATTTGAAATTCAAACCGTGATGGATCAATTTGTTTCATTTGAGTAAAGTCAATGATTTGCTGAATAACTTGTTCATCATGTGTCGCGATTTGCGTGTAGTTGCCTTCTAACAAATTAATCTTCACTAATTGAAGGTACGTCTCATCGACGGTCTTTTTAGGTTGAATATAGGTTTCATCGTCTCCATCGTATGCGCCTTTGACGACACGTACTGTTGCCTGAAGACGTTCTAGATCAAAACGACTGCGGTATACATTTGCCTGTAATGCAATTCCGACGTTCGGATATCGTTCATGCACGCGTTCAAATATTTGCACAATCGACTCAACCATCGTTGCTTCTTCCATGTTGACTGTCACACGCATATTTCTCTGATCAGCAACCTCTGCAATACGACTCAACTGTTGATAGGCGATATCTGGATCAATCCTTAATCCGATTGAAGTAAGTTTTAAAGATACTTGTGCATCTAGATCATATGCTTTGATTTGTCCGATGACTTTGATGCATTCATTCGCAATATCTACTGCGTCTTGTTCAGTCTCGATGAATTCGCCTAAACAATCTACTGTCGCCGCTCGTCCATCTTGATTGAACTGTTTGACTGTGTCGAGCGTCTCTTCCGCGCCCTGCCCTCCGACGAACAATGTTCCACCAAGTGGTAACCCGACTTTTCTGGCGAATTGAATAAGTAACTTATTCTCGGCCAAGTACTCGAATACAGGTCCAGTAATCTTCTGTAACATCTGAATCACCCTCTCTCTTCTCCCTTACCCTCTCCCTAACAAAAAAACGTCTTTCTTCTATATAGAAGAAAGACGCAGTTTGAATTAGTGCAACCAGATGAAGTAACCGAGGAATCCAAGTGATAATACGTACATGATTGGGTGTACGTCCTTTGCTCGTCCTTTTGCGATCATCGTGACCGGGTAGAAGAGGAAACCGAATGCAATCCCTGTTGCGATCGAATACGTTAATGGCATCATGATGACGGTCAAGAAAGCTGGAACCGCATACTCGAATTTTTTCCAATCGATTTGCAGCAATGAAGCTGCCATCAATACACCGACGATGATCAATGCGGGTGCTGTGACCGGCGCAGTGATGATCGCGAGTAACGGTGAGAAGAATAAAGCGAGACCGAAGAACAATGCTGTAACGATGGCTGTCATCCCTGAACGACCGCCTGCTGCGACTCCAGCACTGGATTCAACGTATGAAACCGTCGTCGATGTTCCGAGAATCGAACCGGCTACGGTTGCTGTTGAGTCAGCGATTAATGCGCGACCTGCGCGTGGTACTTTATTTTCTTTAATTAGACCCGCTTGGTTTGCTACCGCAACCAACGTGCCCGCTGTATCAAAGAAATCAACGAAGAAGAAAGTCAGGATGACGATCATCATTTGGACCGTGAAGATTTCATTAAAGTGAAGAAATGCCTGTCCGAAGGTCGGTGCAATACTTGGTGGTGCTGAAACGATTTCACCAAAACTAGTCGGAACTGGAATTAATCCGAAAATCATTCCGGCAATGGCTGTTATAATCATTCCGAAGAAAATCGCGCCTTTGACACCGCGTGTCATCAAGACAGCTGATACGACAAGACCGAATACTGCGAGAAGTGTTGTTCCCTTGCTTAGGTCACCGAGCGAAACAAGTGTTGCTTCGTTCGCGACAACTAAACCACCTGTTTTCAAGCCGATAAAGGCGATGAACAAACCGATACCTGCTGCGACTGCCATTTTCAACGGCTCTGGAATCGCATTGATGATCACTTCACGAATGCCTGAAGCCGTTAATACCATGAAGACGAGACCTGAGACGAGAACGCCCGAAAGTGCAGTTTGCCATGGAATACCCATGCCAATGACGACACTATATGCGAAGAAGGCGTTTAAACCCATACCCGGTGCAAGCGCAATTGGATAATTCGCAAATACTCCCATTGTGATGGAACCGATGATTGCGACGAGCGCTGTAGCACCGAATACCGCTCCCGCATCCATGCCTGCCTCTGCTAATGTGTTCGGGTTGACGAATAAGATGTACGCCATCGCGAAGAACGTCGTCATGCCGGCGATGAACTCTGTACGCATATTCGTACCAAGCCCATTGAAATCAAAGAAACGCGCAATCGCATTTTCTTTTGCTTTCGGTTGGTGTGGCTGTTTCAATTGTGTGCTCATGATTGCCTTCCTTCCAAATAAGCCGTCTCCTTGAAAACGAAAAACGGCCCTTACCTAAGCGGTAAAAGCCGTTTCAATAAGCGCACGATGTTGCATGTGCGCCGTAGTAGGAACCTTTACGGTGTTCCTGTAGAGACTTCCGGGCCCTATCCCCAGAATTATACGGCATTATTTATGTTTTTTAGTGGTATGAAAAATAAGAACAGACACATCGTAGCACGGTCAAATTCACGGGTCAACCATAAAAACGAAATTTAACCACTTATTTTATCCGAACGTTCGGTTTTGTAAGCGTTATTTTTGAGTTGTCTTTAATTTGCAGTAAAAAAGGAGATAGCTGATCGCTATCTCCCTCTTAGTTTGGTCCATTACAGTCGTTTATGATCGTCACGGTCTACGTCCGTTCTCGTATCCGTACCTTCATCAATATCTGCTTCCTCGCGTCGTACCGTTTCAGATACAGTTTCTGTATCTCGCACTTTACGTTTTCCAACAACAATTTCTTCAGAGACTACATCTTCTTTTGATACTACTACCTTTTCTTCTGAAAGCGGTACGTGAATGGAGTCGTTCTCATCTACAAAAGCATCTGTTCCCGACGCATTATGATCCACTTTACGTCGTTCCACATAAACTTCTTCCCTCTCTACCGGCACCTCGATCGATTGTTGATCTTCGACTACGTGTTTACTGACGTTTACCTCCCCTGTTTGCACTCTTTCTTTATCTACATTTAACCGTTCTTCATGCAGGCGAAGGCGTTCTTCTTCTGTATCACTGTTCGTTTCAGTAACGCCAGTCCGATCTGCACCAGACCGATCGACCCCTAGAGTATCGTCATAGTCTTGGCTTCGGTCTGCACTTAAAGTGTTGTCGTAGCCTTGGTCTCGATCTGTCCGGGAAAGAGAGCCGTTATTAGAGAGATGGTCGTTGTGATCCCGATTTGCTTCGACTCCCGTGCGATCATATTGATTATCGTTTACTCCAGAAGTTTGGTTGTAGCTTTGATTATGCTTTTCGTAAGAATCGCCATAGTCGCTGTCTACATATAAAACCAGCTTGCCGCTTTCTACCTGACGACGGTATTCTTCTGATTCATCATGCGATAAGCCCATTCCGCGGAATGCTTCCGTAGAAGAGTCGTCTGAAAAGGCAGCCATGAATTTCCCCATAAATCCTTGGTGCTCTTGTTCACCGGCAGTATCTACATTGACGTTTGTCTGATTCTCTACCATGGAGAAGGAATGTTTATCTTGAGCCACGACATACATATCTCTTTCGTCATATCCCTGCGCTTTCAATTCGTTTACTTTACTCAGTACTTCCGCTTGGGTATTAAATACTTGGATAAATGTATCTTCTTTTCTCGTCATGATCTCTTCCTCCTTTTTAATAAATGCCACAAAAAATAATAATTAGCTCTTGAAAATCAATCTTATATGCCAACAGTTTGAATTTCCCCTACTTTTTTTCTGATTAAACCTGATTTTTTTGTACATCTTTTTTAATTATTGAAGGCTTTTTGGAATGTATTGATCCTGTTTACTAGAGCATGTTCATTATTAAAATTTTTCCTGTTTAAAACGTTTTAGTCATGCTACGCAACAAGAAAAGACCCTTACCTAAGAAGTAAAAGCCGTTTCAATAAAGGTACGATGTTGTATGTGCGCCATAGTAGAAATCATTACGGTGTTCCTGTAAAGTCTTTCAAACCCTGTCCCCGGAATTATACGATAATATTTTTTATTGATATGAAAAACAAAGACAGCCACATCATAGCATGGTCAAATTTATGACTAAACCATAATCTAGTCGATCGACTTCAGCTCATGCCCAATCTATTATGAGAGCGTGCATCCTATCCGTTTAATGATTTATTATATATTCCAGTAAAAACTAACAAAATATCTCGATACATCTTAATTGAATCTCTCGAATAAATTGATTTTGTCTAATGTCATCCAACAGTTCGATGCGATTGGTTACGAAAAAAGCTCACTTCCATTCACAAATAATGTGAACAAAAGAGAGCTTCATTTTGAAATCGAATTGTTGAAGGTGAAACAGACTTCATTTCACCTATCCCCTTTAACACATTGATAGGACAGGCTTCATGAGACGAATTTTCTCAGCAAGTCTAGTTCTTATTCCCACTCAATCGTTGACGGTGGTTTCGACGTCACATCGTACAGGACGCGGTTAACGTTCTGGACTTCGTTGACGATTCGAACCGAGATCTTCTCAAGCACGTCCCATGGGATACGTGCCCAGTCTGAAGTCATCCCGTCAATTGACGTAACAGCGCGGATTCCGACAGCATAGTCGTATGTCCGCTCATCGCCCATGACACCAACCGAACGGATTGGAGGAAGGACTGTGAAGTACTGCCAGATTTCGCGCTCGAGTCCTGCTTTTTTAATCTCATCCCGAAGAATGAAATCAGATTCGCGGACGATTTCGAGTTTTTCATCTGTGATTTCACCAAGGACACGAATTCCGAGACCTGGTCCTGGGAACGGCTGACGCCATACGATTTCATCAGAAAGGCCAAGTTCTTTCCCGAGTTCACGAACTTCATCCTTGAACAACGTGTTGATCGGTTCGATCAATTCAAACTGCATGTCTTCCGGCAATCCACCGACGTTGTGGTGTGATTTGATTGTTTGTGCCGTATCCGTACCACTCTCAATGATATCCGTGTAGAGCGTACCTTGGGCAAGGAAGTCCATATCCGTCAGCTTCGAAGCTTCTTCATCAAAGACGTAGACGAACTCGTTACCAATGATTTTACGTTTTTGCTCCGGATCCGAGATACCACGGAGTTTGTCGAGGAAACGATCCTGAGCATCAATCTTGATGACGTTCATGTGGAAGTGATCCGCGAATGTCTTCATGACGCTTTCCGCTTCTCCCTTACGCAGTAAACCGTGATCGACGAACATACATGTCAATTGATCACCGATTGCCTTGTGGATCAAGGCTGCGACGACAGACGAGTCGACACCACCTGAAAGGGCACAAAGAACTTTTTTATCGCCGACTTGTTCTTGGATCTTCGCTACTTCGATTTCGATGAAGTTCTCCATTGACCAGTCGCCTGCACATTTACAGACTTCAAAGAGGAAGTTCTTGAGCAATTCTTTTCCGAAGACCGTATGGTTTACTTCTGGGTGATACTGCACACCATACATTTTCAACTCTTCGTTCTTGATCGAAGCGATTGGACATGACACGTTCGTTCCATCGACGACGAATCCGTTTGGCACAGATGTGACGAGGTCACTGTGACTCATCCAGACCGTTTGTTCTAGCGGTAAGTTCGCATACATCGGTGACGGGTCTTGTAACGTCAATGTGGCTTTTCCATATTCACGATGTCCCGCACGTTCCACTGTTCCGCCGAAATGTTGTGACATGAGCTGCATGCCGTAACAGATTCCGAAGATTGGAATACCGAGGTCGAAGATTTCCGGGTCACACCGGTACGCATCCTCTGCGTAGACGCTACGTGGACCACCCGAGAAGATGATACCAGCAGGTGCGATTTCTTTTACTTCAGCTGCAGTGATTTTATGCGAATGCAATTCACTGTAGACACCAAGGTCCCGAATACGACGTGTGATCAATTGATTGTACTGTCCTCCAAAATCGAGGACGAGAATCATTTCCTGGTCCAAATGTGCTTCCAAATCTGTTCCCGCCTTTCTGATTTCATGCGTACCCTATGAAAAAAGCCCGCTCTTCGCCCATGGATAAAATGGAAAAAGAGCAGGCCGCTTCACAAAAAAATGTATACGAAGGGTCTGCTCCTTCATAGTCAGGTCGTTTAAGGTGACCCGGTAGAGACTCTCGCGCCATATTCGCGAGTATATACAAAGGAGATTGCATGTGTGTGATTTACGTTGTTCCCATTGTACCTGTATCGTTTCGTAAATATCAACCCTCTACATGACGAATGATATTTTCGAAATATTCACGTTTTTTATCAGCCGATAATGATTCTCCACCATAAACCATCCGCTCGTAAGCATCCGTCAACGGTCGCATCGCGTACGTCTCGTAGTACCCATCGACTTCGTGAGCAAGTTCCGCAAGCGTCCGACCATCTTGATAATGGAATCCTTTTTTATCAAGACGCCGCAAGAGATACCGATACATCCGTCGGAATCCTTCCGGTCGTTCAATCTGTCTCCGGAAGAAGAGAATCGCAAGCGTCCGAATAATCGGTTTTCGGAACAAGTAGAGGAACAAGAGAGCAAGTGCCGTCAGGAAGATTGGCCAAAATGGAATTGACTTCTGCTCCGTCTGTCCGGCGCTAGTCGTCTGTTCTTCATCGAGAAGATTTTCTTGAGGACGATTTGGCGTCGTTGTCTCCGTATTATCTTCTGTCTCACGTTGCGGATTTGCTTGTTCCGTCTCGTTGTTCGTTTCCCGATCGATCGTGTATTGTCCTTCTCCATCGAAACTGACTGTCGGTTCAAGCGGTACCCAGCCTGGTCCTTCAATGTAAACTTCGACCCACGAATGGGCATTTTTATTGCGTACTGTATAACTCGTCACGGCAGCTCCGATGACGTCGGATTCGCCCCCCGTGAATCCTTTCACCCAGCGTGCGGGTAACCCAGCTGCCCGAAGTAACACAGTGGCTGATGTCGAGAAGTTATCACAGTATCCGAGTTTCGTCTCGAACAGGAACTGATCGACGTAATCCTGATTTTCTTTCGGTACAGCAACATCTTCTGTATTGTATTCAAAGTTTTCTTCTTCGAAATAATTTTCAATCGCCCGTGCTTTGTCCCATGGTGTCTCCTCACCCTCGACGATTTGTTCCGCTAAATCACGAACTCGTTGTGGTAAACCTTCCGGCAGTTGAAGATACCGTTCTGTTTCTCTATCCGATAAATTGACGGGTTCATCTGTCTGGAGCTGTTCTTCCGTAAAGAGTGGGTACGAATAGTCGATTCGATAGTTCCGTTGACGATCCGTCTCGTCGAGATACGAAATTTTTTGATTCTCGGGGTCAACCAACACATTTTGTCGTTGTTGATCCACTTCGACCCGTACATTGTCACCATTATATGGCACGAATGGTAATTCACGCGCCATTTCAAATGTTGCTGTCTCTTCGCGGGTCTTGACCTCTGTACCGAAGGTCGAGAAAAAACCACGTCCATCGATTTCAGGGTTTGACTTCGATAAGACCCAGCCTTTACCAGTATAGATGTCTTTCGTCTCGACTCGCCAGTAGCGGTTCCCTTCACTTTCGACTTGGAAGACTTCCCGGTCGTCCATTTGGAATGGTCCTCCAAGTTGCTCATCGTTGTTACCGTATCCGACCTTCTGAATCGCATTTGTCGGCTCTCCTTCCCCTTCAAGACCCGACGTCAAATCGTACCAACTGTCTTGCCATGTCGCATTGATGACAGGACTTTGGACAGCAGCGACGATGACAGCTCCCATGATGAATAATGCGCTCAGTGGGCGTACGTAGGAAGCACGCGGTCGTTCATTGACCTCCGTCGCATACAGCAATACCAAAGACAAGATGATCGGATAAAGAATGAACGTCTCTCCCGAGTAATCCGTCCAGGTATCGCAATAGGCAATGAACCCGATGACTCCGAAGGCAAGTCCGAAGACGAACCCACGATTCGGGAACGTCCGGCGCGCGAGATAAGCGATCAAGAAACTGATCAAACCAATCGACAGCGCAAAGGCTGGTCGTCCCGGTAATTCACCATTGATGACACTTCGAATATCCGAGCTGATTTCCGTAAAAATTCCCCACGGTGCAGAACCCGGTGTCAAAATCAAGTAGAACGACAATAGTAGCCCCGCGAGACTGCCAAGTAAGAAGTAACGTCGCGCGAGATGCGATAACAGTAAAGGCAGGAACAGCATCGGTAAGAAGGACCAAAGATGCTCGAATGTCGTCAGTTCGAGAAGTGGTGGCATGAAACAAGTCAAAAGGGCTGCTGCGATGGCGTTCCAGATTAATCGTCGTATCATCGCACTCCCCTCCGTTCTGGTGTATAGACATGAACGGTGGCTTCTTGATTAATCTTCGAAATCCATAGTTCATTGTTTGATTCAAGATCCGGTGTGATAAAGAGGACATTCCCGCTCAATCGAAGCGCCTTGGACGAGTACTCCCATGACTCGATGAACGTCCGCGTCCGACTCGGTTGCGCCGTCATCAGGTAATGCGTCAGTTTCGCTCCTTCAAGTGGTAATGACAATGATTGAACGGCATGTCCGACGAGATGGATCCGGTAGCTCAGTCGTCGCTTGTTCAACTGATCCGTCGTTTCTGCGAGCATCGAGATGACACGTTCGAAGGCTTCACCCGCCTCCGTTCCCTCATCAAAGACGATCGTCGTCTCCCGTTCTTGCTCTCGTTCGAACGTCTTCGTCATCAACCCTTGGCGTTTCGCTGTCGCTTTCCAGTCAATCTGATTCATCCGATCCCCACTGACGTATTCCCGGACCCCGACGACGGTAAAGGACGACTGGCGAAGATCAAGTGACACCGGTGAGATCCCGCCATCGCCACGGTCTTCCTCATGGGGAAGCTGAACGGCAAGGCGCGCTGGTTCAATCGCAAGATACGTCTCGACCGGAAACATCCGCTTCCGCTTGAATAACCCGAATGGATCCGTGATTTCGACGATACAGCCTGGAATCTGATACACCCCTCGACGAATCGATGGTATCGTGTAATCGATTTGCTCCGTCTTCCGGTAATGGGCTCGGAGTGGACGGCTGATATCGAGTTTTTCTTCACTGAGTTCGTTCGGAATCACCTCCGTCACTTCGACGGCTCCGACGAGAAACGGAAAACGTCGACGAACCCGTAAGGAAACCGGGATATCGGTTCCAGCAACGAGCATCTTGTTCGATACTTCGCGCGTCGCAAGTGCCTGCGTGACGGGCCAAACGAGGAAGAGCGTCCAGTAGACGGTCAGACCAGCCATGACGTAAAACAGCAAGGAAGCGACATTTCCGCCATCAACGCGCGCATATGCCCATAAGGCTGCCGTCGTCAAAAGTAATACAGCGTAACGCCAACCAATTTGCCACTTCGTCATAGGGACTCCACGTCTTGTTGGATCGGTACAGCAACCTCTTTTTTGATCTGTTCTAAAATCCGTTCCGACGATTGACCGTGATAACGCGCATCCGCTGTCAAAATCAGGCGGTGTGACAGGACTGGAATCAAGAGATGTTTAACATCATCCGGCAAAACGAAACTGCGTCCTTCCATGTACGCCCACGCTTGCGCGACCTTCATCAAGGCGATCGAAGAACGAGGACTCGCGCCGAGGTAGAGTGACCCATTCGTCCGTGTCGCTTGAACGAGATGGACGATATATTTTTTGACAGGCTGTGAGACATGGACGTTCTTGACGTCTTCTTTCATCTGGAGCAATTGCTCGCGACCAATTACAGCTTCGAGTGTTTCGATTGGTTCATCCCGTTCAAAACGCGTGAGCAACTTCATTTCTTGCTGGAAATCAGGATAACCCATTTTGACTTTGACGAGAAAACGGTCGAGTTGTGCTTCTGGTAACGGATACGTTCCTTCATGTTCAATCGGGTTTTGTGTCGCCATGACGAAAAAGGGATTCGGAAGCGTATGAATCTCACCATCGACGGTGACGTTCGCTTCCGCCATTCCCTCAAGTAAGGCAGATTGAGTTTTTGGTGATGTTCGGTTGATCTCATCGGCTAAAACGATGTTTCCCATTAAAGGACCCGGTCTATATTCGAACTGGCTTGTTTTCTGATTATACATCGATACACCCGTCAAATCTGACGGAAGTAGGTCTGGCGTGAACTGAACACGTTTGAAGGTCAACCCGATCGATCGGCTGAACGCACGGACGAGCATCGTCTTCCCGACTCCCGGTACGTCTTCTAATAGAACGTGACCGCCCGCTAGTAATGCTGCCAATGATTGTGTGATGACATCTTCCTTACCGATGATGACTTTCTCTACGTTGTCGATAATCGCTTGAATCTCCTTAGTGTATGTTCGCATTGTCAGGCCCCTTGCTCTCATAGTAGTTGAATTTTCTGACTTTTTATATCATCTCATATTCCGCTATACTTTTAAAGAAATACGAGCAGTTTCAAGCACGTGAAAAAGGGGGAACGCCGTAGCGTTTCCCCTTATTTGTTTCAGGAACGAACACATGCCGTGATCCGTTCTTGAACCGTGCAGTTGCACGTAAAACACGAATACATCCGTGTCAATGGACAACGTTCGTCAAGTCCGGTGATCCTCTTCTTTCAGAAGCGACATGCGATCGTTCCCTCTACATTGGTAATCATTCATGTGCATCACCATCCTTTCATATATTGAATATTACCGAATATGTTATAAATGAAACGTCGAATTTTAATTATTTTTTCCGATACCGCGCATAGGTCGTCGCGAGTGCGACCGCAAGGACCAGCCCTTTGATGATATTCAACGAATAGTATGGAACAGACAACATGACAAGACCATTTTCAAGAATCCCGACGAGACAAGCCCCGACGAGTGTGCCAAGGGCATTCGGTTTTCCTTGCCCTGCGAACGACGAGCCGATGAAGGCAGCTGCGACCGCTGGCATCAAGTAACCGGACCCGGCGTTGATTTGCGACGATCCGACTTGTGACGCAAGCAAAATCCCACCGATTGCAGCAAGTAACCCAGCAATCAGATATGCGAGTGCCCGGTAGCGGTTGACACGAATTCCCGTCAGTCGTGCGGCTTCCGGATTCCCACCGATGATATAGAGAAAACGACCGTGTCGCGTATGACTTAAAAAGACATGTGTCATAGCGACGACGACGAGCATGATGACGATGATCCAAGGCGCCTGGCTGATTTTCGCGAACGCCTCCGGAATTGTGCCGACTGTTGGTGTACCGTCTAAGCGCGGCATTCCGGCACTGATTGAACCACCACCAGTATACGTCATCGCGGCACCTTCGACGATGAACATCGTCGCAAGCGTCGCAAACAAATCCGGAATCTTAAACCAGACGATAAGTAAGATGTTCAACAAGGCGACACTTAAAGACAGAAGGAGTGCTAGACCAATCGAGACACCGAGTGGCAGACTGTACCAGACGAAGAATGAGACGACGAAGGAGCTTGCAAGTGTTGCAGTTGATCCTACGGATAAGTCAAATCCATTAATCGTCAATGAAACCGTCAAACCAATCGCGATGATCGTCACGATGGAGATACTTCGTAAAATATTAATCAAATTCGTCCCTTGTAGGAATGTTGGAGCCGTCGTCGCAAAAAACAGGACGAGGGCAAGGATCGCGAGGACGATCCCCCAGTCGTTCAAGAATCCAAGGACCGGACGTAAACCTTTCCCCCGATTCGTTTGTTTTGATACTACCTCATTCATCGTTGCCCTCCTCCTGTCGCATACCACAACAAGGTTTCTTCTGATGTATCCGCCGTCTTCGTTTCATGGACAATCCGTCCATCGAACATGACGTAGATTCGGTCCGTGACGGTCAAAAGTTCATCCCATTCACTCGTCGCGTAAAGGATCCCTTTTTGTTGTTGCGCGAGTTCGTCAATCAGACGATAGATATCTTGTTTAGCTCCGACATCGACACCTTTCGTCGGTTCATCTAAGACGAGGACAGAAACATCGGTCAGTAACCATTTTCCGATGGCGACTTTTTGTTGATTCCCACCGGATAGTTGACCTACTTCCTGTTTCACGTCTGCCACTTTGATGCCCAGCTCCTTGACCCATTTCGATGCCTGTTCGACTTCTTTACGACGATCCATCAGTCCCCAGCGGTTGACAAAATCATGAGCTGCCGCTGCTGTCAGGTTTTCTGCGACAGAATCGGCAACAAGAATTCCTTCTTTTCGCCGTTCTTCCGGAACGAGACCGATTCCCGCTTGAATCGCAGCTTGTGGGTCGCGAAGGCGATGGGCTTTTCCACCTATACGAACCTCCCCTTCCTGAAACGGGCGATCACCGAACAATGCTTTGCATAATTCCGTTTTACCGGCACCGACAAGACCCGCGATACCAATGACTTCCCCTGCTTGAACCGTCAAGGAGATGTCGCGGACGTCCGCATTCGTGGCACTCTCGACCGTCAGTACGTTCGTCGCATTGATCCGTGACGTTTTCGCGACAGACGTAAGCTTACGCCCGAGCATCTGCTCAACGACAGCTTCCTTCGTGATGTCTGTCAAAAGATGTCGCGAGATGAGTTGACCGTCGCGCATGACCGAGATGGAGTCGCAAATGTCATACAATTCTTGTAGGCGGTGGGAAATGAAAATGATCCCAAGTCCCCGTTCCGCTAAACGACGCACGACTGAAAAGAGATGGCTTGTTTCCGCCTGACTGAGAGGTGCCGTCGGTTCATCCAAAATTAAAAAACGACGTTCCTGAACGAGGGCGCGTGCAATCAATACGAGTTGCTTTTCAGCAAGACGTAATTCTTCGACACGTGTCTTGACGGAAATATCCGCCTGTAATGTCGCTAACGCTTCTTTCGCACGCTGTATGTAACGGCGTTGGGATACCAAACCCGTCATTGTTCCGTCCGTCAACAGATCGAGACAGATATTCTCAGCAACCGTCAAATACGGGACAAGCGCCACATCAACCTCTTGTTGGACGAGATCGATCCCGATTCGTTTTGCATCACGCGGAGATTGAATTGACAGTTCTTTCCCGTCAAGACGGATGATTCCTTCATCCGCTGTTTCCGCTCCGGATAAGACTTTCATCAGCGTCGACTTACCGGCACCATTCGCACCGACAAGCGCATGAATTTCACCAGACTTCACCTCAAAGGAGACTTGCTTGAGTGCCTGGACTCCCGGAAACGCAAGTGAAATCCCGGTCATTTCCAGGTGATGATTGATAGACGTCATTGTTTTTTATGGACGTCACGCAACCGGTCCATCCACGGCTCATTGAATTTATCCGACGTACTCCAATCTTTGATGATCGTATCGAGATTATACATCGTTGTGTCCTGCTTCAATGCCTTCTGCTCAACGAGTTTCGCATCGAGATCAAAGCTATCTGGTGTCTTCTCTCCGGCGATTTTCTTAGCCAGTAGTCGCATGTCCGTTTGTCCAATCAGGAATGGATCCACCGCACTCGTCGAAACCCAGTTGCTGCCTTTCTCACGCATCAGGTTGATGTCCTGATTTGAGACATCGATCGAGATCAATGGGATTTCTTGACGTTTATTATCCTTGAGCGATTTGTAAGCGCCTTTTGCGACTTCGTCCCATGCTCCCCAAACGGCATCAACGCTTCCTTTCGGGTATTTCGCGAGAATGGCATTCATCTTTGTCGCGATATCCCCTTGGACATCTTGGAAGTTCGTCGGTCCAACCGTCTCAAGCGTTTTGATTTTGCCGTCTGCTTCGTACGTCTTATAGATTTCCTGACGACGATCGAGCGGGGCAAAACCTGGTCCGAACCAGAGTTTGATGACACGGACCGGCTTTTTGTCCGTCACCTTCGTCACTTCATCGAGTGATAGCTTCGCAAGTTGATGATCGTTTTGGAACGTTTCCGTCACGTCTTGTAGAGATGCCCCTTTTTTCTTCGTGACCGTATCGAACGTCACGACCTTCAGTCCTTTATCGACTGCTGGTTTGATCATGTCATAGGCATAGTCTTCCTTACCGTGCGAAATGATGAGCCCATCATAATCTTGCTGAATCGCCTGCGCGACCAGTTCCTTGAACTTGACATCGTTACCTTCCGAAATGAACGTGCTGACTTTAAAGCCGAGCGCTTCTCCTTCACTTCGTGCGCCATCAAGGAATTGCTTCGTATGGTCGTCCGATGCGAGGTTACGGATGACGGCGATCTTGACGTCCGATTGAACTCCTTTTGGTACATCCTTGACGACTTTCGTCGTCGCTTCTCCATTCGCACAAGCCGCTAGTAATAAGGCCGGTGCTAGGACGGCGTAAGCTAATTTTTTCATGAATTGTCTCCTTATCCGAGGGGTTGAAGCCCCATTAATTTTTCAATCGTTTCTTCATTCGGTTGCGTGATAATACCAAGTTCGGTGATGATGCCCGTGATCAATGTGTGTGGTGTGACATCAAAAGCTGGGTTGAAGACAGCAACTCCTTCTGGTGCTGTCGCAACACCTTGGACAGTCGTCACTTCCTGCGGATCACGTTCTTCAATTTCGATCGCGTCTCCGGAAACAAGTGAGAAATCAAACGTCGAGAGCGGTGCTGCGACGTAAAACGGGATACCGAAAGCTTGAGCGAGTAATGCTAGTTGGAACGTTCCGATCTTATTCGCCGTATCTCCGTTGCGTGTAATCCGGTCCGCCCCGACGATGATTGCATCGATCTGTTTTTCTTTCAGCGTATGGGCGACCATGTTATCTGTAATTAGCGTGACATCGATGCCGGCACGTTGTAGCTCCCATGTCGTCAGTCGTGCTCCCTGCAGTAATGGTCGCGTCTCACTCGCAAAAACAGATAATTCAATGCCGCGTTCTTTTGCGATATAGAATGGCGCAAGTGCTGTTCCATAAGCAGCGGTCGCAATCGATCCAGCATTACAGATCGTTAGGATCCGGTTACCTGACTGGAACAATTCAAGTGCATGAATCCCGATTTGACGTGACGTCTGCGCATCCTGATCGTATAAGGCAATCGTCCGCTGCTCTAGCCGTTCGCGGATCTCTTCTACCGACGTCCCGTCTTGAATGATTGGATTCAATTGATCAAGGACATTTCGTAAGTTAACAGCCGTCGGTCGTGTCGCGAGTAACGTCGCTGATGTCTCAAGCAAGGCTTGCTTATAGATCGACAGTTCTGCTTCAAACCGGTACGCCTCTTGAACGAGTACGAATCCGCCAAATAAACTGATCGCAGGCGCCCCTCGGACGCGCAGTTGTTTAATCGCTTCGACCGCTTGTGCAAGATCGGTAATGACTTCATAGTGTTCTTCCTGCGGTAGACGTGTCTGATCGAGAATCGTCAAGACACGATCTTCATAACGAATACTTTGAACGAATGTACTCATCGGCTAAGTTCCTCCGTTACGTCGAAGTTTCGTAAATCATCAAATGTCCGGCATTCGGTCCGACGTTTGATTAACGCCGATCCTAAACGTAAAGCATGTTGTTTTCGTTCTAGTCGTTCTGTCATAGAACTAATCGTTTCTAAATCAGCGACTGGTGCGAGTCCGATCGTCCGACGAATCAGTTCGCAACCGGCAAAGCCAAGGGCATCCTGCAAGATCGTGCTCAGTACATCGTCGACGAGTCCCGATGTCCGGAATGGTTCGACGGCTTCGCGTTCCCATAAGGCGCGGAACGTCGAAGCGAACGTCAGCCAGAACGTATCGATGTCGCGAATCCGGGCATCACGAAGTGCTGAATAATCCGGGTATGCTGCAAAGAATAAGTGGGCGATGAACTGTCCGACATCAAATCCGAATGGACCATAAAAGGCGAATTCTGGATCGATGACTTTCGTTTCCGTTGCCGAAGCAAAGATGCTTCCTGTATGTAGATCGCCGTGTAGCAACGCATCTCCTTTCGTGATGAAAAGCGCTTCGAGTTTTGCGACTTCGCGTTTCAACTCATCGTCCGCCCATAGACGTGCCACCTCTTCTTCAAGCCCGGCTTCAATCTCGTTCGTCTCCGCGTCATGGAACGGATCCGTGAAGATTAATTTTTCCGTGATGTCGCACAAGTCCGGATTGTAGTACGTTCGGGCGACACGTTTTTTTTCAACCGGACCAAGCGCAAAGTCCGATGTATGGAATAAAGTCCGAGCGAGATAAGAACCAATATGTTCCGCAAGCAACGGATACTGTTCACCTGCGAGTAAACCGCTTCGAACGATTGTCAGATGTGAAAGATCTTCCATGACCGTATACGCCTCGTCGTGACTAGCATGAAAAACACGCGGTACGAACGGCACGGCATGCCGGGCGAATTCACGGAGTGCGGATTGCTCGATCCACGCCCGCTCGAGTGATAGTGGCCAGCTTTCACCGACGACTTTCGCGTACGGAAGTGCTTGTTTTAGAATCAATCGATGTTCACCTTCTCGAATTCGAAAGACAAGATTGAGATTGCCGTCGCCAATCTCTTCTGCTTCGACGGCTCCGTCGCCGATCAGTCCTAGTGAGCGGACCCGTTCGATCGCGTCCTGTTCTGTAAATGCTTTGTATGTCATCTCAGTTCCCCCTGTGTGATACACGAAAAAGCGCCTCTTTTCGTCATCGAAAAGAGGCGCAGGAAAGTCACTGCGTCCTCTTATCTCTCAGACGAAACGTCTGTTGGATGTAGCACCGTGCCAAGTGGTCGGTTGCTGCGGCGTCATCGGGCCAATTCCCTCTGCCAACTCGCGATAAGAGTCGTATGTAGTTGTCGTGTGTGATATTGATTTGAATCTTACGCAATCCTCTTCCCTGCTGTCAAATCGAAATCAAGCAGAAACGGATATCGTTTTTGCTCCATATATAGAAAGAGTATTTTCAAAAAAATAAATTTTCTAAAAATAGTTTGACAAGTCGTGACTCTCATGTAAAAATTGCAATTAGATTTCACAATTTCATCCAATTCTTATCAAGAGCAGACGGAGGGACAAGCCCTACGATGTCGCAGCAACCGACCTTTTGGCACGGTGCTAATTCTTGCAGCTACTAAGCTGACAGATAAGAGTCCACGTTCGAATCATTCATGGTCTCTTGTCGCTGACAAGAGACCATTTTTTTATTGAAGGAGGAAAGACATGGCTTACATCACAGCTACTTATCAATTGACCGCCCGCGATCGACTGGAGCAACGCGCCGAACAACTCGCGCTTGGTCTGACGGTTGGTTCCTGGACGGAGCTGAATCATCTTGAGCAACAACAACTCGCCTCATTCAAAGGAGAAGTCGTACATACGGAAGAACGCGACGGTAAAGGCTATATCACGATTCGTTACCCGGAACACAATGTATCGCGCGACTTTTCTGCGATCTTGACGACCGTCTTCGGGAAACTCTCACTCGACGGTGAAATCAAATTAACAGAACTGCTACTACCCGATACATTCACGTCGGATTTTCCAGGTGCGAAGTTCGGGATCGAAGGAGTTCGTTCCTTGATTGGTGTCGAAGATCGTCCACTGTTAATGAGCATCTTCAAAGGGGTCATCGGACGCGATTTATCGTTCCTTCGTGATCAACTCGAAGGACAACTTGCTGGTGGGATCGATCTCGTCAAGGACGATGAGATCTTATATGACAATCCGTTGACACCGACGATTGATCGGGCACGGATCGGACGTGAGGTTATCGATGCTCATTTCCACCGGACCGGTAAACGTGCGTTGTAT
The DNA here is from genome assembly GCF_049913315.1 of Exiguobacterium sp. R-17. Taxonomy (NCBI): domain Bacteria; kingdom Bacillati; phylum Bacillota; class Bacilli; order Caryophanales; genus Exiguobacterium; species Exiguobacterium sp. R-17. The sequence goes on along the minus strand of NZ_CP184372.1, from coordinate 418,913 downwards.
GCGATCACACTTAGTGGTCCCGTCTTTACGCTCAAGGATCAAGCCAAACGATTGATTGACGCTGGAGCAACTGCTTTCTTGTTGAATACCTTCACATACGGACTCGACGTCTTACGTGAATTGGCAAGTGATCCGGAGATCAACGTTCCCATTTTCAATCATCCGGCTTACAGCGGTGCATTGATTGCTAGCCCGAACCACGGTGTTGCAGCGCCTGTCTTACTTGGCACATTACCGCGCGTTGCTGGTGCAGACTTAACACTATTCCCGTCACCTTACGGCAATGTCGCTCTTCCGAAGGACGTCGCCCGCGGCATCGCGGTCGAAGCGACTCGCTTCGGTCAGACGAAAGCGATTTTCCCTGTCCCTTCAGCCGGTATTCACCCAGGACTCGTTGCTCAACTCGTACGCGACTTCGGGATCGATTCCGTCATCAACGCTGGTGGTGGCGTACATGGTCATCCGCAAGGTGCTGCGGCTGGTGTTATCGCTTTTCGTCAAGCACTTGATGCGGCACTCGCAAATGAATCCCTATCGAATGCTGCGTCACGACATGAAGAATTACGAGTCGCGCTCGACGCTTGGGGGATCAAGTCATGACCTTACGAATTCTTTGTGACTTCGACGGTACCGTGACGATGCAGGATAACATCATTGCACTCATGGAGGTATTTGCGCCAGTGAATGACTTCGAACCGTTGAAACGTGGCGTGCTCGACCGGACGTTGTCGATCCAAAGTGGTGTCGGGCAGATGTTCGCGCTTCTGCCGTCCGACGGTAAAGCGGACTATCTTGATTTCTTGATGGAGCGCGCTGTCATTCGCGAAGGATTTTCGGAGTTGCTTCAGTACAGTCGTCGTCAAGGAATCCATTTTTCGATTGTTAGCGGTGGAATGGACTTTTTCGTCGAACCGATCTTAGCACCGTTCCTCGAGCAAGAGCAGATTTACTGTAACATTGCCGATTTCAGTGGTCCATTTGTCCACATCGATTGGCCACACGCCTGCGATGCCCATTGCACGAATGGATGCGGCTGTTGTAAAACATCCGTTGCCCGTACATTATGCAAAGACGATGACGTCATCATCGTCATCGGTGACTCAGTGACGGACTTCGAACTCGCAAAACAAGCGGATCGTGTCTATGCCCGTGATTATCTGATCACGTTGTGTGAAGAAAATGATATCGCCTATACACCTTTTGAGACGTTCCACGATATCGTTCATGATTTAGCACGATCGGAGGTGACGATATGACATTCATGCGACGGTATGAAGAACTACGCGCCATCAAACAAGAACTTGCAGCGCGCGATTGGTTCCCTGGTACGAGTGGTAACCTCGCCATTCGGACGTCCGGTATTCCGATTGAATTTCTTGTGACGGCAAGTGGGAAAGATAAGCGGCAAACGACTCCTGACGACTTCGTTCATGTCGATGCGACCGGTCAATTGATCGGCGAGCAATCCGGGCGCCCTTCTGCTGAGACATTGCTCCATGTCGAAGTGTTCAACCGAACGAACGCCGGATGTTCCCTGCATGTCCATACGATTGCGAACAATGTGATTTCGGAGTTATATGGCGATCAGGGAAGTATCACCTTCTCCGGTCAAGAAATCATCAAGGCACTCGGTCACTGGGAAGAAGATGCGACGGTCACGGTGCCGATCATTCTGAATCACGCGGACATCCCGACACTCGCTGCTGCTTTTGCGCCATATGTCACAGCGGACAGCGGTGCCGTCCTGATTCGCAATCACGGAATCACGGTCTGGGCACCGACCGCCTTTGAAGCAAAGAAACACCTCGAAGCCTTCGAGTTTTTATTCAACTATACGTTGACGTTGCAATCATGCCGTCAATCTATCTATTAAAAGGAGGAATCATCTCATGGCAACAGTCTTATTCCAAGAAACAAACACACGGTATACGGATCAAACGGAAGTCGCTGACTTCCTCGCATCGCGCGGCGTTCTTTACGAACAATGGGACGTCTCAAAACTACCAGCACCTCTCGTCGAGAACTTCACACTGACGGATGCCGACAAACAAACGATTCTCGATACGTTCGCTCCAGAAATCAAAGACGTATCAGAACGTCGTGGATATCAGACAGCTGATATCATTTCACTTTCGGATACGACACCGAACCTTGACGAGTTGCTCGTCAACTTCCAGAAAGAACATCATCACACGGATGATGAAGTCCGTTTCATCGTAAGCGGTCACGGCGTCTTCGCGATCAAAGACGAAGAAGTCGGCTACTATAACATCGAACTCAATCCTGGTGATTTGATTTCTGTTCCTGTCAATACACGCCACTACTTTACGCTCCAAGAGGATCGGAAAGTCGTCGCTGTTCGAATTTTCGTCACGACGGATGGCTGGGTTCCAATTTACGAGAACGAGACATCCACGGTCTCTTAAGAACGACAAAAGCGTTGATTTCTTCTATATAAGGAGAATCGGCGCTTTTTCTTATCTCACAAACATATCACTACATCGACACGTAACAGATATAATGAGGGAAAAGCGATTGGGGAGTGAGCAACATGCATATTCGTCCTGTAACGGAACATGATTTACCCGCCGTTCTATCCATTTATAATGAAGGCATCGAAGACCGAATCGCAACGCTTGAGACGGATCGAAAAGATTTATCGTTCATGACCCAGTGGTATGCAGAGCGTACGCATCGCTACGCTGGATATGTCGCAGAAGATGAGACAGGTGTCCTCGGCTTCATTTCTCTTGATCCGTATAACCCGCGTCCTGTCTATGCGACAGTTGGTGAGATTTCCGTCTACATTACTCGAACACATCGCGGACAAGGGATCGGGACACAGTTGTTAGAAACTGCCGAACAACATGCGCGCGATCATCAGATGCATAAGCTGATTCTCTTTACCTTCCCGTTCAATAAAATCGGACAAAAGCTCTACATCCGTTCCGGATTCCGGATTGTTGGGACATTTAAGGAACAAGGTCGCTTGAACGGCGAATACGTCGACGTCATGGCGATGGAGAAACGCTTACGATAGGATTCATTGAATGCCAGACGGGGAATAATCAATCCGAGTCATTGAGAGAGGATGAACCTAATGGATATTCAACAAATTCGTAATGCGACGCTTGTCGTCACGTATGCCAATCAAGTTTTACTGATTGATCCGTTTCTCGGCGAAAAAGGCAGTTTACCTCCTTTCGGTCAAACGCCGAATGCCGTCGCCAATCCACTCGTCGACTTACCGGTCGATGTTAAGACACTGCTCGATCCTGACGCTGTCTTCGTCACGCATCTGCACGCGGATCATTTCGATGATGCTGCAAAACAATTTCTACCCAAGCATTTGCCATTCTATGCGCAGCAAGAAGAAGACGCACGGCAAATCCGAGAAGCCGGCTTCACGAACGTCTCTTCCTTCGATTCCGGTGTGACGATCGGTGATATCCAGGTCCATCGAACAGGTGGACAGCATGGTGTCGGTGAAATCGGTGAACGAATGGGACATGTCTCCGGACTCGTCCTCACGCATCCGGACGAACCGACGCTTTATATCGCAGGTGATACGATCTGGTGTGACGAGGTCGCGCATGCGATTGAACAACATACACCAGATATCATCGTCGTCAACAGTGGGGCTGCCCAGTTCCTGACGGGAGAACCGATCACGATGTCGCAGCGTGATCTCCTTGCCGTACACGAAGCAGCAGCGGAAGCAACGATCATCGTCTCGCACCTCGAGTCCGTCAATCACTGTCTCCTGCGGCGCGACATGATTGCTGACTTTTTAGCTGCTTTCCACCTCTCTGCCCATTTCCTCATTCCGGAAGATGGCGAAACGATGTCATTTTAAGAACAAATCAAAAGTCTCTTTTCGAAATTCATCGAAAAGAGACTTTTTTCATGGAATGACCAATCCTAATAATCGAGCGAAGGCGACTGCTTGTTCTTCCGTAATGACTGCGCCCGGTAAAAATCGCGGATCGATTGTGATACCAGAGAGTTCCGTCTGCCGGAGATCAAGACCTTTTAATGGTGTTTCAATCCATTGGCTATCAGTAAGCCGGACCGCTTCGAGTTTCCAATGGGTCGGTTTCACTTCGAAGAACTGTGCTTCTTTCATCGTCGTTTCACTCCAATGCTGATGACGGACAGTACTACGAATGAACTGGGCATAGTCTGCGAGTCCTTCTTCGATCGTCAGATGATCAAGCGTACAATCTTCAAACTGAACACCCGTCATCCGGCATCCGACGAAAGACACGCGGTGAAAACGGGTTTCTTGGAAGTGACATCCTGTTAAGTCACATTGCTCGAAACGAATATCTTCGAACGAACCGCGGTCAAAGGTGAGGTTCGCGAACGAGACATTTTGAAAACATACTTGATAGGCATCGATACGCTCCGTCAGTTCGACAGGCATCGACTCCTTTTCATAACGTGCTCCTTTCAGATATGGATCGTCGATTTCGACTTGATCGAACGTCTCTGCTTGAAGCGTTTTCGGTAATTCTGGTAAACGGATAACGATCTCTTTCATAGAAATTCCCCCTTTTTCTCTCCTTTAGTGTATCAAACTCCTTTTGCATAAGGGTCAATCGTTCGAATTCCCTCTTTTTTCAACAGTTTTTTATTTTGAGACACTTTGAGACCATGCTATAGTCAAAGAAAATCAAAACAAGAACATATGTTCTTTTATGTAAAGGAGTGATTCAAATGTTTCCTTCCGTCGTTTTACCACAGAATAAACGTATTTTTTGTGTTGACAGTGTTTCCTTCTACGCCAGCTGTGAATGCCAGTATCGCAATCTCCCTCCCTTAACGACACGTCTTGCGGTCGTCTCCGATTTAAAACGAAGCGGATCCGTCATTCTCGCCGCTACTCCCGCCTTAAAAGCGCTTGGAATCAAGACAGCCGGTCGACTGTACGAAATCGAGCAATTACCCTACGCCATTCGTCGTACGATTCAACTCGTCGAACCGCGCATGCTCGCTTATATGAAAACGTCGATTCGTGTTTTAGATGTCCTGCATCAATTTGCCCCACCTGAAGCGATTCGTGTCTATTCGATTGACGAAAGTTTCATTGACATGACTGGAACCGATCGCCTGTTTGGTTCCGATCTGCAAGCTGCCAAAAAGATTCAAGAAGCGATTCTGAAGCAGACCGGCATTCACGTCCGCATCGGGATTGGTCCAAATAACGTCATCGCGAAACTGACGCTTGACTTAATCGGGAAAAAAGAAGGCATCGCACAATGTGGATACGCTGATGTCGCACGACGTCTCCATGATTTTCCGATTCGGAAGATGTGGGGAGTCGGACACCGCATGGAACAACATCTGCAGATGATGGGGATTGAAACGATTGGTGACCTTGCCATGCGCCCAGTCGAAGAGTTACATGAACGCTTCGGTGTCATCGGCGCCGAACTATGGCACCACGCTTGGGGTCTTGACGCGTCACCGACACTGCTTGCCCCTCGCCATTTGTTCGAGAAAGCCCCTCAACGGACGATTGGACACGGTGTGACCTTGATGCAGGACTATTATCAATTTGAACGTATCCGGAATGTGCTCAACGAACTCGTGCAGGATGTTGCGGCACGTTGCCGCTTTTCGAATCAAGTTGGTTGGACTGTTCATATCGGTGTCCGCTATTCTCGAAACGTCGTCCGAAGTGGCTTCTCGCGTCAAGTCCGGTTGCCTTATCCGACATCCGATGAGCGAATCATTCTGCGTCATGTCTTACAATTATTCGAACCGAATTGGCTTGACGGGGAACCCGTTCGTTTTTTATCTGTCGCAGTGGGACATCTAACTGCCGATCAAGGCACCTTACAGTTATCCTTGTTCGAGGATAATACGCGACTCTGGAAGCGGCGGCGGTTATTAAAAGCAATGGACATCGTTAACCTCCGCTACGGGAAAGGAACGATTCGTCTCGCTGTCTCGTTTCTCGATACGAGCGTCGCCAAACGGCGGCTTCGTTTCGTTGGCGGTCATCCAGGAGGTGATCTTCATGACAGCGTATCGTGATCGAGGGAATTTAAAGTGGATCCCTTTTCTCATGCCGGAGCACTTGCAATTGCTCCGGGAGTATTATGTCCAAATGCATCAGCTCGACTTGCCTGAAATCGATGAACAACTGCAAGAATCGTGGCACTTTCTACTTCAAGAGGCTTTAATAGAAGGAAACGAACTCGAAATCACGTATTATAAGGAAAGTAGCTACGTGACGGTCGTCGGTTTTGTTGAACGGCTAGAGCCTGAACGTTCTGTTCTCTTTCTGCGTGGTCGTGTTGCAGTAGAAATCTCCTTCACACGAATCGTTCGGATCGAAAACGGGTAAGCTTTCATACAGATAGCCGCTTCAAATCGTGCCCGGAAAGAAGGAATAGTCATGTTGGATTGGTTCACTTCCCTCCCCGTCGTCGTGCAAGCATTACTTGCCGGTATGATGACTTGGGGATTAACCGCACTTGGTGCGGCACTCGTTTTCGTCTTTACAACGATTGAAAAACGCGTCATGAACATGATGCTTGGTTTTGCAGCCGGTGTCATGATCGCCGCTTCATTCTGGTCTTTGCTCGCCCCAGCGATCGAATTCACGGAGCAGGACGGTGGCATCGCGTGGATTCCTGCTGCAATTGGATTCCTTGCGGGTGGATTTTTCGTCCGTCTCCTTGACTTCGTCACACCGCATTTGCACTTATCCGCACCACTTGAAACAGCTGAAGGTCCTTCAACAGGACTTAAGAAAACGACGTTGCTGTTTCTTGCGATCACGTTGCATAACATTCCGGAAGGTCTTGCGATCGGTGTCGCTTTTGGTGCCGCTGCCTTGAATATGGACGGAGCGACCGTCGCCGGGGCTTTGACACTCGCACTCGGGATTGGCATTCAAAACATGCCCGAAGGTGCTGCGTTATCGATTCCGTTACGCGGTGAAGGGATGTCGCGCCGGCGTGCCTTTCATTACGGTCAATTGTCAGCAATCGTTGAACCGATTGCCGCGATGGTCGGTGCGGCGGCTGTCTTCTTCGTTCAACCACTTCTACCATATGCGTTATCGTTTGCTGCTGGTGCGATGATTTTCGTCGTCGTCGAAGAATTGATTCCGGAATCACAAGCAGAGAACGGATCCGATTTAGCGACACTTGGTCTAATGGTCGGTTTCACGGTCATGATGATTCTCGATGTCGCTTTAGGTTGAGCTCAAAAGCAACGAGCAGTGGATTGAATCCTCCACTGCTCGTTTATCTATTCCCATTCAAATCATTATTCAATTTGAAGTTGTCCTGACCTTGTGTGATAAGCGGAGGATTTTATTCAAGATGCCGTCCTACACACAAACTTCGTCTTGAAGTTTGCGTTGCTGTCCTAAGTATTTCGTCTCTCTTGCTTTCTATGATCGAAGTGCGTCTTCACGGATCAGATTGGTCACGTTCCCTCAGACCTGCGCCCGATATTCCGATTGGTTCTATCTCACAAGAATAAAACATGATATGTTTTTACATAGCACATCATTATAGAAGGAGATTACCATGCATATCATTGAACTCTTGAAAGCTCTTTTACTCGGTTTCGTCGAAGGAATGACGGAATTCGCACCTGTCTCTTCAACAGGTCATATGATCATCGTTGATGACATGTGGTTACAAACAACCGAATTTCTCGGTAAATACTCAGCGAACACCTTTAAGGTCGTCATCCAGCTCGGATCAATCCTTGCGGTCATCGTCGTCTTTTGGAAACGTCTCTTCAGTTTGATTGGTCTGTATAAAATTGAAGGAGAACACGATGCGACAGGTACACACAAGTTAAAACTACGTCACGTTTTGATCGGTCTATTACCTGCTGCTATTCTCGGATTGTTATTCGAAGACTTCATCGATGAGAACCTCTTCTCGATTGAAACAGTCATCATCGGTCTTGCGGTCGGTGCCCTCTTGATGATTGCAGCCGACAAACTCGGACCAAAGGAACCGAAAACGACATCGCTTGATCAGATTACATATCGCCAAGCAGCATTCGTCGGTCTGTTCCAATGTATTTCCCTTTGGCCTGGCTTCTCCCGTTCTGGTTCAACGATTTCAGGAGGGGTCTTCCTCGGCATGAATCACCGGACGGCAGCTGACTTCACGTTCATCATGGCCGTACCGATCATGTTCGGTGCCAGTTTCCTCTCACTCGTTAAGAACTGGGATAACATTCATGCGAGTGATTTCGGTTTCTATGCCGTCGGATTTATCGCATCGTTCGTGTTTGCCCTCTTATCGATTCGTTTCTTCTTGAAGCTGATCAACAAGATCAAACTCGTCCCGTTCGCGATCTACCGTCTTGTCTTAGCAGCTGTTCTTGCTGTCATCGTCTACATGTAAATTCTAACCGTTAGCTATTTTAGCTGACGGTTTTTTATTTTTTTTGAAACTAATTCATTCGGTTAAGGGTATATAGGGATGAGACATACTTAAAGGAGTGAACGCCATATGGCACGCAGAAGTCGGAGTCGATCAAAACTCCCATTAATCATCGGAGTCGTTGTCGTCGTCGTGATTGCGTTTTTAGCAATCGGCCAATACAACAGCCTCGTCAATGTAGAAGAAGATGTATCGAATAAATGGTCGCAAGTCGATAACCAGATCAAGCGTCGTGCGGATTTAATTCCGAACCTCGTCGAAACGGTCAAAGGTGTCGCGGGTCAAGAAGAAAAAGTATACGGCAAAGTCGCTGAAGCTCAAGCTGGTCTTGCGCGCGCCGCGTCAACCGAACAACGGATTGAAGCCGATCAACAAGTCACGTCTTCGCTTCGTGGATTGATTGCTTTGCAAACCACTTATCCGGAACTAAAATCAAGCGAACGATTCCAATCATTGATGGATACGCTGGAAGGAACAGAAAATCGTCTCGGGATCGCCCGCAAGGATTACAACGATGCCGTGACGCTTTATAACAAAAAACGTCGGAGCTTCCCAACAGCACTCTATGCCTCTGCATTCGGATTTGAGAAAAAGCCGTATTACGAAATTTCAGACAGCGACCGAGAAAATCCGACTGTCGACTTTAACAGTGATTCGAAATGATTCGGCGGTGGACGCGACTTCTGTTGAGCGCGTTCCTCGTCTTCTTCCTCTTCTTTCCGACGGCTAGTGCCGTTTCAGAACGAACGGGAGCAGCCTTTTTCATTCAAGATGATGCTCAGTTGCTCACACCGTCGGAAGAAGCCGAACTCGCGCAACTCGGTCAGGAACTCGAACAGTACACGACGGCGCAAGTCGTGCTGAAGACGGTTCCCGATCTAAAAGGACAGGACTTAAGTTCTTACGCCAATGAAACATTCCGGCGACAAGGAATCGGTCAAAAAGGAAAAGACAATGGTGTACTCGTCGTCGTCGCTCCGAACGAAAAGAATCGCCAATTTCGGATCGAGGTCGGTTATAAACTCGAAGGGGTTCTGACCGATATCACGGCCGGTCGTATCCTCGATCAATACGCGGTTCCTTATAAAGAGAATGGTCAGTATGGAAAAGCAGCAAGCGAAACATACAAAGCTGTCGTCAGTGTCATTTCAAAAGATCAGTCGCTTGAGTCGCAAGACCCTCCGAAATCTCAAAATGATGGTGGGCTTCCGCTGTGGACGAAGATTCTGATCGGTGCCGGATTACTGATCTTATTGTTCCTCGATATGAAGTTCACTGGCGGTATGTTCTTCTTTGCAATTTTGAACATTTTTTCCGCAATCATGCGCGGTGGCGGTGGTGGAAACGGCGGTAGTCGTGGTGGTGGCGGAAGTTCCGGCGGCGGTGGTGCCGAACGTTAGAAAAGGAGTCGGTTTTCATGAGGATTATCTTAGGCTATTACATCCTCCTGACACTCATCGGATTTGGCTCGATGTGGCAGGATAAACGTCGAGCACGACAACATGCTTACCGGACACCGGAAACGACACTATTGACGATTGCTTTTCTCGGTGGTGCGCTTGGTTCTTGGATCGGTATGTATACAGTCCGGCACAAGACACGGAAAGCGAAATTTCAATGGTTGGTGCCACTTGCAGCTGTGTTGCATCTCGCTTTCTGGATATTTTACACTTCACAATGAAATCATGTGACCGATAGAGAAGAGAACGTACGGAAATGCATCCGTCGTTTCCTTCTCTTTTTTATATGAGGTCAATGATTATGAAAAATAGGTTTAATTTCTTTTTCTCTCAGGGTAAAGAGTTTAACTAATTTAATAAATACATCTTTTGATGTATCGAGAGGTGGACATCTTTTATGTGGCATCCTTGCGCCGAATGTACGACATCAATCCGTTTCGTCGAAGCTGGAGCACTCCATATCCAATCACCAACACCAGAAATCTATTCCTATCAATCGTTCGAACAACTCGAACAGTTACTAACATCGCTCTTGCGTGTAGCGGATTATTCGGTATCCTGTCGCGCCACACAATCGCGTTATGTGACAGCACCCATTCTAGCTTCAGCACTTCTAGAACAACTAAAGCATCGGTCAGCAATTGATTTTATCCAACACGGTGTCATGACGAGCCATTTGCAACCGATTTATGATATTCAACAAAATGTACTCGTTGCGAATGAAGCATTACTGCGAGCAGCAGATGACAACACTCCTATCTCACCAGGTGTCCTATTCTCAACAGCATCGAAGATGGGGCTTCATTCTCGGCTTGATCAACGGGCGCGCGAAGAAGCGATTCGCGCGACACATCATATCGGTGGCACAACAAAAACGTTCATCAACTTTCTCCCTTCGACGATCTATAATCCGGAGTACTGCCTGCGCCATACGTTTGAAATCGTTGAGCGTTATCAAGTTGATCCAAGTCGGCTTGTCTTCGAAGTCGTCGAAACGGAAAAAATTGAAGACGTCAACCATTTGAAACACGTCTTCGAACAGTATAAAAAGCAAGGCATTCAAGTGGCACTAGACGATGTCGGCGCTGGTTTCTCAACACTTGATATGTTGTCCTTGCTTCAACCGGATTATATTAAGATCGATCGTTCCTTCATCAATCACTGCGATACGAACTCAGAAAACGAAGCGTTCTTACGAAAAGCCCGTTATCTAACGCGAGAAATGGGGATTCAAATCTTAGCTGAAGGCATCGAACGTCAAGAAGAACTCGATTTTTGCCGCGAACTCGGCTTTGATCTTGGTCAAGGATACCTACTCGGTCGTCCCACTCCTTACGCTCATTTGGCGAAAGCACAATAAAAATACGCACATGGACCGTCTGATTCGGAACATGTGCGTATTTTTAGGTTAAGAAGTCGAAACGGAAACTGTCTCGTTCTGTGTGATGGCATCGACTAGTTGTTCTGCTGATACGATTGGACGCAACAGACGGCACAGCTCCTCTTTCGATGTTTGAAAAGCAAGTGCTTCGACAATGTTGAGCGAAACTCCGAAATCAGTGAGTGTCGTTGGCTGCTCTTGTGCAAGAAGGTAGTCACGCAACTCTATATAATCATCATCATGTCCGAGCAGCTTCTCTTGGACGAGTAACCCGTAACCGACCTTACTCCCATGTAAGAACGCATGAGTTTCTGGATAAGGAGACAATGCGTTATGTACCGCGTGTCCGATTGCACCGCGTGTCGCCGCATCACCAAAACCTCCAATGCTTCCGGCTAATGGAATGACGGTCTCGACGAGGTATTGGATTTCAGCTGGATATTCACGAAAACGTTTTTCTGTCACATTCGTCGACAAAATGAGATCCTTGCATCGCTCAGCTGTCCGGAGTGCCGTCTCGATGACGGGATCGCTTGCTGTAGACCCACTCAAGGCACGTGCTTCATACCATTTTGCTAGCGTATCGACGAGTCCGGCGACAAAATAATCATACGGACTCGTTGCGATGATACGATGATCGAGTAAAAGAGCTTCAATCACGACAGGAAACGTGTCAAATCGAATATACTGTCCCTGTTCGTTATACATGACACTGAGCGGAGTCCACGGGGCACAGTTCGAGACAATCGTCGGAATGACGATGACAGGACGTTGTAATTGAAACGCGACCTGTTTTGCCGTATCGATGACACTCCCACCACCGAGTGCGAGAATCACATCATACGGAGCACATACTTGTTTGAAGAATGCCACCTGTTGATCCGTACAATGTCCTTCAAATAAAAAGCGGGGAACATCCGGTAAAGCAAAAGCAGCTGCTTCGTAGGCTTGACGTCCATGAATCAAGACTGCCGAACGGTTACCTATTATTTCTTCGAGTTGATCGAGTGCGTGTTCCTCATGTATGTATTGTAAAACAGCTTGTCGAATCACAGAATCGCCTCCTAATATTTGTTATCGCTCAGTATACGCAAAAGAACGCGCTTCGGCAATCATTCGATTTTTATAGGAGGAGCGCGTACACTAGACAAGAAAAGAATTTACTATAAAGGAGTCGATGAATCGATGCAACAGATCACGTTAAATAACGGTATCAGCATGCCCCAACTCGGATATGGTGTTTTTAAAGTACCGGAAGAAGAAGTATATGAAGCGGTCAGCGAAGCGCTTCGCGCCGGGTATCGCTCAATCGATACGGCGATGATTTATGAGAACGAAGAAGGCGTCGGTCGTGCTCTGCGTGACTCGGGTATTCCCCGGGAAGAGATCTTTCTGACGACGAAAGTCTGGAATTCCGATCATGGCTACGAAGAGACACTTGCCGCTTTTGAGACGAGTCTGCAAAAGCTCGGCGTTGATTATGTTGATTTGTATCTGATTCATTGGCCAATGCCTAAAGAAGATCGCTATGTCGAGACATGGCGAGCGCTCGAGCATCTCTATGCAGAAGGGAAGACGCGTGCCATCGGTGTCTCGAACTTCCATATTCCTCACTTGGAACGAATTTTAGCCGAAGGATCGGTTGTTCCTGCCGTCAATCAGATTGAACTCCATCCGTTTCTTAGCCAAGAAGCGATTCGAGACTTTTGCCGCAAGCAAGGTATCGTCGTCGAAGCATGGAGTCCGTTGATGAAAGGACGCGATGCGTTGACGCATCCGGTCATCGTCGATATCGCCGACCGTCATCAGAAAACACCTGCTCAAGTCGTTCTCCGTTGGCACTTGCAACATGACATCGTCGCGATTCCGAAATCCGTCACACCAAGCCGGATTCGCGAAAATCTCGATGTCTTCGACTTCAGCTTGTCAGACACTGATATGCAAGCGATTGATCAATTGAACGCTAATGTGCGTACAGGATCAAATCCGGATGATAAATAAAACGAGACGATTCTCGTTTTATCTCCATACAAAAAGAAGGTACTTTTCAGATTTTATCCGAAAGGTACCTTCTTCGATTATGACCCTGACGTGTGATTCCATTCTATTATTTTAGCGGTCTAAATTATTTCCATGGTCTTGCTTGGCAATGTCATTCGATTGATGTTTGGATTGACGATGTTCTTCACCGTCTTGCGTTGCATCCTGTTCTTTTTCCTCGTATTCTGTTTCTGGACGCCGGAAATCATCATCCCGACGCATCGCAATATTCGGTTCTCGGTTTCCATCGAGCTTTTTCGAATGATCGATTGCTTGCTCGTCTTGCGGCATCTTATCGGTACCTGCGCGATGCAAATCAATCTCCGCGTGCTCTTCCTTTGAATCCTTATCAACGTCAAGCGAATTACCTGAGCCAAGCTGTGCGTTAGAATTAGCGTCTGATGACGTATGCGTTTCTTCTCCACTACCATAACGGACTTTTACATCAGGGTGTGTGTTGTCTGTATTTAAATGTGGATCGAACTGGATGTCTTGGACTTCAAGTAACAGAACGAAGCCCCCACCTTCAACTTCCGTTTTTCGTTGTTCGATTTCATTATCTGATAGATCAAGTGACTCGAACAGATCATCGACTTCTTGATCACGACCTTTGTTCCCACGAATCCGGTCCATCCAAGAGGGTTTTGTTGTCGCGATTTCTGCGTCCATCTGGCTACGGACGAGTGCGATATTCGACTTCTCCTTGACGATCACGTAAAAGTCTTCTTCCCGATGTCCTTGAATGTGTAGTTCGTCCATTTTTGAGATCAATTCGTCTTCTGAATAGAACGTTCCGATATATTGTTTCGTTTTCATGGATGTTCTCCCCTTATTAACACGATTTGTCATGCGTGGCTTCTATAAGGAGTATTTCCTCTTTTGCATTAAAATATGCCAAAAAATATGCGTTCCGTTAAAACGTCATCTGTTTGACATGTAAACGGTCATTCGCCGACAAGTTTTAAACCGATCGTCGCACTTAAGACAAGACCGATACAGACGAGCCGTTTCCAGTCTTTTGATTCGTTATAAAGCACCATGCTGAGAATCGCTCCGCCCGCTGCTCCAATTCCTGTCCAGACCGCGTACGCTGTTCCCATCGGTAAGCCATTCATTGCAAGCGTCAAGAATAGAAAACTGAGTCCGAACCCTGTTCCCATCAACAGTAGATTCTTCGCATTCTTATTTTGATTAAATGTATTGATCAAGACGACACCAAACATCTCAAAGATTCCGGCAATGACTAAATACACCCAACTCATGCTGATTTCTCCTCTCCACTGACTAATTTTAGACCGATGACGCCAACGAGTAAGACAGCGATCAATGCTAATTTCATCACGGAAGCCGCTTGATCGAACAACACGATGTCCGTCAAGACCGTCCCTGCCGTCCCGAGACCAACGAAGACAGCATAGACCGTTCCGACCGGTAAATGGTTACTTGCTTTAATCAATACGGTGAAGCTAACGATGATACAGATGACTGTCGCTCCCCATTCGAATGGTGTTGCCGCATGTTTTAACCCGATGACCCAACCGACTTCAAAACACGCTGCGATAATGATCCCGATCCAATACTTTGCCATAGTAATTGCCTCCTAATAGATGATTTCAAATGAAAAAGCCCGGGAGCAAGCGAGACGATTCGCTTTACTCCCGGGCTTTTATCCCTCCGTTGCATGGACAAACGTCCATGTTCCTCCCTCGGTCCAGCCGTACGGAACCCTAGAGGATACTGCCTATTTCATTCGATACGTCCACCCTAGCACGCCCTTTTTCCCGTGTCAAACAGGAATTCGTCTTCGATTTGTCTAATAGAATTAAAGTGACTTCATCTGAAAGAGGAGGATGCTGCATGCGTTATAAAATCAATGACCAACTTCGGATTCGTCGTTTTACACCGGAAGATGTAGAAGCGGTCCACGCCTATGCGTCACAACCCATCGTCAGCCAATTTCAGTCGTGGGGACCGAATTCCGAGACCGATACGAAACAATTCCTGCACGATGCACTAGAAAGTGAACTCGAGACACCAAGACGTCGTTATGTCTTTGCCGTGACGTTTCCAAGTGACGTCGTCATCGGTGCCGGTGAACTCGTCATTACAGACGTGGAACATAAAATCGCCGAAATCGGATATGTCCTCTCACCCGATGAATGGGGAAATGGGTACGCGACGTCAATTGCCTCTTTCCTTCTTCAATTCGGTTTTGAAAAACTAGAATTACACCGAATCACAGCGACATGTGATCCACGGAACGTCGCTTCTGAACGTGTCTTACAAAAAGTCGGTATGACAAAGGAAGGACAGCTTCGCGAGACGGTCTATTTAGAAGACCACTGGCGCGACTCTTTAATTTACGGCATGCTCGACTGGGAATGGCAAGTCGATCATGAGGACGATGACTAAAATATGACTTCAAATGGTGTGCTTCGGCATACCGTTTTTTTATGCCCAATCTCCTATTTTTTTGATTTTCATCAATTTTTAAACAAGCGCATGCTACACTATTCCTAATGACAAATTTTAAGAATTGGAGTGAACCTCTTGATGAAAAAATGGACTGCTCATGTTGCTGGACTCGCTGCAACATTGATGTTGAGCTCGGTTCTACCCGCACCTGCTTTCGCTGAATCGCCACCTGCTCAACCGACGGCAGAAGTACAAACAGTCACAGAAACGACAGGAAAGGCTTATTTGAAAGAGAATACCGCATTGCTACAAACAGCTGACTCTACCGCTGTCATCCAACAACTACCAGCAGGAATGACATTCAAGACGCTCGATACGGACGGTGACTTCACTCGTGTCAGTTGGCAAGAAGGAATTGCTTATGTCGCAACAAGTGCGTTAACGCAAACAGCGCCTGTCTTCCAAAAACAAGCAACGTTGACTTCGAAAAGTCCACTCTCATTAGTCGCTTCACCTTTTGACTCCACCGTCGTGACGACACTTCCCGCTTATCAGCGAATCGATACATACGGCACTTTTGACACGTTCACACGCCTGAAATGGAAAGAGCAATACGTCTACGTACCTACGACACAACTCGAGCAACTTCCGAAATTGGTTGGAACACAGTACGTCAAACGAGCAACTTCCCTTTTCGTTGAGCCGAAGACGACGAGTACGAAGACAGCCATCGTTCAAAATCAATCATTCGAGACATTCGGTACGGTGGGTACCTTTACGCGCGTGGCGACTGAAACAGGTTATGCCTTCGTATTGACGACTGATTTAGCAGATGCGCCGGTCGAAAATTATCCGGAAACAGGACTGCGTTATGTTAAACGAACAACTTCACTTTTCGTTGAGCCAAAGACGACGAGTACAAAGACAGCCGTCACTCAAAATCAAGCATTCGAGACATTCGGTACGGTGGGTACCTTTACGCGCGTGGCGACTGAAACAGGTTATGCCTTCGTATTGACGACTGATTTAGCAGATGCGCCGGTCGTGAACCATCCGGAAACAGGGCTACGTTACGTCCAACAGCAGACGACGGTCTATGCTACTGCGACTACGAAAGGAAAAGTCGTACAATCGCTTCCTGTGAATACTTCGCTTCAGACGTACGGCATCGAGGGTTCATTTACACGAATCAAACGAAACGACGATTACGCCTATGTGTTGACGGCACATCTTGGGACACTAAAGTACTATCCGAAGACCGCACGCCTCTATGTTCAGCGCGCTACACCCATCTATTCGGATGCCAAATCTTCAAGTCCTATCTTAAAGCAACATCAAACGAATACTTTACTGACCGTTTACGGGACGAACGGTTCCTATAGTCGAATCATCTTCCGCGGGATTCATGCTTACGTCAAGACAGCTGATCTCGGTACTGGAAAAGTCTATGCATCAACCGGGACACGATACGCGAAACGCAACCTGTCTGTTTATACGTCGGCTTCGACGAGCAGTAAAACAGTCTATACTGTTAAACGGGCTGATCAATTGACGATTTACGGAACGAGCGGTAGTTATACACGCTTGAAAAAAGGATCGATCTACGGTTACGTCAAGACGACGGATCTCGTGACAAAAAAGCCGGATCTGTATAATGTCTCTGGTCAACGTTACGTGACAGAAGACGACGTCGTCATCCGGTCGCAGGCAAAACTGTCGGGTAAAAAAATCGGTACATTAAAAAAAGGTGCCTCGATCTCGATCTACGGAAAAAGCGGTTATTATACACGTGTCAAATACAAAAATACCTTTGGTTTCGTCGATTCGAGTCGTATCGGACTGAACAAACCGATGGCAAAAGCAAAAAAAGGGACGACGTTTTATGTTCATCTAGATCAAACTCCCCTCTTCTCTGCCGACGTCGCTTACAGTCGTCCGGCCGCTTATTTGAAGAAAGGGACGAAATTAGTCGGTTTGAAATCGATTGATGATGACTTTTGGCAAGTCCGCTTAGTCAGTGGTCAAACCGGTTATGTCCTCAACCCTTATATCAGCACGAGTAAACCCGATATGAGCCTGGCACAAAAAGCGATCGACCGGGCGAAAATCTATACCGTCAAACAGACGACATCCTTTTTCGCAAGTCCGACGAGCCCAAAAGGCAGCGGACTTGTTGAACAAGGCAAACGCGTCTATCCGCGTCACCGGGTCGGAAATTTCTATGTCATCCAATCAGGTTGGACACCTGTCTATCTTCCGGTATCCGCCGTGACGATCACGTCGGATAAACGAGTCGTCAAAAAGAATAATACGCGTGGTGAAAAGCTGATCCAAGCAGCCGTCCAGCATATCGGAACACCCTACACATGGGGTTCGCAAGATGCCGTAAACGGTGGCTTCGACTGTTCCGGACTGATTCACTATGCGACGAACCAAGCTGGAAAATACGGTGGTCGGACGAACGTTCGTGGCTACTGGTATGGTGCGTTCTTCACGAATCGCCGGACGAGCATCTCAAGTGGTAAACGCTCAGATATCGTCTTCTTCCAGAACACCTATACAGACGGTCCATCGCATATTGGAATCATGCTTGATAACGAACACTTCATCCATGCGGGTGGTTCACAGCTGCAAATCAATTCAATCTATGAACCGCGTTGGCAGGAGCATTTCCTCGGCTTTAAATCGATGTAATAAAAAAGACGAATCCGTCGGTTTCGACGGGTTCGTCTCTTCTTATCGCAACACGTCAGAATGTCATCTCGACGTATTTCGCCACTTGTCGGTCCATCAAGTATAATTCGATCTGTTCACGGTAGGCTTTATAGTGGTCGGATGCGATATGCGCTTCAAGCGCTTCTTCGTCCCGATACACTTCATACAACATGAATTGATGCTCATCCTCGATCGATTGGTGCAAGGAATAACGTAAGCATCCTTCTTCTTTTTGTGAAGCATGATAAACCGTTTGTAAAATCGGGAAGACTTGATCCGCAAGTCCAGCTTTGATTGTAAGTACAGCATTGACGACGATTTCTCCCATGTTACATTATCCCCTTTCGTGATTACCTGTATCTGTACCCATTTTCGCGAAAAGACACACGTTAAAGGAGCTTGAACATGCAAACTCAACTTTTTGAAGCACTCGAACAATTCGAACCGACGATGATCGCGTTACGTCGCGATTTTCATCGACACCCGGAACTCTCTTTCCAGGAAGTCCGCACACCAGAACGGATTGCCGCCTTTTACGCAGAACAGGGCATTCCTCATCAAACAGCCGTCGGAGGTCGTGGTGTCGTCGCGACGATCGAAGGCAAACAGCCTGGTCCGACGATTGCTGTCCGTGCCGATTTTGATGCTTTACCGCTTCAGGAAGAGACGACGCTTGCCTTCCGGTCGATTCATCCCGGGGTCATGCATGCTTGTGGACACGATGGTCATACGGCGATCGTGATGGCCCTTGCTGCTACGCTCTATCCGTTACGCGATCAATTGCAAGGAACGATTCGGATCATCCACCAGCATGGAGAAGAGGTCTTCCCCGGTGGAGCAATCCAAATGATCGAAGCCGGCGTCCTCGAAGGGGTCGATGCAATTTTCGCGACACATCTCGAAAATGATTTACCGGTTGGCACGATCGGATTCCGGGAAGGACATACATTGTGTGCGATCGACGAATTCGAAATCATCGTCCATGGTCAAGGTGGGCATGCCCAGGCACCGCATAAAACAAAAGATGCTCTCGTCGCTGGAGCGCAACTCGTCTGCAACTTACAACATCTCGTTAGTCGACGGGTCGATCCGTTTGAGCCGGCTGTTCTCGCAATCGGTTCTTTCCATGCAGGAACAGCACCAAATATCGTTACGGGTGAGGCACGCATTGTCGGGGAAATCCGAACGTTCAATGAGACACTTCGGCATCAGCTCCGGCAAGAAGTCGATCTTGTCGCTAAGACGACGTGTGCCGGCATCGGTGCTTCGTATTCGATTGACTTCACGACTGGTTACCCGGCGCTCTGGAATCACCCGGATGAGACAAAACTCGTTCAGGAAGCTGCTGCTTTCTTACCGGAAGCATCCGTCCGGGCACTCACACCAATGATGGCGGCGGACGACTTCGCACATTACTTAACACACGTCCCGGGTAGTTATTTCTTTACCGGCTCTGGCTATACGGACGGTCGCGTCAACTATCCGCAGCACCATCCACAGTACGAGATCAATGAACAAGCGTTGTTGATCGGTGCGAAGACACTTGGGGCAACCGTTTTACGTGCCTTAAATTCTAAGGATTGACTTTATTTCTTTGTGAATGGTATCATCACAACAATGATAACGAATGACATCAACTTCATATACCCTTATCAAGAGTGGACCGAGAGATCTGGATCGATGACGTCCCAGCAACCTGCGCATAGCAAGGTGCTACGACCAGCAAAGCGAAAGCTTTGGTTGATAAAAAGCGGCGACTCCTTTTGCAACCAAGCGAAGGAGTCGTTTTCGTTTTCTCGCTGTCAGACATACAATGGGGATTTCCCACGGAGAGGAAGAGACAGATGGAAAAAGCAACATTTGCAGGTGGATGTTTTTGGTGCATGGTGACACCATTTGAAGAATTACCAGGAATCGAGGGAATCGTATCAGGTTACATGGGCGGACACGTCGATAACCCGACATACGAGCAAGTCAAAACAGGAACGACGGGACACCTCGAGGTCGTCCAAATCACGTTTGATCCGAGCCTGTTCCCGTACGAGCGTTTACTTGAACTCTACTGGCCCCAAACGGATCCGACGGATGCAGAAGGTCAATTCCAAGATCGCGGTACGCAGTACGCGCCAGCAATCTTCTATCATACGGATGCGCAGCATGAAGCTGCGATTACTTCTCGTGACGCTCTTGCTGCAAGCAACCGTTTCAAACAGCCAATCGTGACGCGGATTGATGCCGCTTCTGAATTTTATCCAGCGGAAGAGTACCATCAAGACTTCCATAAGAAAAATCCAGAACACTATAAAAAAGATCGTGCTGCTTCTGGTCGCGATGCTTTCATCGAGCAGGAATGGAAAGATACGACGACGGTCTAATCACCTCGAACCATATACAGTAGCTGAAACTGATTTCAAACATCTCGTTCTTCCCCTACTTTCAGTAAAAAGTGGAGGATGATCGAGATGTCATGGAATCAGTTTTTTTATGTAAACAAATGATGTCTTCTTTACCAACACCCTTACATAAATTTGTAATCGTTTACAAACGAAGTCTTTTGTTTTACGGTTAATAAAAATTAACCGGTTAAAAAGGAGATGATTGTATGGAACAAAAAGCGATTCACATATTAGAGAGCTATGAACAGTTAAAAGTGATCAGTGATCCGTTACGAACAAAAATCCTCATGTTTCTCGTCGAAAAACCACACACGGTACATCAGTTAGCTCACTTGCTGACGTTATCCCGCGCGAAGGTCCTCTATCACGTACGGGAACTTGAAAAGCATGACTTGATTCACCTCGTCCGGACGGAAGAACAGGGCGGCAATCTATTGAAATACTATCAAGCGATTGCCCGAGGATACATTCCTGCCGATCATCTACTGAACTTCGTCGAGACAAATGAAGCGACCCGGCAGTCGTATCTTGAGGTACTAGACCGGGCAAAGACACGCGTTCTTACGGCTCCGACAGCTACTTTTTCTCCTTCATCTTCGAACGTCGAGGACTGGATGAGCTTATCACTTCAAAAGGAACTGACGATGTCTCAAGCCGACTTTCAACGCTTTGCTACAAAATATCGTGCTCTATTGGACGAGTTCACACGGTCCCCTTCACTAGACGAAGAAGATAAAAAACACTTCTATATCATGACGACTGCCTTTGCAATTGATGAACCACTATTTGAGAATGACGACGTCTAAACCGGAGGTGCCACATGCTGCCTATTGAAATGGATACGCAACAATCGCTGTTTAAAAATCGATCTTTTTTATTTTTATGGGGGTCCGGTATGTGCTCTGCCCTCTCCCTATCAACCTATCTGTTTGTTGAACAATGGTATGTCATCCATACGCTAAACCAGGCGTCATATCTTGGATTCGTCCTCATGGCCACCTTGTTACCCCGTATTTTTCTCATGTTATTCGGTGGCGTCTTATCCGATCGCTATAAACGTTCGACGATCATGCGCATCTCGAGCGCTTTACGAATCAGTTTCATTCTCTGTCTTCTCGCATTACTTCATACCGATCAGCTTACATTGCTGACGATTTTAGGATTCGCCTTTCTATTCGGTAGTGTGGATGCATTCTTTTCGCCGGCGAATGCTTCCTTACTTCCTACACTCGTTCCGAAAGAACAACTCACTAAAGCCAATTCACTGATTCAGACATCTAATCAAATCGCCCTCTTTTCAGGTCCGATTCTTGGTGGAGTCATTCTCAGCTATTCTTCTTACTCGCACGTCTTTCTCGTGATTTTCGGGACACTCTGTCTGACGCTCCTTTTCACGTATGGTATTCGTGAATCTAAGATCAAGCGATCGCTTCAGCATTCAGCTCTCTTTGAACTAAAAGAAGGGCTACATTACGTCTTTAACCTTCAGCAACTCAAGCAGACACTTTTTCTTGTCATCTGTGTCAATTTCTTTTTCTTTGGACCACTCTTACTCGGAATCCCCTTACTCGTTCATGATGTGCTCCAAGGAGATGCGATGGATTTAAGTTATATGCAAGGGGCTTATCAAATGGGAATGCTCGGAGGGGCGCTCTGGAGTGGTTTTGCGCAGACGAAAGCAAATGGGCTTACCTCATCGGTCCGATTAATTGGCGCCTTAGGTTTGCTTTTCTTCCTGCTTAGTCAAGCCCAGCAGATTTTGTTGTACCTGATCATCCTGTTATCGCTTGGTGTCCTTTCTTCCATCATCAATATTCGCTTCATTACGTTCATCCAGTCTCAGTGTGCGGAACAGACGATGGGACGTGTCATGAGTGTTGTCAATGCATCGTCCAACGGTCTCGTTCCATTATCTTACGCCCTCCTCTCGTTTCTATTGTCGTTTCACGTTTCGATCACGACGATTATGTTGTACTGTGGTCTTCTTATTTTTGTCCTATCACTCTATTTCAGAAAACGCATGATACAAATAGAAGATTAGTCAAAAAAGACAGTGGATTGGAACTCCACTGTCTCCGTTCTGTATTCAATTATTATGAAACACGTTCTACTTGATCCTTTGCCTGTTGTTCCGGTGCCACGACTTGATACCGTTTCAAGACGAAGATGCCACACACCATGACAGCGAGACCGATGAGCTGACCAAACGATAAGTCGATTTGCGGCAAACCGAACCAACCGAACGTATCAACAGCGAGGGCAAAGCTCAACTGCGAAATCAACACGACAGAAATCGCGACGGACGGACCAAGCAATTGAATCCCGCGCATGACACAAAAGACGACACCGACACCCACGAGTCCACCGAACCAGTAGAGTGGTGACACGTTTTGAATCTGCCCGATCGTTCCACCATGAAACAGGACATACGTGATGCTTGCTCCGATGAATCCGACGAAGAAAACCAGCGTCGTCGTCGCCCATGCGCCGAATGCATCACTCATCCGAGCATTCAATACCGTCTGCAAACTGATTAACATTCCAGCCAATACGGCACACACAATGCCTATTATCATGTTCGTTCCTCCTTACTCATAGCTGTTACCGTTCGCTTTCTCGCGAATCCGTTCCAAATCGACGATGATGATCTTGCCACGTCGTCGAACAAGGATCTCTTCCTCACACAACTTCGTGATGATCCGGTTAAGGTGACGATAACTCGTTCCAAGCCAGTCAGCGACGTCATGTAGATTCGACGTCCGCATCTCCTGATAAAACAAACTGTCACTAGCTTCGGACGCAATCGATAATAAGTAGCCTGCAAATCGCTCCTCGACCGTATAGAGTACGTGGTGCGACGCTGATTTCGAATCGGCATACCATTTCGCTGTAATTGTTCGTAGTAAAAATTGCAGAAAGACATTCGTCGTATTGTGCTCGCGTAAAATCGCATACGGCACGCTCAACACATCGACATCGGTCACCGCCTCAACTGTATTCAACACTTCTCGTTCATTGATGAACTCGGCGTCACCAATCACTGTCAGTGGTGTTTTGAATCGTAAAATCCGTTGTTTCCCTTCTGACGAAGCAGCAGAAATCTTGACCTTGCCTGCGACGATGAAGTACATCCGGTCGATTGTCGCACCGGTCGTACAGAGGAGTTCTCCTTTTCGGAAGGTTTCTTCACGCAACCAAGCGCGCGTCTCTTCCGTTAAAATCGTATTCAGTCCATATTGTTGGATGACGGTTTCCATGTTCGTTCCCTCCCTTTAGGCAAGTGAGAAAATCGCAACTCCTGCAAGCATGAGACCCACACCAACCCACTGACCACGATTTCCTTGTTTTTTTAAGACACCGAACCATCCTTTTAAATCAATCAGAAAGGCACATAAAATCTGCGCGACGAGTAACAAACACATCGCCCATGTCATGCCGAGTTTTTGGATCGCTGTGAGTTCCGTTACGACGACTAGCACGCCAATCAAACCACCGCTCGCATAAATCCACGGTAACTGACGGAATCCGCCGATTTTCCGATCTCGTACGAAGCTATAAATGACTAAACAACCCATCAGACCAACAAAGTGGACGATCAATACGGATAACCACGGTCCGACGCCTGTCGCAAGGCGCGCATTGAATATACCTTGCAGGGCGATGAACAGACCGCTCATCAAAGCAAACACGACTCCTTGCACGTCATCTCCTCCTTTAATCTCTACACTAGAGTAGACCTTATTCGTGCCTCACTTGAAAAGGACAAATGTCCCATTTTCAAAAAAACATGAAAAACCCGCTTTCCACAAGCGGGTTTACGGGTCATCATTGTATGTTCATGTCGCAAAACGAGCAGTCGTCCGCTTCAGCTGTTCCTCTGCTTCCTCCATCATGCGCGTAAACAACTCAGCAACCGTTGGCACATCACGAATCAAACCGGCAACCAGTCCAGCGTTGACATATCCTTTCTCTTCATCGCCTTCAAGAGCGCCTGTAATATGATACGACTCATTCGTCTGATCGAGAAAAGCAGTAGGTGTCTCGGCTGTGAGGTGTTCGACGTAAGGACCATCAAGGACACGTCGGACAAATCCAACGGAGCGCCCGATGATGCGTGTATCGGTATCTGTCGCATCCGTTAAGCGCGATTTATAAACTGGATGAACCTTCGCATCTTCCGTCGCGATCAACCGTGTTCCGAGCTGGACGCCGGCAGCACCAAGCAACAGGACAGCTGCTAGTCCACGCCCATCGCCAACCCCACCCGCTGCAAGAACCGGAATCTTGACCCGGTCGACAAGCTGCGGAATCAAAGTGAGGGTCGTCAGTTCAAGCGGGGAATTGATACCTGCCGCTTCAACCCCTTCTGCTACGAGTACATCAGCGCCTGCCTGTTCTGCCTTTACTGCCTGTTTGACCGAGGCGACGACCGCAATCGTTTTGATGCCAGCGGCTTGTAGTCGCTCTATGTATGGTGCCGGATTTCCTGCCGACAAAGAGACGACCGGAATCTTTTCTGCAATCGCGAGATTGATCAGTGCTTCCGTATAAGGAGATACACGAATCGCGATGTTCAAGGCAAATGGTTGCTCCGTCAGGGTTCGTGTCTCCTGAATCCGAGACGCTACTTCATCGACCGACAACGTACCGCACCCAAGCGTTCCGAGTCCTCCGGCATTCGACACCGCTGCCGTGAGTGCTGCATGACTAATGTTACCCATCCCTCCTTGGATCAATGGATAACGAATGTTGAATAGCTCACAAATCGGAAACATATCTTTCCTCCGTTCTCGACTCCCACCGCATGATATACTGACAGGGAATGAATAGTAGTTCATCTTATCCTAGAAATGAGGTCGTTCTGTTATGAAGATTCCGTATCAATCGATTCATCCGAACGTAGCATCCGATGTATTCATCGCTCCTGGCGCTTATCTGATTGGAGACGTCACGATCGGTTCCGAGTCTACCATCTGGTTCAACGCTGTATTACGCGGTGACGAAGGACCGATTACAATCGGCAAACGCTGCAGTATCCAAGACAACGCAACGATTCATCTGTACGAAGGCGCACCTGTCGTCATCGAGGATGAAGTGACGGTCGGACATAACGCGATTTTACACGGCTGTAAAATCGGACGTCGTTCGATCGTCGGAATGGGCGCGACCGTTCTTGATCACGCAGATGTTGGTGAAGAATGCATCATCGGGGCGAACACGTTGATTCCATCAGGAAAAGTCTTCCCACCCCGTTCGCTGATCATCGGCTCACCGGGTAAAGTCGTGCGTGAACTGACGGAAGCGGACCTCGCGATGATTCAGGAGTCGATTGATTCCTATGTCGATAAAGGTTACGCTTTCCGAAACATTCTCGCAGGATCAACCGAACAAAACACATCTGAATGACACGAATGCGGGGCGGATCGCGCGATCCGTCCCGCTCTTTTGTATATCATCGTTCCGCAAACAGCGGGTGTTCTGTTGCATCATACGAAGCGCTACGTTGTGACACATCGTGTGTCTCTTCAAAGATTGATTCAAAGAAGCGGCTCGCTGGTTGCGCAAGCAGACGGTAATATTGCTCGAACAACAGTGCCGCATGGTGTCCGCTCCAAGCATCCGGTAATAGTTCTTGCGGGAGTCCCGGATCCGTGAAGAGGAATTTTCGGTACTCATGTACGAGCATCGTCCGTTCGACGAAACACTGCTCATCCGTCATTTCTCCTAGTTGGATCTGACTCTGATGGACGATGTATTGCCGGCTATAATCCGTGATGAACGTTTCGTAACGTTCCTGCAATTCCTCGAGTGGAAAAGCGCGCTCAACAAGGGATTGGTCTTGCTTTGGACCGTGGTATTCACCGACGAAGAAATCGACATACTCTTCGATTTCGTACGCTTCAATCAATCGTTCCGCCTCTTTTTCAAGCGGATTCGGCGAAATCCAGACCCCGTTTGATAAGTTGCCAAACCCACTCCACGTCAGTTCTTTACGGAGCTCATCGCGAATCTGTCGCTTATCCTCAGGAATCGTGTACATTAACGTCCGCCACTTCCCGTCCCAGTCGTGCGGTGTTGATCTGTAGATCCGGCGCGCTGCTTCTTCCATCCGTTCCACCCCACGTGGTGTCAATGAATAGAAGCTTTTATTTCCTTGTCTCTCGGAGACGAGCCAGCCTTGTTTAACCATTCGGGACACAGCAACCCGAACGGCCTGTTCGTTATGTCCGAACTCTTTGACGAGTCGAATTAAACTCCCGACCCAGATTTGATTGCCGTAATGGCGAATGTAATCGCCGTAAATCGTAAAGATCATCGATTGGGTGTTCGCACTCATGGTATTCACTCTCTCTTCAGTCGTTCATAGTGTGTATCGTTAGTATACGGTTTATTTCAAACGTCGACCATCCTCATCTTCCTTCAAAGCGCGGTGGTCGTTTTTCAGCGAAGGCTTGTAGCGCTTCCTGACGATCAGCCGTCGGAATGACGACTTCATAAGCTTCTGTTTCGAGCTGTAGTCCTTCTTCGAGTGAGACATCCCGCCCTTGATCAATCGCTCGCTTCGCTTGGCGCAAGGCGATCGGACCATTCTGTAACATCTGACCGGCAAACTCAAGACAGGTCGTCATCAACGCTTCCCGGGCGACGACGGCTGTCGCGAGTCCGTACCGTTCTGCTGTCATCGCATCGATTTTTTTCGCTGTGAAGATCAATTCCTTTGCCCGCGTCTCCCCAATCAGTCGTGGCAAGCGTTGTGTTCCACCGGCTCCTGGAATGATCCCGAAGCTAGTTTCCGTCAAGCCGACGAGTGCATCCTCGACGAGAAAACGGAAATCACAGGCAAGGATCCACTCGAACCCACCGCCGAGCGCGTGACCGTTGACGGCTGCGATTGTTGGTTGCGGCAATTGTGCGATCGAAGTGAAGACATTCCGGATCGCAAGGACATTGCGCCGGACTTCTTCTTCGTTTAAATGCACGCGTTCTTTTAAATCGGCGCCGGCGCTAAATGCTTTCCCCGTTCCCGTAAACAGGACGACCCGCGCTTCCGGGTCGACCGATAACGCATCGACTTGTTCTTGCAAAGCGACAAGCGTCGGATAATCGAGACAGTTCAAACGTTCTGGACGATCAATCCGAACGATTGCGATATAGCCTTCTCGTTCTAAGTGAATCATACGAGCCCCTCCCGATCGACGACGAGTGCGATACCCTGTCCGACTCCGACACACATCGTCGCGAGACCATACGTCCGGTTCGTCCGGCGCATCTCATGCAATAACGTCGTCAAAATCCGCGCCCCACTTGCACCAAGTGGATGACCGAAGGCAATCGCACCGCCGTTGACGTTGACTTTTTCGCTTGGTAAACCAAGTGCTTCGATACAGGCAAGACTTTGAGCCGCAAACGCTTCGTTCAACTCGATTTGATCGAGCTGTTCGACCGTCAACCCTGCCCGTCGGAGGACTTTTTTCGTCGCGTCGATCGGTCCGATCCCCATGATGGCAGGTTCGACCCCTGCCGTCGCACTCGCCCGGTAATACCCAAGCGGCGTCAAACCGAGTTCGTTTGCTTTTTCTTCACTCATCAATAACAACGCCGACGCACCGTCGTTGACACCAGATGCATTCCCCGCCGTCACGGTACCGTTCGGGAATAACGGACGAAGTGTCGCCAGTTTCTCACGTGTCGTCTCAGGACGAGGATGTTCATCGCGGTCGAAGACGCTGACGTTGCCTTTCCGATCCGTTTGCGTAACCGCAACTAGCTCTTCCGTGAAGCGCTCTGCCTCGATGGCTCGTTTTGCGCGTTGCTGACTCTCAAACGCAAAGTCATCCTGTGCTTCGCGTGAGATGCCGTACTGACGGGCGACGTTCTCAGCTGTCTCCGGCATCGAATCCGTTCCATATTGATCTGCTAAGCGATCATTGACGAACCGCCAGCCAATCGTCGTATCATACATCGTCTGATTGCCACGCGGGTTGGCTTGATCCGGCTTCGCGAGGACGAACGGTGCACGTGTCATGCTTTCCGTTCCTCCAGCGATATAGATGTCCCCTTCACCTAGGGCAATTCCGCGAGCGGCTGCGATGACAGCATCGAGTCCTGATCCACATAAGCGATTGATCGTCGTACCAGCGACTTCGACCGGTAGACCAGCCAGCAGTCCGGACATCCGGGCGACGTTCCGGTTATCTTCCCCCGCCTGATTCGCATTGCCGAAAATGACTTCCTCGATCGTCTTTGGATCGACTTGTGGATTGCGCTTCAGCAACGCTTCGATGACACGTGCCCCTAAATCATCCGGGCGAACTTGACGCAACGCGCCGTTATAGCGACCGATTGGTGTCCGAACGGCATCGATGATGGCAACACGTTTCATGACGTCACCTCACGATTCGTGTAGTCGTAAACCCCACGACCTGTTTTACGACCGAGTCGACCGGCTTTGACATACTGTTCAAGCAGTGGTGCCGGACGGTATTTTTCACCGAGTTTCTCATGGAGATACTTTAAGTTGTGGAGTCGAGTATCGAGTCCGACCAAGTCACCCAGTTCGAAGGGTCCCATCGGGTAGTTTAAGCCGAGTTTGATCGCTTTATCGATCTCTTCTGGTGTCCCGAGTCCTTCTTGTAACATGTAGAACGCTTCGTTTCCGACGAGCGCACTGATCCGTGAAGTCACAAAACCGGGAAACTCACGGATGACGACCGTTTCCTTTTGCATTTGACGCGCCACTTGCTCTAAGGCAGCAACCGTCTCATCCGACGTCTCAAGACCACGAACGAGCTCGATCAGTGGCATCAAATGAACCGGATTGAAGAAATGCATCGCCATGACCCGGTCCGCCCGGTTCGTAAAAGAGGCAATTTCCGTCGGACTCATCGTCGACGTGTTCGTCGCAAAGTAACAGTCCGGACGTGCATTCGCTTCTAACGTTTCAAAGACTTGCTGTTTGATGCTGAGTTGTTCCGGTACCGCCTCAATGACGAGATCCGCTTGTTGTGCAGCTGTTGCTAAATCCGTCGACAAACTTAATCGATCGAACAGTCCCTCGACTTCACTCGCGGACATTTTCCCCCGCGCGATGCCTTTCTCCGCGATGCGTTCGAGTTCTTGATAGGCACTTTCGACATACGCTTCTTTAATATCAACGAGTGTCACCTGAAATCCACGGTGTGCGGCAACGTACGCAATGCCACGTCCCATGACGCCGGATCCGACGACAACGATTTGTTCTACCATCTGATTTCCCCCTTATCCCCTGTGCTGTTAAAAAAGGCTGGACTTCCCGACGGAACTCCAGCCTTCCCTCTTGCTTATAGTCCGAACGGATTGAGTGGACGACTGCCGTAATACGACAAGATACTCTTCGTTTCTGTGTACAGATCAAGTGTTTCGATACAGAGTTCACGACCGAATCCTGATTGTTTATACCCACCAAACGGTGTACCTGGGAAAGCAGAAAACGGACAGTTGACCATGACGATACCGGCTTTGATTTGGTTGGCAACGCGCGTCGCTTTTGCACCGTCTTTTGTCCAAACCGCTGATCCGAGTCCAAACGATGTGTCGTTCGCTAAACGAATCGCTTCTTTTTCATCTTTGAACGGCATGACGACGACGACCGGTCCGAAGATTTCTTCATTGACCGCTTTCATCTCGTGCGTGACGTCCGTGATGATCGTTGGTGCGTACCAGAAGCCTTTTTCGTATCCTTCTGGTGCTGTCGCATGACCACCTGTGACGATTGTCGCTCCGTCTGCTTTCGCTGACTGGACGTATCCATCGATGACATCGACTTGTTGTTGGTCGATGATCGCTCCGACGTGTGTCCCTTTATCAAATGGATTGCCGAGAACGAGTTGTTTTGTCTTCGCGACGAATTGCTCCATGAACGCGTCGTAAATCTCTTCGTGAACATACAAACGCGAGCGTGCTTCACACGATTGACCGCTGTTATAGAAGATTCCGAACAACGAACCATCAACAGCTGCTGTCACGTCTGCATCTTCAAAAACGATGTTCGGCGATTTCCCACCGAGTTCGAGCGTGACTCGTTTTAACGTCTCGGACGCACGTCCCATAATGTCTTTACCGACTGGTGTCGAGCCCGTGAAGGCGACTTTATCGACGTGAGGATGCTCGACGAGATGGTTACCGATCTCGCGTCCAGATCCCGGAATGACGTTGACGACACCCGCTGGTACACCAGCTTCTAGACAAATCTCACCAAGAATGATCGCTGTCAACGGAGTCAACGTCGCTGGTTTGACGACGACCGAACAACCGACTGCGATTGCTGGTGCGACTTTCCAAGCTGCCATCATCAACGGATAGTTCCACGGGATGATTTGCGCACAAACACCGACCGCTTCTTTTTCTGTGTAGTTATGGAATTGTCCCGGCACGTTATTGACGACACCGCGGTGACCGACGATCGCACCTGCGTAGAACTCAAAGTCTTCAATCGCTTGCGTGACTTGTCCTTGCGCCGCTGCTAGTGATTTCCCTGTATCGAGAATCTCAAGTTCGACGATTTCGTTGAAGCGGGAACGCATGATGCTCGCAATCTTATTTAAGATTTGCGCGCGGCGTCCGACTGGCCACATCTTCCACTTCCCGTGATCAAACGCATCCCGTGCGGCTTGAACGGCACGATCAGCGTCTTCCTTCGACGCTTTTGCAACTTCTGCAATCACTTCACCTGTTGCCGGATTATATGTTTTAAATGTCTCGCCTGTTGCACCTTCGACTTGTTCGCCGTTAATGAGCAAATGATAGACGGACCGTTTCATTTCAAGTGTTTTTTCATGTACTGTCGACATTGTATTCACTCCTGTTCCTGTTGATTGAAAATCGGTGGGCGTTTTTCGAG
Source organism: Exiguobacterium sp. R-17 (assembly GCF_049913315.1). NCBI lineage: Bacteria > Bacillati > Bacillota > Bacilli > Caryophanales > Exiguobacterium > Exiguobacterium sp. R-17. The sequence goes on along the minus strand of NZ_CP184372.1, from coordinate 387,201 downwards.
AAAAGCTTGCATACCTTCTGTTTGATCGGCTGTTGCGAACAACAGATAGAAGTTCCGGCGTTCGTGCTCCATGCCATCTTGTAACGACAAATCGACGGCTTTGTTTGCTGCGTCCTTGATCAGTCGTAACGCCATGCTCGGCTGGTTCGATAACCGCTCTGCCATCGCAAGCACCGTCGCTTCAACGTCCATCGTCACTCGATTGATGATGCCAAGTCGTTCTGCTTCGTCTGCCTGCATCCGGTCACCCGTGAAGAGCCATTCGAGCGCCCGCGTCCGACCGATGCATTTCGTCAAACGTTGCGTCCCGCCTGCTCCCGGCATGACGCCGAGTCCGACTTCTGGAAAACCGAACTGTGTCGCAGGATCGGCGTAGATTAAATCACAAGCAAGTGCGAGTTCGAAACCGCCGCCAAGGACGAAACCATGGACACCTGCAATGATCGGCTTTTTGATTCGGCTGATCCGGTCCCAGTCCGCGAACGGATCGAGGAGTTCCATCGAGATCGGTGTCGCTTCGAGCATCTCCTCGATATCAGCACCTGCTGAAAACGACTTTCCGTTTCCCGTCAAGACGATGACCGTCACCTGATCGTCACGATCAAATATCTCCATCGCCTCGACGATTTCGCGGACCATCGTCCGGTTCAGCGCATTGTATCGTGCCGTCCGGTCGAGGCGAATTCGACCGATCCGACCAACCATTTCCGTCTTAACGTACTGTTGTGTCGGCATGGACATCTTCACCAATCATCAATGTGACGAGATCCCCCGCAAAGCTCATCAAGTCTTTCCCTGACGCTTTTCCTTCAATAGAACGCATGCCAGCTTGCATCGCTTCCTGACTTTCATAGACCATCTCGCACATTAAGTAGTACTTTCCGTCTCCACCCATTGGTGAACCAACGATTTTTGTGACGTTCATTTCTTTTAGTCCTGGAATTTTTGCTGTTAGCGGACCATGGACTTCAAAGTAATGCTGATCGAATGCTTCCTTGTTTTCCGGGTGTTTGTACAATGCGATTAATTTTGCCATATTGATTACCTTCCTTCACATGAGAGTAGAGACGGGTTTCATCGCCTCGAATGGATTTTTACACGATTTACAGTAGAGAATACTTCGACATGCCGTCGGTCCGAATAAGTTTTCCATCGTCACATACGTTGATCCACAATACGGACAGTCAATCTCCCACTTTCCTTGTTCGAATCGAGGGGGTGCGATGCCGAATGCTTTTAATCCTTGCATCCCTTGTTCTGTGATTCGGTCCGATGTCCACGGTGGATCAAACCGGAACTGGACATCGACCTGTTCGACGTTCGGAATCACCTGCAAGGCAGCTTCGGTATTTTTTTTAATGATTTCAAGCGCCGGACAACCGAGAAACGTCGGGAGAAGCGTGACGTGCACCGTGTAGCCATGCGCCGTCGCTTCCGCGTCCATCGTCTCGACCATGCCAAGATCTAAAATACTGACGCTATCGATTTCTGGATCCTTCACCCCGTTCAGGGCTTCACGGATCGCATGTTGAAGTGTCGTCGTCATGCTTCCCTCTCCTTTCACCACGTCGCCGTTTGGTCAATCAGATAGACTTCTCCGAGTGTCGCGAGTGCATCATTCAAGTCTTCCGTGTGATCGCCGTCCCGCCCGTTGCGTGTCATCTGCATTTCTGGGAGGGTCACGTTCAATTCGACGAGTAACGGTGTGATCGTCTGATACCAACGATCAAGTAAAATCCCTTGCCCTTCAATCAACCGCATCTCTTCGATCAGTTGACCGTGTTCGCCATAATCGAACATGTCGCCGAAGTCGTAGAGGACTTTTTCTAGGGCTGCATCCATCTTCTGGCGAGCTGTCTCCGTCGATTGGTAGAGCTGGGTGAACCACGTTTGCCAGTGCAGCAAATGATAGTACAACTCCATATTGATCTTGACGGCAGCAGCAGCAAGGGGCTCGTAACTGCTCGATTTCAACGCATCAATCCGGATCTTTTTCGCGACCGTGTAGCAATAGTTCCGGACGACAGCGAATGCCCAGTCATATTCGGGTTTTTCCATATAGTAGCCGGGTCCATTGACACGTTCGACAAGAATCGAGTTCTTCCGTTCATGTGCCAAGCGGACGTGGGCTAACGCATCGGCATTCCCTTCACCAAGTTCCTCAAGGAGTTGGTAATACATCGCCGCGTGCCCCATCGAATCTTGCGCGATTGAGGATGAAGCGACGTCCTCTTCGATATGCGGTGCAAGTCCGAGCCATTCCGAACCACGATACGCGTAGAGGAAATCATCATCTGCGAGTTGATAAAGTAAGGAGGCGAGTGCCGTCCGTTCTTGTTCCGTCATTTGGAATCGCCTCCTTGCCACGACATGATTTCTTTTTCATCGAGCATCTGTTGCTCGTAATGCCGCCATTTTTTCTTCAAGTAGCCATATCCTTTAGTCGTCCGGTAGTCCTTATTATCAAGGCGTTGGAGCATCTGCTTTTCATCGGGTGACAAACCACGGATATCTTCACGTTTGACGACCCAGATATCGACGACTGGTTCCCGGCGCATGAAGTTTTCTTGTGCCATCAGTAACGCCATCTCTTTATTTGGAGCAAGTAAACTGAATTGATGCGTGAACGCCGCGTTCGGCGTCCGTTTGCTAAAGACTTCGAATTCGTGATAGAACGTCTCGTTCATCGTACCTTCCCCTCTCATGCCTTCGTTTCAGCGAGTGCATCCCGTACCCAAGCATTATTCTCATAAGATGTCCGGCGCAGATCTAGTCGCTCTTTCGAACGCGGTCCTCCACCTTGGATGATCGTCTTGAATTTCGTCCAGTCCGGCTGTGCGTATTCCCATTGCCCTGTCTCTTCATCAAAACGTAACGTCGGGTCTGGAATGACGAGTCCGAGCGAACGAATCCGCGGCACGTACTTTGTAAAGAAGTTTTGCCGGAGCTCTTCATTCGTTTTCGTCCGAATCTTATAAGCGATCGTCACGTCCTGTTTCGATGTCCCGGTCGTCTCTTTCGAGGCTGGTCCAAAGAACATCAACAAGGATTCCCACCACTCATCCAGTGATTCTTGAATCATTGCCCGCTGTTCCGGTGTTCCTTCTGCGAGTGCCATGATGATTGACTCCCCATGTTGTGCGTGGAAGACTTCCTCTGCACAGATCCGTTGCAAGGCACGCGCGTACGGTCCGTACGAAGCGCCGAGCATGTTCGTCTGCGTGATAATTGCCGCCCCATCGACAAGCCAACCAATCATTCCGGCATCGGCCCATGACCGTGTCGGCATGTGGAAGACGTTGTGAAATTTCAATCGTCCCGTAAATAAATCATCCATCAAATCCCCACGTGTCTTGCCATACGGCTTCATCAAATCCTCAACGACACGAAGCAACAATTGCCCGTGTCCCATCTCATCCTGGACCTTCGCCATGATGCCAAGTTTTCGTCGAAGCGATGGTGCTTTTGGAACCCATTCTTTTTCCGGAAGTGCACCCATGATTTCACTGATACCGTGCATCGAAATCAGTTTAATCAGTGTGTCTCGGTAAAAAGCAGGCATCCAGTCATCAGCTTCGATCTTTTCACCTTGCTCGATTCGTTCCTTGAAGCGTGCTAATTTTTCGTCTTCCGTCAGTTGGACGGGTTCGAACAGTTGTGTTGCATCATACATGCTAGTTCCTCCTTTGAATCAGACGAGTGATGTCGAGCGTCGATCAACGACCCGGACGGCTTTACCTTCCGATCGTGGTAACCCTTGATGCGGGTGACAGACGAGATCAATGGAAATGAGACATTCCGACTTGATGGCGTCACATATCGAACGCATTTGTCGTTCTGAGATATTTTCGAATTCGATATGTAGCTCAACGGCATCGAGTCCGGCTTTACGTACGAGTTGGATTTGATAATGTGGCGTCACGTCCGGTTGTTGGAGCAAGACCCGCTCGATTTCTGACGGAAAGACGTTGACCCCTCGGATAATCAGCATGTCGTCCGTCCGCCCTTTGACACGTGACATTCGTGTCGTCGTCCGACCACAAGCACACACTTTACGCGTGATCGAAGCTAAGTCGCCTGTCCGGTATCGAATGATTGGAAGCGCTTTCTTTTTCAAGCTTGTAAAAACGAGTTCCCCGACCATGCCATCTGGTAACGGTTCCCCCGTAACGGGATCGACGACTTCCGTAATGAATAAGTCATCCATGATATGCAGACCTGCTTGCTCTTGACACTCCATCGCGACACCCGGTCCCATGATTTCGCTGAGTCCATAGATATCGAGTGCCTGCAGATCAAAGGTCTGTTCGAGTGTCTGCCGCATCTCCTCAGACCAGGGCTCGGCCCCAAAGATGCCATAACGCATACCTGTTTTCCGTGGATCGATACCACGTTCAATCATGCGTTCTGCCAAGCGTAAAATATACGAAGGCGTACCACAGATTCCGTCCGGTCGGAAATCCTCGATCAATGTGATTTGGCGATCCGTGTTGCCACCGGAAATCGGTAAGATCGTCATGCCTAGTTTTTCTGCTCCTGCATGAAGCCCGAGACCACCTGTGAACAATCCGTAACCATACGCATTGTGCAGCAAATCAGCTGGTGATCCACCGGCTAAGACTAAACTGCGTGCCACGGCACCGGCCCAGTCATCTAAATCTTCTTGCGTATATCCGACGACGGTCGGTTTACCGCTCGTTCCAGACGAGGCATGAATCCGGGTGACCTGTTCTCGTTCGACGGCAAATAGTCCGAACGGATAATGATCGCGTAAATCTTGTTTACGTGTGAAGGGAAACTTTCGTAGATCCTCGATCGTTTGAAAATCGTTCGCCGTCATCTGTAAGGTCTGCAGACGTTCTTGATAGAACGGGACGCGCGTGATGTGTTCCATCGTTTGACGTAATCGCTCCATCTGTAGCTGCTCCCGCGTTTCAGCATCCATCGTTTCGTGATGTTGATCGTACATATCTGCACCTCCTCATCATGTATACAATAATAAAACGGTCGTTTTTTTTTAGTTATATGTTTAACGTACGATACGTTCACAATGTTGTCAATCTTGTTTTGTTAAATGCTCCCAAACGATTCTCACTTTATCACTTCAACGCACCTTATCGATAAAATAATCAACATTAAACAAGAGATTTCATGATATATAGTCTTTTTTTGGAAAATATTTTTGAAATGATTTGCTCATTTTGTAACGGGTTGATAAAATATCGTGTGACAAGTGTTATACTATTTTTGGTAAGACCACTTGGTTGAATAAAGATGCTGTGTTGTGAAAGGGGATCACGATGAAACTAGGGTTAGCTGTCGGGGATACAGCAGAGATTCAAGCGGTCGTCTCGGAAGATATGTTTGCACGATTCGAAGGTCAGCTCGTTCATCCAGCATACTCCACCGTTTCGATGGTTTATCACATGGAATGGGCAGCACGTCAACTGATCTTGCCTTACCTAGAAGCTGGTGAAGAAGGTGTTGGGGGTGCAGTTTCACTGAAGCATCTTGGTATGGCAGCGGAAGGAGCACGATTGATCATAACCGCGACAGTAACGTCGATGACCTCACGTCGCGTTGACGCGAGCATTGAAGTCCGAGACGGACAAACGATCATCGGTACAGGGGAAGTCACACAATTCATTTTAGAAAAAAGCCGGATTCAAGAAAAATTACAAAATAATGTTCCGACAAAATGAAAGCGCTTACTTATATTTGATAGAGGAGGACTCTACTATGAACATGTTAAACCCATCTACGAATCCAACGCTCTCGATCATGGAAAAAATCGCTGGTCACGAACAAGTCGTCTTTTGCAACGACCCTGTCTCGGGGTTACAAGCCATCATCGCCATTCATGATACGACGCTCGGTCCTGCTCTCGGTGGATGCCGCATGGCGCCTTATGCTTCTGTTGATGAAGCACTTGACGATGTGCTGCGTTTGTCGCGCGGTATGACGTATAAATGCGCTGCCGCTGATGTTGATTTTGGTGGTGGTAAAGCCGTCATCATCGGTAATCCAGCGACGGATAAATCACCAGAGCTTTTCCGTGCCTTCGGTCGCTTCGTCGATTCGCTCGGTGGTCGGTTCTACACGGGAACGGACATGGGCACGACGATGGATGATTTCGTTCATGCTAGCCGAGAAACATCACGGATCGTCGGCATTCCGGAAGCATTTGGTGGTAGTGGTGATTCATCGATTCCAACGGCTGAAGGTGTCGTCTATGGATTACGGGCGACGATCGAGACGTTATTCGGTTCAGATGAATTAAGTCGGGCAACCTACGCGATCCAAGGACTCGGAAAAGTCGGCTTTAAGGTCGCCGAACAACTGTTGCTCGCCGGGGCGACGATTTATGTCTCTGACGTCAATGAAGCGGCACTAGCAGCAATCGTAACCCAAGCTGAAATGGCGCCTGGCACGGTTCGCGTCGTCTCGCCTCATGAAATTCATCTGACGGATGCTGATATTTTTGTCCCGTGTGCATACGGTGGTGTCATTCACGCTCAAAACATCGCGCTCTTACCGTGCAAAGCCATCTGTGGTTCGGCGAACAACCAACTCGCGGAAGAACAACTTGCGCACGTCTTGATGGATCGTGGCATCTTATATGCCCCAGACTATATCGTCAATGGTGGTGGGCTGATCCAAGTGGCAGACGAACTGTATGGAGCAAATCACGAACGGGTTCTCCTAAAAACGCGTCACATCTATGACGCAGTTCTCGAAGTCTTCAAAGAGTCGCAAGCAGAAAACATCACGACGGTCGAAGCGGCGAACCGGATGTGTGAAAAACGGATGCAGATTCGGGCGAAACACAACAACATCTTCACGAACACGACAAAACCAAAATGGGATATCCGTAACCACTGAAGGAGGGACTGACATGGAGCAACATTTTCCGATTCAACGCATTATCGATGAAGAAGGTCGTATCATCGACGCCTCAAAAGAACACGATCTGACAAAAGAGCTTGCCCTCACCCTATATGAACAGATGCACCGGATCCGGGCGTTCGACCGGAAGGCGATCAACTTACAACGCCAAGGGCGCCTCGGCACTTATGCACCGTTCGAAGGACAAGAGGCAGCGCAAGTCGGTAGTGCACTCGCGTTGTCCGATCAAGACTGGTTGTTCCCGACGTACCGGGATCACGGCGCAACGTTGACGTTCGGTGCCGACATGGTGCGGACACTCCTCTACTGGAACGGTCGTGTTGAAGGCTGCGTCCCGTCTGAGAAACACATCTTTCCTCCTGCTGTGCCGATTGCAACGCAAATTCCGCATGCCGTCGGTGCCGCATGGGCGGAAAAACGAAAAGGCACGACGAATGTCGCGGTCGCCTACTTTGGTGACGGAGCGACGTCTGAAGGGGATTTCCATGAAGGAATGAACTTTGCAAGCGTCTTCCAAGCACCAGTCATCCTGTTTAACCAAAACAATCAGTTCGCGATCTCTGTTCCGATCGAAAAACAGATGCATTCTGAGACGATTGCGCAAAAAGCGATTGCCTACGGGATGCCGAGTGTTCGGATTGATGGAAACGATGCCTTTGCCGTCTATTTTACGATGCAAGCAGCCGTTGAACGTGCCCGCTCTGGTGGTGGACCAACATTGATCGAAGCTGTCACGTGGCGGTTTGGTGCCCATACGACAGCAGATGATCCAACAAAATACCGGGATCAAGCACGCTCGCGCGACCGAGTTGATCCGCTCGATCGACTCGAACACTTCTTAAAACACCAAGGCTATTTTGACGAAACATGGATGCAACAGCTGCAGGAACGGCATCAAACAGAAGTCGAAGCGGCAGTAGCTGCGATGGAGCAATTCAAGGCGCCAGACATCAATGACTTGTTCGATTATACGTACGCGACTTTACCGGTTGATGTCCAGCAACAAAAAGAAGCGTATTTGCTAGCAAGGGGGAAATGAGATGGCAACACCAATCAATCGTCAAACAGAGATGACACTCGTTCAAGCTGTCACGGATGCCCTGCGGACAAAATTGTCGGAGGATGAGACGACACTCGTTCTTGGAGAAGATGTCGGAAAAAACGGTGGCGTCTTCCGAGCGACGGACGGCTTACAAGAAGAGTTCGGTGAAGACCGGATCGTTGATACACCGCTCAGTGAAGCCGGCATCGTCGGTACATCGATCGGTCTTGCCATCAATGGCTTTAAACCGATCGTCGAGATTCAATTTCTCGGCTTCATCTACCCTGCCTATGAACAAATCATGACCCATGTCTCTCGTATCCGGATGCGAACGATGGGACGCTATAGTGTGCCGATGGTCATTCGTGCGCCTTATGGTGCCGGCATCCGGGCACCGGAAATCCATTCCGATAGTACGGAGGCGCTCTTTACATCAATGCCCGGTCTCAAGGTCGTCTGTCCCGCGACACCGTACGACGCAAAAGGGTTATTGATTGCTGCGATTGAAGATCCAGATCCCGTGTTGTTCCTCGAGTCGATGCGTAGTTACCGTTCATTCAAGGAAGTCGTACCGAGCGAGTCCTATACCGTCGAGATCGGAAAAGCGCGCTGCGTCAGTGAAGGGACGGACGTGACGTTGATCGCTTGGGGGGCAATGGTCCAAGTGGCTCACAAGGCAGCGATGGCTGCACAGGAACGCGGTATTTCTTGCGAAGTCCTCGACTTACGGACGCTCTATCCGCTTGACCGGGACACAATCGCTGCTTCCGTTCAAAAGACCGGTCGTGCCGTCATCGTGCATGAAGCCGCAGCGATGGGTGGTCTCGGGAATGATCTCGTCACGTTGATCAACGATACGGCGTTTCTTTATTTACGGGCACCAATTGCCCGTGTGACAGGTTTTGATGTTCCGGTTCCACTGTTCGCCCTCGAAGACCATTACATTCCGACGCCGGAACGAGTCCTTGCGACGATTCAGCGTACGGTCGAGTTTTAAGGAGCTGAGTCCCATGATCGAAGTCAAGTTACATGATGTCGGGGAAGGTATGACGGAAGGTGAAATCGCGCATTATCTCGTTCAAGTCGGAGACCACGTCACGACCGATCAACCGGTCGTTGAGGTTGCGACCGATAAGATGGTCGCTGAACTACCGGCTCCTGTCTCCGGAATCGTCAAGAAAATCATCATTCCGGTCGGTCAGACGGTGCAAGTCGGTACGACGTTGTTGCACATCGAAGCAAGTAACGCTTCTGAAGTGCCGGTCGCGGTAAAACCTGAAGTGTCGCGCGTATCTGAACCAGCGCCTGTCGCTGTCGCGGCCCCACCTGCTCAAGCATCTCCATCAAAACGTGTCCTAGCGACACCGTATACGCGAAAACTTGCTCGTGACCACGGGATTGATATCGAAGCTGTGACGGCTTCGGATCCATCAGGTCGAGTTTCAGAGGACGATGTGCTTCGCTTCGTCCAGGCTACTACTGCTCCACAAGAGACAGCTACACCGATTATTGAAGAGGTCACATACCAAGAAACATCACCGGAAACGATTCCGTTCCGCGGCATTCGTAAGCAAATCGCGAAAAAGATGACTCAGTCGCTGTACACGATTCCGCACGTCACCCACTTTGAGGAAGTTGACATGACGCGCTTGCTCGCACTACGCGCAGAATGGAAAACCGCTGGACGAAATATCAACATCAATGCTTTCTTCATCAAAGCCTTGATCGTTGCCTTAAAAGACTATCCTGTCTTCCATGCCAAACTCGATGAAGCGAATGAATGTATTCGATTAGAGCAGGATTTCCACTTTGGCATGGCAACCGAGGCACCAGACGGGTTAATGGTGCCAGTCATCCGTCATGCCGATCGGCTCTCACTGACGGAATTGCATGATCAACTGATCTCGTTGCAACAACGTGCTCAAAACGGTGCCTTACGTGCAGCGGACTTAAAGCCAAGTACCTTTACGATGAGCAATGTTGGTCCACTGGGCAGTACGGGGGCTACACCAATCATCAACTATCCGGAAACGGCATTGATTGCCTTCCACAAGACGAAAAAACGAGCCTGTGTCGATGAAGACGATCAAATCGTCGTCCGCTCGATGATGAATTTGTCGATGTCGTTCGATCATCGCGTCGCAGACGGGGCAACGGCCGTTGCCTTTACAAATCGATTCGTTTCACTGATTGAACATCCGACTACCCTACTTTTGGAGTTGATCTAACATGGTTGTTGGCGAACTTACACAAGAACGGGATCTCCTGATCATCGGTGGGGGTCCCGCAGGTTACACGGCAGCGATCCGTGCTGCGCAAGGCGGTCGTAAGGTGACACTGATTGAACAAGCTGAACTCGGTGGACTTTGTTTGAACCGAGGCTGTATCCCGTCCAAGGTTTATGCGCATGCGGCAGAAGAAATGTTACGCTTGCCTCATCTTGAAGACCTTGGATTCACCACCCCTACTGTCCATGACTTCAGTAAACTGAATGCTTACCGCAATCGTGTCGTGCAGCAATTACGTCAAGGTGTCGTCGCCCTCTGTCAGGCGAATCAAATCGAGCATATTTCTGGTGCAGCTTCCTTCCTGTCAGAGGACCGGATCGGTGTTGAGTCGGGACATCAGTTCGATACGTATCGATTCCAAGATGTCATCATCGCGACCGGTAGTCACAGCATCCAGCACGAGGAATCGTGCCGACTGAATGCCGAACAGCTTTATCAACTCGAGCAGTTACCAACCAGCTTATTGATCATTGGCTCCGACACATTAGCACTTGAAGCCGCAGCCTGTTTCCATGCTCTCGGTACAGAGGTGACGTTGTTTGCCGATCAATTGTCGCTTGAACCAAGCGTTGAAAAGGAACTGAAGCGGACATTCAAAAAACAAAAAATCCGTCTCGTGTCGGATGTCGTGACACAGATCGATGCTTCAGTAGACGCGACCGTCACGGTCATGAAAAACGGTGAAGAAGTCACCTATCATGGCGCCTATCTGTTCCAATCCCTCGCCCGGATTCCGAACAGTTTGACGCTCGGTCTCGAACGGATCGGCGTGACACTTGCAGAAGACGGGACGATCCCCGTCGACGCATACGGACAAACCAATCAACCGCATATTTACGCGATCGGTGATGTGACCCCGGGTCCACAGTTCGCCACTCGTGCGATTCACGAAGCGAAGCGGACCGCAGCTCACCTGTCCGGTCAAGACGTCGATCCGACGACACCGTATTATCCGACCGTTCTGCGAACGTTTCCTCCGATTGCTTCGGTCGGGATGACGGAACAGGAAGCCCGTGAAGTCGGACATACTGTTCAGAGTGGACAGTTCCCACTAAATGCAAACGGAGCGACGACGATTGAAGGGGGCAGTGGGTTCGTCAAGGTCATCACTGACGAACAGACATCACTGATCCTTGGTATTCATATGATCGGTGACGATGCTCATCGTCTCGTCGGTCAATTCACCCAAGCACTGGAACTGACAGCGAAACGAGAAGATCTCCTCTTCCCTGTCATGGCACATCCGAGTAGGGTCGAAGCCTTGACGGAATCGATGGAATCCTTATTTGGTCAATCGATCCATCTTCCACCACGTCAACAGGTCGGTTCGCGCGCGTAATCAAAAGAGGTGCCTCTGCGCAAAAAGCACCTCTTTGGGATGCGTCACTTCATTTCGTGTAGAAAGGAAAATATGGTCATGGAACTGTACTTCACTCGCATGCAATGGAACACCCATACGTTTCCGGTCGCCGCTACAGCGGATGGTCTCTGTTATGTCGGTGCTTGGGATGAACCGGAGGATTTATTCGATGACTGGTCGCGGAAACACTTGCCTCGGGCGGAACGAATTGCTTCTGATACCGCGCTTGCTCCATATACGGAGCAACTGCTGGCCTACTTGAATCAGCAGTCGACGACACTGTCCTTTCCGATCGCACCAGTCGGTACCCCGTTTCAACTTGAAGTCTGGCATGCTCTACGTGCGGTACCGTACGGTCAAACCGCCACCTACTCCGATATCGCGGAACGTCTTTTCCGACCGAACGCGACTCGCGCGATTGGCACGGCAATCGGTAAAAATCGATTACTGCTTGCGATTCCGTGTCACCGGATTATCGGCAAAAAAGGTGATTTGCTCGGCTATCATGGTGGACTGAATATGAAGCGGACGCTACTCGCGCTCGAGCAACGTCTGTGAATTGAGACTTTTCCTTCCCTGTTCTACCACAAATAAGCCCCGCTTCCCTGTCCAATTGGACACGGGAAGCGGGGCTTATTTCAAGATACTACATTAAAACGATAAGCTGTTTTCCAGTGATAGGTCTCACCAGGTGATAACAGGATTGAAGGAAAATCGGGTTCATGGACTGCATTCGGATGGACTTGTGTTTCAAGGCATAAACCAAGTGATGGTCGAGCAGGAACACCATGAACCGTATAATCGGTCAACAGTTGCGTTCCGGTATAAAGTACAACTGTCGGCTGATTCGTCGTGACGTCGACGAAACGACCGGATACCGGATCTGCGAGTCGAAGTGTGTTATCCCGCAACACGAAGGGATGATCGTAGCCATTTCCGACAGCGATCGTCTCAGGATGCTCAAGCGTAATTCCCTTACGAATCGACTGACCGTTCCGGAAATCGAATGGGGTTCCGGATACATCCCGTTGTTCGCCTGTCGGCAAGCCGTCTGGCTGGACCGGTAAGTAACAGTCGCTTGGTAACGTCAAGACATGATCTAACACATCTCGCTTCGCATTTCCAGATAGGTTGAAGTACGTATGATTCGTCAGATTGAGTGGTGTCGTCTGATCCGTCACCGCCGACATCTCAAGTGTCAATGTCGTATCTTTTAGTCGATAAAACACATCGAGTGTGACTGTTCCCGGATAACCTTCTTCTCCGTTTGGACTTTTTAAGCGCAAATGGAATAATGTATCCGTCGCTTCGATGACATCAAACCACGCTTGATCAAATCCGTGAATTCCACCATGCAGATGATTCGCCCCGTCGTTTGCGACGAGCGGATAAACGTCTCCCGCTACTTCGAAACGTGCCTGTCCGATTCGACCAGCGACGCGTCCGACGATTGCCCCGAAGTACGGCGAGTGTTGTTGATAGTCTTTCACCGTCTCTAGACCTAAGACGACGCTTTCCAAATGACCATCCCGATCAATCGTCCGGATGTCCTGGATAATGCCGCCATAGTTCCAGAGTGTCACTTCGATGCCTTCCTGACGTAATGTATGTCGAATCAACTCTTTCTCCAGTAGTCGTGTCATCGTTGTTCCTCCACTGGTTGGCGCGTCACGAGTTGAACGAATCGTCCGAACGCCGCCTGACCTTCCTCTGTCTGTTTAAAGACACCACAGTCCTCAAGACCACGTACGAATTTTGCAGCAACTGCTTGCTCGACGTATGTCGTGACATGTTGTCCGACATACGCTTGTTTTAGTTCCTGTGCCCAGTCAGCATGAGCGACAGCTACTTCGTCGACTTCACCTGTGATGAACTGTTCGACCTGTTGCAACTCTTGAAGCAGGCGTGCCGGTAAGACTGCCAGTCCCATCACTTCGATCAAACCGATATTTTCTCGCTTGATGTGGTGAATATCGGCATGCGTATGGAAAATACCGTCCGGATGTTCTGCTGACGTCCGGTTGTTCCGTAAGACGAGATCGAGCTCGAATTGTCCATCACGTTGACGGGCGATCGGCGTCACAGTATTGTGTCGCGTCTCACCAGTATGTGAACGAATCTCTTGACTCTCATCCGTGTACGTCAACCATGTCTCATAGACGGTCGTCGCAGCATTGAGTAATGCCGACGCATCTTTACTCTTCAGACGCAACACACTCAGTGGCCAGTGTAATGTCTCCCCAGTGACTGTCGGCTGATCCGGGAACGTAAAGGATGTTAAAGTTTTTGCTCGGTCCATCGCAAACGTATAGCGTCCGCCCTGATAATGATCATGCGTCAGGATCGATCCACCAACAATCGGCAGGTCAGCGTTCGAACCAGCGAAGTAATGTGGAAACTGCTCAACGAAGGCAATCAGACGTGCAAAGGCATCCCGATTGATGACCATGTCACGATGTTCCTGCGACAGGATGATGCTATGTTCATTGTAGTAGACGTATGGTGAGTATTGCAGTGCCCACGATTCTTCCATCAGTGTCAGCGGAACAACCCGGTGATTCGCACGGGCCGGATGATTCGCACGACCCGCGTAGCCGACATTTTCGACGCACAACAGACAGGTTGGATAGTTCGACGCCGTTGGTGCCTCCGTCCGAGCTGCTGCGATTTCACGCGGATCTTTTTCCGGCTTCGATAAGTTGATCGTGACATCGATCGTCCCGTAAGCCGTCTCTGCTTGATACCGTTTATTTTTAGCGATCCGCTTCGTTTGGATGTAGTTACTCGCTTGGCTCAGTTGATAGAAGTAATCTGTTGCCGCTACCGGTGATTCAGCGTACAGACGGCGGAATGCCGCCGTCACGTCAGATGGACGGGCAACGAAAATGTCCATCACATCTGCTTCGAACTGCTCTTTGTCTTCAAGACGCGCCGGCAACTGCCCACTTACGATCAACACTTCAATCATGTCGTCCAAAATATCGGGAATTGGGCGAGATGGTACGTCTGCCTGTTCTTCAAAATCGGCTTGACCGATTCGCGCTAGAATCCGGTTCCGGGCGTAGATCGCATCTTCCGGTTCAATCAAGCGTTCCTGGATCGCTTGCGCTACTAACTGTTGGATGAGTTCATTCATCGCCGTCACTCTCCTCATTCTGTCTCTCTATTAACGAACGCTCGTCCGGTACCCTTCTGGATTGTGCGCATGCCAATTCCAAGCATCACGGATGATCGTTTCGATGTCGGTACGTTGTGGTGTCCAGCCGAGAACTTCTTTTGCTTTGGCAGATCCGGCGATTAAGATACTCGGATCCCCTGCACGACGTTCAATGATCCGTTCTGGAATCGGATGTCCCGTCACGCGACGGGCTGCTTCAATGATTTCCCGAACGGAAAACCCTTGGCTTGAACCGAGGTTAAAGACCGTACTCTCGTTTCCATCAGCCAAATAATCAAGTGCTCGCATATGGGCGTCGATCAAGTCCTCGACATGGATGTAATCACGAATACAGGTACCGTCAGGCGTTGGATAATCATCGCCATAGATCGAAATTTCTGACCGTTGTCGGTTGGCAACTTCGAGGACGAGTGGGATCAGATGGGTTTCCGGCGTATGATCTTCCCCGATTTCTCCTGTTACGCGCGCACCGGCAACGTTGAAGTAACGTAATGCGACATAACGTAAGCCATATGCTTGTTCAGACCATCGCATCATCTTCTCCATCATCAACTTCGTCTCACCATAGGCATTCGTCGGACGCGTTTCTGCTGTTTCGAGAATCGGCATCTGCTCCTGTTCACCGTATGTGGCTGCCGTCGAAGAAAAGACGATCTGTTTAATGTCATGGGCAATCATCGCTTCGAGCAACACTTGTGTCCCGTAAACGTTGTTATCAAAGTAGCGTAATGGTTCTGTCATCGACTCGCCAACGAGTGAAAAAGCAGCGAAATGGATGACCTGCTCAATCGTCTCTTCCGTAAAGACGCGATCGAGAAAAGCACGATCGCGTATGTCTCCTTCATATAGACGTGCCCGCGGATGAACCGCTTCACGGTGACCGGACTGCAGATGGTCGATGACGACGACATCCTTTCCGGCATCAATCAATTGATAGACAGCATGGGAGCCGATATAACCAGCTCCACCTACGACTAAAGTTGCCATTTAGATGACCTCCCGTTCGATTTCACGTGCTCCGTCACCGACCGTCGCCGTATAGAACGTCGCTGGGTAACCGATCCTTGCTTCATATTGTTCGCCGACAGCTTGTTTGAACGCGTCGACTGCCTCGTCTTCAACGATCGCAATCGCACAGCCACCAAAACCAGCACCTGTCATCCGTGCGCCGAGCACGCCCGGTTGCTCCCAAGCGGCTTCGACGAGTGTATCGAGTTCAATCCCTGTCACTTCATAATCTTCCCGTAACGAGACGTGTGAAGCATTCATCAACTGACCGAACGTCTTCAGTTCTCCCGCTTCGAGTGCCGCTAGTGCTTGAAGTGTTCGTTCATTTTCTGAAATCGCGTGTCGGGCACGACGCATCAAGATTTCGTCTTCCCATGCGACTTTCGTGAATTCTGACGTCGTCCATTGTCCAAGCGTTTCCCGTGATGTGAACTGATTGAGATAAGCGAGTGCTGCCTCACATTCCGCCCGGCGTTCATTATATTTCGAATCTGCCAGTTCACGGCGTTTGTTCGTATTCATGATGATGATCGTATATCCCGTCAAATCGAGTGGAGCATACGTATAGTCGAGCGTTTCACAATCGAGCAATAATCCTGCTCCCGCTCTCCCCATACCGATCGCAAATTGATCCATGATACCACTATTGACACCGATATAACGGTTTTCGACCTGTTGACCAAACCGAACGAGATCAAGACGTGGAATGTCTAATCCATACAATCGATCGAGCAAGACTCCGATGACGAGTTCAAGTGAAGCGGATGACGAAAGACCGGCTCCGTTCGGGATGTCACCTTGAATCAAGATGTCGCATCCTGTATTGATCTGGTATCCTGCTTCCTGTAGGACTGAAATCATACCCTTCGCATAGTTCGCCCAACCGTGCGTCGCGTCATACGCCAGTTCTTCGAGTGCGACTTCGATGATGCCGTCCTGTTCAAAATTCAGCGAGTAGAAGCGGAAACGTTGATCGTCTCGTTTTCGCGCGATCGCGTGTGTACCGAACGTTAACGCGCACGGAAAGACGTGACCGCCATTGTAATCCGTATGCTCACCGATTAAATTGATCCGACCCGGGGCAAAAAAGCGATGCGTCGACGGTGAGCCAAACCGCTGTTCAAATTGTGCTTCTAACGTCTGGTCTGTCATACGATCGTCTCCTTTGATTCGAGTAGTGAGAGCGCACGATGGACCGGCTGAATCCGCAGACAGCGGGCTTCATAATCCGTCGTGTATGAGAACGTCAAGCCTTGTTGCATCAAGTAGGCACCGCTTAACGTCCGGTCCTCGACTTGGTAGCGCATTGTTGGGTCGAGTCCTTTTAGCTTGAAGTGATACTGATGTATTCCGTATTGCCGAAGTGGCGCGATCGCGAGCAAGACTGTTTCTTCTTCCGATGTATACTGCATGACACTTGGTGTCTGTTGTGTGAAGGATGAAAGACGGTACTGGATGCCGCGTTGGATTGTCGGACGAATCGCTTGATAGGTCTCGATCCAGCCTTTTGCTTCCGCTAACTCATCCGTCGACCACTCGCTTAAGTTACCACCGATCCCGAGCGTTCCTTGCATCGAGGAGACGAAGCGTGTCGCAAGTGGCACGTTGCGTCCATTTAACCAGTTCGGTCCGTCCGTTACCCAGCAGCTCATCATCTTCGCGTTATAAGCGTAAGAGAAGTCATGCTGAATTTGTAAGCGATCGAGTGGATCCGTGTTATCACTTGTCCAGACTTGCTCCGTCCGTGCGAGGATCCCGAGATCAATTCGTCCGCCACCACCGGCACAGGCTTCGAAGTCGACCGCCGGATGCAAGCGACGCAATTCATCAAAGATCCGGTACAATGCATCGACGTGACGTTTCCATAATTCCTGTTGGCGATCCGTCTGGTCTTTTGGAACACCCGGTTCCGAGAAGGCACGGTTCATGTCCCATTTGATGTAGTCGATCGCGTGACGCGTCAGCAAGTCATCCATCATCTCGAGAATGAATTGCTCAACTTCTGGTAATCCGAGATTTAAGACGTATTGATTCCGTGACGTCGTCCGAACCGCATCCCGTGCATGATAAATCCAATCCGGATGCGCCCGGTATAGATCAGAATCCGGGTTGACCATCTCCGGTTCGACCCATAGCCCGAACTGTAACCCTTGTTGTTTTACATATGAGATCAAAGGCTCTAGACCATTCGGAAACTTTTCCCGATTGACGTGCCAGTCCCCGAGTCCCGCTTGATCGGAATGGCGTTCACCGAACCAACCGTCATCGACGACAAACAGTTCACAGCCGATTCCTGCTGCAAGATCGACGAGTTCACGTTGACCAGATTCCGTCACATCGAAATAGGTCGCTTCCCACGAATTATAGAGAACTGGACGATCAGTCGCACGCGGCATGATGACATCACGTTGGAACGCATGCGCATGGGCGCTCATATCTGCGAAACCGTCCGCATACCCGATGTAGAACGTCGGTGTGGTCAACTGTTGATGATGTGATAGTTTCCAACTGAAATCAAACGGATTCATGCCACCCGATAGCTGAACGAAACCGAACGCATCTTGTTCGACGTGAATCGCCCAGTTGCCGGAATAAGCAAAATGTCCGTAAACGACTTCACCGCTGTCTTCTGTCGCATCCTGCTCGAGTGCGAACCAAGGATTCGCTTGATGACTCGTCACCCCGCGCCGACTTTCAATCGTCTGGCGTCCTGGTGTCACCGGTGTGATCTGTTTCTTGAACTCACCTGTCCACATCCCAGCGAAGTGATGCAGTTTTAAATTCGGTTGATGCCAACGTCCCATCGCAAAGGACTGGGCTGCTGTTAAACGAACAGGTAATCGTCCTGTATTTTCGACGACAATCGAGCGACCGATGATATCGTAATCTTCAAACAGTTCATATTGCACTCCGACACGCATCTCCTGCAACGGATCAAAAAGCCACAATGTCAGTTTCGTTTCTGTCTGCTCGGAGCGTTCAAACTGGAACTGGTGAATCCGTTGTCCGTCCTCTCGTTCCGATTTCAAAGTTGGCTCCGTGTACAACATCTCGCCGAATGGTACGAAATCATACGTCGCAACGCCGTCTGGTGATTCAAACGAACTGTGTGCGACGACCGGACTCGGTAATGCTTCATAATCATCCCGGTACGGTAACTTGGCACCGAAATAGGTGTGAATCAGCTTACCGTTCGCACCGACCGTCACGACGTGAGCGACCCGCTTCCCCTCGACGACGAAACGACGTCCTGCTACTTCAAAGATTGCCATGGTTCTCTTCCTCCTTACGTCGTCAGAATCAGTGTCTCGAGTGGTGCGAGTCGGACCGTTCCACGATATGTCTCTTCCTTTGTCAATGCTTGGTATGTTCCGTCGAGCGTGACGTCCCGTGCTTCTTTCGTGTCATGGTTCATCAAGAAGAGGAAATCGCGTTGTTCGCCGTGACGACGAATGATTTCAACTTGATCCGGAGCATCGATCATCTCGATGCCAGCCTCTGTGAACGCTTGACGGTAAATTGTATCAATCATCGCATCATCAATCGATGAGCCGATGTAGGTAATCATTCCTTTATAGGCATTGCGCGTCACAGCCGCTACACCCTCGTAGAACGTATCTTCATAGACAGCAAGCGTCTCTGCTGTCGTTGGTGTGATCAAGTCACACCAGAGGCGCGCTGTTGAGGATTGTCCTGACATCTCGCCGATACCTGCCACCTTATGTTGCTGAACGGATTGAAGTGACTCATATTCGTCGATTTCAATACCCGCATACGGTGCGAATTTACCCGGTAACGTCGTCGGTACGACATGATTTCGTGCATCTTTGACACCTGTCCGGTACGTGAAGATGACGTGACCGCCTTTTTCCATGTACGCAATCAAGGCGTCATCGAACGTAGGATTCGTCAAGAAATAGAGTGGAACGATGATCAGTTTATAACGAGATAGATCATCACCTGGGAAGACGATGTCGGTTGCGACTTGTTGACGAACCGCTCCGCCATAGAAGCGGACGAACTCCGTCCGAAAATCAAACGCATCACTGTGCGGCTGATGCGTCCACGCCCAGACGTTTTCTTGATCGAAATAGACACCGACCTTCGCGTCGTAACGGCTTGCGTTGATCTCATCGCCATACGTATTCAGTTCCGTCATGATCTGTTTGACTTCTTCGAATTTCCGTTTCGGTTTTCCATCATGATCGATGATGCCGTGACAGAACTCCTCTGTTCCAAAATGAGCAGCCCGGAATCGGAAGTAGACGATCGCTTCTGCTCCCCGCGCGACTGCTTGATACGTCCAGAGACGAATATGCCCTGGTCGTGGCAAGTAACCGATTTTACTCCAGCCTTGTGCGCCACTCAACTGTTCCATGACCCAGAAGCCTTTTCCTTGCTTCGAAGAGCGGCAAAGATCATGATCGCTTGCCATCTTCTCGAACCGGTTCGGCTCCGGTAGTCCACCCCAGACCGGGTAGTTATCGAACGCGACGTAATCGAGATCTTGCGCCATTTGCTGTTGATTGACCGCCATGTCACTGTAGACGAGGTTGTGCGTGATGAAGACGTTCTCTGGGATGTAGCGACGTAAGACATCGACTTGTAATTTGTTGTAGTACGTATAGCCGTCGGCACAAAAACGATCGAAGTCGACGAGCAGGGATGGGTTATGTTCCTGATAGACTTTACGCGGTACCGGGATTTGATCCCACGCCGTGTACGTCTGACTCCAGAAGACGGTTCCCCATGCTTCGTTCAAGGCATCAAGCGTTCCGTAACGGTTCTCTAACCAGCGCTGAAAAGCAGCGCGGTCGACATCACCGTAAGAACGATCCGATTTCTCATGCCCATATTCATTATCCGTTTGCCACCCGATAACACGAGGATGTTGACCGTATCGTTTCGCCATCTCTTCCGTGATCTTGACGGATAGTCGTTGGTACGTTTCGCTGTGGACCGTATAATGGCGACGAGCACCAAAGCTGATCGTCACACCGTTCTCATCGACCGGTAAGATTTCTGGATACTTCGTACACAACCACGCAGGTGGTGTCGCGGTTGGTGTCCCGAGTACGATATCGAATCCTTCCGCACTCAAACGTTCGATGACGTCATCCCAAAAACTAAAGTCATAGACGCCTTCTTCCGGCTCCATCATCGACCAAGCGAATTCTGCGAGACGAACGACGTTGACGCCAAGTTCCTTCATCAGTCGGAAGTCTTCCTCCCATAGTGCTCGTGGTGTTTGTTCTGGATAATAATCGACTCCTAAATACATTGTGCTCCCCCTTACGCAAAAACAATTATTTTACTGCACCCGCCGTCATCCCTTTTTGGAAGAAACGTTGGAAGAAGATATAGAAGATCATCGTCGGTAAACTGATCAAAACAAGTGAAGCGTAGATTTTCCCTGGGTCCCCGCCAAGCGCATCCTTGAAGAAACTTGGTGCCATCGTGACTGTCTGATAAGCAGGGTCGGTCATGAACGTAAGAACCATCAAGTACTCGTTCCATGAGTTAAGGAACGCATAGATTAAAGCTGTTGCGAGCGCTGGTTTTGCGAGCGGTAGCATGACTTTGAAGAAGACTTCAAGAATCGTCGCACCATCGATATACGCTGCTTCCATCAATTCGTTTGGCAATTCATCAAAGTATCCTTTGATAAGCATCAGACCGAATGGTAAGAAGAAGGCAACTTCCGCTCCGATCAGTCCCCAGTGGTTGTTCAGCCCGTCAAATGAACGAAGCGTGAAGAACAAGGGTACGATCATCGATGCAACAGGTAACATGAGTCCAGCAAGGACCATGTTGAACAAAAGACGTTTTCCAGCAAACTCAAGCTTCGAGAAAGCGAATGCTGCGAACGCCAAAATCGTGATCGAGATGATGATCATGAAGAAAGCGACAAAGAAACTGTTGAAGACGAATGTCGGGAAGTTCGGGTTTTGCAATGTCGCAATATAGTTATCGAATCCATTGACGCGAAGACTCTCTTTGAACATGACGAAAATTGGGAATAACCAGACGATTGACGCAAGCGCCAATACGAGGTTAATCATCCAGCGGCTTTTTTTAGATTCTACATCCATGGGTCGTTCCTCCTTAGTTATCCATTTTCTTTTGTACACGCAATTGGAAGTACGTGATCAGCAAGGCGATCGTCAGTAGGATGATGGCAACAGCACTCGAGAAACCAACTTCCTGTTGCAACATCGATTTTCGGAATAGGTATGTCGAAATGAACTCCGTCGACGATCCTGGTCCACCAGCTGTCGTGATCCAGACTAAGTCAAACGTCTTCAGACCACCGATAACTCCGAGAATCGACAGAGTGAACGTCGTTCCTTTCAAGTTCGGGAAGACGATGCTCCACAGTGTCCGGAAGAATCCAGCTCCATCGATTTTTGCTGCTTCGAAGATTTCCTTCTCAATCGTCAACATTGCCATGTAGTACATGACCATCGAAGAACCCGTCCACTGGAAGATGTTGATCGCAATGACGGAATAAAGCGCGATGTCCGGATCACCGAGCCAGTTCTGCTCGAGGCTACCGAGACCAATCGCACGGAGGAACTCATTGATGTAACCAAACTGGAAATCATAAATTTGTGAGAATGCCGCACCGAGTACGACAGGACTCAAGACGACCGGGAAGAAGAAGACCGACTTCATCGCCGTCCGCAATGGTCCCGGTGTATGCAGGAAGTACGCCAAGACGAGACCGATACCAGCTTGAATCGAAACGGTCAAAATCGTGAAGATGAATGTGTTCTTCAGCGAGAGATAGAAGTCCGGATCTTGGAACATCTCAGCATAGTTGTCGAGTCCGACGAATACTTTGTCAAACGAAATCCCGTCCCACGAGAAGAATGAATTATAGGCATTATAGAAAATCCCATAATAGATGAAGCTGACGACGAACAAGACGATCGGAGCAACGAAGGCCCATCCGACCATGTTTCGCTTCATGTTCTTTTTCTTCTTCGGTGCGGGCGGGCGTGTCGCCACCGGCTGGAGCGGTTCTGCTTTTGGTTTAATCGGCAATTCCTGTCGCTCTGTCTGCATATCGATTCCCCACTTTCCTCAAGTCCAAAAATCAGGAAGTGGCACGCAGGCGTACCACTTCACTGTCGAGTCTTATTTCGCTGATTGATCCGCTGCGTCTTGAACGCGTTGTAGTGCTTCTTTCGGATCTTGTCCTGTCGCGATGTTTTGAAGTTCCTTACCGAGGATATCGTTTAATTTCGTATCTCGGATACCACGGCTAGCAACCGCTTTTGCTAATGTGTCGTTTAACATCTTGTACGATTCTTTTTCGCCTTCAGATGTGAAGGCAGCGTCTGAATCGACTTTGACATCCTTGATACCAGGTGCCATTTCAAACTCACCCATGTAGACTTCTTGTCCTTTTCCTTGACTCATGAAGGCGATGAACTCTGCTGCACCTTCTTGTTGTTTCGACTCTTTATTGACACCAAGTGCCATATCGATCGATGCGATGACCGGTTGCTCTGTTCCACCTACTAAGTTCGGGAGTGGAACGAATCCGAGTTCATCTTTGATTTTCCATTTGTCTTTTTTCTCAGCTGTTGTCATCGAGTGTGCTTCCCATGAACCGATGACCCACATCGCTGCTTTTTTATCAAAGAATTGGTTCATCCCGTCATTGTATGTCGCTAGACCAAGCGCTCCTTCTTGGAAAACTTTATCTTTGAAGAGATCTTGCCAGACTTGTGCTGTTTTAACCATTTCGTCGTCTGTCCATTTTGCTTGACCCGAGAGGACTTTTTGAATGTAACCTGGTGCGACCTGGTGGCTGAGGACGTTGTAGACATCGATGTCAATCCATGCATCTTTTGCTCCGAGCATGAGTGGGATGACTTTATCGCCTGATTCTTTAATCTTCTTGACTGCGCTGACTGTTTCTTTGTAGTTCTTCGGTGGTGTCACACCGTATTTATCAAGCATCGTCTTGTTGTACATCAAGTACGCTTGACCTGTGAAACCAATTGGAACTGCATATTGTTTGCCGTCAATCGTTGTTTGTTCGATTCCGAGCTCGACGAACTTATCTTTCCATCCTTTACCTGCTGCTTTATCCATGTACGAATCGACCGGTACGACGCGATCCTTGTACTGCTGAATCATCGGTTCTTTCAGACCGATGATGTCTGGGCCTTTACCTGACAGCATCGCGACCTGTAATTGTTTTTCGTAGTCTTCACTGTATCGTTTGAATTGAACGACGTATTTATCTTGTGATTTATTGAAAGCATCAACGACAGTTTTCCCCGCTTCTGGTTGCGGTGCCCAGCCCCACCATGTGACGATCGTCTTACCGTCTTTTGTTTTCGTTTGTTGCTCGTCTTCGCCACCACAAGCGGCGAGGAATGCGGATAATGTTAGGACTGATGCTGCAGCAACGAGTTTCGTTTTTTTGAATTTCATGTAAGAGCTCCCCTTTTATGTGTAAGTAGTCAAGCGTATCGTCTAGCGTGTTCCCCTTCGATTAGTGCTTGTCGGCACCATTCTTCGATCACCTTCGTCTGAATCGGCATTCCCTGTAGCTGAATCAATACACGGGCGATCAATCGAAGACGGTATGCCAGCGTATCGACGTCCGGTCGGACGAAGAGATATAACTCTCCACCCAGCGTCAAACAACCGGCAGAGCGCATGTGTTGCATGAGTGCGCGTAATTCAATGTATCCGCTCTCATTTTTTCGAATGTGTAGCTCGGATGAACGGATCGTCAGGACCCCTTGTACCGATGACATCCGGAATTGAAACACACCGTCACGTCGTGGTCGGACGAGCACGATATCCTGCTCGTCTGTCGGGACATCGCCTGGACCCTGTTCTGTCATCTGTTGCGTTGACCGATGAAAATAAAAACCGCGGATTGCTCCGTAACGCCCGAAAGCTTCACGGTACGAAACCCATGGATCGTGTGGTTCCATTGCGCGATGCCTCCCTTTCCTGCTTCAGCTTGATTAGCCCCTGCTAACCTGCATCCACCTCCACTTAGTTGACCATGAACTTAGTAAATTAAATTTATTATCTAACTTTATATCGACTATAGCACATTGGTTTTTAACTTGTAAACGGTTTCAATAAATTATTTTTTGAATAACAAAACCGATTCCGTGTCTTGCTAGTTTGCAAGACACGGAATCGGTTCATTAAATCGTTTGAAATAAACTATTTGTCGCAAGGGCAGCCGCACTGAGTGCTCCTTGTTTTTCACCCCACGGGACCATCTTGACATCGGTTTCACGTGAAGCAGCGG
The DNA here is from genome assembly GCF_049913315.1 of Exiguobacterium sp. R-17. Taxonomy (NCBI): domain Bacteria; kingdom Bacillati; phylum Bacillota; class Bacilli; order Caryophanales; genus Exiguobacterium; species Exiguobacterium sp. R-17. Next base: position 362,127 of record NZ_CP184372.1, on the reverse strand, counting down.
TCAACGCCGTGTGCTCGACCCGTTCCTTGATTTGATCAACGATCGTGGGTGCGAGCTCAAACATCGGTCCCCCAAGTAAAATCCGGCGTGGATTCAGGAGATGAATCGTATTCAAGACACCGATTCCGATATATTCCCCCGCCCGTTCATATGTACGAACTGCTTGTTCATCGCGTTCGTTTAACCGTTTGCGCAAATCAGCAATCGTCATGACTTGCGGATCCACGACAGCATAATCCCGTAACAATGCTTTTTCGCCTGCTAATGCTTCTAGGCATCCTCTGTTCCCACACGAACAAATCGGTCCATCGAGATCAAGACGCATATGTCCGACCTCTCCCGTAATATGATGTTGTCCGTCGACAAGCTGTCCATCGAGCACATAAGCACCCCCGATGCCTTCCCCGGCATAGAGATAAAAGAATTGTTCGACCCCAACACCTTCACCGAATAATAGCTCAAACGAAGCGAGTGCTCGAACATCGTTTTCGATGAAGACAGGATAGTCAAAGCGTGCTTCAAGTTGTACCTTCAACTCAACGTCGTGCAGGTGGAAACGTGGTGCAAACAAGATGACACCTGTCTCCGGATTGACCATCCCGTGGACGGAGATCCCGATACCGTGAATCGTTCCCCGTCCTTGTGTCTGTGCAATCAAGGTCTCGCATAATCGACCAATCGCTTCAATCAATTCTTCATTCGTCTCAAAACGTCCCACGGCTTCGGACTCATAAATCGTATTACCACTTAAATCCGCGACGACTCCGATGAATTGGTGACTTGTCGCATCGATTCCGATGACGTATTGCTCTGTTGCGACGAGTTCGAGCATGATCGGTTTTCGTCCCCCATTTGATATTCCAAGCTCTCGCTCCGTCACGAGTTGTTCTGCAATCAATTCACTGACGATGTTCGATACCGTCGGCTTCGTCAAGTTCGTCCGTTGTGCTAACTCAACCCGCGAAATCGGTTGATGCATCCGAATCAGTCGCAAGACGAGTGCCCGATTATAGGAACGCATCCATTTAGAATTACGCGGTGTTTCTTTCGCCATGTCCCCATCACCCCCTTTGGTCTGTCTCTTTACTATCTTCGCATATTTTGTAAGGGATTTCACGGTCTCACTTAAAAACCGTTCATCTGCTGAACGGTTTTTGTGCACTTTCATGCTTCGTCATATGGTTGTTCTAAAATCAGGACGCGTGAACCGTCCGGATTCTCGGTCAGTTCGATCTCAACAATTGCCTGACCGACGAGCAAAACGATTGGTAGAGAGGGATCATTCTCGCGAAAGAAACCGATTTTTCCATGGTGTGCGTCCATATAGTCCGCATATAAAAACGTTCCATTGACGTGCAGCTCATCCTTCATTCGATTGAACGACAAGCGCGGGACACCATACCAGGCTTCCCCGTTCAAATAAAGCAAGGGACGCTCGCCGACCGATTCATTCGTCGCCCGCCGGACCTCGATTGCTCCCATCGTATCGTAATACAATCGATCTTGACCACGTGTCGCGATGACGATCGGATGTTTCTGATACAAGACGACTTCTAAAATTTCATCCGCTTGTTCGACGAAATAACCAGTCTCATCCGACTGGGCAAAACTAATCGTATACAACTGCATCCAGGAAACGATATCCGTCACTTGAACCGGTTTATGAAAAAGTGCAGAAACAAGTAGTGTTTCTTCCGGGGTGACAAACAGATTGACGGAGATATCCGCTAAGCGGATCGTCCGGATTTGTGTCGAAGGATACGTATGGTCATAACTCGGTACAAGCATCGCTTCATAGTGATCATCCTTTTCGACCAATTCAATCGATGGCATGCGTCGATCAAAATCCGCAATTTGAATTCGTTTCATCCGACATCTCCTCTCACTTTCACTAACAGTCTCACGCAAGTTATTACCCAATATCTGGTTTTCGTGCACTCCCCTGAATTCAAAAAATCGGAACGCATGCGTTCCGATCATTGTACGTACAGATCATATAGTAGATATAGAATGCCTCCAACGATAACCAAAAATGAAAAGATGCCCGCTTTTCCAAGAAAGACGCGATCGATGGTTTCATCCCGTTCGAATTTTGGCTTTGTCATATAGTACCGCTCCCTTTAACAAGCTCGTAGTACTTTTTTATTTCGACGTCTCGTATCCAATCCCTTGTTATGATCTGTTATTTCGTTCCATTTGCGAAATAAATCAATGTTTCGGTCTCATCTTCTGTCAACGTTCGTCCGGTCTCTTCTGCATATAAGGTCCGCATGTCCTTCAGTCGTCCTCCGGTCGCTTCTGTTACGCGAATGGCTCGACGCAACATGTTGATCTCTTCTTCAAATTCCGACTTCGGCATCGCTTCTCCATGCGACCAGACATAATAATCGGCTTCTAAACGATCGATTGCCGCTAATAAGCGCGTCGTCCGTTCGACCGTATAATTCCACTTCGATGAAAAGATATCCGCATACATCGCGTCTCCTAAGAACACGACGCGTTCTTCCGGAATGTAGACGAGTAGGCTACCAGGAGAATGATCATTTTCGATTTCAATCAGTTGGCACTGCACGCCACCTAAGTCAATTTCCAATTGTCCAGTAAAGCCAATCGTCGGTAAGACGACTTCGATGTCGCGTGTCGTACCAAACTCGAGCTTGATCGCATCCGCACAAAACGGAATCTCGATTCCTTGATCCATTCGTTCTTGTAACGCTGCATCCGTCCAAGCGTATGGTTGCATCTCTTTCATGCGGGTGATTGTTTGCTGTGTTGCCATCGATGGCAGACGGAGATGTTTCATCCCAAAAATATGATCCCAGTGCCAGTGGGTCAGGGCCAATAAGTCAGGTGATCCAAGATTGTGTTTTTTCATTTCTTCTAAAAACAAAGCGGCATGGGCTGACGAGTTTCCGGCGTCAATCATCAATTGATGCTTCTCCCCACGCACGACGGCGAGAATCGGGCGATCCGTCTCGCTGACCGGTGTCTGATACCAAATCCGTGAAGTCAGTTGTTTGAAGTGTTGCATGTTCTACCTCCTTATACTCTGCTCTTAGTATACGTCATGAAAAAACCGGATTCATCTAGAAGACGAATCCGGTTTGATTAGTTCTTATTTTTTGGCATTTGATCGAAACGGCCACCAGACCCCTTTACCAAACGAAACTGTAATCGCTGGAATCAAGAGTGGTAAGACGATTAGTCCATACAAAAGTAGACCTGTGATTACGATCGTCGCGATTTGAACGAGGCTCAAGACACCAGACGGCATCATCGCTCCGAAGGTTCCTGCAAGAATGATCGCTGCCGTGATGATGACAGACCCCATCTTTTTCATCGACAGGAACATCGCTTCCTTCGTATCGAGTCCCTTGATCGTCTCTTCGCGGAAACGATCGAGTAGGAAGATCGAATAATCGATACCAAGGGCAATCAACATGACGAATCCGAAGAACGGAACAGCCCAACTGATGCCGTCATATCCGAGACCGTTGACGAAGATCAGCTCAGCGATCGACATCGACGTATAATACGTCAGCAATAACGAACCAATCATGAACAATGGCATGATCAACGAACGGAACATGATCGCTAAAATCACAAAGAGACTGATCAACATGACGGTCACTGTTCGTTTGAAATCGGCTTTCGACGTATCATTCAAGTCACTGTTGACGCTTGAAATCCCGCCATATGCGACAGTGCTGTCTTCAAACGGTGTCCCTTTAATCGTATTCGCTGTCGTCTTTTTGATTGCAGCGACGGTTTGAATCGCTTCTGGTGAATACGGATCATCTTCGAGGATGACTTCAAACTTCAATCCGGTTTGCTGATCAATCGCGTAACGGTCAATTGCTGGTTTAAAGGCCTTGTCCGATAACGTATCTTTTGGCACGAACACACCTGTCCCACGGATCGATGTCGCTTGTCCCATCTCGGTTAACAAATTCGAGATGTCATCTAGACCATTACTAATTTTCGCAAGCCCTGTGTTTGCTTGACCAACACCATCCGCAAGTTGTGTCAGCCCACTTCCAAGTTGACCGGCTTGTGCTCCTTGTGAGGCTATTCCACTTGCTGCTTGACTGATGCCAGATTGAACTTGGCTCAATTGACCAGACAAGGCATTTAATGTCCCAATGGTTTGTGGGATATTTTGAGTCGATTGCAGACCTTGACCGACGAGCGTCAACTGTTGGTTGATCTGTCCAAGTCCGTCTGCTGCTTGTTGCAACTGACTTGCTCCTGCTGAAGCCGAGTCTCCTGCCGGTAGTTGTCCTGTAATACCGTTGAGATTGTCTTCAACTGTCGTCAGACCAGACTGAACGTCCGTAAGACCGGCGGTTGCTTTCTTCATGCCGGAAGCAACTTGTTTTAATTGACGATCGACGTAGAAGTCATTAATGATTTCGCCTGTCGGACGAGAAATCGAACGAACCGATTTGACCCCGTCGATTTTCACGAGCTCACGACTCAACTGTTCCGCATAAGGAACTGTCTTTTCTGTAATCAAATCTTTGTCGCTCTTAAGAATGACATTGACCGGGAGCGACTCACCTGCTCCAAATCCATCCGAGATCGCATTCAGTCCTTTGACCGTATCATACTTCGCACCAATCTCATCGACAGTATTAAACGAGAGGTCATCATCGTACGTAAAGAGTGTCGGGACCGTGACGATCGCAACGATGATCATCGCAAGTAAAGGACGACGGATCGATAACCCACCATAATGTGACCACAGTTTACTATCTTGGTGACTCGCTGCCTTCTTTGACGGCCAGAATAATTTTTCTTTGAGTGTCGCCATGAAGAATGGGACAAGTGTAAATAAGACGAGTAAGAGGACGGCAATCCCAACCGCAACAGCGACCGATGATTTGAAGATTGGGAAGTCCGCAAACCCAATCGCTGAGAAACCGACAAGAACAGCAAGACCACTGATTAGTAACGTACGCCCTGCTGTCTTATACGTGTTGACGATCGCTGTCTCGACATCGTGTCCTGCCGTCAATTCTTCCTTATACCGGCTCAGTAGCAAGATACAGTAATCCGTCCCAATCCCAAACAGGATGGCAACTAGGAAGATTTGCGTATAGTTCGATACCGGGAATCCGAACCAGTCGACGAAAAAGGCGACGAGTGATTGGCTGATCAGGTACGTAAAGCCCACTGCCACAAGTGGTACGAACGGTGTGACGATGGAACGGAAGACGAGCAGAAGTAGTCCGAAAATCAACCCGACGGTAATCAGTTCCGTCCGCTTCAACCCTTCTTGTGAGCTTGTATTGACGTCATCGTTGATTAACGCTTCACCCGTTAGATAAATCGTTTGATCCTTTGGCAAGAGATCTGTCCGAATTTGTTTTGCCAGTTTGACGATTTCTTCTTGCGAACCGTCGACCGTGATTGGAACAAGGACCGTCTTTTGATCTTTTGAGACGAGCTGTCCTTCCGTCTCTTTGTTTTCAAACGGATTCAGCACATCCGTGACCGGACGATCGAGTGCTTCTAAATCTTTAACGATTTTCCCAATCGACTTTCGATCAGCCTCGCTGACTTTGTCTTTGAGCGGAATAACAAGAGAGATCGTTTCTTCACTTGCTCCCGCTTTTTCTAAAATATCTGCTGCCCGCTGTGAGTCAGCGTTATTCGCAAGCTGAATCGCCCCTGCGTCCTCTGCTTGTTTTGCCAAGTTTGGTGCCGTAAATAGTAAACCTACTGTGACGATGAGCAATAATGCAAGAATTGCCCAGCGCCATTTGACGATTTGTCGCATGTCTGATTCTCCTCTTCCTTCTATTCTGTCTTTAGACGTTCAACTGCAGAATCTCTTTGATTTTCTTAAAGGTTTCGATGAACTGGATGATTTCTTCTTCCTCGACCTTTCCTTCAATCAAACTTTCGAGATACGTATAGATTTCTTGCTCCGCCTCTGTCGCAACCAATCGTCCTGCTTCGGTCAACGAGATGTACTTCGTTCGGTGATCATCTTCTCGGCGTTCGACGATGACAAGTCCTTTTTCCGTCAACTTTTTCAGCCGATTGGAAATGGCGCTTTTATGTACGCCCTGTACTGCCGCGAGACGCCCCGATGAGATTGGTCCGTATTTTCCAACGAGCTTCAACACATGGAGTTGTTCCGGTGAATACATTTGCCAAACAGGCGCTTCGACTGACTTCAGCACACGTTCAGTTCCATGGATCATGACTTCTTCGAACAGGAGGACTGCTTCACGTAAATTATCTTTCATTTTTAGTTTACCCCCTAAACTTATGAAGTTAGTTTAGCCCCTCAACTAGTACGTTGTCAACTTTAAACTGTCACAACTCACCACTGCAGAACATGACCATTTTCTGTATGATAAAAGAAGAGAGGAGCATGCTTATGTTGACTTTATTTTGGATCGCATTAGTCATTTGTCTCGTCGGACTCATCTTTACGTTGCGGATTGCTAAGCAACCAGCAGAAGAGCAGTACGATCACAAGACTTCGGCAAAAAATATGTCTTGGATGTATTTCATTTTTCTCCCGATCATTCTGATTTTATTAGGCATTTTCTATTACTTTCTAACGTGACATAAAACAGCACACATCAGCCGATGTGTGCTGTTTTATGTCACTTCAAGGTTTTCGGACGGACGATATAGATATCGCATTTTGCATAACGGGAAATGTTTTCAGAAACACTCCCAATCATGATTCGTTCCATCGCATTCATCCCGACTGCTCCGCAGACGATCAGACCCGCACCAACGCGTGGTGCGATGACCTTTGGAATCAGTGTTTTCGGAGAGCCATTTTCGATGATCAGCTCAACTGTCTCGACACCTGCTTCTCGTGCCCGCTTTTCGTAACGATCGAGCAATTCTTGTGCATATTCGGTAACGTTTTGATCAATGAAACGTTTATTGGCACGTACGTTAGCAAACGTCTGAATATCGATGACATGGGCGATGACGAGTTTAGCATGATCAAGTTTGGCAAATTTCACTGCCTTCTCAAATGCTAAATCTGCTGTCTCTGATCCGTCGACTGCTACCAAAATCGTATGATATTGGCTCTCCATCAAGATTCATCCTTTCCGCACGACTCTCTTACAACATCCGATCATTTTCATTTTCAAGGGCACGGTTTTCGTGATCAAGTTTTCGTTCCGCTTCGATTCCCTCTGGCTCTGTTTCCAGAATACTTTTTGGTTCCGGCGCAGGACGAGAAGCCCCTGCTTCGTCTGCCAACAGGACATAATCGCCTTGCTGGACACGTAAGACGTGTTGCCGAATATCTGCCTCCGGCAATCCGAGTTCCGTAAAAGCAGTTTGAATTTCCTCAGCCGAAGCTGGTTTGCCTGTAAACCGCTCAAACAGCGTCCGTTTTCCAGAGACGAGTTGCGCCGCCGATTGCCCACGTAACATCGCCATATCAGTCTTGTCTTGCAACACGATATATAGATCCTCTTCTAGATAACCTGCAAAATGTAAATCCTCGATCTTACGAATTAAATCCGTTTCATTCTGATAGACACCAATCCATTGTTTTTTCCCCATGATGCACGCCTCCCCCTTTTATAACAGCTATATGGGATATACCCCAAATTCACCTAAAACATAACTAGGACGAAGAAGACTTAGGTGAATGCTGTCGAAAAAGACGTTGACGTTTCTGAAAGACGTAATAACATAGGAGTAAAACACACATTATGCCAATTCCCGCTACGATCTGTTGCAAGAGAACGAGACGTTCGTTAAACAATAGCCCAGCTAAATACCAGATGAGTGCGAGACCAAATACCCAATCTGAATGGATTGCGATGAACAGGAGTCCACCGATAACAGCTAGTGCGAGCGCACTCGTGCTCCATTGGCGTTCGGAAAGACTGAATAGAGAAGTGAACTGAAAATCCGATAAGATCCGAAATGGTAAAATCAATAGCATCGTACTGATCCAGGCAAGCAACACTGAAACTGGAGAGCGCATCCACGGCGAACGCCGGGGATGGTGTTGAATTTTCATATAGACTAAGCAAAGGCTGATGAAAGAAATCGTCGTCGAGACGAGTTCCCAAGGGGGGCCACTCATACTACTGATTCCAAGCGTCACGAGTGATAATGCAAGCCACCCTCCGATATCTTCAATCAGTTCTCGATCCGCAGGGAAGGCACGTACCGGTCGAATACACCAAATCAATAATGTCGTAAACACAACACCGGCAATGGCGTCAAAGAATGGTGCAGGAACAAGAGGTAACTTAAGAATGGTCATCGGCTGTTGCCAAACGACGCGTGCTAGCATTGCAAAGAGGAATGCTCCTACATTCATCAAGCGTAAAAATGTTAAATACTGCACGTCCCTTTTCACCTCCTCGTTCAGTCTGTTATTTAATTCCCGCTGTAGGAGTCCGAAAAACTAAAATGTCGCTTTGTTCTGTTGCCAAATTCCGGTACGATGAAAGGAAAAGGAGGAACGAGAATGGACGCATTTTTACTACCCCATCAATACAATTTCATTCGGAATCAAGTCGAGCTGCTGCAACATCAATTCGCAGCCGTTCATGACCCCGATGTTCGTGATGCTGTTCGGTACAGTGCCGCTGAAAAGATATTTGATCTATTGCCAGTACTTACACCGGAACAGGAAATCTTGTTGACGAACATTCGTGACGCTGAATCCGAACAGGATCTTCTCATGTATTTGACACGTGTGGAGCCGTTCGTCCAACCATTTCCGACCATCTCTGAATCACGAATCCGACAGCTCTTTAAAAAAACGAAAAAGCTACACGTTCCGCCACTTCACTCCTTTGAGTGGACACACACGACGTTTTTAAGCTGGAACGATACCGGAAATCGGAAAAAATATTTCGTCTATCCCTTTAATGGTGAATGGATTGGCGTAGAAGGTACCTATCTACCATCGATTCAAAAAGGGATTTGTGCGATTTGTCATACGTATAGTGATATTACACTCGTAACTGTCACGACACGCCGTTCGACTGAACAGCATCAAACGATTGGTCATTATATGTGTATCGATAGTGATGCTTGTAATCAAGCAGTGACCAAGCCGGACGTTATTGAAACGTTCTTAGCCCGTTCGCAAAAGAAATGATATGCATCAAAAAACACGTTCGTATGACTGGTCCGTTTGGATCAGTATACGAGCGTGTTTTAGTATATGATTTCATTTATACCTTCGTCACCGTCGAATCATGCATAAAAAATTGATTTTTCCCCCGACGTTTTGCTTCGTACATTGCAAGATCTGCCTGCTCGATCAAGTCCGATCGAGAGGCTGCATGTGTAGGATAAATCGCGCCCCCAATACTTGCCGTCACAGGAAGTGGAATGATGCCATGATGAAACGGCTGTCGAAACAAGGAAACCAGGTGTTCTCCACACTGCACGACTTCTGATTCTTGTTCAACGTCAAATAATAAGACGATGAATTCATCCCCACCCTGTCTCGAAATGACCGTATTAGGCGATAGTTTCTTTTGTAAGCGTGCCGTGACGTCGATGATGAGCTGATCTCCGACACGATGTCCGTACGTATCATTAATCTCTTTGAAGTGATCGATATCGATAAAGAATAATCCGACTTGTCCTTCACTCGCTTCCGCTCGGTACAAGGCATCTTGAAACAATCGTGCAAACAGATACCGATTCGGTAACCCTGTTAAAGCATCGTGATACGCCATGTGCCGCATCTCTTCCATGGCAGATGCTAGTGCTTCCGTTCGTTCCTCTACCTTCGCCTCAAGGTTTTCACGCAGTCGTTGATTATCAACGACGATCCGAATTTGACGGGAAATTAATAACGGAATCGCAATCATCAGACCAATCGTCAAACCATTCCAACTGATTGTTTGCCGTGCCATCGTCACGAATAGAATTAACAAGAATACGTATGGCGTAATCAAACGCAAGACATCGATCCATTTCCGAGCGACATCAAAGCTGACGAATGATTCCTCAGCATCAAAACGATAAGCTGCTAATCCGACGATCATGACAGTCGCTAACCATAACGGATCGAGCCAACTCGAAGGGATGGGGTAATCAAATCGTTCTAGCACGACGTATAGAAGGTCGGCAAGTAACTGAAAATGAAAAGCGAGTAAAATTAATAACAACGAGCCACCATTGCCACGCTTCATCAAACCAAAAAACAAGACAATCATTCCACCGAGTAATAATAAATCGCCGATCGGATAACGGAGCCATAAAATCGTTTCGATCGTCAGCAAGGCATTCGCTTTTAAATACGGCGTCACTAAGTAGTGCCATGAGAGCGACCCTGCAACGATTAGAATGATGAATTCATCAAACAAAAAAACACGCAAGTTGACCTCGCGTCGTCGATTGCGAAGAAAATAACCAAAAGCGATCAAATAAATCAAGATTTGAAGACTAAAGATCAAGTCGATCCAGTCAAACGATTCCGTTCGTATTCGTCCTTGTAGTAAATATAGAAGCTGTCCACATTCGCCTAATCCAAGCATGGCGTTAGCGAACAATAAAAGAAGAAATAAACGATAGGTAAAAGAGCGTCTTGTCTGACGTCGTTGTGTCTGCCAAATCAAATAGAGGGAGATCGTTACACCACCGATCGTGAACAGACTGTTGACGACTTGTCTGATGGATGTATCCGTTCCAACGCACGTCACCCAGCCGATATGAAAGAGTAACCAACCGATGACGACACCCAACCATTTTTGATACATTGACGAGTCCCCCCTTTCCTTTTTTAACCATAGTTCGTTTGTCCTATAGGTATATCGGTTCACGGTTGCTGTTTATTCACTCTTTTTTTATTTTATTAAAAATATTTTTGACAAGATTACTCTTTTTAAACGTAAGCAAAAACCGTGTTCACACCTAAGCGGTTTGAACACGGTTTAACAGAAATACATCATGTTTTCTTTAACTAGAACGTCGATTCTCTTCTGTCGAATCGATCGATTCACTTAAACTGAGCGGTAAGACGATGATGAAGCGACTGCCTTTTCCGACTTCAGATTCGACGTGGATGACGCCTTCATGTTCTTTGACGATTTCCTTACAAATTGATAAGCCGAGTCCCGTTCCACCGATTCGACGTGTATCGGAATTATCGACACGATAGAATTTATCAAATAAATGAGTAAATGCGTGGCGTGGAATCCCTATTCCTTCATCCTTCACTTCAATGATGGCTTGATCGTCTTTCGTATCAATCCAGACATCCACACGTCCACCATCCGGAGAATACTTGATTGCATTATTGATCAAGTTGCTCATCAGCTGTTTGATTCGGTCCTCATCTCCTAAGATGAACGGACGGTCCGGACTGAGCAATTGCAAATGAAGATCGTGTCGTTCACTTGAAGCGTCATACAGGGACATCACTTGTTCAGTTAGGCTGAGCAAATCAAGATGTGCCATTTGGTACAACTGTCCACCCGACTGCATCCGTTGAACGTCTAAGAAGTCCGTGACGAGGTTCGATAATCGTTCTGTCTCATTATGGATCGTCGCTAGATACTTCTGCTGTTTTGAGTCATCGATCTTTCGATTTAGCATCAACTCTGTAAAACCGTAAATCGATGAGAGCGGCGTTCGCAATTCATGTGACACAGTCGAGACAAGTTCTGTTTTTAGACGATCGGCTTCTGTTTCCCGGGTAATATCCCGTAAGACGAGAATGATTCCCTTCCATCCCCCGACGACATCAATGCGTTCCGCGTAGACTTCTAGATGCGCCGTATTGTTTCGAACATCAAATCGGACTTTGTCCGGTGAAATCTTACCGGAACGAATTAAATCCAGATACGTATTAAAGGCTTCAACATCATCCACCAACTGACGCATCACATCAATGACGTACTCACTCGAAGGTAACGTCCGATCTACTGTGAATTCCGTTTGAAGTTCTGGAATCAAGTCAAACAATGGACGGTTGACGTATAACTCTCCATTTCCATCCTCGAGATAAATGATCGCTTCTCGAATTGAGTCCAACACTTGCTCGGTCTTTTCTTTTTCCTGACGCATTCCTTCATAAGAACGCGTCCGTAGAAGTGAAAGCGTCATTTGTTGCGCAAACTCGCGAATATCCGTCAGCTGTTGTCCTTTATATGCAGATTTGTAGCGAACGAGATAGATGGCAGCAATCAATTCATGCGTTTCTGGATCTTGAACCGGAATCGTCACCTCATACGTACTAAAGGAATACGGATGCTCTTTTTCACGTGTAACGCGCTTCTCCGATTGAACGAATTCCATCTTGCGAACAGATCGATTGATGACGGACATCTCATCTTTCAGGAGATCTTTTAAATAGTCCATCGTCATGCCGTTTGTTGTTGCACCCATAAACTGCCCTTCTTCATAAAGCAATAGAGCACCGTACTCTGAAGAAGTGATATCGATCATCTTTTGAACGATTGCTGGATACGATTCGACAGTTTCGCGAACGGCAAGTGCCTCTGTTAGTTCACTACGTAATCGCAACTTTTCCTCATTCTTTTTCGTCGTTTGATACGCTTCTTCGAGTTCCTCTTGTTGCGCCTGTAACTCTTCTTGTTGCGCGAGCAATTCCTCACTTTGCGCTTGTAATTCTTCATTTTTACCTTGCATCGCATCCGTATGAGCATTCGTCGTCACGACCATCCGATTAAAGGAAGCACGTAATAATCCGATTTCGTCTGGACGTTTTTCTGTCGTCTTATCGATTTCAATTGGTTCCTTGCGAGCAAGTTTTTGATTATCGTCTACTAATCGTAACAACTGCCGCGTCATCCGGCGAAGGAACGGGTGAACGAATAAGAGAATGAATGCGACGAGCACAACGATACTTGAGATCCAAATCCATTGTGATTTTGCAACTTCACTCCGCAATTCCCCGACAGCGGTTTCTTGCTGTTGACTTAAATTCGTCCGGTATTCGTCAAGCGCTGCAGATGCTTTTTCAATATCTGGTGTAATATCGATTGAACCGTCTGCGGTTGGCTTTAATCGTCCTTGTTCTACGAGACGTTTCGCGATTGGTAAGGAAAATAGACTGTTCCCTTGTAAAAAATCCTCGTTGATTCGATTCGCCTTTTTTTCATTGACGTAAGACTGGGTCAGCGGAAATAAAGCGTCATAGTACAGTTCATATAAATTCGTCATTTGTGCCGCGAATTCTTCTTCTTCATCCGTTTTTGCGTTTCTCATGAACCAATCGGTCTCACTTTTAATATCTGTTCGAAGTGCTTGAACCTCGTCAAACCGATCCTGGTCTCCAAAGATGACAAACCCTCGTAAACCGAACTGAACCGTTTGCCAATTGTCCCATAAATCGTTGGCTCGGCGATTTTGTTCACTGATCGTTTCTAAATTTTGTTTAGACGTTTCAATTCGCCCTTCCATGTAGTCATAGACAAAGAACGAAGTAATCGATACTACGATCAGTACCGCATAAAAAACCGTCAGCAACTGCCGACCGATTCGTCGCCGAATCCAATTCATCATGAATGTATCCTCCTCATCATTCATTGAATGATGCTTTTTCATTTGTTTCTTTTAATATAATAGAAACGCTTTCGAAGCAACAGCTAAGATGTACAAAAAAAGACCTTTTATCGGAATGTACCCGAAAAAAGGTCTTTTCATGCTCTTATTTTTTCGCTTTTTTCACTGTCACAGACGTTACAGGACTCACTTGTCCGCGTGTATTCTTAACGTAAACCGACAGTTTCGCTTTTGCTTTTTGCTTCGGAATTTTGACGGAATAGTTTCCTTTTGAAGAAACCGTTCCTTTTCCGATGACTTTTTTCTTCGCATCTTTTACGTAGACACTCAATTTCTTTTCAGCTGTTCCGGTTACTTTCGTTTGACCGGCATAGACCGATTTCACTTTTGGTGCCTTTGGTGCTGGTAAGACTTTTACGATCGTCGGTTTACTTGTTCGTTTTGCAATATCCGTCACCGTAACGATCAAGCTTGAACCACCAACTTGCTTTGGCAATTTCGCGCTGAACTTACCTTTTGCATCGACTTTCGCTGTTGCAATTTTCTTTTGTTTCGCATCTTTAACTGTAATCGTACCGCCCGCAAGAGCTGTACCTGTCATTTTTGTCGCACCGGCAAGAATCGCATTCACTTTTGGTGCTTTTGGTGCTTTTCCAGGAAGGACTTCTGTCCGTTCCGATGTGACGTCTAATCCATTCGCATAGCGAACCGTCAGAACTGTTTTTTGGTTTTGACGCGGAATCTTGACGCTGTATTTTCCTGCTTGTGCTGTTGTTGCAGCTAACTTTTTATTCGTTGTTGTTTCTTTGCCATTCTTATCTTTTGTTACGACAGCTGCCCACACTTCAACTTTCGTCCCTGTCTTAACTGTTCCAGAAACAACTAGTTGGTTATCGTAGACATCATTGACGTTCCCGTTCAAGTTCAACTGGGAGATCGCACGTGGAATACTAACTTTCCCGTAGCCAGCGACTGGACTGACATAAGCTGGGAACTCAGGCTCGATTTTCTCACCATCTTCGTCCTCATCTTCAAATTCATACCAGTCATTCGGATTTTCAAACGCAAGCGGTTCTGCACTCTTACGCAAGATTTGTTCGATTTGCGCTGGTGTCAGTTTCGAATTTAGTGATTTCAAGATACCCGCTACTGCGGCAACATGTGGCGAAGCCATACTTGTTCCATCCATGTACACCGTGTTACCGTCTGGAATCAAACTAGCAACTTTTGATCCTGGCGCTACGACATCAAGTCCAACACCATAGTTTGAATAATCCGCGACCATTCCGAGAGGGTTCGTCGCTCCGACAGAAATCGCGTATTCCGAGTTCGCTGGGTAACCGACCATCATATCGTAGTCATTTCCTGAAGCAGCTACGACCGTAACACCATGATCTGCTGCATATTTCATCATATAAGCCATCGTCCGGCTCTCACCGCCACCAAGACTCATATTGATGACTTTTGCATCATGATCAACTGCATATTTAATCCCGAGTGCGATGGCGTCTGTTTCCCCTTCACCGTTCGCATTCAAGACTTTAACCGGAAGGATTTGTGCCGATTGATGGATTCCCTGGATACCATAATCGTTATTCATCGTTGCTGCGATGACGCCTGCCACGTGTGTCCCGTGACCGTTGTCATCAATTGTATTCCCGTCACCGTTGACGGAAACGTAGTTCTTTTCATTTGCGATATCAACTTTGCCTTGTAAGTCCTTCAAACGATAATCAACACCTGTATCGATGACTGCAATCTTAACAGGAGCTAATTTTTTTGTTCCAAAACGTTGTTGGAATGCTTCAAAGCCGATCCCAACGTTATCAAATTGCTCAAAAGCAGTCTTTTTATTGACGGCCCACTGGTAGTCGAAGTTGATATCACTTGTCGCACGGTACGTCTGAACTTTCTCAACGTACTCAACGGCTGAAGAACGATTGAGTGATTGTTTTAATGCTGCCGCTGATTGACCTTTAACAGTTGGATCTTCCGTCACGATGACGAAGTCTCCTGCATTGCCAAGGGATAAACGTTCTACATCATTTGCTTGAACACCCGCAATCTTCATCGAACGGTTCATCTTACCTGGTTTTAATTTGACGATGTAACGTGTTGCTTCTTTTGATTGGATACTCATACCCATCGACTGGAATGTTTCGCTTAACGAACTACCACTTAATTTCGAGATATCCATTTTATTTGCATATCCATCAATCTCTTCAGCAATCACAGTAGGTGACGCTTCACGTGATAATTTGTAAAGACGATCGACAGCTTGTTGATCAGCTTTCGTCAACGTGTATGAAGTTCCACGCACGAGTGCTTCCATCGCTGGTTTCAATGTTTTTAAATCTTCGTATGCTTGTTGACGCTTATCTTTGTTAAATAAAAGTGTTTTGACGACATAAGGCGATGCTTTGTAGTAAAGCGATGTCAAAGCGCGTCCAGCATCCGATTGGCTCAATACTTGTTTTTGAATCGAGTGCATGAGCGCAAGCATTGGTTTTTCTTCTTTTGTTTGTTTGAGCGCTTCTTCTGCCATACAGCTGATATCATTGATCGGTTCATACTCAACCGGCAATTTGACATTGTTATACGTTAGTTTAGCGTGCGCTACTTTTGTCGTCTTCCCTTCTTCGATGTTCGGGTAATATTCTACTTTGACATAATACGGTCCATCCCATGCGTATGGAACAGCTAGTTTTGTCGGTGTTTTTTCATTTGGCTCTGCTTCTGTCCGGTAACGATCAAACGTATCGTCTTCTGCAGCCATCGCTTCGCTCGGATAAGCTGTTACTTGAACAGGTTGATCCGTATCGATTGATAACTCGAAGTGAGAGGCAGTTTTTTCTACACCCGCTTCATGATTGACGCGGTACCAATATGTATTTTTTTCTTCCGTTCCTGTTTCAAGCGTCGTCTCTTGACCTGCTTTCAAAAGCGTTGCTTTAGCAAGGGCAGTCTCCGCCTTTGCTGTCGTAGGTCCTACTCCAAGCGTCAAAATCAGACAGCTCAGCATGACCCAAATCATCAGTTTCTTCACAGATGTTCCTCCTTCAAAATGGACGTACTTTACCTTGATTATAAACAGGATATGGATAAAATGGATATTTATTTTATGGATGTATCTTACAATTTTGAAAGGAAAGGCACTCAATGCTCACACGCATTGAATGCCTTTAATGATTATTTAAAATCTGCTACATATTCGCTGTATCCTTCTTGTTTCAATTCCTCTTTCGGAATGAAACGTAAAGCAGCCGAGTTCATACAATACCGAAGTCCGGTCGGTTTCGGACCATCCGAGAAGACGTGTCCGAGATGTGCATTCCCATGTCGACTCCGGACTTCCATCCGTTTCATGCCGATTGAGAAATCACTTTTCTCAATGATATTCCCCGGCTCAAGTGGTTTCGTAAAGCTTGGCCATCCTGTCTTCGAGTCATATTTATCGTTTGATGAAAACAGTGGTTCACCAGAAATCAGATCGACGTAGATCCCGTCTGCCTTTAAGTCATGATACGGATTATCAAATGCCGGCTCTGTCCCATCTTCTTGTGTCACCTCGTACTGGATTGCGGTTAGTTTCTTTTTAATTTCTGCGTCTGATAATTTTGGATACGTTGGAAGGTTAAGTTTTGGTTGATCGTTCCAGTAGCGATTGATAAAGTCATCGCGTCCAGAAGCTGCCCGATAAAACTTATATTTTTTCTCATTCGTTAAATAATAATCCTGATGGTATGCTTCCGCTTCGTAAAAAGGACCTGCTGCAATCAATGGTGTGACGATTTTTTCATCAAAAACCTGTTGTTTCTCTAAATCCTGTTTCGATTGCGTTGCAATTTCTTTTTGTGTTTCATTCGTGTAGAAAATCGCTGTCGTGTACGATTCCCCTTGGTCGACGAACTGACCGTTTGCATCTGTCGGGTCAATCTGACGCCAGTAGACATCTAGTAATTGTTTATATGAGATGACGTTTGGGTCAAACGTGATTAACACCGCTTCCCGATGCCCTGTCGTCTCCGCCGATACTTGATTGTATGTCGGATTTTTAACATCACCGCCCGTGTAACCGGAAATGACCGATTTAACTCCTTTTAACTCCTCAAACGGTGGCTCCATACACCAGAAGCATCCTCCAGCTAAGATTGCCGTCTCTTCCGGTTGATAACTCAATTCCTTACTACCACTTGATTTTGCCTGCTGTTGCTGGAACACGAAGTATCCCCCGACCATGACGACGATGAGACCAATGACGGATAAAACTGTCCACATTCGTTTCTTCATCTCCCTTCGCCTCCTTTATTTAGCTTACGTTACGTGACGTTTATTGGATGTTATTTTATTTAACTGTACCGCGCTGTTGCTGGCTTGTCGTAGCATGTGCTCAAAAGAAGCACATTCATTTATCCCTTACTACGACCCTACTAAGATATATGATTTTAATAAAAAGCAGCTGACACACCGTCAGCTGCTTTTGTGCGTGCTCAATGATTAACGCACGCTTTCTTCTTTGATTTTTTGCGGCTTCATGATTTTTGCTTCTTTTTTCTGGCGCATGCGTTCCGCATTCATCAGTCCCCCTAACATCAGGACAACGGCAGATAAATAGAACCATGTCATCAAGACGATGATTCCGGCAAGCTGACCGTAAAGACGGTCGTAACTCCCAAATTCAGCGTAGTAAGAGAAGAATTCCGAAACGACTTGCCAAGCAATGGTTGCGAAGATCGCCCCGGGAAGTACCTGACGAACCGTCAAATGGACACTCGGTAGGATCCGATACAATAAGATGAAAAAGACAAGTAAGAACAATGTTCCGAGTCCCCAGCGAAATAAGAACCAAATCCATGAATAGTTCGTTACGAATTCAGCAACAATTGAAAAATGATTGATGAAACGTCGTGTTAGTTTCTCTGAAATCGGAACAATCAATGAAATCGGTAAGATGATCATCATCCCGATTGTAAAGGCGAAGTCTTGCAACAACCCGCGCCAAAATGGCGCTTTTCGTGTCACTTCGAGCGCATCGTTCAGCGAGCGAACAAGTGACTGGACCGACATCGAAGCAAGCCAAAAAGCGGCGATGAAACTGATCGAGGCAAGCTTAAAGCCGCCTTGATCAAAGATTCCGACGACGTTCCGCTGAATCAAGTCGTACGTTTCTGCTGGAGCAAATGGTCGAATCAAATCCAGCACGTTTTCCGACGTAAACGGTAAGAACGAGACGATCCCAACCACAAATAATAAGAATGGGAATAAGGACAACATCAGATAATAGGCGAGCTGAGCCGATTTATCAAAAAAGGCTTCACCAAAAAAACGGGCAAATACAGGTTTGATTAAAGACATACAAATTTCCTCACTTTCAACTCATTCTCTACACTATCCCCCATTTCATAACTTCTTTAAACTTTTGGGAGTCTTTTGAACTTATAACAACCTTATACATCATTCAAGTTTGGCGCTTCGTTTCTTCGCGGGGTACACTAGGAACAGAGATTGTATCGTGCTTGTTTTTCAGAAAGGATTTCGATTCGTGGACCCATTCATTCAATCCGAAGCAGAACGCTTCTTTACTTCTTATATAGAGCAATACCCCGAAATGTCCGGACGTCAGCAAGAAGTCATCCGTTCGATTCAAATGACAGGAACATATGAACAGACGGCTTCCGAGCTCGCGTTCGGTGCTAAGCTCGCTTGGCGCAACAGTAACCGATGTGTGGGACGCCTCTTTTGGGAGCAACTTCATGTCTTTGACGCGCGGGATGCGTTGACCGTCGAAGCGGTCCGCGACGCGTTATTTGAGCATATCCAGTTCGCGACGAATGAAGGACGAATTCGCTCGACGATCACGATTTTTCATCCGACACGTGTGCGGCTGCATAATCACCAACTGATTCGCTACGCTGGTTATGAGACTGCAACAGGAATCATCGGCGATCCGGCTTCTGTCCAACTGACACGACAATGTGAAGCACTTGGCTGGACAGGGGCAAAAACACCGTTTGACATCCTTCCTCTCTTGATTGAACTCGATGGACAACGTAGTCTGCATCCGATTCCAGACGAGCTCGTGCTCGAAGTTAGCATCACACATCCTGACTATGACCTGTTTGATGGTCGCGAAGTCCGCTGGTATGCCGTACCGATGATTGCTGATATGCAGCTTGAGATTGGCGGTATTGTTTATCCGTGTGCCCCGTTCAACGGTTGGTATATGGGAACAGAAATCGGCGCTCGTAACCTCGCCGATACGGATCGTTACGATCTGTTGCCGCTCGTCGCGACGCAACTCGGTCTGAACACATCGCGTGAACGTTCACTCTGGAAAGACCGAGCGCTCGTCGAACTGAACGTCGCCGTACTCGAATCTTTTGAACGCGCTGGTGTTACGATCGTCGATCACCATACCGCTGCGAAACAGTTCGCTCGTTTCGAAAAAAATGAAGCGGCATGCGGTCGTGATGTCACCGGGGAATGGTCCTGGCTCGTACCACCGATGAGTGGTGCAACGACGCATATGTTCCATAAAGATTACGACCCAGAAATCAAACGACCGAACTTCTTTCCAAAACCAACACAGACAGCGCCTGTGACGGGTTGTCCGTTTCACCAAGGAGTATTGAAATGAATTATGTCGAACAGTTACGTCGAAAAATCGGTCACGATCCGGTCATTCTCGTCGGTTCCGTTGTCCTCGTCGTGCAACATGAACACATTTTGCTGGAACAACGGAACGAAGCACAAGCTCGCTTCGGTTTGCCAGGTGGATTAATGGAATGGGCGGAATCACCGGAAGAGACCGCTCGTCGGGAACTCCTCGAAGAGACTGGACTGGAAGTCGAACGATTGACGTTACTCGATGTCTACTCCGGTCCGCAATACGTGACGACCTTAGCGAACGGAGACGTCTTTCAAAGCGTCACTCTCGCCTATATCGGTGAACATCCGATCGGAACGTTAAAGCAAAGTGACGAAAGCATCAAACTTCAGTTCGTTTCGCTAGACGACTTACCCGATCACTTGGTCGGTTCTCACGCTCGAATGATTGAAGACTACAAAAAACGCCGCTGAAGGATAGCGGCGTTTTTTCATTTGTTATAAAATGGAATAAATTCATTTTTAGAAAGGAGCTTTCAGATGAAACCACTTGTAATTGCTGGAATGTCCATACTCCTCAGTCTTTCATTAATCTCATCGACAGAAGCTGCTGCTCCTAAATCTGTCAAACAGACGTATACGATTGTCGATGCAAAAAACAAAAAGTATACTGTATCTGTTCAATCTAAAGCAGCATCTTGCCGAAAAGCGACAGTAGACGACTTTTGGTGGGTGAAAGGAAAGGATTTGTTATGCACTGGGAAGTTTTCTCTGTACGTAAATAACAAGTCGACAGCTTACCACTATACATTCTCGAAGGATTTTCCGTATGTGATTGCTACTCACGATTTTCGTACGAGCGGGAAATTGAAAAATGTATCCGGTAATCCGACTGTCTTTTCACTTTCTTTCCGAGAAACACCTTCTTACATGAGTTTAACTACATTCTCGATTCAAAACGGAAAATTAATTCGTCATCCAGGAACATTCATGTCTTACGGTATGCGACCTAAGATGAAAAGTGACTTGTTACAAGTTCCAATCTACTCGAATGCTGGAGACAAAGTCGGCTTTTTGTTCCAAGATAAAAAATTATCTAAAGGAAAATGGGTAAAAGGCAAAGAACACTCATTCTTATCCTCAAGTTTTAATAGCAAAACATATAAAAAAGGAGTTCAAGAATGGAACGCCTATAGCTCTAAGACGAATTACTTTGTAAAGTGACACTTACCTAAGTAAATAAAACCCTTATATTTTTGTATCTTAAAGTAGCATACATAAAAATTTAAGGGTTTTTGTATTTAAAATCATTCCCTTCTTATTTTAGTGACTGACGCATGATGTATTGCTTCAAATCCCGTTGTATCCATCCTTCAGAACGTAATGCTTCCCACACTTGTACATCTGTCGATTGATAATGATAGGTCGTTCCCGGTAAATGGCGGACGACTTCTGTCGCATGCCTTGCTTTATGTTCTGTTGGACCGACGACCGACAATAAAGCAGCCTCCGCTACAGCGACGACACTTTCCTCGAGTTGATAATAATTCGCCTGCAAGCGTTGCATGACATGAGGATCTTGTTGCCAGATGTATTCTCCTTGTCCACGATACTGTTTTAAGAACTCTGTTTCTTCGATCGCTGGCAAAGCGGATTTTTGATGTTCATCGGTTAAATGAAAATATCCAATTTCTCCAACAATCTTGTAGTGAAGCGATTGATACAATCGAATCGCTGGATCGTTCCCTTGAATGACTTCAAGCATCAGTTCATCCATTCCGATTTCCTTAGCGTGGCTCAGTTGCGCTTGGTACAAGGCTTTTGCAATGCCAAGTCGTCGATACTGCGGTGAAATGCCCAGCCCTCCACATCGCATGATGCGTTGACCATCGATTTCCTTCCAACCGTTCAGCCAAAGACCAACCGGTTTTTCTCCATGGTAGGCAATAAACGAATGTTCCAACTGGTTTCCGTCTCGCTCGAGAATTCGCTTCTGAAACTCTGCTTCTGATAAGTGCAGCGGAATCAGATAATCTTGAAATCCATCCTGCATCGTTTGATATGCTGTTTTTAAGTCAGGCGCGCGTTGAATATGAATCATCGAAAAACCTCCTTTTCCACTGAGCAGTTTCGCTATCTTTCTTGCGATTTCCTGCACACAAAAACACCCTTGTCGCCAAGGGTGCCCTACTTATTGAATTTTAGAACGGCTACGTCCGTAACCAAAGTAAACAAGCAGTCCGATTGCTGTCCAAACGAAGAAGGCAATCCATGTGAATTTCTGTAAGTTGACCATCAACATGATACAAGCGAGGACTGATAGAATCGGTAAGACTGGTACGAACGGAACTTTAAAGGCACGCTTCAAATCAGGACGCGTCCGGCGCAGAATGATGACTGCGATTGAGATGAGCGCGAATGCTGCCAGTGTCCCGATGTTGATCAATTCAGCAAGTGTACCGAGTGGCACGAATCCAGCAATCAAACCGGCGATTGTTCCGAGAATCCATGTCGCTTTGACCGGTGTGTGTGATTTTTCATTAACATCCGAGAAAACTTTCGGTAAAAGTCCGTCACGGCTCATCGCGAACAAGAGACGAATAAGACCAAATGTCATGACGAGGATGACCGTCGTCATACCAACAATGGCACCTAAGTCGACGAATCCAGCAACCCAGTCTTGACCTGCGACTTTTAACGCAAGCGATACGGGACTATCGACACCCTCGAACTGTTTGAATGGAACGATTCCGACCATGATAGCCGAAACGACGACGTATAGAACGGTAACGATCGCAAGCGATCCCAAGATTCCGATTGGTAAGTTACGTCCTGGGTTTTTGACTTCTTCTGCCGCTGATGTAACCGCATCGAACCCAAGGTACGCAAAGAAGGCAATCGCCGAAGCTTGTAAGATCCCACTCATACCAAACGGAGCAAATGGTTTATAGTTGCCTGGTTCGACATACCAAATCCCGACGACGATGAAAAGAACAACGACGGCAACTTTGACGAGTACCATGACATTGTTGACGCGTTTTGTTTCTTTAATGCCAAGCGAAAGCAAGAGCGTGATGACCATTAAAATCAAGAATGCCGGTAAGTTAAAGAATGTCTCGCTTCCCGGTACAGCTCCTGGCGCAGCTGTTAAAGCCGTCGGTAAATGGACGCCGAAACCTGCTAAGAGCGACTGGAAATATCCTGACCAGCCAGTTGCAACGGCACTTGAAGCGAGTCCATATTCTAAGATCAAACACCACCCGATGATCCAGGCGACAAGTTCCCCGATCGTTGCGTATGTATACGTATATACACTACCTGAAACAGGAATCATCGACGAGAATTCAGCATAACAAAGGGCTGCGAGTGCACAGACGACTGCAGAAATAATGAATGAGATCGGTAAAGCTGGTCCAGCATAAAGAGCACCCGTTCCTGTTAGAACGAAAATTCCGGTTCCGATGATCGCACCGATTCCAAGTAAAATAAGGTCAAACCCTGATAAATGACGTGCCAGTTTGGAATGTTGTTTCATATCCATCATTACACTGACATCTTTCTTGCGAAGCAAACTCATGTTTCATCCTCCGAACTTTTCTCTTTTTTCTGAATATTCAAATCATTGAGGTAATTGACTTTCTAATCATAACAAACGATGTCAGGTTCGATAAGTCTTTTTTTCTGTATTTTTTCACAAAGTGGTCAAACCACTTTTGTGAAAATACGACAACGCTTTGATGCATCAACGCAAAAACGCCCTTTCCCCTAAAGTTAGAGGAAAGGGCGTACTCTCATTACGGACGATCATTAGGGTGATCGAGGTTTGGACGATTGTTAGGATGATCGAGGTTTGGCCCTTTATGATCATTTGGGTCAATCGGATAATCATCTTGTTGTGCTAAATCATTTTCTGGCAACGCACCTTTTGGTGTACCATGTGTCGTTTCATCTGTTGAAGATGGACGCGCTGAACGTGGTGCACGATCTGGTGTGACATCATCCGCTGCTTGTGACGCAGCACCTTTTGCTGCATCTTTCAAACTTGGTGAAGAAGAAGTCGATGCAGACTTACTTGGAAGATTCGATGTATCGACTTCCGTGTTCTCTGCTTTCTTTTGCAAACGATCGAGGTAACGCGATGCATTATCACGTCCACCGAGACCAAAGGCAAGACCGAAAGCAAGCGCAAGTGCTCCAAGGATCAAGATGAAGGCTGAGTTGACGATTGTATCCGCAACACCCAATTGATCAAGTGCCATGAAGACAGCAAGTGCAAGAATCGCATACTTCGCAACGATTGAGAGGACTTTCAGTTCAGAGTTACCGAACAGGCTGTCCATCGTACGTTTGACAAGGTTGCTGACGATGATACCGATCGCGAGAATGATGATCGCTGTCAAGACGCTTGGCAAGAAAGCAAGGACGGCACGACCGAGGTCGACCATGAAATCAAGACCAATCAAATTGAAGGCTTCGACGACGAAGAGAACGACGATGACGATCTCAACGAGTGCACCAACGATGGAAGCTGGTGATGTAGACGCTTGGTTCGCATCCCACGTCCCGATTTTCAAGTGACGTGTTAGATTGTTGAATCCAAGACGTGACAGGAGATCCGTAACGAATTTCTTGATGAAACGTCCGACATAAAGACCGACAAGAATCAGAACGACACCGACAATGATATTCGGAATCATACCTAGGACATCGTTCAACATGTTGATCGCTGGTCCTGTAATTCCTTTAATATTTAATTGATCAAGTGCTGAAATCGTGATTGGAATCAGAATCAAGATGAAGACGACTGTTCCAAGAATCGACGACAGTGATTTCGAATCTTTTTGATCATTTGACCCAAGATTGAAGCGAGATGCAAATTTATCCGTTCCAACAGCATGAAGGAAATTCGTCACGATATCGCGGACGATTTTCGCTACGAGGAAGCCAACGAAGAAGATGGCTGCCGCAGCAATCAAGCGTGGAATGAATCCAAGGAATGACGATAACAATTGGCTAAACGGTTGTGAGACACTCTCAATGTTCAACGCACCAAGTACACCTGGTAGGAACAGAAGCAAGACGAGGTAGAAGACGATCTCCCCTGCGATTTTTGGATAAGCTGAAAGATCTGTCTGACCTTGAAGCATCTTGTTCGAACGTACTTTGTCGTTCGCCATCAGCTTCGTACCTGCTTTGACGATGATCATGCGGAGAACGACCGCGATGACATATGCCAAGAGGAGGATGAGGGCTGCTTTCAGGATATTTGGGATTGCCGCGAGCAATGTACTCATCGTATCCGCAAGTGGTCCCGCAATGATGTTCAGATTAAGGATATTGAAGACCAAGATCAGGACGAAGACCATGAGAACCCAAAAGACGACAGTCCCGATAATTTTTTCAGGTGTCCACTTTTTCTTCTTTGGTGGCGCTCCTTCTTTTTGAGGCGATAACTTGTTGACGACTCCAGATTTCTCTAACGCTTTTTGAATCCCGTTCGCAATCAGCTTAGCAATGAGCCATCCAATTAAAAAGACGATGATCGCTCCAAGCAAGTTGCCGAGTGATCCGAGAATGCCGTTCAAGTTCAACGACGTTCCGTTCCAAATGTTATTCATCTTTTCACACTCCTTCACCTAAGATAAAATTATATATTTCTAACACTTCTTTAATTTCCCCAGCTAAAGGATTTGTTAAACCCTTACCTGTACCAGAATGTGGCGTTTCTTGTTTTTCCTACAAGAAATTGGATAACTACGGTATGTGAAAATACACATTTACAATAATCGTTTCTAAAAAAAAGCAGCATCGTCTACATGACGACACTGCCTTATATCATACGACTTCTTTTTCAGAGAATTGGCTGTTGTACAGATCCGCATAAAATCCATCTGCCTCGAGTAATTCCTTATGAGTACCTTGTTCGATGACACGCCCTTGATTCATGACGAGAATCAAATCAGCATCTTTGATCGTCGACAGACGGTGAGCAATGACGAAACTCGTCCGTCCTTCCATCAACCGTCGCATTGCTTGCTGGATGAAGACCTCCGTCCGTGTATCCACACTAGAAGTCGCTTCATCAAGGATCATGATCGGAGGATCGGCAAGAACTGCCCGAGCAATCGTCAACAACTGTTTCTGACCTTGCGAGATGTTCGAAGCTTCCTCATTCAAGACGGTATCATACCCGTCCGGCAATGTCCGGATGAAATGATCAGCATGTGCGGTCTTCGCTGCCGCGACAATCTCTTCTTCGGTTGCTCCATTTTTACCGTAAGCAAGATTGTCTCGGATCGTACCGTTGAAGAGCCACGTATCTTGTAAGACCATACCGAACGTCGTCCGTAAGTCTTCGCGTGACATCTCACGGGTATCGATACCGTCAATTCGAATCGTCCCGCCGTTTAATTCATAAAAGCGCATCAATAGATTGATCATCGTCGTCTTACCGGCACCCGTCGGTCCAACGATCGCGACGGTTTGTCCCGGTGCGACATCAATGTTCATATCCTCGATCAAGAGATCGTTTCCGTAACCAAAATCAACGTGTTCGAATGCAACGGCTCCTTCAGCCTGCGCAAGACGATGCGTCGTCACTTCCTTGATCTCTTCTTCTTCGTCCAGTAATTCGAAGACACGTTCCGCTGCTGCGACCGTCGATTGGACGATGTTCGCGATGTTCGCCGTTTGTGTGATTGGTTGCGTGAACTGGCGTGTATAGGTGATGAACGCTTGGATATCCCCGATCGAGATCGCCCGTTGCGTGACGAGAATCCCGCCGACGATACTGATCAGAACGTAACTGATATTCCCGATGAACATCATCATCGGCATGATGATCCCGGAGATGAACTGTGCTTTACGTCCTGCTTCATACAACTCCTCGTTGACGGCATCGAACTGCTCGACCGCTTTGCGTTCATGTCCGAACGCCTTGACGACAGAGTGTCCGGTATACATCTCTTCGACGTGTCCGTTCAACTGACCGAGTGTCCGTTGTTGATCGGCAAAGTATTTTTGGGATCGTTTCAAAATCGGACGAATCGCAAAAATCGAGACCGGCAACGAGACAAGTGAAATCAGTGTTAACAATGGACTAATCGTCAGCATCATGATTAAAATCCCGACGATTGTCACGATCGACGTGATGAATGAAGTCACACTTTGTTGTAACGTACTCCCGATCGTATCGATGTCGTTCGTCACACGGCTTAGTGTCTCCCCGTTCGGACGACCATCATAGTATTTTAATGGCAAGCGTTCGAGTTTATGATTGACGTCCTCACGTAAATCGTAGACTGTTTTTTGAGCGATGCCCGACATCAAATACTGTTGCAAGTAATTGAACAGACTACTGATGATATAAAGTCCAGCGAGCCGCAAGAGGATCTGTCCGATTTTCGTGAAATCAATTTCTGCTCCTGGTACACCTTGGAATTTCGCATACGCACCTTCAAACAATTCCGTGATCGCCGTTCCCATGATTTTCGGACCGGCAATCATGAAGACTGTACTGAGGATCGCTGCTAAAAAGACACCGATCAGTGCCGTCCGACGCGGACGCAGATACCGAAGCAGGCGTCGGAACGTTGCTTTGAAATCCTTTGGTTTTTCACCAAGCATCATCATATTTCCGCCACCGGGACCACCAGGCGGAGGACCGCCGGCAGGTCGTTTCTTCTCACTCATGCGATTTCCTCCTCTGATAGTTGTGACTTAACGATTTCCTGATAGACGGCATTGCTCGCAAACAACTCGTCGTGCGTGCCGATTCCAGCGACTTTCCCTTCATCAAGGACGATGATTTGATCGGCATCGATGACGGTACTGACACGTTGAGCAACGATCAAGACCGTCGCTTCGCGTGTTTCTTCCCGTAACGCTTTCCGAAGAGCCGCATCGGTCTTGAAGTCGAGCGCTGAAAAACTGTCATCAAAGACATATAGATCTGGTCGACGAACGAGGGCCCGAGCAATCGACAAGCGTTGTTTTTGCCCACCAGAGACGTTCGATCCGCCTTGTTCGATCCGCGCATCGTAACCATCCGGCATCCGTTCGATGAAATCCGTCGCTTGCGCGATTTGTGCTGCATGCGCGACCTCTTCATCTATCGCGTCCTCTTTCCCGAAACGAATGTTTTCGGCAATCGTACCTGTGAACAGTAACGCCTTTTGGGGAACGAAGCCGATTTTCGACCGCAGTTCCTCTTGCGGTACGTCCTGGCTATTAACGCCATTGACGCGAATGCTCCCTTCCGTTACGTCATAAAAACGGGGAATCAAATTGACGAGCGTTGATTTACCAGAACCGGTCCCACCGATCACAGCCGTCACTTCACCTGGTCGTGCCGTAAAACTAATATCGGATAAAACGGGTGTCTCAGCTCCTGGGTAACGGAACGTGACACGATCAAAGACGAGCGTTCCTTTTTCACGGTCAGCGGTTTGTGTTCCCTCATCTGTCATGGTTGGTGTCATCTCGAGGACTTCATTGATCCGTTTCGCCGAGACGGCTGCCCGCGGAATCATGACGAACATGACTGAAGCCATGACGAGAGCGAACATGATTTGCATGACGTACTGGATGAACGCCATCAAATCCCCGATCTGCATGCCGCCATTATCGATCCGGATGCCCCCGAACCAAATGACACCGACGACCGTCAAGTTCATGACGAGCATCATCACTGGCATCAAGAACGCCATGATTTTATTGACCTTGATCGAGACTTCTGTCAAATCCGCGTTCGCTTTTGTCAATCGCACTTGTTCATCACGTTCCCGGTTAAAGGCACGGATGACACGGATCCCGGTCAAGTTCTCCCGCAAGACGAGGTTCAGACGGTCGAGTCGCTTTTGAACTTTCCCAAACAACGGAACCCCTTTCCACAAAATCAACAGGATTGAAATCACAAGGACCGGCATCGCCGCGACGATGACGAGTGAGAGTTTGGCATCTTTTGAGACGGCCATGATCAATCCACCGATGAACATGATCGGTGCACTGACGACCATCCGTAACATCATGATGACGACTTGTTGGACTTGCGTGATGTCGTTCGTCGTCCGCGTGATCAATGACGCCGTTCCGACTTGATCGAACTCTTGCAGGGAGAACCGTTCAACATGGTTGAAGACTTGGCGACGGATATCCCGTCCGAGTCCCATTGACGCCTTCGACGAATAATAACTAGCGGCAACTGCGGCTAACGCCCCGATGCCGGTAATTCCGAGCATGACGGCACCAATCTTCCAAATGTAGGCGGTATCGCCAGTGACGACCCCTTTATCAATGATGTCTGCCATCAGTGTCGGCAAATAGAGATCAGACATTGATTGTGCGAAAACCAAGACGAGCACCGCGAGTACTGCCCATTTATACACCGTCAATCGTTTGAGTAACTTAATCATCCGAGCATCCTCCTTTCATTTCTGGCTGTAAGATACGTCCGATGCCTTCTGCAATCTGAGCATGCGTCGCAAGCATCTGTTCGAATACCTCTTGATCAATCGTCTTTAGGACCTGTTCGAGTTGACGTTGCATCCCCTTCTCTTGTTCTTGAATCTCCGTCACGAATTGTTGTCCTTGATCACTAAGCGATAGGACGACTTCTCGTCGATTTTCAGGATTCGTCTCCCGAATGACCCAACCGGACTGAACGAGGCCCTCAATCGACTGACTCAGTGTGCTCTTTGGTAAATGCGTATGTGTCGCGAGTGCTTTTTGCGAGATCGGTCCACGTGGCGCAATCGTCATCAAGCTATGAAATTGCGGTAAACTGAGTCCGTTTTCCTGCGCCGTCTGGTGTGCTGCTCGAACGAGATGTCGTTGTACATTCCAAAACGACTGCATCATCGCCGTTGAACGAACCGTTTCCGTTTGCTCCATCCTGTTTCGCCTCCTTGTTCCATTTCAAATCGTTCCAAAAGGAACAATTACTTATATGAATTAAAATACGCTGATTATTTCTAGTTGTCAACGAAAAGGCAATGTGAAAAATCACATAGTTTTGTTATGCTTTTGTAGAGAAGGAGTGGAGATAGATGAGACATGAGATGGGATTATATGAAGTACCGTTTCGTTCGATTGAACAACGGCTGAAAACGGTCGAAATTCGACTCAATGATCTGAAACGCCAACAAGTACAAGTCGGTGATCAGATTCAGTTCACGCATACGGAGACGAACGAGACGCTACTCGTCCAGGTGACGAAACGGGAGACATTTCAAGATTTTCAAGCACTGTATGAACACGTATCACAGGAATCCATCGACTGCGTCGGTTGGTCGATCGATGAACTCATAACATCTACGTATACGATCTATTCACCAGAAGCCGAGCAACAGTACGGAACACTGGCTCTTCACATCGAGTTATTGCCATAAAAAACGTCTTTTCTACAGTCAGCGTAGAAAAGACGTTTTTGAATTCATTCGGGTTCGACGTGAACATGGATATCATAAACTCCGTATTCTTCCGTCAGCGTATCCTCAACACGTGTCGCAATATCGTGCGCCTGATGGATGTTCAATGTGGAGTTGACGAGGATGACGACATCGACGACTTCATTGTTGCCGTAGTTACGTCCTTTGATTGATTTGATGCCTTTGACACCTTCGAGATCGAAAATGACATCTTCATACATTTTCAGCTTCTTCTCATCGAAGCCATCCGTCAGTTCGTGTGACGCTTCCGTGAAGATGTCCCACGCTGTCTTACAGATCAAGAAGCCGACGATGATCGCGGTCACGACATCGAGCCAGGGCATACCGAACTGTGATCCGACGATCCCGATCGTCGTCCCGACACTGACCCAAGCATCGGATAGATTATCTTTCGCCGCTGCCATGACGGCTTTGCTTTCAATCTCCTCGGATAACTTCTTATTGTAACGATAGACGAAGTACATCACGAGAGCCGAACCAATTCCGACGTACGCTGCAAGAACATCAGGCGATTCCTGCTTGCCTTCGAATAACGTCGAGATCGTATCAATCAAGACTTGGAGACCGACTGCCATCATGATGAAGGAAGCTACGAGCGAGGCAATCGTCTCACTTTTCCAGTGTCCGTACTTGTGATCGTCATCTGCAGGACGTTGTGAGATCCGTAAGCCGATTAAGACAGCAATCGACGCGATGATGTCCGTCGCGTTGTTCAAACCGTCTGCCCGGAGTGCGGCGGAATCTGCTGTATAACCAATGATTAATTTTAAAGATGATAACAAGATATAGGCTGCAATACTGATCATCGCACCGCGTTCGCCGCGTTTTAGATTATCGTATTTTTGTTGTTCCATTCTCGTCGCCCCACTTTCTCTGCGATTAGCAAACCTCATCGTACCAGTCGGAAATCGAGTGGGTCTAGAGAAATCATTTTGTTTCGAACTAGGTAATTAACAAACACGCAATAATGTTTCCCTATACCAAACTGAATTTGATTACGTCATGTGGCTCTTTTAAAGAAAATCGGTAGCATTATCTTAAAGAGCAACCAACTTTTTTGACTTGTCAGACTCTTTGACGAACATAATTCGTGCAAGTTCTGAAGGGAATCGGTAGACTAAAGGTACAACACCAAGAGGAGGAGTTCTCACAATGGCAGAATTCATTAAGAGTGAAGAAACATTCAAGGAATTGATTTCAAGTGATGCACCGGTCATCATCAAGTTCGAAGCAGACTGGTGCCCGGACTGTAAACGGATGGATTACTTCATGCCGGACGTCGAGTCCCAGTTCGACCACTTACCAATCCACACGATCGATAAAGATGAGTTCCCTGAAATCGCATCGAACCACGATGTCATGGGGATCCCAAGCTTGCTCGTCTTCAAAAACAATGAAAAACTGGCGCACTTGCACAGTGCAAATGCTAAAACACCAGAAGAAGTTACAGCATTCCTTAAACAAAACTTCAACTAAGCAAAAATAACCTGACGCCGCAGCGTCAGGTTATTTTTTAACGTTCACACGCAATACCGTCTTTATCCCGGTCACTTTTCGTGTTTAAGTTATATGTCGCAAGACTCACGTATGCCTTATATTTTGTTGCTTTGTAGATCGGTTTTCCGCTCTTGTCATACCCGGTCCGATTCTTTAGCCCCGCTTTTTTCGCGACGCCACCTTTATATTTCTTCTGCATTTCCGTACAGTTCTTAAAGGCTTTTGCTTTCGTCGCCGCTTCACTAGCTGCCGGAACATGGATCAATGCGAGACTGACGACACCCGCGAGTACAAGCCGACTCCATTTTTTCATAGGGATTCCTCCTTTTTTCAAAAAACAACGATTCGTCTTTTGATTATAAGAAGTCATTTTTAGAAATTGTTCCCTTTTTTCATTTTTACGTCAATGATTTTTAAAATCTGATAATCAACGAATATAGGACGAACTAACGAGGTCATCTTTTAAAATCGATGTCGGGATCTTAAATTCAACGATGCCCATATATCCTGGAGCAATGCTGTATTCATCAAACGACAGGACTAATTTGTGGTCTGCCGTAATATAGAAGTTTTGCTTCGCGGAAATGCGCTTGAACTGTTCGCTCTCCGGTACATCTGGTGTTCCTTCGACAAAGTAGACTTTCCCTTCATCTGCCTTCATTTGCCGACGCATTTCTTCCTTTAGATAATCACTGATCGTCGTGATATATCTGTCATTCTTGAACAAGGACGGTAACGTCAGGACAAGCTGTTGCTTCTTATCAATCGTATCGTACTGGACACGTTCCGCTGCACTTGCCCGTGTCTCGGTGACGACTCGACCAATCGACAACAGGTCGTCCGTATCCGTCTTGACGTCGTATCGGCTATCGATCGCAAATACTCCCTCTTGTCCGTGCGTCTCTTGTTTGAACTTTTCATATAACGCTTGTCCTTCCGAGATATACTTTTCATTCAGCTGTTGCTCAAGCGCTTTGTCCGGTAACGTCACTTGAGGAGCTTTAATATCAGCCGACTGTTGTGTCTTCGTCTCTTTCCAGTCAATCGTCACGATCTCAGTCAGTTGACCGAAGACCGGCACCTTCGCCATCGCGTCTGCAAATGACGCATTACTATTTAATCCACCAATGAATAACGTGATGGCGGCCGCTGTAATCAACACGGATTGCTTCGTCCGCGAAGGACGAGTTCGACGCTCGACTCGGGCAATCATTTCATCGAGTTCTTTTGGGACCGGTGGTTGTTGGTAAGCCTGTTTCAGATCATCAAGTTTGTTTGACATCTAGA
Source organism: Exiguobacterium sp. R-17 (assembly GCF_049913315.1). Lineage (NCBI taxonomy): Bacteria > Bacillati > Bacillota > Bacilli > Caryophanales > Exiguobacterium > Exiguobacterium sp. R-17. The sequence goes on along the minus strand of NZ_CP184372.1, from coordinate 328,792 downwards.
TCATCTCCATTCAATTTCATTTTCAGTAAGGTCAACCCTTTATAGAGGCGAGACTTGGTCGTACTTAGATTCAGCTCCAAAATCGTCGCGACGTCTTTTAAGATCAAATCCTCGAAATAGTGTAAGATAACGACTTCCCGGTACATGACCGGTAACTCCTCGAGTGCTTGTCGCAAATCGGCATCCGGATATGTATCTTCTTTCGTCGCAACAAGTTCGATCAATCGATCCGTATCGTAACTGACGCTATGCTGGCGTTTTCGAATCGCATCAATCGCTGTTCGTGTCAATATCTGATAGAACCAGGCTTTCATTCGTTCATCATCCTCGAGTCGGTCGAGTGATTGTAACGCTTTTTGGATGCTGTCCTGAATGACATCCAGACTATCCTGTTCATTTTTCATATAACTGTAGGCTAACCAGTAGAGATTCGGTTTGTATTCCTTTAAAAAACGGACAAATGCTTTTTCCCGTTTTTTTATTTGGCGAGAGATCATAGGCCGCGGCTCCTTTTTTCGATATCGTTCTTTGTATACATCATTAAGACGGGCGAGTCGAGAAAAAAGTTGACGACATAACAAAAAAAGGCGACACAAGGTCACCTTTTTGAATCAATAATTTAAATGCCGTGATGCATCATTCCAGACCTTTACGTGAAGCGTGATCAAGGCGATACCGTACAGGACACTCATGTATAACGAAAACTCACCAAACAGAACATCCGTCCAGGCATTTAATCCAAACAATGGGACGACGAACAGGAAATAGAATATGAACTGAACACTCGCAAGCCCATCAAACCAAATCGTCTCAGAAAACGCGCCTTCAAGTAACGAAACACCGTAAATGAATAACGCCGCAACGAGACCAATCCGGATATACCAGACCATAAGTCGAAGCGCTTTATCTTCCTTGATATAGAATAGAGACCCGACTAGACCAACAAGCCAGACAACGGAGGCAATGCTTTGCCATCCGTTAATCATTCCATCCGGATGGAGCATGGCGGACCATCCGTTGATTCCGATCATGACAAGTAAACTTAAAATGAAGATGAGCCGATACGGTAAGTCCCTCTGACGCATGACGTTTCCTCCCTGAAAACGAATAGATGTCACTTCTACACTTTACATTCCATATGATGGGTTTTAATCCTTTTTCTTTTACACATTTTTTTACCCTATCTCTATTGATTTTTTTATCTAATCCGGGCAAAAAGGCAAGGACGATGAGCGTCCTTGCCTTTTTCCTTATACGCTTTGGGGAAGCGTAGCTTTATGTTGCTTGATCACGTTCGCATACCAATGAGCACTGTCTTTCCAAATTCGTTCCTGTGTCTCGAAATCGACATAAAGGATTCCGAAGCGCCTTTCGTAACCGAAGCTCCACTCGAAGTTGTCAAGAAGCGACCATAAGTAGTAGCCACGAATATCCATGCCTTCTTCATTCAAATCCGAGATTGCTTGCAAGTGTTGCGCCACATAATCGATTCGGTTTTGATCGGCGACCCGTCCTTCAATCAGCTCATCGTCAAATGCGGCTCCGTTTTCTGTAATATAGATCGGTAAATCTGTATATTCCGCCCGCAATCGGTGAATTAAGTCCTTGAATGCGTTCGGTGCAATGTCCCATCCCATCGCGGTTCTATCGTAGTCAGAATACGCAGCTTTTTGTAGAAAATCATTTGCTGCGCTGAATTCGACGAGGTTACGGCTATAGAAATTAATCCCGAGGAAGTCACACGGTACAGCAATCGTTTCCATGTCCCCTTCCTGGATGAAAGCAAACGAATGGACATATTTTGAGAAAAGATTCATCATGTCGACCGGATAATGTCCCTTAAAGACCGGATCAAGGAACCAACGATTCGCATAGCCATCTGCATTATTCATCGCCAACCGATCATTGACCGAATCTGTCTTTGCATATTTAGGCGCCAGATTGAGTGTGATGCCGATCGGTGTCGTCGATTTCATCTCTTCCTTCAGCATCTCGACTGCTTTTCCGTGAGATAAGAGCAAATGATGCACCGCATGAACGGCTTCGTTCAGATCAGTATGACCGGGTGCATGTTCCCCGATGTGATAGCTGAGGAACCCCGCACACCACGGCTCATTGTGCGTAATCCAAGAGTCGACGACTTCGTCAAGCTCCGTAAAACATGCCCGTGCAAAATCAAGGAACCAGTCGACCGATTCTCGGTTGACCCAGCCGCCTTCTTCGTACGCCCAGAGTGGCAAATCCCAATGATACAGTGTGACAGCCGGCTTAATGCCCTCTTCGCGCAAGCGTGTTGCAAGCTGCTTATAGAACGCCATGCCTTCGGGATTATAAACTCCTTTTTGCGGAAAAATCCGTGGCCAGGCAATCGAGAAGCGATACGTATCGACGCCAAGCTTCTTAATATGGGCGATGTCCTCTTCATAACGATGGTAATGATCACAAGCGACGTTACCGTTTTGCCAGTTGAAGACCTTGCCATCTTCTGCGCAAAACGCATCCCAGATGGAAGGCGTCCGTCCGTCTTCGTTGTAAGCGCCCTCGATTTGATACGACGATGTGGCTGTTCCGAATACAAAGTTTGGTGCAAATTTCATGTATGTCATCTCCTTTGACGAATTATTCTTTGACGGCACCAGCCGAGATACTGCTAACGATATACTTCGAGAGGAACAAGAAAGCGATCATGATCGGCACGACGGAAATCGCGATGCCGAGATACAGTGACCCTAAGTTCTCTGCGACTTGTGAACCTTTTAAGAATCCCATCAAGACCGGGAGCGTATACTTCTCCGGTGAGAAGAGTAAGACGAGCGGCATGATGTAGTTATTCCACGAACCGATGAAGGTGAAGATCGACATCGTCGCGATCGCGGGCATCATCATCGGTAAGGCGATCGTATGGAAGATCCGCCATTCGCTTGCTCCATCGATACGTGCTGCTTCAATCAAACTCGGATGGAGGACCGTCTGGACGTACTGCCGGATGAAGAACACGGTGAACGGGCTAGCAATAGCCGGTACGATGAGCGGAATGAAGCTATCGAGCAATCCTAAGTTTTTGCTGAGCTCATAAAAACCGATCAATCCGAGCTGTCCTGGAATCATCATCATGATCAGCATGAACACGAACAAGACATTTTTTCCTTTGAATTGATAGAATGCAAAACCGAATGCGGTCAAGGCGGAAAAGTATCCCGACAAGACGGTCACGAGTACAGCAATGATCAAGCTGTTTTTAAAGCCGGACCAGATATTGACGTACGAACTCAACGCCGCGTAGTTGTCAGCAAGCGAGTTGCCCGGGATCAAAGAAAAGCCGGACAGGACTTCTTCATTCGAACGGGTTGCGTTGACGATCATCATCAAGAATGGAATGATGCAGGCAATCGTCAAAGCAATCAATGCGAGGTAAATGATCGTTTTTCCAAGCCATGGTTTTTTTCGTTTTGGAGGTGGCGTCAATCGAAGCGGATGCTCCGAGCGTTCTGGTTGTTCTTCCGTTTGTGGCACGAGCCGGCGTGCTTCTGCATTTCGTTCCATCGGTCAGGCTCCTTTCGGTGAACGTTCTTTTCGGAACATCCCTTTGAAGACGATGATTGAAAAAACAAGAGTGATGGCAAACAACCCATAAGCGACAGCTGCAGCATAGCCATAGTTGTTGTATTTGAATGCCTGGTTATAGAGATACAGCACCATCGTATTCAGTGCCCCGTCCGGTGCCCCGATTCCATCTGTGATCAGCATCGGCAGGTCGAACAATTGCAAACCACCGATCAGTGAGGTGATCATGATATATAATAAGATTGGCTTGAGCAGCGGCAAAGTGATTCGAGAAAAAATTTGCCATCGGGTCGCTCCGTCAATCAAGGCCGCTTCAAAATAATCTTTCGAGATGCCAGACACGCCTGCCATGACGACGATGAACGAGTGACCGAGCCACATCCATGTCAGGATGAGCGAGACAGATACTTGTGCCGTGACAGGTTGCGTCAACCAGTTGATTGGCTCTGAAATGATACCGATCTTCATCAACATCATGTTGAGCGAGCCATGCTGCCAGTCGAGCAAGATGCCGAACAATAAGGCGACCGAGCTGATCGTGATCAAGTTCGGCAGATAAAAGGTCGCTCGGAAGAACGCGAGCCCCTTCAATTTCAATTGGAGGTCGGAGAACAGCAATGCAAGCAACAATGCCCCGCCAATTTGTAAGGTAAAGTTGACAGCCCAAATCTTGATCGTGTTAACGAACGCTTCGATGAAGTAACTGTCACTCAGTAGCCGAGTATAGTTCGCAAGACCCACGACTTGTTCTCCTTCAGCCCCCGTATAGTTCGTAAAGCTGTAATAGAATGTCAGGGCGACCGGATAAATACTGAAGATCAGGAAGACGATCCAAAACGGTGCGATGAAGAGATACCCAGTGCGATCGATTTTTTTCACAGGTTAAGCTCCTTTCTTCCATGAGAAAAGGTGAGGCAGGATGCGCCCCACCTGCTCGTTATTCGGGTACTTTTACATCAGGGTACGCGTTTTTGACTTTTTTATAGAATTCCGTTAGAGCTTCGTCCTTTGATTTTTTTCCGCGAACATACTCTGTCACGGCAGCTCCATAGAGCGTGTCAAGTTGTTGATCATACTTCGTGACGATGCCTGGTTTGATTTGGTCTGCTTGCTTTAAGAAAAATTCGTAGTTGTTCTGTCCATCCAAGAAATCTTCTTTAAAGTTGGTCTTGATTTTATCCGTGACTGGCTTGAATGCTAAAACGTCACCCGTTTCCTTTGCCCAGTCTGTCAAGAATTCTTCGTCCTGCGTCATCATTTTGACGAAATCATACGCGAGTTTTTGTTTTTTCGAATCTTTGTAGACGCCTAACCATGTTCCTCCCCAGAAGTAAGGACTCGGTCCGCTCGTGACAGCCCAGTCTCCTGCGGATTTTTTCACGTTTTCCTTCAAGACGCTATGCAGTCCCCAAGTCGGTAACACATACGAGAAGACCTCTGTCTGAATTTCCTTGCCATTCTCTTTGACTTTGACTGGTTTATCCATGCCGGCGTACCACGATGGTGACCATTCCGGTGCAAGGGCCGTATATTGTTTCGTACGGAGTTCTTTTGCGTAGTCCATATATTCTTTTCGCGCATCGGTCAAGACGAGCTCCTGCTTGTCGTTGACCCATGGTTGTGGATCATTGCCTTGCACGAACCAGCGAATCGATCCTTCATCCGGGAACATTTTATAGCCTTTTTGCTTCATTTTATCGGCGACTTCAAATACCCCATCCATTGAATTCATCATGCCGCCGATTTTTTTCGGGTCATCTGTTCCGAGTACTTTTTTCGCAATGCTTCGTTTGTAGTAAATGCCTCCTGGCGTCGTTTGCCAAGAGAGCGCACGCACGTTTCCTTCTTTATCTTTCCCCATGTCAAATACATAGGGAATATAGTCTTTTGCGGCGTCATCTGCATTAAACGGCTTTTCGGATAAATTGGCCCAGTAGCCAGCGTCGACCCATTGCTTCAAGAAGGCGATTTCACCCGTGAAGATATCTGGTGCCCCGACGCCACTTTCAAGAGCTGGTTTCAACTTCGTCGGATAGTCGGCCATCGGCACGATCGTCAATTCGACTTTGACGCCATTCTTTTCTTCAAATTTTTTGATTGGTTTTTTTAATTCATCCGTAAACGACCAGATCTTTAAGACCTCTTTGCCACCACTTGTAGTTTCTTCGCCACTTCCCGTACATCCCGCTAAGACAGTTGCTGTCATGGCACCAATCGTGACTGCACTAATGAACGCCTTTTTCATTTCATCCCATCCTTTTTTAATAATTTTTAAGTAAGCGGTTTCAATTTAATTGTTTAATTCGAAAGCGCTTTCGAAAGTGACAATAAAATAATCGAAAGCCCTTTCGGAACTGCCGTAAAAATAATTTCGGAATCGCTCTCGCGTTTTCTCCCTGACAACCAGCGAGAGCGATTCCGAAATCGTCGCACGTCACTCAGGTGCAGGACCTGTCGAATGACGAACGATCAACTCGACGGGAATGACGTCTTGTGTCGTCATCCGCTGTTTATCGACAATCTGTTCGATCAAGACTGAAGCCGCTTGCTGACCAATTGTTTCCGTATCTTGCCGGACAGTCGTCAGCTTCGGTGTGATATACTTCGCCATCTCGATATCATCGTAGCCTACGAGTGAGATATCTGTTGGAATCTGTAAGCCAGCTTCATGAATCGCTTCAATAGCGCCGATTGCCATTTGGTCCCCTGCCGCAAAGACAGCAGTCGGTCGATCCGGTAGCACCAGCAATTCTTGCATCGCCCGTTTTCCTTCTTCTCCGGAAAACAACCCACCGTTTGCAATATAGCCGTCCGGAATCGGCAAACCAAACTGAGTCATTGCTTGTTTATAACCTTCGATCCTTGCTGCACCAGCATCCGTCGTCGTGTCGCCAGCGATATGCGCAATCCGGCGATGACCTAATTCATATAGATGATTGACGGCTAGTCGCCCACCCGTAATATTATCGGAATAGACGACGCTACAATCCGGACTGTACATATCAACGACAACGATCGGAATCGTACTTTGAATTAATTCTTGAACGTGCAGATCCAACTGGTCCGAACAGATGACGACAATGCCATCAACCGCTCGGTGCCGAAAGTGCTCCAAGTAACTCATGTCCCGATTACGTAAATTTCGTGATGCAAAAATCAGATCATAACCTTGTTGCTCTGTTGCTTTCCGGAAGCTTTCAATGATCGCATTAAAGAACGGATGCATCATGCCGACACCATGTGCTTCTGAGAACATGACACCAATCGTCCACGAACGTTTCGTCGAGAGCGATTGAGCATGCGCATTCGGCAAGTATCCCATCTCAGCTGCGGCCTGGACGATCTTCGCTTTCGTCTTTTCACTGACATCTGAATAATTATTTAAGGCTTTCGAGACCGTCGTGATCGAAAATCCGGTCATCTTCGCTAAATCATAAATTGTTCCCATACTACTCACTCCATTTCACCGAAAGCGCTTTCGATAAATTTAGTATACGAAGTCTTTCTGGAAGTTGCAACCTATTTTTTATAAAAATCAGATAAATTGAAACCGTTATCATTTATACTAAATAAATCAGCAACCCACTCTTTTTATACGAACAAATGTTTGGTATACTAAAAGAAACACATTCTCCCTTTTGAAAGGAGCTTTCCCATGCCGATTAATCCGTATCTTGTCTTTAATGGAAATACCCGTGAAGCGTTGACGTTTTACACGGAGGTGTTTCAGGAAGAAATGCCGGAAATCATGGAGTTCGGACCAGGTCCTGGACCGGATGGTCAACCGTATCCACCGGAGCACCAGACACTGATTTTACATGCGCAGCTTATCGTCCATGGCACACGTCTCATGTTCTCAGACGCGATGCCACAAAACCCTGTGACGTTCGGACAAAACATTACGCTAGCCCTTCACTTAGCCGATGTGGAGCTATTGCACGAAACGTTCGCGCGGCTCGCTGAAGGCGGCAAGATCATCATGCCGATTCAAAAGACGTTTTGGAGTGAAGCATACGGTATTGTCGAAGATGCGTTTGGCGTGCAATGGCAACTCAATCATGAAGTGAGTGAAGTAACGGTGTAATCTTTAAACTCTTCGAGTTCTCGAGGAGTTTATTTTATGGTTTACTACGAACGGCAGAATTAAGTATCGCCCTATCCATGCATGTAGTTAAAACACATAAGCTAGGATTACCAAAATCGAGATGTGATGGTTTTCAGTTACTTGAAGAAGCACAACTTATGGACGTGTCTCTTGTTGCTAGTCTAATCAACATAATTGAATTCTGTCGTATTGCTATTCATGATGATCAAGCGATCAATTTAAACATTCTTCGAAAGATAATCGATCATCAACTTAACGATTTTTTGACGTTCACTCAAATTGTTGTTCAACTAGATATTTAGTTCCATATAAATACTTTTTAGATATTTAAATTGATATTTTTTTGTTTTTACGTACTTTCATTAAATAAATATCCAAAAACATTGTAATACATTGACAAATTATATTTGGATAATTAGTGTGTAATTTAGAATATGTATTATGAATTTGGAGGTTTTTAGAATGGAAATGAATTTAGTGAGAACGAACGGAAGTGACGCTATTACGGAGGGGCTACAACGTTATCAACCAGTTGTGCGTTTCAAACTTGCTGAGGTCATGCAAGAACGTCAATTAACACAAAGTGATTTACACAAACTCACAGGCATTCGCTTGGCAACAATCAGTGAAATGGCGAACGCCAAAAAACTATCAATTAATGTGGCTCACTTAGTCGCTCTTATGAGTGCTTTACGTATACAAGATGTTCGCGAACTAGTAGACATCCAATTCAATGAAGAAGCTATTTCAAATTGGGATCAAGAGCGCAAAGAGTATCCAACAGGGCTTTCTCCTAAACAAAAAGAAGAAATGCTTGAGGCATTTACAAACGCCAATCAACGTTGATTACTTACTGATGTAAGCAGAGAAATTAGTAATATTAAAAAAGGCAATTCCAAACATCGGAATTGCCTCTTCACTTCAAATACATCAGACTTTTTTACTTTTTAAATTTATTGAACACACCTGCCGCACGGCTTGTTTTTTCGATTTTCACAGGCACCTCTTTTATAGTTTCTTCATTAGACAAATTAACTAATCCTGAAACTGATCCAATCAAACCTTTCATTTTATTTGTTGCTTCGTTTTTAGACTCTTCATAAGTTAATAACTCAATTTCAATCTGCTTATTCAGTTCAGTCATTTCAATCATGTATTTACAGCTTTCAGATTGCGCTTTAGAATATCGAGCGACTAATGCATTGTATTCAGGTAGTTTTCGCTTTTTTTCTTCTAAAGTCGCATTTCCAAAGAAAAAGTCTAATCCAGCATAAACAATCGAATCATTTAACTTACGATTATATGTATCCTCTTCTAACAGAATTCCTGATATTTCTGTCGTGAGATTAGAAATGTCGTTTGTAAATAATCTTTGTCCCTCTTGTAATGAAACAATAGACTTCTCAATCCAATTTTTCGCATCTTTCGGAGAGTCTAACATAAGCCAAGTAATACTAATATAAGACTGAATGAATCCAGTAAAATGAATATCGAAAGCTGTTTTTCTAAATTTTGCACGCTGTACACCATAGGCTTTAATAAATTCTTGAAGAGCATGCTTCAACATTTTCTTAGAATCCTTTGGACTCCTATGATCATCGACTGATTGTTCTAAGTAAGTTAACCCCCATAAAATGGCCCTTCTTGAATTGCTTTGATTTCGTTCTCGAACATATCAAACAAGCGCGCTTGTTCTGTCTCTAAATCGATTAACTTATTTACGATTTCTTTCTTTTGCTTCACTCCTTGATAAACTGAGAAAGCTTTCATCGTTCCTGAAATTAGAACTTCTATCATTCTTCATTCTCCTCATGACGTTTTTATAGTCTAACCGTTAACTTCACTGAAATTGTACATGATCATTTCTCGTAAGGATTTCTTTTAAGTAAGTACATCTCACTTTTTCTGAAAAATCTTCATTTCCGAATCTCTCTACTCTGAACGGAAGCATTTCTAATAACTGACGCTCCAGTACTTGCCGCGCCTGTAAAATCGCAATCGTCCCTTCCACTCCTGATAACGAATGATTCACACCATATGCTTGCTCTGTGTAATAGGATACAAATCCATCCGCCCATTCTGTTGGACGCTCGTTTAATGCTTTACGGAAGCTTTTTTCTACATCCGTTTGATCAACATAAACTAGAACGGGTTGTAACGGTGCGATAATCGTCGCTATGCGTTCAATATACGCTCGCAACGTCGCTTCCGGTAAATCGTATTTGATGAGCCCCATCGTCAATGGATTTTGCAAGAAACAGCACTCAAAAACATATGTTGTATCCGTCATTAACGCTTGAGCGACGAACGCTTCCCACTTTTTAAAGATCAATGACTGATATGACTCGAACGGTAGTTCATAGATATCATGTGCTTGGAGAAATGTAAGTGCTGCTTCAGGAATATCCTGTTTTGACTGCCACTGACGATACGATATCAGTACGTAGTCATTGAACACCTCAGTAAATCGTAAGACATCGAGTGAAGCATACTTGCTTTGAAAGTCTGTCCATTTATCCATCGTTAAGTAAGCGACACTCTCATAATCCGCAGGATGGTTGAGATCACCTTCGATATGAAGGCGTGTATTGATTTGTTCCTTTTGCAATAGACAAGTTAATGCTTCAGCTGTTGTTGTTTTGCCTGAGCCCGGGAGCCCTTCCATTAGATAAAGTTTAGCTTTCATACTGTACACTCCTCAAATCATTTTCGCTTCACTTTTTGATACTTCATCTTTATAGTACATAAAATAATAAAAAAGAGGTATATATGTAAAAAATAGGTATAATTAAAAGAAAAAAATAAAGGAGACTCTTAATGACCTTACTAACAAACGAGCTAGAAATACTTCCATTACGTGATTTGTTCAATATTCCTCTCCGTATTCCTTCATATCAACGACCTTATAAATGGAGTGCACGCTCAACGAATCTTTTGTTCATCGATACTTATGAAGCATTTCAGAATGATTTAGATGAATATCGTCTGGGGTCTGTCATTCTTCAAAAAGATCAAAGTAATACATACAATATCGTTGACGGTCAACAACGACTCACTACCCTTTCGATATTACTTTATTGTCTAGGTGATACAGATCAATCATTATTGCAAGAAGAGTATTCTGAGCTATCTACAAATGCAATACTAACGAATCACAGCATTCTTTCTAGAAAAACGAATGAGTTAAACTCTGATGAACAAGTTCACTTTAAAAATTATCTTTTAGAAAAATGCACAACCGTTCAAATCGTCACAGATAAGGAACAAGAAGCTTTTCAATTTTTTGATTCTCAAAATTCACGAGGAAAAGCGTTAGCCCCTCATGATCTCCTCAAATCTTATCATCTTCGTGAAATGACAGCCGAAGATGAATCACAAAAGGTGAATGTCATTAGTCGTTGGGAGGCTGTCAATCAAGAGGATTTGAGTAATCTATTTAAAAACTATTTATATCCGTTAACTCAATGGTATAAAGGAAAACATGGTCTCGGTTATTCCACGAGTAAAATTGACGCTTTCAAGGGAATCGACGCCACGCATGTCTACAATTATGCGTTATACCATAAAGCTAGTAACTTGTTCATAGAACAATTTAATAAAAATGGTCATCACGAACTGCTCGCTTCAAATTCTTTGAATCAGTTCCAACTGACACAACCGTTAGTTGCCGGAAAGCGTTTTTTTGACTACATCCTTCATTATGGACAGCTATTAGAACAAATTCAGAAACTCATTAAACAGTCTTATGCAGAAGACGAAAATCAAATACCACGTAAAGGAACCGGTGATACTTACATCATGCAATTGTTTGAATGCTCCTTGCTATTTTTTGCTGATCGTTTTGGGATTGAAAGCTTGAATAAATCGGTACTCGATTACTTTTATACTTGGAGTTACTCTCTCCGATTAGTCATGAATGCTGTCTATCAGGAAACGACTAACAAGTACGCAATAGGTAAGCATGAACGTCTCAACGTGGGACTCGGTATTTTTACGATCATCAGTGAAATGAATACACCGACAGAATTAGATTTATATGTAATAGAGCAACCAGCCGTCGATTTAAAAAACAAAAAGAAATACCAAACAGTGTATGACAAACTTTCTTCCTTGAATGGATGGTGCTAACATGAGCGATAATCTGAAAGTCATACCAGTAGCAAATGTATTCGTAAATACTAATTATTCGGTTCCGATTTATCAGCGGAATTATGCCTGGAACGAACTTCAAATCCTCCAGTTGATCGAGGATATTGATAGTGCCATTCTTGATGATGAAGACCAGACATATTTCCTCGGAAATCTAATCGTTAATCAGACCGACAACAACGTCTATGAAGTCATTGATGGTCAACAACGTTTAACGACTTTGTATTTACTTGAACGCTATCTAAAGTTTTCTTTTTCAAAAGAGGCCCTTCGCTTCGAAGCGCGTGATACATCAAATCGTACACTCGCTCATCTTAGTACTGATAATGCAAACACATTACCAGAAGAATTAGCTTCCGCTGAAATTTTAAACGGTTATCATATCATTCAAAATTACTTCGAAACGAATCCGATCAATAAAGAAAAATTTGCTAAAAAACTAGAATCCGTCTTTTTGATTCGAGTCCAAGTTCCAAAAAATATTGATTTAAATCATTACTTCGAGATTATGAATACGCGTGGTGAGCAATTAGAACTTCACGAAATCGCAAAAGCAAAATTACTCGAAGTGCTTAAAACCGATCAAGATAAACACGTTGGTGCAATGATTTGGGACACTTGTTCAAATATGAATTCTTACGTACAAATGAATTTTGATCCAAATCACAGAAAGCTTCTCTTCACCCATAATTGGAGTAGTCTTCAATCTAAAATTGAGAGTTTTAATACGATCGTTGATCAAATCGATAACAAAAAGAGCACTTCACAATCTAAAAAACCGTTACTTTCTATTCTCGATAGCAGCAAAACACCGGACACGAAGAGCAAAGAACTTGAAGATGAAAATGAGCGGTTTGAATCAACCATCTCTTTCCCTAATTTCTTACTACAGGTGAATGCTGTCTTAAAGGATATTAACTCAAACCCTAGTCTGGACGACAAACACTTTCTCCAAACTTTAGAATGGTCTTGGACAAGTCCTGACAACGCCAAGTACTTTTTGTTCACTTTGTTGAAATGTCGTGTCTTGTATGACAAGTACATTGTAAAACGTGAATTTGCCAAAGATTATAAAGAAACAGGTAAGTGGTCTTTGCAACGGTTAGAAAAGTACCGGGATACAAAAAGAAAAAGTGATAAACCAGCGTATGTTGGAACACTGAAACGTGAAAAGCAGAATCAAAAATTAAGAACACTTCAATCTTGTTTGCGTATCACCTACACTTCTCCAAAAACTATGCACTGGATATCACTAGTCCTTTCTGAATTACTAAATGATGAATCAACGAATCTCATTAAATTACTCGAGCAGTACTGCTGTAAGAAAGTCAGCAAATCTAATTATGAAACGAAATCAGGGTTTGAAATAGAACGAATAGTTTTTTCTTATCTAGATTATTTAATCTTCCGTGATGGCTACTCATATAAGAACAAACAACTCGTATCTCCATTAAATGATGACTGGCAGTTCCAGTTCAGAAATTCTATCGAGCACTTCTACCCACAACATCCAATTGACGGAATGAAATGGGATAACCGTGATTTGCATAACTTAGGTAACCTAGCTTTAATAACGATTTCCGGAAACTCGAAATTCTCGAATTTATCTCCGCTCAGTAAAATCGACTCTTATCCAAATCTAATTAAACAGAGTCTAAAATTAGCGATTATGCAGACCATAACGATATCTAGTGAAGAGAAGTGGACGACAGAAAAAGCAAATGAGCATCAAATAGAGATGACGACTATTTTGAATAAAGATTTAGCGAAATATGCTAGTGTATCATCTTCAATATTGCAGGTAACACCTTAAAAGAAATAAAAAAACTTTCCGATAAAAAATACGGAAAGTCTTTTTTATATTTCCTTACACAATAATAGAATTTCCGTTAAAAATAGCGTTCTTCTACCTTCATTACAGATTATTAATTCACTATTTTTTCTAGATGAATTTTTTATTTAATTTATGAAGCGAGTAATCATATCTTTATTCATCTTATATTAGTGTCATTTTACGACCCGCCCTGTATAAAACACCTCATCTTCATCCATATCATAATCACCTAGAGAAATGATTGTTCCTCCTGCATCCAGTACGCGAGTAATAGACTCCATCAAAAATTTACTATCTAAGCCAATCTCAACGTCTTTATTTCTCGCATCCACATACTTCAATAAATAAGAGTCTGGTGTCGCTAATTTTGAATCGGGTCGCGGTTCTACATCCACTTCAATCAATTCGATATGAGCTTCTTTTGAATCATTAAGATTTAACTGCTGTAATGTAGATGGATTATTAAACGTTTCTCCATGCGTCAACATACTCTCTAACATTAATTCTAAAACATCTTTCGCCATGAAAAGTGCATGTTCATACGTCTCTCCATACGTAAATACATTATTTAAATCTGGAAAAGAAACATCGTATCCATCATTACCTTCATCACTAAACCCTTCATCTTCTTCTATTTTTGTCAGTACTGCATAATACTTATATATCGCCATTTATGTTCTCTCCCTTGCTTCTTGTTATATTCAGCTCATAGCGTGTCTAATCCATTAATTCGAAAAATACATGTGCAATCGGAAATGAATTATGTCTTTTATGACGTTAAATAGTTCCCGTCCTGATGTTTGGCTTGCGATTGATAACACGTCTCCATCAAATGTAAATGGCTTCCCCATCTTCGGAAACGGCATTTTCCTCAATAACCGTTCTACTTTTGCTGCATCAAATGGTCCTTTTAACTCAGCCGTTTGCGCATCCTTCAATTCCCGATACTTCTCCGCATGCAAGTACTCATAAAAGAATGGTGCTACTTCTTCGGCCGTAATCGGCTCCATCCAGCGCTCTTCTCCCCGCTCAAGCATCGCTAGCAAGACGACCATCTTATAACTCCGATTCATGATTGTCTTTTCGACCTGCTCAATCAATTCACGATTTGCGTCGTACGCTTCGATTTCTTCGTCTGATAACTCCTGATGCTCCTTCAAGAAACCAACGTAAGAACCCCATTCTTGTTTATAGCCTTGCGAAACTGCCGCATATTCTCCAATCTCAACATACGATGGCCGGTGTCCGAGTTCGTATTTGATTTGCTCGTATTGCTCAATCAATCGTAACTTCCGCTGACTCGGTTGCCGGAGTCGATGAATCAATTCCAGTGCCCGCGTATCGAACTCAATCACACAGCCAGGTGGTGGCGTAATCGGTTCTGTTTCCCCTCGCTTGAACGACTCTTTCATCGTTCCGAGCAGCTTCAGCTTCGTTTCGACGTTGCGATAGTTCCCAATCAAGTCAATGATGACGCAGTGCGATTTGTGCTGTGCCAAGCGTAAGCCGCGTCCGATTTGTTGCGTATAGATGGCGACAGACTCAGTTGGACGACAGAACAGGAGTGTATCGACTTTCGGAATATCAACACCTTCGTTAAACAAATCGACGGTAAAAAGGACGTCAATCTCGCCCTGCTCGAATGCTTGCATATATTGCGCGCGATTCGTCGTCTGCCCTGTCAGTGCAAATGCCGTCGTTCCTTTATCCCGGAATACTTGCGCCAGATATTCCGCTTGCTTGATCGACGAACAAAAGCCAATCGTCTTCGTTTGCCGATGTTTCTCCCATGAATGATAGATATTATCTGCGACCTCACGATCAAGTTGTCGATGCTCGAGCTGCGACGCATCATAGGTCCTACCGATTCGTCGAATCTGGGAATAGTCAATCGTGTCATGAATACCGTAATAGTGAAACGGTGTTAAAAAGCCTTCAGCAATCGCCGCTGTGAAATGCATCTGGAAAGCAACGTTATGGTGACAGATCGCATAGACATCCGCACCGTCCATCCGGTCTGGTGTCGCCGTCAGACCAAGTAAGAAACGAGGCGTGAAATGATCAATGATTTTTCGGTAACTCGTTGCTGCCGCGTGATGGAACTCGTCAACAATAATGAGATCAAACTGATCCGTTGCAAAACGGTCCAAGTGACGCTTTTGCGCCAACGTCTGGACGGAAGCGAAGACGATCTCTGTCGTCTCCGTGACGGTCCGATCACTACCGATATAAAAGCCGGTCTGCCAAGCCGGATTGACTTTTTGAAACGAACGCTCTGCTTGCACTAATAGTTCTTTTTGATGTGCCAGGAATAGGACTCGTGTAAAGTCTCCCGCAAAGAACGCACTCAGATAGGTCTTCCCTAATCCAGTCGCAAGCACTGCCAATGCACGTGTCCGTCCTTCTTCCATCGTTTCCCGTAACGCGTGCAGCGCTTCTTCCTGCACCCGGTGTGGCAGGATTTCTGGTGCAACGACGACTGTTCCTTCGTCATACTCGACTTCTGGTTCCGCGACATATTGACGTGCCGCGTACTCTTGACGATAAGCATCTAAGACAACCGGATTCAGTTCTTCTGCCGATTCGCTGAGGTAAAGATCCATGAAGGCATCAATCGCATCATCAAGGATCTGTGGAGCGACAGCTTGTGGTAGATGGACGTTCCATTCGATTCCAGACCGAAGTGCACTGTTCGAGATGTTCGACGAACCGACGATTGATAAGCCAGTCTCTGCGTTTCGAAACAGATACGCTTTCGGATGGAACGAGCGTCCGCCTGACCGATAAAAGCGAACTGACAACCCATCCAGCGCAAGCAACTGCGCCAATGCTTCTGGATCGGTGATATGTAGATAATCGCCAATCAACAGCCGAATCTCGGCTCCTCGTTGCAAGGCGCGACGAAATGCCGGGACGAGTAAGGCGACGCCTGACTTCTGGGCAAACGCTGCGACGATATAGACTTCCTCCGCCTGATCAATTGCCTCGACGAGTGAGTCATATAAGTGATGCGTCGTCAGCTTCGCTTCCGGGATCAATCTTCGACCTCGATCAGGTAGAGGCGTTCTTCAAATCCGCCGCGTTGTTGCTGTTTCTTCGTTCGGACGGCTTCCAGTTCCTCGACTGTCACGCCATGTGTCTTCGCTAACGCTTGGATGAGCTCCAGTAAATCAGCTAACTCCTCGACAGCGTCTGCTTCCGTCGTTGCTTCCTCGTATTCAGCCAGTTCTTCATGCAATTTCTTTTTCGCTTCCACTAGGAATTCATTTTCGTTCAGCGTTCGGAACGTCGCTTTTTTTCCGTTTTGGTCGATGATGTTTGGAATCGCGTCTCGAACTAATTTATGATAAAGTGGCATATCAATTCACTCCTTTGAAGGGTTGAGGGATATCCGAGTCGAATCACTCGGTGTCGTACATATGTATTTTATAAGAGGAGGTTCTTTTCATGTCTACATTCAAACAGATCGACACAACAAACGCCCCTGCTGCGATCGGTCCTTATTCGCAAGGCTTTATCGCAAACGGAACACTCTATGCTTCCGGTCAAATCCCGATTGATCCGGCAACAGGTGAACTTGTACCAGGCGGAATCACGGAGCAGACGGAACAAGTCATGCGAAACGTCGATGCCATCCTGAAAGAAGCAGGACTGACACCTGACCGCGTCGTCAAGACGACATGCTACTTAACAAGCATGGAACACTTCGCTTCTTTTAATACGATCTACTCCGATTACTTCGCACCACATGATCACTTCCCAGCACGTTCTTGTATCGCTGTGAGGGAACTACCAAAAGGTGCATTGGTCGAAGTCGAGATCTTAGGACTCGTGTAATCTGATCGCTACGCACTCGTTGCGTAGCGTTTTTTCTACTTAGAGTGACTACATACTATCTGGCCTCTTCACCTAACTCTTTTTTCATGACTTTGTTTTGAATCGCATTCATCACCATTGGTATTTGTACGACCAGATTCAAGACACTCACTCCAAGAACCAGTTGATTGACTGTCAATGGATTGAAGTATCCTTCGCCGTATCCTTCCCCTACACTGAGTGCAATCGCGTACGAAATTACAAACGAAGCCATGTTGCCGATGACGATGTATTTCGGTTTCCCACTCCGCGCAAGTGAATACGACAGAACACCAAGTCCAAATAAAAATAAGGCATACCCTAGTATCGAACCCTCTTTCCAGTCGAGGTAAGGTCCAAGCCAAGCAAACGGAATCAAGTACAATAGTGCTCGTTTCATTGTTCACCCTCTCCTTCTTCATCTTCTCGGTTACTCCCGGCATCATAGTAACCGTATAAGAGTTCCCGAATCATCTCCCACCCTGGTGGAAACACATTTGAACGTGACACTTTTTCTGTACCGTGTTCTGTCGTCACATGAATTTCCCAATCCGTTCCGTCCATCATCGTAAGACTTTCAGGATCCGAGTATTCCCGCCATTTCTCGACATCGAACAAATCTGACCACATGTCGATCAAATAGATATCCTCTTCCG
Organism: Exiguobacterium sp. R-17; assembly: GCF_049913315.1. Classification (NCBI taxonomy): domain Bacteria; kingdom Bacillati; phylum Bacillota; class Bacilli; order Caryophanales; genus Exiguobacterium; species Exiguobacterium sp. R-17. Next base: position 310,629 of record NZ_CP184372.1, on the reverse strand, counting down.
TCAGGTTTATAAGCAACGGATCCATTTCGTCAGGTAAAATTAATCCATGCGGAATCCATGGTGCTAATACTTCTTCCTCATCTTCCGCACGAACCGTCCGACTTGCGCGATCCCACCAAAAAGTCTGTCCTCTCCCCATGCCGGACTCTCGGAAATAAATCCGTTCGACTGTTTGCAACGTGATCATCCTCTAAAATTGATATTTCCATTATAGCCCATTTGTTATTTTTAACCCGTTACATTTTTTACTATGGTTCTGCTGATTTCTGTTGCTGTGAAACATTATTCTCCTTCTATCAGTAGATGTAGTGAAAGGAGATGTTTCACATGCATGTATCCATTCAACAAGCCGGTTATGACGTCGGTCAACCTGTCTTACAAGAGATTGCGTTTACCTTACACCCTGGATCCATCACCGGTTTGATCGGTACAAACGGTGCGGGAAAAAGTACGACGATTCAAGCGATGTTCGGTACGCTACCTTGGGTCGAAGGAGAAATCGATTTACCAGTCTCACTTGCCTATATTCCGGAACAGCCGGCCTATTACGAATATTTGACGCTCGCCGAGCACCTTGAGCTGATCGCCTCACTCCACGAGACAGATCATGCCTACACGGAACGACTCTTAAAGACGTTCGAACTGCATGCTGTCACGAGTGACTATGTCTCTTCTTTCTCTAAAGGAATGAAACAGAAGGTGATGCTCGTCTGCGCTTTGATGCAACGCGCCGACTGCCTGATCATCGATGAACCGTTCGTTGGTCTCGACGCGGTCGCAACGATTCGGTTGTTACATTTACTCGAAGCAGAACGAACGCGTGGCGTGGCGATTCTGCTCGTCACCCATGTCCTTGATTCCGCGGAACGTCTGTGTGACGACTTCGTCTGGATTGATCAAGGGCGCATCAAACATCAAGGAACACTCGCTCAAATCGGTGAAGCCTCCGGTCAGCCAGGCGCTCGCTTGTTCGACATCATGGAAGCGATGGTGCTCGAGCATGATTGAAACCTTTTTGAAGCAACGGATACGTCGACGACACGCGGAACAGCGTCGCTTCTTTCGAGAAATCTTCGACTGGACGATCTTGCTGTATCTTGTCGTTCCAGTCGGTCTGTTCCTCATCTATGAGACAGTTCAGATCTTAAATGGTCAAGCGGACTGGGTCCAAACCGTTCCGGTCGCTTGGATCTTACTCGGTTGGATGCTGTATGGGTTCCTGCCCGCTTTTTACGCTTGGTTCGAACCGGCAGATCGCCTCTTCTTCAAACCGGTTCCTGGAGCGATCGTTCGAATGAAGTGGTATTCCATTCGGTATCACTTTTTGCGGATTTTTCTAATGACTGCCGGATTACATCTACTCTGTTTTCCGTTACATCGCATCCGGTTTGACCAATCTAGTATCACCGTACTGCTGACTAGTCTCGCGCTTTCTTTACTCCAACCTTTCTTTAGCTTCTGGACATACCGATTATCTGGGCAACGGTTCTTGCGGAAATGGAGCGGCCATCTCTTCCTGGCAGCAGGACGCATCTCCCTGTTGCTCCTGCTGTGGCTTCAACCGCACCCTGTTCTCTTCGTTGTCGCACTGGGTGTGTTACTGTTCGGATTTTTTCATGTCCGGCACTGGTCACAGCGTGAGGACGGATTAACGGAGGACATTCTGTTGTCAACGAAACGACAGTCGAGTTTACCCGCGACCGTCCTTGAATTGAACGGTGCCTTACCGAAGCCGTCTCATCGAAAGCGACCCTTCCTTCATCTGCGACTATTCAAGCAAACGCATCAGCAACTCCCACTGCTCACGTATCTGCGGGATCCGAGTAAGCGCCGCTTCTTGCTCCAGCTGTTCACTGCGATGAACTACGGTCTTCTCGTCTTACCATGGATCGGACGCGGTCTCGTCATCGCCTTCGTACTATTCGTTCTCTTTCAAGAACGGAAACAACATCACACGTGGTTCCGCAGACAATCATTCTACCAGCATATTTCCAATTGATTGATTTCTGCTATACTTTTTCTATTACACGGTTGGAGGGATAACTTCATGCGTACTCATTTATTCTTATTTGGAGGCGGTCCTCCATTTACACCAAATTTGCAAAAACGATTTGCTGCATTAACGAATGATGGTCCGGTCGCAATTCTGTATGTCCCACGTACTGGTAAGGACTGGGTGACCTACGCCTCGATCTATACGGAAGCGTTGCAGGAAGAGGGTATTGCGTCCTTCGTCCATCTACCACTGTCTGACGCACCAACGGACGAACAACTCGCGCAACTACAGCAGTGTCAGGGCATCATCCTCTCCGGTGGCGAGACCGAATTGTATCAGCAATACTTGGTCGCGACACCGATTGGTGACATCATCCAGTCGCGTTTCGTAAACGGTGTTCCGGTCGCTGGCTTTTCTGCCGGTGCCCTCGTTTCGCCTGAACGGTGCGTGATTCCGGAGATTGACCAACGCGATAATCGACGCCTTCGCTTGCCTGGTCTTGCCCTGCTGAAAGACGCGGTCGTCTGTGTGCATTACGAGACGTGGGGCGAAGCCGCCCACCTCGTGCAATCCTTTACGGAAGAAGGCACGGCTCGTGCCTTCGGACTTGCCGACGCAAGCGGGATCTATCTGTGCGATCAGTACCTGATTGAAACAGAAGGAACCGATCCCGTCGTGTTATCGCGGAGTCCCGTCAGATGACGGCGATCGTCCCTGCCGTCAAAGGCATCATCATTCACGAGCAACGTCTCCTGATCGTCCGCCGGGCTGTCGCTGACTTCGGCGGCGGAACATGGGAATGTCCAGGTGGAAAGATCGACTTCGGTGAATTGCCGCTCGACAGTCTCGTTCGCGAGATGAAAGAAGAGACACAGTTGACGGTTACGCCAGAGCGTCTACTCTATGCCTCGAGCTTCCTAACGCATCCCGATCGACAAATCATTTTGTTGATGTACGTCTGCTCGACGAACCAGACGAGTGTTCAGTTATCCGCAGAACACGACGCTTATCTCTGGGCGGACGAAGAAATGATCCGTCAGTTGATCGCTCCAAATATTTTGGCTGATTTTGAACGATATGATGTCTGGTCTCTCCTTAGTTGACCGTAATATACTGCCCTGTCCACCGCTCTCGTCAGACAAGGCAGTATTTTTTTCATTACCGAACAGTTGTCGTGTTTTTAAAGTAATGAACAGGGAATCCCTTAAATATACCTATCGTATACATTATTAAGGGGGAATCTTTCATGGACCGTCAAGCCGAAAAACGAAAAAGTAAGATGCCGTTCTTCATCATTCTTGTCATTGCCATCTTTGTCATCGTTGCTGCTGCGTTGATCATTTATGTGACGTCTGAACCAAAAGAAGAGACACAAGCACTTATGACACATCTTGCGACTGTCCTTCCGATTTACGTGAACTAGATTCACAAGACCTTTACACAAGTCGTACAACGCTTTCATACATGTTGAGCTATCTCCTCCCGATAGGAATACGGGGGGAGATATTTTATGCCAAAGAAAAAACGATTACTGGCACAACAATTAAATGGATGGTTGATTCCGATCGTCGCCATCGGACTGATCGTGATCAGTGGTCTAAGCGTTTACGCCTCGTACCAACAATCCGTCACAGCGACTGAGGAACGGCTGATGCGTGAATTAACGATGTTTGATGCGAACGTCCGGGCAACGTTTCTCGCATATCCGAATGACGCAACAGACCGTACGCGTGCCATTAAACGATTGCAACAGCAACAGCGAACCGACTTATCACGTGACGACTACACGGTTCGCTTTCAAAGCCTGAACACGAGTGAGGCGTTCCGACCGTTGACACTCGAACCGGCAAAACGAAAACAACTACTACAGCACTTAAAAACAGACCGTACATATACCTTTTCGTATCAAGACCAATTTCTTGTCGCGATGACGATTCCAGAACTCGATGACGTCATCTTACTGACGACCGACCGTGATAAATTAATCGCCCCTGCTCGAGATTTAGCTTGGACACTCGTCTGGGTGAGTGTGATCACACTTGTCAGCATCAGCCTCTTGATCCGCTGGCAAATTCAACGCCAACTGGCACCGTTATCGAAACTCGCTCTACAGATTGAAGAAGCCCATGCGAAGCGATCGTATCGTCCGTTAACGCTCAAAACAACGACCCTTGAGTTACAACAGCTCACGTTTCAATACAATCAATTGATGCAACAGATTGGGGATTTGACGACCGAAATGCAACAAGCCAGTCAGGAACTTGAATCCGTCCAACCCCACTTTTCATCGCACTTATCCGCGATGGATCAGTCGGTGCATGCCGTCGATGAAGTCGCCGGTTCCTTACTTGCGCAATCGACGCAGATGAATCAGACGATCATCGCCTCCACACGTTTGACTGCCCAAGGACACGATGCGTTAAGCGAAATGCAAACGACACTTCTGAACAGCCAACGTGCCGTAACTCGTTTTCAACAGACTGTTCAGACGAATCACACGACACTTGGGACATTACAACAAGAAAGCCACTTGCTGAAGGAACAATCCGCGACGACAGAGCAAATCTTGCAACAGACCTCACATCTACAGCAGCAGATGGAGACCTCGATTTCCCACATCCAGCGTGTCGCTGAAGAGACGCGCCGCCTATCGCTGAATGCGCTGATCGAGGCAACTCGTGCTGGCGAAGCCGGTCGTGGCTTCACGGTCGTGGCCAAGGAAGTCGAAAGACTAGCCATCGATATCCGGACGAGTACGGACCACATCCGTCAGGTCAATCAGACGTGGACGGCAGGGCTCACTCAAGTCGAACAAGCGCTCTCGCAGATGACGGAACGGTTTCTCTCGACGTCACAACAGCTCGAGACGGCAACAGAGCACTTGCAACAGATGCTGACTGAAGCGACGACGATCGAGACGACACTGGGGACCGTTGAACACCAACGTCAAATCGTCGCAGAAGTCCAGTCGAATATGCAACAGCATCTACAATCTGTCCAAAAGTTGATGTCAGAGCTCTCGTCCTATAGCCAAGTACTCGGGGATCAAATGCAACACCACGTCATTCAGCAAACGGAATTGAAGACACATAGCGCGGTACTCGAGTCACGGATCAGTTCGTTGCAACAGACCGTTCGCTCGAGCGAATCGTCGTCTTAACAAAAAGAGCGCCTGCCATTCCTGGCAAGCGCTCTTTTCCTCTGTTCTCAGCCGATATAACGTGCTTCCTTTTTATCGATGATATTGCGAATCCTGTTCTCCGTCACCTGATACTGCTCCGCCAGTTGACGAATCGTCTTCCCTTTTTCATATTGGGCGCGAATCGCTCGAATCTGGAATGATGACAGTGTCACATGTTGTTCTAATAAGAGATCAAACTCACCAAGTAGTTCGGTATACTGCTGATCAAATGAAGGCAACACGTCCAAGTTCGATAACTGATCGTCAGCTCGTTTACCGTTGCGTCGGACGAGTCGCGCTTCCGTAACGTCAACCGTCAGAAAAGCTTGCGCAACGAGTAGACCGACCTGCACTCGTTCTCCTCGCCCCCGTTGATAGAGCGTGACTTTCCGATATCCTTCCCGATTGAGCCGCGGTCGGAGCAAGACACCTTTTCGGCGTTGTCGGACGCCGCGACACGTCACGATCGTCCGATCAAGCGACCTTACGCGACCAAGTGACGAGACTTCATATATACCTACATAGCCGATGACGGCCTTCCATTGCTCTTGCATAGTTGTCCTCCTTCAGACAAGGACACGACGGGACTTCATACCTGAATTATACCAAATTACGAACAAACGTTCTAGTGATGTCACTCATCGGAATGTGCTATTCTTAGCAGAAAAAGGAAATGAGGTTCGTCCATGAAATTTGTCTTGTTACTTGGTCCCCAAGCAGTCGGAAAGATGACGATTGGTCAGGAAATCGAACGGTTGACGGAGATGAAAGTCTTCCATAACCACCAGACGATCGACTTGTTATTGCCTTATTTTGATTTCTCTGAACCCGCCCATCACCGCTTAAAAGATACGATTCGGCGCGAGATGTTCAAGGAAATGGCGAACAGTTCGCTTGAAGGTGTTCTGTTTACATTCGTCTGTCTATTCGGCGTCGAAGGTGGTGGTCTCGAGTTCATCGAAGAAACGGTTGAGTTGTTCGAACAAGCAGGTGCTGACGTCTATATCGTTGAACTGGATGCGCCGGTCGCAACCCGTCTGCACCGGAACACGACCGAAAACCGATTGACGCACAAAGTAACGAAGCGTGACCTCGCCGCTTCTGAACAAGACTTACGCGAGACGGCGGACGGATACCGGACACGCTCGCTGCCAGGCGAACTACCGGACGTCAATTATCTCTTCCTTGATACGGAACAGTTAAGTGCGCGTGAAAGCGCTGAAGCGATTTGCGAACATTTCAACTGGTCGAAAACAACGGTCTAATCACAAATAAGCCCCGTTCTGCTCAGCAGACGGGGCTTTAATGATGAAGTTCGCGTGCATATCGATTCGCCTGCAACTGAAATCCATTCCGACGCCAGACCGTTTCACTGCCCGCTTCACTATAGACACGCTTCAGTAATAACGTCCGTGCGAGATAAGACAAAATCGATGCCAGTGCTTCCGTGATGTACCCGTGCTGATCGTCCTCATCAGTCGTCGTGTAACGTAAGGTTCCGGTGGATGCATTCCAAGTGAAGATAATCGTTCCGACGATCGTTTTCTCACGTAACGCATGTAGCGTCCACTTACAACCCGATTCTTCATCCGTTGCTTCGACAAATAATCGTGACGTTTTAAAATCCGGATGCCGTCCTTGCATTCAGCTCTCCTCCTCGACCTCAAACGTTGCTGTCGCGTAAGCCTCTCCGTTAATCAAAATCGTCAATGTGTGTGTACCAGGATAATGAACGCGCGTCGTCATGTTCCGAAACGATTGGCGTCGTTCGACTTGTAAGACACCTTTAACTTCCCGCTCCCGCAGTTGAAACACCTTCCGACTCGTTCTGCGTTGTTTGACGTAATCGATCGCGTACTCCAAGCGTAAACGTTGTGGAACAGAACTCGTCACGGTGAACGAGAAGTCGAGCTCTCCGCCAATCGTAACCGGCGAGACGACTAAATTTGTAATCTCGACCTCACCTTGCGTAACGTGTCCGAATAACTGTAAGACTTCTGGATTTCCGCGTTTGAGTAACGTCCGGGAGGCGTGGCGCAAAATCCAGTCCGTGTTCGGATCTGTTCCTAAGTGACGTTCGATCCGCTCAATCAGATATTCCGGATGTGTCTTTGAAATATCGTTCAAGTGATTGGCGACACTTTTTCGGACGTAGAGTGACGGATCCTGTAGTAACGCGTCAAGAACCGGTAACGCCGGTCGCGGATCAGCAATCAGACTTGGAATCGCTTGTCCCCATGGCAGACGCGGTCGTGTCCCTTCCGACGCTAAGCGCCGAACATGTTCATCGTCTGATGTTGCCCACATGAGTGCTTGCTCGAGATAACGCTCTTGATCAGCGAGTAGAAAACGCCGGACAGCGAACTCAGACGTCGAATACGGTGTCAATTTAGCGAGTGTCTCTAACGCAAGTGTCCAGTCAACGAGTGTTGCTGTCCGCTCGACATACTCGGGAAAAACAATTCCCGGTAGTCCGGTAAACTGCGGTGCGAGCCGCTCTAGCTCCGGCACCGAGTCCGGAAACGGTGGCAGGACGGATTCTAGCGTCTCCGTAACACGACGGACGCGTTGTTTAAACGCAAGCTCCTCCCAGTCCTTGCGTTCGACTCGTCTGCGAAAATCTGATACATCGACCGCTTCTTCTAATTCATCGAGCCAACTCGGTGAAAACACATCTTTAATCAAACTCATCCTATATCTAGTCCCTTCCGTGTACGCTCCAGTTTGAGCAATGTTTCCTTGCGTGCAAGTCCCCCGGCGTATCCACCTAAATCTCCATTCGTTCGAATGACCCGATGACATGGAATGATGATTGCTAGTTGATTTGCTCCGTTGGCTCGTGCGACAGCGCGAACAGCGGTTGGTTGACCAATTCGGATGGCCAGTTCTTGATACGAGATCGTCTTGCCACTCGGAATCCGTTCAAGTTCTTCCCAGACGCGGCGTTGAAAGGACGTTCCGTACCGCATCAATGGCGTCTGAAACAAGACCGGTTCTCCTTTGAAGTAACGACGGAGCTCCCCTTCAATCTGTTCAAAGATGGGTGACTCACCGGGAACGATGACAGCACGCGCTTTTTGACGCAATTGTTCAATTTCCCGCTCAAGTCCCCGTCGATCGACGAATTCAAGGAGATGCAAGTGTTGTTCATCAGCAATCGCAAGCATCGAACCGAGTGGTGTATCAAGCCATTTTGCGCGCAAGACCTGTCCGTCAAAACGTGACGGTGCTTCCCCGAGCATCCGTGCTGACGCTTCACGAAAACCGCTGCTTGATTCATAGCCTCCTACTAACTGCCCTTCGATGACCGGCTTTCCGGTCCGGATCTCCTTCATCGCTAGCCCCATCCGCCGTGCCCGAGCATAAGCAACGAACGTCATCCCGAAGCGTTTCTTGAACTGGCGCCGTGCTGTTGATTCGTCCAAACCAAGTGCTCGGAAATCAGCTTCTTTAAACCGTTTATCTGGTTCCGCCTCGACTGCTTCGATCAAGCGTTGAATCGTACCGTGATCGCCGGGATAAGCGAGCGGATGACACCGTCTGCACGGTCGATAAGAGGCAAGCAATGCCTCCTGCGCCGTCTCGAAAAACTCACAGTTCTCCGCCTTCGGTTTTCGCGCTGGACACGTCGGACGGCAAAAAATACCGGTCGTCTTGACCCCAACAAAAAACGTTCCTTCGTACGTCGCGTCTCGTCGAACGAGTGCTTCATAATACGTGTGGTGTTCCATCGCTTTCCCCTCCTTTGTCTCTAGTATAACGGCTTGTCCAGTTACGATGTCGCCGAAAATCAGGCATTGATATGTTTAAGATTCAGTTAAGAATTCTCCTCCTGTTTTCGAAAGGGACGACGTGCATACTACATGCTATACTCAACGGAAAGTAGGGTTTTCATGTTAGATTTCTTTAAAAGAAACACTTCACGGAATCGGTGATCTTCGGATTTCAATCAAAGAAGGAGCACAAGGCATCCAACTGATTTGCTCGAATGCGATTGAAACGATCTATACGCTAGAGGAACTAAACGCGTGACTGACGCCGTTCGGAACGTCTAACGCATCGCGGTTCTTCCGGCGGTTCCGGTATCGATCTGTCGATTGTTCAACAAATCATGGCGCGCCATCACGGATGTGTCCAGCTCACTTCAGCAGATAAACACTTTTCCGTCACGTGTCGTTTTCCGCGTCATTCGTAAGTCAGCATCCGATGCTCTCGTCGGGTGCTTTTTTGGGCTAGGTTGTTACTTCTTAGACACTTCTTTGAAATTGGAATTCGATACACTAAAGACTGTTAGAAATTAGTTGTCGTTTTAAAGGAGTTGTTCGTGTCTTATGAAATCCTCGTCTCGTTCGATTACATATATGCCAGGGCTTGACGGCTTACGTGCTTTCGCTGTCCTGTCTGTCATTCTCTACCACTTATCTGTTTCATTCTTCTCTGGTGGTTTCCTCGGTGTTGATCTCTTTTTCGTCCTATCCGGTTACCTGATTACTGGTCTTTTGTTACGCGAGTGGCAAACGACCGGGCGCCTCGATTTGAAACGGTTTTGGATTCATCGTTTCCGTCGTTTGTTCCCAGCTCTATTCGTCATGCTGTTACTCGTTCTCGGATATGTAACCGTCTTTGAACGCGAGTTGTTACACACGGTTCGTCAAGATAGTGCCTTTGCGCTTATTTACGGAACGAACTGGTGGTATATCTTCCATGACGTTTCGTATTTCGAGTCGTTCGGGAAACCGTCACCGATTCAAAACCTTTGGTCGCTCGCGATCGAAGAACAGTTCTACCTACTATTCCCGATCCTACTTTGGTTCGGCATGAAAAATCGTCGCCTGTTCCTTCAATTGATTGGTGTCGCGATCGGCGCATCCGTGCTCGCGATGGCGATTCAATTCACACCGGGTGAGGATCCGAGTCGTGTCTACTACGGTACCGATACACGATTATTCGCCTTATTGATCGGGAGCTTGCTCGCGTTCGCGTGGCAACCGACCCGCTTTAAGATTGATATCCCAAAACGTGGTGTTCGATTGTTGAATCAAACAGGTGCTGTCACGTTGCCACTCTTACTTTTACTGATGGTTGTCACGAGTGAGTTCGGAAGCTTTTTATACCGCGGTGGCTTTTTCATCGTTTCGCTCCTTGCCGCCCTATTGATTGCTACGATCGCCCATCCAGCGTCGATTTGGAGTCGTTGGTTTGCGCATCCATCACTTATTGCGATCGGCAAACGGTCGTACGGCTTATATCTATGGCATTTTCCCGTCATCACGTTGCTGACACCGGTCGAGCAAATTGGAACATTCTCGGTACTACGGACTATATTGATCATAGTTATTCTTGTTGCGTTAACAGAAGCGTCGTATCGCTTCATCGAGCGTCCGATTCGTCAACACGGACTGTCTGGTTACTTGAAGCGTTTATCGCTACATCCGCAACAGTTACGTCAGTTCTCAACGGTACAGTGGGCGAGTGTTGCCATGTTGACGATCCTTATCGTCAGCTTCATTGGTAACTTATCGATTCTTGCTGTTTCCGATACACCGAAGCCAGAACCCGCCTTCCATAAGATAGCGGCGCCAAAAGAAAAACCGAAACCGGTCCTCAAACCGACGACACCGAAAGCAAAACCTGATCAACGAAAAATTTGTCGACCGACGCTTGCGATCGGTGACTCCGTCCTGCTCGGTGTCGAAGATTATCTCGGCAGTACACTCAAACAACTGACGATTGATGCGAAACTCGGTCGACAGCTACGAGAAGCGATTCCGCTAAGTGAGCAGTATGCGTCGTACAATCAACATGGACGCCAAGTCATCCTCCATCTTGGAACGAACGGCAGCTTCCGCAAAGATCAGTTGAATAGCTTACTCGACCAATTTGCAAATGCCGATCACATCTATCTCGTGACAGCACGGGTGCCACGCCCGTGGGAAGCAGAAGTCAATCAGATGTTACGAGAGGCATCAAAACGGAAACGGGTCGAACTGATCGACTGGCATGCTATTGCTGTCAAACACCCATCCTATTTTGAAGCAGATGGTGTTCATTTGAATATTAAGGGCGCCCGGGCCTATTCGAAGATTCTTGCGAAGGCCACGAATTGCGCCGTTTCGACAAAATAAAACCACGACAAACAAGGTAGCAGATAGTTCCGCTACCTTGTTTTTTCGTGTTCACCCTGTCGCAAGTAGTCCAAGGTAGATCAGACTGACACTAAGAAGGCTCAGCAAGACACCCAATGCATGTCGCCTGAATCCGAGTAAGAGCAGTGGTAAGGTGGCAATCCCAATCATCAAGACCCACCCGTCCCCTGCTGGACCACTGACCGGTAGTTGACCTAACGTCGGTTGTTCCAAACGACTGAGTGATGCACTTGCCATGAACAGAAGGATTAAAATAATACTCTCCATCCGGAGTAACGGACGCGGATCGTATGTCGAGTCGAAACGTAACCGACGCCGGACAAGCGTGCCATTACAAAAGGCGTAGAACAAAAGCGGCAACAACAAAAGATGCTTCAGCAACATGGCTTGACCGTATGGCACGCCCCATAGATTCGGATAACGTTCAAGCGGAATCGCCAGTTGCATCAGCAACAGACCTGACAGAATGACACCGGTAAAAGCAATCCGAGCAAACGGACTGAACCAGTTTAAAAAGGCGGACCAATGCTCGGTCGAACGGGCACCAACAGCTACCCAAAACACAACACCGATCCAAGCCGTCACACATAAGAAGTGACTGAACTGAAGCGTCCACCCAAGCGCCCCGTATTTCGCTGCGGCATGACTCGTTCCTGCAATGCCAATCCATATCGGGATCGTCAAGAGTGCGAGTAGGACGGACCGATGTTTTCGCCAAGCAAGTACGATCAATAGGAGTAAGACAGCGAAGTAAACGACAAGAAACATCCGACCGATATGCAAAAGTAACCCCGTTCGTAGAGCCCCCGTCATCGTTTGCGTCGAAAGCAGAAAACGAACGGCACCGATGACCGGGATACTTGTTCCAAGAACAAGCATTCCGAGTCCCGCTACCGCCCATGACGTACCATCCATTAATGGCGGTTTGTGTTTCGTTGAGATGAAGCATAACACCAGATAACCCATCCAAATCGCTCCACCCATGTAGACAAGTAGTTCTCCTAGAAATGCACTCATGTCGAACGACGACGAAATAAGAGAAGTAAGACGATGCTGACTAATAGTCCACCAACAATCCAAGGAAGCAGCGTCGGAACGAGTCCTTTTGAAACAGGCTCAGCTTCTGGGACGACCGCTGCCTTTGTTTCCATTGGCTCTGCTTTCTCGACTGTACTCGCTTCAGTTGTCGCGGCACCCATCACTGTAAATCCGATCGCTCCTTTCACGGGATGACCATCATCTGAAATCAATGCCCATTTAATCGTGTACTGTCCTTTTGGCAATGGTTTCGAGACGACGGCACTGAGTTCATTCCCGATGATGAGCGGTTTCGCAAGCGACTGTTCGACACCGTTCGCGTCCACTACACGTAAGGTACTCGTTTTTTCGACAGCCTCACTAAACGTCAAGCGGATTCGATCGACGGGCTTTGATAACACCGCTCCTTCTGCCGGATTGGAACTTTTGAGACTCGTGTGTGCTTCGACCGAGACAGGCAATAGACAAATCAGAAATAGAAGTGCAAATCGGATGATACGCATGTCGTTTACCTCCTTTCTGCTTGATGTGTATAAGAAAACCCGCTGTTTCCAGCGGGTCGTCCTTTATTGTTGCGGGCGACGACGGAGTGCGACCAATCCAAGGATCGATGCTGCTGCGATACCAAGCAATGACCACACGATACCTGTCGTCGATGATGCTGCTTGCATACCACCGAGACCTGTGTTCGGCATACCAGATGGTGCACCTTTGAATTTATCTGGGAACTGATCGACGATTGCTGTCGCTGTTCCTTCCCCTACGCCGTACATATGCGCGTACGCTTCACGAATCGCTGGGTACGTTTTGTCGTAATTTTTTTCATTGTAGCTATTGAAGGCGAGTAAGAGTTGGTCGATGTGGACCTTTAGTCCTTCTTCCAAATCTTTTGCTTTTAAACGACCTTCCGTTGCTGCATCGAGGAATGCAGCTTGTTCGACACGGTACTCATCGAGTTCTTTTACAGCCATGTCGCGTGCTTGATCATCTTTTGCACCTGTTGCTTTGACGTAGTCGACGAAGTAGCCGATATGGCTCGACCAGATTTTCTTGAATTGTTGTGCTGCTTCACTGCCGTAAACGGAACCGATTGAAGCCGACAAATCATCTGTATTTTGACTCAAGGCACCGGCTGCCGCGTCAAAGTCCTTTGCACCGTCAATTCCTTTTTGCATCGCGAGCACCGCAAGCGCTGCGTGCTCTGAGAAGTTCCGGTTGAGCCCGGCACGAAGATCGGCTGCTGGTGTATCGACTTTCGTATTTTTGAATTTGTCCGGATACTGATCAACGATCGCACCAGATAATCCTTCTCCGACCATATACATATGCTCGATTGCTTCACGTAGATTGCTGTAGGCAGCGTCATAATCACCAGCAACGTAACTATCAAACGATGTTAACAATTGCGTGATATGGACTTTGAGCCCTTCTTCGAGATCTGCTGCTTTCAATCGCCCGCCTGTTGCTTTATCAAGGAATGCAGCCTGCTCGACACGGTACTCATCCAAATCTTTCAATGCTTTTTGTTTAGCATCTTCATCTTTTGCTCCAGTCGCTTTGACGTAATCGACGAAGTAACCGATGTGGCTCGACCAGATATCTTTAAACGCTTTTCCTGCATCGTCACCGTAGACAGAACCGACAGCTGCCGCTAAATCATCCGTATTTTGATTCAAGGCACCGGCTGCTTGTTCAAAATCTTTTTTACCATCAATTCCTTTTTGCATCGCGACGACTGCGAGATATGCGTGTTCAGATAGAATTTGATCGAGTGTCGCTCGCAGATCCGATGCTGGAGAGGAGACATCTAGTGAGACTTTTCCTGAACTATGAGACATTTTACTATGGTCCTCATGACCATGTGCACTGACACCTGCTGCTGGAATCAACAATGCGGCACTTAGCGGAACAGCGAGATACGACTTTTTCATCTTCATCTTATGAACACCCCTTTAATTTTTTGGACTTCACATAGATAACGTATGGAGTTCATAAATGGTTTTATCCTTTTACATTTTTTATTTAAAATATTTTTTAATCAGAAATAAATTTATGTAGTATTTCATTATTTTTAGTTTTTATTTACTCATTTCACGAAACACTCGACTTATTTTCTAATCAATTCATTAGAATCTTCTTATAACCGCATCTTTTATTTTTTAGAACAGGAGTGGAATCATGAAACGAATCGTCATTGGCGCAGTACTTGCTTCACTCGTCGTCTCGCAAGCAGTCGGACCTGTCGAAGCAAAAAGTAAAGCGAAGAAAAAGCCTGTCGTGCAAGTCGATCGAGACAAAAATGGGATTCCAGATGCTTGGCAAAAACAATATCATTTGGGATATGGAAAACAAGTCGCAACAAAAGATCACGATCGCGATGGTCTAACGAATGCACAAGAGTATCAACTTCGCCTCAACCCAACAAAATCGGATTCGGACCGCGACGGAATCAAGGATGGGAAAGAGGATTCGGACCGCGACTTACTTACGAATCAACAAGAATACACAGCGCATCTAAATCCGTTGAAGAAGGATTCCGATCAAGATGGTATTTCTGATGATAAAGAAGATCAAGACAAAGATCGATTGACGACACGAGAAGAATTCATCGTGGGTACGCAGCCACTGAAAAATGATTCAGATCGTGACGGCATCAAAGACAATGAAGAAGACCGGGATCGAGATACGCTTATCAACGAAGATGAGTTTGAACTCGGTTCTGATCCAACAAAAGCCGATAGCGATCAGGATGGAACACGAGATGATCAGGAAGATACGGATCATGACGGCGTTCGAAATAATCAAGAACTCAAGCGGATCATGATTAAAGTAACGGATACGAACAAGAAAAAGTTCGAGTGGCGCTACAGTAATGAACACCAACGGAAAGAACTCCGTTTTAAAGATGAGATTGGCATCACTGATGTCGCGACGTTAAAAGACCGCCTTCTCGTCACGCCATCGATGACGGAAGAGGAATTATTAACGTTAGTCGCACAGGCACTTCAATTGCCAAACATTAAAACATTACAAGTCCAAGTCAAGTTCTACAATGGACAAGAGCTTGAATCGGAAGATGAACACGCGGATGACGATGGTGCATCGGATGATTCTGGGGATGAAGGCGATGACGATTCCGATGATCATGGCGATGATCATGGTGGTCACGGTGATGATGATTGATCCTCAATACACAAAGAGAGAACGGAAAATTCCGCTCTCTCTTTTTGATGCCTCTATTAGTGATGGTGACCGCTACTTCCACCAGCGGGTTTTGCTCCACCTTGTAAGATTTTTAAATCCTGGGCCGACAGTTTTCCGACGATGAATTGCCGTGTCGGCATGATCATCGCACCTTCACTGCTCGCATGCGCTTTGACATAATACAAGCCGGATTTCGGTAATGTCTTCGCAATCGTGTAGACACCCGGCTTCGTCTCTTCTGCCGGTTCCATACTATAGCGGACTGTTCCGTCTGCTTTCCAGATTTCGAAGTGGACATAGTCGACTTTTTGAGCCGGTTTCGCTTCACGCCAAACCGTCGCTTCAAACGTTTGCTTCTTCTTAGCATCTGGCTGTAAGTCCTTCGGTATCGTGAATTTGATTGATAACGGATGAACGACTGTGTACTGCTCCGCCGCATCGGAATCAACAGCGCAACCCGCAAGACTCGTCGTCGTGACGAGGAGACCACCGATCAAAAGTAATTGTATCGATTTACGCATTGAAGAACCTCCTCACACTTGGAATACGACGGATGATGAGGAAATCGAGTAGCCAGACAATGAGTAATGAGAGTCCAACAAGCGGGAACAAAATACCGAGTACGACGAGCACGGCAAGGAATCCTTTCAACATGAATGCTTTCGGTCCTTTCGGCGCCCCCATCCCCTTGCTTGGTTTCCGCTTCAACCACAGATAGAAACCGCTGACTGCAACAAGAATGATGCCAAGACAAATCAGCAGACTGATTAACTGGTTGAACCAGCCGAACTCTGTTCCTTTGTGAAGCGTGATTCCGGTCGCGACGATTTTACCGACGACGCCATAGTTGTCATAGCGGTAATCGGCGAGCACGGCACCTGAATATTGATCGAGATGAATCGTCGCTTCATCCTGTGCCTTCGCTGGAAACGCGGACAGCGTATAGACTCCACTCGGATCACTCGGGATGCTGATCTTAAAGCTTGGGTCTATCCCTTGTTGTTTGCCGATCGCAACGATATCATCAATCGAAGCTGGGACGGCTCCTTCGACTTTCGATCGCGGAACATCAAGTGTTTCGGCAGCCCACGGGACTTCTGCGATATCCTTCGTTTGAAGAGTTGACTTCGGTGCTTCCCCACCCCAGATGGACGGTGGATAACCAAGCCCTTGGTTCGTGACGAGTGACTGGAAGTTCGTCCCCCAGAAGCCAGACCACGGAAGACCTGTCAGGATGAGGAATAACATTCCTGCTGTGATCCAGAATGCCGGAACGGCGTGGAGGTCACGACGAAATAACTTCTTGCCTTGACGAAGACGTGGGAACAAAACACCTGACAGCCCCTTTTGCTTACGCGGGAACCACAAGAATAATCCTGTCACGATCAAAACAATCGCCCAACACGCAACAAGTTCGACAATCCGGTCGCCTGTCGTTCCTGCCATCAGCTCTCCGTGGATCTCTTCGATTTTGTTCATGATCCGGTCATCATCCGGTAATGTTCCAATGATCTTACCGGAATACGGATTGACGAAGACCGTCGCCGATATTTTAGGTGACGAGATATTCACTTCACTTGATCGGTCGTCGGATTCACCCGGTCGGTATGACGTGACGAGCGCGTCCGGATACTTCGCTTTAACGCGATTGATTTGTTCCGTCGCAGTGATGCGATCTGCTTTTGGTGTAACGTCATAATACGATTGATACAGGACGTTTTCGATTTGTGGCTTAAATAAATAGATCGATCCTGTCACAGCAAGCATGACGAGGAACGGTGCAAAGATGATACCAGCATAAAAGTGCCATCGCCAAATCGTCCGATAAGCAGAAGAAGTCGGTGCTTTTTTGACCGTCTCTTCCGTCTGCATGAGATTCATATGTATCCTCCTTCGACAGGAAATATGTCCACTCTGTGAACACCTCTTAGTATAAGCGTTTACAATCCCTTTCCATCCACTGGCTTGTGACGATAAATTGCCAATCCAGTGTGTAAACCACGTTGCTTTTAAGAAGTGATGTGCGTCATTTTTTGACAATGATTTCACTTCTTTGATGGATTATTTCTTATTTCAAAAAACTATCCTTATTTATAAAACCAAACTTTATCCAAAAAAGCGAATCCATTATCGGATTCGCCGTTGTATTTAGATTTACATCGAGGACTCTTCTTTCAACGATTCCTTTTGACGATGATGATGGACGATCCCGATGACTGCTGCTCCAATAAGGATCATGATGATTGATCCGATGACGCCAGGATTCACCTGTAGCCAGTTCCACAGTTCCGACCAGGTCACAGCTTCTCCGATTCGAATGATGATGAATGTCCATAGTCCCGTATAGACGCCTGCTGCTAAGAACGTCATCGCTAAATAACGCGGTAACGGATAACCGAGAAGTCCAGCGACATAATGAATCGGATGTCTGACGCCGGGTAAGAAAAATGATAGTCCAATTGCCCATAACCCGCGTCGTTCGATAATTGCTTCTGCTCGTTCTAAGAAACGGGACTTCATCCAGCGTTTGACGAGTGGAATTTCTCGAAAGAACCGGGCAAGCAGATAAAACCATGTAAAAGCGATAAAGAAAATCGGCCATGCCGTCAACCAGATGACGACCGGATACATTCCTTCTCTTAAACGCAGTGCTGCAAACCCCATCATTAAGACATCGTCCGACAATGGGGTAAACATGATTCCGCCAGCTAGGCGGACGAGTGCCATGATATCCATCACATATCCCTACTTTCTGTTTCTCTCTATATTCAGTATCCCCGATTTTTCTAAAGTTGAGCCCCGTCCGTTTCTTAAGTTCTTCTTTAGCTGTACTTTTTTGAGCAAAATAAATCGTCATCGATTTCGGAAAGCCTGTTACGTCATATGAATGGGTTCAGCCCCTTTTCATAAAAAATCCTTTTTCCACCTCGAGAAAAAGGGTTTCATCCGTTCGTTCGAGAAGGGGTACAACGTACATCCGAACGCTCATCTGATAGGAGGAATTTCCATGTTGCATCGCCGGAAGACCTATACGATTCGTCCCGAACGCCTAGAAGAATTTACTGAGTTTTTTCATACCTACCTGTATCCGCTTCAAGTCAGTCATGGTGCCCGTCTCGTTGGTCGCTGGGTGACGGAAGCAGAAGATGAAGTCATCGCTATCTGGGAATACCGCGACCGTGAACATTACGAACAAGTCGATCGTGATGTCCGAAACAGTGCCTTACGCCGTGAAGCGATGAAGAAACGCGCGCGCCTCGGCAAAAACCTCTATATCAAATCCTATGAAGATTTCATGACGTCGACTGGTACGTACGCTCCCCCTCGCGCGATCGTCAGCGTGACCGCGTACATCACAAACGATGCCGGTGAAGTCCTGCTCGTTCGCAACCTCCACCGGGGTGATACGTATGAGATGCCGGGTGGACAAGTCGAAAATCATGAGTCGATTCTTGACGCGATCAAACGAGAAGTCAAAGAAGAAACCGGGATTGATGTCACAATCGATGGAATTACCGGTATCTATCAAAACGTCTCAAGTCATGTCCTTTGTGTCTGTTTCCGCGGAAAATACGTCGGTGGTGAACTTACGACACAAGAAGGCGAAACGACGGATGTCGGCTTCTTCCCACTGACACGTGACTCGCTGAGTGAATACATCAAACGGGATCATTTCCAGTTGCGGACGCTCGACGCCATGGATCCGCACTACTTCCCGCATGCCTTATATAAAGTCAGACCGTATGAGCTGATCAGCCGGTATGACGGTAATGCAACGTCATCTTCACGATAAAACAAAAAATCCCCTTGCAGATTTTTCTCTACAAGGGGATTTTTTCAGTTATGTTGTCAATCGAGCAGTGATTCCAGCATCATCGGTGACATAGACAGCATCTGTTTGATCCGTAACGGTATAAGCAGAAGACTTCAACGTCTCGATTGCTGCACGGAGCGTCGCTTGATCCGGATAACGCAGTGTCCAGTAGACAAGCCCGACCGCATCTTGCGGATTCGTCGGTGCGTCAACTCCCGACCAGACGTTCAGACCGATATGATGATGGTAACCGCCAGCAGCGACGAACAACGCACGCATTCGCGAAGCGTCAGCCGCAACCTCAAAGCCGAGCGTATCGACATAAAATGTCCGCGCTGCTTCCAGTGTCTTGACGTGGAAATGGACATGTCCCATGACGGTCTCGGCCGGCATACCATACCAGTCTTCTTCTCCAGCTTCGACGAGCATACTTTGCCAATCGACAGGATCGGTCGTCATCTTGACATCTCCATTTGCTTCATACGTCCACGTCTCACGTGGACGATCGGCATAAATCTCGATCCCGTTCCCATCCGGATCCGATAGATAAAAGGCTTCACTGACAAGATGGTCACCTTGACCAATCTCAATCCCTTGTTCGATCAAATTGCGGATGACGAAACCGAGTTCTTTTCGGTTCGGTAGCAAAATCGCAAAATGGTATAACCCGGCAACCGAGTTCGGTGGGAAACGGCGGGCATTCGGATGAACTTCGAGCTCAACGAGTGGTGTACCTTGTGCGCCAAGAACTGTTAGCTGATCCGTTTGTGTCAGTACACGTAATCCGAGTGATGCTGTATAAAATGAAACGGAACGGTCAAGATCCGTGACGCGTAAACGAACGGGACCAAGTGTAATCTGTGGGTGAATCGACATGTTGTTTCCTCCTTCAATGAAATAGCTTGTACCTCTATTATTACGCGGAAGTGATGGAAGCGGAAGTAGGCACGAATAAGTGGTATAGTATCCTAAACGATACCATGAAGGAGGAAGACCGATGGAAGAGACACCAAGCTGTCGAGTCGAGACCGCACTCGAAATCTTGACCGGAAAATGGAAACCGTCGATTTTACTCGTCTTGATCACACACGGAACGCTCCGCTTCAGTGAATTGAAACGACAATTGCCGAACATTACGCAAAAGATGCTGACAGCTCAATTGCGCGAGCTCGAACTAAACGATATCGTGCATCGCGAGATTTACCAAGAAGTCCCGCCACGCGTTGAGTATTCGCTGACGGATTACGGTCGGACACTTATCCCGGTTCTTGACGCCATCAATGCATGGGGCGAACAGCACGTCATTCATCTTGAAAATAAAGAAAAAGTAGCTTCTGCCTCCCAATGAGAAATCCATTTCGATGTGATTTCTCATTTTTGTATGGAATAAACTGTCTATTCCCCCGTATACTAACCTAATAGACTTCTGTTTTCGGAAAGGAATGAGTCCTCATGAATCAACTCCATGCAATCGAGCAACTCGTTGCTCGGCTCAAACAAGATCCTGCAGTCGAAGCCATCTTCTTGAAAGGATCCTTCGGACGAGGAGAAGAAGACGTTCATTCAGACATCGATCTGTACTGTCTCGTCTCGGAAGAACGCCAAACGAAATTTTTATCACGTCGACTGTCCCACCTCTCTGTTTATCGCCCCATCATCTGGAAAGATGAGATCGACATCATCGCACCACAGATGATCGTCGTCTATGATGATTTGTTACATATCGATTTATTCACGGTGACGCTTGATTCGCTAAACCATAAGGATCAATTGCGTGTCCTGTACGATCCAAAACAGCAATTGACGGACTTTACGGATACTTGCGACTTGACGCTTTCCGCACAAGAAGCGACCGATGAAGCGATTGATGCCGTCTGGTTTTTATTCCAATACAAAAAAGCAGCGGCACGGGGAAACGACTTATGGGCAGTCGAGATGCTCCGGAGCGCCTTGATCAAGTTCGCGAAAGTCTTGCTTCATCACCATACTCCAGATCGGGCGCAGCTCGGATTAAAGACGATTCCGACGACATTGCCTGACGGTCCACGCCTTTCTCTTGAAGCAATCTATGAAGTCTTGACACCCGCAACGCATGCTGAAGCGGCTCAACGTTATCTGGCATGTCTAGAGACTGAACGGAAGACACTCGATCGGACGCTCGTCACGCATCCCGAAACACTCGACTTACTCGATCGATTAACGCATGAACTATCGATGCAACAAGTAAAACGATAACAACAAAGGAGTAGCAGGCATTTGCCTGCTACTCCTTTGTCTGCTCACCTATCATCGTGTCAATTGAATCTCTTTTGATTGTCCACCTGCCCAGCCAAAACCGGATGAGACTTCAAGCTTCGGATTTTTGACCTGTTTCGGTAATTCAAAGACGATGTTGCCGGTTTTTTCGATATTCGGGTTGATCGTCTCTAGGAAGAAGCCCATGCCGTCTTCATTCGCATAGAGATCGAGTTCCGTATCGGCTGAATACTCGGTATCGCCGACATTGACTTTAAACATGTTGCTATCGACGAAGCGCTCTTCCTTATCTCCATTTAGAATCGTCAGACCGATGACTAAGAATTGTCCTGATGTTTTCTTTTCGCCAAGGACGTTCGATAACGTGTCGACCATCTTGACGTCATTGACGACGTACGTCAATTTACCGACTTTCACCCGATCATTGATGCCGTAGGTTTTGTTGACAGGTTTTGCGGCAGCTTTCGCTTTCACTGGTTTTGCTTCTGATTTGACTGCTTCTTGTTCGACCTCTACTTTTTTCTCTGGTGTTGCTTGTTCTTCATCATCTCCTAGATTTCCAAGGATGACTGCTCCGATTACGATGATTCCTGCCCACTTCAATCCTTTTTTCATGTTACTTCCTCCTTTTAATGTGGCTGACTCACGTCTGATAGCCCTAGTATAGGAAGAAGCAACCCCTTATCCTTTACACTTTTTTAACCAGGTTATTTTTTGTTTATGGTTTGATAAAAAGATTGACAAAAATAAAAGAGAACGCTGATTTCAGCGCCCTCCTCTTCTTATTCTCCTTTGACCCGGATGACGATTTTGCCTTTTGCATGTCCCTCTTCGCCATAATCATGCGCTTCCTTGATTTGGTCGAGATCAAAGATCCGGTCGACGACGGGTTGTAGCTCGCCACGTTCGACGGCTTTAGCGATATGTTGCAAACGCTCACCGGTCGGTTGCATGAAGACATACGCAGAACGCGCATTATGTTGCTTCGCTTGCTCCTCATCGGGTGGTGTTGAAATCGAGACGAGCATGCCGTTCGGCTTCAGCATCTGATACAGTTCCCCTTGCTTGTCGCCGCCCATCGTGTCAAAGACAAAATCGACGTCGCGAATACGATCCGCCGGATTTTCCTGTTTGTAGTCGATGACTTCGTCGGCTCCAAGTGCTTTTACCCAATCGACGTTTTTTGTACTCGTCGACGTAATGACGTACAAACCGTTCGCTTTCGCAAGTTGAATCGCAACCGTTCCGACGCCCCCTGATCCGGCACCAATGAAGATCCGGTCACCCGGCTTCGCATCCATCACTTCGAACATAACCTGCCATGCTGTATGCGAGACGAGTGGAAGAGATGCTGCTTCAGCAAAACTGAGCGATTCTGGTTTTTTCACGACAAGATGCGCATCGACTGCGACGTACTCCGCATACGTCCCTTGACGGGCGATTTCCGGACGACTGAAGACGGCGTCCCCGACTTGAAGATCGGAGACGTTTTCTCCGACTTCCTGAATCACGCCAGCAACATCCCAACCGATGACGAGCGGCATTTCGTAGCTCAACATCTGACGCAAGTATCCTTCTCGTAACTTCCAGTCGACCGGGTTCACACTTGCGGCATAGACTTCGATTAACACATCATCCGGTCCGATGACTGGTTTCTCCAGTTCTCCGACCTTGAATTGTTCCGATCCACCATACTGTTCAATGTAAGCTGCTTTCATCCGTTGACTCCTCCTTCGATAATCGTTCCCTATCTTCTTCCCCGTCCGTTCCACCGACAAACAGTCTGAAGATCGACAACAGCTCCCCACCAATCGATGAGGAGCTGTTTCGTTAACGATTCGTTTGCTGCAAGGTGGATGCCGTCTCGTTCAAAGCATGAATCGCCTGTTGCAGTTCCATGACCTGTCCGACTTGGTGACGTGTCAGACCGGATAACGATTCACTTTGCGCGAGCAAGCCGTTCATGAACGTATCAAGTTGACCAGTTGCTGTCGTGATAGCAGTAAGACTGCTCGTCATCGTCGCGAATTGGATCTGCGCCGACTGAATCGAACCGACGACTTCGGTCGCATCCGTTTCAATCGTTTGCAGCGCCAACTGACTCTCTGCCATCCGTTCTTCCTGCTCACGTAACAAGGTCGTACTGGCATGAATCGAGTTGCCGGTTTGTGTGACGTCCTGCTCAACACGTTCAATGATCGTATTGATTTCCTTCGACGCTTCTGCCGTCTGTGATGATAGATTACGAATTTCTTGCGCAACGACCGTAAAACCTTTTCCGAACTCGCCCGCGCGAGCCGCTTCGATCGACGCGTTAAGACTAAGCAGATTCGTTTGCGTCGCAATCGCGTTAATACTCGACGTGATAGCGACGATCTCCTGGAAACGCCCAGCGAGCTGTCCGAATGACGTGACCGATTCATCCATGCTTGTCGTCAATTGTTGCAGCGATTGTCCGGCAAGACCGATCGTCTGCCTGCTTTGTTCAGCTGTTGTCCGCGATGACGAACTCCGCTCGAGCGCACGGTCGACTGATACCGTTACCTCTTGCATCCGGTTAACTTGTTGTTCGTTCAGTTGACGGATTTCACGAATCGCTTGGACGCTGCCTGCCGCTTCACTTGCCAGCTGTTGCATCGCTAGATCGACCTGACTGAAGGAATCCTTCGCCGCGTCGACCGTCTCACTCATCTCTTCTGTGAACGTCGTCACTTCCGTTGCCGTTGCTGCCGTTTGCTCAAGGGCGACTTGCGATGTTGCCGCGTAAGCTTCCGACCGTTCCTGTTCTTGGCGGACTGCCAGCATGACGTTCCGTCCGAAGACGGCAACGAAGACAGCCGCTGAGAAGATCATCAAGTAGATGACATATGCGACGATCAAGTCAAATGTGTTCGTAAAAACAATCGTACCGTTGGCTGTGAATAACGCCATTTCAAGTAGTCCGAAGATCCCAGCCAGAACGACGAGACGCGGAATCAAATAGACGATCGAAATCGTCAAATAAAGATAAGCAATCGTCCAGATACTTAGGGACGGTAATGTCGTCAAAACCAAGGCGAGGACGAGATACGTTAATGTCACTTGAACATATTTCCCACTCGGACGATGTCCGAGGAGGCGGTTGCCGACCAGCAACGCGACCGTCAAGATCAGACCACCGACTAAAAACTGATAGAACACACTGATGGGAACGTAATTCATTTGGGCAAATACGAAAATCAACGGATGCGCAATTGTAATCAACGTTGCAATCAGACGGGATAAAATCTTTGTACTTTGTTGCTCGAGGGCAGATACCATCTTGTTCAAACTCCTTCATCATAGTAAAGTCATACAATTGTTCATCGGCAGAAAGAATTCAATCGTTAAGTCCCTCGGATGACTTTTTTTCTTGACGCTTTCTTGAGAGCGGGAGTACGTTTAACGTAGACTTTTTTCAGAAAAGAGGATTCCTATGCTCTATGTACTCGTAGGTCTCGCAGGTGTTCTCGGTGCCTCTGCACGTTATGGACTTGGACTGCTGATTGGCGACTTTACGACCGGTCCGTTTCCGTGGCCGACGCTTGCGATCAACTTGATCGGTAGCTTTCTGCTCGGCTATGCGACACACTTCCTATTTCGAACGAAACTCTTGCATCAATATGCGATTACAGCTATTGGAACGGGCTTCATCGGCTCATTCACGACATTTTCGACATTCAGCGTCGAGACTGTGACCTTATTTAACGAACGTCATTTAGCGGATGCGTTCCTCTACGTACTCGTCAGTCTATTCGGCGGTCTATTCCTGTCTTATGTCGGTTACGCGCTCGGAACACGACGACTGCGGCACGTGACGAAAGGACGTGAGTGAATGGAATTACTCGCCCTTGCCATCGGTGCTTTTTGTGGAGCCATCAGTCGTTTTGCTGTCAGTCAATGGATCAAGACGATGTGGAAACGTGAATTCCCACTAGCCACATTCCTCATTAACGTACTCGGCTCATTTTTGCTTGGTCTCGTCATCGGTTCACATCTTGATACGACCTGGACGTTACTGCTTGGTACCGGCTTTCTCGGGTCGTTTACGACGTTCTCGACGTTCAAGATTGAAACGTTACAGCTCTTACAAGATGGAAACCGTAAAGTACTCGCCTTCTACTTGATATGCAGTTATGGATTCGGAATCCTCGCTGCCTTTTTCGGTATCACCTTGACCGCTTGATTAAAAAAAGA
Organism: Exiguobacterium sp. R-17; assembly: GCF_049913315.1. Taxonomy (NCBI): domain Bacteria; kingdom Bacillati; phylum Bacillota; class Bacilli; order Caryophanales; genus Exiguobacterium; species Exiguobacterium sp. R-17. The sequence continues at coordinate 284,779 of NZ_CP184372.1, read as the reverse complement.
GGCGATGGAAAAATCCATCGCCTCTTACATGTAATTTTAATCATTCATCCAGAACAGACCGACCGTCTCTGCTCCGGCATGTGTCCCAATTGCCGGTCCGAACGTGCCTTCAAGAATCGTCAGATCCGGGAATTTCGCTGCGACCTGTTGGCGCAGTTCTGCTGCCATTTCGGGTGCCATCGTCGTCGCAACATATATCCGGTTCTTATAGAACGTGTGTTGACGCATCGACTCATCGATTTGTTTGACCATCTCGATGTAGGCTTTCTTAAGAGAACGCGCTTTTTTGAATGGTACGACTTTTCCCGCTTCATCCGTCGTGATGATCGGTTTGATGCTGAGTAAGTTCGCAAGGAACAGGTCTCCTGACGAGACACGTCCACCGCGACGCATCGTCTCCATATTACCGACGATCATATAAAAATGGGTCTTTTTCGTCAATGCTTGTAACGCCGCAACGATTTCTTCGACCGATTTCCCCTGTGCCTCAAGTTCCATTCCGTAACGAATGAATTCCTGTTGGTTTTCGAACGCGGTATGGGAATCGATGATATAAACCGGGAAGCTTGCCGCTTCCGCTGCTGATGCTGAGCTTTGAACGGTACTTGATAAGCCATTCGTACAATGTACTGCAATCGCGCAGTCATATCCTTCTTCTTTTAGCCGTTCGTATGTCCCGACGAACTCACCAAAGATCGGTTGTGAAGTTTTTGCAATCAGCTTTTTGTCCGCATCCAGGGCACGAAACAGACGCTCGACCGTAATGGCATTCTCTTGATACGCCGTATCACCAAGTAAAATTTGAATCGGCACGACATTGACGCCGATCGCTTCCGCCTCTTCTTTCGTGAAATAGGCCATACTATCGGTCACCCATGCAATTTTAGTCATTTTCCTTAGCCTCCGTTAGATTCTTCTCGCTCTATCCTACCATATACAGGAGTGGAAATCGCAAGATACCTCATGACATCATCTGAAAATGAAACGATGTACGCTTATGATAGTGCTCACCGGCACGCAAGACAACGGAAGGGAAATCTGGTTGATTGATCGCATCCGGTAGCCCTTGTGTCTCAAAACAGATGCCCAGGTACGGCGTTGCCCGTCTTCCACAAATCGTGAACTCGCCTGACAAGTGATTGGCCGTGTAGACGACGACCCCCGGTTGGTCGGTTACGACCCGTAACCGCCGCCCGCTGATTGGTTCGTCAAGAACGATTTCCCCACCTTCTCTAAGCAGGAAGGGATGATCCACCCCGCTACCCGCTTGACGAAGTTGTTCGTCTGGTGCGTGTGTGACTTCATGTAGAAAACGGGCATCGAGAAAATCAAAAACGGTGTCTGTTACCGGGAGAATGTCACCGGTCGGTACGGCATCTTTCGTCAACGGAATATAAAAAGGGGCGTCCATTCGCAGGACGTGCTGTTCGATTGTCGTCTTCGCCTCACCCGTCAAATTGAAGTACGTATGATTCGTCGGACTGAACGGTGTCGAGGCCGTCGTCTCCGCTTCATAATGAACATGCAGGACGTTCTCGTCTGTCCATTCGAAGGTCAACTCAAACGATAAGTGACCTGGGTAGCCGTTCTCTCCATTCGGACTATCTAATCGTAGGACAAGTCGGTCATCGTTGATTTCGTGCGTGAACATCCGGTTCGCCCAATTCTCGCTTCCCCCGTGAAGATGATGCTCGCCTTCATTTTGTTCAAGTACATACGTCATTCCTTCGAGCGCGAACGCTCCGTTCGCGATTCGTCCTCCGACACGTCCGATCGTTGCGCCTAAATGGTGTGGATCATCCTGGTATTCTGACAGGTCATCAAATGCGAGTACGACGTTTTCAATCATCCCTTGCTGATCTGGAACCCGTATCGCAAGAATTTTTGCGCCTCGGTTCAAGATATCGACACTATGTCCATGAACATTCTCTAACGTGAACCGTAACAAGTACTGATCTCCTAGTTGACCCACTTCTGTTGTCGTAATCATCATCTGCTTCCTCCTGTACAATACGTTTTGCTGTTTTCCTATTTACCCTTGAAGCAACACAAAAAAACAACAGTAGCAAAGTGCCACTGTCGTCAAGGCGATGGAAAAGGTAGCCGGACTTCGATTCGTGTTCCTTGATGGATAATGGAATAGACGCGTAGTGACGCAGCCGGACCATATGTCACCTCCAGTGCGCGTCGAATCAAGAACAGATTCGAATCACCTGATTCTTTTTGATCCAGTTGTTGCATCACAGCAAACGGCATTCCTTGCCCATTGTCTGCGACTTCGATGACCCAACCCGTCGTCGACTTAAAGGCGCGGACATCAATCCGGTGATGCCGTCCTGCCTTTACGAACGCGTGACGTAGTGCATTATCGACAAGCTGTGTCACGAGGAACGGGAAAACGAAGTATTCCTCAACGGAAGTCTCGATGTCGAGATCGACCGTGATATCAGCGGATGTCAATTGATTCGGACGGCGGCGTGTACCTTCGAGCGATAGATAAGCTTTTAGCGTCGCTAGTTCCTCACGCAGTGGATGTTCATCGTGCCGCGTCGCTGTCGTCAAAAGTTGAAGCAACGCATTCAATTGATGTTTTACAGGAGTTCCGGGATCGGCTGTCCGCTGAATTTCTTCGATGATGCCTTTGAGATAACTGACGTGTAACATAGGTTTCATCTTTCTACCGCTTAATCGGAGCAACTGCTCTTCTCGGTGCATGTATAACTCTCGTGCTAATAAACGGACAAGTTGTTCCGTCATTCGCTCGACCGTATCGTCAAATAGATCTTTCGAGAAATAACAGATGACACCCGCCTTTTGACCGTTGATGCGTATTGGATGAAAGCTTAGAATCTGTCCCGTCAGTTCATCTTCCTGTCGGACGGGTTCTTCTGCCTCAATCCATTGTTGTTCCTCACGTCTCGGTTGTTCGCCACAGACAGCAGGTTGCTGTTCCGTCATATCAATGACGACTTCCGTCGCTCCGAGCAAGACGACACGTTGCATTTTCGTCTCCTTTAATAATGTCGCTCCGATTTGTCGGGCGACTTCTGACGTCAATCCCTGCTTTCGTAAAGGTTGCAACGCTTGTAATAAACGATCAGAACGCTCCGTTTGTCGGACGAAGAGATCACCTTCGAGTCGAAGTTGCGTTCGTAAAATCATGATAAACAGTATGACACCACATGTGTTCGCGAATAATAGCGGAAACACCGCATGACTGATTAAATCAAGCGCCTGCGTCGTGTCTGGAGCCAGCAACAACGTGATTCCACTTTCAAAGAACAATGCGGCTAAGACGATGCCGACTGGTGGAATCAAGGCATAGTCATCCCGTAAACGCCAACGTTTCCGGTACCATCCACTCACGAGCCCAGCTACCATCGCAATGATCCAACCTGCTTCTGCCCCTAGAGAACCGAGTAAATAGCGGTGCAACCCGACTAGACATCCTGTGATCCCACCGACGATTGGTCCACCGATCAGACCGCTCGTCACGATGACTGCTAAACGTGTATCAAGTAATAAAGCATCCTTTTTGACGGATAACCCGAGTAACGGATCGATCGTTGTATCATTCGAAAGCACGATTCCCGCATAGTTCATTAAAATACCAGATGATACGAATGCTAAAAGAAGTGGTACATTCATCCCGCGGTCCATCTTGAATATGTATCGAGAAATGCGCCACTGGGACAATAGAAAGGCTAACAGTGCTAACATACCTAAACGACTCAGTAAGAATGGAATCTGATCAAGCACGGAATACCTCCTCGTTTCATAGGACGCGAATCGACAATACGGTAGTTGTAGATTACATTCCCGCTCACTCCGCCATTCTCCTATCATGACCGCTGAAAGTTCACACAATCCGCAAGTTCTTGATTTTTTGACTGATGTGATATAAAAAATCGGCTCCTCGATGAGGAACCGACCATCTTATCCTTCTGCTTCTACTTGTTCAGCTGGATGCAACCAAATCTTGACGCGATTGATTTGATAGTTCTCCATCTCCATTACTTCAACCGAAAAGTCTGGTGTATCGATGTGCTCACCGGGTTGAAGATCAATGTTGTGCATCTGAATCCAGCCGCCGATCGTATCCACGTCCTCGACGTTCGTAAATCGAATGTTGAAACGTTCTTCTAAATCCACGAGTAATACAGTACCGTCCAGTAAAAATTCGTCAGATTTGATTTGTTCGATTTCTTCGACTTCATCTGCATCGAATTCATCACGGATTTCGCCGACGATTTCTTCGAGTAAGTCTTCCATCGAGACGAGTCCTGCTGTTCCACCATATTCATCGACGACGAGTACGAGATGTGTCCGGGTCCGTTTCATCTTCCGCAATGTGTCCTGAAGTGATGTTACTTCAGAAACGACCGGTAGTTCCTTGACGTAATGTGTCACCGGATGTTCGTTCCCGTTCGCAAAATCCGTCAAGACTTCCTTGACGTTGACGTATCCAAGAATCCGGTCTTTATCGTTCTCTTCTGTGACCGGATAACGCGTATACGGATTGTCCATGAAGATTTCCATCAGTTCATTCTTCGTCAAACGTTCCGAGATCGTCTCCATCCGCATTCGTGGAACCATTAAGTCTTTGACAATATGCTCGTCAAAGGCGAAGACGTTCTGCATGAGAGCAAGTTCCGTCTGATTGATTTCACCACTTTGGAAACTTTGCGCCATGATGATTTTCAATTCATCTTCTGAGTGGGCTTGTTCATGTCCTGCTGGTTTGACACCGAACAGACCAAGGAACAGGCGTGCTGAACCGTTGAGTAACCAGATGAACGGATACATGATCTTCCCGAACACATACAGCGGACGAGCAAATAACAATGTCATGCGTTCTGCATACTGAATCGCGAGTGTCTTCGGAGCAAGTTCGCCGATGACGACGTGTAAGAACGTTACGGATACAAATGCGATACCAAACGACAAGAGTGTTGAAACAGCAGCAGAGATCCCGAAGTCATCGAAGACCGGATGCAAGATCTTTTCGACTGTCGGTTCTCCAAGTGCCCCAAGACCGAGTGCCGTGACGGTAATACCGAGCTGACAGGCAGACAAGTAATAATCAAGATCACCGGCGATTTTTTTCGCAAGGACCGCACTTTTATTGCCTTCCTGGATCATCTGATCCAAACGCGACATTCGCACTTTGACGACAGCGAATTCCGATCCGACGAAGAACGCCGTCAACACGATCAACAACACCACTAAAAATAAATTGATGAATAATATAGTATCCAAAATCCCCTAAACAGGGGTCACCTCCATTGTTTTGTATTAAAGCTGTGCAATCAGAGAAGCAATCAATGTCAGACGTCGGGACAGTTCTAAGCGAATCGCTTGTTTTTCGACTTCCGTCGACTGCAACAAACGTTGCTCGAGTCCTTCAACCGTTGTCTGTAACTGTTGTACTTCCTGATAAATCGTCTCTCCTGTTTTTTGTTCTCGTTCCGTAAAAGAAGCAAGAATCTCTTGCAGGGAAAGCCGTTGAGACTTCAAATATTCAATCTTTTCGATTTGATGAATGACCGATTCGTCATACAAACGGTAGCCCGATGCAGTACGCTCTGATGTTAAGAGACCGAGTGATGTGTAGTAATCAATCGTTCGTTTTGATAAGCCGGTGGTCTCCGCGACCTGACCGATTCGAAGTAACGCCTTCCCAAAAGATTCTCACCTCCTTGCCATAGTTAGTCTTTTTATTTTATCATGTCAAAACCATACAGTAAAACGTCATGCTTTTAATAAAAAAACGATTACTCCCGTTGATACGAGAATAATCGCTTATACACTTCTAATTTTAAACTGTGGCAATTGGCTCTTCGACCGCTATACCAACGATCGACCGTTCTAATAATTCGACGACATCATACGTGGCGACTGCTTCATCCACTTCCTTCGCCTTCGTACCGTCACTAAGCATCGTCAAACAGTACGGACATGCTGACCCGATGACGGATGGTTGGACGGTCAACAATTGTTCCGTCCGCGCGACGTTGACACGTGCACCAACTTTTTCTTCTTGCCACATCATGCCGCCACCAGCACCACAACACATGCCTTTTTCACGGTTACGTTCTGTCTCGACGAGTGTGATGCCTGGAATCTTCTCGAGAATATAACGCGGTGCGTCGTAAATATCATTGTATCGACCGAGGTAACACGAATCGTGATAGACGACCCGCTCTTTGACTTCATGTAACGGTGTGATGCGTTTCTCATCAATCAGACGAGCGAGCAATTCGGTATGGTGATAGACTTCGACATCCGGACTAAGTCCGAAGTCTGGATACTCATTTTTGAATGTATTGTAGGCATGCGGATCAATCGTGACGATCTTTTTGACGCCATACTTCTCAAATGATTTGATGTTTGCTTCCGCGAGTTCTTGGAACAAGACTTCGTTACCGATTCGACGTGGTGTATCGCCCGAGTTCTTCTCGTCATTACCGAGAATCGCAAACGAGATATTTGCCTCGTTCAGAATACGGGCAAACGCCATCGCGATTTTTTGACTCCGGTTATCGTACGATCCCATCGCACCGACCCAGAAGAGGTACTCGAACTCTTCGCCTGCTTTCTTCTTTTCTTTCGCTGTCGGAACGACGAGTTCATCACGGTTTTTCCGCCAGTTTTCGCGCTCTTTTCGGTTCATCCCCCACGGATTACCTTGACGTTCGATGTTTGCCATCGTCCGTTGCATTTCCGGATCCATCTTGCCTTCCATCATGACGAGATGGCGACGGAGGTCGATGATTTTATCAACATGTTCGTTCATGACCGGACACTGATCCTCACAGTTTCGGCACGTCGTACACGCCCAAATTTCTTCTTCCGTAATGACGTTCCCAATCAATGAATCCGGGACGATATCCATCTGTCCGGCTGCTGCGAGCGCGGCAATCTGATTTCCTTGCGATCCTTCGAACGCAAAAGCAGGTGCCCATGGTGAACGTTGTGTGATGGCTGCCGTTTTCATATTAAGATGGTCCCGTAATTTAACGATCAAATCCATCGGTGACAACATCTTCCCAGTTCCGCTTGCTGGGCACATGTTCGTACAGCGACCGCACTCGACGCAGGCATATAGATCAACGAGTTGCTTTTGATTGAAATCTTCAATCCGATTGACCCCGAAGCTGAATTCCGCTTCGTCGTCTTCTGCTTCTTCCATGACGGATAGATCAATCGGTGCCAAACGACCAACCTTCGATGTCCGACCGAGCCAGACGTTTGCTGTACCGGCAATCAAGTGCGCATGCTTACCTTGTGGGATGTAGACCATGAAGCTAAGTAGGAACAAAAGATGCGCCCACCAGAAGAAGACGAATAATCCGAAAGCGACCGATTCCGGTACCCAGCCGAATAAGAACGCAATGCTTGAAGCGACGGGTTCACCGAGCGTCGAGTGGTTCTCATAAACAAGGAAGAATCCATTTCCGAAGAGGACGGCAACCATCAAGCCACCGATGAAGATCAAGGCAAGACCTGCTAAGAAATTTCGCTTCAGACGGACGAGCTTCTCGACATACCGGCGATAAAAACCCCAGACGACGGCAATCAAGATGACGAGCATGACGATCTCTTGAAAGAATGTAAAAAATGGATAAAGTGGACCGAGCGGGACATGCGGAAAACGCTGACCGACGGCAAGTCCTTTCCAGATAAAATCAATCGCTCCGAATTGAACGAGTAAGAATCCATAGAACATCATGACGTGGATGGCGCCACTTTTCTTATCTTTTAATAGTTTCTTTTGACCAAAGACGTTAACTAAAACTGCGTCTAGTCGTTCTTTATTCGTCAGCGTCCATTCCGCCTTTTTCCCCCGTTTAATGGCGGCATAACGACTTTTGACGAGTGATGTGAACAGATAGCCTGCATAACCGATGACGAGTAGGAAGGCAATCCAGTTAATGATTAAAAACGTATTCATGTTCGAACAAACCCCTTTCCCCCTAAAGCAGTTGTGTTGAAATGAGTATAGCATATAATGAATGACTATTCATTCATAAATTTTTAAATAAATTCCCTTTCGATTGATTGGCTCAATATGATTTAAAAAATGAGTTGAATCTATTAAAAGTAAATTGTCACGTGCGATTGTTCGATAGACATGCTTAGCAAGATTTCCTTCGTCTAATAGGACATTCTAAGCAAAAGAACGGATACATTCCTTCATAAGGATGATCCGTTCTTTTTGCTTACCACTTCATCTCTTCAAACATATAATAACCTTTGTGTTGTTCTGTTAAGTAGGTATACAACGGAAGACGGACATCCTCACTTGTGATGTATTCCGTTAGCTCCCTTTGATTGATCCACTTCGTCTCGCTAATTTCTTCATCAGGATCATTCGGATCGAGTACTCCGCTCACCTCGCAATCAAAATAAGTGACGAGACTGTGCGCTTGATAAGTTGGCATGAAGTTCTCCGTCAAGAAGGCAAACGACGATGATGTGACTGCCAAGCCAGTCTCCTCAGCAACCTCACGACGAAGTGCTTGCTCGAGTGTCTCCCCAGCTTCAATCTGTCCACCGGGTAAGCTCCACCGATTGTCCTGATCCGATTGATTGTTGACAATGAGCAGTTGATCGCCCTTCCGGATGATCGCGACGATGATTCGATAGAGTGGATACATGACGTTTCCTCCTAAAAAGACCACCTTATCTAAAACAAGATGGTCCACTGATTGTTTATTCTAGACCGAGCGACTGTGGCAGACGGACTGCACGTGCGAAGGCATTTTTATAATCCTTTTTCGCGACTAACTTTTCGACTTCACGGATCGCTGGATGCTGTTCGTCCGCAAACGCACCCAGGATCGTCAAGTAACGCTCGTATACTTGATCGTCTTCCTGACGTGCTTTCAAAAGCGCTGTATACAGCATGACGGTATCTTCACCGTATAAGACAGGTAATTCTTCATTGATTAAAAGTAGCGTATCGATTGACTCCGGATCGACCTTCGGATTGTATTCCGTGATGACATGCTCTGCGAGTCCTTCGAGTTGATCACGCCATTCGTTGTAGCGCGGCTCATCGTTCTCGAGCCACTCGAACCATTCCTCTTCCAACATCTGTTCCATTTGACGTACTGTTTGTTCAAATGCCATTCGTCTCACTCCGTTTCCAAGTTAAATCAATCGTATACGTACCGACTGCTTGTCCATTCATTTTTAATGTATAGCGAAACTTCATCTGCTGCGGTTTCATCTCAATCGTCTCCGTGTCTGTCTCCATCAACATTTGACCGAACTGACTGCCATACTGGCTTTTAGTCGTCTCTTTTAAAATGAAAACATGATGCATCGCAACAGGACCTTTACGATTCAGGGCGATCTGGTCTTTTGACCATTTGATCGTCGTATCAATCGGTTGTTCATCCGGTTGAACGAATTTCACGGCAAAACCATCCTTTGTTTCGAACAACGTGCCGTCCGCCTCAAGTTCGACCGATTCACGCATCGGACCATCTTCAATCGTCGTCACCTGTCGTAATGACACCGAGTACTTTACTGGTTTCACTTCTATCACCTCATCGTTTAGCGTACACGATTTTTTCGTCTGATGCATCTTCTGCTTACGCACAACAAAAAAACGGATTCGATGTACTTCGAATCCGTTCAAAACATATTAGCGCACACGGTACAGACGAGCTTCGAATGGACGAAGTTCCAGTTCTGTTCCTTCGTGGTGCATCGTCGGATAGTTGCCAAGCAACATATTATCCGAATGCAAAATGATATCCGTATCGATTTCTGCTGTTTCGCCTTTTAAGTTCGTAACGATCAAGAACTGTTCGTCACCAAGCGTCCGTGTATAGGCATAGACTTTCGTATCTTCCGGTAAGATGAGATCATACGCACCATAAATCAATGTCTCTTCCATCTTACGGATTTGAATCATTCGTTTATAGAAGTTCAAAATCGAGTCTTCGTCTTGTTCTTGTGACGCAACATTGATGTCCGCGTAGTTCGGGTTAACACCGAACCATGGGGATTGATTCGAGAAGCCACCATTTTGCTCGTTCGTCCATTGCATCGGTGTACGTGAGTTATCGCGGGACGAGTTCCAGATGACTTCCATGATTTCCTCATGTGTCTTCCCGGAAGCGAGTTGCATCTCATACATGTTTTTCGTCGCGACGTCATCATAATCCGAAATATCCGGGAACTGAACGTTCGTCATCCCGATTTCCTGACCTTGATAGATGAACGGTGTGCCTTGCATGAAGAAATACATCATCGCAAGCGACTTCGCGCTCTCTTTCCAGTACTGTTCCTCGTCACCCCAAAGGGAGACCGAACGAACCTTATCGTGGTTTTCGAGGTACAACGCATTCCAACCGGTCGCTTCAAGTCCTTTTTGCCACTTCGTCAGCACTTGTTTCAGTTTGACGACGTCGACGCCTTTTTCCGCATCTGCGCGCCAGAGATCCATGTGCTCGAACTGGAAGACCATGTTCATCTTGCCGTTCTCTTCTCCGACCCAAAGGTCTGCTTCTTCCGGCGAGACGCCGTTTGCTTCCCCAACAGTCATGATGTCGTATTTCGAGAATGTCTCATCCTTTAGCTCTTCAAGATACGCATGGATGCCTTCGACGTTCATATGCATGTCAAACGACGGCACATACGGCATACCAAGTGGGTTCGGGAGATCGCCGAACGACTGATCCTTGTTGATGTGACTGATCGCATCGATTCGGAAACCATCGATGCCTTTATCAAGCCACCAGTTGATCATTGTATAGACCGCTTGACGCATATCGCGGTTTTGCCAGTTCAAGTCTGGCTGACGACGGGAGAAGACGTGCAGGAAGTATTGCTCCGTCTTCTCGTCATATTCCCATGCTGATCCACCGAAGATACTTTCCCAGTTGTTCGGTTCTCCTCCATTGATCGCATCTTTCCAGATGTACCAATCGCGTTTCTCGTTGTCTTTTGACGAACGCGATTCAAGGAACCATGGATGTTCATCAGATGTGTGGTTGACGACGAGATCAAGTAACACTTTGATGTCTCGTTTATGCGCTTCTTCCATTAAGAGATCGAAGTCTGCCATTGTTCCGAACTCATCCATAATGTCTTCATAGTCACTGATATCATATCCGTTATCATCGTTCGGTGACTTGAACATCGGACAAATCCACAAAACGTCGACGCCAAGATCCTTCAAGTAATCCAGTTTTGCGATGATACCCGGAATATCGCCGATTCCATCGTTATTTGCGTCATAAAAGCTGCGTGGATAGATTTGGTATGCTACTGCTTCTTTCCACCAAGCTCGTGTAATTGTTTGTTGGGCCGTCTCAGGGCGCGGTATCATTTGTGTCATGTGTTAGAAATCCTCTCGTAGGTGAGTCATTAGTAGGAGTTAGGTATATTTGTTCGTCCTTCATTTTGTTTTTGCGCAACCGATTGCGCAAACCCTTTACTTTTATCTTATCAAATCCACTTTTAAAGTCAATGTCTCGAGGATGATTTCACCATTTCACATCAATGGGGATCACTCTTCGTTTACATCGAATATTTCAGTTGAATTTACATTACATTTACTGAATCATCCTACACTGTTTATCGGTCAATTTCTACCTTTTTGCATAACCTTTCCTTTCCAAAATGAATCTTTTTTTATTCGTTCGGGTATACCCTAACCAATGCACGTAAAAAAGGGGGATTTTCAAGATGAAGGGACAATTCTTTATTGGTGGACAATGGCTGGATCACGGACGAGAACGGACAGATGTCACGAATCCAGCAACCGGAGAAGTCGTCGGTAGCGTACCAAACGGAACAAAATCAGACGTCAATGATGCTGTCGAAGCAGCACGGAAGGCTTTTCCAGAATGGTCGAAGCGGACAGTATATGAACGCGCTGAACTCTTGGAAAAACTCTATGCCAAAATGATCGAGAAAAAAGATGAACTCGCCCGGTTAATGACGCTTGAGATGGGGAAACCGCTGGCTGAATCAGAAGGTGAAGTCCAGTATGCGGCAAACTTCGTCAAATGGTTCGCAGAGGAAGGAAAACGGGCATACGGACGTGTCATACCGACACACGATGCTTCTAAAAGACTTCAAGTCATCAAACAACCGGTTGGTGTCGTCGCCGCGATCACACCATGGAATTTCCCAGCAGCCATGATTACCCGAAAATTGGCTCCGGCTCTCGTTGCCGGATGTACGTTCGTCATCAAACCACCCACCGCGACTCCATTAACAGCACTTCGTTTACTTGAACTTTGTCAGGAAGTCGGGATTCCAGAAGGCGTCGTCAATGCCGTTACAGGTAGCGGGAAAGCACTCGGTGAATCACTCGCGACACATCCGCATGTCGATAAGATCACCTTCACTGGTTCGACCGAAGTCGGACGGACATTGATGGCTCAAGGAGCAGAGACGATCAAAGCGATGTCGCTTGAACTCGGCGGACATGCACCGATTCTCGTCTTTGATGATTGCGATCTCGATTTAGCTGTTGCGGAGACGATCAAGTCGAAATTCCGAAACGGCGGACAGACGTGTGTCTGCGGAAACCGGATCTATGTATCTGATTCGATTTATGACGCGTTCGTTGAAAAACTCGGTCAGGAGACGGCAAAATTGAAAACCGGGAACGGTCTGGATGCCGAAACAAAGATCGGTCCAATGATTAATAAAGCGGGTTACGATAAAGTTAAAAAACATGTCGATGACGCTACTTCAGCCGGTGCTCGTGTCGTCACGGGTGGAACAGGAACAACGGACGAGGAGAACGATGTCTATTATTATGAAGCAACCGTGCTCGCTGACGTAAAACCCGGCATGTTGATCATGAACGAGGAGACGTTCGGACCTGTCGCTCCCGTCCAGCGTGTCAGTTCTGATGAAGAAGCGGTTCGTTACGCCAACCAGACACCATTCGGTCTCGCTTCATACGTCTTTACGAAGGATTACGCGCGTGCCATTCGTGCAATCGAAGGGCTTGATTATGGAATCGTCGGCTGGAATGATGGGGTTCCTTCTGCTGCACAAGCACCATTTGGTGGAATGAAACAATCCGGTCTTGGACGCGAAGGCGGTAGTGAAGGACTCGAAGCGTATCTCGAGACAAAATACATCTCAATCGGTGGACTAGCATGAACGCGGCGGATTGGTTCGTCCAATGTTTAGAGGCAGAGGGAATCACGCATATCTTCGGTGTTCCCGGTGAAGAGAACATCACATTGCTCGAATCACTTAGTCGTTCGTCGATCACGTTCATCACGACGCGTCACGAAACGAACGCTGCGTTCATGGCAGCGATGTTCGGTCGCCTGAGTGGACGACCGGGTGTCTGCTTATCGACGCTTGGTCCTGGTGCGACTAACATGATGACGGGAATTGCGAGTGCAACGATGGACCATTCTCCTGTCGTTGCCATCACAGGACAAGGAGCACTATCACGGCAACATAAAGCGTCGCATCAAATGTTTGATCTCGTTGATCTATATCGTCCGGTCACGAAGTCAAGTACGTCCGTTCTGACACCAGAAGTGATTCCGGAAATCGTCCGTCGTGCCTTTGCGGCGGCACAGAGCGAAAAGCCGGGAGCGACGCATATCTCTTTCCCAGAAGACGTTGCAAAACAAGAACGAGATCAACCTGTGATTCCTGTCAAAAACGACAGTGCTCCGGCATATCTTCATCCGTTGACGATTGATGATCCGGACGTTTTACGATTGATCGAGCGATCGCAACGTCCTGTCATCATTGCCGGTTTCGGGATTCATCGTCAACACGCACTTGAGGCGTTTCGGGCATTCGTCGAACAGCTGGATGCTCCGGTCGTCGAGACAATGATGGGAAAAGGCTCCATCTCCTCACAACATCCGCTTGCCGCGCATACGATCGGTTTGCCGGATGTTGATTACAACCAACGAATTCTTGATGCGAGTGATTTAATCATTACGATTGGTTATGACATTACGGAACTGCCCCCGGAAAAATGGAATCCGAAAAAGACGCCGGTCGTTCATCTGGATACGAACCCTCACGAAATCGATGCCTACTATCCAGTCGTTGCAAATCTAGTCGGCAATCTTTCAGATGTATTGACCGTTTTGACACCACTGCTTCCAAAGCGTTCCTGGAACGGTTGGCAACGGAATCGTGATAAGTTGCGCCAAGAGATTCAAGAAACATATTCCCTCGCGCTTCCTTTACATCCTCAAAGCATCGTTCGTGAGCTCGAACGGACGGTTGGTGAAGCCGGAATGGTTTTCTCGGATGTCGGAGCACATAAAGTCTGGCTCGCTCGCCATTATCAAACGACACATCCAGATCAATTGTTCATTTCGAATGGGTTTGCTTCAATGGGCTATGGTTTATCGAGTGCACTCGCAGCCAAACTTCTCTACCCCGACCGACGTATCGTCTGCGCCGCTGGAGACGGAGCTTTTCTTATGAACGGTCAGGACCTCGAGACCGCCGTTCGTTTGAAGCTGCCACTCGTCGTATTAATTTGGCGAGACGGGACATATGGTCTCATCGAATGGAAACAACAACAAGCATATGGAAAATCATCGTACATCACCTTTGATAATCCGGATCTCGTTCAACTGGCTCATGCTTTCGGTGCGCTTGGACTTCGCGTCGGTGAACACGGTTCGCTTGCCCATTGTCTTGATCAAGCTTTCGCGAGCGATGGACCCGTATTGATTGACTGTCCGGTCGATTACCGGGAAAATCTAAAGTTAAGTGAACGTCTCCGGACGTATGGAGGGTGATATATTATGACACAACCACGTAAACTGCAGTCTATTTCTGATTTTGATCAATTTGCGTCCGAACATAGCGCGTTCGTGATTTGCAAACACAGTACGACGTGTCCGATCAGTGCCGCAGGATTCTCAGAGTATACGAAGTTCGCGGATGAAACATCTGTTCCGACAGCATATCTCTTCGTCCAAGAAGCTCGGACCTTATCGAATCACATCGCTGAACACTATAATGTCCGACATGAGTCGCCACAAGTTCTTTTCATTCAGGACGGCAAATCTGTCTGGACAGCATCTCACTACGACATTACAAAGGATGCACTCGAAACGAACGTTCAGTAACGCTAACTATGAAACAAGCTTCTGGCTGTTTCAAACTAAAGACAAAGCGCAATTTTCCTCTAACGAGAAGGATTGCGCTTTTTTATTTCCTACGAATCATTCTCCTCATTTAGAAAAACGCTTTCAAAACTACATAAAAAATAAAATTATCTTTCTTAGCTATTATTATTTGTAATTCGAACTAAATCGGATTAAGATAAACTACAGATAGAACGACCGTATATAAATCTGTACCGTTAGTTTAGTTAGGAGGATATTCATGCAACAAAGTGCAACTCACACAGCTCGCGCTCCTTACGGCATCCTCGCCGTTTTGATGATCGGGGCATTCATCGCTTTCTTAAATAATACCTTGCTCAACATCGCCCTTCCTTCAATCATGAAGGATCTAGCGATCGAACCAGCTACTGCTCAATGGCTGTCGACTGGTTTCATGCTCGTCAATGGTGTCTTGATTCCGACATCTGCTTTCTTGATTCAAAAGTATTCGGTTCGTCGCTTGTTCTTACTCGCGATGACCCTCTTCTCGACCGGAACGATTCTTGCCGGATTCGCAGACGTCTTCCCTGTGTTGCTCGCAGGACGGATGATTCAAGCGTCGGGTTCTGCCATCATGATGCCGCTACTGATGAACGTCATGCTCGTCAGTTTCCCGATTGAAAAACGCGGGACTGCGATGGGCTTCTTCGGATTGATTATGATGGGGGCTCCAGCGATCGGACCGACGTTGTCTGGTTGGATCATCGAGCACTATGATTGGCGGATGTTGTTCCACTTCATCACACCAATCGCCTTGATCGTTCTCGTCGCTGGTTTCTTCTTACTTCGTGACGTCAAGGAACGGTCTGCCACTCGGATCGATCTGGCTTCCGTGGCACTTTCGTCACTTGGTTTCGGTGGCTTATTGTACGGATTCAGTTCTGCCGGCTCTAAAGGTTGGGATAGTTTCCACGTCTATGGAGCACTGATCGTCGGGGTCATCGCACTCGTGACATTCATTTATCGTCAGCTGCATATGGAACGTCCGATGCTCAACTTCAAGATTTATCGTTACCCGATGTTCGCCTTGTCTTCTGCGATCTCGATGGTCGTCACGATGGCGATGTTCTCGGGCATGTTATTGCTTCCGATCTATGTCCAGACGATTCGCGGTATTTCACCACTTGATGCGGGTCTCATGCTGTTACCGGGTGCCATCTTGATGGCCGTCATGTCACCGATCAACGGGAAGCTGTTTGATAAGATTGGTGGTCGTCCTCTTGCATTGACTGGTTTGTTCATCACAGTCGTCACGAGTTATTACTTCAGTCAACTTGAGATGGATACGACGTATACCCATCTGATCATCCTGTATTCGTTACGGATGTTCGGGATGTCAATGGTCATGATGCCGGTCTCAACGAACGGTTTGAATCAGTTACCAACACGCTATTATCCACACGGCACAGCGATGAACAATACGTTGCAACAAGTATCTGGTGCAATCGGAACGGCGTTGCTTGTTACGATCATGTCAACGCATGCTAAGACTCGTGGCACAGAGCTCGCGGCCGAAGCGGCGAAGAACATGACAAGTCAACCGACAGCTGAAGCAGCTGCTGCTTTAAAACAGCAGATTACGATGCAAGCGACGCTTGACGGAATCAACTATGCGTTCTTCATCTCGACGTTCATTGCTGGTCTAGCATTCGTCCTCGCCTTCTTCATTAAACGGGCGACACAAGCTGAAGACATCATTAGCGATCAACGCTCATTGAACGAAACGATCGTCAAACCGCAAGTCTCCAATCAATAAGTGCAAAAGCAGTCGCCTCTCGCGACTGCTTTTTTTATTGTTTGAGCTATATACTGGTACCCCCCATACCTATATGTTAGAGTAAAGATAACAACAAGATTACTAAAGGAGGCACGACTATGGCACACGATCACCCTGTCGTCCCACGAACACATGAAGAACAAGACGCTTTAATGAAACGATTAAAGCGTATCGAAGGACAAGTCCGCGGGATTGCCAACATGGTTTCTGAAGACCGGTATTGTATCGACATTTTGACGCAAACCGCATCGATTCAAGCAGCACTTCGACAGGTCGAACTACAAATCATCGAACGCCACGTCAAAATGTGCATGCATGAGGTCGCGACTCGTCAAGACAGTACGGACGCTTACGTCGATGAGTTGATGGCAGTCATTGCCCGTCTGAAAAAGTAAGGAGGGTTTTCTGATGTCAAAAACGATTGAGTTTGATATTGAAGGGATGACATGTGCCGCCTGTTCCGCTCGGATTGAAAAAGTCCTGAACCGGATGGACGGCGTCGAAGCAACGGTCAACTTACCACTCGAGACGGCTCGTGTCTCGATTTCTGATGCCTATGATGATCAAGCGATTATCGAAAAAATTCGCAAAATCGGCTACGAGGCCACGGTCAAACAAGCACCACACGCAACAAAATCGAATCGTCGGATGCTGTATCGCTTCGTCATCGCAGCCGTTCTTTCGCTCCCTTTGCTCGCGAGCATGCTGACACATATTCCAAATAGTCCATTCCATCTTCCATTTTTGATGAACCCGTGGCTACAATTTGCTTTAGCGACACCGGTTCAATTCATCATCGGTGCGCCCTTTTATATCGGGGCTTATAAAAGCTTACGGAGCGGGAGTGCTAACATGGATGTCCTTGTCGCGCTCGGGACATCGGCAGCCTACTTCTATTCCGTTGCTGAAATGCTGTTCGTCTCTGATATGCCACACCTCTACTTTGAGACAAGTGCGATTCTGATTACACTCGTCTTGCTTGGGAAGGTTCTCGAAGACCGTGCGAAACAACAGACGACAGGAGCGATTAAAAGTCTGCTTTCCTTACAAGCGAAAGAAGCCATCGTTTTGGAAGATGGGCAGGAACGGATCGTTTCAATTGAGGCGATCCAAGCCGGGATGGTGTTGCTCGTAAAACCCGGAAATAAAATTCCGACAGACGGTATTGTTCGCGCAGGTGATGCGTATCTCGATGAGTCGATGTTGACCGGTGAATCCGTTCCTGTTCATAAAACTGTTGGCGCATCCGTCATTGGTGGTACGCTGAATACGAACGGTTCCTTACAAATCGAGGCGACAAAGATCGGGCAAGCAACGGTTCTCGCACAAATCATTCGCGTCGTCGAGCAAGCGCAGACCGAAAAAGCGCCGATTCAGCGCCAAGCCGATCGGATTTCTGGTGTGTTCGTACCGATCGTCGTTGCCATTGCGCTTCTGACGTTAGCCGCTTGGTGGATGTTCACCGGTTCCTTTGCAGAAGCGATTCGTCCTGCCATCGCGGTTCTCGTTATCGCCTGTCCGTGTGCACTCGGGCTTGCGACACCAACTTCAATCATGGTCGGAACCGGAAAAGGAGCGGAACGAGGGATTCTCTTTAAAGGCGGTGCTCAACTGGAGAACCTCCAACATGTCGATGCTGTCGTCTTTGATAAGACTGGAACATTGACAGTCGGTCGCCCTGTCGTCGTCGAGACGTTTGGCACGGAGACAGCGCTCGATTTCGCTGCCGCGCTCGAACGTCAATCCGAACATCCTCTTGCCCGTGCCATCACAGCAGAGCGGGATGTCGTCTTTGATATCGAACAGTTCCATGTCGAATCAGGACGTGGGATCACGGGACAAATCATGGGACATGATTTGATCGTTGGTTCAGCGCGAATGATCCAGGAACGAAACATCACCCTTCCTGACTGGACGTCACTCGGAGCGACACTCGTGTATGTCGCCGTCGATGGAGAAGTCGCTGCCGGATATGCCATCCGTGACGCGTTAAAAGATTCAGCGAAAGAAACAATCCAGCGATTGCGAGAGACTAAGGACGTGTATCTCTTGACCGGTGATCGTCGTGAAGTTGCTGATCATCTAGCAGAAGAACTCGGACTCGATCGAGCGTTCGTCTTTGCTGACGTCTTACCTGTTGAAAAGGCAGATGTCATTCAGTCACTTCAACAAACAAAACGTGTCGCGATGGTCGGAGACGGTATCAATGATGCTCCCGCTCTTGTAACGGCGGACGTCGGCATCGCGCTCGGCAGCGGCACGGATGTCGCCCTCGAAGCAGCCGACGTGACGTTGCTTGGACACGATTTAAAACAAGTTTTACTTGCGATCGAACTAAGTGAGCAGACAATGAAAAACATTCGTCAAAATCTCGTTTTCGCACTCGGCTACAATACGATCGGCATCCCTGTTGCTTTTCTTGGTCTGCTTGCTCCTTGGCTTGCGGGCGCCGCCATGGCATTCAGTTCTGTCTCTGTCGTGACGAATGCGTTACGATTAAAACGTACCCCACTATCTGAAGGAGGAACTTCATCATGAAAGAAACAACATTATCTGTTATCGGTATGACATGCAATCACTGTAAAGCGAGTGTCGAATCAGCTTTATCTGAAGTCGAAGGTGTACAACATGCTACTGTCTCACTGGAACAAAACCAAGTGACGGTACAGCATGAAGACGTTCCTCGTGAGCGCCTCGTCGATGCAATCGAAGAGATCGGCTATGATGTGCCGACTGCTTAAACATCCATGCCAAACTGCTTCTAACACGCAGTTTGGCTTTTTTATTTTTTGAAAAGCGGGAATATACGGAGTAAGGAGGGGGTCGTATGGTACCGAAAATCGAATTCGTAGAATACTTCGACGACAACAAAGGAAAACGATTCAAAATCGAACTTTGGAATCTCGGAACCTTCACATTCAGTGCCGAGTCAGCCCGTGGACCTGTCACCCGTTTCACCTCCATCGATATTCAATTCGTTCAAACCTGCGTTCAACGAATGCGCTCGATCGTGGACGCCAAAAAAGCATTCCAGGAAGATCAACCGGTCTAATCCTGTCTTTTTTCATTCTCCTCATGGCACTTGCCATGAGTTTTTTTGTTTCCGGTCAATGTTTTTCAATATTCTCGTCTTTTTTTCGAAAACTAGTATCGCTTCGTCAAGATGAACCGATAAGAAACAGACATCATTTTATTCACATCTTGAGTATTGGAGGCAACTACGTGCGCAATCCTTTTAAAAGTAAGACTACTTCGGTTTATCAAGCTACAATCGGCTTTCCTGATTCTCATCTCATCACGAAGACGGCAGATCCTGATCTTACATCTCGTCTCGTATACATGGGGTATACAGAAGAACAGCTACAGACACTTAAATCGATGGCACCTGTCGTTCAAGGCATCTTAGATGAGGTCCTCGAGCAAGTGCTTGACCATCTATTATTGAATCCAGAGATGGCAACGATCGCGAAACAATCATCGACACGCGAACGATTGAAAAAAGTCTTTGCGGACTACTTCACGAGTCTTCTGACAGGAAACATGGATGAATCCTTCCTTGCGATGCGGACACGGATGGGACAGACGCATAAACACAACTTCGTTCCCGTCACTTGGTTCATCGCTTCATATGCTGCGTTTCAGACGTTGTTGATTCCTAAAATCGTCGAACATTATCAGCATGACCCAGCGCAACTGACAACAGCCGTGCTTGCATTGACTCACGCGATGAACTTAGATGCTCAAATCGTAACGAGTCAGTACGTCGATTCTCGTCTTCATGAAGTAACGGCAGCGAACGAGTCGCGCCGTCAACTGCTGACAGACGTCGTTCGTGTCAGTCAAGAAGTCGCAAGCTCCGTCGAACATACGGATCATGCCATCATCGAAACGAGCCGACGTGCTTCACAAGTGTTGGCAGAAACAGATCAGACGGAGCAGACGAGCCAGCAACTCGTCCAAATGACGATTGCTAACGAACGACAGATGCAACAGATGGAGCAACAATTCGCTCAATCAACACAACAAGTTGGTACTTCGCTTGAAAGCATCCACGAATTGAAAACGACGTCGGATGAGATCGTCCAGATGACACAAAGCATCGAAGCGATCGCCAATCAAACGAACTTACTCGCGTTAAATGCTTCGATTGAAGCAGCCCGCGCCGGTGAACACGGTAAAGGATTCGCTGTCGTAGCGACGGAAGTCCGGAACCTTGCTGAAAATGCCAAGTCATTAAGTAGCAGCATCAATGGTCTGATTCAAAAGAACAATGGCAACATTACACAACTGGTTTCTCAGATGGAAGACATCACACGCGCCAACACTGCATCTCAGCAAGAATTGCAACAAGTCAAACAAGGAATCCAAACCGTTAAGAGTGAAATGGAAAACTCACTGACGTTGTTCGGTCGTAATAAAGAAAACCTTGGACAAATCGTCGAGACGATCCAAGGTCTCAGTAAAACGACGCAAGGCTTGACGAAACTGACGACGGATCTTGTCGCAGCTTCAGAAACACACTAAAAAAAACAGGTCTCTCTTTTTCGGTCATAGCCGAAGTGAGAGACCTGTTTTTTTAATTGTCTTGTTCTGCCGTGACGACAAGACGTTGATCGTACCCTTTTGAGTTTGTAAACGTACCAATGCATGAAATGAGCGTCAGTTTGTTCATGACGGTCGCACCAAAGATTGATCCGACTGGTGCTTCATCGACAGGATAGGACATGACGTTCGTCACCACGTATGACACCTGTTGTCCCGCTTTCCCTGCCACTTCAATCCGTTGCCCTTTTTTCATCTTAGCTAAATCATAAAAGACAGCAGGTCCCTTTTCATCGTCTAGATGTCCTGCTAATACGACATTTCCGGTTTGACCGGCTTTCGCACCGTATTTATACCACGCGACTTGATCCGTTTTTTTTGGCACATCCATCCGTCCTTGCTTATCCTTCCCGACGACTTCGATGTTTGCTTTCACATCGAGCGTCGGAATCATAATACGCGTTGGAATGAATGCTTCTTCGTCCACCATTTCGGATGAAGTGGACGAAGAAGACGTCGTTTCAGTTTGTTTTGGTTTTTCCGGCTTTGTAGTACCTGGAGGTGATCCCGATTGGCATCCGGCTAATACGAGTAAGAGAAGCAGACTACTCTTAAGCGTTTTGTTTACGACGGACGACATACGCTGTTCCTACTAACAAGGCAGCTGCTGCTGCGACTGCCCATGGTGTAGCAGAAGTCGTATCAGCAGAACCACCAAGTCCTGTATCTGGCATTGATGCCATTTCACCGCCATCTGGAATTAAGAGAACATCAAACGCTGGCTCGCCTTCTAGTAAACCGATTGCGAGAGCTGTATAGTTTTTGCCACTGTCGAGTTTGACGCCATCAAGTGCTTTGACGACATCCGTTGCGCCTGCAGGGCGGACTTCAAGGTCATACGTACCTGCATCGAGTGTACCGTAGTCAGAGACTTTTGAGAATTCAAGGTTGCTAAAGAGTGGGTCTCCACCTTTTGGTGCGACATCAACAGCAGGTGCATCTGGTGCAAAGTGTGCGACACGGACCATTGATTTGCCGTCTTCGCCTTTGCCGTTGTCTTCCATGACAGCAAGTTTAATATCAGCAAGTTTACCGATTGCTGCGACAGAATAGAATTTACCAGCTTCCACATTGAGTGTTTGAGAGAGCACAGGATCTTTTGTTGTTCCTGCAGCGAATACTTCTACTTTATGTTCGCCAGCTGGTAGTGTGAGGTAATCTGTAACATCTTTGAATTTTGCTCCTGATACGGCTTTTTTGCCATCGACCGCGATATCGACTGCCGGAGCATCTGGTGAAGCATGAATGACACGAACCATTGCGTCATCTGCTGCGCCTACCGGAAGCACGAATAGTGCAAACAGTAACGTAGCAGTCACAAACGATAAGAGTTTCTTCATCTTTTTTCCACCTTTCTGATTGTCAAATGTACATCGCTCTCAAACCAATGTTCTTACACTTAAGAATATTTCCGTCGTGGTGACATCTTAAACTTAAGATACTTCCGTATATGTGTAAAGATTTCAGTGTGCTATGAACTTGTTTTGAAAACACACTGACTTTCTTTTTGTTTTCGAAATAAAATACATAACAAATCAATTGAAAAGAAGGTTAGTTATGATACAGCCTCGTCACGGTTAAGTGCCTACCTGTCCGTTTTACTTCTGACGTTCTTGAATCCGATGACGAGCGAACAGGATGCCGTTTTGTTTCTAATCGGTATTTTTCTTGGTTCTGCCACCTGGGGGAGCATCCTGGCAAACATCACACACCTGCTTAAACACCAGATTGCGACGTCCGTTCTGCGCGTCGTCCAATAGACATCTGTCAGTCTGATCATCGGATTCGGTGCATTCGGAGTCGTTCAGTTCTTCTTCTGAACAAAACAAAAGAGACCGACATCACGTCTGGTCTCCTTTGTCTATTTATTTAATGAATCCAATCATCATCTCGCGCAACACTTTTGCTGCTGCGATCGCTGTCATATCCGATTGATCATACGCTGGGCATACTTCTACCAAATCAGCTCCGATGACGTCGACGTCTGCTCGTGCAATCATGTGAACGACTTCGAGTAGTTCCTTCGTCGTCACCCCACCGATTTCTTGTGTCCCTGTTCCTGGTGCTGCTGACGGATCAAGGACATCGATGTCGATCGTGACGTAGACCTTTTTCCCGGCAAGTGTTGGAAGAACTTGACGAAGCGGCTCGACGATCTCGTATTTGAAAAGGTTGTAGCCTGACGTCTTCGCCCATTCGAACTCTTCTTTCATCCCCGAACGGATTCCGAACGAATAGCAGTTCTCCGGTCCGATCAAGTTCGCGATTTTCTTGAGTGGCGTCGAGTGTGACAACGGCTCACCTTCGTACTCGTCACGCAAGTCCGTATGCGCATCAAAGTGAAGCACAACAAAATCATCATAGTGTTTATCGAACGCTTTGACGACTGGCCACGTGACTAAATGTTCGCCACCCATACCGAGCGGGAACTTGCCTGCTGCCAGTAATGAATCGACGTATTCTTCAATCATATCAAGTGATTTTTGTGCATTCCCGAATGGTAACGGGATATCTCCCGCGTCAAACAACTTCGCGTCGGCGATGTCGCCATCTAAGTACGGGCTATATTCTTCTAAACCAAGTGAGACTTCACGGATACGTGCCGGACCGAATCGTGAACCGGGACGGAAACTGACCGTCCAGTCCATCGGCATGCCGTATAAAATTCCTTTTGCATCCTCGTGAGTCGGTTGACTCGCGATAAAGACTTTTCCTGAATATGCTTCATCAAAACGCATGATCCATTCCCCCTGTTCATTGGTCGTTTGCTGCTGCAAACGCCTCTTTACCTGACAACAGAGCGATTTCGAAGATCGAAACCGCTCTGTTCATGTGTGCTATAGTGACTGAACTCAGCCGTTCGTCAAATCTTTAACGAACTTCGGAAGCGCGAATGCTGCCGTGTGAAGCTCAGGCGTGTAATACTTCGTATCGATCTCGTGGAAACGCTCTGGTACGACAGCAAGCGGATCGTGTTTCTTTGATCCGATCGTAAACGTCCAAAGACCACTTGGGTATGTCGGAACGTTAGCGATGTAGAGCTTCGTGATCGGGAAGATTTCTTTGACGTCGCGTTGAACATCACGGATCAAGTCTGGTGTGAACCATGGGTTATCCGATTGTGCGACGAAAATACCGTCTTCTTTTAATGCTTTTGAAATACCAGAGTAGAAGCCTTTCGTGAACAAGTTGACCGCTGGACCAACTGGTTCTGTCGAATCGACCATGATGACATCATACTCGTTTTCTGCTTCTGCGATATGCATGAATCCATCCCCAACGATGACTTCGACGCGTGCATCATCCAATCCACCTGCGATGTTCGGGAGGTATTTTTTCGAATACTCGATGACTTTTCCGTCGATTTCAACCAAAACAGCTTTTTCGACGGACGGGTGTTTCAAGACTTCACGGATGACTCCGCCGTCTCCTCCACCAACGACCAGAACCGATTTTGGATTCGGGTGTGTGAACAATGGGACGTGCGCGACCATCTCGTGGTAAACGAACTCGTCCTTATCTGTCGTCATGACCATTCCGTCAAGTAACAACATCGTACCGAACTCGTCCGTTTCAACCATCTCTAGGCGTTGAAACTCCGTTTGTTCGCTCTCATAAACGTGGTTGACACGGAATGTGATACCGTAATCTTCCGTTTGGTGTTCCGTGAACCATAACTTTAATTTTTGTTCCATTTGCGATAGAACCCCTTTCTTTCATCAAGACAAAAGTTGTTCGTATGCGAGTGGCGTTTACGGCGCTTCTTAATCATACAAATGCGAGTATACCGAATTTCGAAAGAAACTTCTATATAATTTGAAAATTTTTGTCTTCCGTGTTTATTCGACGAACGTTACGATTTCATCAAGCGGGCGACGTTGCTTATCACGTTTCGGTTCGTCTGCCCGGTAACCAAATGCGACCATGACCGGAACCGTAAAAACAGAACGATCGAGGAGTCCACGATCGAGGAGTAATTGCTCGACGGCTTGCTGGTCGAATCCTTCGATTGGGCATGAATCGATTCCGATTTGTGCCGCCGTCGACATCATGTTCCCAAGTGCGATATAGGCTTGTTTTGCTGCCCAGTCTTCCATCGCTTTCGGGTTATGACCGATCGCGAAATCCTCCTTTAAAAACAGACCGTAACGCTTCGTCCGTCCGGCTTTCGCTTCTTCAGATAGACCAAGGAAATCCATCATCTGCGTGACATGTGGACCATCTGCCTGCATTTGTTCTCCTGTCCGAGCGAGGAACAAGACGAAGTGACTCGCTGTCGGCAATTGTCCTTGTGCGCCCCAAGAAATTTCTTTTAAGGCTTCTCGGATTTCTGGATTTTGAATGACGAGCATGTTCCATGGCTCATATCCGAACGAACTCGGTGACAGACGCGCCGTTTCCAAGATGAACCGGAAATCGTCTTCTGGGATCACTTGACCATTAAATGCCTTTGTCGCATGACGAGATTGAAATGCTTCAAGAATCGCTTGTTTTTGTTGTTGTTTTTCCATGGGAAATGCCTCCTTCAAAGTGATGACTGCTCTTGTTATATCAAATCTGATTTCGGACCGCCTCTGATTTGCTCAGATTAGTCATTACGTTAGTTTTTAAGTAAAACGGGAAATAAGAATATTAACGTCTTTCCTTTCACTATTTAAAAATCATTTTAAACATTTGATTATCCGCCATTTTACACCTTTCCTCTCTGGTAATTCCCTAGTTTCTATGGTTTCATTTCCCAAACGATTTGCTTTTTCACCAAAGTGTTTGTTACGGTAGTACCCTGCGTGATTAGGTTTTGTTATCGGATGCACGGGGTAATGATAATGTCGTTGTCATCAATTGATACAGAACAACCATGTAAAATTCGAAAGAAGGTGTGGAACACGATGGAAAATAATCGAAAAAGTAAGGTTACAAAAGTCTTTATGGTATCCGTCATTTTCTGTGTGCTCTTTACCATATGGGGAATCTTACCGGAATCCCTAATCGGTGCAGCTAGTCTCGGAAATGTCACAGCTCAAGCACAATCCTTTGTCTCTGACGGATTTGGCTGGCTTTATCTTCTCGGCATGAGTGCTTTTTTAATCATTGCTATCTTTTTAATCTTTTCCCGCTTCGGTTCCATCCGACTCGGTAAGGATTCGGACCGACCTGAATATGGTCTCATTTCTTGGTTTGCCATGCTCTTCAGCGCTGGTATGGGAATTGGTCTTGTCTTCTGGGGTGTCTCAGAGCCTTTGACGCATTTCCATACACCGCCGGTCGCAACGGATGATCCGACGGAAGCGGCACGACTCGCGATGCGCTATTCGTTCTTCCACTGGGGATTACATCCGTGGGCCTTGTATGCGATCGTCGGACTTGCCATCGCGTACTCGACATTCCGAAAAGGACGTCCTGCTACGATTGGCGACACGGTTGCTTCATTGATGAAGCCTCAGTTCGCTTCAGCCGGTAAAGGTACCGTCGAAGTACTCGCCATCGTCGCAACGGCGTTCGGTGTCGCGACGTCACTTGGTCTCGGTGCGCAACAAATCTCAGGTGGACTGAACTTCTTGACAAGTAGTATTCCGAACTCATTCGCTACACAAATGATCATTATCGTGATCGTCTCTGTCCTTTATATGATGAGTGCCGCATCTGGTCTTGATAAAGGAATCGTTCGTCTCAGTAACGCCAACATTGTTCTTGCTGTTCTACTGATGGTCGCCGTCCTTTTCCTCGGACCGTTTAGTTTCATCATGGACCTCTTCGTCCAAACGACAGGAGCTTATCTGCAAAATTTACCAGTCATGAGCTTCCGCGCATCTGCTTTTAATCCAGATGAACGCGGCTGGATCAACGATTGGACGATCTTCTACTGGGCGTGGTGGATTTCATGGTCACCATTCGTCGGTACGTTTATTGCTCGTGTCTCGAAGGGACGAACGATTCGTGAGTTCGTCATCGGAATCATGCTCGTCCCAACGATTTTCGGATTGCTTTGGTTCTCTGTTTTTGGTGGATCAGCAATTTGGAATGAACTGTTCCAAAACGTCAATTTGATCACGACGGTTAACGATAAAGGAGTCGAAACCGGCATGTTCGCTCTGTTTGAGACATTCGGTGGATTAGGCACATTCCTCAGTATCGTCGCTGTCTTCTTGATCACGACGTTCTTCATTACTTCGGCTGACTCCGCGACATATGTTCTCGGGATGCTTTCGTCTGGTGGTAGTCTCATGCCAAGCTTACGCATTAAGCTCGCTTGGGGTGTTCTCCAGTCTTCGATTGCCGCTGTCTTACTTTATGCCGGAGGATTGAGCGCCTTGCAGGCTGCTTCAGTTCTTGCCGCCTTTCCGTTCATCTTCGTCGTCGGTATGATGATTATCGCTCTATTTAAGGAGTTATCAGATGAACCTGATGCCCAAAAAGAAGTAACTGATTTGAAGCAAGATGCTTAAATTGTTTTGAACTCCTCCTTCCGTCGCATACGGAAGGAGGTCTTTTTTGTTATCCTGAATTATGCTGAACAGAAAGAAATGAGGTGACTCATGCGAAAACGTACACGTTGGCTCGTATCCCTTGGGATTCTCGCCCTAGGTAGTTGGTTTTTATATCGTGAAAATAACGTCATCGACGTCTCAGAGATCACAGTGACGTCGGGTCGCTTGCCAAAATCATTTGATGGCTATCGCGTCGTTCAAATCGCCGACTTACATGGCAAAGCGTTCGGATCGGATCAACAACGACTATTGAAAAAAATTAGTCGTAAATCACCAGATCTCGTCGTCATGACTGGCGATTTGATTGACTCGAGGCGAAACGGAGAAGAAGCTGCCCTTACACTTATGAAAGCGCTCGTCGATCGATACCCTGTCTACTTCGTCACCGGGAATCATGAAGTCCGACGAAATTTAACGATTTTACCGAAACTTGAGCAGCTCGGTGTCACCGTTCTTCGGAATGAAACGCGTGTCATCGAGTATAAAGGACAATCGATTTCGTTACTGGGTATCGATGATCCGACGACGACACGTTGGCGCGAAGGACTATCAGAACCGGATGGGATTCGTCAAAGTCTCAATCAAGCACTGCAAGACGTATCGCCTGATGCGTTCCAGCTCCTGCTTGCGCATCGTCCGGAATATAAATCCTTGTATGCAGAGCGTTCCGTTGATCTCGTCTTATCCGGTCACGCCCACGGCGGACAGATCCGCTTACCTTTTACGGAAGGTCTGTATGCGCCTGGTCAAGGATTCTTTCCAACCGTGACGGCAGGCCGCTATCAGGAACAGCAGACGGAACTGATCGTCAGTCGTGGTCTCGGGAACAGCCTGTTTCCGTTTCGTCTGTTCAATCATCCAGAACTCGTCGTCTTGACGCTGAAACGACCATGAAAAAAGAACGTGTGCCGCGGCACACGTTCTTTTGTTTAGACCAACGCTTCATGTAAAGCAGTGTCAGCATTTTCCCACATCTCAGGTTTATGAGTCTGTAAGAAATCACGTAACAATTCCTTTGAACGCTCATCCATGTGATCGACGACGATCCGTCCTTTAAGGGATTTATCCATCTTATTGACGTGGTCGGCAAGAATCTTGAATCCGCGACGCGCTTCCGCATCGACTAACAGATCGCACGCAGCGACACCACCGTAATAGAAGCCTTCTGGCTTACGGCCGACTGTCACCCAGACGATCCAGTACAATTTACCGTTCGGTGTATCGGCTTTATCCGTCGTGAATTTGACGCGTTTCTCGATTGCTGCTTTTGCGTGCATCGCACCCATATCGATGTAAGCTTCACCGTCTTCCGGAGAAATGATGACTGGTGACATACTATTTAAACTGAGTGTTCCGACACCGAATCCTCCGTGACCGTCTGTAGAGTTATCTGAAATGATATTGAAGTTAATCTTTTTTTCCATCGTGTTTTGTCCCCTTTTATTCCTGTTGCTTCTATCATACCGCATTCCGAGGTGTCTGCAACCAGTCACTCGTAACGGAGTAACTGTAATTGATCCTCTGTCGCTCGGCGAATCGTCGGGAGACGATAACACGTCATGGATGCAATCTCCTCGTGGGCTGGGGGATTGACCTCTTCGAGATGAAGCAAAGCACGATCAAACAGGGTTTGCGCTGCACGACCGAATAAAAAGAGACGTTCCAGCGAAGAACACTGCGACCGAATCGCACGTAACTGATGCGCCAGTTCTCGCACCTTTGCCTCAACCTCTTCTTCCATGTCGGCTGTCGGTTTTCGATTTTGAAACAACGGTTTGAAACGTACATCGTCCTCAAGCAATGTCAGCATCCCGTATCGCTTCGCTTCTTTTTGATTCAGCAGTTGAGCGAGTTTTTTATCCGTTACGAGTCGACCGAACGGGATGTTCTGTTCAAAGACGATATCTGCAACCTCGAGTCCTTTAGGGCCAGACAATGGATAAGCTGTATCTTCTGGTAACGTCCGATCAAAAATCAGTAGCGTATGAATTTTTTTTCGTATGATCGCGTCCATTATGTCTCTCCTTTTCTGCCGTATGTGTATGACTACCTTCGCTTCCGACAAGAATAGCTCCTACCTTATACCCTTCTTTTTCGAAAACGATGTTCGAATTGACGAATCCCCTATCGAATGCGCTATACTGATGGCGTATCGTCATCATGTTAGAGGGGGAAATGAAGTCATGCCATATGTTACGGTTAAAATGTTATCGGGTCGTACAGTCGAACAAAAACGTGCCTTGATTGAAAAAGTCACGGAAGCGGTATCAGAAACGACAAATGCTCCAAAAGAAAACATCACGGTCTTCATCGAAGAGATGGAAAAAACAGATTATGGTCAAGCTGGCGTCATGTTTGCAGATAAATAATCAAAAAGAGACGTCCGGTCGCTACCGCACGTCTCTTTTTCCCATCTACTTGATCTCTAAGGAGGAAAACTTATGACTACTGTTACTGTACTTGGTGCGACCGGTCGAACGGGTCGCCCTTTGATTGATCGATTATTAAAAGATGGCTACGATGTCCAAGCACTCGTGCGTTCCGTGTCGTCGGACTTACCAGTTCACGATTGCCTTCATATCCTGACGGGAGACGCGACAAATCCGGACGATCTCGAACAAGCACTCGCGGGAAGTACCGCTGTCTTCAGTTGTCTCGGTACCGATCAACAGCAGGTCCTCTCGACAGCGATTCCGCATCTTGTCACGAAGATGAAGGAAGCAGGCATCGAACGGATCGTCTTCATCGGTACAGCAGGCATTCTCGATGCATCAGAAGAACCTGGGAAGTATCGTTTCCAATCGAGTGAGTCCCGTCGCCGCTCGACGATTGCAGCCGAGGATCACTTGAAAGCTTATTTGACTTTAAAGGATGCAGACGTCGACTTCACCGTCATCTGCCCAACACAATTGACGGAAGATAAAGCACTTGCTGCTGACGACTTGTTGATTGAGACGACACGCTTCACTGCATCGACAGGACCGATTCCCCGGGAAAATGTCGCGCAGTTCGCTTACGAAGTCTACCGTGACGGAACCCACCATCGCGTCCGCGTCGGAATTGCTTCGCACGGTGAAACGAAATAATAGACAAAAAGAGCAATGGATTTGCTGATCCATTGCTCTTTTACATGTGTAACGATTACAGCAAGACGCTGACGACGATTGACGTCAAGACGCTGACGAGAGTTGCACCATACAGTAATTTCAAACCAAAACTAGCTGCAACGCTTCCTTGGCGATCATTCAATCCTTTAACCGCACCAGCGATGATTCCGATCGACGAGAAGTTCGCGAACGAGATCAAGAAGACAGAAACGATTCCGAGTGTACGTTCCGAGAACTCTTTCGTGTACTCAGGAAGGCTTAACATCGCGACAAATTCATTCGTGATCAATTTCGTGGCCATGACACTACCGGCACTGACGGCTTCCGCCCATGGAACACCCATGATGAATGCGAATGGTGCAAAGATGTATCCGAGAATTTCTTGGAACGAGATATCGAGAACCATCAGGAAGATATCGTTGACCATTCCAATCAAAGCATTATAGCCGATCAACATCGCACCAACGATGATTGCGACTTTGAATCCATCCATGATGTATTCGCCGAGCATTTCGAAAAACGTTTGCTTCTCTTCGACGATTTCAAGAATATCTTCTTCCGGGTCAACCGTGTATGGGTTGATGATTGAGACGATCATGAAACCACCGAACAAGTTCAAGACGATTGCTGTAACGACATATTTTGGTTCTACCATCGTCATGTACGCACCGACGATTGACATCGAAACCGTCGACATTGCTGATGCACACAATGTGTAAAGACGGTTTGCTGGTAATTGACCAATTTGTTTTTTTACTGTGATGAATACTTCTGATTGTCCGATCGCAGCTGAAGCAACCGCGTTGTAAGACTCGAGACGCCCCATCCCGTTGATTTTCGACAAGACGAAACCAATTCCGCGCATCAAGATCGGTAAAATCTTTGTGAATTGCAAAATTCCGATCAAGGCAGAGATGAAAACGATTGGTAGCAAGACGTTAATGAAGAACGGTTGTGCACCTTCGTTCGCTAGTCCACCAAAGACGAAATCAATCCCGATTGCCGCATAACTCAGCAGTTTTTCAAAGACTTTCGCGACGCCACGAATGACGATATATCCGAACGATGTATTGAGTAAAATGAACCCAAGTACGAGCTGAAGAACTAGCATGACCGCAAGCGGTTTCAATTTGATGCCTTTACGATTGCTGCTGACAAGGAGTGCCAAGCCGAAAACGATAGCCAGTCCGAGTAGTGCGATAAGATATTTCATGAAGTACCCCTCTATCTATTAGTTGTTTATCAGTTGTACATTCGTACGATGTCTGACGTTTAATCTCTTTCCAAGTAATAGAATAATCAATATTTCGAAGAACTACAAGAGAAAAAGTTCATTTAGTAACCGCTTTCGTTATTTTCATAGACTTTCAAGACAAACTTTTCCAAGCGTTCCCGAACATTGTCCTGACTGAGGTTTTGCCTTCCATATGCTTTCCACCCCGAATAGACGTCAATTGTTTCAGGTCCAAAATCAAAAACAGCTCGAATATCCCACGCGTGATCGTACAAACGGTTCGTCTGTTTAAGGTAACTTTTTAAAAAATGATCCGCCATCTCGACGGATTCGAGCAAGGCAAGATTCAAACGACAATGCGCAAGGTCGACTTCAATGGGACCTACACATGCATTAATCCAATCAATCGTATGACACGTTCTATCCATTTCGTATAACACATTGACCGGATGGAAATCCCGATGAATAAATCGGATTGTTTGACTTTCGATCGGTTCGACCGCCAGTAGCTGACGCCATCTCTCCGGATGCTGCGTCCACGTCGGAACGTAACGTTCCGTCGTATACGGCTGATAGACATAAAGAGATTCTGGTACGGGCAGCGTATGGATTGCCGCAAGCATCTGTGCTAGTCGTTCGACATATTGCTCATCTACCTGATCAAGCCGGATCTCTCCCGGTGAACGCGTCATATATAACCAAGGCGGTATTTCGTCCCTAACATCTGTTTGATAGTCCAACACATCTGGTGCTAAGTCACCTGCTGCTCGTAACGCAAACACCTCGTGCAAGACAAGATCAGGCTCCTCATGTAGCCAGTCCTGATTCGTATGGACGCGAAGAATTCCCTCACCGACCCGAAAAACAAGGGAGGATGTCGCGCCTTTTAAGACTTCGACCTCTCCTCCCTCCTGTCCAAGCTGTTGCAAGATTTTCGTAAGGACAGTGGACGATATCATGATGTCACACTACCAATCAATAACTGGTCGATTTGCATCTTCTCATTCGCATGTTCGCGCAAGTCGTGCAAAATTTCTTGCGGGAAGAACAGCTTCTCATCCGTCTGGCGTGATGTCGCGATGGCTTGAACGAGCGGTGAAACTTGCGAAATCTCTTTCATCTGCCCACCCTTCATCTGTAGCATGATCGGTTGTTTGCTGATTTCACCATTATCCCCATATAAATCGTAAGGAAGACGACTGAGTTTATCTTCTAGCAGATAATACGTCGGATTCAAGCCGATCGCGTCAAACAGCTCGCATAATTTTTCATGGACGAGTTCACGTTTTTCAGCCGGGTAATCGACATACTTGAACAACTTCCGGTCAACGAATCTTTCTGATAGATCAGAAAGGATCGGATCCTGTTCGTTCGCCCACTGCTGAAAATAGAAGTAGACGATCGTCTCATCGAGTCCAAGGAAATCACGCAACTCCATCTTCTGATCAAACAGCGGCATTAAATGAATCGGTGCAATCACAAACGGATAACCGGAAAGGTATAGCTCCTGTGCTCGTTCGAGAATGGCTTTTAATAGGTAATCACTCGATCGTGTCACCGGATGCAGGTAGACTTGCCAATACATCTGATACCGACGCATGATGTAGTCTTCAATCGAATGCATCCCGGACTGCTTGACGACCATTTGATTCGGCGCCGGACGCAATACCCGAAGCATCCGCTCAAGATCAAATTTTCCGTAGCTGACGCCAGCAAAGTGCGCATCGCGTAATAAATAATCCATTCGATCAACGTCGAGTTGAGAGCTGATCATCGTGACGAGCAGTTGATTCGGGTGCGTTTTATTGATGATCGACGCCACTTCTTCCGCGAATCCCTCTCCCACTTGGTCGAGAACTTTCTTGATTTCCGTATCCCCGAGGATGATTCGCTCTGTCCACGTTTCATGGTTGACACCGAAGACATTTTCGAACGCGTGCGAAAACGGACCATGACCAACATCGTGTAAGAGTGCCGCAGCCAGCGTCAACTCCCGGTACTGATCATCCCAATCGGCGCGACCGTTAAAGACGTCGATCAGTTGGCGCGTGATCTCATAGACGCCGAGTGAATGATGGAATCGCGTGTGTTCCGCCCCATGAAACGTCAAAAAGGATGTTCCCAGTTGTTTGATTCGACGTAGTCGTTGAAACTCACGTGTACCGATCAATTGCCAAATCAACTGATCACTGACATAGATATACCGATGAACAGGATCTTTGAAGACCTTCGTTTCCTTTAATTGTCCTAATGATTGATACATATGTTTCTCTCCTTTAAATCGTGTCTATGTCGTTGTTGTTCGGTTTTGTCTCCAAGGATTCCTGTCTCCTGCGGCGCTTCGCACAGAAACTTTATACACCCTGTGCTATAATGATGTCGCAAATCTACAATAAAGGAACGAGCCTATGGGAATCGAACTCTTAAAACAAGAACATTATCGTATTTTTGATCAAACGTCACTCGGAACTGCTTTTCATGCGACACAATCGTTTGCGATGGACGACACATTATGCGCTTCCGTTGCAACAGAAGGAGCTGCACTCCGCTCTTGGATTCACCACGAAACTGTCGTCCTCGGCATCCAGGATGCCCGCCTTCCTCACCTCGCAGACGGCGTAGTTGTTTTGCACGAACATGGTTTCTCGCCCGTCGTCCGTAACTCAGGCGGTCTTGCCGTCGTCCTTGACGCTGGTGTCTTGAATATTTCGCTAGTCTTACCGGAACGCGGTGGGATCGATATTGACAGTGGTTACGAAGCGATGCTTGCGCTCGTCCGTGGCATGTTCGCGCAAGAAACAGACGCGATCGTCGCCGGTGAAGTCGTTGGATCGTATTGTCCCGGTTCTTACGACCTGTCAATCGCCGGTAAAAAGTTCGCCGGTATCTCGCAGCGCCGTGTCCGCGGTGGCGTTGCCGTCCAAATCTACCTCTGTGTTAACGGAAGCGGGAGTCAGCGCGCCGCTTTAGTCCGCGACTTTTACGCGGCAGCGCTTCAAGGCGAGGCGACGAAATTCGTCTATCCAACCATTGTCCCGGAAACGATGGCTTCGCTTGAAGAATTACTCGGTACCTCATTGACGGTCGAAGACTGCTTACGTCGTGCCTATGAGGCATTACTTGCGCTCGGCGCTGATTTAACACCAGCGACTTTGACGGAACTCGAGAACGAGCGGTTCGGTGTCAACTTGAGTCGAATGCTTGATCGAAATGAAAAAGCCCTAGGTTAAGAAAGGAGAGAACGTGATGATCCGATTGATCACAGACAGTGGTGCTGATGCACCAAAAGACATGTTAGATGCTTATGATTTTACGATCATGCCGTTCGGCGTATTGATCGACGAAGATACGTTCTTCGACGGAGAATCGATATCTCCAAAACAACTGTATGATAAGATGCGCGATGGCGCAGCACCAAAGACATTCCAAGTAGAAGTCAGCCGGATGGTCGAGGTGTTCACGCGTCACTTCGAACAAGGTGATCCCTTCCTCTATCTCGCCTTTTCAAGTGAGTTATCTGGAACATACCAAACCGCGAAGATGCTCGCGGACGAACTCGCCGAAAAGTATCCGAACGTGCCTTATCTCGTACTCGATACGAAAACGGCTTCAACGGGACAAGGACTATTCGTTCTCGATGTCGCAGAGTATGCACAAACGCATTCGTTTGAAGAAACAGCGGCTTACGCTGAAGCCAAGGTCAATACGATTCGTCATCTGTTTACAGTCGAATCACTCGAATATTTGATGCGCGGTGGACGCGTTTCGCGAGCTAGCGCCTTCATTGGTGGTCTCTTATCGATCTTGCCACTGTTGACCGTCGAAGACGGAAAGTTGATTCCGAAAGAAAAAATCCGAGGTCAGAAAAAGGTCATGAACCGGATCGTCGAGTGGATGGAAGAAGCACGTCCTGCGATTGACGGACACCGAATCATGATTGGTCACGGGGATTCGATCGAACGGGCAGAACAGTTAAAACAATTGATTGAAGCACAATTCTCACCAAGCGAAGTCATCTTGACGATCGCCGGCGCAGCGATCGGTTCACATACTGGACCGGGACTCGTCGTCATTGGATACGACCTTCCACGTTAACGGCATTTATTCTTACTTCATTAAACGAGGCTGACTCAAAAAAAGAATGACTCGTCTGTTCACGCCCTTTCCTCAGGCGAGACACAAGCCAGTTTTCCTGCTTCATTCAAGCAGGAAAGCGGGTCTTGTTTGTCTCTGACAGCGCATAAATGCGCTTTTTCCTGTAGGAGTTGCGTGTGACGAGTCATTCTTTTTATTACGAGATAGGGGTGGCAGATCATCATTCTGCCACCCCTATCTTTGTAGAGACTGACTTTTGAGTCAGCTCCGTTTTTTATGAATTGTATCCGAAGAACAGCAGTGCCATGCTTAATCCAAGCGAGGAGACGATGAACACGATCGCCATCCCACCCATTCCGAAGACTAACAGTTTCGGTAAATCACGTCGCTTCTTAAGAAGGGCAGTCAATAACCCGACGTTGATCAAGAAGACGACAACGAACGGGAGCAACAACATCCAACGCTCTTGCAGTAGAAATAAACTATCCATTTCTTTGCTCCCTTCTTTCAGACTCCAAGAACGGTCGGAATAGATCCAGACATAAGAAACGGAATAAGACATAAGCGAACAGAAGTGTTGACACTACTTCGAAACTAACATATCCGACATCACGCCACGTGATTCCTGTCGTCGCCCCGGCGAACCAATACGGGAAGTCGACCGTCAACAGACTGCACATCAAAGCGAGAACGGCTTCCTGACGTGTCTGTCGATCCTGTAGCGAATAGGACACTTTCTTCAAATTAAATATATTGACGATTCCTTCATCCGCTGTGTATCCCTTGATGATTCCAATAACGCCACCTAGTACTGCTAATGCATACCACGGAAGCGGCCAAGCGACATGAAAAATAAGGAGCGCAAACAAGATCAATAAGACGCGACTTTGCATAATCAGTCTTCTGTTTTCGACGCTGCCACCGCATCATGGGAATTCAAGTTGACCGTCAACGGCTTTGCTGTTCCTTTACCAGAGAAGTTCTCGATCAACTCTTTGACATCTAATCCTGACGACGCTTTTAACGTCTCTTGCAGTGACGCCATCAAATCCGTCGCGTATCCTGTGACACGGTTCGCACCGCCACCTTCACCACTACCTGTATCAACGACGGTGATCTTATCGATGTTACCGAGTGGTGCTGCAATCTCTTTCGCGTATTCTGGCATCATCCGAATGACCATGTCAAGGATTGCTGCTTGTCCAAATTGTTCGAACGCCTGCGCGATTTTTTCTTTCGCTTCTGCTTCGGCAAGACCTTTCAAACGAATGATGTCTGCTTCTGTTTCCCCTTGTGCTCGCTCAGCGTCCGCTTTCGCAAGACCATCCAGACGAATGCGTTCTGCATCCGCTTTTGCCGATGCTTCAATCCGGTATTTCGTTGCATCTGCTTCCGCATATTGCTTCGCACGGTCCGCTTGGGCAGCTTGCTCAATCGAGTAACGATCGGCATCGGCACGTTTTTTGACTTCCGCATCGTATTGTTTCTCACGACGGAGGATTTCACGTTCTTCGAGCTCGATTTGTTTTTGACGCTCGATGATTTTGATTTGCATCTGTTGCTCGGTGACTTCTTGTTGTGCGCGTGCATTCTCAAGATCATACGCTTGGTCGGCTTTCGCCTTCGCGATATCTTGTTCGCGGCGGTAGTCTGCCATCTTCAACTGATTTTCTTTTTCCGCTTCAGCGATTTCCGTTGCACGTTCGAGTTCTGCTTTTTTCGCATCTTTTGAAGCTTCCGCTCGTTTGATGCGTGTCTCTTTTTCCGCGTCTGCTGTTGCGATGTCCGCATCACGGCGCACCTGTGCAATCCGTGGTTTCCCGAGGGATTCTAAGTATCCATTTTTATCTCGGACGTCTTTGATCGTAAACGAAACGATGACGAGTCCCATCTTCGCCAGGTCTTGAGACGCGACCCGCTGGACTTCTTGCGAGAACTTATCGCGGTTCTTATAAATTTCTTCGACAGTCATCGAACCGAGGATCGAACGCAAGTGCCCTTCAAGAACTTCACGCGCTTCCCCTTCGCGCTCTTCTTTTGATTTTCCGAGGAACTGCTCTGCTGCTGTTGCAATCTCAGAAATCGAGCTGCCGATCTTGATGATCGCTGTTCCGTCCGCCATGACCGGTACACCCTGCTCCGTGTACACTTCTGGTGTCGTGACTTCGAGTTTACTTGATAACAAACTGAGTGGTGTTGCTTGTTGGAAGACAGGTAACACGAATGTTCCGCCGCCACGAATAATCTTCACCCGGTTGCCGGACTCATCGGTATTAACGTTGCGTCCTCCAAGATAACTACCGGATACGATTAATGCTTCTTCCGGACCAACCGTTCGGTACTTCGTGATGAATAGGACAATCAATGCAACGATCAATGCGACTGCAACGATCGATACGATTAACACTGGATTCATGTAAACATCTCCTTTTTCCATTGTTGGGGATACGTCACGACAGACGCGACGCCTTGTTTAATCTCGATGACAAGTACCTTTGTTCCTTGTGGTAAGGCAGGACCTTCAAACAGGACGGCTGACTTCGATACACGTCCTGAGACGTCATCAAGTAAAATTTCACCATATCCTTCAGTCGGAATCGGCACGATGACGGTTGCGCTACGCCCTTCTAGCATCTGTTCCGAAAACCCAAGCGACTGTTCGGCTTGTGCCATCGGAACGAACAAAAAAATATGCATCAGTGTCGTCACTAACAACGCGATGACACTGCTGATGATTAAAATCAAAATTGAACCAAGCGGACTCAGTTGTTCGAGTCCGAAGCCGATCGCTGACGTGATGATGACGAAAGATAAGATCAACGTAGGATGGAAAATTTGATCGACACCCGGAATGACGTCTGAGAATAGGATGGACACAAACACACCACAAGCAGCGGCCGCTAACGCATATAAATAAAGTGTACTAACGTCCATTTTCGTTCACCTCGATGTAAGGATGTGAACCATACAGTTCGTGATAAGCCCGCTGATACGCGGTCCGATTTTCTTCATACAATAAACGAGCCAACTCTTTGTCTCGCTGATCAATCGCCTCTTCTTGACGACGTAAGTATTTTTTTTGCGCGGCAAAATGACGTGCTAATCTTGCCTCAATCGACGGTTCTCGTTCACGCGGCAACTCCTGTTTCATCGCTCCACTCCTTTCTGAAGTACTGGCTTTCTCCCTCTTCTACGCAAACCATCTAGAAAATGTTTCAAAATGAATTCCATTTCTTTTCCTTTCATTAAATAAAAAAAACGTTCGTCCCATAAATAGGACAAACGTTTTTGACTAACGAGTATTTATGAGCGGTCGGGACGTCGGACGATTAGTCCGTAATAAAGGACGAGTGCCAAACAGTCAAGCGTCATGATAATCAGCCCCATCGGAACGGCCGATTGCTCCCCCATGATGCCGACGAGTGGTGACACGAGCGAACCGACGAGCATCGGGAGTAAACCAAGAAGTGCCGAGGCACTTCCAGCCGTTGCTCCGTAGTTTTGCATCGCTAATGTAAAACCGAGCGTTGAGATCAAACCAACGCTTGAGACGACGAAGAAAAGTGGAATCATGACGAAAATCAATTGGTCCGTTAACGTTAAAGCGAGGAACAATAAGATACTTGCACTCGCAACAACCGTCAAGCTGATTCGCATCAGCCGTTCTGAATCAACTCGACCAGCAAGACGTCCAGCGATTTGAGCCGCTAAAATGATTCCGATTCCGTTTAGGCCGAACAAAAAACTGAACTGTTGCGGCGAAGCGCCATAAATATTTTGTAAGACGAACGGTGAACCGGAGATGTAGGCAAACATCGCGCCCATGACGAATGCTTGCGCGAACGCATAGCCGATGAAGACGCGGTCCGTCAACAAACGTCCGAATGTCTTTAACGTCGTCGTCAAATTCCCTTCAACGCGTCTTTCGAGTGGAAGTGTTTCCGGCAAACGCAGTGCCACAGCGAGCAACATCAACGTACTTAAAATCGCCAGCAAGTAAAAGACAAAATGCCAGTCACCGAACCGAAGCAACTGTCCCCCGATGACGGGTGCGAGAATCGGTGCCGTTCCGTTGACGAGAGACAAGGCAGCAAAGAACCGCGTTAATTCCGGTCCTTCGAATAGATCGCGAACGATTGCCCGGGAAATGACGATCCCCGACGCTCCGGCTGCCCCTTGGATGAAGCGCAGCGCAATCAACACTTCAATCGTCGGTGCCATCGCACACGCAAGAGAAGCGAGCAGATACGCAAGTAAAGCAATCATTAATGGACGCTTACGTCCACGAACATCACTGAGCGGACCGACGATCAATTGTCCGAGCGCCATTCCGAGCATACAAGCCGTCAAACTCAATTGGATCAGTGACGCACTCGCATCAAACGAGCGTGACATATCCGGAAAAGCAGGTAGATACATGTCGATCGAGAGCGGTCCGAGTGCAGCGAGTGAACCGAGGATCAAGATCAACGTTAAGCGGCCTGGTGTCATCGTTGTCTTTGTCATGACGTCACGTAATCCAAATCATGCAAGACATAAGCGAGGAAAAAGACGACCGATGGATTTTCATATGTCATCTGTACCTTTTTGAGTTGGGCCCGATAACCGGTCTCATACTCCACACCATTTAACTTTCGTTCCATGTTCATTTTGATCAACGCATCGAGTTTATCGATCACATCGACCATTTGCCCTTCGTACGTCTCGTCTTTTGCTTCCACGACGAACCGACGGAACGGTGCTCGGATGTCTTCTGGTAGATTGTTGATCAACGTCTCTCCTTCTGCCCGTTCATAAGCTTCGAAGGCTGCTGCCGTGACCGGCGTCGCATGTTTGACAGGTCCAAGAACATCTCCTGTCGTTCCTTCAACAAGATCATGACACAAGAGACGAGAGACGACTTCTTCAATGTCGATCGTGACGCCGTATTTTTCTGATTCAATCAATCCATTGAAGATACCAAGCGAAGCTGCTCGAAACGCATGTGTCGCGTCGTTATCATCAATTGTGTTAAAACGTCCTTTCCAGCGCCGAATCGTATCCATCATCAAGACGTTTTCGATAAAATGAGACATCTCGTCCTCTTCCATGACCGACTGTGTCAAGCGACGGATTGAAACGAGTGGGTGTCGTTCCAGAACAGCCTGTAATTCCGCTGCTTTTTGTTCGAAAAAGACGGACTCTGTCATCCGTGCTTCCCGGCGTGCATATAACATCGCATCGAACGTATCGATGGCTTCAACGATTCGTCCTTCCGGTGAATCATCTTCTGCATGAACAAGATACGTCGTAAAGGCTGGTTGAAGCGACTTCGAGAGTAAGGCGACGAGTTGCTCACTTGCCTGTTGTTCCATTGCCTGAATGTGTGCATGTAGCGTTGGCTCTTTTTTCGTCCGGTGTTTAATGGGTCCGGTGATGACCTCGTTCATGTCATGGAATAGGGCTTTTCCAAGCAATGTCAGGCGGTCGACTGGTGTTTGTCCGCCCGCTTCTTCTAAATAGCTTGCCATCAAACTGAATAAGGCAACACGAAAGCTATGACTGGCTGCGTTATCCGGAAAACGTGGTGCATATTCATCCCACCGTGGAACGTTTTGCATCCGCGTCAGCATCCGAATGAAATTACCGTTTTGCATAAAATCTCTCCTAACGAAAGACGGACAGAGAGTACCCTGCCCGCCATTGTATTATTTTGCTGATTTGGTTGAACTACTTCCGCTACGGAACCAACCAATGATTAAAATCAGGGCAAGTACGACCCAGAAGATCGTTTGCCATAGTGTACTCTCTGGAAACTCATGCGGCAAGACGTCGATCGACGGATGCGCGAGTGTCATGACGACGAGTTTTACGCCAACCCATGCGACGAGCCAAAAGGCAGCTTCTTCGATACCTGGTCGCTTTTGGAGCAAGACAACGAACCAACTCGCAAAGTAACGCATAATGACGAGACCAATGATCCCACTGAAGAAGACGACCCAGAATTGTCCTGTGTTCAGACCACCGATCGTTCCTCCGATCATCGGTAATGTCGTTGCCATGGCGACAGCGGCAAGTGTCGAGTCGACAGCGAACGCTAAATCAGAGAATTCGACTTTAACAACCGTCCACCAAAAATTCGGTGAGGCTTTTTGTGAAGCAATCGAGTCCGGTACTTGGTGTTTATTCGATCGTGCCTCGACGATTCCTTTAAACGCCACGTAAAAGAGGTATATCGCTCCGAGTGCCTGAAGCTCCCAAATCGTCGCTAGGTACGAGGCAAAGAAGATTGCGACGAAACGTAAGACGAGTGCCCCGACGAGACCATAGAAAAGTGCTTTTTTGCGCTGATCGTCTGGTAACGGTCGGACTAGGACAGCCATGACCATCGCATTGTCGGCAGATAATAACCCTTGCAAAATAATCAGTACGAGCCCGACGGTCGCATACTGTGTAATTAATCCAATATCCATACTAACGAATCCCCTTTTTTGTTCAGTCTATTCATTATATGCCGGTCGATCGGAAAGAAAAAGATGAAAGCTCGACTGAAGTACTTAACCTTGTGTTTTATTCCCATTGTTTAAGAAAACCTAACACCAAAAAACGACCCGTCATCGACGGATCGTTCCACTTCTTATAAGTTTTGATCAACTTTCTTTTCCGCATCTGGATTTGCTTTCGTTTTTGGTGAAGAGAACCAACCCCAAAGGGCAAGACCGACCATGACCGTCCAGAAGAATGCCTGCCACGGTGTACTGTGAGCAAATCCTTCCGGAAGTTTTAAGGCTTCGAAGACTGTTCCTTCGATTGATGCATGGTATTTCGGATGTTCGAGCGCAAGAACAGCTAGCTTCACACCGACCCAGGCAACGATTGCAAAGGCTGCTGTTTCAAGACCTGGACGTTCTGCAAGTAATTTCACGAAGACACGGGCCGCGAAACGCATGAGAACGACACCCATTAAACCACCCGTTAAGATGACGATGAAGTGACCGGTGTTCAAACCACCGATTTCGCCCGATCCCCAGTTCGGAAGTGCGACTGCTAAAGCAACTGCAGCAAGAATCGAATCGACAGCAAATGCTAAGTCAGCGAATTCAATCTTCGCGACTGTCCGCCAGAATTCACCTTTAGAAACTGGCTCTTCCGACTTCGGCTCTGCATCGAGTTCATTTTCGGCGCCATGATTCTCACCAAGTTTCCTTGCCTTAGCGGTCTTATAAATATGCCGTAATCCCATGATGAGCAAGTACGCTGCTCCAAGTGCTTGGATTTGCCAAATATCGACGAGGAATGAAATCGCGAACAGTGCCGCGAACCGTAAAACGAATGCTCCAGCTAATCCATAAAAAAGTGCTTTCTTTTGTTGTTCTCCTGGTAAGTGCTTAACCATGACCGCGAGTACGAGTGCATTATCTGCCGAAAGTAATCCTTCAAGCGCGATCAAGACGAGTACGACCCAGGCATATTGAAGTAATAACTGCCAATCCATCTCTGTCATCCCTTTCTCTGACTATCTGTAAAATCAAAAATACATTGTATGACTATGACAAAAACAATGATTACACGTTCACCTGAACATATACTATAGGATAATATACCCGATTGCAAGCATGTTATTCCTCCGGCTATGGAATGTGTCGATTTTAAGTCGTGCGAGTTTCGTTTATCGAACGTTCGTGATAAAATTCAAGACAACACTTCTAGTAATGAAACGATGAAACACATTTGCGGAATCATCAGACTTGCTCGTCTCTAGCATTCCTGTCATGTTATTACTATTGAAACACTACAAAAGGACAAAGGGGCCCATAAATATGTCTACCTACCCGATTACGTTACCAACGAAAGAAGAGCGCCATAAGCTGTTCGGTTCGGTACCACCAATCAAAGGAACAAAACCGACTGAAAAAGATAAAATGGTCGACTTGCAAAATACACCGAAGAACTTCCTGTTCGCACTTGACGCTGTTGGAATCTCAAACGTTAAACATCCTGTCGTCATCCAAGACGGGGACAAAACACAAGCGACAGTCGCAACGTTCGAGTTGTCGACGTCACTCGTACAAGACCGTAAAGGGATCAACATGAGTCGCTTAACGGAACAACTTGATCAATATCACAACGAAGGTTGGACAGTCACGAATGAATCACTTATT
This sequence comes from Exiguobacterium sp. R-17, assembly GCF_049913315.1. Taxonomy (NCBI): domain Bacteria; kingdom Bacillati; phylum Bacillota; class Bacilli; order Caryophanales; genus Exiguobacterium; species Exiguobacterium sp. R-17. The sequence continues at coordinate 240,195 of NZ_CP184372.1, read as the reverse complement.
CAATTCGCGCGTGATTTAGCGGACCGTATGGAACAAACAGAAGGTCAATTGACGATCCGTTACCCATGGTTCTTTACACGTAAAGCACCTGCAACGGGACTTAGTGGGTTGATGAATGCCGAAGTATGGCAAACGGTCAGCGTCAACACGGAAACGAATGAAGCGACATTATCTGTCGGCTTGACGATCAACGTCACGACACTTTGCCCATGTTCGAAAGAAATCAGCGAGTACAGTGCCCACAACCAACGTGGCTACGTCACGATGGAAGCTTCGTTACGTGATGAAGCAGAAGACTTTGACTGGAAACAATCATTGCTTGATGCGGCTGAATCAAATGCTTCTGCCCCACTTCACCCGGTACTCAAACGTCCGGATGAAAAACGCGTGACAGAGATGGCATACGAAAATCCACGTTTCGTAGAAGACATGGTGCGCTTGATTGCTGCTGACCTATACGAAATGGATCCAATTGCTTCGTTCTACGTCGAATGTCGCAACGAAGAAACGATTCACCAACATGATGCAATCGCACGCATCACGTTCGATAAAGACGCACAATAAGCAAGCTCGCCGTACTTCCTCTCCACTAGAGGGAGTACGGCTTTTTTGTTTATCGGCATTGCCCTTCGTTTTGCGAGCGTTTACACTTAACTCGAATGGAGGAATACATATGTTGGAACTGATTCCTTTTTTACTCGAGCGACTTGGTATCATGATCATCTTAGCGTTCATCCTCGCCCAGTGGGGACCAACGCGACGCTTGTTGCGTCAACCGGAAGCGGGTTGGCAATTCCGTGTCCTCGTCCTGTTTTTTGCGACGTATGGGATCTTAAGTAACTATACAGGGGTCAAAGTCGACTTAGCAGAATTCTTGCCCCATGCTTGGCTCGAAGAGGTCGACGGCACATCGGCAATCGCGAATACACGAACGATGATCGTTGTCATCAGTGGGTTACTCGCTGGTCCGCTTGGTGGATTGATGACTGGACTGATCGTCGGGATTCATCGGTATTCCCTCGGCGGGTTCACAGCATTTGCTTGTACGCTTTCGACCGTCATCGCCGGTGGTGTCAGCGGATTACTTCGCCCTTACTGGCGTGACCGACTCGGCAGCCAAGCGTTGTTACCTGTTTGTCTGACCGCTTTTTTGATGCTATTTGAAATGTCATTGATTTTACTGTTTTCTCGTCCCTTTGATGCGGCAATCGAACTCGTCCAGTTTATCTTCTTGCCGATGACACTCATCAACGTCCTTGGCGTCTGGTTATTTTTATCAATCATCCGCCTTGCTGCGCGAGAAGAAGAAACCGTCCGTGCACGAGAAGCAGAACGGTCGTTGCATATCGCCGATTTGACGCTTCCGCATCTGACGCGCGGTCTACATATCCATACGGCAGAAGCTGTCGCGGAAATTCTATTGCAGCAAACACGAGCCGAAGCCGTCTCCTTGACGGATCAATCCGTTATCCTTGCTCACCTTGGCATCGGAAGTGATCACCATCAAGCAGGTAGTCACTGGACGACAAAACCAACCGAACATGTTTTACAAGATGGACAAGTTCGTCTTGTGACGGAACGACTCGATATCGGCTGTCCCGTAACGGATTGCCCACTTCAAGCGGGCATCATCGCTCCGCTCATCGTCGGGGAAACGACGATCGGGACGTTAAAAGTCTACTATCCGCATGCTGAACTGCTCGACGCCGTGGAAGTCGAACTCATTGAAGGATTAGCAAAACTGTTTTCTACACAACTGGCACTCGGGAACGCACAGCGCCAAGCTGATTTACTGAAGGATGCCGAGATCCGGGCACTCGAAGCACAAATTCATCCACACTTCCTGTTCAATGCCATCAATACGATTTATGCACTGTGCCGAACGGATGTCGAACAGGCACGGACATTGTTGCTCGAATTATCAACGTTTTTCCGTAGTAACCTCCAAGGAGCACGCTCGGCGAAAATTCCGCTCCAAAAGGAACTCGAGCATATCGAAGCGTATACATCCCTTGAAGCTGCTCGTTTTCCAAATCGACCGTTCCTCGATATCGATTTAGCGGAAGAGACGACGTCTTTACTCGTTCCACCGTTTATCTTACAACCGTTGATCGAGAATGCGTTCCTTCACGCTTTTTTAAATGAGCAGACGGGATATGTCGGGGTGACGGCGTGGTGTGAGGCAGATCAACTTTACCTCGAAGTCGTCGATAACGGACGCGGGATTGAAGCCTCTCGCCTTGCTCGTCTCGGTCGAGAAGTCGTTCCATCTTCTGGTACCGGTACCGCGTTATTCAATACGGCAGAACGGATTCGAAGCCTGTACGGTGAAAAAGGACAGTTTACGATCACGAGTGACGGTCAAAACGGAACGACGATTACAATTCGCCTTCCCATTGAAGTCAGAAAGGAGAACCAGCATGCGCACCCTGTTGATTGAAGATGAACCGCTCGCACGTGACGAGCTCCGTTATCACGTGACCGCAGCCGGTCTTGAAGTCGTCGGAGAAACCGGTAGTGTCGAAGAAGCGGAACGACTCGTCCGCTCCCTTCAACCCGACTTAGTCTTTCTTGATATCGAGCTGACGGACGGAAGCGGTCTTGAAGTCGCCAAACGATTGAAGTCGATGCCACGTCCTCCGGCTCTTTTGTTTGTAACGGCATATGATGCTCATGCACTTGAAGCCTTTGAACTCAATGCCTATGACTACATCTTGAAACCGTATGATCCGGCACGGATCGTGCGCGCCATCGAAAAAGTCGCACGACCGCTTCCGAAAAAAGCACCTCGACTTGAACGTTTAGCTGTCGAAACGGGAGATCGACTCAAACTCTTATCTCCGCAAGATATTGATTACATCGTCGCTGAAAATGGGAAAACGAAAATCGTAACGGAACATGAAGCGTATCCTTCAAACGAGACCTTACTCGAACTTGAACGAAAGCTTCAAGATCATCGGTTTTTACGGGTTCATCGCTCGTATCTCGTGAACTTATCAGCGATTGACGCGATCGAACCTTGGTTTAACGGGGCTTACAACTTAAAGATTCACCAAATCGATGTGCCGGTCAGTCGGACGTATGTCAAACTATTGAAAGAAGCGCTCGGTATTTGAGCGCTTCTTTTTTGTGATTCAAGGTCCTTTTTCAACCTTTCGTCGTACAAAATCGACAACTCATCTAAAAATTAAAGAAAGCGCTTCCACAACTTGTATACTAAATCCATCATAGTTCATTCAAGAGGAGGAATTTTAGATGAGCGCTACTCCCATCGTCATTGCTGTCATCTGTATCTTATTAATCGCGTATCGTCTCTACGGTACATTCATGGCCGCGAAAGTCTTAAAAATCAAAGATGATCGCGAAACGCCTGCTCATAAACTAGCGGACGGAAAAGATTACGTTCCAACGAACAAATGGGTCTCATTCGGACACCATTTTGCGGCAATCGCTGCTGCTGGTCCACTCGTAGGACCTGTCCTTGCTGCTCAGTTCGGCTACCTACCCGGCTTACTGTGGCTCTTGATCGGTGCCGTCATCGGGGGAGCGGTCCATGATATGGTCGTCCTGTTTGCCTCGATGCGTCAAGATGGTCAATCGTTGTCCGAAGTCGCTAAAAAAGAATTAGGTCCCGTCGCTGGTTTTTGTGCCGGTCTTGCGATGCTCTTCATCATCACGATTACGATGGCGGGACTATCGATGGTCGTCCTGCACGCACTTGAACATAATCCATGGGGCACATTCGCTGTCTTCTCGACGATTCCGATCGCGATGCTCGTTGGGATTTACTTACGTAAAGGTGGTAACCTAGCCCTTGCTTCAACAGTCGGTTTTCTACTCATCTTAGCTGCGATTGGTTTTGGTCCTCAGTTGACGGAAACATTCATCGGTGACTGGTTCGACCTGTCCTCTCGTCAGCTCGCAATCGCTCTACCGATTTATGCATTCTTCGCTGCGGCACTGCCTGTATGGCTCTTGCTCGCACCACGCGACTATCTATCAAGTTTCATGAAGATCGGTGTTTTCCTTGCCTTAATCGTTGGTGTCTTCATCATCAACCCGGACATTCGATTCCCAGCATTCACGAAGTTCGTTGATGGCGGTGGTCCAATCATCGCTGGTCCAGTCTGGCCATTCATCTCGATCACGATTGCCTGTGGTGCAATCTCTGGTTTCCACGCTTTCGTTGGTTCTGGTACGACACCGAAGATGATCAATCGGTGGAGTGACATCAAACCGGTTGCTTTTGGTGCCATGCTTGTCGAATGTCTTGTTGCCGTCATGGCATTGATTGCTGCGACATCTCTTGAAGTCGGTGATTACTTTGCCATCAACTCAACACCAGAAGTATTCGCAACTCTAGGTATGAGCACGGTCTACTTGGATGATTTATCTCGTGAAATCGGACTCGACCTTGCAGGTCGAACGGGTGGTGCCGTTTCACTCGCCGTCGGTATGACGTTCATCTTCCGCGCCATCCCATGGTTCAAAGAGATTGCCGGTTTCTTCTTCCAATTCGTCATTCTGTTCGAAGCGGTCTTCATTCTGACAGCTATCGACGCAGGAACACGTGTTGCCCGTTACTTGATTCAAGATTTCTTCGGAGAGTTCTATAAACCACTCAAACGCGTCGACTGGATTCCAGGTGCCATCTTCGCCTCAGCACTCGGGACGTTCTTCTGGGGCTATCTCCTATTCTCAGGTGACATCGGTTCGATTTGGGCATTGTTCGGGGTATCAAATCAGCTGATGGCTTCGATCGGCTTGATCATTGGTACGACGATCATCTTGAAAATCGCCGATAAAAAAGTCTATGCCCTGACGACGTTCATCCCGCTCGTCTACCTCCTGATCACAGTAACGTTCGCGGATATCTGGATGGTCGCAAACGTTTATGCAAATCCAGATTCTCCAGGATTTAGCGTCTTGAATACCGTCTTATCCGTAACGATGGGACTGCTCGCGATCGTCATTACGATCTCAGCCGTGAAGAAATGGATTGAACTATTGAATTCACCACGTTGGGAAAATCAAAAACGTTCTGCATAAGCGGATTAGTTATATGATAAAAGGCAGTGGACGCATCCACTGCCTTTTTCGTATCTCATGCTTAGAACGGATTATAAAATCGATTGCCATCATGGAAAGTGACGACAAACGAGAAGATCGTCAAAAGTACTACACAACTGATGGCGACATAATCAATTCGTGTCATCGTCTGTTGGTTGTACCACGTCCGCTTTCGTCCCGCACCAAATCCACGGAGATCCATCGCATTGCTGACGGTTTCAATTCGTTCGAGACTCGTAAACAGTAACGGGAGTAAAATCTGGATGCTATTACGCGCCCGTTGCCAAAGCGAACCATGCGAGACGGCAATTCCCCGCGCTTCCTGAGCGTTCGCAATCGTCCGAAAGTCCGCTTGTACGTCTGGAATGTAACGGAGCGCTAATGAGACAGCGAAGGCGATCTTATAGGGTACACCAATCCGATTCAACGAGGACGCGAATTCCGTCGGATGGGTCGTGACGAGAAACAACACAGCAATCGGAACGATCACACTGTATTTTAAGATGAGATTAAACAGATAAAACAATTGTTCTGATGTTATCGTAAAGCGACCAACGCCTTCAAATAAAACGTGACGCGAACCGTAGATTTCAACGCCCTGCTCTGGTTCGAATAGATAAACGGCGAGTGCATTAATCAGGACAGAGACTCTCTATCGATTTCCAATCACTTTACTCTCCCCATCTACACATGCAGATTCAGTTGTCTGAAAATTTAAATTAATGGTACAACCTTTTTATTCCTGACGCAAGGTTTTTTACTCAGAAATCTTTAAATTCGTCGTCCGGATCGTTCCCCATGGTGACACATCCGCACGGACTTCCAGTGCTTTTGCTTTTTCGTATTGTTTTCCGCTTCCCTGTTCGACATAATACTGCGTCAACTGCGGAATCGATACATATTGATCGTAATAATCGCCGGCGATACTTCCGAAGAATCGTTCATTCGAAATCCGATCGATTTGAGCATAACCGGAAGCATCCGTCTTGAAGCTGACATAGACACGTCCGTTTTGAATTCTCGGACCAGGTTTTAAATCTGGGTACTGAAGCATCACGTATTCGCCGTAAACGGGATCAAACGGATCAAACGGTTCTGCCCGAAAACGGTACGATGTCCCGAACCAGGAGGTCGCAAAAAAGCTGACGATCAACAGACCGACGGCGCATGTCTGCAATACTGGTATCAGATAACGCTTCATGACGCCACACCTCCTTTACGGCGTAACCACCATAAGACACCGGACAATAAGAAGATGAGTAGCGCACCAATGAGGAAAAATAAGGACATGTTTAAACGATCCCATGCATATATGACATATATCGCAATTTGAACGAGAATGAAATAGAGAAAGGCTGGCCAGACGACTGCATGACGGCGTTCTTGATATAACAGATACAGTAGCGCGGATAATTCAAAGAGAATGGCAAGTAGAATTGCCTGTTCATCAATCCAGAGTACTCCGACGAATCCAAGCGGTACGATGAACAACAATCCACGACGTTTTTGATAGAGAAAGATTCCTAGACCGATGGAGGCGATAGCTAACAGTACCGCTTCTGTCACGGAGGGTAATACGACGTTTGATTCTGCACGAACAGACAAATAGATGATTGAACTGATGGCAGCAACAATCAGGTAGATCATCTCAACGATTCGACGGTTAGATTCCTCACGAACAAGCCAGATCACCGGAACGAGCAAAAACAGCGTCCAGACTGGCCACAGGAATCCGTTATATGATACGAGGAGAAACAAGGATAGACCGCTGAAAAAAAGAAACAGCCAGCTAAATAAAAGCGACGGCAGCTGTTGACTGAAGTAAAACCAGCTGAACGAAAGTATAATCATAAGACTAAAGGACGTCCAGTCAAGATAACTCGCCTGCTCCTGACCAAATCCCCCAAGACTCGTGAAGATCGTCCATCCGGAAAGAAAGGCGACGACACCGTATGCCTCATGACGCCAAAGTACATAATGTACTAACGCGGCGACAAACAAACACCAACCGAGTAATGATCCTTCCATCGGCAAATGAAAACTTTGAACCACGACGAGAATTGAGGCACCAAATGCTAGGATTCCACCGATTCGAAAGACAATCGGATGAAGAATATGACGACGTTCCGAAAGATCTGCCACGATGTAACAGCTCCACATGAGTACTACGACGAGTCCAATTTTCCAGCCGACTGGCATCGCTTGCCAATTAGCAGCCAAAAAGCTGAATACAGCCAATACGACAAAGGTACCTCCAATGATTAATAACAAAGGCAGACGTTGTTTTGTTGAACGTTGATTTTCATAGTTCAGAATTCGTTCAACAGTTGCTTCATCCAAAAGACCTGCATCTTGCCACTCTCTTATTTTACGAAACTGCTTCACCGTACCCACCTCCTTCGAAGTGTTAGATACTAATTAAATTCCCGATTTAACACTGTCTCAAGCCCGGATTCACAGGGATTACAAGCTGTTTGTTCCGTTTGTCACAGAATGTTGACAGACAAAAAAAGCAAGGAAGACGGGCTTCCTTGCCTTTTTTTGATTTAATCATTTAAACACGGAAACGGGCAACGAGTACTTGTAGTTCTTCCGCCATATCGGATAATACTTTGGCGGATTGCGAAATCTCTTCCATCGCACTCAACTGTTCTTCCGTCGTCGCTGCGACTTGTTTCGAAGCGGACGAATTCTCTTGCGCGATATGTGCGATTTCCGTCGCTGACGCAGATACTTCTTGGACGTTCGCTGCAATTTCTTCGACAGTCGCCGTCACGTCTTCGATCCGTGGCGTCATTTCCTGCATTCGTTCGAGAATCTTTTGGAAACGCTCTGCTGATGCTTCTGTCGTCGACAAACCGGCTTTCGTCTGTCCTGAGACTTCCTTCATCATCGTGACCGACTGATCCGTCTCCTGTTTAATGTTTTGAATCAGCTGTGCAATCTGTTTCGTTGAATCCTGTGATTGCTCTGCTAGTTTACGCACTTCACTCGCGACGACAGCGAATCCTTTTCCATTTTCGCCTGCGCGTGCTGCTTCGATCGCTGCGTTCAGTGCTAACAAGTTCGTTTGCTCAGCGATACCGTTGATGACATCGACGATTTTTCCGATTTCATTCGAACGATGGGCGAGTGAGCTGATGACACCACCGAAGTTCTGAACAGAAGCATCGATTTCTTTCATCTGCTCAACGTTCTTCAGCACAGCAACTGTTCCATTCTCGGCTTCTGTTGCCGTTGAACGTGACAATTCCGAGACATCGGTTGAACTCTCAGCGATTCGCATGATGCCTGCTGTAATCGATTGGAGCGAAACAGCATTCGCATCGAGTTGACGTTTCGATTGATCTGCCCCTGCTGCGACCTGTTGAATCGATCCCGCGATCTGTTCCGATGCCGATGTCGTCTGAGCAGAGTTCGCCATCAATTCCTGAGAAGAGCCAGCTACTTGTGTAATCGACTGATCGAGATTAATAATGATCGAACGGAGTGAGTCAACCATGACGTTAAAGCTTTGGGCCACTTTCCCCACTTCATCATTTGATTCAACGATGACGGGCTCCGTCAAATCACCAGATTGAATCCGTTCTGCTCCACGTGTTAAATGGCCGAGTGGGCGAAGAATCGAGCGAAGAATGAAGTAGATGAAGATGGCTGCGACGAGCAACATCCCGCCGATGACAACAAGCGTCGTCCAAAGAATACTCGATGTCGCATCCGTGATTTCATGATCGTACAGTGTTCCGGCAACCTTCCACTTCGTCAGGTCGTTCGTCATGAAGTCCATCTGTTTGCCTTTGTTTTCAAACTCATAGCCAAACTGCCCTGCTGGGTTAGCGTAAAGTGATGACACCCATTTGCCTGTCGCTTTCTCACCTGGTTTTAATGTCGGATGCGTAACGATTTTTTTCGTAGAATCAAGAATCATTACGTATCCTTCTTTTCCGATTTTGATCTTTTTCGCGATTTCCGCGATCCGGTCGACATCGACATCAATCGCCACGACACCTTTTCCGTTACCAGTCGTCTGCGAGAGCGTGACCATCATCTTGTTCGAGGCAGCATCGACGTACGGATCCGTGATGACGACCTTGCCACCTGCTTCTTCTGCCGATTGATACCACGAGCGTTCCCGTGGATCATAATCATCTGGCATGACCTGTTCCGGGAAAATATTCATATCCCCGTCCGTCGTCGCGAAATAGATGTTCGCCGCCTGCGGATGCATATCGAGATATTCAGTCATTTTTTCCTTTAACGCAGCATTTTGTTTTCCTTTTTGATAGAGCGTTCCGTCAATTCGGTCCGCAAAAAAGGCGACATCGCGTCGCATCGGATCAATGATGTTTTGGATCTCATCATTCATCCGGTCGACTCCACTATGAGCAGATTGAAGAATCTGTTCCGTCATCTTTTGTTTCGCGAGGTCATATGCGACAAAGCCGATTACTAATGCAGGAATCATCAAAAGTAGAATCGATGTCACGATTAATTTTTGTTTGATGCTCATTGTTCGTTTGATCTTTTGTTCCATGTGTCACTCCATTCTCGAGTGCAAGGACTCGCTATTCTACCTTCTCTATCGGAAGAATAACGAAAAATGTTCATAGAAAAATCGATAAACGTGTACTAGTTCACATGAAGGAAGACGACTCAGTTCGAGTCGTCTTCCTTGGTAACGCTTACCCTTATGCTTCTTGATCGCCCTTCCAGTTCATCATACCGCCTTCGACGTTGACGATGTCGTATCCATATTGCTCGAGGAAACGACCGACGTTTTCGCTCCGCGCACCCGCTTTACAGATCAAGTAGTAGGTTTCGCCTTCTTGCAATTCCGTATAGCGTTCGCCGATCTCAGACATCGGAAGGAGGCGGACGTTCGGAATATGTCCTGCATCGTATTCATCCTGCTCACGGACGTCGACGACATGCAACGCCTCACCTGCCTCTAATCGCTCTTGTAATTCATCTACATGAATCGTTTTCATCTCGTATGACCTCCTGTATGGTTCTGTCGTAAGTGTAGCAAATCTATCATTAAAACAAAACGAAACGGTTTGATACGAAGCGTCAAAAAAGCGGATCCGTTTCCGGATCCGCTCGTTCCCTTATTCTCCTGATGCCTGACGCGTCGACTGACGTGTCTCCTTATGCATTCCCCGTGCATAATAGACGGCAATCAGAATCACGTACCAGAGTGGTCCAACGACCAGAGCGATCCGTGTACTTGCGTCAAATGCCATCAAGACGATGACACCGGCAAGCGCCGCGAGGGCGATATAGTTCGCAATCGGGAAGAACGGAACACCAAATTCTGCTGAACCGTGTACTTTTCGCGCCCGCATCTGAGCGATCAAAATCATTGCCCATGTCCAAACGGCTCCGAACGTCGCGATACTCGTCACAATCGCAAAAACATCTTCCGGTAAGAAGTAGTTCAAAGCGACACCAACGAGTAAGGCAACACCTGACAAGATCGTTGCAAGTGCTGGAACACCGTTTTTTGAGATTTTCGAGAAACGACGTGGCGCTTCACTGTTCTCGGATAAGTTCATCATCATCCGGGCTGTCGAGAAGATACCGGAATTACATGATGATAGTGCTGCCGTTAAGACAACGAAGTTGATAATACCAGCTGCTGATGGAATACCAAGTGATTCAAACAATAGAACAAATGGACTGCTGTTGTTCGCACCGACTTGATCCCACGGATAAATCGATAAAATAACGAAGAGTGCTCCGATATAAAATACTAAGATTCGTAGGAAGACGTTATTGACGGCTTTTCGAATCGTTTTCTTCGGGTTCTTCGCTTCCCCTGCTGTGACCCCAATCACTTCAATCCCTAAGAAGGCAAACATGACCATCTGCATGGCAAGGAGTACTCCACCGAATCCGTTCGGCAGGAATCCACCATGTGACCAAAGGTTCGAAATCCCAACCGGTGTGCCGCCGTTTCCAAGACCAATGACGATCGTCAAAGTTCCTAAGATGATCATGGCGACGATCGCGACGATTTTAATCAACGCAAACCAAAATTCGAATTCACCATAAAATTTAACAGCAATGAAGTTGATGCTCGTCATCAAGACAAGTGCTGCTAGCGCCCATACCCACCCCTGGGAATCCGGGAACCATACTTTCATGTAAATACCGACTGCTGTGATTTCCGCCATACACGTAAAAATCCAGAGTAACCAATAATTCCAACCCGTTAAAAAACCAGCTAATGGACTGACATACTTTCGGGCATATTCCGCAAAACTACCAGCGATCGGCTCCCGCACTGCAAGCTCCCCAAGTGCTCGCATGATAATGAAAATGATGACACCACCGATAAGATAACCAAGTAAGATCCCTGGACCTGCCAATTGGATCGCTTTCGCTGATCCGAGGAAGAGTCCAACACCGATTGCCGCCCCCAGCGACATGAGTGTAATGTGACGTTCTTCCAGTCCCCGATTCAACTCTGTCTGTTGTTTCATTTTTACGACGTCCTTCCAGTCTCTGTTTGTTTCTTAGCAGTTCCCCGTACCGCTACGTTGTCAGTATAAAGAAGATGTGTCGATTTTGTAAACGTTTTCAATGTATATTTTTCACTAAATCCACATACTCGGAATATTCTGATTACGTTAGCAGTATAAAAAAGGAACTACCTGCTACTATGTAGTATACAGGATAGCTCCTTTCGGAAAGTTACAATTGTTATTCAACTTTAGCAAGTGGCACATCTGCTGTTTCGGACTTCCCGGTCAATCGGAAGATCCCGGTCAATAGCAATGCTGTTAGTGAACCAGCGACGATCGGGCTATCCGTCAAAACGCGAATTTGTGACGGGAGACCTGCTACGATTTCAGGATTCATGCTAATTCCTAGACCAATTCCGAGCGCGAGTGCCACCGTGATGACGTGCTCGTTCTTCGAAAAATCGACCCGTGATAGGATACGGATCCCGCTTGCTGCGACCGTTCCGAACATGATCAACATCGCTCCACCAAGAACAGGTTTTGGAATCAATGTCGTAAACGTCGCCACTTTTGGTAAGAAGCCGAGCAAGATTAAAAATCCACCCGCAAATAAAATGACTTTGCGTGTCTTTACGCCAGTCAACTGAACTAGACCGACGTTTTGGCTATAGGTCGTATAAGGGAAACTATTGAAGATACCGCCAACGATCGTCGCGACACCCTCTGCTCGGTAGCCACGCGCTAGATCCTTATCCGTCAAACGACGGTCCGTGATTTCACCAAGTGTCAAGAACACACCTGTCGATTCAACCATCGAGACGAGACCAACGAGCGTCATTGTCAAGATGGCAGTTGCATTGAATGTCGGTACACCGAAGTAAAATGGTGTCACCATTTGGAACCATGACGCTTCTGCCACCGGACTGAAGTCGATCATTCCCATGCCAAATGCAACGAGTGTACTGATCATCACAGCAATTAAGACAGCTGCCGCTTTTGAGAAGACCGTACCGTAGCGATTCAAGATTAAAATCAAGACGATCGTTAATCCGGCGAGTCCGAGATAACGTAAGTCACCAAAGTCTTTCGCTCCCTGTCCGCCTCCGATATCGTTGATCGCAGCCGGAATTAAGGAAATCCCGATGATCGTCACGACGGAACCAAGGACAACCGGTGGGAACAGGACCGCGATCTTACTAAACCAGCCTGAAATGACAAGAATAATCAGCCCACTGGCAATCAAAGCACCGTAAATCGCTGTAATGCCTTGAAGACTTCCAATCGCAATCATTGGACCGACTGCTGTAAAGGTACAACCAAGTACGACGGGAAGACCAACACCTGTGTATTTCGTGACGAGTACTTGTAATAAGGTCGCAACGCCACACATGAAGAGATCAATCGCCACTAAATAAGCAAGTTCTTCTCCTGACAATCCGATCGCACTCCCGACGATCAGTGGAACAACAGCTGCTCCCGTGTACATCGCAAGCACATGCTGAAGTCCGAGACTGGCTGCTTTGAAGTTTGATAGTCTCATACGGTCACCGAGTCGACGAATGTCGCTTTTCCGTCCTTCAATGACTCAACACGCGCGAGTGACTCGACACGGAATCCAGCTTCGATCAGTTTTTGACGTCCCGGTTGGAACGACTTTTCAATGACGATTCCAAATCCAGCGACTTCTGCCCCTGCCTGTTCAACGAGACGAGCGAGACCAAATGCTGCTTCTCCGTTTGCGAGGAAGTCATCAATGATCAGAACACGTTCACCCGGTTGCAGGTATTTCTCTGCGACCGTGATTGTATTCGTCTGTTGTTTCGTAAATGAGAAAACTTCAGCTGAAATTGTTCCTTCGTTCAATGTGACCGATTTCGTCTTACGAGCATAGACCATTGGTACGCCAAGACGAAGTGCTGTCATCATTGCCGGGGCAATACCTCCCGCTTCGATTGTCAAAATCCGCGTGATGCCAGCATCTTGAAAGCGTTCCATGAACTCATAGGCGATTTCCCACATCAACGTCGGATCAACCTGATGATTTAAAAAAGCATCCACTTTCAATACTCGATCCGATAAGACGATTCCCTCTTGATTAATCATGTCGTGTAGACGTTTCATACATGCATTCTCCTCTTTAAAAAACGAAAAAACGTACAGCCGCTACCCGGGGGCAGCCACTGTACGCCAAAAAAGAGAGCAGTAACTCACCACCCGTAGTCGGATCGTTACGGCGATCCGGTAGAGACTCGTGGGCCAATTCCCACTATTATACGAGCGTTGCTATACGTTTACGTTTCGTGATTTTCGTGATGTGTACCATTGTACGGGGTTTAGCGAAAAAGTAAAGACTTTTTCACACTGTGCTTAGGCTTGGCGTTCTTCGACCGCTTGTGCCGCCGTGATGATCGCGAGTTTGTAGACATCTTCTTCGTTACAACCGCGTGAAAGATCGTTGACCGGTTTGTTCAAACCTTGAAGGATCGGACCGATTGCTTCGAAGCCACCAAGACGTTGTGCGATTTTGTAGCCAATGTTTCCAGCTTCAAGACTTGGGAAGATGAAGACGTTCGCTTGACCCGCGACATCTGATTCTGGTGCTTTTGATTTTGCGACACTTGGAACGAAAGCAGCATCAAATTGAAGTTCGCCATCGATCGCAAGTTCTGGTGCGCGTTCTTTTGCGATACGCGTTGCTTCAACGACACGCTCTGTCTCTGGTGATTTTGCTGAACCTTTTGTTGAGAAGCTGAGCAATGCGACTTTCGGATCGATCCCGAATGTTTTCGCTGTTTTCGCAGATGCGATCGCGTTTTCTGCTAGATCGTTCGCATCCGGTGCGATGTTGATCGCACAGTCTGCGAAGACGTATTGCTCATCGTCACGAACCATGATGAAGACGCCAGATGTTTTTTTATAGCCTTCTTGCATTTTGATGATTTGAAGTGCCGGGCGAACTGTATCACCTGTCGCGTGCATCGCACCCGATACAAGACCTTCTGCTTGTCCAGTGTGAACGAGCATTGTACCGAACGTGTTCACGTCTTTTAAGATGACAGCACGTGCTTGTTCTTCTGTTGCTTTCCCTTTACGACGCTCAACGAACGATGCGACGAGCTCATCAATGCCAGCGTAAGAAGCAGGATCAATTGTATCAAGTCCAGTTACATCGATGCCGTTCGCTGTTGCTGTTTCTTCAATTTGTGCACGCGGTCCGATGACGACCGGTGTGACAAGACCGTCTTTCTTCAAACGGACAGCTGCGCCGAGAACACGCGCGTCAATTCCTTCTGGGAAGACGATTTTCGGTTGGTGCGCTTTAATCTTTTGTTCTAACATATCGAATAATTGCATGAGTTTCTCTCCTTTTTAGGTAAACACGACGACGTCGATTTGATCCATTTTCTTTTCCACCGTTTATTATACACAGTTCTCAATCGTTGTTAAAACAATTTGCAAAAAAGTTATCTAACAAAAGCACTGAAGCCATATTCATCGACTACTACAGCTTTTTTATAAAATAGTACAGAAGCCGTTTTCGAGAAAAACAGGACCCCCTATCCCTTTTACCCACTCTCTGCTTTTTTCATGTGTTACGATCTCATGGACAAAACCTTTTAAGACGAAGCCTTTTAATAGAATGTGATAAGATAGGATATGGAAAAAGACAATTTATTTCAGACTCAGGAGGTCATCTCATGCAACACCAAACATCTGAACCGACTGCTACGCAACAAGCCGCTGAAACACTCGACGGCTGGTATACATTACATGATTTTCGCCGGATCGATTGGTCACGCTTAAAACAAGTCGACGCGACAGAGCGCGCGCGCATGATTGAAGAGTTCCAAGCCTTCCTCGCAGAGCTTTCTGGTGTGGAAGAAGCTAAAGACGGAAGCCACGCACTTTATACGATCATTGGTCAAAAAGCAGATCTCGTCTTGATGGTTCTTCGTCCTACGATGGAACAAATCCAAGACGTCGAAGTCAAGATGCAGAAACTCGATCTATATGATTATTTGGTTCCAACATATTCTTATGTCTCTGTCGTCGAACTTGGTACGTACCGTGGTTCAGGCGAAGGAAACCCATACGAGAATCCATATGTGCGTGACCGCCTCTATCCGATCCTGCCACAAGCGAAGCACATCTGCTTCTATCCAATGAGCAAGTCACGTCGCGATGGCGATAACTGGTATACACTCTCAATGGAGAAACGAAAAGAGCTCATGTATCGTCACGGTATGATCGGTCGGAGTTACGCTGGGAAGATTCAGCAAATCATCGGTGGATCAACTGGATTTGACGATTGGGAATGGGGCGTTACGCTCTTCTCAGATGACATTCTTCAGTTCAAGAAAATCGTCTACGAAATGCGTTTTGATGAAGTCAGCGCGAAATATGGCGAGTTCGGTGAATTCTTCATCGGTAACCGTCTCGAAAGTGAACAATTAAATACTCATTTTGCACTTTAATGTGTTGAATGACGTTTGATTGAAATATCTCATGGGAATATACTCCTTGCGGCTATAAAACAGTAAGTTGAATGACGTAAGGAGGAATTACCATGGGGAATGCTATGAACCGATCGACACGATCGCGTGAATTGCAATTCGCTGTGCTTTCAAAAGAGCTGAAACCGGTTGCAGATCGTGTACTGGATCGCTATGAGCAAGCATTATCGAAGCTAAACAAAACACAAACCACAAAGCGGTGAATCCGTTTTGATACCTACGCCTACTCTATCATGAGTAGGCGTTTTTCATATGAAAAAGACCGTCTTTCTCCATGACTGAAGAAACACGGTCCGTTCTCATAATCCTTTATAGGCACCAATTGCGACAAAGATCCACGCCGCGATGAACAAGACGCCACCGATCGGTGTGATGGCACCCAGTTTCGTTACATTCGTCAATGCCATGACGTACAGACTACCTGAGAAGAAGACGATTCCGGCGAGCATAAGCCATGCAGCCAATGACCATTGTGGGATCGATGCCTTTAATAAGAGTCCTCCGAGTGCTAGGATGCCGAGCGAGTGTACCATCTGGTAAAGTACGCCTGTCTGCCAGTTCGCGAGCATCCGCTCCGTCAACATATCTTTTAAGGCGTGTGCACCGAATGCACCTAGTGCGACCGATAGCATCATCGAGATCGCGCCAATCATAATGAATACTTTCATAGTTATTCTCCCCCTAACCGTCGTGCTGGTAAATTCCATTCATAATAATACGATAGCATACGTAAAACGGTGATGAGTCCGAGCAATGTGAACAAATGTAGAGGATTCGTCAATTGAAAGCGATCAATCACGAGTGCTGCCATGACAGCCCACATCGCATAGATCTCTTTATGCAAGACGAGTGGTTTCCGTCCAGCGAGTAAATCGCGAATCACTCCGCCACCAACACCGGTCAGTACAGCCGCTGAAATTGTTGCTGACAACGGCAGTCCTTTTGCTGTCGCCATCAGGGCACCTTGAATCGCAAACGCAGACAATCCGAGCGCATCCGCGAGGACACCCCAACGTGTCCAGTGCGGCAAGAATAACTGGGGTAACATGAAAATCAACAACGCAACGAGAATCGCGACTAAAAAGAGACCACCTTGCGACCAGAGAGCAGATACTGGTACACCAATCAATAGATTACGAATGGCACCGCCACCAAATGCTGTGATCAAAGCAAGTAACCAAACGCCGAATAAATCATATTTTTCTTCCATCGCGACGATCGCACCACTCATCGCAAAAGCGACCGTGCCGATGATATTCAATAAGTCCCAGGACATGCGCACATTTCACCTTTCTACAAAGAAATTCCAATACTTACTATACTCTCTTTTTAGTTTCCGTAAAGCATTAATTTTCTGTCACCGTTTCGACCGTTTGCGAGTGACGTTTTTAGGTAAAGTAACCTATACTGAAACAAACTGTACAGGAAGCTAGGTGACCGTATGAAACGTTGGGCGCTTTATCGCATCGTCGTCATCGTGACGATGTTCGCACGTTACATCTTTACGATCTATCGATTCACCCGGAAAAACCGGCCAGGTACGAACAACGAAGAGTTTGAGCGCATCATGATCCGAATTGCGCGTGACTATAAGAAAAAAGCATTACGGTTAGAAGGATTATTGATCAAGCTCGGTCAGTTCTTATCAATTCGAGCCGACCTGTTTCCTCCGTCCGTCTTGATGGAACTGACCGAACTGGTCGATAAAGTTCCTTCAAGTAAACTTGGAGAGTCACGAAAGATCATCGAAGAGGATTGGGGTATGCCGATCGAAGAAATCATCTCGGATATCAGTTCCCGTCCTGTCGCTTCTGCCTCGATTGGTGAGGTGTACAGCGGAACCTTAAAATCAAACGGTAAAAAAGTCGCGATCAAAGTACAGAGACCGAATATCGAACAAATCATCAAAACCGATTTCCGTGCCATGCGTATCGTCATTGCCATGTTGCGCCGGACGTCGTTAAACAAATCGACTGATTTGCAAAGCTTATATCGCCAAATGGTCTTCGTAATCGGTGATGAATTGAATTACCGGACCGAATTAAAAAACGGTCTCTACTTTAAAAAGATGTATGAAACAAACCCTGTCATTTATATCCCGAGCTATTATGAAGAACATTGTACAAATCGGGTGCTTGTTATGGAATGGATTGAAGGAACACGCATCACGGATCTGGATTATCTAGCCGAACATCAGATTGACCGTGAAGAACTAGCACGTAATTTATTTTTGAACGCTGGAGAACAATTATTGTTCGGCGGGAAATTCCACGCCGATCCGCACCCAGGCAATGTCCTCGTCCAGTCCGATGGCAAAATCGTCTTGCTTGATTTTGGGATGATCGGAGCGACGACGCCCGATGATATGCGAGCGATCCAGCGGATTCTTCAGTCCTTCGTCACATTGGATTACGATGCAATCGTCGATGGTTTAGAAGATCTACGATTCTTATTGCCAAATGCGAATAAGCAAAATATCCGACAAGCAATTGAAAAAGCAGTCACGTTCTATCTCGAAAGTGATATGGAAAACGTGGATACAAAACTGATCGAGAAGGTCTTATCCGATATCGAATTGCTCGTCCGAAATGAACCGATCCAGCTTCCTGCTGAGTTTGCTTTCTTTGGACGTGCCGCATCAACGATTCTTGGAATCCTTCAGATTCTTTCACCGCAAATCAACCTGCTGGAACTCGCTAAACCAATGGTTCGACGCTGGCTCGATGACGAAGGGAAAAATCAAAACCGTTACCTACAGATTGCTGGTTCTTACGGCGCGCGATTGCTCGCCTTCCCGCGTCTTGTTAACGATGCCTTAAGCGAACCGACACGTTGGCGGATCATGGAGCAACAAAAGTTCTCTCGTGTTGCGAACATCGAGTCACTCAAAATCCGACAGTGGACGAGTTCGCTCGTCGGGATCATCAGCCTGCCTTTTAGTTATCTCGGCTATTATTTTACGCAGTACGACGTCATGGGCATTTCCTTGACGATCGCTGTCATCGCTTTATGGAACGGTCGCCGGATCGGACGACAAATCGTCCGGATCGCCGATGAACCATTCCGTTAAATAACACATGAGCAGACGTCCACCTCGGTGGACGTTTTTTATTTCAGAATAATTCATCTTCGCACCATAAGGTTTTTCCTATCGCCTTGCGGGGTACAGCTTCAAGTAGAGAGATAATAGTAAGGAGAGGTGAAACACTTGATTGATATTCTAATTGCCATCGTTCCCGCATTGATGTGGGGATCGTTGCCGCTTGTCGTTTCGAAAATCGGAGGTTCAACAGCGCAACAAATCATCGGTACGACTCTGGGTGCGTTACTTTTCGCGATCGTCACCTTCTTTTTTGTCAGCCCAGAGATGTCGACGACCGCTTGGGTTGCCGGATTCTTTTCTGGTGCCTTTTGGGCACTTGGTCAAAAAAATCAATTTGCCGCATTTCGTCAAATGGGTGTCTCAAAAACGATGCCAATTTCAACAGGGATGCAACTCGTCGGAACATCGTTGTTCGGTGTTCTTGCTTTTGGCGAGTGGTCAACGACAACTGCCTTGATTCTCGGAATCAGTGCGCTTGTATTGATCATTGCCGGAGCAGCTTTCACGTCTTATAAGGAAGATAAGAGTAAAGAAGATGAGAATATCGGCAAAGGATTGACGCTCCTCCTCATCTCGACTGTCGGATATGTCGGATATGTCGTCATCGCCCGCTGGTTCGATATTAATGGCTGGGAAGCCGTATTACCGCAAGCGATCGGGATGGTCGTTAGCGCAATTTTTCTTTCTTTACGAGAAGGAGACCTCTTCACAAAGAAAACAGCTGGCAATACCATCGGCGGACTCATGTGGGCTGTCGGGAACGTCGCTTTACTGTTTGCTACGGCAAAAGTCGGGGTCGCAACAAGCTTCTCCCTTTCTCAAACAGGTGTCGTCATCTCAACCATCGGTGGCGTCCTCTTACTGAAAGAAACGAAAACGAAGAAAGAGATGACCTTCGTCATCATCGGTTGTATTTTAGTCGTTGCTGGTGGAATCATGATTGGATTTACGAAACAATAAATGAAGGAGTGAAGCATCATGTATGAAAGTTTAAAAGGAAAAGTTGCCATCGTAACAGGTGGATCAATGGGAATCGGTGAAGCAATCATTCGCCGTTATGCAGAAGAAGGCATGCGTGTCGTCATTAACTATCGCAGTCACCCGGAAGAAGCAAAAAAAATTGCCGAATCGATTCAAGATAAGGGTGGCGAAGCTATTACGATCCAAGGAGATGTCTCGAAGGAAGACGACATGATCAACCTTGTGAAAGAGACTGTCGATCGCTTTGGTCAATTAGACGTTTTCGTCAATAACGCGGGAATCGAGATGCCGTCAGCCTCCCATGAGATGTCGCTCGAAGACTGGCAAAAAGTCATTGATGTCAACTTGACAGGAGCTTTCCTCGGGGCACGAGAAGCACTGAAGTACTTCGTCGAACATGATGTCAAAGGTAGTATCATCAATCTGTCGAGTGTGCATGAAATCATTCCATGGCCGACATTCGTCCACTACGCCGCGAGTAAAGGTGGCGTCAAATTGATGACACAAACCCTTGCGATGGAGTATGCACCGAAAGGAATCCGGGTTAATGCGATTGGACCTGGTGCAATCAATACGCCGATTAACGCTGAAAAATTCGAAGATCCAGAACAACGCAAAGAAGTCGAGAGTATGATTCCAATGGGCAACATCGGGAAACCAGAAGAGATTTCTGCCGTTGCTGCATGGCTTGCGTCGGATGAAGCAAGTTATGTTACAGGGATCACGCTCTTTGCGGACGGCGGCATGACACTTTATCCGTCTTTCCAAGCAGGACGCGGTTAACCTATTTTGAGTAGACAAGGAGAGGACCGCTCATGACCACTTTTTTCTCATTGATCCGTCGCGGAAATAAGTCAGCCCTTGCTGCCGCCATCGTCAATACGATCATTGCCGCGATCAAGTTCGTCGCCTATATCTTAACTGGGAATGTAGCGATGTTCGCTGAAATGATGCATACGATCGGTGACGCAGCGAACCAGTTCTTCGTCTACATCGGTTCTGCTCTCAGTAAAAAAGCACCAACGAAACGGTTTCCGAACGGTTTTGGTCGGCTCGTTAATCTCGTCTTACTTGCTGCAATCATTGTCGTCGCTCTCCTTGCTTACGAGACGATTCGGGAAGGCATCTTGCATATCACACACGGTCCTGGCGAAAAAACGAGTGGTTTGTGGATCATCCTGACGGCACTTGGCATTGGTGTCGTACTGGAAGTCGGAGTGTTCTATAAAGCGATGAAAGAAATCGCACATGAGACGGGACTCAAATCGAGCGGACTGACACTTGTTGGTCAAAGCTTCGCCCATCTTGGACAAGCCAAACCGGCGACACGTCTTGTCTTCATGGAAGATCTTGTCGCAACTCTTGGTGGCGTCATCGCCATTATCGCTGTCCTGATTTCGCATTATACATCGTTTTATCAAGCAGAAGGCATTGCATCCATCTTGATTGGACTCATGATGTTTTATGTCGTCTACAACGTCTTTATTCAAAATGCTGCCGGTGCGCTCGGTGAGGTTGATGAAGTACTGACAGCCAAAATCGGTGAAATCTTGTTACGTGATGAAGCGGTTCGGGACATCGAAAAACTTGAAGTCATCAAGGAAGGAGATCACTTCCATGTCGAAACGGAGATTGAAGTTGATCCCAACTTGACAATTGCGCAAGCGGACGACATTAAAGATCGACTCGAATTGCAAATTCGCATCCTTAAAGGAATCACCGATGTCACGATCTCCTTTGATGAAGATGATAACGTACAGCAGTATCAACCACCGCCACCACCTGTATGATAGATAAAAGCCATCGCTAGCGATGGCTTTTTTTGCGTTTATCAGCGTGTTGCTCGGACGAATCCGGCTTCTTGTGCTTCTTTCTCCGTACAGAACCGTTGCTCCGGCTTCACTTCATTGTAAGACTGACCACCCGGGACATGGTAAATTTTTTTACCTGACCGATTGATATTACCTTTGATATCGCAGGATTTCGTTTCTGTAATCGCTTGAACATTGAATCCGCGATTCGTGACGTAGCCATCGTGCTTCCAGATTTTCTTCTTTGCCTGCTTGGCTTCCTGTTCGATCTGTTCAAACACATCGACATAACGTGTGTCTGGTTCATAGACGAACGCCACACGCGCAAGACCTTTTCGGAGTAACTCTTGATTCAACATTTTATCGCCGTACCAGACATATGCGAGCAGTCGTCCGTATCGGTCAGCCCGGGAATGATCACGCTCTAACCGAATAGCTGTCCCGCTCGGTAATGTCTCTTTTGTAAACGCTGAAGCTTCCGTTCCATAAGGTTGAACCGGCGTATTCGGTTTAACAGTTTCCGGTGTATCGACGAGCAACAAACGAACATCCTCCGTTTTCCCGTCTGCTAACCTTACTTTTAATGTATCCCCATCGATGACGCGTTGCACCGTCGCTTTCGTAATCTTTTCATCGTCTGGTTGCTTGATGCCAAGCAGATCGGTTTCTTCTGGTGCACAACCGATGAGGACGAATAAAAAAAGTAGACTTATGAATACAGATCGTCTCATTTCTATTTCTCTCCTTTCCATGAAAATACGGATTCGGTCAATGTCCGAACCCGCATACGTCACCTTGTTCATAAGTTAGTCTGCTGATAGAACCGTCTCTACTTCGTTACGGTTTGTATAGAGTGTATAGAACGCTTCCGCTACGTTTTTCGGATCAAGTGCCGTTCCACGCTTCACTTCTCCGGCAATCGTGACGGTTCCGACGTAGACACCGTCTTCCTTCAACGTATCATGGAGCATGTGCGTCACTTGACGAACGCCTGCCTTGCCAATCGAAAGCCCTGGTAACGATTTGATTGCTTGCATCGCAGCGCCACCTCCTGTAATCAGGATGGCGCCGTCTTTTCGTTCCTGCATCGAAGGAGCAACGAGTTGTGCGGCATGCAGTGCACCGAGAACATCGATCTCGAACTCTTTCGTAATCTGTTCTGCCGAGACTTCAAGGACAGATGCTTGATGTAAAATCGAAGCATTATAGACTAAGACATCGATTTGTCCATACTGCTCCTCTGTCCATTCGATGAGTGATGCTATATCGGCTTTTCGAGAAGCATCACATTCTACCCCCACCGCCTCTACACCTTCTTCTTTTAGTTCCGTGATGACGGCTGCAAGCGTTTCTTGTGTCCGCGCCGCACAAACGACTTGAAACCCTTCTTGCCCGAATCGTTTACTGATTTCATACCCGTTTCCTGGTCCTGCTCCAATGACGATGACTGTTTTCATGACGTATCTCCCTTTCTCATTTCAACTGTGGTGGTTATTCCCTGAATTGCGTCATTTCATTCAAAAATCGAGCAATGAAGTGCCTTTTTCTTCTTTTTCCTGCGAAACACCCATGAAACGCGCTAACATCGGATCGACCGCTGGGGTTGCCTGAGGCGTTGACGTAGGTAGCGATAGGGTCGAACTCGACGTCGCCTCGGATTCGAGCAGTAGTTCACAGTAAACCTTCATCGCTGCAATCTGTTCTTTCTGCGCAGCTCCTGTTGTTTGATCAATACGTTGCATCGCTTGGCGCATCTTTTCGATGATGTGTTGCTCGGTAATCATCTTGTATTCCTCCTTATGGTAGATTGAGGGTATGAACTTGAAAAGGATGTGTTTTCTATGATTCGTACCGCTTTAGTTGGTTTTGGTCTTGCCGGTGAACATTTGCATGCTCCTTATTTACACGCACCTGATTATCAGTTGGTCGCTGTTCAGTCGAGTCGCCCGGAAGCGGTCGCTGCGTATGACGCGACGCTCCCTGTCTATCCGACACTTGAAGCATTACTTGAAGCGGAACAAATCGATTTAGTCGTCATCGCGACGGCAAACGATCTGCATTATCCACTCGCGCGTCTCGCCTTGCTCTCGGGCTGTGATGTACTTGTCGAGAAACCGTTCACCGTCACGCTCGAAGAAGCCGAAACGTTGACAGAACTAGCACGGACATACGGTCGGTTACTGACAGTTTATCATAATCGGCGGTACACGAAGGACTTTCGGACGCTGATGACCTTATTGAAATCTGGACGACTCGGTACGCTCCAGACGTTCGAAGCGCATTATGACCGTTACCGTCCCGATGTGCAGGAGCGTTGGCGCGAACAGGACGTTCCTGGTGCCGGACTATTGTACGACCTTGGTTCACACTTGATCGATCAAGCACTCGTCGCCTTCGATGAAATTCCAGACCGTGTCTTTTGTGATCAAACGATTCAACGACAAGATGGGATCGTTGATGACTATACACATCTAATTTTAGCCTTTGGCACGCGACGCGCTATTTTGCATATCGGTTCCATCGTTCCAGCTGTTGGTCCCTCCCTGATGGTGCACGGAACACAGGCGAGTTACTTCGTTGATGAAGTCGATACAAAACGGACGACCTATCAATTGGCTGAAGCAAATGGACCTCTGCAAGACTTCCCTTTTGTTTCCGGTCATTTTGGGGATTATTATACGGATCTCGCTCCAGCCATCCGTAAGCGAACCACACCACCTGTCTCTGCGAAACAGGCTGAACTCGTCATGAAAATCATTGATCTTGCTCAAAAGAGTGCAAAAGTGGGTACATGGATAGAAGTAGACTAACTATTCATTTCAGACGAACAGGGGGAAGACAAGATGTTTTCAAGTACGGAACGGACAGCATGGTTAGAAGAGATGGGACAAGAACTTCTAGACGTCCTCGTCATCGGGGGCGGTATCACGGGAGCTGGTATTCTGCTTGACGCACAAAGTCGCGGCATGCGAACAGGTTTGATTGAAATGCAGGACTTCGCCGAAGGGACATCGAGCCGATCGACGAAACTTGTCCATGGTGGATTGCGTTATCTGAAGCAGTTCGAGATTAAACTCGTCGCCGAAGTCGGGAAAGAACGTGCCATCGTGTATGAGAACGCACCGCATGTGACGACACCGGAGTGGATGATGCTTCCACTTGTCGAAGGTGGTACATTCGGTAGCTTCTCGACCTCGATCGGCTTACGTGTCTATGACCAACTCGCTGGTGTCAAACGCCATGAACGTCGGACGATGCTTAGCAAAGAAGAAACATTACGTTACGAACCACTGCTACGCTCGGAACACTTAGTCGGTGGTGGTCGGTATGTCGAATATAAAACGGATGACGCTCGACTGACGGTCGAAGTCTTAAAGGCAGCGGTCGGATACGGTGGGCGTGCCGTCAATTATACGAAAGCGGAATCGCTTGTCTACCACAATGGAAAAGTCGTTGGTGTCGAAGTCCGCGACGTCTTAAGTGGTAAAACGTATACGATTCGGGCGAAGAAGATCATTAATGCGACGGGTCCTTGGGTCGATGAACTGCGCGAAAAAGACGGTTCGAAGTCTGGAAAGTCATTACACCTGACAAAAGGGATTCATCTCGTCATCGATCAAGTACATTTCCCGTTGCAACAAGCCGTTTACTTCGATGTTCCAGACGGTCGGATGATCTTTGCGATTCCACGTGAAGGGAAAACGTATGTCGGAACAACGGATACGAACTATAAAGGAGATATTCTTGAGCCTGGTGTCACCGTCGAGGATCAGGATTACATCCTAGAGGCGACGAATCAAATGTTCAACGTCGAGTTACGACCTGAGCATGTCGAATCAACGTGGTCTGGACTACGTCCACTCATTCATGAAGATGGAAAAGATCCAAGTGAACTGTCCCGAAAAGACGAAATCTTCGTTTCGAAATCCGGTCTGATGTCAATCGCCGGTGGTAAGTTGACTGGGTACCGGAAAATGGCGGAACGAATCATCGATATGGTCGCGGAGCAATTCAAGACAGAAGAAAATCGAATTTATCTTGCTTCCCGTACGCACGATATCTTGCTTGGTGGTGGTCATCCACAAGGAAGTAAAGGATTCGCGCGTTACATGAAGGAACAACAACCAAAAGGCGAAGCACTTGGGTTGTCACCGAATGAGACGACATGGCTCATCCAGCGCTACGGTACGAATGTCGAACGTGTCTTCGAATTGATTCGGACACGCGGTGACGAAGCCGCTCGTTATCAATTACCGTTACACTGGTTCGGTGCCCTTCTGTATGGTCTAGAAGCAGAGCTCGTCATGCAACCCGGTGACTTCTTGAATCGTCGTGCTTCAGCCGTCTTCTTTGATTTCCCACATGCTGAACAATACGCAGACGGTGTTCTTGCCCTGATGCGTAGCGAACTCGGCTGGTCGGCAGAAGATGAAGCGAAAGCCAATGAAAGCATTCGTCGTGAATTTGATGCGGTTCGCGTCAAAGGTCCTGTTCCACTTTCCTAACACAAGAAGACCCGATCGCCTGAAGGCGACCGGGTCTTTTGATGTGTTTACTCTTCTTCTTTTGAAGCAGCAAGTTCCGCTGCCGGCATGTTTCCTGGGTGTAGATTTGAACGCTTACGCGCAAACGTAAAGTAAAGCACTAAACCGATTGCAAGCCAGATTCCGAAAGCAATCCATGTCTCGAGTTTCAAGTTGAACATCAAGAAGAGACATGCAGCGATTGCTGCGATTGGCACATATGGCATACCCGGACATTTGAATGCACGTGGGAGATCCGGCTGTGTTTTACGAAGAATCAAGACAGCGACAGAGATTAAGACGAATGCTGCGAGTGTACCCATGTTGACGAGGTTCGCGATGACATCGAGTGGAACGAATCCAGCGACGAGTGAACTACCAAGTCCGATCATCCAAGTCGCCTTGAATGGTGTTTGGTATTTCGGATGCACTTCGGAGAATACTTTAGGGAACATCCCGTCACGCGAGATCGCAAACGCGAGACGCACCATTCCGTATGTCATGACGAGAATAACCGTTGTGATCCCGAGAATCGCACCGAGATCGATGAAACCAGCGACCCAGTTTTGACCTGCCATTTGAATCGCAAGTGAGACCGGGTGATCGATACCAGCGAATTGTTTGTAAGGGACGATCCCTGTCATGATGGCTGCGACGATGACGTAAAGAATTGTACAGACAGCAAGTGAACCGATGATACCACGTGGTAAGTTCTTTTGTGGATCACGGACTTCTTCCGCTGCTGATGTAACAGCATCAAAACCGATGTACGCGAAGAAGACGATCGCAGCACCCGAGAAGACGCCTCCCCAACCAAATGGAGTGAATGGTGTCCAGTTTGATGGTTCAACGTAGCCAACACCGACGACGATGAACAACACGACGACTGCTAATTTGATGACGACCATGATGTTGTTGACACGTTTCGTTTCCTTGATTCCCATCGACAACAATGCCGTAATGGCAAAGAGGATCAGGAAGGCTGGAAGGTTGAAGTATGTCTTGGCTCCTTCTACTGCTCCTGGAGCTGCTGAGAGAGCTGTTGGCACATGGATATTAAATCCTGCGAGTAAAGACTGGAAGTAACCTGACCAACCGGCTGCTACGGCACTGGAGGCGAGTCCATATTCGAGAATCAAGTTCCAACCGATGATCCAAGCGAAGATCTCTCCCATCGTTGCATACGTATACGTATAGACGGATCCACTGACCGGAATCGTTGATGCAAATTCAGCGTAAGCAAGAGCAGCTAGACCACAGGCGATGGCAGATAGAATGAATGATACGATAAGTCCTGGTCCTGCAGTCAACGCTCCTGTTCCCGTCAAAACGAAGATTCCGGTACCGATGATGGCGCCAATTCCTAAAAACGTTAAATCCATCGCGCCAAGATTTCGAGCAAGTCCACTGTTGCGTTTACTTGCAGCAATCATAGCGGAAACATCTTTTTTCCGCGTCAAACTCATGATGTACTTCCCCCTATATCCGTTGTGATTTGTCTTACGAAGCGAGTCGTTCGTAAGAACTTAATCAAAAATTTACGAAGTTTTCAGATAAATTGATATAGGTCATTATACCTATTTGTTTTTTGCGTGATGCTTTCATCTGTTAAAGAGTAAAAATCACTTCAAAAATATCGGCATGTAACATCTGTTACATACCGATATTTTTCTCCTTTTTCAGTCCAGGTTTTAAGTCGTTTTCCACGTCTTCGTCCATTCTAAAAACACTTGGTAATCCAGCTTTGTTCGCATGACATAAGCTTCCGACCAACGCTCGATCTGCTCCAAAAAAGCGGTATCGGAAACACCGATAGCTCGAATGATTTCAACATCCGCATGATGGGTTAATATTTTTTCTTGAATTCCCGCATCTTGATCTGCCCGCGCATGGATTTTCGCGGTAATTTGACCTTGAATACATAACACATTCTCAAGGTCTTCCTGACTTTTTATATGCTTCGCCTTTAGTTTTTTCTTGTACGGTGAGCGCTCGCGTACATAATATTCCTTTTTTTCAATCGTCAGATAACCAAGATATGGATCTTCATGTGCCTGCATCGCCTTTTGCGACGTGATGACCCGTCTCCCTTGATGAACGGTTTCTGCTTCTGGACGATAAACGGGCAGGAATAACGAAGGGACAGACGTTTGCGCTTGTTTCATCTCAAGAATCAAATCTTCTTCTCCCCCTTCGCCCTCAATCAAGATGTAATAGCGCTCGAGACCAATGGATGCTGTTCCGCTGTCTAACTTACGAACGATATCCTTGATCGTATAGAACGATTCCTCACGGCGATCCTCGGTGTCGATTGTCTCGATGTAGGAAGGCCAGGCAGACTCAATTGCTGCTCGTGTCGCATCATCTACTACTTCCATATCCGGGAGTGTACAAAATCGTCTCACGCCATCTACCAGTTCCGTTCGCTCCCCCATTAATTCTTCACGTTTTTTTTCTGCTTTTTTGATTAATTTCTTGATTGGTCCTTTTGTATTATCCCGTGTAAAACAAACATCACTTGGATCTTTTCCAAGTGCATACTTTTTTAAATCATGTAAGTATTCAAGAACATAATTACGAATTGCAGGGACTGAATCATATCCTGCCTCTTCAGCGAATAATCGCACAGAGACTGCCATGCGAATCAAATCGTATAAATACGATCCTAAGTATCCTTCATCAAAGTCGTTGACGTCGTAGATGATTTCTCCTTTTGCATTGCCATGGACACCGAAGTTCTCAAAGTGAAGATCACCTTGGATCCAAGTTGGCTTATCACGAGGTGTGTCAAAACCAAGCGGAATCCGGGTCACATCGTAATAAAAAAGATGCGAACTCCCCCGAAAAAAACGAAATGGACTCAAACTCATCTTGTCGTACTTTTCCTGACGTGCTTTCTCATCGAGCTGACGGATTTCATGATCATAGAAATCAAGTACCTTTGCAATCGTCATCTGTCGAATCTCTTCATACACGGACTGAAACATCTGATCCTCTCCTTTCCATTTGAAAAAAAGAGCAGTCAAAACGAAATCGTTTGACTGCTCTCTACATGTTACTCGAAATGTTTTTTATATTCCCCGTATCCTGCCGAATCAAGCTCTTCTACCGGAATAAATCGTAACGCTGCTGAGTTGATACAATAGCGTAGACCACCAAGCTCTGTCGGACCATCATCGAAAATGTGACCAAGATGACTATCTGCATTCGCAGAGCGTACTTCCGTCCGCGTCATCCCATGACTCGTGTCGAGTTCGACTTCCATCTTGTCTTCTGAGATCGGTTTAGCGAAGCTCGGCCAACCGCAGTTTGACTGGAATTTATCTTTTGATGTGAAGAGTGGTGTACCATCGACGATATCGACATAAAGACCTGGACGTTCTTCATCCCAGTACTCGTTACGAAAAGCGGGTTCTGTCCCGTTCTCTTGTGTGACTTTATACTGAATCGGTGTCAGGCGCTCTTTTAGTTCTTTTTCCTTACCATGATCCTTCCACGCTTCCTTAACGAATTTCGCGCGACCTGAGCCGACGCTATACATCTGATAACGGAACGGATTCTTTTTATAATAATCTTGGTGATATTCTTCTGCTGGCCAAAACGGCTTTTCCGGACGAATCTCTACTGCGACCGGACGCGAGAAACGTCCTGATGCGTCAAGCTCTGCTTTCGAACGTTCAGCTGCTTCACGCTGCGCTTCATCGACATAAAAAATAGCCGGCTGATATGATTCACCACGGTCATTGAATTGACCACCGCCATCTGTCGGGTCGATTTGACGCCAGAAGATATCGAGTAATTCTTCATACGTAATGACGGACGGATCGTACGTGACTTCAACCGCCTCCAAGTGACCTGTCGTTTCCGAACAGACCTCTTTATAAGTCGGGTTCTCTGTATGACCACCGGTATATCCTGAAATGACCTGCTCTACCCCATCATATTTATGGAATGGCTTGACCATGCACCAGAAACAACCACCTGCAAATATTGCTTTTGCCATCTATCTTCCCCTCCTCTGTATGTCTCTATTTTACCGCGTTCAGAGAATGGACTCGACTTTCCTGCTCATTCAATCCTCTGGATTCGTTTTTAGGCGACGCATGACGAAGTAAATTGCCGCGAAGACAAGAAGAAGTCCTCCAAGCGAGTACCAGATGTTATTCAAACGATAAATCATTTGGTACAAGGCAAGCGTCACAAGCAATAATGCGATCGGTAAGAAGGCACGCTTAAAGTGGTACCAGTAATTCACGAAGATCGCCTCCTGTTTTTCTTTCATCTTACCCGATATGTCATACCTTCTGCGAGAGGATTATTCAGCTTGACGGTACTCTTCTTCGAGATAGGTCCGGTACTTCGCTTCCCAAGCATTTAGCGACACACGCCATAATATGATCGTTGCAATAGCAAGCCCCAACGTAACCGGCCAAAACCAAGTTGATACGATGCCTACTGTCGAAGCTAGTCCGATCTTTGAGAACAAAACGTACGTCCAAACGATAGATGTACATAATAGGATTGAGACTGGAATCGCGAATTTCCATGGAATGAGCTCGACAGAGTATCGTCGATTGACCTTTTTTGACTGGACTGCTGGATAACGATACCCCATGAATACCATGAACAATACTTCAATCACGAGTAGAATACCGTACCCATGAATATAGCTAATGCCATGATCCCAACCGAACAGTTGTTTGAAACCGAAGACGAATAAGTAATATGCGAACACGTGAAAGATGATGACGATTTTCGCTGCAATCGCCGGGATTCGTTTCATGAAAATCCCCATTAATACGATAACAAGAATCGGAATGTTGAAAAATCCTGTGAATTGTCGGATTAAACTCCATAAGCCGTCCGGTGCATACATTAAGAACGGCGCAATGATGAAAGAAATCAAGGCAACGATCGTTCCAAACCATTTACTAACGCGAATCAGATGTTCATCACTTGCCTCTTTCGCAAACACTGGCTGATAGACATCCAGTACGAAAAGTGTTGCAATACTGTTTAAAAGCGAGTTAAACGAACTGAAGACGGCTCCGAGTAAGACAGCTAAGAAAAATCCCATCATCGAGACTGGCAGCAATTCTGTAATCAGTCGAGGATATGATAAATCACCGCTCGTCAGTGTATTTCCATACAAGTGATAAGCAATGATTCCAGGAATCAGCATGAAGACTGGAACTAACAACTTCAAAAATCCTGTCATTAAGACTCCTTTTTGACCTTCTTTTAAATCCTTTGCGCCGAGCACACGCTGAATGACATATTGATTTAGTGACCAATAGAATAAATTTGCGAATAAGATTCCCGTAAATATCGAGAAGAACGGAACGGCATCGGTTGAGCTTCCGATTGCGTTCAGCTTCTCCGGTTGCACAGTTGCAATCGTCTTCATCCCTTGAAGGAGGTTCCCGTCACCAAGCGCAATAAAGCCAAGTACTGGAACTAAGAATCCAACGAAGACGAGTCCGATCCCATTCAACGTATCGGAGACAGCCACCGCACGTAGTCCTCCAAAAATCGCATAAATCGCTCCGATGATCCCGACGACCCAAACGACTAACCAGAGGGACTGCGTATAGCTGAGGCCGAACAACTCAGGGACATCGAACAACTGCAAGACAGCAATCCCACCTGAGTACAGCATTGAAGGGATCGTGACACACATATATCCGAGTAAAAAGAGTAAAACTGTCATCCGACGAACCGTCTCATCATAACGGTGACTTAAGTATTCCGGCAACGTCGAGATACCAAGTCCAAGAAACTTCGGAAGTAGATAGATGGCCATGATGATCGCAGCAAAGCCTGCTGTGACTTCCCATGCCATACTTGACATGTTCCCCATAAAGGATTGCCCATTGAGCCCAATCAACTGCTCTGCTGATAAATTGGTCAGCAGTAACGAGCCGGCAATGAACACGCCACTTAGCCCTCGACCTGCTAAGAAGTACTCATCAACACCTTGTGTTTTCCCGCGCGTCAACCGGTACGATATGTAGGCAACGAGCAACATGAAAAATGCTGCAGAACCTAATGTAAAAAATAATTCAGATGTAGTCATGTATCTCCCTCCCTCTCTTTTTCAAAATTCCTATTCTCAAATATGTATTCATTGATTCCTTTTTTATACTTTTTCAAAACTATATTTTAGAAAACGTTTTCTTTTTTAGGAACAAAAAACCACCTTCTATAAATAGAAGGCGGCTAGTTGATTACGATTGACGTGGATGTTCTGGGAAGTCCATCTCTTCGTAACGAACAATCGACGTCCGGTTTTTGAATTTGTGTCCTAACCAGAAGGCAAGGAACAACGGAATTCCGACATACGTCGCGGCAATCCCGACCCAATCAATTCGATCAGCAAGGAATGCTGCATAGTTTTGACCAACGATGACAAGGAAACAAAGACCGAATGCAAACAGCGGACCGAACGGGAACGCTGGTGCCACGTAAGGTAAATCTTTCAACGAATGACCTTGTGCAAGGAATCCTTTACGGAAACGATAGTGACTGATCGCAATTCCGAGCCATGCGATGAATCCTGTCATACCTGAAGCATTGAGTAACCACAGGTAGACTTGTCCACCGAACATCGATGTTAAGAAACAGAGCGCACCGATTGCTCCTGTTGCAAGCAAGGCGTTACGCGGTACCCCATTTTTCGACACTTTTGCAAAGAACTTTGGTGCATCTCCTTGACGAGCAAGTGTATACAGCATCCGTGTGGAAGCATACATACCTGAGTTACCAGCAGATAGAACAGATGTCAAGATGACGGCGTTCATGAGTGCTGCCGAGAACGCAAGACCTGCTTTTTCAAAGACGAGCGTAAACGGACTAACGGCAACGTCCGTGATGTCATTGGAAACCAAGTTCGGGCTCGTATACGGAATAAGCATCCCGATGACGAAAATCGCAAGGATGTAGAAGAGTAAAATGCGCCAGAAGACTTGTTTGACTGCTTTTGGAACGTTTTTTTTCGGATTTTCCGATTCACCTGCGGCAATTCCGACTAGTTCCGTTCCTTGGAAACTGAATCCAGCAACGAGGATGATCCCGATGACGGCAGGAATACCACCGACGAACGGCGCATCCCCGAGAGCAAAGTTTTTAAAGCCAACTGGTGGCTCCGATGTAAAGACACCGAAAATCATCGCAACACCGACGACTAAGAAGACGATGACAGTGACGACTTTAATCATGGCGAACCAATACTCCGCTTCCCCAAAACCTTTAACGGAGAAGTAGTTCAAGCCGATCATGAGTAAAAGGAATAAGGCACTGAAGTAAAATCCAGGAACGTCCGGGAACCAATACGTCATAACGATTTGTGCTGCAACGAGCTCAACTGCGATCGTGACCGCCCAGTTGTACCAGTAGTTCCAGCCGAGGGCAAAGCCGAATGAGGGATCGACGAATTTTGTCCCGTATGTCGAGAAGGATCCGGCGACAGGCATATACGCCGCCATTTCGCCAAGACTCGTCATTAGGAAGTAGACCATCAGACCAACGATTGCATACGATAGGAGTGCACCACCTGGTCCTGCTGCTGCAACGGAAGCACCGGACGCGATGAAAAGTCCTGTTCCGATTGCCCCACCGATGGCGATCATCGACATATGACGGGCTTGTAATCCACGTTTTAATCCTTCGGCTGTCGAATCTGTTGTTTGTTTCACATCTAGTTTGTTCATTTCGTTCGCTTCTCTCTGTTTAGATTTTTTGAGAGGACACTTTTTGAATGAAAAAACAAAAAGCGCCCTCATCTTCCAGATGGAAGATGAGAACGCAACATAATAAAATGAATGCGCCTCATTCTACCGTCGTGAAAGATAGCTCTCCACAAGTAAGTGATACCCGACTTGTGACAGTATTAGACCTATTCGATCTAATCCCAATCGATCATCTTCAAAGCGATGATTGATTTCGGCAATTCTTCCTTTCAGGTCACTTCATTTGTCGCTTGACGACATCCGTAACCGTACTCTTAAGAACTGCAACCTCCATCCCACTGGTTGAGTGAGAACTGAATTAAATTAGTTATTACTACGCCATATTACACAAACCGCCACGAAATTGTCAATTGCCTTTTTTGAATCTGGGGTAGTAGATGGTAAAAATCCGATATGTTTAGTACACTAAATGATAGAAGTCCACTGAGAGAAAGGATGCTGCTTGCATGCCACAGGAACGTGATTTGCTGACTTACCGACTCGAGGAACAAATGCGTGTCATTCTTCGTACCCTGCGACGTGAACTTAATCGACTATTTGAAGGAACAGCGACCCGAAGCGAATTTTTCATCTTACGGAGTCTTTCAGAAAACGGTCCTCAGCGTCCGACACTTCTTGCGGAACAATTTGAGCTGGCGACGAGTCAAGTCACTGCTTTAACGGATAAGCTCTATAAACAAGGATATGTCACACGGACGCGTTCGACGGAAGATCGTCGCTCGATTGTCCTCGCTTTGACGGATGATGGAGAGCGTGCTTTTCGGGAACTCGAGGTCGTCCGAAGAAACTATTTACAAGATCGCTTCGGAACTTTAACAGCAGAAGAACTGGAAACGATGATTCGCGTCTTCGATAAGATTTTACTGACGATGGATGAGGATACGCTCACTTCGTCTTCATAAAAAACGGTAGATTTTCTACCGTTTTTTATGTTTTATCTAAACATTTACCTCTGTCTAACCGTTACCTAGATGAGTATACTGGAGTATATATATGGAAATCTGTTAGCTGGGGGAGTTGGGAGGATTTGTTGTCCATCATGAATCAATTCATCATTAACTTTTGTCTACTGTTCACGACGATTACTCTCTTATTCTTACCATTTCGGAATCGACCACGTATTTCGCTGAATTCCAGCTGGAGTACACGCCTCATATTGGGAACTGTCTGTGGTCTGATTGCAGTTTTGTTGATGTTCAATGGCATTCAGATCGATGTCGCCCGTGTGGATTTACGAATCATCCCAGTCGCGATCGCTATGCTATTCGGTGGTTTCCCGAGCGCCATCGTCGCCGGTATAATGATCATCGGAACACGTTACTTTTTGACACCCGTCGATCAAATGGAGGGTTTTTATCTGTCCACACTGATTATCGTCTTAATCATTACGACGATCGGAATCGTACGTCGATTCGTTCATGTCTCGACACGCCATTTTCAATTATTGGTGTCAATTGGTGTTCTCTATTCGTTACCTGCCATCTATATCCTGACAAACAGCTGGTCGACATTCTTTAAAATTTCAATCGCTTATATCTTCTTTAATCTATTGGCTGGCTTTGTTGCTTTTCGACTGCTGACGGAATTACGCCGTCACTTCGAAAACATTCAGTATCAACAAAAACTAGCGATGACGGATGCTTTGACCGGACTTGCCAATCGGCGCCGTCTCGATGATTCACTGTCACTTGTCGGTTCAACGGATCAAGGGTATTCACTTGTCTTGATTGACATCGACTTCTTCAAGCACGTCAATGATACATATGGTCATGACGCCGGGGATGATGTCCTACGTCAACTCGGCATGACACTCGCTTCCTTAACACGACCGGATGACCTCGTCGGACGGTACGGTGGTGAAGAGTTTTTGATCATTTTACCAAGCACTACAGCTAAAGAAGCTCAAAAAATCGCAGAGTTGGCTCGGATGACAGTCGCACGCAACCTGTTCCCGACGGCAGACGTACCTGATCTGCAAATCACGATTTCGCTTGGGATTGCACATTCTAGTGGTTCCCATACGTCTCTTGAAGCATTACAACAAGCAGATAAAGCGTTGTATTACTCAAAAGAAAGCGGACGAAACCGAAGTACGATTTATACGAAGGAACTTGCCTTCCGACAAGCTTGAATATGAGACATTTCCTAGCGGGAGTGTCTTTTTCTATGACCTTATTCCGTTTCTTTCGGAAAACCGATGCTTTCAACCGTTCCAAAGACGATCATCCGGCTCAATTGCTCCGCCATATATGCGGATGAATATGGCCGACCGTTTCGCAACCAGGAAATCAATAATCCTAACTGTCCACCAATGACATAGTTCAGTAACAAATCCCGATCGACGAAAGTCGCATCCTCTGCGACTTGGGATCGAAAGACGAGGCGATAATTTTCTTTCAACGTATCAAGAAAACGTGAGATGAACGTTTTGATAGGACCTTGAACGAGCATCGTTTGGTAAAACAATTCGTTTTCTTCAATGTGAATGAACAAACGAGCAAAATAACGACTGACCTGTTCGACTGTCGGAAATACGGTGCCTGTACCTGTAATCCGAATCGCTTGTTCGAGTGCCATCATCTGTTCCTCAACGATTTGGTCAAGCAAATCATATTTATCTGTGTAGTGCGCATAAAAGGTCGAGCGGTTCACACCCGCCCCATCCGTCAGCATCTTGACGGTGATGCTCGAAAAGCTATTTGTCTTCAGTAAACGAAACAATTCCATCGTAATACGGTCACGTGACCGTTTTGGTCGTGGATCACGGCTCTCTTTCATGTGCATTTCACTCCTTTTCCATCATCTTTTTAAAAATGAATCCGTTATCATTTATTTTTCCAACATTTTGTCGGAAATTGTTGGTTGTTTGTTATCTAACTATCCATATAATTAACTATATTAATTACTCCTCCCCCCAGAGGAGTACTTTTTTTGAATCGATTGTACACAAGAAAGGATGCTAACACACCCATGAGTATGAAAAAATTACTAATCATTAATATCGTTACACTCATCGTTTTGATCGGTGGTGGGGTCGTCGGATACTACTATTACGATCAAGCAACAAGCTATGTCAAAACAGACAATGCGAAAATCGATGGCAAAATGATAACGATTGCTAGCCCAAGCGCTGGTAAATTAACGGACTGGTCTGCTAAAACAGGCGAATCGCTCGACAGCGGTGCAACACTTGGTCACATCATGACTGCGCAAGCTGGACAAAAACCAACAGATCTTTCTGTTTCGATGCCTGCGAAGGCAACGATCGTTCAGTCGATGGCGACAAAGAACGGCTTCGTCGCAGCCGGTACACCACTTGCCTATGGTTTTGACTTAAACGACCTTTGGGTCACAGCGAACATCGAAGAAACAGAAATCGATGAAATCAAAGTCGGACAAACCGTTGACGTATATGTCGACAGCTATCCTGACACGACACTTTCTGGTGAAGTGGAACAGATCGGAATGACGACAGCTTCGACGTTCTCGATGATGCCTTCTTCAAACGGAAATGCGAACTACACGAAAGTCGCACAAGTCATTCCAGTTAAAGTATCACTCTCGCAAGAAAAATCACTCGACATTCGACCTGGTATGAATGTGACCGTCCGCATTCATAAGGATTAAGGAGGGACGTTCATGTCTACTACCTTCTTGTTCGGATATAGTGCGTTCACGATTCTGATCATCATCGGCGTCAACTGGATCGCCCGCCGGAATCGTCAATCCGACATCGCACTGGCCACTGACGGACCGACACTTGAGGAGTCCCTCGAGACGGAACCGACGATGACCGTGACACCACCAGTCGCAGCACCTTCAAAACAAGTATCGACTGAAAACGTCAGTATTCCGAAAGTACTGACGGTCTTACTGATTGGTATGTTCATTGCTATTTTGAACCAAACGTTGATTAATGTCGCGTTACCGGTTCTAATCAATGACTTCAACGTGTCGACGTCCACTGCCCAGTGGTTGACGACAGGTTTCATGCTCGTCAACGGGATCTTGATTCCGATCAGTGCTTTTTTAATGCGCAGTTATACGTTCCGCCAGTTGTTCCTCGCGTCGATGACACTGTTTTTCTTTGGATCAATCATCTGTTCGATGGCGATGAACTTCCCGGTCATGATGATCGGGCGTGTCGTTCAGGCGGCAGGTGCTGGTATCTTAATGCCACTAGGATCAAATGTCTTCATGACATTGTTCCCACCGCATAAGCGTGGCGCTGCCATGGGAATGCTCGGAATCGCGATGATTCTCGCTCCAGCAGTCGGACCAACGATCACGGGATATGTCATCCAAAACTATGATTGGCACGTCATGTTTTATGCGATGTCGTTCTTTGGATTAGTGACATTGTTACTCGGTACGGCCTGGTTCCGCCTGACGCAGCCACTCTCGAAACCTTCTTTTGATGCACTTGGTGTATTATTCAGTACGATTGGGTTCGGCAGTCTCCTTTATGGATTCAGTGAAGCCGGGAATGACGGCTGGGATAGCCCGATCGTCATCAGCACGATCGTCATCGGCTTAATTGGAATTGCTGCTTTTGCAATGCGTGAGCTGTCGATGGAAGATCCGATGTTGAACATTCGCGTCTTGAAGGTTCCGGAATTTTCATTTACCCTCTTCATCAATGTCATCGTCACGATGGCGTTGTTCGGTGGGATGTTGCTTTTACCGATTTACCTTCAAAGCATTCGCGGTTTTTCACCGGTCGATTCAGGTCTTCTCCTTTTGCCCGGATCACTGATCATGGGAATCACCGGACCGATTGCCGGTCGTTTATTTGACCGCTTCGGTATTCGACCGCTCGCTATCTTCGGTTTGACGTTGATGACGTACGGGACATGGGAATTGACGCAATTAAACATGGATACGTCGTATTATTCCATCATGGGCATCTACATGCTTCGGTCATTCGGTATGGCATTCATCATGATGCCGATCATGACTGCCGGTATGAACGCTTTACCGATGAAGATGATCCCGCACGGAAACGCAACCCAAAACACACTTCGTCAAGTCGCCGGCTCCATCGGAACGGCAATTCTCGTCACCGTCATGACCCGTCAAACGACGGCTCACTTGGCAGACGATGCGAATCAGTTCACGACGCTCGACCCGACGCTTTCGCAACATTTAAACGATCTTGGACAACAGCTGGGTAGCTCACAAGCTGCTTCAACGAGTTGGTTTACGATGCTGACAAAACAAGCAACGATCCAAGGGATCACTGACGCGTTCTGGATTGCGACCGTTTTATCTGCGCTCGCATTGATTCTGTCCTTCTTCTTGCACGGAAAAAAAGAACCAAATCTGGATTGATTCATGAAGGACCAGTTGATGTCATATCAGCTGGTCTTTTGCTATACTTCGTGAAAAGTTCTTCTTTGCACTTCTCTCTTAAAATCGATACACTAGGGACAATGAGTTTCATATCTAAAGGAGATGCTTTATGGTTGCCTTTCTGCAATTTTATGCGTTTATCTTTGCTTGTTGTTTTGCTTGGCAAGTCGGTCGACCATCGCCTTGGTCGCAAAAGATTTTTCGCGCCTTTTTAACAAGTGTCAACGGGCTCTTCGTCTTTGCACGTGCCTCGATTTCAATCTTTTTGTTAGTTGGACCACTATTACTCGTCACATATCTTGTTTTTCCACGATTAATCACTTTTGAAAATGGTTTAGCGATGGTGATCAGTGTGCTCGTCATCGGTCTGGTCGATCGTCTCGTCAGTCTCGTCGTCCTACCACTCATGCGTTCCTTTTTCCTAAAACGTCAACGCGTCATGCCACAATCGGTGGAAATGGTGCTCTATACGATGGCAATGGCTGTCTTGCTCTTCATTCAGCTTCATGCTGTTCCTGGCGTTCAGATTCATGTAGCATTAACGCTTTTCCTGGGATTCACGATTTATTTCGCCCATTATTTATTTGCGTTGTACCGGATTCGTCTCATGAAAAAGAAACTAACGACTGTTGCTCAAGAAGAGGAACGAAAAGCCTCTTAATACAAATTCAACGAAAGATGATTTCCTCTTGGAAATCGTCTTTTTGTTTTCTGACAAATAACATTGACAATGATAATCGTTATCATCTATAGTGAAAAAGTACTCAGTGAGGAGATGAAACGGATGCATGTCCAACAAGTGATTGAAACACGCCGGTCCATCCGGTCTTATACGGAACAACCAGTTCCAGTCGAATTAGTAGAGGCATTACTCGAAACGGCGATGTATGCCCCGAATCATAAATTACGAGAACCTTGGCGTTTTGTTCTCGCAATCGAAGAGGGACAAACTCGGTACGTCGATGCTTTGATGGAGTTACTGACAGCGCGTGGTCAATTCGAGACGAAAACATCTGAACAACGTCAACAGGCTGAACAAAAATTACGGGAAGTCCCGGTTTACTTAACAGTACTTTGTCAGGTACAAGGGACACCGGATCAACAGCTAGAGGATACACTCGCAACAGCTGCCATGATTCAAAATCTACAGTTGGTGGCGACAGAGCGCGGCCTTGGTTGCTGCTGGAAGAGCGGAAAACATTGGTTTACACCAGAATATGCTTCACTCGTTCACGCTTCAGAAAATGAACGAGTTCTCGGCGTCATTCAAATCGGCTGGCCAGCCCTCGTTCCACCTGTCAAACCGAGAACGTCCCTGAAGGACAAGTTGACGCACTTTTAAGAGGTGCGCATTCTGCGAGCTACCCCTGCTCGCGCCAATCAAGCCCCAATTCAAAATAAAAACGTTCCGATGACGTCTCTCTCCCCAAATGGAGACGCAATCGGAACGTTTTTTTGTGTTCATACCGGCGTTTTCGTATAGACAGGTGCTTCCGGAATCGTGTCATATAACAAATGATCGACAATTCGTTTGGTTGCTTCCCCGTCCTGATACGTAAAGAACTGATTCGCGAACGTCTCGATCTTCTGCGTATCGAATTGCCCGCGTTTAATCCAAGCGATGACGTCTTCGAACGTCGAGACAATCGGTCCCGGTACGAAGGATTCATACGGGAAATAGAAATCGCGTTCTGCTTTGTACGACTGCAGATCGTTAACAAGGAAAATCATTGGCTTCTGCAACAAGGCAAACTCGAAGATGACAGATGAATAATCCGTGATCAGAATATCCGCAATCTGCATCAGATCATTGATGTCCGGATAGTCTGTCATGTTAATGATTTGATCCGAATACGCGTCCGGTACGATTGGTGGATTAAGAACGAACGGATGCATCCGTAAT
Organism: Exiguobacterium sp. R-17; assembly: GCF_049913315.1. Lineage (NCBI taxonomy): Bacteria > Bacillati > Bacillota > Bacilli > Caryophanales > Exiguobacterium > Exiguobacterium sp. R-17. Next base: position 198,723 of record NZ_CP184372.1, on the reverse strand, counting down.
AAGAGGACTGTATCCGGTCCAAGCTCATGACGGAACTTCTCAAAATCAAGTTCTTGATCGTAATGTGCTGTCGTCTGTCCGTTTCCACGGAATGTCGGCGCGAGCAGGATGATTCGTTTCTTGCGCCACTCTGGGTAACGGTCATACAATTTTTCTCGCACACGGGCTTGTCGTGCTGTATTCAGTAGCTGATCCGTCCGTGGAACCCCTAACGGATAAATCCGTTCCTGCGTCATCCCGAAAGCATCCGCATAAGGTGCGACACAGGCTTCACCGGAAACATAGACCTTGCTATAATTCCGGTGAATCTGGACCATCTTCAAATAATCATCATCCGGCGAATAGGATTTATCAAGCACACTATAGCCGAACTTTTTAAAGGCTCCACAAGCATGCCATAGCTGAATGACTTCTGTTCCTTTCCGTAAGGACGAGACATATACAGGATAATAATAATCATCGATGATGAAATAACGGGCAGTCGCTAATTCATACGTCGCTCGCATCATGTGGAAGACGTATTGAATTTGTCCCACCAACGATTGAGGAAATCGTTTCAACAAAAAAACGTATTCATATCCTAAATCGCGTCGCTCTAGTTCATCGTAGACGGCACGAAAGTTATCGACGAGACGATCGGAACGATAGGTCGCAAAAACGACTTTCTTTGATTGGATCGGCAGTCGCTTCGTCAACCAATATGTCATAGCAAGCAAATAGTGGACCGTCCGTCGTTGCAATAACCGAATTTTTTGTTTCATAGACGATTCTCCTCTTTTTCAGCGCATATCATCACATGCACCATTCCATGACCGTCTTTCCGAAGCGATTCGTTAAATCGTTTTCAAACGCTTTATGAATATCTTCGATTTGTCGGATTTGGAATACGCCCGAAACCAGATTCGATAGATAGGCTGGAATGTCCGGATGAGTTTGATACAATTCCATCGTCCGTGCGAAATCAGCCGGTGTACTTCGACTTGATCCGTAGACACGCAGTCCTTTTTCAAGAATCATCCGCGTGTTGATCGCGACGGCATCTTCTGACACACCGAGCAATGCCATCGTGCCTTCTGGAATAATGTAATCGATCATCTGATTGATCGCATATTGGCTACCGATTCCACCGACGCATTCGAAACCGTGGTTGAAGGAGACATCAGTTGGAATCTGGTCGATGTGATATGTCTCGTCCGCAAACGAGAAGTAGTCGAGCTTCGACTGGGTTTTACCGAAGACGAGTAGTTTTGCTTCCGGATATAATTTACGCAACAAAAGTGCCGTGATGAAACCAAGATTTCCATCTCCCCAAACACCGAACGTCTCACGGCGCGGGTGCGCAATCTTTTCAAAGCGAGTCAAAGCATGGACCGATACACTGACAAGTTCGGTGAATGCCGCGACTTCAGGATCAAGATCGATCGGTACCTCAACGAGACGATCCGCTTTCAAGAACACATAGTCTTGCATATAGCCGTCATATCCACTCGAACGAAAACGACTCGTGCGCAGATAGTTTTCACCAATGATATCATCATCTTCCGTCGGTGTATTCGGTACCATCGCAACGAGCGTTCCCTTTTTGAATGTACCGCTTGGATCATGGACGACTTTTCCGATTCCCTCATGAATCATGGCCATCGGTAATTTTTTCGCCAATACTTCCGCACTACGACTACCTGTGAAGTAGCGTTGATCGGCGTGACAAATCGATAGATATGTCGGACGCACGACGACACGATCGGTATTCAGTGATCGCTCATCATAGGTCACTTCAATCTGACGCGGGGCGACGAGTTGATAGACTTGGTTAATCATTGATGAATCCGCTCCTTCAAGATAGCATTCGCGATCCGTAGGTCGTATGGTGTCGTCACTTTAATATTGAACAGTTCCCCCGTGACGAGCGCCACATCTTCTCCTTTCAGAAGAAGAATCTTACAAGCATCCGTCAAAATCGCCCGTTCTTCCGTTGAGAGTGACTCATAATGCGATTTTAACTTCGTGATTTGGAAACTTTGTGGTGTTTGCCCTTGATACATTTGATCACGAACCGGAATATCCGTGATCGTTTTGCCGTTCGTTGACGCGACGATCGTATCGATCGCTGAAATGACCGTGTCGCATGAACCGAACTCTTGCGCTGCTTCGATGTTTTCCTTAATGATGCGGTGCGTCAGGAACGGACGGACGGCGTCGTGCGTGACGATGATGTCTTCTTCAGACAGACCATTTTTCTCTTCAATCCAGTTCACGGCTGCCATGATTGATTCATTTCGATCTTGTCCACCCGGTGTAATGACAAGACGTTCATCTTTTCCGATGTATTTCTCCAAAATATCGCGTGTATAGTTAATCCAAGCAGTCGGTGTGACGATGATGATGCGGTCAAAATCCTCATGTAACAAGAATTTCTCTACTGTATGGACGATGATCGGACGTTCTCCGATCGATAAGAATTGTTTCGGGCGATCGACATTCCCCATTCGTGTTCCTTTTCCTCCAGCTAAAATGGCTGCATAAATCATCTTCTGACGCAGTGTCTCGTTGCCTGTTCCAAACGAGACGACCTGCTTCCCTCCCTTATGAAATAATCGTATTTCGGTTTTCTCTCCCTATCCTTCAGGGTATGTGTAGTGATGCAGTCTGTGTTGAAGTGTTATTTTACAAAAACACAAAAAAATAAAGAAATCCCTATTAAATTTAATGTCTCACGATATAATGAGTGGTGATTTCTAGTTTCACTATACTATGTTCAACTGCGTTTTAAAATTTTATCCGTATTGTGTAAATGTAATGTAATTATTCGAGCGAGGAGAGATGGTTTTGACAGAAGAGACACTTATGCCTACTTTACATGCTGAGGTCACCTACTTAGAGTTAGCCGGAACGACGTTTCGTTTCGAAGCACGTTTAAGCGGGTTGACTGATTTTTTGCACGCCGAACAAACATTATTTGAAAATCCTTCATTGCAACAGCAAGTTGATACAGAGGAACCGGACGACGATTATATCCAGTCTGAACCTGTTGAAGCATCGGTACCACTCGAACGTGCCATCGTTTTTCGTAATAAACGAAATAAACGGACATTCATCTGCCGTTTCCCATTTGAAGGAGCCTGGACGGAAGAGTCCTTTACAGGCGAATTAAATTTGAACCATATCACGCCAACAGGTCGTCCGTTGCCGATGGGTTATTTTGATGCCTTCTTCGCCATCGTCCAAGGTAAGACGATCTTACATGAAGCGCCTTTTGGTGATACACGTTCACTTATCCCTGTCGCTTACCGCGTTGATACGAAACATAGTAACGCGTTAATCTTACTTGAGTACGAACTTGTCGTGCAGTATTCGCAATACAGCAACTCTTTAGGTTTCCATTCCCTGAAGAAAGGCGAAACGAAACGTCTAATTCAAGTCATTAACCGGTATAAAAAATGGAAGAAGAACATGAAAAAACGGGCGTTCAAGTTCCGTCGTTTTACGTTCAAGGCGATTTATAACGTTACGAAATGGACCCAACCGATCCAAGAGAATAAAGTCATCCTCGCTTCCGACTCACGGAGCGATATTAGCGGTAACTTTGCCTATATCTTGGATGAAGTCGAGCGTCGCAATCTCGATCTTGATGTGAAGACGTTCTTCAAACCGAATCTCCAGTCTCGCCGTGATTGGCGTGATAAGTTTACGCTGCCATATCACTTAGCGACAGCAAAGACGATTCTTGTCGATGATTTCTATCCGATGATCTATCCGTTAAATATTCGTAAAGGCAGTGACCTCGTTCAAGTCTGGCATGCCGTTGGCGCCTTCAAGACGTTCGGTTACAGTCGCCTCGGAAAACCAGGTGGTCCAAGTGCGAACTCGCTCAGTCACCGGAACTACACGAAAGCGATCGTTAGCTCTCATAATGTCGCCCGTCATTACGCAGAAGGTTTTGGTTTACGGGAAGATCAAGTCGTCGCGACCGGTATTCCTCGAACGGATATGTTCTTCGATCAACCGTTCATCGAGGAAGCGAAAGCACGTATTTATGAGGAATATCCAATCTTCAAACAAAAGAAAGTCATCATGTTTGCTCCGACATTCCGAGGAAATGGTGCGAAGAGTGCCTATTATGATTTTGATCAGCTGGATCTCGATGCATTGTATGAAGCACTTCATGAGGAGTATGTCTTTGTCCTAAAACTCCACCCGTTCATCCGTCGTCGGATGGAGATTCCTGAAGTCTATGCCGACTTCTTCCTTGATTTGACGGATCATCGTGAAATCAATGAATTGCTGTTCGTCTCAGACATTTTAATCACGGATTACTCATCGACGTGCTTCGAGTTCTCTCTATTGAATCGACCTATGTTGTTCTTCGCGTACGATCTTGAAGACTATATCTCGAAACGTGATTTTTACTATGATTTCGAGGAATTCGTACCTGGTCCGATCGTCAAGACATCAGAAGAGTTGATTGAGCGAATTAAAAATCAAGACTTCGAAATGCACAACGTCAAAGCATTCGCGGAGTACTTCTTCGAGCATCAGGACGGGAAATCGAGTGCCCGGTTCGTCGATCAAATTCTGCTTGGTGAAAAAAAATGACCACTGCTATCAAACCAGTGACCGCTCCTATGTACGATCATTGGCTTGGAAACTATAAAGTGCTACTCATTTTCACGGTTGTCTTTGGTCACTTGATCGAGACGTTCCGTGACTTACCAGGAAATGATGTCGTCAAGATGGCATATAACGTCATTTACCTGTTGCATATGCCAGCCTTCATCTTCATGAGTGGCTATTTCTTCAAACAAGCGCGACCACAACGAATCATCGCGTTCGTCGTTCTCTATTTTCTCTGGCAGTCGATTCACGAAATTTATTTATCTTACACGCAGGATGACTCCTTACGGGAAATGCTCGATGGATTACTTCATCCACTCGTTCCGAACTGGACGCTTTGGTATTTGCTCGGCATTATCATTTGGCAGACCGTCACACCGGCTTTTCTAGCGATGCGTTTTCCGCTGATTGTCAGTGTCTTATTCGCCTTATTGATCAACGCCAATCCAGATTCGATCACGAACTTCCTATCATTACAAAAAGTCGTCAGCTTTTATCCGTTCTTCTTGATGGGGTATCTCGTCAAGGAGCGTGGCTGGTTAACTGATACCGGCTGGCGAAAACAGATGACAGCACCGATCGGGCGGTTGACCGGACTGATCATCTCACTCTTGATTGCCGTCTTCATGATTCTCTGGACAAAAAATGGGTTTGACACGGTCTGGCTCTTTTACCGCGATACGTATGGTGAATTCGAAGTCCCGCTTCTCAAGGGAGTGGCAATCCAACTGTTTCTTTACGCCATCAGCACCATCATGATCTTCTCCGTTCTCCTGCTCGTACCGCATCGGTCGTTCGGTGAACGGTTCGACCAGATCGGAATTCAGACGCTCGCGATCTATTTGATCCACTCGTTCATCGTTCGTTTGTTCCGAGATTCGGTTCCACCAGCCATTACGGAGTCACCACTGTTATTGATTGGACTTTCTTTCTTACTCGCTACCGGATTCGTCTGGTTGCTGTCGAGTCGACCCATCGTGACGATTTTCCGACCGTTGCTGTCACCGAACGTCAAATGGTTATTCAAAAAAGAGCAATAAGTTTGAATTGGCTCTATCCTTCTTGAAGGATAGAGTCTTTTTCAAATCATCGACTCGTCTACGTTGACAGACGCTTTAGCTTGAATCTAAGATAATGAAGGTGAAACAAATAACCGCTTACAAAAAGCGGGTCGAAAGAAGGGGTCCCCTTGCACGCGGATCAACGAAAAAAATTAACGGTCCTCATGATCAATATGTTTATTGCGGTCGGGAGCTTCGGGATCATCATTCCGATTCTACCCGCTTACTTAGCGTCGATTGGACAAGGTGGAACGGCGGCTGGATTAATGATTGCCATCTTTGCCGGAGCACAGCTCGTCATGTCACCGATTGCTGGTAAATGGGCAGATCAATATGGTCGTCGTAAGATGATCATCTATGGATTGATCGGCTTGACGCTCTCGATGTTTGTCTTCTATTTCTCAAACTCTGTCACGGTTCTCTACATCTCGCGCGCAATCGGTGGTGCCGGTGCCGCACTCCTGATTCCAGCGATTTTTGCTTACGTTGCGGACATCACGACGATGGATCAACGTGCAAAAGGAAACAGCTATGTCTCAGCTGCGATGTCACTCGGGATCGTCATCGGTCCAGGAATCGGTGGATTCCTTGCCGAGTATGACTTAAAATTGCCGTTGCTCATCTCAGCGATCGTCTCGGGTGCAGCTGTCTTATTCAGCGTCCTGTTACTTCAAGAAAGCGAACAACACGATGCAACAGCGATGGCACCAGATGAAGGGTCGATGTTTAAGAAACTGGGGACATCGTTTAAAAAACCGTACTTCGTACCGCTCGTCATTACACTCGTCATGAGCTTTGGTCTCATGGCATACGAATCGGTACTCGGTCTGTTCGTTGATGATCAATTCGGTGCTTCACCGAAGGACATCGCGATCATGGTGACGTCAACTGGAATCATCAGCGTCATTGCTCAAATCTTCATCGTCGATAAGTTATCCCGTAATTTAGGCGAAGGAAAGGTCCTGAACCTGTTCCTGTTCATCGTAGCACTCGGCTTCCTGTTGTCATTATTGACATCAAGTTACGGTGGATTCTTTGCGATTACCCTCGTCATCTTCCTTGCGACATCGATTTTACGCCCCGTCTTGAATACGATGATTTCAAAGCTCGCTGGTAATGAGCAAGGCTTTGCTATGGGAATGAACAATGCCTATATGAGCATCGGGAACGTGCTCGGACCGACGCTTGCCGGTGTACTGTATGACGTCAACATTTTCTATCCATTCGCACTTGGTCTGATCTTCCTCGTCGTGACGTTCATCGGATCATTCATCTGGCAAAAACGTCAAGCACGATTAATTGCCAAGGTCGAACAGAGTTCTTAAACGAATCAAAAATAGCCTCGATCGCTCTATCCTATTGGACAGAGTAATCGAGGCTATTTCCTTTATCCCTATTCGTTCGTCATACGAATTGTTCCTCCGTTACTGACACGAGCAGTTTTGCAGCGATTTCTGTTAACAAGAAGACGAAGACGACTCCTGTAAAATCCAGCGTCAACCACGGCATCAGACCACAGCCGATCAAAAGTGTCCCAATCATTAACGGACGATATGACGAAAAGGATCGTCGCTTCGGACGGATACTTAAAAGGATGCTCACAATACCAAGCATGATAAGCCATATCAATGAAATATCATAGAAAAAGTGATCGACCAGTAAAAACAGACCAATCGGATACAGCGGAACCCACCAACGATTCATACCGAGGCCTCCCGTTTTCTTTTCAGTATCGCATGGTTTGAATGGATTCCCTTTATTTTGAAATGACTTATCCGTACTGCTTTTGATGCGCACGTTTAAGTTCAAGGTATTCTTCATCTGCCCGGATCAAATCCCATTTTTCTTGGAAGATAGCCGCAGATTTTGCTTTTTCTTCGTCGATCTCGCGCGTGTGCAATTCTTTGGTCTCTTTATCTTTATATTTACGCCCACCCTTATAGTTCGCGTAACGTCGCGCGCGCGTATGTCCCATCTGAATGAACTTCCGCGCCATATCCATACCGACGAAGTCTCCGTCTTCTTTATAAGCTAAATACATCTCATAAATTTTCTCGGAAGATTCCTTCGCGATGTCCGGCGTCTTAAAACGCCAATGCGGCAAAATCTCACTTTTATATGGTTCGACGAGCAAAACACCTTGCTCTCCGCGTCCGACCCGGTACTTTTCCGGCTCCTTACGAAAATCCGTCGTCTTGAAATCGAGATCGTAATCAAACGCCATCCCGGTCACGCTCCCTTCTACTTTGAAACGTTCCCTTCCTGTCCGTTCATCAATCCTCGATCCGGTAGAGTCCTTGCGTATAAATCGTCGCTAAGACGTGTGCGATCTCTTCAATCGTCGCTGTTGCTTCTTCACGGACGACTTCGAATAAATACATCTCGTTCGCGAAGAACCAGCCACGGGCGACGAGCTTCGAATCGACATCTTGTCGCGCGAGTCCTGTCTCCTGAGCATATTGAATGTCCTGACTGATCCGATCAATGAAGCGTTCTCGAATCGCTTTCCATTTCGCACGGACGATGTAAGAGACGCCGATTGCTTGCTCAACGATCCGTAGCATCGCTCGTTCTTCTTCCGCGAGACGTAAGAAATCCGTAGCTTGCGTCACGATACGTTCCTTTGCCTCTAGCGGCGTCGTCGGTTCAAATGTTCGTTCCGCAATCGCATGGAAACGACTCATGACATCTTCCATCAGGACGACGAGCAACTCATCTTTCCCTTCAAAATGCACGTAGGCTGTTCCGTAGCCGACGCCAGCTTGTTTGATCACTTGTGAAATCGTTGCCGTTTGAAACCCTTGTTCTAAGAAGACGTCACGTGCCGCACTCAACAGTTTTTCGCGTGTCCGCACTGTGCGCAGATGCCGTTTATCGATTTTTTCTGGTTGAGAAGATGACATGTCCTTCACTCCTTCTGTTTTCTCTATTCGATAATATTGACACAATGTCAATTTGTTTGCTACGCTTTTGTCAAAATTGATTGAGTATTCATTTGAGGAGGATGACGTATGACATTACAAGCAAAACGGACGGATGCCGTTGCTCGGGACGAGCAAGATGTATTGTCCACCTATCGTGATGAGTTTTATCTGCAACCGGGTAGTATCTATATGGACGGAAACTCGCTCGGTTTATTATCGAAGCGTGCCGAGAAGACGTTGCTCGAGTCGCTATCAGACTGGAAAGAACTCGGAATCGACGGCTGGATGAAAGGACGTCATCCTTGGTTCGAATTATCAGAACGTCTCGCTACCCTCAACGCTCCGCTTGTCGGCGCACAAGCGGAAGAAGTCATGGTCACCGGTTCGACGACCGTCAATCTACATCAACTCGTCGCGACATTCTTCCAACCAACAGAAGGACGAGATAAGATTTTAGCGGATGCGCTGACGTTCCCGTCGGATATCTATGCTTTACAAAGTCAGCTTCGTTTACGCGGACTGGATCCGGAGACACATCTCGTCCAAGTACCAAGTCATGATGGTCGCTTTTTAGAGGAGGACGATATTATTGCCGCGATGACAGACGATATCGCTTTGATTGTCTTGCCTGCCGTGCTGTACCGAAGCGGACAGATTCTCGATATGGAGCGTTTAACGAAAGCGGCACACGACCGCGGCATCTTGATTGGTTTTGATGGCTGTCACTCCGTCGGAGCCGTTCCGCACGCTTTCCATGACTGGGGCGTCGACTTTGCTTACTGGTGTAATTACAAGCACTTGAACGGCGGTCCTGGAACAGTCGGTGGATTATTCGTCCACGAACGTCATTTCGGAACGTTGCCTGGGCTGACGGGCTGGTTCGGTTCGCGCAAGGACAAGCAGTTTGACATGGATCACACGATGACACCGGCCGCGCACGCAGGTGCCTTCCAGATTGGAACACCACACGTCTTAAGTCTCGCCCCACAAATCGGTGCGTTAGAGATGTTTGACGAAGTCGGTATTGAAGCCGTCCGAACGAAGTCACTCGCCCTGACGCAGTACATGATGGACCTTGTCGAGCAGGAACTCATACCGTACGGTTTCGTCATCGGAAATCCAATTGACGATAAACGCCGTGGGGCGCATCTCAGCCTCGAGCACCCGGAAGCGGCGCGGATCTGTAAAGCACTCAAGGAAAATCGGATCATCCCCGATTTCCGGGCACCGAACATTGTCCGTCTAGCACCCGTCGCGCTTTACAACACGTTTACCGATGTCTATGACGTCGTCGCGACACTTAAACGAATCATGGAAGATAAAGAATACGAACGTTTCGCGAATGAACGCGAAGTCGTTGCTTAAGGAGTACACCATGGAACAACCTACTGAACTACGGCGTGAACTCAAGACACGTCAACTCACGATGATTGCAATGGGCTGCGCGATCGGTACCGGTCTCTTCCTCGGAAGTGGGCTTGCAATCGGGCTTGCTGGACCGAGCGTTTTGATCAGTTACGCAGTCGGCGCCTTCATCGTCCTACTTTTAATGGGCTGTCTGGCTGAAATGACGGTCGCCCATCCGACATCTGGCTCATTCGGTACGATTGCCGAACGATACATTAGCCCGTACGCGGGTTTTCTCGTCCGCTATTCGTACTGGATCGCAAACGTTCTCGCAATCGGCGTTGAAGTTAGTGCGATCGCCATCTATATGAAATACTGGTTCCCGGACGTTCCCGGGGTTGTCTGGATTCTCGTATTCGCTGCCGCGTTAATTTACATTAATGCTACGACAGTCAATACGTTCGCAACCTTTGAGTACTGGTTCTCGGTCATTAAGATTAGTGCCATCTTACTGTTCATCCTGCTTGGTGCTTACTTGGTCATCGGTAGTCCGAGCCCTGAGATCGGTCCACAAAACTTCACGAATGATGGTGGCTTCATGCCATTCGGCTTCTCGGGTCTCTGGATTGCGATCTTCATCTCCCTGTTCAGTTTCCTCGGAACGGAATTGATTGCTGTCACTGCCGGTGAAGCAAAGGACCCGGACGTTGCCGTACCGAAAGCATTAAAAGCGACGGTCTTCCGTCTCTCGACGTTTTATGTCGTCACGATTGCTTTGATGTTGATGATCGTCCCGTGGCAACAAGCAGGCGGCGTCGATCAAAGTCCGTTCGTCAAAGTAATGGAGATGCTATCGATTCCATATGCAGGCGGTATCATGAACTTCATCATCCTGACAGCAGCGCTCTCCGCGATGAACAGTCAACTGTATGCTTCGACACGGATGATGTATTCATTATCCAAGGCAACGTATGCGCCAAAAGTATTTGGTCGTTTAAATCGAAAAGGTGTACCGCTCTTCGCACTCGCCTTATCAACGCTCGGCATTTTTCTCGCAGCGATCATCAGCAGTCAGTCGAGCGTCTCTTATCCGTTCATGATGGGGATTTCGATGTTCGGGGCGATTTTCACATGGTTCATGATTTTCATCTCCCACCTCTACTTCCGTAAAGCCTGGGAACGTGAAGGTGGACGGACGTTACCGGTTCGGATGATGGGCTATCCGTATCTGACTGCCCTCGGTGCATTGTTATTATTCGCACTCGTCCTGACGACATGGTTCACAGATTTCCAAATCGTCTTGAAGTTTGGTGTACCGTGGTTAGTGTTCTTGTCTATCGCCTATTTCTTCTGGAAACGGGCGCATCCAGAACAACTGAAGACCGCTGAAAAACGAAAACTGAATTAACTCGATAAAGGGGATGAATGGGAATGACAAAGACAGATCCTACGTCTGTTGAAGCATCGATTCAAACGGATTTTAAGAAAGATATGTCCTACGGGGATTATTTGCAACTAGATCCATTGCTTACGAGTCAACATCGCTTATCGGGGCATCATGATGAGATGCTGTTCATCATCATTCATCAAACGAGCGAACTCTGGATGAAGCTGATCCTGCATGAGATGCGTGCAGCGACGCAAGCGGTCGCAAACGATGATCTCGAATCATCGTTTAAGATGCTCGCACGCATCTCAAAGATTCAGCACCAGTTGATTCAGTCGTGGAATGTCTTGTCGACCTTGACCCCTGCCGAATATCTGGAATTCCGTGACGCGCTCGGTCATTCGTCCGGTTTTCAGTCGTATCAAAACCGTCAAATCGAATTCGCGCTCGGTTTCAAGAATGAGCAGATGCTAAAAGTCTATGCACATGATGAAATACTCTATCCGATGATGCTCGAAGACTTGAAGACACCAAGCATCTATGATGAAACGATTCGCGCGATGGCGCGTCATGGACTACCGATCGACGAGTCCGTCCTTGAGCGTGATGTCACGGAAGACTGGACGCCGAATGCAAGTGTCGAGGCCGCTTGGGCAAGCGTCTATCGAGATGTCGAGCAATACTGGGATCTGTATGAACTCGGTGAAAAATTACTGGATATCGGGAGCCAGCAACAGATGTGGCGCTTTAACCATATGAGTACCGTCGAACGGATCATCGGACAAAAGCCAGGAACGGGCGGTTCGTCTGGTGTCAGTTATCTACGGCGTGTGCTCGACCACCGGTTCTTCCCGGAACTGTGGTCGGTCCGCACGACATTATGAGGAGGATGAAACGATGACACGATGGATTGATGTTTCACAACCACTTGATCGTCACGTCACGACGTGGCCGGGGGATACACCGTTTGAAGCGACATTGACATGGAATAAGGCAGAGACCGGTTCCGTTAACGTCGGCAAAGTTACGATGAGTCTGCATACCGGTACCCATGTCGACGCGCCGTTTCATTTTGATGATGCCGGACAAAAAATCATCGACCTGGATCCAGACCTCTATATCGGACATGCGCGTGTCATTTACTTACCAGGTCGTACAGAAATCACAGCCGCTGATTTAGATGGCTTTGAGCTAAATGACGTCCAACGCTTGATCATCAAAACGGATGGTTGGATCGACAAATCGACTTTCCCAGAGACGATTCCTGTGTTGACACCAAGTCTTGCTGAGCGTCTCGGAGAACTCGGGATTTCGCTGATTGGTCTCGACTTACCAAGTGTCGATGCGATCGATAGCAAGGAAATGGCAGCCCATCACGCACTGGCGCAGCATGGAGTCCATATCCTCGAAGGACTCGTCCTCGATGCGATCACGCCTGGTGATTATCACTTGAATGCCGTCCCGCTCCCGCTCGTCGACGGCGATGGTAGTCCCGTTCGCGCCTTACTTCGTCCATACTAAAAAATCCGTCCAGCAGCCTCTCTGCTGGACGGATTTTTTACTTATGTAGCGGTTCGAATAGACTGGCTTCGATCTGACGAATGACATGTCCGAGAACTGCAAGTGACGAATCGACCTCAAATCCTTGATCGAGTGAATGATTCGCTCCTTCGATAACATCGATCATTAATTGTGATGTCCGACACGTTTCAAGTGCTGCCTCATCATAAAACTTATCGGCCGTGCCAATGACGATCAGTCCAGCTTGCGTCGATGTGGCGATTTGTTCAACCACTTCATTTAGGACGGGTGTTAAGAAAACGAAGCGCGCTGTCTGTAGACTCGGCTTAGCAAGTAACGCGGCAAGCGGAATCGTGCCTAACGATTTTGCGATAAACTGAACGTTTTCGTATGGATGCTTTGCCAGCACTTCCGAGACGACAGCGTCAACCCGGCGCGTCATGCAGGCATTTGATTCAGCGTCTGACATTGAAAATAGATCTTCTGTCACATAGTGAATGCAGATGACATCGATGCCTCGCGCGAGTAATGCCATTCGACTGTAGTAAAAGTATGGATGGTCGTATACGTACGATGCTCCCGAAATCAAGAAGCAGACCTGTTTGGATCCCATCTGAAAATGATCATATGAAACGGTCGTCTGATCGACAACGATGGATGATTGTTCGATATGCATAAAATCCCCCTATGTTTTTTCTAGACTTTACCATTTCAGAAGTAGACTGTCATGTCTTTTCAGTTCTTCCAAGCTAAATAAAAAAGACAATGAACCTTACTTGATTCATTGCCTTCCATACTTTTTATCCAATTGGAGCAAACACAGATTGTTCGACTTGTTTTAACTCATAAAATGCCCCTTGTCGTGTCATCAATTCGGCATACGTTCCGACTTCGATGACTTGTCCTTGATCCATGACGATGATTTGATCCATCGCTTCAAGACCCGCTAAGCGGTGGCTGACGAGGACGAGTGTCGCATCCGTTGCTCGCGCAAACAGTCGCTTGAGAATCATCTGTTCCGTCAAAGAATCAACGGATGACGTCGGTTCGTCAAGCAAGTAAAGCGATGCTTCCCGCAAGAGCACGCGGGCAATCGCTAGCCGCTGTTTTTCTCCTCCGGATAAGTTCTCTCCTTTTTCAAACACACGATCACTCAACTCGAATGTCGTTAATCCGACATCGTCGAGTGCTTGTCGCATCGCTTCGTCCGTCGCTGCTTCGTTTGCGAGCAGTAGATTATCACGAAGCGTTCCATAAAAGTAGTGATTTTGTTGCAAGACGACATTCGCGTGCTGCCAGAGTCCTTCCGGATCAACCGTCTGACTGTCCTGTCCAGCAATCGTTAATCCGTCCGTCGGATACATCCGTAACATCAATTGAAGTAACGTTGATTTCCCAGAACCACTCGCTCCGACGATTGCCGTCTTCTTACCAGCTGGAATCGAAACAGTGACGTCACGTAAGACTGGACGGGGTGCATCAGGAAACGTAAACGTCAGCGCATTCGTTTCAAAGGACGGTGCCTGATCGAGGACGAACGGAGCGTACGTCGGCTCCTCTTGCTCAGTCACGACTTCATCGAGTCGTTTCGCAGCATGCCGGCTGTCTTCAAAAAAGCCGGGTAAGATCGCCATCGGTGCCGCATTTTCAAAGACGGTCAGCGATGTCATGACGAGTAAAGCGAGGAAAACTCCCTCGAGTTGTCCGCTTGCGACGAGATAGGCACCCACACCGAGGACAAGCCAAGAGATGATCAACGTCACCATCGTATTTAAGGCCAGGTTCGAGACAGCGTGTAAACCATTACGTTTCTCTTCCTCGACATACCGTTTCGCGACGGCATTCAAGTCCTGTTCCTTTTGGTCGAGCTGTTGGTAAATCTTCAAATCACGATAGCCTTGGAATAACTCTGTCACTTCTGTCGACAAGTCACCACGTCGAACACGGACTGAACGGGCAAAGCGTTGTTCACGGTACGCGAACCATCCCGGAATCAAGAAACCGGTCAGAATTAAACCAAGCAACAGAATCCCGGCAATCGTCCATGAGAAGAAACTGACGAAAAAGATCGTACAGAAGAAAACGAGCAGCAACACGATCGGTGGATAGAGGACACGTAAGAACGTATTTTGCAGACTCTCGACATCCCCGACGATCCGCGCAAGTAAATCCCCACTGCGGTACTTACCAAAAATCCCTGGCGCAAGCGGCTCGAGACGACGGTAAAATGATGTTCGGATGTCACTAAGGATCGTAAACGTCGCCCGGTGCGAATAATAGCGTTCCGCATACCGACTGACGGCGCGCGTCAGACTCGACACTTTTTGCAGGGCGATCAAGACGGCGAGTGTCTGGATCGGTGGCAACAAGGCTGCCTTTGAAATCAGGTAACCACTTGCTGCGAATAAACCGACCGCTGTCACACCGGCGAGGACACCGAAGAAGATCGACCAGGCGATATCGCGTTTTTGATGCACCATCAACCGAAAGACTCCTAATAATTCCTTCATCGTGTTTCCTCCCCTCTCTGGACGCTACGCATCCGCGCATATTCCGAATCTCGACCAAGCAATTCATCATGGGTGCCACGATCGACGATTCGTCCGCCGTCGAGAACGACGATTTGATCCGATCGTTCAATCGTATGCAAACGGTGCGCGACAGTGATGACCGTTGCCGATTGTCCGAGTTGCTCAATCGCTTGTTGGAGCAGTCGCTCCGTTTTGACATCAAGTCCAGTCGTCGGTTCATCAAAGACGACGACGTTCGGGCGTTTCAAGAACGCTCGTGCTAACGCAACACGCTGTTTTTCGCCACCCGATAGACCGCGTCCACCTTCTCCGATCACCGTGTCGATCCCTTCAGGCAACGTCGCAATCAACTCCTCGAGCCCTGCCGCCTGCGCCGCTTCGAAAATCTCTTCCGGCGTCGCTTGACGAAGCTCACCAATCGCGATGTTTTCTGCCAGTGTTCCGGCATACAGATACGGATGTTGCGAGATATAGCTCAACTGACGAAACCAGCTTGTTTCCTCCACCTGACCGCGCTCGGTTCCGTCGAGTAGAATCCGTCCTTCTTGTGGATCCGCGAGTCCGGCAATCAACTGCAAGACAGTCGATTTACCGGCACCACTGCGACCGATCAACGCCACCTTTTGATACGGCTCAATCGTAAGCCCGATATCTTGCAGAGCAAAACGTCCTTCTTGGTACGTAAAGCCAACTTCATCCAAGACGATTTGTGGTGGACGATTGGTCGTGAGTTCCGATTGACCGAATGCAACAGGACGATCATCTGCCGTCAGTTCGGCTGCGATTTGTTTCGCTGCTGCCACACTACCGCGTCCCGTGTGGAAAGCAGCCCCCATCTCTTTTAAGGCAAGATAGTATTCTGGTGCCAACACAAGCATCAAGAACGCTGGGATAAAGGTGATACTTTGAAACAGAATCAAACGCAGACTGACTTCAAGTGCAATCATTCCCATGCTAAGCATCGAGATGAACTCAAGCATCAATGACGACAAGAAGGCGAGCTTCAAGACCGTTAATGTCGCATCTCGGAAATCGAGACTGCTTTTTTCGATGACGTCACGCTGTCGTTTCGCGCGACCGAATAACTTCAAGGTCGTCAGTCCTTGTAACGTATCGAGGAACGTTCCTGAGAATGCCGTCATCTTCTCGAGTTGAGCATCGGCCCGCTTTTGCGTCATGATGCCGATGATGATGTAAAACAACGGAATGAACGGTGCCGTGATCATCATGACAAGACCGGTGATCCAGTCATAGCTGAATGCCGCAATCAAGACCATCAAGGGAACGATTGTCGTCTGGACGACTTTCGGCAAATATTGACTATAGTAGCTGTCCATCTCGTCTACTGCATCGAGCAAGACACTGACCTTCTGTCCCGCTTGCCCTTGTAGCATCATCTCGACTGAGCGACTCGTATATTTCGCAACGAGTGCTTCCCGAAGCGCCTGCTTCATGTGTGCCGATAACGTCGTACCGAGACGACCGTTCCAATACGTCACGACGACTCGGAGCAACAGCATCCCGAGAACGATGAGTAGTAACGGAATGACGGCTTCAAACGGTTGTTCTTTTAGGAAAATCCGATCGACTGTTAACACGATGCCGTACGATTGACCGACGACCGCGACCCCCATTAAGAAAGCCGCAATGATGAATTGAATGAGAATACTACGTGGAATCTGGACGATTCCTTTTAATGGATTCATATACAAACGTCCTTTCACAAAGTGTGAACGACTTTTAGTGAATATTTTCACATATCGTACATTTAGTATACCGAATCCGGAACGGGGATGCCATGCAGATGCTGTCGAAAAGGTGTGACGGTTTTGTGAGAGCATATCATTCGACAATTTTTCATCATCGAACTATTATGGATATACATTATCCACGTTTAACGAAAGGAGTCTTTCTATGCAAATGAAAACAGGAGTCGAGCAATCCGTTTATGCGATGTTGCTCTTGACCTTCCTTCCGGATCGCGCTGTATTGCCCGGTGAATTCATCAGCCAACAACTCGGTGCCTCGCCAACCTATTTTCAAAAACTCTTACGAAAACTCGTTCAGGCGGATCTGTTGTATTCCGTACCGGGTGTCAAAGGCGGCTTTCGTTTACGGCGTCCGGCAGACGAAATTCAAATCTTTGACGTTTATCAAGCGATCGAGGGCAAGCAGACGTTGTACGCGTCAAGTGGTGTCTTTGAAGATTTGATGGGGATTCAGGAACAGGAGATCGGTCTGCTCTCGAATCTGATGACAGAGGCAGAAGATGCTTGGCAATCGACGTTGAAGCGCGAATCAATCGGCTCGATCCGTCAAGCAATCGATACCTCCTGTCCACCGGAACATTTAGAACGGTTGCATGCGTTAATCACAGATCGGATGATGACACTTTTTTAATGAACAGAAAGAGGTTTTTACTATGGTATTGAATCGTTATTTCGACTTATTCGACGCGTCACGCACGGACGCACAAGCGTTCGAGGATCTCGTTTCCTTGTTTACGACAGACATCACGTTCGTTCTGAACGGACAACCAAAGCACGGCATCGACGCCTGGAAACAATTCGTCCGTCATGTGTTCACGGCGAATCAGGATATTAAGCACATGTACGCTGGCTGGGAAGAAACAACACCAGGAACGTATGAAACACGCTGGGCAGTTTGCGGAAAACGGGCAGACGGTAGCGTCTTCACGCAAGACGGAAAAGATATCGCACGTCTTAATGAAAACGGACGGATCACTTACCTGGAGAACGTTCCAGATGATCCGACGATGTTCCGTTCATAAGGTAAGTTCATATCAGCAAAAAACTGTGTCCCGCTTTTAAGCAGAACACAGTTTTTTTGATTTCTAACGTTTGATTACGAGTCGCTTCAGCAAGTAGCCCGTGATGACGAGTAACGACGCAATCGCGATATAGACCATGTAGACCAACAAGTTTGGCGCAAATCGTGACACGATGTACGTCAATACAACGACAGCCGTATACAGCAACAAAAATAGACTGATGTGCTTCAACTTCGACACTCCCCTTTGAATCCTTCTCTCTTCTTTACGGAAACGACTGGAAAATGTTTCAAAAGGTATGTCGTTGCTTTGTTTTATAGATTCTTCGCTTTGAATGTGTCTCCACCTTCGATCGTGCCGTTATCAAAGCCTTTTTGGAACCAACGTTCCCGTTGCGCCGATGTGCCGTGGGTGAAACTTTCCGGTACGACATATCCTTGTCCTTTCTCTTGTAACGTATCGTCCCCAACAGCATTCGCTGCCGTCAACGCTTCTTCGAGATCGCCTTCTTCGAGCAAGTTTTCGCCTTGCGCGTGATGCGCCCAGACGCCGGCATAATAATCTGCCTGTAGCTCGAATCGAACGAGGTATTTATTGAACTTCTCCTCACTCATTTGCTTTCGAAGTGGCATGATCTCATCCGATTTTCCGAGTAACGTCTGGACATGATGCCCGACTTCATGCGCAATGACATAGGCCATCGCAAAATCGCCCGGTGCCCCGTATTTCGTCTGCAGTTCATCATAAAAGCTTAAATCAATGTATAATTTCTGATCACCGGGACAGTAAAAGGGACCGACGGACTTCCCTGCTTGTCCGCAAGCCGAACTAACTTGATCCGTATATAAGACGAGTGTCGGTTTTTTATAGGTCTTACCATCTTCTTTAAATTCTTTCGTCCAGACTCGTTCCGTATCGGCTAAGACAACGGAGACAAAGTCCGCTGCTTCTTTTTCCTGCGCTGTTTCCTCATACGTCGTATTTTGCTGATCCCCACCGGTTAAGTCTCCGAGTAGTTCAGTTGGATTACCGCCCATCAAAGTGATTACGATCAGCAGGATGATCCCGACACCACCGCCGATACCGGCGATTCCTTTCCCACCCATTCCTCGCCGGTCCTCGACGTTTGAACTCCGTTCTCTTCCTTTCCATTTCATGCGCTTTCCTCCTACCCGTTTCGTTATTGTTCTTTACCCAAAAGCTTTTATACATAACTCTTCAGGACATCATGGATGAAACAGAAGTCTATTGATTTGATGCATTTTCTAGGAATATCCTTCTACTGTAGAGAAGATTAGTAGCAGAGCCGATCTTTCGGATCCAATTTTTTCTACGCAAAGGAGGTATGACATGAAACCTCATCTACTTTTTTTATCTTGGCGTGATGCTCGACATCCACAAGCCGGAGAAGCTGAAACTTTTATTCATGAAATGTTGCGGCGTGTCAGTACTACCTACCGAGTTACCCATTTGTCTGTCTCATTCAAGGGCGGATCACCGACGGAGTATCGAGATGGTATCACTTACCTCCGTTATGGTACGACAGCTTCTCTTATCCCATATGCACTTTATTATTACTGGTCTTATGCTAAAACGATTGATTTAGTTCTGGATCATTTGAATGGGTTTCATTTCTTCACACCACTGTATGTTCCACGTCATAAACGAACTTTATTTCTTTATCAATTGATTCGTGAGCGTTGGTCGACGACACTTGTTTTTCCTTTTTCAAAGCTTGGCGAATGGACAGAGACTCGACGGTTAAGCTGGTATAAAGATAGTCATGCCTTGACTGTCAGCCCCTCTGTTGTAGATGAACTACAAAGTGCTGGTTTTACTAACAGTCATATCACGATGTTGCCGCCAGGACTTTCCTTTTCCCCGTGGTCTGAACAGGAATGGGAGTTAAAAGAACATGTTCCAACCTTTCTATATATCAACCGTCTGAACGAAAAAGAACTTCAAGATACGATTGGGGCATTCCTCATGGTCCAACGTGAGTTTCCTGAGACACGCCTCTGGCTTATTGGTATTCGTAACAGCTCTCATCTTTTGCAATACCTTACACTTCCCCTTCCTAAAGAAGTGAAGGATGCTATCACATACTACGATTCAATCACTGAAACAGAAACGCGCAGCATGATGAGTCGTGCCACCGCTCTCCTCTTCCCTTCTATACGCGAAGGCGTGGGTTTTCCTATAATTGAAGCGGCAGCTGTCGGAACACCGTCCATCGTATATGATGCTCCTGGTGTCCGAGACGCCGTTCAGTATGGCATGACAGGCTACATGGCTAAAAACAAAACACCTGGTGCACTCGCTGCCGAAATGCGAGCTTGTTTCCGAGATTCAGAGGAGTACGAAGCCATTCGTACCTCCGCTCATCATTTTGCACGGGCAATGGACTGGCAACAGACTGATCTCAAGTTTCAAGAATGGTTAAGACAAGTACTGCTTGATACAAAATAAAGGTAAACTTCAAACGGTCTGACTTCTCCCAACAAGTAGAGAGAAGCCAGACCGTTTAAGTCAATCTTCATACTTTTTATTCTGTTCAAGGTTTTGGAGGATGCGTTCTGGATCAACGCGTTTCGTATAATCGGACGGCACTTCTACGAAACGAATCACACCATTCGTATCAATGATAAACGTCGCCGGTTTCGGTAACTGCCAATCCTCATTTCCATTGTGCTTCGCTACATCAAGTCCCGATGCTTTGTAAATCTCAATCAAATAATCTGGCAAGTCGAACACCAAATCAAATTGGCGGGATACATGTAAATCAACGTCACTTAAGACAGGGAAACTCAAGCCATTCTTATCCGCTGTTTGTTCAGCAAAATCAGGCGTCTCCGGACTGATTGCAACAACGGTTGCACCAAGTGCGCGAATCCGTTCGATCTCCCGTTCGTAAGCGCGAAGCTCGAGATTGCAGTACGGACACCAGCCACCCCGGTAGAACGTCAAGATGACAGGACCTTGCTCGAGTAATGTCTCGATCGCCACAGGTTTGCCGGATACATCTGGTAACGTAAAGTGTGGGATTGTGTCACCGACATCTAGACCTTGTGCGACTCCAGAAGCAGTTAATTCTGCTGTCGCTTCCGCCATCAGGCGTTGTTTCTCAGCAGGTGCCTTTTGTCGAAATTCCGATTGATACTGTTTAATTTCTTCAAGTAAGCGTGTCATACGTTCTCTCCCTTTATTGCTTTATAGAATAACAGGGGAATTACTCGTTTGTCTCTTCTGACGTTTCCTCCGTTTTCTTCCGGAATCGTTTGACGAATCCCATTAGTTGTTCCGGCGTTAGTTCGAGCTTATTCTCATAGACATATTTCGTTCCGTATCCGAGCGCAAGGGTCGCTGTCGAAGCAACTCCCGCTGCAATGACGGCTCCATATCCAGGAACCAGTTTCGCTATTTGCCGAAAAGCCGTTTTTCCGGAGTTTCCGACGATCGTCACGACAAGCAATTCTTTTGCACTCTCCTTGGATAACTGTCGTTCGTACAGATTCGATAACTTGAGCATCAAACCGATTTGGATTGAAGTTAATGGAATGATGTCGGCTCCGGGAAACGGGACGGCACCAATCGCACCAGCGGCTGTTCCAGCACCCACGATCCAATTGTTGGCGATCTTCCCGCGAACGGTCGGATCCATCTGGCGAACGAACACATTATCCTTGTCGAACTTTTTTAAGATATCGAGGACCTCCCGGCGGAGCAAATCAATATTCGTTCCTTCTCGTGCTGATACGGGAATGATTTTTGGTCCCGGTAGTTTTTCTGCAATATGGCGAACGATCGTGTCGACATCATCCGTCGCATCCATCTTCGTGACAACGATCAAGACATTTTGGTTATGTTGATAGATTTTCTGAAAATTCTTCGTTTCTGTCTCAGATAAGACAGTACCTGCCGCATTTAAAAAATAAAGGATGACATCGGCACTTTGATAATACGTCCATGTCGCTTCCGAGTTCTGTGTATTGGCATCATTTAATCCCGGTGTATCGACGAAGATGACTTTATCTTCCGGATGTTGCCTTACTTGATCGATGCGGACCGTTTCACCTGGGCGTGCTCCGACCGTTGCGACTTCGCGACCAAGAATTGCGTTCAAGGTCGAGGATTTTCCCGCATTGACATCTCCAATCAGAGCAACCGTCACGTCCTGCTCCAACGATTGATTAAAATCCCGGCGCTCCGATTCAAACGACTGATCAAAGATTTCCTCCAGTTTGCGTTTCCGCTTTTGTTGATTGGTCTCAAGTCCCTCACCAAAAAAATCATCCATCGTGATCCCTCCCCTTCTTTTGCTGTCTGTCTTTTCCCGTTATCCCTTGCTTTCAACACAAAGAAGGCAAGGGAACATTGCGTCCACTTGCCGAATTTTAGAGATATGTGCTGCGTCGCTCGAGCAATACCGTATCGCGCCATCTGCCTCCGAGCCGACCAATTCGCTCCCGGCGACCGACTTTCCGAAAATTAAAACGTTCATGAAGACGGAGACTCGCTTGATTTTCCGGAAAGACTTGCGATTGCAGGGTCCAGATTCCGGCTGCTTCACTTGCTTTAATGACGTCTTCCATCAAGCGAGTGCCGACACCTTTACCGCGTGCTTCTTCTGCAATATAGAGACTGATTTCCGCGACACCGGCGTATGCCGGAATCGAAGAAAACGGACTTAACGCGACCCAGCCGAGCAGTTGCTCGCCTTCGATTGCAACGAGTCGACTGTGTTCGTGGTGATGCTTCGTCCATTCTTCGTACGGTAATGCTTCCGTGCGAAACGTCGCGTTCTCCGTCTTTATTCCTTGTTCGTAGATCCGAACGACTTCTGGGTAATCTTCCGCTGTCATTTGACGTACTTCCATTTCATCAGACTCCTTTGTTGCTCACATGCTGATTCTAGTTCGACAGCATGTCAGGAGTCTCCTGTTTAATCGACGGTGAACGGAATCGGCTTCAAGTCGATTGGTGTGTTCGTCATGATATTCGAGTAACCTGTCTCCAGATAAAATTCGTCAATGGATGCCATTTGTGACGCTGATAACGTAAACGTTGCTCGGAATTGCTTTTGGTTCGCATCTCGTACCGTGATGTGTGGTTTGATTTCACGCCCATCCGGTGGTTCGTTTCCTTGAATCAAGAACATGCTTCTCACTGCATCCAATTTAATGTTTGATAACATTTCGACTGCATTCGTTTCAAAATCGACGATTACTTGAGAGTCCGTAATCTTAATGTTTTGTGTCGTCATTTTTAACGGATGTGTTGGATTCTGCTCCGCGTAAGGTAACGATGTCGTCAATGGAATAAACGTTGTTTTAGGTGTAATGCTTAATTGAGGATGCAATGTGTATGCCCCACTCGGAATCACATAGTTGCCTAGACTAAGCCGTGACGTATCGGTTCGCTCGGATGAAGTATTCGTATGGCTTACTAAGGCTGTACTTTCTGACCAATTGTGAATGACTTCTTTCCCACTATCATCAAACAATGAAAATATGATTCGGTAATCATATGACTTCGGATAAACCGCCGTATAATCAAACGTCGTACTCGCCTGTCCTTTTGTCATCTGTTTCAACGTGACATCGACCGCATAATCAGGATTCTTCACCGTCGTATTAAACGTCTGTTCAATCGCTTGCAGTCGTTTGACGGGAACCTCGAATTGCCAGTTTCCGTCTAGACCAAACATTTCCGAAATCACGAGTGGCACCTGCATGGAATCACTTAATTTCTGTAAGCCGACATCATATTCGATTCGTGCTTTCCATACCTTACCGTCCTGTTTGAAATGTGCCAGTTCTTGATTTTCAGTACCTTCGAATCGTTTATCCCCTTTGAACACTTCATAAAAAGCAGCTCGTTTCGTTTCGTTGACGTCTGGTACACCAGTTGCCGTCAGGTTCATCCCGATCGTCGTACCATCATAGTAGGCGTCGACGACCTTGATCGTAATGCCTTGATCGGTTACCGTCTGATCAATTGTTGTTGCGAGCTGTTTCTTCTCGATTTCAGTTCCGACTGTCCCCTGTTCTGTAAAGGGACGATACAGTCCACCAATCAACGGAACGTGTGACATCGCGGAAGCAAACGGTGGGACGATGAATGTCGTTACAAACAACGATGCTGCAAGACCGGCAATAGCTACGTATTGTTTCCGGCGCGGACGTACGTGTTGTCGTTCCGCTACGCCTTGCGTAATTCCTTGACGAATTCGATCTTGTAACGCGTTCGTCGGTACGGGAATTTTTTCGTAGTCATTTTGTAGATCGTGCTGTGCCATAATCCATTCCTCCTAACTGTATTTTTAACTCTTCTCGTCCTCGTTTTAAATAGGTCTTCACCGTATTAAGGGTGATCCCGATGAAGCTTGCAATCTCTTTCATCGGAATATCATGAAAATAGAAAAGAACTAAGACATCCCGGTATTCTTTTCGCAGATGCGATAACGCGTGCACGAGATCGAGGTGTTCGTCTCGCGATTGGTCTTCCTGTACCGGAACATGAAGTAAGATATCATCTGTTGGTTGTTGTTTTTCCAACGCGCGGTAACAATTACGGATCAGAATTTTCGTGATCCACGTCACGAAATGTTTCGGTTCCTTCACTTGTTCGATCGAGATGAACGCTTTATAAACTGTCTCTTGTACGACGTCTAAGGCATCGTGTTCGTTCTTCACATAAAGATATGCTGTTCGGTAGAGTTGTTCGCTATGTAGTAGCACCAATTGCTCGAACGCCGCTTCATCGTGCTTCATCGCACGGCGGACGAGTGTCGTGTGCTCGTTTCGTAAGTCCATCGTGTTCCCTCCCTTTACTTATTAGAGCATGATAAACCGAGAAAAGTTTCAAAAAATATCCAAAAGAAAAGGACTCTTGTGTTTCAAGAGTCCCTCCATACTTCAAATGTCTAATTGTACTGCCATTTCCCGACCGAATCGATTCCCGTGGTCGATGAAGCCGAGACTTGCATACAGACGGTGTGCCGCCTGATTATCCGGTCGATAGCCGACGATGATTCGTTTTGCAGCAGGTAACGCGCGCATCTCGTCAATCACGGCTTGCATCGCTAATCGTCCGATCCCGTTCCCTTGCTGCGTCTGATCGATCATGATGCGGTAAATCCAGTAGCCGTCGAGTTCTTCTAGTTCCGTGTTGTACATCACAAAACCAACAACCGTATCGTTCATCATAATCGCCCGAAGGACAAGGCTTGGTTCGAACTTCGCTTGCGCGATCGAGTAGACATTCGCTTCCATGAAGTCCTGCTGTTCTACTGTCAGCGTCAGCTCACAACACGCTTTCCAGTTGTCTGCTGTTACCGGTACGAGTTGAATCATGTTCATTTCCCCTTTTAATTAGACGGGAGTTGCCTCCAGCGTCTGTTGATCACATCGTTGCACGGTGATCGCCCCCTTTCCTTCTCTTTCCTATCGACTGATTTGATTCATTGTTGAATGACTGCTGCGTTTTCAAGCACTGCAGGTAGTTCGGCTAAAGAGGTAATCGTAAACGTGGGCTTGATATCCGTTGCCGGCTTTCCTTCTGGATTAAACCAACATGTTGCGATACCAGCTTGATTGCCACCTGCAATATCAGCTGACAAGGAATCTCCGATAATGATCGTTCGCGCCGGGTCGAATTGCGGAATCCGCGCAAACACATGATCGAAAAATCCTGCCATCGGCTTTTGAAAACCTGTCTCCTCTGAAACGAAAATCGCTTTAAAGAAGTGCGTTAATCCGGCGCCATCAAGTCGCGCGCGTTGCGTCTTTGAAATCCCGTTCGTGACAACGTACATCTCGACGTTCCCTTCTAGTTGCTCTAACAGGGCAGTCGCACCCGGAATCAATTCCGTCCCTTGCGCGAGATAGCCGCGATACGTTTCGTCAACTACTCGTCCGTCGACTTCTCGTCCTTCTTCCGCGAAGAACGTCACGAACCGTGAGTAAATGACTTCCTCGCGTGTCACTTCACCCCGTTCGAGTGCTCTCCAGAGCGCGTGATTGATTTCCTTGTAGCGCGCTTCTCGCTCTGGCGTCCACTGCAACTCTTGTTGCTCAAGCAGATGGCGAAAGGCAATCCGTTCCGTCGCTTCAAAATCAAGTAGTGTATGGTCAATATCGAATAATACTGTTTTATAAAACATCCTCAAGCTCCTTTACGTACTTGTCGTACAGTTGTTGTTTTCCCGCCCAGTTGAAATAACAGTACTCCCCCACCAATCAGCAACACACCGAGTGCTTTCGTCCACGTAAACGGAACGGCTTGTAACCCGAACCAACCGAGCGTATCCCACAGTAAGGCAAACAAGATTTGCGACACCATGACGATCGAAATCGCTCGACTTGGTCCGAGTTGTTGAACGCCTTGCGTCACACAGAGGACGACACCGACACCAATGATTCCGCTGAACCAAAACCAGGTTTGTGCCTCTTTTAGGGCAAACAGTTGTGATCCTTCGACGATCAAACCAATCGTCAGTGAAGCGAGGAACCCGAGTCCAAGGACTAGCGTCGTCGTCGCCCAAGCACCGACATGTTCTTTGACTTTTGCGTTAAACGTATTTTGAATACAAACGAGCATGCCCCCACAAAGAGCAAGGATGATTCCCGTAACCATGTCGCACCTCTTTCATTCGTAAATGCTTTCTCCAACGCGCTCCATCAATCCGTCTCGATCAATGATCTCAATCGTATGCTGTGTCCGACGAATCAACCCATCGTCGACGAACTGACGTAAGACACGGTTGACATGACGGTAGCTCGTCCCAATCAAATCTGCTGCATCGACCAGTTCCTTACTCGCAAAAGCATCCGTATCAGGTGTCATCGACAGCAAATAACTGGCTAGCCGAACTTCAACCGGGTACAACAGATTGAAGCTGAGCGTATGCGATTTTAATTCAAACTTTTTCGTGATCGTCTCGAGTAAAAATAATAAAAAGGCAGAATGATGTACACGTGCCTCTTCCAAATCCGCATAGGCGATGCGTAAGACGGTTACTAGTGTCACTGCCTCGACCGTGTTCATCAAATCGATCTTCCGGACGAACTCAATATCGCCGACGAGATCAAACGGATGCTTAAAGGACAACACGAGACGTTTTCCCGTTGCCGACATATGTGTGATTTTCAATTTCCCTTCGACGAGCAGGTAGAGTTCATGCGCAACATCGCCTTGCCGACATAAGGTCTCACCCGGTCCAAACGTCTGGATGTACATCGCCTTGCGTAACGATTCATCAAAGACATGCTCTAACTGATAGCGTTCCAAATAGGTCGTAATGTCTGTCACGCTTTTTCCCCCTTAGCTTTTTAAGATGAAGATCCCCGCGATCATCATCACGATACCGATGATTTGTGGTCCCCGCAGTCGACGTTTCATGACGCCGAACCAGCCTCTTCCGTCAATCCAGAGTGCCAGTGCTAATTGCGCCAGTAAAAAGAGCGAAATCGTCAAAGTTACGCCCATCCGGTGGACCGCCGTCATGTTGCTGAATAATATGATCGCTGCAAAGGCACCTCCTGCTAGATAAAGCTTTTTGACACGTCGCATCGCTGAAAAACTGCGATCCCGTAAGACGATCGCTAAGAGGATCGCAACGATGAACCCGGTCATTTGGGTGATCGTTGCCGCTTGCCACGTCCCGATCGTTTGACTAATCCGGGCATTGGCAACACTTTGAAGCGTTAAGAAAAAGCCACCAGCAATCGCAAATAAGACACCACGCATGTATATACTCCTCTCTCGTTCCATGATACTCTCATTTAACGAGAGTCTTTCTGATTTGAACAGGACATTTGTCCTGAGATGTTCAGAAGTTCAGAAATCATGATGAGTAAATACAATTTCATACAACTCCAAGTGTATCAAAAAAGCGATTGTTCTCAGCAAGAGAACAATCGCTTTTGATGTGTTTAAATATTTTATGCATCTTCTTCCAGTCGTTTAATCGCCTCATCGAGCTGTTCCTGATCCTCTTCCGACAACTTCGGATATTGCGGATCAATTTCCTTCAGGACGTCATTCATGACTTCAGTGACGATATAGCGGGAATACCATTCGTCATCTGCCGGTAAGATATACCACGGTGCATACGATGTCGATGTCGCTGAGACAAGCTCAGCAAAAATCTCATGGTATTCGTCCCAGTGCTTGCGTTCCTCAATGTCATTAAACGAGAATTCGAAGTTTTTCGTTGGATCTTTCAGACGAGTCAACAGCCGTTGCCGTTGCTCCTCTTTTGAGACATGAAACAAAAACTTGACGACCCGGAAGCCGTTCTCGACGAGATAGCGTTCAAAGTCATTGATTTGACGGTAGCGCATCTGCCACACATCTCCGTCATCCGGCTTTTCTTCCTCCTCGAGCAAATCATGGATTCGTGGTGCAATGACTTCCTCATAATAGGAGCGATTTAAGATGCCGACTTCCCCTTTTTCCGGTAGTCCTTCGTGGATTCGCCATAGGTAGTCATGTTTTTGCTCCGTATCCGACGGTTTTTTGACGGAAATCGTTCGGAGTCCTTGTGCGTTCAAGTTAGAAAAGATATAGCTAATCGCCTCATCCTTCCCTGCTGCATCAATCGCTTGCAGGATGACGAGGACGCCATTTTTCTCTTCGGCATGCAAACGCCAATGTAACTCTTGTAACGTCTCAACACTTTTTGGAATCCGTTTCTCTCGCAATTCTGCTTCCGAAATTTTATGTTCTTCTGATGTCGGGTAATTCGAAAACGAGACTTGCTCGCCTTCTTTAACACGATAGGATGACAGTTTCATGGTAGGACTCCTCCTTTAATTGCTTCTAAAGGGGGTTTACCCAACTCACTCACCTTGAAAACGTTCAGATGAACTTATCTTTTTAAAAGAAGTCGAACTCCCTCTTCCAGCGTCGTCACGGGACGGCCAAGTAATGCTTCAAAATCAGTACTTTCTACTGCCAGAGTCCCTGCTGCGATATCTGCCTGGATACCAGTCAGCATTGGAATCAAGAAGTCAGGTAAGCCAGCTGCTTGCATCCGCTTACCATATGTCGCTTCATCCACTTCATCTAAAGCGACCGATCGGTTAAGCACTGTTCCGACTGCAGTCGCGAGTTCTGCTTGTGTATGCAACGGACCCGATAGTTCATAGATGGGGTTTGGATGCTCAAGCGTCAGTCCCGTCGCAATGGCTAGCGCATACTCATCTTGTAACGCCCATCCGACTTTCCCTTCGCCTGCTGCCGTTAACCAGTCTGCGCCTTGCGCGACGGCGTCAATCGTTCCGAGTTCATTTTCGAGATACCAGTTGTTACGGAAAAAGACATACGGGATACCTGTCGCTTGAATCGCTTCCTCTGTGACACGATGCGTTCGAGCAAGTCCGTTTGTACTGTGTGCCGCATTGGCGATGCTCGTATAGCCGATCAGCTTGACGCCTGCCTCTTTTGCTGCCGTGACAGCAGCTTGGTGTTGCCGGATCCGCGTCGCCTCTTCACCGTCCGTCGAAATGATCAACAATCGATCAATTCCTTGAAACGCTTGTCCGAGTGTTTCGGGCTGATCAAAGTCTCCGTATCGGACATCGATTCCTTGTGCTACAAGCGCTGTTGCTTTTTCGACGTCGCGGACACTAACCGCTACATGTTCGTTGCCGACTTGTTCACTGAGGTGCTGCACGATCCGCGCGCCTAATTTTCCGGTTGCTCCTGTAATTAACCATTTCATGATGAAACCACTCCTTTGAAGTTTGATGTTGTTCTTCATGATACGCTAGGTGATACACTAAAAAAAGTAGGCACTTATCTGAAACTAGGTCCCTCAAAACGAACCAATGGGAGAGGATGAACGTGGCTGTATTCGATTCAACAACTAATCAACGGACGGCTTGTCCAGTCACTCGGGTCCAACAGATGGTCGCTGGCAAATGGAAGATCATCTTGCTGTGGCACCTGACACACGGGACACATCGTTTTCATGAACTGCAACAATTAACAGGTATCTCTAAGGGAACTTTGACACGTCAGCTACGTGAGCTCGAAGCGGATGGTTTGATTCAACGGCACGTCTTTGGCGAAGTTCCCCCTCGTGTTGAATATTCTCTAACGGATGCTGGTCATAGTTTTTTACCAATTCTTGATCACATGGCAGCTTGGAGTGAACAACACTTTCAGGTGAAATGATCGTGAGTAACAAAAAAATGCGCTTCTTCTCGAGTCAGAAAAGAAGTGCATGTTTTCGTTCATTCCGTCGCTGTTACCGTCTGACGTAAGTGGGTGTCGATCGCTTCTGCGACACGTAATCCGGAGATGATAGCGCTCTCGACGCGCGTCCGTCCTGACGCATCATCGGCTTCAAGGAACGCATCACCAGCAAGCCAAAGTGGATGTGACGACAGTTTCAAATGCGGTGTCCGGTAAACTGCGCGTGCCTGAGCGTAACGCCAACGCTTGAGCTGGCGGGAGATAATCGTCACTGGTCCGAGTTGCTGTTGTAACAGACGCTCGACTTCCGCGAGTGTCTCTTCTTCTGGGCGCTCGTACCAGTCTTCACTGAAGCGAGCTGTCATATAGACGCTCAGGAGTGTCGTCTTCGAAATCTGTTTCTCGGCATTATTGACGAGTTTTAACATCCCATCGACGAGTTGTTCGTCTTGTAGGCCGACTTCCCCGATCGTCAGTCGCTCTTTGATTTCAAACAGACCCACGAATGTCGGCTCGAACGTCACTTGGCGTAACTGCTCATGATCGTCCTCTCCGAGCGCCAGATCAGAAGCCTGCAACAGTTCATATGCTTGCGGTACAGGCGCCGTCACAAGTAACGCATCATACGCACCTTGATGATCCGTCGCTTGTGTGACGAGTTCGTCCTCCATTGCCGTAATATGCGTGACCTGTTCATTCAACTGGACGGGAATCCCTCGACCAATCGCTTGTACGAGTTGATTCATGCCGTCCGTCGCGACATAGCGTGGAAAATCCGTTCCGAACCATTTACGAACCCACCCTTTCTCAAGCCAGTCGTCGACTTCGCGTCCTAACTCTTCCGTCCGAACCGTGAAGAAGACGGCACCATGATCCGCTGTTCCTTCATCAATCCGACGAGTCGCCATTCGCCCCCCGACGCTCTGGCTTTTTTCGATGATTTCAACAGCATGTCCTGCTGCCTGCAATTGACGTGCCGCAAAGATTCCGGCGAGTCCACCACCGATGATTCCGATTCGTTTCCCTGTCATCTCGCTTCCCCCTCATATTCCTCATTTCTCTAAGTATAGAGGTTTCTTCCAAGACATGGGTGAATCAATACCCGTCCGATATGCTTGTCATCTGTAATTCCTGCTCGATAAGCATGATGTTCTCCTCAAAGAACACCCGGTGCTCTTCTAGTCCACGTTTGATGCACCAGCCGACGGCCGTGAGTGCTTCCCACAAACGATAGTATGCTAGATACGTCTCAATCGGCACGTCTGGGTGTAATGTCGCGTATCCTTCTTGAAATGCCGTGACGTAAATGGAACCGAACGTATTGAGATTACGGACGATCTTCGTGAAGTCCATCTCGACGGCCCCGTAGCGGGTCGTCTCGAAATCGATCACCCCTGTGACTTGATCACCTACCGTCAGTAAATTTGCTAGGCGGAAGTCACAATGTGTGGCAACGGGACGTGAAGGCTCCGGTAACGACTGTTCTCGTCTGACTAACTCTGTTTGGATGTTCTCTAAAAAACTGGGATCGAGTTCGGTCGTGATGAACGGCATGAATCCATCGAGTTTTTCATTCCGGAAGCGTCGCCAGTCCTGAACTGGATAGGCATAAAATCCATCTTCCGTATACTCGCCGTAATCTTCTCCTGTACACGTATGCAGCATTGCGAGCGTTCGACCAATTTCGTACGCCAATTTTTTATTCATCGTGATCGGTGCCTGTCCCGCTAAGGCAGCAAGCACGAACGCCCCGGTCGTCTGCCCGGGAGCTGCTTCAGCTAAGATGTGTGGTACGGGTACAAGCCCTTCTAGTGCATGAATCCAGCCACGTTCCCGGTACCACTTTTCAGCCGTATACGGGCGCTTCAAGAAGACGACCTGACCATCCGTTAGGACGAGACGATCGACTTCAGAACTATACGATTCGTCGACAGTCGCGCATGCTGCGACGTCGAGTTGAAAATGTTCAATCCATTCGTCTCGCGTCATTCCGTCGTTCCCACTATTTTCTGTAGCGTTTCACCTGGTAGACCGTCAATCGGTCCAACATAGGTCGATTCAAAACCTAATCCGATCAAAATACGGCGCGACGCTTCATGTGCTGGATCAATCGTCGCCGTGACGACCTGTAGCTCTTCTTCTGTCGCTAACTGTAAGAGACGCTCTGCAATGGCTGTGCCGTATCCGCGTCCCCACTGATCGGGTAGTAGCATGTAACCGAGCTCTGCTTCGAACGGTTGCGTTTGACTCCGGGTCATGTGCCCGATTCCAATCCATGTCTCTTCGGTATAAATCAGATACGATCCGAGTCGGTCGTGCTGCTGTTGTTCAAGGATTCGCTCAAAGCGTTGTTTCGTTTCCGTATCTGTTAATGCCTGTTCCGTGATGTAACGCATGACACGTTCATCTTGGACGAGCGTCGCGTAGCGATCGTAATCGGACGCTGTCATTTTTCGTAATTCAATCATCTTATTCTCCTCTTCATGTCCGGTAGTCATTGTGGGTTGGGGTGAAGACATCTTCCGTTGACGGACGAACGATCGAAAAGTGTTCGACGTTATAATGACCGTGCAAGACTTGATTGTGGTGGGCAATCATTTGCTCCGGCGTCAATACATCAGAACCGTTCGTCGTATGTCCATCGGCAACGAGTGTGACATCAAAACCATGTACTGTCGCACTGCGTACCGCAGTATCGATGCAGTGTTCCGTCTTACAACCTAAGACGATTAGATGTTCAATCGATGCTTGGCGTAGATGATCGAGCAATGGGGTACCATGAAACGCATTCGTCGCTGCTTTATCAAACGTGACACTGGACGCTGGAACGGGAATCGAATCATGGACTGCAAAACCGGGTCCTGTTCCGCCAGCGACATCTAGATCCCGAATAAAGACGACTGGGATGTTCCGTTCGTCTGCTTCGAGTACGACCGCTTCGATGACGTGCGCAACTTGTTCCTTTAAGTATACCGGACGTTCTTCGGTGTTTCCGTCAACGAGTTCCTGTTGAAAATCAATCACTAGGACCGCTTGTTTCATCGTCATGTTCCTCCTTGTAAAATCGACTGCTTGTTTCCTTCCCGCTCATCTGAATGATTTCCTGCTCCTGACGGGCGCGAAACTTTTTAGCTATTGGATTCGTTAAGAAGAAAGAAAGGATGTGTCTGGATGATTTGGTTTGGCGTCATCTTCTTATGTGTGCTTCTCGTCAATCTGACACTGGAGAAACTGATCATGAACCGGACGATGACAGGTCGCTGGTTCGTACGCAACTTACTCATTTGTCTCGGGATCACTCTATTACTTTTCGGAATCGAACGTTATATCCTATCCGGTCTGTAAAAAAAGCAGGTAGCGATTTTTCGCTACCTGCTTTTTTATTTAATAGACTTCGTAATTTTGTCCCGTCTGCGCCCCTTCGACACTTTTTTCGAACGCCGTCGCGACACGTAACGCCGGGACGGCTTCAAAACCACGGAAGAAGGGTCCGTACTTCTCGAGCGACTCAATCAGTACGTTCGGACTGACGCTGTTGATTCGAATGCCTCGTGGCATCTCGATCGCTGCTGCATGAACGAACGCTTTGACCCCACCGTTCGCAAGCGCTGCGGATGCGCCTTGGCGAATCGGATCGTCCATCATGATGCCAGTCGTCAGCGTAAAGCTTCCTCCGTCTCGTACTGACTGTAAACCAAGTAGGACCAGATTAACCTGACCTTTTAGTTTACTGTCGATTCCGATTTGATTAAGCTCCGGTGTTAAGTCCGTCAATGGACCAAAATGAGCGCCACCTGTAGCACTGATGACGGCATCAACAGAACCGACTGCTTCATACATCGCCCGAATGCTTTCCTCTGATGTGATGTCGACTTGCACATCCGCTCCGCTTCGCCCAGCACGAATGATTTCATGTCGCTCACTCAACTGTTCGACAACTGCCTGACCAATCGTTCCGCTTGCTCCTACTACTAAAATTCGCATGATCCCTTCCCCTTTCGCGTGTCGCTTACCTATATAGCCTACTGCACAGCAGATGATGGTTTCAAGGAATCTACCGGATGCGTCTTCAAGAAGACGAGGATTTCTTCGAACAGACGCTGTTTGTCCCGATCGAGCGTCAGTAAATGTTTACTGTTCGGAAGAAGAACCTTTTTCTGATCTCGGCTCGACACCGTCGTTTCGATTCGCTCGAGACTGGCATGATAGACCGCATCATCTAAGGCGCCAAGGAATAGAGCGATGGGCTGTGTGATCTTCGGCAAGACGACTCCTGTGTCGAGAATGAACTGTTGCAGTGCCCGTAAATCTTTTTCCGGTCGTGGAAAATGACGGTCGACAAAATCTGCGATCCACTCCGGCGAACGATCGTCAAATTGAAAATACCGTTCCGTATAGCGACGAACGCGGTGCTCAAGTCCGGCAATCGTCCGCTCAAGAATCGGCGTCGAGAGTAAGATGAGTCCGGCACATCCTGACTGTTCTGCCAGTCGAAGTGCCATCACCCCACCGAGTGATTGTCCAATCAAAAAGATGTCTTTGTGTCCTCGATCTTGTAAAAAGGCGCATCCGTCTTGCGCGGACTGCCAGACGTCTTCGATCGTCGTCGCAAACAAGCGCTCCGGCGATTCGCCGTGCCCGGCGTAATTGGGCGCGTAACAGGTATACCCGGCTACATGTAAAAAGCGAGCGAGCCCCCGCATCTCATTCGCACTACCAGTAAAACTATGTAACAGCAAAACAGCAGGTCCGGGTCCTTCTAAGTACAGATCCTTTGATTTCGTGATCATGGGCGCACCTCCTTTTTATCTCTTTAAACTTCCTCTACCGAAGTATTCTCCCGTAACGATTTTATAATCTGAAAGCCTGGGTAGTCCGCTTCAGATCGTCGTTCGCCAGAGCGGTAATAAGCATTCCAGTAACTGATCATCCGGTCTTCGATCCGCTTCATGTATGCTGGATCATCCTCGACGAACCGCCGCTTCACTTCCAGATCCCATTGCTCGATTGCGGGTACGATGATGTCGACGATTTCACGGACGTACTCACTAGCAAGTTCGATGAGATAGGCGAGAACCCATCCGTCGTGTGAATGGTTTTTAAGTAACTGCTGAAGATAATGCTCACGAACATGACCATCATGGTGACGGGTATAAAGGCAGTATAAAATCGTCTGCTGAGTCGGCGTTAGTTGCTTGATCCGCTCGGGCGCAACTTCTGGCACATATACGCGAATCGGAAGCTGTATGTGTTCCTGCTCTGTATTTACTTCGATCGCCCCGGGTGATAAACGCGTCCAAGCAAACGGTAGACACGCTTGGACGATTCGGACGTCCTGTTCATATCGTTTAGGAAATGCGGCGATCCAGCGATTCATCTTGTTGTCCTCCTATATAAAAAACTCCAAACGGCAGACACTTTCGCGCCTATCGTTTGGAGTCGATTTATTTTCTTATTCAACCGTTACTGACTTCGCCAAGTTACGTGGCTTATCGACGTCACAGTCGCGACCGAGTGCCGCGTAGTATGAAATCAATTGAAGTGGCAAGACAGACAAGAGCGGTGACAAGAGTGGCTCGACTGCTGGGATGACGAAGGCATCCGTCGGCAATTCAAGACCTTCTGCTGCGATGACACACGCGTTTGCACCACGCGCGACGACTTCCTTGACGTTCCCACGGTTGTTGAGGTGAACGTGTGGTTGTGTCACGAGTGCGATGACCGGTGTGTTATCTTCGATCAAAGCGATCGGACCGTGCTTGAGCTCTCCACCCGCATATCCTTCTGCTTGGATATATGAGATCTCTTTGAGTTTCAATGCACCTTCCATCCCGACGTATGCATCTTGTCCGCGACCGATGAAGAACGCGTTACGTGATTCAGACAAGTACTCTGTCGCGATTTCTTGGAAACGATCTTTTTGAGACATGACCGATTCCATCGCACTTGAGATTTTACCGAGTTCCTTCATGAGATCGAAGTTGACAGCAACCCCTTTCGCTTGAGCGAGGTCAAACGCAAGAACAGCGAGGACAGCGATTTGAGCTGTATACGCTTTTGTTGAAGCAACGGCGATTTCTGGACCCGCGTGGAGCAACAACGTTGCGTTCGCCTCACGTGACAATGTTGATCCTGGAACGTTCGTGATCGTCAGTGCCGGGTGACCAAGTTTCTTCGCTTCAACGAGAACCGCACGGCTATCCGCTGTTTCACCTGATTGTGAAAGGAAGAGGAAGAGTGGTTTCTCTGTCAATAATGGCATGTTGTATCCGAACTCAGAAGAGATGTGCACTTCTGTCGGGATGCCTGCGATTTGTTCAATCAACTGTTTCCCAATCAAACCAGCATGATAGCTTGTTCCGCAACCGATGATGTAGACACGGTCACGACCGAGTACGAGATCACGGACCGATTGGTCGAGTGTGATGTCGCCTGCTTCATTTTGATATTGTTGAACGATGTTCCGGATGACAGCTGGTTGCTCATCCATCTCTTTGAGCATGTAGTGCGCATACGTTCCTTTTTCGATATCTGATGCATCGATTTCAGCCGTATATGCTTCACGCTCTTGAACGTTACCGTCGAGATCTTGAATCGTAACGCTATCACGCGTCAAGATGATCATCTCACCGTCATGCAGCTCAACGAATTGATCCGTTACTTGTAACATTGCCATTGCGTCTGATGCGACGACGTTGAACGTCCCGTCACCGAGACCAACGAGAAGTGGTGATTTGTTTTTCGCAATGTACAAAACGTCTGGATTTTCAGCATCGATCAATGCGAGGGCATACGAACCGTGCAAGACGCGGAGTGTTTGACGGAATGCTTCCGCGACATCACCTGTCTCGTTGAAGTTCTTTTCGATCATCTGAACGATGACTTCTGTATCCGTGTCGCTGAGGAGATCGACATTCAATTCTGCCTTCAACTGCTCATCGTTCTCGATGACACCGTTGTGCACGAGTGTGAAACGTGTTGACGCACTTTGGTGCGGGTGCGCGTTTGGTACGCTTGGGACACCGTGTGTCGCCCAGCGTGTGTGTCCGATTCCGACTGTGCCGTCTGCATCTGCAGGAACGACTTCGCGTAGCGCAGCAATCCGGCCTACTTCTTTGTGGACTTGGACGCCGTCGTTGACGAACGCAAGACCTGCCGAGTCATAGCCGCGGTACTCGAGCTTCTCGAGACCTTTTAATAAAATTTCTTTCGTGTTGACCTGTCCAATCATACCTACGATTCCGCACATGTTACATCTCTCCATTTACAAGTATTTCCCTGAAGAGGAAACGGCTCTTGTTGAGAGGATCCCGATCGGTCTGTTTGTCCGCCCAATCACTTGGACGATTTCAGAACGATTTACGGTATGGATCTGGTACCGGGAGGCATCCGCCGAATCATTCGATAAACCTCCACCTCGTCAGCTTTCGTCCTACGGAGAAAGCCCTGGCGCTTCTTGTTTCTGTCCGACCCCGTTTCTGTCCGACTTCACCATCATACGAACTTTAATCTGAAAAAGCAAGAAAGGTAACGTATTTGTAACTATTCCCGATATTTTTCTATTCAATACGCATAATCCCTATTTTTTGTAAAAATATCAATTTGTTTTTCTAAAATAATTGTAAAAAAGAAGCAGAGCAATCGCTCTGCTTCGGGCTGCTTAGTTTTCTTGTAACGCGTAGTTCTCACGAACGACGTTCGCGATCCGCTCGACGTATGCATCACACGCTTCTTGTGTCGGGGCTTCTGCCATGACACGAACGAGTGGTTCTGTTCCTGACGCACGAACGAGAATACGTCCGTTGCCTGCCATCTCTGCTTCGACTTCTGCAATGATCGCTTGCACGGCAGGACCGCTCATTGCACCATTTTTGTCTGAGACACGGATGTTAACGAGACGTTGTGGGAAGATCGGCATCTCAGCTGCGAGTTCCGATAACTTTTTCCCTGTCGCTTTCATGATTTGCAACAACTGGACGCCTGACAACATGCCGTCCCCTGTCGTTGAGTAATCCATGAAGATGATATGCCCCGACTGTTCACCACCGAGCGTGTAGTCGTTCTTACGCATTTCTTCGACGACATAACGGTCACCGACTGCTGTCTGAAGTGCCGTCATCCCGTTTTCTTCAACAGTTTTATGGAAGCCGAGGTTACTCATGACCGTTGCAACGATCGTGTTGTCTTTCAGACGCCCAAGTTCATTCAAGTATTTTCCGCAAATGAACATGATTTTATCGCCATCGACGATATCACCGTTCTCATCGACTGCAATCAAGCGGTCGCCGTCTCCATCAAACGATAAACCAACATCTGCGCCTTTTTCCTTAACGAAGGCAGCGAGATGTTCTGGGTGTGTCGAACCGACACCATCATTGATGTTGAGTCCGTTCGGAGTTGTACCGATCGTCGATACTTCTGCTTCCAAGTCACCGAATAGACGTGGTGCGAGGCTTGACGTCGCACCGTGTGCGCCGTCGATCGCGACATGGATGCCTGAGAAATCTTCATCCGATGTCTGGCGAAGCATATGAAGATATTTTTGTGCACCTTCGTAGTAATCGTGAACGAAACCGAGCTCTTTTCCAGCTGGACGTGGTAATGTATCTTCTGCTTCATCGAGCAATGCTTCGATTTCAAGCTCAGTTGCGTCATCGAGCTTGAAGCCATCTGAACCGAAGAACTTGATTCCGTTATCTTCAACTGGATTGTGCGATGCAGAAATCATGACTCCCGCTGTGGCATCCATCGTTTTTGTCAGATAAGCGACACCCGGTGTCGAGATGACACCAAGACGCATGACTTCTGCACCGATTGATAAAAGACCAGCGATGAGTGCGTTCTCAAGCATTTGACCAGAAACACGTGTATCGCGTCCAATCAAGACTTTTGGTCGTGTGCTTTCGTGTTTCGTCAACACGTAACCACCTGTTCGACCGAGGCGATATGCTAGTTCCGGTGTCAATTCTACGTTTGCGACGCCGCGTACGCCGTCAGTTCCAAAATACTTACCCATGTGTTATTTCCTCATTTCACTAATTTGTTTTAATTGGTCGGAACGGATGTCCTCGGAACAGCTTTTAGCGTGACATCCATATTATCCGGACGCAGGACATCAAAGGCTTTTGACGTCTGATACGAAATCGGCAATCCGTGCGTTCCTTCTTTTAGTCCCGTCACATCGATGACCGCTTTGATATCCGTCGCATCGATCGATGCTAAATCAGATTCTTTCCCACGGACAACGACATCAATCGTTTGGTTGTAATCAATCGTATACTTCGATTCATCAAACCCATTTAACGTGACCGTCACACCGGGAATTGTTTTCTCCGCTCGATCCTCGACGGTTTCCGTCGTCGACTTCGCATTTTCCTTTTCGACAACGATATTGACGGTGACCTGTGTCGGATCCATCGCTGTCGCATTTTCCGGTTCAACAAGTTTGACGGTTTTTTCTGTCGTCTTCGTCAATCCTTTGAGCGAGACTGCTTCCGTATCAACAGAACCGATACGCTCTAACTCTTCTTTTGTTCCATATAGACGAGCTTCCGTCGTAACGGGAACGATCTTGACGACGGTATATCCTTTTTTGACGTCATCTTTTGTCTGCACATTGATCGGTACCGTCTTACTTTCCTTATAGATCGGTACTGTGATTTCTAGTTGCTCCGGTTGATAAGATGCATTGATCGTATTCCCGTTCGCATCAGTCGCTTTGGCATTGAACGTCTCTTTGAACGTCTCTGCCCGACCAGTTACATCGATCGGTACTTGGATCGCTGAAATCGCCTGTAACTTCTCTGCGCCTCCCGTAACTTCAACGGTTTGTTGATTCGGTTGCGCTTCCCCAGCGACATATCCTTCAGCGATTTTGTTTTTATTGAGTAAGGCGACTTGTACCGGTACTTCCTTTGTAATCTTCTTATCGAGGAAGACTTCAATCGTCTCCTGTTTTGGCGTCACCTCGACATCTTTTCCGAAGCCAGTTGCTGTGACACGGACACGATGATAGCCAGGGTCAAGTCCTTTTAAATCAATCGATAACCCAAAATCCTGAACAAGCCGAAGCATCGTCAAGCTACTCGATGGACCTTTAACGGTTACCT
Source organism: Exiguobacterium sp. R-17 (assembly GCF_049913315.1). NCBI lineage: Bacteria > Bacillati > Bacillota > Bacilli > Caryophanales > Exiguobacterium > Exiguobacterium sp. R-17. The sequence continues at coordinate 158,237 of NZ_CP184372.1, read as the reverse complement.
CCATCGTATTTGGAATATTATAGGCGACCCACTGCGATTCATCATACTGGACCGTGACCGGCACGTCAAATTTCGTCGAACCTTGACCTGCGATCGGCAACAGACTAGCGGCGTCACTCTTTCCTGTCGTATTCGAACCTGCCACCATCAAATACAACATGACGGCTAAGACGACCGCAACAATGCGTAAAAACCATCGTTCATTGAACCATTTTTCGAACATTATTTTTTCGCCCCCATCCAGTTCAAGAAGGAAGTATTCGTCTGTTCGACCTTAACGATCGTCTCAAGCAACTTCGTCCGTAAGGATTCTTCATCGAGTTCCCGGTACAGACGTCCATTGATGGCGAGTGAGACACCACCCGTTTCTTCCGAGACGACGAGCGTAACACTATCCGTTACTTCACTGACACCGATTGCAGCGCGGTGACGTGTTCCAAGCTCTTTTGAGATATGTGCACTTTCTGACAACGGTAAGTAACAAGCGGCGGCTGCTAACTTGCCTTGCTGGACGATGACGGCACCATCATGTAATGGTGTATTCGGAATGAATAAGTTGATCAGCAACTGACTCGTGATTTGTGAACCAAGCGGAATGCCCGTCTCTACGTATTCACTCAGTCCTGTCTCACGTTCAATCGTCACGAGTGCCCCGATACGGCGTTTTGACATGTACTGGGCAGACGATACGAGCGCATCGACGATTCGAACTTGTTCATCTTCATCACTGATCGCACTACGTGAGAAGAATTTACTCGTTCGTCCTAAATGTTCCAGTCCACGCCGGAGTTCGGGTTGGAAGATGATGATGATCCCCAGTAACCCATAGGTGATAATTTGATTGAGTAAGAATTGAAGTGTTTTGAGTCCAAAAAAGCCACTCAGGAACCAACTGATCAAAATGACCGAAATCCCTTTAATGAGCTGGACCGCTTTTGTTCCTTTGACGATGATCATGAGACGGTAAATAACGAACGTCACAACCGCGATATCAATCACATCATTAATATAATCGTACCAATGTACGTTTTCTCCCAGTTTCAACAATTGAAATTGAAGTGGTTGCCAGCTGAAGTAATTCACCAACCGTGCCCCCTAACTCATCTGATTTAAACAGTTTCCATTATAGCACAAAGGGACGAGTTCGACTCGTCCCATCTGATTATTGAAATAGACGTTTGATTCCGTACCAAACGCGTTCGAATAATTGATCAATTTCCTTGATTTCTCCGGTCACGCTACCGGCACTCGCCGTGTAAGCTTTCCCGTCAACGGTCATGACGTCGCCATTAACTTTCCCTTCGATTCGGACGTTCCCGCCCTCAACATAGAGATCTTGATCGACCGTGACGCCTTTTGGCACGACGACCTCACCATTTTGAGCGACGATGCCTGGTGCATTCGTATAAGATAAGTCATGTTCTTCCTGTGCCATATAACCACCAAGGCTACCGACCGACAAGAGTAAGAAAACAGCCGCTGCCGCGAGCAATGGGTATTGCTTCATCTTCCCTCCAAAACGGGACGGTTGCGGTTGGTGCAGTAAGGCAGCGCTCGGCGTATCCACCTGGTCGGGCAATTGTGCCAGCACGCGGGATGTAAAATCTGCCGATAATTTAGGCGCTGGAAGTTGACGCAGCCGAGCATCAAGGAGCCGATACTCTTCGAACTCGTCCATCGCGTCCGCTTCCCGTAACTCTGCTTCCAATCGCTCGAATTCCTCAGGTGGTTGGTTTTGATCTAAATAATCCTGAATCCGTTCATGTACATGCTCTCGTGACATGGTGAGTTCCTCCTTCTCATCGTTTGGCAAAATGCTTCTTCAGCGCTTCCCGTCCACGATGAATTCTAGTTTTGACAGTAGCGACAGGTAATTCGATCATTTCACTGATTTCCTTTAGTGAAAGATCCTCTATATATTTCAGGACGAGTGGGACGCGGTATTTTTCTGGTAAAGCTGCAATCGCATCCCCGACTTCACTTCGTTGCTCGTTATCGACCACTTGGTCCTCCGGCAAGGTGTCCTTGCTCTCGAGTTGTGAATACAATGTCAGTCCTTCAGTACCTGACATCTCAGCATCAAGAGAATAGTCAGGTTTCTTTTTCCGTAATCGGTCAATCGATACGTTCGTGACGATTCGGTACAACCAAGTCCGGAACTTCCATTGTGCATTATACGAATCAATCTTCGTAAATACACGGATGAAGGCTTCTTGTGTCGCATCCTCCGCTTCCATTCGATCGCGCAAGACGCGGAAAGCCACAAGAAAGGCACCTTCCTTATATAGATCAACAAGTGCCGCAAAAGCATCGCGGTCTCCCTGTTTCACTCGCTCAATTAAGCGCAGTGTCGTTTCTTCCACTTTGAATACCCCCCGCTCTATGCGGTCAATCTCTTATACGAAGTCGACCGATAAATGTTTCATCTCCTTTTAAATTGTAACAAAAAAAACTTGAACCCCGATGAAAAGAGTTCAAGTTTCATCCATTATTTTACTAAGCGATGTGTTTCCATTGCCAAAAGTAGATCTCCGATCAGTTCATTCGCAAGTTCTGCTGTTCCGTTTCCTTCTTCAAGTAACGGATTCACTTCAACGAATTCAGCTGCAATGAAGTCTTCTGCTACCGCACAATGCTTTAATACAGTCTTCGCATCTTCTAAGAAGATACCATCGGCGACACGTGTTCCTGTACCGACGACGAGTGAGGGATCGAGACCATCCATATCGAAACTAAGATAGAACGCATCCGTTGTTTCCTTCAAATAGGCAATCGCTTCTTCCATGATCGCGTCCATTCCCCGTGTTCGGATCGCTTCCATATCATACACACGAATACCAAGACGATCAATCAGTTCTTGTTCGCCTGGATCAACGTCACGTAATCCGATGAAGACGAGATGTTCCGGTTGCAATTTAACGTCTGTTCCTCCTACTTCCGTTAAACGCTGATGTCCTTCCCCAAGGGCTACAGCGAGCGGCATACCGTGGATGTTGCCAGACGGTGATGTTTCCGGTGTATTCAAGTCACCGTGTGCATCGAACCAGATGACGCCAAGACGTGGTACAGTCTGACGTAACCCCGCAATCGTTCCGATCGCCATGCTGTGATCACCACCAACTAACAACGGAAAGCGTTGCTCTGATAACGCATCGCGAACAATCAGATGCAAGTCATTCGTCGTGTGGACGACGCCTTCAAGACGCTTTAGCTTTGGATCTTCTTCTCGGACCGCATCCTCGGATAAGACAGCCGCTTCCCCGTAGCGTACTGCTTCTTGTCCCCATGCTTCGAGTGTCGCTAGTAGACCCGCTTTTTCGACAGCAGCAGGTCCGTGTTCAGTGCCCGGCTTTCCTTGTCCATAACGGTACGGTACGCTGATATACGCGATGTTCATACGATATTCCCCCTATGTCATAGTCACTTCTACATATATTGTAAGCGGTAACAAACAAGTGGTTCAACTCAACAAAAAAACGCATGAATATACAAAAAAACACCGTGAAGGGAATCACGGTGTTCTTGCGTACGTACTCTGGTTATGCTTGGCATTTCATATAAAAAAAACTTAAGACGAACGAAACTCGCTTAAGATCTTTAAATAAAATTGGTGGAGCCTAGCGGGATCGAACCGCTGACCTCCTGCGTGCAAGGCAGGCGCTCTCCCAGCTGAGCTAAGGCCCCAAAAGAAAAAGCGGAAGACGGGATTCGAACCCGCGACCCCGACCTTGGCAAGGTCGTATTCTACCACTGAACTACTTCCGCAAGAAATGAGCCATGCAGGATTCGAACCTGCGACCCTCTGATTAAAAGTCAGATGCTCTACCAACTGAGCTAATGGCTCGACATGGTGGGGGGGGGCGGATTCGAACCGCCGAACCCGAGGGAGCGGATTTACAGTCCGCCGCGTTTAGCCACTTCGCTACCCCCCCAGTTTGTCTAGGAAACTTATACAATTGAGAAAAAACAGTGCCGGCAACAGGAGTCGAACCCGCGACCTACTGATTACAAGTCAGTTGCTCTACCAGCTGAGCTACACCGGCACAAAAAGTATAATGGTGACCCGTACGGGATTCGAACCCGTGTTACCGCCGTGAAAGGGCGGTGTCTTAACCGCTTGACCAACGGGCCATTGGCTCCGCAAGTAGGATTTGAACCTACGACCTACCGGTTAACAGCCGGTTGCTCTACCACTGAGCTATTGCGGAATAAATTAAATGCCTGGCAACGTCCTATCCTCACAGGGGGAAGCCCCCAACTACTTTCGGCGTTCAAGTGCTTAACTTCCGTGTTCGGCATGGGAACGGGTGTGACCACTTGGCTATCGTCACCAGACGATCGGGCTCGCGCCCTCAAAACTGAAGTCATCAACAAGCATCTGCTAGAACAAGGCCTCGACCGATTAGTATCACTCAGCTCCACATGTCGCCATGCTTCCACCCGTGACCTATCTACCTCATCGTCTCTGAGGGGTCTTTCTTGATTACTCAAAGGGAAATCTCATCTTGGAGGGGGCTTCATGCTTAGATGCTTTCAGCATTTATCCCGTCCGCACGTAGCTACCCAGCGATGCTCCTGGCGGAACAACTGGTACACCAGCGGTGCGTCCATCCCGGTCCTCTCGTACTAAGGACAGCTCTCCTCAAATTTCCTGCGCCCACGACGGATAGGGACCGAACTGTCTCACGACGTTCTGAACCCAGCTCGCGTACCGCTTTAATGGGCGAACAGCCCAACCCTTGGGACCTACTCCAGCCCCAGGATGCGATGAGCCGACATCGAGGTGCCAAACCTCCCCGTCGATGTGGACTCTTGGGGGAGATCAGCCTGTTATCCCCAGGGTAGCTTTTATCCGTTGAGCGATGGCCCTTCCATGCGGAACCACCGGATCACTAAGCCCGACTTTCGTCCCTGCTCGACTTGTAGGTCTCGCAGTCAAGCTCCCTTCTGCCTTTGCGCTCTACGAATGATTTCCAACCATTCTGAGGGAACCTTTGGGCGCCTCCGTTACTGTTTAGGAGGCGACCGCCCCAGTCAAACTACCCGCCTGACACGGTCCTCCAGCCGGATGACGGCTGCGAGTTAGAGACTCTATGCATGAAGGGCGGTATCCCAAGGGTGACTCCTCCGAAGCTGGCGCTCCGGGCTCAACGTCTCCCGCCTATCCTGTACATCATGCACAAAGCCTCAATATCAGGCTGTAGTAAAGCTCCATGGGGTCTTTCCGTCCTGTCGCGGGTAACCTGCATCTTCACAGGTACTATGATTTCACCGGGTCTCTCGTTGAGACAGTGCCCAAATCGTTACGCCTTTCGTGCGGGTCGGAACTTACCCGACAAGGAATTTCGCTACCTTAGGACCGTTATAGTTACGGCCGCCGTTTACTGGGGCTTCGGTTCAAAGCTTCGCTTGCGCTAACCCATCCCCTTAACCTTCCAGCACCGGGCAGGCGTCAGCCCCTATACGTCATCTTGCGATTTAGCAGAGACCTGTGTTTTTGCTAAACAGTCGTTTGGGCCTATTCACTGCGGCTCTACTCATGTAGAGCGTCCCTTCTCCCGAAGTTACGGGACCATTTTGCCGAGTTCCTTAACGAGAGTTATCCCGCGCGTCTTAGAATTCTCATCTCGCCTACCTGTGTCGGTTTACGGTACTGGCGCCTTCCCCCTCACTAGAGGCTTTTCTTGGCAGTGTGAAATCGTGACCTACGTCCCTACGGGACTCCGCGTCGTTCCTT
>NZ_CP184372.1:37500-147500 GCF_049913315.1 Exiguobacterium sp. R-17 | reverse complement strand
CAGTCGGACGTGTTTCGATTCCCATCATGTCTGGAACACTAAAGCCGTAGATATCGGCATCAATCAACCCGACCTTCTTCCCTGCTCGTGCGAGGGCGACTGCTAAGTTAACGGAAACCGTCGATTTCCCGACGCCCCCTTTACCAGAAGCGATCGCGATGAACGTCGTACCAGATTCTGGTTTGAGAATTGATGGTGTCGTAGCTGCTTGAATCCCGTGATCACCGAGTGCCTCAAAACGGAGTCCCACCGTCTTGAATCCTTTTTCTTTCAGTTCCTTGACGATTTGCTGTTGGAGCACGAGTTGCTCCCCAGAACCGGATTGTGCTAAAGCGATTTTCAGACTGACATAATCACCTTTAATCCGGACGTCACGAATGCCGTTCGTATCTGCAAGCGGGCGGTCAATCGTCGGATCGACGAGCGTTCCGACTACCTCGCGAATTTCTTGTTCATTCAACATAGTGCCTTCCCCCTGAAAACGTTCGATTTAATCCCTATTAGTATAACAAAAATAAGAGAGCGCTTGCACATTTCGACACCGGAAAGGATGACTTTTCCATGTCCAGTGTCAGTTTTCATCATTTTACTCGATCATTCGCTCGTTTTAGAACATTCGGTTCCATGTACGAGGACCCACGACACCATCAACGTCAAGTCCTTGACGTGTTTGATAGGCACGCACCTTCTGAGCCGTCTCTGCATCAAAGCGCCGAGTCACGGTTGCTTTGACTGCACGCTGAATTCGTTCGATATCCCGTGGATTCATATTGGTTGCCCTTTGATACAACGGACGACCTGGATACGGAACGATCGCACGAGAGCGATTCGGCGTTTCTTCAGACACTCCTAGTAATTCAAAGTGTGGATAATCCTTAAAGCTCGTCCAGTCCCCACCCCAAGAAAAGCCACGTCGTTTCATCGCAGCAACAATCTTTTGAAAGCTTTGGTCATTTCGAAATAGCGCTTGTGTACCGTCTTGGGAATATTGAAAGAGGTCGACGGCAATTCCACGGTTATGATTCGATTGTCCCCCGCGTGCATTCGTTACGATTGGTCCCGGTAATGTCCGTCCCTGTGCGTACAACCGATTCTGTTCTGCAATCGATCGGTACCCTTGTGCGACGCCTACATAAATCCCTTGTGCATGCATCTCCCGAATGACCTCTTGCGTTCGTTTAGCGACTTCTCGTGACAGTCCCGAAGCATTCAACTTCCGATTCGCTCGCTCGAGTAACCAGCTGATCGATAATGCCATCTATGCTCACTCCCTTTGTCTCCTGTTCCCGAAAACAAAATCCGCTATACTTATGGAATGTAGAATGATTTTAACTCATATCAAAAGGAGCATCCTATGAAAAAACGCATCATTTGGACACTTAGCGTCACCTGTCTTTTACACCTTAGCTTCGTCCTGTATCTGACGCTGCAACTGACTGTCGCTACCAAGACGGAGTTACCGGACAATGCAACCGTCTTAAGTGAAGAAACCTCTTTTACAGGACATGTCGGTCAAACGACGGCACATACACCTACCCAATTCATACAATCTCTCTTTGTTTGGAGCATCCCGCTGACGATCGTCATCTTCTATCTTCTTCTGACGGTGTTGCACCGATTACGCTCCACTAAATCGACTTGACTTGAATCGCTGTTCTGACACCTCGTCAGGAGAGCGGTTTTTTAGTGCAAAAAAAAACCTCCCACCACAAGGGTGAGAGGGATTCGAAAATATTTAACTTTTTATCTCTCTTTATGCTAATTTAATTGAGCGACATAGTCTTCGTAATATTAGCCAAGCTCATTAACACTGATGTTATTTTTAGCCATAATAGTTTTTATGACTTCTATCCCAATTTCTTTAGAAAAATCTGTTTTAACAGTCGAGAGAAATTCTCTTTCGTCAGCTTTGTATAAACTTAGAACAGTAGGGATTAAGTAAAAGAATATGTACATAGGAACAACATACTCTATTTCTTCATTGTTCATAATACTAGTTATGCTTGATCTTTTCTCTACAACTATTCCTAACTCTTTACCTTCAGAGATTTCACTTAAATAAAAATTGATAGAAGCATCAGAAATCTGTAAATCTACTTTTATAGACGTGATAGGATGACCATTCGTTATAAATGCCTTAGTGATGATCAATTCTGCAGTTTGAGAGCTGTTTCCTTCAAACATATGATCTTGATTTATTACCATTCCAGTAAATCCGTTTATGTTATCTATCGATATGTTTCCATCTAACTCATAATCTTCTTTTATATATTTGAAGAAAAGCCAATGAAATAGATCTGAGTGAATGTTATGAGTTGCAGTCAAAGGTTCTATTGAATTTTCTCCGATTAATATTTTCACCCTTCTTAAACCATAAAATTCATTTGAAAAAATTACAACATGTATTTCGTTCGAAATCTCTACAAAAAGGACTTCAATTAATGCGATATTTAATCTTTCACTTTTCGGTAATAAATTTTTACCATCAGTAGGGTCAAAGACTCTCCTTGTACTAAATTCACATGACGCGGTTACTTTGAGGTATTTAAACTCTTGGTTAGCGTTTTCAAATTTAATTTGACTTGGATCAGATGCATTATTCCATTCGTACTTAAATGTTAACTCATCTTGATTTGCATCTGACGGTATATTTTTTACAGTCAATGGTTCATCGTGATCCCTTGTTAAAATTCTTTGCTGGACATCTTCAATGCTAGTAAAGCTTGTTTTCAGCTTTAATAAAGTATATCTTTGGCTCTTACTCAAATAGCTCATTTAATTCATCTACCCCTCTAAATTAATAGTGGAAACTTCGAATTTGCAGTATCTCTTCAGTAGTAAATTTGAAAAAGAATTAGAAAAGCTCAAATTAGCCTTAACCTCTCCTTGAGCAGAATTCATTAAGAGTAAGGAGAGATCTATGTCAAGTCGTTGTTCTTCATCAGAAGCTTGAAACAAAGAAAAGATGTCGCATTCTAGAGCTCCGTCTACAACCTTGTAATATTTACTATTACCGATAAATCCATTGTGAAGTTCTATAGCACACATGTTAGGATTCAAGCTTATCAACATCTTAGCTTGAAGCAAATCTTTTAATGCGTACAGCTGAAAAGATGAAAATTTTGTAGTCAAAGCTACTTTAAGGTACTTTGGTTGTCCTGGAGATTCTTTGAAATCAATTTCGTGTGCAATTTTACCTTTCTTGTCGTAAAAGGTAATGACCACTTTGGGTCGCGAGAAAAACATAAGCAACTTTTCAATTATTGTTAATATCGATAAAATTATTATGAAGATTAACGTGACCATAAGAGAAAAATACGTTCCAATCACGAGCGCAATTCTATCTTTGGGTACTTTTAAAGTTTCTAAGAGATAACTCTCGACAGTTGCATTGCTTTTTACTAATAAAAAAAGAGCTATTAAACTACTTAAAAGAGTCAGTAAAAAATCTGGAAGTTTAGTTTTTAATTTTTCTTTCATAATTTGTTAATATGTCCTGTAAATAAATATTCGATGAGATTAATAATATATGGGGAGTATTTCTCTGAAAAATTGTTCGGTACTGAAATATTTCCACTAGAATCAATTCTAATGGGATGTTTAGAGTCACATACAATTAAATCTATATATTTTATGGTTTGATCTTTACTTTCTAAGAAATCAAATGAGGCTTGAACATTTCTTTCTCTAGAAATTATTTCTTCTACAAATTCTTTTTCCTGATCTCCTTCATCTCCATCTTGTTTAAAAGAAAAATCTATAAATTTGTAGTTTGGATCCTCAGAAATTTCAAGTAATAAAGATAAAAACTTGTAATTAGTCATAATAAGAGGCTTAAAATAATTACTTATAAAATAGCTATTATTTTCGTGTATGTTTTTAAAGTAAACATCCGGAGTGAACGAGACACAAACATAAGGCTTACTTTCAACGAAGATAAGCCTTTCTTTTTCAGAGAATAGAGAAGAAATATTTTTTAATTCATTCACTGCCTTTTCATTTAATAAATGAATTGCCTTATAAGTTTTCATACTCTATTCTCCTTTCAATTTTTTATATTATGTAAATTATACCTTACCGTAGTTAATAGTTCTATTTTTTTATGTGTTAGTACGCTAAGACTTTTCTAATATATTTGTCCAAAAAAAAGCACCAGCAAGATGCTGATGCTTTAAATCTCTTAAATACGTTGTGATTAAATTAGATGATTGAACCAACTTGAACCAAGAAAACTTAATTTTCGCTGGTATATCAGTAACTCGATTAACGTTTCGAGAATTGTGGTGCACGACGAGCTGCTTTAAGACCGTATTTTTTACGCTCTTTCATACGAGCATCACGAGTCAAGAAGCCTTTCGCTTTGAGTGCGCCGCGGAATTCTGGATCCGCTTGAAGAAGAGCACGTGAGATACCGTGACGGATAGCGCCTGCTTGACCAGTGAAGCCGCCGCCTTTGACCGTTACGATTACATCGTACTTGCCTTCTGTTTCTGTGATTACGAGTGGTTCTTTTGCAGTCATGATCAATGTCTCATAACCGAAGTATTCGCTGATATCGCGACCGTTAACTGTGACTTTACCGTCTCCAGCAACGAGGAAAACGCGCGCTGCCGCGTGTTTCCGGCGACCAGTGCCGTAGTAACGTACATCTGCCATCGTGTAGTTCCTCCTAAATTCGTATTAACCGCGAAGTTCGTAAACTTCTGGTTGTTGTGCTTCGTGCTTGTGTGCAGCTCCAGCGTAGACGTGGAGTTTGTTGAACATTTGACGACCGAGGCTACCTTTTGGAAGCATCCCTTTGATCGCGAGTTCAAGCATGCGCTCAGGTTTGTTAGCAAGCATATCGCGTGCAACAGTCTGCTTTAAGCCGCCTGGATGACCAGAGTGACGGTAGTAGACTTTTTTGTCGAGTTTGTTACCAGTTAAAACGATTTTCTCAACGTTGATGAGGATAACATTATCCCCACAGTCAACGTGTGGTGTGAACGTAGGCTTGTGCTTACCACGGAGAAGTGATGAAACTTCGCTCGCAAGGCGACCGAGTGTTTTACCTTCAGCGTCGATAAGGAGCCATTTGCGTTCTACATCAGTAGCTTTCGCCATGAAAGTTGTGCGCATGTAAAATACCTCCTAAGGAATTAAAAGTTCTGTTTTTGATTTTTCATTTATTCACTAGGTGAATCTATCATAATCTTAGGTGTACGGGGCTAAGATTGTGGTTTCATAATAAATGAAATGCCAATAAACATTGTATGTTTTTTAATAGCCAATGTCAATTGCCTTTTTTCACTCCGGATAGAAAACTTCCCATAGATAGAGTCCATGAGGAGGCGCCGTCACACCTGCGACGTTTCGGTCCTTTGCCAGCAACATTTTTTTAATGTCCTCTGGTGCAAAACGACCGCGTCCGACGTCGAGTAACGTCCCGACCATGATCCGGATTTGATTATAGAGAAAACCACTGCCTTGGAACCGAAAAACGAGTTCGTCACCGATCGTCATCAACTCTGCCTCGTAAATCGTCCGGACCCGGTTATACGTTTCCGTCTTCGCGACACAGAACGAACTGAAGTCGTGCGTCCCGACGAGATGCGCCATCCCTTGGCGTATCCGCTCAAGATCAATCGGATACGGAACATGAACCGACAGATTCCGACGAAACGCATTTTCTTCGCGGCGGACGAAATAGCGGTATTCCTTCCCTACGACATCGTAACGTGCTTCAAAGGTCGATTCGACCTCCTCGCAGCTCCGGACACGAATATCCGCTGGTAAGAGCGTATTAAGTGCCTTAACGACGTTCTCCGGGGGAATCGCTAGTTCCGTATCAAAATGAATGACTTGCCCGTAGGCGTGAACTCTTGCATCCGTCCGTCCCGATCCGATGATCTTGATGGGATGTTTGTGCATCCGCGCAAGCGTCGTTTCAATCACTTCTTGAATCGTCAATCCGTTTGGTTGCACCTGATACCCGGCGTAGCCGGTTCCGTCATATTGAATCGTACATTTTAAACGACGCATTACCCGATCCCTCGCAATCCTACTAAACTGATCGTCAGGAGGACGAGTAGGATCATCAGACCCGTATCCCGCATCGTCCACTTGGACTCCCGTAGACGTGTCCGTCCCTCTCCTCCACGATAACCACGTGCTTCCATCGCTGTCGCAAGATCCTCTGCCCGCTTAAAGGCGGAGATGAACAAGGGAATCAATAACGGAATGATCGCTCGTAAACGTTCCTTGATCGGTCCTGCTGATAAATCAACACCACGCGCTTGCTGTGCCTTCATGATCTTCTCCGTCTCCTCTGCTAAGGTTGGTAAGAACCGAAGTGAGATCGATAACATGAGCGCGATCTCATGCGTCGGGACACGGACGACCTTGAACGGCTTCAACAACAATTCAATCGCATCTGTCAATTCGATCGGCGAGGTCGTCAGCGTGACGAGTGTCGTGATCGAGACGAGATAGAAGAAACGTAACGAGACGATGATCGCGAGTCGCAGTCCTTCTTCGTAGATCCGAAGCCAGCCGAACTCAAAGAGGACAGCCCCTTCGCGCGTGAAAAACAGTTGGATGACGAACGTAAAGACGATCAAGAACAGAATCGGTCGCAGTCCCTTTAGAACATAACGAAGCGGTAACCGACTACTCATGAGTGCTAAGAACGTAAAGACAAGTAAAAAAATGTTCGTTGCTGCATTGTTTGCGAGAAAGACGAGCGGAATGAAGCAAAAGGCGAAGATGATCTTCGCGAGTGCTGACGAGCGGTGCAAATACGACTGACCGGGAATATGTTGTCCGACGATCATTCGCTCACCCCTTTCGTCATCAACCAATCGATCAATTCAGTCTCCGTCCGGAGGTCCGGACGTTCTAGCCCACGCTGATCAGCGACTTGCCAAGCAAGCGATAAGACGTGTGGGAGATCGAGATGGAATTGCTCGAGTAGTGTTTCTTCTTTGAACAGGTCAAGCGGTAGTCCGTCAAACGCCACCTGTGCATCTTCCATGACGATCACGCGCTCGGCATACTCAAGCACCTGATCCATGTCGTGCGTGATTAGGAGCAACGTCATACCGGTTTCTGCATGGAGCCGGGCAAACAGACTCAGCATATGCTTGCGTCCTTGCGGATCGAGTCCTGCCGTCGGCTCATCGACGATCAACACGTCTGGTTGACTAGCGAGTACGCCGGCAATTGCAACACGCCTCATTTGCCCACCAGACAGGTCAAACGGCGAACGACTCCAAAAGACTTCATCGAGTCCGACAGTCCGTAATGCCTCTTTCGCTAATTGCTCAGCCGTTGCGGCATCATGACCGAAGTTCATCGGACCGAACATGACGTCTTTTAAGACCGTCTCTTCGAACAATTGATATTCCGGATATTGAAAAACAAGCCCGACGCGACGTCTTAATGGCTTGAGGTCCTGTTTTTTCTTCGGTTCGACGATGATGTCATCGACTTGTACCTTCCCCGCTGTCGGCTTGAGCAACCCATTGATGTGCTGCACGAGCGTCGATTTCCCGGATCCGGTATGCCCTACAAACGCAACAAGCGCCCCTGACGGAATCTCAAGATTCACATCACGCAGCGCGACTCGTTCGAACGGACTATTGAGTTGATACGTATAATTTAATTCCTGGATTAAGATTGGCATAAACGGTTCACCAATTCTCTTTCATCTAGTATCGTCTCCTCGAGTGAGAGACCTTGCGCCCGTAAACGTTCTTGTACCCGAACAACGAATGGAACATCGAGTCCGATGTCTTCTAAGAACGATGCATGACGAAAGACTTCCTGAGGGGATCCTTCTAATACGATTTTCCCGGCATCCATGACGATGACACGACTAGCTCGTAATACTTCGTCTAATTCGTGTGTAATCGCGATGACCGCCATTGGGTGAGTCGCATGGAGTTCTTGAACGGTCGACATGACCTCTTGTCGTGCTAATGGATCAAGCATCGATGTAGCTTCATCGAGCACGAGAACATCAGGGCGCATCGCAAGCGCCGAAGCGATTGCGACACGCTGCTTCTGTCCGCCGGATAGTTGATGGGGTTCCCGATCAACAAAATCCGTAAGGCCAACGCGCGCTAGACTGTCGTCGATACGACGAACCATTTCCTCGCGTGGCACACCCCAGTTTTCTAGAGCAAATGCCACGTCGTCGCGCACGGTCGTGCCAACGAATTGATTATCTGGATTTTGGAAGACGATGCCGATCGCTCGGCGCATCTCCCACAGTTGCTCCGGATTTGCACTTGAAAAGCGCTCAGCAACCGTAACGGTCCCTGTCTCCGGTAACAACAATCCATTAAACAATTTCGTCAGCGTTGATTTTCCAGAGCCGTTGTGACCAACGATAGCAACCCATTCACCTGAACGAATCGTCAGAGAGACCTCTTGTAAGGCTGCTTGTTCCTGTTCCGGATACCGATAGGTGACCTGTTCCAGTTCAATCAGCTTGTCCATGATCTCTCCTCCTTCATCAAATCAATACTTTCATTTTGTAGCAAAAGGGCAGAAGCGGGATACGCACTGCCCTTTTATGGCGAATCATTTAATGAGGATTAAACGAGTTCGATGATGACCATTTCTGCGCCGTCACCACGACGTGGTCCCATTTTCATGATGCGTGTGTAACCACCTTGACGCTCAGCAAAACGTGGAGCCACATCAGCGAATAATTTTTGGATCGCGTCTTGTGCTTTGCCCTCTGCGTTTTGACCAGCAGCTTCACGGCGAACGAACGATGCAACTTGACGACGAGCGTGGAGATCACCGCGTTTACCTAAAGTGATGAGTTTCTCTACGACTGGACGAAGTTCCTTCGCTTTTTGTTCTGTAGTTTGGATACGCTCATTGATGATGAGATCAGTCGCAAGGTCACGCAAAAGTGCCTTACGTTGTGAGCTTGTACGGCCTAATTTCGAGTATGCCATGGATGGATTCCCTCCTTCGTGCAATTAATAGTATTAGTCTTCTTTGCGCAAGCCTAGTCCGAGTTCGTCGAGTTTCGCTTGAACTTCCTCGAGTGATTTACGTCCGAGGTTACGGACTTTCATCATCTCGTCTTCGCTCTTGTTCGCGAGTTCTTGAACCGTGTTGATACCAGCGCGTTTCAAACAGTTGTACGAACGAACTGAGAGATCGAGTTCTTCGATCGTCATTTCGAGTACTTTTTCTTTTTGATCTTCTTCCTTTTCGACCATGATTTCAGCATGGAGCGCTTCGTCTGTAAGACCAACAAAGATGTTTAAGTGTTCTGTCATGATTTTCGCACCGAGTGACACTGCTTCTTCAGGGCGGATTGAACCGTCCGTCCAAACATCAAGCGTCAATTTATCGAAGCTCGCATCTTGACCAACACGTGTTTTTTCAACTTGATAATTTACACGTTGAATTGGCGTGTAAATTGAGTCGATTGGGATGACACCAATTGGCATATCGTCCCGTTTGTTATCTTCAGCCTGAACATACCCACGACCACGGCGTGCTGTAAGACGCATATGAAGTGATGCACCTTCTGCAAGCGTTGCGATGTGAAGTTCTGGGTTGAGGATTTCGACGTCGCTGTCATGCGTAATGTTCGCAGCAGTGACAACACCAGCGCCTTGAATATCGATCTCAAGCGTTTTCTCTTCTTCCGAGTACACTTTGAGGGCGAGTTTCTTAAGGTTCAAGATGATTTGGGTAACGTCTTCTACAACGCCATCAATCGTCGAGAACTCATGAAGAACGCCATCGATTTGGACTGCAGTGACTGCAGCACCCGGAAGTGAAGACAATAGGATACGACGCAATGAGTTACCAAGCGTTGTACCGAATCCACGCTCAAGCGGCTCAACTACGAATTTACCAAACGTAGCGTTCTCGCTTAACTCGATCGTTTCAATCTTCGGTTTTTCGATTTCGATCATCTGAACCCCTCCTTGAATATCGTCATGTTGGCCATCGCGTTCAATCGCCAACCGCCTTGTGTACGTTTCTACTGCCTTGCTTGGTCAAACGATCAACAAAAGTCTACTCGAATCCCCGCTCTGCAGTACAAGACGGGTTACACGCGACGACGTTTTGGAGGGCGGCAACCGTTGTGTGGTACTGGAGTAACGTCACGGATTGCAGTGACTTCGAGACCGATTGCTTGAAGAGCACGGATAGCTGCTTCACGACCTGCACCAGGACCTTTAACGTTAACTTCTACAGTACGCATACCGTTATCCATTGCTGTTTTAGCAGCTGTTTCAGATGCCATTTGTGCAGCGAAAGGAGTCGATTTACGTGAGCCTTTGAAGCCCATGTTACCTGCAGTTGCCCAAGAGATTGCATTCCCTTGCATATCAGTGATCGTAACGATCGTGTTGTTGAATGTTGAACGGATATGCACGATACCAGATTCAATATTCTTTTTGACTTTACGTTTACTACGAACGTTCTGTTTGCGTTTTGCCATCTTAGTTTACCCTCCCTTACTTCTTCTTGTTCGCTACTGTACGGCGTGGGCCTTTACGAGTACGCGAGTTGTTTTTAGTGTTTTGACCACGAACTGGAAGACCACGACGGTGACGAACACCACGGTAGCAACCGATTTCGATCAAACGTTTGATGTTGAGTGAGATTTCACGACGAAGGTCACCCTCAACTTTGATTTTGTCTAAACCATCACGAAGTTGGTTCAATTGTTCCTCAGTCAAGTCGCGAGTACGAGTATCTTCAGAGATACCAGTTTCTTTCAAGACTTTTTGAGCAGTCGTTTTACCAACACCATAGATGTAAGTGAGTGAGATGACGATGCGTTTCTCACGTGGAATATCTACACCAGCAATACGTGCCATGTGTGCACCTCCTTGTTTAATTACCCTTGTTTTTGTTTATGCTTAGGGTTTTCGCAAATAACCATTACTTTGCCTTTACGGCGGATAACTTTACATTTTTCACAGATCGGTTTAACCGAAGGTCTTACTTTCATTGTGAATACCTCCTCCTGAAAAAATCGGAGTTTTTATTTGAAACGGTATGTGATCCGTCCGCGAGTCAAGTCGTATGGTGACAACTCAACCGTTACTTTATCTCCTGGCAAGATCCGAATGAAGTGCATCCGAATTTTTCCTGAGACGTGCGCGAGGACCGTGTGGCCGTTTTCTAACTCCACCTTAAACATCGCGTTTGGAAGCGGCTCGATAACCGTACCTTCCACTTCGATTACATCTTGTTTCGCCATCAATTATACCCCTTTCTCTATAAAGTTGATTGGGAGCCCAGACGATTTGTAGCGCTAGGGGCTTTCTACAAGAGCCATTGAGAGATCATCGGTCACAAACACGAGTGGATACTGGCTTATAGAAAGGTGACACCAATAACGCGCACAGCTCACTCTGCATCGACCGTTAAGATCTCGTAGCCGTCGTCTGTGATGGCGATGGTGTGCTCAAAGTGGGCGCACATGCTACCGTCCACCGTCACTACCGTCCAATTGTCGGATAGTGTGCGAACATAGCGTTTCCCGACGTTGACCATTGGCTCAATTGCCAGTGTCATGCCGGTTTTCAGGCGCGGCCCTTTCCCCGGTGGTCCATAATGTGGAATTTGCGGATCTTCATGCAAATTTTGTCCCACGCCGTGGCCCACATATTCGCGGACTACAGAAAAATTCGCTGCTTCAACATGTGACTGAATCGCATGCGAAATATCTGTCAGGTGCACGCCAGCTTTGGCGCGCTCCAATCCTTTATACAGAGATTCTTCAGTTACGTCAAGTAACCGCTTCGTCTCTTCAGAGATTGTACCTACCGGATATGTCCAGGCTGAATCTCCGTGATACCCATTGTACTCTGCTCCGATGTCAATCGAGATGATGTCACCGTCCTGAAGTACACGATCTCCCGGAATACCATGGACAAGCTCTTCGTTCACGGAAGCACAGATGCTACCCGTGAAACCATTATACCCTTTAAACGATGGTGTTGCCCCTTGACTTCGAATATAGCGTTCAGCGATCGCGTCGAGTTGCCCCGTCGTGATACCTGGGCGAATGTGAGCTTGAAGCTCCTTATGCGTCCGGGCGACGATTTGTCCTGCCTTACGCATGATGTCGATTTCACGCGGCGCTTTCGTGATGATCATTACTGATCACCAAGGAGTGCCTGAACATCGGAATATACATCGTTGATTGGACGATCACCGTCCAAATTACGAAGATACCCTTTTTCTGCGTAAAAGTCAATCAAAGGTTGCGCTTGAGCGACGTTGACTTCCAAGCGACGACGTACTGTCTCCTCTTGGTCATCTTCACGTTGTACAAGTGCTGATCCGTCGATATCACAGATCCCCTCCACTTTTGGTGGGTTGTAGAGAACATGATACGTTGCTCCGCAAGTTGGGCAAATCCGGCGACCTGTCAAACGAGGGACAAGTTTCTCCGGGTCTACACCGATGTGGATGACGTGATCAATTTGTTTGCCCAGATCTTCAAGTAATGCTTCAAGAGCATCTGCTTGTTTCACTGTGCGTGGGAAACCGTCAAGGAGAAAACCATTTGCACAGTCTTCTTTGGCGAGACGCTCACGTACGATGCCGATTGTGACTTCGTCCGGAACGAGTTCCCCTTTATCCATGTATGATTTCGCTTCTTGTCCGAGTGGCGTTGAATCTTTGATCGCCGCGCGGAACATGTCGCCTGTCGAGATGTGGGGGATCGCATAGTCTTCGATGATTTTCGCAGCCTGCGTTCCTTTACCAGCACCCGGCAAACCCATCAATACTAGATTCATGTCGGTAGCCTCCACTTCTATAGCTCTATAGACACAACAGAAAGGAAAGGGATGGTCCCCTTCCTCCCGCCTTATCGGATAAAGCCTTTGTAGTGTCGTTTAACCAATTGACTTTCAATCTGTTTCATCGTCTCTAGTCCTACACCGATGACGATCAACAAGCTCGTTCCACCAATCTGCACCGAGTTCGGTAAGCCAGCAAACTTAATGAAGAATGTCGGCGTCACCGCGATGACAGCGAGGAAGAGTGAACCGAAGAATGTCAGACGGTATAGAATCTTCGTGATGTACTGCTCCGTTTGCTTACCAGGACGAATACCAGGAATGTATCCGCCTTGTTTTTGAAGGTTCTCTGCCATTTGTTCCGGGTTAACCTGAACGAATGTGTAGAAGTACGAGAACGCGATGATCAGTGCCACATAGATCGACATACCGATTGGACTCGTATAGTCGAAGATGTCACGGATCTTCGTTGCCGTCTCCGGACTTGCAAAGAAACTCGCAATCGTTGGTGGCGTCACCATGAACGACACCGCGAAGATGACTGGAATAACACCGGCAGCGTTCAATTTGATCGGCAAGTGTGCCGATTGACCGCCAACTGGTGTCCGGTTCACCGTACGCTTAGCGTACTGAATCGGAATCTTACGTGCAGCTTGCTGGACGTAGATGACTCCGACGATGACCGCGATGATGATTAAAAGCAAGAGTACGATATAAAGCACGTTTACAAACAAAGCATCCCCTGCATTTTGGAGCTTCGTTTCGTAAATCTGGCGGAATGCATTCGGGAAGCCCGCGACGATCCCAGCGAAGATGATCATTGATATCCCGTTACCAATGCCCTTCTCCGTGATGAGTTCACCGATGAACATCAAGAATGCTGTTCCCGCTGTCAATACGAGTGCAATCATAACGTATGTCCAGGTGCCGAACTGTTCGTCGACAAGACCTGGGTAGATACGGTTAAATCCAAGCGCGATTCCAAACGCTTGGACTAAGCCGAGTACGATCGTTCCATAGCGCGTTACCGTTGCTAACTTCTTACGGCCCGCCTCTCCTTGTTTTGCCCATTCGGCAAACTTTGGAACAACGTCCATCTGTAAGAGTTGGACAACGATCGAGGCCGTGATATACGGCATGATTCCCATCGCAAAGAGTGAGAAATTCTGCAAAGCATTCCCACCGAACGAGTTCAAGAAACCAAGAATACCATTCTGGTCGATCTTGAACACTTCCGTGTTTACCATTGGCACCGGGATATGTGCTCCGATACGGAACACGATGACCAAGGCCAAGGTAAAGAGAATGCGCCGACGAATGTCGGCTACGCGCCACATATTGGAGATCGCTTGAAACATTAGATCACCTCAACCGTACCGCCGGCAGCTTCGATTGCTTGCTTCGCAGCGTCGGAGAACTTATGAGCTTTAACTGTTAGTTTCTTTTCGATCTTACCGTTAGAAAGAATTTTCACGCCGTCTTTCATGCCTTTGACTGCACGAGTCTCGACAAGAAGTTCTGGAGTGACTTCAGTTCCTTCTTCAAAACGGTTGAGTGTGTCAAGGTTAATGACCGCGAACTCTTTACGAGTTGGGTTGTTGAAGCCGCGTTTTGGTAAACGACGGTAAAGTGGGTTTTGTCCACCTTCGAAACCTGGACGAACACCACCGCCTGAACGAGCTTTTTGACCTTTGTGACCACGGCCAGAAGTCTTACCGTTACCAGAAGACATACCGCGACCTACACGGTTGCGTTCTGAACGTGAACCAGCAGCTGGTTTCAATTCATGGAGTTTCATAGTGGGGCACCTCCTCATAAAATTATATCGAACTATTACTCTTGAATTTCTTTTACTGTCACTAAGTGTGACACGTGGTTAATCATCCCACGCATAGCAGCGTTGTCAGGTACGACAACAGTCTGGTGCATCTTACGGAGACCAAGCGTACGAGTAGTAACGCGTTGGTTCTCCGGACGACCGATCATGCTGCGTGTGAGGGTAACTGCGAGTTTCGCCATCTGTTTTCCCTCCCTTTCTTAACCGCGAAGTTCTTCGACGGTTTTACCGCGGAGTTTCGCAACTTCTTCAGCACGTTTGAGTGATGTGAGACCTTCGACAGTCGCACGAACCATGTTGATTGGAGTGCTTGATCCAAGTGATTTTGAAAGAATGTCGTTGATTCCCGCTAATTCGAGAACCGCACGAACTGGACCACCAGCGATGACTCCAGTACCTTCAGAAGCAGGCTTCAAGAAGACGTGACCTGCACCGAATACACCGTTGACTTCGTGTGGAATTGTTGTGTTAACGATTGGAACGTTAACCATGTTTTTCTTAGCATCTTCGATTGCTTTACGGATCGCTTCAGGCACTTCCTGAGCTTTACCCGTACCGAAACCTACGTGACCATTCTTGTCACCAACGACGACGAGTGCAGCAAAACGGAAGCGACGGCCACCTTTTACTACTTTCGCGACGCGGTTTACGGTAACAACGCGTTCTTCGAGTTGATCCATGTTAATTTCTAACTGGCGCATGTAGAGGTTCCCTCCTTTTCTATTAGAATTTGAGACCAGCTTCACGAGCTGCTTCAGCTACAGCTTTGATACGTCCATGATAGAGATATCCTCCACGGTCGAAAACGACTGTTTCGATACCTTTTTCAAGAGCGCGCTCAGCTGCGAGCTTACCAACTGCTGCCGCAGCGTCAGTCGTGTTGCCTTTTTCAAGGTCGAGTGATGATGCAGATGCGAGTGTTGCATGTGTTGCATCGTCAATGACTTGTACGTAAATGTTCTTGTTCGAACGGAATACGTTCATACGTGGACGTGTTGCAGTCCCGATGATTGTACGACGGACACGACCATGACGTTTTTTACGCGTAGCGTTTTTATCTGCCTTTGAGATCATTTATGCCACTCCTTTCCGGTCAATTCGCATGTGCGAATTACTTACCTGTTTTACCTTCTTTACGACGAACGACTTCATCACTGTAACGAATACCTTTACCTTTGTACGGCTCAGGTTGACGGTACGAACGGATCAATGCAGCGACGTGACCAACACGTTCTTTGCTGATTCCGCGAACGATGAGTTGCGTATTCGTAGGAACTTCGACTTCGATGCCTTGTTCCGGAGTGTACTCGATTGGGTGTGAGTAACCGAGGTTGAGTACGATTTTGTTACCTTGCTTTTGTGCACGGTAACCAACACCTTGGATATCGAGTGTCTTAGCGAAACCGTTGCTTACACCTTCAACCATGTTCGCGATAAGCGCACGAGTCGTTCCGTGGATCGTACGGCTTGCTTTCTCGTCGTTCGGACGAGTGACAGTCAATTCATTACCTTCTACGTTGATCGCCATAGCTGGGCTGAACTCGCGTGAGAGTTCCCCTTTAGGACCTTTTACCGTAACCGTGTTGTTTTCAACTGTTACTGTAACGCCTGCTGGGATGACGACTGGCTTTTTACCAATACGTGACATTTAAGACACCTCCGTTCTTTTTATGCGTGTATTACCAGATGTATGCGATCACTTCGCCGCCGACTTTTTGTTGGCGAGCTTCTTTGTCAGTCATTACACCTTTAGATGTTGAAACGATAGCGATTCCGAGACCACCGAGTACTTTCGGGATTTCATCAGCTTTCGCGTAAACGCGAAGACCTGGTTTCGAGATACGTTTGAGTCCAGTGATAACGCGCTCGTTGCTTGCGCCGTATTTAAGGAATACGCGGAGCGTACCTTGTTTGCTGTCCTCGAGATATTCAACATCGCGGATGAAACCTTCACGTTTGAGGATTTCAGCGACTTCACGTTTGATTGTAGAAGCTGGCATTTCCAACTTCTCATGGCGAACCATGTTTGCATTACGAATGCGTGTAAGCATATCTGCAATCGGATCTGTCATAACCATGCGATGTACCTCCTTTCACAACTTTAATGAATTACCAGCTTGCTTTTTTAACACCAGGGATTTGACCTTTATGAGCAAGATCACGGAACTTAATACGGCTGATACCGAATTTACCAATGTAACCGTGTGGACGGCCAGTGATACTACAACGGTTGTGTAAACGAACCGCTGAAGAGTTACGTGGGAGTTTGCTCAAGCCGATGTAGTCGCCTTGTGCTTTCAATTCTGCGCGTTTTTCAGCGTAGCGCTCAACGAGTGCTTGACGTTTTACTTCACGTGCGATCATTGATTTCTTAGCCATGTTGTCGACCTCCCTTATTTTTGGAATGGCATGCCGAGTGCAGTGAGAAGCTCACGTGACTCTTCATCCGTGTTAGCAGTAGTTACGATAACGATGTCCATACCACGGACTTTCGATACGCGATCGTAGTCGATCTCTGGGAAGATCAATTGTTCCTTCACGCCTAGCGTGTAGTTACCACGGCCATCGAAAGATTTTTTCGATACGCCACGGAAGTCACGTACACGTGGAAGTGACACGTTGATCAACTTGTCGAGGAATTCGTACATGCGCTCGCCACGAAGTGTAACCTTCGCACCGATTGGCATACCTTCACGAAGTTTGAAACCAGCGATTGATTTCTTAGCTTTCGTGATGAGTGGCTTCTGACCAGTGAGGAGCTGAAGCTCTTCAACTGCCATGTCAAGTGCCTTAGAGTTCGTAACAGCGTCACCAACACCCATGTTGATTACGATTTTATCGACTTTCGGCGCTTGCATTACAGAACTGTAATTGAATTTCTCCATCATTACTTTGACGATTTCGTCTTGGTATTTAGCTTTTAAACGGTTCATCAGAAAGTGGACCTCCTTTCTTTAAATCTTCTTATTTATCTAAAGCTTCGCCCGATTTTTTAGCGATACGTACTTTCTTGCCGTCAACCACAGTGAAACCAACGCGTGTTGGGTTACCTGTCTTAGGGTCGATGAGCATAACGTTCGATACGTGAATCGGTGCTTCTTTCTCGACAATTCCGCCTTGCGGGTTGAGTTGAGAAGGTTTTGAGTGTTTTTTGATCATGTTAACGCCTTCGACGATTACGCGATCTTTTTTAGGCATAGCTGTAAGGACAACGCCTTGTTTGCCTTTGTCTTTACCAGTCATAACCTGAACTTTATCACCTTTTTTGACATGCATCGTTAGAGCACCTCCTTGTAGGAATTCTTTGGAATTAAAGTACTTCCGGTGCCAACGAGACGATCTTCATGAAGTCTTTTTCACGAAGTTCGCGTGCGACTGGTCCGAAGATACGTGTGCCACGTGGGCTTTTGTCATCTTTGATGATGACTGCTGCGTTTTCGTCAAAACGGATGTACGAACCGTCTTTACGACGAACGCCACGTTTAGTACGAACGACTACTGCGCGTACAACTTCACCTTTTTTGACAACGCCACCTGGTGTTGCTTGTTTTACTGTACAAACAATAACGTCACCGATGTTAGCAGTTTTACGACCAGAACCACCGAGGACTTTGATCGTCAAGACTTCACGAGCTCCTGAGTTGTCTGCTACTTTTAAGCGAGATTCTTGTTGAATCATACGATTGTACCTCCCTCCGGATGTTTATTCACCCGAACTAATTAGAGTTTAGATGATTACTGCTTCTTCAATGACTTCTACGAGACGGAAACGTTTGTCCTTAGATAATGGACGTGTTTCTTGAATGCGTACAACATCACCGATTTTAGCTGTGTTGTTTTCATCATGCGCTTTGTACTTTTTAGAGTAGTTTACGCGTTTGCCGTAAAGCTTGTGCTTTACTTTTGTTTCAACTGTAACTACGATCGTTTTGTCCATTTTGTCAGAAACGACGCGTCCAGTTAACACTTTGCGGTTGTTAGTGCGTTCCATTGAGTGTTCCTCCTCTCAGAATCCGAGTGAATTATGCGTTGTTGATGCCGAGTTCGCGTTCACGAAGAACGGTTTTCGCGCGTGCAATCGACTTGCGCACTTCACGGATACGAGCAGGGTTCTCAAGCTGACCAGTCGCGAGTTGGAAACGAAGGTTGAACAACTCTTCTTTCCACGAACCGACTTTACCGTTAAGCTCTTCAGTTGTTTGCTGACGGAGATCAGTTGCTTTCATTCGTATCACCACCATTTTCTTCACGTTTTACGAACTTACATTTTACTGGAAGTTTGTGTGATGCAAGACGGAGAGCTTCGCGTGCGATCTCTTCCGATACTCCTGCGATTTCGAACATTACTTTACCCGGTTTGACGACTGCTACCCAGCCCTCCGGAGCACCTTTACCTGAACCCATTCGGACTTCAAGAGGTTTTTTAGTGTATGGCTTGTGTGGGAAGATCTTGATCCACACTTTACCACCACGTTTCATATAACGAGTCATCGCGATACGCGCTGATTCGATTTGACGGCTAGTGATCCAGCTAGCTTCTTGAGCTTGGATACCGAACTCGCCGAAGTGTACTGTAGTACCACGTTTCGCTTTACCACGCATGTTGCCGCGGTGAACACGACGATATTTTACACGTTTTGGTAACAACATGTTGTGTTGCCTCCTTCCCTAGACGGATGTGGATTATTCTTCGTTTGCTGCTGCTTTTTTCGTAGGAAGCACTTCACCGTGGTGGAGCCATACTTTTACGCCAATTTTGCCGTAAGTTGTATCAGCTTCTGCAGTACCGTAATCGATGTCTGCACGGAGTGTATGAAGTGGAACTGTTCCTTCCGAATACTTCTCAGAACGAGCGATATCAGCGCCACCAAGACGACCAGAAACTTCAGTCTTGATTCCTTTGATACCAGAACGCATTGAGCGTTGGATTGATTGCTTCATAGCACGACGGAACGATACGCGACCTTCAAGTTGGCGAGCGATGTTCTCAGCGACGAGCTTAGCAACTGCATCCGGGTTTTTCACTTCAACGACGTTAACGTGAACGCGTTTGCCTTTTGCAAGGTTAGTGATGTCTTTACGAAGTGTTTCGATTTCAGAACCGCCTTTACCGATAACCATACCAGGCTTAGCAGTGTGAAGTGAGATGTTCAAGCGGTTAGCTGCGCGCTCGATTTCTACTTTAGAGACACTAGCGTCTTTAAGACGTTTTTCGATATATTCACGAACTACGTAGTCTTCATGAAGGAGATCAGCATAGTCTTTATCTGCGAACCAACGTGATTCCCAGTCTTTGATGATACCTACGCGAAGACCAGTTGGGTTAATCTTCTGACCCACGGTAATCCCTCCTTATTTTTCAGATACCACGATGTGAACGTGGCTCGTACGTTTGTTGATGCGGCTTGCGCGACCCATTGCACGTGGGCGGAAACGTTTGAGCGTTGGACCTTCGTTTACGTAAGCCTCAGTGACTACGAGGTTTTCGATGTTCATGTCGAAGTTGTGCTCAGCGTTCGCGATTGCCGATTTCAATACTTTCTCAACGATTGGCGTTGCTGCCTTGTTCGTGTAAGCAAGAATCGAAAGTGCTTCGCCGATTTGCTTCCCGCGGATTAAGTCTACTACGAGACGTGCCTTACGAGGAGCAATGCGAACCATATTAGCCGATGCTTTTGATTGCATAATGAGTACCTCCCCTCAGATTAACGTTTCGTTTTCTTATCGTTTCCAGCATGTCCTTTGTAAGAACGTGTTGGAGCGAATTCACCAAGTTTGTGACCGACCATATCTTCTGTCACGTAAACCGGTACGTGTTTACGACCATCGTAGACAGCGATCGTGTGACCGATGAACTCTGGGAAGATTGTCGAGCGGCGTGACCAAGTTTTGATGACATGTTTGTCACCAGCTTCGTTGGCTTTATCAACCTTAGCGAGCAGATGGTGATCTGCGAATGGACCTTTTTTCAAGCTGCGACCCATAGTTGTACCTCCCTTTGGCATGATTCAGGAACGGTTCCTACGAACCGTCCAGAAATCATGTAATTATTTTTTAGAACGACGGACGATATATTTATCGCTCGCTTTGTTTTTCTTACGAGTTTTGTATCCGAGTGCCGGTTTACCCCAAGGAGTAAGTGGGCCCGAACGACCGATTGGAGCACGTCCTTCACCACCACCGTGTGGGTGATCGACTGGGTTCATGACAGAACCACGAACTGTAGGACGTTTTCCGAGCCAGCGTGAACGACCAGCTTTACCGATATTGACGAGCTCGTGCTCTTCATTACCGACAGCGCCGACTGTTGCACGGCAAGTAGCAAGGATCATACGAGTTTCGCCTGATTGAAGACGAACGATCGCGTATTTACCATCTTTACCGAGAAGCTGAGCAGAAGTACCAGCTGCGCGAACGAGCTGACCACCTTTACCTGGCTTAAGTTCGATGTTGTGGATCAACGTACCGACTGGGATGTTTGAAAGTGGAAGAGCATTACCGACTTTAATGTCAGCTTCTGGTCCAGCCATGACTTGCATGTCTACTTTCAAGCCTTTCGGTGCGAGGATGTAGCGTTTTTCACCATCGATGTAGTGGATCAATGCGATGTTAGCAGAGCGGTTTGGATCGTACTCAATTGTAGCGACACGACCAGCGATGCCATCCTTGTTCCGTTTGAAGTCGATGATACGATATTTACGTTTGTGTCCGCCACCTTGGTGACGTACTGTCAAGCGACCTTGGTTGTTACGTCCGCCCTTTTTCGAAAGCTTTTCAGTTAACGATTTTTCAGGACGTGAAGCCGTAATCTCAGCAAAGTCAAGTGCAGTCATATTACGACGACCGTTAGTGGTCGGTTTAAACTTTTTAATTCCCATCGAGAGTTCCCTCCTTTTCTACAGAGTTCCGATTAACCGAGGTAATCGAGTTCTTTGCTATCTGCAGTAAGCGTGACGACCGCTTTTTTGCGGCGTGCTGTGTAACCAGCGTGACGACCTACGCGTTTTGCTTTTGGTTTTGAGATCAATGTGTTGACTTTGTCAACTTTCACTCCGAAGATCGCTTCAACTGCATCTTTGATTTGAGTCTTAGATGCCTTCACGTCTACTTCGAATGTGTACTTTTTCTCAGCCATTTGGTTTACTGAACGTTCAGTAATGACAGGACGTTTGATAATGTCGTGTGTGTGTGCCATTATGCAAGCACCTCCTCTACTCTCGCAACAGCGTCCTTCGTAATGATGACTTTGTCATGAGCGACAAGATCAAGGACGTTTACACCTGCAGCGTCAACGACTGTGACACCTGGGATGTTGCGTGTTGAAAGAACGACTGACTCGTTGTAATCAGCAGTAACGACGAGAACTTTACGTTCGATTGAAAGAGCAGCGAATACTGCGATCATGTCCTTAGTTTTAGGAGCATCGATTGTCAATCCTTCAAGAACGATGAACTCGTTGTTAGCGACTTTCGAAGAAAGTGCTGAACGAAGTGCGAGACGACGAACCTTTTTAGGAAGTTTGTAAGCGTACGAACGTGGTGTTGGACCGAAGACTGTTCCACCGCCAACCCATTGTGGCGAACGGATCGAACCTTGGCGTGCACGACCAGTACCTTTTTGTTTCCATGGTTTACGGCCGCCACCGCGAACTTCCGAGCGACCTTTTGTATCATGTGTACCTTGGCGACGTGAAGCTTGTTGCATGACGATTGCATCGTATACGACTGCTTCATTTGGCTCGATTCCGAAAACGGCATCTGCGAGCTCGATGTCTCCAACTTGTGTACCTGTTTGGTTAAGCAAAGCTACTTTAGGCATTCGTTATTCCTCCTTTCCTTGCAAACGGATTAGTTGCCTTTAACCGCAGTTTTGATGACAACTTGGCTCTTACGTGCGCCTGGGATAGCACCCTTGACGAGGAGTAAGCCGCGTTCTGCATCAACTTTTACGATTTCAAGGTTTTGAACAGTGATTTGCTCTCCACCCATGCGTCCAGGGAGCAATTTCCCTTTGAATACACGGTTAGGAGCAACAGGACCCATTGAACCTGGGCGACGGTGGTAACGCGAACCGTGAGCCATTGGACCACGTGATTGGTTGTGACGCTTGATTGCACCAGCGAAACCTTTACCTTTCGACGTACCTGTTACATCAACCATTTCGCCTGCAGCGAAAGTATCTGCTTTAATCTCTTGACCGATTTCGAAATCTGCTACTGATGTACGGATTTCTTTAATGAAGCGCTTAGGTGTCGCGTTTGCTTTCGCAGCGTGACCTTTTTGCGGTTTGTTTTGACGACCTTCTTTGATATCACCAAAGCCGAGTTGAACTGCTTCGTAACCGTCAACTTCCGTTGTTTTCAATTGAAGAACAACGTTACCTTCGACTGAAACGACAGTAACAGGGACGACTTCGCCTGACTCGTTGAAGATTTGTGTCATACCGAGTTTAGTTCCTAAGATTCCTTTAGCCATGAGATACACCTCCTAATATTGAATGATTTTGATCTTCTGGCTAGTATCAACTATCTATAGAAGAAAAATTAAAGTTTGATTTCGATGTCAACGCCCGATGGAAGTTCGAGACGCATAAGCGCATCAACAGTTTTCGGTGTTGGGTTAACGATGTCGATCAAACGTTTGTGTGTACGCATTTCGAACTGCTCACGAGCATCTTTGTACTTGTGAACGGCACGAAGTACTGTGTAGACCGCTTTCTCCGTTGGGAGTGGGATCGGACCAGATACAGTAGCACCTGAACGTTTTGCTGTGTCGACAATCTTCTCAGCCGATTGATCAAGCACGCGGTGATCGTATGCTTTCAAACGGATCCGAATTTTTTCATTTGCCATGTTATTTCCCTCCTTTTCGCCTATTTCGTAAATAGACATTCTCCGCGGAAATTTCCACACTAGCCATGGCAATGCCGCCTGGTGTGTCATAACCTCCCGCTTCATCGCGTTGTGTTTGTGACCAACATATTCTATCATACTGAATCACCAGCAAGAATGCAAGCACTAATAAAATAGAATATGTATTCAAGTCTCTCACCACTCGCACAAACACTTTCCTCAGTATATAAGATGTCAGACCATGTTGCAAGACTGTTTTCAAAGAAATGAAAAAAGGTCTTCCGCCACGGGAGACGGAAGACCTTTATCTTAAAAATTACTCAACGATTTCTGTAACTGATCCAGCGCCTACTGTACGGCCACCTTCACGGATTGAGAAACGAGTTTCTTTTTCAAGAGCGATTGGTGCGATGAGTTCAACAGTCATTTCGATGTTGTCCCCAGGCATAACCATTTCAGTACCTTCTGGAAGTTGAACCATACCAGTTACGTCAGTTGTACGGAAGTAGAACTGCGGGCGGTAGTTCGCGAAGAATGGCGTGTGACGGCCACCCTCTTCTTTAGAAAGAACGTAAACTTGCGCTTTGAACTTTTTGTGTGGTGTGATTGTGTTTGGTTTCGCGAGAACTTGTCCACGCTCGATGTCGTCACGTGATACACCACGGAGAAGAGCACCGATGTTGTCGCCAGCTTCAGCATAGTCAAGAAGCTTACGGAACATCTCTACACCAGTACATACTGATTTTTTAGTTTCTTCGTGAAGACCAACGATTTCGATCTCGTCGTTGACTTTAAGAACTCCACGCTCAACGCGGCCAGTAGCAACTGTACCACGACCAGTGATTGAGAAGACATCCTCAACTGGCATCATGAAGTCTTTTTCAGTGTCACGAGTTGGTTCTGGGATGTACTCATCGACAGCTGCCATGAGTTCCATGATTTTTTCTTCCCATTTAGCTTCGCCGTTAAGCGCGCCAAGAGCAGAACCTTGGATAACTGGGAGGTCATCACCTGGGAAGTCATACTCAGAAAGAAGTTCACGGATTTCCATTTCGACGAGCTCAAGAAGCTCTTCGTCGTCAACCATGTCAACTTTGTTCATGAATACTACGATGAAAGGAACACCTACTTGACGTGAAAGCAAGATGTGCTCACGTGTTTGTGGCATTGGACCATCTGTTGCAGAAACAACGAGGATCGCGCCGTCCATTTGTGCAGCACCAGTGATCATGTTTTTAACATAGTCAGCGTGACCTGGGCAGTCAACGTGTGCATAGTGGCGTTTTTCTGTTTCGTACTCGATGTGAGCTGTTGCGATTGTGATACCGCGCTCGCGCTCTTCTGGAGCACCATCGATTTGGTCAAACTTAGTTGCAGCTTTACCTTGTGATTTTGCAAGTACAGCTGAGATAGCTGCTGTCAAAGTTGTTTTACCGTGGTCGACGTGGCCGATTGTACCAACGTTAACGTGCGGTTTAGAACGGTCGAATTTTTCCTTACCCATTCTGAATTCCTCCTCTATGTGTCTAATAATTTTTTATAACTAGGAAGGTGAGTCGTAAGATAACGTACACCTTCCTTAGCTTACACTAATCAGAAAAGCGTGACAACCTGTGAAGGATTAGCCGTTTGCTTTTTTGATGATTTCTTCTGCAACTGATTTCGGTACTTCTTCGTAGTGATCGAAGTGCATCGAGTACGTTCCGCGACCTTGTGTGCGTGAACGAAGACCAGTAGCATATCCGAACATTTCAGAAAGTGGAATCATTGAACGGACAACTTGAGCGTTACCGCGTGCTTCCATACCTTCTACGCGACCACGGCGTGATGTAACATCACCCATGATGTCTCCCATGTATTCGTCTGGGATGACGATTTCAACTTTCATCATTGGCTCAAGGATAACAGCGCCGCTCTTATCTTTAAGTTGTTTGACTGCCATTGAAGCCGCAACTTTAAATGCCATCTCGTTTGAGTCGACATCGTGGTACGATCCGAAGACGAGTGAAGCTTTTACGTCAACGACCGGGTAACCAGCAAGGATACCGTTTTGAAGTGCTTCTTCGATTCCGTTCTCAACCGCTGGGATGTATTCACGTGGAACAACACCACCGACGATTTTGTTGTTGAACTCGAAGCCAGCGCCTTCTTCGTTCGGCTCGAATTCTACGACGACGTGACCATACTGACCACGACCACCAGATTGACGAGCGAACTTCGAATCGATCTTCGCCGCTTGGCGGATCGTTTCACGGTAAGCTACTTGTGGAGCACCAACGTTTGCTTCGACTTTGAACTCGCGACGCATACGGTCAACGATGATGTCGAGGTGAAGCTCACCCATACCTGAGATGATCGTTTGACCAGTCTCTGGGTTTGTTTCAGTGCGGAACGTTGGATCCTCTTCAGCAAGCTTAGCGAGGGCTTGACCCATTTTATCTTGGTCAGCTTTCGTTTTTGGTTCGATAGCGACCGAGATAACTGGTTCTGGGAATGTCATTGATTCGAGAACGACGTTGTCTTTCTCTGCACAAAGCGTATCTCCAGTAGTCGTATCTTTCAAACCTACAGCTGCAGCGATGTCACCCGCGTATACCATCGGGATCTCTTCACGGCTGTTTGCGTGCATTTGAAGGATACGTCCAAGACGCTCACGTTTGCCTTTTGTTGAGTTTTTAACGTACGATCCTGCCGAAGCTGTACCAGAGTACACACGGAAGAATGTCAATTTACCGACGTAAGGGTCAGTCATGACTTTGAACGCGAGTGCAGAGAATGGTGCTTCGTCCGAAGACTCACGCACGATTTCTTCATCCGTATCCATGTCGATACCTGAGATCGCTTTTACGTCGATTGGTGATGGGAGGTAATCGAGAACTGCGTCAAGCATAAGCTGAACACCTTTGTTCTTGAATGCCGAACCTACGAGTACAGGATAGAAGTCAACTGTCAGAGTTGCTTTACGGATAGCCGCTTTCAACTCGTCGATTGTGATTTCTTCACCCTCGAGGTATTTCATCATCAATTCTTCTTCGTAATCCGCAACTGCTTCGATCAATGATCCACGGAGTTCTTCAGCTTGATCAGCGAGATCAGCTGGGAAACCGTCAGTCACTTCGATGTCAGTTCCAAGATCGTTACCGTACATGTATGTTTTCTGTTCGACGAGGTCGATGATTCCTTTGAATTCATCTTCCGCACCGATTGGAATTTGGATCGCGTGTGCGTTCGCTTGGAGGCGTTCGCGAAGCGTTCCGACCGAGTACAAGAAGTCTGCACCGATTTTATCCATTTTGTTAACGAAAACGATACGTGGTACGCCGTAAGTTGTAGCTTGGCGCCATACTGTCTCAGTTTGTGGCTCAACACCAGACTGAGCGTCAAGTACTGCTACCGCACCATCAAGTACGCGAAGTGAACGTTCAACCTCAACTGTGAAGTCTACGTGTCCAGGTGTATCGATGATGTTTACGCGGTTACCTTTCCATTGAGCAGTTGTTGCTGCCGATGTAATCGTGATCCCACGCTCTTGCTCTTGCTCCATCCAGTCCATTTGTGAAGCACCTTCGTGCGTTTCACCAATCTTGTGGATACGACCCGTGTAATACAGGATACGCTCAGTCGTTGTTGTTTTACCAGCATCGATGTGAGCCATGATCCCGATGTTACGAGTGTTCTTAAGGGAGAATTCTCTTGCCATCTTTAAACATTCTCCTTTCGCATTTTAGTTTAGTGGTCGTGTGTTGCCACACGTCATGACTATACCCGAAAGCCACCTCATAATTCCATTAAAAATGGCATGCATGAGGTGGTGATTTTCGGAATTACCAGCGGTAGTGAGCAAACGCTTTGTTCGCTTCCGCCATTTTGTGCATATCTTCGCGCTTCTTAACAGAAGCACCAGTGTTGTTTGCAGCGTCCATGATTTCGTTAGCAAGGCGCGCATCCATAGTTTTTTCGTTACGGAGACGTGAGTAGTTCACGAGGTAACGAAGTGCGAGTGTCGTACGACGCTCTGGGCGAACTTCGACAGGAACTTGATAGTTAGCTCCACCTACACGGCGTGCTTTAACTTCAAGAACTGGCATGATGTTGTTCATCGCTTCTTCAAAGACTTCCATTGCATCGCGACCTGAACGTTCAGCGATAGTTTCGAAAGCTTTGTATAAGATTTGTTGAGCAGTACCTTTTTTACCATCTAACATAAGACGGTTGATAAGGCGGGTAACGAGTTTAGAGTTGTAGATCGGATCAGCCATTACATCACGACGTTCTGCTTGACCTTTACGTGGCATTCCGAGTCCCTCCTTTCATATAGTGAGGTGATATCTTAAGATATCTAGATTATTTTTTAACTTTAGGACGTTTAGTACCGTATTTCGAACGACCTTGCATACGGCCGTCAACACCAGCTGTATCAAGTGCACCACGAACGATGTGGTAACGTACCCCTGGTAAGTCTTTTACACGGCCGCCGCGGATAAGAACAACACTGTGCTCTTGAAGGTTGTGGCCGATACCTGGGATGTAAGCTGTTACTTCCATTGTGTTCGTCAAACGTACACGTGCGTATTTACGAAGAGCCGAGTTCGGTTTCTTCGGAGTCATTGTACCTACACGAGTACAAACACCACGTTTTTGTGGTGAGCTGATGTCAGTACGAGCTTTAATGAAGCTGTTGTACCCTTTGTTCAGCGCTGGCGAATCTGATTTCACAACTTTTGATTGACGTCCTTTACGGACTAATTGGTTGATAGTAGGCATCTTTGAGATCCTCCCTTCCTGAATTCATGACAAATTTCAAAACCACCGAGCCGGGTGGTTCATCGAAAGTCATAATGAAACGTTTTGCGTGGCTCAGGCATTCCATCGCCACACAAAACGCATTATCAAACTTTCTTAATGGCAACAGCTGTTGCTGCGACATCGATTCCACAAGCTTTTCCAAGCTCTTGCTTAGAAGGAACATTCACGACTGGAACGTTAGCTTGTTTCGCCGCATCGAGCAATGCTTGTTTTACGTGTTCATCTGCGTCATCCGCAATGATCACTTCCGACGCCTTGCCAGATCGCAATGCTTTGAGCGTTTGCTTTTGACCGACAAACTTCAAATCTGCGCCGACTACTTTTTTGTAAGACATGAAGATATCCTCCAAAATAACACAGCCGGTTGGCAACACTATATCATAGTAGCACCGCCATACCGGCGTGTCAAGGCGTTTTATTCTACCGGAGAATCGGCTTCTACAGGTGCTTCGCCAGCTACTTCGAGATCGATCTGACGGTAACGTGACATCCCAGTACCAGCTGGAACCAACTTACCGATGATGACGTTCTCTTTCAAGCCGCGAAGGTAGTCGCTCTTCCCTTTAATCGCTGCATCCGTAAGGACACGAGTCGTTTCTTGGAACGACGCAGCCGATAGGAATGAATCTGTTTCAAGTGACGCTTTCGTGATACCGAGAAGAACTGGTTTCGCCGAAGCGAGAGCTTTCCCGTTACGGAGCGCTTCTTTACAAGCTTCCTTGAACGTGCTGATATCGACGAGCGAACCTGGTAAGAGTGAAGTCTCACCAGACTCGATGACACGTACGCGACGGATCATTTGGCGAACCATGACCTCGACGTGTTTGTCACCGATCTCAACCCCTTGCATCCGGTATACTTTTTGAACTTCTTGAAGCAAGTAGTTCTGAACGCCGGATACACCTTTAACGTTCAAGAGTTCTTTCGGATCGATCGAACCTTCCGTGAAGACTTGACCGGCTTTGACCTCGTCCCCAAGCTGAACACGTAGACGCGAACCGAATGGGATCGTGTATGTGCGTGTTTCGCTGAGTCCTTGGACCGTCAATTCACGTTTGTCACGCGATTCCGTGAAGTCGATGACTTGACCATCGATTTCCGAGATAACCGCTTGACCTTTCGGGTTACGCGCTTCGAACAACTCTTGGATACGCGGAAGACCTTGTGTGATATCGTCTCCGGCAACCCCACCTGTGTGGAAGGTACGCATCGTAAGCTGCGTTCCTGGCTCACCGATTGATTGTGCCGCGATGATACCGACAGCTTCGCCGACTTCGACGTCGTTGCCTGTTGCCAAGTTGCGTCCGTAACATTTCTTACAGACACCATGGCTTGTGTTACATGTGAAGGCAGTACGGATCTCGACGTTGTCGACACCAGCGTCAGTGATGACACGTGCGATGTCTTCATCGATGAGTTCGTTCGTCGAAACGAGGACTTCTCCTGTTTCGGGGTGAACGACGTTTTCGAATGCAGTACGGCCGACGAGGCGGTCGTAGAGGCTTTCGATCTCTTCCGTTCCTTCACGGAGTGCTGTGACGCGGATACCACGATCCGTTCCACAATCATCTTCACGGATGATGACGTCTTGAGCAACGTCAACGAGACGACGAGTCAGGTAACCCGAGTCAGCCGTTTTCAAGGCTGTATCGGCAAGACCTTTACGTGCACCGTGTGTCGAGATGAAGTATTCCTGTACCGTTAGACCCTCACGGAACGATGATTTGATTGGGAGCTCGATGATCCGTCCACTTGGAGCGGCCATGAGTCCACGCATACCAGCGAGCTGCGTGAAGTTCGACGCGTTACCACGGGCACCGGAGTCACTCATCATGAAGATCGGGTTGAGACGGTTGAGGGATTTCATCAGACGAGACTGAATTTCATCCTTCGCATCATTCCACGATTTAACGACGCGCTCATAGCGCTCGTCTTCTGTGATGAGACCACGACGGTACGATTTCATGACGCGGTCGACATTGTCCTGGGCTTCAACAAGAATCTCTTGTTTATCCGGAAGAACGATGATGTCCGCGATCCCTACCGTGATACCGGCACGAGTCGAGTGTTTGAATCCGAGGTTTTTCATGCGGTCGAGCATGCGGCTTGTTTCTGTCGTCTCAAACCGTTTGAAGACTTCCGCGATGACATTTCCAAGGAATCCTTTTTTGAACGGGTCGATGATCGGACGGTTCTTCAGTTCTGCCGCGACATCTGTTCCTTTTTCAAGGAAGTACTTGTCTGGCGTCGCTTCTTGAAGGTTCGTCATCGTTGGTTCGTTCAAGTAAGGGAACGTCGTTGGGAGGATCTCGTTGAAGATCAACTTACCGACTGTTGTAATCAATAATTTCTCGTTTTGCTCTTCCGTGAATGTCGGGTTCTTGAGAACGCCGGCTGGAATCGCAACACGTGTATGGAAGTGCGCATAACCGTTTTGATAAGCGATGAGCGCTTCATTCACTGTCGAGAAGATTTTACCTTCGCCGATCGCATTTTCGCGCTCGAGCGTGAGGTAGTAGTTACCGAGGACCATATCCTGCGATGGTGTAACAACAGGTTTACCGTCTTTCGGGTTCAAGATGTTTTGTGCAGCGAGCATGAGAAGACGCGCTTCTGCTTGTGCTTCTGCCGAAAGTGGTACGTGAACCGCCATTTGGTCACCATCGAAATCGGCGTTATATGCCGTACATACGAGTGGGTGAAGGCGAATCGCGCGTCCTTCGACGAGCGTTGGTTCGAACGCCTGGATACCGAGACGGTGAAGTGTCGGTGCACGGTTCAAGAGAACCGGATGCTCACGGATGACTTCTTCAAGAACATCCCAGATTTCAGGTTGAACGCGCTCGATTTTCCGTTTCGCACTCTTGATGTTCGGTGCGATGCCACGAGAGACAAGTTCTTTCATGACGAACGGTTTGAAGAGTTCAAGGGCCATTTCTTTTGGAAGACCACATTGATACATCTTCAGATTCGGACCAACGACGATAACCGAACGACCAGAATAGTCGACACGTTTACCGAGCAAGTTTTGACGGAAACGTCCTTGTTTCCCTTTCAACATGTGTGAAAGTGATTTAAGTGGACGGTTACCTGGTCCTGTGACTGGACGACCACGACGACCGTTATCGATCAAGGCATCGACTGCTTCTTGAAGCATCCGTTTTTCATTCTGAACGATGATGTTCGGAGCGCCAAGGTCAAGAAGACGCTTGAGACGGTTGTTACGGTTGATGACGCGGCGGTACAAGTCGTTCAAGTCAGACGTCGCGAAACGTCCGCCATCGAGTTGAACCATCGGACGAAGTTCCGGTGGGATGACTGGAAGTACTTCAAGCACCATCCATTCTGGATTGTTGCCCGAGTTACGGAAAGCATCGAGAACTTCAAGACGTTTGATCGCACGCGTACGACGTTGTCCTTGAATCATACGAAGTTCTTCACGTAATGCAGCGACTTCTTTATCGAGTTCCACGTCACGGAGCAATTTACGAACTGCTTCCGCACCCATTTCAGCAGTAAACGAACGACCGAACTTCTCACGATAGGCACGGTATTCTTTCTCTGAAAGGAGTTGTTTCTTCTCAAGTGTCGATTCGCCTGGATCTGTTACGACGTACGACGCGAAGTAGATGATCTCTTCTAACGCACGTGGTGACATGTCGAGGACGAGTCCCATACGGCTAGGAATTCCTTTGAAGTACCAGATGTGCGAAACCGGTGCTGCGAGCTCGATGTGACCCATGCGCTCCCGACGGACTTTCGACTTCGTGACTTCAACGCCACAGCGATCACAAATGATTCCTTTATAGCGGATCCGTTTGTATTTACCACAGTAACATTCCCAGTCTTTTGTTGGACCAAAAATACGTTCACAGAACAAACCATCTTTCTCCGGTTTGAGTGTACGATAGTTGATCGTCTCCGGCTTTTTCACTTCCCCGAAAGACCATGAACGGATCTTTTCGGGGGAAGCGAGGCCGATTTGCATATATTCAAATCTATTAACATCTACCAAGGGGTGGACCTCCCTTTCGCTTATTCCTCTTCAGTAACAACTGGTGCGACAGGCGCTTGAACTTCTTCGAGTGCTGGAGTCGCGTTCGGGATATTGTCCTCGTCTTCGTCACGCATTTCGATCTCTTCATCATCAGCAGACATCATCTTAACGTCCATACCGAGGGATTGAAGCTCTTTAATGAGGACTCGGAACGATTCCGGTACGCCCGGTTGTGGTACATTCTCACCTTTGACGATTGCTTCGTACGCTTTGACACGACCGATCGTATCATCCGACTTGATTGTAAGGATTTCTTGGAGCGTGTAGGCTGCGCCGTATGCTTCAAGTGCCCATACTTCCATCTCACCGAAACGCTGACCACCGAACTGGGCTTTACCACCAAGCGGTTGTTGTGTAACGAGTGAGTATGGTCCTGTCGAACGTGCGTGAAGTTTATCATCGACCATGTGAGCAAGTTTAATCATATACATGACACCGACAGAGATACGGTTATCGAACGCTTCACCCGAACGACCATCATAAAGGACAGTCTTCGCGTCGCGATCCATACCTGCTTCTTCAATCGTTGCCCAAACATCTTCCTCACGCGCACCATCGAATACTGGTGATGCGACTTTAATGCCGAGTTGACGTGCTGCCATCCCGAGGTGAAGCTCGAGCAACTGCCCGATGTTCATCCGTGATGGAACCCCAAGTGGGTTCAACATGATGTCAATTGGCGTACCGTCTGGCATGTACGGCATGTCTTCTTCTGGAAGGATACGTGAGATAACACCTTTGTTACCGTGACGACCCGCCATTTTATCACCCTCGTGAATCTTACGCTTCTGAACGATGTAAGCACGGATCAACTGGTTGACACCAGGTGAGAGCTCGTCCCCATTATCGCGGTCGAAGATTTTGACGTCGAGAATGATTCCATCACCACCGTGTGGAACACGGAGAGATGTATCACGGACTTCACGTGCTTTTTCACCGAAGATTGCATGAAGAAGACGTTCTTCCGCTGTCAATTCCGTTACACCCTTCGGCGTAACTTTACCGACGAGGATATCGCCGTCCTTGACTTCCGCACCGACGCGAATGATTCCGCGATCGTCGAGGTTTTTCAAGGCATCATCACCGACGTTCGGAATATCACGTGTGATTTCTTCCGGTCCGAGTTTCGTATCACGCGACTCACATTCGTATTCTTCGATGTGGATCGATGTGTAGACGTCGTCTTTGACAAGACGTTCACTCATGATGACAGCATCCTCATAGTTGTAACCATCCCATGTCATGAAACCGACGAGTACGTTACGACCAAGCGCAAGTTCCCCACCGTCCATCGATGGACCATCTGCAAGGATCTCGCCTTTATCGACTGGGTCGCCTGCTTTGATGATTGGTTTTTGGTTATAACACGTTCCTTGGTTAGAACGGATGAATTTTTGAATCTTGTAACGGTCGAGTTCACCTTCGACGATGTTGCCATCGACTTCCGTCGTACGACGGACAAGGATTTCACGCGCCGTAACGCGCTCAGCG
Source organism: Exiguobacterium sp. R-17 (assembly GCF_049913315.1). Classification (NCBI taxonomy): domain Bacteria; kingdom Bacillati; phylum Bacillota; class Bacilli; order Caryophanales; genus Exiguobacterium; species Exiguobacterium sp. R-17. The sequence continues at coordinate 113,676 of NZ_CP184372.1, read as the reverse complement.
ATCCCTGCGTGCTTCGCAACAACAGCGGCTCCTGAGTCTTTTGCAGACACGTACTCCATACCTGTACCGACAATCGGAGATTCCGGGTTCAGAAGTGGGACGGCCTGACGTTGCATGTTCGCTCCCATGAGGGCACGGTTCGAGTCATCGTTCTCAAGGAACGGGATACAAGCCGTTGCGGCAGATACAACCTGCTTCGGTGAAACGTCCATATAATCGACACGTGCTGGTTCAACAGACAAGTTTTGTCCACGGAAACGTGAAAGGACGTGTGAATCTTGGAACGTCTTCTCTTCCGTCAACAACATGTTTGCCTGTGCGACGACGTAAAGATCCTCTTCGTCTGCAGTCATGTAATGGATTTCATCTGTGACGACGCCCGTTTCCGGATCGACACGACGATATGGTGCTTCGATGAAGCCGTACTCATTGACCTTCGCGTACGAAGACAACGAGTTGATCAAACCGATGTTTGGTCCCTCTGGCGTTTCGATCGGACACATACGGGAATAGTGCGAGTAGTGTACGTCACGAACTTCGAAACCAGCGCGCTCACGTGTCAAACCACCGGGTCCGAGTGCTGAAAGACGACGTTTGTGCGTCAATTCTGCAAGCGGGTTCGTTTGGTCCATGAACTGAGACAACTGCGAGCTACCGAAGAACTCTTTAATCGATGCGATAACTGGACGAATGTTGATCAATGCCTGTGGCGTGATCGCATTCTGATCCTGAATCGACATCCGTTCTTTAACGACACGTTCCATCCGCGAGAGACCGATCCGGAATTGATTCTGGAGCAGCTCACCGACTGAACGGAGACGACGGTTACCGAGGTGATCGATATCGTCTGTCGTACCGACTTCATGCAACAAGTTGAAGAAGTAGTTGATCGCAGCAATCATGTCAGCAGGCGTGATGTGCTTGATGTCACGATCGATGTTACCGTTACCGATGATATTGATGATGCGTTCACCTTCAGCATCGTCCGGTGCGAACACCTTGATTGACTGTAAGTTGAAAGCCTCACCCTGCGTCACGCCGCCTGTAGGCGTCGCTTCGATGTAACCAACGGATCCTTCGAGGAATGGAAGGACTTTATCGAGCATACGACGATCAAGGACCGTTCCTGCTTCCGCGATGACTTCACCTGTCTCTGGGTCAACGAGCGTTTCCGCAAGTTTCTGACCGAAAAGACGGTTCTTAAGATGAAGCTTTTTATTGATTTTATAACGACCAACGTTTGCCAAATCATAACGTTTCGGGTCAAAGAAGCGCGACACGAGTAACGCTTTTGCGTTTTCGACTGTCGGCGGCTCTCCCGGACGTAGACGCTCATAAATCTCGATGAGGGCTTTTTCCGTTGATTCCGTATTATCTTTTTCAAGTGAATTCCGGAGGTACTCATCATCACCGAGAAGATCGATGATTTCCTGATCCGTACCGAAACCAAGAGCACGTAAAAGAACCGTTACTGGAATCTTACGCGTGCGATCAATGCGAACATAAACGATGTCTTTCGCGTCTGTCTCGAGCTCGAGCCATGCACCACGGTTTGGGATGACTGTCGCGGAGAATCCACGCTTACCGTTCTTATCTAACTTATTGTTGTAATAAACACTTGGCGAACGAACAAGCTGCGAAACGATTACGCGCTCCGCTCCATTGATGATGAATGTTCCCGACTCCGTCATAAGCGGGAAGTCACCCATGAAGACTTCTTGTTCTTTCAATTCACCCGTCTCTTTATTTTGAAGACGGACTTTAACGCGTAGTGGTGCCGAATAGGTCACGTCGCGCTCTTTCGATTCATCGATCGAATACTTCGGCTCTCCGAGCGAGTAGTCGATGAATTCTAATACGAGATTCCCTGTGAAATCGGAAATCGGCGAAATGTCATGAAACATTTCACGAAGACCTTCCCGCAGGAACCACTCATACGAATTCGTTTGAATCTCGATTAAGTTTGGAAGTTCCAATACTTCGCTGATACGTGCATAGCTTCTTCTCTGACGGTGACGACCGTACTGAACAAGTTGACCAGTCAACTGATTCACCTCTCAGACCCACTTCTTCTTATAGAGAAGGACGGGTGTAATATCGAACATTGAAGCCATTTTTTGATTGATAAGCGCAAAAAAGCGACGTCTTGTCTACTCAATCATCTGTAGTCGAGAACGCCAGCTGCTTTCAAACATCTTATCCAAAAATCACTCCAATGGCATTTTATAATACTATCATAGACACAACATGAGGTCAACGACAAATCCTTCGATTTGTCAAGACCGAATTGATTTAAATATCGAGTACCCTTTATCCCGGGTAACTGTCTCACACATACCGAATACTTCTTCCATCAACTTCTTTGCTGATGGTCCACCTTGTTTCTTTTGAATGACGACCCAAAGTTCGCCACCAACGATGAGATGATCATATGCTTCTCGGAGAATACGATGAACGACCGTTTTTCCTGCCCGAATCGGTGGATTCGTCACGATCGCTGCGAATGTCGATTCGCCTACCCCATCATACCCGTCACTCACACCGGTCGTCACGGAAACACCGTTCGCGCGCGCATTGTCTGCCGCTAGTTCGAGCGCCCGTTCATTGACATCGATCAAGTGTGCCGGACGTCCTGTCGACTTCGAGAGCGCAATGCCCATCGGTCCATATCCACAGCCGACATCTAAAATGTCTCCAGCTACAGCCGGTTCCGTGAATGCCTCAATCAACAGACGTGAACCAAAATCGATTCCGTTCTTTGAAAAGACACCGTGATCCGATGTAAAGCGGAGCGTTTGACCACGCAGGACATATTCCCACGTCTTCGGATCTCGTTTCGATGAAGGGTCATTCGTATAATAATGATCCGCCATGTTTCCTTCCCCTCTCATGTAAAAGATGAAAACAAAAGAAGCTCGCAATGCGAGCTTCTCTTGTTTCTACGGAAGAAGAAAATTACTTAACTTCTACAGTAGCGCCAGCTTCTTCAAGCTTAGCTTTCATTGCTTCAGCGTCTTCTTTCGAAACGCCTTCTTTAACTGGTGCTGGAGTTCCGTCTACGAGAGCTTTCGCTTCTTTAAGACCGAGGCCTGTCAATTCGCGAACTGCTTTGATGACGTTGATTTTACCAGATCCAGCGTTAGTAAGGATAACGTCGAATTCAGTTTGCTCTTCAGCTGCTGCGCCTGCGCCAGCACCTGCAACTGCTACTGGAGCTGCTGCTGATACGCCGAATTCTTCTTCGATTGTTTTTACGAGTTCGTTAAGTTCAAGAACAGTCATGCCCTTGAGGTCTTCGATAAATTGCTCTTTGTTGAAAGCCATTATGGTTTTCCTCCTTTGATTTAGCCCACGTTGGGGTGTGAAAATTGTGTTGGTTGCCTATCCCGCTAAGCAGAAATTAAGCAGATTGTTCTTCTTTTTGCTCTGCGATTGCGTTCGTTGCCACCGCGAGTCCACGGATTGGCGCTTGAAGCACGCTGAGGAGCATCGAAAGGAGACCTTCGCGTGATGGAAGTTCCGCAAGGGCTTTGACATCTTCTACTGAAGTGACTTTGCCTTCGATGATACCACCTTTAAGTTCGAGAGCCTTGTGCGTTTTAGCGAAGTCGTTCAAGATCTTAGCTGGCGCGATAACGTCTTCATTGCTGAAGGCGATCGCACTAGGACCTGTGAAGACTTCATCAAGACCTTCGAGGTTGCTTTGAACTGCCGCGCGGCGGAGGAGACCGTTTTTGTAAACTTTGAATTCAACGCCCGCTTCGCGGAGTTGTTTACGAAGTTCAGTGACTTCTTCTACTGTGAGACCACGGTAGTCGACGACAACTGTTCCTGCGCTCGCTTGGAGTTTCTCAGCGATCTCAGATACGAGATCCGCTTTGACAGCGATAACTTTTTCGTTTGCCATTTCTGTTGCACCTCCTGGTAGATGAAATGTACCGGTGCGAGGGGCTGCTCGATTTCAAATAAAAAGCCTCCGTCTGCAAAGCAGAGGAGGCGTAATCGTCAAAAAGGATACCTGAACAAACAGGCTCTCTGAGCAAGAACACCTCGGAAGGATTTATGCCCATATGAGCACCTTCTGTCTACGGTATGTCGAAATATATCAACGTTTTATACTGTAACAGCGTTCTTAGAACGTTGTCAAGTTCGTTTTAGACGAAATTATTTCGCGAAGTCAGCTGAAGATACTTTTACACCAGGACCCATTGTAGAAGCGATCGCGATGTTCTTAAGGTATACACCTTTAGCAGTAGCAGGCTTAACTTTTACGAGAGTTTCGATAACTGTGTTGATGTTATCAACGAGTTTCTCGTTATCGAATGATTTTTTACCGACAGGAACGTGGATGTTACCTGATTTGTCGACACGGTACTCAACTTTACCAGCTTTGATATCGTTGATTGCTTTTGTGACGTCAAATGTAACTGTACCTGTTTTCGGGTTTGGCATGAGGCCTTTTGGTCCGAGAACGCGACCAAGTTTACCAACTTCACCCATCATGTCTGGTGTCGCGACGATAACGTCGAAGTCGAACCATCCTTGTTGGATTTTGTTGATGTACTCAGCATCACCAGCGTAATCTGCTCCAGCAGCTTCCGCTTCTTTTAATTTCTCACCTTTCGCGAAGACGAGAACTTTTTGTGTTTTACCAGTACCGTGTGGCAATACGACTGCTCCACGGATTTGTTGGTCTGCTTTCTTCGGATCTACTCCGAGACGAACAGCCAATTCGATAGTCTCATCGAATTTCGCAGTTGCAGATTTTTTAGTCAAATCTACAGCTTCTGCGAGTTCGTATGAAACCGTACGATCGATAAGCTTAGCAGCTTCTTTGTACTTCTTACCCATTTTAGGTTCCTCCTTTGTGGTTGTGCGGAAAATCCTCCCACATAATGAAAGGGTAGCAGGCTTCAAGAAACTATCCGCCTGCGACCCTCATCGTTGTTCATGGTAATCAAAAAGACATTAGTCTTCGATTACGATACCCATAGAACGTGCAGTACCTTCAACCATCAACATTGCTGTTTCAACAGATGATGCGTTAAGGTCTGGCATTTTTGTTTCAGCGATTTCACGAACTTTGTCACGTTTGACTGTCGCTACTTTCTTACGGTTCGGTTCACCTGAACCACTCTCAATTCCAGCTGCTTTCTTCAAGAGAACTGCTGCTGGAGGAGTTTTAGTGATGAATGTGAATGAACGATCTTCAAAAACCGTGATGACTACAGGGATAATCAAGCCGGCTTGGTCTTGTGTACGAGCGTTGAACTCTTTACAGAAGCCCATGATGTTCACACCTGCTTGACCGAGTGCCGGTCCAACTGGTGGAGCTGGGTTTGCTTTGCCCGCAGGAATTTGAAGTTTTACGAGTTTCATAACCTTCTTCGCCACGAGACACACCTCCTTAATTCTTTAATGTGGTTTAATTGGACGTTGCGCGTCCTCCCACTCATTCTATTCGACGAGTTATTTATCGAAATAAGCACAACATCAAACACGAAAAATTGTATCATTAAAACAAAACATTCGCAATAGGAAACTTAATCGATTTTATCGACCTGTGCGAAATCAAGCTCGACCTTCGTTTCGCGACCGAACATATCAACAGAGACTTTCATTTTCTCAGCATCTGTATCAAGCTCCTCGATCGTACCTTCGAGATTTTCGAAAGCTCCTTCTTTGATTCGGACGATTTGGCCGAGTGAGAAGTCGTAACGGCTCTTCAGATCGACAAGACCCATTGATCCAAGGATATTTTCTGCTTCTTCCGGAAGAAGTGGGGTCGGTTTTGAACCGCCGCCGACTGATCCGAGGAAGCCTGTGACGTTCGGAGTATTCCGGACGACATACCAGGAATCATCCGTCATGACCATCTCAACGAGGACATACCCCGGGAAGATCTTGACTTCACGTTCCTTGATTTTCGTTTCTCCCTTTTTGTTCGTTACTTCTTCTTGTACCGTTTCAATCGGAACGAGTACACGGAAGATTTTTTCGTCCATGTTCATGGATTCAATTCGACGTTCAAGGTTCGCCTTGACGTTGTTTTCGAATCCGGAATACGTTTGGACGACAAACCATTGTTTCTCCATGGTAGGCCACCTCTTCTTTTTACTTAATCAACCAGCTCATCAATGCGCTAAGCCCTGAATCGACGCCGAAGATGAAGACACCCATGAAGATCACCATACCGATGACCGTCAATGTGTATTTCGTCAGCTCTTTCCGTTTTGGCCAGCTCGTCTTTTTCAATTCATTCCATACGTCACGCAAAAATTTCATCGTACTTTCCCTCCAGGATGTAATAAATCGGGACAGATGAAGCTTTATTTCGCTTCTTTATGAATCGTATGCGCGTTACAACGACGGCAGAATTTCTTCAATTCCAAGCGGACAGTGACGTCCTCTTTTTTCATCGTCGTATAGTCGCGGGCACCGCAATTATCACAAGCAAGGCCTACTTTCTTCGCCATCTCAAAGTCCTCCTTCTTTGCCACTCTTCTCTTCTGTTGAGGTACTTTCCTTCCGAAAAAGAGCGTAAAAAAAAACGCCTATGAGCGGCGTCTCGCTAGTAAGGCGCTAGTTATACAGTAGCATAGGAAGGGATTACGGTCAATCTACCTCTCTGTTAGACCGTCATCTTTCGTGCTTCGAGATAACGCTCAAGCTTGCGCTTGACGCGTTGCAAGGCATTGTCGATCGATTTGACATGACGATCGAGGTCGTCAGAGATTTCCTGATACGTCCGTCCGTCAAGATAGAGCGCGAGGACTTTGCGTTCAAGGTCGCTTAAAATTTCATCCATCTTCGATTCAATGTCTGCATATTCTTCCCGGTTGACGATCAAGATTTGTGGGTCAGAAGGTGCTGTCGACGTAATGATATCGAGTAACGTCCGCTCCGATTCATCGTCATAGATCGGTTTATCGAGTGAGATGTACGAGTTCAACGGGATATGTTTCTGACGTGTCGCCGTCTTGATCGCAGTGATCATCTGTCTCGTAATGCATAATTCGGCAAATCCTTTAAACGAGGCAAGCTTATCCGTTCGGTAATCTCGTACTGCTTTATAGAGACCAATCATTCCTTCTTGAATGATATCTTCTCGGTCTGCCCCGATCAAAAAATAAGAACGGGCTTTGGCGCGCACGAAATTTCGATACCGCTCGATCAAAAATTCGAGCGCATCGCTGTTGTCGAACTCTTTCGCTTGTTCTACAAGCGCTTCATCGGTCATGCACCCAAACTGGTCGAACGAAACCAAACTCATCTTGTATCCCTCCAAGCATCATTGACGAATAGTTCAATTGTTTTTAATTATACAATAATTACCTGTCGCACGACAATGAAAATTGGCATGACCTCTTTTGTTGTATCCAAAATGTATCTTTTCATAAAAAACACCGTTCTTCCAAAGTAGGAAAAACGGTGATCTGCTCATGCGAATGGTTTATATCATGTATCTGAATTCTTTCGACGACGGATCGCTTCTAAACGTGCGACGACGTCTTCTGGTAAATCAATCTTCGAGCGCGGTTGAGCCGTCGTCTTCGCAGACGTCGTCTGTTGTTTGATGACAGCGACTGCCGCTTTCCACTCTCGCCGGAGCTCTTGCGCCGATATGCGGAGTGCTCCGAGCGTGAAGATGACCCACTGCTCCGTATAATCATTCGTCGCTACCGTTAGCTTGACTCGGATATCTTGTAGCCAATCAGCAGCTGTCTTTTCAATCCATTCATCTGCCGTTTCGTTCTCCCGTGTGTAGACGATATCAATCCCGCTTTTTTGCATCCGGGATTCACGTCCCGGTTGAAGATAGGCATCGAAGACGATCGTAACGCTGAGACCTGTGACAGCTTGGTATTCCGCCATCGCATGAATCAGCCGTTCCCGTGCCAATTCAAAATCTTGCTCCCGCAACGTCCGAAATTCTGGCCATGCGCCAATGATATTATAGCCATCTACGATGAGACGATCATATTTCATCGCGCATACGGCTTTCTAGTCCGGTAGACTTCATATAGTAATAACGAAGCAGCAACCGATGCGTTGAGCGATGTGACATGTCCCGCCATCGGGAGGTGGACGAGGAAATCACATTTCTCACGGACGAGCCGGCTCATTCCTTTTCCTTCACTTCCAATGACGATTCCGAGTGGCATCGTCCCATCAAGTGTCCGGTAGTCATCACTTTCGCGCGCATCCGTTCCGACGAACCAGATGCCTTGTTTCTTTAGATCCTCCATCGTCCGCGCAAGGTTCGTCACGCGAACGACAGGAATATGTTCGATCGCGCCTGTTGATGCTTTTGCGACGACTTGCGTCAATCCGACTGATCGACGCTTCGGAATGATGATCCCGTGTGCCCCGACAGCATCTGCTGTCCGCAAGATTGATCCGAGATTATGTGGATCTTCCAGTTCATCGAGTAGGATCAAGAGCGGTGTTTCGTCCTTTTGACGCGCGAGCTCAAAGATGTCTTCCATCTCAGCGTACTCATACGCCGCTACCGCTGCGACGACACCTTGGTGATTTTCCGTTCCAGCTAAACCGGTTAACCGTGAACGCGGTACGAGCTGGATTTGAATCCCTGCTTCCTGCGCCATCGCGTGGATGACGGCAAGTGGTCCTTTTTGTTGTCCTTCCTGCAGAAACAGCTTGTTCATCTCTCGTCCGCTCCGTAATGCTTCTAGAACCGGATTTCGACCCGACAAGAAATCTTGTCCTTCTTCGAGCGGTTCGATCGCGATGGGCTGTTCCTTGACCGGAGCGGCTTTTCGTTTCTCTTGTGCTGGACGTTGTGCCTTCGTTTTCGGCTTCATACCGGTAGCCTTAGGATTCGTCTGTTTTTTCGGCTTCGAGTAGTTCGAACGCTTGTCCGATGAGTTCTTCAAGGCGATCCCCTCCTTCTGAAAGATAAATATAACCGAGCAATGCTTCAAATGCTGTCGCGTAGCGATACGTATGGACGTCCGTGCTCTTCGGGATGGAACCGGATTTTGCGTTCTTCCCGCGCCGGACGACCGCTGCCTCTTCTTCCGTCAACGCATCCGTGTTCAACCAGTGCGTCACGACCGTCGCTTGTGCTTGTGCCCGAACGTACCGGACAGCTGCTTTATGCAACTCGCCCGGCTTCACATAACCTTGTTCGAGCAATCGCTCGCGCACACGAATCTCATAGACGACGTCGCCCATGTACGCTAACGCGAGTGCGTTCAGTTGTTTGTAGTTCTTCATCCGCGCTTCCACCGCATCCCTTGTGCTGTATCTTCGAGCAGAATGCCTTGGTCACGTAGTTGGTCGCGAATTGCATCTGCTCGTGCAAAGTCACGATTTTGACGTGCTGTGTTCCGCTCTTCGATCAACTGTTCGACTTCTTCATCGAGTAAGCCTTTATCAACTGTCAACGTCACACCTAGGACGCCTGATAATTCCGAGAAGAGTGCGAGGAACTGTTCGAGCACCTGTTTCGATACATGCGCTTCTCCAAGGTATAGGTTGGCTTCTTTTGAGAGATCAAACAAATCCGTCACCGCGTTCGCTGTATTGAAATCATCATCCATCGATGTGATGAAGTGTTCCTTGATTGCCGCTAGACGATTCAACCACTTCTCGTCACCTGTTCCGAGATCAGCCGTCATGTCAAGTCGGTGTTCAATGTTTGCGACCGACTCCCGGATCCGTGCGAGACCATTCGCTGCTTGGTCGATCAGTTCACGACTGTAGTTGATCGGGTGACGATACTGAACCGACAACATGAAGAATCGTAACACCATCGGATCAACCGCTTGGATTGCTTCATGAACCGTCAAGAAGTTACCGAGCGACTTCGACATCTTCTCGTTTTCGATGTTCAAGAACCCATTATGCATCCAGTAGTTTGCGAACTTCTGAGAATTGCATGCTTCCGACTGGGCGATCTCATTCTCATGGTGCGGGAACTTCAAGTCTTGTCCACCGGCATGGATATCGATCGTCTCTCCGAGGTATTTCTTCGCCATCGCCGAGCACTCGATGTGCCAGCCTGGTCGCCCTTCGCCCCACGGACTCGTCCATGCCGGCTCGCCTGGTTTTGCTGCTTTCCAGAGCACGAAATCAAGCGGATCTTCTTTTTTCTCTCCGACTTCGATTCGTGCACCTGCACGCAACTCGTCGATTGACTGTTGGCTTAATTGTCCGTAATCCTTGAAACTACGCGTCCGGAAGTAGACATCTCCGCTTGAAGCGTAGGCATTGCCTTTTTCAACAAGGACTTCGATGAATGCGATGATATCGTCCATCGTTTCCGTGACGAGTGGATGGATGTCCGCTTTTTGGACATTTAAAGCACCCGTATCCGCGTGATACGCTTCAATGAAACGTTTCGTCAACGCATGATAATCTTCTCCCAGTTCGTTTGCTGTCCGGATGATCTTATCGTCGACGTCCGTGAAGTTCGAGACGTATTTGACCTCATATCCGCGGTATGTGAAGTAGCGACGGACTGTATCGAAGACGATCGCTGGACGTGCATTGCCGATATGAATGTAGTTGTACACAGTTGGACCACAGACATACATCTTGACCTTTCCTTCTTCTAATGGTTTAAATGGTTCCTTTTTTCCGGTCATGCTGTTGTACAGTTGAATCATGACGTCGCCCTCCTTTAATCCGTTCAATTTCTTGTTTTAATACTTCTAGTTCCATTTCAATCCGCTCTTGGCATTCGCTGACCGGATCCGGGAAACGATGATCAAGTGGTGCTTCGACCTTCATGCCGTCTTGAATGACGACACGTCCCGGAATGCCGACGACGGTCGCATTTGGAGGAACGTGTTTTAAGACGACGGAACTGGCACCGATTTTTGAGTATGCCCCGATCGTGATATCACCTAGGACACGAGCACCGGCAGAGACAAGTACGCCGTCTTCAATCGTCGGATGACGCTTTCCTGTTTCTTTCCCCGTTCCGCCGAGTGTCACGCCTTGAAACAACGTGACGTCATCGCCAATGATCGTCGTCTCACCAATGACGACACCCATCCCATGGTCAATAAAGAATCGGCGTCCAATCGTCGCTCCTGGATGAATCTCGATGCCTGTCAAAAAGCGACTGAATTGCGAAATCAATCGACCGAGCAAGCGAAACTTCGCGTTCCAGAGCCGATGGGCCAGGCGATGCATCCAAATCGCATGTAAGCCCGGGTATGTCAAAATGACTTCTAACGTGCTGCGGGCAGCTGGATCTTGCTCAAACACATTGCGGATATCTTCTCGCATCCGTGTCATATACGTTCTCCTTTCCATAAGAAAAAGCGCCTCTATGCATTGCTGCACAGAGACGCTAACGAAGCGCGGTCCCACTCTGTTTGGACGATTGACTCGTCCCTCTCGACGTCCGTTAACGCCGGAGATACGTCTGCGCCTACTTTCACGGATTTCGGGCAGCACTCAGAGGGGCATTTCATGATTCGCTTCTTCAAGCCCTCGCACCATTCGAGCTTGTCTCTGGAGAAGAAGACGCATCGTTACTTTCCTCGTCTACGCTTTCGTTATTCTGCTTCAAGCCGTGCAAGCACACGGTCTTTTCCTAGTAATTGAATCGTGTTCGGGAGTTCTGGACCATGCGTCTGTCCTGTCGTCGCAACACGAATTGGCATGAACAAGTTTTTTCCTTTTTGACCAGTCGCTTTTTGCGTCGCTTTGATCGATGCTTTGATTGCTTCTGGTGTCCACTCTTCGAGAGCGCGTAACTGGTTCGCGAATTCTGCAAGTACAGTCGGAACCGTCTCGCCACTCAAGACAGTGTTTGCCTCTTCATCATACACCACTTCATCCTCAAAGAACATCTCTGAAAGCTTGACGATTTCCGCGCCATGCGTCATCTGTTCGCGGTATAGCGCGACAAGATCACGTGCCCAAGCGAGCTCTTCTTCTGAAGGTGACGCTTCGACGCGACCTGCTTCTTGTAGGAACGGAAGACTTGCTTCGAATACTTCTTCGAACGATTGATGTTTCATATACTGACTGTTGATCCAAGCCAATTTGTTTTGGTCAAAGACAGCCGGACTCTTCGAGAGACGATCCGCGTCAAAGATCTTGATTAACTCTTCTTTTGTGAAGATTTCCTCTTCGCCGACAGGTGACCAGCCGAGAAGCGTGATGAAGTTGAGTAATGCTTCCGGGAGATAACCGAGCTCTTTGTACTGCTCGATGTACTGAATGATCGAGTGATCACGCTTCGAGAGTTTCTTGTGTGCTTCATTGACAATCAATGTCATGTGACCAAACGTCGGGTATTCCCAACCGAACGCATCATAGATCATCATCTGTTTCGGTGTGTTCGAAATATGATCATCTCCACGAAGAACGTGACTGATCGCCATCAAGTGATCGTCGATGACGACAGCAAAGTTATACGTCGGAATGCCGTCTTTTTTAACGATGACCCAGTCACCGAAGTCTTTTGATTCGAACGAGACGTCGTCTTTGACGATATCATTCCATGTATACGTGACATCTTCCGGTACACGAATCCGAATCGATGGCGTGCGACCTTCTGCGCGGAACGCTTCTTCTTGTTCTGCTGTCAGGTTACGGTGTGCCCCTGAATAACGTGGTGCTTCTCCGCGTGCGATTTGCGCTTCGCGTTCTGCTTCGAGCTCTTCCGATGTCATGTAGCAACGGTAAGCGAGTCCCTTTTCAAGTAACTCATCCGTATACTTTTGATAGATATCAAGACGCTCCATTTGTGAATAAGGACCGTACTCACCACCGCGACCTGGACCTTCGTCCCAATCGACACCGAGCCACTCGAGATTCTTCATTTGACTCTCGACACCACCTGCGATGTTCCGCTTTTGGTCCGTATCCTCGATTCGTAATACCATCTTGCCGCCTAAATGGCGTGCAAACAGATAGTTAAATAATGCAGTCCGGGCATTCCCGATATGCAAGTGTCCTGTTGGACTTGGGGCATAACGTACTCGTACTTCTGCCATTGCCAATCACTCCTTCGACTAAAATTCGCTTATCTAGTATACCTTATTCTTCGATTCGTTTCAGTAGAATCACTGCTTGACAAGCGATTCCCTCTTCTCGTCCCGTAAAACCTAACCATTCCGTTGTCGTTGCCTTGACATTGATCTGTTCAATGTCCGCTTCGAGTAATTCTGCGATCCGAGCGCGCATCGTGTCGATGTACGGACGAAGCTTTGGTGCCTGTGCGATGACTGTCGCATCTAGGTTGCCAAGCTCATACCCTTGTTGTTTAACGAGCGCGTAGACATGCTGCAGTAATTTTGCTGAATCCGCATCCTTGAATTCAGGATCCGTATCCGGAAAATGTTTTCCGATATCCCCCGCTGCAATCGCACCAAGTGCTGCGTCGGCAATCGTATGTAACAAAACGTCTGCATCCGAATGACCGAGCAATCCTTTCGTATGCGGAATCTCAATGCCGCCTAAAATCAATTTCCGATCCTCTGCAAAGGCATGTACATCAAAACCTTGTCCAATTCGAATCATCGTCATTTCCCTCGTTTCATTAGAATTGCTTCACCGAACCATAGATCGTCCGGTGTCGTCATCTTGATATTTTCGTAGTGACCGTGGACGATCGTTACTTTTCCTCCGTCCCATTCTATCAAACTTGCATCATCGGTTCCTAGGTATTTTGTTGCCGCTTTTTCATGAACCGTGCGAATCGTTGCAAGATCAAATGCTTGTGGTGTCTGGGCTGCCATCAAGTGTTCTCGCGGAACGGTCTCACTGATGTGATTCGCTTCGATCCGTTTGACGGTGTCTTTGATCGGTACGGCGAGAATCGCTGCTTGATCCAACACTGCCGCCTGGACGACCGCATGAATCGCTTCTTGTGAAATGAACGGTCGAGCCCCATCATGAATCAGGACGATCCCTTCGCCTTCTAATGCCTCAAGACCACGGAGAACACTTTCTTGACGTTCGGCCCCACCCGCAACCAGTTTGATGGCTGTCGCATAGGACGAAGTGACGTGCGTAAACCAGTCTTTCTCCATTGGATTGATCGCAAGAACGATTTCCGCACATGCCGGGTCCGCCTCGAAGACATCTAGTGTCCAAGCGATGATTGGACGGTCTCTTAGTTCAAGCATCAATTTATTACGATCTGCGCCCATCCGCTTACCGGCACCGGCAGCGGGGATGACGACGCGATATGTGGCTGTAGACATCTCATTCCCTCTTTTCTATCTCACTGATCATCGTGATCCATTCCATCACACCGAAAACGGACTCGATCATGAAATCGAATCCGTTGCGGGTCTATCTGAATGCCTCTCGATATCTCTCTAGGCATAGTGTCTCATTTTTCCTGTGGTTTCGCAAAAATCATTCGTCCAGCTGACGTCTGTAAGACACTCGTGACGACGACGCCAATCGTTTTCGAAATGAGATGTTTGCCTCCTTCGACGACGACCATCGTTCCATCTTCGAGATAGGCGATTCCTTGCTTTTGTTCTTTCCCTTCCTTGATGACAAGGACGGTCATTTCTTCTCCTGGAATGACGACTTGTTTGACCGCATTCGCCAGGTCATTGATGTTAAGGACAGGAACATGTCGGACTTCACAGACTTTGTTTAAGTTATAGTCGTTCGTGACGACGATTCCTTTGACGAGTTCCGCAAGTTTGATCAATTTGATGTCGACTTCCGGTACATCCTCGAAGTCGCCATCATAAATTTCGACCTCGACTCCAGGGATCTCTTGTAATTCTTTTAAGACATCGAGCCCGCGGCGTCCACGGTTTCGTTTCAACGTATCAGAAGAATCCGCGATGTACTGCAACTCACCGATGACGAATTGCGGAACGATCAGTTTCCCTTCGACGAAGCCTGTTTTCGTGATATCTGTGATTCGTCCGTCGATGATGACGCTCGTATCGAGCACTTTACTATTCGACTTTGCTGGAACGACGACTTCAGATGCCGTCTTTTTTTCACTTTGGTTGCTACGTAAGAAGATTTTCGTCAATTCATGACGTTTTCGATACCCGACCGTAAAGCCGAGATATCCGAATAACGCGGTCACGAAGATTGTTAAGACATTACTGAGGACAGGAATCCCAACTAAGTCGATTAACGTACTGACGAGAAATGCTAATACTAATCCGATCAACAAACCAAACGTACCAAAAAAGAGATCTGCTACTGGGGCTTTGACGAGTCGTTCTTCTAAAAATCGGAGAAGTCGAATTACCGAATCCGTAATGAATAATCCAATTAATAAGAATATGAGTGCACCAATCGTTCCAGTTACGTATTCGCTCATCAACCATGCCGGGAAAGTCGTACTTGTCGCTGTTTCAATCAATTGGAAAAACTGAGGAAGCAACAAGATCCCAAGGGCAAGTCCGAGTAATGCAAAAAATACCCGTATGACGATTTTCAATCTTCTCACCTCCTTTGCCTATTTTAAGTTCATTGTAACATGTACTGAATTGAACTACCTACGCTGGAAGGAGGGGAAACTGTTTACATATCCATTACAGTTCCCCCATTTTTTACGTCATTCCAGCTTAAAACGGAATGGTTTCGCGTAATGCTTCGTCCACGCTCTCGACACCGACGACCGTAATCCCGTCCGGATACGTCCAGCCTCCTAAGTTATTTTTCGGAATGATCGCTCGTGTAAAACCGAGTTTGGCTGCTTCTGCTACACGTTGCTCAATGCGCGATACACGACGAACTTCTCCCGTCAACCCGACCTCACCAATCACGACATCCGTCGGACGCGTCGGTTTGTCACGGAAACTAGAGGCAATCGCAACACAGACGGCTAAGTCGATCGCTGGTTCATCGAGCTTCACACCACCCGCTGCCTTGAGATAGGCATCTTGTGTTTGTAAGAGAAGACCCGATCGTTTCTCAAGAACGGCCATCAATAACGCTACTTTATTTTGATCGATTCCGGTCGCCATCCGTCTAGGATTCCCGAATGACGTCGGTGAAATCAGTGCTTGCAGTTCGACAAGGACCGTCCGTGTCCCTTCCATCGAAGCGACGATCGTTGAACCGGATACGCCGGATGTCCGCTCTTCGAGGAAAATTTCTGACGGATTTAAGACCTCTTCAAGGCCAGACTCCCGCATCTCAAAAATTCCGATCTCATTCGTTGAACCAAATCGGTTTTTAACAGCACGCAGAATCCGAAACGTATGGTGACGTTCGCCTTCGAAATACAAGACAGCATCCACCATGTGCTCAAGTAAACGTGGTCCAGCAATCGAACCCTGTTTTGTAACGTGACCAACGATGAAGATCGCAATACCGCGACTCTTCGCAATTTTCATCAGCATCGCCGTACATTCACGTACCTGTGTTACACTCCCGGGTGCGGACTGAATTTCATCAATGTAGACGGTTTGAATCGAGTCGATGATTAAAAACCGTGGCTGTTCTTCATCAACGACACGTTCAATCATGTTCATGTCCGTTTCACTGAGGACGAACAAATCCTGTGTCGGCAATCCAAGCCGTTCCGCGCGCAATTTGGTTTGTTTAAGCGATTCTTCCCCTGAGATGTAGAGCACTTTTTCACCACGTTGGGCAAGCCGTGCACTCGTCTGCAGTAAGATCGTCGACTTCCCGATCCCCGGGTCTCCTCCAACAAGCACCATCGAACCTGGAACGATGCCACCTCCGAGGACACGGTCGAATTCACCACTTCCGGTAAAGACACGACTCTCTTCTTGCGAGACGATATTCGCGAGGCGCTCTGGCTTTAATTGTTTTGTCGTCGTATGAACAAAAGCGGCACCGCGCCGTCCTTTTTTTTCTTCGACGACTTCTTCGACCATCGTGTTCCATTCTCCGCATCCAGAACAACGTCCCATCCATTTCGGTGATTCAGTTCCACAGCTTTGGCAAACGAATTTTGTTTTTAACTTAGCCAATCGATTCATCCTTTCTGTTTCAAAAAAAGACCAGCTTCGCTCAGAAAGTGCGAAAGCTGGCCCTGTGCTCAGTGCTTATTCCGTTGCGGCAGAACTCACGTGATTCCGGCGAACGATGAATTCGTTCTCTTCGACATCAAGCGCAACATGCTCTCCTTTTTGGATATCACCTGCGAGCAATGCTTCTGACAACCGGTCTTCCGCTTCCCGTTGAAGGGCACGACGGATTGGACGCGCACCGTACTCTGGATCGTATCCGATATCGGCGATCTTCGAGAGGGCAGCTGGTGTCAATTCGAAATGAATTTCCTGTTCAGCCAAACGTTTTTCAAGGGTTTTCGCCATCAACTTCACGATCTCTTCGATATGTTGTTTCTCGAGTGAATGGAAGACGATCGTTTCATCAATCCGGTTCAAGAACTCTGGACGGAAGGCCCGTTTGAGTTCTTCCATGACTTTATCTTTCATGTCTTTGTATTCGCGATCCGTATCTTCAGAAACAGCGAATCCAACATATTTATTACGTTTAAGGGCACTTGCACCGACGTTCGACGTCATGACGATAATCGTGTTACGGAAATCAACCGTGCGACCTTTCGAGTCTGTTAGACGCCCATCATCGAGTACCTGCAAGAGAATGTTGAAGACTTCCGGGTGCGCCTTCTCGATTTCATCAAGTAAGATGACCGAGTACGGTTTCCGGCGAACTTTTTCAGTCAATTGACCGCCTTCTTCGTAACCGACATATCCTGGAGGTGAACCGACGAGACGGCTCGTTGCATGTTTCTCCATGTACTCTGACATGTCGATCCGGATGATTGCATCCTCATCTCCGAACATCGCTTCGGCAACCGCACGGGCGAGTTCTGTTTTACCAACCCCAGTAGGACCGAGGAAGATGAATGAACCGATCGGACGTTTTGGATCTTTCAGTCCAGCACGTGCCCGACGAATGGCTTTTGAAATCGATTTAACGGCTTCGTTTTGACCGATGACACGATCGTGAAGGATTTCTTCGAGGCGAAGGAGACGATCCGTCTCTTCTTCCGCGATCTTCGTGACCGGTACACCTGTCCAGTTGGCAACGACTTGTGCGATGTCATCTTTTGTGACTTCAAGTTTTTCGTTGCCTTGTTTATTCTGCCATTCCTCTTTCAAACGCTCAAGCTCATCGCGTAATTTTTGTTCCGTGTCGCGGAGGCTTGCTGCTTTTTCAAACTCTTGGCTTTGGACAGCTTCGTCCTTGTCCTTACGGATACCTTCGAGTTTCGCTTCGACTTCTTTTAAGTTCGGTGGTGCTGTGTATGAACGCAACCGAACTTTCGATGCCGCTTCATCGATCAAATCGATCGCTTTATCCGGAAGGAAACGATCCGAAATGTATCGATCCGACAATGTGACGGCTTCTTGAATCGCTTCGTCTGTGATCGTCACACGGTGGTGTGCTTCATAACGATCGCGAAGACCAAATAGGATTTGTGTTGCTTCATCCGTTGTTGGCTCTGCGACTTGAATCGGTTGGAAACGACGTTCGAGTGCCGCATCTTTTTCGATGTATTTCCGGTACTCATCAAGAGTCGTTGCTCCGATACACTGGAGTTCACCTCGTGCGAGCGATGGTTTAAGGATGTTCGATGCATCGATCGCACCTTCTGCTCCACCCGCTCCAATCAATGTATGCAACTCATCGATGAAGAGAATGATGTTCCCCGCTTGACGAATCTCATCCATGACCTTTTTCAAACGATCTTCGAATTCACCACGGTATTTCGTACCGGCAACGAGTGTTCCCATGTCGAGTACCATGACGCGTTTATTGCGTAACGTCTCCGGTACTTCATTGTTGATGATTTGTTGAGCGAGACCTTCGACGACAGCCGTTTTACCGACCCCTGGTTCCCCGATCAAGACTGGGTTATTTTTCGTCCGGCGGCTCAAGACTTCGATGACGCGTTGAATTTCTTTCGCACGACCGATAACTGGATCAAGACGTGTTTCACGCGCTTGTTGTGTCAAATCACGAGCAAGACCATCAAGTGTTGGTGTTGCGACACCTGAACCTGCTTGCGACGCGTTTGCTGTTGTTTCACTGTTCCCGAGCAACTGCAGTACTTGCTGACGGGCTTTTGAAAGACTGATGCCTAAGTTATTTAAGACACGAGCAGCAACGCC
Organism: Exiguobacterium sp. R-17; assembly: GCF_049913315.1. Lineage (NCBI taxonomy): Bacteria > Bacillati > Bacillota > Bacilli > Caryophanales > Exiguobacterium > Exiguobacterium sp. R-17. The sequence goes on along the minus strand of NZ_CP184372.1, from coordinate 94,588 downwards.
CTCTCCTTCTCGGATCAATCCGAGCAAGAGGTGTTCTGTTCCGACGTAAGAGTGACCGAGTTTACGTGCCTCATCCATTGATAACTCGATGACTTTTTTCGCACGTGGTGTATAGTGAATCGTCGTTGCACCATCTTGTCCGCGACCGATCAATGCTTCGACTTCCATCTGAATTTTATCTGAACTGAGACCGAGTGCTGTTAAGGCTTTCGCAGCGATTCCGTCTCCTTCACGTACAAGTCCGAGTAAAATGTGTTCTGTTCCGATATTGTGGTGCCCCAACCGTACTGCTTCTTCTTGAGCAAGTGCCAATACACGTTGTGCACGTTCTGTAAATCGTCCAAACATCATTATGCAAAACCTCCTTGTGTGTGATCCCTGTTTGTCTGTTCGGTTAACATCGTCCGAATTCGTTTCGCCCGTTCGATGTCCCGTTCTCTAGATGTTAATTGTTTCCCGAAATGCTTTTGTAGAAAACCTGTTTGTAGCGAGACGAGCAGTTGATGAAATAGGTTTGGAGGTAGGTGGACCTCTAGTCCCAGACTATCTGCTAAGCGGACATCCGATAGCCGTTCCGTTGCTTCCCGCGCTGTAATCAGTCGAGCTGATGTCAGGATGCCATAGGAACGATATAGTCTGTCCTCTAGTTCTTCTTGATACATCTCCAATAATCCTTTTCGTGCTGCCTGTTCTGCTTCAATTAATGCTTCGACCGCAAATTGATAGTCCGTGATCAGCATATCCTCGCTTGCCCCAAGCGTCCGTTGGTTCGAAAGTTGGAACATGCGACCAGAAGCATCGCTTCCCTCACCGTAACGCCCACGAATCGCGAATCCTAACTGTCGTAAGTGTTTGATATAGCCTTGAATCTGATTCGTCAGGACTAGTCCCGGTAAGTGCAACATCACGGAAGCACGAAGACCTGTTCCGACATTGCTCGGACATGTCGTTAAATAACCAAGTGTATCATCAAAAGCAATCTTAAAGCGTTCGCTGATCAAGCGATCGACTTGTTTTGCGATCCGAAACGCCTCTTCGAGCTGGAGCCCCGGTAATAAGGTCTGGATCCGGAAATGATCTTCTTCGTTTACCATGACACTGATCTGCTCATCTTCACTAATGAAGAGTCCTGTCCGTGGATGACTCGCTAACGCCGGACTAATTAGATGCTTTTCTACTAAAGCGGTTCGGGTCAGGACATCCGCCTGATCGACACGACCAAATCGGAACCCTTTCATCCCATTTAGTTGGCGTTCCGTCTCTTCAATGAGTGCATTGGCTTGTGCTTCTGACAACATCGTTGAGAACGGATAACGTGTCGTATTGCGCGCCAAACGGACTCGTGTCGAAACGACGATGTCGTCAAAGGGAGAAGATTGATTCATCGATTCGCTTAAAGGGTGTTGAAGCAACTCTTCAAACATGACGCAAATCCTCCTCGACACTCTCAATCTGTTGTTTTATGACTTCTGCTTCTTCATAATCTTCTGCTAAGATTTTGCGGTTGAGTTGTTCTTTGAGTCGACTAAGTTGCTGATTTAATCGTTTCTCCACGGATTCCTCATCAGGGCGTGAACCATAATGTTGCGTATGACCGTGTTGGAACTGACGAACCATGCCGTCGACTTCGTCTTTGAAAAATGAATAACAAGTCGGGCAACCGACTTTACGAAGATGAAGCAATTGTTGACGGGTCATACCACAAGACGGACATGCCGTCCCTTGATATTCACGTGCTAACTCCCGTACACAAACCGAGCATAAGAACTTCTCATCGGTTTCTGACTCTTGTGGGAGTTTGACACGGACGATTGCTTCTCGTTCGCCACATCGTTGACAACGCATCGTGCATTCCTCCAATGTCCGACGACTAGAGTCGCTTCATGGTTTGAAGAAGCGTCCGCATCAAGTGGGCACGCATCCGGTGTTGATCTTCGACCGCCATTGGCAAACTCTCTTTTTGCAACAGCGATTGAATCAAAATAGCTTCCCGCCGCGTCAGTAATTGTTCGTTCATCAAACGAATCAAATAATCTTCTGCAGCTTGTTCCGTCAAATGATCACCGATCCATGAACTGACTTCGTCTAATAGATCGTGACTATCGAGCACAACGATTTTTTGAATCCGAATGTATCCACCGCCGCCCCGCTTACTTTCAACAAAATAACCCTTTTCGACCGTAAAACGAGTATTAATGACGTAATTGATTTGTGATGGAACACAGTCAAAACGTTGTGCAATTTCTTGACGTTTGATTTCAATCGTCTTTTCGTCGTGTAAAATTTGCTTTAAATAGGCTTCGATGATATCTGTGATGTTTTGCATTGGCACCACCTCTCTGACCATCTTTGACTATTGTTTGATTTAATAGTAATCATCTAAAAAAAGAAATGCAACTGATAAGGCTTTTTAGAAAACACAAAAAGACCGACCTGCAATCTGCAGATCGGTCAAGTGCCTGGCAACGTCCTATCCTCACAGGGGGAAGCCCCCAACTACTTTCGGCGTTCAAGTGCTTAACTTCCGTGTTCGGCATGGGAACGGGTGTGACCACTTGGCTATCGTCACCAGACGATCGGGCTCGCGCCCTCAAAACTGAAGTCATCAACAAGCATCTGCTAGAACAAGGCCTCGACCGATTAGTATCACTCAGCTCCACATGTCGCCATGCTTCCACCCGTGACCTATCTACCTCATCGTCTCTGAGGGGTCTTTCTTGATTACTCAAAGGGAAATCTCATCTTGGAGGGGGCTTCATGCTTAGATGCTTTCAGCATTTATCCCGTCCGCACGTAGCTACCCAGCGATGCTCCTGGCGGAACAACTGGTACACCAGCGGTGCGTCCATCCCGGTCCTCTCGTACTAAGGACAGCTCTCCTCAAATTTCCTGCGCCCACGACGGATAGGGACCGAACTGTCTCACGACGTTCTGAACCCAGCTCGCGTACCGCTTTAATGGGCGAACAGCCCAACCCTTGGGACCTACTCCAGCCCCAGGATGCGATGAGCCGACATCGAGGTGCCAAACCTCCCCGTCGATGTGGACTCTTGGGGGAGATCAGCCTGTTATCCCCAGGGTAGCTTTTATCCGTTGAGCGATGGCCCTTCCATGCGGAACCACCGGATCACTAAGCCCGACTTTCGTCCCTGCTCGACTTGTAGGTCTCGCAGTCAAGCTCCCTTCTGCCTTTGCGCTCTACGAATGATTTCCAACCATTCTGAGGGAACCTTTGGGCGCCTCCGTTACTGTTTAGGAGGCGACCGCCCCAGTCAAACTACCCGCCTGACACGGTCCTCCAGCCGGATCACGGCTGCGAGTTAGAGACTCTATGCATGAAGGGCGGTATCCCAAGGGTGACTCCTCCGAAGCTGGCGCTCCGGGCTCGACGTCTCCCGCCTATCCTGTACATCATGCACAAAGCCTCAATATCAGGCTGTAGTAAAGCTCCATGGGGTCTTTCCGTCCTGTCGCGGGTAACCTGCATCTTCACAGGTACTATGATTTCACCGGGTCTCTCGTTGAGACAGTGCCCAAATCGTTACGCCTTTCGTGCGGGTCGGAACTTACCCGACAAGGAATTTCGCTACCTTAGGACCGTTATAGTTACGGCCGCCGTTTACTGGGGCTTCGGTTCAAAGCTTCGCTTGCGCTAACCCATCCCCTTAACCTTCCAGCACCGGGCAGGCGTCAGCCCCTATACGTCATCTTGCGATTTAGCAGAGACCTGTGTTTTTGCTAAACAGTCGTTTGGGCCTATTCACTGCGGCTCTACATGTGTAGAGCGTCCCTTCTCCCGAAGTTACGGGACCATTTTGCCGAGTTCCTTAACGAGAGTTATCCCGCGCGTCTTAGAATTCTCATCTCGCCTACCTGTGTCGGTTTACGGTACTGGCGCCTTCCCCCTCACTAGAGGCTTTTCTTGGCAGTGTGAAATCGTGACCTACGTCCCTACGGGACTCCGCGTCGTTCCTTGACTGTGATGCCTGACGGATTTGCCAATCAGACGGTCTTGAAACTTGCACATGCACTTCCATCCGCATGCGTCACTATCCTCCTGCGTCCCCCCATTGTTCAAACGGTGGATCGGCGGTACAGGAATATCAACCTGTTATCCATCGCCTACGCCTTTCGGCCTCGGCTTAGGTCCAGACTAACCCTGAGCGGACGAGCCTTCCTCAGGAAACCTTGGGCTTTCGACGGAGGGGATTCTCACCCCTCTTTTCGCTACTCACACCGGCATTCTCACTTCCAAACGCTCCACTGCTCCTTCCGGTACAGCTTCGCAGCGGTTTGGAACGCTCCCCTACCATTCCTTACGGAATCCGCAGCTTCGGTGGTATGTTTAGCCCCGTTACATTTTCGGCGCGGCGCCACTCGACTAGTGAGCTATTACGCACTCTTTGAATGGTGGCTGCTTCTAAGCCAACATCCTAGCTGTCTAGGCAGCGCCACATCCTTTTCCACTTAACATACACTTGGGGACCTTAGCTGGCGGTCTGGGCTGTTTCCCTCTTGACTACGGATCTTATCACTCGCAGTCTGACTCCCGAGTATAAGTTGCTGGCATTCGGAGTTTAACTGAATTCGGTAACCCTGTGGGGGCCCCTAGTCCAATCAGTGCTCTACCTCCAGAACTCTCAACCTCGAGGCTAGCCCTAAAGCTATTTCGGGGAGAACCAGCTATCTCCAGGTTCGATTGGCATTTCACCGCTACCCACACCTCATCCCCGCACTTTTCAACGTGCGTGGGTTCGGACCTCCAGTCAGTGTTACCTGACCTTCATCCTGGACATGGGTAGATCACCTGGTTTCGGGTCTACGACAACGCACTGAACGCCCTGTTCAGACTCGCTTTCGCTACGGCTCCGCCTCATCGGCTTAACCTCGCGCGTTATCGTAACTCGCCGGTTCATTCTACAAAAGGCACGCCATCACCCGTTAACGGGCTCTGACTACTTGTAGGCATACGGTTTCAGGATCTATTTCACTCCCCTTCCGGGGTGCTTTTCACCTTTCCCTCACGGTACTGGTTCACTATCGGTCACTAGGGAGTATTTAGCCTTGGGAGATGGTCCTCCCGGATTCCGACGGGGTTTCACGTGTCCCGCCGTACTCAGGATCCACTCTGGAGGGAAAACAGTTTCAGCTACAGGGCTGTCACCTTCTTCGGCCGACCTTTCCAGGTCCTTCACCTACTGTCTTCCTTTTTGACTCCGTATAGAGTGTCCTACAACCCCGAAGAGCATGCTCTCCGGTTTGGGCTGTTCCCGTTTCGCTCGCCGCTACTCAGGGAATCGCATTTGCTTTCTCTTCCTCCGGGTACTTAGATGTTTCAGTTCCCCGGGTCTGCCTCACGTTACACTATGTATTCATGTAACATGTCCCATCCCATTACAGATGGTGGGTTCCCCCATTCGGAAATCTTCGGATCAAAGCATACTTACTGCTCCCCGAAGCATATCGCTGTTCGTCGCGTCCTTCATCGGCTCCTAGTGCCAAGGCATCCACCGTACGCCCTTCATACCTTGATCTAGCGTTGGTATTCTAAGAACACACGTCTAATGACATGGTTAATTAAAAGTTTGATGTCTTGTTGATGTCTTCAGTTTTCAAGGTGCGAGTGTCTCTTGCGAGACTGAGAGACGAGCTCTCAAAACTGAACGATGGGCATGTCCCGTAAGGGACGTTTTCCTTAGAAAGGAGGTGATCCAGCCGCACCTTCCGATACGGCTACCTTGTTACGACTTCACCCCAATCATCTACCCCACCTTCGACGGCTGGCTCCTTGCGGTTACCTCACCGGCTTCGGGTGTTGCAAACTCTCGTGGTGTGACGGGCGGTGTGTACAAGACCCGGGAACGTATTCACCGCAGTATGCTGACCTGCGATTACTAGCGATTCCGACTTCATGCAGGCGAGTTGCAGCCTGCAATCCGAACTGGGAACGGCTTTATGGGATTGGCTCCACCTCGCGGTCTCGCTGCCCTTTGTACCGTCCATTGTAGCACGTGTGTAGCCCAACTCATAAGGGGCATGATGATTTGACGTCATCCCCACCTTCCTCCGGTTTGTCACCGGCAGTCTCCCTAGAGTGCCCAACTGAATGCTGGCAACTAAGGATAGGGGTTGCGCTCGTTGCGGGACTTAACCCAACATCTCACGACACGAGCTGACGACAACCATGCACCACCTGTCACCATTGTCCCCGAAGGGAAAACTTGATCTCTCAAGCGGTCAATGGGATGTCAAGAGTTGGTAAGGTTCTTCGCGTTGCTTCGAATTAAACCACATGCTCCACCGCTTGTGCGGGTCCCCGTCAATTCCTTTGAGTTTCAGCCTTGCGGCCGTACTCCCCAGGCGGAGTGCTTAATGCGTTAGCTTCAGCACTGAGGGGCGGAAACCCCCCAACACCTAGCACTCATCGTTTACGGCGTGGACTACCAGGGTATCTAATCCTGTTTGCTCCCCACGCTTTCGCGCCTCAGCGTCAGTTACAGACCAAAGAGTCGCCTTCGCCACTGGTGTTCCTCCACATCTCTACGCATTTCACCGCTACACGTGGAATTCCACTCTTCTCTTCTGTACTCAAGCCTTCCAGTTTCCAATGGCCCTCCCCGGTTGAGCCGGGGGCTTTCACATCAGACTTAAAAGGCCGCCTGCGCGCGCTTTACGCCCAATAATTCCGGACAACGCTTGCCACCTACGTATTACCGCGGCTGCTGGCACGTAGTTAGCCGTGGCTTTCTCGTAAGGTACCGTCAAGGTACGAGCATTTCCTCTCGTACGTGTTCTTCCCTTACAACAGAGTTTTACGATCCGAAAACCTTCATCACTCACGCGGCGTTGCTCCATCAGACTTTCGTCCATTGTGGAAGATTCCCTACTGCTGCCTCCCGTAGGAGTCTGGGCCGTGTCTCAGTCCCAGTGTGGCCGATCACCCTCTCAGGTCGGCTATGCATCGTCGCCTTGGTGGGCCGTTACCCCACCAACTAGCTAATGCACCGCAAGGCCATCTCAAGGTGACGCCGGAGCGCCTTTCATCACCGGACCATGCGGTCCAATGAACTATCCGGTATTAGCTCCGATTTCTCGGAGTTATCCCAATCCTTGAGGCAGGTTCCTTACGTGTTACTCACCCGTCCGCCGCTCATTCCACTGCCTTCCCTCCGAAGAGTTCCGTCAGCTTCCTGCGCTCGACTTGCATGTATTAGGCACGCCGCCAGCGTTCGTCCTGAGCCAGGATCAAACTCTCCATAAAGTGTTTGACTTGCTCGTTGTTGTGACCGGAGTCACGATTGACGAAGCTTGCGCTTCATTCGTTTTTGTATTCCGTAGAATACGATTTTTGCCTCATCGTTCAGTTTTCAAAGTTCGTCATAAAAATGGTGGAGCCTAGCGGGATCGAACCGCTGACCTCCTGCGTGCAAGGCAGGCGCTCTCCCAGCTGAGCTAAGGCCCCGTTAAAGGGATGAAATTGAAGATGGTCGGGAAGACAGGATTCGAACCTGCGACCCCTTGGTCCCAAACCAAGTGCTCTACCAAGCTGAGCTACTTCCCGAAAATGCACCCTGAGAGATTCGAACTCCCGACCCCTTGATTCGTAGTCAAGTACTCTATCCAGCTGAGCTAAGGGTGCGGAATATAAGGATCAAACAGCAAACATCAAAATGAAAATGGTACCGAGGGCCGGAATCGAACCGGCACGGGGAAACCCCCGCAGGATTTTAAGTCCTGTGCGTCTACCAGTTCCGCCACCCCGGCAGGGATATAAAAGGTAGAACCTTCATTCATAATTGAATTCTGGTGATCATTGAAGATGAAAATGGTGCCGGCAACAGGAGTCGAACCCGCGACCTACTGATTACAAGTCAGTTGCTCTACCAGCTGAGCTACACCGGCAAGTGTAATAAAAATGGTGGAGGATGACGGGATCGAACCGCCGACCCCCTGCTTGTAAGGCAGGTGCTCTCCCAGCTGAGCTAATCCTCCATATGTATCGCCTGGCAGCGTCCTATCCTCACAGGGGGAAGCCCCCAACTACTTTCGGCGTTCAAGTGCTTAACTTCCGTGTTCGGCATGGGAACGGGTGTGACCACTTGGCTATCGCCACCAGACATTTATTATCTTAACATTATGTTCACATAACGTCAAGACTTTTTTTCATTTTTTTGAAAGGCTCGCGCCCTCAAAACTGAAGTCATCAACAATGCATCTGCTAGAACAAGGCCTCGACCGATTAGTATCACTCAGCTCCACATGTCGCCATGCTTCCACCCGTGACCTATCTACCTCATCGTCTCTGAGGGGTCTTTCTTGATTACTCAAAGGGAAATCTCATCTTGGAGGGGGCTTCATGCTTAGATGCTTTCAGCATTTATCCCGTCCGCACGTAGCTACCCAGCGATGCTCCTGGCGGAACAACTGGTACACCAGCGGTGCGTCCATCCCGGTCCTCTCGTACTAAGGACAGCTCTCCTCAAATTTCCTGCGCCCACGACGGATAGGGACCGAACTGTCTCACGACGTTCTGAACCCAGCTCGCGTACCGCTTTAATGGGCGAACAGCCCAACCCTTGGGACCTACTCCAGCCCCAGGATGCGATGAGCCGACATCGAGGTGCCAAACCTCCCCGTCGATGTGGACTCTTGGGGGAGATCAGCCTGTTATCCCCAGGGTAGCTTTTATCCGTTGAGCGATGGCCCTTCCATGCGGAACCACCGGATCACTAAGCCCGACTTTCGTCCCTGCTCGACTTGTAGGTCTCGCAGTCAAGCTCCCTTCTGCCTTTGCGCTCTACGAATGATTTCCAACCATTCTGAGGGAACCTTTGGGCGCCTCCGTTACTGTTTAGGAGGCGACCGCCCCAGTCAAACTACCCGCCTGACACGGTCCTCCAGCCGGATCACGGCTGCGAGTTAGAGACTCTATGCATGAAGGGCGGTATCCCAAGGGTGACTCCTCCGAAGCTGGCGCTCCGGGCTCGACGTCTCCCGCCTATCCTGTACATCATGCACAAAGCCTCAATATCAGGCTGTAGTAAAGCTCCATGGGGTCTTTCCGTCCTGTCGCGGGTAACCTGCATCTTCACAGGTACTATGATTTCACCGGGTCTCTCGTTGAGACAGTGCCCAAATCGTTACGCCTTTCGTGCGGGTCGGAACTTACCCGACAAGGAATTTCGCTACCTTAGGACCGTTATAGTTACGGCCGCCGTTTACTGGGGCTTCGGTTCAAAGCTTCGCTTGCGCTAACCCATCCCCTTAACCTTCCAGCACCGGGCAGGCGTCAGCCCCTATACGTCATCTTGCGATTTAGCAGAGACCTGTGTTTTTGCTAAACAGTCGTTTGGGCCTATTCACTGCGGCTCTACATGTGTAGAGCGTCCCTTCTCCCGAAGTTACGGGACCATTTTGCCGAGTTCCTTAACGAGAGTTATCCCGCGCGTCTTAGAATTCTCATCTCGCCTACCTGTGTCGGTTTACGGTACTGGCGCCTTCCCCCTCACTAGAGGCTTTTCTTGGCAGTGTGAAATCGTGACCTACGTCCCTACGGGACTCCGCGTCGTTCCTTGACTGTGGTGCCTGACGGATTTGCCAATCAGACGGTCTTGAAACTTGCACATGCACTTCCATCCGCATGCGTCACTATCCTCCTGCGTCCCCCCATTGTTCAAACGGTGGATCGGCGGTACAGGAATATCAACCTGTTATCCATCGCCTACGCCTTTCGGCCTCGGCTTAGGTCCAGACTAACCCTGAGCGGACGAGCCTTCCTCAGGAAACCTTGGGCTTTCGACGGAGGGGATTCTCACCCCTCTTTTCGCTACTCACACCGGCATTCTCACTTCCAAACGCTCCACTGCTCCTTCCGGTACAGCTTCACAGCGGTTTGGAACGCTCCCCTACCATTCCTTACGGAATCCGCAGCTTCGGTGGTATGTTTAGCCCCGTTACATTTTCGGCGCGGCGCCACTCGACTAGTGAGCTATTACGCACTCTTTGAATGGTGGCTGCTTCTAAGCCAACATCCTAGCTGTCTAGGCAGCGCCACATCCTTTTCCACTTAACATACACTTGGGGACCTTAGCTGGCGGTCTGGGCTGTTTCCCTCTTGACTACGGATCTTATCACTCGCAGTCTGACTCCCGAGTATAAGTTGCTGGCATTCGGAGTTTAACTGAATTCGGTAACCCTGTGGGGGCCCCTAGTCCAATCAGTGCTCTACCTCCAGAACTCTCAACCTCGAGGCTAGCCCTAAAGCTATTTCGGGGAGAACCAGCTATCTCCAGGTTCGATTGGCATTTCACCGCTACCCACACCTCATCCCCGCACTTTTCAACGTGCGTGGGTTCGGACCTCCAGTCAGTGTTACCTGACCTTCATCCTGGACATGGGTAGATCACCTGGTTTCGGGTCTACGACAACGCACTGAACGCCCTGTTCAGACTCGCTTTCGCTACGGCTCCGCCTCATCGGCTTAACCTCGCGCGTTATCGTAACTCGCCGGTTCATTCTACAAAAGGCACGCCATCACCCGTTAACGGGCTCTGACTACTTGTAGGCATACGGTTTCAGGATCTATTTCACTCCCCTTCCGGGGTGCTTTTCACCTTTCCCTCACGGTACTGGTTCACTATCGGTCACTAGGGAGTATTTAGCCTTGGGAGATGGTCCTCCCGGATTCCGACGGGGTTTCACGTGTCCCGCCGTACTCAGGATCCACTCTGGAGGGAAAACAGTTTCAGCTACAGGGCTGTCACCTTCTTCGGCCGACCTTTCCAGGTCCTTCACCTACTGTCTTCCTTTTTGACTCCGTATAGAGTGTCCTACAACCCCGAAGAGCATGCTCTCCGGTTTGGGCTGTTCCCGTTTCGCTCGCCGCTACTCAGGGAATCGCATTTGCTTTCTCTTCCTCCGGGTACTTAGATGTTTCAGTTCCCCGGGTCTGCCTCACGTTACACTATGTATTCATGTAACATGTCCCATCCCATTACGGATGGTGGGTTCCCCCATTCGGAAATCTTCGGATCAAAGCATACTTACTGCTCCCCGAAGCATATCGCTGTTCGTCGCGTCCTTCATCGGCTCCTAGTGCCAAGGCATCCACCGTACGCCCTTCATACCTTGATCTAGCGTTGGTATTCTAAGAACACACGTCTTAAATGACATGGTTAATTAAAAGTTTGATGTCTTGTTGATGTCTTCAGTTTTCAAGGTGCGAGTGTCTCTTGCGAGACGTGAGAGACGAGCTCTCAAAACTGAACGATGGGCATGTCCCGTAAGGGACGTTTTCCTTAGAAAGGAGGTGATCCAGCCGCACCTTCCGATACGGCTACCTTGTTACGACTTCACCCCAATCATCTACCCCACCTTCGACGGCTGGCTCCTTGCGGTTACCTCACCGGCTTCGGGTGTTGCAAACTCTCGTGGTGTGACGGGCGGTGTGTACAAGACCCGGGAACGTATTCACCGCAGTATGCTGACCTGCGATTACTAGCGATTCCGACTTCATGCAGGCGAGTTGCAGCCTGCAATCCGAACTGGGAACGGCTTTATGGGATTGGCTCCACCTCGCGGTCTCGCTGCCCTTTGTACCGTCCATTGTAGCACGTGTGTAGCCCAACTCATAAGGGGCATGATGATTTGACGTCATCCCCACCTTCCTCCGGTTTGTCACCGGCAGTCTCCCTAGAGTGCCCAACTGAATGCTGGCAACTAAGGATAGGGGTTGCGCTCGTTGCGGGACTTAACCCAACATCTCACGACACGAGCTGACGACAACCATGCACCACCTGTCACCATTGTCCCCGAAGGGAAAACTTGATCTCTCAAGCGGTCAATGGGATGTCAAGAGTTGGTAAGGTTCTTCGCGTTGCTTCGAATTAAACCACATGCTCCACCGCTTGTGCGGGTCCCCGTCAATTCCTTTGAGTTTCAGCCTTGCGGCCGTACTCCCCAGGCGGAGTGCTTAATGCGTTAGCTTCAGCACTGAGGGGCGGAAACCCCCCAACACCTAGCACTCATCGTTTACGGCGTGGACTACCAGGGTATCTAATCCTGTTTGCTCCCCACGCTTTCGCGCCTCAGCGTCAGTTACAGACCAAAGAGTCGCCTTCGCCACTGGTGTTCCTCCACATCTCTACGCATTTCACCGCTACACGTGGAATTCCACTCTTCTCTTCTGTACTCAAGCCTTCCAGTTTCCAATGGCCCTCCCCGGTTGAGCCGGGGGCTTTCACATCAGACTTAAAAGGCCGCCTGCGCGCGCTTTACGCCCAATAATTCCGGACAACGCTTGCCACCTACGTATTACCGCGGCTGCTGGCACGTAGTTAGCCGTGGCTTTCTCGTAAGGTACCGTCAAGGTACGAGCATTTCCTCTCGTACGTGTTCTTCCCTTACAACAGAGTTTTACGATCCGAAAACCTTCATCACTCACGCGGCGTTGCTCCATCAGACTTTCGTCCATTGTGGAAGATTCCCTACTGCTGCCTCCCGTAGGAGTCTGGGCCGTGTCTCAGTCCCAGTGTGGCCGATCACCCTCTCAGGTCGGCTATGCATCGTCGCCTTGGTGGGCCGTTACCCCACCAACTAGCTAATGCACCGCAAGGCCATCTCAAGGTGACGCCGGAGCGCCTTTCATCACCGGACCATGCGGTCCAATGAACTATCCGGTATTAGCTCCGATTTCTCGGAGTTATCCCAATCCTTGAGGCAGGTTCCTTACGTGTTACTCACCCGTCCGCCGCTCATTCCACTGCCTTCCCTCCGAAGAGTTCCGTCAGCTTCCTGCGCTCGACTTGCATGTATTAGGCACGCCGCCAGCGTTCGTCCTGAGCCAGGATCAAACTCTCCATAAAGTGTTTGACTTGCTCGTTGTTGTGACCGGAGTCACGATTGACGAAGCTTGCGCTTCATTCGTTTTTGTATTCCGTAGAATACGATTTTTGCCTCATCGTTCAGTTTTCAAAGTTCGTCGTGTCGTTTTCAGCGACTTTAATATCTTAACAAGTTATCAACCCGATTGTCAACAACTTTTTTTGATATTTATTTTTGTGTGTCACGACCATTCGCGGCACAAGAAGTAATATACCATGGCTTTTTGAATCGTACAAGCATTTTATTAGAAAAACATTTAAAAACTTTTGTTTACCCGTTTTTTGACTTGTTTATTCCTGTGTTGATTCCAAAAAGAACGCTCCGTTCCTTCTATACAGTATAGAAAGAACAGAGCTCTACTCATTAATTTTGTTGGTGACGCATCGTTGGGAAGAGTAATACATCACGAATCGATGGCGCATTCGTCAACAACATGACGAGACGATCGATCCCGATCCCAAGACCACCCGTTGGCGGCATACCGTACTCGAGTGCTTCAATGAAGTCTGTATCCATTTCATGCGCTTCGTCGTTTCCTGCTTCTTTTTCGACGAGTTGTGCTTCGAAACGTTCACGTTGATCGATTGGATCGTTCAATTCCGTAAAGGCATTCGCATGCTCACGACGGACGATGAATAATTCAAAACGATCCGTAAAGCGTGGATCTTCTGGATTTTTCTTCGCAAGTGGTGATACTTCAACAGGATGACCATAGACGAATGTTGGTTGAACGAGTGTTTCTTCTACTTTTTGTTCGAAGAACTCATTCAAGATATGTCCCGTCGTCATGTGCGACTGGACTTCAACACCGTGTTCATGCGCGAGTTCAAGGGCACGTTCGTTCGAAATCTGTTCGAAGAAGTCGAGACCTGTTGCTTCTTTAACGAGATCTACCATGTGCGCTCGTTTCCAACCGACAGATAAATCGATGACGTCTTCTCCGTAAGTGACTTGTGTCGTACCGAGTACTTCTTGTGCGACGTGAGCAATCAGGTTCTCTGTTAAGTTCATGATGTCTTTATAATCCGCATACGCTTCATAGAGTTCGATCATCGTAAACTCTGGGTTATGACGTGTTGAGATTCCTTCATTACGGAATACACGACCGATTTCGTAGACTTTCTCAAGTCCACCGACGATCAAACGTTTCAAATGAAGCTCAATCGCAATCCGCATGTAAAGCGTCATGTCGAGTGCATTATGATGCGTGATGAACGGACGCGCCGATGCTCCACCCGCGATCGTATGCAACATTGGTGTTTCGACTTCCAAGTATCCGAGGTTATCAAGATACTGACGGATTCCACGAATGACTTTACTCCGCGCGATGAATGTCTCACGTGATTCTTGGTTCGTAATAAGGTCGAGATAGCGCTGACGGTAGCGTTGCTCGATATCCTTTAATCCATGATATTTATCCGGAAGCGGACGTAACGCTTTTGTCAATAACGTAAATGCTGTGACGTGAACAGAGAGTTCACCAACATTCGTCTTGAACACGTATCCTTGGATCCCGACGATGTCACCTAAGTCACATGTCTTATAGATCTCATACGCCTCTTCACCGACGTCATCTTTACGAACATACAACTGAATTTGACCTTGTACATCCTGAACATTCGTAAAGCCAACCTTCCCTTTACGACGTGTCGTCATGACACGACCTGCGATGGCAACTTCCGGTTTCAGTTCAGCCAATTCTTCTTTTGTATGTTCACCAAATGATGCACGAATGCTCGCAGTATCCGTCGAACGTTCAAAACGTGCGCCGAATGGATCGAGACCTTGTTCACGCATGGCGTTCATCTTACTGAGACGCACCTGCATTTGATCGTTCATTTCCATATCCTGACTCACTGTCTTCACTCCTTTTAATAATGGTTCACGACGATTCTCTCGAATAAAAAGCTGCCGGAATGACCGACAGCCCTTTAGAAAACCGATACGCTCATCTTCAATGCAACTAGCGTACCACAAAACGACTCTGTCCGACTATACTTTACCTGTTAGGCATACGCTACGTCTTCTTCGAGTGTCTGCAAGTACTGCTGTAACAGTTCAACGAGTCCCGTATGCGTGTCGATGTTAAATAACGCATTGCGAACGCGACCGTTCCCCTTCATTCCTTTCAAGTACCAGGCGACATGTGTCCGCATTTCGCGCACGGCGAGTTCTTCTCCTTTTAGCGCGACCAGTCGTGTAGCGTGCAAGAGACAAATATCAATCTTCTCGCGCGCCGTCGGTTCTGCCGGAAGCGTTCCTGATTCGAGATACTGGATTGTCTGATACAACATCCATGGGTTTCCGAGAGCGGCCCGTCCGATCATGACACCGTCGACACCAATCTCATCAATCATTCGTTTAGCATCTTGTGGGGTTTGAACATCCCCGTTTCCGATGATTGGAATATTGACCGCTTTTTTTGCTTCACCGATGATGTTCCAGTCTGCGACACCTTCATATTTTTGTGAACGTGTCCGTCCGTGAATGGCAACAGCCTTCGCACCACCCGCTTCTGCCGCTTTGACATTATCCACACAATAGATGTGATGACTGTCCCAGCCGGTCCGCATTTTGACCGTCACCGGTTTATCGATCGCTTGTGTCACCGCATGGACCATCTCATAGACCTTATCCGGATCAAGCAACCATTTCGCTCCAGCATCACTTTTCGTGACTTTCGGGACCGGACACCCCATATTGATATCAATGATGTCGGCATTCGTGTTCGCTTCGACATATCGCGCTGCTTGAACGAGTGTCTCCTTTGAACCACCATAGATTTGAAGACTCAGCGGTTTTTCCCGCTCATCCACGTACAGCATCTGTAGCGTCCGTTCGTTCTCGTACAAGATCCCTTTATCGCTGACCATCTCCGCACAGACGAGTCCCGCGCCGAATTCTTTTGCGATCAACCGAAACGCGGGATTACAGACGCCTGCCATCGGTGCCAAGATGACTTGATTCTTCAATTTGACATCACCAATGTTAAATTCCATTATTGTTCCTCCGCTTCTAAAAGACCACCTAAGCGTCGCACACCGTTTTGTTCTGTCTCTGGTAACTGCTGGTACAATTGCTCGACACTTTGCCCAAGACCAGGTATGACGCATGTTGCTGCCAGTTCCCGTAATGGCGCGAGGACGAATGCCCGCTCTTGCATCCGCGGATGCGGAACGGTTAATCCTTCAAGGTCAATACGTTCTCCCCCATATAACAAAATATCTAAATCAAGCGTCCGCGGTCCATTTTTGAACAGACGCTCGCGTCCTTCTAGCTGTTCGATTTCCTGCAGTCGCTCAAGTAAGACATCCGCCTCGTCCGTCGTTTGAATCCGGACGACCATATTATAAAATAAATCCTGATCGAGATACCCGACAGGTACAGTCTCATAAATGGAAGAGACCTTTACATCATGAACAGACGATAAGGCTCTCAGGCGAGCGATCGCTGCTCTTAAGTGAGCCGCTTTATCGCCAATGTTTGAACCGAGTGCAATGTAAGCTTCCTTCATGCATAGTCCCCCCGGAGTCGATTGATCTCGACTGCCACATGTTCATAATGACCAGCAATCGGCGGATCCGGTTTGATAACTTTGATCGACGCTTCTTCAATCCGTCCGTCTAACGCAAAGACTTCTTTTGCAATACGATCCGCCAAGGCTTCGACGAGTTGGAGCGGTTCTCCTTCGACGACACGTTTTGTCGCTTCATACAATTCAGCGTAATTGACACTTTTCGTCAAATCATCCGTCCGACCGGCTTCTGCCAATGCAAGTCCGATCGATAAGTCGACATTGAAGCGTTGACCGAGTTTCGTCTCTTCTGCAAATACACCGTGATACCCATAAAAACGCATTCCTGTTACATGAATTCGATCCACCGTCATTCCCCTTTCGTCGCAGCTAACATGATGTCCATCATCTGCGCTGCCCGTTTGACTTCTTTGACGTCATGTACACGCACCCAGTCACATCCTTGTTGAATCCCGTAGCAAACCGTAGCAATCGTTCCTTCAAGTCGTTCTTCCGTTGGCAATCCAAGCGCGAGACCAATCATCGATTTACGGGACGTTCCAAGTAAAACCGGATACCCGAAGTCCGTGACGATGGACAGGTAACGCATCAAGTACAAGTTCTCTTCCTGCGTTTTCATGAATCCAATCCCTGGGTCGAGCCAAATGTGCTCTTCCGCCACGCCTGCCTGTTTCGCTAACCGGATTGATTCCTCAAGGTCAGCACGGACTTCCGCAAGCATATCTGTTCCATGCGCCGTTTCCCGATTATGCATTAAAATGATTGGTACTTCATACTGCGCAGCGACCTTGACCATCGAACGATCGCCCCACTTCGAACCCCATACGTCATTGATGATGTCCGCTCCTGCTTGAATAGCAGCTTCTGCGACGACCGGTTTATACGTATCGATCGACACGAGGACGTTCAGCTCTCGTTTGATGCGCTTAATGATCGGTAAGACACGAGCGAGTTCTTCTTCAACTGACACGAACGCCGCACCCGGTCGTGTCGATTCTCCACCGATATCGATCGCATCTGCTCCATCCGCGACAAGCTGACGCGCTTGCCGCATCGCTTGCTCGATATCAACATATTGTCCACCGTCCGAAAAAGAGTCCGGTGTCACGTTCAAAATACCCATGATGTAAGTCATGGTTGTTCCCTCCTTGTTGTCACATGTTCGACAGATTGATCGAAGAGTTTCATAATCTCCGCATATGCTGTTCCGTTGATTCCGGGGAAAGGGCGTCCGTCAAGTGACGAAATGGCGACCGCTTCCTGAACGGAATTCGTATAGATGATCTCATCTGACTCTTCGAGCTGTGGTAAATATGCCAGACGTTCTTCGACCGGTAAATGTTGCATGAGGAACTGACGGGTAATCCCATTCAATGCACCGGTCTCAAGGGGCGACGTATACCATGTACTTCCGTAACGCCAAAAGATATTTGACGTAATGCCTTCACAGACATGACCTTCCTTCGTCAAGAACAGCCCTTCTGCTTCTGGATTGAACAATTGACGTTTCGCGACTAGATTGTTCATGTAATGATGTGACTTTAAGCGATATGTCGTTTCCGGCGTACTGCGCGGCAAACGAATCGTCTCGAGTGCACGTTCCGCCCGTTTTCGTGGAGCGATTGGTTCCGCATAGATCAACACGGTTGGCGTATCGTAAGGGTCAATTGATAACCCAATCTCACGCGGACCAGCCGAAACATTCAACCGGATATAGAGATCGTTCGCCTCATATGCTTCATATAAATCTTGGATTGCTTGCCGTAAGGCTTCCCGATCATACGCTAACTGTATCCCGAGTGCGACACAACTCATCCGCAAACGTTCGATATGATCATCGAACAAAAACGGATGTCCGTTATACGTCCGAAACGTCTCGAATATACCCATCCCGTAGACGAATCCATGATCAAGTGGGGAGATTCTTATCTCTTCTTCTCGTTTGATGATTCCGTCATGCCAGAGATACATAATGCGTCAACTCCAAGAAATTTTTTAACATCTGTTTACCGTCTCGTGTCAAAATCGCTTCCGGGTGGAACTGGACACCTAAAATCGGTAACGTCCGGTGACGGAGTGCCATGATCTCTCCGCCGACTTCCGCTGTCACTTCGAGTACTTCCGGGAATGTCTTACGTTCAACGACAAGTGAATGGTAACGCGTCACCGGTGTCGCTTGTGGGATCCGTTCAAAGATCCCTTGTCCGTCATGCGTCAGTGGCGAGACTTTTCCGTGCATCAATTCCTTCGCTCGGATGACTTTACCACCGAATACTTGCCCAATCGCTTGATGACCCAAGCAAACTCCTAGGATCGGTACCTTCCCCGCAAAATAAGCAATCGCCTCTAAACTGATCCCCGCTTCATTCGGTGTACAGGGACCCGGCGAGATGACGAGATGATCGGGCTGCAACGCTTCGATTTCTGCAAGCGTAATCGCGTCGTTGCGAAATACCCGGATGTCTTGTCCAAGTTCGCCGAAATACTGGACTAAGTTATACGTAAAGGAATCATAGTTATCAATCAATACAATCATCGTGTTCCCTCCGCCGTTTCTTTTGTTACCCATAACGCTTTGGCTTTACTGAGTGACTCTTCGTATTCACGTGCTGCGTCCGAGTCCGTGACGACTCCAGCACCTGCTTGAACATATGCCATCCCGTCTTTTGCGACGAGTGTCCGAATCAAGATGTTGAAAATGACATCATCCGCCCAACTGATGAAGCCAAGCGATCCAGTGTAGATGCCACGCCGGATCGGTTCTAGTTCCTCGATGATTTCCATCGTCCGGATTTTTGGCGCGCCGGTGATCGTCCCACCTGGGAACATTGCAGCGAGCACTTGACTCCCGGAGTGTTCCGGAGCCACTTCGCCTCTGACATTTGAGACGATATGTTGCACGTGGGAGTATTTCTCGATCACCATCAGCTCATCGACATGGACCGTACCATAACGACTAACGCGCCCTAAATCATTACGCTCTAAATCAACGAGCATCACATGCTCTGCCCGTTCTTTTTCGTTATCGAGTAAGGTTTTCGCGAGTCGTAGATCCTCCGCTTCATCCTTCCCGCGTGGCCGTGTTCCCGCAATCGGACGCGTTGCTAACGCATCACCTATTTTTTCGACGAGCAACTCAGGTGAGGCGGACACAAGTGTTAAATCCTCATCTGCGAAGTAACCCATGTATGGAGAAGGATTAATTTGTCGTAATACATCATACAGATGTTCCGCTGTCGTCCCAAGCGGTTCTTGTTGACGGACGGACAAATTGACTTGGAAGACGTCACCATCCTCAATATACGATTTAATCCGGTGTGCCGCTGTCATGAACGCTTCCTGTCCGAAAGCTCGTTCTCGTTCGCCGGATGAACCGGTTGTTGTAAACTGCGGTCTATTTGTCTTGACGCACCAACGCGCGACTTCTTCTTCAAGAATCTGTGTTGCTTCCTCTGCTGTGTCTCGCGTCACGGCAATGAACAATTGTTTCGTTTCCTCATCAAACACAGCAACTTCATCGTACCAGTAGAACGATAGATCAGGTGTTTGTAAATCATCCATCGCTTGCTCCGGTAGCTTTTCTAAATAACGGACAGCATCATAACTGACATATCCGGCAAATCCACCAAAGAATGGCGGCATTCCATCCGGTCGGATGGATTCACGTTCGACGCGGAGTCGTTCGAGTAGATCAAACGGGTTTGCCGTCGACGTCTCGACTTTTCCATCTGTCTCAATCGTCGTCATCCCGTCCTTTGTCCGGACGTATCCGACAGGACGAGTCGCCGCCATCGTACACCGTCCGATTCGACCGCTTTCGAGCCAGACGTGTCCTGTTGTTCCAATCGTCTGTTCGACATACCGATTGTAGAATTGTTCTTTCGTCCATGGTATTGCTTTATATTTCGTCTGTCGCATACGCGTCCTCCACTTCACACTATTCTGCTCTCATTATACGCAAAAAAGTACACGGAAGCCGAATGACTTCCGTGTACGTATGATGGATTACTTCGATTGATCTGCTTCTTCCTCGACTTGATACAGCGGTGTACTTAAGTACCGCTCACCATTCGAAGGAATGATCGCGAGAACATTTTTTCCTTTGCCGAGACGTTTTGCCGTCTTCAGTGCCGCTGCAATCGCAGCACCTGACGAGATACCGCCTAAGACACCGTTCGTCTTCGCTGCTCGGCGTGCGTGATCAAATGCTTCTTCCGTCGTGATTTGCTCGACACCATCATAAATATCTGTATCGAGAATCGACGGTACGAATCCAGCACCGATACCTTGCAGTTTATGCGGCCCCGGTTTACCACCTGATAAGACCGGTGAATCCGTTGGTTCAACAGCAATGATTTCAATGCCTTGGAAAGCATCGCGCAACACTTTACCAGCACCCGTGATCGTTCCACCGGTTCCGATTCCCGCGATGAACGCATCGAGTTGCATACCTTCGAACGCTTCGACGATTTCAGGACCTGTCGTTTTTTCATGAACGACTGGATTGGCACCGTTATTGAATTGTTGCGGCATGAAGTAACCGTGCTCTTCCGCTTCCGCTGTCGCGCGAGCGATCGCACCCTTCATCCCTTCAGGACCTGGCGTCAAAATCAATTCCGCACCATAGGCGCGAAGCAACGTCCGACGTTCCATGCTCATTGTTTCCGGCATGACGAGGATGGAACGGTATCCCTTCGCCGAAGCGACCATCGCTAGTCCGATACCCGTGTTCCCACTCGTCGGCTCGATGATCGTATCTCCCTCTTTAAGTTGACCTGCTTCTTCTGCCGCTTCAATCATTGATAACGCGATCCGGTCTTTTACGCTCGATCCAGGGTTCATGTACTCCAGTTTCAGATATACATCTGCATCCTCAGGACCCGTTAGATGATGTAACTTGACGATCGGTGTCCGACCGACTAAATCTAATACTGAATTCGCAATACGCATGACCATTCCTCCTCATTAGTGAACCGCTTGAATTCCAAGTAATCCGATAGATTAATTATCAGCGGACTGGATGAAATCTGTCAATCAAAGCGTTTAACTTCCGGCTTTTTTCCATCCTTTGTCTGGCGCTCGACCGCTTCTTGAATCAAACGATCGATTGTCTGCTTCTCTTGTTCCGTTCGCATCGTCTGATAGACCATTGCTCGGGTGATTTTTTCATCACCGACTTCGGCGATGACATCCTCAAGCGGACCACCAATACTGTCCTGAACGATTTTAGGAGAATCGACCTTAGGGAGCTCACCCATGAAGGCATAAGCGCCGGTCATGAAATTCGTCAACAATAAGATGAAGATCAACATCCACAAGTACTTAGGTTGTACATTCCCCATATCGGATCCCTCTTATGCTCTTTCGAGTGATTTTTCGCGAAGTTCCTCTAATTCTGGAACATCATAGTGATAATGCTCTGAACAGAAGTGACAAACAGCTTCCGCGCCACCATCTTCATCAATCATCGCTTGAATCTCATCTGGTCCAAGGGCAATAATCGCTGTTGCTAATTTGTCGCGGTCACACGTACATTCGAATGACACCGGAATCGTATCAAGATGTTCGTAGTCACCGAGAACGAGTTCTAACATTTCTTCGGGTGTTTTTTCCTCACCGACGAGAATGGAGATTGGTTTAAGAGCTCCGACACGTTTTTCAAGCGCTGCGATCGTCTCTTCCGATGCACCCGGCATCAATTGAACGATCAACCCACCTGCTGCAATGACCGATTCGTCTTCTGGGTAAACGAGAACGCCAGCTCCAACGACTGATGGACTTTGTTCCGATACAGCGAAGTAATACGTGAAGTCTTCGCTGATCTCACCGGTTTGAATCGGAGATTGACCACCGACAAAGTCACGCAACCCGAGATCCTTGATGACAGAGATGTTTCCGCGACCGACCGCTTCACCGACTTTTAATTTCGTCAGACCGTCTGCATTGACGTACGTATCCATCTCGACGCGGGGACGACTGACATATCCACGAACGACCCCTTTTGCATCGGCATCGACGATGATTTTTCCGATTGGTCCATCGCCTTCGACTTTTAATGTGACACGTGTATCGCCTTTTTGCATCGTACCCATCATCGCGCCGATTGTTAGTGTCCGACCGAGCGCTGCCGTGACGACCGGTGTCGTCTGGTGACGAAGTTGTGCTTCATAGACCGTTTTTGTCGAACGGATCGCAAATGCACGAACTTCTCCGTTGAAGCCTAACGCCCGTACTAAATAGTCATCTTTTAATTGTGCTAATAATTCTTCCCGTTTCATCTTAATCCCTCACTTATTTCGTTCGTAGATAATCCGTAATCCATCTAACGTCAAGAATGGATCGACGATCTCAATCATCGTGGATTCCTCGCTGATTAGTCGGGCTAAACCACCGGTCGCAATGACCTTCGCTTCACCCATTTCTTCTTTCATCCGGTGAACGAGTCCGTCCACCTGCGCCACATATCCGAAATACGTACCCGATTGCATCGCATGGATCGTATTTCGTCCGATGGTTGACTGCGGTTTCGCAATTTCAATTCGCGGCAATTTTGCTGCCTTATTATAGAGTGCCTCGGTCGCAACCATCACACCCGGTGAGATGATGCCACCGTAATACCGTTTTTGTGCATCGATGTAACAGTACGTCGTCGCTGTTCCAAAATCGACGATGATCATCGGTCCCTCGTATTTCGCCGTCGCCGCTACTGCATTGACGATTCGATCGGCTCCCACTTCCCGTGGATTATCGACTTTTAAATCGAGTCCTGTCTTGATTCCTGGTCCAATCAAAAACGGACGGCGTTTAAAGTAACGCACACACATATTTTCTAGTGGAAACACGACGGGGGGTACGACAGATGATAACACGATTCCCTCGATTTCTTCCACGTTTAGCTCTGCGTCACGAAACAACGCTTTGACGAGCATACCGTATTCGTCCGTCGTCCGTGTCCGGTCTGTCGCAATCCGCCAATGCTCGATCAACTCTTGTCCTTGATAGACACCTAAGACGATATTCGTATTTCCGACATCGATGACTAAAATCATTTGCTTATTTCCCCGCTTCTTCTCGATTTTCATGCTTCTTTTTATATTCCGTCGTTTCACGCTCGGAATGATATACGTTGTGATTATACCATGCTCGTATGGTCACACCTACCGATGTGTATTCGCTCGATCTGTAACAAAAAAGAACGGATTCGATGCGAGATCGAATCCGTTCCATCCGTTTACACTTGATCGTCGCGACGCGGCGTATCTGGTGTATCCGTATCTACATTTTGTCCTTCGTCAACGACTGAACCCATTTGCGTTGGAGACTCTGTCGGTTGATCGACGGTTGCATCTGTCGATTCCGGTGCTTTCTCTTCTGCTTTTGGAGTCGTTGCTTCTGGTTCATGTTTTTTGTATTCGCCTGTCTCTAAGAGATGGTGAATTTGTTTTTGATCAAGTGTTTCGACTTCAAGCAACGTCGTTGCAATCAAGTCGAGCTGATCGCGTTTCTCAGTCAAGATATCTTTCGCTTTTTGGTAACAGCGGTTGATGATCGCTTGGATTTCCGTATCGATCTCGTGTGCAATCGCATCCGAGTAATTCTGTTCGTTTTGGAAATCACGGCCGAGGAAGACGTTACCGCTTTGACCTGATCCGAATTGAAGCGGTCCGAGTTTTTCACTCATTCCGAACTCCATGACCATTTTCCGTGCAAGACCTGTCGCACGCTGGAAGTCATTGCTTGCTCCAGTCGAGACTTCTCCGAAGACGATGTCCTCTGCAACGCGACCACCGAGCAATCCAGTAATCTTATCTTCGAGTTCCGGCTTCGTCATGAAGTAACGATCTTCTTTTGGCAACATGACGACGTATCCGCCCGCGTTACCACGAGGAACGATTGTTACTTTGTGTACTTCGTCCGCATCGTCGAGCGTGACACCGATGATCGTATGTCCAGCTTCATGCCATGCGACGATCTTTTTCTCTTTCGGCGAGATGATCCGGCTCTTCTTCGCTGGTCCAGCGATAACACGGTCAATCGCTTCTTCGAGATCAACGATCGAGACCTTATCACGATCTGCCCGAGCGGCAACAAGTGCTGCTTCGTTTAGAAGGTTTTCAAGATCCGCACCCGAGAATCCAGGCGTCCGTTGTGCGATGGCTTTTAAATCAACCGTTGAATCAAGCGGTTTGTTCCGCGCGTGTACTTTCAAGACTGCTTCACGACCGACGACATCTGGACGATCAACCGTGATTTGACGGTCAAAACGACCTGGACGGAGTAACGCAGGGTCAAGAATATCAGCACGGTTCGTTGCTGCGATCATGATGATGCCTTCGTTTTCACTGAATCCATCCATCTCGACGAGAAGTTGGTTCAATGTCTGCTCACGCTCATCATGTCCACCACCGAGACCTGCGCCCCGTTGACGACCGACAGCATCGATTTCATCAATGAAGATGATACATGGTGCGTTTTTCTTCGCGTTTTCGAACAAGTCACGAACACGTGATGCCCCGACACCAACGAACATCTCAACGAAGTCAGAACCTGAAATCGAGAAGAATGGTACGCCAGCTTCACCAGCTGCAGCACGCGCGAGCAACGTTTTACCTGTACCTGGAGGACCCACGAGGAGAACCCCTTTCGGAATACGGGCACCGAGCTTCGCGAATTTACGCGGATCTTTTAAGAATTCGACGACTTCGACGAGTTCTTGTTTCTCTTCGTCTGCGCCGGCTACATCATCAAACGTAATCTTTTTCTTCTCTGTATCGTAGAGGCGTGCCTTCGATTTCCCGAAGTTCATGACGCGACCGCCACCACCGCCACCTTGTGCTTGATTAATCAAGAAGAAGAAGAGGATGAAGATGATGATGAATGGAACGATCGTCGTTAATAACGCGATCCAACCACCATTCGTTTCTGCTGCCTTGAAGTCCATCTTGACTCCTTGGCTTTTCAATTGCGTGTAGAGATCCGTTAGTTCCGTATCAACAGCCGGTACGACTGTTTCATACGTCGAATCTTTTGCACGCAAATCTCCTGTCACATTATACGTCTGGCCTTCATACTGGAAGGTAGCCGTCTTGATTTCACCTTTTTCAACAGACTCGACAAACTGTGTGTAATTGATTTCTTTGCTTTTGTTCACTGGACTCTGCAAGTATTGCAGAAACAAGATCAAAGCTAGAAAAATGACCCCAAACACGAGGGTATTCTTCACTGCTCGGTTCATCTTATGCCTCCTCTCCGCATCCATCTCGTTTTTCTAATGGATGAATACGAATCCTGGCGCGACAGGGCGCGCTTTGTAATTGGTTTCATCTTATCATGGGACAGACGAGATTAAAAATAATTAGCCACCGTAGACTGCAGGTTTCAAGACACCTACATACGGAAGGTTACGGTATTTCTCTTCGTAATCCAGACCATACCCGACGACAAATTCGTGTGGAATGACGAAGCCGCTGTAATCTGCATGCAAGTCATTTTTCCGTCCTGTCGGTTTGTCGAGCAATGTCACGATTTTAACGGACTTCGCTTTCCGGTACTTGAAGAGGTCTACGAGGTAACCAAGCGTCAATCCGCTGTCGATGATATCTTCGACAATCAAGATGTCGCGTCCTTCTACCGATGTGTTCAAATCTTTTTCAATCTTGACTTCACCGGTTGATGTTGTCCCACCGTGATACGTCGAAACGTCCATGAAGTCCATTTCAAGATGCATATCCATCTTTTTGACAAGATCGGACATGAAAGGCATTGCGCCTTTTAAGACACACACAAGCAACGGAAAACGATCGTGATAATCCGCTGTCAAATCGCCGGCGAGTTCGCCCACTTTATTTTGGATCTCTTCTTCTGAAATCAATACTTTTTCCATATCGTTCATCAAGGTCATGCTAGGTATTCCTCCTCCATAATAAACACTACATTACCATTCTATCATTAAATAAGATTTTGCGAGGAGTTCAAATGACCCGAATATTGCAATTCGATGTCCAATGACGGCTAAAATCACTCCATTTGCATCGACGACGACCGGAACCTGTTCTCGGAGATAACGTGGAACCTTCGCATCAATCAGAATTCGACTGACTTTTTTCGAACCCACAGCAAGCTGCATTCGATCTCCTGGACGTGGCGGACGCACCGTCAACGGGAACGCAATCGCGTCCAGCGGGATACCTTGGTTTCCGATTGAGAAGCGAACCATTTGTTCACCATAATGATACGTTCCCAAATTCTCCCCTACTTGAAACGGTAAATCGTCATTCATTGACCGTATCACACGATCTTGCATCAAAAAGCCATATGCACGTCGCATCCTCCAGTTTCCATAATACACTTCGTCCGAGCCCTTATCCACCCGAAGCCACATGATGAAGTGACGAATCGTTTCTGAAGAAAACGTTTCTCCCGTTAGTGTCGGCAAGACAAGCCGCTGTAAATCCGTCGGTAATTCTAAAATACGTGCGACCGGAATTCCGTTTGCTTCCTTACACCGGTCGAGATAGGTCGCGACGAATGTCGCCTGCTCACGCATGATTTGCTGTCGCGCATGTGCTGCTGCTGCTGTTGCCTGTTCAAAACCAGGACGAATGTCTCGTAGTGGCGGAAGAATCTTATGCCGAATTTGATTTCGTAAATAGGTCGTTTCTGCATTTGATGCATCCTCTCGCCACGGTACCTCATGTTGCCATGCATAATCGAGTAACGCTTGCTTCGATTCATGTAGTAACGGTCGATGTAACCAGCCGTTACCAAACGGACGAATGACAGGAATCCCATCAACTTGTGCTTCTCCTCGAACGAGCTGAATGAGCAACGTCTCGATTTGATCATCTTGATGATGGGCGAGAACAAGACGCGAGCGTCCGGTCTCTTCCATGATGCGCTCAAAAAATGCATACCGTTCCTCACGACATGCTGCTTGAGAGCTCGTACGTCCTGCCCAGTCTAAACGCGTCATGAAAAAGAAAATCTTTCGAGTTGCTGCCCAGTCTTCGATAAAATGTGCTTCTTCGTCGGATGCTTCTCGTAATCCGTGATGCACATGTGCAATTGCAATGTCATACCCTTCTCGATACAACCGATCGACGAGTACCATCGAGTCACATCCTCCAGACACTCCGACTAGGAGCGGTTCGAACGGCACACCTTCCATTACGACTTCACCCCTTTCCGTTAAAACCTAAAAAAAGCTATCTCTATATAATAGAGATAGCTTTTTGAGAATGACCCGTACGGGATTCGAACCCGTGTTACCGCCGTGAAAGGGCGGTGTCTTAACCGCTTGACCAACGGGCCAAAAAAAATATGGTAGCGGCGGAGGGAGTCGAACCCACGACCTCACGGGTATGAACCGTACGCTCTAGCCAGCTGAGCTACACCGCCATATTTTTAACTCGTGCGTCTTAAGCACATTTTCTATAATACGGGCAGGTCAAATGAAAGTCAACGCTTTTTATAAAAATAATTTTAAAAAAATAAAAGATGGAATGAACGGCGTCATTCCATCTCTATTCTTATAAAGAACAGGTCAGCAAGTTATTGACGTTTTGCGCCGCGCCCGCCACGTTTTGAATCCGTTTGACGTTTCAATGTAGCAAGACGATCTTCACTATCTTTCAGGAAACTAGACATCAACGTATCGAACGATTGTTCTTTGCGCGGTGGTGGTGTATTACGGCCACCTTTGTTGAAGCCTCCACGATTACCGCCTCCACGCGGTCCTTTGTTATCGAACGAACGTGGTCCGCGATCTTGTCCTGCTGGACGTGGTCCACGATCGAACTGACGTGCTGGACGTGGGCGTTCACCTTCTGGACGATCGACGGCTTTTTTAATGGAAAGACCAATCTTACCATCGTTTTCAACACTTAAGACTTTAACGGTGATTTCTTGACCAACCGTTAATACATCATTGATGTCCTTAACATAAGAATCTGCCACTTCACTAATGTGAACAAGACCAGTTTTCCCTGTTGGTAACTCAACGAACGCTCCGAAATTCGTGATGCCTGTTACTTTCCCTTGCACTTTGCTGCCTACTTCAATCGACATAAATTGTATTGCTCCTTTTTAGTTGATTCGTTTCTTATTATACGAGTGATTCATTCTTTTTTCAATCAATCGGCAACCTTCAATTAGTCTTCAGGTGAAAAGTAGAAGATCGTTTCTCCTTTTTTCGAATAGAGCAACTCACTCCGGGCTAAGTTCGCCACATATTCTTTATCATTGAGACGATTGATTTCTTCTTTCAGACGAGCAGTCTCTTTTTTTGCTTTCGTCTGCTCCTGTTCAGCTACTTGAAATGACTGCTTTTGTTCTGCGATCAATTGCCGTTTTTCCATGTATGACCACCCCATGAGGGAAAAGATGAGCAAAAAGACGGTCAGACACAAGAAAAAGCGATTTTTGAGACGTCGACGGTTTTCAATAGCATTCTGACTCAATTGCTTCTTACGGTCATTGAGCGGCTTGATCTTTGGCGTTTGACGCCCTGATTCGAGCGGTGTTGGCATATCATCCCTCCTCTTTCTGAGTGGTCATCCCTGACACTCTTTAGTATACTTCCTTTTTCCGGTAAATTACATCGATTCTTCGGAATTCACCTTTTCTTCACGGATGATTTCATACATATCAGATGCTTCTTCTTTTTTCGCATGTTCTTTAATGCTTGAAATCGCAACTGTCACGATCTTATTTCCGAACCGAATCGTCATCTCATCACCTGCTGCTACCGTGCTACTTGCTTTCGCTACATTACCATTGATCGTAATCCGACCTTGATCAGCAACTTCTTTCGCAAGCGTCCGTCGTTTGATCAGACGCGATACTTTTAAAAATTTATCAAGTCTCATGACTGTTCCTCCTGCTTCGCTTGATGCCAGAGTGAATCTTGCTCTTCAAGCGTCATCTCAACGAGCGGTCGATCCGCTAGTTGTTCCATCCGTGTAAAACGGCGAATAAATTTATCATTCGTTCGTTGTAATCCTTCTTCTGCCGATAGACCGAGGTATTTTCCGACGAGTGTTATCGAGAACAGGACGTCTCCAAATTCTCCGAGTCGTTCTTCTGGGGCGGCTTCTTTCAATTCACGTAACTCTTCGATCACTTTTTCAAGTGCCCCCTCGACATCTGCCCACTCGAAACCGACTTTCGCCACTTTCTTTTGAATGTCTTCTGCGCGCATCAAAGCAGGTGCTCCTTTTGTCACACCATCAAGCAAAGAAGTCCGCTCTGGTTTTTCTTGTGCTTTGATGTCTTGCCAGTTCGACACAACGTCTGCTGAAGAATCAACAGTCGTTTCCCCGAAGACATGCGGATGGCGACGAATCATCTTATCGCTGACGCTTCCGATGACGTCTCGAATATCAAAATACCCTTCATCTAGACCAATTTGTGCGTGGAGCATGACCTGTAAGAGGACGTCTCCTAGTTCTTCTATCATTAAGTTATCGTCCTGAAGGTCGATTGCTTCCAGTAATTCGTAAGATTCTTCGATTAAATGACGTTTTAGGGACTCATGCGTCTGCTCTTGATCCCACGGACAACCACCTTCACCGCGTAATCGCGCGATAATCTCTTTTAAGGTCGCGAAGTCACGATTCAACGTCTGCTCATCCGTAACCGGTGGTACATAGACCGTCGTTAAGTTACTGAGCGTCGTCACATGATCGAGTTCATACAACGGTACGTTTTGAACGGTTTGCTGACTCGTACCTGCTGCTGTGACAAGAGTGACGAGATGTTCGTCCGGATAACGTTCCATCAACTGGACTTTTAAGTCGCCAGCGACGAGCGCGTCATAGACTTGCCCAATCAGTAGATGTTGACGAATCTGTGCTTCATCGACAGCAAATGCCGTTGCATCAAGTAACTGGAATCCTTCAATCGGATCCACGCCAAGTGCAGCGAACATCGGATCGAGAAAACTTTGTCCCCCTACGACATCGACATTGTCTGTCCGTTGCAACAACTGTTGCACAGTACTCTCAGCGACTAATGGATGTCCTGGAACGGCATAGATGATATCTGTCGTTTCAGAAAGACGAAGCAATTCCTCGACGATTTCTGTATATACGTCTTCAAACCGACTATGTCGTTCATAAACTGAGTCAAATGATGTAAAGTTCATTCCCTCTGCTGCAAGTTCTGAAACGACTGGATGATCCACTGTCCGCAAATAGACAGGTTGTGTCGTGTTTTTTAATAATCGATAGATGCCAAACGGCAATTGTTCGAGTTCGCCGACGCCAAGGCCGACGATCGTAATTCGGTGTGTCATATGCTCCTCCTACGTTGGTACATCTGATATAACTTATCTCCTAAAGGCAATAACGCCCACTCTTGTTCTGATAAGGCACGAAAGCGTAACGCCATACTGCCATAAATGATGGCACCACCGACGACAAGAACGCCGACTTCGAGTGCCGCACCGATTCGTGTCTCAAGCTCAAACAGCTGGAAAAACGTCTCGATCAGATACAGAAACACACCCATGGTAAGCACAGGTAAGACCAGTCTTCGATAAAAAACAGTTCCCGCAGATACACGACCGAACTTCCGGTTCAATAAAATCCATTGTGCTGCCGCCATGACGGCAAAACCGCCAAATGTCGCCATACCCGCCCCGATCATACCATATCGGGGAATGAAATAGAGGTTCAGAGTAAGCTTCGCCCCTAATCCGATAAGAACACCAACAAGCGCATACTTCTCGGCATCAACCGACTGGAGACAAGAGACGATCATCATCGCGATCGATGCGGCAAATGCCGTCGCTGCGAGCCAAATCAATCCCGCTGTTCCTTGATCATTTTGATATAACGCAATATTGAGCGGACGCATCACACCCATTAGCCCGATCGTCGCTGCAGCGGCAATCAATAAACCGGAACGGAGTAATGTCTCGAGTTGTTGACGCATCATCTGTGGATCGTGTTTCCGGTATGCGGTCGACAAGGCTGGCACACTCGCAAGGCTCATCGACGTCGCAAACAGAATCGCAAATTGCAGTAACGGATACCCACGGTCGAGTATTCCTTTTTCGATTTTTGTTTCCGTCGTATTGCCAAGTAGATTGACGAACGTTAATCCATCAATCAATTGCATCAGCAACAATGCAAGTGACGCGATACTAACTGCTACACCGCTTGTCACCAGCACTTTTCCGACACGTCTTATATGAATACTCGAAAATACCGGACGACCGATTTTCCCTTTCGCAAAGCGTAACAGGACGAATAACGAAACGATGCTGCCGCCAATCGCCGTTAAATGAGCGCTCGCACCAATCCAGTAGGGGTCCGCCTGCATCGAGACACCGATATACGTCACGAGCAACAATAGTCCGACACGGACGGCATTTTCAGAGACTTGGGATACAGCCGTCGGTCGCATCTCAAGATCTGCTTGGAACATTCCTCGTAGAACAGCAATCACGGGTAGTAAATAAAACGTACATGTTACCGCACGCAGGGGCACAACCAGTTTTGCATCCCCGAACCACCCAGCGAGCGTCGGGGCGATCCACCATCCGAGCAGACCGAAAAAGACGGTCATGGCAAGTAAGACATAAAAAATCGACCAGAGAACTTCTCGTTTCTCATCCGGGTGGTGAAGCGTCAACTTCGCCACGATGACAGGCAGCGCATAAATGCCGAGTGCTGCCGCAATCGCAAATAATGGATAGACGGTCTGATAGACGTACAATCCGAAATCACCAGCGAGGTTCTGATACGGAATCCGGTAAAAGAAGCTGAGCAATTTTGAGATATAACTAGAGATCGCAAGCAGTGCTGCGCCTTGCGCAATCGTTCGTCTATTCATCGCCCGACGAGCCGGCGATCAAGTTCCGCCAATAATTGTTCTGCCTGCATCGTCATCTGTTGCGTCGACTGTTTGTTGCGGTTGAGGGTTAAGACGAGTTTCTCCTCTTGTTGTCCCATTCCAAGACCACGTCCCAGTGGAACAGTCCATTTAACGAAGTCCGCCACATCGAGTTGTTGTGTCGATTGGAGCGATAAGACGATCTCAATTTTCGGATCGGTTTGTTTAACACGCTCGACACGCGCCCGTTCAGCGAAAATGCGCATTCGCGTCAACTGGATCAAACGCGCGACCTCATCCGGAAACTCACCGAATCGTTCAAGCATTTCCGTTTCGAGTTGTTCGAGACTATCGACGGTATCAACATATTTCAAACGTTTGTAGAACTCGATTTTCAGCTCGGAGTCTGTCATGTAGTGCGATGGAATATAGGCATCAAGGCTGAATGTGAACTCAGGAACGAATTTCTGGATGCGTTTTTTACCTTTCATCCGTTCTTTCCGCTCCTCGACTGCTTCTGCAAGCATCTGCGAATAGAGATCGAAACCAACAGAATCGATGAATCCAGATTGTTGCGAACCGAGTAAGTTCCCGGCACCGCGAATCGACAGGTCACGCATTGCGATTTTAAAACCGCTACCGAGCTCCGTGAACTCCTTGATCGCCTGCAGACGACTTTCTGCCACTTCCGTCAATCGTTTTTGCGGACGGTACGTAAAGTACGAGTAGGCGACGCGACTCGAACGACCGACACGACCACGTAATTGATAAAGCTGTGATAAGCCCATTTGATCGGCGTCATGAACGATCAACGTATTGACATTCGGGATATCAATCCCCGTCTCAATGATCGTCGTACTGACAAGGACGTCGGCATCTCCTTCGAAGAAGGCGATTAGCTGACTTTCGAGTTCGGTTTCCGTCATTCGACCGTGAGCCGTGACAATTCGTGCTTCCGGTACGAGGGCGCGAATCTCTTCTGCCTTTCGCTCGATGCCCTCGACACGGTTGTAGAGGAAGAATGCTTGTCCACCACGTCCGAGTTCCCGTTCGAGTGCTTCCCGCATGACGATTCCGTCGTATTCCATGACGTATGTCTGGACTGGATAACGGTTTTCCGGTGGTGTCTCAAGGACAGAGAGATCACGGATTCCGATCATCGACATGTGCAATGTCCGCGGAATCGGTGTCGCTGTCAACGTCAAGACATCGACGTTTGTCTTCAACTGTTTCAGACGTTCTTTGTGTTTAACACCGAATCGTTGCTCTTCATCAATGATCAACAATCCGATATCAGCGAATTGGACGTCTTTCGACAGCACACGGTGTGTCCCAACGACGACATCGATCGTTCCCTCTTTTAACCCTTGTTTCGTTGCCTTCAATTCTGCTGGCGAACGGAACCGGCTCATGACCGACACTCGAATCGGCCATTCACTGAATCGCTCAAGCATTGTTTCGTAGTGTTGTTGCGCAAGGACGGTCGTCGGTACGAGCAACGCGACTTGTTTTCCAGACATGACTGCTTTAAAGGCTGCACGAATCGCCACTTCCGTTTTCCCGTACCCGACGTCACCACATAATAGACGATCCATCGGACGCGGACGTTCCATATCTTTCTTGATCTCGGCAATTGATCGCAATTGATCGACCGTTTCCTCATATGGGAAGGAAGCCTCGAACGCTTGCATGTTATCGTCATCCTCTGGGAAAGCAAAACCGACGGCAGCTTCACGAGCTGCATAGAGCTTGATCAATTCATCAGCGATATCCTCGACCGATTTTTGAACCTTCGCTTTGACCTTTTTCCATTCCGTTCCACCGAGTTTATAGATTTTCGGCTCTTTCCCTTCAGCCCCGACGTACTTTTGAATCAAGTCGATCTGATCGACAGGAACATACAACGAGTCCTCTCCTGCGTAGACGAGATGGAGATAATCCTGATGATTACCGGCTACATCAATCGTCTTGATGCCATGGTACCGCCCAATTCCATGATGAATATGAACGACGTAATCACCTGTCTTCAATTCTTGGTAACTCTTGATCCGTTCAGCGTTCGTCAGCTTCGTCGTCTGCTTCCGGCGACGCGCCGGTTGCTTGAAGACTTCTTCTTCTGTGATGACGACGAGGCGCGCATTCGTCATCTCGAATCCACCATGAATTCCGCCAATCAGGATCGCTGGTTGACCACGAGTGATACCTTCTTTCGTTACGATCGAGGCTTCAACCCCATAATCGGATAACGTCTGGCGCATTCGCTCGGCACGTTCTCGGTTACTCGCTAAGAAGACCATCCACATGTCAGCGCGACGATATCGCTCGACTTCTTGCTTCAGGCGTTCCATCTGACCATGGAACGGCGCAATCGGTTTGATGCTGAAATGGATTGCCGCACTTTCCGGTACACCGCTCCGACGAGTCGGAAGGAGCGAGAGGTACAACAATGGTTGTCCTTCAAAGACATGTGTCATCGGAACGGACAGGACGTAATCACTGACGCTTTGTCCGCGTTCAATGAGCGACGCCATCCATTCTGCTTCCTCTGCATCCTGGACTTCTGCCGCTTCTTCGACCCGCGCGACTTCATCGACGATCAAGACGCTGCCCGTCACGTCTTGACGTAACGTCGACGTGTAGAGGATTGGTGCATACTTCGCGAACTGTTTCGGACGATCGCCGTTTTCTAATAACTCGACGTCGTAAGCGATCCCCTCTTCGAGTGCCGCGAGGACTTCCGTACTTTGGACGCGCTCTTTCGTCACCTCATAAAGACGACGGACTTTTTCGCCAGCCTCCTTTAACTGATCCTTGGTCGCGAAGTGTTCGGCTGCTGGCATCAAACATGCTTCTGCGACAACACCGAGCGAACGTTGGGTCTCCGCATCGAATGTATAGATCGAGTCGATTTCCTCATCGAATAGATCGAGCCGGTACGGGCGTTCAACCGTGAGCGGATAAATATCGATGATACTCCCGCGAACGGCAAACTCACCTGGTGTCGTCACGGTCGCTGTCCGCTCGTACCCCGCATCAACTAAATCCTGGACGAAGTCTGGAATCGACAAGATATCGCCTGGCTTCACCTGTTTGACGTGCGACAAGAACGTCTCTGCACCCGGAACATATCGGCGTAAGCCAACGAGCGGAATGATTAGGATCCCGTCGTCCGTCGTCAATAAACGATGACGGGTTTCGATCCGTGTTGCCCGCAGTTCCGGACTCGCCCCATAGGAGAGTTCCGCGGCTAATGTCTCATCGACCGGATAGAGCATGACGTCTTCTTCCGGCACGAGTTCAATCAAATCATCGTACAACTTTTGCGCTTGGAACATATTATGTGTCACGAGTACGAATCGACGTTTCGTCTCCTGATAAATCCCGGCGACGAACAATGCCTTTCCACTATTCATCAGACCAGTAATCAACTGAGCGTTGACACCGTCCCGGAAGCGTTCCCGAACCGTCTTGATTTCAGGAATCGCTAATAAGAGTTCTTGTAATTGTTTCATCTTCTTCCTCCTAAAACACGACAGCAAAAACGCTTTGGAACCCCCAAAGCGTTGCGTTCAGTTATACCGATTCATCAAAGCGAGAAACGGTGTGTCTATAAAGTCCGTCGCTACATCGACAGACGCATTGAGTACGTGTTGCAGACTTCCTTGTTCCGCCTTCGAAAAATTCATTAACACCCAGTCGATGACTTGGATTGGTGCCGGTGGTCGACCAACACCGAGTTTAAGACGCTTGATTTCCTGCGTACCGAGGTGCTGGATCAACGACTTGACGCCGTTATGACCGCCTGCACTGCCTTTCGAACGCAAGCGCAATTTCTCAAGTGGTAAATCCAGATCATCATAGATGACGAGCACATCCTCGACCGCGATCTTGTAGAAATCAAGTAACGGTCGCACCGCTTCACCTGATAAATTCATATACGTCAATGGCTTGACGAGCACGACACGTTCTCCGTTTATCATTCCCGTTCCGAAGAGGGCTTTAAACTTCGATTCTGAAAGCGTGATCCCGTGTTTCTCCGCTAAGGCATCGATCGCAAGAAAACCGATGTTGTGGCGCGTATTCGCATACTTCGCGCCAGGATTCCCTAATCCGACGATACATTTCATATCGATTCCTCATTTCTGTTTAAAAAAGTAAACGAACAAGGGTCCGATTTCAAT
Source organism: Exiguobacterium sp. R-17 (assembly GCF_049913315.1). Taxonomy (NCBI): domain Bacteria; kingdom Bacillati; phylum Bacillota; class Bacilli; order Caryophanales; genus Exiguobacterium; species Exiguobacterium sp. R-17. The sequence goes on along the minus strand of NZ_CP184372.1, from coordinate 58,153 downwards.
AAACCGGACCACATCGTTCGTATGCATAAGCAATCAGCTGAAGAGCGGGCTGATTGATTTCTGTTCGTGTACACGGATGATTGCTTCTGCAAGCAAGCGTGCCACAGAGATTTGTTTGATTTTGCTTGCACATTCGCGTTGTGTTAAATCGATCGTGTTCAAGACGACGAGTTCTTCGATCGCTGAGTTCTCAATTCGCTCCATTGCCGGACCTGAAAGAACAGGGTGTGTACAACATGCATAGACTTGTTTCGCTCCGTTTTCGATCAAAGCGTTCGCTGCAAGTGTGATCGTACCCGCTGTATCGATGATGTCATCGATGATGATGGCAATCTTGCCATCGACTTGACCAACGATGTTCATGACTTCTGCGACGTTCGGTTTCGGACGGCGTTTGTCGATGATCGCGATTGGTGCTTTTAATTGCTCTGCTAATTTACGTGCCCGTGTGACACCGCCATGGTCTGGAGAAACGATGACGAGTTCGTTTGGATCGATGTTCTTTTTCTCGAAATATGAAGCGAGAAGCGGTACACCCATCAATTGATCTACTGGAATATCGAAGAACCCTTGGATTTGTGCTGCATGGAGATCCATCGTCACGACGCGTGTCGCCCCTGCTACTTCAAGCAAGTTCGCAACGAGTTTCGCCGTGATTGGCTCACGTGAACGTGCTTTGCGATCTTGACGCGCATAACCGTAATACGGAATGACGACGTTGATCGTCCGTGCAGACGCCCGTTTCAGTGCATCGATCATGATGAGAAGTTCCATCAGGTTTTCGTTGACTGGTTGGCTTGTCGATTGAATGATGTAAATATCATCCCCCCGGACACTTTCTTCGATGTTCATCGAAATTTCGCCATCACTGAAGTGTTTGACTGAACTTTCGCTCACCGGGATTCCGATGACTTTAGCGATTTCCTCTGCCAGTGGTTTGTTCGAGTTGAGTGCGAAAATACGAATTTCATGTTCTAAGACAGTAGACATGTGTAGGTGGCCTCCATTTGTTTGGGTTTAGACGAGTAGAGCGACAAGTAATGAATTAACGATAATCGGGTTTCGTCGTTTGACGTTCCCGTGCGATCGCGAGACCGTTTTCCGGCACATCGTCTGTGACGGTTGATCCGGCAGCAACAAGGGCATTCTTGCCGACCGTGACCGGTGCAATCAAGTTGACGTTACAGCCGATGAAGGCATCGTCCTCAATGATCGTCTGGAATTTATTTTTTCCATCATAGTTGACCGTGATCGATCCACAACCGAGGTTGACGTTCTCTCCGATTGTTGCATCTCCGACATAGCTCAAGTGGGCTGATTTGCTACCTTCGCCAAATGTTGATTTCTTGATCTCAACGAAGTTTCCGACGCGTGTGTTCGCACCGAGAACCGCTTGCTGACGTAAATGCGCAAATGGACCGACTTGTGCCGCTGGACCAATCTTGCTATCCGTGACGACGGATTGACGAACAATGGCGCCATCTGCCACTTCACTGTTACGGATATCCGAGTTCGGACCAATCGTACATTCTGAACCAATGACCGTCTGACCGAGCAACTGCGTACCAGGATAGAGAACAGTATCTGAACCAATCGTGACGTCTGGTCCGATGTACGTCGAAGACGGATCAACGAACGTGACACCTTGACGCATCCAGTACTCATTCGTTCGCTTGCGCATCGATGTTTCTGCTTGTGCAAGTGCGACGCGGTCATTGACACCGATCGTCTCTTCGAACGTAGGTGCCGCATACGCTGCGATCGTCTCGCCTGCTGCCTTTGCAATCTCAATCACGTCTGGTAAGTAATACTCACCTTGCGCATTATCGTTCTTAACCTGCTTCAGCGTCGTGAACAACATCTCATTATCGAATACATACGTACCGGTATTGATTTCACGAATCGCGAGCTCTTCTGCATTCGCATCCTTATGCTCGACGATTTTCGAGACGTTTCCGTCTTCGCCACGAACGATACGTCCGTAACCTGTCGGATCGTCAGCGAGTGCCGTCAAGACGGTCACTTTTGCGTTTGTCTCCGCATGATGTTGTAACAATGAAGCCAGTGTGTCACTCGTCAAGAGTGGTGTATCGCCACAGACGACGAGCGTTGCTCCCTGTTCGTTCCCGAGTACGGGTTCTGCCATTTGAACAGCATGTCCTGTGCCAAGCTGCTCACTTTGAAGTGCGTATTCCACCGATGTGCCAAGCACTTCTTTGACGGATTCCGCACCGTGACCGACGATGACGACCTGTCGCTTGACGCCGAGCGTCGCTAATTGATCGACGACGTGCTGTACCATAGGTTTCCCAGCGACTGGGTGAAGTACTTTGTAAAGCTTAGATTTCATCCGAGTTCCTTTACCCGCTGCTAGAATTACCGCGAAATGATTCATCCTTGTCGCTCCTCCACGTAAATTAGTGTTGATTTCGTTCTGAAATAGTACACTCGTTCCAACTATAACGAAAATGGCATCGTTATTCAATGATGGGACGAAGCGGAATCGATGAAAAAACGAGAAAAAAGACAGGTTTTCCCAAGAAGAGAAAACCTGTCTTTTTCTTATGCTTGATCTGCCGTTTGGGCAGAAGAGACTTCGTAACCGATGCCTTCTTCTTGATCCTCACGTGCCGCATAGGCTTCGAGTACTGAATCTTCGACCTTTTTTCGCATTAATGCATTGATTGGATGAGCGACATCCCGGAAGATACCTTCTTGCGTTCGTTTGCTTGGCATGGCGACGAAGAGACCACTGTTCCCTTCGATGACACGCAAATCATGTACCACGAATTCGTGGTCGAGCGTAATAGAGGCAAGTGCTTTCATTCGACCCTCTGCTACGACGCGACGAATTTTAACGTCCGTAACGTTCATTTTGTCCGCACCCCTTTAACCGTTGTCACAACTCTTCGTTGTCTACTTCTACTTACGGCTTAAAACAAACAAAGGTTTAGTCTTTCCCAATCTTTTTACGCATAATTTCCAAAAGTTTGATAATTACAGTATAGTTACAATCCATGCGGCTGTCAATTTCAGGTAGTCTCAGCTTCCGAGAAATAGTGGTCGACGTTTCCACGCTTGACTTGGATTTGACCAAGGTCGACGTCGACGTCCGCTAATTTCATTAAGCTGACGTATTCGTTGACCATCTTCTTCTCAGCACCTTCTGCCTCGATCAAAACACCAACACCTGCGACCTTTGCTTCGAACTCGCTTAAGAGACTCATCATTCCGCGAATCGTTCCGCCGGCTTTCATGAAGTCATCAATCAATAAGACATTCGCTCCACGTGGTAAACTTCGACGCGCGAGTGCCATCGTCCGGATCGCTTTTGAAGAACCCGAGACATAGTTGATGCTGACTGTTGATCCTTCCGTAACACGACTATCTGAACGCACGATGACGAACGGTACACCAAGTTGCTCAGCGACTGCATAAGCAAGTGGAATCCCCTTCGTTGCGATCGTCATGACGACATCGACTTTCTTTTGGCTAAAGACAGATGCAAACACTTGTCCCATTTGTTTGACCATCTTCGGATCTCCAAGTAAGTCCGTCAAATAAAGGTATCCCCCCGGTAACAGTCGGTCTGGACGAGCGACACGTTCACATAGATCATCGATGAACGGTAATGCCTTCTTACTGCTCCACGTCGGAATGAACATGACGCCACCCGCAGCACCTGGTACTGTAACGAGACGACCTGTTCCCTCATGTTCTAACATCTCGCTGACGATATCTAAATCTTCACTGATCGACGATTTCGCCGATTTATAACGTTCTGCAAAAATCGTCAATGAGACGAGATGATGGGGATGGTCAAGCAAGTACCGCGTCATGTCGACCAATCGACCACTTCTCCGAATTTTCATTTGTTTCGTTCCACCTCTCCGTAATTCCGAATATTCAATAGTGAATATATCATTTTCATACGGATATTATCAATGGTTTTCGCCTAAAAGACGAACGACGTAGACTTCGTTACAAAAGCCGCGTAATCCATTATAGAGACGTTGTGCCCGATTTTCATGCTCCGTTAGAGCAAAGACCGTCGGACCACTTCCGCTCATCAAGACGCCTTCTGCGCCACAACTTGCCATGAATTCCTTGATTTGCTCGACTTCTGGGTGCATCGGCAACGTGACCGCTTCGAGAACATTACCGAGTGATTGGCAGATGGCTTGGAAATCTTGCGCCTTCACCGCATCAATCATTGCTTCGACGTTCGGACGTTTTGCCGTGTTCAAGTCGAGGGCACCATAGACGTCAGCTGTTGAAACACCGATCGTCGGTTTAGCAAGAACAACCCAGCATGGGGGTGGTGAGACAAGTTTTTCTAGCTTCTCTCCGCGACCCGTTGCAATCGCTGTTCCACCCATGACACAAAACGGGACGTCAGAGCCCACTGCTGCGCCGACTTCCGCCAACTCTTCAAGCGTCAAACCGAGTTGCCACAACTCATTTAATCCGCGTAACGTCGCTGCCGCGTCACTGGATCCACCAGCGAGTCCGGCTGCAACTGGAATGTGTTTCTCTAAGAAGATCTCTACTCCTGTCTTGACGTCGTATTTTTCTTTTAAGATCGCTGCTGCTTTATAAGCAAGATTACGTTCGTCGTTCGGAACGTAAGCATGCTGGGCATTCATTCGAATTTCTCCTGACGGCAGCTCCGTCAATTCTAGACGGTCTGCCAAATCGACTGTCGTCATCACCATATGTACATCGTGATAGCCATCCGGGCGCTTTGCCGTCGCATCCAGGACTAGGTTGATCTTGGCCGGAGCCTTTACAATAATCGTCATCGTGCCGTTCCTCCTCTAGTTCGTTTCCTGTAGGAATTGTATCAACCTTTCCACAAAAAAAGAAGCGAACATTTTGTCCGCTTCGGAAGGTAAGTTTACGAATTCGCAAATTCGATTTGTACGGAGTCTGTTAGCACGTCGGCGTAGCTATAAGAAACTCGCTCGACATTGTGGCGCTCTGCGTCTAGCTTGACTACAAACACCGAAGGATACGTCTCAACGAGCGTTCCGATTCGGGTTACGACCTTTTTACGACCGCCGCTTGCTTTTAGCGTCAGTCTTTCACCAACATGTGTTTCGAAAACATGTCTGATTTCGTTCAACGTCTTTGGCATACGCTTCACCTCACTAATATTTATTATAGCATATTAAATAAATATTAGAAAGGGGAAATATTATATCTGTTCTAATCGTATCCGTCAACGTTTTTTAATTGGCAAAAGTGCATCTGCTAACTGTGCGAATTCCTGCAGGCTGAGCGTTTCTCCGCGACGACGTGGTTCAACCCCAGCTTCTAACAACGCCGCTTCGACCGCTGCTTTTTCCGTTTTCCCGAAGTGTGTTGTCAAGTTGTTTAAAATCGTTTTCCGACGTTGTGCAAAACTTGCTCGGACGATTTCAAAGAAGAGTGCCTCATCCTGTGTCTGTACCGCCGGCTCTTTTCGAATGTTCAAGCGGATGACTGCTGAATCGACGTTTGGTGCTGGAATGAAGACTTGTTTTGGGACCGTGAAGCAGACTTCAGCTTCCGCATAGTATTGAATCGCGATCGATAGAGATCCATATGCTTTCGTGCCTGGTTTTGCACCGATTCGTTCAGCGACTTCCTTTTGAATCATCATGACGAGCGTCCGAAACGGTGCTTTCGCTTCAAGGATCCGCATGATAATCGGTGTCGTGACATAATACGGGAGGTTCGCGACGACGGCAATGTCGGTGATGCCTTCTTGCGTGAACTCTTCAGCAACGATCGTCGAAAGATCGAGTTCAAGAGCATCACCGTGAATGACCTTCGTATGGGGATATGGTGCAAGTGTATCATCAAGAATCGGTAACAATCGTTGATCGATTTCAAGAGCAACGACTTTTTTCGCCTGTTTCGCCGATTGTTCCGTCAATGAGCCGATTCCTGGTCCGATCTCGAGTACACCACTCTCAGGCGTTAATCCAGCTGCTCCGACGATGTTTCCTAATACATTTAAATCGATTAAAAAGTTTTGCCCTAACGATTTTTTAAACGAAAAGCCATGTTTCGCTAAAATTTCTTTCGTCCGGTGCAATGTAGCAATGTCTTTCAAACTTCTTCCTCCTCTAGTTGTTTCAACGCTGCTTCCCATTCCGCCAGCGTGATTCGGATCGATGCGACACGTTTGACGAGTTGTTTTGCATTCGGTTCACCAATCGCAAGAATCTGACCGAGACGACGACGACGGATCGAGGCTGCTGGTCCACCAATCAAATCAGCTGCCAAAATCATCTCACGTGTCACTTCGGCAACCGGTGCTTCTTCCGTCTCATAGACAGCAGCGAGCGCCTCTTCGATTGCGGCAGGTGAGGCATGTTCAACACCAATTTTACCGCGCTTATCTTTTGCTTGAGCACGCGGAAGATAGGCATGTTTACAGCCTGGTACACGTTCATTGATTCGGGCACGGATACGATCTCCTGGAAAATCAGGATCCGTGAAAATGATGACACCGCGTCGTTCGAGGGCCTTCTCAATGCGTTGCATCGTCTGTTCATTAACGGCTGAACCGTTCGTTTCAATTGTATCGACATCAAAAACTTCTTGTAATCGTGTCGTATCATCTCGTCCTTCGACGACGATGACTTCTTTTAAGCGTTTCCGCATGATCTCTCCACCTTCTTCAAACACTCTCGTAATTGTACCTGTTTCCACGAAAAAAACAAGGAAGCGTCACGTGTCCGCTTCCGTTGCACTAGGAATGACCCAGACTTGCAGTTGTTTTCGACCGAACGTCTTTGCTTTTTGTTCACCATCGACTAAAATATCAATCTTATTGCCTTTAATGGCACCACCTGTATCGAGAGCGATCGCAAGACCAACCCCTTCGACGTAGACCTTCGTGCCAAGCGGAATGACCTTCGGATCAACCGCGATGATCGGCAAACCTTGATAGGTGATCGTATCGGTCACGTCATACCCGGTCGCTGTCAAGGCACGACCATTGTACAAACGACTGCCGTTCGAAGCTGGGTCGTTCGTATACGCCGTCGCTTCGACCATCAAGCTCTTCGCACTCTCAAAATCAAGATCCGCATCGGCTTTCGGTGTTTCAGTTAGCGGATTGGTCGCTTGTTTTTCGTTGAAGACGGGCGCTTCGATTGGTGTCTCAATCGGTTTTGTCCCGACTTTGACGACTTGTTTGATTGGCGTCCGTGTCACTTGGTCATCAATCAGTTTTTTCTCTTTACTAAGACCGTCAGCTAACGTCAATTGATACTTTTTCGTTCGGACACCCGGACGACCTGATGTCGTCACCAGTTGCTCGCCTTCCGGTAAGGTCGGATCCTCGACTTCTTCGATCTCAAACGGAACGAGTTGATCCTGTGTCAACATCGCACGACGTGTCGTGTTGACCGTAATCAACGTCCCTTCCGTCACGCGGGTATCGGGATTTGGAGCGACCCGATCTTCCTTTTGAAGACGGATTCCTTCCCGTTCTAACAATTCGCGGACCGTCGTTTCATACGTGTAGAGTTGTCGGGCTTTTCCCCCGACGACGAGATCAACGGGAAAAGCTTCGCGGTACCGCACCGTCATACCACTCGTCAATACAGCGTCAGAAGACGGATAGATATCATCCGTGTCGGCTTTCTTGATACCGCGCTCTGCAAGTAGATCCTTTACTTGACGCGCCTGCGTCCGGACGCGACGGGACTCACCGTAGCCCATGATCAATGTGATTTCTTTTGCCCGCTGAATGACGATTAATCGTTTTTTCGGCAGGTCGGCACTAAGAGCCGGTTCAATCACATCATTGTCACGCGTCGTAATACCGGCTTCTTTGAGAACGCCATAAACGGAATCAGCCATTGTCTTCACCTGTTGCTCTTGTCCATCAATCAAAACAGTCACGGTTCGTGGATGATCCATCATCCCATAGACGAGTGCAGCCGCAAGTAGCAGGCTGCACCCGATTGTAATGAACGTCAACGAACGCATCATGGCAAACGGAAGACCCGTTTTGCATTTTCCGTCGTTGCTGCTTCCACATCGGCATACATCATGCCACGGAGCTGCGCAATTTCTTCAGCGACGAACCGAACGTAAGCCGGCTCGTTGCGTTTACCGCGGTGTGGTGTTGGTGTCAGATACGGACAGTCCGTCTCAACGAGTAAACGATCGAGCGGTACTTCCTGTGCAACACGTTTTGGCATTTTCGCGTTTTTGAACGTAACAGGTCCACCAAGTGAAATATAGAAGTTCATCGCTAGGCAACGCGGTAACAATTCAGCACTCATACTGTAGCTATGCAAAATACCACCGACTTCTTTTGCATCCTCTTCTTCGAGGATTCGTAACGTATCTTCTGTCGCTTCCCGGTTATGGATGACGATCGGTTTTTTCTTCTGCTTCGCGAGACGGATCTGTTTGCGGAAAGCTTCCTGTTGGACGTCTTTCGGTGACGTATCCCAGTGGTAGTCGAGTCCGATTTCTCCAAGCGCAACGACTTTTTCATGATCCATCAATCGTTCGACCTTTTGATAGGCTTCCTCATCAAAATCAATCGAGTCGACGGGATGCCATCCGATGACCGCATAAAGATCATCGTACGCTTCGACGAGTTCCATCGCGCGGTCGATTGTCTTATGATCAAATCCGACGACGATCATCGGTGAAACGCCGTTTGCACGTGCCCGCTCGATCGTTTCATGAACGTCTTCCGCGAATTGGTCTGCATTCAAGTGAGTGTGTGTATCGATTAACATATCTTATTCGACTCCTTCTTTAAAAAAATGCCTGTGACATGAAGTCCACAGGCATCGGTTTTATTTTACGCTTGCGCCGTTTGCCATCGTTGATGGGACCGTCGCGAGTTCAAGTTTTCCTGCTTTCTCAGCAGCAAGGACCATTCCTTGGGAGAGTTCGCCACGTAACGTGACCGGTTTTAAGTTCGCTACGACGATGACCTTACGTCCGACTAAATCTTCCGGCTCATACCACTGCGCGATACCAGAGACGATTTGGCGTGTTTCTTTGCCCATATCGACTTGTAACTTCAGTAGTTTTTTCGCCTTCTTGATCTTTTCAGCCGTCACGACTTCACCGACACGTAACTCGATCTGATCAAAGATATCGATCGTCGTTTCCGGACGAATGTCTTCATCAGCCTCTTCGACTTCCTCTTCCTCCACACGTGCTGCAGAAGCTTGATGCATCATGTCGACGATTGCTTCGACCTCTTCTTTGACATCGAGACGTGGGAAAATCGGTGTCGCTGTACCAACTTTTGTTCCTGGTGTGATGTCTGCGAATTTCTCGAGCGCTGCCCAGTCCATCGCTTGTCCGGAGAGACCAAGTTGCGCGAAGATCTCTTTTGGTGAACGCGTCATGAACGGTTGCAACATGATCGCCACGTGACGTAAGACGCCGACGAGATGCACCATGACCGAACCGAGTTCCGCCGTTTTGGATTCGTCTTTTGCAAGAACCCACGGTTGTGTCTCATCGATGTATTTATTGGCACGGCTGATTAATTGCCAAATGTTCGATAGCACGACAGAGAATTCCATGTGTTCCATCGATGCTTCGACTTTCGTGACCGTTTCTTTTGCAAGATCCGAGAGTGTCGCATCAAACGGTGTCACATTGCCTGTATAGGCTGGGATCTCACCGTCAAAGTATTTCGTGACCATCGCGATCGTTCGGTTGAGTAAGTTCCCAAGGTCGTTTGCTAAATCGTAGTTCATCCGCTCAACGAATGCTTCAGGTGTGAACATACCATCTGAACCGAATGGAACTTCGCGTAACAAGTAATAACGAAGGGCGTCAAGACCGTAACGATCCGTCAATGGGATCGGATCAACGACGTTCCCTTTTGATTTCGACATTTTTCCGTCTTTCATCAACAACCAACCGTGTGCGAAGACTTTCTTCGGTAATGGGAGGTCAAGCGCCATCAAGAGTGCCGGCCAAATGATCGTGTGGAAACGAACGATTTCTTTTCCGACGAGATGAACATCTGCTGGCCAGTACTTATCGAAATTACCATGATCGTCCGTACCATAACCGAGTGACGAGATATAGTTCGTCAACGCATCGATCCAGACGTAGACGACGTGCTTCGGATTCGATGGGACTTGTACACCCCAGTTGAATGTCGTCCGTGAGACCGCTAAGTCTTGGAGACCCGGTTTAATGAAGTTATTGATCATTTCGTGTTTACGTGATTCTGGCAAGATAAATGACGGATTCGCTTCAAAGTACTCAAGCAGACGGTCCGCGTACTTGCTGATCCGGAAGAAGTAACATTCTTCGCGAACGAGTTCGACTGGGTGTCCACTATCGGGGCTCTTTCCGTCGACGAGTTGTGATTCCGTATAGTACGTCTCATCCGGAATCGAATACCAACCTTCGTATTCACCTAGGTAGATATCGCCTGATTCAAGAAGTGTCTCGAACACTTTTTCGACGACTTTTTTGTGACGTGGTTCTGTCGTCCGGATATAATCATCGTACGAGATGTCGAGACGATCCCATAAGACTTTAATCTGCTCGACGACACCATCGACGAATGCCTGTTCCGAGATACCTGCTTCTGCTGCTTTTTCCTGGATCTTTTGACCGTGCTCATCGCTACCTGTCAAATACCGGACGTCGAATCCTTGAAGTCGTTTGTACCGTGCCATTGCATCTCCAGCCACCGTCGTATACGCGTGACCGATATGTAGTTTTGCACTTGGATAATAAATCGGGGTCGTGATATAAAATGTCTTTGCCATGTTATTCCTCCGTTCTCTTATTTCCATCTTCATTATAGGCTATTATACGCTGTTACGGGACTGATGTCGAAATTCACTTTTTGTCGAATCGAAACATTTTTTGACATCAGACATCAAATTACAAAAAAACACACTCTATAGTTTCATTTCCTTTAAAAAGGGAAAATATATTAATAAATCGTTTCAAATATGGGTTTTTTGAGAAATAAATGACATTTTGATTTCAAGCTATTCAGATTGGTTGACTACTTTTGGAAAGTCTAGTATTCTACATTCTATAGAAACGATGTCGAATTTTGACGATTTTTCAAAAGAAAAAGAGATCCATGACATCAAAGGAGGAACAACAAAATGAAATCAACAGGTATTGTACGTAAAGTAGACGAGCTCGGTCGTGTCGTAATTCCAATCGAATTACGCCGTACACTTCAAATCGCAGAAAAGGATGCCCTCGAGATCTATGTCGACAACGAACAGATCATCCTTAAAAAATATAAACCAAACATGACTTGCCAAGTGACAGGTGAAGTATCAGAAGATAACTTCAAATTGGCTGATGGTAAATTGATTCTTTCACCAGATGGCGCACAACGCGTTCTCGTTGAATTAAAAGATTTCCTCGATCGTCATTACGCAAGCAACGAATAAACAAAAAAGGAAGCTCCTTAACGGGGCTTCTTTTTTTAATCTGCTTCGTGAAACGCGAGGTACAATTCCTGACGATCCAGTCCTCGTTCTTTTGCGACACGCTTCAACGCTGCATTCGGCTTTTCGCCCTCTTCGATATACCGACGGATTTGCTCGAGGGGATCACTGTCTTGAATGACGGCATCCGGTCGTTCTTCGTTTGATCCTTCGACAAGGACGACGAACTCACCTCGAACGTCTTCTGCTGCCCAAGCGCGTAATTCACTCACACTTCCACGAATATACTCTTCATACCGTTTCGTTAGTTCTCGGGCTAACGTCACCTGGCGATCACCAAGTACTTCTTCGATCCCTTGCAACATCTCTTTCAATCGATGCGGTGCTTCATAAAAGATGAGTGTTCCTGATTCGTATTTCAATTGCTCTAACGCTTCGCGGCGTTCTTTTTTCTTTCGTGGCAAAAAACCATAATACAAAAAGCGTTCTGTCGACAGACCGGACGCGACAAGGGCTGTCAATGCAGCGTTCGCACCCGGAAGAACGATGACAGGAATATCTGCTGCGATCGCTAGGCGGATCAAATCGCTTCCCGGGTCCGAAATACCGGGCATCCCGGCGTCGGAGACGAGGGCAATTTGCTTTCCCGCCTCTAAATCAGCGAGTAGTCGTTCGCCACTTGTTTGTTTATTGTGTTCGTGGTAACTGACCAGCTTCGTCTCAATCGAAAAATGCCGAAACAGTTTCATCGTCTGCCGGGTATCTTCTGCTGCGACGATATCAGATTCCTGTAAGATCCGGACAGCTCGATACGTCATGTCTTCTAAATTGCCGATTGGTGTCGGGACGATATAGAGACCGACTCCTTGCTGTTGATAGCTACTTGTCGCTTTCATGAGGTTCCTCCTTGAATCAAACGCTCTTTCTGTGAACGTGTCAATTGTTTAATCGCGTATTCCCGCTTCATCGCTTCTGATTTTGTCGCGAAAATTTCCTCATGAACGAGGACGACCGGCAGACGGGCACGTGTATACTTCGCCCCCTTGCCTGCATTATGTGTTGCGATGCGTTGCGTGACGTCTACCGCGTAACCCGTATAATACGTATCATCTTGGCAACGAACGATATAGACTGCATGCTCAGACATCGAACAGTTCCTTCATCTGAGCCGCATACGAGTTGTCCGCTTCATAGACGATGAACGGGGAAAGAACCTTCAGTCCAGGTTTTGCATCCTTGATCCCCTCGATCAAAAGCATGTTCGCTTCCTTCCCTGCCTTCGGATAAATCAACTGCATCCGTTTCGGTTCCAAGCGGTATGTTCGCATCAAAGTGACGATATCGAGCAGTCGTTCCGGTCGATGGACGAACGCTGCCTTTCCGCCTTGTTTTAACAAATCAGATGCACCACGAATACAGTCTTCAAGTGTACAGAGGACTTCATGCCTTGCGATCGTATAATGTTCACTTTGGTTTTGGTTTGATGTCTCGTTGGCTAAAAAATAAGGCGGATTACAGGTGACAGCATCATAGATGCCGTATCCAAGACGTGCCCCCGCCTCTTTGACGTCACCATCAATCATCTCAATCTGGTCGTTCAGTTCATTCAAGTTAATGCTACGTCGCGCCATCTCCGCTAGTCGCGGCTGAATTTCAAGACCCGTGATCTGCCCTTTCGTCCGGTAGGATAAAAAGAGTGGGATCGCACCGTTCCCAGAGCAAAGATCGGCAATCCGCCCCTGTTGAATTGGAACCCATGCAAATCGTGCGAGCAATGCCGCATCGAGTGAATAGGAGAAGACGGATGGACTTTGAATGATTTTCCCTTCTTGTCCTAAGAGATAATCAAGTCGTTCGTCTGGTAATAGTTCAAACATGTCGTGCCTTCCTTTCCGAAAAAAAGACTGACTCATGTAGAAGTCAGCCTCTCAATGTTTCGTTAACATGGATAAGCAGAAGAGACAATCGCCGTCTTTTCGTACTTGTCCATAATGCAAGTTACAGATGTGGAACCCTTCCTGGTACAATCGTCCGAGATTGTCATAGCCCGCACCAACGCCTGCTTCTGCTTCTTCCGCTTCCGTGACCGGCTGTTGTTCATCGCGTTCGACTTTCTCCCGAAGATGATGATTCTCCAGATACAGATGTTGGTTCTCTTCCATCATGTAAGCCAGCTGATCCTTTAACACGCTCAGATGCTCAGTCAGCAAATGAATCTGTTGCTCAATCGCATCGACACGCGTAATGATTTCTTTTTTATCGACTCTCTCCACGCGTATGCACCCCGTTATTCTTTTGGTCGTTTTGGTTTTACGGCACCAACGGATAATAGTTCTTCCATCGAATACGTCAAGACGCGGGAACGATCCTTCAGTTCAATTTGAACGACTTGATCGAGGATGTTCAAGCCAACGACGCGTCCTTCGCCTTCAGGTACCGTCAAACGTTTTCCATAGTCCGGCAAGTCACGGCGCATCTCTTCATACGTATCGTTCTCATATTTTAGACAGCACATTAAACGACCACACACCCCTGAAATCTTCGTCGGATTCAACGACAGGTTTTGATCTTTTGCCATCTTGATCGAGACCGGTTCGAACTCACCAAGGAAAGATGAACAACATAAGACACGACCACATGGACCAATGCCTCCAAGTAACTTCGCTTCATCTCGAACACCGATTTGACGGAGTTCGATGCGTGTCCGGAAAACAGCCGCTAAATCTTTGACGAGCTCACGGAAGTCAACACGTCCTTCTGCCGTGAAGTAGAAGATGACCTTATTGCGGTCAAACGTGTACTCGACATCGACCAATTTCATATCGAGTTTATGTTCACGGATTTTTTCGACACATACCGCATGCGCATCAAGCGCTGCGACTTTATTTTCGCGGACGATCATTGCATCTTTATCGTCAGCAATTCGAAGAATGGATTTCAGTGGCAACACCACATCTTCTTCGTCCATTTGTTTATCGGCGATGACCACTTCGCCATATTCAATGCCCCGTACCGTCTCAACGATGACTGCTTGTCCTCGTGATAATGACTCTTGTCCAGGTGCAAAATAATAAATTTTGCCCGCTTCTTTAAAGCGAACGCCTACTACTTCTAGCATGTCGCTCTACCCTTTCTGTAAGTCAAACATGAGACGCTCAACTGTTAATTGGGGATTAACATTCGCTTCGACCCGTCGGACTGCGGCAAGCACAGCTTGTAACCAGCGGGTGATCGTCGTCTGGCTCTTGGACCCCATCTGTTCAAGTTGGGGTTTACTATTCGTATAGGTCATACCTTCCCACGCCGGATTCAGTTTCAGGCGTAAGACATCCTCGAAGAAACAAGTGACGAGTTCAAGGCCAATTCGGACATCCTGACGGTTCTTGAATTGTCCCATCCATTTCTCTTGTACGAACAGTGGTAAATCAGCCGGACGATTCGCTAATTCCTCCATCAATTGTAACACTGACGCTCGCGCATTTACAAACCAGTCTTCGAGTAATGCTTCTTCTGCATCCTCGACTTTTGGATAGACACGCGCTGCCAGTTGCGTCAACTCGTGGTCCCGTCCCGTTTTTTCAGATAAAACCTCGCCAATCATTTGACGATCCGCTGGACGAAAACTTAATAACTGTCCCCGCGATCGAATCGTAGGTAAAAGGAGTTGAGGTTGATTCGTCAACAATAAGGCCACTTTTCCTTCTCCTGGTTCCTCAAAGAACTTCAGCAAACTGTTCGCTGCTTGGGGAGTCATCTTATGGGACTGTGTAATGACATAAATCTGACGATCGCCTTCAAGTCCTCGGAGTGAGAGATCATGCATCAATTGTTGAATCTGTTCTTTTTTGATGGTCGCGCCATCTGGTTCGATTTCATAATAATCGACCAAGTTACCACTTTCCATCCGCCGACAGCTACGACAGACACCACACGGCTCTACATCGACCGGGGTCTCACAAAAAAGGCTTTTCGCGAACAAGTGAGCCGCTTCAAGTAGAAGCGGCTCATAGTCTCCAGTGAAGATATAAGCGTGATTGATTCGATCGTTTCGTAACGAATTTTGAAGAATCGTCGAAATGACCGATTGTGTCTGTTCCAGTTCATGAAACGTCTGCATTAGAATTGGTGAAACCCTTCGATTGGCAAGACGAAGACCGTTGCCCCGCCTACCTGGACTTCAACAGGGTACGGGATATAAGAATCGGCATGACCACCCATTGGTGAGATTGGAGAGACCATCTGTTCACGACTCGAACAATTCTTTTTGATCAATCTTAACAGATCATCGAGACGCTCACTCTGTACACCAATCATGAACGTCGTGTTTCCCTCTTTAAGAAAACCACCTGTCGTTGCTAGTTTCGTTGCTCGGAAATCATGCTCGACAAGCGCTTCCGCCAAACGTAAGCTGTCTTTATCTTGAACAATCGTAATGACCATTTTCATGAGAATCTCTCCTTTTCTTCTAAATACGTAATGACATCTTCCACTAAGTCCTGATGAATCACTTCAATCGATCGATTGGCTTGTACAATCTGTACCCGTTCTGGGTCCGATGCCGCAATCTGTTTGAAACCATCATAGACACGGGCACGAAACGCATCATCTCGTTGCTCGATTCGATCAAGTGCTCCCCGGTCCATCATTCGTTTTTTAGAATCCGTTACCGTTAAATCAAATAAATACGTCCGGTCTGGCGCTAATCCACCTGTTGCAGAATCATTAATATGACGCACGAGATCAATCGGATGTCCAAGTCCATATCCTTGATAGGCAAGTGAGGCATCAACGAATCGGTCACATAAGATGATTGTGCCTGCCTCTAACGCCGGTCGAATCAATTCTTCGACATGCTGGGCACGAGACGCTGCATACAGCAGAATTTCCGTCATCTCTTTCATTTCTTCAAAATCAGGATTTAAAATCAATGAACGAATTTCGTTCCCAACGCGTGTGCCACCTGGCTCACGGGTCATCATGACATTATAGCCCTTTTCTTTTAACACATCATTAAGCAATTGTAGTTGTGTCGTTTTCCCGGCACCATCCGGTCCTTCGACAGTAATGAACGTACCTTTCATCTTTCAAACCCTTCCTCTATGACGCGTAACGCTCCTTGTTGCAATTGTTCGCCCCCTTGCAAATGAACGGCTACGGTTTGATAATGTCGTAAACGTAGTACCTGTTCCGCCGTAATGCGTTCGCCTCTGACGATCAACGGAATGCCTGGCGGGTACGGAATAATGGTTTCGAGTGAAACATGACCGATACACTCATCCAGCTGACGGAACGTACCTGTTGCTTGTTCTAACTGTTCATAAGAACAAGCTAAAGCAGATACCTGTATTTTACCCATAATTGGTTGCTCGATATACCTTTTCAAAGGAATTCCTTCTGATTTCATCATTTGAATGGCGCGTTCGACACGCTGGACCCAGTCATCCTGCTCAGACTTTGCTAGCGGACGAAGTGGCAAAATACAGACGACGTGATCTCCTAGAGCAAATTCCGCATCGAGTTGAACAGCTCGTAACGCTTGCAACAACGCATCTCCTGAATATCCCTCATACGTTAATGTCATCCGTGACCAATCATCGAAGCGAAGGACGGTCATATGATCGAACCGTTGAAGTGATTCGATAAACGCATCGTGACTAACCTGAATATCTGACATACCTTCAACTGTCCATTGTTCACGATAGGAACGGGCATAGTCTAATGAAGCCAGTAACAAATACGAAGGACTTGAGGTTTGAAACGCTTGGAGCGCTCGCTGTAACTTTCTTCTCATCTTTTCCGAAAATTGCTCGTGCATCCATGCTCCCATCGTCAGTGCAGGAAGCGTTTTATGGGCAGACTGGACAACAGCGGTTGCTCCTAATTCAAATGCAGAACGAACACCAAATGCTTTACCGAAGTGCGCACCGTGTGCTTCATCCACTAATAAAGGGAGTCCGTGCGACGTCGTGAGCTGAACGAGTGACGTGATATCAGCCACTTCTCCGTAATATGTCGGTGAAGTGATAAACACGCCAACTCCTCCTGGATATTTCGTAAACGCTTCCTTTAATGTTTCACGTGAAACATGACCACTGATTCCCGTTTCTTTATGGGTATCTGGTTCAAGAAAGATCGGTTCGATTCCTAACCATTCGAGTGCATTAAATACCGATTTATGTGAATTACGCTGTACATAAACACGCTCTCCTCTTGTTGCTACAGCTGCAAGCATCGCCCAGTTCCCAACAGTCGAACCATTCACAAGGAAATGACTCGCTTTTGCATCGTAGACTTTTTGAAGCAAAGCTATTGCGTCTGCAATAGCCTCTTCCGGATGATGAAAATCATCTAGACCAGGTAATTCTGTGACGTCCCATTTAAAAAAGTCAGGAAGAGGTGTCAGAGTCCCATTCTTATGTCCAGGAACATGCCATGAGATGGGCGTTCGATCTAAGTGACGTTGAAGTGCATATACAATAGGAAGTTCGTGTTTCATGAAAAAACTCCTTTTCCTTTAAAATGATTACACAAAAAGACCGACCTGCAATCTGCAGATCGGTCAAGTGCCTGGCAACGTCCTATCCTCACAGGGGGAAGCCCCCAACTACTTTCGGCGTTCAAGTGCTTAACTTCCGTGTTCGGCATGGGAACGGGTGTGACCACTTGGCTATCGTCACCAGACGATCGGGCTCGCGCCCTCAAAACTGAAGTCATCAACAATGCATCTGCTAGAACAAGGCCTCGACCGATTAGTATCACTCAGCTCCACATGTCGCCATGCTTCCACCCGTGACCTATCTACCTCATCGTCTCTGAGGGGTCTTTCTTGATTACTCAAAGGGAAATCTCATCTTGGAGGGGGCTTCATGCTTAGATGCTTTCAGCATTTATCCCGTCCGCACGTAGCTACCCAGCGATGCTCCTGGCGGAACAACTGGTACACCAGCGGTGCGTCCATCCCGGTCCTCTCGTACTAAGGACAGCTCTCCTCAAATTTCCTGCGCCCACGACGGATAGGGACCGAACTGTCTCACGACGTTCTGAACCCAGCTCGCGTACCGCTTTAATGGGCGAACAGCCCAACCCTTGGGACCTACTCCAGCCCCAGGATGCGATGAGCCGACATCGAGGTGCCAAACCTCCCCGTCGATGTGGACTCTTGGGGGAGATCAGCCTGTTATCCCCAGGGTAGCTTTTATCCGTTGAGCGATGGCCCTTCCATGCGGAACCACCGGATCACTAAGCCCGACTTTCGTCCCTGCTCGACTTGTAGGTCTCGCAGTCAAGCTCCCTTCTGCCTTTGCGCTCTACGAATGATTTCCAACCATTCTGAGGGAACCTTTGGGCGCCTCCGTTACTGTTTAGGAGGCGACCGCCCCAGTCAAACTACCCGCCTGACACGGTCCTCCAGCCGGATCACGGCTGCGAGTTAGAGACTCTATGCATGAAGGGCGGTATCCCAAGGGTGACTCCTCCGAAGCTGGCGCTCCGGGCTCGACGTCTCCCGCCTATCCTGTACATCATGCACAAAGCCTCAATATCAGGCTGTAGTAAAGCTCCATGGGGTCTTTCCGTCCTGTCGCGGGTAACCTGCATCTTCACAGGTACTATGATTTCACCGGGTCTCTCGTTGAGACAGTGCCCAAATCGTTACGCCTTTCGTGCGGGTCGGAACTTACCCGACAAGGAATTTCGCTACCTTAGGACCGTTATAGTTACGGCCGCCGTTTACTGGGGCTTCGGTTCAAAGCTTCGCTTGCGCTAACCCATCCCCTTAACCTTCCAGCACCGGGCAGGCGTCAGCCCCTATACGTCATCTTGCGATTTAGCAGAGACCTGTGTTTTTGCTAAACAGTCGTTTGGGCCTATTCACTGCGGCTCTACATGTGTAGAGCGTCCCTTCTCCCGAAGTTACGGGACCATTTTGCCGAGTTCCTTAACGAGAGTTATCCCGCGCGTCTTAGAATTCTCATCTCGCCTACCTGTGTCGGTTTACGGTACTGGCGCCTTCCCCCTCACTAGAGGCTTTTCTTGGCAGTGTGAAATCGTGACCTACGTCCCTACGGGACTCCGCGTCGTTCCTTGACTGTAATGCCTGACGGATTTGCCAATCAGACGGTCTTGAAACTTGCACATGCACTTCCATCCGCATGCGTCACTATCCTCCTGCGTCCCCCCATTGTTCAAACGGTGGATCGGCGGTACAGGAATATCAACCTGTTATCCATCGCCTACGCCTTTCGGCCTCGGCTTAGGTCCAGACTAACCCTGAGCGGACGAGCCTTCCTCAGGAAACCTTGGGCTTTCGACGGAGGGGATTCTCACCCCTCTTTTCGCTACTCACACCGGCATTCTCACTTCCAAACGCTCCACTGCTCCTTCCGGTACAGCTTCACAGCGGTTTGGAACGCTCCCCTACCATTCCTTACGGAATCCGCAGCTTCGGTGGTATGTTTAGCCCCGTTACATTTTCGGCGCGGCGCCACTCGACTAGTGAGCTATTACGCACTCTTTGAATGGTGGCTGCTTCTAAGCCAACATCCTAGCTGTCTAGGCAGCGCCACATCCTTTTCCACTTAACATACACTTGGGGACCTTAGCTGGCGGTCTGGGCTGTTTCCCTCTTGACTACGGATCTTATCACTCGCAGTCTGACTCCCGAGTATAAGTTGCTGGCATTCGGAGTTTAACTGAATTCGGTAACCCTGTGGGGGCCCCTAGTCCAATCAGTGCTCTACCTCCAGAACTCTCAACCTCGAGGCTAGCCCTAAAGCTATTTCGGGGAGAACCAGCTATCTCCAGGTTCGATTGGCATTTCACCGCTACCCACACCTCATCCCCGCACTTTTCAACGTGCGTGGGTTCGGACCTCCAGTCAGTGTTACCTGACCTTCATCCTGGACATGGGTAGATCACCTGGTTTCGGGTCTACGACAACGCACTGAACGCCCTGTTCAGACTCGCTTTCGCTACGGCTCCGCCTCATCGGCTTAACCTCGCGCGTTATCGTAACTCGCCGGTTCATTCTACAAAAGGCACGCCATCACCCGTTAACGGGCTCTGACTACTTGTAGGCATACGGTTTCAGGATCTATTTCACTCCCCTTCCGGGGTGCTTTTCACCTTTCCCTCACGGTACTGGTTCACTATCGGTCACTAGGGAGTATTTAGCCTTGGGAGATGGTCCTCCCGGATTCCGACGGGGTTTCACGTGTCCCGCCGTACTCAGGATCCACTCT
>NZ_CP184372.1:0-35000 GCF_049913315.1 Exiguobacterium sp. R-17 | reverse complement strand
TGGTCCCAAACCAAGTGCTCTACCAAGCTGAGCTACTTCCCGAAAAGTGCACCCTGAGAGATTCGAACTCCCGACCCCTTGATTCGTAGTCAAGTACTCTATCCAGCTGAGCTAAGGGTGCATCATATGGTGCGGTCGAGAGGACTTGAACCTCCACGATGTTGCCACCACTAGGCCCTCAACCTAGCGCGTCTACCGATTCCGCCACGACCGCATAATGCTATTCAAATATAAATGGAGCGGAAGACGGGATTCGAACCCGCGACCCCGACCTTGGCAAGGTCGTATTCTACCACTGAACTACTTCCGCATATAAATGGTACGGGTGAAGGGACTTGAACCCCCACGTCAAAGACACTAGATCCTAAATCTAGCGCGTCTACCAATTCCGCCACACCCGCATAAAAATGGTGTGTCATGCAGGATTCGAACCTGCGACCCTCTGATTAAAAGTCAGATGCTCTACCAACTGAGCTAATGACACATAAATAATATGAAGTTGAAAAATGGGGCGACTGATGGGAATTGAACCCACGAATGCCGGAATCACAATCCGGTGCGTTAACCACTTCGCCACAATCGCCAAAATAAAAATGGTGCCGGCAACAGGAGTCGAACCCGCGACCTACTGATTACAAGTCAGTTGCTCTACCAGCTGAGCTACACCGGCAAAAGAAATGGTGGCTTTGGACGGAATCGAACCGCCGACACAAGGATTTTCAGTCCTTTGCTCTACCAACTGAGCTACAAAGCCGATATTAAAATGGCGGTCCTGACGGGATTCGAACCCGCGATCTCCTGCGTGACAGGCAGGCATGTTAACCGCTACACCACAGGACCGTTTTAAGTATAAGGTGACGACTTCTATAATGATAAAACATCTATGTAAGTCTGTCAATTGTTTTATTAAAAAAACAAAAGCCTGGCAACGTCCTATCCTCACAGGGGGAAGCCCCCAACTACTTTCGGCGTTCAAGTGCTTAACTTCCGTGTTCGGCATGGGAACGGGTGTGACCACTTGGCTATCGTCACCAGACGATCGGGCTCGCGCCCTCAAAACTGAAGTCATCAACAATGCATCTGCTAGAACAAGGCCTCGACCGATTAGTATCACTCAGCTCCACATGTCGCCATGCTTCCACCCGTGACCTATCTACCTCATCGTCTCTGAGGGGTCTTTCTTGATTACTCAAAGGGAAATCTCATCTTGGAGGGGGCTTCATGCTTAGATGCTTTCAGCATTTATCCCGTCCGCACGTAGCTACCCAGCGATGCTCCTGGCGGAACAACTGGTACACCAGCGGTGCGTCCATCCCGGTCCTCTCGTACTAAGGACAGCTCTCCTCAAATTTCCTGCGCCCACGACGGATAGGGACCGAACTGTCTCACGACGTTCTGAACCCAGCTCGCGTACCGCTTTAATGGGCGAACAGCCCAACCCTTGGGACCTACTCCAGCCCCAGGATGCGATGAGCCGACATCGAGGTGCCAAACCTCCCCGTCGATGTGGACTCTTGGGGGAGATCAGCCTGTTATCCCCAGGGTAGCTTTTATCCGTTGAGCGATGGCCCTTCCATGCGGAACCACCGGATCACTAAGCCCGACTTTCGTCCCTGCTCGACTTGTAGGTCTCGCAGTCAAGCTCCCTTCTGCCTTTGCGCTCTACGAATGATTTCCAACCATTCTGAGGGAACCTTTGGGCGCCTCCGTTACTGTTTAGGAGGCGACCGCCCCAGTCAAACTACCCGCCTGACACGGTCCTCCAGCCGGATCACGGCTGCGAGTTAGAGACTCTATGCATGAAGGGCGGTATCCCAAGGGTGACTCCTCCGAAGCTGGCGCTCCGGGCTCGACGTCTCCCGCCTATCCTGTACATCATGCACAAAGCCTCAATATCAGGCTGTAGTAAAGCTCCATGGGGTCTTTCCGTCCTGTCGCGGGTAACCTGCATCTTCACAGGTACTATGATTTCACCGGGTCTCTCGTTGAGACAGTGCCCAAATCGTTACGCCTTTCGTGCGGGTCGGAACTTACCCGACAAGGAATTTCGCTACCTTAGGACCGTTATAGTTACGGCCGCCGTTTACTGGGGCTTCGGTTCAAAGCTTCGCTTGCGCTAACCCATCCCCTTAACCTTCCAGCACCGGGCAGGCGTCAGCCCCTATACGTCATCTTGCGATTTAGCAGAGACCTGTGTTTTTGCTAAACAGTCGTTTGGGCCTATTCACTGCGGCTCTACATGTGTAGAGCGTCCCTTCTCCCGAAGTTACGGGACCATTTTGCCGAGTTCCTTAACGAGAGTTATCCCGCGCGTCTTAGAATTCTCATCTCGCCTACCTGTGTCGGTTTACGGTACTGGCGCCTTCCCCCTCACTAGAGGCTTTTCTTGGCAGTGTGAAATCGTGACCTACGTCCCTACGGGACTCCGCGTCGTTCCTTGACTGTGGTGCCTGACGGATTTGCCAATCAGACGGTCTTGAAACTTGCACATGCACTTCCATCCGCATGCGTCACTATCCTCCTGCGTCCCCCCATTGTTCAAACGGTGGATCGGCGGTACAGGAATATCAACCTGTTATCCATCGCCTACGCCTTTCGGCCTCGGCTTAGGTCCAGACTAACCCTGAGCGGACGAGCCTTCCTCAGGAAACCTTGGGCTTTCGACGGAGGGGATTCTCACCCCTCTTTTCGCTACTCACACCGGCATTCTCACTTCCAAACGCTCCACTGCTCCTTCCGGTACAGCTTCACAGCGGTTTGGAACGCTCCCCTACCATTCCTTACGGAATCCGCAGCTTCGGTGGTATGTTTAGCCCCGTTACATTTTCGGCGCGGCGCCACTCGACTAGTGAGCTATTACGCACTCTTTGAATGGTGGCTGCTTCTAAGCCAACATCCTAGCTGTCTAGGCAGCGCCACATCCTTTTCCACTTAACATACACTTGGGGACCTTAGCTGGCGGTCTGGGCTGTTTCCCTCTTGACTACGGATCTTATCACTCGCAGTCTGACTCCCGAGTATAAGTTGCTGGCATTCGGAGTTTAACTGAATTCGGTAACCCTGTGGGGGCCCCTAGTCCAATCAGTGCTCTACCTCCAGAACTCTCAACCTCGAGGCTAGCCCTAAAGCTATTTCGGGGAGAACCAGCTATCTCCAGGTTCGATTGGCATTTCACCGCTACCCACACCTCATCCCCGCACTTTTCAACGTGCGTGGGTTCGGACCTCCAGTCAGTGTTACCTGACCTTCATCCTGGACATGGGTAGATCACCTGGTTTCGGGTCTACGACAACGCACTGAACGCCCTGTTCAGACTCGCTTTCGCTACGGCTCCGCCTCATCGGCTTAACCTCGCGCGTTATCGTAACTCGCCGGTTCATTCTACAAAAGGCACGCCATCACCCGTTAACGGGCTCTGACTACTTGTAGGCATACGGTTTCAGGATCTATTTCACTCCCCTTCCGGGGTGCTTTTCACCTTTCCCTCACGGTACTGGTTCACTATCGGTCACTAGGGAGTATTTAGCCTTGGGAGATGGTCCTCCCGGATTCCGACGGGGTTTCACGTGTCCCGCCGTACTCAGGATCCACTCTGGAGGGAAAACAGTTTCAGCTACAGGGCTGTCACCTTCTTCGGCCGACCTTTCCAGGTCCTTCACCTACTGTCTTCCTTTTTGACTCCGTATAGAGTGTCCTACAACCCCGAAGAGCATGCTCTCCGGTTTGGGCTGTTCCCGTTTCGCTCGCCGCTACTCAGGGAATCGCATTTGCTTTCTCTTCCTCCGGGTACTTAGATGTTTCAGTTCCCCGGGTCTGCCTCACGTTACACTATGTATTCATGTAACATGTCCCATCCCATTACGGATGGTGGGTTCCCCCATTCGGAAATCTTCGGATCAAAGCATACTTACTGCTCCCCGAAGCATATCGCTGTTCGTCGCGTCCTTCATCGGCTCCTAGTGCCAAGGCATCCACCGTACGCCCTTCATACCTTGATCTAGCGTTGGTATTCTAAGAACACACGTCTTAAATGACATGGTTAATTAAAAGTTTGATGTCTTGTTGATGTCTTCAGTTTTCAAGGTGCGAGTGTCTCTTGCGAGACGTGAGAGACGAGCTCTCAAAACTGAACGATGGGCATGTCCCGTAAGGGACGTTTTCCTTAGAAAGGAGGTGATCCAGCCGCACCTTCCGATACGGCTACCTTGTTACGACTTCACCCCAATCATCTACCCCACCTTCGACGGCTGGCTCCTTGCGGTTACCTCACCGGCTTCGGGTGTTGCAAACTCTCGTGGTGTGACGGGCGGTGTGTACAAGACCCGGGAACGTATTCACCGCAGTATGCTGACCTGCGATTACTAGCGATTCCGACTTCATGCAGGCGAGTTGCAGCCTGCAATCCGAACTGGGAACGGCTTTATGGGATTGGCTCCACCTCGCGGTCTCGCTGCCCTTTGTACCGTCCATTGTAGCACGTGTGTAGCCCAACTCATAAGGGGCATGATGATTTGACGTCATCCCCACCTTCCTCCGGTTTGTCACCGGCAGTCTCCCTAGAGTGCCCAACTGAATGCTGGCAACTAAGGATAGGGGTTGCGCTCGTTGCGGGACTTAACCCAACATCTCACGACACGAGCTGACGACAACCATGCACCACCTGTCACCATTGTCCCCGAAGGGAAAACTTGATCTCTCAAGCGGTCAATGGGATGTCAAGAGTTGGTAAGGTTCTTCGCGTTGCTTCGAATTAAACCACATGCTCCACCGCTTGTGCGGGTCCCCGTCAATTCCTTTGAGTTTCAGCCTTGCGGCCGTACTCCCCAGGCGGAGTGCTTAATGCGTTAGCTTCAGCACTGAGGGGCGGAAACCCCCCAACACCTAGCACTCATCGTTTACGGCGTGGACTACCAGGGTATCTAATCCTGTTTGCTCCCCACGCTTTCGCGCCTCAGCGTCAGTTACAGACCAAAGAGTCGCCTTCGCCACTGGTGTTCCTCCACATCTCTACGCATTTCACCGCTACACGTGGAATTCCACTCTTCTCTTCTGTACTCAAGCCTTCCAGTTTCCAATGGCCCTCCCCGGTTGAGCCGGGGGCTTTCACATCAGACTTAAAAGGCCGCCTGCGCGCGCTTTACGCCCAATAATTCCGGACAACGCTTGCCACCTACGTATTACCGCGGCTGCTGGCACGTAGTTAGCCGTGGCTTTCTCGTAAGGTACCGTCAAGGTACGAGCATTTCCTCTCGTACGTGTTCTTCCCTTACAACAGAGTTTTACGATCCGAAAACCTTCATCACTCACGCGGCGTTGCTCCATCAGACTTTCGTCCATTGTGGAAGATTCCCTACTGCTGCCTCCCGTAGGAGTCTGGGCCGTGTCTCAGTCCCAGTGTGGCCGATCACCCTCTCAGGTCGGCTATGCATCGTCGCCTTGGTGGGCCGTTACCCCACCAACTAGCTAATGCACCGCAAGGCCATCTCAAGGTGACGCCGAAGCGCCTTTCATCAGCGGACCATGCGGTCCGTTGAACTATCCGGTATTAGCTCCGATTTCTCGGAGTTATCCCAATCCTTGAGGCAGGTTCCTTACGTGTTACTCACCCGTCCGCCGCTCATTCCACTGCCTTCCCTCCGAAGAGTTCCGTCAGCTTCCTGCGCTCGACTTGCATGTATTAGGCACGCCGCCAGCGTTCGTCCTGAGCCAGGATCAAACTCTCCATAAAGTGTTTGACTTGCTCGTTGTGTGACCGAAGCCACGATTGACGAAGCTTGCGCTTCATTCATTTTTGTATTCCGTAGAATACGATTTTTGCCTCATCGTTCAGTTTTCAAAGTTCGTCCGCGCCTGTTTTGGCGACTCAATTAGAATATCAAGTCTGAAACCAGAAGTCAACAACTTTTTTGAAATTGTTTTTTACTTGTTTGCCGTAAGCGCTCGTCCTCTTAAGGACATGAATTAATATATCACGATAATTAGATAGGCGCAACTATTTTATCAAAATAACTTATAGTTTTTTTGAACATATAAAAACCGCAGACAAGAATGGCTACGGTTTACTTCATCATCAATGAGACGCGTCTTCTTTTTGCTTCGCTTATATAGAAGAAATACAGTGATTCCGCTAACTTCATTTGTGCTTCTAAATCACCATAGTCATCATAGCTGATCTCTAAGAGATGACGCTTCATCAAATAATCTTCTTTTGCTTTTGCTAATTCTTCTAACAAACGCTCGTCGTACTCACTGCGAATCTTCTTTCGAAACCAACTCATAGTTCGCGACGTCCCTCCATTGCACGAGATAACGTCACTTCATCTGCGTATTCTAGATCTCCACCGACCGGAAGACCATGGGCAATCCGAGTGATCCGAATACCCGTCGGTTTTAAGAGACGCGATAGATACATCGCTGTCGCTTCTCCTTCGATGTTCGGATTGGTTGCTAAGATGACTTCCGTAATCGCTTCGTCCGCTTGAAGACGTGTCAGTAGACTAGATACATTGATATCCTCTGGACCGATCCCTTCCATTGGACTGATCGCTCCATGTAAGACATGGTACAACCCTTGGTAATCTCGCATCTTTTCCATTGCAATGACATCCCTTGAATCTTGGACGACACAGACGATCGTACGGTTTCGGTGTTTATCTGTACATACATAACAAGGATCTTGATCCGTGATATTCCCGCAGACGCTACAGTAGGCAATATCGCGCTTCGCACTGACCAATGCCTTTCCGAACATCAAGACATCGTCTTCTTCCATATCAAGGACATGAAACGCTAGACGAACTGCTGTCTTCGGACCAATCCCCGGTAGTTTTGTAAAACTTTCGATCAAACGACTAATCGCTTCAGGATATTGCAAGTGGTTTCCTCCTACGAATTAAAACATTCCCGGCAGATTCATACCTTGTGTGAATTTCCCCATTTTACTTGAGACGAGTTCATCGACTTTCTTCAAAGCATCGTTCGTTGCAGCTAAGACGAGATCTTGAATCATTTCAACGTCATCTGGATCAACGACTTCTTCTTTAATGATGACATCTACGATATTTTTATGACCATCGGCGACGACTGAGACCATTTCTCCTCCTGCTGTACCTGTCACTGTCAAATCTTTTAATTCTTCTTGTGCTTTCGCCATATCCTTTTGCATTTTCTGCATCTGTTTCATCATATTATTCATGTTTCCCATTCCGCGCATCTGTATTCCTCCTCGAATTTAATCTTCGAACTCTACGATATCACCAAAACGACCAAGCGTCTCGGACAATAACTGATCGCTCTCCGATTCTTGTTTTGTTTCCTTCTCTTCTATACTACTACTATTTCGCTTAGCAACAAACTCTGCCTTCAGTTCATGCCAATCGTTTGAGAGAATCGCTAAAATTTCGCGTTTGACGCCGCATATTTCATATAATGCTTCCTCAATCACGAAACGTGTTCGTTCATTGGTCATGACTTGCTCGAAATGCCATCCCTTACCGTCATCGAATTCGATCAATAGCGTATCCGCAGAGCAGAGAACCGGTTTACTTTCATGAAGCAACGAGTAGATTGGTCCATCTTCTTTTAGAATCCACTTTAGGATATGATCCCAGCGTTCCTGAATCTCACGCAACTGGGCTTTTTCTGCTCGTTCTAGCATTTGGCGAATCCGCTCTTTGGCGATTCGAACGGTTGGGCGTCCTTGTTTCCGCTTCGGCTGCGCTTGTGGTGCAGCCGCTTCTTGAGCTGGAACACCATTCGACTTCCACTGATGCATCTGTTCCTTCATTTCGCGGACTTCCTGCTGCAACGCTTGGACGATCTGCCCCGTCGTTCTTCCTTGTTCCGCGATTTGAATGAAGGCAATCTCAACGAGGACCCGCGGATGATTCGTTAATCGCATTTGTTGTTGGCAGTCATGTAACTGATCAATGATCGTAAAGCATGTCTCTGCTTCAATCGATTCAACGAATTGTTTGAACTCATCCGTCGGGCGAGCACGCTCTAGCAAGTCGACAGCTGTAGGAGAGGCTTTCAATAATAAGGTGTCTCGGTAAAAGAAGACAAGATCCTCAACGAAACGTTTTAAATCTTTTCCCGCTCGTTGCATCGTCTCAAGCGTCTGTAACAACTGGTCGACTTGATGTTCATGCAAGGCACGGGCAATGTTTAGTAATGCTTCATCTTCTACTGCCCCTGTTACTTCAAGAACAGCAGCATCGTTCAAATCACCGTTTGAAAAAGCAACCGCTTGGTCGAGTAGACTCAGTGCATCACGCATGCCACCATCCGCTGCACGGGCAATCAATCGTAAGGCCGTATCCGAATACTCGATCGATTGATCTTTTAAGATATATTGCATCCGTTCTACAAGTTGATCGACTTCATGCCGCTTTACATCGAAACGTTGGCAGCGGGAGATGATCGTCGCTGGGATTTTATGTGGTTCGGTCGTTGCTAAGATGAAGATGGCGTGTGCCGGCGGTTCTTCTAGTGTTTTAAGCAGTGCATTAAAGGCGCCTGTCGACAACATGTGTACTTCATCAATGATATAGACTTTATAGGCTGCTTCTGAAGGGGGATATTTGACTTTATCCCGGATTTCCCGAATTTCATCTACGCCGTTATTGGAAGCGGCATCGATTTCGAAGACGTCTGGACTTGATCCTTCCGTGATCGCAAGACACGTGGGGCACGTATTACACGGTTCTTTGACCGGAGCATGCTCACAGTTGATCGCTTTAGCGATGATTTTGGCAAGACTCGTTTTTCCCGTTCCACGAGGACCCGAAAATAGATAGGCGTGGGACATGCGTCCCTCCATCAATGCATTTTGGATCGTACGGGTGATATGCGCTTGTCCAACGACTTCGTCGAAACGTTGCGGACGGTATACGCGGTATAGTGCTTGATAGGCCAAGTTTGCGCCTCCTCTTTTTAAGTTCCTCATTCTATTTTACCTAAAAAAGTCTACAACCGAAACCGGCTGTAGACTTGTCTTTAAAAATTAAACTGCCGCGCACCATATTCTGAAATATGTTCAACATGCGTTACTCACGCAGCCTGCTCAGTCCAAGCACCCCTGCAACACACAGAGAGCACCACTTAAGGCTGCTTCCTTCCGGACCTGACCTGGTTCATGGGTATCTGTTGCGCAGGACTCAAACGTCAACGCTACTTACGTGAGGCAGACCACACCAATCATATCCCTCGACATGGAATTCAGTCTCGCTATAGCGGATTGCGAGTGACAGGGAACCGCTACATCCCCACCTAGCACGGCAAATGGTTTATCGATTTTTAGTGGCACCTTGTTTCAGTGCTTTTTCATTATACTGTTTCATCTGGTGTGATGCAACCCATTGCCCGCTTTCGTGCTTTCTTTTTCGCACGTAGTTCCCGAAAGAACGTCGTTAGCATCTCCCCACACTCTTTTTCTAATATACCGCTCGTCAACTGTGAGACATGATTGAACCGATCGTCTTGCACCAAGTTCATCAGTGTTCCACAACATCCACCCTTCGGATCGACGGCACCAAAGATGACATGTTCGATCCGTGACAGCATGATGGCACCCGCACACATCGGACACGGTTCGAGTGTCACGTAAAGCTCACACCCTTCAAGTCGCCAGTTCCCGAGCTTTCGGCAAGCTTCCTCAATCGCGATCAACTCGGCATGTGCCGTCGCCTGTTGATCCGTTTCCCGGTGATTGTAACCCGTCGCGATGACTTCATCGTCTTTGACAATGACACATCCAATCGGAACTTCTCCGATCTGTTCTGCCTTTTTTGCTTCTTCGATCGCAAGTCGCATATAGTGTTCCTGTCGTTCCATCGATGATACTCCTCACTCTAAAAAAATTCTCCTTTTGAAACTTCAGCAAGTCGTACTTCTTTGTGCTAAAATATAAATTGCACTTTGCTGAACGGAGGGTCATTGTATATGTTCATAACGGTTGAAGGACCGATTGGTGTAGGCAAAACATCACTTGCGAACGCCATCAGTCACCATTTCTCTTTTTCTATGTTACGCGAAATCGTCGAAGAAAATCCCTTTCTTGGAAAGTTCTATGAAGATATCGAAGAATGGAGCTTCCAGACGGAAATGTTCTTCTTGTGCAATCGCTTCAAACAACTCGATGATATCGAACGTCATTACCTCAGTAAACAACGCTCTGTCGTTGCTGATTACCATATCTTTAAAAACTTAATCTTTGCACACCGCTCTCTCAAGGTAGAGCACCTCGAGAAGTACCAACAAATTTATTCGATCCTGACGACGGACATGCCGAAACCGGATGCTGTCATCTACTTGAACGCAAGCATCGACACCTTGATGAAACGTGTTGCGCTACGCGGACGAGAAATCGAAGAAAACATGTCACGTGCTTATCTCGAACAATTGGCAGAGGATTATGAGACATTCGTCACGGAATATCAAGCCAAACATCCGGAAGTCAAAATCATCCGTTTCGACGGGGATGCACTCGACTTCGTCAAGCGACCGGAAGATCTCGAGTACGTCTTGACGACGATCCGGAACGAATTATATGAAGGAGCGAACCACGTATGAACTTGAAGCTACGCGAACAATACAACATCCCGGCAGATGCCGTCATTACGATCGGCGGTATGGTTGGGATCGGTAAATCAACGATCACAAACGGATTGGCAGATGCCCTTGGTTTCCGGACGTCACTCGAAAAAGTCGATACGAATCCTTACTTGGATAAATTTTATCATGATTTCGAGCGCTGGAGCTTCCATCTCCAAATCTATTTCCTGGCTGAACGCTTCAAGGAGCAAAAACGGATTTTCCAATACGGTGGTGGTTTCATCCAAGACCGTTCAATCTATGAAGATACAGGAATCTTCGCTAAGATGCATTTCGAAAAAGGAACGATGTCTCCAACGGACTATGAAACGTATTCAAGTTTATTTGACGCGATGGTCATGACACCATTCTTCCCGCACCCGGATCTTTTGATCTATCTCGAAGGTTCGTTCGAGCAAGTCCTTGAACGGATTCGTCTTCGCGGACGTGAGATGGAGCAACAGACTCCAATCGAATATTGGGAAGAGATGTATGAACGCTATACGAACTGGATCAACAACTTCACGATTTGCCCGGTACTCCGCTTGTCGATCGACGAATACGATTTACTGAACGAGCCAGAATCGATCGACCGGATTCTCGCGAAGATTGAAAAGCAGCTTGAAGTTGCTCGTATTGCCAATACACGCTAACTGATCAGATCTGCCTCTTAGGCGGATCTTTTTTTGCGCAAAAAAAGGAGACGCGTTTTGCATCTCCTTCGCATTAACCAATCACTTGATTGATTTGTTCCATATGGTGTAAATCATGTTGAGTCATCGCTCCGAGGAACTGACCAATCGTCAACTCTTTGTCTTTAATGACGACCTTGTCCTGCAGGCGATCTTCTGGAATCAATTCGACTGCACGGCGCAATAAGTCACGGCTGACTAAAAACTCATCAATCGTCAAGATCCGTTGTTGCTCACGGCTCATCTTCGCTGCTTCATCATTGACGGCTTGGCTATCTGGTGCGACACGGAATGGTTCACCCGCGAGCAAGTACGGGATGCGCTCTGCGACCATGAAACGATCCCATGGTGATAAGTGACCAATGATCTCAGCAACCGTCCACTTACCTTCCGCATACGATGTCCGCCATGCTTCTTCTGAAATCTGTTCTAAGTCTTTTACATATGTCATCGTCATCGCATAATGCGAAAGCAACGATTCTTTTGTTTGTTCGTTCATTTCGTCCACCTCTTCTTCGTTTTTCACGTAGGCAACCATAGCACGCACGAAGAAATCGATGCAACAAAAAAGCACCTCAGAATTGAGATGCTTTATAAAAAGCGGAGTCGGTGGGATTCGAACCCACGCGAGCCTTGCGACCCCTAACGGATTTCGAGTCCGTCCCCTTCAGCCGGACTTGGGTACGACTCCATGATTATATTTATTTTTGGGTAAAAAAAAAGAAGTGGAGGAGGCGGTGGGATTCGAACCCACGCACGGCTTTCGCCGCCTGACGGTTTTCAAGACCGTTCTCTTAAACCACTTGAGTACGCCTCCAAGCTATAAAACGTGCATGTCGTTGTCAAAAAATAAAAATGGAGGAGGCGGTGGGATTCGAACCCACGCACGGCTTTCGCCGCCTGACGGTTTTCAAGACCGTTCTCTTAAACCACTTGAGTACGCCTCCGTACTTCTTACCAGATCATGATGACCTGTCTGTTTTCCTGACATTAATTATGATAGCATCTGCCTTTTAACGTGTAAAGACCTTTTCTAAAAAAACTTTTTAAAATACAGAAAGGGGGATTATTCCCCCTTCTGACTTAAGCTTGAATCACTTCAAGACCACCCATGTATGGACGAAGCACTTCTGGAATAACAACTGATCCATCCGCTTGCTGGTAGTTCTCTAAGATCGCAGCAACTGTCCGACCGACTGCAAGGGCAGAACCATTCAACGTGTGAACGAATTCTGGTTTCGCGTTCGCTTCGCGGCGGAAACGGATTTGCGCTCGGCGTGCTTGGAAATCTTCAAAGTTTGAACAAGAAGAGATTTCACGGTAGACGCCTTGACTCGGCATCCAGACTTCGATGTCGTATTTCTTCGCAGCCGTGAATCCAAGATCAGCTGTACACATGCTTAATACTTGATACGGCAGTTTCAGCTTTTTCAAGACTGTCTCTGCTTGTCCCGTTAACAATTCAAGTTGCTCGTAAGATTCTTCTGGTTTGACGAAACGAACGAGTTCAACTTTATTGAATTGGTGCTGACGGATCAAACCGCGCGTATCGCGTCCGGCAGAACCAGCTTCTGAACGGAAACATTGGCTGTATGCGGCATAGCCGATCGGTAACTGATCTGCAGTCAGGATTTCTTCGCGGTGCATGTTCGTCACTGGAACTTCTGCTGTCGGTACAAGGAAGTAGTTCGTCTCTTCAATCTTGAACGCATCCTCCTCGAATTTCGGCAGTTGTCCTGTTCCTGTCATTGAATCGCGGTTGACCATGAGTGGCGGCAAGATTTCTGTGTAGCCGTGCTGATCTTGATGGAGATCCATCATGAAGTTGATCAATGCCCGCTCAAGACGTGCCCCTGCCCCACGATAAAAGACAAACCGGCTACCTGTGACCTTTCCAGCACGCTCTACGTCAACGATCTTTAATTGCTCCATCAAATCCCAGTGCGGGACCGCTTCGAAATCAAACGCTGGTTTATCACCGACTTCACGGATGACGACATTGTCATCTTCAGAAGAGCCGACCGGTACGCTGTCATGTGGAATGTTCGGAATACCGAGGAGAAGTTGATTCAATGTCGCTTCGACGTCACGTAATTCGTCGTCAAGCGTCTTGATCTCGTCCCCGACACTACGCATCGCAGCAATCGCTTCATCTGCATTCTCTTTATTGCGTTTCAGTTCAGCGATTTTTTTCGTCGCTTCATTTCGTTCTGCTTTCAACACTTCTGTCCGCGCAATCAGTTCTCGACGCTTCTCATCAAGTGCAAGGAAACGGTTCATGTCCGTCAAGTCCTCTCCTCGGTGCGCTAACTTTTCTTGAATGGCGTCAAAATCTTGGCGTAATCGTTTAATATCAATCATCTGCAATTCCTCCTTTATGTCATAAAAAAAGGCGACTCGTCTCTTTCCGGTATTCCTACCGAAAAGGGACGAATCACCTGGATCCGCGTTGCCACCCTCATTGCTAGACACATCTAGCCAACTTAAGACGCGATAACGGGCGTACCCGCACCTTGTTCGCAAGGTGTGCGATCCGGCTCGATTCAATCCATCGATCTGACTAGTTCACACCACCCACTAGCTCTCTTAACAGTATCGATACATCTACTTGGTCCGTTCATAGCATCTTTATGAGATTAGTCTTACTTTACACCATCGTCTTGGAAGTTGACAAGAGCCGATTGTTGAATCGCTTGTTCAATTTGCTTCGACCAAGCCGTCCAAGCGCGGACGAGGCGTGTCGGAACACTCGCAAGTGGAACGGCAGTTGCGCTATACAAATTCACGCGCGGTGTCTCAAAACCTGGTAGATAGACCCCATCGTCCGCGACCTGTACCGTACCGACGACTTCTTGTTTCGTCACAGGAGCTGTTGTTTTTGAGAAGTCGAACCGTGGTTCCCGCGTCTTCGCTTGTTTTAAGACCGTGATGTATAACGAACCGTCCGTGACGACGTCTAACTGCCGGACGGTTGCCCCTTTAATCGGAAGAGCGTCTTTGATCCGTTCCCCTTTTCCGTAATACGTCAACGGCTCAAACGTCGCAAAACCATAGTCGAGTAGCTTTTTCGTTTCCTTGAAACGGGCTTGATCGGAATCCGTTCGCATGACGACCGTGACAAGTGTCATATTATCCCGCGTCGTTACGCTCGCGAAGCAGTAACCTGCTAAATCGGTCGTTCCTGTCTTCATCCCCCGCATGCCAGCATATGCGAATTTTTCCTTCGCCAGCATCTTATTCGAGTTATTCAAGACCTCTCCATCAAGTTTCATCTGTGTTTTATTCGTCACATCCAGTACATCCGGATAATCCTTGATGTAGCGGATGACGAGTAACGCGATATCCGTTGCTGTCATCAGATTTGTTCCCGGAAGCGTCGCATCAACAGCATCAAGTCCGGATGCATTCGCATACTCCGTATCGTTCATACCGAACCGTTTCGCTGTCTCATTCATTTTTTCAACGAATGTCGCCTCTGAACCGGATACCGTTTCGGCTAGCATGACGGCTGCATCATTGGCTGATTTAATGAACGCCGCTTTATACATCTCACGAACCGTATACGTTTTTGCTTTAACAGGAACACGAGCAATGCCGGACGTGTTCGCAAGCTTCAACACTTTTGCACTCGGTTTGATTTTTTGATCCCACGTCAGCTTTTTTAATTCGATTTGTCGTCGAACGAGGTAAAGCGTCATCAGCTTTGTCATCGAAGCCGGTGGTAGAGAAACATCCGCTTCCGATTGAAGGAGGATTTTCCCTGTGACCGCATCGGCCATTATGTAAGACTCTGCTTGAATCGAAGGTGCCGCTTGTCCAGTTGTAGGAAAACCTACGACCAGCAGGACACTTAAACAGAGTAGCAAGATTCGTTTCATCGTGTCTCTCCTTCACTCAATCATTCATTTTACAAATAGTGTAGCACAAAAGAAGCACCCGACAGTAGAACCTGTCAGATGCTTCCACGCTTTACGAACGGATCGATTGACGCTGTTTAATCTTTTGTAAAAAATACTGATGTAAGCGATCGTCCTCTGTCAATTCAGGATGAAACGAACATGCTAGATGAAGCGATGTCTCGACGGCGACAATCTGTTCTTCGACCGTTGCGATAATATGTGTTCCTTCTCCGACAGATAGAATCAATGGCGCTCGAATGAAGACTGCCTCAATCGACTCCTCAATTCCTTCAACCGGTAGCAATCCTTCAAATGAATCGATTTGTCGACCGAAAGCATTCCGACGGACCGTCATCGAAATCGCGTTGAGATGACTCTGACCTGCTTCGACAGCGGTTGCGAGTAGAATCATTCCGGCACATGTTCCGAACATCGGTAACGTCCTCGCTTTTTCCCGAAGCGGTTCCAGCAAGGCATAACGCTCAATCAATCGACGCATCGCGGTCGATTCGCCGCCGGGTAAGACGAGCCCATCCAGTCTCTCGAGATCACTCGCATGTTTGACGAGAACGACCTCTACACCAAGACCTTCAAGTTGCTGTTGATGTTCGCGGACAGCACCTTGAACATCAAGAATACCGATTACCATCCGCGTGTCGCCATCCGTTCTTCAAACGGCATCGAAGTGACATCGATTCCCTTCATTGCTGTTCCGAGCCCTTTGGATAAAGAGGCAATCCGTCCAAAATCATCTTTATACGTAACCGCTTCAACAATCGCGCGAGCCACACGTTCTGGGTGTTCTGATTTAAAAATCCCCGATCCGACGAAGACACCATCTGCCCCTAAATGCATCATGAGAGCGGCATCAGCTGGTGTCGCAACTCCTCCGGCTGCAAAATTGACGACTGGTAGACGTCCCTGTGTCCGAATATCTCGTAATACTTCGTACGGAGCACCCCACTCTTTCGCAAATGTCATCAATTCATCTGGACTGACATGCAAAATCTGATTCAATTGCGCTTGAATTTGTCGCATATGGCGAACGGCTTCGACGACGTTCCCAGTTCCAGGCTCGCCTTTCGTCCGAATCATCGCCGCTCCTTCGGCAATCCGGCGAGCGGCTTCCCCAAGATCACGTGCGCCACAGACGAACGGTACGGTGAACTCCGACTTCAGTAAATGATATTGCTCGTCTGCCGGAGTCAGTACCTCGCTCTCATCGATGAAATCGACCCCCATCGATTCAAGGACACGCGCTTCGACGATATGACCAATTCGGCATTTTGCCATGACGGGGATCGAGACTGCCCCAAGTACTTCTTCCGTGATCAACGGATCTGCCATCCGTGCCACACCTCCGTCACGACGAATATCCGACGGGACACGTTCGAGTGCCATGACTGCAACAGCTCCTGCTGCTTCCGCAATCTTTGCTTGTTCCGCATTGACGACATCCATGATGACGCCACCCTTTTGCATTTCAGCCATTCCACGTTTGACACGATCCGTTCCTTGTTGACGTTCCATATCCATTCCCCCTTGGTTGACTTTCACCCCTTTAGTATACGGAACGTTGACACTTTTAAAAGTATCAGTTTATGATGATTTCAACAGGTCAGTTTATTATGAAGGAGTCATACGAGATGGACATGCTATCATTTCAACTTACACGCGATCAAGAGAAACCTCTTTATGAACAACTTTATCAACAGATCCGAAACGAAATCATCGCCGGACGTTTAGCGTACGGCACAAAATTGCCTTCTAAACGAAAGCTCGGTCAATTCTTGAACTTAAGTCAAACGACGATTGAGCTTGCTTATCAACAACTTGTCGCAGAAGGTTATGTCGAATCCATCTCGCGTAAAGGGTATTTCGTTCTTGCCTATGAGGAACTTGCTTACGTCAAAACCTCACCCGTCATCGAACCGCGTGTGACTAAAGAAAAACCGGTCATCACGTATGACTTTCATCCAAGTAAGATTGAAGGGATCTCTTTCCCGTTCATCCGTTGGCGAAAGTATGCCAAAGACATCATAGATACCGATCACCATCCACTCGTCTCGCTCGGTCATCCGCAAGGCGATCTAACGTTGCGCGAAGAGATTGCGACTTATCTCTATCACTCACGTGGTGTCGTCTGTTCTCCGGAACAGATCGTCGTCGGTTCAGGTATCGAGCAACTGTTGCCCATCGTTCTTTTCTTACTAGGACGAAACGTCACGTACGGCATCGAAGATCCCGGTTATCATACGACACGCCTCTTGCTTGAAAATCATGAACGAATGATTGAACCGATTCGTGTCGATGCGAATGGATTACGCATCGATCAACTGCAGGAATCAAATGTTGATGTCATGTATGTCACACCGGCACATCAGTTTCCGTCCGGTAGCATCCTGTCCGTCAATCGAAGACACCAGTTGTTGAACTGGGCGGCGATGGATCCGACCCGTTTTATCATCGAAGACGACTACGATAGCGAATTCCGCTATAGCGGTAAATCGATCCCGTCTTTGCACAACATGGACAGCAATCGTGTCATTTATATGAGTACCTTCTCAAAATCGCTCATGCCTTCACTACGGATTGGTTATATGGTCTTACCGGAAGTCTTACGCGCACAGTATCAAGCCGAATTATCCCATTATACTTGTAGTGTCTCACGCTTTGATCAAACGATCTTGACACGTTTCATGAAAGAGGGCGACTTTGAACGACATCTCAATCGGATGCGTAAAGTCTATCGTCGTAAACTAGATGTGCTGATCCAATCGCTTCGCCGGATCCCTGCCTTACGGTTGACTGGCGAAAGTGCTGGACTCCATGTTGTCGTTTCCGTAGCGAACGGAATGACGGAGCAAGAGCTAGTAAAGCGGGCACAACAACAAGGCATCCAAGTATACGGTCTCTCTCAATACGCCCAGTTACCGCTTCTCTCCAATACGCCTCAAATCGTTCTTGGATTTGCGAGTCTCTCTGAGCATGAGTTGACGGAAGGATTACAATTATTGATAGACGCATGGAATCTGCATAGATCATCATAAAAAAAGCCTCGCCTTTCTGCTAGAGAAAGACGAGGCTTTTGTTTATTGACGTGTGTAGTTAGAGGCTTCTTTGGTAATTTGAATATCGTGCGGATGGCTTTCTTGCAAACCAGCGCCCGTCATACGGATGAACTGTGTCTCTTCACGCAATTCTTCTAACGTCGCAGCACCACAGTATCCCATACCTGAACGAATACCACCAACGAGTTGGTACACTGAGTCACCGAGTTTACCACGGTAAGCGACCCTTCCTTCGATTCCTTCTGGAACGAACTTCTTGTCTGCTTCTTGGAAGTAACGGTCTTGGCTACCGCGTTTCATCGATGCTTCAGAACCCATACCACGGTACGTCTTGAATTGACGTCCTTGATAGATTTCCATCTCACCTGGGCTCTCTTCTACTCCTGCAAGCAAGCTTCCGAGCATGACAGCGTGACCACCAGCAGCAAGTGCTTTCACGATATCGCCAGAGTACTTAATGCCACCGTCAGCGATAATCGAAACGCCGTGTTTACGTGCTTCTGTCGCACAATCGAAGACGGCTGTGATCTGTGGTACACCGACGCCTGCAACAACACGTGTCGTACAAATCGAACCAGGTCCGATACCGACTTTAATGACAGATGCGCCGGCTTCAATCAAATCGCGTGTTGCTTCTGCAGTCGCAACGTTGCCCGCAATGATTGGTAAGGTTGGATATTCTTCACGTAATTCACGTACCTTGACGAGAACACCTTCTGAGTGACCGTGAGCTGTATCGACGACGAGTGCATCAACACCTGCATCGACCAGGAACTTCGCACGTGTTGAAGCGTCTTTCGTCACACCGACAGCTGCTGCGACAAGTAAACGACCAAATTGATCTTTCGCAGCATGTGGATACTGTTCGACTTTTTCGATATCTTTTGTCGTGATTAATCCTTTTAACACACCGTTCTCATCAACGAGTGGTAACTTTTCGATGCGATGCTTGTGGAGAATCTGTTCTGCTTCTGCGAGGGACGTACCAACTTTTGCTGTCACGAGTTCTTCTGTTGTCATTACTGTTTCAATGACAGTCGAATAATCCTTAACGAAACGAAGATCACGGTTCGTCAAAATTCCTACTAATTTACGCTCTGTTTCGTTGTTAACGATCGGAACACCTGAGATGCGGTACTTACTCATCAAATACTCAGCATCGTAGACTTGACGCTCTGGCGTTA
Organism: Exiguobacterium sp. R-17; assembly: GCF_049913315.1. Lineage (NCBI taxonomy): Bacteria > Bacillati > Bacillota > Bacilli > Caryophanales > Exiguobacterium > Exiguobacterium sp. R-17. The sequence goes on along the minus strand of NZ_CP184372.1, from coordinate 15,561 downwards.
AATAGAACGGATTCGTGATGACACCATTTTCAGAACGTTTGACGCGATCGACATGTTCTGCTTGTTCTTCCATTGACATGTTCTTATGAATGACACCAAGACCACCTTGGCGTGCCATTGCGATTGCCATCGGAGCTTCTGTGACTGTATCCATCCCAGCACTGATCAACGGAATATTAAGTGTGATCCCTTCACATAGCGTGACAGATAAATCAACGTCGCGCGGTAAGACACTCGAACGACGGGGTACGAGTAAGACGTCATCAAACGTCAAACCCTCTTTAGCAAATTTGTTCTCCCACATGTTATCCACTCGCTTTCTCTTTTATAAAAGAATATTGATGTTATGGTAACAAGCAGAGGGTGTCATGTCAATGACTCGACCAATAATCAGAACAGTCTGAAGTTTCACATAACACAAAAAGACCGACCTGCAATCTGCAGATCGGTCAAGTGCCTGGCAACGTCCTATCCTCACAGGGGGAAGCCCCCAACTACTTTCGGCGTTCAAGTGCTTAACTTCCGTGTTCGGCATGGGAACGGGTGTGACCACTTGGCTATCGTCACCAGACGATCGGGCTCGCGCCCTCAAAACTGAAGTCATCAACAATGCATCTGCTAGAACAAGGCCTCGACCGATTAGTATCACTCAGCTCCACATGTCGCCATGCTTCCACCCGTGACCTATCTACCTCATCGTCTCTGAGGGGTCTTTCTTGATTACTCAAAGGGAAATCTCATCTTGGAGGGGGCTTCATGCTTAGATGCTTTCAGCATTTATCCCGTCCGCACGTAGCTACCCAGCGATGCTCCTGGCGGAACAACTGGTACACCAGCGGTGCGTCCATCCCGGTCCTCTCGTACTAAGGACAGCTCTCCTCAAATTTCCTGCGCCCACGACGGATAGGGACCGAACTGTCTCACGACGTTCTGAACCCAGCTCGCGTACCGCTTTAATGGGCGAACAGCCCAACCCTTGGGACCTACTCCAGCCCCAGGATGCGATGAGCCGACATCGAGGTGCCAAACCTCCCCGTCGATGTGGACTCTTGGGGGAGATCAGCCTGTTATCCCCAGGGTAGCTTTTATCCGTTGAGCGATGGCCCTTCCATGCGGAACCACCGGATCACTAAGCCCGACTTTCGTCCCTGCTCGACTTGTAGGTCTCGCAGTCAAGCTCCCTTCTGCCTTTGCGCTCTACGAATGATTTCCAACCATTCTGAGGGAACCTTTGGGCGCCTCCGTTACTGTTTAGGAGGCGACCGCCCCAGTCAAACTACCCGCCTGACACGGTCCTCCAGCCGGATCACGGCTGCGAGTTAGAGACTCTATGCATGAAGGGCGGTATCCCAAGGGTGACTCCTCCGAAGCTGGCGCTCCGGGCTCGACGTCTCCCGCCTATCCTGTACATCATGCACAAAGCCTCAATATCAGGCTGTAGTAAAGCTCCATGGGGTCTTTCCGTCCTGTCGCGGGTAACCTGCATCTTCACAGGTACTATGATTTCACCGGGTCTCTCGTTGAGACAGTGCCCAAATCGTTACGCCTTTCGTGCGGGTCGGAACTTACCCGACAAGGAATTTCGCTACCTTAGGACCGTTATAGTTACGGCCGCCGTTTACTGGGGCTTCGGTTCAAAGCTTCGCTTGCGCTAACCCATCCCCTTAACCTTCCAGCACCGGGCAGGCGTCAGCCCCTATACGTCATCTTGCGATTTAGCAGAGACCTGTGTTTTTGCTAAACAGTCGTTTGGGCCTATTCACTGCGGCTCTACATGTGTAGAGCGTCCCTTCTCCCGAAGTTACGGGACCATTTTGCCGAGTTCCTTAACGAGAGTTATCCCGCGCGTCTTAGAATTCTCATCTCGCCTACCTGTGTCGGTTTACGGTACTGGCGCCTTCCCCCTCACTAGAGGCTTTTCTTGGCAGTGTGAAATCGTGACCTACGTCCCTACGGGACTCCGCGTCGTTCCTTGACTGTGGTGCCTGACGGATTTGCCAATCAGACGGTCTTGAAACTTGCACATGCACTTCCATCCGCATGCGTCACTATCCTCCTGCGTCCCCCCATTGTTCAAACGGTGGATCGGCGGTACAGGAATATCAACCTGTTATCCATCGCCTACGCCTTTCGGCCTCGGCTTAGGTCCAGACTAACCCTGAGCGGACGAGCCTTCCTCAGGAAACCTTGGGCTTTCGACGGAGGGGATTCTCACCCCTCTTTTCGCTACTCACACCGGCATTCTCACTTCCAAACGCTCCACTGCTCCTTCCGGTACAGCTTCACAGCGGTTTGGAACGCTCCCCTACCATTCCTTACGGAATCCGCAGCTTCGGTGGTATGTTTAGCCCCGTTACATTTTCGGCGCGGCGCCACTCGACTAGTGAGCTATTACGCACTCTTTGAATGGTGGCTGCTTCTAAGCCAACATCCTAGCTGTCTAGGCAGCGCCACATCCTTTTCCACTTAACATACACTTGGGGACCTTAGCTGGCGGTCTGGGCTGTTTCCCTCTTGACTACGGATCTTATCACTCGCAGTCTGACTCCCGAGTATAAGTTGCTGGCATTCGGAGTTTAACTGAATTCGGTAACCCTGTGGGGGCCCCTAGTCCAATCAGTGCTCTACCTCCAGAACTCTCAACCTCGAGGCTAGCCCTAAAGCTATTTCGGGGAGAACCAGCTATCTCCAGGTTCGATTGGCATTTCACCGCTACCCACACCTCATCCCCGCACTTTTCAACGTGCGTGGGTTCGGACCTCCAGTCAGTGTTACCTGACCTTCATCCTGGACATGGGTAGATCACCTGGTTTCGGGTCTACGACAACGCACTGAACGCCCTGTTCAGACTCGCTTTCGCTACGGCTCCGCCTCATCGGCTTAACCTCGCGCGTTATCGTAACTCGCCGGTTCATTCTACAAAAGGCACGCCATCACCCGTTAACGGGCTCTGACTACTTGTAGGCATACGGTTTCAGGATCTATTTCACTCCCCTTCCGGGGTGCTTTTCACCTTTCCCTCACGGTACTGGTTCACTATCGGTCACTAGGGAGTATTTAGCCTTGGGAGATGGTCCTCCCGGATTCCGACGGGGTTTCACGTGTCCCGCCGTACTCAGGATCCACTCTGGAGGGAAAACAGTTTCAGCTACAGGGCTGTCACCTTCTTCGGCCGACCTTTCCAGGTCCTTCACCTACTGTCTTCCTTTTTGACTCCGTATAGAGTGTCCTACAACCCCGAAGAGCATGCTCTCCGGTTTGGGCTGTTCCCGTTTCGCTCGCCGCTACTCAGGGAATCGCATTTGCTTTCTCTTCCTCCGGGTACTTAGATGTTTCAGTTCCCCGGGTCTGCCTCACGTTACACTATGTATTCATGTAACATGTCCCATCCCATTACGGATGGTGGGTTCCCCCATTCGGAAATCTTCGGATCAAAGCATACTTACTGCTCCCCGAAGCATATCGCTGTTCGTCGCGTCCTTCATCGGCTCCTAGTGCCAAGGCATCCACCGTACGCCCTTCATACCTTGATCTAGCGTTGGTATTCTAAGAACACACGTCTTAAATGACATGGTTAATTAAAAGTTTGATGTCTTGTTGATGTCTTCAGTTTTCAAGGTGCGAGTGTCTCTTGCGAGACGTGAGAGACGAGCTCTCAAAACTGAACGATGGGCATGTCCCGTAAGGGACGTTTTCCTTAGAAAGGAGGTGATCCAGCCGCACCTTCCGATACGGCTACCTTGTTACGACTTCACCCCAATCATCTACCCCACCTTCGACGGCTGGCTCCTTGCGGTTACCTCACCGGCTTCGGGTGTTGCAAACTCTCGTGGTGTGACGGGCGGTGTGTACAAGACCCGGGAACGTATTCACCGCAGTATGCTGACCTGCGATTACTAGCGATTCCGACTTCATGCAGGCGAGTTGCAGCCTGCAATCCGAACTGGGAACGGCTTTATGGGATTGGCTCCACCTCGCGGTCTCGCTGCCCTTTGTACCGTCCATTGTAGCACGTGTGTAGCCCAACTCATAAGGGGCATGATGATTTGACGTCATCCCCACCTTCCTCCGGTTTGTCACCGGCAGTCTCCCTAGAGTGCCCAACTGAATGCTGGCAACTAAGGATAGGGGTTGCGCTCGTTGCGGGACTTAACCCAACATCTCACGACACGAGCTGACGACAACCATGCACCACCTGTCACCATTGTCCCCGAAGGGAAAACTTGATCTCTCAAGCGGTCAATGGGATGTCAAGAGTTGGTAAGGTTCTTCGCGTTGCTTCGAATTAAACCACATGCTCCACCGCTTGTGCGGGTCCCCGTCAATTCCTTTGAGTTTCAGCCTTGCGGCCGTACTCCCCAGGCGGAGTGCTTAATGCGTTAGCTTCAGCACTGAGGGGCGGAAACCCCCCAACACCTAGCACTCATCGTTTACGGCGTGGACTACCAGGGTATCTAATCCTGTTTGCTCCCCACGCTTTCGCGCCTCAGCGTCAGTTACAGACCAAAGAGTCGCCTTCGCCACTGGTGTTCCTCCACATCTCTACGCATTTCACCGCTACACGTGGAATTCCACTCTTCTCTTCTGTACTCAAGCCTTCCAGTTTCCAATGGCCCTCCCCGGTTGAGCCGGGGGCTTTCACATCAGACTTAAAAGGCCGCCTGCGCGCGCTTTACGCCCAATAATTCCGGACAACGCTTGCCACCTACGTATTACCGCGGCTGCTGGCACGTAGTTAGCCGTGGCTTTCTCGTAAGGTACCGTCAAGGTACGAGCATTTCCTCTCGTACGTGTTCTTCCCTTACAACAGAGTTTTACGATCCGAAAACCTTCATCACTCACGCGGCGTTGCTCCATCAGACTTTCGTCCATTGTGGAAGATTCCCTACTGCTGCCTCCCGTAGGAGTCTGGGCCGTGTCTCAGTCCCAGTGTGGCCGATCACCCTCTCAGGTCGGCTATGCATCGTCGCCTTGGTGGGCCGTTACCCCACCAACTAGCTAATGCACCGCAAGGCCATCTCAAGGTGACGCCGAAGCGCCTTTCATCAGCGGACCATGCGGTCCGTTGAACTATCCGGTATTAGCTCCGATTTCTCGGAGTTATCCCAATCCTTGAGGCAGGTTCCTTACGTGTTACTCACCCGTCCGCCGCTCATTCCACTGCCTTCCCTCCGAAGAGTTCCGTCAGCTTCCTGCGCTCGACTTGCATGTATTAGGCACGCCGCCAGCGTTCGTCCTGAGCCAGGATCAAACTCTCCATAAAGTGTTTGACTTGCTCGTTGTGTGACCGAAGCCACGATTGACGAAGCTTGCGCTTCATTCGTTTTTGTATTCCGTAGAATACGATTTTTGCCTCATCGTTCAGTTTTCAAAGTTCGTCCGCGCCTGTTTTGGCGACTCAATTAGAATATCAAGTCTGAAACAAGAAGTCAACAACTTTTTTGAAATTGTTTTTTCGTTTGTTTCAAGCGCTTGTCTTTGTTAAGGACATGTAATAATATATCATGCGTTTTATTATTGCGCAACACTTATTTTAAAATTATTTTTAAAATCATGAACAAACCTCTTGAACCTTACGAATTCGGCTCAAGAGGCTACTTATTCCTTATCAATCCATCAATTGAATGATGCTATGCTGTCGTTCTTCCATTAAATCAACGATGATCCTTCTTCCCTGGTCTTCATAAGAAATGACGGGGCGATCAAAGACTGGATTCTTTTGAGCGATTGTTGCAATCTTCCCATTACTCATCAATACGCGATCACCGACTTCAATCGGTAGAAGTAACTGTCCAAGCAACAATACATATTTTGAACAATATTGCATCGGTCGCGCTTTTAAATGACGATATGCGTCAAACGGCGTATACGCTTCCCGGTATGGGCGCCAACTTGTCATTGCAGCAAAAACATCTGCTACAATGAACAATCGAGCATGATCTGCAATCTTATCACCTTTTACCTTTAGAGGATAACCAGATCCATCTAAACGTTCATGATGTTGAACAATCAAACGATTTACCGTGTCGGAGATAATCGTCTCCTTTTGCAAGACTTGATATGCCATTGCCGGGTGACGTTGAAAAATTTCCTGTTGCATCGCTTCATAACGTTTCGTGTGACGCCATTCCATGATCCGCGCTAGTCCGTAATCCGCAAAATAAGATGCCGTCCACAGCTCATGGATCATTTTCCGTTCTTTTCTGACTGCTTCAGCGAGCATCTGGGCAACTGCTCCTCGATAAATGGCATGTCGCACAGTGTAAGCTTCCGTTCCCCGTTCAAGGAAGAATGGCAGAACATCTTGTCTCGTAATTTGTTCCGGGACGGACTGTTTGACCCAACTCAAAGCTTCATACACATTTGGCTTCATCCCCTGTTCCCATGACATGAAGACTTTATTATAGGAGCGAATGAACTCTTCAAAAGGATGTTCTATCTGCGCAGCCACTGTTTCAATCTGTATCTTTTCACCTTCGACAAGATCAGGACGATCCTCGATGGTGACTTCTTTAATCAAAAACCGTTGGATTCGTCGTAACTCGTCGGTTCCAATTTTTTTCCCTGCTTCTACGATCGGATGATCTGTATGTAAGTAGATCGATTCGGTTAAACGATCCCCGATGCGTAATTGGTCACTTGCCACTCGCATATCGCTTCGTTCCTTTCTCTTCTTTCTATATATGTAGATAAAAGCAGCAGAGTGGTATCACTCTGCTGCTTCCTTACTAACGTCTTGCTTACTCTTCCACTTCTTCTGAAGCATCCGATTCGACTACATTCTCTTCTGATACAAGATCCGTATCTTCTTCCGTTTCATCGGTTTCTTCTCGTTTCAGTTTCGCAACCGTTGCAACACGGTCACCTTCTTCAATTCGAATGACCTTCACCCCTTGGGTGTTGCGGCCGACACGTGAAATGTATTGCGAGTCTGTCCGAATAACGATACCGCTCTCTGTCATGATCATGATGTCATCATCGACATCAACGATTCGCATGGCAACGATTTGACCGACGCGATCTGTTACCTTACTCGCGATCAATCCTTTCCCACCACGCGATTGACTACGGAACTCGGTCATCGGTGTTCGTTTACCGAATCCTTTTTCCGTAATAACCAGAACATCTTGTGCATCACGTGCAAGTTCCATCCCGACGACGAAATCGTCTGGGCGTAACGTCATCGCTTTGACACCACGAGCACCACGTCCCATCGAGCGGACATTCGTGATTGGGAAACGAATCGCTTTCCCGCTTGTTGAAACAGCAAAGACTTCATCATCCGTCGATGCAAGACGAACGGATGTCAATTCATCGTCTTCAAACAACCGAATCGCAATCAAACCATTTTTGTTGATCCGGGCATATGCGGACAACGGTGAACGTTTGACGCGTCCTTTACGTGTCATGAAGATCAATGATTTTTGCTCATCTTGAACGACTTCTTCCGTTTCGAGCGCTTCTTCCGTCTCTTCAATCTCTCCTTCAACCACCTCGACAGGTGCTTCAGTTGCTTGTTGCTCCTCAAGATAACGTTTGAAGTTGACTGGAATCATCGTCTCGACCTTTTCATCGCGTTCAATTTGGATGAGGTTGATGATCGGCACACCTTTTGATGTCCGGCTCATCTCCGGTACTTCGTATCCACGAATCCGGTAGACTTTCCCGCGGTTCGTAAAGAATAGAATCGTATCATGCGTCGAACAAGACAAGAGACGCGTAACGTAATCCTCGTCGTTCGTTCCGATTCCTTGAACGCCACGTCCACCGCGGCGCTGTGTCCGGTACGAATCCGTCGTCATCCGTTTGATATAACCACTGCTTGTCAACGTGATGATGATATCCTGTTCCGGAATCAAGTCTTCATCTTCGAATTCGATATGATCCATCCGGATTTCCGTCCGACGCTCGTCGTTGAAACGTTCCTTCAACTCCTCGAGTTCTGTCCGGATCAAATCAAGCAAGACTTCTTCACTCGCAAGGATGCGGTTCAGTTCCGCGATCAATTGCATGATTTCGTCATATTCTGCTTCAATTTTTTCCCGCTCAAGACCTGTCAGGCGTTGTAAGCGCATATCGAGAATCGCTTGTGATTGTTTCTCAGATAACGCAAAACGCTCCATCAACTGTTCACGTGCTGCGTCTGCTGTCCGATTACCGCGAATGATTTGAATGACTTCATCCAAATGATCAAGCGCAATCCGTAGACCAGCGAGCAAGTGTTCACGTGCTTCTGCTTTTTCGAGATCGAACTGTGTCCGACGACGAACGATTTCTTTTTGATGCTCGAGGTAATGATAGAGCATTTCTTTAAGCGTCAATGTTTTTGGACGCCCTCCGACGATCGCAAGCATGTTGACACCAAATGTTGTTTGCATTGACGTCTGTTTATACAAGTTGTTTAAGATGACACTTGCATTCGCATCACGACGGACTTCCATGACGATCCGCATACCGCGGCGATCTGACTCATCCCGTAAATCGGTGATGCCTTCGATCTTTTTCTCGCGGACGAGATCGGCAATCTTTTCAACGAGGCGGGCTTTGTTGACCTGATAAGGCAACTCCGTCACGATGATCCGTTCCCGGTCTTTTTTCGTCTGTTCGATTTCTGCTTTCGCACGGACGATGATAGAGCCACGTCCTGTTTCATATGCGCGACGAATCCCGCTACGACCAAGAATTTCACCAGCTGTCGGGAAATCAGGTCCCGGAATGTGCTGCATCAGTTCTTGGATCGTGATTTCTGGGTCGTGAGACAATGCTAAGACACCATCGATGACCTCACCTAACTGGTGCGGCGGAATGTTCGTTGCCATCCCGACCGCGATCCCGCTTGAACCGTTGACGAGCAAGTTCGGGAAGCGCGACGGTAAGACTTCCGGTTCGCGTTCCGAACCATCGTAGTTATCTTTGAAGTCAACTGTGTTTTTGTTGATATCGCGAACGATCTCCATCGCGATTTTTGACATACGAGCTTCCGTATATCGCATCGCAGCCGCCGAGTCTCCATCGACTGAACCGAAGTTTCCGTGTCCATCGACGAGTTCGTAGCGGTAGCTGAAGTCTTGCGCCATGCGGACCATCGTGTCATAGACGGCAGAATCCCCGTGCGGGTGATACTTACCGATGACTTCCCCGACGATACGGGCAGACTTTTTATGTGGTTTATCGGCACGAATACCGAGGTCGTTCATCGCATAGAGAATCCGGCGGTGTCCGGGTTTTAAGCCGTCCCGTACGTCCGGAAGAGCACGTGCGACGATGACGCTCATCGCGTAGTCCATGAAGGACGTACGCATCTCTTGACTGATATTAATATCCTTGATGATTCCGTGATTTTGTTCGGACATGCTTCTGGCCACCCTCTCTGTTCAGCGTTAAATATCCAGGTTCTTGACGTAATGTGCGTGAGATTGAATGAAGTCGCGTCGTGGTTCGACCTGATCTCCCATCAAGATATCGAAGACTTCATCCGCTTCGATCGCATCTTGAAGCTCGACACGCAACATTTGACGACCACTTGGATCCATCGTCGTTTCCCAAAGCTGCTCTGGATCCATCTCTCCAAGACCTTTGTAGCGCTGAATATCGTACCGTGCGTTTTCAGGAAGCGCTGCAAGCGCCTCTGTCAATTCACGTTCGTTGTGCACGTACGTGATGTTCTTCCCTTGTTTGATTCCGTATAGCGGTGGCTGAGCGATATAGACGTATCCATGCTCGACAAGCGGACGCATGTAACGGTAGAAGAACGTCAACAAGAGTGTCCGGATGTGGGCACCATCGACATCGGCATCGGTCATGATGATGACTTTGTGGTAGCGTGCCTTCTCGATATTGAACTCAGAACCAATACTTGTCCCGAGTGCCGTGATGATCGTCCGGATCTCATTGCTTCCAAGAATCTTATCAAGACGTGCTTTCTCAACGTTCAAGATTTTACCGCGAATCGGTAAGATTGCTTGGAAATGACGATCACGTCCGGATTTCGCAGAACCACCCGCTGAGTCACCCTCAACGATATACAATTCGGAAATCGACGCATCACGTGACGAACAGTCGGCCAGTTTACCTGGAAGCGAGCTGACTTCAAGAACACCTTTACGGCGTGTCAATTCACGTGCGCGTTTCGCTGCCATCCGGGCGCGCGACGCCATCATCCCTTTTTCGACGATTGCGCGTGCGTTCGTCGGATTTTCAAGCATGAATTGCTCAAATGCACCAGAGAAGAGCGAATCCGTGACCGTACGTGCGTCGGAATTCCCAAGTTTCGTCTTCGTCTGTCCTTCGAACTGCGGGTTCGGGTGCTTGACAGAAACGATCGCTGTCATCCCTTCCCGTACGTCTTCACCGGACAGTGTACCGTCTGCATCCTTCATCAGACCGAACTTTTTCGCGTAATCATTGATGACGCGTGTCAAAGCTGTCTTGAAGCCGGTCTCGTGCGTACCACCCTCATGCGTCGGGATGTTGTTCGTGAACGAGTAGATATTTGACGCAAATCCATCGTTGTACTGAAGTGCAACTTCGACTTCGATGCCGTCTTTTGTGCCGTGTACGTAGACAGGTTCTGCGTGAACGACTTCTTTTGAACGGTTTAAGTGTTCGACGTAAGATTTAATCCCACCTTCGTAGTGGAAACTACGCGTCATCGGCTCATCCGCACGATCGTCCGTGATGATGATCTTCAAGCCTTTGTTTAAGAAAGCAAGTTCCCGCAGGCGTGTCGCTAGCAAATCGTAGTCATACTCGAGCGTTTCTTGGAAAATCTCACCGTCTGGGAAGAAACGAATCGTCGTTCCGGTCTCTTCTGATGTTCCAATCACTTCAAGATCTTGTGCTGGTACACCGCGATGATACGCTTGGTAATACAACTTTTCATTCCGTTTGACGAATACTTCAAGTTTCGTCGACAGGGCGTTAACGACCGAGGCCCCAACACCGTGTAATCCACCCGATACTTTATATCCGCCACCGCCGAATTTACCACCGGCGTGGAGGACTGTCAGGATGACCTCAACGGCAGGACGACCCATCTTCTCTTGAATGTCGACTGGAATACCGCGTCCGTTATCCTCGACTAAGATCGAGTTCCCTGGTTCGATCGTGACTTTGATCGTGTCACAGTATCCTGCGAGCGCCTCATCGATCGAGTTATCGACAATCTCCCATACGAGGTGATGGAGACCTTTTGATGCCGTCGAGCCGATATACATCCCTGGACGTTTACGTACTGCTTCTAATCCTTCAAGAACTTGAATCTGATCGGCACCGTATCCTTGTTCCAATTCCATATCTTCATGATTACTCATCGGTTTTCTCACCTACTGTTTCTTTATATGATGTCTCTTCCAAATCGACCGTCCCTTGTTTCACGTGGAACAACTTCGCTTGGTTGATCGTTTCATGCGCAATCCCATCGACGCTTGTCGTCGTCAGGATCGTCTGGACCTTTTGTTGCATCGTATCGAGCAAATGTGTTTGACGATGATCATCAAGCTCGGATAAGACATCGTCGAGTAGAAGAAGTGGATACTCTCCGACTTCCTCGTGAATCAATTCGATCTCTGCAAGCTTTAACGAGAGGGCTGCTGTTCGTTGTTGTCCTTGTGAACCATATGTTTGGACGTTTCGTCCGTTGACTTCCATCTCAAAGTCATCACGATGTGGTCCAAACAACGTAACTCCTCTTCGGATTTCATTTTCTTTTATTTTACCAAACTTCTGCGTGTAGGACGCAGTCATTCCTTCGACATCGAGTAATTCATTGCCAAATGTGTCCGAACGATAGATGAGCGCGAGTTCTTCCTGTCCACGACTAATTCCGTCATGAATCGGTCGTGCCCACTTTTCGAGTTGGGCCATGAAATGATGGCGGCGCTGAACGATTTTAACGGCTAGCGTAATCATTTGCTCCGTCAAGATATCAAGGAAGGTCTCGTCTCCTCCCTTCATGGACAGTTGTTTCAGCAACGCGTTGCGCTGCTTCAACACTTTCAGATACTGACTCAATTCATGCAAATAGACCGGGCTAACTTGACCGATCTCCATATCGAGAAACCGTCGGCGGACTTGTGGACTGCCTTTGACGATATGCAAATCTTCCGGGGCGAATAAAACGATGTTCAGTGCCCCGACATAATCACTCAAGCGTCGTTGCTCTAGATGATTTAGTTTTGCTTTTTTCCCGCGACCCGAGATGACGATCTCCTGGACATGAGAACCTGTTCGTTTGACGACACGTCCTTCGACGCGCGCCGTCTCCTGGTCCCAACCAATCAGTTCCTTATCATGCGTCGTCCGGTGAGACTTCGCGAGAGCGAGAACATAGATCGCTTCCAATAAGTTCGTCTTCCCTTGTGCATTTTCACCAATCAGAACATTCGTCTTTTCGGAGAATGACAGTTCGAGTGCGTCATAGTTGCGATAATGACTGAGTCGGACTGAATCCAGCCGCACGTTAGTTACCCTCGTTCTTGATGATGAACTGACCGTAGTCTTCTACATCAATGATGTCTCCATCCCGTAATTTACGACCACGTCGCTGATCGACTTCGCCGTTGACTAGAATTGGCACCTCTGCTAAAAACGGTTTGGCTTGCCCTCCGCTTGAGATGATATCCGACAGTTTCAGGAACTGCCCTAATGTGACATATTCCGTTGTAATTCTGATTTCTTGCATGGATTGACTCCTCCTACCTACATATTATAAATGACGTACTCTTTATTGTACTAAATATTGAACGATTTAGCAAAATTCCCGAACGTATATACGCTATACGAAAAAGACGGGTCCGATGTCGAAACGATCGAACCCGTCTTGTCACGTGTTTTATGTTGATGCTTACGCCGTCCGGACTGGAAGAATCAGTTGCAAGACGTTATCTTGATCAACTGGATGCAAGATGAATGGACGAATCGAACCCGTGAACTGGATTTCGATATCTGTCGCGTCAAGCGCCTTTAAGGCATCCATCATGTACTTCGAGTTGAACGAGATTTTCAGTTCTTCCCCTTCAAGCGAAAGGATGCTGACTTGCTCCGAGACTTTCCCGACTTCTGGTGAATGCGAAGAGATCTCGACCGCTGTCGTTCCTTCAGCTGCAAACTTGATGACGTTGTTACGGTCCTCACGTGCGAGCAGTGACGCGCGATCGATCGCTTGGAGCAATTCTTTCGCGTTCATGCGGACAGCTGTCCGATACTCTTCTGGAATCAAACGTGATGTATCCGGATAGTTTCCGTCAAGTAGACGCGAGAAGAAGAGGACGTGTTTCATCTTGAACAAGATTTGTTGGTTCGTGATCGTAATATCCACATGACCATCCCCAAGTAACTTCGATAATTCATTTAAGCTCTTACCAGGAACGATGACGTTCTGGAACGAGATGTCCGTATCTGTCTCAAACTGAGCACGACGCAGGGCTAAACGGTGACTATCCGTTGAGACACACGTCAAGATGCCTTTGTCGGCTGAGAAGTTCACACCTGTGAGAACAGGACGTGTTTCTTGAACAGCGACAGCAAAGCTTGTTTGACGAATCATCGACCGTAAGAGATCAGCCGGTAAACGGAAACGTTGTCCCCCATCGACTTGTGGAAGACGTGGGAACTCATCTGGATCAAGACCGTTTAAATGGAATTCCGCTGTTCCTGACTGAATCCGTGTCATGAAGTTCGGTGAGACTTCAAGTGTCACTTCGTCTTTTGGCATCTTTTTGACGATATCGCCGAAGAAGCGGGCATTCAAGACGACACTACCAGCACGGTGGACCGTGACATAAGACGTTCCGTTCTCTTCTGCATAGATCGTCCGTTCAATCGAGATTTCTGTATCGCTTCCTGTCAGCGTCATGCCATCTCCATGAGCTTCGAGTTTGATCCCTGTCAGAATCGGAATCGTCGTGCGGGATGAGACCGCTTTGGCTACATCTTGTACTGCTTGAATTAAAGCTTCGCGTTGAATGGTGATATGCATATCGTCGTTAGACTCCTCTCGAAAATAATGGGCATGCGCCCATCATAACATAATAATATATTTTTTTAATAATAGTCTTAGGGGCTGTGGATAGTGTGGATAAGTCGGTGGATAACTTGATATAGAGCCAAAAACGGTGTGGATAAGTTGTGGATAACCACCCTACTTTATCCACATGTTTATCCACAGTTTTACGAATGCTTCAACTCATGCTTGATTTGTTCGATGACTTTTCCTGTTTCACCGTCTGATTTGATCAACATACTGATCTTTTCATGGGCATGGATGACGGTGGTATGGTCGCGTCCTCCAAATTCCTCCCCAATCTTCGGTAATGAGCTTTCCGTCATCTCACGCGAAAGATACATCGCGATTTGACGTGGAAAGGCAATCGATTTCGTCCGTTTCTTCGCCTTAAGATCATCAAACGGCAAGTTGAAATGCTTACTGACCGACTCCTGGATGTCACGAATCGTGACTTTACGCGGTTCAGCGACTGGCATGATGTTATGCAAGGCTTCTGCAGCGACATTTGGATCAATCGGTCGTCCGACGAGATTCGCATAAGCGATGACACGCGTCAACGCTCCTTCGAGCTCACGGATATTCGTATCAATCTGACTCGCGATGTAGAGCATGACTTCGTTTGAGACATCAAGCTGTTCAGCATTCGCCTTTTTCCGTAAGATTGCAATCCGTGTCTCGAGATCCGGTGGCGTGATGTCGGTAATCAATCCCCATTCAAAACGAGAACGGAGCCGATCTTCAAGCGTTGGAATCTCTTTTGGCGGTCGGTCACTCGAAATGATGATTTGTTTTTGGTCGTTATGCAGTGCATTAAATGTGTGGAAAAACTCTTCTTGCGTCTGTTCTTTGCCCGCAAGGAACTGGATGTCATCAATTAAGAGGACATCGATGTTACGGTATTTATTTCGAAACTCAACCGTCTTATTATCACGGATGGAGTTAATAAAGTCATTTGTAAAGCGTTCAGAAGAGACATAGGCAATCCGTGTCCCAAGATTTTGATCTTGAACGTACTGTCCGATGGCATGCATCAGATGGGTTTTGCCAAGACCAACGCCACCGTAGATGAAAAGCGGATTATATGCTTTAGCAGGTGCTTCAGCAACAGCCAGTGAAGCGGCGTGTGCAAAACGGTTCCCCGATCCGATGACAAATGTATCGAACGTGTACTTCTCATTTAATTGTCCAAGTTCACTCATCGTCAGTTCATCTGTCGGTTTGCGCGTGTTCAATGGACGTGATTTTGGAGCCGGTGTTGCTTCGATCCGTTCCTCTTCTTGTCGATCGAGCATTTTCTTCGCTTGTCCCTCTTCAATGAACTGAATATCGAGTCGGCTTCCGGTTACTTCCTCAACTGTGTCTTCGAGTAAAGATAAGTACTGGCGCTCAAGCCACGTCACCGTAAATGCAGCCGGTGCTGAAACGAGTAAAGTCGTTCCATTTAGCGTAACGCCTTCTGTGGACTTCAACCACATATCATAACTGGCTTTCGGTGTTCGTTCCTCTTCCTCAATCACAGATAAGACATTATGCCAAAGTTCGGCAGCGTTTTTCAT